>NZ_JAIQZK010000001.1 GCF_020075545.1 Nocardioides sp. TRM66260-LWL
GGTTGTGGGAGAGTAGGACGCCGCCGGACAATCATTTGAATGGTTCAGGGGCCACCCACAGGGTGGCCCCTGAACCTGTTTTCAGGCACCATCGCCCCACGGGCGAGCTGAGGAGCAGGACAGATGGCGGAGAACGATCGAGCACGAGGTGGCAGGCCGTCAGGAGGTCGCCCCGATCGTCCCGGAGCCGGACGTCCGGCCGGTGGTGGTCGTGGCCGCTCGGGGGACGCCCCCCGGGGTGGCGACCGACCGGAGCGCGGCCGCAGCGGGGGCAAGCCGGGAGGACCGCGCTCGGAGCGCGCCGACAAGCGTCCCTTCGAGGAGCGTCGCGACGGCGGCACCCGCGGGGGCGGCGGTCGTGGCGGTGCGCGGCCGGGAGGACCCGGCCGGGACGCCGGCGGGCGCGGTCCGCGCGGCCAGCGTGACGCCGAGCCCCGTCGCGAGCGCGTCGACCAGGCTGTCTACGACGGTCCGCCGCTGCCGGAGGAGATCACCGGCAAGGAGCTCGATCGCGCGATCTCGGCGCAGCTGAAGGGCCTGCCGGAGAAGCTCGCGCAGCGCATCGCGCGGCACCTGGTGGCGGCCGGTCAGCTGATCGACTCCGACCCGGAGACGGCCTACCGACACACGCTCGCGGCGCGGGCGCGCGCGTCCCGCCTCGCGGTCGTCCGGGAGGCCGTCGGCGAGGCGGCCTACGCGGCGGGTCACTACGCCGAGGCGCTGGCCGATCTGCGGGCGGCCAAGCGGATGAACGGTGCGACCGCGTACCTGCCGATCATGGCCGACTGCCACCGTGCACTCGGTCAGCCGGAGCAGGCGATCAAGCTGGCCAAGAGCCCGTCGGTGGTGAACTTCGTGCCGGAGGCGAAGGCCGAGATGACGATCGTCGAGGCCGGCGCGCGTCGCGACCTCGGGCAGCTCGACGCCGCGCTGCGCACCCTCGAGCTCGCTCCGTTGACCTCGAAGAGCCGCTCGTCGTGGGTCGTCCGACTGCGCTACGCGTACGCCGACACGCTCGAGGCGGCCGGTCGCCTCGAGGAGGCGCTGACCTGGTTCCACCGCACCCAGGCGATCGACGCCGAGGACCTCACCGACGCGTCGGAGCGGGCGGCGGACCTGGAGCGTCGTACCGCGGAGTGAGCCGGGCCACTCCACTGCGGTGACGGTGCGAGACTGCGCGCCATGGTGAGCGTGGAGCGTCCCGCCCTCGAGGGCAGCGTCGCAGTCCGTGACGGTCGTCGCCTGAGCTTCGCCGAGTACGGCGCCCCGAGGGGGCCGGCGGTGGTCTGGATGCACGGCACGCCCGGCGCACGCCGGCAGATCCCCTTCGAGGCGCGCTCCTTCGCCGAGCGCGAGGGCATGCGGATCATCGGCGTCGACCGTCCGGGCATCGGCTCGTCCTCGCCGCACCTCTACCCGGACGTCCGCGACTGGGCCGAGGACCTCGAGCTCCTGCTCGCGGCGCTCGCCATCGACGACGTCCGTCTCGTCGGGCTCTCCGGCGGCGGTCCGTACGTCCTGGCGGCCGCCGCGGCGCTGCCCGGGCGTGTCCGGGGCGTCGGCGTCCTGGGCGGCGTCGCCCCCACGGCCGGCCCGGATGCCGTCGAAGGCGGGCCGATCCAGCTCGCCGTGCGGCTCGCGCCGCTGCTCGACCTCGCGCGCGTGCCCCTCGGCATCACGCTCACCCAGGCCATCCGGCTGGTGCGTCCCCTCGCCGGCTCGGCCCTCGACCTCTATGCCGCGGTGCAGCCCGCCGGCGACAAGGCGCTGCTCGCTCGGCCCGAGTTCAAGGCGATGTTCCTCGACGACCTGCTCAACGGCAGTCGCTTCCAGACCCTCGCCCCGCTGAACGACCTCGTCCTCTTCGCCCGGCCCTGGGGCTTCGCCCTCGAGGACGTCCGGGTGCCGGTGCGCTGGTGGCACGGCGACCAGGACCACATCGTCCCGCTGCGACACGGACGCCACGTGGTCGACCGGCTGCCCGACGCGACCCTCACCGTGATCGACGGGGAGAGCCACTTGGGCGGGCTGGGGATCGCCGAGGAGGTCCTCTCGACGGTGCTCGCGCTCTCGTGACGGGTCGCGGACGACGGCCCGGCCCGAAGGCTGGTGCTCATGCGCCCCATGGGTCACAATGGGCGCACAACTTCCATACCTGTCATTCGGTGATCCGCGATGACGGCACGAGACCGCTGGGGAAGGCGTAGCTCGCGCCGTAGTTGAAGGAGGCTCACCGTGACCGCACGCTCTGCCGCCCGTCCGATGACGAGGGGTGTCTTCTACGTGCACTCAGCTCCGTCGGCGCTGTGCCCGCATCTCGAGTGGGCCGTCGGCGGTGTGCTCGGCTCTGCCGTGAGCCTGGACTGGACGCCGCAGCCGGCGCAGTCCGGCACGTACCGCGCCGAGCTCTCGTGGACCGGCGAGGTCGGCGCCGCCGCGAAGATCACCTCGGCGCTCCGCGGGTGGAAGCAGCTGCGCTTCGAGGTGACCGAGGAGGCGACCTCCGGCACGGAGGGCTCCCGCTACTCCTACACCCCGGACCTCGGCGTGTTCCACGCCGTCACCGGCCTCCACGGCGACCTCATGATCCCCGAGGACCGGCTCAAGGCGGCCGTGGTGAAGGCGGCGCTGGGCGAGACGACCGTCCTGCTCGAGATCGACCGCCTGCTCGGCAAGCCGTGGGACGACGAGCTCGAGACCTTCCGTCACGCCGGTGAGGGCGCGCCGGTGCGCTGGCTGCACCAGGTCGTCTGACCTCCTCCTGCTCGCCCGCGACAGCGCGACGGCCCGGATCCGATCAGGATCCGGGCCGTCGTCGTTCCGGGGCCGGGCTCGCCGGCGTCGCCTCGCCGGGGCTCAGCGCAGGTAGAACGTGGACGTGCGCGCCGAGCCGTCGGTGGCGTTCTCGCCGGGCCCGCTCTTGTAGGAGAACTTCGCCCGGATCTTGAACCGGCCGGGCACGGTGGTGTTGCGGCAGAAGCGGAAGGCGACGCGGTCGGTCGTGGGGTTGCTGCCGCTGAGGTAGGCGCCGGAGGCGATCACCTTGCCCCGCGGGTCGACGAGGGTGGTCTCGAGGCCCCAGATCTCCGTGGGGGGCTTCACCCGGTAGGTGTAGGCGTAGAAGCCGCAGCCGCTCCTGAGCCGGCCGTCCTCGGCGCTGGTCGAGGCGTACTTCGCCATCGGGTACGGGCCGCTGGCCTTGGCCGGTGCCGCGGCAGGGGCGCCGAGGCCGAAGAGGAGCGAGCCGGCCGCGAGGAGTCCAGCGACGGAGCTGACGGACATGGGAGCCTCCAAAGGGGTGATCGCTCCCATCCAACGCCAGGATGAGAGCGGGGTCACGCCCATCTCACCTCGCGACGATGAGAGGGATCTGAGAGCTGAACGCTCCCCGGGGGCTCAGAGGGGGATGTTCCCGTGGCGTCCGCGCTGGACGCCGGCGCTCTGCACGGCCTCGAGCAGCGACTCGGCCACCCGGCGGCGCGTGCGGTCGGGCGCGACGATCTCGTCGACGACGCCGATCTCCACCGCCTTCTCCACCCCGCCCGCGATGCGCTCGTGCTCGGCGGCCAGGTCGAGCTCGACCTGCGCGCGCAGGTCGGGCGCGACCTCGGCGAGCCGACGGCGGTGCAGGATCCGCACCGCCGCCACGGCGCCCATCACCGCGACCTCGGCGCCCGGCCAGGCCAGCACCCGCGTCGCGCCGAGCGAGCGGGCGTTCATGGCGATGTAGGCGCCGCCGTAGGTCTTGCGGGTCACCAGCGTGACCCGCGGGACGACGCACTCGCCGAAGGCATGGAGGAGCTTCGCGCCGCGGCGCACCACGCCGTCCCACTCCTGGCCGACGCCGGGCAGGTAGCCCGGCACGTCGACGACCACCACGAGCGGCACGCCGAACGCGTCGCACATGCGGACGAACCGCGACGCCTTCTCCGCGCTGAGGGAGTCCAGGCAGCCGCCGAGCCGCAGCGGGTTGTTCGCCACGACGCCGACCGTGCGGCCCCCGAGGCGGCCGAGCGCGGTCACCACGTTCGGCGCCCAGCGGGCGTGGAGCTCCTGCGTGCTGCCCTCGTCGAGGAGCCGCTCGACGAGGGGGTGGACGTCGTAGGCCCGCTTGCGGGAGGCCGGCAGCAGCGCCTCGAGATCGAGGTCCTCGACGTCGTCGAGGCGCAGCGCGCCCTGCGCGCCGAGCAGGTCGGCGACGGTGCGGGCGCGCTCGAGCGCCTCGGCCTCGGTGTCGGTGACGACGTGCACCACGCCCGAGCGACGACCGTGGGGCTCCGGGCCGCCGAGCCGGAGCATGTCGACGTCCTCGCCCGTCACCGAGCGCACGACGTCCGGCCCGGTGACGAAGATCCGGCCCTCGGGACCGAGGATCACGACGTCGGTGAGCGCGGGGCCGTAGGCGGCGCCGCCGGCCGCGGGTCCGAGCACGACCGAGATCTGCGGGACGACGCCGGAGGCCTGCGTCATGACCTGGAAGATGCGCCCGACCGCGTGGAGGCTGAGCACGCCCTCGGCGAGCCGGGCGCCGCCGGAGTGCCACAGGCCGACGATCGGCACCCGGTCGGTGAGCGCGCGGTGGTAGGCGTCGACGACGACCCGGCAGCCGACGTCGCCCATCGCGCCGCCCATGACCGTGGGGTCGGAGCAGAAGGCGACGACGCGGGAGCCGCGGACCGTGCCGACGGCGGCGATCATGCCGGAGTCGTCGTCGGGGCTGATCAGCTCGAGGCTGCCGGGGTCGAGCAGCGCCGCCAGCCGGTGCCGGGGGTGGCGGGGGTCGTCGTGTCGCGCGGGCTTGGCGGCCGCGGCTCCGGCGCTGGTCGCGGGAGCGGGATCGGCGGTGAGCGTCATGGGGGACCTCCGGGGCGGGTCAGCGGCTGCCGACGACGACGGCCACGTTGGCGCCGCCGAAGCCGAAGGAGTTGTTGAGGGCGGCGATGTCGCCGAGGGGCAGGTCGCGGGTCTTCACCGCGATGTCGAGGTCGACCGCGGGGTCCTGCTCGTCGAGGTTGATCGTCGGCGGGCTGACCCGGTGGTGCACCGCCAGCACGGTCGCGACCGCCTCGAGCGCGCCCGCGCCGCCGAGCAGGTGCCCGGTCATCGACTTCGTCGAGGTGACCACGACGTCGTGCACGTGGGCGCCCAACGTGGCGTGGAGCATGAGCGACTCCGCGACGTCGCCCTGCGGCGTCGAGGTGGCGTGGGCGTTGACGTGGGCGATCGCGGAGGGATCGACGTCGGCCTCGGCCAGCGCGCGCAGGATCGCGCGGGCGCCGCCGCGGCCGGCGGGGTCGGGCTGGGCGATGTCGTGGGCGTCGCTCGTGACGCCGGCCCCGAGCACCTCGGCGTAGATCCGCGCGCCGCGGGCCAGCGCGTGCTCCTCGGACTCCAGCACCAGCACGCCGGCGCCCTCGCCGAGCACGAAGCCGTCGCGTCCGGTGTCCCACGGTCGCGAGACCGTCGCCGGGTCGCCGGGGTTCTTCGACAGCGCCATCATGTTGGCGAAGGCGGCCATCGGCAGCGGATGGATGGCGGCCTCGGTGCCGCCGGCGACGACGACGTCGGCCCGGCCGAGCCGGATCAGGTCGACGGCGGTGGCGATGCTCTCGTTGCCCGACGCGCACGCCGAGACGGTGGTGACGGCGCCGGCGCGGGCGCCCAGGTGGAGGCTGATGGTCGCCGCCGGCGCGTTCGGCATCAGCATCGGCACGGCGAGCGGCGAGACCCGACGTGGGCCCTTCTGCAGCAGCGCGTCGTAGTTCTCCAGCAGCGTGGTGACGCCGCCGATGCCGGAGGCGACGGCGACCCCGAGACGGTCGCCGTCGATCGTGCCGGCCTCGACCGCCTCGGTGCCGGAGCCGAGGCCGGCGTCGGCCCAGGCCTCCGTGGCCGCGACGAGGGCGAGCTGGCTCGAGCGGTCCAGGCGACGGGCCCGGACCCGCTCGAGCACGGTGGCGGGATCGACCGCCGCGCGTCCGGCGATCCGCACCGGCAGGTCGGCCGCCCACTCCTCGTCGAGGTGGCGGACGCCCGAGCGTCCGGCGAGCATGCCCTCCCAGGTGCTCGCGACGTCACCGCCCAGGGGGCTGGTGGCTCCGAGACCGGTGACGACCACGCGGGTGCGTGCCATGGCGAGTACCTCTCCTGCTGCGGGTGGTGGTGCGGGGTTCCTGCTGGCCTGCCGGCGCGCTGATCCGCCGGCCTGCCGGGGGCGGCTCAGGCCGAGGCGCGCTCGATGTAGCCGACGGCGTCGCCGACGGTCTTGAGGTTCTTGACCTCGTCGTCGGGGATGGTGACGCCGAAGCGCTCCTCGGCCGCGACGACGACCTCGACCATCGACAGCGAGTCGACCTCGAGGTCCTCGACGAACGACTTCTCCAGCTGCACGAGCTCGACGTCGACGTCGGCGACCTCGTTGACGATCTCGGCGAGGGAGGTGCGGATCTCTTCGGTGGTGGGCATGGGCCTCTTCCTTCGTGGTGGGTGGAGCGGTGGGCTCGGCCGTCCCGGCGGTCGCCGGGGCGGGGGATCAGGGCAGGACGACGACCTGCGCGGCGTACGCGAGGCCGGAGCCGAAGGCGATGAGCAGCGCCCGATCGCCGGGGGCGGCGTCGCCGTCGGCGTACATGCGGTCGAGGGCGAGGGGGATCGAGGCGGCGGAGGTGTTGCCCTGCTCGACGACGTCACGGGCGATCCGCACGCGCTCGGGCAGGTGCATCGCCCGCGCCATCGCGTCGGTGATGCGGTTGTTGGCCTGGTGGGGCACGAAGCAGTCGAGCTCGTCGACGCCGATGCCGGCGCGCTCGAGGGCCTCGAGCCCGACCTTCGCCATGGCGAACGAGGCCCAGCGGAACACGGCGCTGCCCTGCATCGTCAGGTAGGGCATGCGGGGCTCGTCGGAGGCGACGACGTCGCGCCAGTCCTCGCGCTGCGCGATGAGGTCGGCCTGCGAGCCGTCAGAGCCCCACACGACCGGGCCGATGGCGGGGACGTCGCTCGGCGAGACCACCGCGGCGCCCGCGCCGTCGGCGAAGATGAAGGCGGTGCCGCGGTCGTCGGGGTCGGTGAACTCGGAGAGCCGCTCGACGCCGATGACGAGCACGTGGCGGCTGCTGCCGCCGCGCACCAGGTCGGCCGCGAGCGCGACGCCGTGGCAGAAGCCGGCGCACGCCGCGGAGATGTCGAAGGCCGCGGGCTGCTCGGTGCCGAGGTCGTGGGCGACCAGGGTGGCCAGCGCCGGCAGCTGCTGGAAGTGGCTGACCGTCGCGACGATGACGCAGTCGATCTGCGCGGGCTCCAGTCCAGCGCGCTCGAGGGCCTGACGGCCGGCCTCGACCGCCATGTGCCGCACCGTCTCCTCCGGCGCCGACCAGCGGCGCTCGCGGATGCCCGAGCGCTGCTGCACCCACTCGTCGCTGGAGTCGATGCGCCCGACGATCGCGCTGTTGGGCACCACGACCGAGGGGCGGTAGGCGCCGAGCCCCGAGAGGCGGGCGTGCCGCGGCGAGTCGGCCATCAGGCGGCGTCCCCGTCGAGGGGGTGCAGGCGCAGCAGCGGCTGGCCGGGGGCGACCGGGTCGCCGTCCTCGACGAGCCACTCGACGACCTGGCCGCCGTGCGCGGCGCGCACCGGGATCTCGTCGCGCAGGCTGCGGACGGCGCCGACCGCCGCGCCGGCGGCGAGCACCGCCAGCTCGGCTGCCTCGGCGTCGAGCCGGAACGTGCCCTTGGCGGGTGCGACGACCAGGCGCCACGTCGGGCTGTGCTGCAGGTCGGAGGCCTCGCCGTGCCGCTCGCAGAACGCGCGGGCGGCGTCGAGCTGGTCGGGGGTCTTGAGCGCGAAGGTCTCCACCCCGGGCAGGGCGCGCTTGGCGATGCCGGCGAGGGTGCCGGCGGGCGGCATCTCGAGCAGCCCGGTGACGCCGAGGTCGGCCATCGTCTCCAGGCAGAGGTCCCAGCGGACGGGATGGGCGATCTGGCCGACGATCCGGTCGAGCACCTCGCGCCCGTCGTGGACGACGCGGCCGTCGCGGTTGGAGATCACCCGGGTGCGGGGGTCGTGGGTCGACACGGCGCGCGCGAGGCGGCCGAGCTCGCCGACGGCCGGGGCCATGTGCGCGGTGTGGAAGGCGCCCGCGACGGCCAGCGGCATCAGCCGCGCCTTCGCCGGCGGGTCGGCCTTGAGCGCGGCCAGCTGCTCGAGGGTGCCGGCGGCCACCACCTGGCCGGGGCCGTTGTCGTTGGCGGCCGTCAGGCCGTGACGCGCGAGCGCGGCCAGGACGTCGTCACGCTCGCCGCCGAGCAGCGCGGTCATGCCGGTGGGGGTCGCCGCCGCGGCGTCGGCCATCAGCCGTCCGCGCTCGCGGACGAGCACCATCGCCTGCTCGGCGGTGATCGCCCGCGCGCCGGCCGCCGCGGTCAGCTCGCCGACGCTGTGCCCCGCCACGGCCCCGATCATCGAGAACGCGTCGGCCGGGTGCGGGAACAGGCCCAGAGCGGCGACGAGCCCGCTGGCGACCAGCAGGGGCTGGGCGACCCGGGTGTCGCGGATGGTCTCGGCGTCGCTGCGCGTGCCGTGGTGGGCGAGGTCGAGGCCGGCCACCGTCGAGAGCCACTCCAGGCGGGCGGCGAAGACGGGGTCCTCGAGCCAGGGGACGAGGAAGCCGGGCGACTGGGCGCCCTGACCCGGGGCGACGATGACGAGCACGGACCTCACTCTGCCCGGCGTCCGGACCGCCGCGCTGCGTCGGCGCACACGAAGTTGCCGGGTGGTCTTTGTGGGGTTCCTACAAAGATGCGCCGGCGTCGTCGGCGGGGTGCCCGAGGGCGCGCTGGGCATGTAACGCGGAGTCCCGTCAACTGACCACCACTCCTGACTGGTGGGAGGTTCACGGGACTCCGCGTTACAAGCGGTCGGCCGCGTCGTCGGCGGGGGGCGGGGCGTCGTCGGCGACGGGCCCGGCCTGGCGGCCGACGGCGAGGGCGATGCGCAGCGTCAGGCTCTCGCGCGGGTCGGCGGGGTCGAGGCCGGTGAGGTCGGCGATCTGGCGCAGCCGGTAGCGGACGGTGTTCGCGTGCACGAACAGCGCCCGCCCCGTCCGCTCGACGGACGCGCCGGCGGCGAACCACGCGGCCAGGGTGTCGGCGAGCACCCCGCGGGAGCGCAGCAGCGGCAGGTGGACCTGCTCGACCAGGTGGCGGCGCGCGGCGTCGTCGCCGGCCAGCACCCGCTCGGGCAGCAGGTCGTCGGCGTGCACCGGGCGCGGCGCCTCCGGCCAGCCGGGTGCGGCGCGCAGGCCGGCGAGCGCGTCGCGGGCGGAGAGGTGGGCGGCGGCCAGGCCCGCCGCGGTGGGGCCGACCACCACGGGGCCGGGGCCGAAGAGCGGCTCGACAGCCTGGACGGCCCGCTCGGGATCGGGCGCGCCGCCCAGCAGGACGACGAGCCGCTCGCCCTGGGCGGCGCACAGGACGTCGGCGCGGGCGAGCCGCGCGACCCGGTGGACGTCGTCGAAGACCTCGGCCTCGGGGCGCGTGCGGGGGATCGCCCCGATGACCGCCAGGACCTCCTCCTGGGCGGTCCAGCCGAGCGCGCTGGCCCGACCGAGGACGGCCTCGTCGGCCTCGCCGCGCAGGACGCCGTCGACGACCAGCGCCTCGAGGCGGGCGTCCCACGCGCCGCGCACCTCCGCGGCCCGCGCGTACACCTCGGCGGTCGCGAAGGCGACCTCCCGGGCGTAGCGGGCGACCGCGCCCCGGACGTCGTCGGCGGCCTCGGCGTCGAGCAGGGCGTCGACGTTCGACTCCACCACCTCGATCGAGGCCTTCACCAGCGCGACCGTCTGCTGCAGGGTGATCGCCCCGGCCAGGGCCCGCGGGGCGACGCCGAACACGCTCGCGGCCAGGGGCGACGCGCCGAGCTCGGGCACCGGCGCGTCGTCGGCGTACCACTCGACGAAGCCGCGCACGCCCGCCTGGACGATCATCGCCACCCACGAGCGCTCCTCGGCGCTCAGCTGCCGGAACCACGGGAACTCGGCGTCCATCCGCGCCGTGGCCTCGGTGCTGAGCGCGCCGGTGGAGCGCAGCAGCGTGCGGGCCGCCCGGGCGCGCGGGCCCTCGTCGCGCGTCACGCCGACGACCCTAGTCCGGTCGGGCCGCAGGCCCCGCCCGAAAGGTCAAGAGTGGCCCGAATCCCAGCATCCATGGGGGATCCGGGCTTCAATGGCGGTCCGCGCCCTCGCCTGCGCACCGGGCGCGCACCCCTCCCCGAACCGTCGAAGGAGCTCCCGTGACCGAGTCGCACGAGGTCCAGCACGTCACGCTGCACGGACACCGGCGGGCCTTCGTCAAGGTCGGCAGCGGCCCCGTGCTGCTGCTCCTGCACGGGCTCGGCTGCGACCACACGACCTGGACGCCGGTGATCGACACGCTGGCGCAGCGCTACACCGTCATCGCCCCCGACCTGCTCGGCCACGGCGTGTCCGACAAGCCGCGCGCCGACTACACGCTCGGCGGCTACGCCAACGGGATGCGCGACCTGCTCACGGTGCTGGGCGTCGACAAGGTCACCGTCGTGGGCCACAGCTTCGGCGGCGGCGTCGCGATGCAGTTCGCCTACCAGTACCCCGAGCGCACCGAGCGGCTCGTGCTCGTCGCCTCGGGCGGCCTCGGCCCCGAGGTCACGCCGGCGATCCGCGCGATCGCGATGCCCGGCTTCCACCAGCTCATGGGCGTCCTCACGCTGCCCGGCGTCCGGCAGGCCAACACCGGCGCGATGCGGGCGCTGAGCCACCTGCCGTCCAAGCACCTGCGCGACCTCGACGAGGTCGCCGACATCGTCGAGTCCTTCCGCGACCCCGCGGCCCGGGCGGCGATCCGGCACGTCGTGCGGGCCGTCGTCGACTGGCGCGGGCAGATCGTCACGATGGCCGACCGCGCCTACCTGACCGACGCGATGCCGATGTGCGTGGTCTGGGGCCGCGACGACCAGGTGCTGCCGGTCAAGCACGCCGACACCGCGAGCCGGATCGCGCCGAAGGCGCGCGTGGAGGTGATCGCCGACGCCGGGCACTTCCCGCACAAGGACCACCCCCAGCGGTTCGCGCGGATCCTTCACGAGTTCGTGCAGGCCACCGAGCCCGCCGCCTACAGCCGCGCCCGGTGGCGCGCCCTGCTGCGCACCGGCGCCAGCGCGCCCATCCCGCGGGTGGCCCGGATCGTCTCCGAGCGGTCGGCCACCATCGCCTGACGGTGGTCTGGACCTGATCGATCGTTCGGTCGATCCGCTCAGATCCGGCGCGTCGCGTCCGATCTGAGCAGCCTCGGGGTCGCCCCCGACGGCTCCGCGGTCACCCCCCGGTGCTGCTCGTCCGAGCGGCCGGGCCCTAGCGTGGAGGGCGTGTCAATGGCGACGCATGATCCCGAGCTGCTCGATCTCGTCCAGCGTGCCGCGGCGGCGGCCCGTGCCGGCACCGGCAGCGGCGGTCCGCCGGACGAGGACGTCGAGGAGCTGCTCGGCGGCTACCTCCAGCACGTGGCGGTCGACGACCTCGCCGGTCGCGCCGAGACCGACCTGTGGGGCGCCTTCGCCAGCCACTACCGGCTCGCCGGCCAGCGTCCGCAGGGCACCGCGCGGGTGCGCGTGCTCACGCCGACGATCGCCGAGCACGGCTGGTCGGCCGGCGGGCACAGCGTCGTCGAGGTGGTCACCGACGACATGCCCTTCCTGGTCGACAGCGTGACGATGGAGCTGGGCCGCCAGCGCCGCGACGTGCACCTGGTGGTGCACCCGTACGTCGACGTCGTCCGCGACATCACCGGCGCGCTGCGGCACGCCGCGCCCGTCGAGGACGGCTCGGTGGAGCCGACCGGCGAGGTGCGGCGCGAGTCGTGGATGCACGTCGAGATCGACCGGATCCCCGAGGGCGAGGACGTCGCCCCGCTCGTGGAGCGGCTCCAGGCCGTGCTGCGCGACGTCCGGGAGGCGGTCGAGGACTGGCCGCGGCTGCGGCACCGGATGCTCGAGGTGGTCGAGGAGCTGCGCTCCGACCCGCCGGCGCTGCCGGACGAGGAGGTGCGCCAGGGCGCCGAGCTGCTCGAGTGGCTCGCCGACGACCACTTCACCTTCCTCGGCTACCGCGAGTACGTGCTCGACGCCGGCGACGGCGAGGACACGCTGCGCCACGTGCCCGGCACGGGGCTGGGGATCCTGCGCGACGACCCGCTGCCCGACGCGTCCGGCTCCTTCGGCCGGCTGCCCGCCGCCGTCCGGGCCAAGGCCCGCGAGCGCTCGCTGCTGGTGCTGGCCAAGGCCAACTCCCGGGCCACCGTGCACCGGCCCGCGTACCTCGACTACGTCGGCGTCAAGACCTTCGACGTCGACGGCGCGGTCACCGGAGAGCGGCGCTTCCTCGGGCTCTTCTCCTCCACCGCCTACGCGGAGTCGCTGACCCGCATCCCGCTGCTGCGCGAACGGGCCGCCGACGTCATCCGGCGCAGCGGCTTCGACCCCCGCTCCTACGCGGGCCGGGCGCTGATGGACACCCTGGAGACCTATCCGCGCGACGAGCTCTTCCACACCTCGGTCGAGGAGCTCACCCCGATGGCGCTGGCCGCGATGCGCGCCAGCGAGCGCCGGGCCGTGCGGGTGATCGTGCGCACCGACGCCTACGGACGCTACGTCTCGGCGCTCGTCTACCTGCCCCGCGACCGCTACAACACCGCGGTGCGCGAGCGGTTCAGCCAGATCCTGCGCGACCGGCTTTGCGGCGACTCGGTCGAGTTCACCGTCCGGATCAACGAGTCGACGACCGCGCGCGTGCACTTCGTCGTCCGGCTGACGCCCGGCGCCGAGCCGCTGTCCCTCGACACCGGCGACCTCGAGCGTCGCCTGGCCGAGGCCTCCCGCAACTGGCGCGACGACTTCCTGGGCGCGGTCATCGCCGAGTTCGGCGAGGAGCACGGGGCGGAGCTGGGCCGCCGCTACGCCGACGCCTTCCCGGAGGCCTACAAGGAGGACTTCGCCCCGCGCACGGCGGCCGTCGACGTCGGGCGGCTCGAGGAGCTGCTGACCAGCGACCCCGGCGCCGAGGCCGGCGACGGTCCGGGGGACCCGGCCGACACGGACGCCGAGGGCGGCATCGACCTCGCGCTGTCCGAGCCGCCGGATGCCGGGCGCGGCGAGGCCCGCCTGAAGGTCTACCGCGTCGGCTCGCCGCTCTCGCTCTCCGAGGTGCTGCCGATGCTCGCGAGCCTCGGCGTCGAGGTGGTCGACGAGCGGCCCTACGGCCTCACCGGCCTGCCGCGGCCCTCGCACGTCTACGAGTTCGGCCTGCGCTACGGCGGCGACCTGCCCGACCGGGCGCGCGAGCTCGTCCAGGACGCCCTGCGCGCGATCTGGGAGGGCCGCTCGGAGGTCGACGGCTTCAACGCGCTGGTGCTCGCCGCCGGGCTCAACTGGCGCCAGGCCACGGTGCTGCGGGCCTATGCGAAGTACCTGCGCCAGGGCGACTCGCCGTTCGTCCAGGAGACGATCGAGGCGGCGCTGCTGGCCAACGTCGCGATCACCCGCCAGCTGGTGCGGCTCTTCGAGGTGCGCTTCGACCCCGGCGCGGAGGTGGCTCGCGAGTCCGACGCCGAGGAGGAGATCGCCGAGCACGTCACGGCCGCGCTCGAGGAGGTCGCCAGCCTCGACCACGACCGCATCCTGCGCACCTACCTGACGCTGATCCGCGCCACGCTGCGCACCAACTGGTACCAGCCCGACGCCGAGGGCCTGTCGAAGAACTACCTGAGCCTGAAGCTGGAGTCGGCGCGGATCCCCGACCTGCCCGAGCCGCGGCCGCGCTTCGAGATCTTCGTGTACTCGGCGCGGATGGAGGGCGTGCACCTGCGCTTCGGGGCGGTCGCCCGCGGCGGCCTGCGCTGGTCGGACCGGCGCGACGACTTCCGCACCGAGGTGCTCGGCCTGGTCAAGGCGCAGATGGTGAAGAACACCGTCATCGTGCCGGTCGGCGCGAAGGGCGGCTTCGTCGCCAAGGCGCTGCCCGACCCGGCCGTCGACCGCGAGGCGTGGCTGGCGGAGGGCATCGCCTGCTACCGCACGTTCATCAGCGGCCTGCTCGACGTCACCGACAACCTCGTCGACGGCGTCACGGTGCCGCCGCGCAGCGTCGTGCGTCACGACGGCGACGACTCCTACCTCGTCGTGGCCGCCGACAAGGGCACCGCGACCTTCTCCGACATCGCCAACGAGGTGGCCCGCTCGTACGGGTTCTGGCTGGGCGACGCCTTCGCGTCCGGCGGATCGGTCGGGTACGACCACAAGGCCATGGGCATCACCGCCCGCGGCGCGTGGGTCTCGGTGCAGCGGCACTTCCGCGAGCGCGGCATCGACTGCCAGGCCGAGGACTTCACCTGCGTCGGCGTCGGCGACATGAGCGGCGACGTGTTCGGCAACGGCATGCTCCTCTCGCCGCACACGCGGCTGGTGGCGGCCTTCGACCACCGCGACGTCTTCCTCGACCCCGACCCCGACCCGGCGGTCTCCCTCGCCGAGCGGCGGCGGCTCTTCGCGCTGCCCCGCTCGTCGTGGCAGGACTACGACCGGTCGCTGATCTCCGCGGGCGGCGGCGTCCACTCCCGCTCGCTCAAGGCCGTCCCGATCACGCCCCAGGTGCGCGGCGCGCTCGGCCTCGAGGACGACGTCGAGCACCTGACGCCGGCCGAGCTGATGCGGGCGATCCTGCGGGCGCCCGTCGACCTGCTGTGGAACGGCGGCATCGGCACCTACGTCAAGGGCTCGGAGGAGTCGAACGCCGAGGTCGGCGACAAGGCCAACGACGCGATCCGCGTCGACGGCCGCGACGTGCGGGCCTGGTGCGTCGGCGAGGGCGGCAACCTGGGGCTCACCCAGGCGGGCCGCGTCGAGTACGCCCGGCAGGGCGCCGACGGCTCGGGCGGCCGGATCAACACCGACTTCATCGACAACTCCGCGGGCGTCGACACCTCCGACCACGAGGTCAACATCAAGATCCTCCTCGACCGGGTCGTCGTCGCCGGCGACCTCACGGTCAAGCAGCGCGACGCCCTGCTGGCGGAGATGACCGACGAGGTCGCGGCGCTGGTGCTGCGCGACAACCACGAGCAGAACCTCGCGCTGGCCAACGCGGCCTCCCACGCCCCGGCGCTCCTGCACGTCCACGAGGACTGGATGCGCACGCTGGAGCGGCGCGGCGTCCTGCACCGCGAGATCGAGGGGCTGCCCTCGCGCACCGAGGTGCGGCGCCGGCTGGAGCGCGGCGAGGGGCTGACCGTGCCCGAGCTGTCGGTGCTGATGTCGTGGACCAAGATCGTGCTCGCCGAGGAGCTGCTGGAGTCCGACCTGCCCGACGACCCGTACCTCGCCGTCGACCTGCACGGGTACTTCCCCACGGCGATGCGCGAGCGGTTCGCCGCGCAGATCGAGGAGCACCCGCTGCGCCGCGAGATCATCGTGACGCAGGTGGTCGGCGACCTGGTGAACGTCGCCGGGCTCACCTACTGGCCCCGGCTGGCGGCCGAGACCGGCGCGTCGGCGGCCGAGCTCGTGCGGGCGAACTTCGTGGCTCGGGAGATCTTCGCGTCCCTGCCGCTGCGCGAGGAGATCGCGGCGTGGGACCACCGGCTCCCCGCGGCGCTGCAGACCCGCATGCGCCTGGAGATGCGCACGCTCGTCGAGCGGGCCTCGCGCTGGCTGGTGACCCACCGTCGTCCGCCGCTGGACTCCGCCGCGACCGTCGAGCAGTTCGCCGGGCCGGTGCAGGAGACGCTGGCGCAGCTGCCCGACCTGATGGGCGGCCGCGAGCTCGCGGCCTACCAGGAGCGGCGCGACGAGCTCGTCGGGCTCGGCGTCCCGCGTGAGCTGGCGTCCCGGGTGGCCGTGCTGCCGCCCGCCTACGCGGTGCTCGGCGTCGTCGACGTCGCGGGACGGCTCGGGCTGGAGCCCGACGAGGTGGCCCGCGTGCACTTCACCCTCGGCGAGCGGCTGGGCATCCCGGCGCTCAGCGAGCGGGTGCTCGCGCTGCCCCGCGAGGACCGCTGGCAGACGATGGCCCGGGCCGCGCTGCGCGACGACCTGCACGGCGTGCACGTGGCCCTCACCCAGCAGGTGCTGGCCACGACGGACGCCTCGGAGTCGGCCGCCGCCCGGGTCGCGGCCTGGGAGGACGCCGACGCCGTCCGCATCGGTCGCGCCACGCGCACCCTGGAGGAGATCTGCGGCGACGACGCCGCCGACCTCGCCCGGATGTCGGTGGGGCTGCGGGTCGTCCGGGGGCTGGCGGGCTGACGGGTCGGTGCTCGGCTCGATGCCGGGTGCGGCGCGGTCGGCGGCGTCGGTTTCCCCGGTCGACCGGGGAAACCGACGCTCCGTGACGCGCTGGGCACCGCGCAGGCCCGATCCAGGTACCGAGCGCGTCACGGAGCGGTGAGACGTCCGCCGAGCCGGTCGCACGGCCTCGCGTCCTCCGGCAGGTCCGCAGGCCGGCCGCGCCGTCGCACCTCGGTCTCCCTCAGGTCGCAACTCACCGCCGGTGCGTCATGATCACGCCGTGAACGCCCTCGCCCCGGACGCCGGAGTCAGCCAGATCGCCGCAGCCGTGAGCGCGGGGGAGGTGAGCGCGAGCGAGGTGCTCGAGGCGTCGCTGCAGCGGGTCGAGCAGCGCGACGCGCACCTCAACGCCTTCACCGTGGTGCTGCGCGAGCAGGCGCGAGCGGAGGCGGCGGCCGTGGACGCGGCGATCGCGGCCGGCCTCGAGCCCGGGCCGCTGGCCGGCGTGCCGATCGCGATCAAGGAGGAGCTCGCGGTCGCGGGCACCGTCACGACCTTCGGCGGTCGCGGCAACAGCACGCCGTCCGACCACGACTCGCTGCTCGTGGCCCGGCTGCGGGCCGCGGGCGCGGTGATCGTCGGCAAGACCGCGATGCCGGAGTTCGGCGCGTGGCCCTTCACCGAGTCGCGCGCCCACGGCATCACCCGCAACCCGTGGGCCGACGACCGCACGCCCGGCGGCTCCAGCGGCGGCACCGCCGCGGCGGTCGCGGCGGGCCTCGTCCCGATCGGCATCGGCGGCGACGGCGGCGGGTCGATCCGCATCCCGAGCGCCTGCTGCGGGCTGTTCGGCCTCAAGCCGCAGCGCGCCCGCGTCACCGGCGCCCCGGCGCCGCACCTGTGGTGGAAGCTCGGCACCATCGGGCCCCTGGCCCGCAGCGTGCGCGACTCCGCCCTGGTCTACGACGTCATCCGCGGTGGCGCGCCGTCGGACCTCTTCGCCGCCGGCGAGGTCGGCTCCTTCGTCGAGGCCGCCGAGCGCGAGCCGGGACGCCTGCGGGTCGGCTGGACGCTGAAGCCGGTGACCCCCGGCGTCCGGCCCGACCCGATCGACGTCGAGGCCGTGCACGCCACCGCGCGCCTGCTCGCCGACCTGGGCCACGACGTCCGCGAGATCGATCCCGCCTACCCCGACCCGACGGCGGCCTTCGTGCCCCAGTTCTTCGCCGGCATCCGCTCCGAGGCCGACGAGGTGGAGCACTTCGACCGGCTCGAGCGGACGACCCGGCAGACCTACCGGCTCGGCTCCTGGGTCACCCCGCGGGTGCGCGACTGGGCGCTGCGCCGCACCGAGGACGTCGCCCGGGCGGCGAACCGCGTCTTCGACGACGTCGACGTGCTCCTCACCCCGACCCTGGCGACCCGCCCCCCGCGGGTCGGCCAGCTCGACGGCGGCCTGCTCGGCGTCAACACCGCGACGATGGCGCTGCGGGCGGCGCCGATGATCGCCTACGCGGCCCTGTGGAACGTCGCGGGCAACCCGGCGGCGGCGATCCCTGCGGGCGTGGGCGTCGACGGCCTGCCCCTCTCGGTGCAGCTGGTCGGGCCGACCGGCGGCGAGCCGCTGCTGCTCTCGCTGTCGGCGCAGATCGAGGCCGCCCGCCCGTGGACGCGCCTGGCGCCGTCGGCCTGACGAGGCAGACTGCAGGGGTGTCCACGCTCCGCCTTCCGTCCCTGCGCACCGTCGCCACCGCCCCGGTGACGCTGCCCCGCACCACCCCGCTGCTGGCCGGCCCGGCCGCCGCGGTCCGACGCGTCGTCGCCCGGCCGCTGGGCCTGCCGAGCCCGCTGCGCGGGCGGGTCGTCGTCGTGACCGGCGCGTCCTCGGGCATCGGCGAGGCCACCGCCCGGGCCGTGGCCGGCGTCGGCGCGCACGTGGTGCTGGTCGCGCGGCGGGCCGAGGAGCTAGAGCGGGTGGCCGGAGAGATCGCCGCCGCGGGCGGCAGCGTCACCTGGCACGCCGTCGACCTCACCGACGCCGCCGCGATCGACGCCCTCGTCGCGACGCTGCTCGAGGAGCACGGGGCCGTCGACCACCTGGTCAACAACGCGGGTCGCTCGATCCGCCGCAGCCTGGCGCTGAGCACCGACCGCATGCACGACTTCGAGCGCACGATGGCGATCAACTACCTCGGCCCCGTCCGGCTCACGCTCGGCCTGCTCCCGGCGATGCGCGCCCAGCGCTTCGGCCACGTGGTCAACATCGTGTCGTGGGGCGTCCAGATCAAGGCGCCGAAGTTCTCCGCCTACCTGGCCTCGAAGGCCGCGCTCGACACCTTCGCGCGCATCGCCGGCCGCGAGACCTTCGCCGACAACGTCGCCTTCACCAACATCCGGGTCTCGCTGGTGCAGACGCCGATGACGGCGCCGACCGAGGCCTACCGCGGCCGCGGCTCGACGCCGGAGGCCGCGGCCGCGCGGATCCTGCGCGCGCTGGAGGACCGGCCGATCACCCAGGACGTGCTGGCCGGACGCCTCGGCGAGGCGTTCAACCTGCTCGCCCCACGGCTCAGCGACGCGCTGTTCGCCGGGTTCGACGCGCTGTTCCCCGACTCCGCCGCGGCCCGCGCGGGCCTCGCCGCGGTGCCGGACGACGCTCAGGCCGGCTCGGCTACCGACGCCGCGAGCTTGAAGCCGGCCCCGGACGGGTCGCGCAGCGTCGCCAGCCGTCCGTAGGGCGTCGCGTGCGGGGCGTCGACCACCGTGCCGCCGCCCGCCTCGACGGCCGCCACCGCGGCGTCGAGGTCGTCGACCATCCAGTACACCTGCCAGGTCGAGGTCGCACCGGCCCAGCCGGAGGCGTCCATGACGCCGGCCAGCTCGGCGCCGGCGTCGTCCACGAGCCGGCGGTAGGGGAACGGCGCGCCCTCGAGCGGCGCGGTGCGCCACCCGAAGACCGCCTCGTAGAACGCCACCGTCTGGTCGAACGCCGAGGCCGTGTGCAGCTCCAGCCAGTACGGACCGCCCGGCACCCGCACGGCCGCGAACCCGCGGTGCGCGCCCGGCTGCCGGGCGCCCACGGGGGCACCGGACGGATCGACGACCTGGGCGAACCAGCCCAGATCGGCCACCTGCATCGGCTCGACGATGACCGGCGCCCCGGCGGCGCGGGCCCGCGCGACGGTCGCGTGGACGTCGTCGACGTGCAGGTAGACCGTCCAGGCGCTGGCGAGCGGGGAGCCGGCGGCGTCGCCCGGGTGGCCCATGAGGCCGGCGATCCACCCGCCGTCGGGCGTCCCGTCGATCGTGAAGTTCGCGTAGCCCCCGAGCTGCGGGTCCGGCTCGGTGCAGCCCCAGCCGACGACCGCGGGGTAGAACGCGCGGGCGCGCTCGGCGTCGGCGGTGAACAGCTCGGCCCACACGGGCTGGCCGGGAACGGGCGGGGCGGGCGCGTCGGTCATGTCAGCTGGCCTTCTTCTTGGCGGCGGTCTTCTTCGCCGTGGTCTTCTTCGCTGGGGTCTTCCTGGCCGCCTTCTTCGCGGTCTTCGCGGCCGGGGCTCGCGCCGTGGTGTCGTCCTCCGCCGACGGCTCCTCGCCCCGCGCCTGCTGGGCCGCGGCCACCGAGCGCTGGAGGGCGGCGAGCAGGTCGACGACCTCGCCGGAGGTCTTGGTGGACGACTCGGTGCGCTGCACCTCGCCGCCCTCGATCTTGGCCGTCACCAGGGCGTGCACGGCGTCGGCGTAGTCGTCCTCGAACTCGGCGGGGTCGAAGTCGCCGGCGAGGGTCTCGACGAGCATCCGGGCCATCGCGACCTCGGCGTCCTTCACCTCGCCCACCTGCTCGGAGGTCACCGAGAAGTCGGGGGTGCGCACCTCGTCCGGCCACATCATGGTCTGCAGGACGATCACCTCGCCGCGCACGCGCAGCACCGCGACGGTGGTGCGCTGGCGCAGGGCGACGGTCACGACCGCCACCCGGTCGCTCTCCTCGAGCGCCTGCCGCAGCAGCGCGTACGGCTTGGCGCCGGCGCCCTCGGGCTCGAGGTAGTACGACTTCTCGAACAGCATCGGGTCGATCTGCTCCGAGGGCACGAACTTCTCCACCGCGATCTCCCGCGAGGACGTCGAGGGCAGGTCGCGCAGGTCGTCGTCGGTGAGGACGACCATCTCGCCGTCCTCGGTCTCGTAGCCCTTGGCGATCTCGGAGTACGGCACCTCCTCGCCGTCGATCGCGCAGATGCGCTGGTAGCGGATGCGCCCGCCGTCGGCGACGTGCACCTGCCGGAACGAGACATCGTGGGACTCGGTGGCGGCGTACAGCTTGACGGGCACGCTGACCAGGCCGAACGAGACGGCGCCCTTCCAGATGGCTCGCATGGGGCAAGGATGGACCCATGCGTCCGATGCTCGCCACCAAGGGCACTCGCCCACCCGCGGGGGCGGCCTGGCTGCACGAGGTGAAGTGGGACGGCGTGCGCGCCCTGGTCGAGGCGTCCCGCGACGGCGCCGTGCGGATGACCAGCCGCAACGAGAACGTCATCACCGCGGCCTGGCCGGACGTCGCCGAGGCGGGGGCGGCGCGCGACCTGCTGCTCGACGGCGAGGTGATCGCGCTCGGCGAGCGCGGCACCCCCGACTTCCGCGCCCTGCAGGACCGCATCCACGTCCGGCGCCGCGAGCAGGCGCTGCGGTGGGCGCGGGAGCGTCCGGCCGTGCTGATGGTCTTCGACGTGCTGCGCCTCGACGGCCGCGACCTCGCCGGTCGCCCGCTCGAGGAGCGGCGGGCGATCCTCGAGGGCCTGCGCGGCGAGCTGGGCGCCTGGCAGGTGCCCGACGCCCACGACGACGGCGCGATGCTCGCCGAGGCGACGCTCGCCCAGGGCCTGGAGGGCGTGGTGAGCAAGCGGCGCGACTCGCCGTACCGCTTCGGCGAGCGCAGCCCGCACTGGCTGAAGATGCCCCACCGCACGCGGGCCTCGTACGTCGTGGGCGGCTGGCGGCCCCAGGAGGGCACGCACGACCGGCTCGCCGCGCTCCTCGTGGGCGAGCCCACGCCGGACGGGCTGGCCTACCGTGGCCGCGTGGGCAGCGGCATCGGGACGACGGCGTCCGCCCGGCTGCGCGCGCTGCTCGACCCGCTCGCCGCCGCCTCGTCCCCGTTCGCCGACGAGGTGCCGGCGCTCGACGCCCGGGGCACCCGCTGGGTGCGCCCGCTGCTGGTCGTCGAGGTGGAGACGCACGGGGTCGGGTACCGCCGGCTGCGGCAGCCGTCGTTCCAGGGCGTGCGCACCGACGTCACGGCGGCCGACCTGTGAGCGCCGCGTGAGCCCCGGCCCGGCGTCCGACGACGCCGCGATCCGGGTGGAGGTCGACGGTCGCACGCTGACCATCAACCACCTCGACAAGGTGCTCTACCCGCGCACAGGCACCACGAAGGGCGAGGTGCTGCACTACTACGCCTCCATCGCCCCGGTGCTGCTGCCGCAGCTGCGCGACCGGCCGATCACCCGCGTGCGCTGGCCGCACGGCGTCGGCGAGGCGGGGTTCTTCGAGAAGAACGTGCCCGGCGGCACGCCGTCGTGGGTGCGCACCGCGCGGGTGCCGACCACCGGCTCGCGCGCCTGGGGGAGCGGGGCGTCCACGACGGGCTCCAGCCGGCCGCGCCCGGACGTGCTGACGATGCCGCTGGTCGACGACGTCGCCACCCTCACCTGGCTGGCCAACCTGGCGGCGCTGGAGCTGCACGCCCACCAGTGGCGGATCGGGCCCGACGGCGCCCCGGGGCCCGCCGACCGCGTCGTCGTCGACCTCGACCCCGGCGATCCGGCCGGGCTGCGCGAGTGCTGCCAGGTGGCGCTCGACGTCCGCGGCCTCGCCGCCGAGCAGGGACTGGACGCCCGCCCGGTGCTGTCCGGCTCGAAGGGCCTGCACCTCTACCTCCCCCTGCCCGAGCCGCTCCCGGCCGAGCAGACCACCGCGCTGGCCAAGGAGCTCGCCGAGCGGCTGCAGCGCGACCGACCGCAGGCGGTCACCGCGGCGATGGCCAAGGTCCGACGCGGCGGCCGGGTCTTCGTCGACTGGTCGCAGAACGCGGCGGCCAAGACCACCGTCGCGCCGTACTCGCTGCGCGGTCGCGAGCGGCCGACCGTCGCCGCGCCGATCACCTGGGCCGAGGTCGAGGCCGGCGCCTCCGACCCGCTGGGCCTGGAGCAGCTGCGGTTCGACGAGGTGCTCGCCCGCGTGGCCCGCGACGGCGACCTGCTCGGGCCCTGACCGGCCGTCGTCCGCGGCGTCGCGGACCGGTCTCCCCGGCGTGCCGGGCCGCCCCGGGACACACCCGTCCACGGTAGGGTCCTGCCATGTCTGCGCGCGTGCTGGTGGTCGAGGACGAGGAGGACATCTCCTTCCCGCTCGTCCGCACCCTCGAGCGCGAGGGCTACGAGGTGCGCTCGGTCGAGAGCGGCGCCGCGGCCCTCACCGAGATCGGCCTCGTGCCGCTCGACCTCGTCATCCTCGACCTCGGGCTGCCCGACATGGACGGCCTCGACGTCTGCAAGCAGGCCCGCGAGGGCGGCTACACCGGCGCCATCATGATCGTCACCGGCCGCGGCGCCGAGCTCGACCGCGTGGTCGGGCTCGACTACGGCGCCGACGACTACCTCGTCAAGCCGTTCGGCGTGGCCGAGCTGCAGGCCCGGGTGCGGGCGCTGCTGCGCCGCGTGGGCGGCCCCGCGGCGGTCGAGCAGGTCGACCCCGACGGCCTGCGCATCGACATCGACGCCCGCCGCGTCTACTCCGGCGAGCGCGAGGTGCCGCTGACGGGCAAGGAGTTCGACGTGCTGGCGATCCTCGCCTCGCACCGCGACAAGGTCGTCTCCCGCGGCCGGCTGATGGCCGACGTGTGGGACGAGAACTGGTACGGCTCCACCAAGACCCTCGACGTCACCATCGGCCGCCTGCGGCAGAAGCTGGAGAGCGTCGGGGTGCGCGAGAAGGTCGTGGCCGTGCGCGGCGTGGGGTTCCGGCTCGAGGGCGCGTCCGCGTCGTCCGCGTCGTCCTCGGGATCCCCGTCGGCACAGGCGGCGGGGGCCGCGCCGGCCTCGCAGCCCTCCGAGCAGGCGTAGCCGGTCCGGACCGGTGTCGCCGCGCGGCGCCGGGCCCGCCATGATGGGCGCGTGCAGCCCAGGGTGACCCCCGTCACAGTCCTCGACGCCGTGCGCCCCGTCCTCGCGCGCCTCCCGGCCCACCGCCGGACGACGTTCGAGCTGCGGCTCGAGCGCTGGTGGCCCGACCTGAGCGCCGGGGTCGCGGCGGTGCACGCCGACGCGCTCGACGTCGCCACGCGCCTCGCGGTCATCGCCGCCGAGGGCTTCGCCGCGCGCCCCGACGAGCTGCACGTGCTCGACGAGCGGCGCCTGCTCGAGCCCGACCGGCTGCAGCGACCCGAGCAGCTCGGCTACGCCTGCTACACCGAGCGCTTCGGCGGCGACCTCGCCGGGGTGGGGGAGCGGCTCGACTACCTCGCCGAGCTCGGCGTCACCTACCTGCACCTGATGCCGCTGCTGCAGCCCCGCGACGGCGACAACGACGGCGGGTACGCGGTGGCCGACTACCGGCGCGTGCGTCCCGACCTCGGGACGATGGACGATCTCGCCGCGCTCGCCGGCCGGCTGCGCGAGCGCGGCATGAGCCTGGTCGTCGACCTCGTGCTCAACCACGTCGCGCGCGAGCACCCCTGGGCCGTCGCCGCCCGGGCGGGCGACGAGCGGCACCGCGCGTACTTCCACGTCTTCCCCGACCGCACCGTCCCCGACGCCTTCGAGCGCACCGTCCCGGAGGTGTTCCCCGACTTCGCGCCGGGCAGCTTCACCGCCGACCCCGATCTCGACGGCTGGGTCTGGACGACGTTCAACTCCTGGCAGTGGGACCTCGACTGGAGCAACCCCGACGTGCTCGCGGAGTTCGCCGAGATCGTCCTGCTGCTCGCGAACGCGGGCGTCGAGGTGCTGCGGCTCGACGCGATCGCGTTCCTGTGGAAGCGCCTGGGCACCACCTGCCAGAACGAGCCCGAGGTGCACGCGCTCACCCAGGCCCTGCGCACCGTCGCGCGCCTCGCCGCGCCCGCGGTCGCGTTCAAGGCCGAGGCGATCGTCGGGCCCCGCGACCTCGTGGCCTACCTCGGCACGGGCGAGCACGCCGGCCGGGTGAGCGACCTGGCCTACCACAACACGCTGATGGTGCAGGTGTGGTCGATGCTGGCCGCCCGCGACACCCGGCTGGCCCGGCACGCCCTCGCGGCCCTTCCCGACACCCCGTCGACGGCCACCTGGATCACCTACGTGCGCTGCCACGACGACATCGGCTGGGCGATCGACGACGCCGACGCGGCCGCCGTCGGGCTCTCGGGTCCGGCGCACCGCGCGTTCCTCTCCGACTGGTACGCCGGCGACTTCCCCGGCTCGTGGTCGGAGGGCCTGGTCTTCCAGCACAACCCGGCCACCGGCGATCGTCGGATCAGCGGCACCGCCGCCTCGCTCGCCGGGCTGGGAGCCGGACGACGCGATGCCGACGGCGCGTTCGCCCGGCTGTTCCTCGCCCACGCGATCGTCGCGGCCTGGGGCGGCATCCCGGTGATCTGGAGCGGCGACGAGCTCGCCCTGCCCAACGACCCCTACTGGGCCGCCGAGCCCGGTCACGGCGCCGACAACCGCTGGGCGCACCGACCGCGGGTCACCGACGTCGACCGGGCCGGCCGGCTGCGCTCCGGCTCGGACGCCGCGCGGGCCTTCGCCGGCCTGGCCCACCTCGCGCGGGTGCGGGCGAGCCTGCCGCAACTGCACGGCAGCGTCACCCCGCAGGTGCTGCTCGACACCGACGACGGCCTGCTCGTCCTGGTGCGGCGCCACCCGTCCGGCGCGCTGGTGGCGGTCTACAACGTCACCGCCGAGGCGCGGCCGCTCTCCCTGCCCCGTCTCGAGCACCTGCTGCCCGGCGCTCCCAGCTCCGTGCTGCACGACGCGCTGTCGGGTCACGGCGTCACCGCGGGCGCGGACGGGATCGTCCACGTGCCCCCGTACGCCGCCTGGTGGGTGGTGCGGGGCCCTGCGCAGGTTTCCCCGGATATCCGGTGAAACCGGACGTTGTCAGGGGAAGTTTCACCTGACAACGTCCAGCTTTCCCTGACCAGTCCGGCCCAGGACCCCGCGGGCGGGCCTGCGACGGCTCAGCCGCGCGCGACCGCGAGCACGGCGCGGGCGACGGCGTCGGGGCCCACGGTCCGGCCGCCGGTGAGCGCCTCGGTGAGACACAGGGCGTAGAGCAGTCCGAACGCCTCGTCGGCGGCCTCCGGAGAGGCTCCCAGCCGCGTCACGAGCCAGGTCGTGACGGTGCCGCCGATCTCGGCCATGACGGCCTCGTTGCGGGCCCGCACCTCGGGCTCGGCGTCGAGCTCGACGAGGAAGGCCCGCGTGGCGGCCCGGTGCTCGGCGAAGATGGCCAGCGCCGCCTCCCCGAGCGCACGGGCGGCTCGCTCGTCGTCCGGCTCCTCCGCCACGTCCGCGAACGCCTCGCGGGTGGCGGCGAGCATGGCCGCCTGCTCGCGCTCCTGCAGGGCGGCGACCAGCCGGCCGCGGTCGCCGAATCGGTGGTAGAGCGCGCCGTTCGAGGTGCCCGAGCGCTCGGCCACCGAGGCCACCGTCACCGCCGCCAGGCCGCCCTCGCGCAGCAGCGCGGCGGCGGCGTCGAGCATCCGCTCCATCGAGCTCTCGCTGCGGGACTGCTGGGGACGGCGCACGCGGGCGAGGCTAGTGGGCGGCAGTGCTGGTCGGCGGGACCTCCTCACCCCCGAGGAGACGGGGCGCCTGCTCGTCCGGTCGGCGGGGAACGCTGAGGCCATGGCCACCACGTCCAGCCCGTCCGCGCCCGCCACCCGTCGTCATGCTCCCGACCGCGGACGCGGCTGGTTGGGCCTCGTGCCGTTCCTGCTCGCCGTCGCGCTGGTCTCCGCGGTCGGCGGGCTCGCGGCGTCGTCGTCCCAGGAGACCTACCGCGCGCTCGAGCTGCCGCCCTACGCGCCGCCGTCGTGGGTCTTCGGCCCGGTCTGGACGGTGCTCTACGTGACGATCGCCGTGGCCGGGTGGCTCGCCTGGCGCGCCGGTGCCGGGCCGCGCGAGCTGTCGGTGTGGGGCGTGCAGCTGCTGCTCAACCTCGCCTGGACGCCGCTCTTCTTCGCCGCGGGCGAGTACCGCTGGGCGCTGGTCGAGATCGTGGCGCTGCTGGCGTCGGTGGTCGCCACCGTCGTCGTGCTGGGCCGCGTGCGCCGCGCGGCCGGTCTCCTGCTGCTGCCCTACCTGGCCTGGGTGGCCTTCGCGACCGCGCTCAACGCGGGCATCGTCGTCCTGAACTGACGCCGGCGGCGACGCGCGCCGCTCAGCCGAGGACCATCGCCCAGCCGAGCGACGAGCCGTTGGCGTTCAGCGTCGTCGCGCTCCCGTTCGCGACGCACAGGCCGACGTCGTAGATGCCGGCGCTCGGCGTGGAGGTGGCCGAGATCGGCACCAGGGTGCCCTTGTCGATCGGCACGGTGAGGCCCTGGACCCCGGAGAGGTCCACGAGCCGCGACCGGCCGACCTGCCGACCGCAGATCGAGACCACCGCGCGCACGCTGCTCGCGCCGCCGCTCACCCCGAGCACGGCCGTCCCGGAGGCCACCACGCGCTGCCCCGTCCCGACGACGAGCTGGACGGTGCCGCCGGCGAAGACGTAGTCGGACGAGCCGCCCGGGATGGCGTCGATCGGTCCCTCGAAGCGATCGGCGCTCACCGGGCCGCCGGATCCGGCCGGTCCCGCAGGTCCCGCGGGTCCGGTGGCTCCGGCGGCGGCCAACACGCCCCACGTGCCGGCGTCGGTCGGCGCCACGCCGCGCGAGGCCCTGCGGGCGACGTAGGAGCCGCCGTCCTGCGTGACGACGTCCTGCGCGGCGTAGGAGGTGCTCGCGCTCCACGCGCCCCGGAAGCGATACCCCGACGACCAGCGGACCGTGCGCTCGCCGCTGCGGCAGCGCGCGCCGCGGTCGGCGTCCACGAGGCGCACCGCGCCGGAGGACGCGACGCATCCGGTGAACTGGCCCGAGCTCGCGGACGGGATGGCCGCGTACGCGAGCCCGCCGGTCACGGCCGTGGCGCCGAGCGCCCCGACGACGAGGCCGGTCGTGCCTCGGCGACGGCGCAGGAGCTCGGCGGGCGAGCGTCGGGGACGCGGGGACGGTGCGGTCGCGGGAGGTTCGGTCGGCATGGGATCACCTGGGGAGTCGAGCGCTCGGCGAGCGCGGTGGCCGTCAGGCTAGTGGGCTCGGGTCTCGACAGAACGGAGCATGCGCTCTAATTTTCTTCCATGAGCCCCGTCCTGACCTGGCGCGGCCGTCGCTTCGGCGGCGTGGCCCGCGATCACTGGCGTCGCGCGAACGACGACCTCGACCCCGAGACCGACTACGTCGAGATCTACCGCCGGGTCGCCCAGCACGAGTTCCCGTGGGACTTCATCCAGGCGCTGTCGTTCGCGCTGTTCCGCACCTACGCGGTGCCCGGCATCGGCCGGCTGCTCGGCGAGACCGGCGCCTTCACCGAGGCCGTCCAGAAGCGCTACGACGACACCGCGCTCCTGCTCGACCAGCCGTTGAAGCACGGCTTCGAGCACCCGACGGCCCGGGCCGCGATCCGGCGGATCAACCAGATGCACCGCAGCTACGACATCCCCGACCACGAGATGCGCTACGTGCTCTCGACCTTCGTCGTCGTGCCGCAGCGCTGGCTCGCCGACTACGGCAAGCGACCGCTCTCGCCGGTCGAGGAGCGGGCGTCGGTCAACTACTACCGCGCGCTCGGCCGGCACATGAACATCCCCGACGTGCCGGAGACCTTCGCGGGGTTCGCAGCGCTGATGGACTCCTACGAGGCCGAGCACTTCGGCTACGACGAGGGCGGACGCGCGGTCGCCGACGCGACCCTCGGCCTGATGCTCACCTTCTACCCGGCGCCGCTGCGTCCGGCCGTCGAGGTCTTCAGCCGGGCGCTGATGGACGAGCCGTTGGCCCGCGCGCTCGGCTACGAGCCGGTGACGCCCGCGGTCCGGTGGGCCGCGCAGGCCGGTCTGCGGGCACGGGGCGTCGCGCTGCGGGCGTTCCCGGCGCGGCTGACGCCGGTGCGCACCGAGGACTCGCCCTTCATCCGCTCCTATCCCGACGGCTACCGGGTGCCCGACATGGGCACCTTCCCGACGCCGGGCGTCGCGGGGTGCCCCGTGCGGCACGTCGCGGAGTCCGAGACCGCATGACCGCGTGAGCGACTGAGCGTCGGAGCGCGGAGCGCCGGGTCAGCGCAGGACGACCACCCGGTTGACGCCGGCGGCGGTGAAGTCCCAGACCCGCTTCGCGGTGCGGGCGCTGAGCCGGATGCAGCCGTGCGAGGCGTCGAAGTCCGTGCCGAGCCACCAGTCGGGGTGGATCTGCGCGTACGGGCTGCGGCGCTGCGTCGGGATGCGGTGGAAGCCGATGCCGCAGGGCGCGAACCGCACGAAGTGGTCGAGGTTCACCGAGCCGCTGGTCGAGGTGTTGGTGCGCACCCGTGCGGGCCGGCCGCACTTCGAGCCGGTGGTGTAGCTGCCCGGACGCAGCTTCGACGGGTTGTCGACCACGCCCGCCTGCAGGGTCACCCGGTTGCCCGGCTCGACCAGCCAGATCCAGTTCTGGGTCTGGCTGATCACGATCCGTCGGCCCGTGCCGGAGCGCGCGGGCACCGGACGCCGGTCGCACGCGATGCGCTTGGTCGAGGAGAGGCGCTGCCGGGTCGTGGTGTCGAGTCGGCCGCTCTGGCGCAGGCCGTTGGCCGCCTGGAAGCGGATCAGCGCGGCCTGCGTCATGCGTCCGGCCCTGCCGTCGATCGGCCCCGGCTCGCAGCCGAGGTAGCGCAGCTGCCGCTGCCGGGTCGAGACGCCGTCGGACGCGCCGTCGGCGGCGGTGGCGCCGGTGACGACGAGGGTGCCGGCCAGGGCGAGCAGCAGGCTCAGCAGCAGCGCGGGGGCGGTGCGGACGGGCAGGGCATGGCGGGACGGGCGCACGGGTCCTCCTGGGGGTCGGGGGTCATCGTGTCCCACAGGCGCGTCGGCGGGAAGCGACCGTCCACAGGGATGGGGCTCAGCCCGGGAGGACGAGCGCGTAGCCCAGCACGAAGTCGTTGGCGTTGAGCTGGCCGGTCAGGACGCGCAGGCACAGCCCGACCCGGTAGGTGCCCGCCGGCAGGGTCGTCGCGCCGGCGGCCGAGACGGGCAGGTGGTCGGCGAGGACGCTGGCCAAGACGCTCGCCGAGGAGTCGAGCGGGTCGACGGTCGCGGTTCCGGTGCGCTGGCGGCAGACGTTGACCAGCACCGTCGTGGTGCCCGACGGCCCGCCGATCGAGCCCGACGCGGTGATCGCCAGCCGCTGGGATCCGTCGACGGTCACCGTGGCGGTCGGTCCCGCGAAGCCGTAGGAGCCGGCGACGAACGCCGGCGCGATCGAGCCGCTGAACGCCGCCGTCGTGACGCCCGCCGGCCCCGTCGGCCCGGTCGGCCCGGTCGGCCCGGTCGCGCCCACGGCACCGCGCGGTCCCGGGGTGCCGGCCGGGCCGGTGGGCCCGGTGGGTCCGGTCGGGCCCGGCTCCCCGGGCGCGCCCGCGGGTCCGGTGGGCCCGGGCGTCCCGGGGCTGAGCACGCCCCAGAACGACGCGGTGGTCGGCGGCACCGCCTCGGAGGGGCGGGTGGCCACGTAGCTGCCGCCCTCGAAGGTCACGATGTCCTGCGGTGCGTACCGCGCGGACTGGCTCCACGCGCCCCGGTAGCGGTAGCCGCGCGACCACGTCACGGTCGTCTCCCCGGACGCGCACCGGCGGCCGCGGTCGGCGTCGACGATGCGGACGGCGCCGTCGGAGCGGCTGAGGCAGGCGGTGATCAGTCCGGTGGTGGCGGACGGGATCGCGGCGAGCGCGAGACCGCCGGTCACCGAGCCGGCGGCGAGGGCGCCCACCGCCAGACCGACGGTGCCGCGTCGACGACGCAGGAGGCTGGGGTGCTGCATGACGACTCCGGGGGTCCGCGGGCCCGGGGGAGGTCTCCGACGACGCTAGCGAGCCCGCCGGTCGCGAGCCACGCGGTCCAGACCGCCCCGCTCACCCGTTCGTCGGAATGATCGGCGCCCGCCTCTGCTTGGCTCGGACGAGACCGTCCCCCGTCCGAGGAGCACCCATGACCGACCTGTTCACCCCGCTGTCCACGCCGCTCGGCGAGCTGCCGAACCGGCTGGTGATGGCCCCGCTGACGCGCAACCGCGCCGACGGCGAGGGCGTGCCCGGCGACCTCGCGGTGGAGTACTACCGCCAGCGCGCCACCGCCGGCCTGATCATCAGCGAGGGCACGCAGCCCAGCGCCGTCGGCCAGGGCTACCTGAACACCCCCGGCATCCACAGCGACGAGCAGGTCGCCGGCTGGCGCCGCGTCGCCGACGCCGTGCACGGCGAGGGCGGCCGCATCGTCGTCCAGCTGATGCACGCCGGTCGCGTCGCGCACCCCGACAACAAGCACGGCCTGGAGAGCGTGGCGCCGAGCGCGCTGGCCGCTCCGGGCGAGATGTTCACCGCGAACGGCGCCTTCCCGCACCCCACGCCGCGGGCGCTGGAGGCCGACGAGATCGACGGCGTCGTCGAGGAGTACGTCCACGCCGCGCGTCAGGCGATCGCGGCCGGCCTGGACGGCGTCGAGGTGCACGCCGCCAACGGCTACCTGATCCACCAGTTCCTCGCGCCGGGCGCCAACGAGCGCACCGACGAGTGGGGCGGCTCGCCGGAGAACCGCGCGCGCTTCGCGATCGAGGTGACGCGTCGCGTCGCCGAGGCGATCGGAGCCGAGCGCGTCGGCGTGCGCATCTCGCCGGCCCACAACATCCAGGGCTGCGACGAGAAGGACCCCGCCGACGTCGAGGCCACCTACACCGCCTTCATCGAGGGCATCTCCGACCTCGGCCTGGCCTACCTCTCGGTGCTCTACGCCGACCCGCGCGCCGAGCTGATCACGAAGCTGCGCAGCGCCTTCGGCGGCCTGACCTTCCTCAACTCCGGCTTCGCGAACCCGACCACCCGCGAGAGCGCGGCCGCGCTGGTCTCCGAGGGCGTGGCCGACGCGGTCGTCGTCGGTCGTCCGTTCCTCGCCAACCCCGACCTCGTGCGTCGGTGGACGGACGGGCTCGGCGAGAACGAGCCGAACCCCGACACCTTCTACGGCGGCGGCGCCGAGGGGTACACCGACTACCCGTTCGCCGACTGACCCGCACCACCACGACGGCCCGTCCCCGATCCCCGGGGGCGGGCCGTCGGCACGTCACGGGGACTGTCGGTGCCGCCTGCGAGCATCGCCTCCTCGACTCGGGAAGGACGACCATGCACCGGACGGACCGGCTCATCAGCCGCTGCACCGACGCCCAGGGACGCATCGACAAGCGCATGCTCCATGCGCGGGGCCTCAGCGACGCGAACCTCTTCGGGCCGGAGGAGCAGGGCCCGGTGCTCGATGGCGGCCTGCTGGTCGACGCGAGCGGGCTCTCGGTGCGCGGCGAGCTCGACGGCCGGCCGTTCTGGGTGGCCGTCCTGTGGGGCGGCGAGCTCGGCGAGGGCGTGCAGCTGCGCGGCTGGGATGCCCCCGCGATCGGCGCCGAGCTCGACCTGCGCCACGGCGAGGTCTTCTCCCTGACGCCGGTCGGGCCGCACGTGGCGCTGCGCCCGGACGATCCGTTCGCGCTCCTCGTCGCGCTCCTCGAGCTGGGCGGTCGCGACGCGCAGTGGCAGGGCGACCCGCCGCCGGGGTACCCCCGGGAGACCGGCTGCATTCCGCCGCTCGACCGATGAGCGGGCTCGCGCCGCGTCCTCCGATGATCGTCCGGCGGCCCGTCCGGCACCGCGTCGCCCGAGGTCGGCGCTACGGTGCGAGTCCCCACCGAAAGGCCCGCCGCATGAGCACCTCGTCGTCCGGACGCGCGTCCGGCCCGTCCCTCGACCCGGCCGCCCTCGACCTGCTGCGCGACGCCGGCGCCCTGTGCCTGCTGGCCGCGGCGCTCGGGCTGCGCTGGACGGTGCCGGACGGCACCACCGACGTCTTCTGGGTGCTGGGCTCGCTGGCGCTGGTCGCGGTCTCGGTCGCGGTGCCGCACCTGCGCCGGCGCGGCCCGCTGGCGCGCCTCTCGGCGTCGGCCTCGCTCGCGGTGCGGTGGGCGGCGGGCGTCCCGCTGCTGGTCAGCGCCGCGGTCGTGGTGATCGACGACCTGCTGCACGTGGGCGACCCGGTGCTGGCGCCGCGGTTCGACGAGGTCGCCCGCTCGGGCATCGGCCTGGCGGTCGGCGTGTCGCTTGCCGGCCTGGTGCTCGCGGCGCAGCCGCGGCACGACGAGCGCGGCACCCGGTTCGACGCGCTGTGGCCGCCGTTGGCGACGGCCCTGCTGGTGGCCGGCTGCGCGATGCTGCTGGTGACGCAGGCGATCGGCCTGGTGCGGGTGCTCGACCAGCTGCCGTTCGATCGCGCGCAGGTCGTCGCGTCGCTGGCCTTCCCGCTCGCGCTGCTGGCGGTGCTGGCCGTGCCGGCCCTGCTCGCCCGCCGCGACCCCGGGTGGTGGCGGCCGGTCGCCGCCGTCGGGCTCGCGCTGCTGGTGCTGGCGGTGCTGTTCGGAGGCGGCCGGGGCGGCACGGTGCAGGTGAGCGCGGCGGAGACCGCCACCTCCGGCGCGGGACTGTTCCTGGTGCTGCCGGGCGCGGCCGCGGCGCTGTCCGCTCCCGTGCTCGGGCGCACGGCCTCCGACGTCTCGGTCGAGGCCTGGCTGCGCACGGTGGGCCGGGCCCTGATCCTGCTGGCGGTCGGCCTGGCCCTCCCGCTGGTCGACCGGATCGTGCTCGTCGCCGATGCCGAGGGGGTGCCCGCCTCCGCCTACCTCCAGATCGGCCTCCTGCTCGTGATGGTGCTGCTCGCGCTCATCGGACGGTGGCTGCTCGGCGGCGCCGACGCCGGCACCCTCACCGAGGCCAGCGCGGCCCGGCTGCGCGTCGTCGTCGTGCTCGGCGTGCTGCTCGTGCTGGGGGCGGCCGCGGTGCTGTGCGGCTCCCGCGCGGACGGGTTCCCGCTCACCGACGTCGAGGTCGCGACCTGGCTCGGCCTGACCGGGCTCGGCCTGGGGGCCCTGCTCGTCCCGCCCGCGGTGCGGGCGCACTTCCCGCCCCTGGTCGCGCGCGGAGCCGCCGGCGAGTGAGGCCCCGGGGGTCCGGACGGAGTTGTCCACAGATCCGGATCGCCCCCTTCCGGAGCCGCCCGACCGCGGCCTAGCGTCGACGTCCTGACCTCCTCATCTCGGGACGGAGTCGTCATGACGCTCACCTCCGTCGAGCCTGCTGCGGGCTCGACCCTGCCGCTCTCCCTGCTCGACGCGCTCGACCGCCGGGTGCGCGAGCTCGTGCGCGCCGACGGCCTCGACCCGCAGCGCGATCCCGACGCCGTCCGCCGGCTGGCCGCCCGGGTGGTGGGGGAGCACGACCAGCGCGCGACCACCGGCGCGGTGTCGGCGATCGGCGATCCGGCGGCGGTCGTGCGCGAGCTGGTCGCCCGCGTCTCCGGGTTCGGGCCGCTGCAGCCGTTCCTCGACGACCCCGAGGTCGAGGAGATCTGGATCAACGCCCCCGACCGGGTCTTCGTCGCCCGGCGTGGGCGCCACGAGCTGACGAACCTGGTGCTCACCGCCGCGCAGGTCGAGGAGCTGATCGAGCGGATGCTCGCCTCGAGCGGACGACGCCTCGATCTCTCGACGCCGTTCGTCGACGCCATGCTCCCCGGCGGTCACCGCCTGCACGTGGTGCTCGAGGGGATCAGCCGGGGCTTCGCGGCGGTCAACGTCCGGAAGTTCAGCGTGCGGGCGACCCGGCTGCGCGATCTCGTCGGCCTCGGGTCGATGACCGGTCAGGCGGCCGACTTCCTCGAGGCGTCGGTGCGGGCCGGCCTCAACGTCCTGGTCGCCGGCGGCACGCAGGCCGGCAAGACGACGCTCCTGAACTGCCTCGCCGCGGCCGTGCCGGGCGGCGAGCGCATCGTCAGCGCCGAGGAGGTCTTCGAGCTGCGGTTCGCCCACCCCGACTGGGTGCCGATGCAGACCCGTCAGGCCGGCCTCGAGGGCACCGGAGAGGTGGCGCTGCGCGACCTGGTCAAGGAGGCGCTGCGGATGCGACCGAGCCGGCTGATCATCGGCGAGGTGCGGGCTGCCGAGGCGCTCGACCTGCTTCTCGCGCTCAACTCCGGGCTTCCGGGCATGGGCACGCTGCACGCCAACAGCGCCCGAGAGGCGCTGGTGAAGCTCTGCACCCTCCCGCTGCTGGCCGGCGAGAACATCTCGTCGGCCTTCGTGGTGCCCACCGTGGCCTCCTCGGTCGACCTCGTCGTCCACCTGGCGCTCGACGCCGACGGCCACCGTCGGGTGCAGGAGATCGTCGGCGTCCCCGGACGCGTCGAGAACGGCGTCATCGAAGCCGAGCCGCTGTTCGTGCGCGTAGGCGGCGAGCTGCGCCGCACCGGCGGCACCGCCCCGCGGGCGGAGGCGTTCGCGCGCGTCGGGATCGACGTCCGCCGCCTCCTCCACGGCGCCGACGGGGAGCGCTGACCGATGGGCACGCTCCTGGGTCTGACCCTCGGCATCGGCCTGTTCCTGGTGTGGAGCAGCCGCACGATCCCGCGGGAGCCTCGTCGGCCGCGGCCGCCCGGCCGCTGGTCGCGGACCCTCGTCCACGCCGGTCTGGGCCGTCTCGGCGTGCCGGGCCTGCTCGGCGTCTGCGCCGGGGCGGGGCTCCTGGTCGGCCTGACGGTGCAGGGCGTGTCCCACACGGCCCCGGTGGCGCTGGTGTTCGGCGGCATGGCCGCCTACCTGCCGGCCGGGCTGATCGCCGGGCGAGCGCGCCGGCACCTGCGTGAGACCGCCGAGGTCTGGCCCGAGGCCGTCGACCACCTCGCCAGCGGCGTCCGCGCGGGACTCTCCCTGCCCGACGCGCTCGCCGGCCTGGCGGAGCGCGGTCCGGCGCCGCTGCGGCCCGCCTTCGCCGCGTTCGCCCTCGACCACCAGGCGACCGGACGCTTCGGCGACTGCCTCGACCGGCTCAAGGAGCGGCTCGCGGACCCCACCGGCGACCGCGTCTGCGAGGGGCTGCGGGTCGCCCGGGAGGTCGGTGGCGGCGACCTCGGCCGCCTGCTGCGGAACCTGTCGGGGTACCTGCGCGACGACGCGCGCACGCGCTCCGAGCTCGCGGCGCGTCAGTCGTGGACGGTCAACGCGGCCCGGCTCGCGGTCGCCGCACCGTGGGTCGTCCTGCTGCTGATGGCCTGGCAGTCGGAGGCGATCGAGCGCTACGCCTCACCCGGCGGCACCGTCGTCCTGATCGGGGGCGGAGTCGTGTGCGTCGTCGCCTACCGGGTGATGACCTGGATCGGCCGGCTGCCCGAGGAGCCGAGGGTGCTGTCGTGACGCCCGCCTGGACCGGCGCCCTCCTCGGGCTCCTCGCCGGGCTCGGCCTCTGGCTGGCCGCCGCACGGCTGCGGGCGATCCTCCGCCCCTCGCTGACGGCGCGGATCGTCCCCTACCTGCGCGACCTCCCGGGTGCGCCCGCCGCGCCCATGGCGGCTTCGCCCGGGGGCGGGGACGCCGGACCGATGGCGCGCCTGCTGCAGCACGCCGCGGCGACGGTCGACGAGGTGCTCGGCGGAGCGACCTCGGTGCAGCGACGTCTTGATCGCGCCGGCCTCCGGATGAGCGTCCAGGAGCTGCGCGTCCAGCAGGTGCAGTGGGGTCTGGTCGCCCTCGGCCTGGCGGCCGCGTGGACGATCCTGCAGCCGCCGCGCGGACCCGCCCAGGTCGTCCCGTCCGTGCTGGTGCTCGCCGCGGCGCTGGTGGGAGGCCTGCTCGCACGCGACTGGTGGCTCACCCAGCAGGCCACCGCTCGCGAGCGACGGGTGCTCGCGGAGTTCCCGACCATCGCCGAGCTGCTGGCTCTCGCCGTCGCAGCCGGCGAGAGCCCGGTCGGCGCGCTCGAGCGGGCGACCCGTCGCGGCAGCGGCGCCATGGCCGAGGACCTGCGCCAGGTGCTCGCCGAGATCCGCACCGGGCGTCCCGTCGCCGCGGCCTTCGACCGCTACGCGAGCCGCACCGGCCTGCCCACCGTCGCCCGCTTCGCCCAGGCCCTGGCGGTCGCCGTCGAGCGGGGCACCCCGCTGGCCGAGGTGCTGCACGCCCAGGCGGCCGACGTCCGCGAGGCCGGTCGCCGCGAGCTGATCGAGTCGGCGGCCCGCAAGGAGGTGCTGATGATGATCCCGGTGGTCTTCCTCGTGCTCCCGACCGTCGTCGTCTTCGCGTTCTACCCCGGCCTCGTCGGCCTGCGCCTCACGGCGACCTGACGCCGTCCCCGACCCCCAGCGCCGGCGGATCGGGCCGCCGGCTCGAGAGGAGCACCACCATGAAGAGCAGGTCCAACCAGACCATCCACCGCGCGGTCGATGAACCGCGCGTCGTCGCCAGGCTGCTCGCCGCGGTCCTCGCCGTCGGCAGCACGATCCTCGTCCGGCTGCGCGCGCGGGACGATCGTGGCGACGTGCCCGGGTGGGTGCTGGTCACCGTCATGACGGTCGCACTCGTCGGCGCGATCTCCAAGGCGGCCGGTCCGGCGCTGACCTCGATGCTCACCGACGCCCTCGACTCGGTCCGGTGAGCCGGCCCCGCGACCGCCGGACGGATCGCGGGGCCGCCGTCGTCGACGCGGTGCTGGTGATGGTGCTGCTGGTGCCGATCGTGCTCGGCGTGCTGCAGGTCGCGCTCGTGCTGTTCGTGCGGAACTCCGTGGCCTCGGCCGCGGCCGAGGGGGCCCGCTACGCGGCCACCGCGGACCGAGATGGCGGCGACGGTGTCCTCCGCACCCGTCAGCTGATCGCGCAGGCCGTCGCCGCGCGCTTCGCCGAGGGCGTGAGATACCGACCGACGCTGGTCGACGGCGCACCGGCCGCCGAGATCCGGGTCCATCTCCGGGTCCCGGCGCTCGGGCTGGGTGGGCCGGCCGTCAAGCTCGACGTGGTCGCCCACGCCATCGAGGAGCAGCCGTGAGCCGCGACGACCGCGGCTCGGCCGTGGTCGAGTTCGTCTGGCTCGGCGTCCTGCTGCTGGTGCCTCTGGTCTGGATCCTGCTCAGCGTCTTCGAGGTGCAGCGCGGCGCCTACGGCACGACGAGCGCCGCACGAGCCGCCGGCCGCGCCTTCGTCCTGGCGCCCGACGACGCCACCGGGCGGGTGCGGGCCGAGCAGGCGGCGCGGCTCGCCCTCGCCGACCAGGGCGTCGATGCCCCAGTGCGCGTCGAGATCTCCTGCACCCCGGTGCCGACGGACTGCCACAGCGGCACCTCGGTGGTGACCGTCCGCCTCGCCACCCGCGTCGACCTGCCGCTGCTGCCGCGGATGTTCGGCGACACCCCGCCGTCGGTGTCGCTGGATGCGACCCACCGGCTGCCGGTCGGCCGGTTCCAGGAGCGCGGTCGGTGAGGGGCGAGCAGCGGCCGCGTGCCGACGACGGCTCGGTGATCCCGCTGATCGTCGGGTTCGCGCTCGTGCTCGTCCTCGCGATCGCGCTGGTCGTCGACGCCACCGCCGCGTTCCTGCACCGCCAGAGCCTCGACAACCTCGCCGACGGCGCGGCCCTCCAGGCCGCGGATCTCGGCGCCGCCGGCCGGGCCTACCAGGGTGGCGTGCCGGGGGAGCGGCTGGCCGTCGACCCCGCCTCGGCGCGGGAGGCCGTCGCCGCCTTCCTCGACGACGCCGGGGTGGCCGAGCGGTACCCGGGCCTGCGGTTCGCGGTCGAGGTGCGGCCGGACGAGGTGGTCGTCACCGTCTCGGCGCCGCTCGACCTGCCGCTGCGCCTCCCCGGCGCCGCGAGCCGACCGCGGATCGTGGCGCGGGGCGCCGCCGTCACCGTCGTCGACCCGTGAGTGATCCGCGACCGACGCGCCGACCAGTGAGCGGTCGTGGACCGCCCCGACCGGAAGCCGCCCAGGTTTTACCCGGCCGTTTGCGCTGGAACTGATGCGCATCCCCGCCCCGACACCTAGCGTGAGAGCCGTGCCTGATCGCTGGTCCTCGACGTCCCCGGCCCGGATGCGACGCCTCGCCGCGGCCGGCCTCGGCGTGCTGATCGCCGGGGGCGGGCTCCTCGTCTCCCCGGCGCCCGCGGCGCAGTCGCGGGCCGCGACCATCCAGCAGGAGGCGGTCGCCGGCACCAACCACGAGCGCACCACCCGCTCGCGGGCCGCGCTCAAGGCGTCGAGCTGCCTGCAGCGCTTCGCCGCCCAGCAGGCCGCCCGGATGGCCGCCAGCCGCACGATGTACCACCAGCCGCTCGACCCGATCCTCGCGCGCTGCCAGCTGCGCATGGTCGGCGAGAACGTCGCCTACGGCCAGACCAGCGGCAAGCAGGTCGTCCGCGACTGGATGAACTCGCCCGGCCACCGCGCCAACATCCTCGAGAGGCGGTACCGCCTCATCGGCCTCGCCGCCCGCCAGGCCAGCGACGGCACCTGGTACTACTCGCAGGTCTTCGGCACCCCCCGCTGACGGCGGAGTAGGTGCGCGTGTCGCGCGCCGCGTAGGCTGCACCCTCGTGGCAGGCCCTGACTACGACGTCGAGATCAAGCAGCTCCAGGCGACGATGAAGACCATCGGGCAGGTGCTCGACCTCGACGCCATGCGCACCGAGATGGCCGACCTCGGCGAGCAGGTCGCCGCCCCCGACCTCTGGGACGACCAGGCCAACGCCACCCGCGTCACCGGCCGGCTCTCCGCCCTGCAGGGCCAGATGGAGCGGTTCGAGTCCCTGATGAGCCGCATCGACGACGTCGCCGTGCTCGTCGAGCTCGGCCAGGAGGAGGGCGACGCCGACTCCCTCGCCGAGGCCGACCGCGAGCTCGCCTCGATCAAGCAGTCGGTGGAGTCGCTCGAGGTGCGCACCCTGCTCAACGGCGAGTACGACGCCCGCGAGGCCCTCGTCACGATCCGCGCCGGCGCCGGCGGCGTCGACGCCGCCGACTTCGCGGAGATGCTCATGCGCATGTACACCCGCTGGGCCGAGCGGCAGAAGTACGGCGTCGAGGTCTTCGACACCTCCTACGCCGAGGAGGCCGGCCTGAAGTCGGCCACCTTCGCCGTGCACGCCCCGTACGCCTACGGCACGCTCAGCGTCGAGGCCGGCACCCACCGCCTCGTGCGCATCAGCCCCTTCGACAACCAGGGCCGCCGGCAGACGTCCTTCGCCGCCGTCGAGGTCGTGCCCGTGCTCGAGCAGACCGACGAGATCGAGATCCCCGACGAGGAGATCCGCGTCGACGTCTTCCGCTCCGGCGGCCCCGGCGGCCAGTCGGTCAACACCACCGACTCCGCCGTCCGCCTCACCCACCTGCCCACCGGCACGGTCGTCAGCTGCCAGAACGAGAAGTCGCAGCTGCAGAACAAGGCGTCCGCGATGGTCGTGCTCAAGGCCAAGCTGCTCGCGCTGAAGAAGGCCGAGGAGAAGGCGCAGCTCGACGGACTGCGCGGCGACGTGCAGGCCTCGTGGGGCGACCAGATGCGCAACTACGTGCTCAACCCGTACCAGATCGTCAAGGACCTGCGCACCGGCCACGAGTCCGGCAACCCCAGCACGGTCTTCGACGGCGAGATCGACGATTTCCTCGAGGCCGGCATCCGGTGGCGCCGCAACTCCGAGAAGGAGGACGCCTGACGCACCGGCGCGCGGCGTCCCCTCCGCGCTTGATCAGCGGGGACGCGCCGCCTCCGAGCGGGCGCTCGCACGACCCACGCCGACCTCGTTGACGGCCCAGGCGCGCACCGCCCACCGGCCGTCCGGCAGCGCCAGGCTGACCCGCACCCGGCTGCCGCTGGTCTGCATCTCGCCGCGTCGCCGCTCCACCACGCGACCCGAGGCGTCCAGCCGGACGGCCTCGATCACGTAGCCGGTGATCCTCGCGCCGCCGTCGTCGCTCGGCGCCGACCACGTGGCGGTGAGCGTCAGGGGACGGCCGAGGGCGCCGCGGGTGAGCACCGGGCGTGACGGTGCTCCGGGACGCGTGGCCGCCGGGAGCGTCGTGACGTCGACGGAGCCGGCCTCGCCGACGCCCTCGGCGTTGACGGCCGCCACCGTCAGGGTCACGGTGCGGCCGGCAGGGAGGCCGGTCACCTGGTAGGTCCGCGCGTCGGCGGGGAGCGTCACGGGCGCCGCGCCCGGCACGCCCACCAGCCAGCCGGTCAGCGGGCTGCCGCCGTCGTCCAGCGGCGCCTGCCACTGCAGGGTCGCCGCGCTGCGGGTGACGCCGATCGCCGTCAGCGACGCCGGCGCGCCGGGCACCGTCGCGACGGCGCCCGGGTCGCTGGGCGACGGGCTGGGCGAGACGCTCGGCGAGACGGAGGGCGAGACGCTCGGCGACACCGACGGCGACGGGCTGACCGACGGGCTCGTCGAGGTGCTGGACGACGGGCTGGGCGAGGCCGCGGCGTCGCAGCCGGTGACCTCGAGCCGGTAGCGCCCGAGGCTGTCGTAGTCGCTGTACCCGTCGGTGAGCGGGTTGCCGTAGCCGACGCCGTCGACCGAGGCGTACAGCACGCGGCCGCCGCCGGCAAGGGTGGCCCGCGCGTCGAGCCCGGACGCGGTGGGCGGGTTGGTCGAGAGCGACTGGGCCGGCGGGTCGGCCGACGCCAGCGCGGTGCCGTCGGCGTCGAGCACGCGCAGCGCGAGGTCGAGGTCCGGCCCCTCGTCGGCCGGCACGGCGCGGACGACGACGTCGCCGGTGCAGGTGCCGAGCCGGTAGACGTCGACGTCGGTGCGGGTGCCGATCAGCCCGGGCGCCACGGCGGTGGGCAGCGTCTTCGAGGCGGTGGCGACCGTGTCGCCGGCGTCGTCGGCCACCAGGGGAGCCGACTGCGCGATGATCGCCAGGTCGTCCTCGAGCTGGTTCGCGCCGGCGTACTCGCCCTTGCTCCACTGGGTGATCGGCTTCCAGCCCGAGCCCATGATCGGCGCCCACGCGCCCTGCCCGGAGTAGTACGAGCTGCCGCCGGTGACGCCGTCGTGGGAGAGGCCGAGCTGGTGGCCGACCTCGTGGCTGACCGTCTCGGCGATCGAGTACACGTCGTCGTAGTAGCGGGTGAACGCCCAGGCCGGCTGGTAGGCCTGGTGCGACGACGACGCGTCGAAGACGCCGACGTAGGCGATGCCGGTGCAGCCCTGCTGGCCGCCGCAGGTGGCGCTTGAGCCGTGGGCGTTCGGGTCGTCGGTGATCGCGGCGATCGCCCCGAAGGTCGGGTCGCCCGCGCCGCTGCGGTCGATGGCCGCGGCGGCGGGCTGCTCGGTGGTGACGTCGACGTCGAAGGGCGCGTAGTCCTCCGAGACCCGCTGCCAGACCTGCTGGATCGTGGCGCGCTCGGCGTCGGAGAACGTCGTGTAGTCGGCGTCCTGCGACCAGCCGCCGTAGGCGCCGGCGGTCATGCCCTGCTGCACCCATGCGGCCCCGAGGCCGGAGCCGCTGAGCGTGACGCCGTCGAAGTCGAGGTAGATCGTGCGCTGCGAGCCGGGCCGGCTGTGCAGGGTGAACGTCTGGGCGGCCGGCACCACCAGCCGCGGCGCCGCCGAGGCCCGGAGGCTCGCCGGCGGCGGGGTGAGGGCGTCGCGGAAGGCGACCCGCCCAGCGGTGTCGACGACCGTGGTCGGGTCCGCCAGCAGCCGGCGCAGTGCCGGGACGGTACGACCGTTGACCCGCGCGACGGCGCGCAGCAGGCCGGCGTCCAGGCCGCGCAGCGCCCGCGGACCCCGCACCCGCGCCGGCAGGATCGGCGGCAGCGGACGCGTCACGCCGGGGGCCGGGGAGGTCAGCGCAGCCGGCTCGAGGGTCACCGGCACCGCCGGCGGCTGCCCGCCGCCGCGAGCCGCGGTCGCCGAGGACACTGCGGGCGCCGCGGGCGCGGCGGCAGCCGGGACGGGCACCTCGCCCGCGCGCGGAGCCGACGATCCGTGCGGCGCGACCGCCGCCACGAGCGCCGCCGCGACGAGCGTCGCCGTCAGCGCCGCGGCCCGGGCGCGGGCGGCCGGCGCGTCCCGGACGGGCCTCGAGGGACGGCCGGGACGGCGGGGCTGACGCATGCGGGACTCCTTCGGCCGGTCGGGGCGACCGCGCCATCGTCCGGTGCAACGGCCGGGGGCGGGCCGACATGAGCCACATCTCACCGATTCGTGACCGGCCGAGCCGGGTGCGCGGCCGCGGGCCGATGCTGGGCTAGCCTCGATCAGGTGATTCGCTTCGAGAGGGTCGTCAAGACCTACCCCGGCAGCACCGCGCCCGCCCTCGACGGCGTGTCGGTCGACGTCGAGAAGGGCGAGTTCGTCTTCCTCGTCGGCGCCTCCGGCTCCGGCAAGTCCACCGCGCTGCGCCTGGTGCTGCGCGAGGCCCGCGCCTCGTCCGGCCGCGTGTACGTGGCCGGCAAGGAGATCAACCGCCTCGCCGGCTGGAAGGTGCCCCGCCTGCGCCGGCAGATCGGCACCGTCTTCCAGGACTTCCGCCTGCTGCCGTCCAAGACCGTCGCCGAGAACGTCGCCTTCGCGCTGGAGGTGATCGGCACCCCGCGCCGCGAGATCAAGCGGGTCGTCCCCGGCACGCTCGACCTCGTCGGGCTCTCCGGGCTCGGCGACCGCATGCCCGAGGAGCTCTCGGGCGGCGAGCAGCAGCGGGTCGCGATCGCCCGCGCGTTCGTCAACCGGCCGATGATCCTGCTGGCCGACGAGCCCACCGGCAACCTCGACCCCGCCACGTCGGCGGAGATCATGCGCCTGCTGGAGCAGATCAACGGCACCGGCACCACCGTCGTCATGGCCACCCACGACCACGGCATCGTCGACCTCATGCGCAAGCGCGTCATCGAGCTCGACTCCGGCCGCGTCGTCCGCGACGAGGCGTCCGGCGCCTACGGCTTCCAGCACTGACCCGACGGCCGACACGCCGACCCCGACCGGGTCGCCCGCGCCGGCCGCGCCGCCACCCGTACGTCAGCAGCCCGCTACCAGAGAGCTCCCATGCGCTACGTCTTCTCCAACCTCGGTCAGGGCCTGCGTCGCAACCTGTCGATGCACCTGGCCGTCATCCTCACGCTGTTCGTCTCCCTCGCGCTGGTCGGCGCGGGCGTGCTGGTCAAGCGGCAGGCCGACGCCGCCGCCGAGCAGTGGGGCAACGAGCTGCAGATCACCGCGTTCCTGTGCCGTGAGGACGACCCCGTCAAGCGCTGCCTCGGCGCGGTCGACTCCGCGCAGAAGGCCGCGATCACCAAGGTCGTGAAGAACAACCCCGAGGTGGCCTCCTTCTACTTCGAGTCGCAGGAGACCGCCTACCAGAAGGCGCAGAAGCTCTTCGACCCCAAGCTCTTCCAGGGCGACCAGCCGGTGCTGACGCCCGCCGACTTCCGCGAGTCGATCTGGATCACCCTGAAGAACCCCGACCAGTTCCAGGGCATCACCAGCGCGGTGCTGGGCCTCGACGGCGTCTCGAGCGTCAAGGACCAGCGTGACGTGGTCCAGCCGATCCTCAGCGGCATGCGGGTCATGCAGGTCGCCTCGCTGGGCGTCGCGGTGTTCCTCGTCGTCGCCGCCCTGATGCTCGTGGCCAACACGATCCGGCTCGCGGCCTTCGCGCGGCGCAAGGAGATCGCGATCATGCGGCTCGTCGGCGCGTCCGGCCTCTACATCTCGCTGCCGTTCCTGCTCGAGGCGCTGTTCACCGCGATCGTCGGCGTCGCCCTGGCCGGCGGCGCGCTCGCGGCCGGCATGTGGTTCGGCGTCCACGACCGGCTGCGCGACTACATCGGCTTCATCCCGTGGATCGGCCTGGACGACTTCCTCGTCGCCCTGGTGATCATCGCGATCGTCGGCCCCGTCGTCACGCTGCTGCCGACACTCCTGCTGACCCGCAAATACATCAAGGTCTGACGCCACCGGGTTACGGTCGACGGGTTCTCTTCCCCGAACACCTGGACTGACATGCGCCTCTTCCCCGGCGCCGTGCTGCTGCGCAGCCCGCGCCTCCGCATCCTCGCCACGCTCACCGCGCTCGCCCTGCTGCTCGGCGCGGTGGCGCTGCCGCTGGCCAACGCCAAGGGCTCCGGCGACCTCAAGGACCGTCGCAAGCAGGTGCAGTCGCAGATCCGCGGCGCCCAGCAGGATCTCGACGAGTCCAGCGGTGCCGCGCGACGCGCAGCGCTGAGGGTCAAGGCCGCCGAGCAGCGGCTCGCCGCCGCGCGGCAGCGCCTCTCGCGCATCACCGTCCAGCTCGCCGAGGCGCGCCGCGAGGACGAGCGGCTCGCGCAGCGGCTCGCGGTGGCGCAGCAGCGGCTGGCCGACGCCCAGGCGGCGCTCGCCGAGGGCAAGCGGGCCGTGGCCCGGCAGCGCACCCAGGTGAGCGAGACGATCACCAGCTACTACGAGCTCGGCGACCCGCGCCTGCGCGCCTTCGCCACCCTGCTCGACTCCGCGGACGCCGAGGAGCTCACCCGCCGCGACAGCCTCGGCGACGTCGTCGTCGAGCGTGAGTCGGGCGTCTACGACGACCTCGTCGCCACCGAGCGCGACCTCGCCGCCCGGGAGGGCAAGGTCGAGGCCGCGACCGCCGAGGTGGCCGACGAGCGGGCCGCCGCCGCCCGCAACCTCGAGCGCGTCACAGCGCTGCGCGCGCGGGCGAAGACCGCCGAGGCCTCGGTGCAGCAGCTGGTCGCCGAGCGCTCGGCCCAGCAGCGACGCGCCGCCGCGGCCGCCGCCGCCGACCGTCGGGTGCTCGCCCGGCTCAAGGCGCGTGAGGAGCGCATCCGCAAGCAGATCCTCGCCCAGCAGCGGCGGGCGTCCGGCAACGTCCGGGCGGGCGACGGCTTCCTGACGCCGCCGGTGAACGGCCCGATCACCTCGCCGTTCGGCTACCGCATCCACCCGATCTACGGCTACTACGGCCTGCACGACGGCACCGACTTCGGCGTCTCCTGCGGCGAGCCGATGAAGGCCGCCGGCAACGGCATCGTCACCCAGCGGTTCTCCGACGCCGTCTACGGCAACCGGCTCTACGTCAGCCTCGGCTCGGTGAACGGCAAGAACCTCACCGTCGTCTACAACCACGCCTCGGGCTACCGGGTGAACGTGGGGGAGCGGGTCACCCGCGGCGAGACGGTCGGCTGGGTCGGCGACACCGGCTGGTCGACCGGCTGCCACCTGCACTTCACGGTGCTCGAGAACGGCACGCCCGTCGACCCGGAGAAGTGGCTCTGATGCTGCAGGATCCGCGGCCCCACCCCTGACGGCGGAAAGCCGATTGCCGTCGGGGTGGGCCCGGCTGGGATGATGGGCGGATGCCGAAGGAGAAGGGCCGCACGCTGGTCGCGCAGAACAAGAAGGCGCGCCACGACTACCACATCGAGGACACCTTCGAGGCGGGCCTCGTGCTCCAGGGCACCGAGGTGAAGTCGCTGCGGCAGGGACGCGCGTCGCTGGTCGACGGGTTCGTCGACATCGACGGCCACGAGGCCTGGCTGCACGCCGTCCACATCCCCGAGTACTCCCAGGGCACCTGGACCAACCACTCCGCGCGCCGCAAGCGCAAGCTGCTGCTCAACCGGGTCGAGATCGACAAGATCGAGCGCCGCATCTCGGAGAAGGGCCTGACCGTCGTGCCCCTCTCGCTGTACTTCAAGGACGGCCGCGCGAAGGTCGAGATCGCGCTGGCCAAGGGCAAGAAGTCGTGGGACAAGCGCAACGCGATCGCCGAGCGCACCGCCAAGCGCGAGGTCGAGGTCGAGATCGGACGCCGGCTGAAGGGCATGCGCGACTGACCCGGGCGCTCTGGTGATCGGGCAGCCCGTCCGGTGATCGAGCCGCGCGGTCGGTGATCGAGCTTGTCGAGATCCCCGCACCCGCGCGTCCGGTCAGCCGATGTCGAGCCGCGCGATGGACCCGCCGTCGAGCACGAACCGGTACGGCAGCTCGGCGACGCCGCCGGGGAAGTCGCCCTCGAGCCGGACCAGCGCGACCCAGCGCGCGTCGTCGAGACGCTCGGCGCCGATGAGGCGGCTGGTGTAGGTGAACTCGCTGCCGGCGTGCTGCAGGAAGTCCCGGATGCCGGCCGGGCCCGCGAACGTCTCGCCCTGGTCGGTCACCACGGCGTCGGTGGCGAACGCGGCGTGGGCGCGGTCGGCGTCGCGGGCCATGTGGGCCTCGAGGAAGGCGCGGATCGTCGCCGGGAGGTCGGTGGGATCGATGGTCGTCGTCTGGTCGCTCATGCGGTCGAGCGTGACGGCTGCCGGACCCGGAGGGTCAAGCGCTCGACCCTCTCCCCGGGGGAGGGTGCAGACTGGCCGGGTGAGCAACGCCCTGGGCATCGGCGAGTTCGCCCGGCTCACCCACCTCAGCGTGCGCACCCTGCGCCGCTACCACGAGGCCGGCCTGCTCGAGCCGGCCGACGTCGACGAGCGGTCGGGCTACCGCCGCTACGCCGCCGACCAGATCCCGACCGCCCAGGTCATCCACCGGCTGCGCGAGCTCGACGTCCCGCTCGCCGACGTCCGGCGGATCCTCGCCACGCCCGACCCCGGCGTCCGGGCGGACCTCGTCGGCGCCCACCTGGGCCGGCTCGAGGCACAGCTCGAGCGCACCCGCGGGGCGGTGCGCTCGCTGCAGCGGCTGCTGGCGCCGGAGCCCGCGCCGGTGCGCGTCGAGCTCCGCTCGGTGCCGGCGACGACGGTGGCCGGCATCGCCGCGGACGTGGGGCTCGACGAGGTGCTCGCCTGGTACGCCGGCGCGATGGCCGAGCTCGACGCGTGTCTGCCGGCGCCGCTCGCCGGGCCGTCCGGCGGCGTGTACGACGACGCCCTGTTCACCCACGGACGCGGGCGCGCCCTGGTGCACCGGCCGTGCGACGACCCGCCGAGCCTCGGCCGGGTGCGGCCGGTGACGCTGCCGGCCGTCGAGTTGGCGGTGGCCACGCACGTCGGCGAGCACGACGACATCGACGTCACCTACGGGGAGGTCGGCGCCTGGCTGGTCGCGAGCTCGCTCGTGGTCGCCGGCCCGATCCGCGAGACCTACCTCGTCGGCCCCCGCGACACCGACGACGCGAGCTCGTGGCGCACCGAGATCGGCTGGCCGGTCTTCGCGCTCACGGCGGAGCCGCCGGAAACCCCGGTGCCCGACGCTGGGCCCGCGGGCTAGACTGAGGACACAACTCAACAGGGGGCTGATCGGTTTCGACTTGGGACGTTGGTTCCAGGGGAAGCGGGTCGAGGAGCCAGCGACATCTCGTAAACGACCGCTGGAAACCCATAACTGCCAACGCTAAGCGCAGTTCCTTCGCTCTCGCCGCCTGAGCGGTGATCGAAGCGTCCGACCGGGCATACGTCTCCGTCCCGGACCCGGGCGTCATCTAGGAGACTCGCTGCTCATCTGCCGTCGGGGTGGATGGGTGGGACTCAAACCCGACTGAGCCTGTCGATGACATGTCCGTGTGAGCATCGAGGCTGAGAAAAGCGCCATCACAGGACTGCACCCGGAGAAGACCTGGTTCGGCGCTCGAGGACCGGGGTTCGATTCCCCGCAGCTCCACCAGCACTGTTCAAGAACAGCCCCTGTGACGACGAGGGCCGCTCCCGTGGGGCGGCCCTCGTCGTGTCTGCATCGGGGCGTCGGGCCGCCGGTGACGGGCTACCGTGACGCCGTGCCCTCCCCGCTCGTCGACGTCCGGCTGCGCCCGATCGTGGGGGTCGATCTCGGCCTCCTGCACGGCGGCGACTCCGAGTTCGACGACTTCGGGCCGCGTCCGGTGCGCACCGAGCCGCCCTCGCCCGACCTGCGCTCCGGGCCGGGCGGGCTGGCGGTGGTCGACCCGGCGTCGCACGCGGTGCTCGGCATGGTCAGCTGGGTCTGGCAGCGCTGGGGCCCGAACCCCGAGTCGGCCAGCCCGATGATCGGCGTGTGGCTGCGCCGCGAGGCGCGGGGCCGGGGCGTCGGCACGGCCGCGCAGGCGGCGCTCGTCGACCTGTTCTTCGAGCGGCTGCGGCTGCACCGCGTCGAGGCGCACACCGACGTCGACAACCTGGTCGAGCAGCGGGCGCTGGAGCGCATCGGCTTCCGGCGCGAGGGCGTCGTCCGGGGCGCGCAGTGGCGTCGTGGCGCCTGGCACGACGGGTGGCTCTACAGCCTGCTGCGCGAGGAGTGGCTGGCCGCGCGCGAGGGGTCGGCGCCTACCGGGGGATGACCCGGAAGAGCACCCTCCGCTTCACCATCGCCCAGATCGCCAGCACCACGACGGTGTGGATCGCCGTGCCGACCCAGAACGAGCGACCGTCGAGGAACGTCAGCGAGCCCACCGCGATCACGAAGAACACGTGGACGATGAAGACGTACAGGCTGTTCTCGCCCATCGGCGTCCAGAACCACCCGACGAGCCGGTCGATCGGCCTCCAGCACGTCGTCAGCACCGCGTACGCGACGACGAGCATCAGCGCGAGGTCGACCAGGCGGCCCGGCTGAAGGAACACCCGCGTGTAGGCGTGCTGGTAGAGGTAGGCGTAGGTGCCCGGGTCGAGCACCATCGGCGCGACGCCGCGGTGGTGGCAGATCCACAGGTAGCCGAGGAACGCCGCGTAGGCCACGACCAGCACTCCGACGACCACCTGGCCGCGGCGCGAGGTGAGCGCGGCGACGACCTGCCGCCGGTGCCAGCCGATCACCAGCCCGTGGGTGAAGGGCAGCTGCCAGGTGAGCAGGGGGAAGACGAACTCGAACTGCGAGGGCAGCGGGTGGTAGCCGGTGACCGCCGAGACGACGTAGAGCGCCCAGGAGATCGTCAGCAGCAGCCACCACAGCCGCCGTCGCACCAGCCACATGCAGGCCGGCAGCACGAGGCTGAGCACCACGAACAGGCCCATGATGTTGAAGACCCACGGCCCCATCTCGAGCAGCAGCAGCTGCTTCACGGCGTACCACGGCGGCGGGTAGTCGAGCAGCCGCGCGACGTTCGGGTACAGGTCGTACACCTGCCCCTGGGCCGCGCCGCCGCCCTCGCCGGTGCCGCGGTCGGTGAAGGTGCTGACGACCTCGCTGCGGACCTTCGGGATCAGCCCGAGCAGCGGCACCAGCAGCACGACGACCAGCGCTGTGACGTACTGCTTGCGCGCGCGACGCCACATGACGACGGCCGTGGCCCACTCGCCGGCTCGCTTGAGCGCCGGCCGGTAGACCATGCCCAGCACGATGCCGGAGAGCAGCACGAACATCTCCGCGCCGGTGATCGCGCCGATCGCGTTGAGCGAGACGTAGCTCCACACGCCCGCGACCTCGACGTGGGTGGCGACCACCGTGATGATGATCCACCCGCGGAAGAGGTCGAGCCGGTGGTCGCGGCCCGTGCCGTCCTCGACGTAGCGCCACGACGGGACGAGGCGTCCCACCAGCCCCGCCACCAGGTAGGCGACGGCCAGCAGCACCACGCACAGCACCAGCCAGCCCATCTCGGCGCTGACGTCGTCGGGCTGGCGGCCCTGGGCGGTCGCGGCGGCCCGGGTCTGCTGGTCGAGCACGCGCGTCACGGGGCCGAGGGTCAGGCCGGAGGACTCCAGGTCGGCGCGCAGCCGGTCGGCCAGCGACTGCGGACGCGTCGCGCCCCACTGGGCGGCGTCCCCGCCGATCTCGTCCTCGGGCCGGCTCAGCTCGAGCCAGGTGATGCCGCGGATCAGCGGGTGGTCGGCGTTCGCGGCGAAGACCTCGCGCCACCAGGTCTGCATGATCGCGGTCTGCCCCGGGCCGGGGTCGGCGTCGAGGTTCACCAGCGCGGAGGTGCTCACCAGCATCGGACGCCGCCCGCTGGTGGCGAACCGCTCGTAGAACGAGGTGCGGGGGGTGCGGGAGCCGTACTCCCACTGCTCGGCCAGGCGCTGCCGGAACTCGTCGGGCGCGGGAAGCGTGTTCTGGCCGAACGGCTGCGCGGCGCCGAACCGGAAGAGGCTCAGCCCCACCCAGTCGACCGCCGACGAGCCGGGCCAGTACGGCGCGTACGGGTCGTCGGCGTCGGTGACGCGGCCGTCGCGGTTCGTGTCGAGTGACGCGGGGTCGCGTCGTCCGGCCGGCGGCACCTCGCCGTAGGACCGGCCGAAGGGGTAGCCGGCGCCGTACGCCGGCGACCAGACCATCGCGGCCTGGTCGGTCGTGGCGTGCACCGCGTCGGCGACCCGGCGGAAGGCGGCCCGGTAGGCCTGCGGCTGCTGGCCCCAGATGACCCACGAGCCGTTCATCTCCGGCGCGAACCGCAGCAGCACGTAGGAGTCGTAGTCGACGTGCAGCTGCGCGACGACGTCCGCGAGCCGCTGCGCGTCCGCCTCGGTGAGGTCGGCCAGCCCGATCTGCGGCTCGAGGTCGACGACCGGCACCGCTCCCTGGGAGGCGGCCTGCTCGACGAACTGGCGCAGGTAGGTCTCGTCCTGCGGGGTCAGGGGGTAGTGCACGCGCTGGGCGTACAGCGACGGCGTGGTGCCGAGCCGGTCGGCGTAGGCCTGCGCGGAGTCCTTCGTCCAGTCCAGCGCCGGGCCGAACCACGGGCTGCCGGCCGCCGGCAGCGGCGGGACGGGGTCGGGGGAGGGGTCGTCGACGGCGTTCGCCGGGCCGGGCGTCAGCAGCAGGAGCAGCAGCAGCGCGAGGGCGAGCCCGACGACGGCTCGCGCCCGGCTCACGTGCCGCACCGCAGGTGCCAGCGGTTGCGTCCCCCGTCGCGCTCGTAGGCGAGCTCGTCGAGCGCGGCCAGCGCGAGCGCGAGCCCGCGGCCCGACTCGGCGTCCTCGTCGGGCATCGTCACCGAGCTGAGGTCGATGGCGATCGGCTGGCCGTTGTCGCCGAGGGTGCCGCGGACGACGCCGTCGCGCACCTCGACCTCGACGGTGAGCATCCGCCCCGGGGCGTCGGGGGCGTAGGCGTGCTCGACGATGTTGCCGAGGATCTCCACCAGCCCCATCTCGAAGCGCATCGCGGTGCCGGGGTCGACGCCCTCGGACTCCCACAGGTCGGCCAGCCGCTCCTGCACCTGCTCGACGACGTCCGGCTCGGCGGGCGCGGTGAGCGCGAGGGCGGGCCCGGGCTGCTCGGGCCGCTCAGCCTGCTCAGCCGGCTCAGACATAGAACGCCCCCTCGACGGTGTCGCGCGGGCGCAGCACCTTGTCGAGGTTGGTGAGCCGCAGCACCGTCAGCACCGCCTCGGTGGGGCGGGCGATGCGGAGGTCGCCGCCGGCCTTGCGGGCGGTCTTGAGCGCGGAGATCAGCGCGCCGAGGCCGGAGGAGTCGAGGAAGGTCGTCTCGGCCAGGTCGACGACGATCCGGGCGGTGCCGGCGTCGACGAGCTGCTCGAGGGTCGAGCGCACCTGCGGCGCGGAGACCATCGTCAGCCGGCCCTTCGGCACGACGACGCCGATCCCCTGGGAGTCGGTGGTGACGTCGATCTCGATCATGGTGCTCCTCGGTGGGTCGGGGCGGGGGCCGCGAGGTGGGCCGGCGGGCGGGCCGGGGGCGGCTCCGGCTCGAAGCCGCGGTAGCGCGCGGCGCGCAGGATGACGGAGAAGATCAGCAGGTCGAAGAGGACCCAGAGCATGTTGAAGGAGGCGCCGAACAGCGGCGCCTGGCCGACGGCGATGCGCACGACGCCGATCACCAGCGCCAGGGCCAGCAGCCCCATCGCGATCAGCTGCGGTCGGACGCGGTCCCAGCGCGGGCCGGTCGGCTCGCGCTTGGTCTTCGGCGTCACCGCGAAGTCGAGGTCGCGGCCGAGGAAGACGTTGCCGAACGCCGAGGTGAAGCTCTTGATCCAGGTCGGGAAGAGCGCGAGCGAGTACTGCTGGCCGCGCCACGTGGGACGGCCGTTCGCGACGACGAGGAACAGCAGCTGGTTGACGATCAGGAACGGCACCAGGCGGGCGAAGAAGTCGACGCTGTAGGCCTGCACCGGCTGCACGCCGATCGAGAGGTAGGTGATGGGCGCGGCCAGGTAGACCAGCGCGGCGAACCCCGACAGGTAGCTCCACATCGTCGCGAAGTACATGAGCCGCTGGGTGATCGAGAGCCCCCGCTGGGTCAGCGGGTTCTCCCGGAACAGCACCTGGACGGTGCCCTGGGCCCAGCGCAGCCGCTGGGTCAGCATGGTCTCGAGGTCCTCGGGCGCCAGGCCGTGCGCGAGCACCTCGTCGTGGTACGCCGAGCGCCAGCCGAGCCCGTGCATGCGCATGCAGGTGGCCATGTCCTCGGTGACCGAGATCGTCGCCAGCGGCATGATCGGCTGCGCCTCGCCAGCGCGGCCGACGTCGACCGCCTCGACCAGCGCCCGGACGGCGTCGACGGCGCCCAGCGGCGACCACTGCCGGTGGGCCAGCCGGTCGAGCGCCGCGCTGGAGATGTCGGCGAGGGTGTCGACGGGGTCCTCGGCCAGCGCCTCGAGCTCGGCGATGATCGCGAGGTCGGCGGCCACGGCCGTCAGGTCGGCCTCGACCAGCTCGCGGTGCACCGAGTCGATGCGGCGCTGGAAGCGGTAGGTGACGTCGAAGAGCGCGACGCCGCGGGCGAGCTCGCGGCGGGCCCGCTTGACGTCGTGGTCGATCGCGTCGAGGGCCTCGGCGATCCGCTCCTGGCCCGGCTCGAGGCTCTCCCGCGCCTCCTGCAGCACGGTGCGGGCGGTGCGCAGCGCCTTCACGACGCCGAGCTCGACGTCGTGGGCGTAGCGCGCGAGGCCCAGCTGCATGAGCGCCTCGCGGCGGATGATCGCGTTGGAGCCGCAGAAGAACGCGGCGTTCCAGCCGTCCTTGCCCTGCTGGATCGGGCCGTAGAACAGCGGTGCCTGGCTGCCCAGCGGGTCGGACTCCGGCACGTTGACGAAGTACTGCGGGGTCTGCACCAGCCCCATCCGCTCGTCGGTGAAGTAGCCGAGCGTGCGGTCGAGGATCTCGGGGACGGGCACCTGGTCGGCGTCGAGGATGAGCAGGAACTCGCCGTCCGTGGCCAGCAGGGCGTTGTTCAGGTTGCCGGCCTTGGCGTGCCGCGGCATGCCGACCCAGTCGGCCGAGCGGGTGATGACGCCGATGCCCTCGGCCTCCGCGGCCTCGTGCATCGCGGGCCGGTTGCCGTCGTCGAGGATCCAGGTGCGGTGCGGGTAGCGGATCGCCTTCGCGGCCCGCGCGGTGTCCATGACCAGCTCGATCGGCTCGTTGTAGGTCGTGATGAACACGTCGACGGTGAGCCCCTCGGGTGCTGGCGGCGGCTCGCCGCGCTCGCGCAGCCGCCACATCGTCAGCCCGAAGAGCAGGGAGTCGATCAGGCTGTAGGTCTCGGCGATCACCAGCGGGACGGCGATCCACCAGACCGACCAGTGCACCGAGAACAGCCAGCGCCAGACGATGTAGTTCAGGCCGAGCACCGCGGTGAGCACCACGATGACCCGCACGGCCACGAGCCGGCGGGTCAGCGGGAGCGCGGTGGCTCGGCTCATGCGGGCTCCCGGAAGGCCGCGAGCACGGTGACGTCGTCGTTCGGGGCGCCCTCCTGGGTCAGCGTCACGACCCGCTGGAGGAGGTCGTCGACCGACGCCGCCTCCCGGACGAGCGCCGCGATCTCCCCGGCCCACTCGTGGTCGTCCTCGAGCAGGTCGAGCAGGCCGTCGCTGAAGACGACCAGGCGGTCGCCGGGCGCCAGCGAGAGGCGCTGCTCGGTCCAGTGCGCCTCCACGACGATGCCGAAGGGGAGGTCCTCGCTGCCCAGGGTCTCGACGCCGCCGTCCGCGCGCGCGACCAGCGCCAGGCCCAGGCCGGCGTCGACGAAGCGCGTCCACCCGTCGTCGAGGTCGATCGCCAGGTGCAGGAGGGTGACGAAGGCGCCGGTGCTCTCCAGGTCGGGCAGCAGGGCGCGCGCGACCTGCGTGCTGGTGACGCCGAGGTCGACCCCCGCGGCCACCGCGGCGCGGGTGCCGCGCATCGCGGCCCGCACCCCGGCGCCGACCAGCGCGGCCCCCGTGCCCTTGCCCATGACGTCGCCGAGCACCAGGTCGGCGACGCCGTCGGTGACGCCGTGGTCGAAGAAGTCGCCGCCGACGGCGAGCGCCGGCAGGCAGACCCCGGAGATCTGCCAGCCCTCGGGCGAGAGCGGGGCGGAGGGCAGCATCGAGGCCTGCACGCGCTCCGCGGCGGCCATCTCGGTGGACGCCGTCAGCTCGCTCTGGGCCCAGTGGGCGAGGTCGGCGAGCGCCCGGCGCTGCTCGTGGTCGAGCTCGCGCTCGCGGTCGTCGAAGAGGCACAGCGTGCCGACGACGTTGCCGTGGCCGTCGTGCAGGGGGACGCCCGCGTAGAACACCACCTGGCCGCTGGCGACCAGGTCGAGGTCGGCGAACCGCGGATCGCGGCGGGCGTCGGCGACGTACAGGGTCTCGTCGAGCTCGCCCGTGGTGTGGCAGAAGGTCTGACGCCGCGGCATCGGCTCGGCGGTGATGCCCGCGGCGGCGGGGAAGACCGCCCGGTCGCCGTCGAGCACCGTGACGGTCGAGAAGCGCACGTCGAAGAGGAGCCGCGCCACCCGGGTGACGCGGGCGAGGCCCTCGTCGCGCTCCGACGTCAGCAGCAGGCCCTCGACGGCTCGCTGACGGCGCTCCTCGCGTGCTGGCGGCGTCCCCGTGACCACGGGACGACCCTAATCGGGCGATCGAGCAGGCGGTGCCTGGTCCCGCCGGTTCGACCGTCCTGTGGACGATCCGTGGGCGTCACGTGGGCATCGCCGGGGGAGGGGCCGACGGGACGCGACGGCGCGTCCGGGGGGTGCGGCTCTGGCCGATCGGAGGGGGAGCGCCTCATCGAGCGACCGGTAGCCTCTGCGTCGCGATCCCCGGCGCGTTCTCCCGGGCGAGGAGGACGGGAGTCGGCGTGCGGCGCATCGTGGTGGTCGAGGACGATCCCGACATCAGCGACCTGCTGGCCTTCGCCCTGGAGTCCGAGGGCTACGAGGTGCTCACCGCCGACACCGGCGAGTCCGCGCTCGCGCTGATCCACGAGCAGCGTCCCGACGTCGTCACGCTCGACCTCACCCTGCCCGACCTCGACGGCACCGAGGTCTGCCGTCGACTGCGCGCCTTCTCCTCGGCCTACGTCATGATGATCACCGGCCGCAGCGAGGAGGCCGACCGGCTCGTCGGCCTCGAGATCGGCGCCGACGACTACCTCGCCAAGCCGTTCTCGGCGCGCGAGGTGCGGGCCCGGGTCGCGGCCCTGCTGCGCCGGCCCCGGGCGGTCGAGCGTCCGGAGCGGCTGACGGTCGACGCCGGGGGCGGGCTGGTGCTCGTGCCGGTCGCGCACGTCGCGGTGCTCGACGGCGTCCCGCTGCCGATGACGCCGGTCGAGGTCGACCTGCTCTGCGCGCTCGCCGCCGAGCCCGAGCGGGTCTGGGACCGCGCCGAGCTGGTGGCGCAGGTGTGGCAGGGCGGGTTCATCGAGTCCGACTACCTCGTCGACCTCACCGTCGCCTCGGCGCGGCGCAAGCTGCGCAAGGCCGACCCCAGCGGCCACGAGTGGATCCGCACCGTCGAGGGCGCCGGCTACGCGTTCGCCGCGCGCTGAGGGGCCCGGCTCACGCGACAGGGCCCGCCGATCGACGATCGGCGGGCCCTGTCGGCTGCTGCCTGGGCGCCCGGCGGGCGTGGGTGACGCGGAGGCGTCAGATGCCGACGGCCTCCATCGGCTGCTCGGCCTCGTGGTGCTGCACGTACCAGGCCACCGCCTGCGAGCGACGCACGACGTCGATCTTGCGGTACGCCTGGCGGATGTAGGTCTTGACCGAGTTGATCGACAGCCCGAGCTCGGCGGCGATCTCGTCGTTGGAGCGGCCCTCGGCGATCAGCCGGAGGATCTCCGACTCGCGGGGCGAGAGGTCTCCCGTGGCGCGGCGGTCGGCGAGCGAGGCGGCCGAGGGCAGGGCCGAGCCGAGGCGGCGGTGGGTCTCCTCGATGGCGTCGGCCAGCGCCGCGCCGTTGAGCGCCTTGGAGATGATCGCGTGACCGGTGGACGTGGACTCGCGCCAGGTGTAGGCGACGGCCGCGGCCCCGGCGGAGGTGAGCCGACGCAGCAGCGCGCGGCTCTGCACCGTCAGCCGCACCGGCTCGAACAGCACGAGGTCGACCTCGGAGGGCTGCACCTGGCCGGTCACCTGGATCAGGCGGATGCGGGCGGGGTGGGCGCTGAGCATGGTGCGCAGACCAGGCTCGGTGAGCGGGTGGTCGTCGACGACGGCGACACGGAGAGGAGCACGCACAGGATCGGACCTTTCGGCTTGCGACGGGGATGACGGGCTGCCTACCCGAGCTCGGCAGGGACGGCTGGCAGGTGTGGCGGGGAGTTCCGCCGTCGCGGACCCGGTGGGGATCACGGACCCGGTCGAGCGGGGGCGGCGCCGTGGGGGCGTCGATCTGGACCATTCCTCGCTGCAGGCCGTTGAAACCCGAACCACTTCGAAGTCGGACCGAAGGGGTGAGAAAGCGAATCCGTCGGCGGGATCGGGAAAATCCGCGATCCCGCCGACGGACGTCGGTCGGTGCCGTGCTGTGCCGCGCTGTGCCGTGCTGCGCCGGATCAGGCGGCCGGGCCGTCCCGCAGGGCGGTGAGGCCGGCGAGGACGCCGAGGTAGGCCGTGCCGTCGGGCCCGAGCGCGAGTCCGGCGTAGTTGTTGTTGAACAGCGGGCCCGCACCCGAGCGGATGCGCCACACCTCGCGTCCGGTGCGCACGTCGAGGGCGGTCCAGTACCAGGCGTCGGACGGGTCGCCGGCGGGCTTGGTGTAGGCGTAGACGAGGCCGGTGGCGAGCGACAGCTTCGCCACGACGCTCGGCGACGGGGTGGTCGTGCTCGTCCAGACCTTGCGGCAGCCGCTGCCGTCGCGGGCGATGTCGACCCGCGCGAAGCCCGGGGTGGTGGTGCGGCCGGCCGAGACGGCGTCCGGACCGGTGTAGCCGTGGTTGTTCTCGACGATCAGCGTGCGGCCCGCGCCGATCAGGCTGTTCTCGGTGGCGCTGGCGCCGCGGCCGAAGACCGGCACCTCGCAGACCGTCCGCGGTCCGCGCGGTCGCTTCGCCGTGCGGTAGACCACGACGTTCATCGGGTCGGCGTTGTCGGTGATCGCCACGTAGCCGCCGGACAGGACGGTGGGGGTGGTGCCGGTGCCGTCGTCGACCTGGCCGGGCTTCGTCGAGCCGATCGAGCGGTAGCGCACCGACCAGGTGACGACCGGACGGCCGGCGCGGTGGTCGAAGCGGTAGAGCCGGCGGTTCGTGGCGATGTAGGCCTCCCCGTGGGAGCCGACGGCCAGCGAGTTCTCGATCTGGCCGTCGCTGCCGCGGCCGAGCCGGACGGTGCGGATGCGGCCGCTGCGCGGGTCGATGGTGCCGACGACGCCGTCGGTCTTGGTGACGAACCACAGCACGCCGTCGCTGCCCGGCAGGGCGGAGTTGACGGTCTGGCCGTCGGCGAGCGCGCCGGTGAGGTCGCGCTGGCGCACCACCCGCAGCCGGTCGCCGTCGGTGGCGATGGTGAGGATGCGGCCGTCGACCGTGCCGATCACGGCGCGGTCGCGGTGGTCGAGGTAGAAGTACGCGCCGCCGCTGAAGTTCTGGAACGGGTTGCCGCCGACGCCCGAGCCGGGCGCCGGCCGCGGCAGCGCGTAGGAGTCGATCACCGCGAGGGTCTCGGCGTCGAGCAGGTACAGCGCGCGGGTCACGCCGATGCACGTGGTGACGATCCGGCCGGCGCGGTTGAACGTCACCGAGCCGCAGATGCCGCCGAGCGAGGCCGAGAGCGTCTGCGGGTCGCGGCCGAGGGGGCCGGCCTGCCGGTAGGTGTCGCTCTGCCAGCCGTCGTTGTGGATGCCCGAGCGGCCGTTGGGGGCCAGGAACGGGTTCTGCGGCACGGGCGGCACGCGCAGCGGCCGCGCCGTGGCGGGCTCGCCGACCATCTGCTCCGACGTCGTGGGCAGCGACGGCACCGGCGTGACGACGCCGGGTACCGCGGGGTTGGGGGCCGACGGGGCCGACGGGGCCGACGGCGCCGACGGGGCGTCGGGGGCGGCGACCGCGGCGGTGGCGGTGAGGGCGACGAGGGCCGTGGTGAGCGCGGCGACGCGACGCCGGACCGCGGCGCGCGCGAGGGGGAGGGGGATCGACATGGCGGGCATTTTATGAGTGATCCACTCGACTTTGCTGGGTCGTCCATCGGCCGAGCCGGCGGCGGCGCGTCCGGAGGGACCGGAGCGTCCGGAGTCGTCCGGGGCCCGCCTCGCCCGGAGGGTGGTCGGTTGTGCCGGGGGCGAGGAGGTAGCACCCTCCTCGCATGTTGCTCTCGGGAGCGCGGCCGTCCCGTCGTGCCGTGCACGTCCTCGTCACCCTCGTGCTGGCCGTCCTGCTGGGCCTGCTGGCCCCCACGCCGGCCCTGGCCGCCGGCTCCGGAGTGGGCTCCGGAACGGGCTCGGGCTCGCACCGCGGCACCGCGCACCGCGCCGAGGCGGCACCGAGCCTGACGATCTCCGCGCCGATCGGCTGGCCCGACCGCGAGGTCCCGGTGCGGGTCGTCCTGAGCGACGGCGGCCAGCCGGTGCCCGGCGCGGCGATCGTCCTGGAGCGGCGCACGCCCGAGGGCTGGCGTCAGGTCGCCGAGGGCGTCACCGACGCCGAGGGCGCCGTCGTCGCCCCGGTGCTCCTGGACCGCACCCCCTTCTACGACGACGTGCGCGCCACCGCGGCCGCGGCGGGGGAGCGTCCCGCCGTCACGGCGACCGCGCGGCTGCGGTTCCGGCCGCGCACCCCGCGGGTGCTCCTGCAGGCGCCGCGTTCGGTCGTGGACGAGCGCACGGTGCGCCTGGTCGGCACCTGGACCGCCGGCGGCGATCCCGTCGACGGCTCGATGCGCGTGGAGCAGCGGCGCGCGGGGGAGGGCTGGCGGCCCGCCGGCTGGATCCGCACCGGCGCGGACGGCGTCGGCTCGCTCACCCTGCGTCCGCGGGTCGACACCCGCTACCGGCTGCGCACCGCCGCGCGCGGCTCCTGGCTGCTGGCCGGGCGCAGCGCGGAGCGGCTGGTCGACAACCGCCCGCCGTTCGCGCCGGTCGTCCCGCCGGCCGGCGCGCCCCGCCCGACGGTCTCCGTGCCGGTGCAGCCGCGCGCCGATCGGCCCGGGGCGCACCCCGTCATCACCTCGATCCCCGACGCGGTCTGGCGCGACATGGTCGGCCGCTCCTGGCATCGCGGGTGCCCGGTGGGCCGCTCGGGGCTGCGCCTGCTGCGCATCAACTACGTCGGGTTCGACGGCTACCGCCACCGCGGCGAGCTGGTCGCCGCCACCGGCGCGATCCGCCGCATGGCGGCCGCCCTCGCCGACATGCACGATCGCGGGCTGCCCCTCCGCTCCCTCTACCGCGTCGACCGGTTCGGCTGGTCCGCGAGCCTGCGCGGCGCGAACGACCACCGCTCGATGGCCGCCGACAACACCTCGGCCTTCAACTGCCGCGGCGTCGTCGGCAACCCGGGCGTGCGCTCGCCGCACTCCTCCGGCCGGGCGCTGGACGTCAACCCGTGGGAGAACCCCTACCGCTCGCGGCGCGGCGTCGTGCCGAACACCTGGTGGCTGGCGCGCAGCGACGCCCGCTACGCCTGGCGCAGCCGCTCCCACGTCGTCGTCCGGATCATGGCCGCGCACGGCCTGCGGTGGACGTACGGCAACGGCGACACCCAGCACTTCGACGTCTGAGAGAGTGGTGCGGTGAGCGGCGAGGACGAGGACTGCGTCTTCTGCCGGATCGTCGCCGGCGGGCTCGAGGCCGACGTCGTGCTCGACGAGCCGCACCTGCTGGCCTTCCTCGACCAGCGCCCGGTGTTCCGCGGCCACGTGCTGCTCGTCCCGCGCGCGCACGTCGTCACGCTGCCCGAGCTGCCGGCCGACCTGCGCGACCCCTTCCTCGCCGCCGCCCAGCGGCTGGCCACCGCGGTGGTCGAGGGCCTCGAGGCGCAGGGCAGCTTCGTGGCGATCAACAACGTCGTCAGCCAGTCGGTGCCCCACCTGCACCTGCACGTCGTGCCGCGGACGAAGGGCGACGGGCTGCGCGGCTTCTTCTGGCCGCGCACCCGCTACGCCGACGGCGAGCGCGCGGCCTACGCGGCCCGCCTGCGCGAGGCTCTCGGACCGGGGTCCTGACCCGCCCCGCCACGGCCTAGGGTGAGGCCGGCCGCTGCGGCGGCCCCGCCTGCAGAACCCATCCGTTCCCCCAAGCCTCAGGAGTCACCATGGGCCGCTTCGACGGACGCGTCGCCATCATCACCGGAGCCGCGCGCGGCATCGGCTTCGGCACTGCCACTCGCTTCAGCGAGGAGGGCGCCGCCGTCGCGATCATCGACCTCGACGAGACCGCCGCCGCCGAGGCCGCCTCCCGCCTGCCGGGCCGCGCGATCGGCGTCGGCGCCGACGTGAGCGACGCCGGCTCGGTCGACGCCGCGATCGCCAGGGTCGTCGAGGAGCTCGGCGGGGTGCACATCCTCGTCAACAACGCCGGCATCACCCGCGACAACCTGCTCTTCAAGATGACCGAGCAGGACTGGGACCTCGTCATCGGCGTCCACCTCAAGGGCGCCTTCCTCATGACCCAGGCCGCGCAGAAGCACTTCACCGCGCAGAAGTACGGCAAGGTCGTCAACATCTCCTCGACCTCCGCGCTCGGCAACCGCGGCCAGGCCAACTACTCGGCCGCCAAGATGGGCATCCAGGGCTTCACCCGCACCCTGGGCATCGAGCTGGGCCCGTTCGGCATCAACGTCAACGCGGTCGCGCCGGGCTTCATCGCCACCGAGATGACCGACGCCACGGCCGCCCGGCTGAAGATGGACGTCGAGGAGTTCCGCCGCCTCAACGCCGAGCACAACCCGGTGCGCCGCGTCGGCGAGCCCGACGACATCGCCGCCGCGGTCACCTTCCTGGCCAGCGACGAGGCCTCCTACATCACCGGTCAGACGCTGTACGTCGACGGCGGCGCCACCCTGGGCTGACCCCCGATCGACCCCGGCCGCCCCCGCTCCACGGGCCGGCGGCTCAGCCGCCGGCCGCAGCGGCCGATCGACGAAGGGCGTGCCTCCCGAGCGGAGGCGCGCCCTTCGTCCATGCTGGGCGCACCGTCCAGCCTCGTCCGGGAGTCCGTCGTGCGCCGCTGCCACCCCACCGTGAGCCGAGTCCTGCCCGCCCTCGGCGCGCTCGTCGCCCTCTCGCTGCCGCTCGCCCTCGGCGGCTGCGGCGGCTCGGCGCCCGCCGGCGTCCCCGCCGCAAGCGGGCCGTCCGGCGCCGCGGCAGGCGCCGCCGTCCCCGACGCGCCGCCGGTCTCGCCGCTCACGGGCCGCCGGGTCGACGCCGCCGCGGCCGCGCGTCCGGTGCTCGCGGTCAAGATCGACAACACCTACGCCAGCGCGCCGCAGATCGGCCTCGGCAAGGCCGAGCTGGTCGTCGAGGAGCTCGTCGAAGGTGGCCTGACCCGCCTCGCCGCGTTCTACCAGTCCTCGCTGCCCGCCAAGGTCGGCCCGGTGCGCTCGATGCGGGCCAGCGACATCGGCATCGTCTCGCCGGTCGGCGCCGACATCGTCACCAGCGGCGCGGCCCAGCGCACGATCCGGCGGATCAAGGGCGCCGGCATCACGTTCTTCGAGGAGGGCGCGAAGGGCTTCTCCCGCGACCCCTCGCGGCGCATGCCCTACAACCTGTTCGCCGACCTGACGAAGGTCGTCACCCTGGTGAAGCCGCACGACCCGCCGGCCCCGTACCTGCCGTTCGGGGCGGCGTCCGACCTGCCGAGCGGCCCGAGGGCGACCACGATCGCCGCCCGCTTCGGCGGGGGCCGCACCTCGCAGTGGACCTACGAGGACGGCGCCTACCGCAACACGAACTCCTTCGCCGCCGACGGGGACCGCTTCGCGGCGACGAACGTGCTCGTGCTGCGCGTGCGCGTCGGCGACGCCGGCTACCGCGACCCGGCCGGCAACCCGGTGCCCGAGACGCGGCTGATCGGCACGGGCCGGGCGATGCTGTTCAGCCGCGGCCGCGTCGTCCGGGCCACCTGGAGCAAGGCCGACCTGACCTCGCCGCTCGAGCTGAGCGCGGGCGGCACGACGCTCACCGTCCCGACCGGTCGCACGTGGATCGAGCTGGTGCCGGCCAAGGACGGCAGCGTCACGGTCGGACGCTGAGCCCGGCCTCCCAGTTCACCGGCTCAGTCGGCTCAGTCGCGCGGCGCGGCGTCGGGCAGCCCGGCGCCGGTCTCCACCAGCGCCTGGAAGCCGGCGATGATGAACGCCAGCGCCCGCTCCACGCGCTCGGCCGCCGCGTCCGGGTCGTCGGCGGAGGCCACCGCGTCGCCGGCCGCCGAGAGCGCGCCGTAGAAGATGCGGGCGAACGTCTGGAGCATGTCCTCCTCGAGCTCCCACGTGCCGGCGGAGAGCACCGCGCGCACGATGTCGAGGACGATCGCGAAGGTCGAGCGCTCCTCCTGCTCGCGGAAGCGCTCGTAGCCGAGCACGGCCGGGCCCTCCTGGATGACGATGCGCCGGTAGCCGGGGTCCTGCACGACGACGATGAACGCCTCGAGGCCGGCGCGCGCCTTGTCCCACGGGTCGCGGTGGCCCTTGAGGGCTCGCTGCGCGGCCTTCGACGTCTCGGCCTCGACCCGCTCGAAGACGGCCTCGAAGAGCGCCTGCTTGCCGGAGAAGTGGTGGTAGAGCGCGCCCTTGGTGACCCGCGCCCCCGCGACGATCGAGTCGAGCGACGTCGCGGCATAGCCCTGCGCGGTGAACAGCTCCTGGGCGACGTCGACGAGCGCGCGCTTGGTCGCCGCGGAGTACTGCTGGCGCCGGCTGACGCCCGGCACGCTCGTGGCGGCCTTCGCGACGTCGGTGACGCGGGGAACGAGCTTGCTCACGCTCGACTTGGGGGTCTTCGCCACCTGCGGAGTCTAGGCACCTCACCCCTGACAGGTGGGGAGGATCACCCGTCGGAATGTTGGATACCGGGAGTATGTCTCCCTACTCTGGGGAACGTACTCGGGGTATGTGACCACTCCGAGCCTCCCTCCCTCAGGCGCCTCACTCCCTCAGGAGCACGACATGACCTGGACCTCCTATCGCAACCGCGGAGAGACCCTCCGCCGCGTGATCGACGCCGCCGACGCCCGTCCCGACGGCACCCTCCCCACCCTCGACGGACTCGAGGAGGCCTTCGCCTCCGACGTCGACCTCCTCGGCGCGCTGATGCTGCGCTGGCACACCCGCCTCGCCGGCCGGATCGAGCGCGAGATCCTCGCCACCCCCTACGACCTCCCCGGCGCCGTGGTCTCGGCCTGGCGGCTCACCGCCGACGAGCACCCGGGCATCCGGGCGGTCATCGACGCGTATCGCACGCGGTCCGAGGCCGGCGACCTCGTCGGCGAGGACGCCGACATGCTGGCCCGGGCGCTCCACACCGCCGCCCGCAAGGAGCACGAGCTCCTCGCCCTGATGGCCGGCCTGGCCAGCGGCGCCGGTCCGGCCACCGAGGCCGTCGGCGCCCGGCTCGAGCAGCAGGCGCGCACCGGTCTGGTGCTCCGCCCGCGCGTCGAGGACACCGGCCGCGCGTCCCTGATCGATCGGCTCAAGGCGGCCCTCGCCGCCTGACGGCCGCCCTCCGGACCCTCCTCCCGGCGCCTCCCTCCCCTAGGGGCGCCGACTCATGGGCCCCATCCCGCCCCGCGCCCCCTCCCGGCGCGACCACGGGCGATGATGGGGCCCATGAGTGCGTCCGGGAGTGCGTCCGGGAGCGGGTTCGGGCCGGGCTTCCTGCTCGTGGCCAGCCCCGAGCTGGTCGACCCGAGCTTCGCCGACTCCGTCGTCCTGCTGCTCGAGGCGGACGCCGAGGGCGCCCTGGGCGTCGTGCTCAACCGCCCCTCCGGCATCACCGTCCAGGACGTCCTGGGCGGCTGGTGGCTGCTGGCCAGCCCGCCCGAGGTCGTCCACCAGGGCGGTCCCGTGGGGGCCGACGGCGCGCTGGCCGTGGTCCTGCTGGCCGAGGAGGCCCCGGTGCCCGAGGGCTTCCGGCCGATCGCGCCGGAGCGGTTCGGCGGCCGGCTCGGCCTGGTCGACCTCGAGGAGCGCACCGACGAGATCTCGGTCGCGGTCGCCGAGCTGCGCGTCTTCGCCGGGTACGCCGGCTGGGGGGCCGGACAGCTCGATCGCGAGATCGAGGAGGGCAGCTGGTACGTCGTGCCCGCCGAGGCGATGGACGCCTTCGTCGAGGACGCCCCCGACCTGTGGCGCGAGGTCCTGCGCCGTCAGCCCGGCGAGCTGGCCTGGCACGCGACCCGGCCCGTCGACCCCGACATGAACTAGGTCGCGGCGGGCCTACACTGGCGCACGTGAGCACCATCGGATTCGGGACCGGCACCGCCGTCGACGAGCGCGTCCGCGAGGACCGCAGCACCGTCCCGACCGACGCCGGCGACCACGAGCGGTTCTCGCACTTCGTCGACAAGGACAAGCTCACCGAGGCCACCGTCATGGGCACCCCCGTGGTCGCGCTGTGCGGCAAGGTCTGGGTGCCGAGCCGTGCGCCCGAGCGGTTCCCCGTGTGCCCGGAGTGCAAGGAGATCTGGGAGTCGCTGTCCGGCGACGGCTCCGACGAGGGCGCCGACGCGTGACGGGCGGACACGAGCCGTCCGCCCCCTCGCTGGCCACCGGCCTGACGCCGGCCTGGCCCGATCGCGCCGCCTGGGGCACCGCGCCCTCCCTGCGCGCCTGGCAGCAGGCCGCGATGAGCGACTACTTCGCGCGGCAGCCGCGCGACTACCTCGCGGTCGCGACGCCCGGCGCGGGCAAGACCACCTTCGCCCTCTCGGTGGCCGCCGAGCTGCTCGGACGTCGTAAGGTCGACCGGATCATCGTGGTCGCGCCCACGGAGCACCTGAAGCTGCAGTGGGCCGAGGCGGCCGCGCGCGCCGGCGTCCCGCTCGACCCCACGTACTCGGCCGGCAAGGGCCGCACCTCGGCGGACTTCGTCGGCGTCGCGGTCACCTACGCCGGCGTGGCGGTCAACCCGCTGGCCATGCGCATCCGCACCGAGCGGTTCAAGACCCTGGTGATCCTCGACGAGGTGCACCACGCCGGTGACGCGCTCTCGTGGGGCGAGGGCGTCCGGGAGGCCTTCGAGCCGGCCGCGCGTCGCCTCGCGCTGACCGGCACGCCGTTCCGCTCCGACGTCAACCCGATCCCGTTCGTCACCTACGCCCCGGGCGACGACGGCGTGCCGCGCTCGGTGGCCGACTACACCTACGGCTACGCGCACGCGCTGGCCGACCACGTCGTCCGGCCGGTGCTGTTCCTGGCCTACTCCGGCGAGATGCAGTGGCGCACCCGGGCCGGCGACGAGGTCGCCGCGACCCTGGGGGAGCCGCTCACCAAGGACCTCACGAACCAGGCGCTGCGCACGGCGCTGGACCCGCAGGGCTCGTGGATCCCCTCGGTGCTGGCCGCGGCCGACAAGCGGCTCACCGAGGTGCGCCGGCACGTGCCGGACGCCGGCGGCCTCGTGATCGCCACCGACCAGGACGACGCCCGCGCCTACGCCAAGACGCTGCGGCAGATCAGCGGCGAGGCGCCGACGGTCGTGCTCTCGGACGACAAGGGCGCCTCGAAGCGGATCTCGGAGTTCTCCGCCGGCGACCAGCGCTGGATGGTCGCGGTGCGGATGGTCTCCGAGGGCGTCGACGTGCCGCGCCTGGCCGTCGGCGTCTTCGCCACCACCACCTCCACGCCGCTGTTCTTCGCCCAGGCCGTCGGCCGGTTCGTGCGCGCCCGCACCCGCGGCGAGACGGCCTCGGTGTTCCTGCCGTCGGTGCCGACCCTGCTCGGCTTCGCCGCCGAGCTCGAGCGCTCCCGCGACCACGTGCTCGGACGCCGGGTGAACGACGAGGGCGACCTCTTCTCGCCCGAGGACGCCCTGGTGGCGCAGGCCCAGGCCACCGAGAGCGAGACCGGTGCCGACCCCGGTGCGGCCTTCGAGGCGCTCGGCTCGCAGGCGCGGTTCGACCACGTCCTCTACGACGGCGCGGCCTTCGGGCACGAGGGCGAGGTGCACGTCGGCTCGGAGGAGGAGATGGACTTCCTCGGCATCCCCGGCCTGCTCGAGCCCGACCAGATGCGGGCCCTGCTGCACAAGCGGCAGAGCGAGCGCCGGCGCACGCGGGGAGGCTCGCCAGCCGGGGCCGGGGCGGACGCCGGCCCGACGGTCGGTCGGCCGGACGCCGCCGAGATCACCGCCCACGAGCAGCTCGCCGTCCTGCGGCGCGAGCTCAACGGCCTGGTCGCGGCCTGGCACCACCGCACGGGCCAGCCGCACGGCGTCACGCATGCCGCCCTGCGCAAGGAGTGCGGCGGACCCGCGGCGGCGATCGCGAACGCCGACCAGCTGCGGGCGCGGATCGACCGCGTGCGCGCCTGGGCCAGCGAGCGCCGCAGCTCCTGATCCGGGCGGCCGCACGAGCCGGCCCCTAGACTCCCCGCGTGCCGACCGAGACCTCCCAGACCCTCGACCGCGGCCTGCGCGTGCTCGGCGCCCTCGCGGCCGCGCCCGACGGGCTCACGGTCACCGAGCTCGCCTCGACGCTCGGCGTCAACCGCACGATCGTCTACCGCCTGGTCACCACGCTCGAGCAGCACGCGCTGGTGCGCCGCGAGCCGGGCGGGCGCATCCAGGTCGGCCTCGGCGTCCTGCACCTGGCCTCGGCGGTGCACCCGGTGCTGCGCGAGGCCGCGGTGCCGGTGCTGCGGGAGCTGGCCGACGCGGTCGGCTGCACCGCCCACCTCACCGTCGCCGACGGGGGAGAGGCGCTGGCGATCGCGGTGGTCGAGCCGACCCGCACCGACTTCCACGTCAGCTACCGCGTCGGCACCCGGCACCCGCTCGAGGCGGGCGCCGCGGGCAAGGCGATCCTGCTGGGCCGCGAGCCCGAGCCGTCCGCGCCGTATGTGACGACGGTCGGCGAGCTGCAGCGCGGCGCGCGGGGCATCGCGGCGCCGCTGGGCTCCGACGCGCTCGAGGCGAGCGTCGGGGTGGTGACCCTCGGCGAGGTCGACGAGGACGAGGTGGGCGACGCCGTGCTCGACGCCGCCCGTCATCTCGCCGCGGTGCTCGCGGCGGGCTGACCCTCGTCCTCGCCTGCGCTGCCGACGGCTCAGGCGTCGCCGACCAGCACGGCCTCGGCCTCGGTCGAGGAGCCGACCTCGCTGTGCGGGGTGTGGCCGACGACCAGGCGGCGGCCGGCGAACAGCGTCACGACGCCGATGAGCACGGCGGTGGCCCCGAACCAGAAGGGCGCGTGCGGGCTGACGTTCTCGCCGAGCTTGAGCGCGGCGTACGGGCCCACGGCACCGCCGGTGAAGCGGAGGAACGAGTAGGCGGCCGACGCGACCGGACGCTCGACCGGCGCCGCGCCCATCACGGCCTCGGTGATCAGGGTGTTGTTGACGCCGATGAACGCGCCGGAGGCGACGATGCCCACGACGACGACCGGCGTGTGCTCGGTGAGCAGCGCGATCATCACGAGGTCGAGGGTGAACAGCGCGAGCATGGCGATGATCGCGGGCACCGTGCCGATCGCACGCTGCACGAGGGGGGCGACGGCCACCGAGGTGAACGCGAGCAGCAGGCCCCAGGCGAAGAACACCCAGCCGACCTGGAGGATGCCGAATCCCGGCAGGGCGAACGGGCCGGCGGCCAGGATGGTGAAGAAGCCGATGTTGTAGAAGATCGCGGTGACGCCCAGCAGGAGCAGCGCGGGGTGGCGCAGGGCGCGGAACGGGTCGGCGATCGAGGTGCGGCGACCGGTCGGCGGGGTGGCCGGCAGGAGCAGGGCGGTGCCGATCACGGCGATCACCATGAGAGCCGAGACGCCGAAGAACGGAGCGCGCCACGACTGCTCCCCGAGCAGGCCGCCGAGCAGCGGGCCGGACGCGATGCCGATGCCCAGGGCGGCCTCGAAGAGGATGATCGCCTGGGCGGTGGAGCCCTTGGCGGCCGAGACGATCGTCGAGAGGGCCGTGGCGACGAAGAGCGCGTTGCCCAGGCCCCAGCCGGCGCGGAAGCCGACGATCTGGCCGACGGTGTCGCTGGCGCCGGCGAGCCCGGCGAAGACGATGACCAGCACGAGCCCGGCCAGCAGGGTGCGCTTGGGGCCGATGCGGCTGGAGACGACGCCGGTGATCAGCATCGCGACGCCCATGATCGCCATGTAGCTGGTGAACATCAGCGACACCTGGCTCGGGGTCGCGTCGAGCTTCGCGGCGATGTCCTTGAGGATGGGGTCGACGAGCCCGATGCCCATGAAGGCGATCACGCAGGCGAAGGCGACGGCCCACACGGCGCGGGGCTGGCGCAGCAGGGAGCCCTGCTGCGCCTCGGGCCCGCCGGGGGCCTCGGGCTGGGCGTGGGCGGGGACGCCGCGAGCGGCGGTGGTGTGGCTCATCGGGGACCTTCCTGGGTCGGGGCCGGGGTGCCGGCGGTGACGGGCTGGAGCGGGGTGCCGGGGGTCGCGGCGTGCTCGGCGTCCTGCTGGTCGAGCAGGTCGCGGAGCACGGCGACGGCGATCGCCACGTCGTCGGCGGTGTGACCGCTCGCGGCGACGAGGTGCGCGACGACGTCGGCGTTGGCGGCGCGGGTGGCGCGCAGCTCCTCGCGTCCGGCGTCGGTGAGCGAGACGACGCTCGCGCGGGCGTCGTCCGGATGCGGTGCCTTGACGACCAGGCCGCGGTCGACGAGACCCGAGACGAGCCCGGACATCGTCGGCTGGCTGCACTGGTCGATCTCGGCGAGCCGGGTGACGCCCAGGGGCCCGAACTGGTCGAGCGTGGAGAGCACCCGGAATCCGGCGCTCAGGCGGCGACGCTGCCGCAGGCTCCGGACGAGGCGGCCCGCGTTGATCACGAGCTCGCTGCTGAGGGCGGCGAGGCGGGCGTCGGCGGGCATGCCCTCGACTATACATAGGCTGCCTATGCGTTTCCAGCCGACGGCTCGGCGATGGTCGATGTCGGCGTCCGGTGGTTGGCTGCGGCCATGCCCGTGCACGTCGCCTTCCTCCGCGCGATCAACCTCGGCGCCACCCGCGCGGTGCCGATGGCGACGGTGCGCGCGGCTGCGGAGGCGGCGGGCGGCACGGGCGTCGAGACCCACCTCAACACCGGCAACGTCCGGCTCACGTCGCCGCTGCGGTCGCGGGCGAAGGTCGAGGCGGCTCTCGAAGCGGCCCTCGAGGCGGCCGCCGGCTTCGCGGTGCCGACGATCGTGCTGAGCCCCGCTGAGCTCCGCGAGGTCGTCGCGCGGGCCGACACGATCGACGCCGAGCGGGGCTCCGACGCGGGGCACCACGTCTCGTTCCTGAAGGCCGAGGCTCCGGCCGACGCCGTCGCGGCGCTCCGGGCGGCCGCCGGCCCGGGGGAGTCCGCGGTCGTGGCCGGACGCGCGGTGCACCTGCTGCTCGGCGCCGAGTACCACCGTGCCCGGCTCACCAACGCGCTCGTCGAGCGGCACCTCGGCGTCGCCACGGCGCGTCGCATCACGGTCGTGCGCGAGGTGGTGCGTCGCTGGTGCTGAGCTCTTCACCGGGCGTCCACCGGGTGGTCGCCTCGCGCTCGTCCGGCCTAGGTTGTCTCCCGACCGGACCGATCTCGGGAGGATCCCCATGTCTGAGCACTCCGGCGCGCCCGCGCCTGCCCCCGTCCCCTCCGCCGCCCCCTCGCCGGTGACCCGCCGGGGTGCCGTCACCGGCGCGGCCGCGCTCGCGGCGTCCGGCTACCTCGCCGCGCCGGCCAGCGCCCACGGCGACGACGGTCGTCACGGCCACGGGTCGCGACGGGCGCGGGTCACCGTGCTCGGCACGACCGACCTGCACGGCAACGTCTACAACTGGGACTACTTCAAGAACCGCGAGTTCGACAACGCGGCGCACGACGACATCGGGCTGGCCAAGGTGCGCACCCTGGTGAAGGCCGTGCGGGCCGAGCGGCGCGGCGAGCCGATCCTCACCCTCGACGCCGGCGACACCATCCAGGGCACCCCGCTGGCCTACTACTACGCGCGCATCGACCCGATCACCAAGGGCTCGACGCACCCGATGGCCACCGCGATGAACCTCGTCGGCTACGACGCCGCGGCGCTCGGCAACCACGAGTTCAACTACGGCATCGACACCCTCCGCACCTTCGAGTCGCAGCTCGACTTCCCGCTGCTCGGCGCGAATGCCGTCGACCCCGCCACCGGTCGGCCGGTGTTCCGGCCCTACGTCGTCAAGCGCTTCCGGGTGCACGGCCGGCCGCTGACCGTCGGCGTCCTCGGGCTCACGAACCCGGGCATCGCGATCTGGGACAAGGCCAACGTCGAGGGCCGCATGGCCTTCCCGGGGCTGGTCGAGCAGGCGAAGCGGTTCGTCCCCGAGATGCGGCGGCGCGGCTGCGACCTGGTCGTCGTCGCGGCGCACTCGGGCGCCGACACCTCCAGCTCCTACGGCGACGCCCTGCCGTACCCCGAGAACGCCTCGTCGCTGCTCGCCGCGCAGGTGCCCGGCATCGACGCGATCCTGGTGGGCCACGCCCACAAGGAGATCGCGCAGCGCTACGTGGCCAACGAGACCACCGGCCAGCAGGTGCTGCTGTGCGAGCCGTCGTACTGGGGCATGCGGCTGGCGGTGCTCGACCTCGACGTCGAGCTGGTCCGGTCCGGGCGCCACGGCCGCCGCCGCTGGGCGCTGGCCTCGGCCACCTCGCAGGTGCTCAACTCCAACACCGTCGACGCCGACCCGCAGGTCAGCCGGGCCGTCCGCCGCGCCCACGACACCGTCGTGGCCTACGTGAACTCGAAGATCGGCACCTCGACCACCGAGCTGTCCGCCGCCCGGGCCGTCGTCGAGGACGTGCCGATCATCGACTTCGTCAACCACGTGCAGGCCGACGCCGTGAAGGCCGCGCTCACCGGCTCCGACGCCGCGCTGCCGGTGCTCTCGATCGCGGCGCCGTTCAACCGCTCGGCCTCGTTCCCCTCCGGCGACGTCACGGTCCGCGACGTCGCCGGGCTCTACATCTACGACAACACGCTGCTCGCCGTCCGGGTCACCGGCGCCGATGTCCGGGCGTACCTCGAGTACTCGGCGCGCTACTTCAAGCAGGTCTCCGGCACCGGGCCGTTCACGATCGACCAGCTCACCAACGCCCCGTCGCCGACCGCGCCCAACGGCACCCCCGACTACAACTTCGACTCCGTCGCCGGCCTCGACGCGCCGCTGACGTACGCGATCGACGTCGCCGCCGCCCCCGGCTCCCGCATCCGCGACCTCGCCTACGGCGGACGGCCGGTCGCCGACGCCGACCGGTTCGTGCTCGCGGTCAACAACTACCGCCAGTCCGGCGGCGGCGGCTTCCCCGCGGTCTCCACCGCGCCGGTGGTCTACAACGCCCAGGTCGAGATCCGCCAGCTCCTCATCGACTGGGTCACCACGCACCACACCATCGACCCCGCCGACTTCGCCTCCGTCGACTGGCGGCTGGTGTCGGGCGGTCAGCCGATCAACGTGTCCTGAGGCGGGCCGCCGCTCGGCATGTAACGCGGGGTTCGACCAATCTGTGCACCCGATATTTGGGTCGCACAGAGGGCTGGAACCCCGCGTTACATGCGCTTGGAGGGCGCCGCTGACGGTCCACAGCCACCACCTCGACGGGCGGGCCCCCAGATCGAGGACGGACATGGCGGGGGCGTCGATGGTGCCTGCACGCTCGCGGCATGATCAGCGAGATCTCACACCGGATGGCCGGTCAGAACGGGCTCGTGTTGCGGGCTCAGCTCGTGGGGGAGGGGGTCGCCGGCGTCAGCGTCGACCGGGCTCTGAGATCCGGCGAGCTCATGGCGGTGCGACGCAGCGTCTACACCACCGGCGAGGCCTGGGAGGCCGCGAGCCTTCCTCAGCGGGCCGTCATGCAGGTTCGCGCCGCAAGCGCACTGGTCCGCGAGCCGCACGTCATCTCCCATGACTCAGCCGCCCTGCTGCTCGGCCTGCCCACGCTCAGGCAGCCGGTCGACCTCGTCCACCTGACGCGCTTCGGTGTTCACGGCGGTCGCACGCGGCACGGCGTCAAGCACCATAAGGCCCCCTTCGAGGCATGGCAGGTCGAAGGCGACCTCGAGGAGGCATGGTTCGGTGTCGAGCGAGTCGCGGCCGACATCGCCCGCGAGCACGGTCTCCGAGCCGGGCTGGTCGCCTTCGACGCCGCCCGTCGACGCGGTGCCCGCGTTGCCGATCTCCAGGCGACGGTCGCCGCCATGCGGAGTTGGCCGGGCGTGACAGTGGTGCGCGAAGCCCTCGAGCTGTCGGACGGACGAGCCGAATCGCCGGGAGAGTCCCTGACCCGGCTGATGCTCGTCCAGCTCGGAGCCGGACCGGTGGAGCCCCAGTTCGGCCTGCGGCGTGACGGCCGGACTGTCTGGGGCGACCTTCGCATCGGTCGGCTCGTCGTCGAGTTCGACGGCCGCGTCAAGTATCGGTCGATCGAGGACGGCGGCCTGGCAGCACGTGCCGTCGAGGAGATCGTCCTTGAGGAGAAGGTGCGCGAGGACTTCATCCGCTCCTTCGGCCTGATCGTGATCCGGATCGTCTGGGAAGACCTGCGGCCGGATCAGTGGCGGGCGACCCAGGCGCGACTCCGACGAGCGCTGGCTCACGCCGACGCTCTCTACGGACGCGACCTGAGCGATCTCGCGGCCTACCGGGTGGGGGCGAGGCGGGTGGCGTGACCGACTGCCCTGATGTAACGCGGGGTTCGGCTCATCTGTGCACCCCGAATTCAGGGAGCGAAGATGGTCCGAACTCCGCGTTACAAGGGCTACTCGCCGCGGAACACCGGCCGGCGACGCTCGGCGAAGGCGGCCAGGCCCTCGCCGAAGTCGCGGGTGCGGAAGAGCGCCTGCTGGCCGGAGCTCTCCCGGTCGAGCGCCTGCTCGAAGGCGGGCAGGGCGGTGGCGTTGACGGCCCGCTTGATCGCGGTCTGGGCCAGGGCCGGGCCGGCCGCGAGCCGCTCGGCCAGCGAGGTGACGAGGGACTCCAGCTCGGCGTCCGGCGCCAGGTGGGTGATCAGGCCGGCGGCGAGGGCGTCGGCCGCGGGCAGGGGCTCGCCGAGCAGGGCCATCCGCATCGTGCGGGCCCGGCCGATGGCGGCGACGATCGACGCGGACGAGCCGCCGTCGGTCATCAGGCCGAGCCGGGTGAAGGGCAGCAGGAACGCGGCCGACTCCGCGGCGACGACGAGGTCGGCGGCCAGCGCGGCCGAGCAGGCGACGCCGGCCGCGACGCCGTTGACGGCGGCGACCACCGGCACGTCCACCGACACCACGGCCCGGACGAGGCGGTGCGCGCCGTCCATCGTGGCCTGCGGATGCTGGGGCGCGACCCGCAGCGACTCCATGTCGGCGCCGGCGCTGAAGGCCGGGCCGGTCCCGGTGAGCACGACGACGCGCACCGCCTCGTCGGCCTGCGCCGACTCCACCGCGTGGCTCATCCGCTCGAGCATCGGCGCGTTCAGGGCGTTGAGGGCGGTGGGCCGGTCGAGGGTGATCCAGCGGGCGGCCCCGCGCTGCTCGACCCGGACGGCCGCCTCGACGTCGAAGTCGGCCGGGGCGTCGGGGAACCGGGAGGGCTCAGACACGGACGACTCCGGCGGCGTCCAGCTCGGCGAGCGCCGCCGCCGTGGTCTCCGGTGCCACGCCCGCGCACAGGCCCTCGAGCAGCCGCACCGCGAAGCCCTCGCGGACGGCGTCGAGCGCGGTGGCCCGCACGCAGTGGTCGGTGGCGATGCCGCAGACGTCGACGGCGGTGACGCCGCGCTCGCGCAGCCACTCGCCGAGCCGACGGCCCTCGGACGCGCCCTCGAAGCCCGAGTAGGCGGCGACGTGCTCGCCCTTGAGGAACACGGCATCGAGGGCGTCGTCGGCGATCTCGGCCAACGCCGGGTGGAACCGCTCGCCAGGCGTCCCGACCTCGCAGTGCACCGGCCACGAGTCGACGAAGTCGGGCGAGGCCGACCAGTGCGCTCCGGGGTCGACGTGGTGGTCGCGCGTCGCGACGACGGCCGCGTAGCCCTCGCGCGCGGCGGGATCGGTCAGCAGCTCGGCCACCTTGACGGCCACGCCCGCCCCGCCCGTGACGGCCAGCGAGCCGCCCTCGCAGAAGTCGTTCTGCACGTCGACGACGATCAGCGCTCTCATGCCCGCGACGCTACCGCGCAGGCCGCCCGGCCGGCCGGGCCGTCGACCGCCGGGACGCTCACGCGTGCTCGGTCGGGATCGCCTGCTCGCCGCGCGCCATCGAGCGCACGGCGACGGGCAGCTCCGCGACGCTGGCCGCGTGCCGCGCGCGGGCGGCCTCGAGCGGCTCGCGTCCGACGACCTCGCCCTCGCACACCAGCGGCAGCAGCAGGGGACGCTCGTCCGGCCCGAGGTCGGGGGAGCGGCGGATCACCTCGGCCTGCGCGCGCCCGCCGACGACCCGCCGGCCGGCCCACTTGCGCCCGCCCGTCGACGCCTTGTGCGGGCTGCGCTTGGCCACCGGCTCCAGCCCGCCGTCGGCCCCCTCGCGGGCGACCAGCTTGTAGACGAAGCCGCAGGTCGGGTGGCCGCTGCCGGTGACGAGCCGGGTGCCCACGCCGTAGCCGTCGACCGGGGCCGCGGCCAGGGCCGCGATCGCGTGCTCGTCGAGGTCGCTCGTGACGACGATGCGCGTGTCGTGCGCGCCCAGCGCGTCGAGCTCGCGGCGCACCTCGACCGCCAGCACGCCGAGGTCGCCCGAGTCGATGCGCACGGCCCCCAGCCCGGGGCCGGCGACCTCGACGCCGCGGCGCACCGCCTCGGCGACGTCGTAGGTGTCGACCAGCAGCGTCGTGCCGGTGCCCAGCGAGGCCACCTGGGCGCGGAACGCGTCGGTCTCGGAGTCGTGCAGCAGCGTGAACGCGTGCGCGCTCGTGCCCGTCGTCGGGACGCCGTGCCGCTGCCGCGCCGCGAGGTTGGACGACGCCGCGAAGCCGGCCACGTACGCCGCCCGCGCCGCGGCCACCGCGGCCTCCTCGTGCGTGCGCCGCGAGCCCATCTCGATGCACGGCCGACCGCCGGCCACGAGCGTCATCCGGGAGGCGGCGGCCGCGATCGCGGAGTCGTGGTTGAGGATCGAGAGCACGAGCGTCTCCAGCAGCACCGCCTCGGCGAAGGTGCCCTCGACGACCAGCACCGGCGAGTCGGCGACGTGCACCTCGCCCTCGCCGTAGCCCCAGACGTCGCCGGTGAACCGATGGTCGGCCAGCCATGCCAGGGTGCGCTCGTCGACGACGTCCGCCAGCGCGTCGAGCTCGGCCGGGCCGAACCGGAACGCCTCGAGCGCGTCGAGCACGCGCCCGGTGCCGGCGACGACGCCGTAGCGCCGACCCTCGGGCAGGCGCCGGGCGAAGACCTCGAAGACGCAGCGCCGCGACGCCGTGCCGGAGGCCAGGGCCGCCTGCAGCATCGTCAGCTCGTAGTGATCGGTGAGCAGGGCGGTCGAGACGGCGGTCGGTGGCTCGGACACGGCGACAACCTAGGGCTCGGCGCCGACGATCGCGCGTCCCGACGGGGTGACCGGACGACGCCGGGCGCGTGTGCCAGCATGGGGACGTGTCCGCGCCCAGCCCCGTCGAGGTCGATCCCGGTCTCGTCGACGAGACGTCGACCGTCCCCAGCACGCCATGGGTGACGATCGTCTGGGACGACCCCGTCAACCTGATGAACTACGTCGCCTTCGTCTTCCAGCGCCACTTCGGCTATGACAAGAGGAAGGCCGAGCGGCTGATGCTGCAGGTGCACGAGGAGGGCCGCTCGGCGGTCTCCAGCGGCACCCGCGAGGAGATGGAGCGCGACGTCCAGGCCATGCACGAGTACGGCCTGTGGGCCACCCTGGAGCGCCAGGAGTGAGCGGCTTCGTCCGGCACCGCCGCTCCGGCGCGATCATCGCGACCTTCACCGGCCTGGAGGCCGACCTGCTGCGGTCGATGGCCTCGCAGCTCATCGAGCTGCTCCGCGACCAGGTGGCCGCCCCCACGGAGTCCGACGACCCGCTGGAGGCGATGCTCGACTTCTCCGGCCCCAGCCAGGAGCCCGACGACCCCGCCCTCGCGCGGCTCTTCCCGACGGCCTACGCCGACGACGAGGAGGCCGCCGGCGACTTCCGCCGCTACACCGAGCAGTCGCTGCGCTCGGGCAAGGTGGCCGCGGCCAGCACCGTCATCGACCTGCTCGAGGACGCCGGCCTGCCCGCCGAGCTCGACGAGGACGACCTGATGATCGACCTCGAGCTCGACCAGGCCGAGGCGATGGCCTGGCTGCGCTGCCTCAACGACCTGCGGCTGACCCTGGCCGTCCGCCTCGAGATCGAGGACGAGCACGACCACGTCCGGCTCGAGGCGCTCCCCGACGACGACCCGCGGGTGTGGGCGTTCGACGTCTACGACTACTTCGGCGGCCTGCAGTCGACGCTGGTCGACGCGCTCGAGGGCTGAGCCCGCCCGGCGGCCCCCTAGGGTCGCCCCATGAGCCCGACCCCCGACTTCGTCCTGGCGCTGCGCGAGCGCATCGGCCACGAGCTGCTGTGGCTGCCGGGGGTGACGGCCGTCGTCGTGCACGAGGGCCGCGTGCTGCTGACGCGGCGGGCCGACACCGGCGAGTGGGCGCCGATCACCGGCATCCTCGAGCCGGGCGAGGAGCCGGCCGTCGGCGCGGCGCGGGAGGCCCTGGAGGAGTGCGGGGTCGAGATTCTGGTCGAGCGCCTGGCCGGCGTGGCGTGCACCGACGTCCGCGAGTACCCCAACGGCGACCGGTCGGTCTACCTCGACCTCGCCTTCGCGTGCGCGTGGGTCTCCGGGGAGCCGCACGTCGCGGACGACGAGAACCTCGAGGTCGCCTGGTGGCCGCTCGACGCCCTGCCGCCGCTGTCGGCCGACCACCGCGCGCGGGTCGACGCGGCGACGTCGGGGGAGCAGGCGGCCCGCTTCCTGGGCTGACGCGGGCCGCCCGGGCCCCAGCCCCTACGCTGGAACGGTGCTGACCCTCGACCAGGCCACCTACGACGCGATCGTCGCGCACGCCAAGCGCGACCATCCCGACGAGGCGTGCGGCATCGTCGCGGGTCCCGAGGGCAGCGACCGTCCGACCCGGCTGGTCGAGATGGTCAACGCCGCCGGCAGCCCCACCTTCTACGAGTTCGACTCCACCGAGCTGCTCGACCTCTACAAGCAGATGTGGGCCAACGACGAGGAGCCGGTCGTCGTCTACCACTCCCACACCGCCACCGAGGCCTACCCGAGCCGCACCGACATCGGCCTCGCGAGCGAGCCGAACGCCCACTACGTGCTCGTCAGCACGCGCGAGCACGGGAATAACGACGGCCCGGTGGAGTTCAGGTCCTTTCGGATCGTGGACGGCGAGGTCACCGAGGAAGAGGTGGTCGTCGTGCCCGAGCTGAGCCCCGCCGGCTGACGCCGGCCGTCCCGCCACCGAACCGCCACCGATCGTCCCGATCCCTCCGGGAACCCAACAGAGCAGGAGCACCCCGTGTCCGTCGAGGTCCGCATCCCGACCATCCTCCGCACCTACACCGGCGGCGAGAAGGCCGTCCAGGCCGACGGCGCCACCCTCAGCGCGCTGATCGACGACCTCGAGGCCAAGAACCCCGGCATCAAGGACCGGCTCGTCGACAACGGCGACCTGCGCCGCTTCGTCAACATCTACGTCAACGACGAGGACGTCCGCTTCCTCGGCGGCCTCGAGGCGTCGCTCTCCGACGGCGACCAGGTCGTCGTCCTCCCGGCCGTCGCCGGCGGCGCCGCCTGAGCCTCGGGCTCGGCGCACGGCGACGGACAGGAGCAGCCATGGCGAGGTTCGACGACCTCCTCACCTCGGTGGGCAACACGCCCCTCGTGGGGCTGCCGCGACTCTCGCCGGGCACGCTGCCCAACGGCGCCGAGGTGCGGCTGTGGGCGAAGCTGGAGGACCGCAACCCCACCGGCTCGATCAAGGACCGCCCCGCGCTGCGGATGATCGAGGAGGCCGAGAAGGACGGCACGCTGCGTCCGGGCTGCACCATCCTGGAGCCCACCTCGGGCAACACCGGCATCTCGCTGGCGATGGCGGCCAAGCTCAAGGGCTACCGCATCGTGTGCGTGATGCCGGAGAACACCTCCGAGGAGCGGCGCCAGCTGCTGCGCATGTGGGGCGCGGAGATCGTCTCCTCGCCGGCGGCGGGCGGCTCGAACGAGGCCGTCCGGGTGGCCAAGCGGATCGCCGACGAGCACCCCGACTGGGTCATGCTCTACCAGTACGGCAACCCGGCCAACGCGCTCGCGCACGAGGACGGCACCGGCCCCGAGCTGCTGGCCGACCTGCCCTCGATCACCCACTTCGTCGCCGGCCTCGGCACCACCGGCACGCTCATGGGCGTCAGCCGGTTCTTCCGGCGCGCGAAGCCCGACGTCCGCATCGTCGCCGCCGAGCCGCGCTACGGCGAGCTCGTCTACGGTCTGCGCAACCTCGACGAGGGGTTCGTCCCCGAGCTCTACGACGCCGACCTGATCGACACCCGCTTCTCCGTCGGCCCGCGGGACGCCGTGCGCCGGGTCCGCGAGCTGCTCGAGCTCGAGGGCATCTTCGCGGGCGTCTCGACCGGTGCGATCCTGCACGCCGCGCTCGGCCAGGCGGCGAAGGCGATCAAGGCCGGCGAGTCCGCCGACATCGCGTTCATCGTCTGCGACGGCGGCTGGAAGTACCTCTCCACGGGCGCCTACGAGGGCACGATCGACGAGGCCGAGGACCGTCTCGAGGGCCAGCTCTGGGCCTGACGCCGCCGCGGTCCGCGCGACGCGTCCCGCCGACGTGAGATGCATCCCGAGGCCCGGACGTCCAGGGGCGCATGACCTAACCTTGGGTCCCATGCCCGTCCGGACCCCCGCCCGCGCCCTCCGGCGCGCTCTGGCGGCTGCGTCCGCGCGGCTCGGGGGAGGGTCCGCATGAGGCTCACGGTCCTCGGCTGCTCCGGCTCCTACAACGGCCCGGACGCCGCCGCCAGCAGCTACCTCGTCGAGGCGGAGCACGACGACGGCACCGGCTCGCGCACCTGGCGGCTGCTGCTCGACCTCGGCAGCGGCGCCCTCGGGCCGCTGCAGCGGCTGACCGACCCGCTCGGCATCGACGCCGTGCTGCTCAGCCACCTGCACGCCGACCACTGCCTCGACCTGTGCGGCTACTACGTGATGCGCAAGTACCACCCGACGGGCGCGCAGCCGCGGCTGCCCGTCTGGGGGCCGAGCACCACCGCCGACCGCATGGCCCGCGCCTACGACCTCGAGCTCGACCCCGGCATGCACGAGGAGTTCGACTTCCTCACCTGGGCCGGCCCGATCACGATCGGCCCCTTCGCGATCGAGGCCCAGCCGGTGGAGCACCCGGTCGAGGCGTACGCGATGCGGATCAGCGCCGACGGCGCCGTGCTCGCCTACAGCGGCGACACCGGCCCGTGCGGCGGGCTGGACGCCGTCGCGAAGGACGCCGACCTGCTGCTCGCCGAGGCGTCCTTCCGCTCCTGCGACGTCAACCCGCCGGCGCTCCACCTGACGGGCACCGAGTGCGGCGAGGTCGCCACGCGCATGGGCGTGCGCCGGCTGGTCGTCACGCACGTGCCGCCGTGGTTCACCTCCGACGTCGCGCTGGCCGAGGCGCGGGCCGCCTTCGACGGCCCCGTCGAGCTCGCCACGCCCGGCGCCGTCTACGACGTCTGAGGCGCGCGAGCCGCCGGGCGCGGGCTCAGACCCAGCCGGCGTCGTGCACGCAGATGGCGATCTGGGTGCGGTTGCTCGTCGCGAGCTTCTCCAGCAGCCGCGAGACGTGCGCCTTCACCGTCGGCACCGAGAGGTGCAGCTCACGGGCGATCTCGGCGTTCGACAGGCCGCGCCCGACCGCCCGGGCCACCTCGGACTCGCGGTCCGTGAGCCCGGCCAGCCGGGCCAGGGCGTCCTGCTGACGCGCGTCGGCGGGGGCGTCGGCCGGCGGATCGGCCTCGACGTCGCGCAGCCGCTCGATCAGCGTGCGGGTCACCGACGGCGAGAGCATCGGCTCGCCCGCCGCGACCGCGAGCACGGCCTCGACCAGCCGCGCCGGGGGCGTGTCCTTGAGCAGGAAGCCGTCGGCGCCGGCGCCGAGCGCGCCGACCACCTGGTCGTCGGCGTCGAAGGTGGTCAGGACGATCACGTGCGGCGCCTCGCCGCGCTCCTGCAGGCGTCGCGTGGCCTCGAGGCCGTCCAGGCGCGGCATCCGGATGTCCATCAGGACGACGTCCGGCGTCAGCCGCTCGGCGGCCTCCAGCGCCTCCAGGCCGTCCCCGGCCTCCCCGACGACGCGGAGGTCGGCGCGACCGCCGAGCATCAGGCCGAGCGCCGAGCGCACGAGCGGGTCGTCGTCGACGAGCAGGACGCGCACGGGCGCGGCGTCGCCGTGGGAGGACTCCGACGAGGAGGCGGGCGGGCTCACGAGGGCCACGGTAGCCACGCCCGCACCTCGAACGCGCCGTCACTCAGGCCGTGCTCGAGTCGCCCGCCGCTGAGCTCGGCGCGCTCGGCCAGCCCGATCAGGCCGAGGCGGGCGCCGTCGGCGGGCCGCCGGGCGAAGCCCAGCGGGTTGCGCAGCAGGACGCTCAGCCCGGCGTCCGGGTCGCCCTCGAGGCGGACGGTGAGCAGCGCGCCGGGGGCGTGCTTGCGCGCGTTGGTGAGCCCCTCCTGCACCAGCCGGTAGACCGTGCGGCCGAGCGCGTCGGGCACCGGCGCGGCGACGGCGTCGACCAGGTCGACGCTCTGCCCCTCCGAGCGGGCCTCGGCGACCAGCGCGGCGACGTCGGCGTGCGTCGGCTGCGGGACGGTGGCCGCGCCCTCGACCAGGCGTCCGGTCTCGGGGTCGCGCAGCACCCCGAGGACGCCGCGCAGGTCGCGCAGCGCCTCCTGGGCGCGCTGGGCGATGACCTCGGCCTCGGCGCGCAGGGCGTCGGGGCCGAGGTCCTCGCGGAAGGCGAGCGCGCCGGCGTGCATCGAGATCTGCGAGATCCGGTGCGCCAGGACGTCGTGCATCTCGCGGGCGATCCGGGCGCGCTCGGTGACCCGGGCGCTCGCCGCCTGCTGCTCCCGCTCGGCCTCGGCGAGCTCGGCCCGGCGGTGGAGCGTCCAGAGCAGCTCGCGCCGCGACCCCAGGTAGAGCCCCCACCCGGCGGCGGCCGCGGCCACCACGAGGTTGACCAGCGCGTCGACCCACCACGGGTCGCCGGTCGGCTCCGGGCTGGTCTGCCGGCTCCAGGCCACGCCGGCGAGGAAGGCGGTGCCGGCCACGAGCGCGACCTCGCGGTAGCGGCGTCGCGTCGCCACCGACACCGCGCCGAGCAGGGCCGGCCCCGCCGCGGTGGCCGAGACGAGCGTCAGCGCGTTGAGGGCCAGCGCGATCGGCATCGGCCAGCGGCGGCGCAGGCAGACCAGGCCGAACGACGCGAGGCCCAGCGCGAGGTCGAGCGCCATGCGGCGGCCGCTCTGGGAGTCCTGCACGGGCAGCCAGACGCCGAGGCTGATGAGGGCGCAGACCGTCAGCCGCCACCCGTGGCGCCAGCCGCTCAGGGGCGGCTGGATCGCCGCGGGGTCGGGCCGCTCGACACGGGGGCGGCTCGTCACGGAGCCAGGGTAGGCGGCCGGCCGGTCCGATCGGCACCGTCGCAGGTCGGTCGGGGGGCGGGCGACCCCTACCTTCGTCGGGGGGAGAGGGCGACCCGCGACCGATGTGTCGGACCGCGGCGACGGGGCAGGGTGGGGCCATGATCACGGTCGAAGGACTCACCAGGACGTACGGCGCGTACACCGCCGTCGACGACGTCAGCTTCGTGGCCCAGCCGGGGCGGGTCACCGGCTTCCTCGGCCCGAACGGCGCCGGCAAGACCACGACGATGCGGATCATGGTCGGGCTGACCCCGCCGACCCGCGGCAGCGTCACGATCGGCGGCCACCGCTACGCCGACATCCCCAACCCCGGCCGGCACGTGGGCGTCCTGCTCGACGCCTCGGCCCAGCACGCCGGGCGCACCGGTCGCGAGATCCTCACCCTCGGCGCGCGCACGATGGGCCTGCCGATGTCGCGGGTCGACGAGATGCTCGCGCTGGTCTCGCTCGACGACTCCGAGGCCAAGCGGCGGCTGCGCAACTACAGCCTCGGCATGAAGCAGCGCCTCGGCATCGCCCACGCGCTGCTCGGCGACCCGTCGGTGCTGATCCTCGACGAGCCCGCCAACGGCCTCGACCCCGCGGGCATCCGCTGGATGCGCGGCCTGCTCAAGGGGTACGCCGACCGCGGCGGCACGGTGCTGCTCTCCAGCCACCTGCTGCACGAGGTCGAGCTGATCGCCGACGAGATGATCCTCATCGGCCACGGCCGCATCGTCGCCCAGGGCGACAAGGAGTCCCTGCTGCGCGAGGAGCGGCCCTCGACGCTGGTCACCTCGCTCGACAACGACCGGCTCGCCGCGGCGCTGCAGGCCGCGGGGGTCGGCGTGACGCCGGCCGGCGGCGGCCTGCGGGTCGACGCCGACCCGACGTCCGTCGGCCGCGCCGCGCTCGAGGCCGGCGTGGTCCTCACCGACCTGCGCAGCGGCTCGCGCGGCCTGGAGGACCTCTTCCTCCAGCTCACCGCCTCCACCCAGCGCGAGCAGCCCGCGCCCCCGACCGCCCCGTTCGCCCAGACCCAGCCGACTCAGGGAGCCGTCCGATGAGCACCACGACCTCCAGCACCCCCACGCCCGGCGCGGCGGTGCCGCGCACCATCGACGTCTCCGGCACCGCGCCCGTCCCGTTCGGCCGCCTGGTCGCCGTGGAGCTGCGCAAGAGCTACGACACCCGCGCCGGCTTCTGGCTGCTCGGGACGATCGCGGGCCTGGTGGTGCTCGCCGAGGGCATCGCCACCGCGGTCGGCATCACCCAGGACAACTCGCCGGGCCTGGACTTCGGGGCGTTCGTCGGCGTCGCCGCGTTCGTCACCGCGGTGCTGCTGCCGGTGCTCGGCATCATGCTCGTCACGAGCGAGTGGGGCCAGCGCACCGCGATGGTCACCTTCTCGCTCGAGCCGCGGCGTCCCCGGGTCGTGGCCGCCAAGTACGTCGTCGGCCTGATCCTCACCGTCGCCACCGCGCTGGTGGCGGTGGCCATCGGCGCGGTGTGCAACGCGTTCCTCGGCCTGGGCATCGGCGGCGCCGACTGGACCTTCGGCTGGGACTACTTCGTCGGCTTCCTCATCGTCCAGTCGCTGGCGATGACGAGCGGCTTCGCGCTCGCCACGCTCCTGCTGAGCACGCCGGCCGCGATCGTGGTGTTCTTCGCCTACAGCTACGTGGTGCCCACGATCCTCGCCCTCGCCTCCGCGTTCCTCGACTGGTTCGAGCCGATCAGCGACTACATCGACTTCCAGCGGGCGCAGGTGCCGCTGCGCGACCTCTCGATCAGCGGCGGCGAGCAGTGGGGCCAGCTGCTGGTCTCGGCCGCGGTGTGGCTCGTCGTCCCGCTGGCGCTCGGCCTGCGGCGCATCCTGCGTGCCGAGGTGAAGTGACCGCGTGACTCGCTGAGGCGACGGTTCACCCGACGTTGACCGACACGTCGCACGGCCACGGCCCCCGGGTTCCCCGCAGCGGTGACCCTGGGGGCCGTGGCTCGACGCTATCTGCGCCTGGTCGCCCTGGGCGACAGCACCACCGTGGGGGTCGGCGACCCCGTCCTCGGCCCTGACGGCCGCGAAGGCCTGCGGGGGTGGTCCCGGCTCCTCGCCGAGGCCCTCTCGACCGGTCACGACCTCTCCTACCTCAACCTCGCGATCAGCGGCTCGACCGTCGGCGCGGTCGCCGAGCGCCAGCTCGACGACGCCGTGGCCCACGCCCCCGAGCTCGCGTCCCTGATCGTCGGCATCAACGACACGATGCGCTCCACCTGGCACCCGGCCCGCTTCGCCGAGGACCTCCTCGCGGTGGCGGGCCGGCTGCACGACGCGGGCGCCACGCTGCTGACGGTGCGGTTCCACGAGCACGGGCGGGTCTTCGGGCTGCCGCCGGCGCTGCGGCGTCCGCTCGACCTGCGCATCGACGCGGTCAACGCCGCCTACGACCAGGTGGTGGCGCGGTACGGCGGCGTGCAGGTCGACCTCGCGCACGAGGCGGGCGTCTACGAGCGGGCCAGCTGGTCGGTCGACCGGCTGCACCCCTCGGAGCTCGGCCACCGGATGCTCGCCCGCGCGTTCGCCCGCGAGCTCGCGGCGGCGGGCTACGACGCCGTCCTGCCGAGCCTCGAGCCGGACGGCGGCATCGAGCCGTCGTGGCGGCGCAACGTCGCCTGGGTGGTCACCGAGGGGGCGCCCTGGATGGGCCGCCGCGCCCGCGACCTGGGCCCGTGGGCCGCGCGGGCCGCCTGGGAGCGGGCCCTGGCGCGTCAGCCGGAGCCTGCGCCGTAGCCTTCGGGGCATGACTGCACGCGAGGACGGCCGCGCCGACGACGAGCTCCGCCCGATCACGATCACCCGGCACTGGCTCGACCACGCCGCGGGCTCGGTGCTGGTGGAGTTCGGCCGCACCAAGGTGCTGTGCGCGGCGTCGGCGTCCGAGGGCGTGCCGCGGTGGCGCAAGGGCTCGGGCCTCGGCTGGGTGACGGCCGAGTACGCGATGCTGCCGGCGTCCACCAACACCCGCTCGGACCGCGAGTCCGTCAAGGGCCGCATCGGCGGTCGCACCCACGAGATCAGCCGGCTGATCGGCCGCTCGCTGCGGGCCGTCGTCGACTACCAGGCGCTCGGCGAGAACACCATCCAGCTCGACTGCGACGTGCTCCAGGCCGACGGCGGCACCCGCACCGCCTCGATCACCGGCGCGTACGTCGCGCTCGCCGACGCGGTCGCGCACCTCAAGGCCACCGGCGCGCTCAAGGCGTCCGCGCAGCCGCTGACCGGCTCGGTCGCGGCGGTCTCGGTCGGCATCATCGACGGCGTCCCGCGCCTCGACCTGCCCTACGTCGAGGACGTGCGCGCCGAGACCGACATGAACATCGTCATGACCGGCGACGGCCGCTTCGTCGAGGTGCAGGGCACCGCCGAGGGCGCGCCGTTCGACCGCGCCGAGCTCGACGCGCTGCTCGACCTCGGCGCGAAGGGCTGCGCCGACCTCACCCGGCTGCAGCGCGAGGCGCTCGACCGGCCGGGGCGCGCGTGAGCGAGCGGCTGGTCTTCCTGGCCTCCCGCAACGCCAAGAAGCTGGAGGAGATGGAGCGCATCCTCGCGCCGCTGGTGCCGGGCGTGCGGGTGGTCGGCCTGGACGACCTCGCGGGCCTCGGCATCGCCGGCTACGACGAGCCGGTGGAGGACGAGCCGACCTTCGCGGGCAACGCGCTGCTCAAGGCCCGCGCCGGGTTCGCCGCCACCGGCCTGGTGTCGGTGGCCGACGACTCGGGCCTGTGCGTCGACGCGCTCAACGGCATGCCCGGCGTGCTGTCGGCGCGCTGGGGCGGGCCGCCGAGGTCCGACGAGCGCAACAACGCGCTGCTGCTCGCCCAGCTGGCCGACGTGCCGGACGAGCGACGCGGCGCCCACTTCGCCTGCGCCGTCGCGGTCGTCCACGGTGCCGGCGAGCTGGTCGTCGAGGGACGCATGGAGGGCCGGATCATCCGCGAGACCCGCGGGACGGGCGGCTTCGGCTACGACGTGCTCTTCGAGGCGCCCGAGCACCCCGGACGCACCAGCGCCGAGCTGTCGCGCGAGGAGAAGGACGCGATCTCGCACCGCGGCCGCGCCTTGCGCGAGCTCGCGCCGCAGCTGGCCGCCCTGCTGGCCTGACCACCTGCTGCCCCGTCGCGCGACCGCGAGGCGACGCGTCGGGTGCCGAAGGCGGGAGTCGAACCCGCACGCCCGGGGGCACGGGAACCTAAATCCCGCGTGTCTGCCTGTTCCACCACTCCGGCTCGGCCGCCGGGAGCGATCCCCACGGCCGAGCCGCAGTCTAGGAGTGGGGGCGGACCGCTCAGGCGTCGAGGCCGAGGTCCTTGCGCAGCTTGGCGACGTGGCCGGTGGCCTTGACGTTGTACTGGGCGACCTCGATGCGACCCTCCTCGTCGACGACGAAGGTCGAGCGGATGACGCCCTCGACGACCTTGCCGTAGAGCTTCTTCTCGCCGAAGGCCCCGTAGGCCCGCAGGACGTCCTTGTCGGGATCGGCCAGCAGCGGGAACGTCAGCGCGTCGCGCTCGCGGAACTTCGCGAGCTTCTCCGGCTTGTCCGGCGAGACGCCGAGCACCTCGTAGCCGGCCGCCTGGAGCGAGGCCAGGCTGTCGGTGAAGTCGCAGGCCTGCTTGGTGCAGCCGGGCGTCATCGCCGCCGGGTAGAAGTAGACGATCACCTTGCGGCCGCGCAGGTCGGCCAGCGACACCTGCGAGCCGTCGTCGGTGGGCAGGGTGAAGTCGGGGGCGGGGTCTCCGGGGGAGAGGCGGTCGCTCACAGGGGTGCCTTTCTGCAAGGAGTTTGCAACAGCGATAGTGTCGTGGCATGCATGTGCCCGACGGCTTCTTCGACGCCCCGACGTCCGCCGCCACCGCCGTGGTGGCCGCGAGCGCGATCGGCACGTCCCTCTACCTTGCCAGGCGCCGCGAGCTCGACGACCGCACGGCGCCGCTGGCCGGGCTCGTCGCCGCGTTCGTCTTCGCGACGCAGATGCTCAACTTCCCGGTCGCGGGCGGCACGAGCGGCCACCTGATGGGCGGCGCGCTGGCGGCCGTGCTCGTCGGGCCGGCCACGGCGATCCTCTGCCTCTCGGTGGTCTTCCTCGTCCAGGCGCTCCTGTTCGCCGACGGCGGCATCACCGCGCTGGGCACCAACATCCTGCTGATGGGCGTGGTGACGGTGCTCGTCGGCTACGGCGTCTTCCGGGTGCTGCAGGCGGTGCTGCCGAAGCGCGCGTCGCTGGTGCCGCTGCTCGCCGGGCTCGGCGCGCTGGTCTCCGTGCCGGCCGCCGCGCTGGTCTTCGTCGGCCTCTTCGAGGTCGGCGGCACGGTCGACGTGCCGCTGGGCACGCTCGCCTCGGCCATGCTCGGCGTGCACGTGCTGATCGGCATCGGCGAGGCCGTCATCACCGCCGCCGCGGTCGCCGCGATCCTCAAGGTGCGCCCCGACCTCGTCCACGGCGCCCGACGCCTGCCGACGGCGACGCCCCTGGTGGTGCGCACCTCGCCGGTGGCCACGCCGGCCGCGCCCGCCGCTCCGACGGGAGGAGAGGCGTGAGCGCGCGCCGCGCCTCGACCCGGCGCGTGCTGCTCGGCGTCCTGCTGGTGAGCCTCGTGCTCGCGGGCGTCGTCAGCCGGTGGGCCGACTCCGCCCCCGACGGGCTGTCCAGGGTCGCGCAGGACCTCGGCTTCGAGGGCGCCGCCACGCCGCACGTCAGCGACGGCAGCCCGTTCGCCGGGTACGCCGGCCCGTGGGCGGGCGTGGTCGGGGTGCTGGTGGTGCTCGCGATCGCGGGCGGCGCCACGTGGCTGCTCCGGCGCCGGGGCCCCGCCGGCGACGACCACCCCCGGGCCGACTGACGTGGGCGCCGGCCACGGGCACCGCCTGCACTTCCACGGCCATTCGGCCCTGCACCGGGCCGCGGCGCACCACAAGGTGCTCGCCCTGCTCGGCTTCATGCTGGTGGTGGTCGCCACCCCTCGCGGCTGGTGGTGGGCCTACCTCGCCGAAGGGGTGCTGCTGGGCGGCGTCGTCCTGGCCTCGCGGGTGCCCCTCGGCTTCCTCGCGCGCCGGATGGTCGTCGAGACGCCCGTGCTCGTGTTCGCCGCGCTGCTGCCGCTGATCGCGCACGGCGAGCGCGTCGACGTCCTCGGCCTCTCGCTCAGCCGCTCCGGGCTCGAGGGGGCCGCGCTGCTGCTCGTCAAGGCGACGTTCGGCGTCGTCGCGGGGCTGACGCTGGCCGCCACCACCGAGCCGCAGGCGCTGCTGGCCGGCCTCGCGCGGCTGCGGCTGCCCCACCAGCTCGTGCAGATCGCGGCCTTCATGGTGCGCTACCTCGACGTCGTCACCGACGAGATGCGGCGCATGCGGGTCGCCCGCGAGGCGCGTGGCTTCACCGCCCGCGACCCGCGCCACTGGGGCGTGCTGGCCCGCTCGGTCGGCGCGCTCTTCATCCGCTCCTACGAGCGCGGCGAGCGGGTGCACCTGGCGATGCTCGCGCGCGGCTACGACGGGCGCATCCCGCTCGACCTCGACCGTCCGCAGGCGCCGGCTGTCGCGCCGCGGGGGCACGGCCACGCACACGGCCACGCCCACGAGCACGCCGCGGCGCCCGTCCCCGCGCTGCTCACCGCACCGGCGGAGCACGCGTGAGCACTCCGGTCCTCGACGTCCGGGGCCTGGCCTACGCCTACCCCGACGGACACCAGGCGCTCTTCGGCGTCGACCTGCACGTGCACCGGGGCGAGCGCGTCGCGCTGCTCGGCCCCAACGGCGCCGGCAAGACCACCCTGGTGCTGCACCTCAACGGCATCCTCGCTGCCGGGGCCGGCACGGTGGCCGTCAGCGGCCTGCCGGTCGCGAAGGAGCACCTCCAGGAGATCCGTCGCCGCGTCGGCGTGGTCTTCCAGGATCCCGACGACCAGCTGTTCCTCGGCAGCGTCCGGGCCGACGTCGCCTTCGGGCCGCACAACCTCGGCCTGCGTGGCGCGGAGCTCGACGCCCGCGTCATGACCGCGCTCGAGCAGGTCGGCATGGCCGAGCACGTCGACCGGCCACCCCACCACCTCAGCTTCGGGCAGCGGCGCCGCGTCGCGGTCGCCACGGTGCTGGCCATGCAGCCCGAGGTGCTCGTCCTCGACGAGCCGTCGTCGAACCTCGACCCGGCCTCGCGCCGCGAGCTGGCCGACATCCTGCGCTCGCTCGACGTCACCGTCCTCATGGTCACCCACGACATGCCGTACGCGCTCGAGCTGTGCGAGCGGTCGGTGATCCTGCACGACGGCACGATCGTCGCCGACGGCTCGACCCGCGATCTGCTCACCGACGACGCCCTGATGGCCCGGCACCGCCTCGAGCTGCCCTACGGGTTCGATCCGCGGACGGTCGGGCCGGCGCCGGGTCGTGCGCCCGCTCCCGCTGCTCCGGCGGGTCCGACGGGGTGAGCGACGCCGCCCACGCCCCGTGCGGTGAGGTGGCGCCCGTCGGGCGATCGGTAGGGTGCTCACCGTGAGCAAGAAGCCGCATTCCGCCGACAGGGCCGCCCAGCTGGAGCGGGAGATCGCCGAGGCGCGCGAGCGGCTCGCCGTCTCCGTCGGCCAGCTGGCCTACCGGGCCAAGCCGCAGACGATCGTGCGCCGCGAGGTGTCGAGCGTGAAGGCGAGGTTCGTCGACCCCGCCACCGGCCAGCCGCGCACCGACGTCATCGTCAAGGTGGCGGGCGTCGTCGTCGGCTCGCTCACCGTGATCGTGCTGATCCGCCGCGCCAACCGCTGAGGTCGTCGCGCGTGAGCGAGAAGACCCCGATCAAGATGCTGCACGACCGGGTCCTGGTCGAGCTCGACCAGGAGGCCGGCGAGCGGCGCTCCACCGGCGGCATCGTCATCCCTGCCACCGCCGCGATGGGCGCCCGGCGCCTCGCGTGGGCGCGGGTCGTCGGCCACGGCCCGCAGGCCCGTGCCGTGCAGATCGGCGATCGCGTGCTGTTCGACGCCGACGACAAGGCCGAGGTCGAGGTGCAGGGCGAGGTGTACGTCGTCATGCGCGAGCGCGACGTCCACGCGGTGGCGGCCGACCGGCTCGCCGACGAGGCCACCGGCCTCTACCTGTGATCAGCGGGCGCGGAAGAACCCGGCCGCGCTGAGCAGGTCCGCGCAGCGGTCGCAGAGCGCGGCCGGCTCGGTGTCACGGGGGTCGGTCGCGCTGCGCTGACGTCGTCCGCGCACCGTCGCCTCCACGGGCGCGGCGTGGTGGGCGCTCGCGCAGAAGCCGAGGAACTCCCGACCGTCGCGATCCGCGGCCGGCGGCTCGGCGACGAATCCGGCGCGCGGAGCCCGCGGCGTGGGGGCGGGCGCCTCGGGGGCGGGCGTCTCGAGGGCGGCCGCCCTCGCGGTGCCCGTCAGGAGCCGCGGGTCCGCGTCGTCGCGGCGGGCCAGCCCGGCCTCGACCAGCGCGTCGCCCACCGGCTCGGAGCGGACGCGGAAGCCGAAGCCGCCGGCCGCCGAGCGGCGGCAGTGCTCCAGGACGGCGTCGTCGACCCAGGTGCCGCGCACCCACGCGCCCGTCACCGAGAGCAGTCGGGTCTCGCGGCGCATCGCTGCTGTGGGGCTCATGTCGGTCTCAACGAGGCACGACGCCGCAGGTCACGGATGCCCCCGGAGGCATACGTCACGTGCCCGGGGCGTAACCGGCGCCGTCCGTCCGCGTTGAGGGGGCATGGTGTTCACGATCGTCCTCGGCGGCTTCCACACCGCCCACCTCGACCCCGTCACCGGGTGCGGCCTGGTGGTCTGCCCCCGCCCGGAGCTCGACGTGTGGCTCGACGACGAGTCGGTGCTCGGCGCCGCCTGGGTCGATGCGACGCGGAAGCTGGCGCGTGCGGGCTGGGCGCCGATCGTCGACGCCCAGGGCCTGCTCCGCTACGAGGGCGTCACGGAGGACGGCTCGCTCGTCGCCTCGGTGGCGGCCGAGCGGGGCCTGCTGCCCGCCACGCCGGCGACCCTCGACCACGAGACGTGGTCGCAGCTGTGCCAGGCCGCGGGCCTGGTCGGCGTCAGCGCGCCGCGCGCCTGACCCCCGGCGCGTCCACCGCGCCTCCCCGCCTCCCTCCCCGGAGAAGACGAGAGCCCGGCACCGTGATGGTGCCGGGCTCTCGCGCATCCCGGTCGACCCCGGAGCCGGCGGAGTGGGATTCCGCGGGCCCCGGGGCCACCTGGGGGTGCCGTCCGCGGGTGCCTGGGGACGGACGGCGGGTCGGTGGAGGCGTGGGGGTCGGTCCGGTGCCGGCTCGGTCAGCGCCCGAAGGCGTCGACGTAGGACACGATGCGGCCGACCATCTCGCTGGTCGCCCGCAGGTCGGTGACGCCCGGCGAGGCCTCGGTGGCCAGGGAGTGCAGCACCGGCGCGGCCGCGGCGGCGTCGACGCTGGCGGCGACGGTCGCGCAGGCGCGGGCCGCCTCGCGGACGGCGGTGGGCTCGAACGTCCACACGGCCTCGAAGACCCGCTCGCGGTCCTTGACGCTGCTCTGGCCGGGCAGCTCCCACGCGCTCAGCGCGACGGGCAGCTCGCGGGAGTCGCAGATGACCGCCCACTCGCGCCGCAGGGGCGCGGACTCCGGCAGCGGGATCTTCACCGGCACCGGGCCGGTGGCCGGCGGCAGCTCGGAGGGCACCGGGGTGTCGGGGAAGTCGGCGAAGACCATCGCGACCTGCGCCACCCGGGACAGCTCGATCCAGCGCTCGCCCGCGGCGTTGAAGTACCGCTCGCGCTGGAAGGAGCCGAAGATGCGGGCGTGGTCGGCCTTGGCGCAGAACTCGTCCTCGATCGCCCACGAGAGCGCCAGCAGCGTGCTCTTGCGCAGCCGCAGCGGGGTGAGGTGCGGGTGGGTCTGGCGGAGCCGGGCGAAGATCGACGGGGCCGCCGGGCGCGCGAGGTCGGCCACGTCGGCGATCGCCGCCTCGAGGCGCGACCCGGCGTCACGCCGGGCCATCACGTCGAGCACGGCCTTGACATCCTCCGGGGTGTAGCGGCGGTGGCCGCTGGCCAGTCGCTTGGCCCGTGGGAAGCCGTGCCGGTTCTCCCACATGCGCAGGGTCGCCACGGCGACGCCCGTGCGCTCGGACAGGTCACCGATGCTCAGCACGGCGTCGTCCTCGGTCGTCATGGTGTCCTCCTCACGGTCGGGTGTGGTCGGTGGCGGTGTGCGGCGGCCGGATCCGGCCGCCCGTGGCCGGGGCTCAGGAGGCACGGCGACCTCCGGCGTCGCGGGGGAGGCCGAGCCGGTCGAGGACCGCCGTCGCGGCGCGCTCCCCGGAGGCCAGCGCCCCCTGGAGCGACGGCGTCGCGCGGTGGTCGCCGCAGACGACGAGGTCGTCGGCGAGCCAGGTGGCCTCGGCCCGCACGCGGGCCGGCACGGTCGTGGCCGGCAGCGCGTGGACGATCTCGTGGCGTGCGACGGGCTCCCAGTCGCCCGGGTCGACGCCGTGGATCTCGCCCGCGTGCCGGCGCATCTCGGCCTCCGACGGGACCGGGCCCGAGCCGAGCAGCGCGCTGCCCTGGACGAGGTGGCGTCCGGCGGGAGCGTGCTCGGGCACGGCCTGCGAGACGACGGCGGTGTTGACCAGGGGCCCGCGGCCCGCGCGGACGTCGACGTGCACGAGGGAGTCGGCGGCCGGCGCGGTCGGTGCCGACCACCACTGGGTGACGACGCCCCGCGGCTCGGGGGCGGCGAGGTCGAGCCGGTCGTGCGCGGCAGCCGCGTCGGTGGCCCACACGATCACGTCCGCTCGGACGTCGCCGGCGGGGGAGCGGAGCAGCGCGCCGTCGGCGTCGCGCTCGATCGTCTCGACCTCGTGGTCGAGACGGACGTCGAGGCCCTCGGCCAGGAGCCGCGGCAGGACGCCGATGCCGCCCACGGGCAGCCCCGGGACGCCGGACAGGAAGCTGCGGACCACGAGCAGGGCGTAGCGGTTGGCGACCTCGGCGGGGTGGTCGAGCACGACGCCGGAGAGGAACCCGAGCAGGGCCTCGCGCAGCTCGCCGGCGACGCCGGCGTCGTCCAGCGCGCGGCCGAGCGTCACGTCGTCGGCCGCCTCGACCCGTCGGGCGAGCCGGTGCGCGGCCGGCCCGGCCACGAGGACCGGGCGCAGCCAGCGGGCCAGGGCCAGCGCGTCGCCGGGGTTCCGACCGAGCGCGCCGAGGGTGCCCAGGGTCAGGCGCGGTGCCTTGAGCGGGTGGCCCCACCGGCGCAGGCCGTCGTCGGTGCGCAGGGCGAGCCCCGCGGTGAAAGGGCGCAGGTCCAAGCGCTCGACGTCGATCGCGCGCCGCAGGGCCGGGTAGCCGGGGTTGAGCACCTGGAAGCCGTGGTCGACGACGTGGCCGTCGACGACGTCGCTGGCGACGCGTCCGCCCACGCGTGCGGAGCGCTCGAGGACGGTGACGGCGAGGCCTGCCCGCTCCAGCACCGCCGCCGCGCGCAGGCCAGCGACGCCCGCGCCGACGACGGCGACGCGGCTCGCGCCTGCGCGGTGGTGGGAGGTCATGGAGCGTCAGCAGTCCTTCAGGTGTCGGATCACCCGTGCGTAGGTGATGAGCTTCAATCTACACCAAACCTCAACAGGGCCGCTGAGAACATGAACAAAGATCTGAGGTTAGGGCTTGGAATCTCAACAGGACTGTGTGTAGATTTCCGATCAGCAAGTTCAGCAGGCCCACCTCGGCAGCACAGGAACGGAGCTCGGATGACCACCACCTCGGCCCACCCGGCCCGGTTCCTGCGCGGCCGCCTCCGACTGGTCGGCGGGGTGCAGCACGTGGCGGGCGACACCCCGCCGACCTCCTTCTCCGCAGCACGGCCCGGCACCCGGCCGATGCTGCTCACGCCGTACGCGGCCACCGCGCTCGAGTCGCCGTCCGCGACGGTCGCCGCGCGGCACAGCCGCTCGGGCCTGCAGCGCCGGCTCCGCGTCGGACAGCAGGTCGTGCTCGTCGACCGCCGCGGCGGGCAGCATGACGGCGTGGTAGAGGACATCGCCTACACCGAGGACGACGTCGTCTACCTCCTGGGACCGGAGCGACGCGGCCGGCGTCGTCCGACCTCCCTGCCGACGCCGACCGCGACTCCGGGCCCGTCCCGACGCACCACCGCCCTGCTGGCGCGCACCGCGCCCGACACGGACCGCGACGCGCGCAGCGCGTCGGTCCTCGACCTCGAGCTCGCCCGGCGGCGTCGTGCCGCCCGGGAGGACGGAGCAGTCCGATGAGCACCACCCAGCCCACCCACGTGCAGCAGGCCGCCCGGATGCGTGACGCGCTCGGCCGTCTGCGCCGCTCCCGCGCCCAGCTCCTCCGGCGTCCCGAGGACTCCTGCCAGCGGGCGGTCGAGCGCGTCGACGCGCTGATCGACGGCCTCACCCGGCGGCTCGACGAGCTCGACCTGGCCGGGGCGCCCCTCGAGGCCTGGGCCGTCCTGGTCGACGACGACGGCCGCGAGGTCAGCGTCCGCACCCCCTGCGTCATCGGCGTCCCCGACGCCGACGGTGTGCGTCATGTCGACCGAGCGCTGGAGATGGAGGGCGACGCAGCGGCCATGGGCCGGGCACGCCGCCTCCGGCTGATCGGCGGCGACGGCGGCGTCGGAGAGCTGCCGCTCGACGACCTCGGTCGCGCTCCCATCTGGTTCGAGCGCACCGCCTAGAAGACTTGCCGGGTCCCCTGCCTTTCTGTGGCGGGCGGGCAGGGGGCCCGGCAACACCAGACTTGTCGAGGTCCTGCGCCTTTCTGTGGCGGGCAGGCGCAGGACCTCGGCAAACAGATGTGCCGGACCCCGCGTTCTTCTGTGGCGGGCGGACGCGGGGTCCGGCATCCCCTCGTGTCGGGGCCCTTCCGTGGCGGGCGGGCCCCGGCCCATCTCCACGCGCGCCGCGGTCGGCGCCACGGCCGCTAGGCTGCCGCCGCGGCGCGCGCCCGTGCCGCCCGAGGGGCAGGAGACCGATGACGACCGATGCCGCCGTCGACGACGGCCTCGCCCGCGTCCTGCTCCGTGCCGGCGTCGTCGCGCTGGCTCAGGTCGACCTCGCGCGCGAGCGGGCCGACGCCCTGCCGCTGGCCGCGAGCCTGATCAGCGTCGGCGCCGTGTCGGACGACGTGCTGGCCCGGGTCCTGGGGACGCATCACGAGCTGCCGGTGCTCGACCGCGCTCAGCTGGACGACCTCACCGCCCTGGTCGACGCGAGCGGCTCCGCGGCCGTCCCGGTCGAGGCCTGGCACCAGGGCCTCGGCGGCGTCGTCGCGGTCACGCCGGCGCCGGGGGTCGTCGCGATCGCGCGGCTGCGCGACCTGCAGGCGACCGTCGGATCGCCGGGCGAGCCGCGCGCGGCCAGCGCCGACACCGCGGCGGGCGCCACCATCTCGGCGCTCCTCGATCGCGTGGTCGCGCTGCGCGCCGACGACGTCGTCAGCGAGTCGGTCGGCGACCGGGCCCGGATGCGGCTGCGGATCGGCGAGGTCGTCGAGGAGCTCCTCGACGTGCCCGCGGCGATCCTGCCGGCGCTCTCGGCGGAGCTGAAGCACCGGGCGGGCCTCGACCCGCTCGTCCGGCACCGGCCGCAGGACGCGCTGGTGCCGCTGCAGGCCTCGATCGGCCCCGTGCTCGCGCACGTGGCGACCACGCCCACCCCCGCGGGGGAGCGGGTCGTCGTCAGGTTCGTCTGACGTCGCGCTCAGGCGTCGGCGAAGCAGAGCAGGCAGGAGCCGGCCGTGTGGGCGAGGTGGCTGCCGTGCAGGCGCTCCGAGCGGCGCAGGAGGTCGCGCAGCGCCTGTTCGGACCGGGCGATCTCGACCCGGGCGGCGGCGGTGGCGTCGTCGAACTGCGCGTGCAGGGTGCTGGCTGCGCTGATGCCCATCTCGTCCTCCTCGGGTCCGGGTGCGCGTCGTCGCGCTCCGTGAGGAGCATGCGCCGGGGTCGGCCTGCTCCACAACGGACGGGGGCCAGGTCGACCCGACCGCCGTCGCAGATGACCCGATCGGACTATCCGGGCTCGACCTGAGCGGTTTCCCGGTGCGGATCGAGGCGGACCGGGCCGGCGCGGATCGACGCGGATCTGCCCGGAGACGACGCGAGGCCCCGACCGTGGTGGTCGGGGCCTCGCGAGGTGGTACGCCATCAGGGACTCGAACCCCGAACCCGCTGATTAAGAGTCAGCTGCTCTGCCAATTGAGCTAATGGCGCCCGTGCGGTGAAGCGAAGAGAACATTACCAGCGCCCCGCAGGCCGGAGAAATCGAGGGACGAGCGGAGTCGGCCCGTGCGGTCCGGATCAGCCCCGCTCCGCGAGGACGGCCTGCGCGGCGTTGTGCCCGCCGAGCCCCGACACCGCGCCGCCGCGCTTCGCGCCCGAGCCGCAGAGCAGCACGCCCGGCACGCCGGTGGCCACGCCCCAGGCGTCGGCCGGGTCGTCCAGTCGGGCGCGTCCGCGCGCCCAGGGCCAGTCGAGGTCGCCGTGGAAGATGTGGCCGCCGGGCAGGGCGAGCTCGGCCTCGAGGTCCTGCGGCGTGCGCACCTCCACGCACGGGCGGCCGTCGGCGTCGCGGGCCAGGCAGTCGGCGATCGGGTCGATCAGGTGACGGTCGAGCGAGGCGAGGGCGGCGTCGCGTGCGCGGTCGCGGGCGGCGTCGTGGTCGCCCTCGAAGAGCCAGGCCGGCGTGTGCAGGCCGAACCAGGTCAAGGTGTGCCGATCGGCGTCGTTCTCGCCGAGGATCGAGGGGTCGGTGAGGGAGTGGCAGTAGACCTCGCCGGGCAGCGGGTCGGGCAGGCGTCCGGCCGACGCGGCGCGGTGCGCCTCGGCGAGCTCGTCGTAGCCCTCGCAGAGGTGCAGCGTGCCGGCGAACGCCGTCCGCGGGTCGAGGCCCGAGCGCAGGCGCGGCAGCCGGTCGAGCAGCATGTTGATCTTGAGCTGGGCGCCGACCGGCTTGGCGGTCGGCTCGGCGGCGCCGCCCAGCAGGATCCGCAGCACCCACGGCGCGACCCCGGACAGCACGTGGCCCGCGGTGACCGAGCGTCGTCCCGCCGCGTCGTCCCAGACGACCTCCGACGCGGAGCCCGGGCCGGAGCCGGGGTGGATGCGGTGCACGCCTGCGCCGGTGAGGATCTCCGCCCCGGCGCGCGCCGCCGCGGACTCGAGCGCGCCGGAGACCGCGCCCATTCCGCCCACGGGCACCCGCCACTCGCCGGTGCCGCGGCCGATCAGGTGGTAGAGGAAGCAGCGGTTCTGGACCAGCGACGGGTCGTGCAGCGAGGCGAAGGTGCCGATCAGCGCATCGGTGGCGACGACGCCCCGCACCGTGTCGTCGGCGAAGCGGCGCTCGATCGCCTCACCCAGCGGACGCTCGACCAGGTCGCCCCAGATGCCCGGCGCCTGGGCCTCGACGGCCTCCCGCAGCACGCCCTCCCGGGGGAGCGGCTCGGTGAGGGTCGGCTCGACGACGCGGGCCAGGTGCTCGATGCCGCCGTAGAAGGCGCACCACGCCTCGTACTCCTCGTCGCGGCGGGTGACGGCCCGGAAGGAGTCGCGCGTCGCGCGTCCCTCCGGCCGCTCGACGAGGAGTCCGGTGTCGACGCCGTCGCGGACGGTCGGGGCGTAGGACGCCGTGCGGCGCGAGACCAGGCGCAGGTCGAGGTCGAGCTCGTCGGCGATCCGCTCGGGCAGCAGGGAGACGAGGTAGGAGTAGCGCGAGAGCCGCACGTCGTGGCCGGCGAAGGCCTGCTCGGAGACCGCGGCGCCGCCGGTGCGGCCCAGGCGCTCGAGGACGAGCACGCTCAGCCCGGCCCGGGCGAGGTAGGCCGCCGAGACCAGCCCGTTGTGGCCGCCGCCGACGACGACGACGTCGTAGTGGCGGCGGCGCGGCTCGCCGTCCAGGCCCCGGGCGGGGCCGGGTGCCGACAGCGGATCGTCGTGGAGTGGTGCGCAGAGGGGACCGGCCGGGGAGTCCGGGGTGGGGATCACCCGCGGCACCCTAGTCAACGACCGTGCACCGGTCGTCCCACGTCCGGGCGGGTCGGCGCGACGCGGAACATTCAAGATTCAACTACTGTTGTGGCTGCATCATCCCGTGAGAAGGAGCCCCCGATGCCCGCGATCACCGTCGACGACCTCACCACCCTGGCCCGCGTGCGCCGTCCGGGACTCGGCGACCAGCCGCGTCCGGTCCGGCGGATCAGCACCGCCCCGCAGGGCTACGAGGGCGAGGGCTTCCCGGTGCGCCGGGCCTTCGCCGGCCTCGACCTGCGCGACCTCGACCCGTTCATCATGATGGACCAGATGGGCGAGGTGGAGTACGCGCCCGGCGAGCCCAAGGGCACGCCGTGGCACCCCCACCGCGGGTTCGAGACCGTCACCTACATCATCGACGGCGTCTTCGACCACCACGACTCCCAGGGCGGCGGCGGCACGATCACCAACGGCGACACCCAGTGGATGACCGCCGGCAGCGGCCTGCTGCACATCGAGACCCCGCCCGAGTGGCTGGTGACGTCCGGCGGCCTCTTCCACGGCCTCCAGCTGTGGGTGAACCTGCCGCGCGACGCCAAGCTGAGCACCCCCCGCTACCAGGACCTGCGCTCGGGCGAGGTCGCGCTGCTCGCCGGCGACGACGCGGGCGCCCTCGTGCGGGTGATCGCGGGCTCCGTCGACGGCCACCGGGGTCCGGGCTCCACGCACACGCCGATGACCTTCGTCCACGCCACCCTCGAGCCGGGCGCCCGCCTGGAGCTGCCGTGGGACGTCGACTTCAACGCCCTGGTCTACGTGCTCAACGGTCGCGGCACCGTCGGCGTCGACGACCAGCCGATCCGCACCGGCCAGGCCGCGGTGCTGGGCGCGGGCGACTACCTGACGATCGCCGCCGACCGCTCCCAGGAGAGCCGGCACCCGGCGCTGGACGTCGTCGTCATCGGCGGCCGGCCGATCCGCGAGCCGATCGCCTGGGCCGGTCCGTTCGTGATGAACACCAAGGCCGAGGTCCTGGAGGCGTACCAGGACTTCCAGCGCGGACGCTTCGGTCAGCCGACCGACTGAGTCCGCGCGTCCGCCGTCGGCGCCGTCCTGCGGGCGGCGCGGACGGCGGGGCGGGCGGCGACCAGGACGCCGCGGCCCCGCCGCACCGCCCACCAGGCCGCGAGGCCGACGCCGAACGAGGCGAGGAACCCGGCCAGCGGGTCGTCGATGCGCTCGAAGACCTGCCAGTGGGTCAGGTAGATCCACAGCGACGCGCCCGCCAGACCTCCTGCGAGCGTCGCCACGGCGGACGGCACCCGCACGCTGCGCACCCAGGTGAGCAGGGCCAGGCCGGCGAGCACGATCAGCTCGCGCTGGGGGTCGTCGAAGAGCCCGGCCAGCCCCACGGCGCCCAGCAGGGTGACGAGCAGCCGCCGGCGCGCGGTGTCGGCGCGCGCCGCCGCCCAGCCGAGCGCGAAGATCCACGCGATCACGCCCGGGGTGCACCGCTCCGTGGTGCCGGCCTCGACGCCCGTCCACGCGTAGCGCACGACCAGCCCCGCCACCGCGAGCCCGATCGGCAGGGCGAAGGGACGGCGTCGCTCGAGTCGGTCGACACCCGGCACCGCGAGCAGCGCGGCGGTGCCGACGACCAGCCAGAACGCCGCCTCGACGAACCACAGGTGCCAGTCGTCGGTCCAGGCGTCGCTGCCGAGGAGCCCGTTGAGCATCAGCGGGGTGGGCCAGCGGTACTGGCCGGTCGTCAGCACGACCGCCCCGGCCACCAGTGCCGTCGGCACCAGCAGGTGGGTCGCCGAACGGAGCAGGCCGCGCACGCGCGCGGCGGCGGTCGGGTCGGCGAGCCGGAAGCGGGCCAGGTTGAAGCCCAGCAGCGCGAGCAGCGCGTGTGCTCCGCCGCGCACCTCCCAGACCTGGGTGTGCGTGCCGACGATCAGCACGATCGCCGCGGCCCGCACGAGCACCGACACCTCGGTCGGCACCGGGCGCAGCCAGCCGATCGCGCCCATGCCGTCCAGACGGCGCACGGCGCGGGGCCGGCGATCGGTGCCGGTGCGGGTCGCGGCGCGCTCCGCCGTCGCGGCGGCCAGGCGCTCGAGCTCGCGGACCGGCAGCCGGTGCCAGTCGTCGGGGAGGCGGTGGAGCCGACGACCCACGCGGGTGGCGAGCTCGACGTAGGAGAGGGAGTCGCCGCCGAGCTCGACGAAGCTGCGGTCGGCGTCGATGCGGCCGCGACCGAGCACGAGCGCGACCTCGTCGGCGAGGGTGCGCTCGGGACGGGATCCGGCGGGACCGACGCCGGGCTCGGGCGCCTGGTCGGGCCGCTGGTCGGGCCCCTGGTCGAGCAGTCGCTCGAGCGCGGCCCGGTCGGGCTTGCCGGACGACGTCCGGGGCAGGCTCGCGACGGCGACCACGCGGACGGCGTGGTCCGGCAGGCCGGTCGCCTCGCGCGTCCGGCGGCGCAGTGCGGCGAGCCGGCCGCGCTCCTCGGTGACGACGTGCAGCCGCTCGTCGTGCATCAGCGTCCAGGCCGGCGCGACCGGGTGCAGCAGCCGCTCGAGGTCGTCGAGGTCGAGGCGCAACCCGAACGGCTTCGCGACCCGATCGCGGCGGCCGACGATCTCGACCAGCCCGTCGCGGATCCGGGCGAGGTCGCCGGTGCGCAGCGTCGTCACGTCGCGGCCGCGGGCGAGGTCGGCAGGGGTGCGGGCGTAGCCGAGCATCACGTTCGGGCCCTCGTAGACGAGCTCGCCGACCTCCGGGTCGTCGTGCCCGACCGGCTCGACGCGCAGCGTGCCGCCGGGGATCGCGCGGCCCACCGAGGACGGATGCCGATCGGCCAGGTGCGGGGGCAGCATCGCCATCCGGGCCGTGGCCTCGGTCTGGCCGTACATGACGACGAGGTCCCAGCCCCGCTCCGCGCCGAGCCGCGCGTGGTGCTGCACCCGCTCGGGCGCCAGACGGCCGCCGGCCTGGGTCACGCGACGCAGGGCGGGCAGCTCGCGGTCGGCCAGCCCGGCGCGGTCGAGAAGGTCGACGGTGTAGGGGACGGCCGCGAGCGTCGTCACGTCGCTCATCGCCGACCAGAACGCCGGCTCGGCCACCGAGGCGTCGCACAGCCGGACGCTGCCGCCGCGGACCAGGTGCGAGGTGACCACCGAGAGCCCGTAGCAGTAGTGGAGCGGCAGCGAGGTGATCGCGCGGTCGTCGGGCCCCAGCCCGAGGACCTCGGCGATCGCGGCCGCGTTGCTGCGCAGCCCCTCGGCGGAGAGCCGCACGAGCTTCGGGCTGCCCGTGGAGCCCGAGGTGGTGAGCAGCAGCGCCAGCTCGGGGTGCAGGTCGTGGGCGGGCGGCGCGTCGACCGCGCGGCGGTGCACGGTGCCGGCCGGCGTGACGACGACGTCGGGGTCGTAGGCCGCGATCGCCCGCTCGAGCTGGTCGGGACGGTCGGCCGGCAGGAGCAGCGCGACGTGGTCGTGCTCGAGAGCGGCGACCAGGGCGACCAGGGAGTCGAGGTCGCGGCCGAGACCGAGGGCGACGAGGCGTCGACCGGTGCCCCAGTCCGCGGCCACGTCGGCCGCGCGCGCCGCCAGCTCGTCGAAGTCGAGGGTGCCGTGAGCGCCGACCACGGCCGGACGTGCGCCATGGCGGTGGAGGCCGAGGATGCGGCCGATGCGCACGTCCGGGGCGGTCGGGTTCACGGCCCGAGCATAACTTAGGCCAGGCTCACCTAAGGCGCCGGGTGGTCGATGTCACCGGGATCACCGGGGATGCGCGGACGCGGGGCCGACCACGTCGACGCGCACCTGCGCGCCGGGCTCGGGCGCGGTCAGGCCGTCGGTGCGGGCCAGCAGGCGCACGTCGGCGTCGTCGAGCAGGGCGAGCCGGACGGTGGCGTCGTGGCCGTGGAAGCCGACGTCGATCACCCGGGCCAGCGCGCCGCCGTGCGTGGCCGCCCGCTCGGGGGTCAGCCGCAGCTGCTCGGGACGCAGCACGAGGGTGACCTCGCCCTCGAGCGCGGCCTCGTCGGCCTCGGAGACCAGGGCGACGTCGCCGAGCGCGCAGGTGGCCCGGCCGGCGCGTGCGCGGGCGGGCAGCACGACCGCGCCGCCGACGAACCGGGCGACGTCGGCGTCCGCCGGGCGGGCGTACAGCTCGCGCGGGGCGGCCGCCTGCACGAGGCGTCCGGCGCGCATGACGGCGACCTGGTCGGTGAGGGAGAGCGCCTCGTCCTGGTCGTGGGTGACGAGCACGCCGGTGGCGCCCGCGGCGCGCAGCGCGGCCACGACGGCCTCGCCGGTGCTGGCGCGCAGGGCGGCGTCGAGGCTGGAGAACGGCTCGTCGAGCAGCACGACCGACGGCGCCGGCGCCAGCGCGCGGGCCAGGGCGACGCGCTGCTGCTGGCCGCCGGAGAGCTCGTGCGGCGCGCGCTCGGCGAACGTCCGCGGCAGCTCGACGAGGTCGAGCAGCTCGGCGACCCGGGCCACGCGCTCGCGGCGACCGCGGCCGGCGCGACCCCGCAGGCCGAAGGCGATGTTCGCGGCGACGTCGAGGTGCGGGAAGAGGGCGCCCTCCTGCGGCACGTAGCCGATGCCGCGGTCGCGGGCCGGCACGCAGCGTCCGGGCGCGGCGACCACGCGACCGTCGAGGGCGACCGACCCGGCGTCGGGCTCGAGGAACCCGGCGATCACGCGCAGCAGCGTCGTCTTGCCGCAGCCCGAGGGGCCCAGCAGCGCCGTCACCGAGCCGGGCGGCACCGCCAGGCTGACGTCGTCGACGGCGCGCACCGGCCCGAAGGAGCGGCTGACGTGCTCGAGCACGAGGGTGGTCATCGGTCTCCTCCTCCGGCCGAGACGCGGCCGAGCAGCACGGTGGCCGGCAGCGAGATCAGCACCATCAGCAGCGCGTACGGGGCCGCCGCGCCGTAGGCCACCGACGACGAGGCCGACCAGAAGCGGGTGGCGAGCGTGGCGACGTCGATCGGCGCGAGCATGAGGGTGGCGGTGAGCTCGGTGGAGACCGCGAGGAAGACCAGCGCAGCGCCGGACGCGACGCCGGGCGCGATCAGCGGCAGCGTGACCCGGCGGATCGTCTCCAGGGGGCCGGTGCCGAGGCTGCGGGCGACGTCGTCGAGCACCGGGGGCGCCTGCTCGATCGCGGCGCGCAGGCTCACCACGGCGCGCGGCAGGAACAGCACGGCGTAGGCCGAGAGCAGCAGCGCGTAGGTCTGGTAGAGGTCGGGGACGACCCGCAGCGAGGCGGTGACCAGCGCCAGCGCGATGACGATGCCCGGCAGCGAGGTCGACACGTAGGTGCTGCCCTCGAGCAGCCCGGCCAGACGTCCGCGGTGCCGCACCGCCAGCCAGGCCACCGGCGCGGCCAGGACGACGGTGATCGCGGCGCCCGCAGCGCCGAGCGCGAGGGAGGTGCCGGTCGCGGCGAGCAGGTCGGCCACCGGGAAGGCCGTCGAGGAGCCGACGACCAGCCAGTGCACCAGCGCGTAGGTGGGCACGCCGACCGCGAGCGCCACGACCCCGGCCGCGGCGAGGAGGCCGACGGGTGTCCAGCGGCCCAGGCGCTGACGGTCGGCCGGCCGCGCCGAGCCGGCCGAGAGCCGCGCGTACCGGCGTCGTCCCCGCAGCCGCAGCTCGGTGAGGAGCAGCAGGAGGCAGCACAGCACGAGCACGCTGGCCGTCATGGTGGCGGCGCCGCCGTTGAAGGTGGAGCGGTACTGGTCGTAGATCGCGGTGGTGAAGGTCGGGAAGCGCAGCATCTGGATCGCGCCGAACTCCGCGAGCAGGTGCAGGCCGACGAGCAGCGAGCCGCCGAGCAGTGCGGGGCGCAGCTGCGGCAGCACGACCCGGACGAAGACGGCCAGCCGGCCGTGGCCGAGGGCCTGGGCGGTCTCCTCGAGCGCGGGGTCGAGGCCGCGCAGCGTCACGACCGCCGGCAGGTAGACCAGCGGGTAGTAGGCGAGGGTGACCACCAGCACCGCGCCGGCGTAGGTCTGCACCGAGGAGGTCAGCGAGACCCAGCCGAAGGACGTCACGAAGGCCGGCACCGCGAGCGGGGCGACGAGCAGCGCGTGCCACAGGCGACGCAGCGGCAGGTCGGTGCGCTCGACCAGCCAGGCGCAGCCGACGCCGACGACGGCGCAGGCGAGCATGCCGCCGACGACCAGGCGCACGGTGTTCCAGAGCAGCTCGCCGATGCGCGGACGCCACAGCAGGTCGTAGGCCTCGCGCGGGCCGACCGCGGCGGCGTCGTAGGCGACGAACCCGAGCGGCACCAGCGCGAGGGCCGCGACGACGACCGCCGTCAGCACCAGCGTCCGCGGAGCGCGGGCGCCGCGATCCTTCGGGCGCGCGCGTCCGGCCCCGCCGCGCGGCGCGGTCGGGCCGGACGGCTGGGACGGGTCGGGCGCGCCCGGGGGCGTCGGCCGCTCGAGGACGGTGATCAGAGCAGGCCCACCTGCTGCATCAGGTCGACGACCTTGCTGCTGTTGAGCTGGGTGAGGTCGACCTTCGGGGGCTGCAGCGCGTCGAGCGCCTTGACCTCCGGCGGCAGCGAGGCCTCCGGGTTGAGCGGGTACTCCAGGGCGTAGGAGTCGCCCATCGCCTGCTGGGCCTGGGCGGAGGTCAGGTATTCCACGAAGCGCTGCGCGTCGCTCTGCTTGCTGGACGAGGCGAGCACGCCGGCGGCGGAGACGCTGAGGAAGGCGCCCGGGTCGCCGTCGGTGAAGTAGTGCAGGGCCGAGGAGTCAGAGTTCTCGCCGTTCTCCTGGCGGTCGCGGGCCCAGTAGTAGTGGTAGGTGATGCCGGCGTCGACGTCGCCGGCGTTGACCGCCTGGAGCACCGAGTTGTTGCCGTCGTAGACCCGGCCGTTGGCCTTCAGCCCCTGCAGCCAGGTGCGGGTGGCGTCCTCGCCCTCGAGCTGGAGCACCGCGCTGACGATCGCCTGGAAGTCGGCGCCGTTCGGCGCGTACGCGACGCGGCCCTTCCAGGCGGGCTTCGCGAGGTCGAGCAGCGAGGTCGGCAGGTCGGCCTGCTGCACCTTCTGCGTGTTGTAGAGCAGCACGGTGGAGCGGGCGAGGAAGCCGGTCCAGTCGCGGTCGGCCGGCACGTACTGGCGCGGGATCGGCTTCAGCGCGGCCGGCTCGACCTTCGTGAGCAGACCGGCGCCGTCGACGAGGGTCATGGCGGGGGAGTTCTCGGTGAGGAAGACGTCGGCGGGGGAGGCCTTGCCCTCGGCCACGATCTGGTTGGCCAGCTCGAGGTCGCTGCCGTTGCGCAGCTTGACCTTGATGCCGGTGGCCTTCTCGAAGTCCGGCACGATCTGGGTGATCAGCTGCTCGTGCTGGGCGTTGTAGACGGTGATCGACGGGCCGTCGTCGCCTCCGCCGCAGGCCGCGAGCGCGGGCAGGGCCACGGCGGTCGCGGCGACGAGGGCGAGGGCACGGAGCTTGCGGGGCACGGGGTCTCCTCCAGACGAATTAGGCAAGGCCAACCTTACCTAATGCTTGAAGCGCGGCCCAGGTGACGTCCGTCGCCGCTCAGGCCAGGCCGGCGGCGATCCGGTCGAGGATCGCGCCGAGCCGCGCCAGGTCGTCGTCCCGCAGCGGGTCGAGGACGAGGCGGCGCACGGTGGCGACGTGCGCGGGCGCCGCCGCCTCGATCGCCCGGCGCCCCGCCTCGGCGAGCACCACGTACGCGCCGCGGCCGTCGTCCTCGCACTCCTCCCGCTCGACCAGCCCGCGCGCGCCCATGCGTCGCAGGTGGTGGGAGAGCCGGCTGCGCTCCCAGGCCAGGGCGTCCGCCAGCTCGGAGACCCGCAGGCGGCCCTCGGGGCTCTCGCTGAGGCGGACGAGGACGTCGAAGTCCGGCAGGGAGAGCCCGGCGTGCTCGTGCAGGTCGCGGTGGAGGGCGGCGGGCAGGGCCGCCGTCACCTCCAGCCAGCGGCGCCAGACGCGCTGCTCGGCGTCGGTGAGCCAGGGGGCGGCGGTCTCGGCGGCGGGGGTCATGGAATGGATGCTATCCCTAAGTGGTTGACGCGTCATCTACCTGCCGTCCAGACTGGACGCACCCGGCCCGAGAGGAACCACCATGAACGCCACCATCGAGCTCGCCCCGTCGATCGACGTGCGTCGCGCGGCCGACCGGTTCGTCTCCGACTTCGGCTGGCTCGACTCCAAGCACTCGTTCTCCTTCGGGCAGCACTTCGACCGCGCCAACACCCACCACGGCCTGCTGCTGGTGAACAACGACGACGTCGTCGACGCCGGCACCGGCTTCGACACCCACCCGCACCGCGACATGGAGATCGTCACCTGGGTGCTCGACGGCTCGCTGGTGCACCAGGACTCCACCGGCCACAACGGCGTCATCTACCCGGGTCTGGCCCAGCGGATGAGCGCCGGCACCGGCATCCTGCACTCGGAGAAGAACGACTCCTGGACGCTCGGCGGCCCCGAGCACCGCCAGCCGGTGCACTTCGTCCAGATGTGGGTGCTGCCCGACGAGTCCGGCATCGTGCCCGGCTACGAGCAGCTCGAGATCGCTCCCGAGCGGCTCGCCGGCCAGCTCGTGCCCGTGGCCTCCGGCATGGCGGCGCACCGCGACGAGACCGCCATCCGCATCCGCAACCGCTACGCCGCGCTGCACGCCGCCCGGCTCCAGCCCGGCGAGAGCGTCGAGCTGCCCGACGCACCGTACCTGCACCTCTTCGTCCCCCGGGGCGCCGTGACGCTCGAGGGCGCCGGCCCGCTCGCCACCGGCGACGCCGTCCGGTTCACCGCCACCGGCGGGCAGCGGGTCACCGCCACCGAGGCCGCCGAGATCCTGGTGTGGGAGATGCACGCCGGCGTCGCCGCCTGATCGTGCCGGCGTGTGTCGGTTTCCCCGGGCGCCCGGGGAAACCGACATTCCGTGACGCGCAGGGCACCGTCGAGGGACCGGCGAGGTGCCGTACGCGTCACGGAAGACCGCAGCGACCTCCGGGTGACCAGGCCGGTGGCCTGGCAGGATCCGGTGCATGGACGACGAGCTGCAACGGCGCGTCCTCGCAGCCTCTGCGGCCTGGCGCTCGCCGTGGTTCCCGCCCGACGCCCGTCACCTCCGTGACGATCGACTCGAGGCGTATGCCAAGGACGGGCTCCTGACCGTCATGCACGTGGGCCTCCCCGGGCGCGGCGGGACGCCGTCCGCGGCGTCGGATCTCGCTCTCGTCCAGGATCTCGCTCGGCGCGCCGGCTGCTCGGAGGTCTCCTGGACGAGCGGCGCCGGCGTGAGCGCCGCGGGTCTGGAGGAGCTGCTCGCAGCGCGAGGCGGGACGGTCACCGCGACCATCGAGATCCTCGCCCGACGCACCGACGTCACGGCGCCGGCCCCCGAGTCCAGCCGGATCGTGGTCGCCGAGGTCGCCACCGCCGAGCAGTACCGCGACGTCCTGCGGGTCGACGCGGAGGTCTGGGACCACGCCATGCCGGACGAGTCGGAGCTGCGAGCGGGCTTCCCGGCCGGGGCGGACGGCCGCTGGCTGGCCACCCTCGACGGTGAGCCCGCAGGCGCCGGCGGGTACGGCATCGTCGACGACGTGGCCCGGTTGTGGGGCGCGGGCGTCGTGCCTCGTCATCGCAGGCAGGGCGTCTACGCGGCGCTCGTCGAATGCCGTGTCGAGAGCGCACGTGAGCGGGGCGCGAGCCTGGCGCTGGTGCATGCGCTGCCGACGTCGGCGCCGATCCTGCGGCGGCTGGGCTTCGAGCGCTTCGGCGAACGGCTCGTCTGGAGGTTCGCCGCTGGTTGAGAGCCCCGCGGGTCACCTTCGTCCCACGCGTCACCAGCGCAGCATCGGCGCCGGGTCGGTCGGGTGCCTCACCGCCCACGAGACCGCGTGGCGGACCAGGAACCGGTGGAACCCGAGGTAGGGGAACGCCTCGACGGCGGCCGTGACGTCGCGCCGGCGCAGCGGCGTGCCGAGGGTGACGCCGCGGGTGGCGTCGACGCGGTCGGCCAGCCGGAAGGTCTCGACCCAGGGGTCGTCGCGGACGGCACGGAGACGGTGGTGATCGGCCACCATCCGCTCGACGCGGGCGATCTCGTCGTCGGTCAGGTCGAGGCCGAGCGGATCGACGAGGGTCGCCGCGAGCGCCACCGACGGGTCGAGGTAGTCCCAGGTGCGGCCGGTCCAGATGCCGGCGTCGTGGATCGCCCAGGCGAGCGCGATCGCGGGCGGCGCCTCGGCCAGGCCCAGCATGGCGAGCTGGTAGGTCAGCCCGCGGTGCACGTGGTTGCGGTAGGCGGCGAGATCGTCCCCGATCTGCGGAGCGAGCCGGGCGAGCACCTCCTCGGCGACCGGGTCAGGGCGGATCGGCCCGGTCCCGCCCGTCACCCGCGACCGCCTCGACGGGCACGGACCGCGCCGACGGCCGCCGCCCACCCGAGTCGGACGGGCGCGGTCAGCTGCCCGGCGGCCAGGGTCTCCCGTGCGAGCAGCGACGTCGCCCGTGCCCGGGTGCCCGCGCTGGCCTTGGACCAGTGGCCCGAGTCGAAGGGCGGCTGCGGGTCGTACTCCAGCGCCAGCTGGATGGCCTCGGCGCGCTCCCGGCCACCGAGCTCGCCGGCGAGCCACAGCCCCAGGTCGATGCCGGCCGAGACTCCCGCCGCGGTGACGATGCGTCCCGTCCCGACGATGCGCTCGTCGCCGACCGGCGTGACGCCGAAGGGGCGCAGCAGCGGCAGCGCCATCCAGTGCGACGTCGCCCGCTGCCCGGCCAGCACGCCGGCCGCGGCGAGGATCACCGATCCCGAGCACACCGACGCCGTCCAGCGGGACGTGCGGTGCGCGGCCCGCACCCAGCCGAGGACCCGCTCGTCGCGCGCGTGCGTCATCGTCGTCATCCCGCCGGGCACCAGCACGACGTCGGGGGTCGGCGTCTCCTCGAGCGTGTGGGTGGCCCCGACGAGCAGCACCCCCGAGTCGGCGGCCACCGGCCCCGAGTCGTGCCAGACGAAGCGGACCTCGACGTCGGGCAGGTTGCGCAGCACCTCGTACGGCCCGATCAGGTCGAGCGCCGTGTAGCCCGGGTAGAGGAGGATCGCGATCTGCATGGCGCGTCCATGGTCCCGCGTCGGCGCGGCTCGGTCCATGGTCGAGTGGGATCCGGCGTCCCTCGGTGCGACCCGAGCAGAAAGCCCCTGACCGCGTCTCCGCAGGTCAGGGGCTCGCTGTCGCCCTCACGGGCACTGGGGTGAGTGACGGGACTCGAACCCGCGGCCACCTGGACCACAACCAGGTGCTCTACCAGCTGAGCTACACCCACCATCGGCCCGCGCTGGCGCGAGCCGTCGTGAAGTGTAGGGGATGGCGCGGGGGGTCACTCAATCGGCGGTTCGCCGGCCGGTCGCGCGCCGGTCAGCGAGCCGCCGTGCTCGGCGGCGAGCTGCTTGACGCGGTCGGTGTCGGGCCCGGGAGCGGGCACGAAGACGGCCTCGCGGTAGTACCGCAGCTCCTCGATCGACTCCTGGATGTCGGCCAGCGCCCGGTGGTTGCCCTTCTTCTCCGGCGCGCCGAAGTAGGCCCGCGGGTACCAGCGGCGGGAGAGCTCCTTGATCGAGGAGACGTCGACGATGCGGTAGTGCAGGAACGACTCCAGCCGCGGCATGTCGCGGCCGAGGAACGCGCGGTCGGTGGCGACGGTGTTGCCGGCCAACGGCGGGCGGCTGCCGTCGGGGCAGTGCTCGCGCACGTAGGCGAGCACGGCGTCCTCGGCCTCGGCGAGGGTCAGGCCGGCGTCGAGCTCGGTGAGCAGGCCCGAGCGCTCGTGCATCTGCCGGACGAAGTCGCCCATCTGCTCCAGCGCGGCGGCCGGCGGCTTGACGACGAGGTCGACGCCCTCGCCGAGCACGTTCAGGTCGAAGTCGGTGACGAGCGCCGCGACCTCGATCAGGGCGTCGGCGCCGAGGTCGAGCCCGGTCATCTCGCAGTCGATCCAGACGAGGCGGTCGTTCATGGGTCCGAACCCTACGCCGGACGTCGGCGCCCGCCCTACGCTCGGCCCGTGACCGACCCCGCCCGCGCCGTCGAGAACGTGCTGTACGAGTACGCGGAGCTGATCGACGCCGGCGACCTCGACGGGGTCGGCGCGCTGCTGGCCCACGCGCGGCTGCTCGCCGACGGCCCGGACGGACCCGTGGTCGTCGCCGAGGGCCGGGAGGCGATCACCGCGCTGTACCGCTCGACGACGCGGATCCACCCCGAGACCGGGACGCCGCGCACCCGGCACGTCACCACGAACGCCCGCATCGAGGTCGACGAGGCGGCCGGCACCGCGACGGCCCGCTCGGTCTACACCGTGCTGCAGGCCACCGACTCCCTCGCGCTCCAGCCGATCGTCAGCGGCCGCTACGAGGACGCCTTCGAGCGGGCCGACGACGGCTGGCGGCTGACGAGCCGGCTGATCCACGTCGACCTGGTCGGCGAGCTCGGTCAGCACCTGCTGATCTGACCCGCCCGGGGCCGTGCCCGCCGCTGGAGCGGGCCGCCTAGCCTCGACCCCGGGTCACCCCGTCCCCGCCCACCCCGAGGAGCCCGTGCCGATGGCCGCCCGATCCGATCGATCCGACCGACCTGCCGGTCCCGCCCGTCCCGGCGCCGGGCTCAGCCCCGCGGCCCGCCGTCGCCGCGCGATCAACCTCGCGACGCTGGCGTGCGTCCTGGTGCTCGTCGTCGGCGTCGCCTACCTGGTGACGCGCTCGTCCGGCCCCGGCCCGGTGAACGCCCCGCCGGCGGGGCAGAGCCGGTACGGCGTCACGCTCGGCGAGGCGTCCGCGCCGCACAGCGTCGTCGTCTACGAGGACTTCCTCTGCCCCTTCTGCCGGCAGTTCGAGGAGGCCACCGAGACCGAGCTGGCGCGGCTGGCCGAGGAGGGGAAGGTGTACGTCGAGTACCGCCCGTTCGTGCTGCTGAGCAAGGCCGGCGACTACTCCGCGCGCTCGCTCAACGCCTTCGCCGTGGTCAAGCGGGCGGCCGGCGACGCGGTGGCGCTGCGCTTCCACGACCTGCTCTACGCCCAGCAGCCCGACGAGCGGGGTCCCTTCCCCGACGACGACTGGCTGGTGGCGCGGGCCGTCGAGGCCGGGGCGCAGGAGGACGCCGTGCGCCCGGGCATCGAGGGCCGCGCCGAGCAGTCCTTCGTCGACGGCGCGACGAAGGAGGCGCAGGACTCCGGCGTGCAGAGCACCCCGTCGGTGCTGCTCGACGGCACCCTGCAGACCGGACGCACCGTCGACGACGTCGTCGCCTCCGTGCTGGGAGCGGTGCGGTGAGCGGGCTGGACGCCTTCGTCGCCGGCCTGCCCAAGGCCGAGCTGCACGTGCACCACGTCGGCTCCGCCTCGCCGCGCATCGTCGCCGAGCTCGCCGCCCGCCACCCGGGCACCGTGCCGAGCGACCCCGCGGAGCTCGCGCGGTTCTTCGAGTTCCGCGACTTCGCGCACTTCGTGGACGTCTACCTCGCCGTGGTCGCGCTCGTCCGGACGCCCGAGGACGTCCGCTACCTCACCTACGAGGTCGCCCGCGAGATGGCCGAGGGCCAGGCCCTGCGCTACGCCGAGCTCACCTGCACGCCGTACACCTCGATCGTCGCCCACCGGGGCCACCCCGGCATGGCGCCCGACGCGTACCTCGACGCGCTCGAGGACGCGCGCCGCGCCGCCGAGCGCGACCACGGTCTGGTGCTGCGCTGGATCTTCGACGTGCCGGGGGAGTCCGGGCTGCCCGCGGCCGACGTGACGCTGGACGTGGCCCGCCTCGCCCTGCGCCGCGGCGACGCCCTCGTCGGCTTCGGCCTCGGCGGCCCCGAGATCGGCGTCCCGCGCCCGCAGTTCCGGCCGCACTTCGACGCTGCCCGGGCCGAGGGCCTGCACAGCGTCCCGCACGCGGGGGAGACCACCGGCCCGCAGACGGTCTGGGACGCGCTGCGTGAGCTCGGCGCCGAGCGGATCGGCCACGGCACGTCGTCGGCCCAGGATCCCGCCCTGCTGGCGCACCTCGCCGAGACCGGCGTCCCGCTCGAGGTCTGCCCGTCGTCCAACCTCGCGACGCGGGCCGTCGCCAGCCTCGAGGAGCACCCGCTGCGGGCGTTCCGCGACGCGGGGGTCGTCGTCACCGTCAACTCCGACGACCCGCCGATGTTCGGCACCGACCTGTGCCGCGAGTACGCGATCGCGGCCGACCTGCTCGACCTCGACGAGGAGGGGCTGCGCGAGCTCGCGCGCACCGCCGTGCGCTGCTCCTTCGCGCCCGACGACGTGCAGGCCCGGGTGCTGGGCGAGATCGACGCCTACGCCGGCTGAGGCGGCCCGGGGTCGAGGGGTGGATCAGCCCCGGCGACGCTCGGCGCGCTCGCGCCGCCGGGCGTCGCGCTGCCGGCGCAGCCGCCGCACCAGCAGCGGCTCGGCGGCCTCGGCCTCGGGGCGGTCGATCAGCTCGCCGAGCAGCCGGTGGTAGGCCACCGGCTCGAGGCCGAACCGGGCGCGGACGGCCTCGTCGCGACCCTCGGCGTGCCGCCACCACTCCTGCTCGAAGGCGAGCACGTCGAGGTCGCGCGCGTCCAGGCCGGGGGTGGTCACCGGAGCAGGATGCCAACTGTCGCGGCCGCGCGTCGCATCGGCCCGCCGGCCGGACGTCGTCGGCGGGCGGCTCAGCGGACGGTCTCGGCCTCGTGCGCGAGCCGCCGGATCGCGCGCAGCGCCCAGGCGAGGGTGTCGGGATCCTGCACCGCGCCGAGCTGCTCGTGCCCGACCAGCAGCGCGAGCGCGGTCTGCGCGAGCCGGCGGGCGCGGGCGGGGTCGCCGGTGAGGTCGGCGAAGGCGGCGGCGGTGAGGTCGAGCCGGTCGCGGTCGGCGCGGTCGAGCACGCCGCGGACGCGCGGATCGACCCCCGCCCACACCCGGATGGCCGACTCGGCGCCGTGCCGCAGGTCGAGGGCGGCGGCGAGCAGCAGGTCGAGGCGGCGGGCGGGATCGGGCTCGTCGCGCAGCCGCTCGGCGGCCGCCAGCGTGCGCTCGGCGTACCAGTGCTCGAGGAGCGCGTCGGTGAAGGCCCGCCAGCCGGCGAAGGAGTGGTAGAACGCGCCGGTCGTGAGCCCCAGGCGCCGACACAGCCGCGTGAGCTTGAGGCCGCTGTAGCCCTCCTCGCCGAGCAGGTCGAGCGCGGCGTCGAAGAAGCGGCGCTGCTGCTCGGGCGTCTCGGCGACGGCGCGCGGGAGGGGATCGGGCGGGCTCATGGCCGTCGGAGTGTAGGTCCATCCGGACGCCGGGGGCAGCCCCTTGCGGACATCTCAGAACTGCAGTTACGGTCAGCCCGCTGTGACGCGGCCCACAGGGTCGTCCGCAGCCCGACGTCTGTCCACCGCACCCCGGGCGACGTCACCTCCTCCCCGAGATCCGAGGTCCCCCGTGAGCATCGACGTCCCCCCGGCCGCCGACACCGCCGACTCCGCCGCCGACTCCGCCGCAGACGTCCTCGCGGCCGCGCCGGCCGCCGGCCCGGACGCCCTGCGCGCCACCCACGAGCGGCTGCGCGCGACCTTCCGCACCGGACGCACCCGCTCCTACGAGTGGCGGCACCAGCAGCTGACCGCCCTGGGCCGCCTGGTCGAGGAGAACGAGGAGCGCATCGCGCAGGCGCTGCACGCCGACCTCGGACGCACCCCGGCCGAGGCCTGGCTCGGCGACCTCTCCTCGACGACCGCCGAGATCGAGTTCGCCCGCAAGCGGCTGCGCCGCTGGATGCGCCGACGTCGCACCGGGCTGCCGCTCAACCAGCGACCCGCGTCGGCCTGGATCCAGTACGACCCGCTCGGCACGGTGCTCGTCATCGGGCCGTGGAACTACCCGGTCTACCTCGTGCTCAGCCCGCTGGTGGCCGCGATCGCCGCCGGCAACTGCGCCGTCCTCAAGCCCTCCGAGCTGGCGCCGGCCTGCTCGGCGCTCATGGCCGAGCTGATCCCGGCCTACCTCGACTCCTCCGCGATCGCGGTGGTCGAGGGCGACGGCGAGACCACGCAGCAGCTGCTCGCCCTCGGCTTCGACCACGCGCTGTTCACCGGCGGCACCGAGGTCGGCCGGCACATCCTGGCGGGCGCGGCGGCCACCCTCACGCCGGTGACGCTCGAGCTGGGCGGCAAGAGCCCGGTCATCGTGCACCGCGACGCCGACCTCGAGGTCGCCGCCCGCCGCATCGCCTGGCTGAAGCTGATGAACTCCGGCCAGACCTGCATCGCGCCCGACTACGTCCTCGTCGACCGCGCGGTCGCCGACCGGTTCGTCGGCCTGCTCACCGCCACCCTCGCGGAGTTCACCGCCGACCGCGGCGCCGGCCTGCGCGTCGTCAACGAGCGTCAGCACGCGCGGCTCGTCGGCTGCCTCGAGCGCACCCGCGGCGAGATCGTCCTCGGCGGCACCAGCGACGCCGAGGCGCTGACCATCGCGCCCACCGTGGTCCTCGACCCCGCGCCCGACGACGCCGTGATGGCCGACGAGCTGTTCGGGCCGATCCTCCCGGTGCTGCGCTACACCGCGATCGACGACGCGATCGACCTGATCGAGCAGCGTCCCGCGCCCCTGGCGCTCTACTGCTTCACCGGCGACGCCGCCGTCCGCGAGCAGGTCGGTCGGGTCGCCGCGGGCGGCATCGTGTTCAACCACGTCGCCATGCACGTGCTCGCCCCGCAGCTGCCGTTCGGCGGCGTCGGCGAGAGCGGCATGGGCGCCTACCACGGCGAGTGGGGCTTCCAGACGCTCAGCCACCGCAAGCCGGTGCTGGTGAAGACCACCTGGCCCGACCCCCGCTTCGTCTACCCGCCCTACACCGACGCCGCGCTGCGGCTGATGCGTCGCCTCTTCTAGCGTCCGCCGCGCCCGAGCACCCGGACCGGCCTCCCCCCAGGCCGGTCCGGGCCCCGACCGCCCCGCGGTCGTCCCCAGCCACCCAGCCCCCGGGGGGGAGGGGCCACCACGTCGAGGGAGGACGCGATGGCCACCGTGCAGGCGCCCGCCGGCATGACGCCGCAGGCCACCGAGATCGCCCGGGAGGCGGTCCGCCGCGGCAACCCGCTGGCGATGCCCGGCCTGACCCGGCTCCTGGGCGTGCTCGGCGACTTCTACCGCTTCTGCGGCGTCACCTTCGTGCGCGCGCTCACCCGGCGGTTCCGGTTCGCGGAGTTCGTCGAGCAGGCCTGGTTCATCACCACGGTGTCGCTGCTCCCGGCCATGCTGGTCTCGATCCCGCTCTGCGTGATCATCATCTTCCAGGTCAACCAGCTGCTCATCCAGATCGGCGCGATCGACCTCGCCGGCGCGGGCGCGGCCGTCGCGGTCGTGCGCGAGATCGGGCCGATCGTCTCGGTGCTGGTCGTCGCCGGCGCCGGCGCCACGGCCATCTGCGCCGACCTCGGCTCGCGGAAGATCCGCGAGGAGATCGACGCCATGACGACGTTGGGCATCGACCCCATCGAGCGGCTGGTGGTGCCGCGGGTGGTGGCCTCGACGGTCGTCGGCGTCGCCCTCAACGGCGTCGTCTCGATCGTCGGCCTGGTCGGCGGGTACGTGTTCTCGGTACTGCTCCAGGGCGCCACCCCCGGGCTCTACCTCAGCGACCTGACGCTGCTCGTCGGGCTCAGCGACTTCGTCGCCTCCGAGCTCAAGGCCGCGGTCTTCGGCCTGCTCGCCGGGCTCACCGCCTGCTACCTCGGCCTCAACGCCAAGGGTGGGCCCAAGGGCGTGGGGGAGGCCGTCAACCAGACGGTCGTCTACGCGTTCATGCTGCTGTTCGCGGCCAACAGCGTCATCTCCACCGTGTTCCTGAACCTCAAGGGAGCCTGACATGGCCCTCCTCTCCGGCGACGGCCTCGCGGGCGCGGTGAGCGGCGCGCTCGGCGCGCCGACCCGCGCGCTGGGCCGGCTCGGCGGGCAGCTGCGCTTCCACGCCGGCGCCTACGCCCAGTTCCCGCGGGCCGCGCGCCGCTACCCCAAGGAGGTCGTCCGGCTGCTGGCCGAGGTGTCCCTCGGCTCGGGCGCGCTCGCGCTGATCGGCGGCACCGTGCTCGTCATCGGCTTCCTCACCGCCGCGTCCGGCATCGAGGTGGGCCTGCAGGCCTACACCACCTTCGGCAACATCGGGGTCTCGTCGCTCTCGGGCTTCTTCTCGGCGTACTTCAACACCCGCGAGGTCGCCCCGATCGTCGCCGGCATCGCCCTGACGGCCACCGTCGGCGCGGGCTTCACCGCCCAGATCGGCGCGATGCGCGTCTCGGAGGAGATCGACGCGCTGGAGGTCATGGCCGTCCCGCCGGTCGTGTACCTCGTCTCGACCCGGATCCTGGCCGGCCTGATCGCCGTCGTCCCGCTGTTCGCGACCGCCGTGATCATGTGCTTCCTGGCCACCAAGCTGGTGGTCACGGTCGGCTACGGCCAGGCGCCGGGCATCTACGAGCACTACTTCTCGACGTTCCTGATCCCCGGCGACCTCCTGCTCGCCCTGCTCAAGACGGTGCTGATGGCGCTGCTGGTGATCTCGGTCTGCTGCTACCAGGGCTTCCACGCCAGCGGCGGCCCGGCCGGCGTCGGGCGGGCGGTCGGCAGCGCGGTGCGCACGTCGCTGATCGCGATCATGGTCCTCGACCTCGCCTTCGGGCTCGCCGTCTGGGGCGGCCCGTCGGTGCACATCTCGGGATGAGCGCCGTGACCCGCCCCCGTCGTCCCGTCCTGCTGTCGCGCTCGGCCCGCGACGTCGGCTACGGCCTCGCCTTCGTGCTGCTTCTCGCGGGCCTGCTCGCCGGCACCGTCGTGCTCTACCGCGGCGACCTGCGCGACACCGTCGAGGTCACCGTCGTTTCCCCGCGCGCCGGCCTGACGCTGGCCACCGGCACCGCGGTCAAGGTGCGCGGGGTCGAGGTCGGCACGGTCGAGCGCATCGAGCCCGACGGCGACGGCGTGCGGCTGACGCTGGCGGTCGAGCGCGACCAGCTGGCCGACATCCCGGCCGACGTCACCGCGCAGATCGTCCCGCCGACGGCCTTCGGCGCGAAGTACGTGCAGCTCTCCGCCCCGGCCCGGCGCACCGTCGACACCCCGCTCGCCGCGGGCGACACCGTCCGCGCCGACCGCGTCACCGTCGAGATCGACCAGACCTTCCAACGGCTCACCGGCGTGCTCGACGCCGCGCGGCCCGCCCAGGTGAACGCCGCGCTCTCGGCCCTGGCGACGGCCCTCGACGGCCGCGGCGAGCGGATCGGACGCCTCGTCACCCGCCTCGACCGGTACGCCCGGGCCCTGCAGCCGAGCCTGCCGACGCTCGTCGACGACCTGCGCCGCGCCGATCGCGTCGCCCGGGTCTACGACCGGGCGCTGCCCGACCTGCTCGCCGCCGGCCAGGACGCCGGGACGACGGTGCGCACCCTGCAGCGGCAGGAGACCGCGCTGCGCGACCTGCTCACCGGGCTGCGGTCGTTCTCCGGCAGCACCGACGCCTTCGTCCGCGCGACCGGCCCCGGCCTGCGGCGCTCGCTCACCGAGCTCCGCTCGACCACGCGCATCCTGGCCCGCTACGCCCCCGAGCTGCCCTGCGTCATCGAGGGCGTCGCCTACAACAACGGCAAGCTCGAGACGGTGGTCGGCGGCCTCAACCCGGGCATCACGACCTTCACCCGGCTCCAGCCCGCGATCGGCTCCTACACCGCGCCGCGCGACGCCCTGCAGATCGGCGACACCCGCGGACCCAGCTGCTACGGCCTGCCGGTGCTCGGCGCCGACGAGCAGAACCCGCCGAACCCGCACTTCGTCATCGGCACCGACCCGTACGCCCGCACGCCGCAGACGCCGACCGAGGACGTCGCGACCACCTTCTTCGGCGCGCTCGCGGGCGTCCTGAACTTCGCCCCCGGAGGTGGACGATGAGCTCCCCGGTGCTGCGTCGGCGCCGCGCCGACCTGATCCGGCTGACGGTCTTCCTGGTGCTGGCCGGGCTGGTCACCGCCTACCTCGTCGTGGTGCTCGGCGACGTGCGGCCCGGCGAGCGCCGCGAGTACCGCGCGGTCTTCCGCGACGTCTCCGGCCTCGAGGTCGGCGACCAGGTGCGGGTCGCCAGCGTCGCCGTCGGGACGGTGCGCTCGGTGCGGGTGCGGCCCGACGCCACCGTCGAGGTCGCCTTCGACCTCGACGCCGACGTCACCCTCAACGACTCCACGACCGCCGCCGTGCGCTACCGCAACCTGATCGGCGACCGCTACGTCGAGCTCAAGCGTCCCCGCGCCGATGCGCCCGTCCTCGCCGCGGGCGCCACCATCCCGGCCAGCCGCACCCGCGCCGCGGTCGACCTCGACACCCTGCTCAACGGCTTCAAGCCGCTGTTCGCGGGCCTGAACCCGACCCAGATCAACGACCTGTCCGGCCAGCTGGTGGAGGTGCTCCAGGGCCAGCGCAGCGCCGTGACCCGCCTGGTCTCGACGATCGCCTCGCTCACCCCGGCCCTGGCCGACCGCGAGCAGCTGATCGGCTCGGTGGTCGGCAACCTCGACCGGGTCGTCGGCACCCTCGACGGCCGCCGTGACGCGCTGGGCGAGCTCATCGACCAGCTCGACGAGCTCTCCACCGGGTTGGCCCGCGACGACGACCGCCTGCTCGACGCCGCGGCACGCATCGACACCCTCGCCCGGCGGGGCACCGGCCTGGTCGACGGCGTCCGCCCCGACCTCACCCCGGTGCTCGAGAGCCTGGCCACCGGCTCGAGGCGGCTCAACGGCCAGGCCGACGAGCTCGACCGCGTGCTCAAGGAGCTGCCGCGACACTTCCTGCGGGTCTCCCAGACGGCCTCGTACGGCAACTTCTTCAACTTCTTCCTCTGCGGCGTGCGGCTGCGGCTGGCCGACCTCGGCGGGCAGCCGCTGCTCACCCCGTGGATCTACAGCGACCTCGAGAGGTGCCGCCGATGAGCCGCGCCCGGCGTCCGCGCCGCGACCGCCTCCGCGTCCCGACCCCCGTGCTCGGCCTGGTCGGCACGCTGCTGATCGTGGCGGTCGTGGTCGGCGCCATCCGCTTCGACTCCCTGCCGCTGGCCGATCGCGGCCGCGAGGTGCGCGTCGAGCTCGCCGAGGCCGGCGGCCTGCAGCCGGGCGACGACGTGGTGGTCTCGGGGGCGAAGGTCGGCACCGTGCGCGCGCTCGACCTGCGCGGCACCACGGTCGAGGCCACCCTGCGGATCGCCCAGGACGACCTGCGGCTCGGCGCGCAGACCCGCGCCAAGATCGTCACCATCACGCTGCTCGGCCAGGCCGCGCTCCAGCTGGTCCCGGCGGGGGAGGGCGAGCTCCGCGGGCCGATCCCGCGCGAGCGCACCACCTCGCCCTACGACGTCACCGCGGCGCTGAGCCAGCTCACCACCGAGACCGCGCAGATCGACGTCGACCAGCTGGCGTCCTCGCTGCAGCAGGTGTCCTCGGCGTTCGCCGACACCCCGGCCGAGGTCCGGCCCGCCCTGGAGGGCGTGGCGCGGCTCTCCCAGGTGATCTCCCGCAACGACGCGACGCTGCGACGCCTGCTCGCCCGCGCGGGCCGCGTCACCGCGGTGCTCGCCGACCGCGACGCCCAGGTCACCAGCCTGCTGCGCTCCGGGCAGGACCTCCTCGGCCAGCTGACGGCGCGCCGCGAGGTCGTCGACGCGCTGCTGGTCGACGCCACCCGCGTCTCCCGCTCCGTGCGCGCGCTGAGCGAGGAGAACACCGACGCGATCGGCCCGGCGCTCGACCAGCTCGACGCCGTGGTCGACGTGCTGCGCCGCAACCGCGCGCAGCTCGACGCCGCGCTCGACGGCGTCCGCGACTACGCCACGGCGTTCGGCGAGGCGGTCTCCACCGGCCCGTTCTTCGACGCCTACATCCAGAACCTCACCTCGCCCGCGACCCTGGCGCCGATCCTCTCGGCGATGCTCGAAGGAGGCGCCTCGTGAGCGGCCCCGTCACCGGCCCCGTCACCGTGCGCGTCGTCGAGCCGGACGCGCCCCGCCGCCGTCGGCTCCCGGCACGGGACGCCCTGCGGGCGCTCGGCCCGCGACGCCTGGTGCTCCTCGGCGTCGTCCTCGCGCTGGCCCTCGGCGGCCTCGCCCTGTGGCGGCACGACGACCGCACCACGATCACGGCCTACTTCAGCGGCACGACCGGCCTGTACGTCGGCGACCAGGTGCGCGTGCTGGGCGTGCACGTCGGCGACGTCACGGCGGTCGAGCCGGAGGGAGGCCGGGTGCGGGTCGAGCTCGCGGTCGAGTCCGACCGGCCGATCCCGGCAGACGCCAAGGCGGCCATCGTGGCGCCGAGCCTGGTCAGTGGCCGCTTCGTCCAGCTCGCGCCCGCCTACGACGGCGGCCCGCGGATGGCGGACGGGGCCGTCCTCGACACCGACCGCACCGCCGTGCCCGTCTCCTTCGACGAGGTCAAGCGGGAGCTCACCGATCTCGCCACCGCCCTGGGCCCCGACGGGCCGGTCGGACGCAGCGGCGCGCTCGCGCAGGCCATCGGCGCGGTCGACGCCAACCTCGGACGCGGCGGCGCCGCACGCCTGCGCACGTCGCTGAGCACGCTCCGCTCGGCGGCCGCCACCATCTCGGAGGGACGCGGCGACCTGTTCGCCACCATCCGCAACCTCGACGTCTTCACCCGCACGCTGCTGCGCTACGACGTCTCGGTGCGCGGCTTCACCACCAACCTGCGCTCGGCCAGCGACGTGCTCGCGCAGAACCGCACCCGCCTCACCACGGTCGTCCGCGAGCTCGAGCGGGCGCTGCGCTCGGTCGGCGCGCTCGCGCGCCGCCACGACGTGCGGCTCACCCGCGGCGTCCGCGACGCGGCCGACCTCTCGGCGACCCTGGCCGACAAGGCCGACGTGCTCGGCCAGATCCTGCACCTGGGGCCGCACGCCGTCGCCGACCTCTTCCTGGCCGTCGACAACCACGCGCTCACCGGACGCCTCGCCCTCGGCAACATCGACTCCACCGCCTCCCTCCTGTGCGGGCTCGTCCTCGGGGTGGGCGGCAGCGAGGGGCAGTGCCGGCAGGCCCTGGGCCCGCTGCTCGACGCTCTCGGCGTCTCGGCGGTGCCCGGCTCGGCCGCGGCGACCCAGCTCGGCTCCGGGAAGGGGCGGGCCCGATGAGCGCCCGCCGCGTCGGCCCCGGGTTCGTGGTCGCGCTCGTGCTGCTCGCCGTGGCGCTGAGCGGCTGCCGGCTGCACCCCGGCGACAACGTGCTGCCGGGGCAGACGGCCGTCGGCGGCGACGGCTACACCGTCACCGTCACCTTCGACCGGGTCGAGAACCTGGTCCCGAACTCCGCGGTCATGCGCGACGACGTCACGATCGGCACCGTCGCCGACATCGAGGTCCGCGACTGGCAGGCCCGCGTCACGCTCCGGCTCCTGAAGGACGTCGCGCTGCCCGCCAACGCCACCTTCGCGATCGGGCAGAAGACGCTGCTGGGCGCCCAGTTCGTCGAGGTGGCCGATCCGTCGCGGCCGCGAGGACGGCTGACGGCGGGCGCCGACGTCCCGGTGGCGCAGACCGGCGCGTACCCGGCCACCGAGCAGGTGCTGGGCGCGGCGTCGCTGCTGCTGAACAACGGCGGCCTGGCGCAGATCAGCACGATCACCGGCGAGCTCGGCCGCGCCCTCGACGGCCGCACCACCGACGTCCGCTCGGTGGTGCGCAGCCTCGACGCGCTGCTGGCCACCCTCGACCGCAACCGCACGCAGCTGATCAGCACGCTGGACTCCCTCGACCGGCTCTCGCGCACCCTGGTGCGCGGCGAGCCGCGGCTCGTCCGCGCGCTCGACCGGCTCGGTCCCGGCCTGGCCACCCTGAACCGCCAGCGCGACCTGCTGGTCGACGCGGTCACCCGCACCGGAGCGGCCAGCGTCGACGCCTCGCGCCTGATCGACGTCAACCAGCAGGCGCTGCTCGGCAACCTCGCCGACCTGCGGCCGGTGCTCGAGCGGATCAGCACGGTCGCCGACCAGATCCCCGAGGCGCTCAAGCTGGCGGTGAGCGTCCCGTTCCCGATCATGACCTCCGACCAGGCGCTCAAGGGCGACTACGCCAACCTCTTCGCCACGATCGACGTCTCGAACCGGGCGCTGGTCGAGAACTTCCTCCAGGCCGGCGCCGGCTCGCCGATCCGCGACGGCGGCGCCGGCGACCTCGACCAGGCCGGACTCGGCCAGCTGCTCGACCCGCCCACGCCGCCGCTGATCGGCGGGCTCCTCGGCGGAGCCGTCCAGGGCGTCACCGGCGGCCTGCTCGGCGGACTCGCCGGCGGAGCGAGCCCGTCCAGCCCGTCGCGCGGGCCGTCGACGGGCGGGTCCGCCCCGTCGCGGAGCCCCTCGCCCACACCGGGCGGCTGCGGCCTGCTCGGCCCCCTGCTCGGAGGCTGCCGATGATCCTCACCCGCTTCGTGCGCGGCCAGCTGGTCGTCTTCGCCGTCCTGGCCGCGGTGTCGCTGGCCTTCGTCGCGCTCGTCTACGGACGAGTGCCCGAGCGGGCCGGCCTCGGCCACTACGACGTCGCCGCCGACTTCGGCGACGCCAGCGGCCTCTACCCCCAGGCGAACGTCACCTACCGCGGCGTCACGGTCGGCCGGGTCACCTCCCTCGACCTGCGACCCGACGGCGTCCGCGTGCACATGCGGCTGAGCGACGACGCCCGGGTGCCCGCCGACGTGTCGGTGCAGCTGCACTCCACCAGCGCGATCGGCGAGCAGTACGTCGACCTCGTGCCCCCCGACGACCGCGGGCCGTACCTCGCCGACGGCGCGGTCGTGCCCCGCCGCCAGACGCGGCCGATGCCGCAGATCACCCCGGTGCTCGACCGGCTCGACCGGCTCCTGGCGTCCGTGCCGAGGGCCGCGACGACCCGCGTGCTCGACCAGGTCGACACCGGCCTCGGGGGCGCGGGCGACGACCTCGGCGGCCTCGTCGACGCCTCCGACGCGCTCCTGCAGACCGCGCAGAGCCGCCTGGACGACACCCGCTCCCTCATCGCGGCCGCCGACCCGACGCTGCGCACCCAGGAGGCGCTCGCGCCGCAGACCACCGCGGCGTCCTCCGCGCTGGCCGCCTTCACCCGCCAGCTCGCCGCGAGCGACGACGACCTCGGTCGGCTGCTCGGCACGTCGCCGGGCTCGCTGGCGTCGGTGCGCACGCTGCTGGACGGGCTGCGGCCGACCCTGCCGACCCTGCTGGCCAACCTCGGCACCGTCGGCGAGCCGCTCACCGACTACCAGCGCAACCTCCAGCAGCTGGCCGTCGTGTACCCGGCGCTGACGGCCAAGACCCAGGAGGCGCTCTTCCCGCGGGCGAGCGTGGGCGACGCCCGGCTCGACCTGCGCGTCGAGTTCAACGACCCCGGGTCGTGCATCGCCGGCTACACCGCACCCGCCGCCCGGCGCTCGCCGTCCGATCTCAGCAGCCGCCGGCCCCCGGCACAGCAGTACTGCCGCCTGCCCGCCGACGCGCCGCAGGGCGTCCGCGGCAGTCGCAACGCACCGTGCCCGAACTCCTCGGCCCGCGGCGCGACGCCGGAGGCCTGCGGTCTGCGGTACGGGGGAGCGACGCGGCGCGGACTCGCCCAGACCCCGATCGCGGCGGCTCCGGGAGCGTCGGCCGAGGACCGCTCGGCGATCCTCGTCGTCACCGGCCTGATCGCCCAGATCACGCAGCTGCTGACCGGACGCTGAGGCGCGGGCGTCCAGGATGTGATCTAGACCATCCGCGGGCCGATCGGCGACGAAGCAGGAGCACCCCCTTCATCACCCATCGATCCCGGAGGCTCCCGCATGTCCCGCAACCCCTTCCGTCGTGTCCCGCGCCCCAGCGCGCCGCTCGTCCTCTCCTTCGCCGCCCTCGTGGTCGCGAGCACCGGCACGTCCTACGCGGCCGGCCTGATCGGCTCGGAGGACGTCCGCAACAACTCGCTCACCACCAGCGACATCAAGGACCGCTCGCTGCTCGCGCGCGACTTCGCCTACGGCGAGCTCCCGCGCGGTCCCCGGGGCGCCACGGGCGCCACCGGCGCTGACGGCGCGACGGGCCCCGCCGGTCCGCAGGGTGCCACGGGCGCGGCCGGCGCCGACGGCGCGACGGGTCCCGCGGGCGCGACGGGCCCCGCCGGTCCGCAGGGCGCCACGGGTCCTGCCGGTGCCACCGGCCCCACGGGCGCGGCCGGCGCGGGCCGCTGGGTCCTCATCGGTCGGGACGGCGCGATCGTCGCGCAGTCGGGCGGCTTCTCCGTCGTGGCGGCCTACCCCGTGCTGCCCAACACCGCCACCGGCGGTGCCCCGGACAACTCGCTGCGCGCGAACGGCAACGTCTACATCGACACCGGCGAGGACCTCTCGAACAACGGCATCCAGGTCTCGCTGGCGCTGCAGAACACGATCGACCAGAACGCCGACGGCGTCATGAACGGTCGGGCCGCGGGCGCGGACGCCAACCCGGAGTTCTCCGGCGAGATCACCACCAGCCTGTGCAACTACACGACGCCGACCCCGCCCTACGCGATCCCGACCAACTGCGCCCCGTCCGGTGCGCAGAACAACCGCAGCTTCGTGGTCTCCCCGCGGCTCAGCGACGGCAGCGTCACCACCGACGCGAACCGCAAGGCGTTCTACGTGATCATCACCGGCGACTCCAGCGACCGCGTGCTGCGCTGACACCGAGCCCCGACGCGGCGACGGCGCCGTCCCTCCGGTGAGGGGCGGCGCCGTCGTGCGTCGCGGGCGCGACGGTGGATCAGCGGGGTCGGCGGGCGCCGATCTCCCACGGGCCGGGCGCGGGCGCGCCGGTGAGCGCGCGGGCGACCAGGACGCGAGCCCGCAGCAGCACGTCGGCGGGACGCGGCGCGGCGGTCAGTCGGGGGTCGTGCAGGGGGACGGTGGTCATCGGGAAGGCCCTCGGGTCGGGAGCGGTCGGAGTGGCGGGACCCCACCGATGCCCGGGCCGCGGGCCGGTGAAACCGTGGCCACCCCGCCGGGCGAATCGCTCAGCGCGCGCCCGGCCGTCGCCGGGCTGCGAGCTCCCCGAGCCGCCGCCGCGCGGCGGGTCCGGCATGCCGCGGGCGCAGCGTCTCGGCACGCACGCGCAGCCGCGCGGAGCCGCGCTGCGCGAGCAGGCGCAGCGCCTGCTGCTCGGCGGCGAGGCGGGACGACGCCGTGAGCCCGGCGGCCCGGTCGTACAGGTCGGCGTAGCGCACGGCGAGCGCGTCGAGGGCCCCGTGGACCTGCGGATCCTCCGGGGTGCCGGGGCGGGCGAGGGTCTCGAGCGCCGCGTGCACCTCCTCGGTGATCGTGCGCAGCCCGTCGGGCAGGTCGAGGTCGGCCAGGCGGGTGCGCTCCCGGTCGAGGGCGGGGTCGATCAGATCTCGGAGGAGCGGGCCGGCGGTCGGCCCCGCGCGGTCGAGCAGCCCGAGCCCGAGCCGATCGTCGATCCGGGCGAGCGTCGCCCGCGGATCCGCGAGGAGATCCGGGTACCGCACCAGCACCCGGCGGGGACGGCCCGGGCCCGGGCGGGTCGCCCGCTCCGCGTGCAGCATCTGGTTGACCCAGCCGCCGATCAGGTGCGCCGGCTCGGCGGCGCGGAAGTGGCGGCCCATCGACGCGGCGCTCGGCGCCGGATCACGCACCATCAGCGCGAACGAGGGCGTCGCTCCGGCCCGCGCCGCGCTGCGGAGCCAGTGGTCGACGAACCACGTCAGCTGGGGGTCCTTGACGACCACCACGTCCGAGTCCACCTCGATCCGCGCGAGGCGGCGGGCGACCCGGCGCTCGTGGCCCCCTCCGACGGCCGCCCGCGCGGCTCGGATCCCGGCGTCCGGTCGCGCATCGCCGTGCACGACGCCGGCGCGGCGCAGCAGCACGTCGTGGTGCCGCACGATCCACACGGTCTCGCCGAAGCCGCGCGGATTGGCCTCCGTCGGGGGCCGGGCCGGGGGCGGCACCGCGGCCCCCAGCGCCTGCAGGGCCATGGTCAGGGCCGAGGTGCCGCTGCGGCCCGATCCGGGCACCAGCACCAGGCGGGGACCCGTCGGTGATGGCACGATCGCAGGCTAGGCCACCGCAGCCCCGACCCCGCAGGTCGTCCAGCGTGAGCACGGCCCGGGAACGGTGACCGGCGTCCGGCGCCCCCGGCAGGATTCGAACCTGCGACCGGCGGATTAGAAGGCCGCTGCTCTATCCAGCTGAGCTACGGAGGCGGGTCGTCCCGGTGGCCGGGACGAGCGAACCCTAGCGCGGTGGCCGGGCCGGGGCGCGGCCGCCGGTGGTCCAGCCCAGTCCCGAGACCTCGGTCACACGCATCGCGTCGCACCATCCGCCAGTCGCGCGCGTCGCCTAGGGTCTGGTTACCCCTGAGTAGGGGTGGCCGCACTGGGGAGCGCGGCCGGGGAGGAGAGTCATGCAGGAGATCGACGTCCTGGAGCCGGCGGCCGAGTCCGCCGTCCCGCCGGCGCCCGCGCTCGAGGTCGACGACGTCGTCGCCCTGCTGCGCGAGCTCGCGGTCGTCCGCCGCGGCGGCGCCGCGCTCTGATCGCCGCCGCAGGCGCGGCGGCGTCACGCCGGGGACGGGCCGCGCGGGTCAGCCGATCAGGTCGCCCATCCAGGCCTCGACGTCGTCGGCCGTGCGCGGGAGCGCGGCCGAGAGGTTCCGGCTGCCGTCCTCGGTGACCAGGATGTCGTCCTCGATCCGGATGCCGATGCCGCGCAGTTCCTCGGGCACCAGCAGGTCGTCGGCCTGGAAGTACAGACCGGGCTCCACGGTGAGCACCATGCCCGCGGCGAGGTCGCCGCGCGGGTAGACGTCGAGGGCGGCCCGGCCGCAGTCGTGGACGTCCATGCCGAGCATGTGGCTGGTGCCGTGGAGGGTCCAGCGGGCGTAGACCTTCGACTCGGGGTCGAGGGCCTCCTGTGCCGAGACCGGCAGCAGGCCGAGGTCCTCCAGGCCGTGGGCCAGCACCTCCATCGCGGCCTCGTGCGCGGCCAGGAAGCGGGCGCCGGGACGCACCGCCGCGATGCCGGCCTCCTGGGCGGCGAGCACGAGCTCGTAGAGCCGTCGCTGCAGCGGCGTGAACGTGCCCGAGACGGGGAGGGTGCGGGTGACGTCGGCGGTGTAGAGCTCGCGGTTCTCCACGCCCATGTCGAGCAGCGCCAGCTGCCCGGGGACGATCGGCCCGGTGTTGTCGATCCAGTGCAGCGTGGTGGCGTGGGCGCCGCCGGCGGCGATCGAGTCGTAGCCCAGGTCGTTGCCCATGGCCCGGGCGCGCCGGAAGAAGGTGCCCTCGATCCAGCGCTCCCCGAACTCCAGCACGCGCGGCCACTCCCGGACGACGTCCTCGAAGCCGAGGGTGGTGATGTCGCAGGCCTCCTGGAGCTGGCCGACCTCCCACTCGTCCTTCACCAGCCGCAGCTCCGAGGCGACGCGCGCCAGCTCGTCGTCCTGCCCGGCGTCGGGCGCCAGCAGCGCGTCGACGCCGGCGTCGACGCCCCGGTGCACCCGCGTCTTCGGGCCCGAGCGCAGGTCGTCGGCGAGCCGGTCGAGGTGGCGGACCTCCAGCCCGAGGGCGTCGGAGATCTCCTGCGCGCTGGGCCGGCGTCCGGCCCACAGCTCGCCGTACTGCCGGTCGCGGAAGAACTCGTCGGTCTCGCGCGAGGCCCGCGGACGCGCGTAGAGGACGTGCTCGTCGTCGTGGACGACCAGCACGGCGTCGGAGGTCTGGTTGCCACTGAGGTGGGTGTGCGCGGTGTCGGGTCGGAAGCGGTAGTCGGTGTCGTTGGAGCGCACCTTGAACGTGCCCGCGGGCAGCACCAGCCGCTCGCCGGGGAACGCCGCGGCGAGGGCGGCGCGACGACGGGCGGCCGGCCCGGCGACCTCGCGCCGGGGCAGGTCGAGCTCGCGATCGCCCCAGCCGGTGCGCATGAAGGCCGCGTAGGCGGCCGGGACGGCGGGGTCGTGGGACTCGGTGCGCGGCTCCTCGGCCGCGGTGGCGGCGTCGGTGGAGGCGGCGGTGACGGCGGCGTCGTCGGCGGTGGCCGGGACGGCGTCGGGGCTCTCGGCGGTCATGCTCGCCACCCTACGTCCGGTCGACGTCGGGTCGCCGTCCGTGCGGCGGCGCGAGCGAGGGGCGCCCCGGGCGCTGCCGCTAGGGTCGGCGCATGTCCGCCGGCCGCGTCTCCAGCCTGGCCTTCACCGTGACGGTGTCGGTCGCCGTGGGACTCGGCGCCCTCGGCATGCTGGCGGTGCTGGCGCTCTCGGGCGCCCCCGGCACGCTCTTCCTGGCCACCGCGCTGGCGGCGCTCCCCGTCGTCCCGCTCGTCGCCTGCTACCTGTGGCTGGATCGCTACGAGCCCGAGCCGCGCGCGCTGCTCGCCGCCGGCCTGCTGTGGGGCGGCTTCGTGGCCACGGCGGCCGCCCTGGTGATCCAGGGCATCGGGGGGCTGTTCGTCGGGGTCGGCGACGACGCCTCCCTGGCCGTGGTCGCCCCGGTCACCGAGGAGCTCAGCAAGGGCCTCTTCCTCGTCCTGCTGCTGTGGTGGCGGCGCGACGAGCTCGACGGCGTGCTCGACGGCATCGTCTACGCGGGCATGGTCGGCATCGGCTTCGCCTTCGTCGAGAACATCCTCTACCTCGCCGCGGCCTACGACGGCACGGACGGCACGGGACCGGGCGGCACCACCGCGCTCACCACGACGTTCGTCCTGCGCTGCCTGCTCAGCCCCTTCGCGCACCCGCTCTTCACCACCTTCACCGGCATCGGCGTCGGACTGGCGATCGCCAGCCGCTCCGGCGCCGTGCGGGTGCTCGCGCCGCTCGGCGGCTACGCGCTCGCGGTGCTGGCGCACGGGCTGTGGAACGGCTCGACCCTCGTCGGCGGCGGCAGCGGCTTCCTCGTCGTCTACGTCGTCCTGGCCCTGCCGGCGCTGGCCGCGCTCGTCGCCCTCGCGCTCTGGATGCGCCGCTCCGAGCGGCGCATGCTGGCCGCCGCCCTCGCCGACGCCGCGTCCCGCGGCCTGCTGCCGGCCAGCGACATCCCCTGGCTGGTCGACCTGCGCGCCCGGCGAGTGGCGCGTCGGCACGCCCGCGCGGGCGGCGGCCGCGCGGCCGAGCAGGCCATGCGCGCCTACCAACAGGCTGCGATCGAGCTCGGTTTCCTGCATCATCGCTTCCTGCGCGGCACCCCGCCGCCGGACTTCGCCGCCCGCGGCCAGGCCTACGTCGCCCGGATCGGCTCCGTCCGACCCCGCATCGCCCTTCCCGGACAGGTGGTCCCGACCCGATGACAGCCAGCCACGACGGGCCGTCGTCGACCTCCTCCGAGCAGCGCGACGCCCAGATGCTCACCGCGCTCGTCCGGTTGCGCGGCGCCCTCCAGGCCGCCGTGCTCCCGCTCGACCTGCCCGGCGTCGAGCAGCTGCGCTCCTCGCGCTCCTCGATGGTCGAGCAGCTCGAGGACTACGTGATCCCGCGCGTGATGACCGTCGAGGCCCCGCTGGTGGCGGTCGTCGGCGGCTCCACCGGGGCCGGCAAGTCGACCCTGGTGAACTCGCTGGTGGGGGAGCGGGTCACGATCCCCGGCCTGCTGCGCCCTACGACGCGATCCGCGGTGCTCGTGCACCACCCCGACGACGCCTCGTGGTTCGGCCAGGACCGCCTCCTGCCCGGCCTGCGCCGCGTCGACCACCCGACCGACGACCCCGAGGCGCTGCAGCTGGTGCCCTCGACCCTGATGCCGCAGGGCCTGGCGCTGGTCGACGCCCCCGACGTCGACTCCGTCGAGCAGCGCAACCGCGAGCTCGCGGGGCAGCTGCTCGCGGCCGCCGACCTCTGGCTCTTCGTCACCTCCGCGGCCCGCTACGCCGACCAGGTGCCCTGGCAGCACCTGCGGGGCGCGGCCGATCGCGCCACGGCGGTCGCCGTCGTGCTCGACCGCACGCCGGTCGAGGCGGTCGAGACCGTGGCCACGCACCTCGCGCGCATGCTCGCCTCCCGCGGGCTCAAGGACTCCCCGATCTTCGTCGTGCACGAGGGCCCGATCGACGAGCAGGGCCTGCTCCCGGCGGAGCACGTCGCCGACGTGCGGGGCTGGATCGACGCCCTCGCCGCCGACCCGGGCGGCCGCAGCGTCGTGGTCAAGCAGACGCTCGAGGGCGCGATCCGGGCGATGACCCATCACGCCTACCCGCTGGTCGAGGGCGTCGGCGAGCAGCAGCGCGCCATCGCCGACCTGCGCGACGACGTCGCGTCGGCCTTCGACGCCGCCCACGAGGCCGGCCTGCGCAGCGCCACCGACGGCTCGCTCCTGCGCGGCGAGGTGCTGGCGCTGTGGCAGGACGTCGTCGGCACCGGCGAGCTGCTGCGCTCGCTCGACAACCGCGTGGGCTGGCTGCGCGAGCGCGTCGTCGGCGCGGTGCGGGGCAAGCCGCAGCAGGCCGAGCGGGTCGTCCTGGCCGTCGAGTCCGCGATCGAGCTGCTGGTGCTCGAGCAGGCCGAGCGCGCCGCCGGCACCGTCGCCGCCGCCTGGGCCGAGCGTCCGGGCGGGCCGGGGCTCCTGGCCGCCGGGTCCGACCTCGGCCGGGCCTCGCGCGACCTGCGCCGCCGCGCCGAGGCCGCCGTCCGACGCTGGCAGGGCGAGATGGCCGAGCTGGTGGCCGCCGACGACGCCGAGCGCCGCACCGCCCGCTACCTCGCCTTCGGCCAGACCGGCCTGGCCGTCGCGCTGATGATCCAGATCGTCGGACACGACGTCCCGCGTGCGTCGGCCGCGGGGACGCCGACCACCTCGGTGGCCGCCGCCGACTCCCTCGCGCTGGGCCGGCAGCTGCTCGACGCCGTGCTCGGGCCGGCCGCGGTCGACCGGATGATCGCGACGGGCGTCGGCTCGCTGCGCTCGCTGGTGCGCGAGCTGATCGAGTCCGAGACCGTGCGGTTCGGCGAGGTGCTCCTCGGCGTCACCCTGCCCGCCGACGCCGCCGACCAGCTGCGCGAGGCGGCCCGCCGCGTCGACGACGCCCGCTTCGCCTCCGCGCGCTGACGGGCGCACCGCTCGCGTCGGTCGCGCGCCCGGACACTAAGGTGACCCCGAGCGCGCGTCGGCGCGTCCCTTCCCCGGAGCGTGAGAGAGAGCGATGACGTCCCTGCAGGAGGCGACCCGCACGCTGGTCACCCGCGGCACCGAGCTCGGTGCGCGCATCGACGGACTGATCGCCGCCGTGGAGGCCTCCCGGGGCCGTGCTCCCGACGCGCTGCTCGACGACGCCGCCACGGTCGTCGGGCGGGCCGCGTCCCGGCTCCGGCTCTCCTCCGACCACACCGTCGTCGCGATCGCGGGAGCCACGGGCTCGGGGAAGTCGTCGACCTTCAACGCGCTGACCGGGCTGGAGCTCTCGGCCGTCGGCGTGCGCCGTCCGACCACCTCATGGGCCACCGCGTGCATCTGGGGTGCCGAGGGGGCCGAGGAGGTCCTGGAGTGGCTCGGCATCCCGCCGCGTCACCAGACCACCCGCGACTCCATGCTCGACACCCGCCGCGAGACCCACGCGCTCGACGGCGTCGTGCTGCTCGACCTGCCCGACCACGACTCCACCGAGGTCTCGCACCACCTCGAGGTCGACCGGCTCGTCGGCTTGGCCGACCTGCTCATCTGGGTGCTCGACCCGCAGAAGTACGCCGACGCCGCGATCCACGACCGCTACCTCGCGCCGATGCGCGAGCACGCGGAGGTGATGGTCGTCGTGCTTAACCACATCGACACCGTGCCGGAGGACCGCCGCCAGTCGATGCTCGACGACGTCCGTCGGCTCGTCGACGCCGACGGACTCACCGGGGTGCCGGTGATCGCCATCTCGGCCCGGCAGGGCACGGGGCTCGACGAGCTCCGCGCCCGCATCGAGGCCCGCGTCGCCGACAAGCAGCTCACCCGCGACCGGCTGGAGGCCGATCTCCGCGACGTCGCCGAGCGGCTCGACGGCGCGACCGGCGCACCGACCGGACGCGGCCTCGACGCCGCCCGGGTCGGCGCGGCCGACGCCGCGCTCGCCGAGGCCGCCGGCGTCCCGGTGCTGGTCGACGCCGTGCGCCGCTCCCACGAGGCCCGCGTGCGCCGGGCGGTCGGCTGGCCGCTGGTGGCCTGGACTGGCCGGCTGCGCCAGGACCCGCTCAAGCGCCTCCAGACCGAGCTCGACCTCGGTGAGGCCGGCGGTCGGCTCTCGGGCTCCGCGGCCAGCGTGCCCGCGGCCGCGGGCGTCGCTGGGGGCCGGGTCGACGCCGAGGTGCGCGGTCTGGTCGACGACGCCGCCCGCGGGCTCGGCAGCGGCTGGGCGGCACGGCTGCAGCAGCTCGGCGCCGAGGCGCTCCCGGGTCTCGCACCGCGGCTCGAGCGCGCCGTCGGCGGCGTCGACCTCGAGGCCGCGCGCCTGCCCGGATGGGCGCAGGGCGTCCGCGCCGTGCAGTGGCTGCTCCTCCTCGGCGCGCTCGGCTCCCTGGCGTGGGGCCTGACGGGCGCGGCGTCCGACGGCCTGCCAGGCGTCGGCCCCCTCTCGCTGCCGTTCGCGCTGGCCATCGGGCTGCTCGTCGTCGGGCTGGTCCTCGGACTCGTCTGCGGCGGCCGGGCCTCCGGCGCCGCCGACGAGCGTGCCGGCGCCGCCGACGAGCGGCTGCGGGCCGCGGTGGCGGAGGTCGACCGCGAGCTCGTCACCGGCCCCCTGCAGGACGAGCTCGCGCGTCACGCCGGCGTGCGCGAGGCGCTCGGGCGCACCCTGCGCTGAGGTCGTCCGACGGTCGCCGGCCGGTCCTCGGCGGTCGCCGCCGGTCGTCCACAGGCACCCGCTCGACGCGCCTCTCCACCGTCTCTCCGCGCCCCTGGCCCGCCGGCGGCGCCGCGGCGCAGGCTTCCTCCGACGCCGGCATCGGGCCGGCCGCACCGAGGAGGTTCCATGTCCGAGACCGTCGTGACGCTGCAGGGGTGGCTCGGCAGCGACGTCACCGTCCGTCAGGCCGGGGAGGCCCAGGTCGCCACGTTTCGGCTGGCCAGCCAGCCGCGGCGCTGGTCGCGGCGCACCGAGACCTGGGTCGACGGCGAGACCCAGTGGTACTCCGTGAGCGCCTGGCGCTCGCTCGGCGAGCACGCAGCGGCCTCGCTGCGCCGGGGCGACCCGGTCGTCCTGCACGGCCGGCTGAGCACCCGCATCTGGGTCAACAACGCCGGGGAGGAGGTCACCAGCGTCGAGGTCGAGGCCCTCCTGCTCGGCCACGACCTCGCCCGGGGCACCAGCGTCTTCACCCGCGCCACCCGAGCCGAGGCCCCCGCCCCGTCCGGCGACGCGGAGCCGAGCGCGGCGCCCTCCGAGCAGCCGGCGCAGGCGGTCGCCTGAGCCGCGGCGGCCGGCGCCCCGTGTGGGGCGTCGGCCCGGCCTCGCACTAGGCTCGGCGGCATGGCGGATTATGTGTTCACCCTGCGCAACGTGCGGAAGGCCCACGGCGACAAGGTGGTGCTCGACGACGTCACGCTGTCGTTCCTGCACGGCGCGAAGATCGGCGTGGTCGGCCCGAACGGCACCGGCAAGTCGTCGCTGCTGCGCATCATGGCCGGGCTCGACCAGGCCAACAACGGCGACGCGCTCCTCGACCCCGAGGCGACCGTCGGCATGCTGCAGCAGGAGCCGCCGCTGACCGAGGGCAAGACCGTCCTCGAGAACGTCCAGGAGGCCGTCGGCGACGTCGTCGCCAAGCTGGCCCGGTTCAACGAGGTCTCCGAGGCGATGGGCGACCCCGACGCCGACTTCGACGCCCTGATGGCCGAGATGGGCGACCTGCAGACCGACCTCGACAACGCGAACGCCTGGGACCTCGACAGCCGTCTCGACCAGGCCATGGACGCGCTGCGCTGCCCCCCGCCGGACACCGTCGTCGACCACCTCTCCGGAGGCGAGCGGCGCCGCGTCGCGCTGTGCAAGCTGCTGCTCCAGCAGCCCGACCTGCTGCTCCTCGACGAGCCCACCAACCACCTGGACGCCGAGTCGGTCCAGTGGCTGGAGGGCCACCTCAAGACCTACCCGGGCGCCGTCCTGGCGATCACCCACGACCGGTACTTCCTCGACAACGTCGCGGAGTGGATCCTCGAGCTCGACCGCGGCAAGACCCACCCCTACGAGGGCAACTACTCCACCTACCTGGAGACCAAGAAGGAGCGCCTGAAGATCGAGGGGCAGAAGGACGCCAAGCGCGCCAAGATGCTCGAGAAGGAGCTCGAGTGGGTCCGGTCGAACGCGAAGGCGCGCCAGACCAAGAGCAAGTCGCGCCTGGCCCGCTACGAGGAGCTCGCGGCCGAGGCCGACAAGGCCCGCAAGATCGACACCGCCGACATCAACATCCCGCCGGGGCCGCGCCTGGGCGACGTCGTCCTGGAGGCCAAGGGCCTCACCAAGGGCTTCGAGGGCCGCACGCTGTGGAACGACATCTCCTTCACGCTGCCCCGGGCCGGCATCGTCGGCATCGTCGGCCCGAACGGCGTCGGCAAGACCACGCTGTTCCGCATGATCACCGGCAACGAGACGCCCGACTCCGGGGCGCTGACCGTCGGCCAGACGGTCAAGCTCTCCTACGTCGACCAGAGCCGCGGCGGCATCGACCCGAACAAGAACGTGTGGGAGGTCGTCTCCGACGGGCTCGACTTCATCAAGGTCGCCAACTTCGAGATGAACTCCCGCGCCTACGTCGCGTCCTTCGGCTTCAAGGGGCCCGACCAGCAGAAGAAGGCCGGCGTCCTCTCCGGCGGCGAGCGCAACCGGCTCAACCTGGCGCTGACCCTCAAGCAGGGCGGCAACGTGCTCCTGCTCGACGAGCCGACCAACGACCTCGACGTCGAGACCCTCTCCTCGCTGGAGGACGCGCTGCTCGACTTCCCGGGCTGCGCCGTGGTCACCTCCCACGACCGGTGGTTCCTCGACCGCATCGCCACGCACATCCTGGCGTGGGAGGGCACCGAGGAGTCCGAGGGCGCCTGGTTCTGGTTCGAGGGCAACTTCGCCTCCTACGAGGAGAACAAGATCGAGCGGCTCGGCCCCGACGCCGCGCGACCGCACCGCGTCACCCACCGTCGTCTCACCCGCGACTGAGCCCGGCACCTCGCCGCACCGGCGGCCCGCCCCGGCTCGGGGCGGGCCGTCCGCGTCTCCGGTGGATCCGACGGACACGCGGGCCCATCGGGAGTACGCTCGTCCACCGAGTCGGGGTGACCCGATCGATCCAGCCGAGCCGGAGGCCCGCTTCATGACCCTGCACGACGCTCCCACCCTCACCCGCCGTGGAGTCGTCCGCACGGCGGCGTGGAGCGCCCCCGCGATCGCGGTGCTGTCGGCGGCGCCGGCCTTCGCGAGCAGTGGCGTCAAGCTGCTCACGATCAGCGACGCCGGGTCGACCTACAAGGGCGTCAACTCCGGTGCGCTGAGCTGCACCGTGTCGACCACCGGTCAGGTGGCGTCCGGGACGCTGACCGTCACGGTCACCGCGCGCGCGAACGGCGCCTCCGCGCCCGTGACCACGACCTCCACGCCGCCCGGCTGGACCGTGTCCGCTCCCAGCCCGACCACGGTCGTGTTCACCTACGCGGGCGCCATCGCCGGGGGGCAGAGCGTCGCGCTGAGCGCCACGGTCACCTCGACCGCGCTGTTCGCCTCCTTCACGGCACTGGCGCAGGCGCCGTCCTACACCTCCTCGTCGTTCGTCCTCGCAGCGCCCAGCGGTCCGCCGACGGATCCGATCGGCATCTGAGCGGGGGACCCTCAGCGCAGCTCGCGCTCGGGGTGCTCGCCGATCAGGTGGTCGGCGACGGCGTTGAGCACCCGGCCGACGGCGGCGAGGTCGTCGGGGTCGACGAGGTCGACGAGGTTGTCGCGCACGCCGTTGACGTGCACCGGCGCGATCCGCTCGAGCAGGTCGAGGCCGGCGGCGGTGAGCACCGCGACGATGCCGCGGCCGTCGTCGTCGGCGGAGACGCGCTCGACCAGGCCGGCCCGCTCCATCCGGGCGACGGTGTGGGTGACCCGACTGCGACTGTGCGCCAGCGACGCAGCGAGCCGGGCCATCCGCATGCGGCCCTCGCTCTCGGAGAGTCGGACGAGCACCTCGTACTCGGCCATCGAGAGGTCGCAGTGCGCGCGCAGGTCGGCGTCGAGGCGGTCCATGAGCAGCGTGGTGCCGAGGAGGAGCGCGCGCCAGGAGCGCTGCTGGTCGGCGTCGAGCCAGCGGCCGACGACGGGAGGCGGCTCGGGGGAGGGTCGGTCGGCCGAGATGCTCACCCGCGGATGGTAGTGGTCTGAACCAGTGGACAGGCCGTCATCCCCAGGAACGCGCCAGGGCGCCCGGCCGTCGAACGGCCGGACGCCCTGGTCGGGGTGCGGATGACGCCGGGGTCAGAGGCGCTCGAGGATGAGCGCCATGCCCATGCCGCCGCCGACGCACATGGTGATGAGCCCGGTGCTCTTGTCGTGCCACTCCAGCGAGTTCAGCAGGGTGTTCTGCAGGCGGGCGCCGGTCATGCCGAACGGGTGGCCCACCGCGATGGCGCCGCCGTTGACGTTGAGCCGGTCGAGGTCGATGCCGAGGTCCTGGTAGGACGGCACGACCTGGGCGGCGAACGCCTCGTTGATCTCGACCAGGTCGATGTCGCCGATGCTCATGCCGGCGCTGGCCAGAGCCCGCTTGGACGCCTCGACCGGGCCGAGGCCCATGATCTCGGGGGAGAGGCCCGAGACGCCGGTGGAGACGATCCGGGCCAGCGGGGTCAGGCCGAGCTCGGCGGCCTTGGTGTCGGACATGATGACGACCGCCGCCGCGCCGTCGTTGAGGGCGCAGCAGTTGCCGGCCGTGACGACGCCGTCCTCGCGGAAGACCGGCTTGAGACCGGCGAGCGAGTCGTAGGTGACGCCGGCGCGCGGACCGTCGTCCGCCGAGACGACCGTGCCGTCGGGCGTCGTCACCGGGGTGATCTCGCGGGCCCAGAAGCCGTCGGCGATCGCCTTCTCGGCGAGGTTCTGCGAGCGGACGGCGAACTCGTCGAGCTCCTTGCGGTCGAGGCCGCGCAGGGTGGCGACGTTCTCCGCGGTCTGGCCCATGGCGATGTAGACGTCGGGCAGCAGGCCGTCCTCGCGGGGGTCGTGCCAGGCGCCCGCGCCGTTGCCGGCCTCGGAGGTCGCCTTGGTGCGGGCCTTGGCGTCGTCGAAGAGGTGGTTGTGGGTGTCGGGCCAGTGGTCGGAGGTGCCCTTGGCGAAGCGCGAGACCGTCTCGACGCCGGCCGAGACGTACACGTCGCCCTCGCCGGCCTTGATCGCGTGGAAGGCCATGCGGGTGGTCTGCACCGAGGAGGAGCAGTACCGGGTGATCGTGGTGCCGGGGACCTCGTCGTAGCCGAGGAGGACGGGCACGTTGCGGCCCATGTTGTTGCCCGACTCGCCGCCGGGCAGGCCGACGCCGAGCAGCACGTCGTCGATGGTGCGGGGGTCGAGCGCGGGGATCTTGTCGAGCGCGGCCTTGACGATGAGGGCGGCGAGGTCGTCAGGACGGAAGTCCTTGAGGGACCCCTTGTTCGCGCGACCGATCGGGCTGCGGGCCGCGGAGACGATGACTGCTTCGGGCATGGAGAGCCGACTCCCTGTGACGGAGGAACATAGACGCCTCACCCTAGCCCGCGGCCCCACCGGCGAGAACGTGTTGCACCCGTGCGAGCATCGCGGCGTGCGTCACGTCTACGAGTGCCCGCTGCGCTGGGCCGACATGGACCAGCTCGCCCACATCAACAACGTCTCCTACGCCGACTACCTGCAGGAGGCGCGACTGGACTTCGTCCGCGCCCTCGGCATCCCGCTGCCGGCCGGCGAGGGCCTGGTGGTCGTCCGCCAGGAGCTGCGGTTCCTCGCCCCGCTGACCTTCCGCCCCGAGCCCGTGCTGGTCTCGGTGCGGGTGATCGACGTGCGCGCGGGCTCGTTCACGCTCGCCTACGAGATCTTCGACGAGGGCCCCGACGGCCCGCGCACCTACCTCACCGGCCGGACGCTGCTGACGCCCTTCGACCTCGGCGCGCAGCGACCCCGCCGACTGCGTCCCGACGAGGTGGCGGCCCTGCAGCCCTACCTCGAGCCCGAGGACGTCAGCCCGCCGCTGGGCCTGCCGGCGATCCGTCGCGACCCCCGCCACCGCTACCCGGTGCGGGTGCGGTTCTCCGACCTCGACCCGCTCGGTCACGTCAACAACGTGGCGTTCGTGGAGTACCTGCAGGAGGCCCGCATCGCGGTGATCTCCCGGCTCTTCGGCGAGGTGCCCGGCACCGGGCGCGGCTCGGTGGTCGTCGGCCACATCGACCTCGAGTACCGCCGCCAGCTGACGATGCGCCCCGAGCCCTACGAGGCGTGGACCGGCGTGGTGCGGGTCGGTCGGACGTCCACGCTGCTGGGCACCGAGATCGTCGATCCGCTCTCCGGCGAGGTCGCGGCCCGGGGTCAGGCGGTGCTGGTGTTCTTCGACGCGACGACCCAGCGCTCGGCCAGTCCGCCGCCGGAGATCCACGCGGCGCTCGTCGCCGCCGCGGCCGAGCAGGCGGCCGGCTGACCCCTCGCCCGACCGGACGCGTCAGTCGGCCGTGTTGACCATGAACTGCGCCGCGTGGGTGACGTACTCCCAGAACTGGGCGTCCTGCTCGGGCGGCAGGGCGACGTCGTCGAGCGCGGCGCGGAAGTGCGTCAGCCAGCGGTCGCGTGCCTCGGCGTCGACGCGGAACGGGGCGTGGCGCATGCGCAGCCGCGGGTGCCCGCGCTGCTCGGAGTAGGTGGTGGGGCCGCCCCAGTACTGGGTGAGGAAGAGCAGGAAGCGCTCCTCGGCCGGGCCGAGGTCCTCCTCGGGGTACATCGGTCGCAGCACCTCGTCGGTGGCGACGCCCTCGTAGAAGCGGGCGACGATCCGCTGCAGGGTGGCCTGCCCCCCGATCTCGTCGTAGAACGTCACGTCGCCATCGTGCCAGCCGACCGGCCGTGCGCCGATCCCACCCCGGCCCACCCCGGCCCGCCCTGCGGCGTCACGTCCGACATGCCAGACTCGCGCGACCGATCGATCCGACTCGCACCCAGGAGTGAACCCATGCCCGTGACCCGCGTCGCCACCACCGACTGGGAAGGCAGCCTCTTCGAGGGCGCCGGCCGCGTCACCCTCGACTCCTCCGGCCTCGGCACCTACGACGTCTCGTGGCCCGCCCGCTCCGAGGAGCCCGGCGGCAAGACCAGCCCCGAGGAGCTCATCGCCGCCGCCCACTCGGCCTGCTTCTCGATGGCCTTCTCCAACGGCCTCGCCAAGGCCGGCACCCCGCCGACCTCGCTGAAGACCTCGGCGGCCGTCGAGTTCACCCCCGGCACCGGCATCACGGGCATCGAGCTGACCGTCGTCGGCGTCGTCGAGGGCATCTCCGAGGACGACTTCGTCGCCGCCGCCGAGGCCGCCAAGGAGGGCTGCCCCGTCTCCAAGGCGCTCGCCGGCACCACGATCACGCTCAAGGCGTCGCTCGCGTCCTGAGCGCGCGCGACCGCATGTAACGCGGGGTTCGCGTCATCTGTGCACCCCTCACGAGGGGCGCACAGATGTGTCGAACCCCGCGTTACATGCGTCGGGGGCCGACCTCAGCGGGCCGGGTCCGGCCCGAAGGCGGCGCGCTGGGGGTAGGGGATCTCGATGCCCTCGTGGTCGAAGCGGGCCTTGATCCGCTGACGCAGCGCGCGGGCCACCGACCACTGCTCCATCGGCGCCGTCTTGACGAGCACCCGCAGGTGCACGCCGTCGATGCCGAGGCTCTCGACGCCGGTGATCTCCGGCTCCTCGATGATCACCTCGCGGAACGCCTCGTCCGTCCACAGGTCGTGGGCCACCTCCCGGAGCACCGTGGAGACCCGGGCGAGGTCCTCGCGGTACCCGACGGCGACGTCGACGACGGCGCGCGACCAGTTCTGGCTCATGTTGCCCACGCGGAGGATCTCGCCGTTCGGCACGTACCAGACCGTGCCGTTCAGGTCGCGGACGCGGGTGACGCGCAGGCTGACCGCCTCGACGGTGCCCGTGGCCTCGCCGATGTCGACGACGTCGCCCACGCCGTACTGGTCCTCGACGATCATGAAGATGCCGGACAGGAAGTCCTTGACGAGGGACTGCGCGCCGAAGCCGAGCGCGATGCCGATGATGCCGGCGCTGGCGATGATCGGCGCGATGTCGACGCCGAGCTCGCTGAGCATCATCGTGCCGACCACCGCCACGACCACGCCGGTGATGACGCTCTTCAGCAGGTCGCCCATCGTCTTGGCGCGCTGCACCCGCCGGGTGACCAGCGTCGGGTCGGTCGGGGGCAGCCCGGCGGCCTTGCGCGACGCCCGCCGTCGCGCCTGGAACCGCTGGTTGACGCGATCGGGCAGCACGCCGTCCTCGGCCTGGGCCACCAGCCGGTCGACCATGCGGTGCAGGACCCAGCGGATCACCAGGCCGAGCAGGAACAGGCTGCCGAGGGCCACCGCCCGGTCGAGCAGGACGTCGAGGGCGCCGCGCCAGGTGAGGTCGCGCAGCGCCCACGGGGCGGAGAGGACGCCGGAGCGGGGGTCGAGGGTCGCGATGAGGTTCGGCACGGGCCCCACCGTGACAGATCGGCCCGGCCGATTCATCCCGGCGCATCGCCCTCGCGGGGGTGCGGCGGGACCTCGGCGCCGGTGGCCCGAGGGGAGCGGCCGCGGGGGATGAGCGAGGTCACGTCCACGTCGATCGGCCCCGCGTCGGAGCGCCGGCTCCGGACGATATCCTCGGACCCGTGACCAGCGCTGCCTCCCGTCCGACCCGCCTGCTCCGTCGCCTGCTGGCGACGACCTCGCTCGTCCTGGGCGTCGCGCTGGCCGCGGCGCTCGCGGCCGCCGGCCCCGCGTCCGCCGACGTGCCCGAGGGCTGGTCCGACCCCGCGGCGGTCGACCCGCTGCACGCCGCGCTGATCATCTCCGCGATCCCGATCGGCCTGGCGCTGGTGCTCGTCGCGCTCGTCTACCTGCCGCCGCTGCTGCGCGGCGAGTCGGTGCGCCCGGGCGCCCCCGAGATCTCCAACCAGTGGCTGGGCGGACCGAGCCGGAGCGCCGGCGAGCTCGCCGCCCCCGACGGCGACGACTCGCAGGCGGGTGGCGCAAGTGCCCGCTGGTGACGTCTTCACCGCCACCGAGCGCGCCTCCCTCGACGAGGCCATCCGGCAGGCGGAGCGTCTCTCTCGCGTCGAGTTCTCGGTGTTCGTCGGCGTCGCCGACGGCGAGCCGCGGCCGTTCGCGACCCAGCTGCACAACACCCTCGTCGCCCCCTCGCGCAGCGTCCTGATCATGGTCGACGTCGAGCACCGCGCGCTCGAGATCGTCACCGGCGGCTTCGTCCGCCGCACCCTCACCGACGCGCAGGTCGAGCTCGTCGTCGTCGCGATGCAGACCGCGTTCGCCGAGGGCGACCTCGTCGGCGGCCTGCGCCGCGGCATCCTCATGCTCGCCGAGCACGCGCGCCCGCCGCGCACCCTGCACGCCGGCGCCTGACGCCGCCCGAGCACGACGAAGGCCCGGCCCCCGTGGGGGCCGGGCCTTCGTGCGTCCGTGCGGACCTCAGCCCTGCGCGTCACGCTCCTGCGCGGCGAGAGCCCGGACGACGTCGGCCCGGCCCTCGGTGACCAGCCGGACGGCGCCGGGCGCCGCCGAGGTCGAGGCCAGCCACGCGTCGAGCCGCTCGACCAGCGCGGCGGAGGCCAGCGGGTGCGGGAAGAGCGCGCCGAGCGCGACCTGCGCCTTGTGCGTGCCGAGGTGCTCCCACGCGGTGTCGGCGGCCTGGAGGTACCGCTCGACGTAGGGCTCGAGGACGTCGTCCTGGCCGTGCCGCATGAACGCGTACGCCACCGAGCGCGACGTCTCGTTGGGCGTGTCGGTGCGCTCGACGACCTGCGCCCACGCCTCGGCCTTGGCCTCGGCGGTCGGCTGGGTCGCCCGGGCGGCGGCGGCGTGCTCCTGGCCGGAGATGGTGCGGTCGGTCTCGAGCTCGGCCTCGATGCGCCCCTCGGCGCGGCCGGCCGCGGCGAGCGCGGTGATCAGCACCCAGCGGAGGTCCTGGTCGACGGCGAGGCCCTCGAGCACGACGGTGCCGTCGAGCAGGCCCGCGATCTCCTCCAGCGCGGCGTCGGAGTGCGCCGCGCCGGCCCAGGCGCGGACGAACGTCAGCTGGTGGTCGCTGCCCGCCTCGGCGCCCCAGGCCAGCTCGCGCAGGCCCGACTCCCACTGCGCGCGCAGCGTCGCGCGGTGCTCGGGGGCCGAGTACGCGTTGACGGCCGTGGAGCCGAAGGCCGGGATCCGGCTGACGCCCCAGGCGTCGGTCTCGCGGCCGATGTTCTCCAGCACCAGCGCGACGAAGTCGGACGCCGGCAGCTCGGCGTCGCGCGTCATGTCCCACGTGGCGCCCCAGACCAGCGCCCGGGCGAGCGAGTCGTCGAGGTCGGCGAGGTGCTTGATCGCCGTGGCCAGCGAGCGCTCGTCGAGGCGGATCTTGGCGTAGGCGTGGTCGCTGTCGTTGAGGAGCAGCAGGTCGGGCTGGCGCACGCCGACCAGCTCGGGCACCTCGGTGAGCTCGCCCTCGACGTCGATCTCGAGGTACTCGCGGCGGGTGAGCCGGCCCTCGACGAGGTCGTAGAGGCCGACGCCGATGCGGTGGCGGCGCAGCGTCGGGTGCTCCTCGGCTGCGGTCTGGCGCACGGCCACGCGGGCGTAGGCGCCGTCGGCGTCCAGCTCGAGCACCGGGGCGAGGGTGTTGACGCCCGCGGTCTGCAGCCACTCCTGCGCCCAGCCCTTGAGCTCGCGGCCCGAGGCCGTCTCGAGCGCGGAGAGAAGGTCGGTGAACTCGGAGTTCCCGAAGGCGTGGTCGTGGAAGTACTGCTTCAGGCCGGCCAGGAACGGCTCGAGGCCCACCCACGCGACGAGCTGCTTGAGCACCGAGGCGCCCTTGGCGTAGGTGATCATGTCGAAGTTGACCTCGACGGCCGCCAGGTCGTGGTTGTCGGCGGCGATCGGGTGCGTCGAGGGGAGCTGGTCGGCGCGGTAGCCGGTCTGCTTGCGGGCGTTCGCGAAGCCGGTCCAGGCGTCGGCGTACTCGGTGACCTCGGCCTCGGCCCAGTAGCAGGCCCACTCGGCGAACGACTCGTTGAGCCACAGGTCGTCCCACCAGCGCATGGTCACGAGGTCGCCGAACCACATGTGGGCCATCTCGTGCAGGATCACCGAGCAGCGGAACTCGTAGAACGAGCGCGGCTGACGGCTGCGCGGCAGGTACTCGTCACGGAGCGTCACGCACCCGGCGTTCTCCATGGCGCCCATGTTGTACTCCGGCACGTAGAGCTGGTCGTACTTGCCGAACGGGTAGGGGTAGCCGAACCTCTCCTCGAAGAACGCGAAGCCCTTCTCGGTGATGTCGACGAGCACGTCGACGTCGAGGTGCTCGACGAGCGACTGGCGGCAGTAGTGGCCGAGCGGGATGTCGCCGTGCGCACCGTGGTACGTGTGCCGCACCTCGTGGTACTCGCCGGCCACGAGCGCGGTGATGTAGGTGGACATGCGCTCGGTGGTCGGGAAGCGCCACACCTCGACGCCGTCGCCGGCCGCCTCGGGCTGCGGGGTGGCGGCGTTCGAGACGACCTTCCAGCCCGCCGGGGCGGTGACGGTGAAGGTGAAGACCGACTTCAGGTCCGGCTGCTCGAAGGTGGTGAAGACGCGGCGGGCGTCGGGCACCTCGAACTGCGTGTAGGTGTAGACGCGGTCGTCGACGGGGTCGACGAACCGGTGCAGGCCCTCGCCGGAGCGGGAGTAGGCGCAGTCGGCCCGCACGACCAGGACGTTCTCGGCCTGCAGGTCGTCCAGCGCGATGCGGCTGTCGGCGTAGACGGTGGCGGGGTCGAGGCTGCGCCCGTTGAGGGTGACCTCGTGCACCGTGGCGCCGACGAGGTCGGCGAAGGTGGAGGCACCCGGCTCGCGGCAGGTGAAGGTGAGGGTGGTCGTCGACCCGAAGGTCGTCTCGCCCGTCGTGAGGTCCAGGTCGATGGCGTACGACGTGACGTCCAGGAGGGCGGCGCGGGTGGCGGCCTCGTCCCGGGTCAGATTGGTTCCAGGCATGCCGATGATCCTGCCACCAGGGTCGCGACGTGACGCAGCGCACCCCGGCGGCACCGTCCGAGCCCGCATGCGCGAGCGAGGGCGGGGGAGACGGGGCCGCTGGGGCCGTCGTGACGCCCGCATGCCACCGTGGCGGACGGGACGCGCGGGAGAATTGTGAATTTCTGGGACGATTCCGGCGTGTCGGTGCTTGACCTGAGGTTGACTACCGCCCCGTGAGGGAACTACGGCGTGTCGGCTTGACGTTGCTCACGAGCGCACTCGCGTTCGTGGGCCTGGTGGTCGTGGCGCCGCAGGCGCCGTCGCAGGCCGTCAACCAGTTCCTCTGCACGGGCTACGACGCGTGCGCCCGGGCGGGGTACTCCAGCGCCGGCTACGACACCGCCGGCTCGACGATGTACTGGCAGATGTACGGCGGCCACAACTGCACCAACTACGCGGCCTACCGCATGGTGCGCAGCGGCATGCCGAACGTCCGGCCCTGGAAGGGCGCCGGCAACGGCACGAACTGGGGCGAGGCGATGGCCGACATCACCGACGGCGTCCCGCGGGTCGGCGCGGTGGCCTGGTGGCGCGCCAACACCCCCGGCGCCGGCAAGAGCGGTCACGTCGCGTACGTCGAGCAGGTGATCTCCCCGACCGAGATCATCATCTCCGAGGACATGTGGGGCGGCGACTTCCACTGGCGTCGCATCAGCCAGGACAGCGGCCGCTGGCCGGCCGGCTTCATCCACTTCAACGACGTCGAGCTGCGTCCCTCCACCCCGCCCAGCGTCAGCGGGACGCCGGTGGTCGGCCGTACCGTCAGCGCGCGGCTCGGCGCGTGGCCCAGCGGCGCGAAGCTCTCGATGCGCTGGTACGCCGACGGCAAGGCGCTGCCCGGCGTCGACGCCACCCGGCCGACCCTGCAGATCACGCCGGCGCTGCTGAAGAAGCGGCTGCGCGTGCGGGTCGCGGCCACCAAGCCCGGCTTCGCCAACGGCGTGGCCACCTCGCCCACGACCTCCGCGACCGCGCCGGGCACGCTCGACGTCGCGACGCCGCCCGCCGTCACGGGCACCCCGCAGGTCGGCGAGACCGTGTCGGTGGCGCCCGCCGAGGTGAGCCCCACGCCGGAGGCCGTCACCACCCAGTGGCTCGCCGACGGCACGCCCATCGACGGCGCGACCGGGCCGACCCTCACCGTCGCCCCCGAGCTCGTGGGCGCCGACCTCACCGCCGTCCAGACCGCCACGGCCACCGGCTACCGCACCGCGACGCTCAAGGCCGCGGCCTCCGCGCCGGTGGCGCCCGGCGTCATGACGGTCCGCCGGGCCTACGGGCTCAGCGGCACCGCCCGCGTCGGCCGCACGCTGGCCGTCAGCCCCGGGGCCGTCACCCCCGCCGACGCCACGGCGCGCTACGCCTGGCTGCGCGACGGCACGCCGATCGACGGCGCCGACCAGGCGTCCTACCAGCTGCAGCCCGACGACGTCGGCCGCGTCGTCACCGCCCGGATCATGCTCGAGCGCGCCGGCTACCGGAACACCTGGCTGAAGGCGGCCACCAACGGCCCCGTCACCACCACCCCCACGCTGTCGCTCAGCACGACCACCAGCCGGGGCGGCGCGCTCGTCGTCGCCGTGCGGCTCAGCGCCCGCGGCGTCAGCGGCATCGACGGCCCGATCTCCGCCCAGGTCGGCTCGCTGACCGTCCAGGGAGCGCTGCAGGACGGCCGGGCGCGGATGGTCCTGCGGGGCATCCCGGCCGGACGCCGCGTGCTCGAGGTCGTCTACGACGGCACCGACGTCGTCGAGGCCGCCCACGTACGCACCGCCGTCACCATCCCGAAGCGCCGCTGACGCCGCGGGTCCCCGGGCGGGTGGAACACGCGCGCCGCCCGGGCGGTTGAATGCGGACATGACGAAAGCCGACTTCTGGTTCGACCCGCTGTGCCCCTTCGCCTGGATCACCTCGCGGTGGATCCTCGAGGTCGAGAAGGTCCGTGACATCGAGGTCGAGTGGCACATCATGAGCCTCGGCTACCTCAACCAGGACAAGGACATCCCCGCGGAGTACCGCAAGATGCTCGAGGGCGCCTGGGGGCCGGTGCGCATCGCGATGGCCGTCTCGCAGCAGCACGGCCAGGAGACCCTGGCCGAGCTCTACACCGCCATGGGCACCCGCATCCACAACGAGGGCAAGGGCCGCGACAAGGACGTCATGGCGGAGGCGCTGGCCGACGTCGGCCTGCCCGCCGAGCTGGTCGAGGCGTTCGACGACGAGCAGTACGACCAGGCCATCATCGCCTCGCACCACGAGGGCATGGACCAGGTCGGCGACGAGGTCGGCACCCCGACCATCGCGATCGACGGCGTCGCGTTCTTCGGGCCCGTGATGACCTCGATCCCGAAGGGCGAGGAGGCCGGCAAGGTCTGGGACGGCGCGGTCGCGCTCGCGTCCTACCCGTACTTCTTCGAGCTCAAGCGCTCGCGCAACCAGCCCCTCGACTTCAGCTGATGCCGGTCGACCGGATCGCCGTCCTGGCGCTCATCCGCTCCTTCACCCAGGCCGGCGAGCTGCTCGACCGCATCGGTCCGGACGACCTCGGACGTCCCACTCCCTGCCCGGAGTGGGACGTCCTGGCGCTGGCCAACCACCTCGTCGCGCAGCCGCGGATCTTCGTCACGATGCTCCAGGGCACGCCGCCCGGCTGGGGACGCGAGCTGCTCACCGCCGGGTTCGGCGAGGAGCTGCGGCGCCGCGGCAACGTGGTGGTGAACCTGTGGCGCGAGACCGACGAGGCGCCGATGCTCGACCCCGACTGGCACAGCGCGGAGGTCGCGGTGCACACCTGGGACCTCGCCGCCGCCCTCGGCGTCCCGACCGACGGCCTCGACCAGCAGGTGGCCGAGCGCGCCGTCGTCGCGATGGACCGCATCCTCGGTCCGCAGCGCACGGGCCGGGCGTTCGCCGACGCCCGCTCCGCGCCGGCCGGCTCCTCGGCCTACGACCACCTCGCGGCCTACGCGGGCCGCGCGGTGCCCTGGGAGCGGCCTGCCTGACCAGGCCTGGTCCGGCCTGACCGGCCTGAGAGCCCTCCTGAGACGGCCTGAGACCTGCGTCACCTCGGCGTCGGTCGGTCGTTGGGCGGTCATGCCCCCCACCTCGCGCCCCCGCGTCCTCCTGAGCGCGCCCCTGGCCGCGGCGCTGCTGCTCGCCACCCCCGGCCCCGGTCGGGCCGCGGACCCCGCCCCCACGCCCCCCGCGGATCGGGCGGGCGGGTACGGCGGCGTCCTGAACATCCTGCCGCCGGGCTCGGCGGGCAACGTCACGGGCGCCGACCTGGTGCGCCTCGGCATCGACAAGGGATCCGCGGACCCCGTCTCCTTCCTCCAGGGGCTCGCGGCCCCGCAGGCGCTCCTGACGACCGCCACCGCCGACTCCCCGCCGCAGGTGGCCGACCAGCTCGAGCGGTACGACGCGCTCAACACCGTCGCCCCCGGCGCGCTGACCGACGCCCGGCTCGGCGACTTCTACAAGGACGCCTCCCTGCAGGTGCCCGACGCCGCGATCGTCCGCACCGAGACCCCGCGCCCGGGCGTCACGATCCGCTGGGACGCCGACGGCGTGCCGCACGTGCAGGGCGTCACCGACGCCGACGTCGCCTACGGCGCAGGCGTCGCGAACACCGAGACCCGCATGTTCCTCACCGACGTGCTGCGCCACACCGGCGCGGCCCGCATGTCGGAGTTCGTCGGCCCGACGCCGGCGAACATCGCCATGGACGCCGAGCAGCTGCGCATCGCCGCCTACACCCCGGCCCAGCTCGACCGGCAGATCACCCGCCTGGCCGCCCGCTCCGAGCGCGCCCGCCGCCTGGTGGCCAGCCTGGACGCCTACATCGCGGGCATCAACGACACCCAGGCGCGCCTGTGCCCGGCCTCGACCGCCAGCGTCCCGCTGCCCGGCGCCCTCGGCCTGGGCTTCGGCGCCGACTGCCCCGTGGAGTACGCGGCGCTGCAGCGCCCGCCGCAGCCCTACACCCGCGGCGACATCGTCTCGATCGCCTCGCTGGTCGGCGGCATCTTCGGCGCCGGCGGCGGCCACCAGGACGAGAACGCGCGCTGGCTGCAGCGGCTCGAGCAGCGGTTCGGCCGCGTCGTCGGGCGCCGCATGTACGACGACCTGCGCGAGAAGGACGACCCCGAGGCGCCGGTCACCAGCACCCGCTCGACGCCCTACGGCGGCAGCGACCGCGTGCGTCCCGACCTGCCCGGCGTCGCCCTGCCCGACCTGCGGCCGAAGGCCGAGCAGCTGGCCACCGGGGCGCTGGTCGGCTCCGACGGCTCGCTGTCCGACCCCGCCGCCGGCTCCGGCGGCGCGGCGACCCCCGGCCTGCCGTCCGCCCCGGGCCTGCCCGTCGCGGCCGCCGTCGAGACCCGCCGCCGCGAGATGCTGGCCCGCTACGGCGTCGACCCGATCGCCACCGCCGAGGGCGTGCAGGGCACGGTGCAGCGCGCGCTCGCCGGCGAGGACGTCGGCATGAGCAACGCCCTGCTGATCGCCGGACGGCACGCCGCCGGCGGTCGTCCGGCCGTGGTCTTCGGTCCGCAGACGGGCTACTACGCGCCGCAGCTGCTCGTCGAGATGGAGCTCAGCGGCCCGCACCAGCAGGCGCGCGGCGTCTCGTTCGCCGGCACCAGCTTCGTCATCGAGCTCGGTCGCGGCGTCGACTACGCGTGGTCGGCCACCTCGGCCGGCAGCGACATCACCGACACCGTCGTCCAGCGGCTGTGCAACCGCGACGGCTCGAAGCCGACCGTCGACTCCGTGGCCTTCCTGGACGAGCGGGGCCGCTGCCGGCCGATGGCCCGCTACCTGCACCGGCAGACGGGCCTGCCGTCGCTCGCCGCGCAGGCCGCGCCGACCCAGCTCACCTTCCTCGTGCTCCGCACCGACCAGGGCCTGGTGCAGCGACGCACCACCGTGAAGGGCCGTCCGGTCGCGATCGTCACCAAGCGGTCGACCTACGAGCACGAGGTCGACTCGGTGCTCGGCTTCGCGGCGCTCAACGACCCCGCGCAGGTGCGTGACGCGGCGGGGTTCCAGCGCGCCGCCGCGCAGATCCAGTACACCTTCAACTGGTTCTACGCCGACGACCGCGACATCGCGTACTACTCCTCGGCACGCCTGCCGCGCCGCTCGCCCGAGGTCGACCTCGACCTGCCCCGCTGGGCCGACAAGCGCTTCGACTGGCGCGGCTTCGTGTCCTTCGCCGACCACCCGCGCGACGTCAACCCCGCCCGCGGCTACCTGGTGAGCTGGAACAACAAGCCGGCCCGCGACTTCGCCGCGGCCTCGCAGTCGTGGGGCTACGGCTCGGTCTACCGCAGCCGGACGCTGGAGGACCGCGCCCGGGCGCTGATCCGCGCCGGCCGTCCGGTCGACCGCTCCGACCTCGTCGGCGCGATGATCGACGCCGCCACCGTCGACGTCCGCGCCGCCTACGTGCTGCCGCGGGTGCTGCGGGTGCTCGGGACGCCGAGCGACCCCGAGGACGCCGCCGCCGTGCGGGCGCTGCGGGCCTGGGTGGCCGACGGCGCGCACCGCGTCGACCGCGACCGCACCGGCGGGTACGACCACCAGCCGGCGATCGCGCTGCTCGACACCTGGTGGGACCCCGCGGCGGCCGGCGCGTCGTGCGCGTCGGCGTGCGGCTTCTCGCTGCCGCTCGACGCGCTCCGTCCGACGCTCGGCCCGCTCGTCGGCCAGCTGCCGCAGCAGCTCGACGACCACCCGCGCCTGCACATCGGCTCGGCCTTCAACGGCATCGCCTGGTACGGCTACCTCGACAAGGACCTGCGCACGCTGCTCGGCGACCGGGTGCAGGGCCGCTGGTCGCGCACCTACTGCGGCACCACGCTGGCCCGGTGCCGGGCCACGCTGCTGGCCTCGCTGCACCGGGCGGTGGAGTCCGCCCTGGCGACCCAGGGCGTCACGGCCGTCGACGCGTTCACCTACGACAAGTCGCAGGACGACATCGTGTCGGTCGCCGGCGGCGTCGTGGGCGTGCGGCGGATCGACTGGCAGAACCGACCGACGTTCCAGCAGGTGGTGCGCTTCGACGCGCACCGGCCGCGCGGCTGAGGCCGGGCGTCCCCTCCGGCGAGGGGCACGCGGGTCGGGGCCCGTCCGGTCCCTAGGATCAGGACCATGACCCGCGTGCTCTCCGCCGTCGCCTGGCCCTACGCCAACGGCCCCCGCCACATCGGCCACGTCGCCGGCTTCGGCGTGCCCTCGGACGTCTTCAGCCGGTACATGCGCATGGCGGGGCACGACGTCCTGATGGTCTCGGGCTCCGACGAGCACGGCACGCCGATCCTGATCGCCGCCGACGAGGCCGGGCTGACGCCGCAGGAGCTCGCCGACCGCAACCACCGGGTGATCGCCGAGGACCTCGCCTCGCTCGGGCTCGCCTACGACCTCTACACCCGCACGACGACGCGCAACCACCACGCGGTGGTGCAGGAGATGTTCCGCGGGGTCCACGACAACGGCTACTTCGTCGAGCGGACGACCACCGGGGCGATCTCGCCGTCCACCGGCCGCACGCTGCCCGACCGCTACATCGAGGGCACCTGCCCGATCTGCAAGACCCCCGGCGCCCGCGGCGACCAGTGCGACACGTGCGGCAACCAGCTCGACCCCGCCGACCTCATCGACCCCCGGTCGAGGATCAACGGCGAGGTGCCGGAGTTCGTCGAGACCCAGCACTTCTTCCTCGACCTGCCGGCGCTGGCCGAGGCGCTCGGCGCCTGGCTGGACGAGCGGGAGGCCACCGGCCTGTGGCGCCCCAACGTCATCCGGTTCAGCCAGAACATCCTCGAGGACATCCGTCCGCGGGCGATGACCCGCGACATCGACTGGGGCATCGCGGTGCCCCTCGACGGCTGGCGCGAGAACCCCACGAAGAAGCTCTACGTCTGGTTCGACGCCGTCATCGGCTACCTCTCGGCCTCGATCGAGTGGGCGCGGCGCACCGGCGACCCCGACGCCTGGCGCACGTGGTGGAACGACCCGGAGGCCCTGTCGTACTACTTCATGGGCAAGGACAACATCACCTTCCACAGCCAGATCTGGCCGGCCGAGCTGCTGGCCTACGACGGCCGGGGCAGCCGCGGCGGCGAGCCCGGCGAGTACGGCGTCCTGAACCTGCCCACCGAGGTGGTCAGCTCGGAGTTCCTGACGATGGAGGGCCGCAAGCTGTCCTCCTCGAAGAAGGTCGTCATCTACGTGCGCGACCTGCTCAGCCGCTACCAGCCCGACGCCTTCCGCTACTTCGTCGCCGCCGCCGGGCCCGAGGCCCAGGACTCCGACTTCACCTGGTCGGAGTTCGTGCGCCGCACCAACGACGAGCTGGTCGCCGGCTGGGGCAACCTGGTCAACCGCACCGCGTCGATGATCCACCGGTCGTTCGGCGAGATCCCGGCCGCGGGCGAGCTGACCGACGCCGACCGCGCGATCCTCCAGACCGCCGAGCAGGCCTTCGACGTCGTCGGCGGGCTGATCGCCCGGCACCGCCAGAAGGCCGCGATCGGCGAGGCGATGCGCGCGGTCGGCGAGGTGAACAAGTACGTCTCCGACCACGAGCCGTGGAAGCTCAAGGCGCCCGAGCAGCGCGAGCGGCTCGGCACGGTGCTGCACGTCGTCGCCCAGTGCGTGGCCGACCTCAACCTGGTGCTCGCGCCGTTCCTGCCGTTCTCCGCCAACGCCGTCGACGCCGCGCTCGGCGGCACCGGCGAGGTCGCCCCGATGCCGCGCATCGTCGAGGTCGAGGACCTCGACGGCGGCGCGGGCTACCCGATCATCACCGGCGACTACACCGCGACGCCCCGCTGGGAGCGTCGCGCCGTCGTCGTGGGCACGCCGGTGGGCAAGCCGGCGCCGGTGTTCGCGAAGCTGGACGCCGCGGTGGTCGAGGAGGAGCTCGAGCGGCTCGGTCTCGAGGTCGCGGACGGCTCCGCCGCATCGCCGGTCTGACGCCGCCGCGCCCGCTAGATTCACGGCCATGAGCGCAGCCATGTACCTGCCGGCCTTCCAGGTCAAGCAGAAGTTCGCGATGACGACCAACCGCTACGAGCTCATCGCGCTGAACGCCGACGGCTCGGAGGGCGCCTCGATGGGCGTCGCCGAGCAGAAGCGGCTCGCGTTCAAGGAGCAGGTCACGTTCTTCGCCGACGCCTCGAAGACCCGGCCGGTCTTCGGCTTCAAGGCGCGCAAGGTCGTCGACCTCTCCTCGGGCTACGACATCGTCGACGAGGCGGGCCAGCCGCTCGGCTTCTTCAAGAAGGACTTCGGCGCCAGCCTGCTGCGCTCGACCTTCCACGTGGAGGGCCCCGGCTTCGCGGGCACCGGCCAGGAGCGCAGCCAGGTCACCGCCCTCCTGCGCCGCTTCACCGACCTGCCGTTCCTGTCCATCCACTTCGACTTCGTCTCCAGCGAGGGCCGGCCGCTGCTGAGCATCGACCGCGAGTTCAGGCTCCGCGACCGCTACGTCGTCCACGTGCCCGACGAGCGCGTCGACTTCCGGGTCGCCGCCGCGCTCGCGGTCGGCCTCGACGCGCTCATGCAGCGCTGAGCGGGGCGGACGTGCTGCATCCCGAGGCCCGGCGGGCGATCGAGCTCGCGGAGGGTGAGCCCCAGGTCTTCGAGCCGGGCTTCGACGTCGCGGCGTCGCGGCGCGCCGCCCGCGAGGTCGCGGCCGCGCAGCCGCGCGAGGACGTCGCGGAGGTCCTCGACGTCGACGCCGACGGCGTGCGCTGCCGCCTGTACCGGCCCGACCACGCGCGGCCGGGCGTCGTCCTGCACCTGCACGGCGGCGGCTTCGTGTTCCACGACGTCGACGTGCACGACGCGATCGCCCGGCGACTCGCCAACCGGGCCCGCCGCGCCGTGCTCAGCGTCGACTACCGGCGTCCGCCCGAGCACCGGTTCCCCGCGGCCCCCGACGACGTCGACGCGGTGCTGCGCTGGCTCGAGCGCGAGGGCCCGGCGCACGACCTGCACGGCCCGGTGATGGCCCACGGCGACAGCGCCGGCGGCAACCTGGCGCTCGTCGCGGCGCTGCGCAACCCCGGCCGGTTCGCGGCCCTCGTGCTGATCTACCCGTTCCTCGATCCCGACGCCGCCTTCGGCTCCTACGCCACCGAGACCCACGGCTTCGACCCCCGCGAGGCGGCCTGGTACTGGGAGCAGTACGCCGGCACCGAGGACGACCTCGCGCACCCGGACCTCGCGCCGCTGCGCTCGGACCGGCTCTTCACCCTGCCCCCGACGCTGGTCGTCACCGCCGAGCACGACCCGCTGCGCGACGAGGGGGAGGAGCTCGCCCGCCGCCTGGCCGAGCAGGGCGTCACGGTCGTGGCCACCCGCTACCTCGGCCAGATCCACGGCTTCTGGCGGCACACCGACGTGTTCACCGCCGCCGACCCCCTGCTGCTGCAGGTGGCGGGGTTCCTGGAGATCCACGCGGTCTGAGCGGCGCGCGAGCCCCGGACGCGGCGCGCCGGCGCCGGGCTGGGAGGATGACCGCATGCGCGTGCACCTCGGCTCCGACCATGCCGGACTCGACCTGAAGGACCACCTCGTCACCTGGCTGGCCGAGCACGGCTACGAGCCGGTCGACCACGGCCCCTTCGTCTACGACGCCCTCGACGACTACCCGGTCTTCTGCCTCCGCGCCGCCCGGGGCGTCGCCCAGGACCGCGAGGCCGGCCTGGACTCCCTCGGCGTCGTCATCGGCGGCTCGGGCAACGGCGAGCAGATGGCGGCCAACAAGGTCGCCGGCATCCGCTGCGCCCTGGTGTGGTCGGAGGAGACCGCCCGGCTGGCGCGCGAGCACAACGACGCGCAGGTCGTCTCGGTCGGGGGCCGCATGCACTCGCTCGAGGAGATGACCCGATTCGTCGAGCTCTTCCTCGTCGAGCCGTTCAGCGGCGACGAGCGGCACGTGCGGCGGATCGGCCAGATCCTCGACTACGAGCGCACCGGCGAGCCGCCCGCCCTGCCGGAGTCGGCCGTCGGGCTCGGTCCCGACGCCTGAGGCCGCCGTGCCCGAGGGCCACACCCTCCGTCGGCTCGCACTCGACCTCGACGCCGCGTTCGCCGGCGACCGCGTCGCCGTCTCCAGTCCCCAGGGGCGCTTCGCCGCCGAGGCCGCGCAGCTCGACGGCGCGGTGCTCGTCGGCGCGGAGTCGGCCGGCAAGCACCTGTTCGTCGCGTTCGAGGGCGAGCGGCTCGTCCACGTGCACCTCGGCCTGATCGGCCGCTTCGACGTCGCCGACGGCCCGGCGCCCGCGCCCCAGGGAGCGGTGCGGCTGCGCCTCGTCGGCCCGCGGGCGCACGCCGACCTGCGCGGCGCCACGCGCTGCGACCTGGTGACGCCCGAGCGCCGCGACGCCGTCGTCGCCTCCCTGGGCGCCGACCCGCTGCGCGCGGACGCCGACCCCGATCGGGCCTGGGCGACGATCTCGCGCAGCCGCCGCAGCATCGGGGAGCTGCTGATGGACCAGGCCGTCGTCGCCGGCGTGGGCAACGTCTACCGCGCCGAGGTGCTGTTCCGGCAGCGGGTCGACCCGTTCCGTCCGGGCACGTCCCTGCGCCGGGCGCAGTGGCAGGCGATCTGGGACGACCTGGTGGCGCTCATGCCCGAGGGCGTCGTCGCGAACCGGATCGACACCGTCCGGCCCGAGCACGCGCCCGAGGCCATGGGCCGCGAGCCGCGCGCGGACGACCACGGCGGCGAGGTCTACGTCTACCGCCGCGCCGGACAGCCCTGCCTGCTGTGCGGCACGACGGTGCGCACCGAGCCGATGGCGTCCCGCAACCTCTTCTGGTGCCCCCGGTGCCAGCGGCGGTGGCGCCCGCGTCCCGTACGCTGACATCGATGTCCGGACGTCGCCCGCCGCTCAGCGCCGCTGGCGCCGTGCTGGCCCTCGCCGGACTGGCGGTCGTCCTCGCCGTCGCGATCTCGCCGGTCGACGTCCCCTTCACCGCCCTGATGGTGCCGCTGCTGATCGGCAGCCTCCTGCTCAGCCCGCGCGAGCTGCCGTGGTTCGTGGCCTGGATGGCCGGGCTGCTCGCCGCCTCGCTGGCGCTGCAGCCCGACCTCACCGCACGCGTCGTCGGCGCCGCCGCGATCCAGGGGCTGATGCTGCTGATCGTGCTGGCCGTGGCGCGTCGACGCCTGCGGCTCGGCGTCGGCGGGCTGCGCGGGGAGTCGATGTTCGTCGACCTGCGCGATCGGCTGCTCGACCAGGGGCGGGTGCCGTCGCTGCCGCCGGACTGGTGCGTGGAGTCGGCGCTGCGCTCCGCCGGCGGCACCCCCTTCGCGGGCGACTTCGTCGTCTCCACCCGGCGCGCCGACGGCACGCTGGACGTCGTGCTGGTCGACGTCTCCGGCAAGGGCGAGGCCGCCGGCACCCGGGCGCTGCTGCTCTCGGGCGCCTTCGGCGGCCTGCTCGGCGCCCTGCCGGCCGACCGCTTCCTCGCCGCCGCCAACGAGTACCTGCTGAGCCTGGACTGGCCCGAGGGGTTCGCCAGCGCCGTGCACCTCACGCTGGATCCCGCCACGGGTGACGCGCTGGTGCGCAGCGCGGGCCACCCGCCCGCCGTCCACCGCTCGGCGGGGTCGGGCCGGTGGACGGTGCTGCCGGCCGAGGGCGCGGTGCTCGGGCTGATCCCGGGGGAGGGCTACGCCGCCGTGCCGCTGCGCCTCCAGCCCGGCGACGCCGTGCTGCTCTACACCGACGGCATGGTCGAGGCGCCCGGCCGCGACCTCGACCGCGGCCTCGACCGGCTGCTGGGCGGCGCCGAGCAGGTCGTCCGCGGCCACTGGCCCGGCGCGGCGCCGCGACTGGTCGAGCGGCTCGGCTCGGCCACCGACGACCGTGCGCTGGTCGTCGTCGCCCGGCTCTGACGGCAGGGGCGGTCGGCCTTTGCCGGACGGCGGTGCTCGTGTGGCACCATGAGCCCCGCGACGACGGGCGAGCCGGATCTCCGGCCCCGACGGCGGCACGCGGATGTAGCTCAATGGTAGAGCCCCAGTCTTCCAAACTGGCTACGCGGGTTCGATTCCCGTCATCCGCTCCAAGGTGGCCCTGACCTGCGGCTTCCCGCTCCTCGGGGCGTCGGCTGCGGGGCGTGGGCCGGCTTGGCGGGGCGTAGCGTAGTGGCTAGCGCGCCTGCTTTGGGAGCAGGAGACCGCAGGTTCGAGTCCTGTCGCCCCGACCCCTCGTCCGGGACTGCGGCCCCGCCCGTCCCGCGTCCCGCGCGCTCCGCCAGATTTCGGACGCATGTCGCCGCGTGGGTAGGCTGCCCCGAGGTCCCGCGCGCCGGACCGCCCCCTCCTCTGGTGGGGCCGTCCCCGTCCGCTGCCTCGCCGCCGCGGTCACGGCCCGGCGACGCACCACCACCCGAACCTCATTCGACCGTAGGAGAACGTCTGTGAAGAGCGCCGTCGAGACCTTGAGCCCGACCCGGGCCAAGCTCACCATCGAGGTGCCCTTCGAGGAGCTCAAGCCGAGCCTCGACGCGGCGTACAAGAAGATCGCGCAGCAGATCAACATCCCCGGCTTCCGTCGGGGCAAGGTCCCGCCGCAGATCATCGACCGGCAGGTCGGCCGCGGCGTCGTGCTCGACGAGGCGATCAACGACGTCCTCCCGAAGAAGTACGTCGAGGCGCTGCAGGCCAACGACCTCGAGCCGCTGGCGCAGCCCGAGATCGAGGTCACCCGCCTCGAGGACAACGACGTCGTCGAGTTCACCGCCGAGGTCGACGTCAAGCCCGAGTTCGAGCTGCCCGACTACGACGGCCTCGAGGCGCAGGTCGACGATCTGGCGGTCTCCGACGAGGAGGTCGACGAGCAGGTCAAGGCCCTGCGCGAGCGGTTCGCGACCCTCTCCGACGTCGAGCGCGCGGCCGCCGAGGACGACTTCGTCACCCTCGACCTCGTGGCCGTCCAGGACGGCGAGGTCGTGCCCGGCGCCGAGGTGTCCGGCATGAGCTACCAGGTCGGCCGCGGCGGCATGATCGACGGCCTCGACGAGGCCCTCGTCGGCATGTCCGCGGGCGAGGAGAAGACCTTCACCAGCCAGCTCGTGGGCGGCGACCTCGTCGGCCAGGACGTCGAGGTCCAGGTCAAGGTCACCGGCGTCCAGGAGCAGGAGCTCCCCGAGTTCGACGACGAGTTCGCCCAGCTGGCCTCGGAGTTCGACACCGCCGAGGAGTTCCGCGCCGACCTGCAGGAGCGGCTCGGCCGGGGCAAGCGCCTCGAGCAGGCCGCCGCCGCGCGCGACGCCGTCCTCGAGGTGCTCCTCGAGAAGGTCTCCATCCCGCTGCCGGAGTCGTTCGTCGCCGACGAGCTGAACTCGCGCCGCGAGAACATCGAGCAGCAGCTCTCCTACGCGGGCATCACCCTCGACAAGTACCTCGAGGACGAGGGCCAGACCCAGGAGGAGTTCGAGGCCGACCTCGAGCGCCGCGTCCGCGACGCCGTCGCCGCGCAGTTCATCCTCGACGCGGTCGCCAAGAAGGAGGAGTTCGGCGTCGACCAGAACGAGCTCTCCCAGCACCTCGTCCGCCGCGCCCAGCAGTCGGGCCAGGACCCGCAGGAGTTCGCGAACCACATGTTCGCGCACAACCACATCCCCGAGCTGGTGCAGGAGATCCTGCGCGGCAAGGCGCTCGCCCAGATCGTCGAGTCGGCCGTCGTCAAGGACGCCTCCGGCAACGTCGTCGAGCTGAAGAACCTGCGTCCCGACGGCAGCATCGGCGAGCCCGGCGACGACATCGACGTCCTCGAGGTCGACGCCCCCGCCGACGAGGCCGACGAGGCCGCCGCTGCCCCCGCGTCGGAGGAGTCCGCCGCCGACGAGGCGCCGGAGTCGGAGAAGTCCGAGGCCTGAGCCACGGCTTCCGCGTCGCCCCCGTCGTGTCGGCGGGGGCGACGTGCGTTGCGGGGCGGGTTGAGCGCGACGACAGTTTCATCGGCTGACCGATGAAACTGTCGCTGGGACGATGAAGTTTCAGCGTGCAGGCGCCAGTTCCATCGGCTGACCGAGGAAACTTGAGTGTACGACTGTCCACTCAACCTGCTAGCCTCGCCCCATGACCACCTCCCCGGGCCCCAGCCTCCTCGACGCCGCCTCCCTCCTCTGCGAGGTGGCCGACGAGCTCGTGGTCCGCAGCGCCCGCGACACCCACCTGGCGATCCTCGAGCGCGTGCACGGCGTCGGTCGCGCGATCACCCGCACCCCGGCCGGCCCGACCGAGCGGATCCACCGGGGCATCGCCGGCGTGATCTACGGCGGACTCGGCGTCGGCCTGCGAGCGGCGTCGAAGGGCCTCGACCAGGCGGCCGCCACCGGCGCGGGGCCGCGACTCGAGGCGCGGGCCGAGGGCCGGTTCCTCACCGCGGCGGTCAACGGCCTGATCGGCGACCGCCTGCTGCGCGAGCGCCCGCAGATGGCGATCCCCCTGGCGGTGCGCCACCAGGGTGCCGACGTCTGGCCCGACCGCGACGGCCTCGCCGCGGCGTTCCCCGACGCCACGGGACGCGTGGTCGTCCTCCTCCACGGCCTGTGCGAGGACGAGTCGGCGTGGGGCCTGGGCCGCGAGCAGCGCGGCACGACCTACCCCGAGGCGCTGCGCGAGCTGGGGTGGACGCCCGTGCTGCTGCGCGCCAACACCGGCCTGCCGCTGCGCGAGAACGGCGTCGCGCTGACCGCGCTGCTGGGCGACGTCGTGGCGCACTGGCCCGTGCCGGTCACCCGCATCGCCCTGATCGGCCACTCGATGGGCGGGCTGATCATGCGGGCGGCGGCCGCCGTCGCCGCGGACGACCCGCGGGCCGGTGACCCGTGGACGTCGCTGGTCACCGATGTCGTCACCCTCGCGACCCCGCACCTCGGGGCGCCGCTGGCCACGCAGGTCGGCCACGGCAGCCGGGGCCTGGGCGTCCTGGAGGAGACCGCCGCGTTCAGCCGCATCCTCGAGCTGCGCTCGGCCGGCGTGCGCGACCTCGTCCACGGCCTCGCCGAGGACGTCCCGCCGCTGCCGCACGCCCGCTACCGCCTGGTCTCGGCCACGCTCACCCGCTCGGAGCGGCACCCGGTGGGCCACCTGCTCGGCGACCTGCTCGTGCGGCCGGCCTCCGCGAAGGGACGCGACCGCCGCGGCCGCACGCTCTTCCCCGAGGGCGACGTCCTCCGCGTCGGCGGCACGAACCACTTCGGCGTGCTCAACCACGTCGAGGTCGAGCGCGCTCTGCGAGACTGGCTGGCGTGACCTCCTCCGCCACGCGCGAGCTGCGCGTCGACGCCGTCGTCCCCGCCCCGCCGGCCGCCGTCTGGGCCGTCCTCACCGACCTGCGCCGCATGGGGGAGTGGAGCCCCGAGGTGGTCTCGATGCTGCCGCTCAAGCCGGGCGGCCTGCGCGTCGGGCAGTGGTACCTCGGCGTCAACCGCCGCAAGGCGTTCGTCTGGCCGACCCGCAGCGTCGTCGCCGAGCTCGAGCCCGAGCGCCGGCTCAGCTGGGACACCGTGTCGTCCGGCGCGCGCTGGATCTGGGAGCTGGAGCCGCACGCCGAGGGCACCCGGGTCGTCCACCGCCGCCCCGTGCCGCGCGGGGTGACGCTCGGCTCCCGCCTGGTCGCGCCGCTGTTCCTCGGCGGCAGCGAGGAGCACGCCGACGAGCTCGAGGCCGGCATGGCCACCACCGTGCGCCGCCTGGCGCGCGCGGTCGCCTCCGGCGCCCCGGCCTGACGTCGGCCCGCCCGAGCCGCCCGACGACGCCTGACCCGGCCGACCCGCCCGAGCCACCCGGCGACCGCTCCGGCGCGGGGCTTCCGCTGTCGGCGAACAGCACCCGATCCGCCTGGAACTGACGGCCCCACGGGCTAGGGTCGGCGACGTGAACCAGTACTCGAGCCCCTCGGCGTCCGGCCTCACCATGGGTGGCGGTGGCGGACTCAACGTCCTCGACGACCACATCTACAACCGACTGCTGCGCGAGCGCATCGTGTTCCTCGGCTCCGAGGTGCGCGACCAGAACGCCAACGCGATCTGCGCCCAGCTGCTGCTGCTCTCGGCCGAGGACCCCGAGGCCGACATCTTCCTGCACATCAACAGCCCGGGTGGCTCCGTCGACGCCGGCATGGCGATCTACGACACCATGAACTACATCCCCAACGACGTCGCCACCGTGGCCATGGGCCTCGCGGCCTCGATGGGCCAGTTCCTGCTGTGCGCCGGCGCGAAGGGCAAGCGCTACGCCCTCCCGCACGCGCGGATCATGATGCACCAGCCGTCGTCCGGGATGGGCGGCTCGGCCTCCGACATCAAGATCCAGGCCCAGCAGTCGCTGCACATCAAGAAGGTGCTGCTCGACCTCATCTCCGAGCACACCGGCCAGCCGATCGAGCAGGTCGTGGCCGACGCCGACCGCGACCGGTGGTTCACCGCCGACCAGGCCCTGGAGTACGGGCTGGTTGACCAGGTCATCACCAGCGCCCGCGAGGCCGTCGACTCCGGCCGTCCCGCCCACACGAACTGAAGGGCCCTGCCATGAACTACTACATCCCCCAGTGGGAGGAGCGGACGTCCTACGGCTTCCGCCGCATCGACCCCTACGCGAAGCTGTTCGAGGACCGCATCATCTACCTCGGCACGCCGATCTCCGACGACGTCGCCAACGCCGTCATCGCCCAGCTGCTGTGCCTGCAGTCGATGAACCCCGACCAGGACATCAGCATCTACATCAACTCCCCGGGCGGCTCGATCACCGCGCTCGCGGCGATCTACGACACCATCCAGTTCATCAAGCCCGACGTGCAGACGGTGTGCATCGGCCAGGCCGCGTCGGCGGCGGCGATCCTGCTGGGCGCCGGCGCGAAGGGCAAGCGGCTCGCGCTGCCCAACAGCCGCATCCTCATCCACCAGCCCTACACCGAGGGCACCTTCGGCCAGACCTCCGACATCGAGATCCAGGCCAACGAGATCCTGCGCATGCGCGAGATGCTCGAGCGGATGATCAGCCAGCACTCCGGCCGCGACATCGAGGAGGTCAGCCGCGACATCGAGCGCGACAAGATCCTCACCGCGCCGGAGGCCATCGAGTACGGTCTCATCGACTCGATCCTCGAGTCCCTCAAGACGCCGGCTCTGGTCTGATCCCGAGCGCCGTCCCCGACGCCGCGCCCCGTGCCCGCCCGACCTCCCGGCGACCCCGTGTCACCCTGGGGCGTGCGGCGCACGGGGAGTAGCGTCACCCGAGTTCGACCGGTTCCTACAGTGCGGTCCGCGACGGCCGATGAACCATCAGTCACACCCGAGATGGAGGAAGTCCCGTGGCACGCATCGGTGACGGCGGTGACCTGCTGAAGTGCTCCTTCTGCGGCAAATCGCAGAAGCAGGTCAAGAAGCTCATCGCAGGCCCTGGGGTCTACATCTGCGACGAGTGCATCGACCTGTGCAACGAGATCATCGAGGAGGAGCTCTCCGAGGGCACCGAGGTCGGTCTCGAGGAGCTGCCCAAGCCGCGCGAGATCTTCGAGTTCCTCAACTCCTACGTGATCGGCCAGGAGCAGGCCAAGAAGTCGCTCGCCGTCGCGGTCTACAACCACTACAAGCGCGTCCAGGCGGGCCTCCAGCCGATCTCCGGCAAGCACTCCAAGGAGGAGAGCGTCGAGGTCGCGAAGTCCAACATCCTGGTCATCGGGCCCACCGGCTGCGGCAAGACGTACCTGGCCCAGACCCTCGCCCGCATGCTCAACGTGCCGTTCGCGATCGCGGACGCCACCGCGCTCACCGAGGCCGGCTACGTCGGCGAGGACGTCGAGAACATCCTGCTCAAGCTGATCCAGGCCGCCGACTACGACGTCAAGAAGGCCGAGACCGGCATCATCTACATCGACGAGATCGACAAGGTGGCCCGCAAGGCCGAGAACCCGTCGATCACCCGCGACGTCTCCGGCGAGGGCGTCCAGCAGGCGCTGCTGAAGATCATCGAGGGCACCACCGCCTCGGTGCCGCCGCAGGGCGGCCGCAAGCACCCGCACCAGGAGTTCATCCAGATCGACACCACGAACATCCTGTTCATCGTGGGCGGGGCGTTCGCGGGGCTCGAGCACATCGTCGAGCAGCGGGTCGGCAAGAAGACCCTCGGGTTCACCGCCGAGGTGCGCGGCCAGGCCGAGCGCGAGGCCGACGACCTGCTCCAGCACGTGCGCCCCGAGGACCTCACCAAGTTCGGCCTGATCCCCGAGTTCATCGGCCGCCTCCCGCTGATCGCGAGCGTCAACAAGCTCGACCAGGCGGCGCTGGTGCAGATCCTCGTCGAGCCGCGCAACGCGCTCATCAAGCAGTACCAGAAGCTCTTCGAGCTCGACAGCGTCGACCTCGAGTTCGACGACGAGGCCATCGCCGCGATCGCCGACAAGGCGATGGAGCGGGGCACCGGCGCCCGCGGCCTGCGCGCGATCATCGAGGAGGTCCTCCTCCAGGTCATGTACGACGTGCCCTCCCGCGGCGACATCGCGAAGGTCGTCGTCACCGCCGGCTCCGTGGCCGGCTCCGAGGCGCCGACGCTGGTGCCGCGCGAGGCCGAGACCAAGAAGAAGAAATCCGCCTGAGCCGCGTCGTCCTCACCGCCTGACGGACGACGGGCACACGCGAAGGTCCCCGGGGGATCCCCCGGGGCCCTTCGGCGTCCGTCGGGCGGCTCCGCCGCCCCGGGCGTCAGCCCTCGGCCGGGGGCTCGGCCGCCGGCGCCAGCTCGGCCTCGACCCGCAGCTCGGTGAGCGCGTCGTCGACGACGAAGTCGAGCTCGCCGACGATCCGGCCGGTGCGTCGCAGGTCGTCGGCCGCCAGGCGCGCGCCGTCGATCAGCGCGGCCGGACCGGTGGCGGTGGCCCGCGTCAGCTCGGCCCGCATCGACGCCTTGGCCTGGGACTTCGCCCCGCGCAGCCCGGCCAGGGCGGCGGCGACGCCGTCGAGCGCGGTCGGATCGGCAGCCGCCGCCGATCCGAGGTCGAGCTCGGTGGGCCACGACGCGTGGTGCACCGAGCCCTCCTGCCACCACGACCAGACCTCCTCGGTGACGTAGGGCAGGAACGGGGCGAGCAGGCGCAGCTGCGCGTGCAGCGCGATCGCGAGCGTCGCCTTGGCCGACGCGGTGGCCGCCCCGCCGTCGGCGTCGTACGCGCGCTCCTTGACCAGCTCGAGGTAGTCGTCGCAGAACTCCCAGAAGAACCGCTCGGCGACCTCGAGCGCGGTGGTGTAGTCGTAGGCCTCGAAGGCGGTCGTCGCGCGGCGGATGACCAGCGCGAGCCGGGCGAGCAGGGCGCAGTCGACCGGCTCGGAGACCTCGAAGGCGTTCGTGGCGGTGGCACCGACGCCCCCGAGCACGAACTTCGAGGCGTTGAGCACCTTCATCGCCAGCCGGCGTCCGACCTTCATCTGCGACTCGTCGAAGGGGGAGTCCAGCCCGGGGCGCGCCATCGCGGCGCGCCAGCGCACGGCGTCCGCGCCGAACCTGTCGAGGATCTCGGTGGGCACGACGACGTTGCCCTTCGACTTCGACATCTTCTTGCGGTCGGGGTCGACGACGAAGCCCGAGAGCATCGTGGTGTGCCAGGGCGCGACGCCGTTCTCGAAGTGGGAGCGGACGACGCGCGAGAACAGCCAGGTGCGGATGATGTCGTGCGCCTGCGTGCACAGGTCCATCGGGAAGACCCGCTGCCACAGGTCGTCGTCGGACTCCCACCCGCCCGCGATGTGCGGCGTGAGCGACGAGGTGGCCCAGGTGTCCATGACGTCGGGGTCGCCGATGAAGCCGCCCGGCGCGCCGCGCTGGGCCTCGTCGTACCCGCGCGGGGCGTCGGTGGACGGGTCGACCGGCAGCTCGGCCTCGGTGGGCAACAGCGGGTGGGCGTAGTCGGGCTCGCCCTCGGCGTCGAGCGGGTACCAGACCGGGAACGGGATGCCGAAGAACCGCTGACGCGAGATCAGCCAGTCGCCGTTGAGACCGCCGACCCAGTTGTCGTAGCGGTGCGACATGTGCTCGGGGACCCAGGTGAGCTCGCGGCCTCGGGCCAGCAGCTCGTCGCGCAGGTGGGCGTCGCGCCCGCCGTTGCGGACGTACCACTGGCGGGTGGCGACGATCTCGAGCGGCTTGTCGCCCTTCTCGTAGAAGTTCGCCATGCGCTGGGTGGGCTTCGGCTCGCCGTCGAGGTCGCCGGTCTCGCGCAGCATCGCGACCATCTCCTCGCGTGCGGAGAAGGCGGTCTTGCCGGCGAGCCGCTCGTAGGCGGTGGCGGCCCGCTCGGAGGCGGCGAGCCACTCGGGCGTCTCGCGGGTGAGCCGTCCGTCGCGGCCGACGACCGTGCGCACCGGCAGCTGCAGCTCGCGCCACCACTGGACGTCGGTGAGGTCGCCGAAGGTGCAGCACATCGCGATGCCCGCGCCCTTGTCCATCTCGGCGGCCGGGTGGGCGAGCACCGGCACCTCGACGCCGAAGACCGGGCTGGTGACGGTGGTGCCGAAGAGCGGCTGGTAGCGCTCGTCGTCGGGGTGCGCGATGAGCGCCACGACGCTGGGGATCAGCTCGGGACGGGTCGTCTCGATGTGCACCGGGGTGCCGTCGGGACGGTGGTAGGCCACCCGGTGGTAGGCGCCGGCGTACTCGCGCGCCTCGAGCTCGGCCTGCGCGACGGCGGTCTGGAACGTGACGTCCCAGAGCGTCGGCGCCTCCTGCAGGTAGGCCTCGCCGCGGGCGAGGTTGCGCAGGAACGCGCGCTGGCTGACGACCTGGGCGCTGCGGCCGATCGTGGTGTAGGTGGTGTCCCAGTCGACGCTGAGGCCGAGGGTGCGCCACAGCGACTCGAAGACCTGCTCGTCCTGCTCGACCAGCCGCTCGCAGAGGGCGACGAAGTTGGGACGGCTGATCGGGATCTGCCGCTTGGGGTCCGGCTTCTCCGGCGGGGTGAAGTCGGGGTCGTAGGGCAGCGAGGGGTCGCACCGCACGCCGAAGTAGTTCTGGACGCGGCGCTCGGTGGGCAGGCCGTTGTCGTCCCAGCCCATCGGGTAGAAGACGGCCTTGCCGCGCATGCGCTGGAAGCGCGCGACGACGTCGGTGTGGGTGTAGGAGAAGACGTGGCCCACGTGCAGGCTGCCGCTGACGGTCGGCGGCGGGGTGTCGATGGAGTAGACGTTCTCGCGCGGCTGCGTGCGGTCGAAGGCGTAGGTGCCCTGCTCCTTCCAGCGGGCGGCCCAGCGCTCCTCGAGGCCCTCCAGCGCCGGCTTCTCCGGTACGACGACCGGGCGGGGCGCGCTCGGTGTCGTCTCGGGCGAAGGGGCCGTGGTCTCAGTCATGGCCGAATCCTAGGGAAGGGGCCGGGTCGCGACGAAAGCGCGGACGGGTGACGGGCACGGCTAGGTTGCCGTCATGACCTGGGACGTCGTGGTGCACGACGAGGCCGAGCCGGTGCTCGAGCAGGCCGGGGCGTGGCTGGCGGCGCGGCCGCTGACGGCCACCGTCGTGGCGACCGCGCTGGCCGGCTCGCTCGGCGTGCCGGCGCCGGAGCACCCGCGATGGTGGCTCCTGGTGCTCGAGGACGGCGAGGTGCGCGGCGTCGTCATGCGCACGGCGCCGTTCGCGCCGTACCCGATCTACGCCCTCGAGATCCCGGAGGTCGCCGTCCCGCTGGTCGCGGCGTGGTGCCGCGGGTCCGGCCAGGTGGCGCCGGTGGTGAACGGCGTGCTGCCGACCTCGCGGCTCCTCGCGCGGGCCCTCGCGCCGGCGGGCGTGGAGCCGACGCCGGTGGAGCGCCTCGCGCTTCTGCGTCTCGGGGGGCTCCGGACGCCGCCAGCGCCGCCGGGCGGGCTGCGCGCCGCCGGCGTCGACGACCTGGAGGTGCTCGTGCCGCTGCTGTGCCGCTTCCACGCCGAGGCCGACGCGCAGGCCGGACGGCCCGCCTCGGCGAGCCACGGCGCCGGCGGCGAGCTGACCCCGGCACAGGTCGCGTCCCTCGTGGTCGCCGACCGGGTGCGGGTGTGGGAGTCGGAGGGCCGGATCGTGCACGTCACGTGCTTCAACCCGCCGGCCCTGGGCGTCGCCCGGATCGGCCCCGTGCTCACCCCGCCGGAGCATCGCGGTCGCGGGTACGCCGCGGCGTCCGTGGCGGCCGTCGCCGTCGAGCTCGGCGGACGGGCCGCGGGCGTCGAGGTGTGCCTCTTCGCCGACGTCGAGAACCCGACGTCCACCGCGCTGTACCGGCGGATCGGCTTCGAGCCGGTCGCCGAGCTCGGCGCCTGGGGCTGGGAGGCCTGAGCGCCGTCGCCGCGACGGCGAGGCGTCATCCACGGCTCACTAGACTGGGGCCACCATGACCGACACCCCAGCCGCGGCCCCTGCCCGCCTCGCCCAGACGATCGAGGAGGTCGAGGACGCCCTGCTCTCGCGGTGGCCCGAGACCCGGCTGGAGCCGTCGCTGGACCGCATCGAGGCGTTCACCGAGCTGCTCGGCCGCCCGCAGGACGCGTACCCGGTCATCCACCTCACCGGCACCAACGGCAAGACGTCGACCTCGCGGATGATCGAGGCGCTCCTCGGCGCCCTCGACCTGCGGACGGGCCGGTTCACCAGCCCGCACCTCGAGCGGATCAACGAGCGCATCAGCGTCGACGGCGAGCCGCTGGACGACGAGGCGTTCGTCCGGGCGTTCAACGACGTCGCGCCCTACACGCACCTGGTCGACGAGGACCAGCCGCACCCGCTGTCGTTCTTCGAGACCGTCGTCGGCATGGCCTACGCGGCCTTCGCCGACGCGCCGGTCGAGGTCGCGGTGGTCGAGGTCGGCATGGGCGGCTCGTGGGACGCCACCAACGTGATGGACGCGCAGGTCGCGGTGGTGCTGCCGATCGCGATCGACCACGCGAGGTACCTGGGCGCCACGCCCGAGGCGATCGCGGTCGAGAAGGCCGGCATCGTCAAGCCGGGCTCGATCGCGGTGCTGGCCCAGCAGACGCCCGAGGTCGCCGCGGTGCTGCAGGCGCGCGCCGACGAGGTGGGCGCCCGCGTGGTGCGCGAGGGCCTGGACTTCGGCGTCGTCTCCCGGGCGCCGGCGGTCGGCGGCCAGGTCGTCACGCTGCAGGGGCTGCGCGGCCGCTACGAGGAGGTCTTCCTCGCCCTGCACGGCGCGCACCAGGCGCAGAACGCCGCGGTGGCGCTCGCGGCGGTGGAGGCGTTCGTCGGCGGCGACGAGCCGCTGGGCGACGACGTCGTGCGGCGCGCGTTCACCGAGGTCACCTCGCCCGGCCGGCTCGAGGTCGTGCGCCGCGGCCCGACCGTCGTGCTCGACGCCGCGCACAACCCCCACGGCGCCGAGGCGGCCGCGGCCGCGATCGAGGACGCCTTCCGGTTCTCCCCGCTCATCGGCGTCTTCGGCGTCATGGCCGACAAGGAGGCCGAGCCCCTGCTGGCCGCCTTCGAGCCGCACCTGGCGCACGTCGTCGTCACCCAGAACTCCACCGAGCGGGCGATGCCGGCCGAGGAGCTCGCCGCGATCGCCCGCGAGGTGTTCGGGGAGGACCGCGTCACCGTCGAGCCCCGCCTGCCCGACGCGTTGGACGTCGCGATGGCCCTGGCCGAGGCCGGCGAGGCGCTGGGCGACCCGATGGGCGCCGGCGCGGTGCTCGTCACCGGCTCGGTGGTGACGGCCGGTCAGGCGCGCACGCTGCTGGCCCGCCCGACGCCCGCGCGTCCCCGGCTCTCGCCCGCCCGCGACCTCGGTGACGGCAGCGACGACGGAGACCTCAGCGACCTCAGCGACCTCGGCGACGACAGCGGGAGGGGCCCCATCCGATGAGCGACGTCCTCGAGCCCGGCTCCGTGCCGGCCCCCGACGACCCCGAGCGCACGAAGTCGCCCAAGCGCAGCATGGCCGCGGCCGTGCTGTCGCTGGAGGCCATCACCCTCGGGCTCACCACGCCGGTGCTGATCTCGGTGGCCGACGTGAACGTCGGACTCTCCCTGCTGCTCGGCCTCGGGCTCGCGGTGCTGTGCCTGGTGGCGGCGGGACGGCTCAGCCGGCCGTGGGCCTACGGCCTGGGCTGGGCCATCCAGCTGGCGGCGATCGCGCTCGGACTGCTCATCGGCCTGATGGTCGTGCTCGGCGGCATCTTCGCGCTGCTGTGGTGGGGGGCGCTGCACCTCGGCACGCGCATCGAGCGGGAGCGGGCGGCCGCGTTCGCGGCCTACGACGCCGCCCAGGCGGCGCGCGGCGAGGGCTGACCCCGACTGCTGACCCCCGCGGCTCTCACGAGCCCGCGGACACCGCCGACGCGATCGCCTCGAGCGCGGCGTCCAGCTGGGCGTCGGTGCAGCCACCGAAGCCGAGCACCAGGCCGTGTCGGGGGCGGGAGCGGGCGTAGTCGGACAGCGGCGGGATCTCCAGGCCGGCGCGGGCGGCGGCGGCGCGGGCCGCGTCGGCCGTGGCCTCGTCCAGCCCGACGCACACGTACATGCCGGCAGCCGATCCCGGCCCCACCAGCGGGCCGAGGGCCTGCGCGACCCGGGACGCCCGCTCGGCGTAGACCCGGCGGGCGGCCCGGACGACGCGGTCGACGTACCCGTCGCGGAGCAGGACGAGCATGGCGCGCTGCACCGGCCAGGACGCGACCTCGTGCGTCCGGGCCCGATGGTGGTCGCGCGGCTCCTGCAGCCCGGCCGGGACGACGAGCCAGCCGAGCCGCAGGCTCGGGGCCACCGACTTGCTGGCCGTGCCGAGGTAGGCGACCCGGGCGGGGTCCAGCGTCGTCAGGGCCGGGATCGGCGCGACGTCGTAGCGGAGCTCGGAGTCGTAGTCGTCCTCGACGACCAGGGTGTCCGCGCGGCGAGCGGCCTCCAGCAGCGCCAGACGGTGCGCCCCGGGCATGGGCGGACCGAGCGGGTGCTGGTGGGCCGGCGTCACGTACGCCGCGGCGCAGCCGTCGAGCTCGCGGACGGGCTCGAGGGCCGGCAGGTCGCGGACCCGTCGCCCGCTGGCCCGCACCACGGCGACGGCCGCGCGGTAGCCGGGGTCCTCGACGCCCACCGCCCCGGGCCCCAAGGCGGCGAGCACGTGGCGCAGGCCGTCGGTGGTGCCGGCGGTGATGCGGACGTCGTCCGGGTCGACCTCGAGCCCCCGGGTGCGCGCCAGCCGTTCGGCGACCGCCGCCCGCAGGGCCGGCAGGCCGCGGGCGTCGTCGTAGCCCCGCGGCGGCTCGGACGCGGCCACCTCCCGCCAGGCGCGCCGCCACAGGGCGACGTGCCGCGGGTCGATCCACGGCGTGCCGGCGTCCAGGCGCACGAGCGGGCTCGCGTCGACGCGTGGCGGCGGGGTCCGTCGGGGCGCGGCGACCCGGCCCGAGGCGGCCACGAACGTGCCCGCGCCGCAGCGGCCCTCGAGCCAGCCCTCGGCGACGAGCTGGGCGAAGGCCTGCTCGGTGACGGTCCGGGCGACGCCGAGCTCGGCCGCGAGCGCCCGCGAGCTCGGCAGCCGGTCGCCGCGGACCAGGACGCCCCGCGTCACGAGGGTCCGGATGCGGTCGGCCACCTGGGAGCCGAGGGGTGTGGAGGAGGAGCGGTCGAGGACGATCGGCAGCGTCGAATGGCCTGTCGAGATCGGGTCGGATTGGCTCGTGCCCACAGGCCAAGCGTGACCGAGGATGGCACCCGTGACCACCCTGCCCCTGCAGCCCACGCCCCGCACCACCGTCGTCCGGGGCCGCCACCGTGCCGTCGAGGAGCGCGCGGCCCTGCACGCGCTGCTGGCCGAGGCCCTCGTCGCGCACGTCGGCGTCGTCGTCGGCGACCACGCCGTCGTCCTGCCCTCGGCGTTCGGCGTCGACCCGGACGGGCCGGACGAGGGGGGAACCCTCTACCTGCACGGCTCGGTCGCCGCGCGCTGGCTGACGGCGGCCGTCGGGGCCACGGTGTGCGTCACCGTCACCGAGCTCGACGGACTGGTCGCCGCCCGCTCCGGCTTCCACCACTCGATGAACTACCGCTCGGGCGTGGTGATCGGCGTCGCGCGGGAGGTCCTCGACCCCGACGAGCGGGCGCGGGCGCTCGACCTCGTCGTCGACCAGATGGTGCCCGGCCGCAGCGCGACGCTGCGTCCGCCGACCCGCAAGGAGCTCGCCGCCACCGCGGTGCTGGCGGTGCCGCTGGTCGAGGCCTCGCTCAAGGTCCGCTCCGGCGACCCCGTCGACGACGAGGCGGACGTCGAGGGCGGCCTGTGGGCCGGCGTCGTCCCGGTGCGGCGCGTCCTGGACGCGCCGCTCACCGCGGCCGACGCGGGCGGCGTCCCGGTGCCGCCCGACGTACGCGCCCGCGCAGCGGGGGAGCGGCCTCAGTAGGGTGCGGGCATGACCCAGCGCACCCTGGTCCTGCTCAAGCCCGACGCCGTGCGACGCGGCCTGGTCGGCGAGATCCTCTCCCGCTACGAGGCCAAGGGCCTGCGCGTCGTGGCCCTCGAGCAGCGCACCATCGACGCCGCCCAGGCCGACGCCCACTACGCCGAGCACGTCGAGCGCGACTTCTACCCGCCCCTGCGCACGTTCGTCACCAGCGGCCCGCTCGTCGCCCTGGTGCTCGAGGGCGACGAGGTGATCGAGGTCGTCCGCGCCCTCAACGGCGCCACCGACGGCCGCAAGGCCGCCCCCGGCACCATCCGCGGCGATCTCTCGCTCTCGAACCGCGAGAACCTCGTCCACGGCTCGGACTCCCCGGAGTCGGCCGAGCGCGAGATCGCGCTGTGGTTCCCCTCGCTCTGACGCTCTGACCCGGCTTCGCAGCCGGCTGATCTCCGGCTCCGCGGGCCGTCGACCGGTGGTGCGGCGGCCCGTCCGTCGTCCTCGCGCCTGAAACTGGCGCTTGCACGGTGAAGCTTCAGCGTGCAAGCGCCAGTTTCATCGGTCAGCCGATGAAACTGTCTCCGACCGCCACACCCGTCACATCCTCACCACCGACACCACCAGCCCCGGCGCGCCTGCGCCGATCGGGCCGCCGCCGTTCCTACGCTCGCACCGGGCACGGTGGAAGCGCGTGCATCGGCCCGCCTTCCCCGGCATCACGCGCAGATCTGGCGAGGGACGCCCGATGGCGAACACCTTCTTCGGCCGCGACATGGCCGTCGACCTCGGCACCGCCAACACGCTCGTCTACGCCCGCGGCCGCGGCGTCGTGCTCGACGAGCCGAGCGTCGTCGCGCTGAGCACGGCCACCGGCGAGGTGCTCGCCGTCGGCCACGAGGCCAAGCGGATGGTCGGACGCACCCCGGACGGCATCGTCGCGATCCGGCCGCTGAAGGACGGCGTCATCGCCGACTTCGACGCCACCGAGCAGATGCTGCGCTGGTTCATCGAGCAGGTCCACCGGCGCCGCCATTTCGCCAAGCCGCGGATGGTCATCTGCGTCCCGTCGGGCATCACCGCCGTCGAGCAGCGCGCGGTCAAGGAGGCCGGCTACCAGGCCGGCGCCCGCCGGGTCTACATCGTCGAGGAGCCGATGGCCGCCGCCATCGGCGCGGGCCTGCCCGTGCACCAGCCCACCGGCAACATGGTCGTCGACGTCGGCGGCGGCACCACCGAGGTGGCCGTCATCTCCCTCGGCGGCATCGTCACCAGCCTCTCGATCCGCACCGCGGGCGACGACCTCGACGCCGCGATCGTCCAGTGGATGAAGAAGGAGTACTCCCTGCTGCTCGGCGAGCGCACGGCCGAGGAGGTCAAGATCAGCCTCGGCTCGGCGTTCCCGCAGCGCGACGAGCCGGAGGCCGAGGTCCGCGGACGCGACCTCGTCTCGGGCCTGCCGCGCACCGTCGTCGTCTCTGCCGCCGAGGTGCGCCAGGCGCTCGAGGAGCCGCTGCACGCGATCGTCGACGCCGTCCGCGCGACCCTCGACCAGACCCCGCCCGAGCTGGCCGGCGACATCATGGACCGCGGCATCGTCCTCACCGGCGGCGGCGCCCTGCTGCGCGGCCTCGACGAGCGGCTGCGGCACGAGACCGGCATGCCGGTGCACGTCGCCGACCAGCCGCTGACCTCCGTCGCCCACGGCGCCGGCACCTGCGTCGAGCAGTTCGAGGCGCTCCAGCAGGTGCTCGTCAGCGACGTGCGGCGGTTCTGATGACCGTCCTCGACCTGCGTCCCCGCTCGCCCGAGCCGCCCGAGCGGCCCGGACGGCCCGGCCCCGGCGGTCGCGACGACGCCCGCCGTCCCCGCGAGGGCCGCCGCCGTCCCGTGCGCCTGCCGCGTCCGGCCACCGGTCGCGGCTGGGGCGACGACCGCGAGCCGACGCCGCCCCGCTCCCTGGTGGTGGCGCTCGTGCTGGCCGCGGCCAGCCTGATGGCGCTCGACGCCGCCGGCGCGCTCGCCCCCGTCCGAGGCGCCGTGGCCGCGGTTGCCGGCCCGGCCGAGTCGGCCGTCAGCGCCGTCGCCCGGCCGCTCACCGCCGCCCCCGACTGGGTGCGCTCGCAGGGCGCGCTGCGCGACGACGTCGCCCGGCTCCGGTCCGAGAACGACGCGCTGCGCGGACGGCTCGCCGCCGCGCCCTACGCCTCCAACAGGCTGCGGGAGTACGACGGGCTCTCGCGGCTGACCGGCCGGCTCGGCTACGCAGTGGTGCCCGCCCACGTCGTCGGCATCGGCCCCGCCCAGTCGTTCGCCGACACCGTCACCCTCGACGCCGGCTCCGCCGCCGGCCTGCGTCCCGATCTCACCGTCGTCAACGCCCAGGGGCTGGTCGGCCGCGTCCTCAGCGTCACGCGCTCCACCGCGACGGTCCTGCTCGTCACCGACGCCGATTCGGTGGTCGGCGGCCGGGTCGGGACGACGATGGACGTCGGCACGCTCCGCGGCCGGGGCGAGGTCGGCCCGCACGGCCTGCTCGACCTCGAGCTCGTCGACCGCGACGCCACCCCCGCCCGCGACGACGCCGTCGTCACCTGGGGCTCCCAGGGCCGCGGGCCGTACGTGGCCGGCGTCCCGATCGGCCGGGTCACCAAGGTCGTCAGCTCGGTCCGCGAGACCGCCCAGCGCGCCGAGATCGAGCCCTACGTCGACTTCGGCGCCCTCGACCTCGTCGGCGTCGTGGTGCCCGACGGCACCCGCGGCGACCGCGGCGTCATCGAGGCCGACGGCACGCTCGTCCCGGGGGAGGCCCGATGACCGGCCCGCTCGGCGCCCTGCGCGCCTCCGCGGTGCTGGCGATCGCGGCGCTCGCGACGCTCCTGCAGGTCTCCCTGGCGCCGCACCTGGCCTGGCGCGGCGTCGGCCCCGACCTCGCTCTGCTCGTCGTGGTGGCCGCCGGGCTCGCCTGGGGCGCCCACAGCGGGCTGCTGCTCGGCTTCGGCGCGGGCGTCGTCCTCGACCTCGTCCCGCCCGCCGACCACCTCGTCGGACGCTGGGCGCTCGCGCTGATGGTCGTCGGCTACGTCGCCGGGCGGGTCCGCGCCGACCTGCGCCCGGACCGTCGTCCGGCCCTCGGGACGATCGTGGCCACGGCGGCCGCCTGCTCGTTCGTCGGCACGTCGGTCTTCGCGCTCTCCGGTCTCGTGCTCGGCGACGCGACGACGGGCGTCGGCGGTCTGCTGGGCGTGATCCTGGCGAGCGTCGTGTGGGACGTCGCGCTCGCGGTGCTGCTGGTGCCGGTGCTGCTGCGTGCGCTCGCCCGCCTGGAGCCGGAGCACGCCCGATGAGCCTGCCCGGTCGCCGGGAGGAGTCCGCCGGGGCGCGGCGCAGCCGGCTGCGGCTGATCGTGCTGCAGGCCCTCGTGTTCTCGCTGTTCGCCACGCTCGTGGGGCGGCTGTACTACCTGCAGGTCAGCTCGGGCGAGGCCTACCGCGCCCAGGCCGCGTCGCAGTCGGTGCGCGACGTCGTCATCCAGCCGCAGCGCGGCCTGATCGTCGACGACCAGGGCCGGCCGCTGGTGGCCAACCGGATGGCCTGGGTCGTCTCGATCGACCGGACGACGCTCGGTCGCCTCGGCGAGTCGGCGGCCGCCGCGCAGCTGGCCCGGCTCAGCCGCATCGTCGGCGCGTCGACGGCGTCGCTGCGCGCCCGCCTGCTCGACTGCGGCACCCCCGACGCGAAGGCCGGCCGCTGCTGGAACGGCTCGCCGTACCAGCCCGTGCCGGTGGCCGAGGACGTGCCGCAGGCGGTCGCGCTGCGGCTGCTGGAGCAGCCCGAGGACTTCCCCGAGGTCGTCGTCGACCAGCAGAGCGTGCGCGACTACCCGCGTCCCTACGGCGTCAACCTCGCCCACGTGCTGGGCTACCTCAGTCCGGTCACCGAGGACGAGCTGGCCACGGCGACGAAGGACCGCGACCAGTCCCTCAACGGCGCCTCCTCGGTCGGCCGCGCCGGCCTCGAGCGGCAGTACGACACCTGGCTGCGGGGCATGCCGGGCTACCAGCAGGTGGCCGTCGACTCGCTGGGCCGGGTGCTGGGCGACGACGGCCGGGTGGCCGCGCGTCCGGGCGACACGCTGGTCACCTCGATCGACGCGCGGGTGCAGGCCACCGTCGAGCGGCAGCTGCACGAGGCGATGCTCACCGCGCGCAAGACCGTCGACAAGGTCACCGGGCGCCCCTACGTCGCCGACTCCGGCGCCGCGGTCGTGCTGGAGGCCCGCACCGGCCGCGTCGTCGCGATGGCCAGCCAGCCCACCTACGACCCCTCGGTGTGGGTCGGCGGGATCAGCCAGCGCCGGCTCGACCGCCTCTACGCGGCCGACAGCGGCGACCCGCTGCTCTCCCGCGCCTTCCAGGGCCAGTTCGCCCCCGGCTCCACCTGGAAGCCGATGATGTCGGTCGGCGCCCTGCTCAACGGCTACTCCACCAGCAGCCGGCTCGACTGCTCGAGCAACCTCACGGTCGGCAGCCGGGTGTTCAAGAACTACGAGTCGGCGTCGTACGGGCCGATCGGCTTCGACCGGGCGCTCGCGATCTCCTGCGACACCTTCTACTACCGCATCGGGCTCGGCTACTGGAACCGCTACGGCTCCGACCCCACGGACGTCGACGCGAAGGACCCGCTGGTCGAGGAGGCCAAGCGGTTCGGCTTCGGCCGCGCCACGGGCGTCGACCTGCCCGGCGAGGCGGCCGGCCGGATCGCCGACCGGCGCTGGAAGCAGGCCTACTACGAGTCGATGAAGGACACCTACTGCCGCATGGACCGGAAGGGCACGGCCCCGAACGCGTTCCTCAAGGTGTTCGCCCACGAGTTCTGCCTCGAGGGCAACTACTACCGGGCCGGGGACGCCGTGAACTTCTCCATCGGCCAGGGCGACACCCTCGTCACCCCGCTCCAGCTGGCCCGTGCCTACGGCGCCCTGGTCAACGGCGGCACCCTCTTCGAGCCGACAGTCGGGAAGGCCGTGGTCGGCGCCGACGGACGCCGCATCGAGTCGATCGAGCCGAAGGTCGCCGCCCGGCTCGGCGACACCGCCCGCGCCCGCGCCGCCCTGCGCTACGTCGACCACGCCCTGCTCGGGACGACCCGCGAGGGCACGCTCGCGTGGCGCTTCGGCGGCTTCCCCCTCGACCGGGTGCGGGTGCGCAGCAAGACGGGCACCGCCGAGGTCTACGGCAAGCAGACGACGTCCTGGGTGGCCAGCTACGACGACGACTACGTCGTGGTGATGATGATCAGCCAGGCCGGCACCGGCTCGGGCGCGTCCGGTCCGGCCGTCCGCAAGATCTGGGAGGCCCTGTACGGCGTCGACGGGGAGACGGTGCGGCCCTCCCGGGCCGCGATCCCCGGCACCACGCCGCCGGCGGGCCTGCCGACGTTCACCCGCGACGGCGCGATCCTGCCGCCGCGACGGGAGGAGTGAGATGGCCACCCTCGCCCAGCGCCCCGTCCCCTCGGGGCTGCGGACGCGGCCCGCACCCGTCCGCGCCCGGGCCGGCTGGCTGGCGCTCGACTGGCCGCTGCTGCTCGCCACCCTGGCGCTCGTCACGCTCGGCACGCTGCTCGTGTGGTCGGCCACCAGCCACCGCACGACGCTGACCGGCGGGGACGACACGGCCTACCTGCGCAAGCAGCTGCTCAACGTGGCCATCGGCCTGGTGCTCGCGACCGGCGTGATCCTGGCCGGCCACCGCTGGGTGCGCCTGCTGGCGCCGGTGGCCTACCTCGGCTCGATCGTCGGGCTGCTCCTGGTGCTGGTGATGGGCTCGACGATCAACGGCTCGCGCTCGTGGCTCGAGCTCGGCGCGATGTCGATCCAGCCGTCGGAGTTCGCCAAGTTCGCCGTCATCGTCGGGATGGCGCTGGTGCTGGGGGAGCGGGCCGCCGGACGCTGGCGCTCGCAGGTCGGGACGGTCGAGGTCGTCGCGATGCTCGGCGTCGCCGCGGTGCCCGCCGTGCTGATCCTCGCGCAGCCCGACCTCGGCACCATGCTCGTGCTGACCGCCACCGTCCTCGGGGTGCTGGCCGCCGCGGGCGCGCCCGGACGCTGGCTCGCGGGTCTCGGCCTCGCGGGCGCGGGCGCCGCGGTCGTCGCGGTGCTGGCCGGGGTGCTCAAGCCCTACCAGCTCGACCGCTTCCTCGCCTTCACCGACCCCGACCTCGACCCGCGCGGCGCCGGCTACAACGTCGAGCAGGCGCGCATCGCGGTCGGCAACGGCGGGCTCTTCGGTCAGGGGCTCTTCCACGGCTCCCAGACGCGGGCCGGGTTCGTCCCCGAGCAGCACACCGACTTCGTCTTCACCGTCGCCGGCGAGGAGCTCGGCCTGGTGGGCGCCTGCGTGCTCATCGGCCTGCTGCTCCTCGTCCTGTGGCGCGCGCTGCGGATCGCTACCGCGAGCGAGGACGTGTTCGGCCGCGTCGCCGCCGCCGGCATCGCGTGCTGGTTCGGCTTCCAGGCCTTCCAGAACATCGGCATGTGCCTGGGGATCATGCCGGTCACCGGCGTCCCGCTGCCGTTCGTCTCCTACGGCGGCAGCTCGCTGTTCGCCTCGCTGCTGGCCGTCGGGCTGCTGCAGAGCATCCACCTGCGCACGCGCCGGGAGGCGCGCGGCGCCCACCTGGTCTGAGGTCGGCGGCCCGCTCGGGGCCGGCTCAGGGGTTGACGGCGAGGAACAGGTAGGCGGCGAGCAGCACCAGGTGCACGCCGCCGTTGAGCGGCTTCGCGCGCCCCGGGACGACGGTGAGGATCGAGACGCCCACGGTGAGCAGCAGCAGGACGCTCTGGGTCGGGTCGAGGCCGAGCGTGAGCGGCCCGTCGAGCCAGATCGAGGCGACGGCGATGGCCGGGATGGTCAGGCCGATCGAGGCCATCGCCGAGCCGTAGGCGAGGTTCAGGCTGATCTGGGCGTCGTCGCGGGCCGCGGCGCGCACCGCGGCGATCGACTCGGGGAGCAGCACCAGCAGGGCGATGACGACGCCGACGAACGAGGCCGGGAAGCCCAGTGCGGCGACGGCGTCCTCGATGGCGGGGGACTCCACCTTCGCCAGACCGACCACCGCCACCAGCGCGACGATCAGCAGGCCCAGGGAGACCAGCGCGGCCCGTGCCGACGGGGGGTCGGCGTGGCCGTCGCCGTCGGCGTCCACCGGCCCGGGCCGGTGCGGACGCCCGTCGGGCCCGAGCGCGACGGGCAGGAAGAAGTCGCGGTGCTGCACGGTCTGGGTGAAGACGAACATGCCGTAGAGCAGGGCGGAGGCGACGGCGGCGAAGGCCAGCTGCTCGCCGGTGAACCGCGGGCCCGGTGCGCCGGTGGTGAACGACGGCAGCACCAGCGTCAGCCCGGCCAGCGCCACGACGGTGCCGAGCGCCGAGCCGGTGCCCTCGGGGTTGAAGGTCGCGAGGTGGTGGCGCAGCGCCCCGACGACGAGCGCCAGGCCGACGATGCCGTTGAGGGTGATCATCACGGCCGCGAACACGGTGTCGCGGGCCAGCGCCGAGGTGTCCTTGTCGGTGGTGACCATGAGCGTCACGATCAGCGCCACCTCGATGACCGTGACCGCGACCGCCAGCACCAGCGAGCCGAACGGCTCCCCGACGCGGTGGGCGACGACCTCCGCGTGGTGCACCGCCGCCAGCACGGCGCCGATCAGCACCACGCCGAGGACGGCCGAGACCGCCGTGTCGGGGTGCCGGCCCCAGGACGCGGCCAGCACGGCGAGCGCCAGCAGCGGCGTCCACAGCGTCCAGGCGAGTCGTCCGGTGGTCGTGCCCGTGGCTGGCTCGGCGCTCATGGCGCCCACCCTAGGGAGACCGGGCCGGAGGAGGGGATCCGCGGGAACCGGCCCACCCCTTCGTGGCGGCCTCCTACACTCGTTGCCGATGGCAACCAACACTCCGGCGGCGCCGCGGTCGTCCTCGCGACCGTCCGACGCGACGGGCGAGTACTCGCACGCCCAGATCCTCACGATCCTCACCGGCCTGATGCTCGGCATGTTCCTGGGCGCGCTGGACCAGACGATCGTCTCGACCTCCATCCGCACCATCGCCGACGACCTCGACGGCCTCTCGGTGCAGGCGTGGGTCACCACCAGCTACCTGATCGCCTCGACGCTGACGACGCCGATCTACGGCAAGCTCGGCGACCTCTACGGGCGCAAGCGGCTCTTCCTGATCGCGATCTCGATCTTCGTCGCCGGCTCGGCGCTGTGCTCGTTCGCGACCTCGATGTACCAGCTGGCCGCCTTCCGGGCCTTCCAGGGCCTCGGCGCGGGCGGGCTGTTCACCCTCGTCCTGGCGATCATCGGCGACATCGTCTCCCCGCGCGAGCGGGCCCGCTACAGCGGCTACTTCATGGCCATGTTCGGCACCTCGAGCGTGCTCGGGCCGGTGATCGGCGGGTTCTTCGCCGGCCGCGCCGAGCTGCTCGGCATGGCGGGCTGGCGGTGGGTCTTCCTGGTCAACGTGCCCGTCGGCGTGTTGGCGCTGGTCGTCGTCGTCCGCACCCTGCACGTGCACCACGCCCGCCCGGCCCGCGCGCCGCGCATCGACTGGTGGGGCGCGGCGACCCTCGTCCTCGGGCTGGTGCCGCTGCTGACGGTCGCCGAGCAGGGACGCCAGTGGGGCTGGGGCTCGGGCCGCTCGCTGGTCTGCTTCGTCCTCGGCGCGGTCGGCGTGCTGGCGTTCGTCGCCGTCGAGCGCGCGATGGGCGACGACGCGCTGATCCCGCTGCGCCTGTTCCGCAACCGGGCGGCGGCGGTGACGATCGCGGCCAGCGTCATCGTCGGCGCCGCGATGTTCGGCGGCATCATGCTGCTGCCGCTCTACATGCAGATCGTCCACGGCGCCTCGCCGACGGCGTCGGGCTTCCTGATGCTCCCGCTGGTCGTCGGCATCATGGTCGCCTCGATCTCCTCGGGGCGGCTGATCGCCCGCACCGGCCGGGTGCGGCCCTTCCCGATCGTCGGGTCGGTGCTCATCGTCGTGGGCCTGGGGCTGCTCTCGCTCACCGGCGCCGACACCGCCCTGCCGCTGGTGATGCTGCCGATGCTCGTGCTGGGCTACGGGCTCGGCAACTGCATGCAGCCGCTGATGCTGATCGTCCAGAACGCGGTGTCGCCCACCGAGATCGGCGTGGCCACCAGCGCGGCGACGTTCTTCCGGCAGATCGGCGGCACCCTCGGCGTCGCGGTGTTCCTCTCGGTGCTGTTCAGCACGGTCGGCGAGAGCATCCGCACGGCGATCGCGCAGGCCAGCGTCACGCCGCAGTGGCGCGAGGCGCTCGCCGGCGGCGCCCGACTGGACCCGTCGGTGCTGGCGCGGGTGAAGGACGACTCCTCGGTGATCGACACGCTCGATCCCGTCATCGCCCACCCGTTCAAGGTGGGGTTCGCCGAGTCGATGGACACCGTCTTCCTGCTCGCCGCCGGCGTCGCGGTGCTGGCCGTCGTCGTCCTCCAGCTGATGCCGGCCGTGCGCCTGCGCGAGACCTCCGCCTCGGCGGAGCGGGCCGCGGCCGCGGACGCCGGGGATGCCCGCGACGCGTGACCCGGCCCGTACCATGAGCGCCATGTCCGCGAGCGTCTTCCCCGTGCTCGAGGCGCACCTGCCGAGCGTCTCCAAGCCCATCCAGTACGTCGGCGGCGAGCTGAACTCCACCGTCAAGGAGTGGGACTGCGCGCCCGAGGGCCCGACGGTCCGCTGGACCCTCATGTACCCCGACGCCTACGAGGTGGGCCTGCCCAACCAGGGCGTCCAGATCCTCTACGAGGTGCTCAACGAGCGTCCGTGGATCCTCGCCGAGCGCACGTACGCGGTGTGGCCCGACCTCGAGGCCGTCATGCGCGAGCACGACATCCCGCAGTTCACCGTCGACGCCCACCGTCCGATCGGCGACTTCGACCTGCTCGGCCTGAGCTTCTCCACCGAGCTCGGCTACACGAACATGCTCAACGCGCTGGACCTCGGCCGCATCCCGCTGCACGCGGTCGACCGCACCGAGGACCACCCCGTCGTCATCGCCGGCGGGCACGCGGCCTTCAACCCCGAGCCGATCGCCGACTTCATCGACGCCGCCGTCCTCGGCGACGGCGAGGAGATCGTCCTGGCGATCTCCGAGGTCGTGCGGGACTGGAAGCGCCAGGGCCGCCCTGCCGGCGAGATGGCCAGCCCGCGGCTGGAGCTGCTGCGTCGGCTCGCCGTCACCGGCAACGTCTACGTGCCGCGGTTCTACGATGTCGCCTACGGCGAGGACGGCGCCATCGCGTCGGTCGTCCCGAACCGCGCCGACGTGCCCGAGCGCGTCCGCAAGCACACGCTGATGGACCTCGACGCCTGGCCGTACCCGGCCAAGCCGCTGGTGCCGCTCGCCGAGACCGTGCACGAGCGGTTCAGCGTCGAGATCTTCCGCGGCTGCACCCGCGGCTGCCGCTTCTGCCAGGCCGGCATGATCACCCGACCCGTGCGCGAGCGCTCGATCCAGACCGTCGGCGCGATGGTCGAGAACGGCATCCGCAAGACCGGCTTCGAGGAGGTCGGCCTGCTGTCGCTGTCCAGCGCCGACCACACCGAGATCGGCGAGATCGCCACCGACCTCGCCGACCGGTACGAGGACCAGAACGTCTCGCTGAGCCTGCCGTCGACCCGCGTCGACGCCTTCAACATCACCCTGGCCAACGAGTTCTCCCGCAACGGCCGTCGCTCGGGCCTCACCTTCGCGCCCGAGGGCGGCAGCGAGCGCATGCGCAAGGTGATCAACAAGATGGTCACCGAGGACGACCTCATCCGCACCGTCGCCGCGGCGTACTCCCACGGCTGGCGCCAGGTGAAGCTCTACTTCATGTGCGGCCTGCCGACCGAGACCGACGAGGACGTCCTGCAGATCGCCGAGCTCGCCAAGCGCGTGATCGCCACCGGACGCGAGGTGTCGGGTCGCAACGACATCCGCTGCACCGTCTCCATCGGGGGGTTCGTGCCCAAGCCCCACACCCCGTTCCAGTGGGCCGCCCAGCTCGACCACGAGACCACCGACGAGCGGCTGCGCAAGCTGCGCGAGGAGGTGCGGGCCGACAAGCGGTACGGCCGCGCCATCGGCTTCCGCTACCACGACGGCAAGCCCGGCGCCGTCGAGGGCCTGCTCTCCCGGGGCGACCGCCGCGTCGGCCGCGTCATCGAGGCGGTCTGGCGCGACGGCGGGCGGTTCGACGGCTGGAGCGAGCACTTCTCCTACGACCGCTGGATGGCCGCCGCCGACGAGGCGCTGGCCGGCACCGGCGTCGACGTCGCCTGGTACACCACCCGCGAGCGCGGCTACGACGAGGTGCTCCCGTGGGACCACCTCGACTCCGGCCTCGACAAGGACTGGCTGTGGGCCGACTGGGAGGACGCCCTCGCGGTCGCCGACGGCTCGGCCGACGTGGAGGTCGAGGACTGCCGCTGGACGCCCTGCTACGACTGCGGCGTGTGCCCCGAGATGGGCACCGAGATCCAGATCGGGCCCACCGGTCAGCGGCTGCTGCCGCTCTCGGTGGTCTGAGCCGGGCTCGCGTCGTCGGTTTCCCCGGTCGACCGGGGAAACCGATCGATGACAGGCGAAGTTTCGCCCGTCATCGATGGGGATTGCCCGTCCTGATCCGGCCCGAACCTGCTGATCGCCAGACCTCAGCCGCGCCGCAGCGCGTCCTCGACCAGCCGCAGCGCGTCGGCGGGGGAGAGCCCCAGGGTGACGATCCGCTCGGCGTAGGCGCGGGCCGCCGCCCGGGCCTCGGCGTCGACGCCGCGTCCGGCCACGAACGTGCCGGCCCGCCCGCGGGTGTCGAGGACGCCGTCGGCCCGCCCGCGGGTGTCGAGGACGCCGTCGGCCTCGAGCTCCCGGTACGCCCGCGCCACCGTGTTGGGGGCCAGGCCGAGCTCGGCGGCGAGCGCGCGGACGGGCGGCAGCCGGGTGCCCGCGGCGAGCGTGCCTGCCTCGACCTGCTCGCGCACCTGACGTCGCAGCTGCTCGAACGGCGGCTCGGCGGACGTCGCGTCGATCCGCACGGACGGGAGGCTCACCGGGCCAGCCTCGCAGGTGGTCGGGACCGACGGGCGGCGGCACGCGCGGGCCGGCGAGGGGAGCCCCCGACGCCGGCCCGACGCGTCACCGGAGCTTCTCGCCCGACGACAGGTGGACGATGCACGCCAGCTTGTCGCCGCCCGAGGGCTCCTTGTCGTTGGTGATGCCCAGCACCTCGGCGCCGTTGAAGCCGATGAACGGCTCGACCGCCGAGCGGTCGACGGCCTGGCCGCAGAGCCGGTCGACCGCCTGCGGGCTGCCGACGAGGTCGGCGGCCTGCGCGTCGGTGAGGGTGAGCACGCCGAGCACCTTCGCGTCGTAAGCGCCGCCGCAGTCGACCGTGCGGAGCAGCGTGAACTCGCCCTTGCCGTTGACGCCGTCGAGGCACTCGTCGCCCGAGAGCGAGTTGACGTCGGTGGCGCCGCGCAGCGCCGCGACGCTGGCGATGCCGACGCCGATCCAGCCGAGGGTGACGAGCGGAGCGATGACCAGCGCGGCGATCGCGAGCCCCTTGCCGTGGTTGCGACCGTCGCGGCTGCGGCGCAGCACGATGACGGCCAGCACGATCGCGACGACCGCCGCGAGCACCGGGATGCAGAAGAGCAGGGAGAGGATCAGCGCCGTGATCGCCATTCCCTTGCTCGGCGGCAGCTCTGCCGGGCCGCCGTACGCCGGGCCGTAGCCGCCGGGCGCCTGGCCGTACGGCGCCTGGCCGTACGGCGCCTGGCCGTACGGCGCCTGGCCGTAGGGCGCCGACGCAGGCGCGCCGGGCGCGTAGGGGTTCGGGGCGGGCTGGCCGTACGGCGAGGCCGGCGGCGGCACCGCCGGCTGACTCGGCTGCTGGCCCGGCGAGCCGGGCGCGGTCGGGTAGGGAGGCGGCGCGCCGTAGTCGGGCCCGGAGGCCGACGCCCCCTGGCCGTAGTCGGGCGTGCCCGGCGGCGGGACGGGCTGCCCGGACCGGGAGTCGTCGGGCTGGTGGGGGTCGGGTGGCGTCTGGCTCACGGACGCCACCCTAGGCGTCGGCGCCTGCGGCCAGGATGAGCGCATGCCCCGTGTTCCCGCCCTCGCCGCCCGCCGATGAGCGTCCCGACGATCGACGTCGAGACGCGGCGTCGCACCCTCGCGGTCCGGCAGGCGCTCTCGCCGGCCCACCGGGTCGCCGACGCGGTCGCCGCCACCCGCGCCGTGGGCGTCCTGCACGCCACCGAGCCGGCCACGGTGCCGCTCTCGCTGCACGCCCGCGTGGACGGCCTGACCCGCGACGACGTCGACGTCGCGCTGTACCGCGAGCGCACGCTGGTGCGGCAGCTGGCCATGCGGCGCACGCTGTTCGTCTTCCCGCGCGAGCTCCTGCCCGCGGCCTGGGGCAGCGCGTCGGCCCGGGTGCTGGAGGCCGAGGGGCGACGGATCGCCAAGGACGTCGTGCTCGCCGGCCTGGCCCTCGACGGAGCGGCCTGGCTCGACGACGCGCAGCGGAGGATCGTCGCGGCGGTGGAGGCGTCCGAGGACGGCCTGACCGCCGCCGAGATCCGGGAGCGGCTGCCCGACCTGGCGGTCAAGGTCGCGGTCTCGCCGGGCGCGGTGTGGAACCACGGCCGGCTGCTGACCCACCTCGGCCTGGACGCCACGCTCGTCCGCGGGCACAACACCCAGCATTGGCGCGTCTCCCGGCCGCGCTGGACGCCGATGCGACGCTGGCTGGGGGAGGCGCCTACCCCCCTGGAGGCCGACGCCGGCTGGCGCGCGCTCGTCCGCGTGTGGCTCGCCCGCTTCGGCCCCGGCACCGAGACCGATCTCGTGTGGTGGCTGGGCGCGACCAAGGGCATCGTCCGCACGGCGCTCGCCGAGCTCGACGCCGTCCGGGTGGCGCTCGAGGGGTGCGACGAGCCGGGCTGGCTGCTCCCCGACGACCCGCTGCTCGAGCCGGACGGCCGGATCGCGCCCGAGGTCGAGCCGTGGGCTGCGCTCCTCCCGGTGCTCGACCCCACGGTCATGGGCTGGAAGCAGCGCGACGTCGTGGTCGGGCCGCATGCGGCCGCGCTGTTCGACCGCAACGGCAACGCCGGCACCACCGCCTGGTGGGACGGCCGGATCGTCGGCTGCTGGACCCAGGACCCCGACGATCCCGCCGCGCCGGTGGTCGTCCGGCTGCTCGAGGACGTGCCCGCGGCGGGCCGCGCGGCCCTGCGGGTCGAGGCGGAGCGGCTCACGGCGTGGCTGGCGGGGGAGCGGGTCGGCACCGTCTACCCCTCGCCGGCGATGCGCGTCGACCCCGCGTCGCTGGCCTACCCTGTGCTGCGTGCGTGAGCAGCCCGAGCAGCAGGCCCCTCCCGTCCAGCGGCTGCGGATCCGCTACGCCAAGCGCGGACGCCTGAGGTTCACCAGCCACCGCGACTTCAGCCGCGCCTTCGAGCGCGCCGTCTTCCGCGCCCGGCTGCCGATGGCCTACTCCTCGGGCTTCAACCCCCACCCGCGCATCTCCTACGCGGGCGCCGCGCCCACCGGCTCGGCCAGCGAGGCCGAGTACCTCGAGATCGCACTGGCGCGCGTCGTCGACCCCGCGGCGGTGCACGCCGAGCTGGAGGAGGCGCTCCCGCCGGGTCTCGACGTGCTCGAGGTCGTCGAGTCGGCCGGCGGCTCACTGGCCGACCGGCTCGAGGCCAGCCACTGGGCGATCCGCCTCGACCCCGCCCGTCTCGACCGCGCCGCGGCCGAGCGCGCGGTCGCGGCGTTCCTGGCCGCCGGCGAGATCCCGGTCGAGCGGATGACCAAGAAAGGGCTGCGCACCTTCGACTGCCGCGCCGCGGTGGAGCGGCTCGCGGTCCGCGATCCCGAGCCCGACGGGCCGGACGACGGCCCGCTCGAGCTCGACGTCGTCGTGCGCCACGGGGTGCCCGCCGTCCGTCCCGACGACGTGCTGCGCGGGCTCGCCGGGATCGCCGGGCTGGACGTCGGACCGGCGCCGCTGATGACCCGCCTCGCGCAGGGTCCGCTGCGCGCCGACGGCGTCGTCGATGACCCGTTGCAGGAGTGATGTGCGATACTCGCCGTGATCGGCCCGCCCCCAGTTCGCAGACCGATCCGACGACGTCCTCGCCGGTGCCACCACGGGCCGGCACACCGAACGCCGTCACCGGACCGCGACGCGGCCGGCGAGCCTGGTGACAGCGGGCCCGCCACGATCCGAGAGATCCTCGGGCAGGCCCTGCGACCGCGGCGGGTGCTGGCACGCGTGACGCAGTGCGGAGGGTGTCGCCGCCGACCACAGGCTTAGCGCGTCCGGCGCATCCGTCCCGGGCGCACGTGAGGGCCCGGACCCCGGTCCGGGCCGAGGAGCAGTCCATGCCCGACGACATCCAGCCCGACGCCACCGCCGCCGAGGCCGGCGCCCCCGCCGCGAAGCGCCCCGCCAAGAAGGCCGCCGCCAAGCGCACCGCCAAGAAGGCCGCGGCAGCCCCGGCCGCCGACGCGGCACCCGGAGCCGAGCCCGCCACCGAGCCCGCCACCGGCGAGGCGCCCGCCGCGAAGCGCACCACCAAGAAGGCCGCTGCGAAGCGCACCACGAAGAAGGCCGCCGCCCCGACCCCGGAGGCGACCGAGCCCGCCGCGGAGCCCGCGCAGGCTGCGGAGCCCGCCGCGGAGGCCGAGCCGAAGCCCGCCAAGAAGGCCGCGGCCAAGCGGACCGCCACCAAGCGCACGACCAAGAAGGCCGCTGCGGCGCCCGCCGCCGACGGGGCGGCCGACGCCGGCGAGACCGCCGACGCGCCGGTCGAGGCACCGGCCCCGAAGAAGGCCGCCGCGAAGCGCGCGCCGGCGAAGAAGGCGGCTGCGAAGAAGACCGCCGCTGCCTCGAAGACGGCTGCCGACGTCGAGACCGAGACCGAGGCCGTCGCCGCGACCGGGGCCGACGCCGAGACCGGGTCCGACGACGTCGCCGCGGAGGCGGCGTCGCCGGCCGCCGCCGTCGTCTTCCAGCCCCCGGCCCGGCGCACTCGCGCCCGCAAGGCGGCCGCGCCGAAGCCGGAGCCCGTCGAGGAGCCGACCGACGAGACCGACGAGGACGCCGAGGCGGTCACCGCGGAGGCGACCGCGGACGCGACCGAGGCCGTCCAGCAGCCCGCCGAGGCGGCGCACGGCGCTGACACCGACGGCGACGAGCCCGAGGACTCCGACGACGGCGACGAGTCGGAGGACGGCGACGCCCGTCCGCGCCGCCGCCGGCGCCGCGGCGGACGCCGCCGCCGCAAGAGCGGCGGCGACCACGACGACGAGGCCACCGCGGAGGGCGAGGCCCGGTCCGCCTCCGGCGGTGACGCCGAGGGCGCCGAGGGCTCCGAGGCGTCCGACGCCGGCGCGCCGGCCGACGGCGACGCCTCCGACGAGGCCGGCGACTCCGGCGAGGGCTCGAGCAGCTCGCGGCGGCGCCGACGCCGGCGTCGCGCCGGGGAGTCCTCCGATGACCACGGCGACGACGACGGCGACGCCCGCACCACCACCCGGGTGCGCGCCCCGCGCTCGGCGGAGGACCAGATCACCGCCGTCTCCGGCTCCACCCGGCTCGAGGCGAAGAAGCAGCGCCGCCGCGAGGGCCGCGAGGCCGGACGCCGCCGCGCGCCGATCGTCAGCGAGGCCGAGTTCCTGGCCCGCCGCGAGTCCGTCGAGCGGGTCATGGTGGTGCGCGAGCGCGAGGACCTCACCCAGATCGCCGTCCTCGAGGACAAGGTGCTCGTCGAGCACTACGTGGCCCGCGAGTCGCAGACCTCGATCATCGGCAACGTCTACCTCGGCCGGGTGCAGAACGTCCTGCCGTCGATGGAGGCCGCCTTCATCGACATCGGCAAGGGCCGCAACGCCGTCCTGTACGCCGGCGAGGTCAACTGGCAGGCGCTGGGGCACCGCGAGGGCCAGCCCCGCAAGATCGAGTCGGTGCTCAGCTCGGGCCAGTCCGTGCTCGTCCAGGTCACCAAGGACCCCATCGGTCACAAGGGCGCGCGCCTCACCAGCCAGGTCAGCCTGGCCGGCCGGTTCCTCGTCTACGTACCCGACGGCACCACCAGCGGCATCTCCCGCAAGCTGCCCGACACCGAGCGGGCGCGCCTGAAGGCGCTGCTCAAGGAGATCGTGCCCGACACCGCGGGCGTCATCGTCCGCACCGCCGCCGAGGGCGCCTCGGAGGAGGAGCTCACCCGCGACGTCGAGCGGCTCAAGGCCCGCTGGGAGGACATCGAGAAGAAGGCCAAGGGCAGCTCCCCGCAGCTGCTCTACGGCGAGCCCGACCTCACGCTCAAGGTCGTCCGCGACCTGTTCACCGAGGACTTCGCCCGGCTCGTGATCCAGGGCGAGGACGCCTGGAGCACGGTCAGCGACTACGTCGAGCACGTCGCCCCCGACCTCGCCGAGCGGGTCGAGCGCTACCACGCCGACGAGCACGGCGGCACGGACGTCTTCGCGACCTTCCGCATCGACGAGCAGATCGCCAAGGGCCTCGACCGCAAGGTCTGGCTCCCGTCCGGCGGCTCGCTGATCATCGACCGCACCGAGGCGATGACGGTCGTCGACGTCAACACCGGCAAGTTCACCGGCTCCGGCGGCAACCTCGAGGAGACGGTCACCAAGAACAACCTCGAAGCCGCCGAGGAGATCGTCCGCCAGCTCCGCCTGCGCGACATCGGCGGCATCATCGTCGTCGACTTCATCGACATGGTGCTGGAGTCCAACCGCGACCTCGTGCTGCGTCGCCTGGTCGAGTGCCTCGGCCGCGACCGCACCCGTCACCAGGTCGCCGAGGTCACCTCGCTCGGCCTGGTGCAGATGACCCGCAAGCGCATCGGCACCGGCCTGCTCGAGGCGTTCTCCGAGAACTGCTCGCACTGCCAGGGCCGCGGCGTCGTCGTGCACGACCACCCGGTCGAGAAGGGCTCGGGCGTCCTCGACGACGAGCCGCGTCGCGGCAAGCGCAGCGGCCGGGGCGGCCGTGGCGGCTCCGCGCAGCAGGGGTCCCAGGGATCCCAGCAGGGCTCTCAGCCGGCGCAGCAGCCGGCGCAGCAGCCGGCCGTGCCGTCGCCGAAGGACGTCGCCGCGAAGGCCCGCGTCGAGGAGCCCCGCACTGAGGAGGCCCCCGCGCCCGTCGTCGAGCAGCCGACCGTCGAGCCGGTGCTGTCGGACGTCGCGGAGCCGGTCGTCGAGCCCGTCGTCGAGCCCGTCGTGGAGCAGGCCGCGCCCGCCGAGCAGGCCGCTCCGGCCGGCGGCACCCGCGTCGTCACGCGCACCCGCCGGTCCGCCGCGACGCGGCCGGCCGGACGCCCCGCCGAGGGCGCGGTCGCCGTCGTCGTCACGCCGACGCGCGCCGCGCAGCCGGACGACGCCGCCGCGGCGGTGCCCGAGGCCCCCGCGCCGACGGTCGTCACCCGCACCCGCTCGTCCCGCCGGGTCGTCACCCCGACGGCCTCCGCCCCGGCGGACGCGGGGGCCGACACGTCGTCCGAGGCGAGCCCGGAGGGCGCCGAGCCCGCCGGCGCGACGGACGGCGTGGAGCACGTGCCGGTCAAGAAGCGCAGCCCGCGCAAGCGCTGACGCCGACGGTCGCGGGTCGCGCCCCGCGGTTTTGCCACCGCGGGGCCGCCGCCCGTAGCATGGACCCTCGTTGCACGCTCCGGCGTGCCCGTCTGTGCGGCGCCGCTCCGGCGTTGCGCCCCAGACCCCGATCCCAAGCTCGAACAGGCTCGAAGAACCCGAAGGAGACCGCGGTGTACGCGATCGTGCGCGCTGGCGCCAAGCAGCAGAAGGTTGCCGTGGGCGACGTCATCGAGATCGACAAGGTCTCCACCCCGGTCGGCGAGACGCTCACCCTGCCGGTCGTGCTGGCCGTCGACGGCGAGACCGTCACCTCCGGTGGCCTCGACAAGGCCGCGGTCACCGTCGAGGTCGTCGGCGCCACCAAGGGCCCGAAGATCATCATCCAGAAGTACAAGAACAAGACCGGCTACAAGAAGCGCCAGGGTCACCGCCAGAAGTACACCCAGGTCAAGGTCACCGACATCTCGCTCTGAGCCCGCCGGCTCGTCCACCCGGCCTCCCGGCCGTCCTCGCACACGAAGGATCTGACATGGCACACAAGAAGGGCGCCGCGTCCACCAAGAACGGCCGCGACTCCAACGCCCAGCGCCTCGGCGTCAAGCGCTACGGCGGCCAGCTCGTCAACGCCGGCGAGATCATCGTCCGCCAGCGGGGCACCCACTTCCACCCGGGCGCCGGCGTCGGCCGCGGTGGCGACGACACGCTGTTCGCGCTGCAGGCCGGTGCGGTCCAGTTCGGCACCCGTCGGGGCCGCCGGGTCGTCAACATCGTCCCGGGCGAGTGATCTGACGCTCGCACGCAGGCCCTCCGGGGCCACACTCCACGACAGGGCGTCCCGTCTCGGGGCGCCCTTCGTGCGTTCACCGGCTCCGTCCGCCTGAGACGGAGCCCCGCAGTCCACCGCCACGCAGACCCCGAAGGATCACCATGGCCGTCCCCACGTTCGTCGACCAGGTCACGCTGCACGTCAGCGCCGGCCGCGGCGGCAACGGCGTCGCCTCGGTGCACCGGGAGAAGTTCAAGCCGCTCGGCGGTCCCGATGGCGGCAACGGAGGTCCCGGCGGGTCGGTGATCCTGCGGGTCGACCCCGACGTCACGACCCTCCTCGACTACCACCACTCCTCGCGACGCCGGGCCGAGCACGGCGGGCACGGCGCCGGCGCGATGCGCAACGGCGGCCACGGCGCCGACCTGGTGCTGCCGGTGCCCGACGGCACCCTGGTGCGCACCCGGGACGGCGAGGTGCTGGCCGACCTCGTCGGCCCCGGCACCGAGATCGTCATCGCCCAGGGCGGCCGCGGCGGCCTCGGCAACGCCGCGCTGGCCTCCGCCAAGCGCAAGGCGCCCGGCTTCGCGCTGCTCGGCGAGCCCGGCGAGGAGCTCGAGATCGTCCTCGAGCTCAAGGTCGTCGCCGACGTCGGCCTGGTCGGCTACCCCAGCGCCGGCAAGTCGAGCCTGATCGCCTCGATGTCGCGGGCCCGGCCCAAGATCGCCGACTACCCGTTCACGACCCTGGTGCCGAACCTCGGCGTCGTCACCGCCGGCGACACCGTCTTCACGGTCGCCGACGTGCCCGGGCTGATCGAGGGCGCGAGCGAGGGCCGCGGCCTCGGCCACGACTTCCTGCGCCACATCGAGCGGTGCGCGGCCCTCGTGCACGTCATCGACACCGCCACGATCGAGCCCGGCCGCAACCCGCTCGACGACCTCGACGTGATCGAGAACGAGCTGAGCCGCTACGGCGGCCTGGACGACCGGCCCCGCCTCGTCGCGCTCAACAAGGTCGACGTGCCCGACGGCGCCGGCATCGCCGAGATCGTCCTCGACGACCTGCGCGCACGCGGGCTGCGGGTCTTCACCGTCTCCGCGGCCTCGGGCGCGGGCATCCGCGAGCTCACCTTCGCGATGGCCGAGATCGTCACCGCGGCCCGCGCCGCGCGGCCGGTCGTCGAGGCCACCCGCATCGTGCTGCGACCCCGCTCGGCCGATGGTGGCGACGACTTCACCGTGGCCCGTGACGGCGAGGGCTGGCGCGTGCGCGGCGAGAAGCCCGAGCGCTGGATCCGCCAGACCGACTTCAGCAACGACGAGGCCGTGGGCTTCCTCGCCGACCGGCTCAACCGGCTCGGCGTCGAGAAGCGGCTGGTCGAGGCCGGCGCCGTCGAGGGCGACGCCGTGCTCATCGGCCACCCCGACAACGCCGTGGTCTTCGACTTCCGGCCCAGCGTCGACGCCGGCGTCGAGATGCTCGGACGCCGCGGCGAGGACCAGCGCTTCGAGGAGTCGCGGCCCGCGGCCCACCGCCGTCGCGCGATCGACGAGGCCATGGACGACCGCGCCGAGAACGAGACCCGCGCCGACGTCGCGCGGCGCCTCGACCGGCCCGACGTCTACGGCCCCACCTCCTACGAGATCGGCTCGGCCGAGGACCCCGACTGGGCCGAGGACGACCCCGACGCCGGAGCCCGCCCCTCGTGAGCGGGCGGGCCGACGCGCTCCGCGCCCCCGTGCTCGAGGCCCGCCGGGTCGTCGTCAAGGTGGGCTCCTCGTCCCTGACGACGGCCGCCGGCGGGCTCGACCCGGCGCGGCTGCGGGCGCTGGTCGACGTGCTCGCGGGCGTGCGGGAGCGCGGCGCGGAGGTGGTGCTGGTGTCCTCCGGCGCGATCGCCGCGGGTCTCGCGCCGCTCGGCCTGGCCAAGCGGCCCAAGGCGCTGCCGGCTCAGCAGGCGGCCGCCTCGGTGGGGCAGGGCCTGCTCGTCCACCGCTACACCGAGGAGCTGCGCCGCCACGGGCTGATCGCGGGTCAGGTGCTCCTGACCGTCGACGACGTCACCCGGCGCGCCCACTACCGCAACGCCGCCCAGACCTTCGCCCAGCTGCTCGATCTCGGCGTGCTGCCGATCGTCAACGAGAACGACACCGTGGCCACCTCGGAGATCCGGTTCGGCGACAACGACCGGCTCGCCGCGCTCGTGGCCCACCTCGTGCAGGCCGACCTGCTCGTGCTGCTCTCCGACGTCGACGGCCTCTACGACGGTCCGCCGAGCCGGCCGGGCGCTCGGCTGATCGCCGACGTGCGCGGCGCGGACGACCTCGCCGAGGTGGCCATCGGCTCGGTCGGCGCCGCCGGCGTCGGCACCGGCGGCATGGTCACCAAGGTCGACGCCGCGCGCATCGCCACCGGCGCCGGCATCCCCGTCGTGCTCACCGACGCCACCCGGGCCGCCGCGGCCCTGGCCGGCGAGCCCGTCGGCACGCTGTTCCACGCCACCGGACGCCGTCGATCCACGCGGCTGCTGTGGCTCGCGCACGCCACCGAGCCGAAGGGCGCGCTGGTGCTCGACGCCGGCGCCGTCCGCGCGGTCGTCGAGCGGCGTGCCTCGCTGCTGGCCGCCGGCATCACCGGCGTCGACGGCGAGTTCGAGGCCGGCGAGCCCGTCGACCTGGTCGGCCCCGACGGCGCGGCGGTCGCGCGCGGGCTGGTCAACTTCGACGCCGCCGAGCTGCCGAGCCTGCTGGGCCGCTCGACCTCGGAGCTCAAGGCCGAGCTCGGCGCGTCCTACGAGCGCGAGGTCGTGCACCGCGACTCCCTCGTCGTGCTCTGAGCCCCTCGGAGGCCGTCCGTACCCTGGGCGCATGACCCGCTCCCGTCGGACGCCCGTGCGCGCCCTCCCCGGCCTCCTCGCCGTCCTCGCCCTCGTGGCCTCCTCGCTGACGGCGCTCACCGGGCTGACGGCGCTCACCACCGCGGCCGCCCAGGCCGCCACCCGCACCGTGCGCACCACGTACTCGTGCGCGTCGGACTTCGGCACGCAGCGGACGGCGGTGCGGATCAGCGCCGACTTCCCGAGCAGCGTGCGGCGCGGCTCGACCGTGGCCGCGCGTCGCGTGGGCTTCGCGGTGACCGTCCCGAAGGAGTACGTCGGCTACCTGCGGCAGTTCGGCGTGCGCTCGGTCTCCGGGGTCGGCAGCCGCTCCGCCTACCGGGTCGGCTCGACCCGGCACGCGCTCACCGGCGTCCGGCTGCCGCGCACGAAGGTGCCGTCCCGCGGCGCCCTGGTGCTGCGTGGGGGCGGCACCGCCGCCTCGTTCCGGGCGCCGGCCCCCGGCCGGTACGCCGTGCAGGTGCCCGCGAGCTTCCGGGCGCGGTTGACCGTCTACACCGACAGCGGCTCCAACAGCCTCGACCTGCGGTGCTCGCTGGTCCGCGGCGCGCCCTCGCGGATCGGCACGCTGACCGTCCGCTGAGCCGGCGGCGGCCGCCCCGTAGGCTGGGGCGGTCATGTCCACGGCCGTCTACCTCGATCACGCCGCCACCACGCCCATGGTGCCCGCGGCCGTCGAGGCGATGACCGCCGAGCTGGTCGCCGTCGGCAACCCGAGCTCGCTGCACGCGTCGGGACGTCGCGCCCGTCGCATCGTCGAGGAGGGTCGCGAGCGGATCGCCGCCGCGCTGCGCTGCCGTCCCGGCGACGTCGTGCTGACCTCGGGCGGCACCGAGGCCGACAACCTGGCCGTCAAGGGCATCGCGTGGGCGCGGCGGGCCGCCGATCCTGCACGACGGCTCGTGCTGACCTCCGCCGTCGAGCACCACGCCGTGCTCGACCCCGTGCTGTGGCTGGAGTCCGCGGGCCACGCGGAGGCCGGGCTGCTGCCCGTCGACGCCGACGGCCGGCTCGACCTCGACGCCCTCGACGCCGTGCTGGCCGCCCGGGCCGCCGAGGTCGCGGTGCTGTCGGTCATGTGGGCCAACAACGAGACCGGCGCGGTGCAGCCGCTGGCCGAGGTCGTCGCCCGGGCCGCCGCCCACGGCATCCCGGTGCACGCCGACGCCGTCCAGGCGCTCGGCGCCCTGCCCCTCGACGTCGGCGCCAGCGGCGTCGACGCCCTCACCGTCTCCGCGCACAAGGTGGGCGGCCCGGTCGGCATCGGCGCGCTCGTCGTGCGCCGCGAGATCGACGTGGTGCCGATCGTGCACGGGGGAGGCCAGGAGCGTGACATCCGCTCCGGCACCCTCGATGCGCCCGCCGTCGCCGGCTTCGCGGCGGCCGTCGAGCTCGCCGTCGACCGGCAGGACGCGCACCGGCGGCGCCTCGAGGCGCTGCGGGCCCGGCTGGTCGACGGCCTGCGCGTACGGGTGCCGGACGTCGTCGTCAACGGTCCCGACGACCCCGCCCTGCGGCTGCCCGGCGTCGTGCATGCGTCCTTCCCGGGCTGCGAGGGCGACTCGCTGCTGATGCTCCTCGACGCGCGCGGCATCGAGTGCTCCACCGGCTCGGCCTGCTCCGCCGGGGTGCCGCAGGCCTCGCACGTGCTGCTCGCCATGGGCCGCAGCGAGGACGACGCCCGCTCGTCGCTGCGGTTCTCCCTCGGCCACCCGTCCACCGAGGCCGACGTCGAGGCCGTGCTCGAGGCGATCGGGCCCTGCGTCGAGCGCGCCCGCGCGGCGCGGGTCTGATGCGCGTCGTCGCCGCCCTCTCCGGAGGGGTCGACTCGGCCGTGGCCGCCGCGCGGGCCGTCGACGCCGGGCACGAGGTCACCGGCGTCCACCTCGCGCTCTCGCGGCAGCGGGCGCAGCACCGCGCCGGCTCGCGCGGCTGCTGCACCATCGAGGACGCCGGCGACGCCCGCCGCGCCGCCGACGTGCTCGGCATCCCGTTCTACGTCTGGGACCTCTCCGAGCGGTTCCACGACGACGTCGTCGAGGACTTCCTCGACGAGTACGCCGCCGGCCGCACGCCGAACCCGTGCCTGCGCTGCAACGAGCGGATCAAGTTCGCCGCCGTGCTCGAGCGGGCGCTGGCCCTGGGGTTCGACGCCGTGGCCACCGGCCACTACGCGCGCCTCGTCGGGGGCGATGGTGGCGATGGCGGAGAGGTCGAGCTGCACCGCGCCGTCGACGCCGCCAAGGACCAGTCCTACGTGCTCGGCGTGCTCGACCAGCACCAGCTGCGGCACTCGCTCTTCCCGCTCGGCGACACCACGAAGCCGCAGGTGCGGGCCGAGGCCGAGCGTCGGGGGCTGCGGGTGGCGCGCAAGCCCGACAGCCACGACATCTGCTTCATCCCCGACGGCGACACCGCCGGCTGGCTGCGCGAGCGGCTCGGCGATCGCGCGCCCGACGTCCCCGGCCCGATCCTCGACGACGCGACCGGCGAGCAGGTCGGCGCCCATGACGGCACGCTCGGCCTGACCATCGGCCAGCGCCGCGGCCTGCGGCTGGGGCGTCCCGCGCCGGACGGCCGACCGCGGTACGTGCTCGACATCGAGCCGGTCTCCGGCACCGTGCGGGTCGGTCCCCGGGAGGCCCTCGCCGTCGACGGTCTCGTGGCGGGTCGGGCGATCTGGGCCGGCGCCGCCCCCGACGACGGCGCGGTGCTCGACGGCGACGACCTCGTCGTCCAGCTGCGCGCCCACGGGGCGGCCCACCGCGCGCGGGCCACGGTCGACGGCCCGCTCCTGCGCGTCGACCTGCTCGAGCCGGCCAGCGGCGTCGCGCCCGGCCAGGCCGTCGTCGTCTACCGCGGCAGCCGGGTGGTCGGCTCGGCCACGATCGAGTCCACCGTGCGCGGGTCGGCGGGGGCGTCGTCGTGAGGGCCACCGGCGTCGGCTCCCACCCGGGCGAGGACCAGCGGGCCTTCGACGAGGCGCTGCGCATCGTGCTCGGCGAGCTGGCCGAGCAGGGCGACGCCGCCGGCCTGCCGTACCTGCCCGAGGTGCCCGGACGCGGCGCGATCGCCGACCTCGCGGGCCGCACGCTCGCCGTCGTCGCCGATCTCGGGGCCGACCTGCAGCCCGCCGGCTGGCGACTCACCGGCGGCGGCGCCGGCGTCGACCATCGCCGCGCGCGCAGCCTGCTGGCCCAGGACCTCGACGCGCTGGAGGAGCAGGCGAGCGGCTACGTCGGCGCCTGGAAGGCGCAGGTCGCCGGACCGTGGACGCTCGCGGCCACCGTCGAGCGACCGCGCGGCGACCGCGTTCTCGGCGACCACGGAGCCCGTCGCGACCTGACGCAGGCCCTCGCCGAGGGCGTCGGACAGCACGTCGCCGACCTGCGCCGCCGACTCCCCGGCGCTGCGCTCGTGGTGCAGATCGACGAGCCCGCGATCGCCGGCGTCCACGCGGGCCGCGTGCCCACCGCCTCCGGCCTGCACCGGCACCGCAGCGTCGACCGGCCCGAGCTGGCCGAGACGCTCGGGACGGTGGTCGCCGCCGTCCGCGAGGCCGGGGCCGAGCCCTGGGTGCACTCGTGCGCGCCCGACGTCCCGTGGGATCTCGTCCGGGCGTCCGGCGCGTCCGGGCTGCTCGTCGACCGGAGCCTGCTGCGGGCTGCCGACCTCGACGTCCTCGCGTCCGCACTGGAGGACGGGCTGACCGTCGGGCTGGGCGTCGTCGCCGCGGCCGGTCCGCCGCCTGCCGGCGACCGGCCGGTGGTCGAGGGCGTGCTCCGCTGGCTCGACGTCGTCGGGCTCGACCCCGCCGAGGTCGGGGAGCGGCTGCTCGTCACGCCCGACTGCGGCCTGGCGGGGGTCCCGGCGGCCCGGGTGGCGCCGCTGCTGCGGCTGCTGCGCGGTGCGGCCCGCTCGCTGGCCTCCGAGGGCGACGTCGAGCGCTAGGCAGCCCGGCCTCCGGGGCCCGGTCTCCGCAACGTGCCCGGACGCGCACGAGCCCGCACGTCCGGGCAGGACGTGCGGGCTCGCGAGGTGTGTCGGCCCCTTTGCCGGCGCAGCCGGCTCAGCCGGCGTGCACCCCGGCGGGGGCGTCGCCGGCGAGCTCGGTGTGCTTGACGCTGAGCAGCGCCCAGATCAGCAGCGACGCCGTCCAGATCATGAAGGCGCCCACCAGGAAGGCGTGCGTGGCGCCCTCGGAGAACGAGGCGAAGTAGACCTGGCCCTGCAGGGCGTCGGGGTTCACGCCGGCGAGGTCCGGGCCGAGCTGCTGCACCGCGGCGCCGACCGAGGCGATCTTCTCCGAGGTGAAGTGCGCCGCGACGGTGGAGAGGCTGGCCAGGCCGAGCGCGCCGCCGACCTGCTGCATGGTGTTGAGCACGCCGGAGCCGATGCCGGAGTCCTCGGTGCGCACGCCGTGCACGGCCACCAGCGTCATCGGGACGAAGGTGAGGCCCATGCCCAGCGCCATGACGACGATGAACGGCGCGATGTCGGTCCAGTAGTTCACCGAGGCGCCGAGGTCGCCGCCCTTCGCGGCCGCGACGACCGCCGCGGCCGAGGTCTCGGCCTGGAGGCGGGAGAACATCAGCAGCGAGAAGCCGGCCAGGAGCGTGCCGGTGCCGGCCAGGAAGCGCGGGTCGACGCGGGCGATGAGCTTCGAGGACGCCGTGGCGCCGAAGACCATGCCGACCGCGAACGGCAGGAACGCGAAGCCGGTGCGCAGCGGGCTGTAGCCCATGACGTTCTGCACGAACTGCGAGAGGAAGAAGAACATCGCGAACATCGCGGCGGGCGTGATCATCATGGCCAGGAAGGCGACGCCGCGCTGCCGGCTGGCGAAGATCCGCAGCGGCATGATCGGCGAGGCGATGCGGGTCTCGACCAGCACGAAGATCGCCAGCAGGATCACGCCGGCGGCGATGAACGTCAGCGCCATCGGGTCCGACCAGCCGTAGGTCGCGCCGCTGCCGTCGGTGGTGCCGGTGCGGGTGATGCCGTAGACCAGGGCGAGCAGGCCGCCCGTGCCGAGGATCGCGCCGGGCACGTCGAGCCGGCCGGCGTGGTGGTCGGTGTCGGGCAGCGCCCGCGGGGCGAGCAGGGCGGCGCCGAGGCCGATCGGCACGTTGATCAGGAAGGTCAGACGCCAGCCCCAGCTGGGGTCGAGGTCGGTGAGCCAGCCGCCGAGCACCAGGCCGATGGCGGCGCCGAGACCGGACATCGCGGCGAAGACCGAGAAGGCGCGGTTGCGCTGCGGGCCGGCCGGGAAGGTCGTGGTGATCAGCGCGAGCGCGGTGGGGGAGGCCAGCGCCGCGCCCACGCCCTGCAGGCCCCGCGAGCCCAGCAGCATGGCCTCGTTCTGCGCCAGGCCGCCGAGCGCGGAGGCCACGGCGAACAGGGCGACGCCGATCATGAACACGCGGCGGCGTCCGTACAGGTCGCCGAGGCGTCCGCCGAGCAGGAGCAGGCCGCCGAAGGCCAGCGCGTAGCCGGTGACGATCCACGACAGGTTGGTGCCCTGGATGTCGAGGTCGCGGCCGATGAACGGCAGCGCGATGTTGGCGATGGTGGAGTCGAGCACGACCATCAGCTGCGCGGAGCAGATGAGGATCAGCGCGAGCGCCGGGTGCACGTGGGACGAGGGGGCGGCCTCGCCCCCGCCCGCGACCGGCGCGGGCTTCGTCAGGTCGGTCATGGGTGGGTCTCCTCGAGGTGGGGCGCGGTCGGGGCGTGGCCGGCGACGGGCAGGACGATCTGGTCGATGACGCGCTCGACGAGGTCGGGCGCGGGGACGTCGCCGAGCACCAGGACGCGGTGCAGGACGATGCCGGGCAGGGCGGGGGCGAGCAGGTCGAGGTCGACGTCCTCGGCGATCTCGCCGCGGTCGCGGGCCCGCTCGAAGATGGCGCGGGTGGCGGCCACCTTGGGACCGATCACGCGGCTGCGGAACTCCCGCGCGAGGTCGGCGTCACGGTGCAGCGCCGTGACGACGCTGGCGAAGATGGACATCTGCTCGGTCGTCAGCGTGCCGCCGAGGCCGCAGAAGGCGGCGACGAGGTCGGTGCGCAGGCATCCGGTGTCGGGAGCCGGCGGCTGCTGGCCCTTGTGGTGCACGAGGGCGTCGACGACGAGGTCGCCCTTGCCCTCCCAGCGGCGGTAGAGCGTCGCCTTCGACGCCTTGGCGGCGGTCGCGACGGCGTCCATCGTCAGCCGGTCGTACCCGACGTCGGCGAGCACCGCCAGGGTCGCGGCGAAGACCTCCTGCTCGCGCTCGCCCTCGATCCGCGGACGAGGGGTGGCCTCGTCGGCGTCGTGACGGGTGCGGGTGGGCGTCATGCCGGGCTCCGGTGCGTCGTGGTCGGGAGTGAAACGAAACCGTTTCGTTTCACCCGAACCGTACGCCGGCTCAGGGCATTCCCGCATCCGGGATCTGTGGGGTGACGTGGGTCACATTCGGGGCCGTCTCCTGTCGGTTTCCCCGGTCGACCGGGGAAACCGATGGATGACAGGCGAAACTTCGCCCGTCATCCATCGGCTTCGCCCGTCCTGAGGGACGCGAGGGACCAGTGGGACGGGCCGTGCTGAGCCGAGCCGAGCCGGCCTCGGAGAGAGGCCTCAGCCGTCGAGCAGCGCGAGGGAGGCGTCGCGGGCGAAGGCGTTCCAGGCCGGGATGCGGCGCAGCATGTAGTGGCCGACGCGGCCCATGTCGGTGAACTCCGCGGACGCCGCGACCCGCTCGGCGCGCTCCACCAGGGCGCGGGTCTGGCGGGCGGAGGTGATCTTGTCGCTGCGACCGTGCGCGGCCCGCAGGTGCCGGTCGTTCAGGGCGCCGACGGGGGAGGACGGCGGCCACCAGGGCGCGAGCCCGACGACGCCGCGCACGACCGGGTCGTCGGCCACGTGGATCGCGGTGCGTCCGCCCATCGAGTGGCCGAGCAGCACGACCGGCACGTCGCCGTGGGCGCGGCCGATCTGCTCGAGCGCCCAGCGGGCGTCCTCGATCGCGCTGACGCCGTTCTCGTTCCAGCCGCGCACCCGGTAGCGCAGCAGCCAGGTGCCGATGCGCTGCTCGTGCGCGGCGGGCGTGATCGCCCGCTGGATCGCGCCCATCCGTCGCCACGAGGCGCTGCGCCCGTCGACGACCTCCTCGGAGTGCTCCGTGCCGCCGTGCAGGAGCAGGACGACCCCGCGCACCGCGCCGCGCTGGTGCCGGCCGGCGGGATCGCGACGGGTCAGGGACGGCATCGGACGCGTCGTCTGCACAAGGCTCACCACATCATCGTTTCGGAGCCGGCGCCTCGACCGGTTGGGGCTCACCCCTCCGGTCCCAAGATCTGAGACCTATGATCTGTCCAACTGGTGTCGTTGATCGGGGATCCCAATGCAAGCTGGCTCCGTTATCGGCCCTTGGACCGTCGAGCGCGTTGTTGCCTCTCGCTCCATGAGCGACGTTGGTATTGCGAGAAATCGCCGCGGTTTCGTGGTGATCCTGAAAATCCCGCGGGCCCACCCGTCGACGCGTTCGGCGCAATGGTTGCAGCGAGAGGCAGAGGCTCTGCGGAGAGTTCACCACCACGCGCTCCCGCGATACCAAGGCGCCGATTTCGAATCCTCCCCTCCTTGGCTCGCGATGGAATTTGTCGGCGATGTTACTCTTCAGGAGTTTGTCCAGCAAAACGGTCCACTGCAATCTCGTGAGTGCGCCGAGCGCCTTTTGCACATAGCAAATGCCCTAGTTGCTCTGCACAATGCGTCGCCTCCAGTGATCCATCGTGACATCACTCCGGACAACGTCATGGTCACTCACGGCGGTGCCGTACTGATTGATCTTGGCATTGCGATCATCGGAGCAAAGTCCGAGTTCACCGACGCAGTCTACGGGAAGAACGCATATCTGACCCCTGAGCAGGTAACGGGTGGATCCGACCCGGGCTGGCCCATCGATATCTGGCAGTTTGGGGCGACTGCGGTCTGGGCTCTCACGCGGCATCCGGCTTTTCGTGGGACTCCCGAGCAGTCAATGAGGGCTATTCTTAACGGTCAGCCTGATCTTGCTGGTCTGCCTGCCAGTTGGGAGCCGATTGTCCGCCAGTGCTTCGCAAAGCAGCCCGCGTCGAGGCCGACGGCGATCGAGTTAGTAAAGGCACTGGAGACGCTGGTGGCCGATGAGCAACTTGTAGATGCGGTGCCCGACGCCGCCCGCGAGGAGCACCGCGTCCTGGCCGAGGAGATCGAGGACGCGCGCTGGCGCTACTACGTCCTCGACGACCCCACCCTCGACGACGCCGACTTCGACCGTCGGCTGCGGCGGCTCGAGGCGCTGGAGGAGGAGTTCCCCGAGCTGCGCACCCCCGACTCGCCGACGCAGAAGGTGGGGGGCGCGGTCTCCACCGAGTTCACCCCGGTGGCGCACCTGCAGCGCATGGAGAGCCTCGACAACGCCTTCTCCGCCGACGAGCTCGCGGCCTGGCACGCCCGCCTGGCCCGCGACGGCGTCGAGAGCCCCGCGCTCCTGTGCGAGCTCAAGGTCGACGGCCTGGCGATCAACCTGCTCTACGAGGACGGCCGGCTGGTCCGTGCGCTCACCCGCGGCGACGGCACGACCGGCGAGGACGTCACCCCGAACGTCCGCACCATCGACGGCATCCCGCACCGGCTCACGGGCACCGACGCCCACCCCGTCCCGCGACTGGTCGAGGTGCGCGGCGAGGTCTTCCTGCCGGTCGCCGCCTTCGAGCGGCTCAACGAGCAGATGGTCGAGGCCGGGCGTCCCATGTTCGCCAACCCGCGCAACGCGGCGGCGGGCTCGCTGCGCCAGAAGGACCCGCGCGTCACGGCGTCGCGCGCGCTGGCGATGGTCTGTCACGGCATCGGCGCGCGCGAGGGGTTCGAGCCGGTCAGCCAGTCGCAGGGCTACGAGGCGCTCGCCGACTGGGGCCTCCCGGTCAGCGAGCGCGTGCGGGTGCTGCCCGACCTCGCGGCCGTGCAGGGCTTCATCGAGCACTACGGCGAGCACCGGCACGACGTCGAGCACGAGATCGACGGGGTCGTGGTGAAGGTCGACGACGTCGCGCTCCAGCGCCGGCTCGGCTCCACCAGCCGGGCGCCGCGGTGGGCGATCGCCTTCAAGTACCCGCCCGAGGAGGTCAACACCCTGCTGAAAGACATCCGGGTCAACGTCGGGCGCACCGGCCGGGTGACGCCCTTCGGCGTCATGGAGCCGACCCGGGTGGCCGGCTCCACGGTCGAGAACGCCACGCTGCACAACGCCCACGAGGTGCGGCGCAAGGACGTCCGCCCCGGCGACACCGTCATCCTGCGCAAGGCCGGCGACGTCATCCCCGAGATCCTCGGCCCGGTGCTCGCGCTGCGCCCCGAGGGCCTGCCGGAGTGGGTCATGCCCACCGAGTGCCCCGCCTGCGGCACGACGCTGGTCGAGCAGAAGGAGGGCGACAAGGACCTCCGCTGCCCCAACCACCGGCTGTGCCCGGCCCAGGTGCGCGAGCGGGTCTTCCACGTGGCCGGCCGCGGTGCCTTCGACATCGAGGGCCTGGGCTACGAGGCCGCCGTCGAGCTGCTCGAGCACGGCGTCATCGCCGACGAGGGCGACGTGTTCGACCTCGACGCCGAGCGCCTGCTGCGCACCGACCTGTTCACCCGGGCGCCCAAGCGGGGCGAGGAGGGCCGCCAGCTCACCGCCAACGGGCTCAAGCTGCTGGAGAACCTGGGCACGGCCAAGGGCGTGCCGTTGTGGCGCGTGCTCGTCGGCCTCTCCATCCGCCACGTCGGGCCGACTGCGGCGCGGGCGCTGGCCACCGAGTTCGGCTCGATGGACGCCATCCGCGCCGCCAGCCCCGAGGCCCTCGCCGCGGCCGAGGGCGTCGGCCCCACCATCGCCGAGGCGGTGCTCGAGTGGTTCGCCGTCGACTGGCACGCCGCGATCGTCGACCGCTGGGCCGCGGCGGGCGTCACCATGGCCGACGAGCGGGACGAGTCCCTGCCGCGCACCCTCGAGGGCCTCACCGTGGTGGTCACCGGCTCGCTGGTCGGCTTCAGCCGCGACTCCGCCAAGGAGGCGATCCTGGCCCGCGGCGGCAAGGCCGCGGGCTCGGTCTCCAAGAAGACCGACTTCGTCGTGATCGGCGAGAACGCCGGCTCCAAGGCCGAGAAGGCCGAGCAGCTCGGCGTCCCGATCCTCGACGAGGCGGGGTTCGTCAGCCTGCTCGAGAGTGGCCCGCCCGCACCCGACGAGGCGGGCGAGGCGGGTGAGGCGGACGAGTCGGCCGGGGCCGACGAGCCCTCCGCCAGCCCGGGCTGAGCGCCGCCTACTCGTTCACCAGCACCGGCACGCCGACGGCGGCCGAGGCCACCTTCGCGCGGTAGGAGGCCGGCGCGGCGATGCGGAACCGCTCGAGCTCCGAGGGCGGGCCGTCGTCCTGGTGGGTCGACTCGTCGAGGTGGTGGGTGAACCGGCCCACGCCGAGCAGGCGGCCGGAGCGGTCGTAGAAGGCGGCCTGCACCTGCAGCTCGAGCAGGTCGCTGACGTCGCTGGTGACGTCCAGCCCGCCGGTGACGACGCCGTCGGCGAGGCGCAGCCGCTGCCAGGCGAACCGGTCGTCGAAGGGGCCGGCGATCCGGCCGACCCCGCCGGGGGTCGACGGGGCCGCGTCGGCGGTGCCCGGCAGCACGGGATCGCCGGTCGCGGCCGCGAGCCCGGGGAAGGCGGTGACGGCGGCGTCGGGCGCGGTGACGGCGTCGGCCGGCGGCTTCGAGGGCGAGGCGGACGAGGTGGGCGCGGCCTCGGCGGCCGCAGGGGAGACGCCCGGGGAGGAGGCGTCGTCGGCGCGCACGGCGTCGGTCACGAGATACGCGCCGACGCCGAGAACGACGGCGGCGAGGCCGACGCCGAGCGGACGGAGCAGGGCGCGGGGGCGGGGAGCGGGCTCGGGCGTGCGGGTCGGCACGGGAGGACCTCCGGGTCGAAGGGCGGGTGTGCCGCCGGGGCGGCCGGCCGTCGGGCCGACCGCCCCGGACGGATCGGGCTGGTCGTGCTGGCCCCGCGCAGGCGGGGCCGGGCTCACTTCGTGGTGAGGTAGAGCGCCTGCGCCATCACCGTGTGCAGGAAGGTGTTGTCGACGCTGCCGGCGACCTTGCTCGAGGTCGGTCCGAAGGCGAACAGCGGGACGTCGGCGCCGGTGTGGTTGCCCGACAGGTAGGTCAGCCACAGGCTGGCGTCGGCGGTGCCGTCCTGGACGCCAGCGGCGTCGTCCGGGGTGCGGAACGTGGCCGGGCCGAAGTTGTTGACGTCCGAGGCGCCGGGGGCGTTGGCGAAGCCGGTCGAGCGGGTGTCGCTCTTCTTGCCGCTGGACGCCCGGGCCGGGCTGGAGCTGTTGGCCGGGTTGCCGGAGTCGACGTTGGCCGGCGGCGCCGAGGCCTCGGCGTTGGTGTAGGTGCCCTTCTCGATGATGTTGAAGCCGGCGCACTCGTGGTCGGCGGTGACGATCACCAGGGTGTGCTTGTCCTTCTTCGCGAAGTCGAGCGCGACCTTCACCGCGTCGTCGAACGCCTTGGTCTCCTGCAGCGTCTGCGCGGCGTCGTTGGCGTGCGAGCGCTTGTCGATCAGCGCGCCCTCGACCTGCAGGTAGAAGCCCTTGCTCGAGCTCGGCGAGGTCTTCAGCAGGTCGATCGCCTTCTGGGTCATCTCGGGCAGCGACGGCTCCTTGGCCTGGTCGCTGGCCGGGTTGTCGGCCTTGTACTTCTCGACCGTCAGGTTGCCCTTGTTGAACAGGCCGAAGACGCGCTTGCCGGTGGCGGACGCGAGGTCGGTCTCGGTGGCGACGGTCTGGGTGGCCGGCGAGCCGAGCACGGTGTAGCCGTTGCCCTTGAGCGCGGCCTCGTCGTCGGCGTCGAAGCGGCCGAGGCCGCCGCCGAGGATGACGTCCGCGGTCTTGTTGCGGGCGATCTGGTCGGCGATCGGGGTGACCCGGACGTCCGTGGTCGGCAGGGCGGTGCCGGTGATGGCGAGGTCCTGGCAGGCGGCGTCGGAGTAGGTCGGGCCCTGGCAGCCGCGGGCGAGCGCGTGGCTCATCTGGCCGGCCGGGGTGGCGTCGGTGATCTCGGCGGTGGAGACGTTGCCGGTGCGGTAGCCCGACTTCTTCGCCTGCTCCATCAGCGTCGGGACGACGTTGCCCTTGGCGTCGACGCCGAGGGCGGCGTTGTAGGTCTTCACGCCCGAGGACCACGCGGTGGCGGCGGAGGCGGAGTCGGTGACGGCGTTGGGCGCGAAGTCGGCGGCGCCGGGCTGGCCCGAGTTCTTCTGCACCGAGTAGGTCGAGACCTGGCCGACGACCGGCAGGGTCTCCATGTTCAGGTGGCCCTCGAGGCCGTAGTACCGCTCGCGGGCGGCGGTGACGTGGGTGCGGCCCATGCCGTCGCCCAGCAGGTAGATGACGTTCTTGACGGCCGGGCGCGGCGTCGTCTTCGGCTTGGCGGCCTGCTGGCCGGCGGCCGTGGCCGGCGCGCTGAAGGTGGCGGCGGCGGTGCCGGCGGAGGTCGCCAGGACCAGGACCGCGGCGGCGGCCGCGGTGCGGGACCGCGACGAACGCAGGGAGGAGCGCATGCTGCTTCCTTTCGAGGGGGCTCGTGGAGGCACGGCGAGGTGCAGGCGCGAACCGCCCTCCCCGCAGTGCACCTCGAACCTAGGAAGCGCTCCGCCCCCGCTGGGAGGCCCGTGGACGACCTGCGTCGGACGAGCAGGTGAACACTCGGGGATCCGGGAACTCCGCAGCCGGGGGACGCCTCGGCCACCGGCTGGGCGACGTCCGGCCGGCCCTCCCTAGGATGAGCGCCATGCCTGAGATCACCCGAGCCGAGGTGGCCCACCTGGCCACGCTCGCGCGGATCGACCTGTCCGACGCCGAGCTCGACCACCTCGCGCCGCAGCTGTCGGTGATCCTCGAGTCGGTCGCCTCGATCAGCGGCGTGGCCGGCGACGACGTCGCCCCCACGTCCCACCCGCTGCCGCTGGTCAACGTCTTCCGCGACGACGTCGTGCGCCCGAGCCTGACGCCCGAGCAGGCGCTGTCGGGCGCCCCGGCGTCCGAGGAGCAGCGCTTCATGGTCCCGCGGATCCTCGGGGACGAGCAGTGAGCGCCCCGCTGATCCGCCGCTCGGCGGCCGAGCTCGCCGACGCGCTGGCCTCGGGGGAGACCACCTCGGTCGCCCTGACCCAGGCCCACCTCGACCGCATCGCCGAGGTCGACGGCCCCGTCCACGCCTTCCTCCACGTCGACGCCGAGGGCGCCCTCGCCGCCGCGGAGGCCTCGGACGCCCGACGCGCCGCCGGCAGCCCGGCGTCCGCGCTCGACGGCGTGCCGATCGCGGTCAAGGACGTCCTGGCCACCGAGGGGCTGCCGACGACCTGCGGCTCGCGGATCCTGGAGGGCTGGATCCCACCGTACGACGCCACGGTGGTGGCCCGGCTCAAGGCCGCGGGCCTTCCGATCCTCGGCAAGACCAACATGGACGAGTTCGCGATGGGCTCCTCCACCGAGCACTCGGCCTACGGCCCCACCCGCAACCCCTGGGACCTCGAGCGCATCCCCGGCGGCTCCGGCGGCGGCTCGGCCGCGGCGCTGGCCGCCTTCGAGGCGCCGCTAGCGCTCGGCACCGACACCGGCGGCTCGATCCGTCAGCCCGGCGCGGTCACCGGCACCGTCGGCGTGAAGCCCACCTACGGCGCCGTCTCGCGCTACGGCCTCGTCGCCATGGCCAACAGCCTCGACCAGGTCGGTCCGGTCACCCGCACGGTGCTGGACGCTGCGCTGCTCCAGGAGCTCGTCGGCGGTCACGATCCGCTCGACTCCACCTCGATCGCCGACCCGCTGCCCTCGCTCGTCGACGCCGCCCGGCAGGGCGCCGGCGGCGATCTGGCCGGCCTGCGCGTCGGCGTCATCCGCGAGCTGTCCGGCGAGGGCTACCAGGACGGCGTGCTCGCGCGGTTCCAGCACGGCGTCGACCTGCTCGTCGCCGCCGGCGCGGAGGTCGTCGAGGTGTCGTGCCCGAGCTTCGTGCACGCCCTGGCCACCTACTACCTGATCATGCCGTGCGAGGTCTCCAGCAACCTCGCCAAGTTCGACGCCATGCGCTACGGCCTGCGCGTCCAGCCCGAGGGCATCGCCTCGCCGAGCGCCGAGGAGGTCATGCGGGCCAGCCGCGACGCCGGCTTCGGCGACGAGGTCAAGCGCCGCATCGTCCTCGGCACCTATGCGCTGTCCAGCGGCTACTACGACGCGTACTACGGCACCGCCCAGCGCGTCCGCACCCTGATCAAGGGCGACTTCGACGCCGCCTTCGGCCAGGTCGACGTGCTGGTGAGCCCGACGTCGCCGACCACCGCCTTCAAGCTGGGCGAGAAGCTCGACGACCCGCTGGCGATGTACCTCAACGACCTCGCCACCATCCCGGCGAACCTGGCCGGCGTCCCCGGCCTGTCGCTGCCGGCCGGCCTGGCCGACGACACCGGGCTGCCCGTCGGCTTCCAGGTGCTCGCCCCGGTGATGGCCGACGACCGCGTCTACCGCGTCGGCGCCGCCCTCGAGGCCGCGCTGGAGTCCGAGTGGGGCGGGCCGCTGCTGGCCCAGGCCCCGGCCCTGGAAGGAGCCGCCCGATGAGCGCGACCGCCGAGACCCTGCTGCCCTTCGACGACGTGCTCGCGGCCTTCGACCCCGCGCTGGGCCTGGAGGTGCACGTCGAGCTCAACACCGCCACCAAGATGTTCTGCGGCTGCTCGACCGTCTTCGGCGGCGAGCCGAACACCCAGGTGTGCCCGACCTGCCTCGGCCTGCCCGGCGCCATGCCGGTGGTCAACGGCAAGGCCGTGGAGTCGGCGATCCGCATCGGCCTGGCGCTGAACTGCCGGATCGCCGAGTGGTGCCGGTTCGCCCGGAAGAACTACTTCTACCCGGACATGCCGAAGAACTTCCAGACCTCCCAGTACGACGAGCCGATCTGCTTCGACGGCTGGATGGACGTCGAGGTCGACGGCGAGACGTTCCGCGTCGAGATCGAGCGGGCGCACATGGAGGAGGACACCGGCAAGTCCACCCACGTCGGCGGCGCCACCGGCCGCATCCACGGCGCCGACTACTCCCTGGTCGACTACAACCGCGCCGGCATCCCCCTGATCGAGATCGTCACCAAGCCGATCGTCGGCGCCGGGGAGCGGGCCCCCGAGGTGGCGCGCGCCTACGTCCAGCAGCTCCGCGAGCTGATCGTCGCGCTCGGCGTCTCCGAGGCCCGCATGGACCAGGGCAACCTGCGCGCGGACGTCAACCTCTCGCTCGCGCCGAAGGGCAGCGACGTGCTCGGCACCCGCACCGAGACCAAGAACGTCAACTCGTTCCGGTCCGTCGAGCGGGCCGTCCGCTTCGAGATGCAGCGGCACGCCGCGATCCTGCAGGGCGGCGGCTCGATCCTGCAGGAGACGCGGCACTGGCACGAGGACACCGGCATCACCACGTCGGGCCGGGAGAAGTCCGACGCCGAGGACTACCGGTACTTCCCCGAGCCCGACCTCGTGCCCGTCGCGCCGTCGCCGGAGTGGGTCGAGGAGCTGCGCGGCACGCTGCCCGAGAACCCGACCCAGCGCCGGGCGCGGCTGCAGGCCGAGTGGGGCTTCAGCGACCTGGAGATGCGCGACACCGTGGGCGCCGGCGCGCTCGGGCTGGTCGAGGAGACGATCGCCGCGGGCGCCTCGCCGCAGGCCGCCCGCAAGTGGTGGCTCTCCGACCTCGCACGCCGGGCCAACGACACCGGCGTCGAGATCGGCGAGCTCGGCGTCAGCCCCGCGCAGGTCGCGGCCGTCCAGGCGCTCGTCGACGCGGGCTCGCTCAACGACAAGCTGGCCCGTCAGGTCTTCGACGGCCTCGTCGCCGGCGAGGGCACGCCCGAGGAGATCGTCGCGGCCCGCGGCCTGGCGATCGTCTCCGACGACGGCGCGCTCACCGCGGCCGTCGACGCCGCCATCGCCGCCAACCCCGACGTCGCCGCGAAGATCCGCGACGGCAAGGTCGCCGCCGCCGGCGCCCTCATCGGCGCGGTGATGAAGGAGATGCGCGGCCAGGCCGACGCCGGCCGCGTCCGCGAGCTGATCCTGGAGCGGCTGGCCTGACCCGTCCTCCGGACCGCCGCGTCTCGCCGTCCCGGACCGATGGGGCGGCGGGGCGGTCGCGGGCGTAGAGTCCGGACCACACATCCATCCATGCCGTCCGTGACGAGGGGAAGCCGGTCGAAGTCCGGCGCTGACCCGCAACCGTAGGCCGTCTCCACGACGGCGAGCCGGAATGCCTCCCACGGGCGTTGTGATCCCACGCTGTCGAGGAAAGCAGCGGGCGGTCCCACCGGCTCCCGGTGCGTCCTGTCCGCTGCGTGCAGCGGAAAGGAACCCCTCATGACCGCCACCCGTCGTCGCCTTGCGACGATCGCCACCGCCGCCGTCGCGACGATCGCCACCGGAGCCGGCCTCGCGCTGGTGCCCGGCACCGCGGACGCCGGCGTCAGCGCATCCGCCGCGGCGCGCGCCCAGGCCGACGCCGGCACCTGGCTGGCCCGCCAGATCAACGGCCGCGGCGTCGTCTACAACGCCCAGTACCAGTTCGACGACCTCAGCACGACCGTCGACGTCGCGTCCTACCTGCGCACCACCGACCGCTTCGCCGGCACCATCGCCCGGGCCGACGCGGCGCTCGCGAAGGGCGTCGACGCCTACACGACCTTCGACGGCACGGTCTACGGCGGCGCCACCGCCAAGCTCACCGCCTACGTCGCGCGGAGCCGTCAGGACGCCACCGACTTCGGCGGCGTCGACCTGAAGCAGCGGCTCGAGGCGGCGATCGCCACCGAGGCGCCCCTGAACGGCCGCCTCCAGGACAGCGCCGGTCCCGACTACAGCAACACGATCGGGCAGGCCTTCGCCGTCGAGGCGCTGGCTCGGCTGCGCTCCGGGCGGGCCGCCGACGCGATCGGCTACCTGGTGCGCCAGCAGTGCAGCACCGGCGCGTTCCGCGTCTACTTCAGCGCCAAGACCGCCGAGCAGCAGCGCTGCGTCACCGGCGCGGAGGGCAGCGAGCCCAGCATCGACGCCACCGCGTTCGCCGTCCTCGCGCTCAAGGCCGCCCGCACCGCCAGCAACGCCGACACCATCGACCCGGTGCTCAGCCAGGCGCGCCGCTACCTGGTCGACCACCAGTTCTCCTCCGGCGCGTTCACCGACGGCGGCGGCCTGGGCGTCAACACCAACTCCACCGGGCTCGCGGGCACCGCGCTCGCCGCGCTGAAGGCCTGCGGTCCGGCCGCGGACGCCGCGCGCTGGGTGCTCGGACGCCAGGTCAAGCGCGACGCCTCGGGCCCGTTGGGCACGCAGGTCGGCGCGATCGCCTACGACCCCGCGGCCTTCAAGGCCGGCCAGGCCGACGGCATCACCACGGAGACGCGCGGCCAGTGGCGCCTGGCGAGCGCGCAGGCCGCGTCCTCGCTGGACTACCTGCTCGTCTCCGCCTGCCGCGCGTGACGCACGCACGGCTGCCGCGGCTCCTCGCCGCGGTCGTGACGGCGGCCGGCCTGCTCGGGCCGGCCGCCGTGGTGGCGTCCGCGCGACCGGCCTCGGCGGCGACGTGCTCCGACGCCGGCGGCATCAGCGTGGTCGTCGAGGCCAACGAGCTCGGCTCGACGAGCACCGCCTGCGTGGCGGCCTCGGGCTCGACCTCGGCCACGGCGCTGTTCGCCGCGGCCGGCCACCAGCTCACCTACGCCCAGCAGGACCCGGGCTTCGTCTGCCGGGTCGACGCCGCCCCGGCGAGCGATCCGTGCCGCGAGGCCTCGCCGGCCTCGGCCTACTGGAGCCTGTGGTGGAGCGACGGCACCAGGGGCACCTGGGTCTACAGCACGCTCGGCGTCCGCTCGCTGAAGGTGCCGGCCGGCGGGTCGCTGGCGTTCGTGTGGGACCAGCGCTCCGGCACCGTGCGCCCGTCCACGGCCGCCCCGGTGCAGGCCGCGAAGCCCGCCGCCTCGCCGACGCCCACGCGCGGCTCGGGCGGCTCGGGCGGCTCGGCCACGTCCGGCTCGTCCGGGTCGGGCTCGGCCACGTCGGGCTCGTCCGGGTCGGGGGGCTCGCGTCCCTCGACGTCCAACGGTTCGGCCGCGGGTGCCTCCGGCTCCGGCGGCACCGGCTCGACGCCGGGGTCGCGTCCCGGCCGCGCCGCGGCCACGGCCCCGCCGGGCGCGTCGGCGTCCGCGTCGCGCCCCGCGACGGCGTCCCCGTCGGCGCGGCCGAGCGAGGGCGCGCCGAGCAGCCCCGGCAGTCCCGGCAGCCCCGCGGGTGCGACCCCCGGGAGCCCGGACGCCACCATCACCGCCGTGCCCACCGAGGAGCAGGCCGACGCCGCCAGCAGCGTCGGCGGCGACGACGCGTCCGGCGGCCTGCCGGTGTGGATCGCCCCCGTCCTGCTCGTCGTCGCCGCCCTCGTCGGCGGCGTCGTCACCCTGCGCCGCCGAGCGGGAGCCGGACGATGAGCGCGCCGCGGCTGGCCCGTGACCTCCACCCCGCCGCCTGGTGGGCGTGGGCGATCGGGCTGGCCGCGGCCGCCTCCTTCACCACCAACCCCGTCGCCCTGCTGCTCCTCGTCGCGGCCGCCTGGATGGTCGTGCTCGCACGTCGCTCCGACCAGCCGTGGAGCCGGTCGTTCCGCGTCTACCTGGCGCTCGGCGCCACGATCGTCGTCCTCCGGGTCGCCTTCCGGCTCGTCCTGGGCGGCGGCTACCCCGGCCACGTGCTGCTCGACCTGCCCACCGTGCCGCTGCCGAGCATCGCCGCCGGCATCACCGTGCTCGGCCCGATCACCCGCGAGGCGCTGCTCTCCGGCCTCTACGACGGGCTGCGGCTCGGCACCATCGTGGTGTGCATCGGCGCGGCCAACGCGCTGGCCAACCCCAAGCGCCTGCTCCGCTCGGTGCCGCCCGCGCTCTACGAGATCGGCACAGCCCTCGTCGTCGCGGTGACGATCTTCCCGCAGCTGGCCGACAGCGTCCGCCGGGTGCGCGCCGCGCAGAGCCTCCGTGCCGGTGCCGAGACCCGGCTCGGCCGGCTGCGCCGCTTCCTGGTCCCCGTGCTCGAGGACGCCCTGGACCGCTCGCTGGCGCTCGCCGCGGGCATGGACGTCCGCGGCTACGGCCGGGCCGGCGAGCGCACCCCCGCGGAGCGCCGACGCACCGGCGCCCTCCTGCTGCTCGGCCTGATGGGCCTGACGCTGGGCGTCTACACCTCGCTGGACGCCACGAGCCCCGCCTGGGCGTCCCGGCCGCTGCTGCTGCTCGGCGTGCTGCTCGCCGCCGGCGGCCTGGTGAGCGCCGGCCGCTCGGTGCAGCGCACCCGCTACCGCCCCGACCCGTGGGGCTGGCCGGAGACCGCCGTCGCGCTCAGCGGCGTCGGCGCCGGCTGGATCATGCGCGAGGTGAGCCTGCACGACGTGCCGCTGGCCTACCCGGCCCTCGACGTCGTCCCGACCGTGAGCCTGGCCATGCTCGTCGCGGTCGCCCTGGTCCTCGGCGGCGGACTGGTCAGTCCGCCCGCCCGACGCGCGGAGGTGAGCGCATGATCGAGCTGCGCGGAGTCACGGTGGGCTACGACGAGCACGCGGTGCTCGACGGCGTCGACCTCACGATCGGCGAGGGCGAGCTGGTGCTGGTCGCCGGTCCGACCGGCGTCGGCAAGTCGACGCTCCTGGGCGTCGTCACCGGACTGGTGCCGCGCTTCTCCGGCGGCGTCCTCCACGGCGACCTGCTGCTCGACGGCACCTCGATCGTCCGCACCCCGCCTCGCGACCGCGCCCACCTGATCGGCCACGTCGGCCAGGACCCCGCCCGCGGCTTCGTCACCGACACCGTCGAGGAGGAGCTCGCCTACGGCATGGAGCAGGTCGGGCTGCCGGCCGCCACGATGCGCCGCCGGGTCGAGGAGACCCTCGACCTGCTCGGCATCGCCGACCTGCGCTCCCGCGATCTGCGCACGCTCTCGGGCGGTCAGCAGCAGCGGGTCGCGATCGGCTCGGTGCTCACCATGCACCCGCGGCTGCTCGTCCTCGACGAGCCCACCTCGGCGCTCGACCCGACGGCCGCGGAGGAGGTGCTGGCGACGCTGACCCGGCTCGTGCACGACCTCGGGCTCTCCGTGCTCCTGGCCGAGCACCGGCTCGAGCGGGTCGTGCCGTTCGCCGACGTCATGTGCCTGCTCGACGGCTCCGGCGGCGTGCGGGTCGGGGAGCCGGCCGAGCTGCTGCTGGACTCGCCGGTCGCACCGCCCCTCGTCGAGCTCGGCCGCGCGGCGGGCTGGCGGCCGCTGCCGCTGAGCGTGCGCGACGCGCGGCGTCGGCTGCGGAGCCTGCCCGACGGGTGGGACGACGAGGCGCCGGGAGCCCCGGCCGTCTCGGTCGCGCCGGTCGCGCCGGTGCTCGAGGCCCGCGACGTCACGGTGGCGCACGGCCAGGCCGTCGCGCTGCGCGCCGTCGACCTCGCCCTGACGTCGGGCCGCGTCACCGCGCTCATGGGACGCAACGGCGCGGGCAAGTCGACGCTGCTGTGGACCCTCCAGGGCACCCGCGAGCGGCGCAGCGGGCGCCTGCGCGCCGACGGCGTCGACCCGGCCCGGCTCGAGCCCGGCCAGCGACGCCACCACGTCGGCCTGCTGCCGCAGACCGCCGCCGACCTGCTGTACCTCGAGAGCGTCGCCGAGGAGTGCGCGGCCGGCGACGCCGGCACGGGGGAGTGCCGCGCGCTGCTCGAGCGGCTCGTCCCCGGCATCCCGGGCGACGCCCACCCGCGCGACCTCTCCGAGGGCCAGCGGCTGGCGCTGGCGCTCGCGCTCGTGCTCGTCGCCCGCCCGCCCGTCCTGCTGCTCGACGAGCCGACGCGCGGCCTCGACTACGCCGCCAAGCACGCCCTGGCGCAGATCCTGCGCGACCTCGCCGACGACGGCCGCGCGGTGCTCGTGGCCACCCACGACGTCGAGTTCGTCGCCCAGTGCGCCGACGACGTCGTCGTCCTCGCCGAGGGCGAGGTCGTCTCGACCGGGCCGACCCGTCGGGTCGTCGCGGAGTCGCCGGCCTTCGCGCCGCAGGTCATGAAGGTGCTCGGCCCGCCGTGGCTGCGGGTCGACGAGGTGCTCGCCGCGATCCCCGCGTGGCGGTCGGCATGAGCCTCGCCCAGCGCACGCCGCCGACTCGGGAGGCCCGCGCCGTCCCGATCTCGCGTCGTTCGGCGGCGACCCTCGCGCTCGCCTCGCTCGCCGGCCTGCTGATGTTCGTCTGGCCGCTGGTGCTGCAGGTGGCGCCCACCGAGTCGGGGCAGCCCGAGCTCCAGCCGCCGTTCCTCTTCCTGCTGCTGCTGCCCGTGGTGGTGCTGGTCGTGCTGGCCGAGGTCAGCGAGGGCGGCCTGGACCCTCGGGTGCTGGCGATCCTCGGCGTGCTGAGCGCGATCAACGCGCTGGTGCGCGCGATCTCCCCGGGCCTCGCCGGCGTCGAGCTGGTCTTCTTCCTGCTCGTGCTCTCGGGCCGCGTCTTCGGGCCGGGCTTCGGGTTCGTGCTCGGCGCCACGTCGCTCTTCGCCTCCGCGCTGCTGACCGCCGGCGTCGGGCCGTGGCTGCCGTACCAGATGCTCTGCTCGGCCTGGGTCGGCATGGGCGCCGGCCTGCTGCCGCGCGCCCGGGGGCGGGCCGAGATCGCCCTCCTCGCGGGCTACGCGGTGGTCTCGGCGTACCTCTTCGGCGCGCTGATGAACCTGTGGAACTGGCCGTTCGCCCTGGGCATCCAGGTGCCCGGCCATGCGAGCTCGCTGGCGTTCGTGCCGGGGGACCCGCTGCTGGAGAACCTCCACCGGTTCGCGCTCTACACCCTGCTGACCTCGACCGGCGGCTGGGACACCATGCGCGCGATCTCGAACGCCGTCGCCATCGTCGTCGTCGGCCCCGCCGTGCTCGTCACCCTGCGCCGCGCGAGCCGGCGCGCCCTGGTCGTCGGGGTGGTCGCGACGCCGGAGGACGACGTCCAGCGCTGACCCGCAGGGTCCGCCGCGTCCGCCCGGGCGCTCCCGGGAGCCTCAGCCGACGGTGCTGAGGAAGTCGAGCAGCAGGTCGTGGACGATCTCGGGCTGCTCCATCGCGATGAAGTGCGTGCCGTCGAGCTCGGTGAAGCTCGCGCCCTGGATGCGTGCGGCGGCGCTGGCCATGTCGCGCGAGCCGGCCAGGATGTCCCACTTGCCGGCCACGAAGGCGACCGGCACGCGGATGTTGCGCAGCGAGACGCGGGCGTGCTCGGAGGTGCGCAGCGCGAGGTGGAAGTACCAGCCCAGGGGGGTGGTGAGGAACTCCGAGACCGCGACGGCCGCGAGGTCGGGGTCGGGCACCGGCAGCATGAAGCCGCTGTGCGAGACCAGCCGGACGGCGCGCTCGCCGATCGGCAGCCGCGAGGCCACGGGGCTGAGCGCGGGACCGACCAGGCGCAGGAGCCGGGTGGCGTTGACGGTCAGCGCGCGGGCCACCGGGTGCGGCAGGTGCAGCGGGCCGAGCATCGTCGCGAAGGTGTCGCCCGGCACGCCCGCCACGGCGAAGACGCCCGCGACCCGCTCGGGGTGCCGGAACGCGAGCTCGAAGGCGGTGTTGACCCCCATCGACCAGCCCATGAGCACGGGCCGCTCGAGCCCGAAGTGGTCCATGACCGACAGGCCGTCCTCGACGAACTCCTCGATGCCGCAGCGACGCGGGTCGGCCGGACGGTCGGAGCCGCCGACGCCGCGGTGGAACCACGAGACCACCCGCACCGAGCAGTCGGGCTCGAGCAGCGCGGGCCACGTCCAGGGGTTGGTGCCGAGCCCGTTGCACAGCAGGACGGTGGGGCCCGTCTTGGTGCCGTCGGGGTCGTTGGTCCACGCGCGCAGCCGCGTGCCGTCGTCGGACAGCACGGAGTGGAAGCTGAGCGAGGCGTTGCTGGCGGTGCGCGCCGCGGAGGTCCGCATGGGCCGATTCTGCCTGCCGCGCCGGACGGGTCGGCCCGACTGTCCAGGGAGCGGGGTCACGCCCGCGAGCGCAGGTAGTCCTCGACGTCCTCGCGCTCGGCCCGCAGGCGGGCGAGCCGCCCGGTGGCCGCCTCCGCGTTGCGGCGCGCGATCGTCTGCGACTCCACCGCCCAGCGCTCGGCGGCGCGACGGGCGGTGCGGACGACCTGCGCGGCGGTGCCGAGCAGTGGGGCCACGGGGGACGGGGGGAAGGACATGTCGTGCTCCGAGAGGGTCGGACGGGCGGGGGTCCGGGGGAGGTGCGCGTCCAGCCTAGCCGTGCGCGGCGCGGGGTCGTCGGGCTCAGGCCGCCGGCGGCGGGACCTCGACGGCGCTCGCGGCCGGTGCGTCCGCCGGCGGCGCCGCGGCCCGCGTGGCGCCGGCGCTGGCCACCACCACGCACGCGATCGCCAGGCACTGGACGACCCCGAGCCGCTCGTGCACGAGCAGCAGGCCGGCCAGCGCCGCGGCCGCCGGCTCCAGGCTCATCAGGACGCCGACGACGGCCGGCGTCAGGGAGCGCAGCGCGATGAGCTCCAGCGAGTACGGCACCACCGAGCTCAGCACGCCGACGGCGGCTCCCAGCAGCAGCACGTGGGTCGAGGTCAGCGCCGCGGTGCCGGTGGCGAGCATCGCCGGCGTGAGCGCGAGCACCGCGACGCCGCTGGCCACGACCAGCCCGTCGAGGCCCTCCCAGTGCCGCCCGGTGCGGGCGCTGAGGAGCAGGTAGGCCGCCCAGGCGGCGCCCGCGAGCAGCGCGAAGGCGACGCCGGACCAGCTCAGGCCCCGCCCGTCCAGACCGAGCAGGGCCACGCCGAGGCCCGCCAGCGCCACCCACACCAGGTCGCGTGCGCGGCGCGATCCGAGCACCGCGAGGAGCAGGGGCCCGGTGAACTCGATCGTCACCGCGACGCCGAGCGGGATGCGCAGGAAGGACTGGTAGATGGACCAGTTCATGGTCGCGAGCGAGAGCCCGAAGCCGGCGGCGACCAGCCAGTCGGCGCGACTGCGGCCGCGGAGCCGGGGCCGCACGACCGCCAGCAGCACCAGCAGCGACGTCGTCAGCCGCAGCCAGACCAGGCCGGTCGGCGAGACCTCGTCGAAGAGCCCCTTGGCGACCGCGGCGCCCCCCTGCACCGAGACGATGCCGACGAGCACCAGGAGCACCGGCGAGCCGAGCACCCGGCCGATCCCCGGGCCAGTCCCCGGGCCAGTCCCCGGGCGCCGGCGGGGCGCACGGGAGCGGGCGGACGGCGGCACCGGCCCACCGTAGGCGGACCGGGCGTCGATACGCGCGGCAGGGCGTCGGAGCGCGCGACTACGCTGCGGCCATGAGCGACGCGCCCGACTCCACGCACTCCGAGCACGACGTCCAGCCCGACCTCAAGCCCCGCTCGCGCGACGTCACCGACGGTCTCGAGCGCGCGGCGTCCCGCGGCATGCTGCGCGCCGTCGGCATGGGCGACGAGGACTGGGACAAGCCGCAGATCGGCGTCGCGTCGAGCTGGAACGAGATCACCCCCTGCAACCTCTCCCTCGACCGCCTCGCGAAGGCCGTCAAGAACGGCGTGCACGCCGCCGGCGGCTACCCGCTCGAGTTCGGCACCATCTCGGTCTCCGACGGCATCTCGATGGGCCACGAGGGCATGCACTTCTCGCTGGTCTCCCGCGAGGTCATCGCCGACTCCGTCGAGGTCGTCATGAACGCCGAGCGGCTCGACGGCTCGGTGCTGCTGGCCGGCTGCGACAAGTCGCTGCCCGGCATGCTGATGGCCGCCGCCCGCCTCGACCTCGCCAGCGTCTTCCTCTACGCCGGCTCGATCATGCCCGGCAACGTCGACGGGCGCGACGTCACGATCATCGACGCCTTCGAGGCCGTCGGCGCCTGCCTGGCCGGCAAGATCAGCCGCGAGGAGGTCGACAAGATCGAGCGCGCGATCTGTCCCGGCGAGGGCGCCTGCGGCGGCATGTACACCGCCAACACCATGGCCTCGGTCGGCGAGGCGCTCGGCATGTCCCTGCCCGGCTCGGCCGCGCCGCCGGCCGTCGACCGCCGCCGCGACCGGTTCGCCCACCAGTCCGGCGAGGCCGTCGTCGGCATGCTCCGCCAGGGCATCACGGCCCGCCAGATCATGACGATGGAGGCCTTCGAGAACGCCATCACGGTCGTCATGGCGCTCGGCGGCTCGACCAACGCGATCCTGCACCTGCTGGCCATCGCCCGCGAGGCCGGCGTCCCGCTGACCATCGACGACTTCAACCGCGTCGGCGACAAGGTGCCTCACCTGGGCGACCTCAAGCCGTTCGGCAAGTACGTCATGAACGACGTCGACAAGATCGGCGGCATCCCCGTCGTCATGAAGGCGCTGCTGGACGCCGGGCTGCTGCACGGCGACTGCCTCACCGTCACGGGCCGGACGATGGCCGAGAACCTCGAGGCGCTCGCGCCGCCGGCCGTCGACGACGACGTCATCCGCAGCCTCAGCCGCCCGATCCACCGCACCGGCGGCATCACGATCCTCAAGGGCTCGCTGGCCCCCGAGGGCGCCGTGGTCAAGAGCGCCGGCTTCGACGAGACCGTCTTCCGCGGCACCGCGCGGGTCTTCGACGGCGAGCGCGCCGCCATGGACGCCCTCGCCGAGGGCCGGATCGTGGCCGGCGACGTCGTCGTCATCCGCTACGAGGGCCCCAAGGGCGGCCCGGGCATGCGCGAGATGCTCGCGATCACCGGCGCGATCAAGGGCGCGGGCCTCGGCAAGGACGTCCTGCTCCTCACCGACGGCCGGTTCTCCGGCGGCACCACGGGCCTGTGCGTGGGCCACGTGGCGCCCGAGGCCGTCGACGGCGGGCCGATCGCCTTCGTCGCCGACGGCGACCCGATCACCCTCGACGTCACGAACCGCAGCCTCGAGGTCGAGATCGACGACGACGAGCTCGCCCGCCGCCAGGAGGGCTGGGAGCCGCTGCCGCCGAAGTACACCTCGGGCGTGCTCGGCAAGTACGCGCGGCTGGTGTCGTCGGCCGCGCACGGCGCCGTCACCGGCTGAGGTCGGCCACCGGCCGGCCCGTAGGGTCGGCCGGGTGAGCCACCCGAGCATCTCCTCGTCCTGGGACCTCCTCTTCTCCTGGCTGCTGATCGGCGTCGAGCGCGCCGAGCGTCGCTTCGCGGCCGCGCAGACGCCGTCGGGCGGCCCGGCCGTCGCGGTGTTCAGCGACGAGGCGCTCGCGACCGCCGCGATGAGCCCCGACGTCTTCGACCTGCAGGTCGTCACCGCCCGCGACCTGCTCTCGATGATGCCCGCCGACGTCGCGATCGTCGTCGACCCCGGATCCGAGCACGCGCTGCTGGTCGAGCCCGACCAGGTCGCCGAGCTGCAGGCGCTCACCGCGCCGTTCCCCGAGGGACGCCGGGCCGAGCTGGCGCGGTGGCCCGACCTCCCGGCGCACGTCGGCCGCTCCGTGGCCGCGGGCGTCGCGGGCGTGGCCGGCTCGGGCCGGGTCTGGGCGTTGAGCTACACCATCGACGACAGCCCGCGGCTGGGCTGCGTGGTCTTCGAGGCCGAGGGCGAGGAGGCGCGCGAGGCGATCGGCGAGGCCATCGTCGAGGCCCTGGCCGCTGCCGAGCAGGAGCAGGCCGTCGACGGGCTCCAGGTCGCGACCGTCAACATCGTCCCGCTCGCCGACCTGCCCGACGAGCTCGTCGCCGCGCTGCCGGACGACGCGCTGCTGCGGGTCTGAGGTCGTCCCGCCATGGCCGCGCCCGCCTTCGCCACCCCGGGGAGCTCCTCCACTCCTGGGTGCTCGTGGCGGTGAGCCAGGAGGACGGGACCTCCGCCGGGGACCGTCCCGGCGGCGCAGTCCACGGTGCCCCGACGAGCCGGCTGCGGCGCGGCAGGGTGCGGCCGTGACCGAGTCCTTTCTCGCCCGCATCGGCGAGCACCTGCGTGACCAGGGACGTCGGGTCGACCACCGGGGCACGAGCGCTCACGGCGACCCGCCGACCTACCTCCTCGACGGGGCGCTCGACCGCGCGGAGATCGAGGGCCGGTTCGATCTCGGTCCGCTGGCGCGGTGGAGCATGCTGCCGACCCGCGGATGGTGCCTCACCGATCTCGCCACCTGGACCTGGTTCGAGGGCACGGCGACGGGCGGAGCGTGGCTGCCCGGCTCGGTCGACCGCTCGGGGGAACGCGTCCGGCTCGGCTGGCCGAGCCAGGAGCCGAGGCTCGTGCGTGAGCGGCTAGTGCCCACGCTGGAGCAGCAGCTCGCGGTGCTCGCGGGCCGGTTGGACGGGGCCCGGCTGGTGGCCGAGCTGGGCGGCCAGTCGGCCTGGGGCGTCATCACCCCGCGGGAGGGCGTCCCCACGGCACGCCTGCGCGCCTCGCTCGCCGAGCTGCTGAGCGCGATCGGGGACGGGACCGGGCGTCCCGAGGACCTTCCTGCCTGGCTCGGCGACGCGAGGGTCGGTGACCGCGACCAGGCCTGGTGGGACGGCTGGGTCGCCCGAGCCGGCGAGCCCGTGGAACCGAGCGAGCGGAGCCTGCTCCGGGCCGAGGCGCACTGGACGCGGGACCACCTGCTCCAGGCGCTCGCGCCGGGCGAGCGCACCTGGTGGGTCGCGCAGGCCGTCGACGTGCCGGACGGTCTGGCGTTGCGCGTCGTGACCGCGACGAGCCACGTCAGCAGCTCGCTCGCCTGGCCGCTGCACCGGGCAGGAGCCGTGGACTGTCGCCGTGACGTCCTCCCGGAGGGCGTCCTCGGCGTGCCCGCCCGCTGGGTGTCCGCCGCCGATCCCGGGCCGGACGGCCTCCTCGTCGCCGAGGCCCACCGGCTGCTCGGCCTGCCCGACCGGCTCCCGTTCGTCCTCGACCGCTCCGGCTTCTGGCAGCACGCGGTCGATCATCCGCTCACACTCGACGCCGGCAGCACCCCGGCGCCGGGCATCGGGGTCTCGCCCCGCGCGGCCGGAGGCCTCTACGTCGACGGCAGCGAGATCGTCGGCACGGCCGTGCCGCGTGCCCCACGGCCGAGCGGTGGGCGTCGACGATGGTGGTGGCGTCGATGAAAGCGGCCGAGTACCCCCCGGTGCCCGACCGGACGGCCATGGGCTTCCTCGCCGACGTCGTCGATCTCCTCCAGGACGACGGTCACGAGGTACGTGTCGACGAGACGCCTCTCGGCGACGTCCGCGGGAGGCGCCGCGCTGGTCCTTCGTCGGCGGCGTCGAGCGCGCGTCCGAGCCGTCCCGCCCTGGAGAGAGCGCTGAGCCCGCGGCGGGCCCCGTCGGTCACTCGTCGACGTCGCTGGTGGCGGCCCCCGGAGGGCAGGACCCCGCTCAGGGGATGACGAGGACGAACGAGACCCGGTCGTCGAGCGCACCACCGGCGTCGGTGGTGCGCACCTCGATCTGACCCGCGGCGCAGTCCGATCCGTCCGGCACCCAGGCGACGGTCCCGCCCTCGACCGACTTCGTCGCCGGCGTCACCTGGACGACGGCCGTCGCGAGGTCGATGCCGCTCCCAGCGGCGAGGCTGACGCAGTGAAGGCCGGTCGACGGCGTCGTGACGCCGGTGACCTGGCGGGCGCGGGCGATCCGGGAGTCCGGCCCGGGGCCGGCGACGTCCTTGAACGGCACGACGTACGCCGACGCGCGGGGCCCGAGCGCCCCCCGGACGCTCGGCGCCAGGTCGCTGCCCCTCACCTGGCCGTCCTTGATCTTCGCGCTGGTGACCGCGCCGTCCGCGAGGTCCTTGGTGCCGACCAGGCGGGCGCCGACGGCGGTGCCGCCGGCGCCGAGGAGGACGCCGGCGAGCAGGCCGCCGGTCACTCCGAGCGCGAGGCCGGAGGGACGACGGACGCCGGAGGGCGCGGGGGGCGTGGAGGGCACGGCGGGGAGGGGCATGGGGTCTCCTGGACGCGGGGATGCCGACACGCTAGCCGTCAGCGTGCGGGGCGGTCGAGTGCGTGCAGATAGCGCTGCGCCAGCGGCCGGGCCGCCCCGAGCGCAGGGCGGGAGAACGCGACGACCTCGAGCCGCACCGAGCCGTCGCCGAGCCGCTGCAGCGCGAACAACTCCTCGCCCTGCACCGGATGCCTGGGCAGGGTGCCATAGACGAAGCCCGCGCGGTCGGGCTCCCCGATGAGGGCTACGACCCGGCAGGGAGCGCTGATCCGCAGCGGCCCGAGGCCGATCTGTGCGCGGACGACGGCGTCGGCGACCACCTGGGGCGAGGACGCCGCGACGCGCAGACCCGCGCCCTCCTGCACCTGCCAGGCCAGCAGTTCCGCGGCGGCCTGCTCGAAGTCGCGCCGCTCCAGGATGCGGGTGACCCTCAGCGTCGCCCAGCCCGCCGGGGGTGCGTCGAGCGTCGCGCCGACGTCGTCGTAGGTGAAGGGCGCGGCCTGCAGGTGCGCGACCGACGCAGGGTCGAGGAGGGAGACCATGCGCCATGCTCGCCGACGGCACCAAGGTCGATACCGTCGCCGACATGTCCTCCCATGCCGCCGCGCTCGACGCCGCCGACCCGCTCGCCGCCCACCGCGACCGCTTCGTCGGCGCCGCGAGCCCGCTGGTCTACCTCGACGGCAACTCGCTGGGCCGGCCGCTCGCCGTCACCGGGCCGCGGCTGGCGGCCTTCGTCGAGCAGGCGTGGGGCGGCCGGCTGATCCGGGGCTGGGACGAGGAGTGGCTCGATCTGCCCGCCCGCATCGGCGACGAGATCGGCCGGGTCTGCCTCGGGGCCGCGCCCGGCCAGACGCTCGTGGCCGACTCGACGACGGTGCTGCTCTACAAGGCCGTGCGCGCGGCCGTCGCGCTGCGGCCCGGCCGTACGGAGATCGTGGTCAGCGCGGACGACTTCCCGACCGATCGGTACGTCGCCCAGGCGATCGCCGAGGAGCGCGGCCTGGTGGTGCGGCGCCTCGAGGTCGACGTCGAGGCCGGCGTCACGCCCGAGCAGCTCCGTGAGGCGGTGGGGGAGCGCACCGCGGTCGTGCTGCTCAGCCACGTCGCCTACCGCTCGGCCTGGCTCGCCGACGCCGCGGCGCTCACCGCGATCGCCCACGACGCCGGCGCGCTGGTCGTCTGGGACCTCAGCCACTCCGGCGGCTCGGTCGAGCTCGCGCTGAACGCCTGGGACGTCGACCTCGCCGTCGGCTGCACCTACAAGTACCTCAACGGCGGCCCGGGCGCCCCGGCCTACGTGTACGCCGCCGCCCGGCTGCACGAGGAGCTGACGCAGCCGATCTCCGGCTGGATCGGCCACGCCGACCCGTTCGCGATGGGGCCGCAGTTCACGCCGGCCCCCGGCATCCGCCGGATGGCGTCGGGCACGCCGCCGATCCTCGGGATGCTGGCCATGCAGGACATGCTCGCGCTGCTCGACGAGGTCGGGCTGGCCGCGGTGCGGGCCAAGTCCGTCGCGCTCACCTCGTTCACGATCGAGCGTGCCGAGGAGCTGCTCGCGCCGCACGGCGTCCGGCTCGCCTCCCCGCGCGACCCCGCCCGTCGCGGCGGCCACGTCACGCTGCAGCACCCCGCGATGCGCGAGGTGGTCGCGGCGCTGTGGGCCGACGAGGAGCGCCCGACGATCCCCGACTACCGCGACCCGGGCGGCCTCCGACTCGGCCTCTCGCCGCTCTCGACGTCGTTCGGCGAGGTCGAGGAGGGGCTGCGGCGCACGGCTGACGTGCTCGCCCGGCTGGCCTGAGCGGACCCGGGGACCGCGCGCTAGATCCAGCCCATCCGCCGTGCGGTCGCCGCGGCGTCGTGCCGGTTCGCCGCGCCCAGCTTCGTGACGGCGCTGGACAGGTAGTTGCGAGCCGTGCCAGGCGAGAGGTGCGCACGCCGCGCGATCTCCTCCACGGGCGCCCCGTCCGCGGCGAGCTCGAGGACGTCGGCCTCCCGCGCGGTGAGCGGCGAGTCGCCGGCGGCGATCGCCTCGGCCGCGAGGCTCGGATCGACGTGACGCCCGCCCGCGTGCACCGACCGCACCACGGCGGCGAGGGTGTCGGCGGAGGTGGTCTTCGGCAGGAAGCCACGCACCCCCGACTGGAGGGCGCGCTTGAGGTGCCCGGGTCGCCCGTGGGAGGTCACGACGACCACGGCGAGCCCCGGCCGCAGCGCCAGCAGCCGCTCGGCGGTGGCGATGCCGTCGATGCCGCCGAGCTGCAGGTCGAGCACCGCGACGTCGATCTCGACCGTCCGGGCCCGCTCGAGCGCCTCCTCGCCGCTGGCGGCCTCCACCACCACCTCCAGGTCGTCCTCGAGATCCAGCAGGCGCACCAGGGCGGTGCGGATCAGGTGCTCGTCCTCCGCGAGCAGCAACCGGATCACACCGTCCCCCCGGCTGACTCCCGTGCCGGCTCCCGCCCCGGCCCCCGCAACGCCGGTGCGACGACCCGCGTGAGGTCCGCACGCACGTGGAAGCCCGCGTCGTCGGCGTGCGTGGCGAGCCGCCCCCCGACGCCGGCGAGCCGGTCGGACAGCTGAGCCAGGCCGGTGCCGCCGGCCGGGTCACGGTCCAGCGCGTGCTGCGTGGGTCCGCCGTCGTCGTCGACGGCGAGCACGCCGGCGTCGTGGACGATCCGGACGCGGGTGGCCCGGCTGTGACGCAGCACGTTCGTCACCGCCTCCCGCACCACCCACGCGGCCGGCTCGCGGTGCGCGTCGGCCAGGCCGTCGAGGCGCGCCGTCAGCGCGATGCCGGCGGCTCCCAGCAGCGAGCGGGCCCCGTCGACCTCCTGCTCGAGGCTCGCCGGTCGGTAGCCCCGCGCCAGCTCCCGCGCCTCGGCCAGCGCGGCGTGCGCCATCGCGCGGATGTCGACGAGCGCCGCGCGGGAGCCGTCCGGGTCGTCGCGCCCGAGCAGTCGCTCGGCCAGATCGGCGTGCAGGGCGATCGCGGAGAGCCGGCGGCCCACGACGTCGTGCACGTCGCGACCGAAGCGCAGCCGCTCCTCGGCCAGCACGAGCGCGACCCGCGCGCGGCGGGCCCGATCCAGCTCGTGCACCACCTCCACGAACCACAGGGAGCCCTGCACGGTCGCGAGCAGCGCCGCGCAGACCAGGAGCCCGAGGACCAGCAGGGAGCGCTCGCGGCCGACCGCCACGCCCAGCGCGGCGACGACGGCGAGGAGCGCGAGGGTGACCCGGTCGGTCCGCAGCGCTCCCAGCCCCCAGGAGAGCGCCGCGACGATCATCGCCAGCGCGGGGCCCCTGAGCTCGACGGAGAGCGTCGCGGCCCCCGTGGACGCGAGTCCGCAGCCCAGGAGCAGCGGTCGGACGTCGGGCCGTCCCGCCCCGCCACGCGTCACGGCCAGCGCCTGCTCGACCACCCGGTGCGCGAGCGCGGTGAGGGCGACGCCGACCCCGAAGACGGAGGCGACGAGGCCCCGCGGCTGGTCGCGCACGAACGGGGCGGTCTCGAGCAGCACCACCAGCGGGCCACCCCACACGATCGCCAGGAGCGTCCAGCGGGTGTAGGCGTCCACCCGCTCGGGCTGCTCCATCCGCTGCCACGCCGAGAGCAGCGGGATCCCGCGGCGAGCAGGGAGCGGCGTCGTGTCGGGGCCGGCCATGGGCCCACTCTGCCCCAGGGCCGACCCGGCGGGCGGGGCTGGGCGCGCGTCACGCACGGGGCGACCAGGTCATCCGGCGTCGGGCCGTCCACACGGCGAGGACGGTCCAGACCGCGATCACCGCCAGCCCCCCGAGGGCCGCCGACGTCGCGGCGGCCCCCGGGAGCGTCGCCGAGGCGTCGGTGGCCGAGATCCCGAACCACGAGGCGCGCACGACGGTCACCAGGGCGCCTCCCGGCGTCGACTCGACCAGTGCCCGCGCAGGGCCGTCGAGCAGAGGCAGGAAGGAGCCCGCCATGCCGAGCAGCAGCACCGGCGCGCTCGAGAGCTGCACCGACTCGACGTCGCGGGAGAACGCGGCGGTCGCCAGTGCGAGCGCGGAGAAGACCACCACCAGCCCGAGCACGGCGAGGACGAGCAGCAGCGGATCACGCGGCGCCGAGACGCCCGCCAGCAGAGCCACCGCGACCACCGCGGCGCAGGCGACCAGACCGAGCACGGCACCCGGCAGGGCCAGGCCGAGGACGATCTCGCGATCGGCCAGCTCCCCGGTGCGCAGTCGCTGCAGCACCGACTCGTCGCGGCGAGCGACGACCGAGGACAGCAGCGCGTAGAAGACGGGGAAGAGCATCGCGACGAGCACGCCCAGCTCGATCGCGCCGGCCTGCGACACGGCGGTCGACGGGCCGGCGGCGAGGAGCGCGAGCGGCGCGACCGGCAGTCCGACGGCGTAGACCAACGTGGTGCGGTTGCGCAGCAGGAGGAGGGCCTGCGCGCGGGCGAGGGCCAGCACCCGGCGTGCGGCGGGCCGGACGGCCGCGAGGCGTCCGCCGGCGGCTGCGGTGCGGTCCGGGGCGGGAGCGGCGCTCGGGGGCCTCATGCCGCGACCTCCTCGCGCGCGTCCCGGGCGACGTCGAGGAACACCTGCTCGAGGGTGCCGGCACGCACCTCGAGGTCCTCCAGCCGGACGCCCTCCCGCTCGGCGGCGGCGAGGATCCGCAGCAGGTCGGCCTGGGGCTCGCGGGTCTCGAGCCGGCGGACGCCGGGCTCGCCGACCACGCGGTAGCGGACGACGCTGGGCTGGTCGGCGACGATCTCGGCGAGGGTGCCGACCCGGACGATCCGGCCAGTGGCCATCAGCGCCACCTGGTCGGCCAGGGCCTCGGCCTCCTCCAGATGGTGGGTGCTGAGCAGCACCGTCCCGCCGGCGTCGCGCAGGGCCGTGATCAGGCCCCACACGCGACGGCGGCTCTCGGGGTCCAGGCCGGTGGTCGGCTCGTCGAGCACGACGAGCTCGGGCGAGCCGAGGAGGGTGCACGCGAGATCGAGCCGGCGTCGCTCGCCACCGGACAGCGCCACGACCCGCGTCCCGGCCAGCCGGGTCAGCGCCATCTCGTCCAGCACGTCGCCGAGCGGTCGGGGGCGGCTCAGCGTGCCCGCCCACATCCGCAGGACGTCGAGGACCGTCAGGTCGCCCGGCAGCCCCGAGGTCTGCAGCAGGACCCCCAGGCGGGGACGCAGTGCGCGCCGGTCCGCGACCGGGTCGAGGCCGAGCACCCGCACCGCGCCACCCGTAGCGGGCGCGAGGCCCTCGATCACCTCGAGCGCGGAGGTCTTGCCGGCGCCGTTGACGCCGAGCAGCGCCATGACGCAGCCGCGCGGCACGTCGAGGTCGAGTCCGCGGACGGCCTCAAAGCCGTCGGGACCGCCGTAGCGGCGCCGCAGGCCTCGCGCCGAGACGGCGGTGTCGCCGCGAGGCTCGCCGAGTGGGGCTGCCGGGGCTGCGGGCGGGGCTGAGGGGCGGAGGGGGGTCTCCCGAGTGGTGGTCATGTCCCCACCGTCTCGCCGGAGGACGGGGCGCGGCAGTGGGCGACGTCATCGGTCCGGCATGACATCCGTCAGGCCCACCCGCCGGGGCCGTGGCGCTCACGGCTAGTCGGCTACAAGTGAGGGGTGCGGCTGCCCACCCCTCCCGACCCCACCCGTCCCAACGGCCCCGAGGCCGTGCTCGCCTGGGTCGCCGAGCATCTCGGCGACCTCGCGCTCGAGGGCCCGGGCGGCATCGCCCCGGGCGCGCTGCGCGGTGGCCAGACCGCGGCCGACGCGGCGCTGGCCGGCTTGGAGGTCCGCGGCTACGCGGCCCGGCGCAGCAACGTGACGCCGGAGTCCTCCCGCGGCGCGACGCGGATGTCGCCGTACATCCGGCACGGCCTGCTGAGCCTGCGCGAGGTGTGGGACGCCGCCGCCGGCGCCCCACAGCGCGACCGCGAGAAGTACCGCGACGAGCTGCTCTGGCAGGAGTACGCGCGACACCTCTACGCGCGGGTCGGCACCGCGTCCGGACGCGCCCTGCGGGCCGAGCAGCCCCGCACCCCGCAGCCCTGGGACGACCCGTGGCCGACCTCGATGGCCTGCATGGACGCCGTGCTCGGCGAGCTGCACCGCGACGGCTGGCTGGTCAACCAGACCCGCATGTGGATGGCCTCGCAGTGGGCCGTGCGCGGCGGCGCGGACTGGCGCGACGGCGAGGACGCCTTCTTCTCCCACCTGCTCGACGGCTCCCGCGCGGCCAACCGGCTCGGCTGGCAGTGGACCGTGGGCACCGGCTCGGCCAAGCCGTACGGCTTCAGCCGCTGGCAGGTCGAGAAGCGCGCGCCGCGGCTGTGCGGTTCGTGCGCGCTGCGCGACCGCTGCCCGATCCAGGAGTGGCCCGAGACGCCCGAGCTGGCCGACGCCCCCGGGCCCGACCTCGGGAAGGCGCCGATCCCGGCCGGCCCGGAGCGGGTCATCGGCCGGGGAGCCGAGCAGGTCTGGCTGACCGCCGAGTCCCTCGGCGACGGCGACCCCGCGCTCGCCGCCGACGACGCGCGTCCGGTGGTGTTCGTCTTCGACGAGCCGCTGCTGCGGGGTCTGCGGCTCTCGGGCAAGCGGCTGGTGTTCCTCGCCGAGTCGCTCGGCGACCTGGCGGCGCGTCGCGACGTCGAGGTGCGACGCGGACGGGTGGTCGACGAGCTGGCCGGCCGATCGCTCGCCGTCACCCACGCCCCCGTGCCCGGCTTCGCCCGCCGTGCGCTGGCGCTGCGGCCCGCCGAGGTGCACCCCTGGCCGTGGCTGGTGCGGCCGCGTCCGGCGCCCGTGCGGTCGTTCACCGGATGGCGCAAGGCGGTCGGCTCGGTGCGCTGATCGAGCCTGTCGAGATCGTCGGCGGTTCGTGGTTGGCTCGTCGCATGGAGCAACGACTGTCGTTCGTCACCCTCGCCGTCGACGACCTCGCGGCCTCGCGCCGGTTCTACGTCGACGGGCTGGGCTGGACGCCGTCGTTCGAGGGCGCGGAGATCCTCATGCTCCCCGTCGGCCCGGGGCTCACGCTCTCGCTCTGGAGCCGGCCCGCCTTCGAGGCCGAGTGCGGCCCGACGGCCACGGCCGACGCCCCGCTGACCCTCGCGCACAACGTCGGCAGTCGGGCAGAGGTCGACGCCGTCCTCGCCGAGGCGACGGCCGCGGGCGCCACCCTCGTCCGGGTCGCCGAGCCGCGCGAGTGGGGCGGGTACAGCGGCTACGTCGCCGATCCCGACGGGTACCGCTGGGAGATCGCCCACGATCCCACCGCCGACGCTCCCGCCTGAGAGGCCGCGCCATGCCGATCGACCCCGCCGACCTCGTCGTGCTCACCCCGCAGCAGGTGCTCGACGCCGACCTGCCCGACTGGCGCTTCGCGTTCACGAGCATCGAGACGGTCTTCGCCACGCCGTCCTACGCGACGGGCCTCGCGCTGGTCGCCGCCATCGGGACGGCCGCCGAGAGCGCCGACCACCATCCCGACGTCGACCTGCGCTACGGCACCGTGGGCGTCGTCCTCTCCAGCCACGACGTCGGCGGGGTCACCGGGCGCGACGTCCGCCTGGCCCGCACCATCAGCGGGCTGGCCGCGGAGCACGGCGCGACGGCGCACCCCGAGCGGGTCCAGACCCTCGAGCTCGCCCTCGACACCGCCCGCATCGACGTCCTGAGGCCCTTCTGGGCGGCGCTCTACGGCGTCCCCCTCGACGCCGGCCGGGACGACGAGGTGCGCGACCCGAGCGGGCGACTGCCGCTCCTCTGGTTCCAGCGCTCCGAGCCCACCGCCCCCGACGAGGCTCCTAGGCAGCGCTGGCACCTCGACCTGCGCGTCCCGCCCGAGCTGGTCGAGGAGCGCATCGCCGCCTGTCTGGCCGCCGGCGGACGACTGGTCGACGACTCCCACGCGCGGGCCTTCTGGGTGCTCGCCGACGCCGACGGCAACCAGGCCTGCCTCACCACGTGGCAGGACCGTGACTGACCGGCATGCGATACCCGCGTCCCGCATGCTGGGACGCGATGTCACGCGGTTGTGACGCCCGGTGCGGCACCGGCTACCGTTCAGCCATGCGCCTGCTCCTCCTCGTACGCTCACGACGCGTGAGCTGAGCTCGAGCGACCCCGAGTCAGCCCTGCGCGTCCCCCTCGTTGCCCGTCGGGCCGAGGGGTTTTCTGTTTGGGCCGAGGACGCACCACCGCAGCACGCAGCACCACGTCAGCACCACGCCAGCAGCACCAGCCAGCAGATCCAGCACCGCCACCAGATCCGATCGAGGGACACGACATGAGCGCTTCAGCCGCATCGCAGCAGGGACGGGAGATGACGGGCGCGCAGAGCCTCGTCACGTCGCTGGAGGCCGCGGGCGTCGAGACCGTCTTCGGCATCCCCGGTGGCGCGATCCTCCCCGCCTACGACCCGCTGATGGACTCCTCCATCCGGCACATCCTGGTGCGCCACGAGCAGGGCGCGGGCCACGCGGCCCAGGGCTACGCGGCCGCGACCGGACGGGTCGGCGTCTGCATGGCAACCTCCGGCCCGGGCGCCACCAACCTGGTGACGCCGATCGCCGACGCCTACATGGACTCCGTGCCGCTGGTGGCGGTCACCGGCCAGGTCGGCGCCAACCTGATCGGCACCGACGCCTTCCAGGAGGCCGACATCCGCGGCATCACGATGCCGATCACCAAGCACAACTTCCTGGTCACCGATCCCGCCGACATCCCCCGCACCGTGGCCGAGGCCTTCCACCTCGCCTCGACCGGTCGTCCGGGGCCGGTGCTGGTCGACGTCGCGAAGTCGGCGCTCACCGCCGACACCCGCTTCGTGTGGCCCACCGAGCTGCAGCTGCCGGGCTACCGTCCGGTCACCAAGCCGCACGCCAAGCAGATCCGCGAGGCCGCCCGGCTGATCCTGGAGTCGCGCAAGCCGGTGCTCTACGTCGGCGGCGGCGTCATCCGCGCCCGCGCGTCCGCCGAGCTGCGGGTGCTCGCCGAGCTCACCGGCATCCCGGTCGTGACGACGCTGATGGCGCGCGGCGCGTTCCCCGACAGCCACGTCCAGCACCTCGGCATGCCCGGCATGCACGGCACCGTGGCCGCGGTCGCGGGCCTGCAGAAGAGCGACCTGATCATCAGCCTCGGCGCGCGCTTCGACGACCGCGTCACCGGCAACCTCGACTCCTTCGCGCCCGGCGCCAAGGTCATCCACGCCGACATCGACCCCGCGGAGATCGGCAAGAACCGGCACGCGGACGTGCCGATCGTCGGCGACTGCCGCGAGGTCATCTCCGACCTGATCGTCGCCCTGCGCGCGGAGGCCGAGGCCGGCCGCACGGGCGACTACGAGGGCTGGATCTCCTTCATCCAGGGCGTCAAGGCCAGCTACCCGCTCGGCTACGACACCCCGGCCGAGGGCCTCGCGCCGCAGTACGTCATCCAGCGCCTCGGCGCGATCTCCGGCCCGGAGACGGTCTTCACCTCGGGCGTGGGCCAGCACCAGATGTGGGCCGCGCAGTTCATCGGCTACGAGCACCCCAACACCTGGCTCAACTCCGGCGGCCTCGGCACCATGGGCTACTCGGTGCCGGCGGCGATGGGCGCGAAGGTCGGACGTCCCGAGGCCACCGTGTGGTCCATCGACGGCGACGGCTGCTTCCAGATGACCAACCAGGAGCTCGCCACCTGTGCGATCGAGGGCATCCCGATCAAGGTCGCGATCATGAACAACGAGTCGCTCGGCATGGTGCGCCAGTGGCAGACGCTCTTCTACAACGAGCGCTACTCCAACACGAACCTGCAGCGGCACGCCGGCCCGGTGCGCATCCCCGACTTCGTCAAGCTCGCCGACGCCTACGGCTGCGTGGGCCTGTCGTGCGACGGCCCGGACGAGGTCGACGCGACCATCGAGAAGGCCATGGAGATCGACGACGTGCCCGTGGTCGTCGACTTCCGCGTCCACCGTGACGCGATGGTGTGGCCGATGGTCGCCGCCGGCTCCAGCAACGACGAGATCAAGTACGCGCGCGACCTCGCGCCCGAGTTCGAGCAGGATGACCTCTGATGAGCAAGCACACGCTGTCGGTCCTCGTCGAGGACAAGCCGGGCGTCCTGGCCCGCATCGCCGGGCTGTTCAGCCGGCGGGGTTTCAACATCGAGAGCCTCGCCGTCGGGCCGACCGAGCACAGCGAGATCTCCCGGATGACGATCGTCGTCAACGTCGAGCAGTTCCCGCTCGAGCAGGTCACCAAGCAGCTCAACAAGCTGGTCGAGGTGATCAAGATCGTCGAGCTCGACCCCACCGCCTCGGTCGACCGCGAGCTGGTGCTGGTGAAGGTCTCGGCCACCGCCGAGACCCGCGGTCAGGTGCTCGACACCGTCCAGCTCTTCCGGGCCAAGGTCATCGACGTCGCGCCCGACGCCGTCACGATCCAGATCACCGGCAACGCCGGCAAGATCGCCGACTTCCTGCGCGTGCTCGAGCCCTTCGGCATCCGCGAGCTCGTGCAGTCGGGCATCGTCGCCATCGGCCGGGGCTCCCGCTCGATCTCCGAGCGCTCGCTGCGCCCGGTCGCCGTCCCCGCCCCGCCCGCGGCCAACGCCGCCGGCTGAACCCGCACCTCCCGCCCCACGGCTCACCGCCACCCAACCCGATCGAAGGAGAAGCCCCCGTGGCTGAGATGTTCTACGACGACGACGCCGACCTGTCCCTGATCCAGGGCAAGAAGGTCGCCGTCATCGGCTATGGCAGCCAGGGTCACGCGCACGCCCTGAACCTGCGCGACTCCGGCGTCGACGTGCGCGTCGGCCTGAAGGAGGGCTCGAAGAGCCGGGCCAAGGCCGAGGAGGAGGGCCTGCGGGTCCTCACCCCCGACGCCGCCGCCGCCGAGGCCGACGTCGTCGTGATCCTCGCCCCCGACCAGGTGCAGCGGCACCTGTACACCGAGTCGATCGAGGCCAACCTGAACGAGGGCGACGCGCTCGTCTTCGGCCACGGCTTCAACATCCGCTTCGGCTACATCACCCCGCCGGCCGGCGTCGACGTGCTCCTGGTGGCCCCGAAGGCCCCGGGCCACACCGTGCGCCGCGAGTTCGTCGCCGGCCGCGGCATCCCGGACATCATCGCCGTCGAGCAGGACGCCACCGGCACCGCCTGGGACCTCGCGAAGTCCTACGCCAAGGGCATCGGCGGCACCCGGGCCGGCGTCATCAAGACGACCTTCACCGAGGAGACCGAGACCGACCTGTTCGGCGAGCAGTCGGTGCTCTGCGGCGGCGTCTCGCAGCTGATCCAGTACGGCTACGAGACCCTCACCGAGGCCGGCTACCAGGGCGAGATCGCCTACTTCGAGGTGCTGCACGAGCTGAAGCTGATCGTCGACCTCATGTGGGAGGGCGGCATCGCCAAGCAGCGCTGGTCGGTCTCCGACACCGCCGAGTACGGCGACTACGTCTCCGGCCCCCGCGTCATCACGCCGCAGGTGAAGGAGAACATGAAGGCCGTGCTCGCCGACATCCAGAACGGCGAGTTCGCGAAGCGGTTCATCGGCGACCAGGACGCCGGCGCGCCGGAGTTCCAGGAGCTGCGGGCCAAGGGCGCCGCGCACCCGATCGAGGCGGTCGGCCGCGAGCTGCGCTCGCACTTCTCCTGGAGCCACCAGGACGCCGACTACACCGAGGGCTCGGCCGCGCGCTGACCCTCCGCGCCCACGGCGGCGCACGACGGCACACGACGGCCCGGCAGGTCACCCTGCCGGGCCGTCGCGCTGCGTGGCGGGCAGTCGGGGGACGCCGTCAGCGGTCGGCGTCGGCCGCCGAGTCGACGCCGTGGTGGATCGCGTCGAGCAGGGCCGAGCAGAAGGCCGGCAGGTCGTCGGGGTTGCGGCTGGTGATCAGGTTGCCGTCGACGACGACCTTCTCGTCCTTCCAGGTGGCGCCGGCGTTCCGGAGGTCGGTCTGCAGGCTGGGCCACGAGGTGAGGGTGCGGTCGCGGACGACGTCGGCCTCGATCAGCGTCCACGGGGCGTGGCAGATCGCGGCGACCGGCCGGCCGGAGGCCAGGAAGTCGCGGACGAACGCCACCGCGGTCTCGTCGGTGCGCAGGGCGTCGGGGTTGGCGACGCCGCCGGGCAGCACGAGCGCGTCGAAGCCGGACGCATCGGCGTCGGCGACGCGCTGGTCGACGGCCTGGGTGCCGGCGCGGTCGAGGTGGTCGAAGAGCTCGACCTCGCCCTCCTCGGGGCTGAGCAGCACCGGGCGGTGGCCGGCGTCGACGACCGCCTGCCACGGTTCGGTGAGCTCGACCCGCTCGATGCCCTCCTGGGCGACCAGGAAGGCGACGGTGCGGGTCTGCTCGGCGGTCGGCGTGCTGGCGGTGCTGGTCACGGAGGCTCCTCGGGTGAGCGTCGATGCGTTGGATGGACGCCACCCCCGTTCCCGGTGCGGCGGGCGGCCGCACGCCGGCTCGCCCCTCGGGTGAGGTCGCCGGACGGGTTCGCGGCCGCCGGTGGGGAATGCCCCGCGGTGCCGGGGCGCTGGAACGGGCATGCGCATCGAGATCTGGAGTGACGTCGTCTGCCCGTGGTGCTACGTCGGCAAGCGACGTCTGGAGTCGGCCCTCGCGGACTTCGAGCACGCCGACGACGTCGAGGTGGTCTACCGGTCCTTCGAGCTCGACCCGTACGCCCCGCGCGGCGGCGACGAGCCGACCCTGCCGCAGCTGGCCCGCAAGTACGGGCGGCCGGAGGCCGAGATGCGGACGATGGTGCAGGGCCTCGTCGAGACCGCGGCGGCCGACGGCCTCGACCTGCGGCTCTTCGACACCGTGCACACCAACACCGTCGACGCCCACCGCCTCCTGCACCTCGCGCTCGCCGAGGGCGGGCCGGCGCTGCAGCGGGCGCTCAAGGAGGAGCTGCTCGCCGCCTACTTCACCCGCGCCGAGAACGTCGGCGACCACGCGGTCCTCGCGGCCGCGGCGGCCGTGGCCGGCCTGGACGCCGAGCGCGTCGCCGCCGTCCTGGCGGGCTCGGAGTTCGCCGAGTCGGTGGCCGCCGACGTCGACCAGGCCCGCGCCTACGGCGCGACCGGCGTGCCGTTCTTCGTCGTCGACGCCCGCTACGGCATCTCCGGCGCCCAGCCCGTCGAGGTCTTCGCCCAGGTGCTCGAGCGGGCCTGGGCCGACGCCCACCCCGCCGTCGAGCTCGTCACCCCCGCCGGCGCATCCACGGACGCCGCCTGCGGCCCGGACGGCTGCGCGATCTGACGCCCCCGGGGCTTCCGTGACGCCCCGGGCACCGTGACCCGGACGTGACGGTGCTCAGCGCGTCACGCGGCGTCGGTTTCCCCGGGCGCCCGGGGAAACCGACGTTCCCTGACGCGCCCGGCACCGCGGATCCTCCGCCGAGGTGCCGCACGCGTCACGGAACAGCAGGGACCCGGCTCAGGCCACCAGGACCCGTCCCGACCCGGCCGCGCGGCCCCGCCGGCGCGGCTCCGGCCCGGACGAGCGGCCGACGACCTCCCACGCCGCGGCCAGACGGTCGACGGCGAGCACGAGCTCGTCGGCCGGCCTCGACCACGGGATGCGGACGAACCGGTCCAGGCCGCCGTCGACGGCGAACAGCGGCCCGGGCGCGATCGCGACGCCGCGACGCTCGGCCTCGGCCGCCAGGGCGGTGGCCCGGGCGGCGGGCAGGCGGCACCAGACGGCGAGTCCGCCGCCGGGAGGGACGAAGCGCGCCTCGGGCAGGCGCTCGGCGAGCGCCCCGAGCAGGGCGTCGCGCTGCTCGCGGAGCCGCGCCACGTGGTCGGGGAAGACCTGGCCGCGCTCCAGCAGCCGGGTCAGCACCAGCTGCTCGAGCACGGGCGCGCCGAGGTCGAGGCTCAGGCGCGCGTCGGTCAGTGCGGGCAGGAGATCGTGCGGCGCGCGGATCCAGCCCAGCCGGAGCCCGCCCCAGAAGGACTTCGACGCCGAGCCGAGGGTCACCGTGCCCGGCGCGTGGGCGGCGAACGGCAGCGGCATGGGCTGGCCGTCGAGCGCGAGGGCCTGGTGCGACTCGTCCACGACGGCCCGGGTGCCGGCCGTCGCGAGCCGGTGCGCGAGCTCGGCGCGGTCGGCGTCGTCCATCAGGTGCCCGGTGGGGTTCTGGAAGTCGGGGATCAGGTACGCCAGCGCCGGGCGCACCTGCTGCAGCGTCGCGCCCAGCGCTGGCAGGTCCCAGCCCTCCGGGTCGACGGGGCTGGCCACCAGCCGCGCGCCCGCGTGCCGGATCGCCTCGGTCGCGTTCGGGTACACCGGCGACTCCACGAGGAACCGCGCACCGCGCCGGGTCAGCGCCCGCGCGACGATGGCCGCCGCCGACAGCGCGCCCGGCGTGACGATGATCTGCTCGGGGTCCGTCGGGAGCCCGCGCTCGGCGAAGCCGGCGGCGATGGCGGCCTGCAGGGCGGGCAGGCCGGCCGGGAAGTAGCCGTGGTCGCCCAGGCACGCGGGCAGGTCCCCGACGGCCTCGGCCACCGTCGCGAGCAGCCCCGGGGGAGCGGTGGCGGCCGCGCAGGTGAGGTCGATGAGCCCCTCGTCGGGATGCGGCATCAGGGTGCGGTCGCGCGAGCGGCCGGCGCTGCCGGGAAGGCGCGTGAAGGTGCCGGAGCCCTGGCGCGCCTCGGCGTAGCCGGTCTCCCGCAGCAGCGCGTAGGCCCGGGTGACCGTCGTCCGCGAGACGCCCAGGGCCGCGGTGAGGTCCCGCTCGCTCGGCAGGCGTGCGTCGCGGCCGATGCGGCCGTCGCCGATCGCCTCGGTGAGCGCCTCGGCCAAGCCGGCGTACGCCGGCGCGGTGTCGAAGCCCGCGACCAGCGCGGCGAGGCGGGAGGCCGGGACGACGGCGCGATCGGTGGTCTGCGACATGCAGTCCACTGTCTCAGCATTGGCTATCGATCACCAGGCCAATCGTCCGCAGAATCGACGCCGTGAGCCTCGCCCGTCCCGTCCCGTCCAGCGCCCGCGTCACCCCCGCCACCCCCGGCGCCCCCGCCACGCTGGTCGACCTCGGTCCCCTGGCGCAGCTGCGGGCCGGACGCCTCGGACGCCGCCTCGCGCAGCTCCTCGTCGGGCTCGTGCTCTACGGCGTCTCGCTGGCGATGATGGTGCGCGGCGACCTCGGCCTGGCGCCGTGGGACGTGCTGCACTCCGGCATCGCCGCGCACCTCGGCCTCGGCCTCGGCGTCGTGGTCGAGGTGGTCAGCTTCGTCCTGCTGCTCGCCTGGATCCCGCTGCGCGAGGTGCCGGGCGTCGGCACGCTGCTCAACGCGCTCGTCGTCGGCGCGGCCGTCGAGGTCTCGCTCGCGCTGCTGCCCGCCCCGCCCGAGGACGCGCTGGCCGTCCGGGTGGCCCTCATGCTCGGCGGCATCGCCCTGTGCGGCCTCGCCACCGCCTGCTACATCGGCCCGCAGCTCGGCCGCGGCCCGCGCGACGGCCTGATGACGGGGCTGCACCGGCGCACCGGCCTCTCCCTGCGCGTGGTGCGCACGGGCCTGGAGGTCGGCGTCGTCGGGCTCGGCCTCCTGCTCGGCGGCCACCTGGGCCTCGGCACCGTGCTCTACGCGGTCTCGATCGGCCCGATCGCCCAGGCGCTGCTGCCGGCGTTCACGATCCGGCTCGACGCGCCCGCTGCCCGCTGACGCCGGTCAGCGCCGCGTCGCGATGACCACGCCGGCGTCGCCGGCCACCATCACGTCGACCGCGGTGAACCGCTCGTCGGTGAGCCACCGCTCGCGGAGCGTGTCGACCCGGCCCCCGGTGATCGGCGGCCACATCTCGCAGGGCGCGACGTCGTCCAGCACCACCAGGCCCCCGGGCTCCACGAGGTCGGCGACGGCGTCGACGCCCGCGGCCCCGGGTTCGCCGGAGTCGAGGAAGAGCAGGGAGAACGGCCCCTCGTCGAGCAGCGTCGACCAGTCGGCGGCCCGCACCTCGACGAGCGGGTCGTCGACGAAGATCTCGCCGGCCGCCTGCGCCAGGCGCGGGTCGAGCTCGGCGGTGAGGATGCGGGCGCGGCCGTCGCGCACTCCCGAGCGCAGCCACGCGGTGCCGACGCCGCAGCCGGTGCCGAACTCGGCCATGGTGCCGGTGCGGGTCGCGGCCAGCATGGCCAGCAGGCGTCCGGTCTCGTTGCGGCAGAAGGACACGTAGCCCGCGCGCCGCGAGACGTCGAAGGCGCGCTGGACGACGGCCGGCAGGTCGGGGGGCGCGCTCATGCCCCGATCCTCTCCCGACGCCGCCCACGAGATGGGATCTGCGTCTCATTTCGCGGGCGTGACCGGAATCCGGTGCATGACGTCCGGATGGTGGTGATACGGTCTCGGTGTCTGAAGGGCCGTCTGGCCCCTCCCGGCCCCGGTCCGCAACCGCCGCCCGAGGTCCGTGAGCCGCTCCGGGCGATCCCCGGGCCCCGGCCGACGTCCACCCCGCGACCCCGGGGCCGACGTCCGCCGTCGATCCGCCGTGGACCACGCCGCCCCTGTCGGGACGGCGGTCCCGAACCGTCAGGAGACGCAGATGTACGACCTCTACCCCGAGTGGGGCCCCGCCCGGCACGACCCCGAGAGCCCCCGCAGCCGCGAGGCGCTGCAGCGCTGGCTCGACCTGCGGGACAGCGGCGGGGAGCGTCCCGAGGACAACTAGCCTCCCCGGCATGACCGCCACGAGCGCCTCGTCCAGCACCCTCCGACTCGCCGTCATCCCCGGTGACGGCATCGGCCAGGAGGTGACGGCCGAGGCGCTCAAGGTGCTCGAGGTCGCCGCGAGCGGGCTCGCGGTCGAGCAGACCCGCTACGACCTCGGCGCCGAGCGCTACCTGGCCACCGGCGAGGTGCTGCCGGACTCCGTGCTCGCGGAGATCCGCCAGCAGGACGCCATCCTGCTCGGCGCGGTGGGCGGCAAGCCCAACGACCCGAACCTGCCCCCGGGCATCCTCGAGCGCGGCCTCCTGCTGCGTCTGCGCTTCGAGCTCGACCACTACGTCAACCTGCGTCCCTCGCGCATCTACCCCGGGGTCACCTCGCCGCTGTCGGCCGCGACGCTCGGCGAGGAGCCGGTCGACTTCGTCGTCGTCCGCGAGGGCACCGAGGGCCCGTACACCGGCAACGGCGGCGCGCTGCGCGTCGGCACCCCGCACGAGGTGGCCACCGAGGTCTCGGTGAACACCGCGTTCGGCGTCGAGCGGGTCGTCCGCGACGCCTTCGCCCGCGCGCAGCGGCGTCCGCGCCGGCGCCTGACGCTGGTGCACAAGACCAACGTGCTCGTGCACGCGGGCTCGGTGTGGTGGCGGATCACCCAGGAGGTCGCGCAGGAGTTCCCCGAGGTGACGGTCGACTACATGCACGTCGACGCCACGATGATCCATCTGACGACGAACCCGTCGCGCTTCGACGTGATCGTCACCGACAACCTCTTCGGCGACATCGTCACCGACCTCGCCGCCGCCATCACCGGCGGCATCGGCCTGGCCGCCTCGGGCAACGTCAACCCCGACCGCACCACGCCCTCGATGTTCGAGCCCGTGCACGGCTCGGCGCCCGACATCGCCGGCCAGCAGATCGCCGACCCGACCGCCGCGATCCTCTCGGCCTCGCTGCTCCTCGACCACCTCGGACACGAGGAGGCCGCGCGCCGCATCGAGGACGCCGTGCTCGCCGACCTCGCCGAGCGGGCCCCCGGCAGCACGCGTCGCACGTCCGAGGTCGGCGACGCGATCGCGGCGCGTCTGGCCTGACCGGGCCGGCCCGGGCCTGCATGGGCCTGCACGGGCGGCGGAACGGGGAGGCCGTCCCCCGGAGCGGGGCACTAGATTGACGCCATGTCCTCGGAGTCAGCCGCGTCCAGCCTGAGCATCACGACCACGCCCTCGGACCACCCCGCCAGCCCCGAGCGGCTGGCGGAGATCCTGGCCGACCCCGGCTTCGGCCTGCACTTCACCGACCACATGCTCGTGGCCGAGTGGACGCCTGACGCCGGCTGGCACGACGTCCGGGTGGAGGCCTACGGGCCGCTGACCCTCGACCCCGCGGCGGCCGTCCTGCACTACGCGCAGGAGGTCTTCGAGGGCATGAAGGCCTACCGCCACGCCGACGGCTCGGTGCACACCTTCCGTCCCGACCAGAACGCCGAGCGGATGGTGCGCTCGTGCCGCCGGCTCGCGCTGCCCGAGCTGCCGGTGCCCGACTTCGTCGAGGCCGTCGACGCGCTGGTGCGCACCGACGAGCGCTGGGTGCCCGACGCCTCCGAGGGCGAGAAGAGCCTGTACCTGCGGCCGTTCATGTTCGCCTCCGAGGCGTTCCTCGGCGTGCGTCCGGCCCAGCACGTCACGTTCATGGTCATCGCCAGCCCCGCCGGCGCGTACTTCAAGGGCGGCGTCAAGCCCGTCAGCATCTGGCTCACCGAGGAGTACACCCGGGCCGGACGCGGCGGCATGGGCGCGGCGAAGACCGGCGGCAACTACGCCTCCTCGCTCGTCGCCCAGCAGGAGGCGATGGCGCACGGCTGCGACCAGGTCGTCTTCCTCGACGCCTCCGAGGGTCGCTACGTCGAGGAGCTCGGCGGCATGAACCTCTACTTCGTGCACCGCGACGGGCGGATCGTCACGCCGGCCACCGGCACGATCCTCGAGGGCATCACGCGCGACTCGATCATCACGCTGGCCGAGAAGAGCGGCCACCCGGTCGAGGAGCGGCGCTTCTCGATCGAGGAGTGGAAGGACGGCGTGGCCTCCGGCGAGATCACCGAGGTCTTCGCCTGCGGCACCGCCGCGGTCGTCACGCCGGTCGGCGAGCTGCGCTGGGAGGGCGGCTCCCTGCCGTCCCCGGTCGCCGGCGAGGGCCCGGACGCCTCGGTCGGCGCGGCCCTGCGGCAGCAGCTCGTCGACGTGCAGTTCGGCCGGGCCGCCGACGAGCACGGGTGGCTGCACCGCGTCGTCTGACCCGGCAGCCCGACTTGGCTCGTCTGGTTAGGCAAGGCTAACCTCGCCTGCGTGACCTCGGGCGTGCAGGAGCGACGTGCCGGCGCCGCGTCGGCGACGGTCGTCGCGGGCGGTGGCGTCCGGCTGGGAGCCGTCCTCGGCGTCGCCCTGCTCGCGCTCGGCGCGGCCGTGGTCGCGAGCCTGGCGCTCGGCGCCCGCGACGTGGCGCCGCAGGCGGTGTGGCAGGCGCTCGTCGCCCCGCGGCCCGGCGACGCCGACCACCTGGTCGTCCGCGACCTGCGGGTCCCGCGGACGCTCGTCGGCCTGCTCGCCGGCACCGCGCTGGCCCTGGCCGGGGCCCTGCTCCAGGGCCTGACCCGCAACCCGATCGCCGACCCGGGGCTTCTCGGCGTCAACGCGGGCTCGTCCCTGGCGATCGTGCTGGGCATCGCTGCCGGCCTCACCGCCCCGCTCGCGACCGTCGGCGCCGCGTTGGGCGGCGCGGCGGCCGCGACCGCCGTGGTCTACGCCGCCGCGCAGGCCGGCTGGGAGGGCGCGACCCCGGTGCGGCTCGCGCTGGTGGGCGCGGCCGTCACGGCCGCGGCGACCTCCGTCGTCACGCTGGTGCTGCTCTCGGACCGGCGGACGCTGGGGGAGTACCGCTTCTGGCAGGTCGGCTCGCTCGACCGGCGTCTCGACCTCGGCGCGCTGCTGCCCGTCGTCGGGCCGTGCCTGCTGCTCGGCGTGCTGCTGGCCGCGCTGAGCACGCGGCTGCTCGACGCGCTCGCGCTCGGCGACGACGTCGCCCGCGGGCTGGGGCACGAGGTCGTCCGCGGTCGGCTGGGCGTGGTGGTGGCCTCGGTGCTGCTCTGCGGACCGGCCGTCGCGCTGGTCGGGCCGATCGGCTTCGTCGGCCTGGTCGCTCCGCACCTCGCGCGGGCCGTGGTGGGTCCCGCGCACCGCGGGGTGCTCCTGCTGGCCGCGGTGCTGGGGCCGACGCTCCTGCTCGCCGCCGACGTGCTCGGCCGGTTGGTCGCGCGGCCGGGCGAGCTCGAGGCCGGCGTCGTCGTCGCGGCGCTCGGGGCGCCGGCGCTGCTCCTCGTGGTCCGACGCGGCCGGGCGGTCGGATGAGCGCGACGACGGACGTCCCCGCGCGCGTCGCCCGCGGGCCGCGCACGGTGCGGCGCGTCGCCGGTCGTCGCACGGCCGTCCACGCCGCCCTCGCCGGCCTGCTGCTGGGGCTGGCGCTGCTCGCGCTGCTGCTCGGCGAGCTGCGACTGACCCCGCGCGAGGTCCTCGACGGCCTGCTCGGCTCGCGGGTCGGCGGATCCGCGTTCGTCGTGCGCGAGCTCCGGCTGCCCCGTCTGCTCCTGGGCCTGCTGGTCGGCGCGGCGCTCGGCCTGGCCGGCGCCGTGTTCCAGGCCGTGCTGCGCAACCCGCTCGCGAGCCCGGACGTCCTCGGCGTCACCCAGGGCGCCTCGGCCGCCGCCGTCGCGACGCTCCTGCTCGGCGGGCTCTCCGGCTGGCCGGTGGTGGCCGCGGCGGCGGCAGGGGGCGTGGCGGTCGGCGTCACGCTGCAGGTGCTCGCCGGGCGTGGGGGAGCGGCCGGGCAGCGCTTCGTGCTGTGCGGCGTCGGCCTGGGCTACCTCGGCGCCAGCGTGACCGCCTACCTCGTCACGCGGGCCGACCTGCGGCAGGCGCAGGACGCCCTGCTGTGGACCACCGGCAGTCTCGGTCAGGCGTCCTGGCCGCTGGTGCGGACGCTCGGGCTCGCCCTGCTCGTGCTGGTCCCGCTCGTCGCCGGCCTGGCGCCACGGCTGGCCCTGCTGCAGCTCGGCGACGCCTCGGCCACCGCCCTGGGCGCCCGGCCCGAGCGCACCCGCGCGCTGCTCCTGGTGCTCGCGGTGCTGCTGGCCGCCGCCGCCACGGCCGCCGCCGGGCCGGTGGCGTTCGTCGCCTTCCTCGCAGCGCCCCTGGCCCGCCGACTGCTGGCCGACGGCTCCGCGGCCCTGGCCGGCTCCGCGCTCGTCGGCGCAGTGCTCGTCGTCGGCTGCGACCTGCTCGCCCAGCACGCCCTGCCCGGCGACGTCGTCGCCCCGGTCGGGGTGCTCACCGGCGCCCTGGGCGCGCCGCTCCTCGTCTGGCTGCTCGTGCGCGGACCGCGTCCGGCATGAGCGCCGCGTCCGCCCATCCGACCCCGGAGACCCCTGTGCCCGACCCGACGTCCGTGTCCCCGCCGCGCCTCGTGGCGCACGACCTCCACCTGGCCTACGGGGGCCGCGACGTCGTGCACGGCGTCGACCTCGCCGTGCCGCCGGGACGGGTGACGGTGATCGTCGGCGCCAACGGCAGCGGCAAGTCGACGCTGCTCAAGGGGCTGGGTCGGCTGCTCGCGCCGCGTGCCGGCCGGGTCGAGCTGGACGGCGTCGACCTGCGCCGGGTGCGTCCGCGCGAGCTCGCGCGGGTGCTCGGCCTGCTGCCGCAGCACCCGCTGGCGCCCGAGGGGCTCGGCGTCGCAGCGCTGGTGGCCCGCGGACGCTTCCCCCACCGCGGCCTGCTGGCCCGCGGCGGCGCCGCCGACGACGACGCCGTGACGCGGGCGCTGGCCGCGACCGACCTGCTCGACCTGGCCGGCGCGCGGATCGAGGAGCTCAGCGGCGGACAGCGGCAGCGCGCCTGGCTGGCCCTCCTGCTTGCGCAGGACCCGGCGATCATGCTGCTCGACGAGCCCACGACGTTCCTCGACCTCGCGCACCAGGTCGACCTGCTCGACCTCCTCGCCACCCGCAACCGCGAGGCCGGGACGACGGTCGTCATGGTGCTGCACGACCTCTCGCTCGCGGCGCGCTACGCCGACCACCTCGTGGTGATGCGCGCTGGCCGCGTGCTCCGCGCCGGCGCGCCGGGGGAGGTGCTCGACGAGGAGTGCGTCGAGGCGGCGTTCGGCCTGCGCGCGCGGGTCCTCCCCGACCCCGAGACCGGCACCCCGCTGGTCGTCCCCCGCGTGCGTCAGATAAGGTAAGGCTAACCTTATCTACGCCGCATCGCGGCCCGTCACGAGGAGTGGCTCGATGGCCCCCCGCACCTCCCTGCCCCACCCGTCCGCCGATCGACGGTCGGCCGGTCATTCCCGGCGCGGCGCGCTCGGCCTCGCGCTGGCGGCCCTGGCCGTCCCGCTGGTCGCCTGCGGCACCGACGACGCGGGCCGGGGCGGCGACGCGAGCGCGGCCGGCGCCGACGCCGCCTTCGCGCCGGTGACGATCGAGCACGCCTTCGGCAGCACGACCCTCGAGCAGCGCCCCGCCCGCGTCGCCACCTGGGGCTGGGGCAGCTCGGACGCGGCGATCGCGCTCGGCGTCGTGCCCGTCGCCATGCCGCGCAACTCCTACGGCGCCGAGGACGACGGCCTCATGCCGTGGCAGCGGCAGGCCCTGGACGCCGCGGGCGCCGAGGTCCCGACCCTGCTCAGCGAGGGCGACGCGCCGCCGTTCGAGGAGATCGCGGCGGCCGCGCCCGACGTCATCCTGGCGAACTACTCGGGCATCACCGAGGCCGACTACGCGAAGCTGGCGAAGATCGCGCCCACGATCGCCTACCCCGAGAAGCCGTGGTCGACGCCGTGGCGCGACGTCGTCACGACCGTGGGCACCGCCCTGGGGCGCGCGTCGCAGGCGCAGACCCTGCTGCGCGAGATCGACGCGCAGGTCGCCGCCGCCGCACAGGCCCACCCTGAGTTCGCCGGACGCACCATCGCGGCGGTCGCCATCGACCCCGCCGCCTTCTACGTGTACACGCCCGCCGATCCGCGGGTGCAGTTCCTCGAGGACCTCGGCTTCGAGGTCGCGCCGAGCGTGAGCCGGCTGGCCGGCGACGAGCAGGGCTTCTACTACACGCTCAGCCCCGAGCGGCTCGACGAGCTGACCTCCGACGTCCTGCTCAGCTACGTGCCCGACGAGGCCCGCCGCACCGCGATCGCGGACGACGCGACCTACCGGGCGCTGCCGCAGATGGGGGCCGGCACGGTGGCCTCGGTCGTGGGGGAGTCCTACGTCTCGGCGGTCTCGCCGCCGACGGCGCTCTCGCTCACCTGGGGCCTGGACGCCTTCGTCGAGGCGCTCGTGCCGGCGGTGCGCGCGGTGGAGGCGTAGACCCGGCCCTGTTCGACCGCGCGTCGGCGACGGCGAGCCGCGACCTCCCGTCGCCGCGCGCGGCTACCCTGCTGGGGTGACGACCGCCGCCGTCCCGCCGAGCGTGGGCGACTACGAGCTGCTCGCCAAGCTGGGCGAGGGCGGCATGGGCGTGGTCCACCTCGCCCGCCGTCCCGGCGGCGACCGCGTGGCGCTGAAGGTGCTGCGTCCGCACGTCGTCGGCGACGACGAGACCCGGGCGCGCCTGGCCCGCGAGGTCTCCTCGCTCGAGCGCATCCGCAGCCGCTGGGTCGCCGAGATCCTCGACGCCGACCCCTGGGCGCCCATCCCGTACATCGCGACCCGCTACGTGCCCGGCCTCTCGCTGCACGACCACGTGCTCGAGGAGGGCCCGATCGAGGGCGACGACCTGCTGTGGTTCGCCGGCTGCCTGGCCGAGGGCGTCGGCAGCGTGCACGCGGCCGGCGTGCTGCACCGCGACGTCAAGCCCTCGAACGTGCTGATGGAGGGTCGCACGCCGATCCTCATCGACTTCGGGCTGGCCCGGGTCGCCGACGACCCGCGCCTGACCCACACCGGCTTCCTCCTCGGGACGCCCGGCTACCTGGCGCCCGAGATCCTCTACGGCGACGACGCCACGGCCGCCTCCGACGTCCACTCGTGGGCGGCCACCGTCGCCTACGCCGGCCTCGCCCGGCCGCCCTTCGGCCGCGGCCCGGCGATGGCGATCATGGACCGCGTGCGGCGCGGCGAGCACGACCTGCGCGGCCTGCCCGACGAGCTCGCGCGCCTGCTGGCCGCCGCGCTCGACCCCGAGCCGGAGCGACGGCCCACGCTCGCCCAGCTGCTGGCCTGGCTGGGGCCGCGCACGACGCGGCGCGACCTGCCCGCCACCCCGCTGGCGCAGGCCGTGCCGCAGACGGTGCCGCTGGCCGCCGTCCACCGCGCGGCGCTCGCCGACGGCACCGAGGTGCTCGGCCCCGATCTCACGGACCCCGCCGGCGACCCCGTCGGGGCGGCCGACCCGACGCGCATGTACACCGTGCGCGCCACCGCGCCGTTGAGCGCGGCGCCTCCGCTCCACCGGTCCGTCCCGCCCGCACCGCCCGCGCCGGCAGCCCCGTACGCACCGCTGCAGCCGCCGGCGTCCGGCCCGGCGCCGGGCGTCCCAGGGGGCCCGGGAGGCCCGGAGGCCTCGGAGGAGCCCCAGCCGTGGCCGTGGGAGTGGGAGGACGCGCCGGCGGAGCCACGCGCTCCGCTGGCCGAGCGGACGCGGCGACTGGTCGTCTGGGTGCTCCTCGCGGCGCTCGTCGGAGCCGCCGTCGCGGTGGCCCCGTGGGTCGCCACCGGCTCGGTGCTGCTCCTGACCTGGCTGCTGCGCACCGGCTCCCTGGCCGCGAGCGGTCTGGCCGACCGGCGTCGCCTGCGCGGCGCGCGCTGGCACGACGTCCCGGGCACGACCCTCGGCCTGCCCTGGCAGCTGCTGCGCTCCCTGCCCAGCACGGTGCTCCTCGCCCTGTGGGCGCTCGGCGTCGCGGCGGTCGGCGGGCTCGTCTGCTTCGCCGCGGCGGTCGACCAGCGCCTCGCGCTCGGCGTCTGCGGCACCCTGCTCGCCGTGGGCGCCTGGGCCGGGCCCGGCGGCTCGCGGGTCCGCGGCCCGCTCGGCGCCGTGGTGCGTCCGGCCGCCCGACGTCCCGTCGGCTGGCTGATCGTCTGCGCGCTGCTGCTCGCGGGGGCCGCCGGCGGCGCCGCGATCGCCCGCGGCGGCGCGGACTGGACGCCCGGCTCCGAGCGTCCGCTCTCCGGCCGCGACCTCCCCGGCCTCGGTGCTGTGGCACGATGACGGCCATGCCCGCGCCCGTCCGCATCCGGATTCCCTAGCGCGCCGAGCACCCCGCCCGGCGCGCCGCCTCTCGATCCTCGAGGGGCGTTTTTCATGTCCGGACCCGACCCCGACCACCGCAGGAGCACGACGATGAGCTCACCCGACCGCGAGGCGTTCCACGTCTACGACACCACGCTGCGCGACGGCGCGCAGCAGGAGGGCCTCTCGCTCACGGTGGCGGACAAGCTCGCGATCGCGCGTCACCTCGACGGCCTGGGCGTCGGGTTCATCGAGGGCGGCTGGCCGGGTGCGAACCCGAAGGACACTGCGTTCTTCGCCCGCGCGAAGGCCGACCTCGACCTGCGGCACGCCCAGCTGGCGGCCTTCGGCGCCACCCGGCGCGCGGGCGTGGCGGCGGCCGACGACCCGCTGGTGGCGGCGCTGCGCGACAGCGGGGCGGGCGTCGTCACGCTGGTGGCCAAGTCGCACGACCGGCACGTCGAGCTGGCCCTGCGCACGACGCTGGAGGAGAACCTCGCGATGGTGCGCGACACCGTCGCCCACCTGCGCGCCGAGGGGCAGCGGGTGTTCCTCGACGCCGAGCACTTCTTCGACGGCTACCGCGCCAACCGCGACTACGCGCTGGAGGTGCTGCGGACCGCCTTCGAGGCCGGCGCCGAGGTCGCGGCGCTCTGCGACACCAACGGCGGCATGCTCCCGGCCTGGGTGGCCGACGTCGTCCACGACGTCGTCACCTCCACCGGCGGACGCGTGGGCATCCACTGCCACAACGACACCGGCTGCGCGGTGGCCAACTCGCTCGCCGCCGTCGACGCCGGCGCCACCCACGTGCAGGGCACCGTCAACGGCTACGGCGAGCGCACCGGCAACGCCGACCTGATCGCGGTCGTCGCCAACCTCGAGCTCAAGCTGGAGCGTCCGGTGCTGCCGCCGGGGCTGCTGCGCGAGGCCACCCGCATCGCCCACGCGGTCGCCGAGGTCACCAACGTGCCGCCCTCGTCGCGGCAGCCCTACGTCGGCACCTCGGCGTTCGCGCACAAGGCGGGCCTGCACGCCAGCGCGATCAAGGTCGACCCCGACCTCTACCAGCACATGGACCCCCTCGGCGTCGGCAACGACATGCGGCTGCTGGTCTCCGACATGGCCGGACGCGCCTCGATCGAGCTCAAGGGCCGCGAGCTCGGCTTCGACCTCTCCGGCGACGACCCCGACACCCGCGCCCTGGTCACGCGCGTCACCGAGCGGGTCAAGGTGCTCGAGGCGCGCGGCCACACCTTCGAGGCCGCCGACGCGTCCTTCGAGCTGCTGCTGGCCGAGGAGGTCGAGGGCCGCCGTCCGTCGTACTTCGAGGTGGAGTCGTGGCGGGTGATCACCGAGACCCGACCCGACGGCGAGGCGGTCTCCGAGGCCACCGTCAAGCTGGTCGCGGACGGGGTGCGGTACGTCGTCACCGGCGAGGGCAACGGCCCGGTCAACGCCCTCGACCAGGCGCTGCGCACCGCGATCGGCCAGGCCTACCCGGCGGTCGCCGAGTTCGAGCTGATCGACTACAAGGTGCGCATCCTCGACCAGGGGCACGGCACCGACGCGATCACCCGCGTGCTGATCGAGACCAGCGACGGCGCGTCGTCCTGGGTCACCGTCGGCGTCGGCGCGAACCTCGTCGAGGCGTCCTGGGGGGCGCTGGTCGACGGCCTGACGTTCGGCCTGCGGCGCCACGGCCTCTGAGTCCCGGCGACCTCGGCGGCTACGGCGCGGGACGGGGCCCTGCAGCGGCCGGCGGCGCGTCGAGCACCCGTCGGACGAGGTCGGCCCAGGCGTCCTGCACCCGCGCGACGCTGTGGCCCTCGCGGCGCACCTGCTGCACCAGCACCGGCACCTCCAGCGGCGCGATGAGGGCGGTGGTGAGCAGCGGGAGGTCGCCCTCGACGCCGATCTCGCCCAGCAGGTGGCGCACGTGGCTGGCGATGAAGCCGATCGCCGCGACGCTGCGTCCGCCCGGGTATCCGGAGGCGGCGATCAGGTCGGCGTGCAGCAGCGTGGTCTCGATGCGCGAGCGGCCGAAGGCGAGCAGCCGCTCGCGCGGGGGAGCGCCCGGGCCGAGCGGCGGCGGGCCGGAGAGGACGGCGGCCTGCCAGCCGGACTCGCTGAAGTCGAGCAGCTCGCCCATGAGGCCCTCGCGGGAGGAGAACCGGCGGAACACGGTGCCCTTGCCGACGCCGGCCTCGCTGGCCAGGCGGTCCATCGTCACCCCGCAGACGCCGTCGCGCTCGACCAGGCGGCGGGCGGTCTCGAGCAGCAGGGCCCGGTTGCGGGCGGCGTCGGCGCGCTCGGGCGGCCGGTCGTCGGCCAGCGGGAGGAGCGGACGCGGGACGTCCTGGCCGGGGGTGCTCATGACGGTGCCGACTCTAGGCCGCCCGGCGGCGGCGGGACTCCCGGAACGGGATCCTGACAGCGGGGAATAGAAACGGACCGTGGTCCGTTTCGCCCGTCGTCCGTTCCACGTCCCTCCACCAGGAGTGAAGTCATGACCCGCGTCGCCCTGCTGCTCGGCAGCCTCCGCACCGACTCCGTCAACCGCAAGATCGCCGAGCTCCTCCGTGACCAGGCGCCCGAGGGCGTCGAGGTGAGCATCGTCGAGGGCCTCGAGCGCCTCCCGTTCTACAACGAGGAGCTCGACGGCGAGACCGTCCCCGCCGAGGTCGCCTCGGTGCGCGAGGCCGTCGCCTCGGCCGACCGCATCCTCGCCGTCACCCCCGAGTACAACGGCACGATGCCGGCCGTCCTCAACAACGCCATCGACTGGCTCTCGCGTCCCTACGGCCAGGGCGCCATCGTGGGCAAGCCGTTCGGCGTCGTCGGCGCCGCTCCCACCCCGTACGGCGCGAAGTGGTCGCACGCCGACGCGCTGCGCTCCGCGGGCATCGCCGGCGGCCTCCCAGTGGAGGACGTCACCGTGTCGCAGTCGACCCTCGAGGTCGACCCGATCGCCGATGACGCCACCCGTGCCCGGCTGCTCGACGCCCTGCAGCGCCTGGTCGACGTCGACCCGGCCGCGCTCGCGGCCTGAGTCCGCCTCGGCCCGGGTTCGGCTCCTGCGTCGGCCTAGGGTCGAGGGGTGTCCGCCCTCCACGACCTGACCGCCCTGCAGCAGGGAGCGCTCGTCCGTGCCGGCGACGTCTCGCCGCGTGAGCTCGTCGAACACCACCTGGCCCGTCTCGAGGGGCTCGATCCCAGATCGCCCGGGGTCGAGCCCCTCGGCGCGTTCGTGACCGTGACCGCCGAGCAGGCGCTGGAGCGGGCCGACGCGCTGCTGCGCGCCGGGCGTCCCGACGGGGCCGGGCCGCTGTGGGGCGTCCCGACGGCGATCAAGGACCTCCAGCCGACGGCGGGCGTCCGCACGACGCTGGGGTCGCCGGCCTTCGACGACTGGGTGCCCGAGCGCTCCGATCACGTCGTGCTCGCGATGGAGGCCGCCGGTCTGGTGAGCCTCGGCAAGACCAGCACCCCCGAGCTGGGCTCGCCCTGCTACACCGAGCCCGAGGGGCGTCCGGCCGCCGTCACGCCGTGGGACCGCACGCGGATGGCCGGCGGCTCCTCCGGCGGTGCGGCGGCCGCCGTGGCCGCCGGGCTCGTCCCGGTGGCGCAGGGCTCCGACGGAGGCGGCTCGATCCGGATCCCGGCGTCGTGCTGCGGGCTCGTCGGCCTCAAGCCCTCGCGCGGCCGGGTGAGCGGCGCGCCCGCCTACGGCGACCCGATCGGCCTGGCCACGCCGGGACCGCTCGCGCGTACCGTGCGCGACGCCGCCGCGCTGCTCGACGTCCTGGCCGGGCGACGGCCGGGTGACCCGTCGTGGGCTCCGCCGCCCGCGTCGACCTTCCTCGCCGCGTGCGACCGACCGCCCGCGCGGCTGCGGGTGGGGCTGCTGGTCGAGCCGCTGATCGCCGACCCCGTCGTCGATCCCGCGTGCCTGGCCGCCGTCGCCGACGCCGCCGCGCTGCTCGAGGCGCTCGGGCACGACGTCGAGCCGATCGCGCGGCCCCTGCCGCGCGAGGCCGTCGCCGACTTCGAGACCTGCTGGGCGGTGCTCACCGCGCTCACGCCGGTGCCGCCCGGGCGCGAGCACCTCCTGCGGCCCCTGACGTCGTGGCTCGTCGCTCGAGGGAACGCCGTCAGCGGGCCCGACTTCGGTCGCGCGATCGGTGCGCTGCGCCGGCACGCTGCCGCCGCGCTCGAGGCGCTCGCGCCCTACGACGTCGTGCTCTCGCCGACGCTCGCCGCGCCGCCCCTGCCCGTCGGCGCGCTGCGCGACGACGCCGATCCGGCCGCCGACTTCGAGGCGCAGAAGCGCTTCACGCCTTGGACGAGCGCCTGGAACGTCACCGGCATGCCGGCCGTCTCGCTGCCGCTGGGCTGGACCGCCCCCGCCCCCGGCGTCCCGACGCTGCCGGTCGGCGTCATGCTCGCGGCGCGGCCCGCCGAGGACGAGCTGCTGCTCGGGCTCGCCGCCCAGGTCGAGTCCGCCGCGCCGTGGTCCGGTCGGCGTCCGCCGGGGTGGTGAGGGGCGGGGGCCGCCCGTCGTCGGTTTCCCCGGTCGACCGGGGAAGCCGATCGATGTCGGCCGAAACTTCGCCTGTCATCGATCGGATCCGCCCGTCCTGAGGGGCTGGAGTGACGCCAGTGGTCCACGCCGGGGGACGCCGTGCGTCGGTGCCGGGACCCGGGCCCGACCGCGACTGGTCAGGGGAAGCTGGACGTTGTCAGGGGAAACTTCCCCTGACAACGTCCGGTTTCCCCGGATATCCGGGGAAACCTGCGCTCAGCCGAGCCACTCCAGCGCGCCGGCCACGAAGTCGCGGGGAGCGAGCGCGCCGGCGCCGGCGGGTAGGACGCCGAGCAGCGGCAGGCCGGTGACGCGAGGCAGCTCGTCGCGGTTGACGCCCTCGGCCAGCCCGGGCTCGGCGGGCCAGGAGCCGATCACCAGGCCGTGCGGCTCGAGATCGCGGGCGCGCAGCGCCCCGACGGTGAGCTCGGCGTGGTTGAGCGTGCCGAGGGCGGCGGCGACCACGATGACGACCTCGAGCCGCGCCTCGTCGGGGAGGCCGGCCTCGAGGGCGACGGCCAGGTCGAGCAGCGTCCCGCCGTCGGTGTCGAGGCGCACGAGCAGACCGCCGGCGCCCTCGACGATCACGGTGTCGTGGTCGGCGAGCAGCGCGAGGACGCGGGGGGCGTAGGAGTCGACGGCCGGGATCTCCACCCCGGCGCGGCGGGCCGCGGAGTCGGGCGCGAGCGGCTCGTCGAGGCGGGTCCAGGTGAGCACGTCGACGCCCGTGAGCCGCGCGACCGTTTCCGCGTCGGTGGGGTCCGCGCCGGCGACGCCGGTCTGGGCCGGCTTCACGACGACCACCCGCTGGCCGGCCGCGCGCGCCTGCGCCGCCAGGGCCGCGGTGGCGATCGTCTTGCCGACGTCGGTGCTGGTGCCGGTGACGACGACCACGCGCGGCGTCACGTTGGCGTCCTCCACGGGCGGGGTGGTCGGCGCGGCCGGGGGAGTCGGGGGAGTCGGGCTGGACGGGCTCATCGGTGCTCCTTCACGACGTCGACGAGGGTGGCCACGGCCCGCGCCCAGGCGTCCTCGGGCACCCCGGCGCTCACGGTGATGCGCAGCCGGGAGACGCCGTCGGGCACCGAGGGCGGACGGAAGCAGCCGACCCGCACCCCCGCGTCCAGCGCGGACGCCTGGGCGGCGAGGGCCTCCCGGGGCGAGGGCATCGGCACCGACAGCACGGCGCCCTCCGAGGGCTCGACGCCCAGCGCGGCGGCCAGGTCGAGGCCCCGGGTGCGCACCCGGGCGGCGAGCTCGGGCTCGGCGCGCAGGACGCGCAGCGCGGCGAGCGCGCCCGCCGCGGCGGCCGGCGCGAGACCGGTGTCGAAGATGAACGGACGAGCGCGGTTGACCAGGTGCTCGATCAGCGCCGGCGCGCCGAGCACGGCGCCGCCCTGGCTGCCCAGCGCCTTCGACAGGGTCGCGGTGACCACGACGTGCGGAAGGCCCGCGAGACCGAGCGAGGCGACGAGCCCCGGTCCGTGCACGCCCACGCCGTGGGCCTCGTCGACGACGAGCAGCGCGCCGTGACGCTCGCAGACCTCCGCGAGCTCGACCAGCGGCGCGGCGTCGCCGAGCACCGAGTAGATCGACTCGACGAGCACCAGGGTCCGCTCGCCGCCGCCGGCGGCGAGGGCGTCCTCGACCGCCTCGACGGCGTTGTGCGGCACCACCGTCACCCCGGCCCGCGAGAGCCGCACGGCGTCGATCAGCGAGGCGTGCACGTGGGCGTCGGAGACGACGTGGCAGTCGCGGTCGACCAGCGCGGTCACCAGCGCCAGGTTGGCGTGGTAGCCGGTGGACAGCACCAGCGCGGCCGGCTGGCCCAGGTGTGCGGCGAGCTCGCGCTCCAGCGTCGCGTGCAGCTCCAGGGTGCCCGTGACCAGGCGGGACGCGCCGGCTCCCGCGCCCCAGGCCAGGGCGGCGTCGGCGGCGGCCCGGGTGACGCGGGGGTCGCGCGCCAGTCCGAGGTAGTCGTTGCCGGCGAGGTCGATCGTCGCGTCGTCCAGCGCTCGCGGTCGCAGCCGGCGGGTGAGCCCCGCGGCCTCACGGCTCGCGGCCTGCTCGGCCAGCCAGTCGACCCAGGACACGTCGGCGCCGGAGTCGCCGAGGCCGCTCACGCGACCTCCGCGGCTCGGGCGATCGCCCGGCAGATGCGAGCCACGTCGGCGTCGTCGGTGACGTACGGCGGCATCGTGTAGACCAGGTCGCGGAACGGCCGCAGCCACACGCCCTCCTCGGCGGCGGCGTCGGCGGCCTTGGCGACGTCGACCGCGTGGTCGAGCTGGACGACGCCCACCGCGCCCAGGGTGCGCACGTCGGCCACGCCGGGCGTCCCGCGCAGCGGCTCGAGCCCGGCGCGCAGCCCGGCGCCGACCCGGGCGACCTGCCCGGCCCAGTCGCCGCGCTCGAGCAGGTCGAGGCTGGCCAGCGCCACCGCGCAGGCTAGGGGGTTGCCCATGAACGTCGGCCCGTGCATGAGCACGCCGGACTCCGAGGCCGAGAGCCCGCGGGCCACCTCGGTGGTGCACAGCACCGCCGCCAGGGTCAGGTAGCCGCCGGTGAGCGCCTTGCCGAGGGCCAGGACGTCGGGTCGCACGCCGGCGGCGTCGGCGGCGAAGAGCGAGCCCGTACGACCGAGCCCGGTGGCGATCTCGTCGAGCACCAGCAGCAGGCCGTGCTCGTCGGCCACCTCGCGCAGCACCCGCAGGCAGGCCGCCGGGTAGGGCCACATGCCGCCGGCGCCCTGCAGCAGCGGCTCGACGACGACGCCCGCCAGCTCGTGGGCGTGCGCGGACGCCAGCGCCCGGACGCCGTCGGCCCAGGCGGCGATCGTGGCCTCGTCGGCGTCGTGGGCGGGCGGCCGCTCGGCGAACACGTGCGAGGGCAGGACGTCGGCGAACATCGAGTGCATCCCGCCCACGGGGTCGCACACGCCCATGACGCCGAAGGTGTCGCCGTGGTACCCGCCGCGCAGGCTCAGCATCCGGGTGCGCTCGGGCCGGCCGACGCCCCGCTGGTGCTGCAGCACCATCTTCAGCGCGACCTCCATGCCCACCGAGCCGGAGTCGGCCAGGAACACGTGCTCCAGGCCGTCGGGGGTGATCGCGACGAGCCGCTCGGCCAGCCGGATCGCCGGGGCGTGGGTCAGACCGCCGAACATCACGTGCGCCATCCGCCCGGCCTGCTCGACCAGCGCGGCGTCGAGCACTGGGTGCCGGTAGCCGTGGATCGCGGCCCACCACGACGACATGCCGTCGACCAGCTCGGTGCCGTCGGCCAGCCGCAGCCGCACGCCCTGCGCGTCCTCGACCAGCCGCACGGGGGCGGGGTGCGTCATCGACGTGTAGGGGTGCCACACGTGCGCGCGGTCGTACGCGAGCAGTCGCTCGGCGTCGTGGGTCATCCGCGCTGCTCCCCGGGGATCGCTCAGGCGTTCGGCGCCAGGGCGGTGCCGGCGCCGCGACGGCGGATCGCGGGGTCGACCGGGATCGTCGTCGGCTCGCCCGCCGCGCCGTCGGCGAGGTGCTCCTCGGAGCCGAGGACGACGAAGCCGTTGTCGCGGATCAGCGCGAGGTCGGCCTCGGCGTCCTGCCCCTCGGAGGTGAGGTAGTCGCCGAGGAAGATCGAGTTGGCGACGTGCAGCGCCGTGCCCTGCAGCGAGCGCAGGTGCATCTCGCGGCCGCCGGCGATGCGGATCTCCTTGTCGGGGCAGACGAACCGCGCCATCGCGAGGATCCGCAGGCAGCGCAGCGGGTCGAGCTCCCAGGTGTTCTCGTACGGGGTGCCGTCGAAGGGCATGAGGAAGTTGATCGGGATGGAGTCGGAGTCGAGCTCCTTGAGCGCGAAGAGCGCCTCGACGAGCTGCTCGTCGGTCTCCCCGAGGCCGGCGATCAGGCCCGAGCAGGGGGAGAGGCCGGCGGACTTCGCCTTGCCGACGGTGTCGACGCGGTCGGCGTAGGTGTGGGTCTGGACGATCTCGTCGTGGTGCGACTCGGCGGTGTTGATGTTGTGGTTGTAGGCGTCGACGCCGGCCGCCTTGAGCCGCTCGGCCTGGCCGTCCTTGAGCAGGCCGAGGCAGGCGCACACCTCGACGTCGGGGTGCTCGGACTTGATCGCCCCGACCATGTCGGTGACCCGGTCGATGTCGCGGTTCGTCGGGCCGCGGCCCGAGGAGACCATGCACACCCGCGTGGCGCCGCCCTTGAGCCCGGCGGCGGCCTGCGCGAGCGCCTCGTCGGTCTGCAGCCACTTGTACTTCAGGATGTCGGCGGTCGAGCCGACGGCCTGGCTGCAGTAGTTGCAGTTCTCCGGGCACAGGCCCGACTTCAGGTTGACCAGGTAGTTGACCTTGACCGTGTTCGAGAAGTGCGCGCGGCGCAGCCGCCCGGCCGCCGCGACGACGTCCAGCACCTCGGCGTCGGAGGAGCGCAGCACCGCCAGGGCGTCGGCCTCGGTGGCGGGCGTGCCGGCGAGCACCGCGCTCGCGAGCTGCTGGAAGTCGGTCATGCGGCATCTCCTCGGTCGTGCACGGCGGGACGCACCAGTATGGACGCGCGGCTCCGGCGTCGGACGCCGGGTCCGGCCACCGGGCGTGCCCCGGCCCGGGTCAGGCCTCGACGATCCCGCCGGCCTGCTCGGCCAGCAGGATCGCCGCCGCGAGGTCGAGCCGGGTGCGCGCGAGGCGGGCGGAGGCGAGGTCGCTGCCCTCGAGCCGGGCGCCGACCAGGTCCGCGCCGGCGAGGTCGGCCTGGCGCAGGGTGGCGCCGCCGAGGTCGGCGCCCCGCAGCACGACGTCGCGCAGCACCGCGTCGGCGAGGTCGGCCTCGCGCAGGTCGAGCCCGGAGAGGTCCAGGCGGGTCAGGTCGGCGCCCCGCAGCGAGACGGAGCGCCACTGCCCGCCGAGCACGCGCATCGGGCGCAGCGTGCAGCGGGAGAAGGACGTGCCCGTGAGCTTGCAGCCCTCCCAGCTGCTGTCGAAGAGCGTCGAGCCGCGCAGCTCGCAGGCGATGAGCGCCGTCGTGTGGTGGGACGAGCCGTTGAGCCGGCACGACTCGAACAACGCAGCCCTCGAAGACGGTGCCCCGGGTGACGACCTCGGTGAGGTCGACCCGCTCGAAGCGGCAGTCGACGAACCGCGTCGCGCCGAGCTCGGCGCCGTACCAGTCGAGGTCGCGGAAGGCGACGCCCTCGGCGCCGCCGGCGGGAGGGTCGTCCGGTGCGTCGACGGCGGCCATGCCGCCGACCCTAGGCCTCCCGCAGCCGCCAGAGGTGGTCGACCGGCCCGTGGCCCCGGCCCACCGTCCGGCCGGCGCCCGAGACGAGGGCCGCCTGGAGGAAGGCGTGCGCGGCCGTCACCGCCGCGGGCACGTCGTCCCCGAGCGCGAGCCGGGCGGCGATGCCCGAGGCCAGGGTGCAGCCGGTGCCGTGGGTGTGCGGCGTGTCGCGCCAGGGGGCGGTCAGCGTGCGGGTGGCGCCCGCGCCGACGAGCAGGTCGGTGACGACGCCGTCGACCGGCACGTGCCCGCCCTTGACCAGCGCCCAGCGGGCGCCGAGCGCGACCAGCGCGGCGCCGGCGGCCTCCCGGTCGTCCTCGCCGGTGAGCACCACCGCCTCGGGCGCGTTCGGCGTCACCACCTGCGCGCGCGGCACGAGCAGCTCGCGGATCGCGGCCACGGCCTCGTCGGGCACGAGCCGGTGCCCGGAGGTCGCCACCATGACCGGGTCGAGCACGAGCGGGACGTCCGGCAGCAGCTCGGCCAGCCCGTCGGCCACCGCGGCGACCAGGGCGACGTCGCCCAGCATGCCGGTCTTGACCGCCCGCACGTCGAGATCGGCCGCCACCGCCTCCAGCTGCGCCCGGACGACGGCGGGCTCGACGGGGTGCACCGCGTGCACTCCGGTGGTGTCCTGCACGGTGAGGCCGGTGACCACGGTGGCGGCGTAGCAGCCGAGCGCGGTGGCGGTCTTGACGTCGGCCTGCAGCCCGGCGCCGCCGGAGGGGTCGGAGCCGGCGATGGTCAGCATCACCGGCTCGCGTTCGCTCACGCCCGGCCCCCGTCGACGGACGCCCGCAGCGCGCGGGCCGCGCCGAGCGGATCCGGGGCCGCGGTGATCGCGGTGACGACCGCGACGCCGTCGGCGCCGGCGGCCACCACCTCGGCCGCGTTCCCGTGGTCGATGCCGCCGATCCCGACGACCGGCAGGTCGTGCCCGCGCTCGCGCAGCGCGGCGACGACGCGCCGCACGCCGTCGAGCCCCCACGGCTCGCTGTGGTCGGGCTTGGTCGCGGTGGCCCACACGGGGCTCACCGCGACGTAGGAGCACACCGCCAGGGCGGCGCCGTCGTCGAGCTGCGCGGGGTCGTGCAGCGACCATCCGACGATCGCGTCACGGCCGAGACGACGCCGGCAGGTGACGGGATCGGCGTCGTCGGGGCCGACGTGCACGCCGTCGACCAGCGCCGCGGCCTCGAGGTCGTCGTTCACCACGACGAGCGCGTCGGGGCAGGCCTCGCGGACGGCGAGCGCGAGCGCGGCGCGGCGGGCGGCGTCGTCCGGCTGCTCGCCCTTCGCGCGCACCTGGACGATGCCGGCGCCGCCGGCGACGGCCGCGCGCGCCACCTCGACGACCTCCCGGTCCGTGGCGTCGGGAGCGCTGACCAGGTAGACGGCCAGCCGCTCGCGCAGGCCGCTCACGCGTCGGCCCCGCGCACCTCGATCGACGGGCCGTCCAGCCGCAGCGCCTGCGGGTCGAGGGAGTCGAGGGCGGCGAGCTCGTCGAGCAGGTGAGCCCGGAGCGTGCCGGGACCGGCGGCGAGGCGTCCGGCACGGCGTCCGGCGACCGCCAGCACCGTCATCGCGGCCGCGGCCCCGATGAGCGGGTCGTCGGCGACCCCGGCGCACGCCCCGACGAGGGCGCTGGACGCGCAGCCGAGCGCGGAGACCAGCGGCATGCGGGCGTCGCCGCCGGTGAGCAGGACGACCCGCGCGCCGTCGGTGACCACGTCCGTCGCGCCGCTGACCACCACGACCGCGCCGGACGAGCGGGCCAGCGCGACGGCGTCGTCGACCACGGCGACGGACTCCTCGGTGGCGTCGACCCCGCGGCCGCCCGGGCCGCCGCCGGCCAGGGCGCGGATCTCGCTGGCGTTGCCGCGGATCACCGTCGGCCGCAGCCCGATCAGCTCGGCGGCGGTCGCGCGGCGGTACGCGGTGGCGCCGACGGCCACCGGGTCGAGCACCCAGGGGCGGCCGCGCTCGACGGCCACCTGCGCGGCGGCCCGCATGCCCGCGACCCACGGCGGGCTGAGCGTCCCGATGTTGACGACGACCGCGTCGGCCAGCCCGGCCAGCTCGCCGGCCTCCCGCTCGTCGTGCACCATCGCCGGGCTCGCGCCCGCGGCGGTGAGCAGGTTCGCCGCGAGGTCCATCGAGACGTAGTTCGTGAGGCACTGGGTGAGCGGCGCCCGCTCCCGCAGGGCCGCGTGCACCGTGGCGATGCGCGCCGCGAGCGCGTCGATCGTCAGGGCTGCGTCAGCCACGTCGGCTCCCTCCGCCGGTGTCAACCGGATCAGGTTCGGCGGGTGTGATCTCAGCCCTCCCCGATCGGAGGGCACCCCGGCCACGTGGCCCCGACGGTAGCCGCGGGGCTCAAGTGGCTGGGATGCGGGACCTGGCCGCTCCCTGACGTCCACGGCACCTCATCAGTGGCCCGGACGGTGCCGCACGCGTCACGGAAGGTCGGAGGGGTCGCCGGAGGGGGCGGAGCGGGCGAGCCCCCGCCCGGCTCAGGCGAGCGTGACGCGCAGCGCCGCGGCCGCGGCCCGGGCGCGGTCGCGCGCCTCGGCGGTGGTGGCGCCGCGGGCCAGCGTCACCGCGACGCGCCGCTCGCCGTCGACCCGCGGCTTGCCGAACAGCCGCACCTGGACGCTCGGGTCGACGGCGTAGGCCTCCTCGAGGCCGTCGAAGGACGGCACGCCGTGGCCCTCGACCTTGACCGGCCAGGACGCCGCCGCGCCCGGCCAGCGGGTGGCGGCCACCGGCAGCCCGAGCACGGCGCGGGCGTGCACGGCGAACTCGCTGACGTCCTGGCTCACCAGCGTCACCAGGCCGGTGTCGTGCGGCCGCGGCGAGACCTCCGAGAACACGACCCCGTCGGCGGTCAGGAACAGCTCGACGCCGAAGAGGCCGTGGCCGCCGAGCGCGTCGGTGATCCGCCGTGCGACGTCCTGCGCCTGGGCCAGCTGCTCGGCGGAGACGGTGCTCTCCCCGGGCGCCTCCTGCCACGACTCCGCGTAGTCGCCGTCGACCTGGCGGTGCACCACGGGGTCGAGGAAGAGCGTGCCGTCGACGTGCCGGGCGGTGAGCAGGGTGATCTCGGTGTCGAAGGCCACGAAGCCCTCGACGATGCACCGCGCGCTCTGGCTGCCGCGGCCGCCGGTCTGCGCGAAGTCCCACGCGGCGGCGAGGTCGTCGGGGGAGCGCACCAGCGACTGGCCTTTGCCGCTGCTCGACATCACCGGCTTGAGCACCACCGGCCAGCCCAGCTCGTCGGCGGCCGCGTTGAGCTCCTCGAGGGTGTCGACGAACGCGTACGGCGAGGTCGGCAGGCCGAGCTCCTCCGCGGCTAGGCGCCGGATGCCCTCGCGGTTCATCGTCAGCACGGTCGCGCGCGCCGTCGGGGCGACGCGCAGCGGCCACTCCTGGGCGGCCTCGAGCTCGGCGAGCACGTCCGTGGCGATCGCCTCGATCTCCGGGACGACGACGTCGGGTCGCTCCGCGCGCAGCACGGCGCGCAGCGCGTCGGCGTCCTGCATGTCGACGACGTGGCTGCGATGCGCGACCTGCATGGCCGGTGCGTCGGCGTAGCGGTCGACCGCGACGGTCTCGACGCCGAGCCGCTGCAGCTCGAGCACCACCTCCTTGCCGAGCTCGCCCGAGCCGAGGAGCAGGGCGGTGGTGGACGAGGCGGAGAGCGGGGTGCCGATCACGGGGCGAGTGTGGCAGGTGGCCGGTCGGTCGCCGGTGCGGCGTCGGCCGCCTCCAGCACGCGCTCGCAGGCCTCGAGCAGGCGTCGTCGCAGCGGGACGGCCCGATCCGCGAACCTTGCCTGGGCCTCGGCGTAGGCGCGCTTGCCCTCGGCGGTCTCGATCGGCACCGGCGTCCACGGCTCGCCGGTGGGGTCGAGCGTCCAGCCGCTCATGTCGTACGGGGCGGCGCGCATGTCGAGGATGCGGATGTCCCAGGCGAGCTCGAAGCAGTCGGCCACGAGGTCGGAGGGGATCAGCGGGCTCAGGCGGAAGGCGTGCTTGTAGAGGTCCATCCCGGCGTGCAGGCAGCCCGGCTGCTCGAATGCGGGCCGGTCGTCGCGACCGGGCGAGAGCACGTTGAGCGGACGCGCGGGCTCGGTGAAGAAGCGGTACGCGTCGAAGTGGCTGCAGGCGATGCGGTGCCCCTCGACGACGGCGTCCGTGCCGGAGCCGCCGAGCCGCAGGGGCAGCGGGTGCCGGGTCCGCGGGCTGTGCGGGCCGACCCCGGCGCGGTAGACCATCGCCCACTCGTGCAGCCCGAAGCAGCCCAGGTGCGGGGGCCGCTCGAGGGTCGCGACGAGCAGGCGGCGCACCGCCTCGGCGATCGGACGGCGTCGGGCGAGCACCTCGTCGGTCACCGCGCCGTCCCGGTACGCCGCCAGCGCCTCGTGCTCGGGGGCGTCCTCGAGCCGGACGCCGAGGCCGGGGTGCCACGTCAGCAGCTGTGCCGGACGCTGGGAGTAGTAGGTGAAGAGGAAGTCGTGCACCGGGTGCGGGTCACCCGCCTCGCGACGGCGCAGGTGCGGCTCGACGTAGGGCGCGAGCCGGGCCCGGTGGGCGGCTGCCCGGGGCTCCCACTCCACGCGGCTCATCGAGATCACGGGCGTCAGGCTAGGCCGGATCGGTCTCCGCTCCGGAGTCGCCGGCCGCGCCGAGCCCTCCCGAGGCGACACGATCTGTCGGTGGGCGTGCGAACCTTCGCACGCCCACCGACGGTTTCGGCGGCCAGCCGCCGAAGCTTCGGCGGTCGACCGCCGAAGCTCCCCGGGCCCCCGCGACTACGGCCCCGCCCGCCCCCCTCGCTAGGGTCGACGCCGTGCGCATCGTCCGCTTCACCACCGGCGAGGACCCCCAGTACGGCGTGCTGGCCGGCGACCTCGACGAGTACGGCCAGCCCGAGCCCGACGCCGTCGTCGTGGCGCTCGCCGGCGACCCGCTCTACGTCGGCGTCCGGCTGCTCGAGCAGCAGCACCGGCTCGCCGACGTCCGGCTGCTGGCGCCGGTGCTGCCGCGCAGCAAGGTGGTGGCGATCGGCCGCAACTACGCCGCCCACGCCGCCGAGCTCGGCAGCGACGTGCCCGCCGAGCCGCTGATGTTCCTCAAGCCCAACACCAGCGTGATCGGCCCCGACGACGCCATCGCCTACCCGCGCCAGACCCAGGACCTCCACTACGAGGGCGAGCTGGCCGTCGTCATCGGGCGCATCTGCCGCGACGTGCCGGTCGAGCAGGCCACCGACGTCATCCACGGCTACACCATCGCCAACGACGTCACCGCCCGCGACCTCCAGCGCTCCGACGGCCAGTGGACGCGCGCCAAGGGCTTCGACACCTTCTGCCCGCTCGGCCCCTGGATCGAGACCGATCTCGACCCGCAGCACTTCGTCGACGGCGTGCGCCTGCAGACCCACCTCAACGGCGACGTCGTCCAGGACGCCTCCACCGCCGACATGATCTTCGACGTCCCCACGCTCATCGCCCACGTCAGCAGCGTCATGACGCTGCTGCCCGGAGACGTCCTGCTCACCGGCACGCCCGAGGGCGTCGGCCCGATGCAGGTCGGCGACGAGGTGGAGGTCTCGATCGCCGGTCTCGGCACCCTCACGAACCACGTCAAGGCAAGGTGAACGATCCCGTGACCACGAGCGACCGTCATGTCCGCGTCCGCATGGCGCCCTCGCCGACCGGCAGCCCGCACGTCGGCCTGGTGCGCACCGCGCTCTACAACTGGGCCTTCGCGCGCCACCACGGCGGCACCTTCGTGCTGCGCATCGAGGACACCGACAAGGAGCGCAACACCGAGGAGTCCTACCGCGGCATCCTCGAGCTCTTCGGCTGGCTGGGCCTGCAGTGGGACGAGGGCGTCGAGGTCGGCGGCCCGTACGGCCCGTACCGGCAGTCCGAGCGCGGCGAGCTGTACGCCGACGTCCTCGCCAGGCTCGCTGGGTCCTCGTACACCTACGACTGCTTCTGCACCCCCGACGAGGTCGAGGCCCGCCGCAAGGAGTCCGGCTCGAAGGTCGTCGGGTACGACGGCTTCTGCCGCGAGCTGAGCGCCGAGCAGCGCGCCGCCTTCGAGGCCGAGGGCCGCACCAGCGTCGTCCGGTTCCGCATGCCCGAGGGCTCGATCACCTGGGACGACCTGGTCCGCGGCGAGGTCACCTTCGAGACGCGGTACGTGCCCGACTTCGCCCTCTGCCGCGCCAACGGCGACCCGCTCTACACCCTCACCGCGCCGGTCGACGACGCGACGATGGCCATCACCCACGTGCTCCGCGGCGAGGACCTCCTCTCCTCGACGCCGCGGCAGATCGCGCTCTTCGACGCGCTTCAGGCGATCGGCGTGGCCGAGACGACGCCGGCCTACGGCCACCTGCCCTACGTGATGGGCCAGGGCAACAAGAAGCTCTCCAAGCGCGACCCCGAGGCCAACGCGCTGGCCTACCGCGACCAGGGCTACCTGCCCGAGGGCCTGCTCAACTACATGGCGCTGCTCGGCTGGTCGATCGCCGCCGACCGCGACGTCTTCACCACCGACGAGATGGTCGAGGCCTTCGAGATCGGCGACGTCAACCCGAACCCCGCGCGCTTCGACCTGAAGAAGGCCGACGCCATCAACGCCTCGCACATGCGCCGGCTCTCCGTCGAGGAGATCGGACGACGGGCGCTGCCGTTCCTCCAGGCGGCCGGCGTGGTCTCCGATCCCGTGTCCGACGCCGACGCGCGGCTGCTCGAGCAGGCCATGCCGCTGGTGGCCGAGCGGATCAACCGGCTCGCCGAGGCGCCCGACATGCTCGGCTTCCTCTTCGTCGACGAGGCCGACCTCGTCCGCGATCCCGCTGACGTCGAGAAGCTCCTCGACGACGCCGGTCTCGAGATCGTCCGCGCCTCCCACGACGCGCTCGCCGATCTGCCGACCTGGAGCACCGAGGCCATCCAGGACGCCCTCCAGCGCGCCCTCGTCGAGGAGCGCGGGCTCAAGCCCCGGGTCGCCTTCGGCCCGGTGCGCGTGGCCGTCACCGGACGCCGCGTCAGCCCGCCGCTGTTCGAGTCCCTCGAGCTGCTCGGTCGCGAGCGCTCGCTGGCCCGGCTGGCCTCCGCCACCGCCTGAGCCCGCGGCCGCGCAGCCGCACCGCTCGGGGTCGTCGCCCGGGTCGTGTCCCGGGGCCCGACCCGGCGGCTGGCACGCTGGAGGCGTGAGCACGTCGACCGTCGTCACACCCGCACCGGGCCTCCCGTACCACCTCCTGCTGCGGCGCGGACGCGCCGCGTGGTGGCGGTCCCTCCTGGGCGTCGTCGCGCTCCTGGCGGCGGTGCTGCTGGTCGTCCAGCTCGTGCTCCTGCTGGCCTTCGTGGCCGGCTACGCGTTCGTCGGCGTCGGTCCGGCCGAGGCCGCCGACCGGCTCTCGTCTACCACCGACCTGAGCCCGGTCGGGCTCGCCTACGTCAACCTCGGGCTGGCCAGCGCCATCCCCGTGGTGTGGTTGATCGTCCGGGTGCTGCACGGCCTCGGGCCGGGCTGGGTGGCCAGCGTCGCCGGACGGCTGCGCTGGCGCTGGATGCTCACCTGCACCGGGCTGGCGGCGGCGACGCTCGTCGTCACCGTGCTGGTCGGCGCGCTGGTGCCGAGCGACGCGGCCGCCGTCGCCGGCGACGGCGGGGTCAACGACCTGACCCGCACGACGCTCGGCTTCGTGGTCGTCATCGTGCTGCTCACCCCGCTGCAGGCCGCGGGGGAGGAGTACGCGTTCCGCGGCTACCTGACGCAGGTCTTCGGGGCGCTGCTCGGCCGCCGATGGGTCGCCATCACGCTGCCGGCGGTGCTGTTCGCGCTCGCGCACGGCGCCCAGGACGCGCCGGTCTTCGTCGACCGGCTGGCCTTCGGCCTGGTCGCGGGCTACCTGGTCGTGCGCACCGGGGGGCTCGAGGCCGGCATCGCGATGCACGTGCTGAACAACTTCCTCGCGTACGGCGGCGCGCTGCTCTACGGCGACATGGCCACGGTGCTCCAGCCCACCGGCGGCTCGTGGTGGTCGCTGGCCACGACGCTCACCCAGTCGCTGGTCTTCGTGGCCCTCGTGGTGCCCGCGGCCCGTCGTCGGGAGCTCGCGATCGAGGCCCCGGCAGGCGAATTGGTGGGCCCGGAGGGCCGCGTGTAAGGTTCCCTCTCGGTCCGGACGACGGGGCGCGAGCCTCGCTCAGCCGGTACCCCCATGGGGTATGGTGTAATTGGCAGCACGACTGATTCTGGTTCAGTTAGTCTAGGTTCGAGTCCTAGTACCCCAGCGCGATCGCGACCCGCCTCGGCGAACACCAGCGAAGCAGGTCGCGATTTTGTGTGAACGAAGGCCGACGCTAGAGTTCCGCAGGCAGTCAGGGAGTCGCGAGAGCGGGTCCCGAGGCTCACGCCCCCGTTGTGTAGCGGCCTAGCACGCCGCCCTCTCAAGGCGGTAGCGCCGGTTCGAATCCGGTCGGGGGTACCAGCCCAGCACGAAGGCCCGGCCGCAGGAGCGGCCGGGCCTTCGTCGTTCTCGGGCCCCCCCGGGGGCTCACGGACAGGTCACGCGCGGGTCACCGGCGGGGCGTCACGGGGGTGAAGGTGATCTTCACCTGGCCGTCGTCGAGCGAGTCGCCCTCGCAGGACAGCTCGGTGTCCTGGTCGCAGTCGTAGCGGCCGCCCGCGTTGACCGCGATCACCTCGATGGTCCGGACGCCCCCCTGGGAGGTCGGCACCGTCAGGGTGGCGTCGCCGCTGCTGTTCAGCGCCACCCGGACGAGCTGGTGGCTGGTGGCGCGACGCACGTCGACCAGCGCGCGCGAGCCGGCGGCGGTGGGCGGCAGGTCGAAGTCGATCCGCACGTCCTTGCCCGACGACACGTAGCGCGCGTTGAGCAGGCCCGAGGAGCTCGAGAGGTGCTTGAACGGCCCCGAGACCGTGTCGGTCAGGTCGCCCGCCACGCTCGGCGACCAGCGCGCGAAGCCCTCGTAGCGGGTGTAGCCGGCGCCCTCCCGGAACAGCGAGGGGTGGCGCAGCGCGAAGGCGTAGTCGGCGTAGACCGTGGCGAGGCTGGCGCCGCGCGAGGCGAGCACGGTGGAGATGCCCTGCACCGAGTACTGCTTGCCCTCGCCCCGGTTCGTGCCGAGCGCCGACCACAGCTGGCGCATGATCCGCGGCATCGAGCCCTGCCGGGTCGGGTACCGCTCGGTCAGGTAGCGGAAGAAGATCCAGCCCCCGTACTCCCACGACGGCGTCGAGAGGTCGTCGATGCTCCGGTCGGGGTACTTCAGCTGGCTGGCCGCGAGGTACTGCCGGTTGTCGTTGACGTCGGTGTAGACCTCGTCCTCGGCCCAGGCGGCCGTCGACTCCATCAGCCAGCGGTCCTCGGCGTAGTCGTAGGCGTACTGCACGGCGTGGAAGTACTCGTGGGCGGCCGTCACCCGCAGGTTGTCGGCCTGGTCGTTGCTCGGGAACTGCGTGCTGGAGAAGTCGTTGTCGAGCGCGCAGTACGACGTCGCGGTGCGGGTGCCCGCGGCCGCGACCTTCTCGGGCTGGCAGAAGCCGTAGAGACCCTGGCCGCCGAGGTCGAGCAGGTAGACGTCGAAGAGGCTCGAGCCGCCGGCGCGACCGTCCGACGGGGGACGGCGGTAGCCGGAGCGCGCGTAGACGTCGCGGACCGTGCCCATGACGGTCAGCACCCGGTCGACGTACGCGCGGGTCGAGCGGTCGGGGCCGGTGGCGGTCCAGTGCACGCACACGACCCCGCAGGTGACCCGGGTGCTCTTCGGCCGAGCGAGCACCGCGTCGGCCGTGGCCCGCTGGGCGGCCGGCAGCGCCGATCGCTGCCGCCAGAGGTCCCGCAGCAGCAGGCTGGCGTCCTGCGGGACGACGGGGGAGGCGCCCACCTGCGCGCGGGCGGCGCTGCGGGCGCCGCCGCCGAGCAGTCGCTGCACGTCGGCCAGGGTGCGCTCCGCCCGCGTGCGGGCGCTGGGCTGCACGGAGGGGGCAGCAGAGGCGGAGGCCGCGGGCGACGTGCCGGCTCCGGCCTCGGCGGAGGCGCCGGGGGCGGGGCCGAGCACGGCCGTCAGCGGCAGCGCGGCGGCCGCGAGGGTCGCGAGGGCGGTCAGGCGGACGGGACGACCCGTGCGCCTCGCCGGGTGGACGGGAGTGCGGGATCGTCGGTGGTAGCCGAGCACGAGGATCCTTCCGAGCTGGTGGACCCCCGAGACGGCCGGGTCCGGCGCCGTGCTCCCAGCATCGCAGGAGGCGGCGCGTCCGTCTGCTCCCGGCTCCCGTCGTCGGGACGTCCGGCTCAGGCGCAGAGGCCGACCTGGGCGTTGGCCGCGGCGTCGGGGCTCGGGCTCTTCGACGGCGACGGGCTGCTGCTGGGCGAGCCGCTGGGAGACCCGCTCGGGGAGCCCGAGGCGCTCGAGGACGCCGACGGCGACGTGCCGCCGCCCGGCGGCCGGGCCGCGTTGATCGAGCCGGCCGAGAGGCTGGAGGGCAGCGGCTGGTCCTGGCGCATCCGCTTCCACAGGGTCTCGGCGTCGGGGGCGAGCACGAGCCGGTTGGGATCCTGCGGATACGGCGCGAAGGGCGCGGTGACGAAGCGGATGTCGCCCAGCCCGGTGGCGCCGAACTGCTGGGCGAGGTCGACGAGCTTGCCGATGTTGTCGAGCCCGGAGTCGACCTGCAGCGAGCGCACCGCCGCGTCGACGAAGTGGAAGACCCGGTCGGGACGCGTGAGCGTGCCGGCCGAGAAGACCTTGTTGATCATCGAGGCGATGAAGGCCTGCTGGCGCTTCATCCGGCCGATGTCCGAGCCGTCGCCGACGCTGTGGCGCTCGCGCACGTAGTCGAGGGCCTGCTGGCCGCGCAGGGTCTGGGTGCCGGCCTCGAAGAAGATGCCGCGGCGCCGGTCGTCGATCACCTCGGGGATGCAGACCTGCACGCCGTCGACGGCGTCGACCATCTCCTGGAAGCCGCGGAAGTTGACCACCACCCAGTGGTCGATGTGCACGCCCGTGATCGCGCCGACCGTCGAGATGGTGCAGGCCGGCCCGCCGAGGAGGTAGGCGCTGTTGAACTGCTGCAGCTCGCCGCCGGGGATGGTCTGGCCGTCCTTGCCCTTGCAGTCGGGTCGGGTGACGAGGGTGTCGCGGGGGATGGAGACGCCGTAGGCCTCCTTCCGGTCGGCCGAGACGTGCAGGAGGATCGTGGTGTCGGATCCGCCGCCGGCCTCCTTGTCGATGCCGCAGCCGTCGCAGTTGCGGTCGTCGGAGCCCATGACGAGCACGTTGAGCGGCTCCCGGGGCCCCTGGACGGCCTCCTTGGTGGGGTTCACGGTGATGGCGCCGCTGAGATCGGTGCTCTGCAGGCTGCCGTTGAGGTGGTCGTAGACCAGCGTGACGGTGAGCCCGGTGACCAGGGCCAGGCACAGCTGCGACAGCAGGATCACCCGCACCACGAGGTGACGGTGCGATCGGGGCGCGCGGCGCTTGGCTCGGGAACGGCTCACGGGCCCATCGTCGCAAATCCCTGGGCATGTCCGTGAGCGGACGGGGTACTCCGTGCCCGGTCCCGTGCCCGGGCCGTGCCCGGGCGGCTCTTGCTCCAGGGCCGCTGCCGTGTCCGATTCCCGCCAGCCGGGTCTCGGGACGTGGGGGAGGATGGGCGCATGACGCCGGTCCTCGATCCCACGGCCTGCTACGCGGCCGTCCGCTCGCGGGACCGTCGCTTCGACGGCGTCTTCTACACCGCGGTGCGCACCACCGGCATCTACTGCCGGCCGTCGTGTCCGGCCCGCACGCCCGCCGCGGGCAACGTCTCCTTCCACCCGACCGCGGCCGCCGCCCAGTCCGCCGGCTACCGCGCCTGCCGCCGCTGCCGCCCGGACGCGACCCCGGGGAGCCCCGCGTGGGACGTCGCGGCCGACGTCGCCGGACGCGCGATGCGGCTGATCGGCGACGGCGTCGTCGATCGCGACGGCGTGCCCGGCCTCGCGGCGCGGCTCGGCTACACCCCGCGGCACCTGGGTCGGCTGCTCGCCGCCGAGCTCGGCGCCACGCCCCTGGCCCTGGCTCGGGCGCAACGCGCGCAGGTGGCGCGGATCCTGCTCGAGACGACGACGCTGCCGTGCGCCGAGGTGGCCTTCGCCGCCGGGTTCGCCAGCGTGCGCCAGTTCAACGACACCGTCCGCGAGGTGCACGCGTGCACGCCGACGGCCCTGCGCGAGCGGGCGGCGGGCGCCGGGCCGGGGCGGACCTCCGGCGTCGAGGGTGCCGCGGGCGCCCTGACGCCGCTGCGGCTGCGGCTCGCGGTGCGCACGCCCTACGCGGCCCGCGAGTGCCACGCCTTCCTGGCGCTGCACGCCGTCACGGGCGTGGAGGCGGCCGGAGCGGACTGGTACGCCCGCACGCTCGATCTGCCGCACGGCCCCGGCACGGTGCGGGTCGACTTCGCGCCGCTGCTCGGCGCCGTCGGTCGCGAGCCCGGCGTCGGGCACCTCGACGTCACTCTGGAGCTCGCCGACCTGCGCGACACCGCCGCGGCGCTGGAGCGCACGCGACGCCTGCTGGACGCGGACGCCGACCCGGTGGCCGTCGACGCCCACCTCGGCGCCGATCCGCTGCTCGCCGCCTCCGTCGAGGCGACGCCCGGTCTGCGGATGCCCGGTCAGGTCGACGGCCCCGAGCTCGCGGTGCGCGCGGTCGTCGGACAGCAGGTGAGCCTGGCCGGCGCGCGCACGGTCACCGGCCGGATCGTCGCCGCCCACGGCCTGCCGCTGCGCTCCTCGGTGCCGGGCCTGACCCACCTGTTCCCGCGTCCGGACGTGCTCGCGTCGCTGGACGCCGCGGCGACCGAGGGACCCCGCGCGCTCCCGCTGCCCCGCGCCCGGGCACGCGCGCTCGTGGCGATCGCCGACGCCTGCGCCCGGGGCGAGGTGGCGCTGGACCGCGGCGCCGACCGAGCCGAGGTCCGCACCGCGCTGCTCGCGCTGCCCGGCGTCGGGCCGTGGACGGCCGACTACGTCGCCCTGCGCGCGCTCGGCGACCCCGACGTCTGGCTGCCCGGCGATCTCGCCGTGCGCCGGGTGCTGGCGCGGGCGGGTGCGATCGACGGCCCGCGCGACGTCGCCGGCACCGTGGCCCGCGCCGAGCCCTGGCGTCCGTGGCGCACCTACGCGCTCGCGCACCTGTGGCAGCAGGCGCTCGAGGGCGTCCCGGTGCCGCTCACGGCCGCGGAGCCGGCCCCGCCCGTCCCGTCCGTCCCGTCACCCGAGGAGCCCTGACATGCCCGCCCTGACCATCGAGAGCCCCGTCGGGCCGCTGCGGCTGGTCGCCGAGGGCGACGCGCTCGTCGCCCTCCGGTTCCTGGACGCCGACGACCTCGCCCACAGCCCCGCAGGCGGAGCCGTCGACCGGCTCGAGGACGGCGCCGACGCTCCGGTGCTGGCCGAGGCCGCCGCCCAGCTGGCGGCGTACTTCGCCGGCGAGCGGCACGACTTCGACCTGCCGCTCGCGCCGCTCGGCACCGAGTTCCAGCACCGGGTGTGGGCGGCGCTGCGCCGGATCGGCTTCGGCGCCACCGCCACCTACGGCGAGATCGCCCGCGCGATCGGCCTGACGCCCGCTGCGTCCCGCGCCGTAGGACTGGCGAACGGACGCAACCCGCTGCCCATCGTCGTCCCGTGCCATCGCGTGATCGGCGCCAACGGCACCCTCACCGGCTACGCCGGCGGCCTGGAGCGCAAGCGGATCCTGCTCGACCTCGAGCAGGGCGCGCTGCCGCTCTGAGGACGAGCCCGTCCCGTCCGCCACGCGTGTCACTCAGGACGGGCGAAGTCGATCGATGTCGGCCGAAGTTTCGCCCGACATCGATCGGTTTCCCCGGTCGACCGGGGAAACCGACGCAGGCCGCCCCGCCGCCTCAGCCCTCCGCAGCAGCCCGACGCAGCGACTCCGAGAGTCGCTCAGCGGCGGCGAGCACGGCGGGGGCGTGCATGCGGCCGGGCTGGCGGGAGAGCCGCTCGAGGGGGCCGGAGACGGACACGGCGGCGATCACCTTGCCGCTGGGGGAGCGCACCGGCGCGGAGACCGAGGCGACGCCCTGCTCGCGCTCGCCGACCGACTGGGCCCAGCCGCGGCGGCGGATGCCGGACAGCGCGGCGGCGGAGAACGCGGCGTTCTGCAGCCCGCGGTGCAGCCGGTCGGGGTCCTCCCAGGCCAGCAGGATCTGCGCGGCGGAGCCCGCGCGCATCGTCAGCTGGGAGCCGACGGGGATGGTGTCGCGCAGGCCCGAGGGACGCTCGGCGGCGGCGACGCACACGCGGTGGTCGCCCTGGCGGCGCCACAGCTGGGCGGACTCGCCGGTGATGTCGCGCAGACGGGCCAGCACGGGGCCCGCGGTCGCCAGCAGGCGGTCCTCGCCGGCGGCGGCGGACAGCTCGGCGAGGCGGGGGCCGAGCACGAAGCGTCCCTGCATGTCGCGGGCGACCAGGCGGTGGTGCTCGAGCGCCACCGCGAGCCGGTGCGCGGTCGGACGGGCCAGGCCGGTCGCCGTCACGAGCCCCGCGAGCGTGGCGGGCCCGGACTCGAGGGCGGTGAGGACGAGGGCTGCCTTGTCGAGAACGCCGACTCCACTGCTGTCCATATGGCAATACTCGCGTCTCGGATCATGGGATGCAAGCGATGTGACGCGCGCCTCAGTGCCCGCATCATCTCCGGACGTCGGCGGCCCGGCAAGGCGAGTTCGTCCAGGATCCGAGATCCGAGTCTCATTCTGCGGGATGGGCGGCGTACGCTCGCCTCACCCCATCCACCAGCTCACGAAGGAGTGCGTCATGGGCAAGACCCTGGCGGAGAAGGTCTGGGACGAGCACGTCGTCCGCTCCACCGAGGGGGAGCCCGACCTGCTCTACATCGACCTGCACCTCATCCACGAGGTCACCTCGCCGCAGGCGTTCGACGGGCTGCGGCTCGCCGGCCGCACGGTGCGTCGTCCCGACCTCACCCTGGCCACCGAGGACCACAACGTCCCGACGGTCGACTGGGACAAGCCGATCGCCGACCCGGTCTCCCGCACCCAGGTCGAGACGCTGCGCCGCAACGCCGAGGAGTTCGGCGTCCGCCTGCACTCCCTCGGCGACGTGGAGCAGGGCATCGTGCACGTCGTCGGCCCGCAGCTCGGCCTGACCCAGCCCGGCATGACGATCGTGTGCGGCGACAGCCACACCTCCACCCACGGCGCCTTCGGCGCGATCGCCTTCGGCATCGGCACCTCGGAGGTCGAGCACGTGCTCGCCACCCAGACGCTGCCCCAGGCCCGGCCCAAGACCATGGCGGTCACCGTGAACGGCAGCCTCCCGGAGGGCGTCACGGCCAAGGACCTCGTCCTGACCCTCATCGCCCACACCGGCACCGGCGGCGGTCAGGGCTACATCGTCGAGTACCGCGGCCAGGCGATCCGCGAGCTCTCGATGGAGGGCCGCATGACGGTGTGCAACATGAGCATCGAGTGGGGCGCGAAGGCCGGCCTCATCGCCCCCGACCAGACCACCTTCGACTACATCGAGGGCCGCCCCGAGGCGCCGCAGGGCGAGCAGTGGGACGCCGCCGTCGCGCACTGGCGCACGCTCGTCACCGACGACGACGCGGTCTTCGACGAGGAGATCGTGCTCGACGCCTCGACGATGACGCCGTTCGTCACCTGGGGCACCAACCCGGGCCAGGGCGTGCCGCTGGGCGCGAGCGTGCCGTCGCCGGAGGACTTCGAGGACGAGCAGGACCGCGTCGCCGCGGAGAAGGCGCTCGCCTACATGGGCCTGGAGGCCGGCACCCCGCTGCGCGAGGTGAAGGTCGACACCGTCTTCATCGGCTCGTGCACCAACGGCCGGATCGAGGACCTCCGCACGGCCGCCGCGGTGATCAAGGGCCGCACCGTCGACCCCGACACCCGGCTGCTCGTCGTGCCGGGCTCGGTGCGCGTGCGCCTCCAGGCCGAGCAGGAGGGCCTGGACGTGGTGTTCAAGGACGCCGGTGCCGAGTGGCGCGGCGCCGGGTGCTCGATGTGCCTGGGCATGAACCCCGACACCCTCGAGCCCGGCGAGCGCAGCGCGTCGACGTCGAACCGCAACTTCGAGGGACGCCAGGGCAAGGGCGGTCGCACGCACCTGGTCTCGGTGCCGGTCGCCGCCGCGACCGCCGTGCGGGGCACGCTCAGCTCGCCGGCCGACCTCGAGCCCGTCGCGTCCCAGGGAGGCAACTGACATGGAGAAGTTCACCAGCCACACCGGCGTCGGCGTGCCGCTGCGACGCAGCAACGTCGACACCGACCAGATCATCCCGGCGGTCTACCTCAAGCGGGTCACGCGCACCGGCTTCGAGGACGGCCTGTTCGCCGCCTGGCGCGGCGACGACGCCTTCGTCCTGAACCAGCCCGCCTACGCGCAGGGATCGGTGCTGGTCGCCGGCCCGGACTTCGGCACCGGCTCGTCCCGCGAGCACGCCGTGTGGGCGCTGCAGGACTACGGGTTCAAGGTCGTCGTCTCCTCCCGCTTCGCCGACATCTTCCGGGGCAACTCCGGCAAGGCCGGACTGGTCGCCGCGCAGGTCGACGAGAAGGTCGTCCAGGCGCTCTGGGACCACCTGGAGGCGAACCCGGGCGCCGAGATCACCGTCGACCTCGAGGCCCGCACCGTGCGCGCCGGCGAGGGCGCCGAGGCGATCGAGGACTCCTTCGACATCGACGACTACACCCGCTGGCGCCTGCTCGAGGGGCTCGACGACATCGGCATCACCCTGGGCCACGCCGACGACATCGCCGCCTACGAGAGCGGCCGCCCGGCCTGGAAGCCGGTCACCCAGCGGGCCTGAGCCCGCGGCTCGAGCACGCACCTCGGGGTGGGCCGCGCATGCGCGGCGGCCCCCGGGGCAGGACGGGGACGGACGCGCTCGCGTCCGTCCCCGTTCCCGTTCCCGAAGGAGCCACCGTGCCCACCGTCCAGAGCAACGGCATCACCCTCGCCTACACCGACAGCGGGGAGGGCCGTCCGGTCGTGCTGATCCACGGCTGGCCGCTCTCCGGCGCCTCGTGGTCGGAGCAGGTCCCCGCCCTCGTCGACGCCGGCTTCCGCGCCATCGCCTACGACCGTCGCGGCTTCGGCGAGTCCGACAAGCCCGACACCGGCTACGACTACGACACCCTCGCCGCCGACCTCGCGGGCCTGCTCGAGGAGCTCGACCTGCGCGACGTGACCCTCGTCGGCTTCTCGATGGGCGGCGGCGAGGTCGCCCGCTACCTCGGCACGCCGGCGCTGCGCGAGTCCGGGCGGATCCGCTCCGCGGTGTTCGCCGCGGCCGTCCCGCCGTACCTGCTCAAGAGCGACGACAACCCCGACGGCGGCCTCTCCGCCGAGGACGTCGAGGGCATGGTGCAGGGCGTCACCGACGACCGCGAGGGATTCCTCGACGGCTTCACCACCGACTTCTTCTCCGTCGACGGCGAGATCAAGGTCAGCGAGGAGCAGCGCCAGCAGGCGCTCGAGCTGGAGAAGCCCGCCGTCCCCGCCGCGCTCGCCGGGTGCATCCGCGCCTTCGCCCTCACCGACTTCCGCGCCGACCTGGCGGCGATCGACGTGCCGACCCTGGTGCTGCACGGCGACGGCGATGCGACCGTGCCGGCCGCGGTCTCGGGCGAGCGCACCGCCGAGGCCGTCGAGGGCGCCGAGAAGGTGATCGTGGCCGGGGCCCCGCACGGCTTCAACGTCAGCCACGCGTCGGAGTTCAACGCCGCGCTGCTGGACTTCCTGCAGCGCTGAGCCCCGTCGGTTCCTGCCGAGCCGTCCTGCCACGCCGTCGGGTCGCGCGACATTTGTCCGCGTCCCGGCGGCGTGGTCGTTGTGGGCCCGGCCCGCAGTGCCTAGCGTGCGAGGCAGCCCGGGCCCGGTGTCCGGCGCCGATCCGCCTCCGCTCGCTCCCGGGCGTCACGCAGGAGGGTGATCCCCGGTGTGCAGGGAAGGGAACGACGTGAACAAGTCACAGCTGGTCGAGGCGCTCGCCGAGCGGTTCGAGGGCAACAGGAAGGCCGCGGCCCACGCGCTGGAGGCGGTGCTCGACACCATCACCCGCGAGGTCGCCAAGGGCGAGAAGGTCGCGATCACTGGCTTCGGCTCCTTCGAGAAGCGCGTGCGCGAGGCCCGCCTGGTCCGCAATCCGCAGACCGGCGAGCAGATCCAGGCCAAGCGGACCTCGGTGCCGAAGTTCACCCCCGGCGCCGACCTGAAGAACGTCGTCTCCGGCGCGAAGAAGCTGCCCGCCCTGCCCAAGGCCGCCGTCACCGCGGCGTCGGCCACCGTCGGCTCGTCGGTCCGCAAGGCCGCCGCCGCTCCCGCGAAGGCCGCCGACGCGGTCAAGAAGGCCGTCCCCGGCGGCCGGGCGGAGACGTCCGGCGGCGCTGCCGCCGACGCACCTGCGAAGGCCGCGGCGCCGGCCCCGGTGAAGAAGGCCCCGGTGAAGAAGGCCCCGGTGAAGAAGGCCCCGGTGAAGAAGGCCCCGGTGAAGAAGGCGTCGACCGCCACGAAGACGACCGCGACGGCGAAGGCCCCCGCGAAGAAGGCCCCCGCGAAGAAGGCGTCTGCGGCGGCGAAGAAGGCCCCGGCGACGAAGAAGATCGCGGCGACGAAGACCGCGGCGAAGAAGGGCTCGGCGGCGAAGAAGGCCCCGGCGAAGAAGGCGCCCTCGACGGACGCCTGACGAGGCCGGCCGGCACCGGCAGCTGATCAGGGCAGGCAAAACCAGTCGCGGGCAGGCGAAACTTCACCTGCCCGCGACTGGTTTCCCCGGGCGCCCGGGGAAACCGCACCACTTCTGTGACCCGAGTGACCCGAGTGACTCGAACCCCTCACCCCACGAGCCCCAGCCGGGCGGCGACGGCGCGGGTGGCGGGCCCGACGCCATGGGCCAGTGCGGCGCGCAGCGCGAGCAGGTCGTCGACGTCGCGGCGCAGCGCGTCGAGCCCGGCCAGGTCGGGCTCGACCGCGCCGATGTCGGCATGCGCCGCCCGCGAGGCCCCGCCGAACCGGGGGGCGAACGTCGCGGCGGCCGCCGCGTAGAGGCAGGTGCCCGTGCCGTCCGCGTCCGGCACGATCGCGGCCGGCGCGGCAGCCAGCAGCGCGGCCAGCCGCCCGAGCGCGAGGTCGAGGTCGGCGGACCGCAGGGCGGGGAGGTCGCCGCACAGGGCGGCGAGCAGGGCATCGGGGTGACGCCGGCGGGCCTCCGCCGCCGCCTGACGCAGGGTGTCGTTGAGGCCGTGCGTCGAGCCGTCGGGCACGGCGTCGGCCCCTAGGTCGCGGACGCGGGCGGCCAGCCGGGCGTCGTCGGTGACGACGAGCACAGCCCGCACCTCCCGCGCGGCCACGGCGGCGGCGACGGTGTCGAGCGCGAACGCCTCGGCGAGCGCGGTGCGGTCGGCGTCGAGCACGCCCACGAGCCGCGACTTCGCGTGCTCCGGCGGCTTGACGGGCACGAGGACCACCCAGCCCGACGCGAGCGCCGGGAGGGCGGACGACTCGGGCTCGGTGGAGGACACCGCGGCATCCTCCCAGGCGGCCGCCGTCGTCGCCCTCCGCCCCGCCGAGGCGTCCGACGCCCGGCGGGAGGCTGGCGGGCGGGTAGCCTGCCGCCGTGAGCGTGGTGCGACGACTGCAGGGGCCCCGAGGGCTGGGGTTCTCCGTGGCCGTGCCGATCATCAAGCCGCTCCTGTGGGCCACGGTGTCGCGCGACTGGCGCGAGGGCCTGCGCATCCCCGCCGAGGGCGGCTGCGTCGTCGCCCTCAACCACAACTCGCACGTCGACCCGCTCACCGCGGCCCACCTGGTCTACGACCGCGGTCGCCTCCCGCGCTACCTGGCCAAGTCGGGCCTGTTCACCACGCCGGTGATCGGCCCGTTCATGCGCGCCGCCGGCCAGATCCCGGTCGAGCGCGAGTCCGCCGCCGCCGCGGGGGCCTTCGACGCCGCCGTCGAGGCCGTGCGCGCGGGCGAGTGCGTCGTGGTCTACCCCGAGGGGACGATCACCCGCGACCCCGACGGCTGGCCGATGCGCGGCAAGTCGGGCGCGGCCCGCATCGCGCTGCGCACCGGCTGCCCCGTCGTGCCCGTCGGCCAGTGGGGCGCCCAGGCGCTGCTGGCCCCGTACTCCGGCCGTCCGCACCTGCTGCCGCCGCGCAAGCGCGTCACCATGCTCGTCGGCGAGCCGGTCGACCTCGACGACCTCCGCGCCCGCGTGGCGCCGGGCGCCGAGCCCGACGCCGAGATCGTCGTCGAGGCCACCGAGCGGATCATGCGGGCGATCGTCGGGCTGGTCGCCGAGATCCGCGACGAGGTCCCGCCGGCCACCCTGTTCGACCCGCGGGCCGCCGGCCAGCGGGCGTTCGGCAACCCCAAGCGCGGGCCGCAGGCCCGGGAGGAGGCGTCGTGAGGCGGGGCAAGGTCGCGGTCTGCGGCGCGGGCGCGTGGGGCACCGCCTTCTCGATCGTGCTGGCCGACGCCGGCAACGACGTGACGATGTGGGCGCGGCGTCCCGAGGTCGCCGAGGCGATCACCCGCGACCACGAGAACCCCGACTACCAGCCGGGCATCCGGCTGCCCGACGCGATCGACGCCACCGACGACGTCGAGCGGGCGCTGCACGGCGCGGACGTCGTGGTGCTGGCCACGCCGTCGCAGACGCTGCGCGCCAACCTCACCGAGTGGGCGCCGCACATCGCCGGCGACGCCGTGCTGGTGTCGCTGATGAAGGGCGTCGAGCTCGGCACCCTCAACCGCATGAGCGAGGTCATCCACCAGGCCACCGGAGCCGGACCCGAGCGCATCGCCGTGGTCAGCGGGCCCAACCTCTCGCCCGAGATCGCCCGCCGCGAGCCGGCGGCGTCCGTCGTCGCCTGCGAGGACGAGTCGGTGGCGCGCGCGCTCCAGGCCCGCGTCCACTCGCCGTCCTTCCGCCCCTACACCAGCGTCGACGTGCTGGGCTGCGAGCTCGGCGGCGCCTACAAGAACGTCGTCGGCCTCGCGGTCGGCATGGCGGTGGGCCTGGGCTTCGGCGACAACACGACCGCCTCGGTCATCACCCGCGGCCTGGCCGAGACTGCGCGGCTGGCGATGCGCCTGGGCGCCAACCCGCTGACCCTCATGGGCCTGGCCGGCCTCGGCGACCTCGTCGCCACCTGCTCCTCCCCGCTCTCGCGCAACCGCTCGTTCGGCGAGCGGCTCGGACGCGGCCAGACCACCGAGGAGATCTACGCCTCGACCCGTCAGGTCGCCGAGGGCGCCAAGTCGTGCTCCTCGCTGCGAGCGCTGGCCGAGCAGTCCGGCGTCGACGCCCCCGTCGCGCAGTACGTCGACGACGTCGTCGGCGGACGGCTCACCGCCACGCAGATGATGGACGAGATCCTCGCCCGCAGCACGAAGGCCGAGACCGACTGACCTCGTCCGGCCGGCTCAGCCGAGGGTGATCCGCCGGTCGGCGCGCGGCGCAGCATCCCGGACCAGCCGCGCGGTGGGCTCGTCGACGTCGGCCACCCACGCGCGCGCCGCGTCCGGCGCCTTGCCGGAGGCGATGTGCCGCGCGACGAGCCGCTCGCGGCGCACGGCGTCGTCGAGCTCGAGGTGCCACACGGCGTCGAGCAGCGGCCGCACCTGCGACCACCGCGCCCCGGGACGGTCGTCGAGGAGCAGGTGGTTGCCCTCCGTCAGCACCAGCCGGACGCCGGCCGGCACGACGAGCGCCGCGGCGATCGGCTGCTCGAGGTCGCGCTCGAACCCCGGGGCGTAGACGTCGAGGTCCGGCTCGTCGCGGCAGCGACGCAGCAGCGCGACGTAGCCGTCGACGTCGAAGGTGTCCGGCGCGCCCTTGCGCCCCAGGCGACCGAGGCGGCGCAGCTGCGCGTCGGCGAGGTGGAAGCCGTCCATCGGCACGTGCGCCGCGCCGATCCCGGCGGCCGCCGCGCCCGCGAGGAGGGCGTCGACGAGCGTCGACTTCCCGGCCCCGGGGGCGCCGCTGAGGCCGAGCAGCACCCGGCGTCGGCCGAGCACCTCGCCCGACGATCCGTCCGCGGATCCGTCGAGCCCCCCGACCAGCGCGAGCGCGTCGGCGAGCAGGTCGTCCACCGCGACCGCCACGACGGGTGCCCCTCAGTCCGGCGTCGGCAGCGCGTCGAGCGCGCCGCGCAGGTCGGTCCAGAGGTCCTCGGGGTCCTCGATGCCGACGGAGAGCCGCACCAGGGCGTCGGGGATGCCCGCCGGCTCGGACTTCCAGCGCCGGCGCCGCTCGAAGGTCGACTCCACGCCGCCGAGGCTGGTGGTGAAGACCCACAGCTCGGTCGAGCGGGTCAGCAGGTCGGCGGCCAGCGGTCCGCCGGCGAGCACCAGCGAGACGATCCCGCCGAAGCCCGGGTACCGCACCTCCGAGACGGCGGGGTGCGCGCGCAGCCGCTCGGCCAGCAGCGCGGCGGTCGCCTGGGCGCGCTCCAGCCGCAGCGGCAGCGTGCGCAGGCCGCGGGTGGCCAGGTAGGCCTCCAGGACGCCGGGCACCGCGCCCAGCAGGTCGCGACGGCCCTTGACGACGTCGTGCAGCGCGTCGTCGCGCACCACCACGGCGCCCATGAGCACGTCGCTGTGGCCCGCGAGGTACTTCGTCGCCGAGTGCACGACGATGTCGGCGCCGTGCTCGAGCGGGCGCTGCAGGAGCGGCGTGGCGAAGGTGTTGTCGACGACCACCGAGGCACCGGCCGCATGCGCCGCGGCGATCGCCGCGGGCAGGTCGATCACCTCCAGCGCCGGGTTGGTGGGGGACTCCAGCCACACCAGCGCGACGTCGTCGTCGCAGGCCGCGGCGATCGCGCCGGGGTCGGTGACGTCGACCAGCCGGGTGCGCACGCGGCCGCGCGCCTCGAGATCGCCGAGCTGCACGATCGTGCCGTTGTAGGCGTGCTGCGGCGCCACGACGACGCCGTCCTGCCCGACGAGGTCGAGCACCGTGGCCACGGCCGCCAGCCCGGAGGCGAAGGCCAGCGCCCGGCCGCCCTCGAGGGCGCCGAGGGCCTCCTCGAACGCCTGCCAGGTGGGGTTGCCCCAGCGTCCGTACTCGCGGTCGCCGCCGCCGACGAAGGTCGAGGCGGGCGTCATCGGCGTGTTCAGCGGCTGATCGGCCTCGTGCGGCGGACGCCCGGCGTGCACGGCGATCGTCGCGGGCTGCCAGCGGTCGGGGTTCCAGCGTTCGGCCATGGCGACACACTAGATTCTGCGCCGTGAACCGCCCGACGCCGCAGGCCCTCCGATGATCCCGATCGCGCTCCCGGAGCTCGTCGCGCTGCTCGACGGCCGCCTCGCGCTGCCGGACGGGCTCGAGCCGACGGCCGCCGAGCGGATCGTCGTCGACGGTCCCGTGGTCATCGACGGCCGCGAGGCGGCCCCGGGCTCGCTGTTCGTCGCGTTCGCCGGCGAGCGCTCCGACGGCCACGACCACGCTCCCCAGGCCGGCGCGCAGGGCGCGGTCGCCGTGCTCGGCAGCCGGCCCACCGCCCTGCCCACGATCGTCGTCGACGACGCCCGCGACGCCCTCCAGCGGCTGGCCTCCCACGTCGTCGCGCGGCTGCGGGCCGAGGGCGGGCTGCGCATCGTCGGCATCACCGGCTCGCAGGGCAAGACCTCCACCAAGGACCTCCTCGCGGCGGTGCTGGCCGACGCCGCGCCGACGGTGGCCACGCTCGGCTCGTACAACAACGAGCTCGGCATGCCCCTCACCGCGCTGCGCGCGGACGCCGGCACCCGCTTCCTCGTGCTCGAGATGGGCGCCCGCGGCATCGGGCACATCGCCGAGCTGACCCGGCTCGTCACCCCCGACGTCGGGATGGTGCTGTGCGTCGGCCAGGCCCACCTGAGCGAGTTCGGCTCCCGCGAGGCGATCGCGCAGGCCAAGGGCGAGCTCGTCGAGTGCCTCGCCCCCGACGGCGTCGCGGTGCTCAACGTCGACGACGAGCGGGTCGCCGCCATGGCCGCCCGCACCCGCGCCCGCGTCCGGCGGTTCAGCCCCTCCGGACGCCCCGGCGGGCCCGGCGACGTGCGCGTGGAGGCGCTCGAGCTCGACCGGCTCGGCCGCCCGACCTTCGACCTCGTCAGCGACGACGAGCGCGCGCGCGTGACCCTGCACCTCATCGGCGCGCACCAGGCCGCCAACGCGGCCGCCGCGGCGACGGCGGCGCTCGCCCTCGGCGTGCCGCTGGAGCGCATCGGCGCCTCGCTCGGCGGCGTCGCGTCGCTCTCGCGCTGGCGCATGGAGCTGCACGAGCGCGCGGACGGCGTCGTGCTGCTCAACGACGCCTACAACGCCAACCCCGACTCCATGCGGGCCGCGCTCGACGCGCTCGGCGTGATCGGCCAGGACCCCGCCACCAGCCGCACCCTCGCGGTGCTGGGGGAGATGCGCGAGCTCGGCGACGTCGCCCCGGCCGAGCACGCCGGCGTCGGCGCGTACGCCGTCGAGCGCGGCGTCGACCGCCTGCTGGTCGTGGGCGAGGCCGCGCGCGACATCCTCGTCGGCGCCGGGTCCCGGGCCGACGACGTCTGGGTGGCCGACGCCGCCGCGGCCACCGCCTGGCTGCGCGAGCACGTCGGCCCAGGCGACGCCGTGCTGTTCAAGGCCTCGAACGGGGCGCGCCTGTTCGAGGTCGCCGCGGCGCTTCGGTAGCGTCCCGGCCCGTGCCCGACACCACGCCGTCCACCGCGCCCGTCCCCGAGCCCGCCGCGTCCCTGCCGGGCGGGGACGGTCGCAAGGTGCGGGTGGCGCTGCTCTTCGGCGGCCGCTCCGGCGAGCACTCGATCTCGGCGGCCACCGCCGCGGGCGTCATGCAGGCGCTCGACCGCGACCGCTACGAGGTGCTGCCGGTGGGCATCACCCGCCAGGGCCGCTGGGTGCTCGCCGCCGACGACGCCGAGCCGTGGCGGCTGCGCGCCGGCCACCTGCCCGAGGTCACCGACGACGCCGGCACCGCGATCGTGACGCTCGCCGACCTGGGCGGCGTCGACGTCGTGTTCCCGCTGCTGCACGGCCCGTTCGGCGAGGACGGCACCATCCAGGGCCTGCTCGAGCTGGCCGACGTGCCGTACGTCGGCGCGGGCGTGCTGGCCTCGGCGGTCGGCATGGACAAGCACTTCATGAAGGTGGTCTTCGCCGGTCACGGACTGCCCGTCGGACCCTGGGTCACCGTCACCCCGCGCGACTGGACGCACCGGCGCGACGAGGCGCTGGCGCGGGTCGAGCGCGAGCTGCGGTTCCCCGTCTTCGTGAAGCCCGCGCGGGCCGGCTCGTCCCTGGGCGTCACCCGCGTCGACACCCCCGGAGGCCTGGCCGAGGCGATCGAGGCCGCCCGGTTCCACGACCCCAAGGTCCTGGTCGAGCAGGGTCTCGAGGGCCGCGAGATCGAGTGCGCCGTGCTCGGTGGACGCGACGGCGCCGAGCCCCGCGCGTCGGTGCCGGGCGAGATCGTCGTCGACCACGCCGCGGCCGACTTCTACGACTTCGAGGCCAAGTACGTCTCCGCCGACGGCGCTCGCACCGAGGCGCCCGCCGACCTCCCGCCGGAGGTCGCCGAGCGGGTCCGGGCCGTGGCGGTGGCCGCCTTCGACGCGGTCGGCGCCGAGGGGCTCTCGCGGGTCGACGTGTTCGTCACCGAGGCCGGCGAGGTGACGATCAACGAGATCAACACGATGCCCGGGTTCACGCCCATCTCGATGTACTCGAAGATGTGGGAGGCCAGCGGCCTGCCCTACTCCGCGCTGGTCGACGAGCTCATCGCGCTCGCCCTCGAGCGTCCGACCGGTCTGCGCTGAGGCTCAGCGCGCGAGCACGCGCAGCACGAGGTCGCGGGTGACCGCGCCGAGCGTGGTGCCCGAGAGGGTGCAGGCGAACGGCATCACCGAGGTCTCGGTGGTGCCCGGGGTGATCGCGGTCTCGAGCAGCACGTAGCCGCCGTCGGCGTCGACGATGAAGTCCGAGCGCGAGACGTCGGCCAGGCCGAGCACGCGGTGGGCGTCGCAGGCGGCGCGGCCGAGCTGCTCGATCAGCGTCTCGGGCAGCGCCGGGCGGTCCAGCGAGACGAACTCGGCGGTGTAGCGGGCGGAGAAGTCGAACTCGTGGCCCTTCTCGTAGGCCACCTCCACCGGCGTCAGGGCGCGCGGCCCGTCGGCGTCCTCGACCACCACCACCGACACGTCGACGCCGTCGTGGAAGCGCTCGATCAGGGCGTCCTCGCCGTAGGCGTAGCACCCGACGAGCGCGGAGGGCAGCGCCGAGAGGCCGTCGACGCCGGTGACGCCGAGCGCGGAGCCGCAGCGGGTGGGCTTGACGACGACCCGCTCGCCGAGCTGGCCCATCACGTGCTCCATCAGCGCGGCAGCCCCGACGTCGCGGAAGGTCTGGGCCGACAGCCCGACGCTCTCGGGCACCGGGATGCCGGCGCGGCGCAGCAGCTCGCGGGCGGTGCCCTTGTCCCACGCGACCCGGCAGGCGTTGCTCGAGGAGCCGACGTAGGGGAGGCCGATCAGCTCCAGCAGCGTCTGGATCTCGCCGTCCTCGCCGAACTGGCCGTGCAGGGCGGGCACGGCGGCGACCACCTTGTCGCGCTCGAGCGCGGCCATCAGCGCCCGGTCGAAGTCGTAGGCCTGCGCCTCGACGCCCGCCGCGCGCAGCTCGCGCACGAGGTTGCGACCCGAGGCCAGCGAGACGTCGCGCTCGTGGCTGAGGCCGCCGGCGATGACGGCGACGGGGCCGCGCAGCTCGGGGGCGGGCCGGGGGGCCGACGCCTCGGTCGCGGGGGTCTCGGGGGCGGCGTGCGGGCTCGCGGAGCTCATGGGGCCAGCGTCCCACACGCGGGGCGCGCGTCCCGGCGAGGGCTCAGCGGCAGGGCTGCACCAGCCGCAGGCGCGCGCGCACGGGGTCGGCGAGGTCGGAGAGCGCCAGCAGGCTGACGTCGCCCCGGTACGCGGCGGGCACCCGCAGGCTGACCCGCGGCCGGAAGCCCACGGCGGTCGCGGTGAGGTCCTGGCTGGAGTCGGCGTACTCGCCCGGAGGCACGTACCAGCCGACGCCGCGGATCTCCTCGCACCCCGACACCGAGGTGAAGTCGTCGGGCTGCGGGGCGCCGCAGGTGAGCACCAGGCCGTCGCCCCACGCCCGCGCGGGGGCGTCGGAGGGCGAGACGTCACGCCGGTCGAGGTCGGCCAGCCGCTCCGGCAGGGCGTCGAGCAGGGCCCGGCAGGCCGCCGCGTCGGCGTCGTCGAGCCGGGGGACGTCGACGTCGATCGCGTCGGCCCCGCAGCCGGCCAGCGCCGGCGCCAGGAGCAGCGCCGTGACGGCGGCCAGCGCTGCGGCGCGCCTGCGGGGGCGCATGCTCAGATGTGGACGACCGGGCAGGTCAGGGTGCGGGTGATGCCGTCGAGGGTCTGCACCTTGGCCACCACCAGCCGGCCGAGCTCGTCGACGTCGCTGGCCTCGGCGCGCACGATGACGTCGTAGGGGCCGGTGACGTCCTCGGCGAGGGTGACGCCCTGGATCTGCGCGATCGCGGCGGCCACCTCGGCGGCCTTGCCGACGTCGGTCTGGATCAGGATGTAGGCCTGGACGGTCATGCGGACTCCCTTGTCTGCCTGGGCTGCGCCGTGGAGCGGTGGTGCGCCGAGCCGGCGGCGCCGGTGCGCAGAGGACGGCCCGAGCCGCCCGGCGCTCAACCTAGCGCGGGCCTCGCCGCACGCGGAACTCAGCGCCCCGCGCCGGACGGGTGGGGTGGCCTGGTGGCGGCATGGTGGGATGGCGCCATGCCCGTGCCCCCGCCCGTGCCGCGCGACGCGACCCTCGCCGAGGTCGGCGAGTTCGGCCTGATCGACGCCCTCACCGCGCTGCTGCCGCAGGGCGAGCACGTGTTGATCGGCCCCGGCGACGACGCCGCCCTGCTGCGCCTGCGCCAGGGGCACGCGGTCGTCTCCACCGACCTCATGGTCGAGGGCCGGCACTTCCGACGCGACTGGGCCGAGGCCTCCGACATCGGTCGCCGGGCCGCCGCGCAGAACCTCGCCGACATCGCCGCGATGGGCGGGCGCCCGCACAGCCTGACCCTGGGCCTCGCCGCGCCCGCCGACCTGCCGGCCGGCTGGGTGCTCGACCTCGTACGCGGGTTCGCCGAGGAGTGCGCCTCCGTCGGCGCCAGCGTCGTCGGGGGCGACGTCACCCGGGCCGAGGAGGTCGTGCTGGCGGTCACCGTGCTGGGCGCGTGCACCGTGGCGCCGGTCGTCCGCTCGGGCGCTCGCGCGGGCGACGTGCTGGCGCTGTGCGGCCGGCAGGGCTGGGCCGCTGCCGGACTTGCCGTGCTCGGCCGCGGGTTCCGCTCGCCGCGGGCCGTGGTCGAGGCCTACCGGCGGCCCGAGCCGCCGTACGCCGCCGGACCGCAGGCCGCCGACGCCGGCGCGACCGCCATGATCGACGTCTCCGACGGGCTGCTCGCCGAGGCCGCCCACCTGGCCTCGGCCTCCGGCGTGACGATCGACGTCCGGACGTCGGCGCTCGTCGTCGACGAGCCGCTGCACGCCGTCGGCGCGGCCCTCGGCCTGGAGCCGCTGTCGTTCGTGCTCACCGGCGGCGACGACCACGCGCTGCTCGCCACCTTCCCGCCCGACGTCGCGCTGCCGGAGGGCTGGCGCTCGATCGGCACGGTCGGCGGGGTCGGCGAGGACGGGCCGCGGGTCACGGTCGACGGGCTCGTGCCCGAGGGTCCGGGCGGGTGGACCCACTTCTGAGCCCGACCCCGGGAGGGCTCCCGCGCCGGAGACGACGGACGGGCCGCCTCCCCGAGGGGAGACGGCCCGTCCGGACGTCAGGACTGCGAGGTCAGCGGCTGACCTTGCCGGCCTTGATGCAGCCGGTGCAGACGTTCATGCGCTTCGGGGTGCCGTTGACGGTGGCCCGCACGCGCTGGATGTTGGGGTTGAAGCGACGCTTCGTGATCTTGCGCGACCAGGGGCGGTTGTTGCCGAAGCCCGGCTTCTTGGCGCAGATGTCGCAGACGGCAGCCACCGTGTACTCCTGAGTGATCGGGAAAATGAGGTCGAGTCGCGCCCGCCTCCGGCTCGCGGGCCGGGGCCCGGAGGTGGCGGGCAACCGGATGAGGCTATCCGAAGCGCCGGGGCCGGGGCGAATCGTCGTCGATGGCCTAGTCTCGCGCGGGCGGGGTCGAGCCGGGCTCCGCGCAGGTGCGGTGCAGGAGGTGCGGGCGTGACCACGGGCGACGTCGAGCCGCGCGGCGGGGTGCAGGCGCACGTGGTCGGCAGCTTCGTCGACCTCGCCGCCGACGCGCTCGCGGAGGCCCGCGAGGAGGTCGACGCCCTCAACGTCTACCCGGTGCCCGACGGCGACACCGGCACCAACATGTACCTCACGGTGATCGCCGCCCGCGACGCGCTGCGCCAGGCCCGCCACGAGCTGCGCTACCGCGGCGTTGCCGAGTCGCACCCCGAGCACCTCGACGCCCTGCTGGAGGCCCTCGCCCGGGGCGCGCTCCTCGGCGCCCGGGGCAACTCCGGCGTGATCGTCAGCGAGATGCTGCGCGCGGTCTGCCGACGGCTGGCCCGCGCCACCGCGCAGGAGCGCAACGCGCAGGTGCTCGCGGAGTCCCTCGACCACGCGAGCCGCGCCGCCGACGCCGCCGTCGGGACGCCCGTCGAGGGCACGATGCTCACCGTCGCCCGGGCCGCCGCCGCGGCTGGGCTGGAGGCGGCCGCCGCGCCGGGCGCCCGCGGCGGCGACGTCTTCACCGCCGCGGCCGCCGCCGCGCGGGCCGCGCTGGCCCGCACGCCCGAGCAGCTCGAGGCGCTGCGGCTCGCGGGCGTCGTCGACGCCGGGGGCCGGGGCTTCTGCGTCATCCTCGACGCCGCCGAGACCGCCCTCACCGGGCGCCGTCCGGTGCCGCAGCCCGCCCGCCTCGGTCGGCACACGATCCCCGTGCCGCACCGGCCCACCGGCGACGCCGGCGACCTCGTCCCGGGCGGACCCGCCTACGAGGTGATGTACCTGCTGGACGCGCCGGCCGAGCGGATCGGCCCGCTCAAGGCGGCCCTCGGGGCGCTGGGCGACAGCCTGGTCGTGGTGGGCGACGAGTCGCTGTGGAACGTGCACGTGCACGTCGACGACGTCGGCGCGGCGCTCGAGGCGGGCATCGAGGCGGGGCGCCCGCACCGCATCCGGGTCACCCACTTCGCCGACCAGGTCGCCGCCGGCCCCGCGGCGGCCGACGCGGCACCGGGCGAGGCTCCCGCCGAGCGTCCCGAGCGTCCCGAGCGTCCCGAGCGTCCCGAGCGTCCCGAGCGTCCCGAGCGCCCGGCGTCGGTGCCCGCCGCCGTCGGCCGCGTCGTCGGCCGTGCGGTCAGCTCGGTCAGCGGCCTGGTCGCCCGCGGCGGCGCGCACGCCCCGACGGGTCCGCTGCCGGCGCCGGTGCCGGCGCCCCCGGCGTCCGGCGCGCCCGCAGAGACGGCGCCGTCCGTGGCCCGGGAGGGACGCCGGGTGGTCGCCGTGGCGGCCGGCCCCGGTCTGCGGGCGGTCTTCGAGGAGGCCGGAGCGGTCGTCGTCGAGTCCGGCCCCGGCCGCCGTCCCTCCACGGGTGAGGTGCTCGCCGCGATCCGCGCCTGCGGCACCCGCGAGGTCGTCGTGCTGCCGAACGACCCCGACTCCGTGCGCGTCGCCCAGCTGGCCGCGGGCACCGCCACCCACGACCTCGGGCTGACGGTCGCCGTCATCCCGACCCGTGCCCAGGTGCAGGGGCTGGCCGCGCTGGCCGTCCACGAGCCGGGTCGCGCCTTCGACCGCGACGTCCTGGAGATGACGGCCACCTCGCGGCAGGTGCGCCACGGCGGCGTCACCCGCGCGGCCCGCACCGCCATGACGATGGCCGGCCCGTGCGAGGCCGGCGACGCGCTGGGCATCGTCGCCGGCGACTTCGCCGTCGTCGGCGCCGAGGTCGACGAGGTCGCCCGCGAGGTGCTGCGGCGGCTCCTCGGCGGCGGCGGCGAGCTCGTCACCCTGGTCTCCGGCGGCGGTCCGGACGACGCCGCGCTCGCCGAGGGCTGCGCGGCCTGGCTGGAGCGCGAGTTCCCGGTCGTCGACGTCGTCGTCTACGCGGGCGGGCAGGAGCGCTACCCGCTGCTGGTGTCGGTCGAGTGATCGGCCTGGACTCCCCGGTCGACGCCGTCCTCGGCGACGTCCGCAAGGCGCAGAAGAAGCGCGACGCCATCGTCGAGCGCCTGGGCCTGGCTACCGTCGGCGACCTGCTGCACCACCTGCCCCGCCGCTACCTCAAGACCGGCGAGCTCACCGAGGTCGCCGCGCTCGAGGAGGGCGAGATGATCACGGTCATCGGCGAGATCCGGGGCATCGAGGCGCACTCCTACACCGACCGCCGCACCGGCGGCCGCCGCTGGCGCGTCGGGGTCGACGTGGCCACCGACGGCCCCCGCCTGCGGATGACCTTCTTCGCCAAGCACGGCAGCGGCGTCGAGTACCACCGCAAGCGGCTGCCGGTCGGTCGACGCGGCATGTTCCAAGGCACGGTCGGCCGGTTCCGCGAGGAGTGGACCCTCACCAACCCCCAGATCGTCCTCTTCGGCGACGGCGACGGCGACGGCGACGCCGCGAACCTCGCGCTCGGCTCCTTCGGCGAGCTCTACCCGATCTACCCGCTCACCAAGGGCGTCGAGACCTGGGAGCTGCAGCGCGCCGTCGCCTTCGCGCTGACGGTGCTCGACGACGTCGACGACCCGATCCCGGCGGCGGTGCGCGAGCGGCACGACCTGCCCGACCTGGTCACGGCGTTCCGCCTCGTGCACCTGCCCCGCACCTACGGCGACGTCACCCGTGGCCAGCGGCGGTTCCGGTTCGAGGAGGCCCTGGTCACCCAGCTGGTGCTCGGACGACGCCGGCGCGAGCTCGCGCGGGTCGGCGCCCAGGCCCGCGACGGCGGGGACGGCGCGCTGCTCGCGGCGTTCGACGCCCGGCTCCCGTTCGAGCTCACCGCGGGCCAGCGCGAGGTGGGGGAGCGGATCGCGGCCGACCTCGCCGAGCCGCGGCCGATGAACCGGCTGCTGCAGGGGGAGGTCGGCTCCGGCAAGACGCTGGTGGCGCTGCGCGCGATGCTGCACGTCGTCGACTCCGGCGGGCAGGCGGCCCTGCTGGCGCCCACCGAGGTGCTGGCCCAGCAGCACCACCGCTCGATCACCGCGATGCTCGGCGACCTCGCGGAGGCCGGTCAGCTGACCGCCCCGGCCGCGGCCACCCGCGTCGAGCTGCTCACCGGCTCGATGACCAAGGGCCAGCGCACCGCGCCGCTCTCGCGCCTGGCCTCGGGGGAGTCCGGCATCGTGATCGGCACGCACGCGCTGCTCGAGCAGCAGGTGCAGTTCGCCGATCTCGGCCTGGTGGTCGTCGACGAGCAGCACCGCTTCGGCGTCGAGCAGCGCGCCGCGCTCACCGAGAAGTCCGGGGGCGCCCCGCCGCACGTCCTCGTCATGACGGCCACGCCGATCCCGCGCACCGTGGCGATGACCGTCTTCGGCGACCTCGAGGTCTCCACCCTGCGCGAGCTCCCCGCGGGCCGGGCGCCGATCCAGACCACGGTGGTGCCGCTGGCCGACGCGCCGCACTGGTTCGGCCGGGTGTGGGAGCGCGTGCGCGAGGAGGTCGAGAAGGGCCACCAGGTCTACGTCGTCTGTCCGCGCATCACCGGCGACGTCGCCGAGCAGGGCGTCCTCGACGACGCCGGCCCCGAGCCGGAGCCGCCCACCGCCCGCGCCAAGCGTCCCGAGAAGGCCGCCGCGCCGCCGCTGCACGCCGTCGAGGAGGTGCTCGCCGAGCTGTCCTACGACCAGCTCGCGGGGCTCCGGCTCGCGGCGCTGCACGGACGCCTGCCCGCCGAGGAGAAGGAGCGGACGATGCGCGCCTTCGGTGCCGGCGAGCTCGACGTCCTGGTCTCCACGACGGTCATCGAGGTCGGCGTCGACGTCGCGAACGCCACCACGATGGTGCTCCTCGACGCCGACCGGTTCGGCGTCTCCCAGCTGCACCAGCTGCGCGGCCGCGTCGGGCGCGGCGGACTGCCCGGGCTCTGCCTCCTGGTCACCCGCGCCCGCGCCGGCAGCGACGCCCGCGAGCGGCTCGAGGCGGTCGCGGCCACCACCGACGGCTTCGAGCTCAGCCGCGTCGACCTCCAGATGCGCCGCGAGGGCGACGTGCTCGGACGCTCGCAGTCGGGCTGGCGCTCGAGCCTGCAGAACCTGCGGGTGCTGCGCGACGAGGCCACCATCGTGGCGGCCCGCGAGGCCGCCGAGACGCTGCTCGACGCCGACGAGGCCCTGCGCTCGACCCCGCGGCTCGCCGCCGCGGTGAGCGACCTCGAGGCCTCGGTCGCCGCCGAGTTCATGGAGAAGGCGTGACCCGCGTCATCGCCGGCCGCGCCGGCGGACGTCGGCTGCGCACCCCCCAGGGCCGCGAGACCCGGCCGACCACCGACCGGGTGCGGGAGGCGCTGTTCGCGGCCGTCTCGACCTGGTCGGGGGCGGCCAGCGCCGCGGAGGGCCTGCGCGGGCTGCGCGTCCTCGACCTCTACGCCGGCTCCGGCGCGCTCGGGCTGGAGGCGTGGTCGCGGGGGGCGGGGACCGTGACGCTGGTCGAGTCCGACCGCCGCACGGCCGCGGTGGTCCTCGCCAACGCCCGGGAGCTCGGGGCCGACGGTGAGGCCCGCGTGGTCACGGCCGCGGTCGCGACGTTCCTCGCCCGCGGCGTCGACGGCGCGCCGTACGACGTCGTGCTGAGCGACCCGCCCTACCCGCTGGGCGAGGACGCCCTGGCCGCGGACCTGCGGCTGCTGGTGGAGCAGGGGTGGCTGGCGTCCAGCGCGCTGGTCGTCGTGGAGCGGTCCTCCCGCTCGCCGGAGCCGCGCTGGCCGGGCGGGCTCGTCGACGTCGAGCGCCGCCCGTACGGTGAGACCGCCCTGTGGTTCGCCCACACCCCCGCCGGCGACACCGGCCCGTCCCCCGAGGAGCCCTGAGCCGTGCGCGCCGTCTGCCCCGGATCCTTCGATCCCGTCACCCTGGGCCACCTCGACGTGGTCACCCGCGCCACCAAGGTCTTCGAGGAGGTCGTCGTCGCCGTCGGCGTCAACCGCTCGAAGTCGCGCCTCTTCGAGCCCGAGGAGCGGCTCGACATGCTCCGCGAGGCCACCGCCGACCTGCCGAGCGTCCGGGTCGAGGGGTTCACCGGCCTGCTCACCGACTTCTGCACCGCGCACGGCGTCGACGCCATCGTCAAGGGCCTGCGCAGCGGCGGCGACTACGAGTACGAGCTGGCGATGGCGCAGATGAACGCCCACCTCACCGGGGTCGAGACGGTGTGGCTGCCGACGTCGCCGAGCCTCTCCTACGTCTCCTCCAGCCTGGTCAAGGAGGTCGCGGCCCTCGGCGGCGACGTCGCGGCGCTGCTGCCGGGCTTCGTCCACGAGCGGCTGCTCGCCCGGCTCGCCGAGCGGGCGGGGTGAGGCGTCCCTCGCGCGGGGGACGTTTTGCCGCCCCGTCCCGCCGGGCGTTACGCTTCCCGACGATCTGTCGCACCGGACCGGAAGTGATCCCCTGACCAGCCTGGACCCGAGAGCGCCGCTCGTGCTCGACACCCGCGAGCTCGGCCGCCGCCCGGGGTCCATGCGTCAGGTGTCACGATCCGTCCCGGCGCCGGCCGATCTGGGCATCGAGGTCCTCCGGGTCCCCGAGGGCTCGCCGGTCGACCTCGACCTGCGGCTCGAGGCGGTCATGGAGGGCGTCCTGGTCACGGGCACGGCGCGAGCCGCGCTCGAGGGCGAGTGCGTGCGGTGCCTGGAGCCGATCCACGACGACGTCGAGGTCGACCTCCAGGAGCTGTACGTCTATCCCGACCACCAGGTCTCCGAGGAGGACGACGAGGTCAGCACGCTCGAGGACGACCTGCTCGACCTCGAGCCGCTGCTCCGGGACGCCGTGGTGCTCGCACTGCCGTTCCAGCCCCTGTGCCAGGACGACTGTCCCGGTCTGTGCCCCGACTGCGGGTTCCGACTGGCCGACGATCCCCAGCACGACCACGAGGCGCCGATCGACCCCCGCTGGGCCGGTCTGCAGGCCCTCGCGGAGGAGCAGCAGCCCTGACGCACCGCGTCGCGCACCACCCGGCGGTCCAGCACCGCCCGCACGAACCACCAGCAGACCTGAACGCCGGCACCCGCCGGCCCCGGCAGAGGAGAGAACAGTGGCAGTCCCGAAGCGGAAGATGTCGCGCAGCAACACCCGTCACCGCCGCTCGGCGTGGAAGGCCAGCGCCCCGACTCTGGTGACCTGCGCGAACCCCGCCTGCGGCGCCCAGCACCTCCCGCACCGCGCGTGCGGCGAGTGCGGCCAGTACGGCGCCCGCGCCGCCCGTCGCCAGGTCCTCTGAGCCGGTCCGCAGCACCCTGACTCAGTACGACGCCCTGCGCGCAGCGCTCGGGGATCCGATCCTGGACCCCGAGCTGCTGTCGCGTGCGCTCTGCCACCGCTCGTACGCCTACGAGCACGGTGGGCTGCCGACCAACGAGCGGCTGGAGTTCCTCGGCGACTCCGTGCTCGGCGTGGTCGTCACCGAGACGCTCTACCGCACCCACCCCGACCTCTCCGAGGGCCGGCTGGCGAAGCTGCGGGCGGCCGTCGTCAACGCTCGCGCGCTGGCCGAGGTCGGCCGCGCGATCGGTCTCGGCGAGCACGTCATGCTCGGCCGCGGCGAGGAGGCCACCGGCGGTCGTGAGAAGGCCTCGATCCTCTCCGACACAGTCGAGGCCGTGATCGGCGCCATCCACCTCAGCGGCGGCTTCGAGGTCTCGGCCGCCGTCGTCCACCGGCTCTTCGACCCGCTCATCGAGGCCGCCTCGGCCATGGGCGCGGGGCTGGACTGGAAGACCTCGCTGCAGGAGCTCGCCGCCGCCCACGCTCTCGGCGTGCCCGAGTACGTCATCGCCGACAGCGGCCCCGACCACCAGAAGACCTTCACCGCCCAGGTGCGCGTGGGGGAGGGCCTCTACGGCAACGGCACCGGCCGGTCGAAGAAGGAGGCCGAGCAGGCCGCCGCCGAGACCGCGTACGGCGAGATCGCCGCGGCCGTCGCCCTCGGCACGCCCGCCGCGCCCGAGTCCGCCGAGCCCGCCTGAGCCGGTGCCCGAGCTCCCCGAGGTCGAGGTCGTCCGCGCCGGCCTCGAGCGCCACGTCGTCGGCGCCACCGTCCGCGAGGTCGAGGTGCTGCACGGGCGTCCGGTGCGTCGCGAGCCCGGCGGTCCGGCCGCCTTCGCCGCCGCGCTGGTGGGGCGCACGCTGACCGGCGCCCGACGTCGCGGCAAGTTCCTCTGGCTGCCGCTCGACGACGGCGCCGCGCTGCTGGCCCACCTCGGCATGAGCGGTCAGCTGCTCGTCCAGCCGCCCGACGCCGCGGCCGAGCGGCACCTGCGCGTGCGCCTGCGGCTCGACGGCGCGGCCGACGGACGCGAGCTGCGCTTCGTCGACCAGCGGATGTTCGGCGGCCTGAGCGTCTCGCCCGGCGGGGCCGAGCTGCCCGCGGAGGTCGCGCACATCGCCCTCGACCCGCTCGACCCCGCGTTCGCGGCGCTCGACGTCGCGGCCCGCATCCGCGGCCGGTCGGTGGCGATCAAGCGCCAGCTGCTCGACCAGACGGTGGTCTCCGGCGTGGGCAACATCTACGCCGACGAGGCCCTCTGGCGTGCCCGGATCCACGGCGAGCGCCGCGGCGACCGCCTGACCCGCGCCCAGGTGCTCGAGCTGCTCGTGCACGTGCGGGAGGTCATGGAGGACGCGCTCGCGCAGGGCGGCACGTCCTTCGACGCGCTCTACGTCAACGTCAACGGCGAGTCGGGCTACTTCGACCGCTCGCTGGACGCCTACGGGCAGCAGGACCGGCCGTGCCGACGCTGCGGGACGCCGATCCGACGGACCTCGTTCATGAACCGCTCCAGTCACTTCTGCCCCAGCTGCCAGCCCCCGCCCCGGGCGTCACGCCGCCCCCGGTGACGGGGCGTCGGGCAGTGGCGCGGCGGCGTCGTCGGAATTGACCTGGCTCACACCTGGTGGGACTCTTGCAGACGGCCACCGAACAGGTGGCCACGCCCCCACGACCCGGAAGGCTCACCCATGGCCAAGGCGCTGATCGGCCACCTGAACAGCGACCTGCGGGACCCTCGTCTCGCGATCGAGAACGCCAAGCTGCGCACCCGCGTCCGCGAGCTCGAGTCCCTCGTCCTCCGCCTCTCCGAGGAGAACGACCGCCTCGTCGCCGCCCGCGCGGCCGAGCTGCTCGACGCCACCCCGCTGCAGGAGATGCAGCCCGCCTGAGCTCCTCGTCCCGACTGGCGGTCGGGACGTGCGCCGGCGTGAGTAGGCTCGGCGCTCGCCCGGCGTCGGCCGGGCCTCGGTCGTCCCCGGGAGGCGGGAAGCGGTGTACCTGAAGAGCCTGACCCTCAAGGGGTTCAAGTCCTTCGCCTCCTCCACGACCCTGCGCCTCGAGCCGGGCATCACCTGCATCGTCGGCCCCAACGGCTCGGGCAAGTCCAACGTCGTCGACGCGCTCGCCTGGGTCATGGGCGAGCAGGGCGCCAAGTCGCTGCGCGGCGGCAAGATGGAGGACGTCATCTTCGCCGGCACGAGCGGGCGTCCGCCGCTGGGCCGGGCCGAGGTCGTGCTCACCATCGACAACTCCGACGGCGCGCTGCCGATCGAGTACACCGAGGTGACGATCAGCCGGACGATGTTCCGCAGCGGAGGCTCGGAGTACGCCATCAACGGCACGAGCTGCCGGCTGCTCGACGTCCAGGAGCTGCTGTCCGACTCCGGCATCGGCCGCGAGATGCACGTGATCGTCGGCCAGGGCCAGCTCGACACGATCCTGCACGCCACCCCCGAGGACCGTCGCGGGTTCATCGAGGAGGCCGCCGGCGTCCTGAAGCACCGCAAGCGCAAGGAGAAGGCGCTGCGCAAGCTGGACGCGACGGAGGGCAACCTCACGCGGCTCAGCGACCTGATCACCGAGATCCGCCGCCAGCTCAAGCCGCTCGGACGCCAGGCCGAGGTCGCACGGCGGGCCGCGACCGTGCAGGCCGACGTGCGCGACGCCCGCGCGCGCCTGCTGGCCGACGACCTCGTCACCGCGCGCGGCGCGCTGGAGCAGGAGCTGGCCGACGAGTCGCTGCTGCTGGCCCGACGCGAGGAGGTGGAGGCCGCCCTGGTCGAGGCCCGTGCCGTCGAGGCCGAGCTCGAGGCCGGTCTGCGAGCCTCGTTGCCGGCGCTGTCCCAGGCGCAGGAGACCTGGTTCGCCCTCTCCGGGCTGCGCGAGCGGCTGCGCGGCACCGCCTCCCTGGCCGCCGAGCGGCTGCGCAACGCCTCGAGCGCGGGGGAGGGCGACGGCCCCCGGGGCCGCGACCCCGAGGAGCTCGAGGCGCAGGCCGAGCAGGCGCGCGAGGCCGAGCGGCGCACCGACGCCGAGCTCGCCGAGCGCCGCGTCGCGCTCGAGACCGCCGTGGCCGCCCGCACGACCGCCGAGGACGCCGCCACCGCCGAGGACCGTCGGGTCGCGGCGCTGCAGCGGGCCGCCGCCGACCGGCGCGAGGGCCTGGCCCGGCTGCGCGGCCAGGTCGACGCCGCACGCTCGCGATCCGCGGCCGCCGGCGAGGAGATCGGCCGGCTGACCGCGGCGCGGGAGGAGGCGCTCGCCCGCGCCGAGCGGGCCCAGCGCGACTTCGCCGCCCTCGAGACCCGCATCGCCGGCCTCGACGCCGGCGAGGAGGGGCTCGACGCCGAGCACGAGGCCGCCACCGCGGCGCTCGAGGACGTCGAGGAGCGGCTGGCCGCCGTCCGCGACGCGGCGGAGCAGGCCGACCGCGACCGCTCGACCCTCTCGGCCCGCAAGGACGCGCTCGAGCTCGGCCTCGCCCGCAAGGACGGCGCGGGCGCGCTCCTCGCCGCCGGCGAGCGGCTCACCGGCGTGCTCGGCACAGCCGCCGCGCTCCTGCACGTCCGACCGGGCGCCGAGGCGGCCGTGGCCGCGGCCCTCGGCGCGGCGGCCGACGCCGTCGTCGTCACGGACCCCGACGCCGCGGTGGGCGCGCTGGAGCACCTGAAGGCCGACGACCTGGGTCGTGCCGGGCTGATCGTCGGAGGCGGGCCCGAGGCCGACGCTCCGGACGCCTGGGGCGCGCTGCCCGCGGGGGCGACGTGGGCGGTCTCCGCGGTCGAGGCGCCGGTCGAGGTCCGTGCCGCCGTCGTCCGGCTGCTCTCCCGGGTCGCGGTGGTCGACGACCTCCCGGCCGCGCGGGCCCTCGTCGCGGCGCGCCCGGACGTCACCGCGGTCACCCGCGACGGCGACGTGCTCGGCGTCCACGCGGCGTCCGGCGGCTCCTCGTCGAGCCCCTCGCTGCTGGAGATCCAGGCCGCCGTCGACGAGGCCGCCGCGCGGCTGGCCGACGTCGTCGCCGCCGCCGAGCGACTCGGCTTCGAGCGGTCGGGCCTCGAGGCCGAGCGGCACGAGGCGCAGAAGCGGGTCGACGTCGCGCTCGCGCGGCTGCACGAGTCGGACGCCACCCTCGCCGCGGTCGCCGAGGAGCTGGGCCAGCACGGCGGGCAGGTGCGGGCCGCGCGCGGGGAGGCCGAGCGGCTCGCCGCGGCCATCGCGAAGGCCGAGGCCGCCCGCGAGCAGGACGCCGCGGCGCTCGCCGGCCTGGAGGCCCGCCTGGCGGCGGCGGAGGTCGACCCCGACGGCGAGGAGCCGGCCACCGACGACCGCGAGCGCCTGCTGGAGGCCGCCCGGGCGGCCCGGCAGGCCGAGACCGACGCCCGCCTGGCGCTGCGCACCGCCGAGGAGCGGGCCCGCGCCCAGCACGGCCGCGCCGACGCCCTGCTGCGTCAGGCCGCCCAGGAGCGCGACGCCCGTGCCCGCGCCGTCGCGCGCCGCGAGCGGCTGCAGCGCGAGGCACGTGCGGCGGAGGCCGTCGGCGTCGCCACCGCCTGGGTGCTCGCGCGGCTCGAGGCGTCGATCGAGGCCGCCGCGGCCGCGCGCGCCGAGGTGGAGGCGTCCCGCGCCGAGGGGGAGCAGCGGCTGCTCACCGTCCGGGTCACGCTGCGCGACCTGCAGCGCGACCTCGACGAGCTGGTCAGCTCGGTGCACCGCGACGAGATGGCCCGCGCGCAGCAGCGCATGCGGATCGAGCAGCTCGAGCAGCGGGCGCTCGACGAGCTCGGCCTGACGCCGGAGACGCTGGTCGCCGAGTACGGCCCCGACCGGCCGGTCCCGGTCGAGTCGGCGGAGCCGTCCGAGCCGTCCGAGCCCGCGTCCGCGCAGCCCGACGGATCGGCCGAGCCGGATGTCGCGCCGGTCACGACCGTCCCCTACGTCCGCGAGGAGCAGCAGAAGCGGCTGCGCGCGGCCGAGCGGGCGCTGCAGATGCTCGGCAAGGTCAACCCGCTGGCGCTCGAGGAGTTCTCGGCCATGGAGGAGCGGCACCGCTTCCTGACCGAGCAGCTCGAGGACCTCCGCAAGACCCGCAAGGACCTCCTCGACATCGTCCGCGAGGTCGACGCCCGCGTCGAGCAGGTCTTCACCGAGGCCTACGCCGACGTCGAGCGGGCCTTCGACGCCACCTTCGCCCGGCTCTTCCCCGGAGGCGAGGGACGCCTGGTGCTCACCGACCCCGCGAACATGCTCACCACCGGCGTCGAGGTCGAGGCCCGGCCCCCCGGCAAGAAGGTCAAGCGGCTCTCGCTGCTCTCCGGCGGCGAGCGCTCGCTCGTCGCGGTGGCGTTCCTCGTCGCGCTGTTCAAGGCCCGGCCCTCGCCCTTCTACATCCTCGACGAGGTCGAGGCCGCGCTCGACGACACCAACCTCGGGCGCCTGCTGGAGATCTACGAGGAGCTGCGCGAGAGCTCGCAGCTGCTCGTCATCACCCACCAGAAGCGGACGATGGAGGTCGGCGACGCCCTCTACGGGGTCACCATGCGCGGCGACGGCGTCTCCGCCGTCATCAGCCAGCGCCTGCGCGAGCCCGCGGACGCCTGACCGCCCCAGCCCCAGCCAGCCCCCGCCCGCTCCAGCCCGAGGAGAGCCATGCCCCGCGTCCGCCCGACCCGCGACCAGTACGTCGCCTGGCGCACCGTCACCACCCGCTGGCGCGACGACGACGCGTACGGCCACCTGAACAACGCGACCTACTACGAGCTCTTCGACACCGCCGTCAACGCGCACCTCTACGAGTTCACCGGCGTCGACGTGCGCCGGCTGCCGCAGATCGGCGTCGTCGCCGAGACCTCGTGCCAGTACTTCGTGGAGATCGGCTTCCCGCAGCCGATCGAGATGGGCCTGGTCGTCGATCGCATCGGCACGTCCTCGGCGATCTACCGCATCGGGCTCTTCCAGGGCGACGGCGACGAGGCCGCCGCCGAGGGCCGGTTCGTGCACGTCTACGTCGACAACACCGATCCCGCGCGCCCGGTGACCCCGATGCCGGACGTCATCCGCGCCGCGGTCACGCCCCTGCTGCGGCCGGCGCCCGAGGCCGACTGACCCCGGCCGTCGGACGCCCCGACGACCCGGGCCGATCGGGTGAGGGCGTCGGTTGGATCGGCCCGTGGCGGTCTGGCAACCTGGAGGAGGACGGTGTCGCGCCCGTCCGTCGCCACCGCTCCCTCCCGCGGGCCCCCGCCCGCAGCGCTCTCGGAAGGCACCCCCGATGCTCGTCGTCGCCGTCGTCACCCTGCTCTGCTTGGTCGTGGCCGGGCTCGTCCTCTTCTACGTCGCCTACCCGCACCGCGGCGAGGCCCCGCCGGAGCGCGCGGAGTGGCTGGGCGACGTCCTGACCCGCGCCGTCGACAGCATGCCCACGCTGCCCGCCGAGGCCGAGGACGCCGCGCGGACCGACGACTCCCGGGCGCTCGCCGACCGCTGACCCGCCGCTGAGCCGACCGCTGTCCCGCTGCCGAGCCGCGGCCCGCGGCCGATGCCGACCGCGTCGGCGACGGCTGGTTGGATGACCTCATGGACCCGATCCAGCTGATCCTGCTCGTCGTCGCGATCGCCGTCATCGGCGTCGGCACCGCCTTCGGCCTGGTCGCCCGGGGCGGCCGCCGGGGCCAGGTGCCTCCCGCGCCGCCGCGCCCCCCGGTCGAGGGGCCCTCGACCGGCGTCGCCGAGCCGGAGGCGCCGCAGGGCGGCGTCGACCTGCTCGAGCCGCCCGCGCCCGTGGCGCCGCCCGCGCCAGTGCTGGAGCGGCCGGAGTCCACCGCGTCGCGCCTGGTGCGGCTGCGCCAGCGCCTGGCCGGCAGCCAGGGCGCCCTCGGCCGCGGCCTGCTCGGCCTGCTCTCCCGCGACCGCCTCGACGAGGACACCTGGGAGTCGATCGAGGACCTCCTCCTCACCGCCGACATCGGCGTCGGCCCCACCCAGGAGCTCGTCGAGCGGCTGCGCACCCGCCTGCGGGTCGAGGGCTCAGCGGCGCCCGACGTCCGCACCGTGCTCCGCGAGGAGCTCCTCACGCTGCTAGGCCCCGACCTCGACCGCCGGCTGCAGGTCAGCGGCGAGGACGACCGGCCCGGCGTCGTGCTGGTCGTCGGCGTCAACGGCGCCGGCAAGACCACGACGGTCGGCAAGATCGCGCGCATCCTCGTGGCCGAGGACCGCACGGTCGCGCTGGGCGCGGCCGACACCTTCCGCGCCGCAGCGGTCGACCAGCTCGCCACCTGGGGCGAGCGGGTCGGCGTCGAGGTCGTCCGCGGCGTCGAGGGCGGCGACCCCGCCTCGGTGGCCTTCGAGGCCGTCCGATCGGGCGTCGAGCGCGGCATCGACACGGTCATCGTCGACACCGCGGGCAGGCTGCAGAACAAGCAGGGCCTGATGGACGAGCTGGGCAAGGTCAAGCGGGTCATCGAGAAGCAGGCGCCGGTCACCGAGGTGCTCCTCGTCCTCGATGCCACGACCGGCCAGAACGGCCTGATCCAGGCCCGGGTCTTCCGCGAGGCCGTCGACGTCAGCGGCATCGTGCTCACCAAGCTCGACGGCTCGGCGAAGGGCGGCATCGTCGTGGCCGTCCAGCGCGAGCTCGGCGTGCCGGTGAAGCTGGTCGGCTTGGGGGAGGGCCCCGACGACCTCGCGCCGTTCGACCCCGCGGCCTTCGTCGACGCGCTGCTCGGCTGAGTCCCGCCGCGGTGCGCGCCGTCCGCGCCCGCACTGTGGACGCCGGCCCGCCTGCGGGCCCGCGTCTCGTCTTGCCGGTCGGACGCGCGGACGCCGCGTAACGCGACCGCAACATGGGCGGGGGTTTCGTTTCCTCTCCGCAACACGAGGAAGCGACGCCCTGAAACCTGCCCCCGCGAAGGTTCTCCGCAATGGGGCGAGGCCCGGCGCGACAGCGCTGTCCGATGCCGGCACGGCCTCCCCGGAACGCAATCCCCCTGGAGGTTTCGTGGACGGCTATTACGCCTTCATGCTGGTGGCCACGCTGCTGGTGCTGTTGATGACCACACCGGCGCTGGCTCTGTTCTACGGCGGCATGACCCGCTCGAAGTCCGTGCTCAACATGATGATGATGTCCTTCGTCTCGATGGCCATCGTCGGCATCGTCTACGTCCTGTGGGGCTGGTCGATGTCCTTCAGCGACGGCTTCAGCGGCGACGGCAAGCTGTTCGCCGACCCGTTCAAGCTCTTCGGCCTCAAGGACGTCACGCCGGACAACTACATCTACGTGATGTTCCAGCTGACCTTCGCGGTCATCACCGCCGCGCTGATCAGCGGTGCGATCGCCGACCGCGTCAAGTTCTCCGCGTGGGTCGTGTTCCTGCCCCTGTGGGTGACGTTCTCCTACTTCCCGCTGGCCCACATGGTGTTCGGCGGAGGCCTCATCGGCGGCAAGATCGGCGCGCAGGACTACGCCGGCGGCACCGCGGTGCACATCAACGCGGGCGTGGCCGGCCTGGTGCTGGCGTTGCTCGTGGGCAAGCGCGTGGGGTGGCCGAAGGACCCGGGCCGGCCCCACAGCCTGCCGCTGACCATGATCGGCGCGGGACTGCTGTGGGTCGGCTGGTACGGCTTCAACGTCGGCTCCATCGTCCCGGCGGCGCTCGGCGACGCCGACTTCGACACCGCGCAGTTCTACGCCGAGACCGGCCGCACCTTCGCGAACACCACCGTCGCCACCATGGCCGCCATCCTCGGCTGGCTCGCGATCGAGCGTCTGCTGCACGGCAAGGCCACCTCCCTCGGCGCGGCCTCGGGCATCGTCGCCGGTCTGGTCGCGATCACCCCCGCCTGCGGTGCCGTCAACATCTCCGGCGCCATCGCCATCGGCGCCATCGCCGGTGCGATCTGCGCCTACGCCGTGGGCCTGAAGTTCAAGTTCGGACTCGACGACTCCCTCGACGTCGTCGGCGTCCACCTCGTCGGCGGCATCGTCGGCACCCTGCTGATCGGGGTCTTCTCGACCAAGGACGGCGCCGCCGGCATCGACGGCCTGATCTACGGCGGCGGCTTCGGCTCGCTCGGCGACCAGGCGCTCGGCGCCCTGATCGCGATCGCGTGGTCGGGCGTCGTGACCCTGGTCCTCGGCCTGGCGATCAAGTTCACGATTGGCTGGCGGATCGCCGAGGAGGACGAGGTGGCCGGCATCGACCTCGCCGAGCACGGCGAGTCCGCGTACGACATCCACAGCGGCGGCGGCAGCGGCGTCCTGACCGGACAGGGAGGCAAGGCGTGAAGCTCGTGACCGCGGTGATCAAGCCGCACAAGTGGGAGGACGTCCGCGAGGCCCTCGAGGCCTTCGGCGTCACCGGGATGACCGTCAGCGAGGTCTCCGGCTACGGCCGGCAGAAGGGCCACACCGAGGTCTACCGCGGCGCCGAGTACGACATCGCGCTCGTGCCCAAGATCCGCATCGAGATCGTCGTCGAGGACGGCGACGCCGAGGAGGTCGTCGGCATCATCGTCCGCACCGCGCAGACCGGTCGGATCGGCGACGGCAAGGTCTGGATCAGCCCGGTCGACTCCGTCGTCCGGGTCCGCACCGGGGACCGTGACGCCGCGGCGCTCTGATGTGCCGTGACCGCTCCGTGACCTCGCCGTGATCTTCGGTGATCTCTCCGTGATCTGATCGCCTCGACGGTCGACGTCGGGCCCGGACCGCCCCCGCGGTCCGGGCCCGACGTGCGTCCGGACGAGGGATGGGACGTCGGAAGGTCTGTTACACGGAGGAAACAATCACTGCGCAGAGTGGCCCGTCGTGATCCTCGCGACCGGTCCCGTCCCGGCGGGCGCAGCCCTCCTCCCGTCCCTCGTCCCCGCGGCGGCGCCCGCGGGCGGCCTCGACTCCGGCGACACCGCCTGGCTGCTGATCGCCAGCGCGCTCGTGCTGCTCATGGCGCCGGGCCTGGCGCTGTTCTACGGCGGCATGGTGCGCTCGAAGTCCGTGCTCAACATGATGATGATGACCTTCGGCGCCCTCGCCGTCGTCCTCGTCGTGTGGACGGTCGTCGGCTACAGCCTCGCCTTCGGCGACGACCTCGGCGCCGGCCTGGTGGGCGACCCGCGCCAGTTCGCGGGCCTGGGCCAGCTGCTCGAGCCGGACGCCGGCGGCGGCACCTACCCCGTCATCCTGTTCGCCCTCTTCCAGGGGCTCTTCGCGGTGATCACCGGGGCCCTGGTGTCGGGGGCGATCGCCGATCGCGCCCGCTTCGGCGCCTGGCTGGTCTTCGTGGCCGTCTGGACGGTGCTGGTCTACGCGCCGGTGGCCCACTGGGTCTTCGACTTCGACGCCGACGGGCACGTCGGCGGCTGGCTGGCCAACCGGGTCGGCCTCGTCGACTTCGCCGGCGGCACGGCGGTCGAGGTCTGCTCCGGCGCCTCCGCGCTGGCACTGGCGCTGGTGCTCGGCAAGCGCGTCGGCTTCGGCCGCGACCCCATGCGTCCGCACAACCTGACCCTGGTGATGCTCGGCGCGGGCCTGCTGTGGTTCGGCTGGTTCGGCTTCAACGCCGGCTCCGCGCTCGCGGCCGACCACCGGGCGGCGGTCGTCTTCGTCGCGACGCTGCTCGCCGGGGCGTCCGGCACGCTCGGCTGGCTGCTGGTCGAACGCCTGCGCGACGGTCACGCCACGTCCCTCGGCGCGGCGTCCGGCATGGTCGCGGGCCTGGTGGCGATCACCCCGTCCTGCGGCTCGCTCTCCCCGCTGGGCGCGCTGGCGATGGGCGCGGCGGCCGGCGTCGTGTGCGCCTTCGCCGTCGGCCTGAAGTACCGCCTCGGCTACGACGACTCCCTCGACGTCGTCGGCGTGCACCTGGTCGGCGGCGTCGTCGGCACGCTGGGCATCGGCCTGCTGGCCACCGCCTCCGCGCCCACCGGCGTCGACGGCCTCCTCTACGGCGGCGGCCTCACCCAGCTGGGCAAGCAGGCCATCGGCGTCGGCGCGGTGCTGGTGTACGCGTTCGTCGTCTCCGGCATGATCGGCTGGGTGGTCGACCGTCTCATGGGCTTCCGCGTCGACGAGGAACACGAGGTCAGCGGCATCGACCTCGTCGTCCACGCCGAGGCCGCCTACGACCTCCAGGCCTCCCCGGGCGCCCGCTCGGCCGGCTCCATCCTGAACAGGAGTGACGCATGAAGCTCGTGACCGCCGTCATCAAGCCCCACAAGTGGGAGGAGGTGCGGGTCGCGCTGGAGGCCGTCGGCGTCTCCGGCATGACCGTCAGCGAGGTCTCCGGCTACGGCCGGCAGAAGGGCCACACCGAGGTCTACCGCGGCGCCGAGTACGAGATCAGCCTGGTGCCGAAGATCCGGCTCGAGATCGTCGTGGCCGAGGACGACGTCGACGCCGTGGTCGACACCATCGTCCGCAGCGCCGCGTCGGGTCGCATCGGCGACGGCAAGGTGTGGGTCACGCCCGTCGAGACGGTCATCCGGGTCCGCACCGGCGACCGCGACGACGCCGCGGTCTGACCCGCCCGACCCCGACCCGGATGGTCCGGACCCGGCTCCCGGGTGCCGGAGCCGATCCGGGTCCTCCGCCCCGCCCGCCCTCCCCAGCGACCCCGACCCCGCGAGGCAGCCCGTGACCGCCGACCAGCGCGCCCAGCGCACCGCCGAGGCCGACGCGCTGTGTCGGCGCGCCTACGAGCAGGCCGGGGGAGGGGACGTCGGCATGGCGCTCGTGGCCGTCGGCGGCTACGGCCGCAGCGAGCTCGCGCCCTGCTCCGACCTCGACGTCGTGCTGGTCACCGACGACGCCGTCGACCCCGGCTCGGTGGCCACCGAGATCTGGTACCCCCTCTGGGACTCCGGCACCACGATCGACCACTCGGTGCGCCACCTCGGCGAGATGGTCACCGCCGCCGACGCCGACCTGCGCGTCGCCCTGGGGCTGCTGGACATCCGCCACCTCGCCGGCGACCCCAACCTGACGCTGCGGCTGCGCACGACGATGCTCGCGCAGTGGCGGCGCCACGCGCGCACCCGCCTGCCCGCGCTGCACGAGCTCGTCCGCAGCCGGCACCAGCGGGCCGGCGAGCTGGCCCACCTCTCGGTGCCCGACCTCAAGGAGGCCGACGGCGGGCTGCGGGACGCGACGGTGCTCAAGGCGCTGGTGGCCACCTGGCTCGTCGACGTGCCCCACGTCGCCCTGGAGCAGAGCCGGCAGGCGCTGCTCGACGTCCGCGACGTGCTACACGGCGTCGCCGGACGCGCCACCGACCGCGTGGCCCCCGAGGCGTGGGCGGGCCTCGCCGAGGGCCTCGGCCTGCCGGACGAGGCCGCGGCCCAGCGGCACGTGCGCGAGCTCGGCCGCCGCATCACGCACCTCTCGCGGCTCACCTGGCGCCGCGCCGCCGACGTCTCGGCGGCCCCGGCGCGGGTCGGGCCGCGCCGGCCCAGCCTGACCCCGGTGGCCGCGGGCGTGGCCCTGGCGGGGGGCGAGATCGTCCTCGACCGCGCCGCGCGTCCGGCCTCCGACCCCGGGCTGCTGCTGCGGGCCGCGGCCGCCGCGGCGGAGCAGGACGTCGTCCTGGCGCCGCCCACGGCTGCGCGCCTGGCCGCCGAGACCGCCCCGCTGCCCGAGCCCTGGCCGGCCGAGGCCCGGCAGAGCCTGGTGCGCATGCTGGCCGCCGGCCGCGGCCTGCTCGGGGTGTGGGAGACCCTCGAGGAGACCGGGGCGCTCGACCGCATCCTGCCGGAGTGGGAGCGGGTGCGCCTGCTGCCGCACGCCTCGGTGATCCACCGCTACACCGTCGATCGGCACATGGTCGAGACCTGCGTCGAGGCGTCCGCGCTGATCCGCACCGTCGGCCGGCCCGACGTGCTGATGGTCGCCGCGCTGCTCCACGACATCGGCAAGGGCGGGGTCGTCGAGCACAGCGTCGCCGGCGAGCCGATCGCCCGCGAGATCGCCACCCGCATGGGCTTCGCCCCCGAGTGCGTCGACCTGATCGGGCGGCTGGTGCGCTGGCACCTGCTGCTCTCGGAGACCGCCACGACCCGCGATCCCGACGACCCCGCCACGATCGAGCTGGTCGCCGAGCGGATCGGCGACGTGGAGGCCCTCTCGCTGCTCACCGCGCTCACCGAGGCCGACGCGAAGGCCACCTCGCCGCAGGCCTGGACGTCCTGGCGCTCCGGGCTGATCCTCGACCTGTCGCGGCGGGTGCGGGCGGCCCTCGACTCCGGCGTCGCGCTCCCAGCGGTCGAGCCCGAGGTCGTCGACGTGCCGAAGGTCGTGCGCAAGGGCGGGGTCGCGCTCGACGTCGAGGCCGTCGGCGACGGCTCCCGCGTCACCGCGCTCGCGCCGGACCGCGTCGGCCTGCTCGCCGACCTCGCGGCGGTCTTCGCGATGGAGCGGGTGCCGGTGCGGGCCGCCCGCGTCTGGTCGCAGGAGGGCGCGCGGGGCGGCGCCGTCGGCGTCTCGGTGTGGGAGGTCGGCACGCCCGACCTCGACGCCGGCCGGCTGCGCACCACCTACGAGGCGATCGTCGCCGGCCGCCTCGACCTCGCCCGCCGCCTGCGCCCGCCCGGGCCCGGCGAGCTCGCGCCGATCGTCGAGGTGCGGCCCGACGCGTCCCGGCTCTCCACCGTGCTCGAGGTGCGGGCCGCCGACCGGCCAGGCATCGTCCACCTGGTGTGCGCGGCGCTCGCCGGACTCGGCATCGCCGTGCGCTCGGCGCACGTCGACACCCTCGGACCCCAGGCCGTCGACGTCTTCTACGTGCAGGAGGCCGGCGCCGGGGCGCTCACCGACGAGCGGGCGGCGGCCGCCGCCCACGCCGTGCGGGCGGCCCTGACTCCGCGCTGACTCCGCGCTGACTCCGCGCTGACTCCGCGCTGACTCCGCGCTGACTCCGCGCTGACTCCGCGCTGGCTGATCCCGCGGGCCCGGCGCCGGCTAGGCTGGAGGCCCGCCTGACCGACTGCTGAGGACCACCTTGTTCGCCACTCTCTCCGACCGGCTCTCCGACACCTTCAAGAACCTCCGGGGCAAGGGTCGGCTCTCCGAGGCCGACATCGACGCCACCGCGCGCGAGATCCGCATCGCGCTGCTGGAGGCCGACGTCGCCCTGCCGGTGGTGCGCGGGTTCGTCGCCACCGTCAAGGAGCGGGCGCGCGGCGAGGAGGTCAGCGGCGCCCTGAACCCGGCCCAGCAGGTCGTCAAGATCGTCCACGAGGAGCTCGTCGGCATCCTCGGCGGCGAGACCCGCCGGCTGCGGTTCGCCAAGACCGGTCCGACGATCATCATGCTCGCCGGCCTCCAGGGCGCCGGCAAGACGACGCTGGCCGCCAAGCTGGCGTTGTGGCTCAAGGAGCAGGGCCGCACCCCGATGCTCGTCGCCTGCGATCTGCAGCGGCCCAACGCCGTCAACCAGCTCCAGGTCAACGGCGAGCGGGTCGGCGTCCCGGTGTTCGCGCCGGAGCCCGGCAACGGCGTCGGCGACCCCGTCTCGGTGGCCCGCGCGTCCCTCGAGGAGGCCAAGCGCACGCTGCACGACGTCCTGATCGTCGACACCGCGGGCCGTCTCGGCGTCGACGCCGAGCTGATGCAGCAGGCCGCCGACATCCGCGACGCGATCAGCCCCGACGAGGTGCTCTTCGTCGTCGACGCGATGATCGGCCAGGACGCCGTGCTCACGGCCCAGGCGTTCCTCGACGGCGTCGGGTTCGACGGCGTCGTGCTCACCAAGCTCGACGGCGACGCGCGCGGCGGCGCGGCGCTCTCGATCGCCTCGGTGACCGGCCGGCCGGTCATGTTCGCCTCCAACGGCGAGAAGCTCACCGACTTCGACCTCTTCCACCCCGACCGGATGGCCTCGCGCATCCTCGACATGGGCGACGTGCTCACCCTGATCGAGCAGGCGGAGAAGGCCTTCGACGCCGAGCAGGCGCTCAAGGCGGCCGAGAAGCTCACCGGCCAGGGCGGCGAGTTCACGCTCGAGGACTTCCTCCAGCAGATGCAGCAGCTGCGCAAGCTCGGCTCGATGTCGAAGATCATGGGGATGCTGCCCGGGATGGGTCAGTTCCGCGAGCAGCTGGAGAACTTCGACGAGCGCGAGATCGACCGCATCGAGGCGATCATCCGCTCGATGACCCCCGCCGAGCGCGACGACCCGAAGATCATCAACGGCTCGCGGCGCACGCGCATCGCGAAGGGCTCCGGGCGCACGGTCAACGACGTCAACCAGCTCGTCGACCGGTTCTTCGAGGCCCGCAAGATGATGACCCAGATGGCCCGGGGCGGCGGCATCCCGGGGATGCCGGGCATGCCGGGCGTCGGCGGTGGCCGCGGCAAGCAGAAGCCGATGCCGAAGAAGGGCAAGGGCGCTCGTCGCTCTGGCAACCCCGCGAAGGCCGGGCAGAGCGTGGCCGCACGCCAGGCCAAGCCGGCGGCGAACCCGTTCGGCACCCAGAACGGCGAGGAGATCGACTACGAGAAGGCCGCCGCGGCGCTCGACCTGCCGAAGGACTTCTCCAAGTTCCTGAAGTGACGCCGCTCGGCGGCTCGTTCGGCCGGCGGATCTCGTGGAACCCGGGGCGATTGCGGTAACGCCGACGTAACATCAGCGGCCTCGGGACGTCTTGGATCCATCCCCTCGTCACGACTCTGCAAGGACGCCCGTGCCCCTTCCCGCTCCTCGTTCTGCCGTGCCCGACGCCGATCACACGACCGGGGGCGTGTCGCGACGCGCCGCGGTGGCGGCCGCGGTGTGGGCGGCGCCGGTGATCTCCGTGGTGGCGGCCGCTCCGGCGTTCGCGACGTCGGGCGCGGTGTCGCTGAGCATCGTCTCGCCGGCGGGCAGCACCGACGCGTACACCGGGAGCGACGGGGTGACGCAGCAGTTCACCGCGCAGCTCGCCTCGACCGCGGGCGCTGCGACGTCATCTCTGGCGGGCCGGGTGGTCACCTTCTCCCTGGCCGGCGACGACCGGTCGTGGCTCACGCTGGGGGCCGCGCGCACCAAGGTGGACACGACGACCGCGGTGGTGGACGCCAACGGCCGGGCGAGCGTCACGGTCACCTTCAACACCGCCGTGCTCCCGGCGAGCATCCCGGCGTCGGTGACCCTGACCGCCACGACGCCCACGGCGCCGACGCCGGCGGTGTGGACGATCACCTACCGGGCCGGAACGGCAGGGACTGCCGTCCAGCGCGCCGCCACCACGCTCACCTGTGCGCACAACGCGGGGAGCAATGTGGCCGCGTTCGCCATCCGCAATGGTCGCCTCTACGGCTGGGGCAGCAACCTCTACGGGCAGTTGGGGCTGGGCACGAGCGCCGCTGGTCCTCGCACCCCCGTGCGGATCGACGGCGGCACGCTGGCAGGCAAGACGATCGTCGCGGTCGACAACTGCAGCCGAACCGTCGTCGCCCTGGCGGCCGACAACACCCTCCACGCCTTCGGCGCCGGCTCGAACGGGCAGCTCGGTGATGGATCCACCAGCACCACGGCGTACAGCCCGGTGGCGGTCGACCAGTCGGGGGCGTTGAAGGGAAAGACCATCGTGGCGATCGCGAGCGCACCGGCTCATTCGGTGGTGGTCGCCTCGGACGGCACGGCCTATGCCTGGGGTTCACGCTCCGGTGGGGCGCTCGGCGACGACAACGCCTCGGGTGCCCCCGGAGCCCAGCTCACGCCGACCGCGGTCCGGATGCCCATCGAGACCGTCGGTGGGGTCACCACGACCGCCCGCTTCACCGCTGTCGTCGCCATCACCGGGATCACGGTCGCCCTCAGCGCCACCGGCCGGGTCTACACCTGGGGTACGGCGAACATCTCCGGCTCCCTTGGCAACGGGACCACCTCCGGGGACGTCCTCCGGCCGACCCAGGTCGTGGGCCTGGCCGGCAAGAACATCGTCGCGATCACCGCCGGCTCGAGCCATGTGCTCGCGCTGGGGGACGATGGCACGGTCTACGGGTGGGGCCGCAACGACAGCGGGCAGGCTCTCCCTGGGAGCACCACCGCCCAGCTGGCCCCGGTCGCCGTCCCGAAGACGGGACCGGGCGGCTACCGGGTTCGCGTCATCGCCGCTGGGCTGGATCACTCCCACGCGATCGCCGTCGACTCCGGCACCACTGTCCGCCTCGGCTGGGGTGCCCAGTCCTCCGGTCAGGTGGGCAATGGCGTGTCCGGCACGGCCGTGCCATCGCTCTCCGGCGTCGCGCCGATCGCCGAGCCCGACGGCAGCAGCCTCGCCGGCAAGACCGTCGCCGCTCTCGGCGCGGGTCCGTACTCGACGTTCGCGATCGCCACCGACGGCACCCTCCACGCGTGGGGGGCGGACACCAGCGGCACCCTGGGCGACGACGCGACGATCGGCAACAAGTCGATCCCGGTGAGGGTCGCCGCCCTGCCCTGAGGGCGGCGACTCCACCCCGCCCAGCGATCGGCGATGATGCGTCCGTGATCCCCTCTCCGCGTCGCCTCCGCCGGCCGGTGACGCGGTGAGCCGCTCGCGCAGCATCCGGACCGTGCTGGTCGTCGACGCCGCCAACGTCGTCGGAGCCCGGGCCGACGGCTGGTGGAAGGACCGCCCTGGCGCGGCCCGGCGCCTGCACGAGGAGCTGCTCGTCGCCGACCTGCCCCAGGACGAGATCGTCCTGGTGCTCGAGGGGCAGGCCAAGCAGGGCGTCAAGGCGGGGCGCGACGCGCACGTGCGGTGCGTCCACGCGGCCCGCGACGGCGACCGGACGATCGTCGAGCAGGCGCAGGCGGCCGCCGAGGCGGGACGTCAGGTCACCGTCGTCAGCGCCGACCGGGCGCTGCAGGCCCGCGTCGCCGCGTGCGGGGCGCTGGCCGTCGGGCCGGTGTGGCTGCTCGACCGGCTGGGCTGAGCGCGTCACCTGGCGGCGGGGCCGTACGACCCGGACTAGGTTCGCCCCATGAGCGCCCTGCGGTTCACCGGAGTCGTCCTGCCCGAGCGGGAGACCCGCGACGTCTACGTCGTCGACGGCCACGTCACCTACGAGCCGCAGCCCGGCGCCGACACCGTGACCCGGGCGGGCTGGCTGCTGCCGGGGCTGGTCGACGCCCACAACCACCTCGGCCTGGAGGACGGCGGCGCCGTGCCGGACGACGTCGTCGAGCAGCAGGCGCTCGCCGACCGTGACGCCGGCATCCTGCTGCTGCGCGACTGCGGCTCGCCGGCCGACACCCGCTGGGTGCAGCAGCGCGACGACCTGCCGCGGCTGATCCGCTTCGGCCGGCACATCGCCCGCACCCGTCGCTACCTGCGCGACTACGGCGTCGAGGTCGAGCCCGAGGGTCTCAGCGCGCAGGTGGCCCTGGAGGCGTCCGGCAGCGACGGCTGGATCAAGCTGGTCGGCGACTGGATCAGCCGGGAGGACGGCGACCTCGCGCCGTCGTTCCCGGTGGAGGCGTTCGCGGACGCCATCGCCACCGCCCACGCCCACGGCGCCAAGGTCACCGCCCACTGCTTCGGCACCACCGTGCTCCAGGGCCTCCTCGACGCCGGCATCGACTGCCTCGAGCACGGCACCGGCCTCGAGCCCGAGCACGTCGAGCAGATGGCGGCGCAGGGCGTCGCGCTGGTGCCCACGGTGCTGCAGACCGAGAAGCTGATCGGGTTCGCGGACGCCGGCCGCGAGCGCTTCCCCGCCTACGCCCGCACCATGGAGCACCTGCACGCCCGACGGCGCGAGGCCCTGATGAGCGCCCACGAGGCGGGGGTCGCGCTCTACGTCGGCTCCGACGGCGGCGGCTCGCAGCGCCACGGCGTCCTGGTCGAGGAGGTGCTGGCGATGGCCGCCATGGGCCTGCCGGCGCAGGACGTCCTGGCCGCGGCGTCGTGGCGCGCGCGGGCGTGGCTCGGGCTGCCCGACGGCCTCGAGGAGGGGGCCCCGGCCGACTTCGTCGTGCTCGACGCCGACCCGCTGGACGACCTCACGGTGCTCGGCCGTCCGTCCGTCGTCGTGCTGCGCGGACGGGTCGTCGCGCGCCGTCCCTGAGCGCCGCACGAGGCCCGATCCGGCGATTCGTGGGGGAGGGGCCGTTCTGGCATGATCTGACGCTGAGTCCTGCGCGCCCGGACCCTCTCACCGAGCGCGACACGGCCCCTCGAGCGTGCAGCCCCGGTGTTCCCCACCTGGCGGCCGCGTGCTCACCACATCCACACGTCAAGGAGACACCACCCACCGTGGCCGTCAAGATCCGTCTGAAGCGCCTGGGCAAGATCCGGGTCCCGCAGTACCGCATCGTCGTCGTCGACTCGCGCAAGAAGCGCGACGGCCGCGTGATCGAGGAGATCGGCAAGTACCACCCGAAGGAGGAGCCCTCCTTCATCGAGGTCGTCTCCGACCGCGCCCAGTACTGGCTCGGCGTGGGCGCGCAGCCCACCGAGGCCGTCGAGGCGATCCTCAAGATCACCGGCGACTGGCAGAAGCACAAGGGCCTGCCGGGCACCGAGGGCACGCTGAAGACCGCCGCCCCGAAGCGCGACAAGCTCGAGATCTTCAACGAGGCGCTGAAGGAGGCCGGCGGCGACGCCAGCGGTGACGCCGTCACCAAGAAGGCGTCGAAGAAGGCCGAGCCCAAGGCCGAGGAGCCCGCCGCCGAGGAGAAGACCGAGGAGCCGGCCGCCGAGGCCGCCGCCCCGGCCGAGGCGCCCGCCGAGACCGCCGACGCTCCGGCCGAGGCCTGAGCCGCATGCTCGCCGAGGCGCTCGAGCACCTGGTGCGCGGCATCGTCGACCACCCCGACGACGTCGTCGTGCGCGACAAGCAGCTGCGCCGGGGCTCGCTCCTGGAGGTCCGGGTGCACCCCGACGACCTCGGCAAGGTGATCGGCCGCAACGGCCGCACCGCCTCGGCGTTCCGCACCGTCATCGGTGCCCTGGCGGGCAAGGACGGCGCCCGCGTCGACTTCGTCGACGTCGACCGCCGTCGCTGATCCCGCCGCTCGGCACGAAGCAGCACCGAAGCAGCACCGAAGCAGCACCCGCCGACCCGCCCGGGCCCACGCCCGGGCGGGTCGGCCGCATCCCGGGCCGTGCGCGGCCCTCGAACCGGAGGCACCCATGGGCGAGACCCTCGAGCTGGTCGTCGGACGCGTCGGCAAGCCGCACGGCATCCGCGGCGAGGTCACCGTCGACGTGCGCACCGACGAGCCGGAGCGGCGCTTCGCCCCGGGCGCGGTGCTGCGCGCCGAGCCCGGGCGCGGGGTCGCCGCGGCGCCGCGCAGCCTGACGGTCGAGTCGCGTCGCTGGCACCAGCAGACCCTGCTCGTCGCCTTCGCCGAGATCCCCGACCGCACCGCCGCCGAGGCCGCCCGCGGCCTGGTGCTGCACGCGCAGGTCGACCCCGAGGAGCGTCCGGCGGACCCCGAGGAGTTCTACGACCACCAGCTGATCGGGCTGGCGGTCCACGACGTCGACGGCACGCCGCTCGGCACGGTGGCCTCCCTCGTGCACGGCGCGCAGGACCTCCTCGTCATCGACACGACCGACGGGCGCGAGGCGCTCGTCCCGTTCGTCTCCGCCCTCGTGCCCGAGGTCGACCTCGACGCCGGTCGCGTCGTCGTCGCCGACCGCCCGGGCCTGGTCGCCCCGCTGCCCGACGAGTCCTGACGTGCGGCTCGACTACCTCACGATCTTCCCCGACTACCTGGCGCCGCTGCGGCTCTCGCTGCCCGGCAAGGCGCTCGCGAGCGGCCTGATCGACGTGCACGTCCACGACCTGCGGGCCTGGACCCACGACCGCCACCGCACCGTCGACGACACCCCGTACGGCGGCGGCGCCGGGATGGTGATGCGTCCCGAGCCGTGGGGCGAGGCGTTCGACGCGCTGGCGATCGACGGCGCGACCGTCGTCGTCCCGACGCCGTCGGGCCGCCCGCTCACCCAGGCCCTGGCCCGCGAGCTGGCCACCCGCGAGCGGCTGGTCTTCTGCTGCGGCCGCTACGAGGGCATCGACCAGCGGGTGCTCGACCACGCCGGGAGCCGGGCCGAGCTGGTCGAGATCAGCCTGGGCGACTACGTGCTCAACGGCGGCGAGGTCGCCGCGCTCGCCGTCACCGAGGCCGTCGTGCGGCTGCTGCCGGGGTTCATGGGCAACGCCGCCTCCCTGGTCGAGGAGTCGCACGAGGACGGCCTGCTGGAGTACCCGAGCTACACCAAGCCGCCGTCGTGGCGCGGACTCGACGTGCCCGACGTGCTGCTCTCCGGCGACCACGGCCGCATCGCGGCCTGGCGTCACGAGCAGCGGCTCGGGCGCACGGCCGAGCGCCGTCCCGACCTGCTCGCCGCCGGGAGCCTCGCGCCGACGGGGGAGTGGACCATCGAGCCGGCGCAGCCCGCCGACGCGCCCGAGCTCCTGGTGCTCCAGCGCTGCTGCTGGGTCACCGAGGCGCTGGCCAACGACGACCTCTCCATCCCGCCGCTGCACGAGGAGCTGGGCGACATCGAGGACGGCCTGCGCACCTGGCGCACCTGGACGGTGCGGCTCGCCGGCCGGCTGGTCGGCTCGGTGCGCGGCCGCGTGGTCCCGGGTTCCGAGGAGGGCGGCGACACCTGGGAGATCGGTCGGCTGATGGTCGCCCCCGATCTGCGCGGCCGCGGCCTGGGGCGCGTCCTGCTCGAGCACGCCGAGGCGATGGCGCCTGCGTCGACGCGCACGCTGCTGCTGTTCACCGGGGCGCGCAGCGAGGCCAACCTGCGTCGCTACCGGCGCGCGGGGTATCGCGTCCGCGAGGTGCTCGACGGTCCGTCCGGCCCGGTGGTGCTCACCCGGCCGCGGCGTCGCTGAGCCCTGCGTCGCGGCGGCCGGAGATTTCGGACGCCGTCCGGCGCTGTGGCAGACTTCGCAGGTCCGCTGGCCGAAGGGTCGCTCCGAGGAACGCACGGAGGGCCTGCGTCGGGCTCCTGCCACAGGGGGAGTCCCGCGCCGCCGGCCTCGCGAGCGGACGCCCACCCGCACGTCCTCAACCGCGGCCGACCTGTGGCATCCGCGAGGAGACACCATGAGCCACAACGTCGTCGCCGAGATCGGCAACGCGGTCAAGCGCGCAGACCTCCCCGAGTTCCGCGCGGGCGACACCGTCAAGGTCCACGTGAAGGTCGTCGAGGGCAGCCGCTCGCGCGTCCAGATCTTCCAGGGCGTCGTCATCCGGGTGCACGGCTCGGGCGTCGGCCGCACCTTCACCGTCCGCAAGGTCTCCTTCGGCGTCGGCGTCGAGCGCACGTTCCCGCTGCACTCCCCGATCTTCGAGACCATCGAGGTCGTCACCCGCGGTGACGTCCGCCGGGCGAAGCTCTACTACCTGCGCAACCTGCGCGGCAAGGCCGCCAAGATCAAGGAGCGCCGCGACGTCTGACGTCCGCGCAGCAGCCCACGTCAGGACCGCGTCCCCGTCCCGGGGGCGCGGTCCTCGTGCGTCCGGGGCCCGGCCGATCACGGCCCCGGGGCACCCCGCGCCTACACTCCTCGCGTGACTTCGAACGACCACGACCCGCAGACCGACGTCGAGGGGTCGCCGTCGTCCGACGCGTCCGAGGCCCCCGACGAGGCCGGCGCCCCGGCCCGCCCGTCCCTCGAGGACGCCACGGCCCGGCCGCAGAAGCGCAAGGGCCTCCCGGTCTGGCAGGAGAGCATCCTGCTGCTCGTGATCGCGGTAGGCCTCGCGGTCGTGCTCAAGGCCTTCTTCGTGCAGGCCTTCTACATCCCGTCGGAGTCGATGGAGCCCGGGCTGGTCAAGAACGACCGCATCCTGGTGCAGAAGGTCTCGTACTGGACCGGCTCGCCCCAGCGCGGCGACGTCATCGTCTTCAAGGACCCCGGCGACTGGCTCACCGCCGCCGAGCAGGCCGGCCCCACCAGCCTCCTCGGCCGTGCGCTCACCAAGATCGGCCTCTACCCGGCCGGCGGCCACCTGGTGAAGCGGGTCATCGGAGTGCCCGGCGACACCATCCACTGCTGCGACAAGCAGGGTCGGCTGCAGATCAACGGCAAGTCCGTCGACGAGCAGGGCTACGCGCGGGTCAGCCCGGGCTCCTGCTACGGCCCGATGATCTCCGACTGCAGCACCAACGCCTGGACCGCGGGCCCCGTGCCGCCGGGCCACGTGTTCGTCATGGGCGACAACCGGCAGAACTCCGCGGACTCCACGGTGCACCTGTGCCAGAAGGGCGAGACCGACTGCGTGCCCGGGGACGAGTACGTGCCCGACGACCTGATCGTCGGCAAGGTCTTCGTCCTGCTGTGGCCGCTCGACCGGTTCACCTTCGTCGGCCGTCCCGACAGCCTCGCGGACGTGCCCGCCGGCAAGTGAGCCGGCTGCCGCGCGGCGTCGCGGTGCGCCGCGACGCCGGGGCGTACGGCTACGAGCGCGCCCTGCGACGGCACGAGCTCGGTCCGGTGGCCGGCGTCGACGAGGCCGGACGCGGCGCCTGCGCCGGCCCGCTCGTGGCGGCCGCCGCGATCCTCCCCGAGGGGCGCCGCGGCCTCGTCCCGGGTCTCGCCGACTCCAAGCTGCTCACCGCGGCCGCGCGCGAGCGCTGCTACGCCGAGGTGGTGCGCCGCGCGCTCGCCTGGTCGGTGGTCGTCGTCGAGCCGGGGGAGTGCGACCGGCTGGGCATGCACGTCGCGAACGTCGAGGCCCTGCGCCGCGCGGCCGCCCGCCTGGCGGTGCGTCCCGGCTACGTCCTCTCCGACGGGTTCCCGGTCGACGGCCTCGGCGTCCCGTCGCTCGCGGTCTGGAAGGGCGACCGCGTCGCCGCCTGCGTGTCCGCGGCGTCGGTGATCGCGAAGGTCACCCGCGACCGGATCATGACCGAGCTGGACGTCTCGTGGCCGGAGTACGACTTCAAGACCCACAAGGGCTACATCACCGACGTCCACACCGCGGCGCTGGAGGCCCACGGGCCCTCCCCGGTGCACCGCTGGTGCTTCGTCAACGTGCGCCGCGCCGCTGGTCTGGAGCCCGCACTAGAGTCGCCGTCGTGAGCGCAGAGGACCTCGAGAAGTACGAGACCGAGATGGAGCTGACGCTCTACCGCGAGTACCGCGACGTCGTCGGCATCTTCAAGTACGTCGTCGAGACCGACCGCCGCTTCTACCTGTGCAACCAGGTCGACGTGAAGGCGCGCACGGAGGCCGGCGAGGTGTTCTTCGAGGTCTCCATGACCGACTGCTGGGTGTGGGACATGTACCGCCCGGCGCGCTTCGCCCGCAGCGTCAAGGTGCTGACGTTCAAGGACGTGAACGTCGAGGAGCTCAACCCTTCGGACATCGATCCGCCCAAGCCGTAGCCCGAACGGGTCATCTGCGACGCGGACCCCGCGACGGCGTCCGTCCGGCGACCTAGCCTGAGCGATCGAGGCGGGAGGGCCGCCGGACCTGAGGTGACGTCGAATGCTGGGAGTGAGGCGCCGCCCCGACGAGCGGGGCGCGGCCGCGGTGGAGTTCGCCCTCGTCGCACCGCTGCTCTTCCTGATCCTCTTCGGGATCATCAGCTACGGCTACATGCTCAGCTACCGGCAGTCCCTGAGCCAGGGCGCCGCGGAGGCCGCCCGCGCCGCCGCCGTGCTGCCGGCCTCGAGCACCTCGGCGCAGAAGGTGGCCGCCGCGGTCACCTCGCTCAACAACTCGCTGCAGAGCTACGGCGTCTCGTGCTCGATCAGCGGCGCCGCGACGTCCGGCAGCCTGCTGCGCGGCACGACGACGGTCGGCAGCTGCGCGGTCGGCGTCTACGACTGCTCGTCGGTGAGCTCCGCGACCCCCTCCCAGACCACCGCGGTGCCCGACTGCATCTCGGTCAACGTCAACCACCTCTACGCCGCCAACCCGCTCATCCCGTCGTTCCCCGGCGTCGGCGCGGTCCTGCCGCCCAAGCTCGGCTACACCGCGGTCGCGGGGGTGAGCTGATGCGGCGCCTGCAGGCCCTGCGGACGCTGCTGACGCTCCTGGTGCCGCTCGTGCGTCCGACCCGCCGCGACGAGCGGGGCGCGATCATCCCGATCGTCGCGACGCTGCTGGTCGTCCTCGTCGGCTCGACCGCGTTCGCCGTCGACCTCGGGCGTCAGCGGGTCGCACGCAGCGACATGCAGGCCCTGGCCGACGTCGTCTCGCTCGACATCGCGCGGCTGCTGGCCGGTCAGACCTCCGCCGCCCTGCTCGGCGATGCCACCTTCAAGGCCGCGATCGTCTCCTCCGTCAGCCGCAACACCGCCACCATCGGCGACCCGCCGACGGTGAAGGTCGAGATCGGGCAGTACGCGGGCGGCGTCTTCACGCCGTCGGGCTCGGTGTCGTACACCGCCGGCGGCGCCACGGTCGGCTCGATCAGCATCACCACCGCCGAGGACATCCCCTCGGCGACGCGGGTCACGGCCGGCACGAGGCTCGCCTTCGCCTTCGCCCCCGGCACCGGCGCGGCGAACCGCTCGTCGGTGGCCGTCACCGACTCCTCGGCCTGCTTCCAGATCGGCACCTACGCGGCGGCGGTCCGCTCCGGCAGCTCGACCCTGCTGAACCCGCTGCTCAGCGCGATCAACTCCAACCTCAACCTGACGGCCGCGGGCTATTCGGGCCTGGCCTCGACGGCGATCGACCTCAGCGACCTCGCCGTCGCGCTCGGCGTCGGCACCGTCGACCAGCTCGCCACGACGACCGTCTCCTACCGCTCGTTCTACCTGGCCCTCGCCCAGGTGCTGACGAAGAACGGCCAGACCGCGAACGTCACGCTGCTCAACACGCTCGCCGCGTCGGTCTCCTCGACCGCCACCTTCGCGATCGGCAGCCTCCTGGCGCTCGGCACCGGCTCGAACGCCGCCGTCAGCGCGTCCACGAACCTGCTCGACCTCGTGGCGGGCTCGGCGTTCCTGATCAACGGCTCGAACCTGGTGAGCCTGCCGGTGTCGACGTCGCTGCCCGGACTGGCGACCGCGACCGCGCAGGTCAAGGTCATCCAGAACATCATGAAGTACTGCGGACGCATCGGCGCCCAGGAGACCACCGCGACCCCGCCCGGCACCTCGCAGGCGTCGGTGACGCTGAGCTCGAATCTCGCGGGCTCGACCATCACGATCCCGCTCGTGGGCACGGTCTCGGCGGGCTCGCCGTCGGGGCGGCCCGTGCAGATCGCGGTCAACCTCGCCCCGACCTCCGCGACCCTCACCTCGGTGCGCTGCCTCAGCGGCTCCTCGACCGCGCAGGGCCTGACCCTGGCGATGGACAACGGCCTGCTCACCTCGTCGATCTCGGTGCCGCTGCGGGTCCAGGGCTCCGTGAGCCTGGCCGGGCTGGTCGGCCTGGTCAGCGTCGACATCACCACGAACGTCACCGTGTCGACGCAGGTGAGCCCGACCTCGACCACCTTCACGATCACGATCCCGCCGCAGGCCTTCGACACCGTCTACTCCACCGGCACGGGCGACCTCACCCTCGGGAGCACGACGGCCAAGGTCGGCACCGCCGTCACGGCGACGCTGCTCGGGCTGCCGATCACGCTGTCGACGGCCCAGCTCGACAGCATCCTGAACCCGGTGATCTCCTCGGTCGTCTCGCCACTCATCACCGGGGTGAACTCGGCGCTCGTGGCGCCGCTGACCAACCTGCTCGGCGTGCGGGTGGGCGGAGCGGACGTCATCGTCGACTCCACGCCGCCGCTCTCCTGCTCCACCCCGATCCTGCGGCAGTGAGGGTCGGACGTCGGCGGCCCCGAGCCACCCGGCGTCCACAGGCGTGCCGCTGACGGCGTCCTCCCCAGATCGCCCGTCACCCCTGGGACGCGGCGGGCGCCCGCACGAGGCTGAGGGCTCCGAAGGAGGCCTGCCATGCCACGTCCCGTCCCCGCGACCCCGTCCGAGCCCGCGCCGCGAGCCGTCCGCCCCGTCCCCGACCTGCGTCGCGTCGCGCTCGGCCGCCACGGCGAGGCCCTCGCCCGACGCCATCTGGAGCAGGCCGGGCTGGTGGTGCTCGACGCGAACTGGCGCGGTCCGTCCGGCGAGCTCGACCTGGTCGCCCGCGAGGGCGACGTGCTCGTCGTCGTCGAGGTGAAGACCCGCGCCACCGTGCTCCGCGGCACCCCGCACGAGGCGGTCACCCCGGCGAAGCTGGCCCGGCTGCTCCGGCTGGCCGAGGAGTGGCAGCAGGCCCACGGCGTCCGGGCGCCCGAGGTGCGCGTCGACCTCGTCGCCGTCCTGCGGCCGCGGCGCGGGCCCTCCGTGCTCGAGCACGTGCGGGGGCTGGTCTGATGCCCGTCGCCCGCTCCCGCTGCGTCGTCCTCGACGGCGCGGTCGGCCACCTCATCGACGTGCAGGCCGACGTCTCGCCCGGGCAGGTCGGCTTCACCCTGGTCGGCCGCGCCGACACCGCCCTGCAGGAGGCCCGCGACCGCTGCCGGATGGCGGTCCTCAACTCCGATCTGGCCTGGCCGTCCACCAAGCGGGTCACGGTGCTGCTGGCCCCGGCCGACCTGCCCAAGCGCGGCAGCCACCTCGATCTCGCCATCGCCATCGCGGTGCTGGCCGCCGACGGAGCCCTCGACCCCGAGGTGCTCGACGGCGTCGTCCTCATCGGCGAGCTCACGCTCGACGGCGGGCTGCGTCCTGCCGTCGGGGTGCTGCCGATGGTGCTGGCCGCCGTGGGCCGCGGCGCCCACACGGTGATCGTGCCCGAGCCCCAGACCGAGGAGGCCTCGCTGGTGCCGGGGGTCGCCGTGATCGGTGCCCGGTCCCTGGGCCAGGTCGTCGCGCTGCTCAGCGGCGAGGCGGTGCCCACGGCCGCGCCGGTGGCCGACCGCTCGGCCACCGGGGTGCTGAGCTGGCGCGGCAGCGGGCGCGTCGAGGAGGTCGACCTCGTCGATCTCGCGGGCATGGCCGATGCGCGCTACGCCGCCGAGGTCGCCGCCGCCGGTGGCCACCACCTGCTGCTGATGGGGCCGAAGGGCGCGGGCAAGACCAGCCTGGCGGAGCGGATCCCGACGATCCTGCCCGACCTCGACCCCGAGGAGAGCCTCGAGGCCACGACGCTGCGCTCGCTGGTCGGGGCGCTCGACGCCACGACCGGCCTGGTCCGGCGTCCGCCCTATGCGGCGCCGCACCACGACGCGTCCAAGGCCGCGATCGTCGGAGGCGGCTCCGGCCAGGTGACCCCGGGGGAGCTCAGCCGTGCGCACACCGGCGTCCTGTTCCTCGACGAGTTCCCCCTGTTCCGGCTCGACGTCCTGGAGGCCCTGCGGCAGCCGCTGGAGAGCGGCGACATCACGATCGCGCGACGCGACGAGATGGTCACGCTCCCGGCCCGCACGCTGCTGGTGCTCGCGGCGAACCCGTGCCCGTGCGGCGAGTACCGCGTCGCGGCCGGGCAGAACCGCTGCACCTGCCGCGAGTCGGTGCGCCGCTCGTACCGCTCGCGCCTGTCGGGGCCGCTGCTGGACCGCGTCGACATCACCCGTCACGTCGAGGGCCTGCGCCCGCACGAGCGCAACGACCCGCTGGCGCGGCCCGAGCCCTCGTCCGTCGTCCGCGCCCGGGTCACCGCCGCTCGGGAGCGTCAGGGCCGTCGCTACGCCGGGTGCGGGTGGCGGCTCAACGGCCACGTGCCGGGACCCCTGCTGCGCGAGGAGTGGCCGCTGACGCCCACGGCGGCCACGGCGCTGGACGCCTGGGTCTACGACGGCCGCCTCACCGGCCGCGGCGCGGTGCGCGTGCACCGCCTGGCATGGACGGTCGCCGACCTCGCCGCGGTCTCGGCGGGCCACGATCCCCAGGAGGCCACCGCGCCACCCGGACCGGACGAGCTCGACGTCGCGCTGCGGCTGCGCGCCGGCTCCCCGCTGCTCGTCGCCACGCTCGCGGAGCGTGCCGGATGAGCGCGGAGGCCGAGCGGCTGGCGCGGGTCGCGCTGAGCCGGCTCGTCGAGCCCGGGCATCTGCCGACCGCCCGCCTGGTCGCCGAGCTCGGCGCCGTCGAGGTCTACGACGCCCTCCTGACCCGCACCCGCCTCCCGCAGCTGCACGACCTCGGGCCCCGGCTGGCCGAGGTCGAGCCCCGCCGCGATCTCGAGCAGGCCCATCGCCTCGGCATCCGCTTCGTCATGCCCGGCGACGACGAGTGGCCCAGCGGGCTCGACGACCTCGCGCTGGCCGAGCCGCTCCACGGCCGGGGCGGCGTGCCGCTGGGCCTGTGGGTGCGAGGGCCGGGGCGGCTGGACGCGTGGTCGCGCTCGCTGGCGATCGTCGGCGCCCGCTCGGCCACGACCTACGGGGTGCAGGTCGCCGGCGACCTCGCCGCGGGGCTGGCTCGCGAGGGCCGCGGCGTCGTGTCGGGCGCGGCGTTCGGCATCGACCTCGCCGCCCACCGCGGCGCGCTGGGCGGCGGGGGAGCGACGCTGGCCGTGCTGGCCTGCGGCGTCGATCGCGTCTACCCCGAGGCGCACCGCGCCCTGCTCGAGCACCTCGCCGCGTCGCAGCTGGTCGTCTCCGAGGCGCCGGTCGGCGCCGCGCCCATGCGGGTCCGGTTCCTGGCCCGCAACCGGCTGATCGCGGCGCTGACCGCGGGCACCGTCGTGGTCGAGGCCGCCGTGCGCAGCGGCGCGCTGAACACCGCCAACTGGGCCGGACGGCTCAACCGCCTGCTCATGGGCGTCCCGGGGCCGGTGAGCAGCGCCGCCAGCCAGGGCGTCCACCAGCTGATCCGCGCGGGCGGCGCGCAGCTCGTCACCGACGTCGCGGACGTCCTCGAGCTGGTCGGCTCGGCCGGCGCGCACCTCCAGGCTCCCGCGCGCGGCGCCGACCGACCGCGCGATCTGGTCACCACGGCCCAGGCGCAGCTGCTCGACGCCGTGCCCATCCGGGGCAGCGACTCGGTCCTGGGGCTGGCCCGGGCGGCCGGTCTCGCCGAGGACACCGTCGTCGTGGAGCTGGAGCGGCTGGAGACCCTCGGCCTGCTCGAGCGTCGTGACGATCGCTGGCACCTCACGCCGGCCGCGCTGGTGTGAGCGCGTCGCCCACGGCGCGCGCGTCGCGGTTCCTAGACTCAGGCGGCATGGACGAGCCCACGGTCGCCGAGGCCTGGGCGGCCACGCTCGCGGACTACGAGCGCCACCTGCGACACGAGCGCGGGCTGTCCGAGCACACCGTGCGCGCCTACCTGGTCGATCTCGCCTCGCTCGCAGGCCATGCCGGCCGGCTCGGTCAGACCGACCCTGCCGAGCTCGACCTACGGACGCTGCGCAGCTGGCTGGCCCTGCAGCAGACCACCGGCCGGGCCCGCACCACGCTGGCCCGACGATCCAGCTCGGCGCGGGTGTTCACGGCCTGGCTCGCCCGCTCTGGACGCGCGAGCGTCGACGCGGGGGCCGCGCTCGCCCGCCCGAAGGCCCACCGCGAGCTGCCGGCGGTCCTGCGGCCCGACGAGGCGTCGGACCTCATCGCCGGCGCCATCGCCGCCGCGGCCGAGGACGACGGCCCCACCGGGCTCCGTGACGTCGCGGTGCTGGAGCTGCTTTACGCCACGGGCGTGCGCGTGGGCGAGCTGGTCGGCCTCGACGTCGACGACCTCGATCGGGAGCGCCGCCTCGCCCGGGTGATCGGCAAGGGCGACAAGGAGCGCACGGTGCCCTACGGCGCCCCGGCGGCCCGGGCGGTCGAGGCCTGGCTCGGCGTGGGCCGGCCGGCGCTGGCGCGCCCGGACTCGGGCCCCGCGCTGCTCCTCGGCGTCCGCGGGGCCCGGCTCGACCAGCGCGCCGTGCGCCGGCTCGTGCACCAGCGGATCGCCCAAGTGCCCGGCGCTCCCGACATCGGCCCGCACGGTCTGCGCCACTCCGCCGCGACGCATCTGCTCGAGGGCGGCGCGGACCTCCGGTCGGTGCAGGAGCTGCTCGGCCACGCCTCGCTCGCGACCACTCAGCTCTACACCCACGTCAGCACCGATCGGCTGCGGCGGGCGTACCGGCAGGCGCATCCCCGCGCCTGACGCCACGGGGGAGTCCGGGCGCCAGGGAGTCAGCGAGTCACGGGGCCGCAGGCACGACGCCGAACCCGAGACCCGGGGCCGACGCGGTCAGCGCCGAGCCGAGCACGTCCGTCGGGGTTGGCGTCGGAGTGGGCGCGGGAGCGGAGCGCGACGACCCGGTGAGCGCTCGGGTCGGGCGGCCGCCGTCCAGCGGCAGCAGCCGCACCGGACCTGCGCCGAGCAGCGTCAGCGGATCGAGGTAGGTCTCACCCCGCCGCCAGCCCCAGTGCAGGCAGGCTCGCGGGGCGCAGTGCGACGGAGCCGCCTCCAGCCGGCCGATGAGCGCGCCCTCGGGCACCGCGTCCCCGCGGGCGACGGCCGCGGCGACCGGCTCGTAGGTCGTGCGGGTGCCGTCGTCGTGCCCGACGACGAGCACCCCGCGCCCCGCGAGCGGACCGGCGAACAGCACGCGGCCCGCCCGCGCCGCGTGCACCGGGTCGCCGGTGCGGCCGAGCAGGTCGACGCCACGGTGCCCGGCGGCATACGGGTCGGGCGGTGCCTCGAACCGGCGGACGACCTCGCTCGGCGCCAGCGGCCAGGACGCCCCTCCGGCGGGCGCCGGCCCGTCGGCGCGCGCGGACGTCGGCGCGCAGGCGACCGTGCCGACCAGCGCCGCGGCGAGGAGGCGGACCGCCGGGGCGTCGAGCCGCGAGCGGACCCTCGTACGGGCCGGGGACCGGGACGTCGTGCGCGGAGCCATGCGGCGACCCTGCCCGGGCGAGGTCGGTGGACGGCAGGCCCCGGGGCGGATCGGTGGAGCGCGGCGTCGCCGCACCGGCTGTGGACGGCCGCCGGCCCGCGTCCGCCGCCCGCGTCAGCGATTGGGCTGCGGCCCGCGCGCTCCCGTAGGCTGGCGGGCGCGACCCGTCAGGGTCGACACCGCATGCCTGCCGACCACGCCGGCTCCCTCTCCGGGAGCCGATCGCCCGTGGGCGTCGGCCCTCGGTCCCGCACCAGCGGGTCGGGCCGCGCGCAGGCATCAGGGCCGTTCGGCACCCGTCGTCCGGCAGCAACTGAAAACCCACCACCGGCCCGACGCGCCGGTGCGTCCTGCCCGCGAGCGCGGGTGCGAAGGACGCGCACACGGCGCCGGGCCATCCCAGGAGAGAACACCCATGGCAGTCGTCACCATGCGCCAGCTCCTCGAGAGCGGCGTCCACTTCGGTCACCAGACGCGTCGCTGGAACCCGAAGATGAAGCGCTTCATCATGACCGAGCGCAACGGCATCTACATCATCGACCTGCAGCAGTCGCTGGCCTACATCGACCGCTCCTACGCGTTCATCAAGGAGACCGTCGCCAAGGGCGGCACCGTGATGTTCGTCGGCACCAAGAAGCAGGCGCAGGAGGCCATCGCCGAGCAGGCGACGCGCGTCGGCATGCCCTACGTCAACCAGCGCTGGCTCGGCGGCATGCTCACCAACTTCACGACCGTGCACCAGCGGATCAACCGCCTCAAGGAGCTCGACGACGTCGACTTCGACAACGTCGCCGGGTCGGGTCGCACCAAGAAGGAGCTCCTGCAGATGAAGCGGGAGCGCGACAAGCTCGAGAAGACCCTCGGCGGCATCCGCGAGATGAGCCGCACGCCCTCCGCGGTGTGGATCGTCGACACCAAGAAGGAGCACCTGGCGGTCGAGGAGGCCCGGAAGCTCCGGATCCCGATCATCGGCATCCTCGACACCAACTGCGACCCCGACGAGGTCGACTTCCCGATCCCGGGCAACGACGACGCCATCCGCGCCGTCGGCCTGCTGACCCGGGTCGTCGCCGACGCCGTCGCCGAGGGCCTCATCGCCCGCTCCGGCGCCAAGGCCGGTGCCGAGGCCCCCGAGGAGCCGCTGGCCGAGTGGGAGCGCGAGCTCCTCGCCGGCGACGCCGAGCAGGCCGCCGAGACCGCCACCTCCGCCGACGCGGCCCCGGCCGCCGAGGCCGCCACCGGCGCGTCCTCCGAGGGCGAGGCCGCCACGGCCGCCGCCGAGCAGGCCGGCGAGGCCCAGGCCGAGGCTCCGGCCGACGCCCCCGCCGAGGCCTGAGCACCCGACCCGTTCCGCACCGATCCGATAGGACCCCACATGGCCTACACCGCTGCCGACGTCAAGAAGCTCCGTGAGACGACGCAGGCCGGAATGATGGACTGCAAGAAGGCGCTCGACGAGTCCGACGGCGACTTCGACAAGGCGGTCGAGCTGCTCCGCGTCAAGGGCGCCGCGAAGGCGGCCGCCCGCGGCGCCGAGCGCGAGACCTCCGCCGGTCTCGTCGCCACCTCGGGCAACGCGATCGTCAGCCTGCTCGCCGAGACCGACTTCGTGGCCAAGAACGAGGCGTTCGTCGCGGCCGCGCAGCAGATCGCCGACGCCGCCGACGCCCACAAGGTCGGCGACGCCGAGGCCCTCAAGGCCGTCTCGCTCGGCGAGAAGACCGTCGGCGAGACCGTCCAGGAGCTCGCGATCACCATCGGCGAGAAGATCGAGCTGGGCCAGGTCGCCTACTTCGAGGGCACCACCGTGGCCTACCTGCACAAGAAGGCCACCGACCTGCCCCCGACCCTCGGCGTCCTGGTGGAGTACACCGGCGACGAGGCCGCGGCCCGCCAGGCCGCGCAGCAGGCCGCCGCCCTCAAGGCGCAGTTCCTCACCAGCGACCAGGTCCCGGCCGAGGTCGTCGAGGCCGAGCGCGACGTGCTCACCAAGAAGACCCTCGAGGAGGGCAAGCCGGAGGCGGCGGTCGCGAAGATCGTCGAGGGCCGGATCAACGCCTTCTTCAAGGAGATCGTCCTGCTCGACCAGGAGTCGGTCTTCGAGGCGAAGAAGTCGGTCAAGCAGGTCCTCGACGCCGCGGGCACGAGCGTCACCCGCTTCGCCCGCTTCGAGGTCGGCGCCTGACCCGAGGTCGCACCCGCAGCACCGTGCCGAGCCGGCCGTCCCCAGGGGGCGGCCGGCTCGTCCGCGTCCGGGCCCGTGTCGTCGGGGGCGAGGGCCGGGGCGAGGTCCGCGTGCCGACCGTGGCTGAGCGGGCGATAGGGTCGCTGCGACGCGAGGGTCGGACGAGGGGACGGGACGAGTGACCGGATATCAGCGTGTGCTGCTCAAGCTGTCGGGTGAGGTGTTCGGCGGCGGCAACGTCGGCGTCGATCCCGACGTCGTGCAGAAGATCGCCGCCGAGATCGCCGGGGTGGCCCGCACGGGCACGCAGATCGCGGTCGTCACCGGCGGTGGCAACTTCTTCCGCGGCGCCGAGCTGCAGCAGCGCGGCATGGACCGCGTGCGCGCCGACTACATGGGCATGCTCGGCATCGTCATGAACTGCCTGGCGCTGCAGGACTTCCTCGAGAAGATGGGCGTCGAGACCCGCGTCCAGACCGCCATCACCATGGGCCAGGTCGCCGAGCCGTACATCCCGCGTCGGGCGATCCGGCACATGGAGAAGGGCCGCGTCGTCATCTTCGGCGCCGGCATGGGCATGCCGTTCTTCTCCACCGACACCGTCGCGGTGCAGCGAGCCCTGGAGAGCCGCTGCGAGGTCGTGCTCGTGGCCAAGAGCGGCGTCGACGGCGTCTACTCCGCCGACCCGCGCAAGGACCCCACGGCCACCAAGTACGACGACCTCACCTACGACCGCGCCATCGCCGAGGGCCTGGCGATCATGGACCAGACCGCCTTCACCCTGTGCAGCGAGAACCGCCTGCCGATGATCGTCTTCGGCATGGACGTCGAGGGCAGCATCCTCGCCGCGGTGCAGGGTGAGAGGATCGGGACGCTGGTCCACCCGTGACCGGCACTCCGGCACGCAGCACCACCCGCACCCGGCACCGACGCCACCGACTCAGGAGCATCCGTTGATCAACGACATCCTCAGCGAGACCGACGCCAAGATGAGCAAGTCGGTGGAGGCCACCCGCGAGGAGTTCGCGGCGATCCGCGCCGGCCGGGCCCACCCGAGCATGTTCAACAAGATCGTCGTCGACTACTACGGCTCGCCGACCCCGCTGCAGCAGCTCGCGTCCTTCACCGCCCCCGAGGCCCGGATCATCCTGATCCAGCCCTTCGACGTCGGTGCCATGGGCAACATCGAGCGCGCGATCCGCGACTCCGACCTCGGCATCAACCCCGCCAACGACGGCAAGGTGCTGCGCTGTGTGTTCCCCGAGCTCACCGAGGAGCGCCGCAAGGAGTTCATCAAGGTCGCGAAGGGCAAGGCCGAGGATGGCCGCGTCGCCGTCCGCAACCTGCGCCGCAGCGGCAAGCAGGGCCTGGAGAAGCTCGAGAAGGACGGCGAGGTCGGCCAGGACGACGTCACCGGCGCCGAGAAGCGGCTCGACGCGATGACCAAGAAGCACACCGACGCGATCGACGAGATGCTCAAGAGCAAGGAGGCGGAGCTGCTCGAGGTCTGACCGCCTCGACCACCTCCCCTCCCGATGACCGGGCAGACCACGGCGCCGCCGCAGAAGGACCACGGCCGGGCCGGACGCGACCTGCGGGCCGCGTTCGCGTCCGCTGCCGTCCTGCTGGTGTCGATCGCGGCGTCGCTGCTGTTCGCCAAGGCGCTGTTCATGCTGATCGTCGCCGCGGCGGTCGTCGGCGCGGTCTGGGAGCTGCACAAGGGCTTCTCGGCGAAGGGCATCGACCTGCCCGAGCAGCCGCTCATGGTCGGCGGCGTCGTCATGACGCTGGTGGCCTACCTGTGGGGTCCGCCGGCGCTGGTGACGGCGACGGCGGTCACCGCGCTGGCGATCATGCTGTGGCTGCTGCGCCGCGGCATCGACGGCTACGTCATGAACGCCACCGCCTCGGTGTTCACGCTGGTCTACGTGCCGTTCCTGGGCTCGTTCGTCGCCCTGATGCTCTCCGAGGGCGGCCGCACCGGCGGCGGCCTGCGCGACGACGGCGTCGCCGGCATCATCGCGTTCATCCTGGTCACGATCGCCTCCGACATCGGCGGCTACGTCGCGGGCGTGCTGTTCGGACGCCACCCGATGGCCCCGGTCATCTCGCCGAAGAAGTCCTGGGAGGGCTTCGCCGGCTCCGTCCTCGCCACCGTCGGCGCGGGCGTCGCGCTGGTCGTGTGGCTGCTCGACGGCGACTGGTGGGTGGGCGTGGCTCTCGGGCTCATCGCCGTGGTCATGGCGACGCTCGGCGACCTGTGCGAGTCGGTGATCAAGCGCGACCTCGGCATCAAGGACATGAGCCAGATCGTCCCGGGGCACGGTGGGCTGATGGACCGCCTCGACTCCCTGCTCGCGACGATCGCCCCGATCTGGCTCCTGCTGCACTATGCCGTCTTCTGAGCCGGCTCCCGACGCGCAGCCCGCGCGCCGCCAGTACGCTCAGGGGGTGGAGAGCGACCAGACCCGGGTGATGCCGGCCGTCCCGGGCGACGGCGGCCCGCGGGTCGGCACCCGCCGTCGTCAGGCGCGCTGGTGGCACCGCGACCACCCCGTCTTCACGCCCCTGGCCGGCTTCTTCGGCGGCATGCTCTTCGTCATCGTCGTGCCGAGCCTCTACGCCGCGATCCTCTCGGCCCTCGTCAGCCAGGACGCCGTCACCTCGCTCTTCGCGTTCGTGCTGCTCGCCCTGGTCGTGCCGATCGGTCTGATCGCCGCCCCGAGCACCCGTCGGCTGGGTCGCTACCTCGCGCTGGGCATGGTCTCGACGCTGCTCGTCGTCGGCGTCGTCGCCGCCGGCGTCCTGTGGTTCCTGGTGAACCGCCAGACCTGACGCCCGCGCGGATGCTGCCCGCCGGCGCGGCCGGTGGGAGACTGGTCGCGATGTCCGACGCACCCAAGCCCCTGCCCCTGGTCTTCGACCCGCCGAAGGGACGCGGCAAGCCGCCCGCCCACCTGGCCGATCTCGACCCGGCCGGACGCAAGGCGCTGCTCGAGGAGAACGGGCTCCCCGGCTTCCGGGCCCGACAGCTCTCGACGCACTACTTCGCGCGGCTGGCCGACGACCCCGAGCAGATGACCGACCTGCCGGCCGCCCAGCGTGCCGATCTCGTCTCGACCCTGCTGCCCGAGCTGATGACGCCCCTGCGCACGCTCGAGGCCGACAAGGGCACCACCCGCAAGACGCTGTGGCGGCTCTTCGACGGCTCGCTGGTCGAGTCGGTGCTGATGCGCTACCCCGACCGCGCCACGATCTGCGTCTCCAGCCAGGCCGGGTGCGGCATGGCCTGCCCGTTCTGCGCCACCGGCCAGGGCGGCCTGCAGCGCAACATGAGCACCGCCGAGATCGTCGAGCAGGTCGTCGCCGGAGCCCGCTCGCTGGCCCGCGGCGAGGTCCCGGGCGGGCCCGGCCGCGTCTCCAACGTCGTGTTCATGGGCATGGGCGAGCCGCTGGCCAACTACTCCGCCGTCATCGGCGCCGTGCGTCGGCTCACCGACCCCACGCCCGACGGCCTGGGCATGTCGGCCCGCGGCATCACGGTCTCGACGGTCGGCCTCGTCCCGCGCATCCGCCAGCTCGCCGAGGAGGGCGTCCCGGTCACCCTCGCGCTGAGCCTGCACGCGCCGGACGACGAGCTGCGCAACGAGCTCGTGCCGATCAACACCCGCTTCTCGGTCGCCGAGACCGTCGAGGCCGCCTGGGACTACGCCCGCCTGACCAAGCGCCGCGTCTCCATCGAGTACGCCATGATGCGCGGCATCAACGACCACGCCTGGCGCGCCGACCTGCTCGGCGACGTCCTGCGGTCCTACGGCGACTGGGGCTGGGTGCACGTCAACCTGATCCCGCTCAACCCGACGCCGGGCAGCAAGTGGACGGCGTCCGACCCCGCCGACGAGCGCGAGTTCGTCCGACGGCTCGAGGCCAAGGGCATCCCGACGACCGTCCGCGACACCCGCGGCCGCGAGATCGACGGCGCCTGCGGCCAGCTGGCTGCGTCGGAGTAGTCGCCGACGGTCACTCCCGGAGGGACGTGCGCCCGGACGTCGACCGGGCCGGGGATCCGGTCCATCCCGGTGATCACGGCGGCGGCCTGGGCGCGCCGGTCTACCGTCGCCGCGTGACCCTCGATGCCGCCCGCGTCCACGCCGCCGCGGCGGCCTGGACCCACGTGCCCGACGACGCCGTCGAGGTCGCGACGCCGGAGTACCGGCTGGTCTCCCACCCGGCGTGGAGCGGCGCCGGCGTGCAGCTGGTCTGGCTGGGTCCGCTGCGCCGCACCGTGCGGCAGGTGATCGACGAGGTGCGCGAGATCGCCCTCGGCTGGGGCGTCGCGGAGATGACCTGGTGGGCCAGGTCGGGACATCCGGCGGAGTTCGAGCGCGACGTCCTGCTGCGCGGGGGAGCGGCCGTCGACCGGGTGCGGGTGCTGGCGGCCGACCCGCTCGACGCCCTGCGGGCCCTGCTCGCCGCCGGGGTGCCGGACGACGTCGAGGTGCGCACCGTCGACTCCCGCGCCGAGCTGCGCGCGGCCACCGACGTCGGCGCCGAGGCGTTCGGCACCGAGCCGCTGGACGAGGACGAGCTCACCGACGCCCTGCGCGCGGACGCCGAGATGCCCGAGGCGTCCTGGTTCCTGGCCCGGCGGCGCGGCGTCGCGGTCGGCTCCGCCGGCGCCACCCGCGACGGCGCGGTCGTGCGGCTGTGGGGCGCGGCCGTGCGTCCGGACGCCCGGGGCGCCGGCGTCCACCGGGCCCTGCTGGCGCACCGGCTCGCCGAGGCGACCTCCGTCGGCCTCGACCTCGCGCTGATCCGCACCCGCAGCGACGACGTCCGGGCCGCGGACCGTGCCGGGTTCGTCGAGCACGGCGTCGAGACCGCCTACCGGCTGCCGCTGCGATGAGGTGAGCGCGACGCCGGGCAGGGCGGGCATGACGGGCGTCACGCCCGCGACCGCGCCGTCGCCACGCGACATTCACATGCCGGCCACCTGAGGCTCCGGGCTCGTTGCCGAGCCGCTCCTAGCGTGACGGCACGTGAACCTGCACTCGCTGCCGCGCACCGGCGACCGCCTCCGGGTCCTCGTCGTCGCCGAGTCCTTCCTGCCCCAGGTCAACGGCGTCACCAACTCGGTGCGTCGCGTCCTCGACCACCTGGCCGCCGAGGGTCACGAGGCGCTGCTGGTGGCGCCGACCGGCCCGGAGACCTACGCGGGCTTCCGGGTCGTCCGGGCCCGGGGCGCGAACCTGCCGTTCTACAAGGACTTCCGCATCGGCCTGGAGACCCGCCGGCGCCTGCGCGCGACGATGATCGGGTTCGCCCCCGACGTCGTCCACGTCGCCTCGCCCGCCACCCTCGGCCACCAGGCCGTGCGGGCCGCCGAGGAGCTCGGCATCCCCACCGTCGCGATCTACCAGACCGACCTCGTCGGCTTCGCCGAGCGCTACGACATCCCCGGCGGCGTCCGGGCCATGGCGGCGCTGACCCGCCGCATCCACGCCCGCTGCGACCGCACGCTGGCTCCCTCGACGGCGAGCCTGCGCCAGCTCGAGGGGCTCGGCATCGACAACGTCGCGCTGTGGCCCCGTGGCGTCGACCTCGCCGGCTTCCACCCCGAGCGTCGCGACGACGACCTGCGTGCCGAGCTGCTCGGCGCGGACGGCCTGCGGGACGGCCGGCTGCTCGTCGGCTACGTCGGGCGCCTGGCCCCCGAGAAGGAGCTCGAGCTCCTGGCGTCGATCGACCGCGACCCGCGCTACCGGCTCGTGCTCGTCGGCGGCGGCCCGGAGGCGGAGCGACTGCGCACGGTGCTGCCGGACGCCGCGTTCCTCGGCGTGCTGCACGGCGAGGAGCTGGGCGCCGCGTACGCCTCGCTCGACGTGTTCGTCCACACCGGCCGGCACGAGACCTACTGCCAGTCGGCCCAGGAGGCGCTCGCCTCGGGCGTCCCGGTCGTCGCCCCGCGCGCCGGCGGACCGATCGACGTGGTCGCCGACCGCGTCGCCGGCCTCCTGTACGCGCCCGGCGACGCCGACGAGCTGGCGGCCCACGTCGACCGGCTGACCCGCGATCCGCTCCTGCGTCGTCGCATGGGCCTGGCCGCCCGGCGCAGCGTCGAGCAGCGCTCGTGGCACGCCGTCACCACCGCGCTGGTCGAGCACTACCGCGACGTCGCCGGTCCGGACGTCGCCGCGGTGCAGGCGGCCGGCTGATCCGGAGGCCCGACCCGCGGGCTCAGCCCGCGAGGACGGCCGCCGCCTCGTCGACGTCGTCGACCAGGTGCAGCCGCTCGGCCATCGCGCGCCCCTGGGCCAGGCGGCGCAGCAGCGGCCAGACCGGCAGCTCCTCGGTCCAGTGCCGCACGCCGACGAGCACCATCGGCGCCACCTCGGCCTCCGCCGCGTAGTAGTTCTCGCAGGCGTCCTGGAAGACCTCCTGGACGGTGCCGGCCGCGCCGGGCAGGAAGACGATGCCGGCGTCGCAGACCTCGAGCAGGATCGCCTCGCGGAGGGCGTTGCGCAGGTACTTCGCGATCGCCGAGGGGAACAGCGAGGGCGGCTCGTGGCCGTAGTGCCAGGTGGGGATGCCGAGGCCGTCGCGGCTCGAGGGCCAACGGGCGCACACCTCCTGCGCGGTCGTCAGCCAGGCGTCGATCGAGGGCCGGAACGACGGCACCGGCGCGAGCAGGGCCAGGGCCTCGTCCAGCGCGGTCGCGGCGTCGTCGAGGCCGGCCAGGCGGGCGCCCAGCGAGGCCGCCTCCATCGCCCCCGGGCCGCCGCCCGTCGCCACGACGTGGCGCGCCGCCAGCCGCAGGCCCAGCCGCGCGGCGTCGCGGTACGCCGGGGCGTCGCGGTCGACCGCGTGGCCGCCCATGACCCCCACGATCCCGCCGCCCGACGGCCCGCGCCGGCGCTCGGCGACCCAGCCCTCGAGCGCCTGGTCGATGGCGTGGTCGTGGAGCGCGCCGGCCAGGGCGGCCGCAGGGGTGCGCGGCTGCCGGGCCCAGGCGTAGGCGCGGGCGTCGAGCGTGTCGGCGTACGCGGGCGCGTCGTAGAGCTCGGCGGCGGTGTAGAGCCGCGTGCGGACGACGTCGAGCGGCGCGGCCGCGAGCGCGCCGTCGAGTCGGGCCGCGGCGTCGGCGCGCGCCAGCCCGACGGTCGGCTCGAGGTGTCGGACGCGGCCTCGGGTGCGGGTCATGCCCCCACTGTGCCGGGCCGCCGGTGCCGGACGGCGGAGGGTCAGGCGGCGGTGCCCGCCGCGGCCCCGACCTCGAGGGGCAGGAGGAGCTCGGCGGCGTTCTCCCACCGGTCGTCCAGGTGCACGACGACGCGTCCGAGGCGCTGGAGCAGGCTGCTGGCCACCCCGGCGCGCTGGCCGGTGCGGCAGTGCACCCACAGCTCGCCGGCCGGCAGCTCGTGCGCGCGGGTCTCGATCTCGTGCAGCGGCAGGTGGACGGCGCCCGGCAGGTGGCCGGCGTCGAACTCGGCGCGGTCGCGGACGTCGACGAGCACCGGCGTCGCGCTCGTGGCGTCCGCGAGGTCGAGCTGGAGCGCGTAGGTGCGCCAGTCGGCCCGACGGCACCGCGCCTCGAGGGTGACGGCGTCCGGCCGCCGCTCGTCGACGACGTGTGTGGTGACGGCGTCGATGCCGAGCTCGGCGAGCTGGTGCACGGCCTCGGCGAGGCGGTCGGGGGAGTCGGTGAGCAGCACCAGGTCGTCCTCGCAGGGGACGAGCCAGCCGACGTGCGCGGCCAGCCCGGCGCCGTGCTCGACGCTGATCGAGCCGGGCAGGTGGCCGGTGGCGAAGCGGCGGCGGTCGCGCAGGTCGATCACCCACGAGCCGCGCAGGACGGCGTCGGAGACCTCCGCGGCCGTGGCCGGACGGGCGGTGCGGACGGGGGCGCGTCCGGCCCCGGTGCGGTTGAGCGCGGCGACGGAGCGGCTGCGGTGCTGCTGGCGGGGGAGGGGGCCGGGGTCGGCGAGGAGGTCGTGCACGAAGGTCTCCCGGGACAGGCGGAGGGCGGGGTTGGCGCGCAGCTCGTCGGCGAGCGTGCCGTCGTCGCGACGGGCGGAGGGCTCGCCGACGCCGGCACATCGACGCCCGTCGGCCGCGGCGGGGAGGCGGGCGGCGCAGACGCTGCGAGGGCCGTGGGTGGGCAGCAGCCGGGTGGCCGGGTCGAGTCCGGCGAGCACGCGCAGGCCCGCCCACTGCATGCCGGCGAGGTCGCGGGCCGCGGCGGGCGAGGTCGGATCGGTGCGGCCGACCGTGCCGCGGAGCAGGGAGCCGCCGCTGAGCAGCGCGTCCGGGCCCCCCTCGGGGTCGCGGACGAGGAAGGCCTGGTGGTGACGCGTGTGTCCCGGGGTGGCCAGCACCTCGACCTCGAGGCGGCCGACCCGCAGGACGTCGCCGTCGCGCGTGCCGACCCGCTCGAAGGCCACGGACTCCTCGGCGGAGAGCAGGTAGTCGGCGCCGTGGCGGCGGGCCAGGGCGAGCGCGCCCGAGAGGTGATCGTGGTGGAGGTGGGTGTCGGCCACCACGGCGATCTCGACGCCGGCGACGCGCGCGGCGTGCTCGACCGCCCGCAGGTCGCGCGGCGGGTCGACCACCAGGGCCCGGCGACCGTCGTGGACGAGGTGACAGACGTTGTCGAGGTGCGCGACCTCGAGGGCGATGATCTCCACGGCGCGTCCCCTTCGGTCGTTAAAGTCGATCGACTTGCAAGAGTTATAGCACGGGACGCCCCGTCCGGCACGGGGCGAGCGGGCCAGGATCGGGGAGGCGCTAGCCTCGGCCGCGTGCTGCTCGCCCTCGACACCTCCTCGCCCCAGGTGAGCGTGGCCCTGCACGACGGCGTCGACGTGGTCGACGAGCGGGTCTCCGAGCAGCCGATGCGTCACGGCGAGCAGGTCATGCCGCTGGTCGACGCCGCGCTGCGCGCCTGCGACGCGCACCGGCACGACCTCACCGCGGTCGCCGTCGGCGTCGGCCCCGGACCGTTCACCGGCCTGCGGGTCGGGCTCGTCACGGCCCGCACGCTCGCCCATGTGCTGGACCTGCCGGTGTACGGCGTCTGCTCGCTCGACGTCCTGGCGCTCGAGGCCGTCGCGCAGCGCCTGCCGGGGCTGGACGCCGGGTTCGCCGCGGCCTCCGACGCCCGGCGCCGCGAGGTGCACCTGGCCACCTACGACGCCGAGGGCCGCCGGGTCGACGGGCCGGTCGTGGGACGCGCCGACGCGCTCGCCGCCACGCTGCCCCCGGGACTGCCGGTCGTCGGGGAGGGGGCGCTGCTCTACCCCGACGCGCTGCGCGCCGCCGGTGAGCCGATGCCGCTGCGTCCCAGCGCCGGCTGGCTCGCGCGGGCCGTCGCCGGCGAGCTGGTCGAGCTCGGCGACCCCGAGCCTCTCTACCTGCGCCGCCCCGACGCCGAGACGCCCGGCGCGCGTAAGCCGGTGTCGTGAGCGCCGTGGCCGACGTCGGCGCCCTCGGCGTCGCCGTGCGGGAGGCGACCCCCGACGACCTCGACGCCGTCGTCGCCCTCGAGCGCGCCGGGCTCGGCGCCGACGCCTGGTCGCCCGCCCTGATCGCCGACGGGCTCGCGGGCGGGCTCCCGACCGTGCGGTACCTGGTGGCCGAGCGGGCCGGCCGGGTGGTGGGCCACGCGGTGGCCAGCCTGGTGGGCGACATCGCCGACCTGCAGCGCATCGCGACCGCCCCCGAGGCGCGTCGTCACGGCGTCGCCTCGGCCCTGCTGGCCGCGGTCGTCGAGGCCGGCCGGGCCGCGGGCGCCGACCGGCTGCTGCTGGAGGTGCGGGCGGACAACCGCGGGGCGCAGGCCTTCTACGCCGCGCGGGGCCTGGTGGAGGTCGACCGACGACCCCGCTACTACGCCGACGGCGCGACCGCCGTCGTGATGCGGCTCGGCCTCGGCCGGGGCTGCGGAGGATCGTGAGGAGGGGGACGTCCGTGGGCGGGAGCAGCGACGAGCCGCTGGTGCTCGGCATCGAGACCTCGTGCGACGAGACCGGCGTCGGCATCGTCCGGGGCCGCACCCTGCTGGCCGACGCGGTGGCCAGCAGCGTCGAGGAGCACGCGCGCTTCGGTGGGGTGGTGCCCGAGGTCGCGAGCCGGGCGCACCTCGAGGCGATGGTGCCGACCATCGAGCGCGCCTGCGAGACGGCCGGCGTCCGGCTGGCCGACGTCGACGCCGTCGCCGTCACCCATGGTCCCGGACTCGCCGGCACCCTGCTGGTCGGCGTCGCGTCGGCCAAGGCGCTGGCGTGGGGCCTGGGCAAGCCGCTCTACGGGGTCAACCACCTCGCCGCGCACGTGGCGGTCGACCAGCTCGAGCACGGCCCGCTGCCCGAGCCGTGCCTCGCGCTGCTCGTCAGCGGCGGCCACTCCAGCCTGCTGCGGGTCACCGACGTCACCGCCACCGGCGGGGTCGACCCGCTCGGCGCGACGATCGACGACGCGGCCGGCGAGGCGTTCGACAAGGTCGCCCGGCTGCTCGGCCTGCCGTTCCCGGGCGGCCCGCACATCGACCGCGCGGCGCGCGAGGGCGACGGCGTCGCCATCGACTTCCCGCGCGGGCTCTCCTCGCGCCGCGACCTGGAGCGTCACCGCTTCGACTTCTCCTTCTCGGGGCTCAAGACCGCGGTGGCCCGGTGGGTCGAGGCGCGCGAGCGCAGCGGCGAGCCGGTGCCGGTGGCCGACGTCGCGGCGTCCTTCCAGGAGGCCGTCTGCGACGTGCTGGTGCGCAAGGCGCTGGACGCCGCGGCGAGCGAGGGCGTCGAGGACCTCCTGATCGGGGGCGGGGTCGCGGCCAACTCTCGGCTGCGCGCGCTCGCGGTCGAGCGCGCCGAGCGGCTCGGGGTGCGGGTGCGGGTGCCGCGTCCGGGGCTGTGCACCGACAACGGCGCGATGGTCGCCGCGCTCGGCGCGGAGATGGTCGCCCGGGGTCGCACGCCCTCGTCGCTGGACCTGCCGGCCGACTCCTCGTTGCCGGTCACCGAGGTCCTCGCCGGATGACCCCGGCCTGTCCGACGGTGCCGAGGGTGGGCTGCGCGAGCCGTTCCGGCCTCCTTGGCGGCGCCCCTAGGGTGTGATCGGAGCCACCATCGACGGTGGCCCACGCCCCCTCAGGAGTCCCCATGCAGCAGGTCCAGGCCATCGTCGCGCGCCGCCAGGGCGAGCCGGTCGAGCTCGTCACGATCAACGTCCCCGACCCGGGGCCGGGCGAGGCCGTGGTGGCGGTGCAGGCCTGCGGGGTCTGCCACACCGACCTGCACTACCGCGAGGGCGGCATCAACGACGAGTTCCCCTTCCTGCTCGGCCACGAGGCGGCCGGGGTGGTCGAGGCGGTCGGGCCCGACGTCACGTCGGTGGCGCCGGGCGACTTCGTCGTCCTGAACTGGCGTGCGGTCTGCGGGCAGTGTCGGGCGTGCGAGCGGGGCGAGCCCCAGTACTGCTTCGCGACCCACAACGCGACCCAGCGGATGACGCTGGCCGACGGCCCGGACGCCGGGGCCGAGCTCTCGCCGGCGCTGGGCATCGGGGCGTTCGCGGAGAAGACGCTCGTGGCGGCGGGCCAGTGCACGAAGGTCGACCCCGCGGCACGTCCGGCGGCGGTGGGCCTGCTCGGCTGCGGCGTCATGGCCGGTCTCGGCGCCGCGATCAACACCGGCGGCGTGACGCGCGGGAAGTCGGTGGCGGTGATCGGCTGCGGCGGCGTCGGGGTGGCCGCGATCGCCGGCTCGGCGCTCGCCGGGGCGCACACGATCATCGCCGTCGACATCGACGCGAAGAAGCTGGAGAAGGCCAAGGCGCTGGGCGCGACGCACACCGTCGACTCCTCGCAGACCGACCCGGTGGCCGCGATCCAGGAGCTCACCGGCGGCTTCGGCGCCGACGTCGTGATCGAGGCGGTCGGCCGGCCCGAGACCTACCGGCAGGCGTTCTACGCCCGCGACCTCGCCGGCACCGTCGTCCTCGTCGGCGTGCCGACCCCTGACATGACGATCCCCGACATCCCGCTGATCGACGTCTTCGGACGCGGCGGATCGCTGAAGTCCAGCTGGTACGGCGACTGCCTGCCCAGCCGCGACTTCCCGATGCTCGTCGACCTCTACCGGCAGGGCCGGCTCGACCTCGACGCCTTCGTCACCGAGGAGATCGCGCTCCGCGACGTCGAGGCCGCATTCGCGAAGATGCACGACGGCAACGTGCTCCGCTCGGTCGTGGTGCTCTGATGGCCGAGTCCGCCGGACCGGTGAGGGTCGACCACGGCACCGCGTCGGGCACCTTCAGCCTCGACGGCGAGACGTTCGACGTCGAGAACAACATCTGGGTCGTGGGCGACGACGAGTCGTGCGTGGTGATCGACGCGCCCCACGACGTCGAGGCGATCCTCGAGGTCGTCGCCGGACGTCGGGTCACGGCGATCCTGCTCACCCACGCCCATGACGACCACTGCCGGGCCGCGCCGGCGCTGCGCGAGCGGGTCACCGCGCCGATCCTGCTGCACCCCGACGAGCGCCCGCTCTGGGAGCTCACCCACGGCGACGCCGAGACCGGCGAGCACCTGTGGGACGTCGACCTCGCCGACGGCCAGCAGATCACCGTCGGCGCCGGCGACGACGCGGTCGTGCTGACGGCGCTCCACACCCCTGGCCACGCCCCGGGCGCCGTCTGCTTCTCCGCGCCGGCGCTGGGCTGCGTGTTCACCGGCGACACGCTCTTCCACGGCGGCCCCGGCGCCACCGGGCGCTCGTTCTCCGACCGGCCGACCCTCGAGGCCTCCATCCGGGCCCGGCTGTTCGACCTGCCCGACGACACCGTCGTCCACACCGGCCACGGCGAGGACACCACCATCGGCGCCGAGCGGGCGCTGCTGGGCTGACGCCTGCAGGTTTCCCCGGACATCCGGGGAAACTGGACGTTGTCAGGGGAAACTTCCCCTGACAACGTCCAGTTCTCCCTGACCAGTCCGGTGCCGGGGCGCGCTGGCGACGGCCGGGCGGGCGGCCACGCGACTCCCGAGCCCGGTGCGTAGGGTCGCGGCATGAGCGAGCAGCCCTCCACCATCGAGCGCCTCGAGGCCGAGCGGGTGATCGTGGCGAGTCCGGCGTCGATCTTCGAGGTCCTGGCCGACCCGCAGGGGCACGTCGCGATCGACGCCTCCGGCATGCTGCAGAGCGCGACCGGCGAGCGGGTCTCGGCCGTGGGCGACCGGTTCGCCGTGCACATGGATCGTGAGGCGCTCGGCGACCTCCCCGAGATGGGCGAGTACGACGTCACCGTGACGATCACCGCGTACGAGGCGGAGCGCGAGATCGCCTGGACGGTGCTCGGTCGCATCCGACCCCAGATCGGCCACACCTACGGGTACCGGCTCGAGCCGCTCGAGCCCGGGGAGGACGGCGGCCCGCGCACGCGCGTCACGAGCGTCTACGACTGGTCGAGCGCCGCGCCGGAGTGGAAGCCGCTCTTCCCGGTGCTCACCGAGACGCACCTGCGGGCGACGCTCGGCATCCTGGCCCGCGAGGTCGCGCGGCGGGCGAGCGTCGGCTGAGCGACGGATCGGCCCGGTCCGGATGGACCGAATCGGCCGTCGCCAGGCACTTGTCAGGGGAACCTGGACGTTGTCAGGCGAAACTTCCCCTGACAACGTCCGGTTTCCCCGGATATCCGGGGAAACCTGCGCCGGACGGGGCGATCGAGGCCGATGCGACCCGGGCGATCAGCGCGGGGCACGTCACCGCGCGAGCGGCTCCACGAGCACGCAGGCGCCCTCGCCGGCGATCCGGGTGAGCACGATCGTGGCCTCGGCGTCGCCGCGCAGGTCGAGGCGGCGGCGCAGCTGCTCGGGGACGACGTCGACGCCGCGCTTCTTGATCGTCAGGCGCCCGATGCCGCGCTCGCGCAGCGCCGTGCGCAGGGCCTTCTCGCGGTAGGGCAGCACCTCCTGTACGGCGTAGGCGCGGGAGAACGGGGTGGCGTCGGGCGAGTCGGTGGTGACGTAGGCGATGTGCTCGTCGAGCAGCCCTCCGTCGAGCCGCGCGGCGACGGCGGTGACGAGGCCGGCCCGGATCACCGCGCCGTCGGGCTCGTGCAGGTAGCGGCCGAGCGGGACGACCGGCGCCCCGGGGTCGTCGTCCTCGGTGAGCGTGGCCAGCCCGCCGCCGGAGATCACGGTCGCCCGCCGCGCGCAGGTGGCCAGACGTCCGGACCACAGCGCGGCCTCCTTCACCTCGCCGTCGTCGCTGACCCACTCGGCCTCGACGCCGTCGGGGACGAGGTCGTGGGGGATGCCGGGGGCGAGCTTCGCGCAGGCGTCCCGCTCGAGCAGCGACGCGACCAGCGGCCACGGCGGCGTCCAGTCGTCGGGCGAGAAGGTGCGACCTCGCGCGCCGCGCCGGGCGGGGTCGACGAAGACCACGTCGAACGGCGCGGGGTCCACGTCCGCGGCGTCCGCCACCACCACGGCGCCCGGCAGGCCGAGGGCGGCCAGGTTGGCCTGCGCCACGGCGACCCTCAGGGGATCGAGGTCGACGCCCGCGGCGGTGACGCCGACCCGCGCGGCCGCCATCAGGTCGCCGCCGATGCCGCAGCCCAGGTCGAGCAGGGTGCCGGCGCCGAAGGCCCGCAGCCGCGCGGCCCGGTGGTCGGCGACGCGTCGTCGGGTGGCCTGCTCGAGGCCGTCGGAGGTGAACCACAGGCGAGCGGCGTCGTCGCCGAACTTGGCGACCGCCCGCTGCCGCAGCCCGGCTTGGGTCAGCGCGGCCGCGACCCGCTCGGGGGTGGCGTGGCGGCGGAGCTCGGCCTGCTGCGCCAGCGCCGGACGATCCGCCACCTGACGGGCCCGGGCCAGCAGCTGCGCGCCGTCGTCGGTGAGCAGCCAGCGGAAGGCGTCGAGGTCCACGTCGCGGATCCTCGCAGACGCCGCGCCGCTCCCGACGCGTGCGCCCCTGGCACTCGTGGGAGGTGAGTGCTAGTTTCTCTCTGGCACTCTCCCTGCGAGTGTGCCAACGCCTGTCGGCACCGGAGCGGCCCCCGCGACGGCGTGCCGGCGCCCGACGGGCAGTCGTTCTTCCACCGTCTACAGACATCGCGAAAGCAGAGGTCGATCTACGTGTCGGTCAACATCAAGCCGCTCGAGGACCGCATCGTCGTCAAGCCCCTCGAGGCCGAGCAGACCACGGCGTCCGGCCTGGTCATCCCGGACACCGCCAAGGAGAAGCCGCAGGAGGGCGAGGTCGTCGCCCTGGGCCCGGGTCGCATCGACGACAACGGCAACCGCGTGCCGCTCGACGTCGCCCTCGGCGACAAGGTCATCTACTCCAAGTACGGCGGCACCGAGGTCAAGTACGCCGGCGAGGAGTACCTCATCCTCTCGGCCCGCGACGTGCTCGCGGTCGTGTCCTGATCTGAGCCGAACCCGGGGCGCGGCGTCAGCCGTCCCCACCGGTCGCCGCCCGGGCCCGCGTCTCGCGGCCCGGGCGCACCCTTTCCACCGTCAAGGAGAACCTGATGCCCAAGATCCTGGAGTTCGACGAGAACGCCCGCCGCTCCCTCGAGCGCGGCGTCGACGCGCTCGCGAACGCCGTCAAGGTCACGCTCGGCCCCAAGGGCCGCTACGTGGTGCTCGACAAGAAGTGGGGCGCCCCGACCATCACGAACGACGGCGTCACGGTCGCCCGTGAGGTCGAGCTCGACGACCCGTTCGAGAACCTCGGTGCGCAGCTCACCAAGGAGGTCGCCACCAAGACCAACGACGTCGCCGGCGACGGCACCACCACCGCCACCGTGCTCGCCCAGGCGATGGTCCACGAGGGCCTGCGCGCGGTCGCGGCCGGCGCTAACCCGATGGGCCTCAAGCGCGGCATGGACGCCGCCGCGGCCGCGGTCGGCGAGGCGCTGCGCGAGGCCGCCCGCGAGGTCGAGTCGGTCGAGGACATGGCCTCGGTCGCCACCATCTCCAGCCGCGACTCCCACATCGGCGACCTGCTCTCGCAGGCCTTCGACAAGGTCGGCAAGGACGGCGTCATCACCGTCGAGGAGTCCAACTCGATGGGCACCGAGCTCGACTTCACCGAGGGCATGCAGTTCGACAAGGGCTACCTCAGCCAGTACTTCGTCACCGACCCGGAGCGCATGGAGGCCGTCCTCGACGACCCCTACATCCTCCTGCACCAGGGGAAGATCTCGGCGATCGCCGAGCTGCTGCCGCTGCTGGAGAAGGTCATCCAGGCCGGCAAGCCACTGTTCATCCTCGCCGAGGACGTCGACGGCGAGGCCCTCTCGACGCTGGTCGTCAACAAGATCCGCGGCACCTTCAACGCCGTCGCGGTCAAGAGCCCGGCCTTCGGCGACCGCCGCAAGGCGATGATGCAGGACATCGCGATCCTCACCGGCGGCACCGTCGTCGCCCCCGAGGTCGGCCTCAAGCTCGACCAGGTCGGCCTCGAGGTGCTCGGCCAGGCCCGTCGCGTCGTGGTCACCAAGGACAACACCACGATCGTCGACGGTGCGGGCGACTCCGCCGCCGTCGAGGGCCGCGTCGGCCAGATCAAGGCCGAGATCGAGTCCACCGACTCCGACTGGGACCGCGAGAAGCTGCAGGAGCGCCTGGCCAAGCTGGCCGGCGGCGTCTGCGTGATCAAGGTCGGCGCCGCCACCGAGGTGGAGCTGAAGGAGAAGAAGCACCGCATCGAGGACGCCGTCTCGGCGACCCGCGCGGCCATCGAGGAGGGCATCGTCGCCGGCGGCGGCTCGGCCCTCATCCACGCCGTCTCGGTGCTCGAGGGCGACCTCGGCCTGAGCGGCGACGAGGCCGTCGGCGTCCGGGTGGTCCGCAAGGCGGCCGACGAGCCGCTGCGCTGGATCGCCGAGAACGGCGGCGAGAACGGCTACGTCGTCACCACCAAGGTGCGCGAGCTCGGCGTCGGCCAGGGCTACAACGCCGCCACCGGCGAGTACGGCGACCTCGTCGCCCAGGGCGTCCTCGACCCGGTCAAGGTCACCCGCTCGGCGCTGGTCAACGCCACCTCGATCGCGGCGATGCTGCTCACCACCGAGACGCTCGTCGTCGACAAGCCCGAGGAGGAGGAGCCCGCCGCGGCCGGTCACGGTCACGGCCACGGCCACTGATCCCTCCGGACTCCTCGCGGATCCCACGCCGGACGCCGTCGGCCCCTCGGGGTCGGCGGCGTCCGTGCGTCCGGGGCCGCCGTGGGCGCTGCCCGGCTGGGACGCGCGGCTAGCGTGACGCCGTGAGCGATCCCGGGAGCCCCGACCAGCCGGTCCGCGTCGTCGTGATCGGAGCGGACGCCGCCGGCATGAGCGCCGCCCACCAGGCGCTCCGCACCGCGGCCAGCCGGGGACGCCACCTGCGGGTCACTGCGCTGGAGCGCACCGAGCGCACGTCCTACTCGGCCTGCGGACTCCCGTACCTGATCGCCGGGGAGGTGGCCGGCGCCGACGCGCTCGTCGCCCGCACGCCCGCCGAGCACCGTGCCGCCGGCATCGACCTGCGCACCGGCGTGCTCGCCACCGGCGTCGACCTCGACGTGCGGCGCGTCCACGCCGTCGGGCCCGACGGCGGGTCCCTGGTGGTGGAGTACGACGAGCTGGTGCTCGCCACGGGCGCCACGCCCCGCATCCCCTCGTGGGCGCAGGCCGACGGCGGGCTGGTGCCGGGCGTCGCCCCCGTGAAGACGCTCGACGACGGGCCCGCCTGGGACGCGCTGCTGCAGGAGGCGACGGCGGACGCCGACCGGCGCGGCGAGCTGGTGCGCGCGGTCATCGTCGGCGCCGGCTACATCGGCGTGGAGATGGCCGAGGCGCTGCTCGCCCGCGACTGCGAGGTGCACCTCCTGGCTCCCGGCGGGGTGCTGCCCGGGTTCGAGGACCCGGTGCGTGAGCGGATGGGCGCGGTGCTCGCCGCGTCGGGCGTCCGGGTGCACGCCGGACGCCGGGCAGACGGCCTGCGCCGGCGCGCCGACGGCCGGGTCGCCGCCGTGCGCGCCGTCGATCTCGAGCTGCCCGCTGACGTGGTCGTCCTGGCGACCGGGGTGCAGCCGCGGAGCGCGCTGGAGATCCGCGGCGGCAGCCTGCCCACGGGAGACCTGGGGGCGTTCGCACCCGACGAGCGGCAGCGCCTCGCGCCGCACGTGTGGGCGGCGGGGGACTGCGCGACCGTCGAGCACCGGCTGCTGCGGCGCCGGGTGTTCCTGCCGCTGGGCACCCACGCGAACAAGCAGGGACGGGTGCTGGGGGAGAACCTCGGGGGCGGCGCCGCCCGCTCGGCCGGCGCCCTCGGCACGGCCATCACGCGATTCCGCGCGGGCGGACACCATCTCGAGGTGGCCCGGACGGGCCTCGGCGAGGCCGACGCCCGCGACGCCGGCTTCGAGCCGGTCGCGCTGCTCACCGAGGGCACCACGATCAGCGGCTACCTGCCCGCGGCCCCCAGCGCCGCGGTCTGGGTGCTCGCCGACGCGCGCAGCCGTCGGCTGCTGGGCGTGCAGATCGCCGGTGGCGAGGGCGCGGCGAAGCGGATCGACACCGCCGCGGCCGTGCTGTGGGCGGAGGGCAGCGTGGACGACCTCGCCCAGCTCGACCTCGCCTACGCGCCTCCCTTCGCCACCGTCTGGGACGTCGTGCAGATCGCGGCGCGCCGCCTGGCCGACCGGATCTGACGTCGGCCCGCGACGCCTCAGCCGCCGGCCAGGAAGGTCGCCCGCAGCTCGCGGAGCTCGCCGCGCACGAGGCCGTCGCGCACGACCGGATCGGCCAGCATCAGCGCTCGTGCGGTGGCCTCGTCGGGGGCTCGGAGGACCGCGATGCCGGTGTTGACCTCGCCGAGGGTCGGCCCGGCCAGCAGCAGGACGCCGTCGGCCAGGAGCCTGGCGAGGTGCGTGGCGTGCTCGGCGAACACGGCCTCCTCGGCCTCCGTCATCGTGTCCGCGAAGTGCGGTCGTGGCGGGTGCAGGAAGTAGATCCAGGTGCGGTCCATCTCAGGCTCCTTTACCGGGGCGAAACACCTCCGACGCGATCGCGCAACGGCACCGGGAGACCGTCACCCCATGTTGTGGCGCGTCCGGACCAGTCTCCCCGATCGCCCCGGCGCGCTGGCGGCTCTCGCCCGCCAGAGCGCGGAGGAGGGCGTCGACATCCGGGGGGTCCAGGTGTTCCCCGGCGTCGAGGCGGTCACCGACGAGCTCGTCCTCGAGACCGCCGAGGGGTGGACGGTCGAGGCGCTGCGGGGCCTGGTGGAGCGGGCCGGCTGGACGCTGCTCACCGCGCAGCCGTGCGACGAGGCGGCGCTGCTCGACCAGCCGACGCGCTACGTGCGCGCCGCACGGGCGATCCTGGCGCAGCCGGCGTCGTTCCCCGAGGTCGTCGCCGGGCTCTTCGACGCCGAGGCCGAGCCGGCCGACCCCGACGCCGCCCCGCAGGACCTCCTGGAGATGACCGTCGGCGAGGTCCAGGTGCAGGTGCGGCGCTCGGTGCCGTTCACCGACACCGAGCGCGAGCGCGGCGCGGCCATGGCGGGGCTGGTCTCCGACGTGCTCCAGCGCACGGCCGCCGCTGGGCTCGGCGCGGCGGCGATCGCGACGCCGACGGCCCGGCGGATGGGCACCGGCGCCGTCCCCGAGCACCTCGTCGACGGCCCGTCGGTCTCGGCGGTCATCGACGGGGCGGTGGTCGGCCTGGCCACCGTCGAGCCCGAGGAGGCCGAGCCCGGCGTCCGGCCGGTGACGCTGCGCGTGGATCCCGCCTGGCAGCGCCGCGGCATCGGCACCCGGCTGCTGATGGACGCCGCGCGCCTGGCGACGGGCCTCGGGGCGAGCGAGATCCTGCTGACCACCAGGGCCGACAACCAGGCCGTCCTGCCGATGGTGCTGGCGGCCGGCATGCGCGGGCGGATCCGGATGGCCGCCGACCAGCTCACCGTCCGGGTGCCGGTGGCCGATCTGCGTCCGCTCTGAGCCGTCCACGGCCAGGTGCGGCGTCGCCGGGCCGCGCCGATAGGATGAGCCGGTGGAGATCCCCGAGAAGTTCGCGGCGCTGGGCCTCACCTACGACGACGTCCTGCTGCTGCCGGGGCACTCCGACCTCGCGCCGGCCGACATCGACACCACCAGCCGGCTGACCCGCGAGATCTCCCTGCAGGTGCCGCTGGTCAGCGCGGCGATGGACACCGTCACCGAGTCGCGCATGGCGATCGCGATGGCGCGCCAGGGCGGCCTCGGCGTGCTCCACCGCAACCTCTCGATCCAGGACCAGGCCTACCAGGTCGACCTGGTCAAGCGCACCCAGACCGGCATCATCACCAACCCGGTCACCATCGGCCCGGACGCGACGCTCGAGGAGCTCGACCGGCTCTGCGGCGAGTACCGCGTCTCGGGGCTGCCCGTCGTCGACGTCGAGAACCGACTGCTGGGCATCATCACCAACCGCGACCTGCGGTTCACCCCGGTCGCGGAGTGGGCCACCACCAAGGTCGACGAGATCATGACGCCGATGCCGCTCATCACCGGCCCGTCCGGCATCAGCCGCGAGGAGGCCACCGTCCTCCTGCGCCGGCACAAGCGCGAGCGGCTGCCGCTGATCGACGAGCAGGGGCGGCTCACGGGTCTCATCACGGTCAAGGACTTCGTCAAGGGCGAGCAGTTCCCCAAGGCGTCCTACGACTCCCAGGGACGCCTGCTCGTCGGCGCGGCCATCGGCTACTTCGGCGACGCCTGGGAGCGCGCGACGACGCTGGTCGAGGCCGGTGTCGACGTGCTCGTGGCCGACACCGCCCACGGCAACGTGCGGATGCTGCTCGAGATGGTCCAGCGGCTGAAGACCGACCCCGCCACCCGTCACGTCCAGGTCATCGGCGGCAACGTCGCCACCCGCGAGGGCGCGCAGGCGTTCGTCGACGCCGGCGCGGACGCGGTCAAGGTCGGCGTCGGGCCCGGCTCCATCTGCACCACCCGCATCGTCACCGGCGTGGGCGTCCCGCAGATCACCGCGGTCTACGAGGCGTCGCTGGCCACCAAGCCGGCCGGCGTCCCGCTGATCGCCGACGGCGGCATGAAGCACTCCGGCGAGATCGGCAAGGCGATCGTCGCCGGCGCCGACGCCGTCATGCTCGGCTCGCTGCTCGCCGGCTGCGAGGAGTCGCCGGGCGACCTCGTCTTCGTCAACGGCAAGCAGTACAAGTCCTACCGCGGCATGGGCTCGCTGGGCGCGATGAGCAGCCGCGGCCGGAAGTCGTACTCCAAGGACCGCTACTTCCAGGCCGAGGTCACCAGCGACGACATGATCGTCCCCGAGGGCGTCGAGGGGCAGGTCGCCTACCGGGGCGCGCTGTCGGCGGTGGCCCACCAGCTCGTCGGCGGGCTCAACCAGACGATGTTCTACGTCGGCGCCCGCACCATCGGCGAGCTGCAGGAGAAGGGCCGGTTCGTGCGCATCACCTCGGCCTCGCTCAAGGAGAGCCACCCGCACGGCGTGCAGATGACCGTCGAGGCGCCGAACTACACCGGCTTCTGAGTCGGGCCCAGAGCCGGGCCCAGAGCTGGGCTCAGGGCTCCCGGGCGTAGCCGACGACGTACACGCGCGCGACCTCGCGGCGCACCAGCCGGTCGTCCCGGCCGCCGGCCCAGGTCCAGACCCGCCACGGCTGGCGGCTGCGGTCGACGCCGTCGCCCGAGCCGGGTCCGTACACGCCGCCGTCACGGGCGCACGACGCGAGGCCGACCCACGAGGGACGCTGCGGCGGGGAGCTCCACGCGCCGCCGACCCGGGCCAGGCACACGTCCCCGTCCTTCAGGGTCGCCCGGAGCGGCTGGGGGACGGGCGGGGCGGCGACGTCGGAGGGGAAGTCCCCGGTGTAGGCGAGTCGCACCAGCCGGTGCCCGGCGACGTCGCGCACGCACAGCACGGTGCGGTGGGAGGAGAGGAAGCAGGCCCTCACGCCGATCGCCGTCGGGTAGCACGCGGCGATCCCGCGCGCGGTGGACGACGGCGCCGCGCCGTCGCAGTCGACCGAGCCGCTCTCGCGCTCGACGCTCCAGCCGGGCGCCGGCTCGCCGGCATGCGTGACCGGGCGGATCGTCGTGACCTGCGTGGTCGTGACGCCCTCGACCGCCTGGGCGGGGGCGGTCGAGCCGCCGAGTCCGACGACGAGGGCGAGGACCAGCGCGAGGACCAGGGCGCCGGCCGCCGCGAGGGCGGTCGCGACGGTCAGGGCGGGTCGCGGGGCGCGGACGAGCAGGGCGGGGCTGGGGGGCATGGCTTCCTCCGGGACGGGACGAGGGCCGGGACGCCCTCCGCAGAGGAGGACGCCCCGGCCCGCGCCTCGGTTGCACCCGGTGGGTGGCAGATCCGTTCCGGCTCGGTCGCGCCGGCTCAGTCGAGCGGCTCGTAGACCGCGAGTGCCGTGCGCGCCGGGCGCTCGTCCTCGATCGGCGGCGCCTGACGCAGCACGTAGGGACCGGTGCCGCCGAGCAGCACGCCGACGTCCTGGACGCCGGTGCTGTCGGTGTCGTTGGTCGTCTGGTAGTACCCGCCGCCCTGGTCGCCCCGGGCGTCGGTCCACCGGACGCCCGCGGTGCCACGACCGGAGTAGGCCATGACGAGGCGGTCACCATCGCCGGGCTGGCCCACGGCCTGCGACACCGGGCCCGCGAGCTCGGGGACGGTGTGGCTCAGCCGCCACGTGCGGCCGCCCTGCTCGACGTACTCGGGCACGGCGGTGCCGAGCAGCTCCTCGCCGGACGACGGCATCGGCGCGTACACGGCGACGCCGACGAGCAGGTCGGACGGCACGTCGGTCAGAGGGGCCTCCTCCTCGTCCCGGGAGCCGCGGATCGCGAAGGGCCGGGCGGTGACGGCGCCGGCCTCGGCGCTCTGACCGTAGGTCGACGAGCTGACGGCGTCGCGACCCTCGTCGCTGCAGCCGAACTCGCTGCCGAGCGGGCCGCGGTCGGTGCGGGTCGCGAGCCCGACGTCCGCTGCGCTGGTGCGGCAGTAGGTCCTGAGGGTGCTGCCGGCCGGCAGTCCGTCGGGCACCCGGACGACCGGAGGCGCCTGGTCGCCGATGCTCCAGGCGGCGCCGACCAGGCGCTGGCCCGCGACCTCGCGGCGGAAGACCGCCGAGCCGTCGGGTGCCGCGACGCCGGGTGCGAGCTCGTCGGAGCGGAAGACGGCCAGCGCCGTCCGGGCGTCCGTGCCGGCGTCGGCCAGCCGCACCGACAGCCGGGCGTCGCCGGCGTCGATCGGATAGGCGGGCGCCACGGGGTGGGCGGCGTCGACGCGGGCCACGGCGACGTCGTCGACGTAGAGGGTGGCGATGCCGCCGCCGGCGAGTCCGGAGCCGACCAGCACCACGGCCTGGGCGGAGCGTCCACCGCCGAGCGGCTGCGCCGCCTCGTCGATCTCGCGGACGTCGACGCGCCGGTAGGGGAAGCCCAGCACGTCGAGGGACGACGGCACGTCGACGCCCAGCACGGGCCCGGTGAGCTCCGGCCGGGGGCCGGCAGGAGCGATCGCGTCGGGGCGGCCGAGGTCGACGGTCCGCAGGCCGACGCCCGCGCCGATCGCGAGCACGACGGCGGCGACGCCGATGGCCGCGCGGCGGCGCCGGATGCGGCTGACGCGGCCACGCACGGCGCCGGCGCGGTCGGCGAGGCCGTCGTCGGTGAGCGCGCCGGCCCGCTCGTCGAGCGTGCGGCGCAGGTCGTCGAGGGTGCTCATCGGAGGGCCTCCGGGTTCGAGGTGGTCGAGGTGGTCGCGGTGGACGAGGTGGCCAGGGCGGGGTCGATGCGGAGCCTGGCCAGGGCCTTGGACGTCTGGCTCTTGACGGTGCCGGGGGAGACGCCGAGCAGCTCGGCGGTCTCCCGCTCGCTGAGGTCCTCGACGAACCGCAGCACGATCACCGCGCGCTGGCGCCGCGGCAGGCGTCCCATGGCGCTCCACAGGTCGGTGCGCTCGTCGCTGCGGGCGTGCTCGTCGGGGGCGGCGGCCGGCTCGGGGAGCTCGTCGTGCGCCACCTCGCCGTTCCAGCGGCGTCGCCACCAGGAGGCGTAGGTGTTGACGAGCACCTTGCGGACGTAGGGCTCGGGCGCTCCGTCGAGGCGCGCCCAGGCGAACCAGGCCTTGGTGAGGGCGGTCTGCAGGAGGTCCTCGGCCAGGGCGTGGTCGCGGGTGAGGAGGAAGGCGAGACGCAGCAGCGCGCTGGAGCGGGACGCGACGAACTCGTCGAAGTCCGCACGGTCGCGAGGGCGTGCGCCCGAGAGCACGATCCGTCCGTCGGTCATGGCGTTCATGCCCCCTTCCACCGCCTGGACCCCGGCGGAGGTTGCCCCGCCGACACGGATTCTTCCCACGGGTCTCGATAGAGTCCCCCGGTGACCGAGATCGAGATCGGCCGGGCCAAGCGCGCACGGCGTGCCTACTCCTTCGACGACATCGCGATCGTGCCCTCCCGGCGCACGCGCGACCCCGAGGAGGTCAGCACGCACTGGCAGATCGACGCCTACCGCTTCGACCTGCCGGTGATGGCCGCGCCGATGGACTCCGTCATGTCGCCCGACACCGCGATCGCCCTCGGCCGCCTCGGGGGTCTCGGCGTGCTCAACCTCGAGGGCCTGTGGACCCGCTACGAGGACCCCACCGGGCTGCTGGCCGAGGTGGCGGGCCTCGAGGGCGTCGACGCCACCGCGCGGATGCAGGAGATCTACGCAGAGCCGGTCAAGGCCGAGCTGATCACCGAGCGGCTGCGCGCCATCCGCGCCGCGGGCGTCACCGTCGCCGGGTCGCTCTCGCCGCAGCGCACCAAGGAGTTCGCCAAGACGGTGGTCGACGCCGGCGTCGACATGTTCGTCATCCGCGGCACCACCGTCAGCGCCGAGCACGTCTCGGGCCAGGCCGAGCCGCTGAACCTCAAGGAGTTCATCTACGAGCTCGACGTGCCGGTGATCGTCGGCGGCTGCGCCACCCACCAGGCCGCGCTGCACCTCATGCGCACCGGCGCGGCGGGCGTGCTCGTCGGCTTCGGCGGCGGCGCCGCGCACACGACCCGCACCGTGCTCGGCGTCGCAGTGCCGATGGCCAGCGCGGTGGCCGACGTCGCCGCCGCCCGGCGCGACTACCTCGACGAGTCGGGCGGTCGGTACGTGCACGTGATCGCCGACGGCTCGATCGGCCGCTCCGGCGACATCGCCAAGGCGATCGCCTGCGGCGCCGACGCCGTCATGGTCGGCTCGCCGTTCGCCCGGGCCACCGACGCGCCGGGCCACGGGTTCCACTGGGGCACCGAGGCGCACCACCCCGAGCTGCCGCGCGGCACCCGCGTCGGGTTCGAGACCGTCGGGACGATGGAGGAGATCCTCTTCGGCCCCTCCCGGGTCGCCGACGGCACGATGAACCTCATCGGCGCCCTCAAGCGCTCGATGGCCACCACCGGCTACACCGACGTCAAGGAGTTCCAGCGGGTCGAGGTCGTCGTCGAGTGACCTCGGCGGACGCCGGCGGGGCCGTCCCCGCGGACGAGGACGTCGTCGACATCTGGACCGACGGCGCCTGCGTCCCCAACCCCGGGCCCGGGGGGTGGGGCGCCCTGCTGCGGCAGGGGCCGCACGAGCTCGAGCTGTGCGGCGGAGACGCCGAGACCACCACGAACAACCGCATGGAGCTCACCGCGCCGATCAGGGCACTGCAGGCGCTCAAGCGGCCGGTGACGGTGCGCGTCCACACCGACAGCACCTACGTGCGCAACGGCGTGACGTCGTGGGTGGCCACCTGGCAGCGCAACGGCTGGCGCACCTCGGCGAAGCAGCCGGTGAAGAACGAGGACCTCTGGCGCGCCCTGGTCGAGGAGGCCGCGCGGCACCGCGTCGAGTGGCTGTGGGTCAAGGGCCACGCCGGCGACAAGGGCAACGAGCGAGCCGACCGGCTCGCCGCGAAGGGCCTCGAGGAGGCCGTCGCGGCGGCACGGCGGGCCTGAGCGCTCAGAGCCGGTCGCGGATCAGGCCGCGGGTGGCCTCGTTGACCGCCAGGTCGGCGGCGCGTCGATCGGCGCTCGCCGCCTCGTCGAGCCGGCCCAGACGGCGCAGCAGCACGGCCCGGGTCGCGTGCGCGAAGGCGTGCCCGTCGAGCCCGTCGGCGATCGCGTCGAGCGCCGCGAGGCCGGCCGCCGGGCCGTCCCGCTCGCCCAGCGCCACCGCGCGGTTCAGCGCGACGACCGGGCCGGGGTCGAGCGCGAGCAGCACGTCGTACCAGGAGACGATCGCGTCCCAGTCGGTCGCCTCGGGCGTCGGGGCGAGGGCGTGGCACGCCGCGATCGCGGCCTGCACGAGGTAGGGGTGGGGACGCTCGCCGGCGCGGCGCAGTCCCTCTCCGATCAGCCGGACGCCCTCGTCGATCGCGGCGGCGTCCCAGCGGGAGCGGTCCTGGTCGGCCAGCAGCACGGGTCGGCCGTCGGCGTCCACGCGAGCGGCGCGTCGCGAGTCCTGCAGCAGCATCAGGGCGAGCAGGCCGATCGCGCCGACGTCGCCGGGCTCGAGGTCGTGCAGCAGCCGACCGAGGCGCAGCGCCTGGTCGACCAGCGCGGGCCGCACGAGCGTCGCCCCGGTCGAGGCCGTGTGCCCCTCGGTGAAGAGCAGGTGCACGGTCGCGAGGACGGCGGCCCAGCGCTCGGGCAGCTCGTGGTCGGCCGGCACCCGGTACGGGATCCGCGCCTGGCGGATCTTCTGCCGCGCTCGCACGAGCCGTCGCGCGACGGCGTCCGGCCGGGCCAGCAGCGCGACCGCGATCTCCTCCTCCGAGAGCCCGCACAGCGTCCGCAGCGAGAGCGCGACCCGGCTGACGGGGGAGAGCGTGGGGTGGCAGCAGGTGAAGACCAGGCGCAGCAGGTCGTCGTGGAGCACCGACGACCCCTGCGCGCCGTGCGGGTCGTCCCCGTCGTGCCCGCCGTCGCCGCCGTCCCCGCCGTGCGGGTCGCCGGGCTCGCCGCGCAGGTCGGGGTCGAGCTCCACCGCACGCTCCTCCCGTCGTCCCCGGCTGCCCTCGGCGCGCAGCAGGTCGATCGCGCGACGCCGGGCGACGACGCGCAGCCACGCGGCGGGCACGTCCGGCACGCCGTCGCGCGGCCAGGTGCGCAGGGCCCGCTCCATGGCGTCCTGGACGGCGTCCTCGGCCAGGCCGAGATCGCCCACCTGGCGCGCGAGGGTGGCCAGCACCTCGCGGCCCGCCTCCCGCACCGCGGACGCGAGCGCGTCGGCGGCGTCCGCGGCGGCGGGAGGCGGGGTCACGGGATCGGTCACCCCATCGGGATGACGGGCCGCACCTCGACCGCGCCGTTCCAGGCCGCGGGGATCCGCGCGGCCTGGGCGACCGCCTCGTCGAGGTCGGCGCACTCCAGCAGGTAGAAGCCGGTGAGCACCTCCTTGGTCTCGGCGAACGGCCCGTCGGTGGTGAGGACGTCGCCACCCCGGCCGCCCTCGACCCGGACGGTGGTGGCGGTGACGGTCGGGAACAGCGCGGCGCCGCCGCGGATGATCGCGGCGGCGGCCTCGCCGAACTCGTGGTAGCCGACGAGGTCGGCGGCCTGCTCGGGGGCGCTCCAGTCGAGGTCGGCCTGGTAGAGCATCGCGGCGTACAGGGGCATGGGAGTCTCCTCGGGTCCGGGACGATCGGACGTCGTCCTCACCAGGCTGACGGAGCCGGCGGCGCCCGGAGGACACGATCGGCCGAGATCGCCGCGACCGGTCTGGACCAGCGCCGTCGGACATGCTCGGACGCCCATGTGAGGGCATGTGTCGTCACATAGTGAGACGTGGTCTGGACCGGTTCAGGCGGGTTGACATGCGAGAACGCGTTGTCAAGTGAACGGAGGGCGGCGAAGGGGTGTGGGGGGAGGCGTCCGTCACCTACTCTCCGACCATGAGCGCGAGCAGCCCCAACCCGGCCGGAGGCCCCCTCGTCGGCGGCCCCGCCGACCCCGAGCACGACCCCACCGCGTCGTACGCGCTGGAGCCCGAGTACGTCGAGGCCCTCACCGGCCGGATCCTCGCGACGTCGGGGGAGACCAAGCAGAGCCACTCGCCGATCAACGGCGCGCCGGTGGCCAACATCCCGCAGTCCACCGAGGACGACGTCGTCGAGGCCTTCGCCCGCGCCCGGCGTGCGCAGCTCGCCTGGGCGCGCACCAGCCTCGACCACCGTGCCGCAATCATGATGCGGCTGCACGACCTGCTGCTCGAGCGGCAGGAGGAGATCCTCGACCTGATCGTCTGGGAGTCCGGCAAGGCCCGCGCGCACGCGTTCGACGAGGTCCTGCACGTCGCGCTCACCGCCCGCTACTACGCCCGCACCGCCCACGAGCACCTCGACACCCGCCGCAAGCTGGGCGTCGCGCCCGTGCTGACGCGGGTCGAGGTCAACCGGGTCCCCAAGGGCGTCGTCGGCATCATCAGCCCCTGGAACTACCCGTTCACGATGGCGATCTGCGACGGCCTGCCCGCGCTCATGGCCGGCAACGCGGTCGTCACCAAGCCCGACGCCCAGACGATGCTCACCGCCCTGCTCGGCGCGCAGCTGCTCGAGGAGGCCGGCTTCCCGAAGGACCTCTGGACCGTCGTCGCCGGGCCCGGCTCGCGGGTCGGCATGTCGATCATCGCCAAGGCCGACTACGTCTGCTTCACCGGCTCCACGGCCACCGGCAAACGCGTGGCCGCGGCCTGCGCCGACCGGCTCATCGGCTGCTCGCTCGAGCTCGGCGGCAAGAACCCGATGCTGGTGCTGCGCGACGCCGACCCCGACAAGGCCGCCGAGGGCGCCGTCCGGGCCGCCTTCTCCAACGCCGGCCAGCTGTGCGTCTCGATCGAGCGGATGTTCGTCGCCGACCAGGTCTACGACCGGTTCGTCGAGCGGTTCGTCGCCCGCACCCAGGCCATGACGCTCGGCGCCACGCTCGCCTGGGGCCCCGACATGGGCTCGCTGATCTCCCAGGACCAGCTCGACACCGTCGTCGCGCACGTCGACGACGCCGTCGCCAAGGGCGCCCGCGTGCTCGCCGGCGGCCGGGCCCGGCCCGACCTCGGGCCGTACTTCTACGAGCCGACGATCCTCGAGGGCGTCACCCCCGACATGACCTGCTTCGGCCAGGAGACCTTCGGCCCGGTCGTCTCGCTCTACCGCTTCCACGACGAGGCCGACGCCGTGGCGCGCGCCAACGACGGCGAGTACGGCCTCAACGCCTCGGTCTACACCCGCGACGGCGCCCGAGGCCGCGCGCTGGCCGCCCAGATCAAGTGCGGCACGGTCAACGTCAACGAGGCGTTCGCGGCGACCTTCGCCAGCGTCGACTCCCCGATGGGCGGCATGCGCGAGTCGGGCATGGGCCGTCGCCAGGGCGCCGAGGGCATCCACCGCTACACCGAGTCGCAGTCCGTGGCCACGCAGCGGGTCATCCGCTTCAGCCCGATGCTCGGCATGTCCGACAAGACCTACGCCAAGGTCATGACCGCCAACCTGAAGATCATGAAGAAGCTGGGGAGGGCCTGATGGCCGAGACCTTCGACTACGACGTCCTCGTCATCGGATCGGGCTTCGGCGGCTCGGTCACCGCGCTGCGGCTCACCGAGAAGGGCTACCGCGTCGGCGTGATCGAGGCCGGGGCGCGCTTCGAGGACGGTGACTTCTCCTCCGGCACCCTCGACATCACCAAGTACCTGTGGGCGCCGTGGCTGGGCTGCTACGGCATCCAACGCATCGACGCGCTGCGCGACACGATGATCGTGGCCGGCGCGGGCGTCGGCGGCGGCTCGCTCGTGTACGCCAACACCCTCTACGAGCCCCTCCCGGCCTTCTACGAGGACCCCCAGTGGCGCCACATCGCCGACTGGAAGACCGAGCTCGCGCCGTACTACGACCAGGCCAAGCGGATGCTCGGCGTGGTCGAGAACCCCGTGCGCACCCCCGCCGACGACGTCATGGAGAAGGTCGCCAGCGACATGGGCGTCGGCGACACCTTCCACCCGACGCCGGTCGGCGTCTTCTTCGGCGGCCCGGAGGCCAAGCCCGGCGAGCGGGTCGAGGACCCCTTCTTCGGCGGCGAGGGCCCGGCCCGCAACGCCTGCACCAACTGCGGCGAGTGCATGTCGGGCTGTCGCCACAACGCGAAGAACACGCTGGTCAAGAACTACCTCTACCTGGCGGAGAAGAACGGCGCGAAGGTCATGCCGCTCACCACCGTCACCCGCGTGCGCCCCCTCCCGGGCGGCGGCTACGAGCTGAAGGTCAAGTACTCCAAGGCGACGCGCGCGACCGCCCGCACCACGCGCACGCTCACCGCCGAGCAGGTCGTCTTCGCAGCGGCGTCGCTGGGCACCCAGAAGCTGCTGCACCGGATGAAGGACGAGGGCCACCTGCCCCGGCTGTCCGACCGGCTGGGGTTCCTCTCGCGCACCAACTCCGAGTCGATCCTCGGGGCCATCGCGCCGCGCTCGGACAAGACCGACTACACGCACGGCGTGGCGATCACCTCCAGCTGGCACCCCGACGAGAACACGCACATCGAGCCGTGCCGCTACGGCAAGGGCTTCAACACGATGGCGATGCTGCAGACCGTCCTCACCGAGGGCGACACCGGCGAGCCGCGCTGGCGCACCTGGCTGAAGGCCATGTGGAAGGAGCGCCGCGACCTGGTGAACCTCTACGACCTCAAGCACTGGTCGGAGCGCACCGTCATCGCGCTGGTGATGCAGAGCCTCGACAACTCGATCACCACCTACGGCAAGAAGGGCCTGCTCGGCTACCGGATGACCTCGCGTCAGGGCCACGGCGCCCCGAACCCGACGTGGATCCCGGTGGCCAACGAGGCCGTTACCCGCATCGCCGGCGTCCTCGGCGGCACCGCGGGCGGCAACATCGGCGAGCCGTTCAACATGCCGCTGACCGCCCACTTCATCGGCGGCTGCGCGATCGGCGACTCGCCCGAGACCGGCGTCATCGACCCCTACCAGCGGGTCTACGGCTACCCGGGCCTGCACATCGCCGACGGCTCGGCGATCTCGGCGAACCTCGGCGTCAACCCGTCGCTGACGATCACCGCGCAGGCGGAGCGGGCGATGGCGTTCTGGCCGAACAAGGGCGAGGCCGACCCGCGTCCGCGGCTCGGCGCGGCCTACGAGCCGCTCGAGCCGGTCTCGCCCCGGCGTCCGGCCGTCCCGGCGTCCGCTCCGGCGGCGCTGCGCCTGCCGATCGTCGGGGTCTCCTGACCCGCGTCCGTCCTCGATCGAGGCCCGGTCCGCTGCGGCGGACCGGGCCCTCGCCGTCTCCGGGGCCGGTCTCGGCCGGCGACGCCACCGGCGACCGGTCTAGACCGATCGGCCCCTTCCGGACGATCTCCGGAGCACGCGCGTAACCGGCGCGAGGACGTCTCGTTGGGATGAGTGCACCCGGCACATGCTCCCTCCCAACAGTGAGCCGGGATGCGGTCCAGGCGCTGTCCAACAGGTGCGTGGACGCGCAGGGCCCGGCCATCCCTCCCTCCCCGGCCGGGCCCTGCTGCATGTCCGGGGTCATCCGGCCCCCGTGCAGCGACGGGTCGTCCAGCGCGGGCGGCCCGCGACGTCGGCGGGCGCCGCGCGTCAGTAGAGTGCGGCCATGACGCAGGCCGCCCCGGAGACCGCTCCGGACCACGACCTCGTGCTCGTCGTCGACTTCGGCGCGCAGTACGCCCAGCTCATCGCCCGACGCGTGCGGGAGGCGCGGGTCTACTCCGAGATCGTGCCGCACTCGATGCCGGTCGAGCAGATGCTCGCCCGCCGGCCGAAGGCGGTCATCCTCTCCGGCGGCCCGTCCTCGGTGTACGCCGACGGCGCGCCGTCCCTCGACGTCGCGCTGCTGACGTCGGGCACCCCCGTGTTCGGCATGTGCTACGGCTTCCAGCTGATGGCCCAGGGCCTCGGCGGCGAGGTGGCCGCCACCGGTGCCCGGGAGTACGGCCGGACGCCGGTCGTCGTCTCCGAGCCGGGCACGCTCCTGGCCGACGTCCCGGCCGAGCACCGCGTGTGGATGTCGCACGGCGACTCCGTCGTCGCGGCGCCCGCGGGCTTCACCGTGCTCGCCTCCACCCCCGACACCCCGGTCGCGGCGTTCGAGAACGTCGAGGCCGGCCTGGCCGGCGTCCAGTGGCATCCCGAGGTGCTGCACTCCGAGCACGGCCAGCGGGTGCTGGAGCACTTCCTGCTCGACATCGCCGGCTGCCGCCAGACCTGGACGATGGTCAACATCGTCGAGGAGCAGGTCGAGCGCATCCGCGCCGAGGTCGGCGACGCCCGGGTCATCTCGGCGCTCTCCGGCGGTGTCGACTCCGCCGTCTCCACCGCGCTGGTGCAGCGGGCCGTCGGCGACCAGCTGACCGCGGTGTTCGTCGACCACGGCCTGCTGCGGGAGGGCGAGGCCGAGCAGGTCGAGCGCGACTACGTGGCCGCCACTGGCGTCAACCTCAAGGTGGTCGACGCCGCCGACCAGTTCCTCGGCTTCCTCGACGGCGTCACCGACCCCGAGGAGAAGCGCAAGATCATCGGGCGCGAGTTCATCCGCACCTTCGAGGCCGCCGAGCGCGAGGTGCTGGCCACCCCCGGCCCCCCGGTGCGCTTCCTCGTGCAGGGCACGCTCTACCCCGACGTCGTGGAGTCCGGCGGCGGCGAGGGCGCGGCGAACATCAAGAGCCACCACAACGTCGGGGGTCTCCCTGACGACCTGCAGTTCAGCCTGATCGAGCCGCTGCGCACCCTGTTCAAGGACGAGGTGCGCGAGGTCGGCCGGCAGCTCGGCATCCCCGAGGCGATCGTCGCGCGCCACCCGTTCCCCGGGCCCGGCCTGGCGATCCGCATCGTCGGCGCCGTCGACCGCGACCGGCTGGCGATCCTGCGCGCGGCCGACGCGATCGTCCGCGAGGAGACCACCGCGGCCGGGCTCGACGCCACCATCTGGCAGTTCCCGGTCGTCCTGCTCGCCGACGTCCGGTCGGTGGGCGTCCAGGGCGACGGCCGCACCTACGGCCACCCGATCGTCCTGCGTCCGGTCACCTCCGAGGACGCCATGACGGCCGACTGGGGCCGGCTGCCCTACGAGGTGCTCGAGCGCATCTCGACCCGCATCACCAACGAGGTGCGCGAGGTCAACCGGGTCGTCCTCGACATCACCTCCAAGCCGCCGGGCACGATCGAGTGGGAGTGAGGCTGCGGCGCACCCTGGCGCGCGTGATCCTGCGCCTCATGCGGTGGCGCACAAAGGGCGAGCTGCCGGAGTCGGCGATCCTGGTCGGCGCGCCGCACACGTCCAACTGGGACTGGGTGCTGACGCTGCTGCTGGCCTGGGACTACGGCGTCACGATCCGGCTGCTGGTCAAGGACTCGCTGTTCAAGGGCCCGCTGGCGCCCCTGCTGCGGGCCACCGGAGCGGTGTCGCTGGACCGCGCGGCGCCGAGGGCGACGATCGACGCGCTGCTGGCCGAGCAGGCGTCGTCCTCGACCTTCCTGCTGGGCCTCGCCGCCGAGGGCACCCGCTCGCGGGGGGAGTACTGGAAGTCCGGCTTCTACCGGCTCTCCCAGCAGACCGGCCTGCCGATCACCCTGGCCTTCCTCGACGCGCCCAGCCGCACCGTCGGCTGGGGGCCGACGTTCCACCCCAGCGGCGACGTGCGTGCCGACATGGACCGCGTGCGGGAGTTCTACGCCCCGATCACCGGCATCCGGCCCGAGGGGTTCACCCCGCCGCGGCTGCGCGAGGAGGACGGCGCGGCCTGAGCCGTCGTCCGCGGCCGCGCGGTGGGCCTCAGAGCGGCGTCAGGGCAGGCGTGGGTCGATGATCGTCAGCCCCGCGAGGTCGGCGGCGTCGAACCGGGGGAGCAGGTCGGCGGCCTCGGCGAGACCGATCGTCCGCTCGACGAGCCGCTGCGGCTGCAGCGCGCCGTCGGCGACCAGCCGCAGCAGCGCGGGGTAGTCGGCGGCGGCCATGCCGTGGCTGCCGAGCACGTCGAGCTCCCAGCCGATCACCCGCGCCATCGGGACGCGCGGGTGCCCGTCCACCGGCGGCAGCAGGCCGATCTGCACGTGCCGGCCGCGGCGGCGCAGCGACAGGATCGCGGCGGCCGCGGCGTCCGGGTGCCCGACGGCGTCGACGGCGACGTGCGCGCCGCCCTCGGCGGTCTCCAGGATCGCAGCGGCGGTCTCCTCGGGTGTGCCGCCGACCCGGACGACGTGGTCGGCGCCCAGGTCGCGGGCGGCCGCGAGCGCGCGGTCGTGTCGGTCGACGACCACCACTCGGGCGCCGATCGCCCGGCCGATCATCGCGGCGCTCAGGCCGACGCCGCCGGCCCCCACAACGAGGAGGGTCTCGCCGGATCGCAGACGTGCCCGGGCGACGAGGCCGCGGTACGCCGTGGCGAACCGGCAGCCCAGCGCGGCGGCCGCGCCGGCGTCCAGCCCGTCGGGCAGGGCGACGAGGTTCGCGTCCGCCGCGTGCAGCACGACCTGCTCGGCGAAGGAGCCCCAGTGCGTGAAGCCCGGCTGCGTCTGCTGCGGGCACACCTGCGCGTCGCCCTGGCGGCACCACTCGCAGCGGCCGCAGCCGCACACGAACGGCACGGTGACGCGGCGACCGGCCGTCCAGCGCTCGACGCCGGCGCCGACGGCCACGATCTCGCCCGCGAGCTCGTGGCCCGGGACGTGCGGGAACGCGACGTCGTCGTCGTGGCCCGCCCAGGCGTGCCAGTCGGAGCGGCACAGCCCCGTGGCCTCGACCCGCACGACGACGCCGCCCGGCGGCGGTGCGGGCTCGGGGAGGTCCCGCACCGCGGCCGGCCCCGCGGCGCGGTCCACGACGAGGGCGCGCATGCTCGCGGCGACGCTCAGCGGCTGCGCTTGCGCTCGGCCTTGACGACCTTCTTGGTGCGGTGGCGCAGCTGGATGATGCGCAGCGAGCCGGCGATGGCCGTGAGCAGGATGCCTGCCGCGGTGGCGACGAGCAGCACGACGGCCACCGAGGCCTGGCCCTCGAAGGTGAGGAAGCGGACGGTGGTGCGCTGGGTGTTCTGGGCGATGAAGATGATCAGCAGCACGAGCACGATGCCGAGCCCGACGGTGGCGGCGTAGAAGCCGCTCGTGCGCGAGCCCCGCAGCGGGTCGGCGACCGGCGCGGGCGGAGTCGGCTGGGCGGGACCGGTGGCGCCGGTCGTGCCGGTGGCGTCGGGGACGACGGGGTCACCGGCGGGACGCGGGTCTGCAGGCGTGCTCATGCCGCAGAAGGTAGCGGCTCCCCGCCGCGCCGGCGGCCACCCGCCGGGGTGCTGGGACGGCCGCCCCACACGGGGAGAAGTGGTCCAGACCACCCTGTCGATCGGGGGTGAGTGCGTGACTTCTTCGTGCCAGTGTCCTAAAGTTCTCAACGAACCGCTGGTGACCCGAGACGCCAGCGGTTCTCTACTTCCCGGACGCGATCGCCCTCCCCACGGGCTCGAGCACGTCCGCGGCGAAGCGCTCCAGCCCGTCGAGCTTCTGCTCCAGGCCGGCGTCCAGCCCGTGGTAGTAGGCCCACGGCATCGTCATGACGTCGGTGACGCCGCGCTCGTGCGCCTCGACGAACTGCTCGGGCAGGAAGGCGTCGGTGAGCGCGGTGATCACCGAGAAGTCGCCGTCCGCGCCCTGCTCCTCCCGGAGCTCCGCGAGCCGGCGCGCATGGGCGGCGGCCTCGTCGACGGTGAACAGGTCGCCCACCCAGCCGTCGTGCCGTGCCGCCCGGCGGAAGGCCGCCTCGGAGAGCCCGCCGACGTAGACCGGCACCCGCGTCGGCGGCGACGGCTCGACCGTCAGCGGCGGGGCGAGGTAGTGCCGACCCGCGAACGACCGGACGCCGGGCCGCCACAGCTCCTCGAGCAGCGCGAGGGCGTCGTCGGTGCGCGACGCGCGGGTGCGGAAGTCCTGTCCGAGCAGGTCGAACTCCTCCCGGCACCAGCCGATGCCGACGCCCAGCGCGACCCGCCCGCCCGAGAGCGCGGCGGCCGTCGAGACCGACTTCGCGACCTGGAAGGGGTTGCGCAGCGCGACGACGTAGACCGAGGAGAAGAACCGCAGCCGCGTCGTGATCGCGGCGAGCGCGCCGGTGAGCACCCACGGGTCGGGCCACGGGGTGCCCGCCGGCCAGCGCCGCGAGCCGTCGAGCGTGTACGGGTACGGGGTCTCGAGCTCCTCCAGGTCGACGACGTGGTCGGGCATCGCCAGGGCGTGGTAGCCGAGGCGGTCGGCCGCCATCGCGAGCGCCGGCAGCTCCTCCAGCGGGAGGTAGGCCGTGCTGAGGGAGAAGCGCATCCGCCCACCCTAGGGCGAATGCGAGAACGTGTTCTACCGGTTCGGCTCAGCCGTCCAGATCGGTGGGATCCTCGACGTCCTCGATGACGTGCACGGCCGCCTCCTCCGCCGACGCGCCGGCGCCGTCGATGCCGACCTCGTCGCCGACGAGCGCCTTCTCCGCGTCCTCGCCGAAGCCGGCGTCGGGGTCGACGAGCCGTCCCGCGCGGGCGTCGCCGACCTCGCCGTCGTCGAGCACCTCGTCCTGCGCCGCCGCGGCCTCGTAGGGGTCGGGCTCGGGCTCCTCTTGGGCGATGCGCTGGTCGAGCGTCTCGCCGGTGGCCTCCTCGTACGGCGTGTTGCCGAAGCCCTGTCCGGCCGAGGGGCGCTCCGGCGGGGAGTAGCCGCGGTCGAGCTCGTCCTCGACGTCCCCGCCGTCGAGGGTGTCCTCGGCGATCGGCTGGTCCTCGACGTCGTCGGGGAGGTCAGGGTCCTGCTCGGCGGTGGTCATGGCGCGACCGTAGACAGCCGCGTCCCGGAGCGGCGTCATCCGGCGGGGTGGCCGCCGGGCGAGCGTCACCCGGGGTGCGGCTCCCCGTACAGCGTCGAACGCTCGCGGACGGGACGTCCGATGCCCGCGGCGATCTCGGCGAGCTCCTCGATGGTCTTCGCCGAGCCGTGCTCGGAGCCGGCCATCCGCGAGATGGTCTCCTCCATCAGCGTGCCGCCGAGGTCGTCGGCGCCCGAGCGGAGCATCGCGCGGGTGCCCTCGACGCCGAGCTTCACCCAGGACGTCTGGACGTGGTCGATGCGACCGTGCAGCAGGATCCGCGCCATCGCGTGCACGGCGAGGTTGTCGCGCATCGTCGGGCCCGGACGCGCGACGCCGGCCAGGTAGATCGGCGCGCTCGTGTGCACGAACGGCAGCGGGACGAACTCGGTGAACCCGGCCGCGCCGTGCTCGCGGGCGGCGTCCTGGATGCGCGAGAGCACCCGCAGGTGGCCGATCCAGTGCCGCGGGTGGTCGACGTGGCCGTACATCATCGTCGAGGTCGTCGGGATGCCGAGCCGATGCGCGGTGGTGACGATCTCGACCCAGGTGCGCGTCGGCAGCTTGCCCTTGGTGAGCACCCAGCGCACCTCGTCGTCGAGGATCTCCGCGGCGGTGCCGGGCAGCGAGCCGAGGCCGGCCTCGCGCACCTTGATCAGGAAGTCCTCGATCGAGAGGCCCGTGCGCGCGGTGCCGTTGACGACCTCCATCGGGGAGAACGCGTGGACGTGCATCTCCGGCACCCGGGCGCGCACGGCCTCGACGAGGTCGACGTAGGCGGTGGCGGGCAGCTCGGGGTCGATGCCGCCCTGCATGCACACCTCGGTGGCGCCCAGTCGCCAGGCCTCCTCGGCGCGGTCGGCCACCTGGTCGAGGGAGAGCGAGTAGGCGTCGGCGTCGGTGCGTCGCTGGGCGAAGGCGCAGAACCGGCAGCCGACGTAGCAGACGTTGGTGAAGTTGATGTTCCGGTTGACCACGTAGGTGACGTCGTCGCCGACGGTCTCGCGGCGCAGGTCGTCGGCGAGCCGGCGGACCTGCTCGAGCAGGTCGCCGTCGGCGGTGACGAGGGTGAGCGCGTGCTCGTCGGACAGGCCGCCGGGATCGCGCTCGGCCGCCGCGAGCGCCTCGCGGCCCTCCGCGTGCAGCACGGCCGGCGCCCCGGCGGTGACGGAGGCGGCGTCGCGCACGGCGTCCCAGTCGCCGTACACGTCGGCGAAGTCGGAGCGGCGCTCGTCGGTGCGCCCCTCGGCGTCGACGCGGACGTGCAGGTCGGTGCGGCCGCGTCCGCCCGCGTGGGCGAACCCGCCGTCGGGCTCCTGCCAGGGCAGGCCGCTGGGCCGGACGCCCGGACGTGCGAGGCCGTCGGGCGTGGCGAGGGCCGCCACATGGGCGGAGACCCGCGGATCGAGCCAGGGCTCGCCCTGCCGCACGTACTCGGGGTGCACCGTCAGCCGCGGGGCCAGGGTCAGGCCGCAGGCCTCGGTGATCTGCCGCAGCCGCTTGAGGGAGGGCCACGGACGCTCGGGGTTGACGTGGTCGGGCGTCAGCGGGGAGACGCCGCCCCAGTCGTCGACGCCGGCGCCGAGCAGCAGCCGGCACTCCTCGAGGTCGACCAGGTTCGGGGGCGCCTGCACCCGGGCCCGCGGCCCGAGGACGAGCCGGGTGACGGCGATCGCCGCGCGGTACTCCTCGAGCGCGAGGTCGTCGACGTGGCGCATCGCGGTCTGCGGCTTGGCCCGGAAGTTCTGGACGATCACCTCCTGCACCGCGCCGTACGCGCGGGCGGTGCGCCGCAGCGCGAAGACCGTGTCGGCCCGCTCGGCCCGGGTCTCGCCGATGCCGACCAGCAGGCCGGTGGTGAAGGGGATCGAGAGCCGGCCGGCGTCCTCCAGCACCCGCAGCCGGACGTCGGGGTCCTTGTCGGGCGAGCCGTGGTGCGCCTCGCCCCTCGTCTCGAAGAGCCGGCGCGACGTGGTCTCGAGCATCATGCCCATCGACGGCGCGACCGGCTTGAGCCGGTTCATCTCCTCCCACGACATGACGCCGGGGTTCAGGTGGGGGAGCAGGCCGGTCTCCTCCAGCACCCGCACCGCCATCGCGCGCACGTAGGCGAGCGTGGAGTCGTAGCCCTGCTCGTCGAGCCACGCCTGGGCCTCGGGCCAGCGGTCCTCCGGGCGATCGCCGAGGGTGAACAGCGCCTCCAGGCAGCCCAGCGCCGCGCCCTCGCGGGCGATCGCCAGGATCTCGTCGGGGGAGAGGTAGGGCGCGCGCCCCTCCCGCGCCGCCTGGGCCGGCGTCTCGACGAACGTGCAGTAGTGGCAGCGGTCGCGACACAGCCGGGTGACCGGGATGAACACCTTCGGCGAGTAGGTGACCACGCCCGCGCGGCCGGCCGCCACGAGACCGGCGTCGCGCACGGCGGCGGCCGCCGCGCAGAGCCGGTCGAGGTGCTCGCCCCGGGCGGCGAGGAGGACGGCGGCCTCGGCGGCGTCGAGGCTCGCGCCCCGCTCCGCGCGGGCCAGGGCCCGGCGGATCTGCTGGGGGGTGGGGACCGACTCGTCGGGTGACGCAGCGCTCACCTCGTCAGGCTAACGGTCGCTCGGTCGGGTCCGGGCGGGGGCTCCTCGCCGCCGGCGTCGGTCGGGCCGCCGGCGTCGAGGTCGCCGCGACCACCGCGGGCCAGGCGCGAGGGCCACCAGATGCGATCGCCCAGATCGAGGTTGATCGCCGTGACCAGCACCGACCGGACGATCATCGTGTCGAGCAGCACCCCGAGCGCGACCGCGGTGCCGAGCTCGGCGAGGAACACCAGCGGCAGCGTGCCGAGCACCGCGAAGGTCGCGGCGAGCACCAGGCCGGCGGAGGTGATCACCCCGCCGGTCGAGGACAGCGCGGTGAGCGAGCCGGCCCGGGTGCCGTGGCGGATCGCCTCCTCGCGCACCCGCGTCATCAGGAAGATGTTGTAGTCGATGCCCAGGGCCACGAGGAACACGAACGCGAAGAGCGGGAAGCCGGGGTCGGCGCCGGCGAAGCCGAAGACGTGCCGGAAGAGCAGCGCCGAGAGGCCGAGCGCCGCGCCGAAGGAGAGGACGACCGTGGCGAGCAGGATCAGCGGCGCCGCGAGCGCTCGCAGCAGCAGGACCAGGATCAGGAGCACCACCGCGAGCACGAGCGGGATGATCACGCGGCTGTCGCGCGCCGACGCCTGCTGGATGTCGACGTAGAACGCCGAGCCGCCCCCGACCAGCGCGTCGGCGCCCGGCACGGCGTGCACGGCCTCCCGCGCGGCGCGGACCTGGGCGAAGGCCTGCGGCGAGGAGACGTCGCCGGCGACGGCCGCCGTCAGGTAGACCCGCCCCTCGCCGATCGGCGTCGCCTCGCCGGGACGTCCGAGGCCCTCCACGCCGCGCAGCGCTGCGGCGACCTGGTCGGCGCGGTCGGCGTTCGCGACCACCTGGACAGTGTTGGAGGTGTCGAACAGGTCGTGGGCCACGAGCACCTTCTGGCCCTTGATGGAGTCGAACTCCTTCGTGTAGCTCTCCTCGGTCGACAGCCCCGACGTGTCGAGCTGCAGCAGCCCGAGGCAGGCGACGCCGAGCACGAGCGTCGTGCCGACCCACACGCGCCGGGGCCGGGGGCCGATCAGTCGGCCGACCCGCGCCCACAGGCCGCTGTCGGTGGGCTCGGCGGAGCCGGGCGTCGGACGCTGGGGCCAGAAGATCCACCGTCCGCACACGACCAGCAGCGCGGGCAGCGCGGTGACCATGACGAGCACCGTGACGGCCACGCCGATGGCGTTGACCGGCCCGAGGCCGGCGGTGGAGTTCAGCTCGGCGGCGAGCAGGCAGAGCATGCCCATGGCGACGGTGGCCGCGCTGGCCAGGATCGCCGGCGCGGCCCGGTGCAGCGCCTCGGCCATGGCCTCGTGCCGGCTCTCGTGCCGGCGCAGCTCCTCGCGGTAGCGCGCGATCAGCAGCAGCGCGTAGTCGGTGCCCGCGCCGATGACCAGGATGCTGAGGATCGCCTGGCTCTGCCCGTTCACCGTGAGCCCCGCGTGCTTCGCCAGCAGGTAGATCAGGCCCTCGCTGATCATCAGCGCCATGACCGAGCACAGGATCGGCAGGATCCACAGCACCGGGCTGCGGTAGGTGAGCAGCAGGATCACCACGACGATGCCCAGCGTCGCGAGGAGCAGCGTGGTGTCGAGCCCGCCGAAGGCCTCCGCGGCGTCGGCCGCCTGGCCGCCGAAGCCGGCCAGGTGCACGGTGACGCCGTCGATGCGGGTGATCTCGCGGATCCGGTCGGCGGCGGGCGGGATGTCGTTCCAGCCGTTGGCGCCGAAGTTGAACGTCAGCGCGGTGACGGCGGCCTCGCCGTCGCGCGAGTAGCCGCCGAAGCCGGCCGCCGCGGCCGTCGCCGGGGTGACGACGGGGCCGGTGACGCCGTCGATGCGCCCGAGCTCGACGGCCTGCTGCTCGATCGCCTGCTTGTCGGCGGCCGTCAGCCCGCCGCGCCGCTCGTAGACGACGAGCGTGGGGATGTCGTTCGGGTCGACCGTCGCGGACAGCTGGTTCGCGACCTCGGTGGACTCGGCGGTCGCGGGGAGGAACGAGGACGCCTCGTTGTTCTGCACCTCGGTGAGTCGTCCGGCCAGCGGCATGAGCAGGCCGACGGCGACCAGCACCAGGGCCAGCACGGCCCAGGACGAGCGGGGGCCGGCGAGGCGTCCGGCGACGCGATGCGTGGGGGGCATGGGAGTACTCCAGCAGAGTGCGCCGACGCCCGGGAGGGGATCGGCCGAGGCAGGGACGTCCCGAGATCGTCGACGCCGGGCCGCCCGTGGGCGACCCGGCGTCGGGTGGTGCAGGTGGTGCGGGTGACGCAGGTGGTGCGGACGGCTCAGATGCCGAGGCTGCGACCGATGATCTCCTTCTGGATCTCGGTCGTGCCGCCGTAGATGGTCTGGATGCGGCTGTCGATGAACGCCTTGGCGATCGGGTACTCGAGCATGTAGCCGTAGCCGCCGTGCAGCTGGACGCCGCGGTCGACGAGCTTGGTCTGCAGCTCGGTGGTCCACCACTTGGCCATCGAGGCGAGCGCGGTGTCGGCCTCGCCGGCGTTCAGCTTGGTGACGCACTCGTTGATGAAGGTGCGCGCGATGTAGACCTCGGTGGCCATCTCGGCGAGCAGGAAGCGGTTGTGCTGGAACTTGCCGATCGGCTTGCCGAAGGCCTCGCGCTGCTTGGCGTAGTCGAGGCACAGGTTCAGCACGTGCTCGCACGCGGCCACGGCGATGACGCCGATGGAGATGCGCTCCTGCGGCAGGTTCTCCATCAGGTAGATGAAGCCGTGGCCCTCCTGGCCCAGGAGGTTCTCCTTGGGGACGATGACGTTGTCGAAGAAGAGCTCGCCGGTGTCCTGCGCCTTCATGCCGACCTTGTCGAGGTTGCGGCCGCGCTCGAATCCCTCCATGCCGCGCTCGACGACGAGCAGGCTGAAGCCGAGGTGGCCGGCGTCGGGGTCGGTGCGGGCGACGACGATGACGAGGTCGCTCATGATGCCGTTGGAGATGAACGTCTTCGAGCCGTTGAGGACGTAGTGATCGCCCTTGTCGACCGCGCTGGTGCGCAGGCCCTGGAGGTCCGAGCCGGCGCCCGGCTCGGTCATCGCGACGGCGGAGATGATGTCGCCGGAGACCAGGCCCGGGAGCCAGCGCTGCTTCTGCTCCTCGGTGCCGAGGGAGGAGATGTAGGGCACGACGATGTCGGTGTGCAGCGGGAAGCCGAGGCCGCTCGCGCCGACCTTCGAGATCTCCTCGGAGACGACCGCGTTGTAGCGGAAGTCCTTGAGCCCCAGGCCGCCGTACTGCTCCTCGACGTCGAAGGACAGCAGGCCGGTGGCGCCGGCCTTGCGCCAGACCTCGCGGTCGACGTGCCCGTCCTTCTCCCACTGGTCGTGGAAGGGGACGACCTCCTTCTCCAGGAAGGTCCGCACCATCTGGCGGAAGTCCTCGTGCTCCTGCTCGTAGATGGACGTGGGCGTGGCCATGGCTACCTCCGGGATCGCTGCGCTCCGGCGCCCTGACGCGCCGGGTGACTGTGACACCCCTACTGTGACAGCGATGCTGTCATGGTTCAACCCGGGTCTGCGGATCGGACGACTACCTGCCCCGCGTGGGCCGCGCGACGGCTAGCGTGCGGCCTGTGTCCGAGCCGTCCGATCCCGTCGCGCTGCCCGAGGGCGAGGTCGGCCTGACCGTCGACGAGCTCGCCGCGGCGTCCGGGCTCACCGTGCGCACCACCCGCTACTACGCCTCGCTCGGCCTGCTGCCGCCGCCCGAGCGGCGCGGCCGCGTCGCGTACTACGGCTCGCTGCACCTCGCGCGGCTCGAGCTGGTGCGGGCCCTGCAGGACCATGGGTTCACGCTCCAGGCGATCGAGCGGTTCCTCGCCTCGGTGCCCGACGACGCCGGCGTCGAGGACCTCGCGCTCCAGCGCGCGATGCTCACCTCGTGGTCCGGGGGGCCCGCCGAGCGGCTCGACCGCGCCGCGCTCGACGAGCGGGCGGGCCGGCCGCTCGCCGACGACGAGGTCGCCGTGCTCGAGCGGATGGGCGTCGTCGACCGCAGCGGCGACGCCTACCTGCCGCTGCCGAGCCTGGCCATCGGCGTGGAGCTGCTCGACCTCGGCATCCCGGCCGAGGCGACGGGCGCGGCCGCCGAGTCGATCCGCGCGCACATGGAGTCGCTCGTCGACGACCTCACCCGCATCCTGCGCACCGACGTCCTCGCCGACTACCGCTCCGCGCACTCGCCCGAGGAGGCGGCCCGGCTCGAGCAGGCGCTGCCGCGGCTGCGCCAGATCACCCTGGAGGCGATCGTCGCCGGCTTCCAGCGGGCCGCCAACGCCGTCATCCAGCGGTCCCTGCTGCGGTAGCGGCATGGCTCGGTTTCGTCGGTTGACCGACGAAACCGTCGCTTGGACGATGAAACTTCATCGGCCAAGCGCCAGTTTCATCGGCTGGCCGATGAAACTGCCAGGCGTCCGATCAGGACACCCACTCCTTGACCTTCGCGATGTCGGCGGCGGGGTCGGCGGAGGCGGGGGTCACCGAGAGGTGCGTGACGCCGGCCTCGGCGAACGCGGCGATGCGCTCCTTGACGTACGACTCGGGACCGACGAGGTTCGCCGCCTCCAGCCACTCGTCGGGGATCAGCGCCTCGGCCTCCTTCTTCTTGCCCGAGAGGTAGAGGTCCTGGATCTCCTTCGCCTCCGCCTCGTAGCCGTACTGGCAGGCGAGGTCGTTGTAGAAGTTCTTGCCCCGCGCGCCCATGCCGCCGACGTAGAGCGCGAACATCGGCCGGACGAGGTCGAGCATGTCCTTGACGTCCTCCCCGATGGCGAGCAGGCCGCCGGCGTTGATCTGCAGCGGGCCGAGGTCGGGGGAGCGCTTGGCCAGGCCCTTCTCCAGCTGTGCGCCCCAGACGTCCTTGGCCTTGCCCGGGTGGAACAGGAAGGGCAGCCAGCCGTCGGCGACCTCGGCGGTCATGGCGACGTTCTTGTCGCCGAGCGCCGCGACCCACAGCGGGACGTCCGCGCGCTCAGGCTTGTTGAGCAGCTTCAGCGGCTTGCCGAGACCGGTGCCCTGGTCGGCCGGCAGCGGCAGCCGGTAGATGCCGTCGGAGGTGAGCGGCTCGCCGCGCAGGCCCTGGCGCAGCAGCGCGATGATCTCGCGGGTGCGCCCGAGCGGACGGTCGTAGGGGACGCCGTGGAAGCCCTCGATCACCTGCGGGCCGGACGCCCCGAGGCCGATGACGGCGCGGCCGCCGGACACGTTGTCCAGGCCGGCGGCGGTCTGCAGCAGCGCACCGGGGGTGCGGGAGTAGATGTTGAGGATGCCGGCGCCGATCTCGACCGTCTCGGTGCGCGCGGCCAGGTAGCCCATGAGCGTGGGGGCGTCGAAGCCGTAGGGCTCGGCGACCCAGATGAGGTCCAGGCCGGCCTTCTCCAGGGCGGCGACCTGGTCGGCGCTCTCGCGCGGGTTGCCGGCGTAGACGAGCTGCGTCGTGATCTTCATCGGGTCCTCTTCGTCGAGTCTCGGGCGAGCGGGTGCGGGGGCGTCTCGGATCGTGACAGTAGCACTGTCACCGTGGGGAGGGGTGCCATGATCCGGGCGTGACCGAGAGCACTCCCGCGCCTGCCGCGGCCCCCGCCCCGTCCGTCATCGCCACCCCCGCCGGCACCGAGATCGCGCCGCCGAGCGCGCCGTTCACCGTGGCCGTCATCGGCGGCACCGGGCCGCAGGGCAAGGGCCTGGGCTACCGGTTCGCCCGGGTCGGCCACACGGTCGTCTTCGGCAGTCGCTCGGCCGAGAAGGGGCAGGCCGTCGCCGACGAGGTGGCCGCCCGCCTCGCCGGGGTCGAGGGCGCCGGTGCCGTCAGCGGAGCCGCGAACGCCGAGGCCGCCGCGCAGGCCGACGTCGTCCTGCTCGCGGTGCCGTGGGACGGCCACGACGAGCTGGTGGCGTCCCTGCCGCTGGCCGGCAAGGTGGTCGTCTCGTGCGTCAACCCGCTCGGCTTCGACAAGCGCGGCGCCTACGGCCTGGTCGTCGACGCCGGCGAGGGCTCGGCCGCCGAGCGCGCCCAAGCGCTCGCGCCCGAGGCCGTCGTGGTCGGCGCGTTCCACAACGTCTCGGCCGTCAGCCTGTGGGAGGACGGCCTGCTCGACGAGGACGTGCTGGTCGTGGGCGACTCCGTGGCCGCCAAGCAGGTCGCCATCGAGCTGGTCGAGGGCGTCAACGGCCGTCGCGGCATCGACGCGGGCAAGCTGCGCCTGGCGCGTCAGCTCGAGCCCTGGACCGCCGTGCTCATCTCGATCAACCGCAAGTACAAGATCCACTCGAGCATCCGGATCACCGGCTTCGACCACTGAGGTCCGCGGGGCCTGCCGGCGGCGATCCGCTCAGCCGGCCAGGCCCTCGACCACCTCGGCGCCCGGCAGCTCGCCGAGCAGCCGCCCCGGCACCAGCAGCTTCGAGCGGCGCAGTCCCGAGCCGATCACGGCCACCGGCATCGTCAGGACGCGCGCGTCGACGAGCAGCCGCCAGGGTTCGGGCAGGCCGACGGGCGTGATGCCGCCGAACTCCATGCCGGAGACGCCGACGGCCTCCTCACGCGGCAGGAACGAGGCCTTGCGGACGTCGAGCAGCCGGCGTACGACGCCGTTGACGTCGGCCCGGGTGTCGGCCCGCACCAGGCAGGCGGCGATCCGGGCGTCCTCGCCCCGACGTCCGCCGACGACGACGCAGTTCGCGCCGGTGTCCATGCCGAGGCCGTGGACCTCCGCCAGGGTCGCGGTGTCGGCGTGCTCGGGGTCGATGGCGCAGACCGCGACCGCGGCGGCGTGCGGCCAGGCCTCCAGCGCCGCGGCCACCGGCGGCGCGAGCAGCCCGGGATGCTCGAGCGCCGGCAGCGAGGTCAGGATGCCGAGGGACGGCAAGGACGGTGCGGTCATGACGCCAGCCTGCCCGACGTCACCCACGGTTCACCCGGCGTCCCCCGGGGCGTCGCGGCGAGGCCCCGGCTCGGACGCGCGACCGGGTCACCATCGGCGGCGTGACGGTGCAGCCGCGATCGGCAGTCCAGCCCGCCCCCTCCGCGGCGCTCGCGCCGCCACCGCTCCCGCGCACCGGCACAACCCTGGTCGCGGCCCATCGCGGCGCGAGCGGTCACCGGCCCGAGCACACCCTCGAGGCGTTCCGGACGGCCCTGGCGATGGGCGCCGACGAGCTCGAGCTCGACCTCGTCGCCACCGCTGACGGCGTGCTCGTCGTCCGGCACGAGAGCGACCTGCGCAAGACCACCGACCTCGCGGACCGGCCCGAGCTCGCCGGCCGCTGGCGGGTCGAGGACCTCGCGCTCGCCGAGGTCCGACGCCTCCGGGCACGGGAGCGCCGGCCGGCCCTGCGGCCCGGCTCGGCGGCGCTCGACGGACGACTCGGCGTCGCGACCCTCGGCGACGTGCTCGACCTGGTCGACGAGCACGTCGCCCGGGGCGGCGCGCGGCCGGGGGTGCTGCTCGAGGTCAAGGAGCCGGCGCGCTCGGCCCGGCGCGGGCTGCCCCTGGCCGACCTGCTGGTCGGGGAGCTGACCGGACGGGGCGTCGAGCACGCCAGCTCCGGCGTCAGCATCATGGCCTTCGACCCGGTCTTCCTCCGCGCGCTCGCCCCGCGCGTGGGGCTCCCGCTGGTGCAGCTGGTCGACCGGCACGACCCGTTCGAGCTCACCACCGACGAGGGTCTCCTGGAGGTTCAGCGCTACGCCTCCGGCATCGGCGTGCACCACCGCCTGCTGGCCGGGGACGGCGCGACGCTCCCGACCCGCGCCCACGAGCGGTGGCTCTCGGTGCGCACCTGGACGCTGCGCGCCGAGAGCACCTTCCTGCCGAAGGCCTACCGCCGCCGGGCCCACCCCGACCGCAACCCGCTCGCCCACGGCGACCTCGCCGGCTACGCCGCGCACCTGGCGGGTCTCGGCGTCGACGGGCTGATCACCGATCACCCGGACGTCGTGGGCCCCGCGGTGCGCTGAGGCGTCCCGGGCGTCTGCCACACTCGGGCGCGTGCAGACGATCCGCCTGATCCTCCTCTTCGTCCACCTCCTCGGCTTCGCCGCGCTCTTCGGCGGCCTGCTGGCCCAGGCCAAGGAGCCGGTCAAGCGGGTCAACGCCGCGATGCGCGACGGCGCGGGCACCTCGTTCGTCGCCGGCCTGGCGCTCGTGGGCGTGCTCTCCGCGGGCGACCAGGAGCCGAACAACACCAAGATCGCCGTCAAGCTGCTCATCGGCCTGGTCGTGCTCGGCCTGGTGATGGCGAACCTGCGCAAGGAGCAGATCTCGCAGCGGCTGTGGCTGGCGATCCTCGGGCTCACGACCGCGAACGTCGCGATCGCGGTGTTCTGGTCCTCCGCGCACCACTGGCGCTGACCCGCGCTGTCGGCCGGGCGTGGCCCGGCCGGGCGCGTCGGCCGCGTCTCCGGGGGATGAGGATCCGCTCGCTGTCGGGGCCGCGGCATAGGGTGGTCGCAGCATGTCCGAAGCCGTCGCAGACACCCTGCTGCCCCCCTCCGCCCACCCGCTCCTCGAGGGTCTGAACGACCCGCAGCGAGCGGCCGTCGTCCACGCCGGAGCGCCGCTGCTCGTCGTCGCCGGAGCCGGCTCGGGCAAGACCCGCGTGCTGACGCGTCGCATCGCGTGGCTGATCTCCGAGCGCAAGGCCCACCCCGGCTCGATCCTGGCGATCACCTTCACCAACAAGGCCGCGGCCGAGATGAAGGAGCGCGTCGAGGACCTCGTCGGCAAGCGCGCGCGCCTCATGTGGGTCTCCACCTTCCACAGCGCCTGCGTGCGCATCCTGCGCAAGGAGATCGACCGGCTCGGCTACAAGTCGGCGTTCACGATCTACGACGCGCAGGACCAGAAGCGCCTCATGCAGCTGGTCTGCACCGATCTCGACCTCGACCCGCGCCGCTACCAGCCCTCCGCGCTGCTGCACTGGGTGTCGAACCACAAGAACGAGCTGCGCGACCCCGACGAGGTCGCGAAGGACGCCAAGAACCAGCTCGAGGAGACCTACGCGGCCGCCTACGCGCTCTACCAGCGCCGGCTGCGTGAGGCCAACGCGCTGGACTTCGACGACCTGATCATGACCACCGTGCACCTGCTGCAGGCGTTCCCCGAGGTGCGCGAGACCTACCGCCGACGTTTCCGGCACGTGCTCGTCGACGAGTACCAGGACACCAACCACGCGCAGTACGCGCTGATCCACCAGCTCTGCGCCGACGACCCCGAGGACCTCGATCCCGCGGCGGAGCGGGTCGAGCCGGCCGAGCTGATGGTCGTCGGCGACGCCGACCAGTCGATCTACGCCTTCCGCGGCGCCAACATCCGCAACATCCTCGATTTCGAGCAGGACTTCCCGAACGCCACCTCGATCCTGCTGGAGCAGAACTACCGCTCCACCCAGACCATCCTCACCGCGGCCAACGCGGTCATCGGCCACAACAAGGGCCGCAAGCCCAAGCGGCTGTGGTCCGACGCCGGCGACGGCGAGCGCCTCGTCGGCTACGTCGCCGACGACGAGCGCGACGAGGCCCGGTTCGTCTCCGAGGAGATCGACCGGCTCGTCGACGACGGCGCGCGGGCCGGCGACGTCGCGGTCTTCTACCGCACCAACGCCCAGTCGCGGGTCTTCGAGGAGGTGTTCATCCGCACCGGCCAGCCGTACAAGGTCGTCGGCGGGGTGCGCTTCTACGAGCGCAAGGAGGTGCGCGACGCGCTCGCCTACCTGCGGATGCTCGCCAATCCCGACGACCAGGTCTCGCTGCGCCGCATCCTCAACACCCCCAAGCGCGGCATCGGCGACCGCGCGGTCGAGTGCGTCACCTCGCTCGCCGATCGCGACCGGCTGACCTTCTGGGAGGCGCTGCGCCGCGCCGACCAGGCACCGGGCCTGGCCACCCGCTCGCTGACGAACATCCGGCAGTTCGTCGCGATGACCGAGGAGCTGCAGTCGATGGTCGCCGGCGGCGAGCGGCCCGACGTCGTCCTGGAGACCGTGCTCGAGCGCTCCGGCTACCTCGCGGCGCTCGAGGACTCCGACGACCCCCAAGACGCCACCCGCCTGGAGAACCTCGCCGAGCTCGTCGCCGTGGCGCGCGAGTTCTCCGAGGAGCCGGTGCCCGGGCCGTCCGCCGACCCCGACGACGTCGAGGCCGGCCTCGTCACGCCCGGGCTCGACGACTTCCTCGAGCGCGTCGCGCTGGTGGCCGACTCCGACCAGATCCCCGACGACGACGGCGACGACTCCGGCGTCGTCACGCTGATGACGCTGCACACCGCGAAGGGACTCGAGTTCCCGGTCGTCTTCCTCACCGGCCTCGAGGACGGCGTCTTCCCCCACAGCCGGGCGCTCGGCGACCAGCCCGAGCTCGAGGAGGAGCGCCGCCTCGCCTACGTGGGCCTCACCCGCGCCCGCGAGCGGCTGTACCTCTCCCGGGCGGTGGTGCGCTCGGCCTGGGGCGCGCCGTCGCACAACCCGGCCTCGCGGTTCCTCGACGAGCTGCCGATCGACCTCGTCGACTGGCGGCGCACCGAGGCCGCGCAGACCCGCTGGTCGCGTCCCGACCTCAGCGGCTCCTGGGGTGGCTCCGGCGGCTCCGGCGGGCCCGCCGTCGGCTCGGGCTCCGGGGGGTTCAGCGGGGCCTCGACCTCGGCTGGCCGCCGCAACTTCTCCGCCGCCGCCGCGCGCGCCGATGCGCTGGCCAAGGCCAAGAAGCCGGCCCGCGAGATCCCGTCGCTGGAGCCGGGCGACCGCGTGCTGCACGACTCCTTCGGCATGGGCACGGTGGTGGCGCTCGAGGGCGTCGCCGAGAAGACCGTCGCCTCGATCGACTTCGGCTCCGAGGGCGTCAAGCGCCTGCTGCTGCGCTACGCGCCGGTCGAGAGGCTGTAGCCCGGCCGTCGCCGGTGGTCGAGCCTGGCCTCCGGCGGTCGAGCCTGGCCCCCGGTGGTCGAGCTTGTCGAGACCCCCGCACCCACGCGCCGTGGTCGGGTCACCGGGTCTCGACACGCTCCGTCAGGTCCGCTGGCGCGTCCCTGGTCGCTGCTCGACCACCATCGATCGAGTCCGCTGCGCGGTCTCGATCAGGGCGTGACGCCGTGCTGCACCAGCGCCGGGTAGGGATCGACCGGGTCGCCAGCGCCCGGGCGCACCTCGAGGTGCAGGTGCGGGCCGGTGACGTGGCCGGTCGAGCCGACGGTGCCGATCTGCTGGCCCGGGGTGACCTTCTGGCCGACCGACACCTGGATCTCGGTCTGGTGGCAGTACCAGAGCTCGGTGCCGTCGGCGAGGGTCAGGATGGTGCGGTTGCCGTAGGGGCCGGCGGGGCCGGTCTCGGTGACGGTGGCGGCGGCGATCGCGTAGAGCGGGGTGCCCGGAGGCGCCGCGAAGTCCAGGCCCGTGTGGTAGCTCGCCCACAGGCCGGTCTCCCCGAAGCGGGCGGTCAGGCGGTAGGCGCCGGGGCTCACCGGGAGCACCCAGCGGTTGGCCTTGAGGTCCTGCGCGCGGGCGTCGGCCTGCTGCTCGACGCTCTGGAGGCGCTGGTTGCGGTCGGCGAGGTCGCCGGCGATCGCGTCGGAGCCGCGGAGATCGGGGTCGGAGGCCCGGCTGACGACCTCGCGATCACGGACGGTGGCCGTGCCGCTGGTGCCGCCGAGGGCGCTGATCTGGGCCACGCTGACGGTCGGGACGCCGGTGTCGTCGCCCGCGGTGAACGCGGCGCCGGTGACGGCCACGCCGAGAACGGCCACGCCGGCGGCCAGCTGCACCGACGGCAGGCGCCGCACGAACGGGCTCGCGACGGGCTCGCGGCGCGCGGCCCGGCGTCCGCCGACGAGGGTCGCGACCGGCTCGGGCTGCGGGCGCAGCGGCACGATCTCGGTGTCGTCCGAGGCGAAGGAGGTGGAGTGGTCGACCGGGGCGAGCCCGGCGAGCACGCGGGCGATCTCGACGGTGTCGATCGCGTCGGCACCGCTGCGCACCGGCGCGTACGGCGCCGGGGGCTCGGGACGCACGCGGTCGGTGCGGGTGAGCGGCACGTCGGGCACGACGACGGGGCGGGGGCCGTCGAAGACGCTGGTGGGGTCGAGCGGGGTGGCGGTGCGCGGCAGGGTGAGCACCGGCGAGGCGGTCGACGGGGCGGCCGGTGCGGGCTGGGCGGCCTCGGGGGCCGGCCGGGCGACGCGCCTGCCGACGTACGGGGTGACCGGAGCGAGCTGGACGGCGTCGGGGGCGACCGCCCGGGCGCGCTTGCCGACGTACGGCGCGGGCGAGGGGTCGGGTCGGGTGCTGCTGTCCGCTCGGTCGTTCCCCATGAGACGTGTCGCTCCGATGCTGATCGCTGGCGTCCGGGGCCGCTGAAGGGGGGCGGCCTCGGCCCGGGCCGTGCAGGACTGTAGCCCAGCGGGGCGGTCAGGTGAACCTGACGCGACCTCCCGGTGCACGACTGCGTCCGGGCCGGCCCGCGCCGGCGCCACCGCCGAACGGCTACCGACGGGTAGCCCGACCTGCGCAGACGCGGCCGCCGGACGGCGCAGCGCGACCTCGTCCCCGCCGGTGCGCCGGGCGGGTTCCCGGAGGCCCCATGACCTATCTCACGTCCTCCCTCCCGGGGTCGTGGCCGGGGTGGGCGACGGCTAGGGTGCGCCGGGGCGCTCCCGCGCCGTGCCTCGCGCCGGCCGTCTGCGCCGCCGCCCCCAATGCGTCGAGAAGATAGAGACTGGTGGACCAGTGGACCTGATGGAGTACCAGGCGAAGGAGCTCTTCGCCAAGCACGGTGTGGCCACGACGCTCGGCGTCGTCGTCACCACCGCGGACGAGGCCAAGGCCGCTGCCGAGCAGCTCGGTGGCGTGACCGTCATCAAGGCGCAGGTGAAGGCCGGCGGCCGCGGCAAGGCCGGCGGCGTCAAGATCGCCAAGACCGCCGACGACGCCTTCGAGCACGCCTCGAACATCCTCGGCATGGAGATCAAGGGCCTCACCGTCAACCGGGTCCTCGTCACCCCCGCGACCCCGCCGGAGGAGGAGTACTACTTCTCCTTCCTGCTCGACCGCGCGAACCGCCAGTACCTGTGCATCGCCTCGGTCGAGGGCGGCGTGGAGATCGAGGAGGTCGCCAAGACCAACCCCGACGCCGTCAAGCAGATCCCGGTCGACCCCGGCACCGGCGTCGACGAGGCCAAGGCCCGCGCGATCGCCACCGAGGCGAAGTTCCCCGAGCCCGTCTTCGAGCAGGCCGTCGCGATGATCCAGTCGCTGTACAAGGTCTTCGTCGAGGAGGACGCCACGCTCGTCGAGGTCAACCCGCTCGCGCGGCTGGCCGGCGACAGGCTGGAGGCCCTCGATGGCAAGGTCTCGCTCGACGAGAACGCCTCCGAGGTGCGTCACCCCGAGCACGAGGAGTTCGAGATCCGCGAGGAGGCCGACCCGCTCGAGGCGAAGGCCAAGGACCTCGGTCTCAACTACGTCAAGCTCGACGGCCAGGTCGGCATCATCGGCAACGGCGCGGGCCTCGTCATGAGCACCCTCGACGTCGTCGCGTACGCCGGCGAGAACCACGGCGGCGTCAAGCCCGCCAACTTCCTCGACATCGGCGGCGGCGCCAACGCGCAGGTCATGGCCAACGGCCTCGACGTCATCCTCAACGACCCGCAGGTCAAGAGCGTGTTCGTCAACGTCTTCGGCGGCATCACCGCGTGCGACGAGGTCGCCAACGGCATCAAGGGCGCGCTCGAGCTGCTCGGCGACGCCGCCACCAAGCCGCTCGTCGTCCGCCTCGACGGCAACAACGTCGACCAGGGCCGCGCGATCCTCGCCGAGCTGAACCACCCGCTGGTCACGGTCGTCGACACCATGGACGGTGCCGCCGACAAGGCCGCCGAGCTGGCGAACGCCTGATCGCCCCGGACGCACGAGACAAGAGAGCCTGAGAAGCATGTCGATCTACCTGAACAAGGACTCCAAGATCATCGTCCAGGGCATCACCGGTGGGATGGGCTCCAAGCACACCACCCTGATGCTCGAGTCGGGCGCTGACATCGTGGGCGGCGTCAACGCCCGCAAGGCCGGCACCACGGTCACCCTCGCCGGCAAGGACCTCCCGGTCTTCGGCACCGTCAAGGAGGCCATGGAGGCCACCGGCGCGAACGTGTCGGTGCTCTTCGTCCCGCCGGCCTTCACCAAGGCCGCCGCGATCGAGGCCGTCGACGCCGGCATCGGCCTGATGGTCGTCATCACCGAGGGCGTGCCGGTGCAGGACACCGCCGAGGTGTGGAGCTACCTGCAGTCCGAGGCCAACCACGCGGGCACCCGCATGATCGGCCCGAACTGTCCCGGCATCATCACCCCGGGCGAGTCGCTGGCCGGCATCACCCCGCACACCATCGCGGGCAAGGGCCCCATCGGCCTGGTCTCGAAGTCGGGCACGCTGACCTACCAGATGATGTACGAGCTGCGTGACTTCGGCTTCACCACCGCCATCGGCATCGGCGGCGACCCGATCATCGGCACCACTCACATCGACGCCCTCGAGGCGTTCGAGAACGACCCCGACACCAAGGCGATCGTGATGATCGGCGAGATCGGCGGCGACGCCGAGGAGCGTGCGGCGGCCTACATCAAGGAGCACGTCACCAAGCCGGTCGTCGGCTACGTGGCCGGCTTCACCGCGCCGGAGGGCAAGACCATGGGTCACGCCGGCGCCATCGTGTCCGGCTCGGCCGGCACCGCGCAGGCGAAGAAGGAGGCCCTCGAGGCCGTCGGCGTGAAGGTCGGCAAGACGCCGTCCGAGACCGCCGCCCTGATGCGGGAGATCATGCAGGGCCTCTGACGAGGCTGACGCGACGAGGGCCCCGGGAGCGATGCTCCCGGGGCCCTCGTGCGTGCGGACGTGCGTGCGTCAGGATCCGGCGCTCGTCGACGATGCGTCGAGCCCGGCCAGTCGCGCCTCCAGCGTCGTCGCCTGGGCCGTCAGCAGGTCGGCGGTCTGCTGGACGACGTCGGGGTCGCCCAGCCCGAGGGCGTCGGTGACGTCGACCAGCACCCACCGGCCGATCCGGTCAACGCGCGTGACGGTGCCGGAGCCATCGGCGGCCCGAGCGATGCGGATCGTGGCGGCGCCGTCCTCGAGGACGTTGGTCTGGGACTCGTCGCACCCGGGCCCGAGGGCCGTGATGCCGTCGAGGACGGCCCGCGCCTCGTCGGCGGAGTCGAACTCGACGACCGTCCGGGCGCGGACGCCCTCGGTCTGCTCCACCGTCGCGCTGCGCACCCACGCGGCGCCGCTGTCGCGTCCGATCCGCACGCCCAGCACGCAGCCCTCGTTCGAGCCGCGGACGAGGGCGTCGCCGTAGGTCACCTCGCCCCTCAGCCCGCTCGCGAGGTCAGCGTCGGTGAGCTCGGCGGCATCGGCCGCGGGCTCGGCCGACGCGGTCGGACGGGGCGCCGCGGTGGCGGGATCGATCGCTCGGCCGCCGCTGTCGCCGCCGCCGGAGAGTTGCGGCACGGCGAGCGCGGCGAGGGCGGCCACGGCGGCGAGCGCCACCCCGCCGCGTGCAGCGGTGCGGCGGCGACGCAGCCGGTCGCCGCGACGCCGCACGTCGCGGGCGGGCGGTCCGTCGGCGCCGGGGGAGCGGAGCGGGGCGAGCAGGTCGTCGAGGTCGAGCGGCTCAGGCATGGGGCGTCCCTTCGGGGGCGTGGTCGGCGAGGAGCCTGGCGAGGGCGGCGCGGCCGCGACTGAGGCGGGCCTTGACGGTGCCGACCGGGGCACCGACCTCGCGTGCGACGTCCTCGACCGACAGGTCGGCGAGGTGGAAGAGGACGAGCGCGCGGCGCTGGTCCTCCCCGAGCCGGGCGAGGGCGGCGACGACGTCGAGCCGCACCGCGTCCGGCCCGTCGGCGACGGTCGCGGCGCCGACCGCGCGGTCGGCGGGCCGGCGTCCCAGCCGCACCCGACGCCACCGGCTGACGGCGAGGCGGTAGGCGGTGGTGCGCACCCAGGCCTCGGGGTGCTGGGCGGTCTCGATGGTCCGGCGGTGCGACCAGGCGCGGGCGAACGCCTCCTGGACGCACTCCTCGGCCTCGGCGCGGTCGCCGATCATCGCGTGCAGCTGGCCCACCAGTCGTCGGTAGGACGCTGCGTAGAAGTCGTCGAAGGCGACCTCGTCCATGGCGTGTCTTCCTCTGCTCCTCGACCGCGGGGGCGCGGTCGTGGGGGATACGCCCGAGCCGGCGCTCCGGTTGCATCCTGCCGCGGATCGTCCCGGAGCGCTCCGGACCGCGACCGGCGCAGCGGTCAGCGGGTCAGCGCGTCAGCGGGAGCCGAGCTGCGCCAGCCGCTCCTGGGCCCGGCGGGCGAGCGCGAGGAACGCGGCGTCGGTGAGGTCGGCGTCCTTCGCGGAGACCAGGCCCACCTGGGCGACGCGGGGGCCGCTGCGGATGATCGCCATCGCGTAGCGCACCGAGCGGCTCGCCGAGATCTGCGTCGTCACCCGCCAGGCCGCGAGCTCGGTGGAGCCGCCGCCGGTCGAGGCGAGCCGGGTGACCTCGGTGCCCAGGTCGCGGTCGGGGCAGGACGCCAGCCGCGCGCGGACGCCGTCGACCAGCGTCGCCGCGGCGCCGGGGGAGAGCAGGCCGACGGTCTCGGTGAGCCCGAACTCGGGCGGGAGGTCGGCGTCGGGGATGAGGAAGGTGCGGGTCTGCGCCTGCCGGAAGCGGGTGCCGCCGACGCTGCCGGTGAAGCGGGTGGCGTCGCAGCGGGTGGCCGCGGTGTTCTGCCGCACCGAGGTGACCTCGCTGCCGACCCACGGCTCGTCGACGCGGCCGGCGGGCGGCAGGTCGACCTCGGTGAGCAGGGCGGGGTCGTCCCCGACGGGCAGCGGGGCCCTGGCGGTCGGGCGGACGCGGCCGGTGCCGCAGGCCCCGGCCGCGGGGAGGTCGCAGAGGCCGCCGACGGCGCGCCGCAGCAGGCTGGTCGGGGGGCCGAGCGGCGCGCTGCCGGTGCCGTCGCGGGTGAGCGCGGTGACCGTGAGCAGCGTGCCCGTGCGCGCCACGCCGACGCTCAGCGTCCGGCCGCGCTGCCAGTCGCGCAGGACGAAGAGCCGCGCGTCGTCGCCCACGCCGGAGACGTCGTAGGTGCCGAGGAGCTGGACGCGCGGCTCGGCGCAGCCGGCGAACCAGCCCGAGGCCACGCCGTAGGCGCTCCTCAGCGCGGTGCCCGAGGCCGAGGCCTCGACGAGCTGGTAGGCGCGGGCGGCCCCGCCGCGGGAGCCTGCGCGCAGCTCGCGGACGACGAGGTCCGCGCCGCTCGGGTCGGCGAACCGGTCGCGCTGGCACGGCAGGGCCGTGGCGCCGGCGCCGTCGCGGGTGGCGGTGACCTGCCAGCCGCTCCCCAGTCCGGACACGCGGCCGACGCCCCCGGCGGTCAGCAGGGCGGACGCGGGGATCGGCGGCACGCGGGTGGTGCCGGCGCCCGGGGACGACGGGCGACCGGGGCCGCGCTCGGCCACGCCGGTCAGCGCGCGGTCGAGCCCCGGCTGGGCGCCGTCGGTGTCGGCCACGAGCGTGCCGCCAGCGGCCAGCGCCAGCACGGTGACGCCGACGCCGGCGGCCACGTGCACGCGCCGTCGGGTGGTGCCGGCGCGTCGGACGATCGTGTGGCGCGGCCAGCGCACCGGCGCCGCCGCCTGCTCCAGCAGCTCCAGGTGCGCCCGCACGTCGGTCGAGGGGACGCCGCGGCTCAGGGCGAAGGACGCCGTGGCCGCCTGGAGGTCGGTCTCGGCCTGCGCCTGCGGGATGCCGATCTCCCGGGCCAGGTCGGGCAGGTCGACCGGGGCGAGGTGGTTGAGCAGCAGCACCTTCCGCTGCTCGCCGGGCAGCTCGTGGAGGGCGTCCAGGGTGGCGCGGGCGTCGTCGTCGACCTGGCGCTCCCGGTGCCAGGGGCGGGCGGCGTGACGACGCTGCGCGTGCGCCCACGCCTGCGGCCGGGCCCACGACTCGGGGTCGTCGAGGCGGCCGACCTTGTCCCAGTGGTGCCAGGCGGCCACGAAGGTGTCGCGCACGGCCCGGCGCGCCGCCGGCAGGTCGCCGGTGAGGGCGAAGGTCTGCAGCAGCAGCCGGTCGCGAGCGCCGCGGTAGAAGGCGTCGAAGACGGCGGTCGCGTCGGCGCGGGACGTCCCCGGTGCGGGACGGCGTCCGCGTGACGACCTCGTGCGCTCCCTCATGGCGCGGCCACGGTACCGGCCGGACGCGTCGTCCGCGGACTCGGCGGCCGGCGGCGTGGCACACCGGGAGCGTCGGCGGTCGGGGTGATGATGGCCGGGCCATGGCCTCGCTGATCTCCCGTCCCGCCTCCGACCGCGACGACCGCACGCCCGGCGGCCCGTCGGCACGCCGTCCCCTGGCGCTGCTGGCCGGTCTCGCCGGGGCGACGGCGGCCCTGCTCGCGGTGGCCCTGTGCGGCGCGCTCGGCGTGATCGGCTGGTTCCTCACCGACCTCGGCGCCCACGGCACCGCCGGCGACGGCCTGCGGGTCGGGGCGCTCGGCTGGCTGGCCGGGCTCGGCTCCGGGGTGACGATCGAGGGCACGCCGGTGACCCTCGTGCCGCTCGGCGCCACCGTCGTCGCCGCGTGGGCGGTCTGGCGCTGCGCGCTGCGTCTGGGCGAGGCGGTCGCCGGACACGGTCCCGACGCCGACGCCCTCGCCGACGGCGTGCGCGACTGGACGGTGCCCACCGCCGTCGGGCTGCTGGCCGCCGGGCACCTCGTCGTCGCCATCGTCGTCGCCGTGCTCGCCGGCGGCGCGCAGGCGCCCGACCTCGGCGCGGTGACGGCCGGCTCCCTGCTCCTCTGCGCCGTCGTCGGCGGCAGCGCGGTCGCCGTCGGCTCCGGCCGGGCCGCGCTGTGGCTCACCCGCGCACCGGCCACCCTGCGGGTGGCGCTCCGCATCACGCGGCAGGTGGTCCTCGGCTGGCTCGCGGTCTCGGCCGCGGCGCTGCTGCTGGCCCTGGTGCTCGACGTCCGCACCGCCGCGAACATCGTCTCCCAGCTGCACGCGGGCGCCGCCGACGTCGTGGTGATCCTGGCGGCCTGCCTGGTGCTGCTGCCGAACGCGGTGCTGCTCTCCTCGGCCTACCTCGCCGGCCCCGGCTTCGTGCTCGGCACCGGCACGCTCGTGGCGCCGGCCGGGGCCGTGCTCGGTCCGCTGCCCCTGTTCCCCCTGCTGGCCGCGTTGCCCGACGCCGGCCCCGGGCCGGCCTGGGCCCCGGCCCTGCTGGTGCTGCCGGGCGTCGTCGCGGCGCTCGCCGCGGCCCGCGCGCAGCGGCACCTCCCGGCATCCGGCTTCGACGAGGCCGCGCTGCGCGGCTGCGTGGGCGGCGTCCTCGCCGGCGTCGCGCTCGGCGTCCTGACGGCGCTGGCCGGCGGCTCGATCGGACCAGGGCGGCTGCAGGACGTCGGCCCGCTCACCGGCGACGTGCTGGTGCAGGCGGTCGTCTCCTTCGGGCTCGGCGCCGTGATCGGCTCGGTCGCCGCGCACGCCTGGGCCCGCCGCCGCGCGTAGCCCGGACGAGCGCCGCCGGCGGCGTCGCGGCGCCCTAGACTCAGCGCCCGTGCCCGCCCGCCTCGTCGTCCTCGTGTCCGGCTCGGGCACCAACCTGCAGGCCCTCCTCGACGCCTGCGCCGATCCCGCCTTCGGCGCCCGGGTGGTGGCCGTCGGCGCCGACCGGCACGACGTCGAGGGCCTGGCCCGCGCCGAGCGCGCCGGGGTGCCGACCTTCGTCCGCCGCGTCGAGGACTTCTCCAGCCGCGAGCACTGGGACGCCGCCCTGGCCGGCGGCGTGGGCGCCTTCGAGCCCGATCTGGTCGTGCTGGCCGGCTTCATGCGCCTGGTGGGGGAGTCGTTCCTCGGCGCGTTCGGCGGTCGCACCGTCAACACCCACCCCGCGCTCTCGCCGGCGTTCCCCGGCATGCACGGTCCGCGCGACGCCCTCGCCTACGGCGTCAAGGTCACCGGCGCGACGCTGTTCCTCGTCGACGCCGGCGTCGACACCGGCCAGATCGTCGCGCAGACGGCCGTCCCGGTGGCCGACGACGACGACGTCGCCTCGCTGCACGAGCGGATCAAGACCGCCGAGCGGACGATGCTCGTCGACGCCGTGGGCCGGATGGTCCGCGACGGCTGGCGCGTCGAGGGACGCCGGGTGCTGCTCGGTGCCGCCGCCGGGCCCGCCGGCCGATAGGATCGCGGCACACGACTGGCGCAGGTGGGCGAACCACCGGGGAGTGACGTCGGGGCATCGTCCGCCTGGGTGCCCCCGCACGACCGACCTCCCACCGTCCCACCAGGAGTGACCCGATGTCCGACGCCCCCGGCCGCATCCCGATCAAGCGGGCCCTCGTCTCCGTCTACGACAAGACCGGCCTGGAGGAGCTCGTCCGCGGCCTCGCCGACGCCGGCGTCGAGCTGGTCTCCACCGGTGGCTCGGCGCGGCTGATCGCCGAGCTCGGCCTGCCCGTCACGCGGGTCGAGGAGCTCACCGGCTTCCCCGAGTGCCTCGACGGTCGGGTCAAGACGCTGCACCCGCGGGTGCACGCCGGCATCCTCGCCGACCGCCGGCTCGAGGCGCACGTGGCCCAGCTCGACGAGCTGGGCGTCGCGCCGTTCGACCTCGTCGTGGTGAACCTCTACCCGTTCACCCAGACCGTCGAGTCCGGCGCCAGCGTCGACGAGTGCGTCGAGCAGATCGACATCGGCGGCCCGTCGATGGTGCGCGCCGCGGCGAAGAACCACCCGTCGGTCGCCGTCGTCACCTCGCCCGCGACCTACGGCGAGGTGCTCGAGGCGGTCGCCGCCGGCGGCTTCGCCTACGACGAGCGCAAGCGCCTGGCCGCCGAGGCGTTCGTGCACACCGCGAGCTACGACGTCGCGGTGGCGTCCTGGATGGGCAGCGTGCTCACCGACACCAGCGGCGAGACCGGCTTCCCGGCGTGGGTCGGCGCGACCTGGAGCCGCGACGCCGTGCTCCGCTACGGCGAGAACCCGCACCAGGCGGCCGCGCTCTACCGCAGCGGCCACGGCCCGGCCGGACTCGCGGGCGCCGAGCAGCTGCACGGCAAGGAGATGTCGTACAACAACTACGTCGACACCGACGCCGCCCGCCGGGCCGCCTACGACTTCGACGAGCCGGCGGTCGCGATCATCAAGCACGCCAACCCGTGCGGCATCGCCGTCGGCGCCGACGTCGCCGAGGCGCACCGGCGCGCCCACGCCTGCGACCCCGTCTCCGCGTTCGGCGGCGTGATCGCGGCCAACCGCCCGGTGAGCGTCGAGATGGCCCGCCAGGTGGCCGAGGTGTTCACCGAGGTGATCGTCGCCCCCGGCTACGAGGACGGCGCCGTCGAGGTGCTGCAGGGCAAGAAGAACATCCGCATCCTCGTCGCCGAGCCGCTGACCCGCGGCGGCACCGAGATGCGTCCGGTCTCCGGCGGCCTGCTCGTCCAGCAGGTCGACACCGTCGAGGCGCCGGGCGACGACCCGTCGGCCTGGACGCTGGCCACCGGCGAGGCCGCCTCGCCCGAGGTGCTCGCCGACCTCGCCTTCGCCTGGCGGGCCGTCCGCGCGGCGAAGTCGAACGCCATCCTGCTCGCCAAGGACGGCGCGTCGGTCGGCATCGGCATGGGCCAGGTCAACCGGGTCGACTCCTGCAGGCTGGCCGTCGAGCGGGCGAACGCGCTCGCCGAGGGGGAGCAGCGCGCCCGCGGCGCCGTCGCCGCCTCCGACGCCTTCTTCCCGTTCGAGGACGGCCCGCAGATCCTCATCGACGCCGGCGTGGCCGCCATCGTCCAGCCGGGCGGCTCGGTGCGCGACGAGCTGACGATCGAGGCCTGCCGCGGGGCCGGCGTCACGATGTACTTCACGGGCACCCGGCACTTCTTCCACTGATCGGGCACTGATCGGGGCCGCGCAGCGGACCCGATCGACGGTGGTCGAGCCCGCCGAGACCGGGCGACCGAACGGCGGCGCTCGGGTGCCGGGGTCTCGACAGGCTCGACCACCGGGACAGGCTCGACCACCGGGACAGGCTCGACCACCGGGACAGGCTCGACCACCGGGGCGCGCCCGTGCCGGCGTGAGCAGCCGAGGTCCCTAGACTCACCCCTCGTGACGGCACAGAGGCTCGACGGCACCGCCACCGCGGCGGCGATCAAGGACGAACTGCGCACGCGGGTCGCGGCGCTGAAGGAGCGGGGCGTCGTCCCGGGCCTCGGCACCGTGCTGGTCGGCGACGACCCCGGCTCGCGCTGGTACGTGGGCGGCAAGCACAAGGACTGCGCCGAGGTCGGCATCGAGTCGATCCGCGTCGACCTGCCGGCCACCGCGACCCAGGCCGAGATCGAGGAGCACGTCGCGGCGCTCAACGCCGATCCGGCGTGCACCGGCTACATCGTCCAGCTGCCGCTGCCGAAGGGCATCGACGAGAACCGCGTGCTCGGGCTGATCGACCCCGCGAAGGACGCCGACGGCCTGCACCCCACCAACCTCGGCTGGCTCGTGCTCGGCGAGGAGGCGCCGCTGCCCTGCACGCCCTTCGGCATCGTCGAGCTGCTGCGCCGCCACGCCGTGGAGATCGCCGGGGCCGAGGTCGTGGTCGTCGGTCGCGGCGTCACCGTCGGGCGCCCGCTCGGCCTGCTGCTGACCCGCCGCTCCGAGAACGCCACCGTGACGCTGTGCCACACCGGCACCCGCGACCTCGCGGCCCACACCCGCGCCGCCGACGTCGTCGTCGCCGCGGCCGGGGTGCCCGGCATCATCACCGCAGACATGGTCAAGCCCGGCGCGGCGGTGCTCGACGTCGGCGTCAGCCGGGTCGACGGCAAGCTCGCCGGCGACGTCGCCGAGGACGTCTGGGACGTCGCCGGCTGGGTGTCGCCGAACCCCGGCGGCGTCGGTCCGATGACCCGCGCGATGCTGCTCTCCAACATCGTCACCCTCGCCGAGCGCGCGCTGGCCTGATGGCCGCGTCCGCAGGCGGGTCCCCGGAGCCGGACCGGTCGCCGCGCGGCTCCGAGGACGGCCGACGCTGGACGCCGCGGACCGTCGGCGGCTGGGTCTACCTGGGCGTGCTGGTCATCGACGCCGTGGGCCTGCTGCTCGCCCTGGCGGGCGCGTGGCGCGTCGGGGTCGCGGTGCTCGGGGCGTCGCTGCTGCTCGCGGCCGTCGCCCGGCTGCTCCTGCGCGGTCGGGACGCCGGCATGCTCGCGGTGCGCCACTGGGCGATCGACGCGGCGCTCCTGGCCATCACCGGCGGGGTCGTGCTGGCGCTGGCGGCCACCGTGCCCGGCCGCTGAGGCCGCCCCTGTCCCTCCGACGCACGAGGCCCCGGACGCGGATCGCGTCGGGGGCCTCGTGGATCGAGCGGGGGAGCGGGCCTCAGATCAGGCCGAGCTCGGTGACCGCGTCGCGCTCGTCGGCCAGCTCGGCGACCGAGGCGTCGATGCGACCGCGGGAGAACTCGTCGATCTCCAGGCCCTGGACGATGCTCCAGTCGCCGTCCTTCGTGGTGACGGGGAACGAGGAGACCAGGCCCTCGGGCACGCCGTAGGAGCCGTCGGAGACGACCGCCATGGAGACCCAGTCGCCCTCGGCGGAGCCGTAGAGCCAGTCGCGGGCGGCGTCGATCGTGGCCGACGCGGCGGAGGCGGCGGAGGAGGAGCCCCGGGCCTCGATGATCGCGGCGCCGCGCTTGGCGACGGTCGGGATGAAGTCGTTCTCGATCCAGGCCTGGTCGCCGACGACCTCGGCGGCGTTGCGGCCCGCGACCTCGGCGTGGAACAGGTCGGGGTACTGGGTCGCGGAGTGGTTGCCCCAGATCGTCATGTGGGTGATGTCGGTGACGGGCGCGCCGGTCTTGGCGGCCAGCTGCGAGATCGCCCGGTTGTGGTCGAGGCGGGTGAGCGCGGAGAAGCGCTCCTTCGGGATGTCGGGCGCGTTGGACGCCGCGATCAGGGCGTTGGTGTTGGCCGGGTTGCCGGTGACGCCGATGCGCACGTCGGAGGCCGCCACCTTGTTCAGGGCCTTGCCCTGGGCGGTGAAGATCGCGCCGTTGGCCGAGAGCAGGTCGCCGCGCTCCATGCCCGGGCCGCGCGGACGCGCGCCGACGAGCAGGGCGAGGTTCACGCCGTCGAAGATCTTCTCCGCGTCGTCGCCGATCTCGACGCCGGCCAGACCCGGGAACGCGCAGTCGTCGAGCTCCATGACGACGCCCTCGAGCGCCTTGAGCGCCGGGGTGATCTCGAGCAGGCGCAGCTCGATCGGCGCGCCGCCGGTCAGCGCCCCGCTGGCGAGGCGGAACAGCAGGCTGTAGCCGATCTGGCCGGCCGCGCCGGTGACGGCGACCTTCAACGGGGTGGTGCTCACGACTTCTCCTCGGGCTCGGACGGAGTGGGGTACGGGGCTCCGCGGGTGGAGCGCTCCGCTGGCAAGTTAGCAGCGCGGCGCCCCGGTCACCGCCGCGGGTGCGGCCGCGAGACCCCGTTCCGCTCCGGCCGTCCGGGCCGTCGGGTGTCCTCCGGGGGTGCGACCTGGGAGGGTGTCAGCGCACGGATCCCATCAGGTATCTTGACGTCGAGATTTCCGTCCCCGGAGGAGCTGCCCGCACCATGCCGATCATCTACACGCACACGGACGAGGCGCCGCTGCTGGCGACGTACTCGTTCCTGCCGATCGTCGCCGCCTACGCCGCGAAGGCCGGCGTCGAGATCGAGACCCGCGACATCTCGCTGTCGGGTCGGATCATCAGCCAGTTCCCGGAGCGGCTCACCGAGGAGCAGCGCATCGCCGACCACCTCGCCGAGCTGGGCGAGCTGGCGACCACGCCGCAGGCCAACATCATCAAGCTGCCCAACATCTCCGCCTCGATCCCGCAGCTCAAGGCCGCGGTCGCCGAGCTGCAGGCCCAGGGCTACGACATCCCCGACTACCCCGAGAGCCCCTCGACGCCGGAGGAGCGGGAGATCCGCGCCCGGTTCGACAAGGTCAAGGGCTCCGCGGTCAACCCGGTGCTCCGCGAGGGCAACTCCGACCGCCGCGCGCCCGCGTCGGTGAAGAACTACGCGAAGGCGCACCCGCACCGCATGGGCGCCTGGACCCCCGAGTCCAAGACCAACGTCGCCACGATGGGCGAGCGCGACTTCCGCAGTAACGAGAAGTCCGTCGTCGTCCCGGCCGACGACACCCTGCGCATCGTCCACGTCGCCGCCGACGGCACCGAGACCGTGCTCAAGGACGCCGTGAAGGTCCTCGCCGGCGAGGTCGTCGACGCCACCTACCTGGACGTCGCCGCCCTCCGCGCGTTCCTCGCCGAGCAGGTCGCGCGGGCCAAGGCCGAGGGCGTGCTGTTCTCGGCCCACCTCAAGGCCACGATGATGAAGGTCTCCGACCCGATCATCTTCGGCCACGTCGTCGAGGTGTTCTTCGCCGACGTCTTCGCCCAGCACGGCGAGACCCTGAAGGCCGCGGGCCTCTCGGCCAACGACGGCCTCGGCGCGATCCTCGCCGGCCTCGACAAGGTCGAGAACGGCGCCGAGATCAAGGCCGCCTTCGACGCCGCGCTCGCCGAGGGCCCCGCCCTGGCGATGGTCGACTCCGACAAGGGCATCACCAACCTGCACGTCCCCTCCGACGTCATCATCGACGCCTCGATGCCGGCGATGATCCGCACCTCGGGCCACATGTGGAACGCCGCGGGCGAGGAGCAGGACACCCTGGCCGTCATCCCCGACTCGTCCTACGCCGGCGTCTACCAGGCCGTCATCGACGACTGCCGCGCCCACGGCGCCTACGACCCCTCGACGATGGGCTCGGTGCCGAACGTCGGCCTGATGGCCAAGGCCGCCGAGGAGTACGGCTCGCACGACAAGACCTTCGAGATCCCCGCCGACGGCACGGTCAAGGTGCTCGACGGCTCGGGCGCGACGCTGCTCGAGCACGAGGTCAAGGCGGGCGACGTATGGCGCGCCTGCCAGACCAAGGACGCGCCGATCCGCGACTGGGTCAAGCTGGCCGTCTCCCGTGCCCGCGCCACCGGCGCCCCGGCGATCTTCTGGCTCGACGAGACCCGGGCCCACGACGCGAACCTGATCGCCAAGGTGCGCGAGTACCTGACCGAGCACGACACCGAGGGCCTGACCATCGAGATCATGGCGCCGGCCGCGGCCACCACCTACTCGGTGGAGCGCATCCGCCGGGGCGAGGACACCATCTCGGTCACCGGCAACGTGCTGCGCGACTACAACACCGACCTCTTCCCGATCCTCGAGCTCGGCACGTCGGCGAAGATGCTCTCCGTCGTCCCGCTGATGAACGGCGGCGGCCTCTTCGAGACCGGCGCCGGCGGCTCGGCGCCCAAGCACGTGCAGCAGCTGGTCAAGGAGAACTACCTGCGCTGGGACAGCCTCGGCGAGTTCTTCGCCCTCGTCCCCTCGCTGGAGCTCTACGCCGAGCAGGCCGACGCCCCGGGCGCGAAGGTCCTCGCGGCCGCGCTCGACCGCGCCACCGAGACGTTCCTGAACGAGGACAAGTCGCCCACGCGTCGCGTCGGCGGCATCGACAACCGCGGCTCGCACTTCTACCTGGCGCTCTACTGGGCCCAGGAGCTCGCGCAGCAGACCGAGGACGCCGACCTCGCCGCCGCCTTCGGCCCGCTCGCCGAGCGGCTCGCCGCCGAGGAGGCGACGATCGTCGCCGAGCTCAACGGCGTCCAGGGCTCGCCGGCCGACATCGGCGGCTACTACCGCCCCGACGACGCCAAGGCGTCCGAGGTCATGCGGCCCTCCGCCACGCTGAACGAGGCGCTCGCCTCGCTCTGACGTCGCGGCCCGACCGCACGACGGCCCGCCGGGTGATCCCGGCGGGCCGTCGTCCGTCGTGGGTCAGGAGACCTCGCTCACGTCGGCACCCGCGCCGCCCCGACCCGGAATTGGTCTGGACCAGCCAAGGTTGGAGCATCGTGACCATGCCCCGGACCGACGCCCCGCCCTCCGTCGCCGGAACCCCGTCCACCACGGGTCCGACGTCCACCCGCCACGCGACGCTGGCGATCCTCGCGCTCGCGCTCGGCGGCTTCGCCATCGGCACGACCGAGTTCGTGACGATGGGCCTGCTGCCGCAGATCGCGTCGGGCATCGGGGTCTCGGAGCCGCAGGCGGGTCACGTCATCTCCGCCTACGCCCTCGGCGTCGTGGTGGGCGTGCCGATCCTCAGCTTCTTCGTGGCCGGGCTCCCGCGGCGGACGCTGCTGATCTGGCTGATGGGCGCCTACGCCGTCTTCAACGTGCTCAGCGCGGCCGCCACCGGCTACGGCCTGCTCACCCTCGCCCGCTTCCTCGACGGCCTGCCGCACGGCGCCTACTTCGGCGTCGCGAGCCTGGTCGCGGCCAGCCTCGTGGCCCCGGAGCGACGCGGCCGTGCGGTCGCCAGCGTCATGCTCGGCCTCTCGGTCGCGAACGTGCTCGGCGTCCCCGCCGTCACCTGGCTGGGGCAGCACGTCGGCTGGCGCTCGGCCTACCTCTCGACCGCCGTGCTCGCCCTGGCCACCGTCGTCCTGACGCTGGTCTTCGTGCCGGCCACGCCCGGCGACCCCGAGGCCACCGGACGCCGGGAGGCCCGCGCCTTCTTCTCCAGCGCCCAGGTCTGGCTGACCCTCGCCGCCGGCGCGATCGGCTTCGGCGGCATGTTCGCCGTCTACTCCTACATCGCCACCACCGTCACCGGCGTCGCCGGGCTCTCGGAGGGCACCGTCCCGGTCTTCCTGCTGGCCTTCGGCCTCGGCATGGTCGTCGGCACCTGGGCCGCGGGGGAGCTGGCCGGCTGGTCGGTGTTCCGCTCGCTGATCGGCGCCGGCCTCGGCACCGCCGTGCTGATGCTGGTCTTCTGGGTCGCCGCGCCGCACGGCTGGCTGCTGCTGCCGGTCGTCTTCCTGATCACCACGGTCGCCTCGGTGCTGACGATCAACCTGCAGCTGCGCCTGATGGACGTCGCCGGTGACGCCGTGACGCTGGGCGCGGCGATGAACCACGCGGCCCTCAACGCCGCCAACGCGCTCGGCGCCTGGCTCGGCGGCGTCGTGATCGCCGCGGGCTACGGCTACCGGGCGCCGGCGCTGGTGGGCGCCGGGCTGTCGGTCGCCGGTGTCCTCATCCTGCTCGTGGCCGCCGCCGGCCACCGCGCCGGCGGCTCGGCGGGCGACTCGGCGGCCGACCACCCCGAGGCGGTCCCGGCCGCCCCGATCGGCCACAATGGCGCCCATGCCCGCCACGACGCCTGAGGTCGATCCCGCACTCGCCGTCCCGAGCACCCCCGCCGGCGCGCGTCCGCGCGTGCTGTCCGGCATCCAGCCGACGTCGGACTCCTTCCACTTCGGCAACTACCTCGGTGCGCTGCGCCAGTGGGTCGACCTCCAGCGCGACCACGAGCCGTTCTTCTTCATCGCCGACCTGCACGCGATCACCGTCGAGCAGGACCCCAAGGTGCTGCGCGAGCGCTGCCTGCGCGCCGCGGCCCAGCTGATCGCGATGGGCATCGACCCCGAGCGCTCCTCGATCTTCGTGCAGAGCCACGTGCCCGCCCACCCGCAGCTCGCGTGGGTGCTCAACTGCCTCACCGGGTTCGGCGAGGCCCGCCGCATGACGCAGTTCAAGGACAAGTCCGCCAAGCAGGGGGAGGGCACGGCCAGCGTCGGCCTGTTCACCTACCCGATCCTCCAGGCCGCCGACATCCTGCTCTACCGCCCGCACTACGTGCCGGTCGGCGAGGACCAGCGTCAGCACCTCGAGCTCACCCGCGACCTCGCGCAGCGGTTCAACCACCGCTACAAGAAGACCTTCCGGCTGCCCGAGCCCTACATCCTCAAGGCCACCGCGCGCATCGCCGACCTGCAGGACCCCACCTCGAAGATGTCGAAGTCGGCGTCCTCGCCCGCCGGCATCATCGAGCTGCTCGACCCGCCGACGGTGTCGGCGAAGAAGGTGCGCTCGGCGGTCACCGACTCCGAGTCCGAGATCCGCTTCGACCCCGAGGCCAAGCCGGGCGTCAGCAACCTGCTGACGCTCCACGCGGCCCTGAGCGGGGAGTCGGTCACCGACCTCGTCGAGCAGTACGCGGGCCGCGGCTACGGCGACCTCAAGTCCGACCTCGCCGACCTCGTCGTCACGTTCGTGACGCCGTTCCGCGACCGCACGCTCGAGCTCCTGGACGACCAGACCCATCTGACCGGCGTCCTCAAGGCCGGCGCCGAGCGGGCCGGCGCGATCGCCGAGGCCACGCTGCGCGACGTCTACCAGCGCGTCGGCTTCATCGCCCCCGGCGCGTGAGCCCGATGCGCGGCGCCGGCCCGGCCGCCGGCACTAGTCTGACGCCCGTGCTCACCATCGGCGTCGCGGTCGCCGTCCCGGAGCCGTGGGGCACCCGGCTGCAGGAGTACCGCACCGGCCTGGGCGACGACACCGCGAGCCTGATCCCCACGCACATCACCCTGGTGCCGCCGCAGGAGATCGCCGAGGAGTCGATCGACGCCGTCCGCACCCACCTCGCCGAGGTCGGCGCCGCGATCCCGCGGTTCGGCGTCCACCTGCGCGGCACCGGCACCTTCCGGCCGGTCTCGCCGGTCGTGTTCGTGACCCTCGCCGAGGGCATCTCCCCGTGCGAGCAGCTCGCCGAGGCGCTGCGCGACGGCCCGCTGGGCGTCGAGCTCGACTTCCCGTACCACCCGCACGTCACCGTCGCGCACCACCTCGACGACCCCACGCTCGACCGCGCCTTCGAGGAGCTCGGCGACTTCGAGTGCGAGTTCACGGTCGAGGAGTTCCACCTCTACGTGCACGACGCCCGTCACGGCTGGCGTCCGACCGACGCGTTCGCGCTGCGGACCCCTCCGGAGGGTGTGTGAGCGCCGCCCGTCGGGCAGCGTGGGCGGGGTGAAGGATCGTCTCGCGCGCCTGCGCGCCCGCTACCCGGTGCTCGACCGCATCCTGCGGATGCAGGAGCACTACGGCTCCGTCCAGGCCGGCCAGCAGGCCGGCGCCGTCACGTACTTCGCGTTCCTGTCGTTCTTCCCGGTGCTGGCGCTCGCCGTCTTCGTCGTCGGCCTGGTCTCCAAGGTCTACCCCGACGCGGACGCCGACCTGCAGCGTGCACTCGACAGCGTCGTCCCGGGCATCCTGGACGGCTCGCTGTCGCTGAAGGACCTGCGCACGTTCTCAGGGCTGGCCGGCGTCGTCGGCCTGCTCGGCGTGCTGTACTCCGGGCTCGGCTGGCTCTCGGCCCTGCGGGGGGCGCTGACGGTGGTCTTCGCGCCGCCGGAGGAGAAGCAGCCGTCGTTCGTCGCGGGCAAGCTGCGCGATCTCGCCAGCCTCGTCGTGCTCGGCTCGATCCTCTTCGTCGCGGTGGCCGTCACCGGGTTCGTGGCGGGCTTCTCGGGCGACGTGCTGGGCTTCCTGGGACTCGACTCCACCCTCGGCTGGGTGGTGCGGCTGCTCAGCGTCGCGCTGGGCCTGGCGGCCAACGCGGTGCTCTTCTTCGCGATGTTCCGCCTGCTCGCCGCCGCGCACCTGCCGGCGTCGAGCCTCTGGCAGGGCGCGGTGCTCGGCGCGGTGCTGTTCGAGGTGCTCAAGCAGCTCGCCGGCCTCCTGCTGGCCGGCACCCGCGGCTCGCCGGCCTTCCAGGCCTTCGGCGTCGCGCTGATCCTCGTCGTCTGGATCAACTACTTCACCCGGCTGGTCCTCTACTGCGCAGCCTGGTCGGCGACCTCGCCGGCCGCGCTGGCCGTCCGTCCCTTCCCGGAGCCCGACCCCGTGCAGGGCCCGGCGCTGCCGTCCGCCGCCGACCTCGACGAGCACGGCGTCGCGGTGCTCGTGCCGCACGGGGGAGAGGTCCCGGTCGACCAGCCGCGACCCTGGCAGTCGTTCGCGGTCGGCGCCGGCGTCGGCGCCGCCGTCGGGGCGCTGCTCTCGGGGCTCCGTTCCCGCTGAGCGCCCCCGGGCGCCGGACGTGCGCGGGACGGCGACCCAGGCGCCTGCAGGACGACGAAGGGCCCCGCCGTCTCCGGCGGGGCCCTTCGTGTGCGTCAGCGGATCAGCGACCGGCCTTGATGGCGGTGCGCAGGTCCTTGTTCAGCTGGCTGATGACGTCGAGCGGGATGCCCTTCGGGCAGGCCGCCGCGCACTCGCCGATGTTGGTGCAGCCGCCGAAGCCCTCGGCGTCGTGCTGGGCCACCATGTCGACGATGCGCTCGTACCGCTCCGGCTGACCCTGCGGCAGCTCACCGAGGTGGGTGATCTTGGCGCCGAGGAAGAGCGACGCCGAGCCGTTCGGGCACGCCGCGACGCACGCGCCGCAGCCGATGCAGGTGGCCACGTTGAAGGCGCGCATGGCCTTCTCGCGCGGCGCCGGCACCGAGTTGGCCTCCGGGGCCGAGCCGGTGTTGGCGGAGATGTAGCCGCCGGACTGGATGATCCGGTCGAACGCCGACCGGTTCACCACGAGGTCCTTGACGACGGGGAACGCCTCCGAGCGCCACGGCTCGATGGTGATGGTGTCGCCGTCCTTGAACGAGCGCATGTGCAGCTGGCAGGAGGTGGTGACCTCCGGGCCGTGCGCCTGACCGTTGATCATCAACGAACACGAGCCGCAGATGCCCTCGCGACAGTCGTGGTCGAAGGCCACGGGCTCCTCGCCCTGCTCCTGCAGCTGCTCGTTGAGGATGTCGAGCATCTCGAGGAAGCTCATGTCCTCGGAGATGCCGGAGACCTGGTACTCCCGCATGCCGCCCTGCGCCTCGGCGTGGGGCTGACGCCAGATCTTGAGGGTCAGGTTCATGGTGCCGATCACTTGTAGCTCCGCTGCTTCATCTCGATGGCCGTGTAGACGAGGTCCTCCTTGTGCAGGACGGGCTGGCCCTCGTCGCCACCCCACTCCCACGCGGCGACGTAGGCGAACTCGTCGTCGTGACGCAGCGCCTCGCCGTCCTCGGTCTGGGACTCGCCTCGGAAGTGACCGCCGCAGGACTCGCGACGGTTCAGGGCGTCGACGCACATCAGCTCGCCGAGCTCGATGAAGTCGGCGACGCGGCCGGCCTTCTCGAGGCTCTGGTTGAGGCTGTCGGCGGTGCCGAGGACCTTCAGGTCGTTCCAGAACTCGCGCTTGAGCTCGCGGATCATGTCGATCGCCTTGCGCAGACCCGGCTCGGTGCGCTCCATGCCGCAGTACTCCCACATGATGTGGCCGAGCTCCTTGTGGAAGGAGTCGGGCGACCGCGTGCCGTTGATCGAGAGGAACCGCTCGACGCGCGAGCGCACCGCCTCGCGGGCCTCGACGACCGCGCCGTCGTCCTCCGACACCGGGGCGAACGGGCCGTCGGCGAGGTACTCGCGGATGGTGTTCGGCAGCACGAAGTAGCCGTCGGCCAGACCCTGCATCAGCGCCGAGGCGCCGAGGCGGTTGGCGCCGTGGTCGGAGAAGTTGGCCTCGCCGGTGACGAACAGGCCGGGGATGTTCGACTGCAGGTGGTAGTCGACCCACAGGCCGCCCATCACGTAGTGCACCGCGGGGTAGATGCGCATCGGCACCTCGTACGGGTTCTCGCCCGTGATCCGCTGGTACATGTCGAACAGGTTGTCGTACTTCTCGCGGATGGCCGGCTCGCCGAGGCGCTTGATCGCGTCGGAGAAGTCGAGGTACACGCCGCGGCGGAAGTCGCCGACCATCGGGCCCACGCCACGACCCTCGTCGCAGACGTTCTTGGCCTGACGCGAGGCGATGTCGCGGGGCACCAGGTTGCCGAAGGAGGGGTAGATGCGCTCCAGGTAGTAGTCGCGGTCCTCCTCGGGGATGTCACGCGGATCCTTCTCGCAGTCCTCGGCGCGCTTGGGCACCCAGATGCGACCGTCGTTGCGCAGCGACTCCGACATCAGGGTCAGCTTCGACTGGTGCTCGCCGGAGACGGGGATGCAGGTCGGGTGGATCTGCGTGAAGCAGGGGTTCGCCATGTAGGCGCCCTTGCGGTGCGCACGCCACGCGGCGGTGACGTTCGAGCCCATCGCGTTGGTCGAGAGGTAGAAGACGTTGCCGTAGCCGCCCGAGGCCAGCACGACCGCGTCCGCGAGGTGGGTCTCGATCTCGCCGGTGACCAGGTCGCGGGCGATGATGCCGCGCGCCTTGCCGTCCTTGACGATCAGCTCGAGCATCTCGTGGCGGGTGTACTGCGTGACGGTGCCGGCGGCGACCTGGCGCTCCATGGCCTGGTAGGCGCCGATCAGCAGCTGCTGGCCCGTCTGACCGCGCGCGTAGAAGGTGCGCGAGACCTGCACGCCGCCGAACGAGCGGTTGTCGAGCAGGCCGCCGTAGTCGCGGGCGAAGGGGACGCCCTGCGCGACGCACTGGTCGATGATGTTCGTCGACACCTCGGCGAGGCGGTAGACGTTCGACTCGCGGCTGCGGTAGTCGCCGCCCTTGACGGTGTCGTAGAAGAGCCGGAAGACGGAGTCGCCGTCCTCCTTGTAGTTCTTCGCCGCGTTGATGCCGCCCTGGGCGGCGATCGAGTGGGCCCGACGCGGGGAGTCCTGGTAGCAGAACGACTTCACGTTGTAGCCGCCCTCGCCGAGGGTGGCCGCGGCCGCCGCGCCGGCGAGGCCGGTGCCGACGATGATGATGTTCAGCTTGCGCCGGTTGGCCGGGTTGACCAGGCGGTTCTCGAACTTGCGGGTGGTCCACCGCTGGGCGATGGGACCGGTGGGCGCCACCGGGTCGACGATCTTCTCGCCCAGGGTGTAGTACCCGTGCGCGTCGTCAGAGGTCTGCGTGGGCGCAGCGTTCAGCGGGGTGAGCCCGTCGTGGAGGGTCGAGCCAGCCATGCGCGTCTCCTTACTACTTGGTGATGCCGACGAGGACGGACAGCGGGACGAGCGAGAAGCCACCGGCGACGACGACGGCGACGACCCACCCGGCGAGCTTGGCACGCTGGCGGGCGAGCGGGCTGTTGGTCAGGCCCAGGGTCTGCAGCGAGCTCCACGTGCCGTGGTGCAGGTGCAGGGCGAGGGCCGCCATGGCGACGAGGTAGATGATCGTCATCCACCAGACGCCGAAGTTGTCGACCAGCAGGCGGTAGGGGTTCTCGGTCTCGCCGCCGGTCGGGTTGATCTTGACGATCGTGAAGTTGAGCAGGTGCCAGATCAGGAACATCAGGATCGTGGCGCCGCCCCAGCGCATGGTGCGCGAGGAGAACGCCGAGTTGACGTTGCGCTTCACCTGGTACTGCACGGGCCGGGCACGTCCGGCGCGACGCGCCAGGGTGACGGCGCAGGCGACGTGCACGATCAGGGAGGCGATCAGGCCCACGCGCAGGATCCAGAGGACGCCGGTGCGGGGGAAGATCGGCGCGCCGATGGTGCGCAGGTGCTCCGCGTAGGAGTTGAAGGCCTCCTCGCCGGAGAACACCTTCAGGTTGCCGTACATGTGCGCGAGCACGAACAGGATGAACAGGATGCCGCTCACGGCCATCGCGATCTTCAGCGTGATCGTCGACTGGGTCGCGCGCGCTCCTCGGACCAGGGTCGGGGTTGCCACGAGATCCAACGCTACCTCTCCGCGCGCGTGACCGAGACCACTGGTCCGTGTGAGATAAGTCTTGCCTGAGAGTCCTCCGACGGCCCTCCGGCCGCCCGCGGACCTGATCCCAGGCCTGATCCCAGGTCCGCTCTCAGTGTGCCGCGGCGGTGGTGACGCGCGCGTCCGCGCCAGGCGCCAGGGCCTCCAGGTGGCCGATCAGCTCGTCCACCGCGACGTCCCAGCCGCGCTCGAGGGCGCGCTCGCGGCCGGCGGCTCCCAGCAGGTCGCGCCGGGAGTCGGCGGCGACCGCCGCGACCGCGGCGGCGAGGCCGGCGTCCTCGCGGTGGTCGTAGAGGAGCCCGGTCTCGTTCTGCCGCACCCACGAGCGCGCGCCGCCGGAGCGCGGGGCGATCACGGGCACGCCGCTGGCCGAGGCCTCGCGCAGGGCGTGGCAGCAGGTCTCCTGGGTGCCCGGGTGGACGAGCACGTCGAGGCTGGCCACCGCGACGGCGAGGTCGCCGGTGGAGAGCGTGCCCGTCAGCTTGGCCTTCGGGAGGCGGTCGGCGAGCCAGCCGCGCTGCGGGCCGTCCCCGACGATCACCGGCCGGACGGAGGGGAGGTCGGCGAGCGCCGCGAGCGAGCGGACGCCGTGGCGGCGGTGGAGGCTGCCGACGTAGCCGACCACGACCCGTGGCCCGGAGGCCGACCGGGCCCGGGCCCAGTGGTCGTGCAGCCAGGCGTCGCGCAGCGCCGGGGTGAAGGCGCGCGCGTCGACGCCCGGCATCCAGACGGTGGTCGGCTGACCGAGCGCCGCCATCCGCGCCCCGACCCAGTCGGCGGTGACCAGCACCGCGTCGGCGCGCTCGGCGATCCGCGAGCGCCACATGTCCCAGGCGAGCTCGGGCACGGCCGACTGCTGCACCACCAACGTCGGGACGCCGAGCGCCCGCGCCTGCTTCAGCGCCCGGCGGCCGACCCCGGCCGGCGTCAGCGCCGGGCTCGTGACGTGCACGACGTCGGGACGGAAGGACTCGATCGCGCCGCGCACCTGCGCCCCGAGCTTGCCGAGGGGGCTGATGCGGGTGATCGGCGCGCGCCGGTAGTCGCCCAGGCCCGGCGCGGGCGCGACGATCGCGACCCGGTGGCCGAGGTCGATGAGCCGGTCGGCGGTCGCCTTGAGGGTGGTGGTCGTGCCGTCGACGGCGGGGTAGAACGCCTCGGTGGCCAGCAGGATCCGCATGTCCGCAGGCTCCCGCGCGGCGGCGCGGGGAGGGCGGCGTCCGGGGGAGGGGGAGGCGACGTGCCGGTGAACGCTCGGTGGCGCTCATCTCATGTTCCGAGGTCCGTGACAGTGCGGATGTCAGGTTCTCTAGGGTTCGCCCCATGACCGAGAGCGACGGCACCCTGCGCCTGGCCGGGCCCGACGACGCGTGGTCGCTGGCCGACTGGGAGGCCCAGGCCGCCACCGTGCTGCGCAAGGCCCGCCGGCTGGGCGAGGACGACCCCGACGAGCGCGTCTGGGACCGACTCACCCGCACGACCCTCGACGGCATCGCGGTGACCCCCCTGGGTCGCGCGGCCGACCTCGACGGGCTGGTCACCGCCGGCCGGCCGACGCGCGTCGGCCCGTGGGACATCCGCCCGCACGTCGCCACCACGGGCGTCGCCGCCGGCGTCACGAACGAGACCGTGCTCGCCGACCTCGAGGGCGGCGCGACGTCGGTGTGGCTGCGGCTGGCCCCCGGCGCCGAGACCGAGCTCGAGGCGCTGCTCGCCGGCGTCTACCTCGACCTCGCGCCCGTCGTCCTGGACGCCCCGCACGCCCCGCTGGCCGCGGCCCGCGCGCTGCTCGCCCACCTGGAGAGCACCGTGCCGGCCCCGGGCACGAACCTCGGCGTCGACGCGCTCGCCGAGGCCGAGGAGCTCGTCGGCGCCGTGCGGCTCGCGCTCGAGGCCGCCCACCCCGGACTGCTGGCCGTCGTCGTCGACGCCACGCGGGTGCACGACCGCGGCGCCTCCGACGCCCAGGACGTCGCCTTCCTGCTGGCCGCCGGCGTGCGCGCGCTGCGGGTGCTCGAGGAGGCCGGCATCGACGCGGCCACCGCCGCCCCGCTGCTGGAGCCGCGCCTGGCGGTCACCGACGAGCAGTTCCCGAGCGTCGCCAAGCTGCGCGCGGCCCGCCGGCTGTGGGTGCGGGTGCTCGAGCTCAGCGGCGTGCCCGCCGAGGTCGCCGCCGGCGCCCGGCAGCACGCCGTCACCAGTCGGCCGATGCTCAGCGCGCACGACCCCTACGTGAACATGCTGCGCACGACGGTCGCGGCGTTCGCGGCCGGCGTCGGCGGCGCGGAGGCCGTCACGGTGCTGCCGTTCGACGCCCCGCTGGGCCGCCCGGAGGGCTTCGGACGACGGATCGCGCGCAACATCAACCACCTGCTCATCGAGGAGTCGCACCTCGGCCGGGTCGCCGACATCGCCGGCGGCGCGTACGCCGTCGAGCGGCTCACCGACGACCTCGCCCGCCGCGCCTGGGAGCTCTTCGTCGAGCTCGACGCGGCGGTGCTCGCCGGCGCGACGCTCGACGACGCGATCGCCCCGCTGGTGGAGGAGACCGTCGCCGCGCGCGAGCGGCTCGTCGCGACCCGCACGCGGCCGATCACCGGCGTCTCGGAGTTCCCGAACCTCGCCGAGACCCTGCCCGAGCGGCTCGCCGACGGCGGGTTCGAGGGCGTCCGGCCCTACGGTGCGAGCTACGAGGAGCTGCGGGCGACCCCGCCGGCCGCGCACGTCTTCCTCGCCACGCTCGGCCCGATCGCGGCCCACACCGCCCGGGCCACCTTCGCCTCCAACCTGCTCGCCGCCGGCGGCGTCGCGGTCGACGTCGCGGGGGCGACGAGCGGCCCCGACGACCTCGTCGCGGCCTACACGGGTCAGCCCGTGGTCTGCCTCGCCGGCGCCGACGCCGCCTACGAGGAGTGGGGCGCGGCCGCGGCCGAGGCCCTGCGCGCGGCCGGCGCGCGTCACGTCGTGATCGCCGGCAGGGCCACCGACTGGTCCGACGACTCCTGCGCGATGGGCGTCGACGCCCTCGCGTTCCTCACCCGCACGCGGGAGGCACTGGCATGACCGTTCCGAAGCGCTTCAGCACCGACGACCTGGCCGGCGCGGCCCGGGCCGGCGTCCCGGCCCCGGCGGGCGCCGAGCCGTGGAGCAGCCCCGAGGGCATCGAGGTCAAGCCGCTCTACACGGCCGCCGACCTCGAGGGCCTCGACGCGCTCGACACCCTGCCGGGCCTGAGCCCGTTCCTGCGCGGGCCCTACCCGACGATGTACACCACCCAGCCGTGGACGATCCGGCAGTACGCCGGCTTCTCCACCGCCGAGGAGTCCAACGCCTTCTACCGGCGCAACCTCGCGGCAGGCCAGAAGGGCCTCTCGGTGGCCTTCGACCTCGCCACGCACCGCGGCTACGACTCCGACCACCCGCGGGTGCGCGGCGACGTCGGCATGGCCGGCGTCGCGATCGACTCGATCTACGACACCCGCACCCTGTTCGACGGCATCCCGCTGGACCAGATGTCGGTGTCGATGACGATGAACGGCGCCGTGCTGCCCGTGCTCGCCCTCTACATCGTCGCGGCCGAGGAGCAGGGGGTGAGGCCGGAGCAGCTCGCGGGGACCATCCAGAACGACATCCTCAAGGAGTTCATGGTCCGCAACACCTACATCTACCCGCCGTCGCCGTCGATGCGGATCATCTCCGACATCTTCAGCTTCACCTCGGCGCGGATGCCGCGGTTCAACTCGATCTCGATCTCCGGCTACCACATGCAGGAGGCCGGGGCCACCGCCGACCTCGAGCTGGCGTACACGCTGGCCGACGGCGTCGAGTACATCCGCGCGGGCCTCGAGGCGGGCCTGACGATCGACCAGTTCGCGCCGCGCCTGTCGTTCTTCTGGGCCATCGGCATGAACTTCTCGATGGAGGTCGCCAAGATGCGCGCCGCCCGGGCCCTGTGGGCCCGCCTGGTGCGCCAGTTCGACCCGTCGAGCCCCAAGTCGCTCTCGCTGCGCACGCACTCGCAGACGTCCGGCTGGTCGCTGACGGCGCAGGACGTCTTCAACAACGTCGGCCGCACGTGCATCGAGGCGATGGCCGCGACCCAGGGCCACACCCAGTCGCTGCACACCAACGCCCTGGACGAGGCGATCGCGCTGCCCACCGACTTCTCGGCCCGCATCGCCCGCAACACCCAGCTGCTGCTGCAGCAGGAGTCCGGCACCACCCAGATCATCGACCCGTGGGCGGGCTCGTACTACATCGAGCGCCTCACCCACGACCTCGCCGAGCGGGCGTGGGCGCACATCCAAGAGGCCGAGGCCGCCGGCGGCATGGCCCGCGCGATCGAGCAGGGCATCCCGAAGATGCGCATCGAGGAGGCCGCGGCCCGCACCCAGGCGCGGATCGACGCCGGGCTGCAGAGCGTCATCGGCGTCAACACCTACCGGCTCGCCGCCGAGGACCCGCTCGAGGTGCTCAAGGTCGACAACGACGCCGTGTACCGCCAGCAGATCGCCAAGCTCGAGCGCCTGCGCGCCGAGCGGGACGACGACGCCGTGCGCAGTGCGCTCGAGGCGCTCACGAACGCCGCCGAGCGGGGCACGGGCCAGGGCCTGGAGGGCAACCTGCTCGCGCTCGCCGTCGACGCCGCGCGGGCCAAGGCGACGGTCGGCGAGATCTCCGACGCGCTGGAGAAGGTCTACGGCCGGCACCAGGCCGTCATCCGTACCATCTCGGGCGTGTACCGCGACGAGTCCGCCCTCGGCGAGCACGGCAGCAGCCTGGTCTCCCAGGTGCTGGCGGAGACCGCGGAGTTCGAGGAGGCCGAGGGTCGGCGTCCGCGCATCCTGGTCGCGAAGATGGGCCAGGACGGCCACGACCGCGGCCAGAAGGTCATCGTCTCGGCCTTCGCCGACCTCGGCTTCGACGTCGACGTGGGGCCGCTGTTCTCCACCCCCGAGGAGGTCGCCCAGCAGGCCGTGGACGCCGACGTGCACATCGTCGGCGTGAGCTCGCTGGCCGCCGGCCACCTCGCGCTCCTGCCGGCGCTGCGCGACGCGCTCGCCGAGCAGGGACGTCCCGACATCATGATGGTGATCGGCGGCGTCATCCCGCCCGACGACGTCCCGACGCTCAAGGAGATGGGCGCCGCCTCGGTGTTCCTGCCCGGCACGGTGATCGCCGAGTCGGCCCTCGACCTCCTGGCCAAGCTGCGCGTGCAGCTGGGCCACTGAGGGCGGGGGAGGGGTGCCCTCCGTCGAGCACCTGCTCGACGGCATCCGCGCGGGACGTCGCGCGGCGGTCTCCCAGGCCATCACGCTGGTGGAGTCCTCGCGGCCGCAGCACCGCGGCCAAGCGCGCGAGCTCCTGACCGCGCTCGCCGCCGAGGGCCTCACCGGCGGGCCGGCCGGCGACGCCGTCGTGCGGGTCGGCATCTCGGGCGTGCCCGGGGTCGGCAAGTCCACGTTCATCGAGGCGCTCGGCTCGCGGCTCACCGCGGCCGGGCATCGGGTGGGGGTGCTCGCGGTCGACCCGTCGAGCGTCCGCACCGGCGGCTCGGTGCTCGGCGACAAGACCCGCATGGGACGCCTCGCCGCCGACCCGCAGGCCTTCATCCGGCCCTCCCCGTCGGCCGGCACTCTCGGCGGGGTCGCCCGGGCCACGGTGCAGGCGATGGCGGTGCTCGAGGCGTCCGGCTACGACGTCGTGCTGGTCGAGACCGTAGGCGTCGGGCAGTCGGAGGTGACCGTGGCGGGCATGGTCGACACCTTCCTGTTCCTCACCCTCGCCCGCACCGGCGACCAGCTGCAGGGCATCAAGAAGGGCATCCTCGAGCTCGCCGACGTCGTCGCGGTCAACAAGGCCGACGGCGACCGCGAGCAGGAGGCCCGCGGCGCGGCCCGCGAGCTGGCGGGCGCGCTGCGCCTCGTCCGCGGCCACGACGAGTGGGCGCCCCCGGTGGTGACGTGCTCGGGCCTGACCGACGTCGGCGTCGACGACCTGTGGCAGCGGATCCTGGGCCATCGCGGGTTCCTCGGCGAGGCCGGTCTGCGACGCAAGCGGGCCGAGCAGCAGCTGGAGTTCACCTGGGCGCTGGTCCGCGACGAGCTCGACCAGCGGCTGCGGCTCTCCCCGGGCGTCCGGGGCGTGCGCGACGAGGTCCGCGCGGCCGTGCTCGCCGGGGAGCTGCCCGCCACGGTCGCCGCCGACCGGCTGCTGGCCGCCTTCGACGCCCGGCCCGACGCCCCGGCGTAGGTTGGACGCCGTGAGCCCCGACGTCCCCCGACCCGACGAGCGGTCGACCGACGCGCTGCTCCAGCACGCCGCGTCCGTCGTCGAGAAGCACGAGCACGACCTCGTGGAGCTCCGTCGCGACCTCCACCGGCACCCCGAGCCCGCCTGGGCCGAGCAGCGCACCGTCGCGCGGCTCGTCGAGCTGCTGGAGCCGGCCGGCTGGACGATCACCCGCACGCCGCGCTCGGGCCTGGTCGCCGACCTCGGCGCCGGCGGACGCCGCGTCGCCCTGCGCGCCGACCTCGACGCGCTGCCCGTGCAGGACCTCACCACCGACCCCTGGCGCAGCACCGTGCCGGGCGTCGCCCACGCGTGCGGGCACGACGTGCACGCCAGCGCCCTCGCCGGCGCCGGCCTCGCGCTCGCCGAGCTGCACCGGCAGGGCCTGCTGGCCGGACGCGTCCGGCTGCTCTTCCAGCCCGCCGAGGAGGTCATGCCCGGCGGCGCGAAGCACCTGATCAGCCACGGCGCGCTCGAGGGCGTCGAGGAGGTCTTCGCGCTGCACTGCGACCCGTCGGTCGACGTCGGCGCGGTCGGCCTGCGGGTCGGCCCCATCACCAGCGCCGCCGACCGCATCGACGTCCGGCTCGAGGGCAGCGGCGGGCACACCTCGCGTCCCCACCTGACCGAGGACCTCACCTTCGCGCTGGCCAAGGTCGTCTCCGAGCTGCCGTCGGTGCTGAGCCGCCGGATGGACCCCCGGGCGGGGGTCAGCGTGGTCTGGGGCGTGCTGCAGGCGGGTGCGGCGGCCAACGTGATCCCCGACCACGGCCTGGCCAGCGGCACGGTGCGCATCCTCGAGGCCGACGCGTGGGCCTCCTGCGAGGGCGTCGTGCGCCAGGCCGTGCTCGACCTGGTGCGGCCCTACGGCGTCACCGCGACCGTCGACTACCTGCAGGGCGTCCCGCCGGTGGTGAACGACGCGGCCAGCGTCGACCTGCTGGCGCAGGCGGCCGACGCGATGCTCGGCCCGCTGCACCGCACCGAGGCCGAGCAGAGCCTCGGCGGCGAGGACTTCGGCTGGTACCTCGCCCACGTGCCCGGCGCGCTGCTGCGGCTCGGCACCCGCTCGCCCGGCGGCCAGCGCTACGACCTGCACCGCGGCGACCTCGTCGTCGACGAGGCCGCCATCGGCCACGGAGCCCGGATGCTCGCCGGCGCGGCCCTGCTGTCGCTGGCCCGCTGACGCGGCGTCAGCCCTTGCGGTAGGGGAGTCCGGCCGCGGCCGGCGGACGCGAGCGGCCGACCAGGCCCGCCACGGCGAAGATCGTGACGACGTAGGGCAGCATCAGCATGAACTGGCTCGGCACGGGCGAGCCGAGCACCGACAGCACGCCCTGCAGGTTCGAGGCGAACCCGAAGAGCAGCGCGGCCAGCGTCGAGCGGATCGGGTCCCACTTGCCGAAGATCACCGCGGCCAGCGCGATGTAGCCGGCCCCGCCGGTCATCTCGCGGTTGAACGCCGGCACCGAGACGAGCGTGTAGAACGCGCCGCCCGCGCCGGCCACCGCGCCGGCGATCAGGATGGTGGTGAAGCGGGTGCGGATGACGTCGATGCCGACGGTGTCGGCCGCCTTCGGGTGCTCGCCGACGGCCCGCACGCGCAGGCCCCACTTGGTGCGGTACAGCGCGTAGGTGACGACCGCGACCGTCATGTAGAGCAGGTACACCAGCGGCGACTGGCGGAACAGGATCGGGCCGACGACCGGGATGTCGCCGAGCAGCGGCACCGCCACCGCGGACAGCCGCGGCGGGGTGTTGAGCGACTCGGTGTTCTCGGTGAGCACCTGGGAGAACAGGAAGCTCGTGACGCCGACGATGAGCACGTTGAGCACCACGCCGACGATCACCTGGTCGACGAAGTAGCGGATCGCGAACACGCCGAGGACCAGCGCGACCAGCGCACCGGCGGCCATCGCGGCGACGACGCCGACCCAGGCCGAGCCGGTGAGCGAGGCCACCACGGCCGCGGCGAAGGCGCCGAGCAGCAGCTGGCCGTCGATCGCGATGTTCACGACGCCGACCCGCTCGCCGAGCACGCCGCCGAGGGCGCCGAACACGAGGGGGACGGCCAGCAGCAGGGAGCCGGCGAGCAGCCCGATGACCGGGATCGTGCCGCCCGCGGCCGCCCAGGCCAGGAAGCCGACCAGGCCCACGACCGCGAACAGCGCGACCAGCCACAGCGGGGTGGGACGGCGGGCCAGGTAGCGGCGCAGCGACTCCGCCGTCGCCACCGCCATCAGGACGACGACGATCCAGGCCGTCGCGGTGCTGGGCACCGAGACGGTGGGCAGGCGGACGACGTCGGTCGGGACGGCCAGGCGGAACGAGGTGTCGCCGCTCTGGGCGGCCAGGCCGACCGCCGCGGCCAGCGCGAGGGTGAGCACGGCGAGCACCACGGTGGTCTTCGCGCTCACGACCGCGATGCGGACGGGCTCGGCCGCCTCGGGGACGGACGCGGGCGTCACGGTCTGGCTCACTTCGCCTCCTGGGTCGGCAGCCGGAAGAGGGCCCGCACCAGCGGCGGCGCGGCGATGAACAGGACGATCAGCGACTGGATCACCAGCACGATGTCGACGGGGATGCCCTCCGAGGCCTGCATCGCGAAGCCGCCGGCCTTGAACGCCCCGAACAGCAGGCCCGCCCCGAGGATGCCGAGCGGGTTCGACCGGCCGAGCAGGGCGACGGTGATGGCGTCGAAGCCGATGCCGGCGTCGAGGTCGGTGGAGACGCCGGACGGCACCGTGCCCAGCACCTGGTTGACCCCGGCGAGGCCGACGAGGCCGCCGGCGATCAGCATCGCGACGACGTAGGTGCGGCCGACGTCGATGCCGGCCGTGCGCGCGGCGTGCGGGTTCTCGCCGACCGCGCGGAAGCGGTAGCCGAGCGCCGAGCGGTTGAGCAGCCACCACACCGCCGCGACCGCGACCAGCGCGAGCAGGAAGCCGGCGTGCAGGTTGAACCGGTCGCCGAGCACCTTCGGCAGGACGGCGTTCTGGTCCATCGGCAGCGACTTGGGGTTGACCGTGCCGGGCGCCTGGAGGATCGACTGGCTCGAGAGGGCGTAGAAGAGCAGGTAGAACGCGACGTAGTTGAGCATGATCGTGACGATCACCTCGTGCGCCCCGGTGCGGGCCTTGAGCACGCCCGCGAGGCCGGCCCACAGGGCGGCCGCGAGCATGCCCGCCAGCACGGCGACCGGCAGCTGGACGAGGCGCGGGGCGTCCAGGTTGATGCCGACCCAGCCGGCGGCGCCGCCGGCGAGCAGCATCTGGCCGCGTCCGCCGATGTTGAACATGCCGGTGCGGAAGGCCAGGCCGACGCCGAGCCCGGCGGCGATCAGCGGGCCGGCGAACTTCAGCGTCTCGGTGAGCGGCCGGATGCCGGTCTGGAAGTCGGCGGCGCGGGTGTTGTAGATCGAGCCGCGGAAGAGCGCGCCGTACGCGCCGCCGATGGCGTCGCGGGAGGCCGCGAGGAAGTCGCCGGGCCGTGCGGTGAGGAAGCCCGCGGTCTCGCGCACCTGTGCGTCGGTGGCCAGGATCAGGATCGAGCCGACCAGCACGGCGAGGACGACGGCGAGGACGCCGACCAGCGCGTTGCCGCTGGTGACCGTGCGCATCACGTGGTGCCACTGGCCGTCGGCGGGCGTGCGCGGCGCCTCCTCCTGCTCCGGCGCGGGGGAGGCCTGCGGGGTGAGGGTCATGCGCTGACTCCTGAGGGTCGCTCGCCGGTCATCATGAGCCCGAGGACGTCTCGGGGGGTGTCGGCCGGGACGATGCCGACCACGCGCCCGCGGTACAGCACCATGATCCGGTCGGCCAGGGCCACGACCTCGTCGAGCTCGGTGGAGACGACGAGCACCGGGATGCCGGCGTCGCGCGTGGCGATGAGCTGCTTGTGGATGAACTCGATCGAGCCGACGTCGACGCCGCGGGTCGGCTGCGCCGCGACCAGCAGGCGCAGGTCGCGGGAGAGCTCGCGGGCGACGACGACCTTCTGCTGGTTGCCGCCGGAGAGGTTCGCGACCGGCGTGTGGATGCCCGGCGCGCGGACGTCGTACTCCGTCAGACGGTCGCGCGCGAACGCCTCCAGGGCGTCGCGCTGCACGGCGCCGCGACGCACGAACGGCGCGTCGGTGCTGCGGTCGAGCATGAGGTTCTCGGCGATCGAGAAGGCCCCGACGAGCCCGTCGATCTGGCGGTCCTCGGGGATGAACCCGACGCCGGAGTCGAGGACGTCGCGCACCGAGCGGCCGACGAGCTCGTGGCCGTCGAGCCGGATCGAGCCGCGCACGTGCTGCTGCAGGCCGACGAGCGCCTCGGTGAGCTCGGTCTGGCCGTTGCCCTGCACGCCGGCGACCGCGAGCACCTCGCCGGCGCGGATCGTGAAGTCGACGTCGTCGAGGTGCACCTGCCCGCCGGCGTCGGTGACCGTCAGGCCGCTGACGACCAGCGCGTCGTCGCCGGTGCGCGCCGGCTGCTTGGCCACGGTGAGCTCGACGGCCCGGCCGACCATCAGCGCGGCCAGCTCGGCGTTGCTGGCGGTCGGCTCGGCCTCGCCGACGACCTTGCCGAGCCGGATGACGGTGATGCGGTCGGCGACCTCGCGCACCTCGCGGAGCTTGTGGGTGATGAAGACGATCGCGGTGCCGGCGTCGCGCAGCTGGCGCATGATCGCCATCAGCTCGTCGGTCTCCTGCGGGGTGAGCACCGCCGTCGGCTCGTCGAAGACGAGCACCTCGGCGTCCCGGGAGAGCGCCTTGACGATCTCGACGCGCTGCTGGACGCCGACGGGGAGGTCCTCGACCCGCGCGTCGGGGTCGAGGTGGAACCCGAAGCGGTCGGAGATCTCGCGGACCCGGGCGCGGGCGGCGTCGAGGTCGAGCGTGCCGCCGAGGCGGGTCGCCTCGTGGCCGAGCATGACGTTCTCGGCGACGGTGAAGACCGGGATCAGCATGAAGTGCTGGTGCACCATGCCGATGCCGGCGGCCATCGCGTCGCCGGGACCGGAGAAGTGCCGCGGCTCGCCGTCGAGCAGGATCTGGCCCTCGTCGGCCTGGTAGAGGCCGTAGAGGACGTTCATCAGCGTCGACTTGCCGGCGCCGTTCTCGCCGAGCAGGCAGTGGATCTCGCCCGGTTCGACGGTGAGGGAGATGTGGTCGTTGGCCACGAGGGCGCCGAAGCGCTTGGTGATGTCGCGCAGGGCCAGCTGCATGGAGGCGATCCTAGGTGTGCGAAGGACGACGGCGGAGGGCGGGGATCGACCGATCCCCACCCCCCGCCGCACGGCGGCGGTCCGCCCGGACGGACGGCCGCGAGGTCACTGCTTGAGGTAGGACTTCACCGGGATCGAGCCGTCGATGATGCCGGCCTTGATCGTGTCGAGCTCGCCCTGCAGGTCGGGGGAGACCTTGGAGGCGAAGTCGTGGAACGGCGCGATGCCGACGCCGCCGTTCTCCAGGGTGCCGACGTACGGGGTGTAGTCGAGCTTGCCCTCGCCGGCCGCCAGGATGGCCTCCTTGGTGGAGACGTCCATGTTCTTCAGGATCGAGGTCAGGACCACCGGACGGGTCTTCGGGTCGGTCTCGTAGAAGTCGGCGTCGACGCCGACGAGCGCGACGTCCTTGCCGGAGTCGGCGATCGCGGTGAGCGCGCCCTGGTAGATCGGGCCGCCGACCGGCAGGATCACGTCGGCGTCCTGGTCGATGAGCTGCGCGGCGGTGTTGGTGGCGGCCTGGTTGGCGTCGAAGCCTCCGGTGAAGGAGCCCTCCTTGCCGTCCCAGCCGACGACCTTGACGCTCTTGCTCTTCTTCTCGTTGTAGTACTCGACGCCCTGCTTGAAGCCGTCCATGAAGATCGTGACGGTCGGGAACGGCTGGCCGCCGTAGGTGCCGACGACGCCGGTCTTGGTGTAGCTCGCGGCCGCGTAGCCGGCCAGGAAGGCGGCCTGCGCGGTGTCGTAGAGGAGCGGCTTGATGTTCGCGACGTCGGGCTTGCCGTCGAAGGTCTTGCCGTCGTCGCCGCCGTCGGCGGCGTCGTCGATGAGGATGTACTCGAGGTCGGGGTTGGCCTTGGCCGACTCCTTGGTGGCCGAGGCGAGGGCGAAGCCGACCGTCACGATGGCCTTGCAGCCCTCGCCGACGAGGCTCTCGAGGTTCGGCGCGTAGTCGTTCTCGCTGTTCGACTCGACGGCCTTCGCCTCGACGCCGAGCTCCTTCGCGGCGTCCTGGACGCCCTCGTAGGAGAGCTGGTTGAACGACTTGTCGTCGAAGCCGCCGGCGTCGGAGACGATGCAGGGCTTGAAGTCGCTCTGGGCCGGGGTGGCCGAGCCGCCGGCGTTGGTGGTGCTGTCGGGAGCGTCGCCACAGGCCGCCAGGGCGGTCGAGGTGGCGAGCAGGGCGATGCCGCTCACGACGGCCTTCCTCATCTTGTTCACGTGATCCTCCGGGGGTCCCGCCCCGCACCTGCGGGGACGGCTCGCACCGTAGTCGAAACCCTCGGAGGGGTGGAGGGTCGCGAGGCCCGTCGTGCCGAAGGGTTATCGAGTCGTCACCTGAGCCCGCCGTGGCCCCGGCGACCGCGGCGAGACCGGCGACGCCGACGACGCCGGTTGTCCGAGCGGGCGCGGTGGGCGAGGCTGGCCGTCCGAGGCGCCGGTGGGCGGCGCCGACCCCGGCGTCGCGCGCGGCCCGGGACGCGAGGGGGAGGCCGCACGTGTCCGCGATCGAGGAGCTGCCCGAGGACTGGCGCGACCTGGCCCGGGAGGCGGTGGCGGCGCGCGAGCGGGCCTACGCGCCGTACTCGCGCTTCGGCGTCGGCGCGGCCGCGCTGGTCGACGACGGCCGCGTCGTGGCCGGCTGCAACGTCGAGAACGCCGCCTACGGCGTCACCCTGTGCGCCGAGTGCGGCCTCGTCGGCGCGCTGCACCTGGGCGGCGGGGGCCGGCTGGTGCGCTTCGTCTGCGTCGGAGGACCGCAGGACGCCGAGCCGCACCTGGTCATGCCCTGCGGACGCTGCCGGCAGCTGCTGTGGGAGAACGGCGGCCCCGGGCTCGAGGTGCTGACGCCCCGCGGCGTGCGGACCATGACCGAGGTGCTGCCGGATGCCTTCGGCGCCGACGACCTCGACTGACCTCGACGCGCCGGCGCTCGCCGCCGACCCGTACCCGACGCTGGCGCGCCTGCGCGCGCTCGGCCCCGTCGTCCGGCACGAGCCGAGCGGACGCCTGCTGGTGCTCGGTCATGCGGCGGTAGCCGCCGCCCAGCGCGATCGGCGGCTGGGGCGGGTGTGGCGCGACCGCGAGCCCGCCGACCTGCTCGAGCCGTTCAACCTGCTCCACCGCCACCAGATGCTCGAGCACGAGCCGCCGACCCACACCCGGCTGCGTCGTCCGGTCGCGGCCGCGTTCGCGCGCGGCCACGTCGAGCGGCTGCGTCCCCGCGTGCGGGCCCTGGCCGCGGCCCTCCTCGACGAGGTCGACCCGACGGGCCTCGATCTCGTCGGCGACCTTGCCGAGCCGCTCCCCGTGCTGGTGATCGCGGCGCTGATCGGCGTCCCCGAGACGCACGTCGACGCGCTGCGCGCGTGGTCGCAGGCGATCGTCGCGATGTACGAGCCCTCGCCGCCGCTGCCGGTCGCGGAGGCCGCCGCCCGGGCGTCCGTGGAGTTCGCCGACTTCCTGCGCGACCTGCTCGCGCACCGCCGGGCCGCGCCGCGCGACGACCTGCTCAGCCACCTCGCCGAGGTCGGTCTCGACGACGACGAGGTGGTCGCCTCCGTCGTCCTGCTGCTCAACGCCGGGCACGAGGCGTCGGTCAACGCGCTCGGCAACGGCATGGTGGCCTGGCTGCGTCAGGACGGCGTCGCCCGGCTGCCGGGCGGTGCGGACGCGACCGCGCGATGCGTGGAGGAGCTGCTGCGGCACGACGCCCCGCTGCAGCTCTTCGAACGGGAGGCGCTGGTGCCCGCCGACGTCGGGGGCGTGCCGGTCGAGCCCGGGCAGCGGGTCGCGCTGCTGCTGGGCGCCGCCAACCGGGATCCCGCCGTCTTCGCGCGGCCCGATCGGCTCGATCCGGCGCGGCACCCGAACCCGCACCTGTCCTTCGGCGTCGGCGTGCACTTCTGCCTCGGCGCGCCGCTGGCCCGGATGGAGCTCCGCGAGACGCTCGACGTGCTGCTGACCCGACTGCCCGACCTGCACCTGGCCGGGGAGCCGGAGTCGCGGGGCACGTTCGTGCTGCGGGGTCACCGCCGGGTGCCCGTGGCGGCCTCGGGGCCCGGTCGACGCCGCGGGACGCCCGCATAGGGTGCGGGGCATGCCGCTCCACGACGCCGTCGAGGTCATCGTCGCCAAGCGCGACGGCCACCCGCTCTCCGACAGCCAGATCGACTGGATGGTCGACGCCTACACCCGCGGTGAGGTCGCCGACGAGCAGATGTCGGCGCTGACCATGGCGATCCTGCTCAACGGCATGGACCGCCGCGAGATCGCCCGCTGGACCGCCGCGATGATCGCGTCAGGAGAGCGGATGGACTTCTCCGGGCTGTCGCGACCGACCGCCGACAAGCACTCCACCGGCGGCGTCGGCGACAAGATCACGCTGCCGCTCGCGCCGCTGGTCGCCGCGTGCGGCGTGGCCGTGCCGCAGCTCTCCGGCCGGGGCCTTGGCCACACCGGCGGCACGCTCGACAAGCTGGAGTCGATCCCCGGCTGGCGCGCGGCCCTGAGCAACGCCGAGATGCTGGCGCAGCTCGACGACGTGGGCGCCGTCATCTGCGCCGCGGGGGACGGGCTGGCCCCCGCCGACAAGCGCCTCTACGCGCTGCGCGACGTCACCGGCACCGTCGAGGCCATCCCGCTGATCGCCTCCTCGATCATGAGCAAGAAGATCGCCGAGGGCACCGGCGCGCTGGTGCTCGACGTGAAGGTCGGCACGGGCGCGTTCATGAAGGACGAGGCCTCGGCGCGCGAGCTCGCCGAGACGATGGTGGCGCTGGGCACCGACGCGGGGGTGCGCACCGTCGCGCTGCTCACCGACATGTCCACCCCGCTCGGCCTCACCGCCGGCAACGCGCTCGAGGTGCGCGAGTCGCTCGAGGTGCTCGCCGGCGGCGGCCCGGCCGACGTCGTCGAGCTGACCCTGGCGCTCGCGCGCGAGATGCTCGCGGCCGCGGGCGTCGACGGGGTCGACCCCGCCGACCGGCTCGCCGACGGCTCCGCGATGGACGCCTGGCGGCGGATGATCGTCGCCCAGGGCGGCGACGTCGACGCGCCCCTGCCCGTCGCGCGCGAGCAGCACGTGGTGCTCGCGCCGGCCGACGGCGTCCTGGCCCGCCTCGACGCGATGGCCGTCGGCCTCGCGGCGTGGCGGCTGGGCGCGGGCCGGGCCCGCAAGGAGGACGCCGTGCAGGCCGGCGCCGGCGTCGAGTGGCACGCGCGGCCGGGCGACGTCGTCGCCGCCGGGCAGCCGCTGCTGACCCTGCACACCGACGAGCCCGCGCGCTTCGAGCGGGCGCTGGCCTCGCTCGAGGGCGGCTACGACGTCGTGCCCGAGGGCAGCCGCCCGGCGCTCACGCCGCTGGTGATCGACCGGATCGCCTGAGCGGCGGCCGGCGCTCAGCCCTCCAGCAGCAGCACGACCGTCTCGGCGACGCAGGCCGGCTTGGCCTCGTCCTCGATCTCGACGGTGTAGCGGATGATCAGCTGCTTGCCGGCCGGCAGGTCGGTGAGGTCGCCGAAGGCGACGACGCCGCGCACCCGCTTGCCCACGCGCACGGGGTTCGGGAACCGCACCTTGTTGACGCCGTAGTTGAGCTTGGCGCCGGGGGTGTCGAGGCCGAAGACCAGGCTGCCGAGGTAGGGCACCAGCGAGAGGGTCAGGTAACCGTGGGCGATCGTGCCGCCGAACGGGCCGGACGCCGCGCGCTCGACGTCGACGTGGATCCACTGGTGGTCGCCGGTGGCCTCGGCGAAGGTGTCGACCCGCTCCTGGGTGATCTCGATCCAGTCGGTGGTGCCGATCTCGGAGTTCGCCGCGGCGGCCAGCTCGTCGAAGGTGGTGAAGGTGCGCATCGGGTCTCCTGGTGCTCGCCGGCTCGCCGGGGCGAGGCGGGTGCTTGGATGGGCGAGTGGAACCTACACGTGACGACGTCGCCCGAGCCCCGAAGGTCCTGCTCCACGATCACCTCGACGGCGGGCTGCGTCCGGGCACGGTGCTCGAGCTCGCGGCCCGGGCCGGCCACGCGCTCCCGGCGGGCACCGAGGCCGAGCTCGCCACGTGGTTCGCCGAGGCCGCCGACTCCGGCTCGCTCGAGCGCTACCTGGAGACCTTCCAGCACACCGTGGGCGTCATGCAGAGCGCCGAGGCGATCACCCGGGTCGCGCGCGAGTGCGTCGAGGACCTCGCCGCCGACGGCGTCGTCTACGCCGAGGTGCGCTACGCGCCCGAGCAGCACGTCGAGCAGGGGCTGAGCCTCGACGAGGTCATCGAGGCGGTCGCGCAGGGCTTCGCCGAGGGCATGGCGCAGGCGCGGACCCCCGACGGGCAGCCGATCGTCGTCCGGCAGCTGCTCACCGCCATGCGGCACCAGGCCCGCTCGCGGGAGATCGCCGAGCTGGCCGTGGCCTGGCGCGACCGCGGCGTGGCCGGGTTCGACATCGCCGGCGCCGAGGCCGGCTACCCGCCCACCCGCCACCTCGACGCCTTCGAGTACCTCCAGCGCGAGAACGCCCACTTCACCATCCACGCCGGCGAGGCGTTCGGGCTGCCGTCGATCTGGCAGGCGCTGCAGTGGTGCGGGGCCGACCGGCTCGGCCACGGCGTGCGCATCGTCGACGACATCGAGGTCGACGACGACGGCACGGTGCGCCTGGGGCGACTGGCCGCCTACGTCCGCGACCAGCGCATCCCGCTCGAGCTGTGCCCGGCGTCCAACGTGCAGACGGGCGCGGCCGCGTCGATCGCCGAGCACCCCATCGGCCTGCTGACGCGGCTGCGGTTCCGGGTGACGGTCAACACCGACAACCGGCTGATGAGCCGCACCTCGATGACCGACGAGATGTGGTCGCTGGTGGAGGCGTTCGGCTACGGCCTCGACGACCTGCGGTGGTTCACCGTCAACGCGATGAAGTCGGCGTTCCTGCCCTTCGACGAGCGGCTGGCGATCATCGAGCAGGTGGTCAAGCCGGGGTACGCAGCGCTCGCACCGCGCTGAGCGCCTGCGCCGGCGACATCGGCGTGCAGCCCGCGGCCGCGGCCTCGGCGACGACGCTGCGCTGCGCCCGGGCCAGCGCCAGGCCCCGGCGCACCAGCACGAGCGGCGGCTTGCGTCGCTCGCGCAGGTCGCGCGCCAGGCGCAGCCAGAACGTCACGGACGCCGGGCGCCGCACGCACACCGCGAGGGCGAGCAGGCCCTCGTCCCGCAGCGGCGCGACGACCTCCTGGGCGAAGATGCCCTCGGCGACCACCAGCGCGCCGCCGTGCAGGTCGAGCCGGTGCCAGCCGCACCGGCCGTCCTGCGCGATCTCGTAGACCGGCACGTCGGCCGCGCCGTGGGCGCACAGGTCCCGCAGGGCCGCCAGCGCGTCCTCGCGCAGCCAGGAGTCGGGGTGGTCCCAGTCGGCGATGCCGGCGTTGGGCCCCTCGACGATGCGGGGGAGCGTCGGGTCGGAGCCGTCCTTGTAGAAGTCGTCGAGCCGCAGCACCGGCAGCCCGAGCCGGGCCGCCAGCCGGGACTTGCCCGACCCGGACGGCCCGGCGACGACGACGACGCGCGCCGTCACAGGCCGCGCGGGTGCCAGACCGTCTTGGTCTCGACGAACGTGGTCATCCGCTCGAGCGGCGGCTCGGCCAGGAGGTCCTCGGGACGCTCGGCCGGGGCCGGGCGGCGGACCCGCTTCAGGTTCTCGGCGGCCAGCACCTCGAGCTCGGTGGCGAGCGCGGGGTCGGACACGCCGGCGAGGTCGAGGCCGTCGACGTCGAGGTGCGAGGCCAGCGGCGGGCCGAGCTCGGCCCGGCGTCCGGTGAGCACGTTGACCACGCCGCCGGGCAGGTCGGAGGTGGCCATGACCTCGCCGAGCGTGATCGCCGGCAGCGGGTGCTCCTCGCTCGCGACCACGACGCAGGCGTTGCCGGTGACGATGAGCGGCGCCACCACGCTGACCAGGCCGAGCAGCGGGTCCGTGGGCGCGATCGCGGCGACGACGCCGGTCGGCTCGGGCACCGAGACGTTGAAGTACGGGCCGGCGACGGGGTTCGCGTTGCCCACCACCTGCGCGAGCTTGTCGGCCCATCCGGCGTACCAGACGAGCCGGTCGACGGCGGCGTCGACCGAGGCGGCCGCCTGCGCGGCGTCGACGCCCTGCGCCTGGCGCAGCTCGGCCTCGAACTGGGCGCGCCGCCCCTCGAGCACCTCGGCGATGCGGTAGACGACCTGTCCGCGGTTGTAGGCGGTGCGGGTCGACCAGCCGCCGAACGCCTTGCGCGCGGCCACGACGGCGTCGCGGGCGTCCTTGCGCGAGGCCAGCGAGGCGTTGGCGAGGAACCCGCCGTCGGCCCCGTGCACCTCGTAGCTGCGCGCCGACTCCGAGCGCGGGAAGGCGCCGCCGACGTAGAGCTTGTAGGTCTTGCGGACGTCGATCCGGGTGGTCTGCTCGCTCACGCGTGGCCTCCCTGCAGGTAGGCGGCCAGGCCGTGACGTCCGCCCTCGCGGCCGTACCCGGACTCCTGGTAGCCGCCGAACGGGCTGGTGGGGTCGAACCGGTTGAAGGTGTTGGCCCAGACGACGCCGGCGCGCAGGCGCTCGGCGACCTCGAGGATGCGCGAGCCCTTCTCGCTCCACACTCCGGCCGACAGGCCGTAGGGGGTGTTGTTGGCCTTCTCGATCGCCTCGGCGGGCGTGCGGAAGGTGAGCACCGAGAGCACGGGGCCGAAGATCTCCTCGCGGGCGATCCGGTGGGCCTGCGTGACGCCGGTGAACAGCGTGGGGGCGAACCAGAAGCCCCGCTCGGGCAGCTCGCACGCGGGCGACCAGCGCTCGGCGCCCTCGGCGTCGCCGACCTCGCTGAGCTCGCGGATGCGGGCCAGCTGGGCGGCGGAGTTGATCGCGCCGAGGTCGGTGTTCTTGTCGAGCGGGTCGCCGACGCGCAGCGTCTCCATGCGGCGCTTGAGCCGGTCGAGCACCTCCTCGGCGATCGTCTCCTGGACGAGCAGCCGCGAGCCCGCGCAGCAGACGTGGCCCTGGTTGAAGAAGATGCCGTCGACGATCCCCTCGACCGCCTGGTCGATCGGCGCGTCGTCGAACACGATGTTGGCGGCCTTGCCGCCGAGCTCGAGGGTGACCCGCTTGGACGTGCCCGCCACCGCGCGGGCGATGCCCCGGCCCACCTCGGTGGAGCCGGTGAAGGCGACCTTGTCGACGCCCGGGTGCTCGACGAGCGCCCGACCGGTGGCGCCGGCGCCGGTGACGATGTTGACGACGCCCGGCGGGAGGTCGGCCTGCTGGCAGATCTCGGCGAAGAGCAGCGCGGTGAGCGGCGTCGTCTCGGCCGGCTTGAGCACGACCGTGTTGCCGCAGGCGAGCGCGGGAGCGATCTTCCAGGCCAGCATCAGCAGCGGGAAGTTCCACGGGATCACCTGGGCGGCCACGCCCAGCGGCGTGGTGCCGTGGCCGCCGTGCTCCAGCTTGTCGGCCCAGCCGGCGTAGTAGAAGAAGTGCGCGGCGACCGTCGGCACGTCGACGTCGCGGGACTCCCGGATCGGCTTGCCGTTGTCGAGCGTCTCGAGCACCGCCAGCTCGCGGCTGCGCTCCTGGATGATCCGGGCGATCCGGAAGAGGTACTTGGCGCGCTCGCTGCCCGGCATCGGGCCCCACACCTGCTCGAAGGCGCGGCGGGCGGCGCGGACGGCGGCGTCGACGTCGGCGTCCGACGCCTCGGCGACCTGCGCCAGCGGCTCCTCGGTGGCCGGGTTGATCGTGGTGAACGGCGTGCCGGTGCCCGCGACGAAGGTGCCGTCGACGAAGAGGCCGTAGGAGTCGCGCAGGTCGACGACGGCGGTCGACTCCGGGGCGGGCGCGTAGGCGAACGGCGACTCCGCGAAGGGGGTCGCCGGACCGGCGGAGCCGGTCGCGTGGGCCTGGTGGGCCGGGTGAGCGGTGGAGGTCATGGGGGTCCCGTCAGTCCAGGGTGACGTCGTCGGAGCCGGTGTAGCGGCCGGTGCGCAGGCGCATCCGCTGCATCAGCAGGTCGTTGAGGAGGGTGGAGGCGCCGAAGCGGAACCACGCGGGGTCCAGCCAGTCGGGTCCGGCCACCTCGTGGACCATGACGAGGTGCTTGAGGGCGTCCTTGCTGGTGCGGATGCCGCCGGCGGGCTTCACGCCGACCATGACGCCCGTGCGCTCGCGGTGGTCGCGCACCGCCTGCAGCATGACCAGCGTGACCGGCAGGGTCGCGGCGGGCTGCACCTTGCCGGTGGAGGTCTTGATGAAGTCGGCGCCGGCGTCGATGGCCAGCACGCTCGCGCGCCGGACGGCGTCGAGGGTGGCGAGCTCGCCGGTCTCGAGGATCACCTTGAGGTGCGCGGAGGTGCCGTCGGGACGCCGGCAGGCGTCCTTCACCGCCATGATCTGCTCGTGCACCAGGCCGTAGCGGCCGGTGAGGAACGCGCCGCGGTCGATGACCATGTCGATCTCGTCGGCGCCGGCCGCGACGGCGTCGCGGGTGTCGGCGAGCTTGACCTCGAGGGAGGCGCGTCCGCTCGGGAAGGCGGTGGCCACGGCGGCGACCTGGACGCCGCTGTCGCCGACGGCCTCGCGGGCCACGCCGACGAGGTCGCCGTAGACGCAGACGGCCGCGGTGCGCGGGCAGGAGCGGTCGGTCGGGTCGGGCCGCTGGGCCTTCGCGGCCAGCGCGCGCACCTTGCCGGGGGTGTCCTGGCCCTCCAGCGTGGTGAGGTCGACCATCGAGATCGCGAGGTCGAGCGCGTACGCCTTGGCGGTGGTCTTGATCGAGCGGGTGCCGAGCATCGCCGCGCGGCGCTCGGCGCCGACCTGGTCGACGCCGGGGAGGCCGTGGAGCCAGGCGCGGAGCTCGGCGTCGGAGCGGGACGGCGCGAGTTGCTCGGGTGGGGCGGGCGGGGCGGGCGGGGTGTCAGATGCGGCGGCGTCGAGGGTGGTGACGTCGCCCGGATCCGGCAGGTCGAGGGTGGGACGGGCTGCCATGGCCGCCAGCATAGGGCCACCTAAGGTGGAGCCCATGAACGGCGAGCGACCCCCGGCTGCGACCACGGTCGAGTGGCTCCCGACGACCTCCGGCCTCGTGGGCGGGTTCCTCGGTCTGGCGCTCGCGGCCGGGATCGCGGTGCTCGCGGTGCTCGACTGGACGCCGACCGCCGGCCCGGCCGCCCTCGCCTGGGCGGTGCTCGTCGCGGCGCTCTCGTGGTGCGCGCTGCTGCGCCCGCGCGTCGGCCTGACCCCGGCGACCCGGCCCGAGCGGGCCGTCGTGCGCGGGATGGTCTCGACCGTCGAGCTGCCGCTGGCGGGCCTGGGCACGCCCTCGGTGCGGCAGGTGCTGGTGCTGCCCTGCGGGGGCCGCACCTACCTCTCGGCCTCGATCGGCCGCTCGCGCCGACGCCTGGTCCGCGCGGTCCGGGCCGGCCAGGGCGAGCTGACCGGGGCCCCGGAGGGCACCGACGCCGCGGCGATCGCGCGGGTGCGCGGCGTCGACATCGCCGACATGGTCGTCGACCGGCTGGTGCGCGCCAGCGCGGACGCGCGGCTGTGGCGCACCGTCCCCGAGCCGCCGGACACCCCGGCGCGGCGCTGGGCGTGGCCGGAGATCGTCGTCCTGCTCGGCAGCGCGCTCGCGGCGGTCGTGCTCACCGCGCTCTGACCAGGTCACCGGGTCACCGGGTCACCGGGTCACCGGGTCACCGGGTCACTGGGCTGCGGTGACGTCTCAGGCGCGCCAGAAGCCGCGGTGCGGGACGATCGCCTCGTCCTCGAGCAGGGGGCCGACGACCTCGACGTCGCGCTGTCCGGCGCCGAGCACCTCGCGGCACGGCAGCCGCAGCGTGGGGTTCTCGGGGTCGTCCCCGGTGAGGTCGACCAGCGCCGACTCCGCCAGCCCGAAGACCACCCGGCCGACGCCGGCCCAGTAGATCGCGCCCGAGCACATCGCGCAGGGCTCGCAGCTGGTCACCAGCGTGCAGCCGGCCAGCTCGGCGGGGGAGCGGTCGCCGAGCATCCGCACCAGGTTGGTCTCGGCATGCCCCGTGACGTCGCGCCCGGTGACGACGGTGTTCTCCGCCCGGGCGACGACCTCGCCGCCCGCGTCGACCAGCAGCGCGCCGAACGGGTGGTTGCCGTGCGCGACGGCGCTCGCGGAGAGCGCGATCGCCTCCCGCAGGCGGGTCAGGTCGGCGTCGGTGGCGACGCCCTCGCGCACGCCGCTCACGCGTCCAGCCCCAGGGCCAGCCGGACGTCGCCGGCGAGGGCGTCGAGCCGGGTGGCGGCGGAGATGCGGGCCGCGCCGACCGCCTCGGCGACGTCGCTCGCGGCGGCCTCCTGCTCGACGGGCACGACGACCTCCAGGTACGCCTTGAGCTTCGGCTCGGTGCCGCTGGGCCGGACGATCACCCGCGCGCCGTCGGCGAGCCGCAGGCGCAGGCCGTCGGTGGGCGGCAGGCCGTCGACGCCGTCGGCGAGGTCCTCCATCCGCTCGACGGCGAGGCCGCCGAGCGACGTCGGCGGCGCGGCCCGCAGCCGCGTCATCGCCTCGGCGATGAGGCCCAGGTCGGCCACCCGCACGCTCACCTGGTCGGTGGCGTGCAGGCCGTGGCGCACCGCGATCTCGTCGAGCCGGTCGAGCAGGGTGCGTCCCTCGGCCTTCAGCGCGGCGGCGAGCTCGCACAGCAGCAGCGCCGCTGAGACGCCGTCCTTGTCGCGCACCCGGGCGGGGTCGCAGCAGTAGCCGAGCGCCTCCTCGTAGCCGAACGAGAGATCGGGCACGCGGCCGATCCACTTGAAGCCGGTGAGCGTCTCGACGTGGGGGAGCCCGGCGTCCTCGGCGATCCGGCCCAGCAGCGAGGACGACACGATGCTGGTGGCCAGGGCGCCGCTCGCGCCGCGGCGCAGGAGGTGGTCGGCCAGCAGCGCGCCCACCTCGTCGCCGCGCAGCATCCGCCAGCCGGCGGGCGTCGGGATCGCGGCCGCGCAGCGGTCGGCGTCGGGGTCGTTGGCGATCACGACGTCGGCGTCGGTGCGGGCCGCGAGCGCGAGCGCGAGGTCGAGCGCGCCGGGCTCCTCGGGGTTCGGGAACGCGACGGTCGGGAAGTCGGGATCGGGGCGCTCCTGCTCGGCCACCACGTCGGGCGTCCCGAAGCCGGCCTGCTCGAGCACCTGCAGCACCGGCTCGGCGCCGACGCCGTGCAGGGGCGTGTAGACGACCCGCAGGTCGCGCGGCCCGTCGTCGACCAGGGCGGCGACGGCGTCGAGGTAGCGGTCGACGACCTCCTCGCCGAGCACCGTGCCGGTGCCGCGCGGCAGGTCGGCGACGGGACCGGCCGCGGCGATCCCGGCGATCCGCGCGGCGATGTCGGCGTCGGCCGGCGGGACGATCTGGCTGCCGTCGCCGAGGTAGACCTTGTAGCCGTTGTCCTGCGGCGGGTTGTGGCTCGCGGTGACCATCACGCCGGCCACGGCGTCGAGCTCGCGGATCGCGAACGCCAGCACCGGCGTCGGCAGCGCCCGGGGGAGCAGACAGGCCTCGAAGCCGGCGCCGGCGAAGATCGCGACCGAGTCGTGCGCGAAGTCCAGCGAGCGATGACGCGCGTCGTAGCCGACGACGATGCGCGGCCGGCCGGTGGGCGCCACCTGCGCGCGCAGGTAGGCGGCCAGGCCGGCGGCGGCCCGACCGACGACCACCCGGTTCATCCGGTTCGGCCCGGCGCCGAGCGCTCCGCGCAGCCCGGCGGTGCCGAACTCCAGGGTGCCGGCGAAGCGGTCGGCGAGATCGGCGGCCGCGTCGTCGCCACCGGCCGCGACCTGCTCCAGCAGCGCCTCGAGCTCCGCCCGGGTGGCGGGGTCGGGATCGTCGGCCGCCCAGGCGCGGGCGCGGGCGAGCAGGTCGTCGAGGTCCATGCCCCGCAACCTAGTCACCCGCGCCCGCGGCCCGTCGGTCAGGCGTCGGTCAGGCGTCGATGTGGCTGAGGTCGCCGTACCGGTCGCCGACGACCTCCTCGGCCGGCACGGCCTCGCGCAGCGCCCGCAGGTCGGCGTCGGAGAGCCGGACGTCCAGCGCCCCGAGGTTCTCCTCCAGGTAGGTGACGCGCTTGGTGCCGGGGATCGGCGCGACGTCCTCGCCCTGCGCCAGCACCCAGGCGAGCGCGAGCTGGCCCGGCGTGCAGCCCTTCTCGTCGGCGATCAGCCGGACGCGGTCGACCAGGCGCAGGTTCGCCTCCAGGGCCTCGCCGTTGAGCCGCGGGAAGTACGCGCTCGCGCGCGAGTCGCCCTCGCCGAGCGAGTCGGCGGTCAGCCGTCCGGTGAGGATGCCGCGACCCAGCGGCGAGTAGGGCACCAGGCCGATGCCGAGCTCGCGGATCGTCGGCAGGATCTGCTCCTCCAGGTCGCGGGTGAACAGCGAGTACTCGGTCTGCAGGGCGGTGATCGGGTGCACCGCGTGGGCCCGGCGGATGGTCGCGGCCGAGGCCTCCGAGAGGCCCAGGTGCCGCACCTTGCCGGCCTGCACGAGCTCGGCCATCGCGCCGACGGTCTCCTCGATCGGGACGCTCTGGTCGACGCGGTGCTGGTAGTAGAGGTCGATGTGGTCGACGCCGAGGCGCTGCAGCGAGGCGTCGCAGGCGGAGCGGACGTACTCGGGGCTGCCGTTGATGCCCAGGCGGGCGCCGTCCTCGGCCCGCTGGTTGCCGAACTTGGTGGCCAGCTGCACCTCGTCGCGGCGGCCGGCGATGGCGCGGCCGACCAGCCGCTCGTTGGTGAAGGGGCCGTACATGTCGGCGGTGTCGAGGAAGGTGACGCCGAGGTCGAGGGCGCGGTGGATCGTCGCCAGGCCGCTCTCCTCGTCGGGGGCGCCGTAGAACTCCGACATGCCCATGCAGCCGAGGCCGAGGGCGGAGACGGTGAGCGGGGACGTCGTCCCCAGGGTGCGCTGCGGGATGCTCATGCCCCCAGCCAACCCGGTCGGCCGCGACCGGTGCCCACCCGCGAGGAGGGCCCGGCCCGCCGAGGGCGGCAGCGCGGCTCAGCCGGGCAGCGGAGCCCGCAGCATGGCGTCGGCCATCGCCACCAGGTTGGCGACGAAGTGGTCGTCTCCGAGCTGGGGCCGGCGCTCCCGGCGGGGTTCGGTCGCCTCGGTGGCCTCGGTGGCCTCGGTGGCCTCGGTGGCCTCGGTGGCCTCGGTGGCCTCGGCGTCGGCGGGGACGTCGGCCCGGGCGTCGAGGGCCCGCGCGCGATCGGCCACGGCGCGGAGGATGAAGGCGGTCATCAGCGCGAGCCGCTCGTCGCGCATCTCCTCGCTCATCGCGGGCATCCGCGCCCGGATCAGCTCGAAGACCCCGACGCCGCCGGAGCGCGCGAGCGTCTCGTCGACGCCCGGCAGCACCGAGGTCTGCTCCTCGGCGATCAGCTCGGCGACGATCACCAGGAAGCACCGCCCGGCCCAGCCGGTGGCGGCGAGCTCGGTGGTGGGCCGGACGATGGCCTCGATCGCCGAGGCGAGGTCGTCCGCGGGCCGCTCGTGCGCCACCTCGAGCAGCTGCCCCTCGCGCACGCCGAGGAAGTCGACGTGCTGGTCGAGCACCGCGACGAGCAGGCCCGCCCGGGAGCCGAAGTGGTAGTGCACGGCGCCGCGGTTGCGCTGGCCGGCCTGCCGGGTGATGTCGAGCAGCGAGGCCTTGCGCACGCCCTGGTCGGCGAAGGCACGCGTGGCGGCCTCGATCAGCCGCAGCCGGGTCTCGCGGGCGGGGCCGGTGCCCAGGGCGCGCTCGGCGCTCGGCAGCGGTGCGGGGGAGGCGGGCTCGAGGTCGCCCGCACCGGTGTTCCCGAGATCGGTCATGACGGCGGCCCTCAGATCCGGGGGACGATCCGGGCGAGCAGGTCGCCCATCCGGCTGGCGGCCGCGCGTCCGGCCTCGAGCACCTCGGCGTGGTCGAGCGGCGCGTCGGAGATGCCGGCGGCCAGGTTGGTGACCAGGCTGATGCCGAGCACCTCCAGGCCGGCGGCGCGGGCGGCGATCGCCTCCAGGGTGGTGCTCATGCCGACGAGGTGCCCGCCGAGCAGCCCGGCCATGCGCACCTCGGCCGGCGTCTCGTAGTGGGGGCCGGGGAACTGCACGTAGACGCCCTCGTCGAGCGTCGGGTCGACCTCGCGGCAGATCTCGCGAAGCCGGCTGGAGTAGAGGTCGGTGAGATCGACGAAGTGCGCGCCGACGAGCGGGCTGGTGCCCGTGAGGTTGATGTGATCGCTGATCAGCACCGGCGTGCCCGGCGTCCAGGAGGGCTCCAGGCCGCCGCAGCCGTTGGTGAGCACGATCGTCGAGACGCCGGCCGCCGCGGCGGTGCGCACCGGGTGCACGACCGCCTGCACGCCGCGGCCCTCGTAGTGGTGGGTGCGGGAGAGGAACACCAGCAGCTGCCGCTCGCCCGACCGCACCGAGCGGATGCGGCCGGCGTGGCCGGCGACCGCCGCCGGGAGGAAGCCCGGGAGGTCGGTGGTGGCGATCTCGGCGGTGACCTCGCCGAGGGCGTCGGCCGCGGGCAGCCAGCCGGAGCCGAGCACGAGCGCGACGTCGTGCCGCTCGACGCCGGTCAGCTCGGCGAGCCGCTCGGCGGCGGCGCGGGCCTGGACGGCGGCCTCGCCGTCGTCGGTGTTCGTGGGCGCAGGGATCGTGGCCGGGGAGCCGTGGGTGTTCACGTGTGCACCCTAGGACAGCCCGGTGGCGCCGAGGCGTCCGACCGATCGATCGCGCGCCAGGCTTTGCCGTCCGGGCGAGGCGTGCGGTCCCGGCGCCGCGATGCTCACTGCTCGATCGAGCGGCACGGACGGCGGCGCAGCGCCGCCACGTAGTCGTCGGGGGCGCCCGCGGCCTCGGCGGCGTCGGCGAGCACGCCCAGGTAGGACGCCGAGGGCAGGCCGCCCTCGTAGGCGTCGAGCACGTAGACCCACACGACCTGCTCGCCGGTGAGGCTCGAGACCCGCACCCGGGTCTTGCGGTAGAGCCCGGTGTCGGCCTGCTCCCAGGAGTCCAGGCTCGCCTCGTCCTCCTTCGTGACGTCGTAGACCGCCACGAAGACGTGCTCGAAGGGGTCCTGGACGAGCGTCGCGAGCGCGCCGTCCCAGCCGTGCTCCTCGCCACCGAACGTCAGCCGCCAGCCCTCGAGCCAGCCGGTGGTCCGCAGCGGCGAGTGGGGGCAGCGCTCGCCCATGCGGGACGGGTCGAGGTTGGTCCCGTAGGCGGCGTAGAGCGTCACGCCTCGGAAGGCTAGCCGCTGGCCGGGGCCGTCCCCGGAGCAGGTCGCGGAGCAGGTCGCGGAGCGGGTCGGGAGGCGGGCCGGGGGGCCGGTCCCCGGGCGCGCCGCGCCGCACTAGGCTGAGGACGTGACCCACTTCGATGTCCTCGTCCTCGGCGCCGGCCCCGGTGGTTACGTCGCCGCGATCCGCGCCGCCCAGCTCGGCAAGTCCGTCGCCGTGGTGGAGGAGAAGTACTGGGGCGGCGTGTGCCTCAACGTCGGCTGCATCCCCTCCAAGGCGCTGCTGAAGAACGCCGAGCTGGCGCACCTGCTCGCCCACGACAAGGCCAAGTACGGCATCGAGGGCGACGCCACGATGTCCTTCGGGCCCACGCACGCCCGCAGCCGCCAGGTCAGCGGCGGCATCGTCAAGGGCGTCCACTACCTGATGAAGAAGAACAAGATCACCGAGATCGACGGCTGGGGCACCCTCACCGGCGCGCGCGACGGCAAGCAGGGCGTCGACGTCGCCAAGGACGGCCAGACCACGTCCTACACCTGCGACGACCTGATCATCGCCGCCGGTGCGACCGTCCGCATGCTGCCCGGCATGAGCGTGAGCCGGAACGTCGTCACCTACGAGGAGCAGATCCTCGACGCCGAGCTGCCGCGCTCGATCATCATCGGCGGCTCCGGCGCGATCGGCGTCGAGTTCGCCTACGTCATGAAGAACTTCGGCGTCGACGTCACGATCGTGGAGTTCCTCGACCGCATGGTGCCCACCGAGGACGCCGACGTGTCGAAGGAGCTGCTCAAGCACTACAAGAAGCTCGGCGTGAACGTCCTGCTCTCCACCGCGGTCAAGAACGTCGAGGACACCGGCTCCGGCGTGCGCGTCACCGTCGCCCCGGCCGCCGGCGGCGAGGAGACCGTGCTCGAGGCCGACAAGATGATGGCCGCCTTCGGCTTCGCGCCCCGCACCCAGGGCTACGGCCTGGAGGCCACCGGCGTGCAGCTCACCGAGCGCGGCGCGATCGCGATCGACGACTTCGGCCGCACCAACGTGCCTGGTGTGTGGGCCATCGGCGACGTCACCGGCAAGATGATGCTCGCCCACGTGGCCGAGGCCATGGGCATCGTCGCCGCGGAGTCCATCGCCGGCGCCGAGACGATGGCGATCGACTTCGACATGATCCCGCGCGCCACCTACTGCCAGCCGCAGATCGGCTCCTTCGGCTACACCGAGGCGCAGGCCCGGGAGAAGGGCTACGACGTCAAGACCGCCACCTTCCCGTTCTCGGCGAACGGCAAGGCGCAGGGCCTCGGCGAGGCCGTCGGGTTCGTCAAGGTCGTCGCCGACGCCGAGCACAACGAGCTGCTCGGCGCCCACCTGATCGGCCCCGACGTCACCGAGCAGCTGCCGGTGCTCACCCTGGCCCAGCAGTGGGACCTCACCGCCGACGAGGTCGCCCGCAACGTCTTCGCGCACCCGACCCTGTCGGAGGCGGTCAAGGAGGCCGTCCACGGCATCGCGGGGCACATGATCAATCTCTGATCCCTGCTCGATCGTCGGGGCGTCGCCGGTGCGCCGGCGGCGCCCCGTCGTCGTCTCCGGGATCGGTCCTTGCTGCTGGCGTCCGGCCTCGCGGCCGTCGTCTCGGGGTCGCGGAGCCCGGAGCCTCGGATGGACGAGCAGGCGGACGGCCGCGTGGGCGCCCAGACGCCGGACGGCGTGCGCCGCAGCAGGGTGCCGGCCCGGGTGATCGTCCTCGACGGAGGCTCCAGCTCCGGCAAGACCACGCTCGCCCGGGCGCTCAGGAGGAGCTCGACGGACTCTGGCTGCGTCTCGGCGTCGACACGCTGATCGAGGCGGCTCCACCACGCCTGCTGAGCGTGGGCGTGAGGCGCTGGGCACCATCCCGACCGTCTGGGTCGCAGTGCGCTGCCCGGCGACGGTCGCCGTCCTGCGCGAGCGTCGACGGGGCGACCGGGGCGAGGGCATGGCCGCGCACCAGGCCGAGGCCGTGCACCGGGGCATCGACTACGACGCCGAGGTCGACACCAGCGTCACGGCGAGGGCGGAGCTGGCGGCGTCGCTCTGCAGACGTCTCGGCCTGGCCGGCTCCGGCGTGGGCGGGTGAGGCGCGCGGTCGTCGAGTCGGCACGCGCCGCGTGCGGCCCGCGTAGGGACCGCGTGAGGCCTGCGTGAGGCCTGCGTGACGAAGGGCCGATGTGCGTCGACCGCCCGGCCTTGGGAGGATGGGGCCATGGCAGGCGTGGTGATCATCGGCGGCGGTCCCGGCGGCTACGAGGCGGCGCTGGTGGCGCGGCAGCTCGGCTCCGACGTCACCCTCGTCGACGCCGACGGCCCCGGCGGCTCGGCGGTGCTCACCGACTGCGTGCCGTCCAAGACCCTCATCGCCACCTCCGAGCTGATGACCGAGGTGGCCGGCGCGGCCGAGCTCGGCGTGTCGTTCCAGGACGCCGGGGGAGACGCGGCGACGACCATCCGGGTCGACCTGGCGCGGGTCAACCGCCGGGTCAAGGCGCTGGCCGCGCAGCAGTCCACCGACATCTCGCGGCGCCTCGACCGCGACGGCGTGCGCATCGTCCGCGGCCGCGGCCGGCTCGACGGCCCCGGCCGCGTGGTCGCGTCCCTGCCCGACGGCGGCGAGGAGGTCCTCGACGCCGAGGCCGTGCTCGTCGCCACCGGCGCCGCGCCGCGCACGCTGCCCAGCGCGCAGCCCGACGGCGAGCGCATCCTCACCTGGGAGCAGGTCTACGACCTCGACGAGGTGCCCACCGAGCTGATCGTCGTCGGCTCGGGCGTCACCGGCGCCGAGTTCGCCAGCGCCTACCTCGCGCTCGGCATCCCGGTGACGCTGGTCTCCAGCCGCGACCGCGTCCTGCCCGGCGAGGACGCCGACGCCTCCGCGGTGCTCGAGGAGGTGCTGACCCGTCGCGGCATGACCGTGCTCTCCCGGTCGCGGATGGAGTCGGTCACCCGCGAGGGCGACGTCGTCACCGTCCGGCTCACCGACGGCCGCAGCGTCCAGGGCTCGCACTGCATCCTGGCGCTGGGCTCGGTGCCGAACACCGCCGACCTCGGCCTCGAGGAGGCCGGCGTCATCCTCAAGGACGGCGGCTTCGTCAACGTCGACCGCGTCTCGCGCACGTCGGCGCGGGGCGTCTATGCCGCCGGCGACTGCACCGGCGTGCTCATGCTCGCCAGCGTCGCGGCCATGCAGGGGCGCATCGCGATGTGGCACTTCCTCGGCGACACCGTGCACCCGCTGGACCTCAAGAAGGTCTCCTCCAACGTCTTCACCTCTCCCGAGATCGCGACGGTCGGCTGGTCGCAGGCCAGTGTCGACGCCGGCGACATGCAGGCCGAGGTCGTCATGCTGCCGCTCTCGGGCAACCCGCGCGCGAAGATGCAGGGCGTGCGCGACGGCTTCGTCAAGCTCTTCTGCCGGCCGGGCACCGGCATCGTCGTCGGCGGCGTGGTCGTCGGGCCGCGGGCCAGCGAGCTCATCCACCCGGTCTCCCTGGCGGTGGCGGAGTCGCTGACCGCCGACCAGCTGGCGCAGGCGTTCACCGTCTACCCCTCCATGAGCGGCTCGATCGCCGAGGCCGCGCGCCGCCTGCACCACTTCTGAGCCCGATCCGCGCCGACCGACGGTCGCCACGCGAGCAATCGCGGTGACATGCTGACGCGCATGTCTCGGATCCGACGTCTTCCGGCCCTGCTGCCGCTCCTGCTGCCCCTCGCCCTGGCTGCCCCCGCGACCGCCGCGACGGCGGCCGCGCCCCCCGAGCCCGCGGCCCGGGCGCTCGCCGGCATCACGGTGCGGGGCAGCGGTGCCGGCCACGGCCACGGCCTGTCCCAGTGGGGCGCGCAGGGCGCGGCGATCAAGGGCCTCGACCACCGGGCGATCCTGCGCTTCTACTACCCCGGGACGACGCTCGGCACCGCGTCCGGCGTGATCCGGGTGCGACTCACCGCGCTGCGCTCCGACCGGCTGCCGGTGCGGGCCCAGCGCGCGCTGACCGTCGGCTCCGTCGGCAAGGCCGCGCGCAGCCTCTACCGCGCCGACCCGAAGGCCACCTGGTGGCGGGCGGTGCCGTTCGGCACGACCGGCCAGACCCGCATCCAGGGCAGCCGCGACGGCCGCACCTGGCGCGGGCTGACGACGCTCACCGGCACGGTCCAGTTCGCCGCGCCGAACAGCGTCCTGACGCTGCGGGAGGACGACGGCGACCTGACGCGCTACCGCGGACTGCTCCGGCTGGCCTCCGACGGCGAGGGCCACCGCGACGTCGTGAACGTGGTGGCGCTGGAGTCGTACGTGCGCGGCGTGGTGCCGAAGGAGGTGCCCGCGCTGTGGAGGCGGGCGGCCGTGCAGGCGCAGGCCGTCGCGGCCCGCACCTACGCCGTATACGAGCGCGCGCACCCGCAGGCGCGGCAGTACGACCTGTGCGACACCGCCGCCTGCCAGGTCTACGGCGGCGCGTCGGCCGAGCACCCGGCGTCCGACTCCGCGATCGCCTCGGTGCCCGGCCGGATCCTCACGAGCGACGGCGCCCCGATCTTCGCCCAGTTCTCCGCCAGCAACGGCGGCTGGGCCTCGGCCGGCGACTTCGCCTACCTGCCGGCCCACCTCGACCCCTACGACGACGCGACGGGCAACCCGTACCGCGGCTGGACCCGCACGATCAGCGCAGCCACGATCGAGGCCGCCTACCCGCTCGTGGGCGACCTCACCGGCGTCACGGTGCTGACCCGCGACGGCGACGGCGACGCCGACGTCCCGTACCGCGGGCGGGTGGTGAGCCTGCGGCTCGACGGCGTCCAGGACGGCGTCCCGACCCAGGTGACGGTCTCCGGCTCCCGGTTCCGCTCGGCGACGGGCCTGCCGGACTCGCTCTTCGAGATCACCGAGCAGGGCTGAGCCGACGTCCGCGAACTACAGATCTGTAGTTACGCAGGACGACTGGCGAGGCGTGTGGGACGCGTGATGCGATGGACGACGTGCTCCCTCACGACGCCTCCGCGCGCCCCCGTCCGTCCCGCCGACGCGCCCGCGCGCTCGCGCTGAGCACGGGTCTGGCGGCCGTCGCCGGCACGCTCGGGGCGGCGCCGGCGACGGCCGCGGACTCGTGGAGCGTGCCGTCGTCGGCGACCATCACGATCTCGGGGCGCGGGTTCGGCCACGGGCACGGCATGTCGCAGTACGGCGCCGAGGGAGCGGCGCGCGAGGGGCTCGACCACCGGGCGATCCTGCGCTTCTACTACCCGGGCACCACGCTCGGGAAGGTCGGGCGGGCCGACGAGCTGCTCACGGTGCGGCTGACCGCCGACGTCGGCGACGACCTCGTCGTCCGGGCCCGACCCGGGCTGGTGGCGGTCGACCCCGCCGCGCGGCGCAGCCGCTACCCGCTGCCCGACGAGCAGGTCGAGGCCTGGAGGATGGCCCCGTCCGCCGGTCGGCTCGTGCTGTCCTACCGACGACCGTCCGCGGAGCGCTGGCGCTGGTACGCCACGCTCGACGGCCGCTCGGGGCCGGGGTTCGGCGCGTCGGGACGCCCCGTCGACCTCGTGACGCCGTCGGGCACCCGCGCCTACCGGGGTCGACTCCAGCTGCGGCCCGCGGCCGCGGGCTCGACGGACCTCGTCACGGTCAACCGGGTGAGCCTGGAGTCCTACCTGCGCGGCGTCGTCCCGCTGGAGATCCCGGCGTCCTGGCGCCCGGCCGCGGTGCGCTCCCAGGCGGTCGCGGCGCGCACCTATGCGCTGCACGAGAGCCGGGACGCGCGCGGCCCGGCCGACCTGTGCGACACCGGCGCCTGCCAGGTCTACGGCGGCGCGGACGCGGAGCTGCCGGCCTCCGACGCGGCCGTCGCCGCGACCACCGGCCAGGTGCTGCTGCACGACGGCGAGCCCGCGTTCACCCAGTTCGGCTCCAGCAGCGGCGGCTGGACGAGCGCCGGCTCCCAGCCCTACCTGCGGGCCCGGGAGGACCCCTACGACGGCTGGTCGGGCAACCCGGTGCACTCCTGGCGCAGCACCCTGACCGATCGCGACCTCGAGCGCGCCTACCCGACCCTGGGGTCGCTGCGCTCGATCGCGGTGACCCGACGCGACGGCAACGGCCAGTGGGGCGGCCGGGTCGCCGCGGTGACGCTGAAGGGCTCGCGCGCGACCGTCCGCACCAGCGGCGACGAGCTCCGCAGCCGCCTCGGCCTGCGCTCCACCTGGCTCACCTTCAGCGTGCGCGCGCGCTGAGGCGTCCCGCGCCCGTCGAGCGCAGCAGCGCGCGCACCGCGAGACCGGCCGCCAGCGCCCAGAACGCGGCGCCCACGCCCGCGACCGAGATGCCCGAGGCGGCGACCAGCAGCGTCACCGCCGCCGCCTCGCGCTCGGCCGGGTCGGCCAGCGCCTCGGTGAGCGAGGTGGCCAGCGTGCCGACGAGCGCGAGCCCCGCTGCCGCCTGGACGACGCCGGCCGGAGCCGCCGTCACCAGCGCGGCCAGGGCGCCGCAGCCGGCCGCGAGCAGCAGGTAGCAGCCGGCCGCTGTGGCCGCCGCGCGCCAGCGCCGCGTCGGGTCCGGTCCGGCGTCGGGGCCGGCGCAGAGCGCGGCGGTGATCGCCGCGAGGTTCACCGTGTGCCCGCCGAAGGGCGCGGCGGCGAGGGTCGCGAGCCCCGTGACGCCCATCGTCTCCCGCCACGGCACCCTGTAGCCGGAGGCCGCCATGATCGCCACGCCCGGCACGTTCTGCGAGGCCATCGCGACGACGTACAGCGGCAGCGTGACGCCGATCAGCGCGCCGAGGGTGGGGTGCGGCGCGGTGACCTCGATCCGCGGCACCAGGTCGGACGCCGCCAGCGTGCCGCCGGCCGTGACCGCGACGACGACCAGCGCCGTCGCCAGCGCCGCGGGCACCGCCCAGCGTCGCGCCACCCGCAGGCCCACCAGCCACACGCTCACCACCGGCGCGACGGCGGCCGGCGAGGCCACGAGCGCGGTCACCGGCTCGAGGCACAGCGGCAGCAGGACGCCGGCCAGCATGGCGCGCGCCAGCGGCACGGGGATGCTCGCGACCAGGGCTCCGAGGCGGGGGAGCAGCCCGGTCAGCACGATCAGGACGCCGGTAGCCGCGAACGCCGCGACCGCGGCCGACCAGCCGCCCGCGACGCCCGCGCTGCCGGCCAGCACGGCCGCGCCGGGCGTCGACCACGCGAGGGTGAGCGGCGTGCGGTGCCGCAGGGTCAGCCACAGCATGCCCAGGCCCTGGGCGAGGCAGAGCAGCGTCAGCCCGCTGGTGGCCTGGGACGGCGTGGCCCCCACCGCGCGCAGCCCGGCGAGCACGACGACGAAGCTGCTGGCGAAGCCGACGAGCGCGGCGACCACGCCGGCGGCGACCGGCGACCCCGCGGCCGCCGACGGCCCCGGGGCCGGGATCGCCGGCGAGCCCGGGGCGCTCACTCCAGCACGAGCACGAGGTCGCCGCCCTCGGCCGCCTGCGGCCGGTCGAGCACGACCCTCACGACTCGGCCGGCCACGGGCGCGGTGATCGAGGCCTCCATCTTCATCGCCTCGATCGTCGCGACCGTCTGCCCGGCCTCGACGACGTCGCCGGCGGCGACCGTCACGGTCACCACGCCCTGGAAGGGCGCCGCCACCTGCCGCGGGTCGCCGGCGTCGGCCTTCTCCGCCGCGACGACCTCGCTGGCGACCGAGCGGTCGCGGACCGTGATCGGCCGCAGCTGGCCGTTGATCAGACCCATCACCGTGCGGTAGCCGCGCTCGTCGGGCTGGCTGACCGACTGGACGCCGAGGATCAGCACCTTGCCCTCGTCGAGCCGGACGGGGTGCTCCTCGCCCTGCCGCAGGCCGTAGAGGTAGTCGATCGTCGGCAGCACCGAGAGGTCGCCGTACTGCTCGACGGCGTCGAGGTAGGAGCGCGTCGGGCCGGGGAACAGCAGCTCGTTGAGGGTGCGGCGGCGCACGGCGGCGTCCTCGGAGGCCAGCGCCGCCTCGGCCTCCGGCGCCAGCGTGGCCTCGGGCGGGGTCCAGGTGCGTCCGGCCAGCGCGCGGGTGCGGAACGGCTCGGGCCAGCCGCCGGGCGGGTCGCCGAGCTCGCCGTTGAGGAAGCCGATCACCGAGTCCGGGATGTCGTGACGCTCGGGGTGCTCGGCGAAGTCGGCCGGGTCGATGCCCTGGCCGACCAGCGCGAGCGCGAGGTCTCCGACGACCTTCGACGACGGCGTCACCTTCACCACGTTGCCGAGGAGGTCGTTGGCGGCGGCGTAGGTGTCCTCGATCTGCTCGAACTTCTCGCCCAGGCCCAGCGCGATCGCCTGCTGGCGCAGGTTGGAGAGCTGGCCGCCGGGGATCTCGTGCCGGTAGACCCGTCCGGTCGGCGCGGGCAGTCCGGACTCGAACGGCGCGTAGACCCGCCGGGTGGCCTCCCAGTACGGCTCGAGCGCGTTGACGGCCGCCAGGTCGAGGCCCGTCTCGCGCTCGGAGTGGTCGGTGGCCGCGACCAGCGCCGAGAGCGACGGCTGGCTCGTGGTGCCGGCCATCGCCGCGGTGGCCGCGTCGACGGCGTCGACGCCCGCGTCGATCGCCGCCAGCAGCGTGGCCAGCTGGCCGCCGGTGGTGTCGTGGGTGTGCAGGTGCACCGGGGTGTCGAAGCGCTCGCGCAGCGCGGTGACGAGCGTGCGCGCCGCCGGCGCCCGCAGCAGCCCGGCCATGTCCTTGATGCACAGCACGTGCGCGCCGGCCTCGACGATCCGCTCGGCGAGCCGCAGGTAGTAGTCGAGGGTGTAGATGCGCTCCCCGGGGCTGGAGAGGTCGCCGGTGTAGCACAGCGCGACCTCGGCCACCGTCGTCCCGGTGGCGCGCACGGCGTCGATGGCCGGACGCATCTGCTCGACGTCGTTGAGCGCGTCGAAGATGCGGAAGACGTCGAGCCCCGTGGCCGCGGCCTCGGCGACGAACGCCTCGGCGACCCGCGTCGGGTACGGGGTGTAGCCGACGGTGTTGCGGCCGCGCAGCAGCATCTGCAGGCACACGTTCGGGACGGCCTCGCGCAGCGCGGCGAGCCGCTCCCAGGGGTCCTCGGCCAGGAACCGCAGCGCCACGTCGTAGGTGGCCCCGCCCCACGCCTCGAGCGACCACAGCTGCGGGGTCCGACGCGCCACATGGGGGGCGACCTCGAGCAGGTCGCGGGTGCGCACGCGGGTGGCCAGCAGCGACTGGTGGGCGTCGCGGAAGGTCGTGTCGGTGACCGCCACCGGCGTCTGCGCGCGCAGGCGCCGCGCGAACTCGTCCGGCCCGAGCTCGAGGAGCAGCTGCCGCGACCCGGCGGGCGCCGGGGCGTCGAGGTCGGTGGCCGGCAGCTTGGTGGCCGCGCTGACCGTGACGGGCGCGGGCCCGTGCGGCTGGTTGACGGTGACATCGGCGAGGTAGGTGAGCAGCTTGGTGCCGCGGTCGCCCGAGCCGCGTGCCTCGAGCAGGTGCGGGTGGGTCTCGATGAACGAGGTCGTGACGCGCCCCGCGGCGAAGTCGGGGTCGGCGAGCACGGCCTGGAGGAAGGCGATGTTCGTGGAGACGCCGCGGATGCGGAATTCGGCGATCGCCCGGCGGGCCTTGGCGACGGCGTCGTCGAAGGTGCGCCCGCGGCAGGTGAGCTTGGCCAGCATCGAGTCGAAGTGCGCGGAGACCTCGGCGCCGGTGTAGGTCGTGCCGCCGTCGAGGCGCACGCCGCCGCCGCCGGGGGAGCGGTAGGTGGTGATGACGCCGGTGTCGGGCCGGAAGTCGTTCGCGGGGTCCTCGGTGGTGATGCGGCACTGGAGCGCCGCGCCGCGCAGGCGCACGGTCTCCTGGCTCAGGCCGAGGTCGGCGAGGGTGGCGCCCGCGGCGATCCGCAGCTGGGCCTGCACGAGGTCGACGTCGGTGACCTCCTCGGTGACGGTGTGCTCGACCTGGATGCGCGGGTTCATCTCGATGAACACGTACTCGCCCGAGGGGGAGAGCAGGAACTCCACGGTGCCGGCGTTGCGGTAGCCGATCTCGCGGGCGAAGCGGACGGCGTCCGCGCACATCCGCTCGCGCAGCGCGGGGTCGAGGTGCGGCGCGGGCGCGATCTCGACGACCTTCTGGTGGCGCCGCTGCACCGAGCAGTCGCGCTCGAAGAGGTGCACCACGCCGTCGGGGCCGCCGGTGCCGTCGGCGAGGACCTGCACCTCGATGTGGCGCGGGTCGACGACGGCCTGCTCGATGAAGACCGTCGGGTCGCCGAAGGCGCCCTCGGCCTCCCGCATGCAGGTCTCGATCGCGGCGCGCAGCGCGGCGGGGTCGTCGACGCGGCGCATGCCGCGTCCGCCGCCGCCGGCGACGGCCTTGACGAAGAGCGGGAACGGCAGCTCGCGCGCCGCGGAGAGCAGCGCGTCGACGTCGGTCGACGGCGCGACGCTGCGCAGCGTCGGCACGCCCGCGGCCTGGGCGGCGGCGATCGCGCGGGCCTTGTTGCCGGTGAGCTCGAGCACCGAGGCGTCCGGGCCGACGAACGCGATGCCCGCGGCCGCGCAGGCCTCGGCCAGCTCGGGGTTCTCGGAGAGGAACCCGTAGCCGGGGTAGACCGCGTCGGCGCCCGCGCGCACGGCGGTGGCGACGATCGCCTGCGGGTCGAGGTAGGCCCGCACGGGGTGCCCGCGCTCGCCGATGAGGTAGGCCTCGTCGGCCTTGAGCCGGTGCTCGGAGTTGCGGTCCTCGTACGGGAAGACCGCGACCGTGCGCGCGCCCAGCTCGTACGCGGCCCGGAACGCGCGGACCGCGATCTCGCCGCGGTTGGCCACCAGCACCTTGGAGAACATGCCGGGGACCCTACTCACGGCGATCGCCGACGGGCAGCGTCCGTCTTGACCCGCGTCCGCCGAGGACGCCGGGCGCCGGATTGCGGACGCGGGCCCGCCGCGGGGGCTCAGGCGGGGGTGCTGAACCCGGGGTAGTGCATCCGCTCGGTGGGCTGCTCGTACGACTCGGGCCACGCCTCGGCGGCCGCCTCGTGGATCGCCTTGAGCGCCCCGTGCAGGGCCATCTCGTCGTCGAAGTCGGCCGGTCGCAGCGGCTCGTGGACGACGACCCGGGGCGTGCCGCCGACGTCCGGCGTCGTGCGCAGCACGCTGATCGCGACGATCGGCACGTCGAGCTTGCGGGCCAGGCCGACGTTGCTCGTGGCCAGGTGCACCTCGCGGCCCAGGAAGGTCGTGGGCGTCGGCCCCGGCACGTCGAGGGAGATGCCGACCTGCTTGCCGGCCTTGAGCCGCGCGATGATGCCGCGCGCGCCCTCGCGCACCCCGAAGATCTCCAGCCCCGTCGAGGTGCCCTTGCGACGCACGTCGTGCATGTGCTTGGGACCCTGCAGGTCGACCATGCCGTCATCGACGATCACGTCGAGCGCCGCGCCCTGGCGCACCACGCTCGCCAGACCGCCCTCCCAGGCGCCCTGGTGGATGAACGAGACGATCGCTGGCAGGCCGGCGCGGGTCAGCGAGACCAGGTGCTCGGCGCCCTCCACGGGCTGGGTGGTCTCGTGGGCCGGGTGCTGACGCGACTCCGAGCGCCAGGCCCAGTAGCGCAGGTACGCCTGGGCCAGCCCGTCGAGCTCGGCGGGGGTGCGGCGCGCCCCGACCAGCGCGTCCATCTGCAGCCGGGCCTGCGCCACCCGCTGCGGGTCACGACGCAGCACGCGGGCGCCCGCCCGGGCCGTCAGCGGGATGGTGGCGGTGGGCAGGGCGGCACGGAGGCGGGCGGCGCGGCTCGGCGCCTCCCCGGTCCAGTCGGCGGGGACGGGCATGTCTGGCTCCTCGACGGCGTGTGGCGAACGGGGGCGGGGAGGGCCGGGCTCGGGCCCGGGCCGGAGCCCGGGCCGGACGTCAGTCCTTGAGCTCGCAGATGACGGCGCCGTTGCCGACCGTGGCGCCGACCTCGGCCGCGAGGCCGGTGACGGTGCCGGCCTTGTGCGCCTTGAGCGGCTGCTCCATCTTCATCGCCTCGAGGACGACGATGACGTCGCCCTCGGCGACCTCCTGGCCCTCCTCGACGGCGATCTTGACGATCGTGCCCTGCATCGGGCTGGCCACGGCGTCGCCGCTGACCGCGGCGCCGGCCTTGCGGCCGCCCGAGCGCTTGGGCTTCTTGGCGCCGGCGGCGGCACCGCCGCCGAGGCCCGCGAGCCCGGCCGGCAGCACGACGTCGAGCCGGCGGCCGCCGACCTCGACGACGACCGTCTGCCGCTCGCCGGCGTCCTCGGCCTCGCCGGCCTCGCCGCCGTAGGGCTCGATCCGGTTGTCGAAGTCGGTCTCGATCCAGGTCGTGTAGACGTCGAAGGAGCCCTCGCCGGTCGGGTTGGAGGCGCCGACGTAGGCGGGGTCGTCGATCACCGCGCGGTGGAACGGGATGACGGTGGGCATGCCGTCGACCGCGAACTCGGCGAGGGCGCGGCGCGAGCGCTCGAGCGCCTGCTGCCGGGTGCGCCCGGTGACGATCAGCTTCGCGATGAGCGAGTCGAAGGAGCCGGGGATGGTCTGGCCCTTCTCGTAGCCGCCGTCGACCCGGACGCCCGGGCCCTGCGGCGGCGCCCACTCGGTGAGCGTGCCGGGGGCGGGCATGAAGTTGCGGCCGCCGTCCTCGGCGTTGATGCGGTACTCGATGGAGTGGCCGACGACCTCCGGGTCGCCGTAGCCGAGCTCCTCGCCGGCGGCGATGCGGAACATCTCGCGGACGAGGTCGATGCCGGTGACCTCCTCGGAGACGCAGTGCTCGACCTGGAGGCGGGTGTTGACCTCGAGGAAGGAGATGGTGCCGTCGCGGCCGACGAGGAACTCGCAGGTGCCGGCGCCGACGTAGCCGGCCTCCTTGAGGATCGCCTTCGACGACTCGTACAGGCGGGTGACCTGCTCGTCGGTGAGGAACGGCGCGGGGGCCTCCTCGACCAGCTTCTGGTGGCGGCGCTGCAGCGAGCAGTCGCGGGTCGAGACCACCACGACGTTGCCGTGCTGGTCGGCCAGGCACTGGGTCTCGACGTGGCGCGGGCGGTCGAGGAACTTCTCGACCAGGCACTCGCCGCGGCCGAAGGCGGTGACGGCCTCGCGGACCGCCGACTCGTACAGCTCCGGGATCTCCTCGAGGGTGCGCGCGACCTTGAGGCCGCGGCCGCCGCCGCCGAAGACCGCCTTGATCGCCACCGGCAGGCCGTTGGCCTCGGCGAAGGCGACGATCTCGTCGGCGTCCTTCACCGCGTCCTTGAGGCCGGGGGCCAGCGGGGCGCCGGCCGCGAGGGCGATCTGCTTGGCCTTCGCCTTGTCGCCGAGGGCGTCGATGGCCGCGGGGGAGGGGCCGATCCAGACCAGGCCGGCGTCCAGCACGGCCTGGGCGAACTGGGCGTTCTCGGCGAGGAAGCCGTAGCCCGGGTGCACGGAGTCGGCGCCCGAGCGCTGCGCGACGTCGATCAGCTTGGCGATGTCGAGGTACGACTCGGCCGGGGTGCTGCCGCCCAGGGAGTAGGCCTCGTCGGCCATCCGCACGAAGATCGCGTCGCGGTCGGGCTCGGCGTACACGGCGACGCTGCCGATGCCGGCGTCCTTGCACGCGCGGATGACGCGGACCGCGATCTCGCCGCGGTTGGCGACGAGGACCTTCTGCAGGGGCTTGATCTCCGGCACGTGTGTCTCCTGGTCGGTCCGTGGGGGACGGCGGTGTGATGGCGGTCTGATGACGGTGTGGCGGTGCGGCGGCGTGGTCGCGAGGGGGCGGCGACCGGCGGTCGCGGCGGGCCCTCGGCGCGCCGCTGCGCAGGCTAGCGCCCCGGGTCCGGGGTCCGGTGCACGGTCTCATCGCGCGCCGCCGCGCGCGATCGCGGCCCGGTCCGCCGGCCCTGCGCGGCACCGGCTCCGGGGGGAATGCCCCGGTGGGTTCCGTCGTCGGGCAGCGCGCGGCGGTCCCGGTCTGGCATGCTGACCCCGTCCCCGCGTGCGCGCGGCTCCGAACGCCCCCATCGGCTGCCGGACCGGCCACCTGAGGGATCGCCCCGCACCTGCTCCACCGCTCCAGACAACCCACCCCCATCCCACCCCAGCTGCCCGCCGGGCAGTAGCCGATGCCCCCGCCGCTCGTTGAGCGTGTGGAGGTCGGTGCCCGGCCGCCACCGAACGACAGACATCACGCGGAGGGAACCGGCCGTGACACTCTTCGACTCGCGCCACACCGACCTGCTCGACGAGGGCTGGGAGCACGCCAGCGACGCGGCGCTGCTCGCGGCCGCCCGCGGCGGCGACGCCGAGGCCGAGGTCGTCCTGCTCGGCCGGCACGCCCCCGCGGTGCAGCAGATCGCCGACTCCGTCGACGCCGCCGCCTACGACGAGTCGTGGAACGCGATGTCGGCCTTCATCGCCGGCCACCGTCCGCTCGACGCGCCGTTCCGTGTGCTCTGGCTCGCCGCGATCTCCGGCGAGGACCTCTCCGCCGGCCGCCGCACCGGCGACGACGGCTGGGACGCCGTGTGGTCGTCCTACCGCTCGATGGCCGAGGCGTGGCAGACCGCCGTGTGGCACCAGGTCGTCGAGGGCGAGCAGTCCGCGCAGATCGCGCCGATCCTCGGCATCGCCGAGTCCGACACCCGTCGCGCGCTGCACTCCGCCCGCGCCCTGCTCCGCCGGCTCACCGCCCGGGCGCTGCCCAGCGGCGAGCGTCCCGAGTGCCTGGAGCTGGCCGGCTTCCTGCGCATGGAGGCCCCCGGCACCCTCGGCCGCGACGTGGCCGGCGACCTCCGCGCCCACGGCCAGGAGTGCGACGAGTGCCGCGGCCTCGTCCGGGCGATGTTCACCCTCGACCTCTCCCTGCGCGAGGTGCTGGCCACCCGCGTGCTCGGCGAGCTGGCCGACGACTACCTGCGCGAGCGCTCCGTCGCCCGCGCCGAGCGGCTCTCGCTGGCCCACCCGCTCGTCGGCTCCGCCGCGCGTCTGAGCCGGCCCACCGCCTTCGCGGGCATGACCGTGCTCGCGGCCGGCGCCGTGGTCGGCGCGCTGACCATCCACGGCCCGACCTCCCCGCGCATCCCCGGCGTCGAGGCCAGCGGCCCGAAGGGCGTCCGCCCCGTGTCGGTGCCCGGGCGCCTGCTGACCCTGGCTCCCGCGGCCGCGGTCCCCGGGTCGTTCCCGCGGGTCGCGCTGCCGGGTGCGGCCAGCGCCCCGACCCTCACCGGGGCTCCCAGCTTCGCGGGCGTCCCGTCCGCCGACCCGACGGCCACCGCCGACGGCCCGGTCCTCGTCAGCCCCTCCACCCCGGGCGCCCCGGCCACCGGCGGCGGTGACGGCACCGGCACCGGCGGCTCGGGCGGCGGCACCGGCGGTGGCGACACCGGCTCGGGTGGCGACACCGGCTCGGGCGGCGGCTCCGGCTCGGGCGGCGGCACCGGCGGTGGCGACACCGGCTCGGGCGGCGGCTCCGGCTCGGGCGGCGGCACGGGCGGTGGCGACACCGGCTCCGGCGGCGGCTCCGGCTCGGGCGGCGGCACGGGCTCCGGCGGTGGCTCCGGCGGCGGCACGGGCTCCGGCTCGGGCTCGGTGGACGTCGGTCCGATCAGCGTCGGCGGCTCCTCCGACGGCGGCGTCAAGGTCGACGTGAACGTCCCCGGCGCGCCCGTGGGCGTGCAGGTCGGCGGCTCCGGCGTGGGCGTCTCGGTCGGCGGCGTGGGCGTCCACCTCCCGCTGCCCACCGCTCCCTCGCCGAGCAGCAGCCCGTCGCGTCCGGCCACCGGCTCGACGGCGCCCGGCGGTCCGGTCTCGGGCCTCGTCGGCTCGCTGCTGGGCGGCTGACGAGCACCTCTCGTCACGCCCGCCATGCGCTCCAGCCACCCTCGTCCCTCGTGAGCGACGACCTCGTCGCCTCCGGGCCCGCCGCGGCGGGCACGGAGGCGACCGCTCCGCCTGCCCGCGGCATCGTCCGCCTCCTCACCGGCGCCACCGCCCTGCAGGCCTTCACCGCCATCGTCTCGCTGCTCCAGATCGTCGTGATGGCGCGTCTGATGCGGCCCGACGACTTCGACCCCTTCTCGGTGTGGGTCACCGCCAACGGCGTCGTGCTCGGCATGGTGCAGGCGGTCGGCGCCGAGCGCGTGCTGGTCGGACGCCGCGACCCGGCCGCGGGCCTGGCCTCCGCCGGCGTCCTGGCCGTCGTGGCCGGCACGGTGCTGGGGGTGCTCTCGATCGCCCTCGGACAGCCCGCCTTGGTGCTCGCGTCGCTGGCGATCGTGCCGGTCGCGGTGTGGGACTACCTGCGCATCGTCGAGGGGCTGCCGCAGCCGCTGCCGTTCCTGAAGCGGGACGTGTGCGTGGCCGCGTCGCAGTTCCTCCTGGTCACCGTGGCCGCCCTCGCCGGCGTGCCCGGCGTGCTGCTGCCGCTGGTGTTCTGGGGGGTCGCCGCGGTGCTCGTCACCGGACTGCTGCTGCGCCGGCTGGCCGGCGTGCTCCGTCCGCGTCTGGGCCTGCGCACGCTGCTCGCCGACCGCACGCAGGCCGCGCCGCTCCTGCTCGACGGGCTGCTCTCCGGCTTCCCGCTCGTCGCGGGCCTGGCGGTCGTGCAGGCGCGCGGCGTCGTCGGCGAGGCCACCGACGCCCGGCTGGCGCTCACGATCCTCGGCCCCGTCACCGTGCTCGGCCTGGCCGGTCGACGCGTGATCTTCTCCGCACGGCGCGACGGCCCGTTCACCGGGCAGATGCGGCTGGTCATCCTGGTCAGCACCCTGGCGGTGCTGGTCGGCTGCGCCGGGCTGCTCGCCCTGACCCACACGCCGCTCTACGGCCTCGTCCTGCCGGGCCTGGGCGGTCTGGCGTGGGCGGCGATCGCGGCCTTCGCGCTCAACCACGCGCTGACCTGGTTCGCCTTCGCGCCGACCGCGGTGGCCAGCGCGGAGGGTCGGGCGGGCCTGATGGGCTGGGCCCGCGGCCTGGGCACGATCGTGGCGGCCGCCTTCATGCTGCTGGCCCCCTTCGACACCGCCGCCCAGGTGGCGCTGTGCATGGTCAGCGCGACCGTGGCCTACCTGCTCGTCCTGCTGCTCGCCGTCGGCGGACGCCGCGCCGACACGCCGGCCGCGGCTGTCGGCTTGAACACACCGTGACTGCGGGGGGACGCGCCTCGGCCGGCAGCGGTGCGGGTAGTTTGCTCCCTGCGGCGCGCGCTGCAGCTCCTCGACGAAAGGCTCATCGGTGATCGAGTTCCTCCGCCTCCTGCGGGTCCGCTGGACCTGGCTGGTCGCCTCGGTGCTGCTGGGCGTGGGCGTCGCCGCGGGCGTCACCTACTTCATGACGCCGTCGTACCGCGCGAGCTCGCAGCTGTTCGTCGCGATCGGGAACTCGCAGAACAACAGCAGCCGCACCACCGCGCTCACGATCTACCTCAACAGCCGGATCAAGTCGTACCCGGGCCTGATCTCCAGCCCGCTGGTCCTCGAGCCGGTGATCAAGAAGCTCGGCCTGCAGACCACGCCCGAGGCGCTCGCCGACAAGATCTCGGCCTCGGTCGGCGACGGCACCTACCTGATGGACGTCACGGTCGACGACGACTCGCCGACGCTGGCCGCCGAGATCGCCAACGAGGCCAGCAAGCAGCTGATCACGGTGATCGAGAACCTCGACGCCTCCGGCAGCTCCTCCGACGCGCCGGTCAAGCTCTCGATCGTCAAGCCCGCCGCAACCCCGACGTCCCCGCGCACCCCCGAGCCGTTCCTGAACATCGCGCTCGGCCTGGTCGGCGGGCTCGGCCTGGGCATCGCGGCCGCGGGGCTGCGCGACGTCCTCGACACCTCGCTGAAGTCCGAGGCCGAGGTGGAGCAGTCCACCGGCCTGCCGACGATCGGCGTCGTGCCGGTCAGCAACGACGTCAGCGCCTCGATGATCGGCCAGGGGCAGCGCTCCAAGAGCTTCGGCTGGGGCGAGGCCTACCGCAAGCTGCGCACGAACATCAGCTACCTCGACCCCGACAACCCGCCCCGGGCGCTGCTGGTCACCAGCTCGCAGCCCAAGGAGGGCAAGACGACGACGGCCGCCAACCTGGCCGCCACCCTGGCCCAGAGCGGTCGGCGCGTGATCCTGCTCGACGCCGACCTGCGGCGTCCGAGCATCGCCAAGCAGCTCGGCCTGGTGCCCGACGTCGGCCTCACCAACGTCATCGCCGGCCGGGCCACGATCTCCGAGGTCGTCCAGCAGGTCGACTCCTTCGACGTCGTCACCAGCGGCCCGATCCCGCCGAACCCGAGCGAGCTGCTCGGCTCCAACGCCTTCGCCCGCCTGGTCGAGACGCTCAAGGTCTCCTACGACGCGATCGTCATCGACTCCCCGCCGGTGCTCGCCGTCACCGACGCCGCGGTCATGTCCACCTGCGCCGACACGGTGCTGCTGGTCTGCAAGGCCAACAGCACGCGGCGGCAGGAGCTCATCCGCGCCCTCGACGGCCTGGCCGCCGTCGACGCGCGGGTGGCGGGCGTGGTGCTGAACCAGATGCCGGTCAACAGCGCCGTCTACTACAGCTACGAGTACCGCCCCGCCCGGCAGGAGGACTGACGCCGGTGGGCGCCGCGCGAGGGGGAGCGCCGTGCTGATCGCCGCGCCGATCGTCGTGTTCGGCCTGCTCTGGGCGCTGCCCCGTGACCACACGCGGCGGATCATCTGGGTGCTCGCGACCGCGGCGGCGCTGCCGACCACCGCCGCCCTGCCCTCGGTCGGGGGCCTGTCGGCCTACTTCGTGGTGGGCGTGGTGATGGTGGCCTTCACGATCCTGGCCTGGCTGCGCGGCCGGCTGTCGTTCCTCGGCTGGCCCGGCGCCCGCACGCTCGCGGTGTTCTTCGGCTACGGCCTGGTGATCACCGCCATCGGCCCGACGCTCTTCGACGGCATGCGGGTGCTCAAGCCCGCAGGCGGCATCGACTACGAGGTGCTGAACCCCTCGCGGCTCACCTACTTCGCCTCGAACATCTCCCAGGTGCTGCTGCTGGTCATCGCGTTCGCGGTCATCTGCCTGGCGGCCCGTGCGCCGCTGCTCTCGGCGCACACGCTCTCGATCGGCCTGGCCATCGCCGCCTTCGCCAGCACCTGGCGCTGGACCTCCGACCAGTTCGGCGTGCCGTTCCCCGCCGCCCAGTTCGACAGCACCGAGACCGTCTACAACAACGGCAACGCCTCGGAGTACCGCCTGCGCGGCGTGTTCCCCGAGCCGTCGTTCCTGGGCATCTACAGCGTCGTGACGATGGCCTTCTGCGCCGTGATGATCGCCCAGACCCGTGGACGCACGCGGCTGGCCTACTGCGTCGTGTTCGCCTCGGCGTCGCTGAACTTCGCGCTCTCGCGCTCGGGCACCGGCCTGATCGGCGGCCTCGCCGTCGGCGCCCTGATGCTCGGCGTCCTCTACGTCCGCACCACGGTGCTGGGCCGCAGCCCGCTGCCGCTGGTGATCCTCGCGATCGTCGGCGTCATCGCGGTGCTCGCCAACTTCCACGCCGTCTACGACTTCGTCGTCGAGGGCATCTCGAAGAAGACCGGCAGCGGCAGCTACCGCTCGCGCAGCAGCGCCGACCTGATCTCCTTCCGGATCTTCAGCGACTCCTACGGGCTCGGCGTCGGCCTGGGCAGCAGCAGGCCCTCGAGCATGTGGCCCGCGCTGCTCAGCTGCGTCGGGCTCGTCGGGACGATCGCGTACGCGATCTTCTGCGGCCGGCTGGCCTCGCTCACCTGGCGGGCCACCGGTGCGCACCTCGCGGTGTTCTGGGCGCTCGTGGCGATCCTCGTCACCAAGAGCTTCAACGGCTCGGACCTCTTCGATCCGCTTACCGTGATGATCCTGGCCTGCAACGCCAACCTCGCCGCGCACCTGGTGCGCGAGGCCCGGGAGCGTCGTCGCGAGGAGGCCGCCGCGCGCGCCGCGGCGGCTCCGGGCGGACGCCGTCGGGCTCAGGTCGTCGCGCCGGCCTGAGCCAGCACCTGCGGGCTGTGCAGCAGCCCGCGCACGGCCTCGGCCGTGGCGTCCCACTCGTACGGGCGCGGCAGGGGCCGGACGGGGGCGTCGTCGCGCTCGACCTGCAGCAGCGCGTCCGCGACCGCCTCGAGGGAGGTGGGGTCGACGAACCGGGCCGCCTCGCCCATCACCCAGCGGTAGATCGGGATGTCGGAGGCGAGCACGCGGGTGCCGGCCCGGTGCGCCTCGATCAGCGGGATGCCGAAGCCCTCGGCCAGGCTGAGGCTGACGAAGCACACGGCGCGCCGGTACACCGCCGCGAGCGCGGCGTCCGGCACGTAGCCGAGCACGTGCACGCCCGGCACCTCCGGCAGGCTGGTGGCGCCGAAGAGGTCGGAGCCGCCGCCCACGATCACCAGGTCGGCGGCGTCGTCGCCCGCGAGCGTCCGGTAGCGCTCGTAGGCGCGCACCAGGGTTTCGAGGTTCTTGCGCGGGTCGATGCTGCCGACGGTGAGCAGGTAGCGCTCGGGCAGGCCGGCGGGCAGCGCCTCGGCCGCGGGGTCCTCGGCGACCAGCGCGGCGTCGACGGCGTTGGGCGCGACGACCAGCGGCGTGGCGTCCGGCAGCAGGCCCGAGGCGCGCACCTCCTCGCCGACCGGCTCCGAGACCGCCACGACGCCGGCACAGGTGCGCAGCAGGTGGCGCAGCAGGGGCCGGTGCACCGCGAGGTAGCGACGCGAGTACCACTCGGGGTGGGTGAGGACGAACAGGTCGTGCACGGTGATCACCTGGCCGCGGCCGCGCGCGGGCGCACGGGAGGTCAGGGAGAGCAGGACGTCGGCGTGCCGGGCCAGCAGCGGCAGGCGGGTCTGGGTCCACGCCCAGGCGCCGAGCCGTCCGCCGTCGCCCTGCGGCGCGAGCTCGACGACGCCCTCGTGCCGCAGCAGCCGGTCGGCCACCTCGGTGGCGTAGCGCTGCTGGCCGGTGACCCGCTGTCCGCGGAAGCCGCCGTTGATCGCGACCGCCGGGACGCGTCCGGAGCCGAGGACGTCGCCGGGGCCGGCGGGACGGGACGACGCGGGCGGGCGGGGCATGAGGCCTCCTCGGACGGGCAGCGCGGGGCGGTGCGGGCTCGGATGCGGATGCGGGGAGGGAGAGGTGGGCCACGCCCCGGCCCGACGGGATCGGCGGATCGGCGCAGGCACCGGGGCCTAAGGTACGGGCTATGGCACAGACCATGCGTCGCATCGCGTTCCTCGAGTGGATCCGGGGCGCGGCCGCCGTGCTCGTCGCGGTGCAGCACGTGCTGGAGAAGACCGCGCCGGGCGCGTTCGGCCACCTCGACGGAGAGCTCAACCTCGGCCGCGTCGGCGTCGTCGCGTTCTTCCTGGTCAGCGGCTACGTCATCCCGCTCAGCTTCGAGCACCAGGACGTCCGCACGTTCCTCATCCGGCGCACCTTCCGGCTCTTCCCGACCTACTGGCTGTGCCTGGGCATCGCGATCGTCGTGCTGGCGGCCACCGGCGAGCTCGGCGACCACAGCCCGCTGCTCGTGGCGTTCGCCATCGTGGCCAACCTCACCATGCTCCAGGGGCTGGTGCTGCTGCCGAGCCTGCTCGAGCCGGCCTGGACGCTCACGATCGAGTGGGTCTTCTACTTCCAGCAGATCGGCTTCAAGATGCGCGGCGCGCTCGACCGCGCCTGGGTGCTCGGCTACCTGTGGATCCTCGGCTTCGTGGCGGCCTCCGCGGTGGAGCGGATCCTGGACGTCGACCTCCCGGCCACCTTCCCGCTGCTGCTCGGCGTCTCCTGCCTGGGCCACGCCTGGGCCCGCTACGACGCCGGACGCATGTCGGCCCGTGCGGTCTGGACGCTGGCCGCCGCGCTGATCGTCGCGGTGCCGGTCGGCTCGGTGATCGGCATCGACGCAGACTGGCCCGCCGACCGCTACACGATCTCGACCTGGGCGGGTCTGGCCTTCTTCGCGGCCTTCTGGCTGGTGCGCGAGCGGTGGTCGTCGGCGACCCTCGAGTGGTTCGGCGGCATCAGCTACGCCCTGTACCTCTCCCACGGGCTCGTGCTCTACCCGCTCACCCACACCAGTCTGCCGGCGCCGGTGGTCACCGTGGCGTGCTTCGCCCTGATGCCGCTGGTGGCGCACCTGCTCCACCGTCACCTCGAGCAGCCGCTGATCGAGCGCGGCCGCGCGCTGAGCCGTCGGCCGCGCACGGCCGAGCCGGCCGCCACCGCGTGAACGTCAGCGAGGCCACCCGGCGGGTCGTCCGCGAGGCGGGGCGGTTCCTGGCGGTCGGCGGCGTCGCCACGGCGGTCTCGTTCGTCCTGTTCAACCTCAGCGTGCACGGCCTCGGCGACGGCGGCCCGCTGCTGGAGCGGCCGGTGCTGGCCTTCATCGGCGCGAACACGATCGGCATGGTCGTCAGCTACCACGGCGCCCGGTACTGGGCGTTCCGCGAGCGTCCGACCAGCCACCCCGACGGCGGACGCACCGCCTTCGTCGTGGTCAACGTCGTCACGATGACGCTGCCGATCGTCTGCCTGGTGATCAGCCGCGACGTGCTGGGCCTCGACGACCCGCTCTCCGACAACGTCGCGGCCAACGGCGTCGGTCTCGCGCTGGGCGTCAGCGCGCGGTTCTGGATCTTCCGGACGTTCGTCTTCCGCCGCCCGATCCACCTCGACGACCTCTACGCCGAGGAGCTCGTGGGGCTCTCCGACGAGCCCGACGGCCCGGACGAGGAGCCGGTCAGCGGGCCCACAGGTCGGGCCACGAGCGGCCCAGGCGACGCACCAGGTCGCGCAGCACCGGGAGGCTGACGCCCACGACGTTGTGGTGGTCGCCCTCGATGCGGGTGACGAACCCGCCGCCGAGGCCGTCGACGGTGAACGCCCCCGCCACGTGCAGCGGCTCGCCGGTGGCGACGTAGGCCTCGATCTCGGCGTCGTCGATCTCGGCGAAGTGCACGGTGGTCGAGGCCGTGACGGCGGCGACCGCGTCGGCGTCGCCGCCCACGCGCAGGCAGTGCCCGGTGTGCAGCACGCCGCTGCGTCCGCGCATCCGGCGCCACCGCGCGACGGCGTCGTCGGCGTCGGCGGGCTTGCCGAGGGCCTCGCCGTCGAGCTCGAGCACGGAGTCGCAGCCGAGGACGAGCGTCCCGTCGGCGACCTGCGGGTGGACCGCGGCGCACTTCAGCCCGGCCAGCCGCAGCGCGAGCTCGGCCGGGGGCAGCCCGACGACCTGCGACTCGTCGACCCCCGAGACGATCACCTCGGGGTCGAGACCCGCGGCCCGGAGGGTGGCGAGGCGGGCGGGGGAGGCGGAGGCCAGCACGAACGTCACGCGCGCCACCCTACGGCCGCGCCCGCGGCTCAGAGCCGGGCGAGCGCGTCGGTGAGCGGGTCGAGGCCGAGCGCCCCGAGGTCGAGCGCGGCGGTGTGGAAGGCCTTGAGGTCGAATGCCGCGCCGTGGCGGGCGCGGGCGGCGTCGCGGGCCCCGAGCCAGATCCGCTCGCCGAGCTTGTAGGACGGCGCCTGGCCGGGCCAGCCGAGGTAGCGGTTGACCTCGAAGCGCAGCGAGCCGTCGTCCATGCGCGAGTGCGCGCGCATGAACTCCAGCGCGAGGTCGGCGTCCCACCGCTCGCCGGGCCGCCAGCCGAACGGGTTGTCGCGCGGCACCTCCAGGCCCAGGTGCACGCCGATGTCGACGATCACCCGGGCGGCCCGGAAGCCCTGCATGTCGAGGAAGCCGAGGCGGTCGCCGGCGTCCTCGAAGTAGCCGAGGTCGTCCATCAGCCGCTCGGCGTAGAGCGCCCAGCCCTCGCCGTGGCCGCTGACCCAGCACAACAGCCGCTGCCAGCGGTTGAGCAGGTCGGCGCGGTGCACGGCCTGTGCGCACTGCAGGTGGTGCCCGGGCACGCCCTCGTGGAAGACGGTCGTCGTCTCGCGCCACGTGGAGTAGCGCTCGTGGTCGTCGGTGAAGGAGAACCACATGGTGCCCGGACGCGAGAAGTCGTCGGACGGCGGCACGTACCAGGCGCCGCCGTCGTGCGTCGGCGCGACCCGGCAGCGCAGCGTGCGCAGGGGCTCGGCGATGTCGAAGTGCACGCCGTCGAAGGAGGCGAGGATCTCGTCGGAGCGCTGCTGCATCCAGTCCTGGAACGCCTCCCGGCTGCCGCAGTCGCGGGCGGGGTCGGCGTCGAGAGCCGCGACGGCGTCCTCGAGGCTGCCGCCGGGCACGATCCGACGCGCGGTCGCGCGCTGGTCGGCGTCGATCCGGGCGAGCTCCTCCCAGCCCCACGCGTAGGCCTCCTCGAGGTCGACGGTCGCGCCGAGGAAGTAGCGGGAGGCCAGCGCATAGGCGTCGCGGCCCACGCCGTCGACCTCGCGGCCGCGCGGCACGAGCTCGGTCTCGATCGTCCGGCCCAGCGCCGCGAAGGCCTCGGACGCGCGCGCCGCGGCGCGCTCGAGCGCCGGACGCTGCGCGTCGGGGCCGTCGGCGACCAGCGTGGCGAAGTAGTCGCCGGCCCGCCCCTCCTGGCCGGTCCAGCCGCGCAGCTGGCGGGCGACCTCGACGTACTGCCGGCGGGCGGACACGCGTCCGGCGGCCGCCTCCTCGCGCAGGGTGCGCTCGAGCCCCGCGAGCGCGTCCGGGACGGCCGCCAGACGGGCGCCGATCGCCTCCCAGTCCTCGGCCGTGCCGGTCGGCATGACGTCGAAGACCTCCCGCACCGCGTGGGCGTGGCTGCTGATGACCGACATCTCGCTGCGATCGACGCCGGCGTCGGTGCGCTCGACGACCAGGCCGACCCGCTCCAGGAACGCCTCCCGGGCGACGGCCTCGCGCTCGTCGGCGGGGGTCAGGGCGCGGACGTCGGCCAGCGCGCGTCGGTGCAGCTCGTCCCGGGCGTCGAAGCCGTCGGGGGAGAGGTCGGGCAGGGCGTGCTCGTGGCCCGGGACCCCGATCTGGGTGGCGGTCAGCGGGTCGAGGGCGGCGAGCTCCTCGACATAGCGGTCGGTGCGGGCGTCCACGAGTCGCGTCATGCCGCCCGACCCTACGCGCGACCGCGGCGCGGACCCCGCCGGCCCGGGTGGGTCGGGGGATCCGCGCCGCGCGGTGTCGGTCGGGCTCGGCTCAGCGGGGCAGGCCCGAGGCGCGCCACGCGCCCGGACCCGAGCCGTGGGCGCCGCGCAGGCGTCGGGCCGGGGCGGCCCACTGCGAGCGGGGCGCGGGCGCCGGGGCGGCGCCGGAGCCGAGCGCGGAGAGCACCGCGACGATGGCGGCGATCTCCTCCGGCGTCGCGTCGGGGTTGACGACCCGCAGCAGCGGCGCCGCCGGCGCTGCAGCCTCGGCGGCCTCGGCGGGTGCCTGCTCCTCGCCGCTCACAGCGGGATGTTCCCGTGCTTCTTCGGCGGCAGGGTCTCGCGCTTGGTGCGCAGCAGCCGCAGGGCCTTGACCACCTCGGCGCGGGTCTGCGAGGGCATGATCACGCCGTCGACGTAGCCGCGCTCGGCCGCCACGTACGGGTTGGCCAGCGTGGTCTCGTACTCGTCGATCAGCTCGGCCCGCTTGGCCTCGACGTCGCCGCCGTCGGCCTCGACCTGCGCCAGCGTGCGGCGGTGGACGATGTTGGCCGCGCCCTGGGCGCCCATCACGGCGATCTGCGCGGTCGGCCAGGCCAGGTTGATGTCGGCGCCGAGGTGCTTGGAGCCCATGACGTCGTACGCGCCGCCGTAGGCCTTGCGGGTGATCACGGTGACCAGCGGGACGGTGGCCTCTGCGTAGGCGTAGATCAGCTTGGCGCCGCGGCGGATGATGCCGGTGTGCTCCTGGTCGACGCCGGGGAGGAAGCCCGGGACGTCGACGAAGGTGAGCACCGGGATGTTGAAGGCGTCGCAGAACCGGACGAACCGGGCCGCCTTCTCGGAGGCGTCGATGTCGAGCGTGCCGGCGAACTGCATCGGCTGGTTGGCGACCACGCCGACCGGCCGGCCCTCGACCCGGCCGTAGCCGACGATCAGGTTCGGCGCGAACAGCGCCTGGACCTCGAGGAAGTCGCCGTCGTCGAGGATCGAGGTGATCACGTCGTGCATGTCGTAGGGCTGGTTGGGGCTGTCGGGGATCAGCGTGTCCAGCGCGAGGTCGGCGTCGGTGACCGTCAGGTCGGCCGGCTCGTCGTACACAGGCGCGTCGTCGAGGTTGTTCTGCGGCAGGAACGAGAGCAGCGCCTTGACGTACTCCAGCGCGTCGTCCTCGTCGGTGGCCATGTAGTGCGCGTTGCCCGACTTGGTGTTGTGGGTGCGCGCGCCGCCGAGCTCCTCCATCGAGACGTCCTCGCCGGTGACCGTCTTGATGACGTCGGGGCCGGTGATGAACATCGCGGAGGTCTGGTCGACCATGATCGTGAAGTCGGTGACCGCGGGGGAGTACACGTGGCCGCCGGCGCAGTTGCCCATGATCAGGCTGATCTGCGGGATCACGCCGGAGGCGTGCACGTTGCGGGTGAAGATCTCGCCGTAGAGGCCCAGCGAGACGACGCCCTCCTGGATGCGGGCGCCGGCGCCCTCGTTGATGCCGATGATCGGGCAGCCGGTCTTGATCGCGAGATCCATGACCTTGACGATCTTCTCGCCGTAGACCTCGCCCAGCGAGCCGCCGAAGACGGTGAAGTCCTGGGAGAACACGCAGACCTGGCGGCCGTCGATCGTGCCGTAGCCGGTGATCACGCCGTCGCCGTAGGGGCGGGTGCGCTCGAGGCCGAACGCGGTGGAGCGGTGGCGCGCGAACTCGTCGAGCTCGACGAAGGAGCCCTCGTCGAAGAGCAGCTCGATGCGCTCGCGGGCGGTCTTGCGGCCCTTCGCGTGCTGCTTCTCCTGCGCCTTCGCCGCCGGGGCGTGGACGGCCTCGTCGGTGCGCCGCACCAGGTCGGCGAGCTTGCCGGCCGTGGTGTGGACGTCGATGTCGGCCGGGACGTCGGTGCCTTCGCCGGGCAGTGCGCTCACCGTGTGCTCTCCTCGCGGTGTGGACGGAAGTGACGGGCCGCGGCCCGCACGGTGTGTCGCCGGGCCTCGGACGTGCGTCAATGTAGTGCCCGTGACCGACGACGCGGCCCAGCGCCCATTCCTCGACGTCCCGCGGCTCGCCGCCCACCGCATCGAGGTGGTCGCCGAGACCGGCTCGACCAACGCCCTGGCCGCCGAGCGGGCCCGCGAGGGGGCCCCGGACGGCGCCGTCGTCGTGGCCGAGCACCAGACCGCCGGCCGCGGTCGGCTCGACCGACGCTGGGAGGCACCGGCCGGCGCGGCGCTGACCCTCTCGGTCGTCCTGCGGCCCGACGTCCCGCCCGCCCGCTGGCCCTGGCTGCCCCTGCTGGCGGGCGTCGCGGTGGTCGAGACGCTCGCCGAGCACGGCTTCGCCGCCCGGCTGAAGTGGCCCAACGACGTGCTGCTGGGCGCCGAGGAGCGCAAGGTCGCCGGGCTGCTCGTCGAGCGGGTCGAGACGCCCGGCGGCCCGACCGCCGTCGTCGGCATCGGCCTCAACGTCTCCCTCACCGCCGACGAGCTGCCCGTCCCGACCGCGACCTCGCTGGCGCTGGCGCGGCCCGGGGAGCCCGCGCCCGACCGCGAGGCCCTGCTGCTGGCGCTGGTCGCCCGGCTGCGCACCCGGCACGCGTCGTGGCGGGTCGGAGGCGCCGCGGCCGACGCGCTGCGGCAGGAGTACCGCGAGGCCTGCGCGACGCTCGGCCGCCCCGTGCGGGTCGAGATGCCCGGCGACCGGACGCTGCAGGGCACGGCGGTCGACGTCGACGCCGACGGGCGCCTCGTGCTCGACGACGGCCTGACCCGGCACCCCGTCGGGGCCGGCGACGTCGTCCACGTGCGTGCGGCCGACGATGCCGGCTCGCCTGCGGCGCAGCGGCCCGGGGTGGGATGATCCGGCCGTGGCCATCGAGAAGCACCTCGCCCAGGGCGAGACGATCGTCGTGCGCACGCGCACGCACAGCAAGGCGCTCATCCTCCCGCTGATCACCCTCGTGGTGCTGCTCGCGATCGGCGCGGCCGTGCAGGTCTACGTCGACGTGCGGTACGTGCCGCTCGCGGTCTGGATCCTGCTCGCCGTGGCGGCGCTCTGGTACGTGCTGCGGCCGTGGCTGGTGTGGTTCAGCGCCGTGTACGCCTTCACCGACCGACGCGTGATCACCCGCACCGGCGTCCTGACCCGCCGCGGCCACGACATCCCGCTCTCGCGGATCAGCGACGTGCAGATCGAGCAGCAGCTGCTCGACCGCATGCTCGGCTGCGGCACCCTGATCATCAGCGACGCCAGCGAGTCGGCCCCGCCGACGCTGCCCGACGTCCCGCACGTCGAGGACGTCCAGCGCCGGCTCAACGACCTGCTCCACACGGTGCACGGCGGCGGGCCGGCTCACGCCGGACGCGACGAGGGCGCCTGAGCGGTGGCCTCCGACGGCGAAGCCCACGTGCCCGGGCCGGGCGACCTCGAACGGGCGATCCTCGGCGCCGAGGCCGTGCTCACCTCCGAGGAGGTCGCCGAGATCGCCGGCCTGGCCCCGGAGCAGTTCCGCCGGGTCTGGCGCTCGCTGGGCTTCCCGGAGTTCCCGCCGGGGGAGTCGGGCTTCACCGGCGCCGACGCCGACGCCGCGCGCCTGCTGCTCGGGGTCACCGACAGCGGCCTCATCGACTTCGACGTCGCGGTGAACCTGACGCGGGCCGTCGGGCAGACGATGGCGCGGCTGGCCGACTGGGAGGTCACCGCCCTGCTCCAGCAGGTCGAGGAGCTCAGCGCGCCCGACTCCGCGGTCGAGGACCGCATCGACACCGCCATCTCGGTGGTGCGCGAGCTGAACAAGCCCTTCGAGGGCCTCCTGGTCTACGCCTGGCGACGCCACCTGGCCGCCGCCGCGGCGCGGATGGAGGCGCTGCGCGCCAGCGAGGAGGACCTCCACACCGCCGAGGTCACCGTCGGGTTCGCCGACATCGTGGGGTTCACCGCGCTGTCGAACACCCTCACCCAGGAGCGCATCGGCGACCTGGTCGAGCTCTTCGAGATGCGCTGCGCCGACGTCGTGGCCACCCAGCGGGGCCGGATCATCAAGAGCATCGGCGACTCCGTGCTCTTCGTGAACGACGATCCCGTGCAGGCCTACGACACCGCCGAGGGCATCATCACCGTGGTCGGTCGCGACCCGCGCATGCCCGACGTGCGCGTCGGCCTGGCCAGCGGCGCCGTCGTCCAGCGACTGGGCGACGTCTTCGGCCCGCCGGTCAACCTGGCGTCGCGGCTCACCAACGTCGCGCGTCGCAACCGCATCATCATCGACGCTGGCACGGCCGAGCTGCTGCCCTCCGACGAGTTCGAGACCCGCCGTCTGCCGGCGCGTCCGGTGCGGGGGTTCGGGCTGGTCGAGCCGGTCGCCGTCCGACGTCGCTGAGCCCCGCCGCCCTCTCCGCCGGGGGAGTGACGAGCCGGCTCGCGAGGCTGGCAGGAAGATGTCAGTGACACCTTCTTTCATTTCCCGGTGCGACGGGCGCCGATTCCGTAAGGTCGGCTGCGTGATCGAGGTCCAGGGCATTCGCGTCGACCCCGCCACCCGCCGGGTCTGGCAGGGGGACGAGCAGCTCACGCTCTCCCGCAAGGAGTTCGACCTGCTGCACCTGCTGATCAGCCGGGCCGGCACGGTCGTGACCCGCGAGGAGCTCATGCGCGAGGTCTGGCACACCAGCTTCTGGACGTCCTCGAAGACCATCGACGTCCACCTCGGCTGGGTGCGCCGCAAGCTCGGCGACGACCCGCGCCGTCCGCACCTGATCACCACCCTGCGGGGTCGGGGCCTGCGCTTCGAGCTCGAGCACCCGGCGCAGGCGCGCGAGCACCTCGACGCCGCGGTCGCCGGCTGAGCCGCGCCGCCCACGTCCGTCCCGCCGGTCGGGAGGGCCTCGCGCCGGCCACTAGGGTGTGCGCGTGTCTGAGCCCGCACCTCTCGTCGCGATCATCGGCGGCGGCCAGCTGGCCCGCATGCTCGCCGAGCCGGCCGCGGCCCTCGGCGTCCCGCTGCGGCTGCTCGCCGAGGCGCCCGGCGTCAGCGCCGCGCAGGTGATCGTCGACCAGCGCGTCGGCGACCATCGCGACCTCGCCGACCTGCGCGCGATCACCGCCGGCGCCGCCGTCGTCACCTTCGACCACGAGCACGTGCCCACCGAGCACCTGCGGACGCTGGAGTCCGACGGCGTCGCTGTCCGGCCCGGCCCGGACGCGCTGGTCCATGCCCAGGACAAGGCCCTGATGCGCGAGCGGCTCACCGCGCTCGGCGTCCCGTGCCCCCGCCACGCGGTCGTCGCGACGCCCCACGACGTCGTCGCCTTCGGGCTGCCGTGCGTGCTCAAGACCACCCGCGGTGGCTACGACGGCAAGGGCGTGTGGTTCGTGCGCTCGACGGCCGACCTCGAGGAGCCCCTCGCCGCGGCCGCGGCGTCGGGGGTCGCGCTGCTGGCCGAGGAGCTCGTCGACTTCCGCCGCGAGCTCTCCGCGCTGGTCGCCCGCTCGCCCAGCGGTCAGGCCGCCGCCTACCCGGTCGTGGCCACCGAGCAGCGCGACGGCATCTGCCACGAGGTGATCGCCCCGGCGCCCGACCTCGACCCCGAGCTGGCCACCGAGGCGCAGCGCATCGCCCTGCAGATCGCCGGCGAGCTCGGCGTCACCGGGGTGCTCGCGGTCGAGATGTTCGAGACCCGCGATGGCCGGCTGCTGGTCAACGAGCTCGCGATGCGCCCGCACAACACCGGCCACTGGACCCAGGACGGCGCCGTCACCTCGCAGTTCGAGAACCACCTGCGCGCGGTGCTCGACCTGCCGCTGGGCTCGCCGGCGCCGCGGGAGCCGTGGACCGTCATGGTGAACATCCTGGGCGGGCCGCACGAGCAGGTCGGACGCCTCTTCGACGGCTACCCGCACGCCATGGCCCGCGATCCGCGGCTGCGCGTGCACCTGTACGGCAAGGAGCTGCGTCCGGGCCGCAAGGTGGGCCACGTCAACGCCTACGGCGACGACCTCGAGGACTGCCTGGAGCGGGCGCGGCACGCCGCCGCCTGGTTCCGCGGCGACCTCGGCAACGAGAGCGAGTGAGATGAGCGAGCAGGCCGCCCCGCGCGTGGGCGTCGTCATGGGATCCGACTCCGACTGGCCGGTCATGCGCGCCGCCGTCGAGGCGCTGGAGGAGTTCGGCATCGCCGCCGAGGCCGACGTCGTCTCCGCGCACCGGATGCCGCAGGAGATGATCGACTACGGCCGGGACGCCGCGGGCCGGGGCCTGCAGGTCGTCATCGCCGGCGCCGGCGGCGCCGCCCACCTGCCGGGCATGCTCGCCGCCGTCACGCCGCTGCCGGTGATCGGCGTGCCGGTGCCGCTCAAGCACCTCGACGGCATGGACTCGCTGCTCTCGATCGTCCAGATGCCCGCCGGCGCGCCGGTGGCGACGGTGTCGATCGGCAACGCCCGCAACGCCGGCCTCCTGGCGGTGCGGATCCTCGCCGCCACCGACCCCGCCCTGCAGGAGCGGATCGTGGCGTTCCAGGCCGAGCTGCGCGACACCGCGCACGCCAAGGGCGAGACCGTCCGCGCCGCTCAGGCGCCCCGCCGCGTCGGCTTCTGAGGGGCGCTCCCCTCAGCGGCGCTCGCGCGCGGCCCACTCCAGGGCGGGGCAGGCGTCCATGACCATCGCCAGGCCCGCCTCGGTGGTGCGCTCGAAGGCGTCCTCGTCCAGCACGCCGAGCTGCAGCCAGACGGCCTTGGCGCCGATGGCCACCGCCTCGTCGGCGATCGCGCCGGCGGCCGAGGAGCGTCGGAACACGTCGACGACGTCGACCGGGAACGGGATGTCCGACAGGCTCGCGTAGCCCTGCTCGCCGAGCACCGTGGGCGCGTCCGGGTGCACCGGGACGATCCGCTTGCCGCGGCGCTGCAGCAGGCCGGCGATGGTGTAGGCGTCGCGGCCCTTGTCGCCGGAGAGGCCGACGACGGCCCACGTGTCGAGGTCGCCGAGGAGGTGGTCGATGACGGCGGGGTCCTGCCAGGGGACGGCGGGCGGCGAGACGGTCACCCCGCCACGGTAGCCCCGGAGGCGTCCGGCGCCTGAGTGCGGCTCCGAGGACACCCGCTGGGCGTCCGATGATCGGACGTCCTAGCATCGAGGGCATGGACTCATCGCTGTTCGCGCTCTCCGAGGAGCACGTCGCCATCCGCCGGGCCGTCCGGGAGCTCTGCGACGCGAAGGTCGCGCCGTTCGCCGCCGCCGTCGACGAGGAGGCGCGCTTCCCGCACGAGGCCGCCGCGGCCCTGCTCGCCGCCGACTTCCACGCCCCGCACGTCCCCGAGGAGTACGGCGGCGCCGGCGCCGACGCGCTCGCCACCTGCCTGGTCATCGAGGAGGTGGCGCGGGCGTGCGTCTCGTCCTCGCTGATCCCGGCGGTCAACAAGCTCGGCTCCCTGCCCGTCCAGCTGGCCGGCTCCGAGGAGCTGAAGAAGCACTACCTCGGCGCGCTGGCCCGCGGCGAGGGCGGCTTCTCGTACTGCCTGTCGGAGCCCGAGGCCGGCTCGGACGCCGGCGGCATGACGACGCGCGCCGTGCGCGAGGGCGACACCTGGGTGCTGAACGGCGTGAAGCGCTGGATCACCAACGCGGGGGAGTCGGAGTTCTACACCGTCCTCGCCGTCACCGATCCCGAGCGGCGCACCCGCGGCATCTCGGCGTTCGTCGTCGAGAAGGCCGACGCCGGCGTCTCCTTCGGGGCGCCGGAGAGGAAGCTCGGCATCAAGGGCTCCCCGACCCGCGAGGTGTACCTCGACGACGTCCGCATCCCCGCCGACCGGATGATCGGCGAGGAGGGCCAGGGCTTCGAGATCGCCATGCGCACCCTCGACCACACCCGCGTGACGATCGCGGCGCAGGCCGTCGGCGTCGCCCAGGGCGCGCTCGACCACGCGCTGGCGTACGCGCAGGAGCGGCAGCAGTTCGGCCGGCCGATCGCCGACAACCAGGGCCTGCAGTTCCTGCTGGCCGACATGGGCATGAAGGTCGAGGCCGCGCGGCAGATGACCTACGCCGCCGCCGGACGCTCCGAGCGCGGCGACGCCGACCTGACGTTCTTCGGCGCCGCCGCCAAGTGCTTCGCCTCCGACGTCGCGATGCAGGTGACGGTCGACGCCGTCCAGGTGCTCGGCGGCTACGGCTACACCCGCGACTACCCGCTGGAGCGGATGATGCGCGACGCCAAGATCACCCAGATCTACGAGGGCACCAACCAGGTGCAGCGGATCGTGATGGCGCGGCAGCTGCTGGCGGGGGTCCAGAGCCGCATCTGAGAGCGTTTGTGCAGGTCATGGCATCAGTCTAGGACCCATCTGGGACAGGTCGCTGCGATGAAGACTGCGCCAGACGCGCACGCTTCAGCACCCGACGGAACGCTTTGTGTGCCACTTGTGTGCCACTTGTGTGCCAAGCCGATACGAGTCTGGGGCAGCTCCCGCGGATGAATTCCGGGTCGCCCGGGCGCCCCGGCTGGTCGCCTCGATCTGGGACCCACATCTGGCAGAAGTAATCAGCCACCATGTGTCAGTTCAGCGGATGCGCAATCGGCAGCGCGTTAGGAAGCACCAGCGATGACGCGCGGGTGTCCGGGTCGGTCTAGCGCCGGCTGAGCACGAGTCGAAGCGGGTTCAGAGGGTCGGGGGACCATTGCGGCGACCGGTCGCTCGGGGTTGCAATCATGCTGCGCATGTCCCTTGCTGCCGCGAGTCACGAGGCGGTGTCCAAGGGCAGGGACGTGAACATCTCTAGACCAGCTTGCGCTCAGGTTCTCCTTAGGGTTTTCTAAGCTTGCGCCCGCTCGGTCGCGCTCCCTTCGTCTCGGTGTCTTGGTGGTACGAACGTTAATCGCGGGACCGAGCGCATCGTCACTGGCAGCGACGGATCGGCCGATTACACCAACGATCACTACGTCACGTTCCTGATGTTCAGAGGACCAACAGGATGAGCGACCCCAGACGGCTCATGCAGGTCGACAATAAGCTCCGGCCATTCTGGATTGTCGGTGACCGAAGCGAAATTGGGACCGTTGCCACCGGATGGGCGGAGGCTGGTCTGACGGTGCGAGTGGTGCGCGGTCGAAAGATGCGGACCGTTGAAGGGCTTTTCGACGAGTTCGCGTCGGCGCTTCAGTTTCCGCTCTACTTCGGCGAGAACGAGGACGCATTCGACGAGTGCATCTCCGAACTGGAGAACCTGCCGCGCGGCGAGGGCTTCGTCGTCATCGTGACGGAGCCGGATCAAGTCCTGGCAGACGCGGGCGGCGCTGCCCTCGAATGGCTTGCTCAGTCACTCGGATCGGCCACAGAGGAGTGGAGCCGCCCCGTCGAGCTCGGCGAGTGGTGGGATCGTCCAGCCGTTCCGTTCCACGTGGTCCTGGCCGGCCAGCAGGACGAGATCACGCTCGCTGGGGCGACGTGGAGCACGGCCGGCTGCGAGCCGACCCCGCTCGCCTGAAACTCAGCCGGCTCTGGTTCCTTCGAGAGGCCTTGCAATTGATCGCGATGCGCAGATGGTCCGACCAGGGATCGGCAGCGCGTTAGGAAGCACGCGCGCCCTTCTCCCGACGCAGCAGGCTGGTGGCGCACAGGATCATGCGTGCTGAGGTGAGCCGCACCAGGGCACCCGGCTGCGCTGGAATACTGCAGCCATGGGCACTGGTTCCCGCGACCTCGCGGCCCGGGTGCACATCGTCGAGGCCATCGTGAGAGCGCTCGACGAGCCGCACCTGGTCCTCGAGATGCTGCTCGCTGCGGAGGACGTCGACGCGGCCTGCGACGCGATCGAGACGCGCTTCGGATTCGATCGGGCTCAAGCGCTCGCGATCCTCGACACCCAGCAGCGCTCGCTGACGACGGCAGAGCGCAGCCGCATCCGCACGCACCTCGATGAGCTCCGCAGCTTCGAGCGCGCAGCACGCGACGAATGAACGGGATGGACGCCAGCGTGTTCAGTCCTGGCCGGTGAGCATCGGCTGCCGCCGGCCCGCCGAGCCGAGCCCGATCTCGGTCTCGTCGCCCGGCCCCGTCTGAAGACCCGCTGCCCCCGACAGAGGGACGGCCGCATCGGGGCGCGCGCGTCTGGGCTCAGCCCCGCGTCCGGCAGCCGACCGGGCCGTCGCAGCGCCCGAGCCGCTCGCAGGGCCGGGAGCCGAGCTCGCCGCGGGCGCGGTCGACGACGAGGGCCGCGATCGCCGGGTCGGGTCCGAGGACGTCGGCGACCACCCGGGCGCCGGCGTCCAGCGACTGCTGGGTGAGCAGCCGGGTGAAGTGCCCGGGGGCCAGCAGGTAGGGGGAGACGACGTCGCCGGGGCGCACCACGTCGGCCGGGCGGCGGCCCTGGCCGGTCATGGTGGACAGCCGGACGGTCGCGCCCCACGCGTCGGCGAGCAGCGCGCGGGCGCGCTCGAGGTCGTCCTGGGCCGCGTCCTGGAGCGATCCGGTGGCCACCATCGTCACCGGCTCGCCGGGCGTGGCACCCGCGGCCCGCAGCCGCTGCGCCTGCACCTGCGCGAGCACCGGGTCGGGGCCGAGGGACGGCGCGAAGAGGGTGCCGGGTGCGGCGCGGTCGGGCAGGTCGTGGCAGACGTGGGTGCCCGCCGAGAACAGCAGCGGGACGACGACCGCCGGCGCGCCGTCGGTGAGCGCCGCGGCGAACACCGGCTCGCACAGCTCGACGTACGCGCCGATCACCGGGCCGTCCCACAGCGCCGCGACCTGGGCGGTGATCGCGCGCGCGACCTCGTTGCCGTCGGGGTTGCGGCTGCCGTGGGCGACGGTGACCAGGGGACGGTCGGCGGGGCGCGGGGCGTCGTTCACCCGTCCACCCTGCCCGATGTGAGCAAGACCCGCCCCTCGGGCGAGGCCCGGCGGTTTCGCGCGGGGGAGCGGCGGGCATCCGGACCGCGATCGCCCGCCCCTCCCCGCCGCCCCCGAACGGTGTCCTGATGACCGCCTCCACCGCCCCTCTCGGCCTCCGCCCGCTCGTCGCGGGCCGGTACCGCCTCGACGTCGAGCTCGGCCGGGGCGGCAGCGCCGTGGTCCACCGCGCGCACGACCTGCGGCTCGGACGCGACGTCGCCGTCAAGGTGCTGCGTCCCGACCCGTCCCTGCCGGACGCCGACGCCCGCCTCCTGCACGAGGCCCGGATGCTGGGCCGGCTGCGGCACCGCGGCATCGCCGCGGCCCTCGACGCTGGCGTCGACGACGACGGCCCGTTCCTGGTCACCGAGCTCGTCGACGGCCCGGCGCTCGGCGCGGTGCTGCGGCAGCGCCCCCGCAGCCTGCGGCCCGGACGCCTGGCGCGGATCGTGGCGCTCGACGTCGCCGACGCGCTGGCCCACGTGCACGCGCACGGCCTCGTGCACGGCGACGTCAAGCCCTCCAACCTGGTGCTGGGCCAGGACGGCGGTCCGCGGCTCGTCGACTTCGGCATCGCCGCGGAGCCGGGCGCTCCGCGCTCGCGTCCGCTCGTCGCCGCCCCGGCCGGCGCCGTCCTCGGATCGCCCGCCTACCTGGCGCCCGAGCAGCTGCTCGGGCACCCGGCCACCGCGGCCGTCGACGTCCACGCGCTCGGGCTCGTCCTGCTCGCGACGCTCGGCGTGCCCGCCCGGCCGGCGCGGGAGATCCCGTCCGCCCTCGACCCGCGCTGGCGCTGCCTGCTCCGCTCGATGACGGCGGCCTCGCCCCACGACCGTCCGACCGCGACCGAGGTCGCGACGCTCGCCCTCGACCTGCCCGAGGTGCCGGGCGCGCCGACGCCCGGTGCGCGGGCGCTGGTCGCCGACCGGCACCTCGACGTGCCGACCCAGGCCTACGTGCCGCGGGAGTGGGCCGCGGCCAGCTGACGCATGGGGCCGGTGGGGCCCGGAGCACAGCGTGCCCGGCCGGCGCCGCTGAGCGACGGGCACCGAGCCCTCAGGTCGGGCTCGGGGGCGCCGACGCTAAAGACGCCTCTGACCCCGATCGAGACGAAGGCGTCATGACGATCCTGCTCCCGACGTCGGCCGTCGCCGACTCCCTCCCCGTCCCCGACCGGCGCGACCTCGTCGAGCCGGCCGACCCCTTCGACGCGCGCGTCGACGACCTGACGATGCGCGTCGCCCAGTACCAGGGCTGCCTCGCCGCCAGCCCGCGCGCCTGCCTGTTCGTCGACGCGCTCGACGACTACCGCATCGGCTTCGCGAACGCCGCCGCCGTGGCCTCGCTCGACGCCCTCGCGCCGGCGCTGCGACGACGTCCCGGGCCGATGGAGGGCACCTGGCTGGAGGACTGGTTCGACGTCGAGCCGTTCACCACCGCCGCGCTGCGACGGGTGCGCCGCGAGCCGTTCGTCGGCCAGCTGCAGATCGGCGCCGAGCTGCTCGACGCCTACGCCGCGCCGGTGCGCGGAGGCGTGCCGGGCGCCCCGGAGGTCATCGGCCTCTTCGTCGTCTGGTCGACGGCGACCTCACGGGCGGCGGCGCTGGCCGAGGTCGCGGAGTCGACGGCGGTCGTCCGCACCGCCTCCGACGAGATCGCCGAGCGGGCCCAGGAGGCGGTCGCGGTGGTCGGCGACGCCGTGGGCTCCGCCGAGCGGGCGGCGGAGGTGCTGGCCGGCCTCGAGCGGGCCAGCAAGGAGATCGGCGCGGTGATGAGCGTCATCGCCACGATCGCCGAGCAGACCAACCTGCTGGCGCTCAACGCCACCATCGAGGCGGCGCGCGCCGGCGAGCTCGGTCGCGGCTTCGCGGTGGTCGCCAGCGAGGTCAAGGAGCTCGCGCGCAACACCGCCCACGCCACGACCGACGTCGAGAACCGCATCCGCGCGGTCGTCGACGGCACCGTGGCGGCCGCCCAGAGCGTGGCGTCCATCTCCGACGTGGTGCGCCGCATCGACGCGCTGCAGCACGAGATCGCGGATGCCGTGGCGCAGCAGCGCGGCAGCACCGACGACCTGCACGAGGTCGTCCTCCGCGCCCTGGGCTGACCCGACACGGGCCGGACGGGCCGGACGGGTCGGATGGATCAGGCCCGCTGCAGGCAGTGCGGGCCGAGGTCGTCGAGCCCGGACCAGCCGCAGCCGGCGAGGGTCAGGTCGAGCTCGGCGAGCAGGCAGCGCAGCACGTGCTCGACCCCGGCCTGCCCGGCCAGGGCCAGGCCGTAGAGGTACGGGCGGCCCAGCAGCACCGCGTCGGCACCGAGCGCGAGCGCCTTGGCGACGTCGGGCCCGGAGCGGACGCCGGAGTCGAACAGCACGGCGAGGTCGTCGCCGACCGCCTCGGCGATCGCGGGCAGCGCGTCGAGCGAGGCCAGCGCGCCGTCGACCTGCCGTCCGCCGTGGTTGGAGACCACGACGCCCTCGACGCCGTGGTCGCGTGCCAGCAGGGCGTCGTCGACGTGCTGGAGGCCCTTGAGCACGATTGGCCCGGCCCAGCGCTCGCGCAGCCAGGCCAGGCGCTCCCAGGAGAGGCCCGGGTTGGGGAAGACCGAGGCGAACGCCAGCCCGGCGGCGCCCGGGTCGTCGGCCGCGGGCTTCTCGAGGCGCCGCTGGAAGACGGGGTCGCTGGTGTAGTTGGCGATGCCCACGCCGGCCAGGAAGGGCAGGTAGCCGCGGTCGAGGTCGCGCGGACGCCAGCCGAGCAGGGTGGTGTCGAGCGTGACGACCAGCACCGTGTAGCCGGCCGCCGCGGCTCGGGCCAGCAGGCTCTCGCACAGCTCGTCGTCGTTCGGCCAGTAGAGCTGGTACCAGCGGGCGCCGTCGCCGGACGCCTCGGCCACCTGCTCGAGGTCGTGGCTGGCCTGCGTCGACTGCACGAACGGCAGGCCGAGCGCGGCGGCCGCCCGCGCCGAGGCGAGCTCGCCGTCGGGGTGCGCGAGGGTCTGGACGCCAACCGGGCCGAGCAGCACGGGCGCGCTCATCGGCGTGCCGAGCACGGTGGTCGCGAGGTCGCGCTGCGCGTGGTCGCGCAGCATGCGCGGCACGAGCCGCCAGCGGGCGAAGGCCTCGACGTTGGCGCGGGCGGTGTCGCCGCCGCCGGCGCTCGGCACGATGTAGCCGAGCGCCGCGGCGTCGAGCACCTCGGCGGCGGCCGTCTCCAGCCGCGTCAGGTCGGTGGTCAGCTCGGGGGTCTGGCCCAGGAACATGCCCGACGCGTAGATCGACGTCTGGTGGTCGCCGAAGTGCATGGCCGTCGTCAGATGGGGCGGGGGCGGGTCAGGAGACGCCGAGCAGGTCGACGACGAAGATCAGCGTCTCGCCCGGCTTGATGACGTTGCCGGCGCCGCGGTCGCCGTAGCCGAGGTGCGGCGGGATGACGAGCTGGCGGCGACCGCCGACCTTCATGCCCTGGACGCCCTGGTCCCAGCCGGAGATGACCTGGCCGACGCCCAGGCGGAACCGCAGCGGCTCGCCGCGGTTGTAGGAGGCGTCGAACTCCTCGCCGGTGGAGTGGGCGACGCCGACGTAGTGGACCGACACCGTCTGGCCGGCGGCGGCCTCGGGGCCGTCGCCCTCGACGAGGTCGGTGACGACGAGGTCGTCGGGGGCGTCGAAGGCGGGGAACTCGATCTCGGGCTTCTGCGACATGCGTCCCACCCTAGGCCCTGACGGCGGCCCGGCCGCGACCCGGCGCGGCCCCGCCCCCGGGACGCGCCGAGGGGGACGACGGTCTCCCGTCGTCCCCCTCGCAGCCTGGTTCAGGCGAAGATCACTTCTTGAAGGCGTCCTTGACGTCCTCGACCTTGCCCTTGACGCCGGCCTCGGCCTGGTCGGCCTTGCCCTCGGCCTTGAGCTTGTCGTTGTCGGTGACGTCGCCGACGACCTCCTTGGCCTTGCCCAGGGCGTCCTCAGCAGCGTTCTTGGCCTTGTCGATGAAGCTCATGACGAGTCCTCTCTGGTGATGTGGCCGGCCCCTGTGGTCGGCGCGTTGGTCGAACACCGGTAGGTCGTCGACCGGCACCTGATCGTCACGCGGCGCACGGGTGATCCGGGTCACCCCAGGGTGAGGTCCCGGCGGCGGCAGGTGCGAGTCAGACCTGCGCCCCGTCGTCCCACGGCTCGCGCGGCTCGCGGGGCATCTGGACGACGAGGTAGAGGAAGCCGCCGATGAACCAGCCGACCAGGGCGTAGGCCAGCAGCTGCGGAAGCGTGATGCGGGCGAGCAGCGTCGCCAGCAGCACGAGCGGAGCGCCGAGGACGCCGACCCAGGCGATCAGACGGTCGGGCGTGGGTCGGGGCAGGGGCGGGGGCGGCGGCGGGACGAACCGGTCCTCGGCGTCGTCGGCGTCGTCGTCGGGGTCCCCGGCGCGCGCCGCGGGCTCGCCGTCCCACTCCGCGGCCCGCCAGGGCTGGAAGAGCCGCTCGAGCGAGGCGGACGGCGCGGGGTCGGGGGTGCGGGGCCCGACGGGGCCGTCCGGCTCCTCGTGCGACTCCAGCCGCGCGCGCTCGCCGAAGTTCTCGACGATCGCGCGCCACGCGTCGTCGTCGGACGCGGGTCGCTGCTCGTCGCCGGCGTCAGCCATGGTGGGAGCCCCTCAGGAGGTGGTGTCGGAGTCGGTGGGCGCGTCGGCCTCGGAGGCCAGGCCCGCGACCCGGGCGATGAACGCCGCGGAGCCGTGGTGGATGCGCTCGTCGTCGTGGTCGAGCGTGGCGACGTGGTAGCTGTTCGTGAGGCGCACGACCGAGACGTCGGTGGAGGAGACGCCGCCCACGATCAGCGGCTCGGAGGAGTCGTCGACGACGTGGTCGACCGTCGAGCGCAGGTAGAGCAGGGGAGCGGTGATGCGCGGCAGGTCGGCGCGCAGCGGACCCCACGCCTGCATCATCGAGTGGGCGGCGCGCAGCGGCGTGCGGTCGTAGCCGTTCTCCGAGACGCCCTCGCGCTTGATGTCGCCGGCGATGCCCGGGAAGGACGGCACGAGGTGCTTGAGCACCGGCAGCAGCCGGACGTCGAGCCGCTTCGTCGAGACGGCCGGGTTGACGACGATGACGCCCGCCGGGCCGTCCGGGCCCGCGTGGTCGGCCGCGAGCCGCAGCACGAGGGCGCCGCCCATCGAGAGGCCCGCGAGGACGACGGCGTCGTTCTCGGCGCGCAGGGCGGCGTAGCGCGCGCTGAGCTCGCCCAGCCAGTCGTCCCAGGTGGTGGCGTTGAGGTCCTGCCAGCGGGTGCCGTGGCCGGGCAGGCGGGGCACCTCGACGGCGTAGCCCTGCTGGGCCAGGAAGCGGCCCCACGGCTTCATCGAGGACGGCTGGCCGGTGAACCCGTGGCTGAGCAGCACGCCGACGCGGCGACCGCCGGTGAGGTCGGGGCGGGCGGGGAGCGAGAGCGGCTCGGCGTCGGGCAGGAGGGTCACGGAGGTCGATTCTGCCCGACCCGTCCAGCCCGTGCGGCGCGCGGTCGAGCCGCACCGTCCCAGGGCACTAGGGTGAGCTGCGTTCGGTGCCGTCGAGGGAGAAGGCCGATGTTCTACTGGTTCCTCAAGTGGGTGGCCCTGGGGCCGCTCCTGCGCGTGGTCTTCCGGCCCGAGAGCTCCGGCCTCGAGCACGTCCCCGACGACGGCCCGGCCATCCTGGCCTGCAACCACCTCTCCTACAGCGACTGGCTGTTCATGCCGCTGGCGCTGCCGCGGCGCGTCACGTTCGTCGCGAAGGCCGAGTACTTCACCGCGCCGGGCCTCAAGGGCTGGCTGCAGAAGACCTTCTTCTCCGGGTCCGGGCAGGTGCCGATCGACCGCAGCGGCGCCGACGCCGCCGCCGGCGCCCTGCTGGCGGCCAAGCGGGTGCTGGGCGAGGGCGGCCTGTTCGGCATCTTCCCCGAGGGCACCCGCTCGCACGACGGTCGGCTCTACCGGGGCAAGACCGGCGTCGCCCGCCTCGCCCTGGAGACCGGAGTCCCGGTGATCCCGGTGGCCGTCGTCGGCACCGACGTCGTGGCGCCCCCGGGCAAGAAGTTCGGCCGGCTGACCCGTCCCGTCGTCCGGTTCGGCGAGCCGCTCGACTTCTCCCGCTACGAGGGCCTGGAGAACGACCGCTACATCCTGCGCTCGATCACCGACGAGATCATGTACGAGATCATGCGGCTCTCCGAGCAGGAGTACGTCGACCTCTACGCCGGGCGCGCCAAGGAGCTCGCCAAGGCCGCCCGCGACGGCAAGGACGTACCGGCCGCGCCCGACGCCGGACGGCGCGCGTCCTGACGATCCACGCCGGGCACCCGTTCGCGGACGCCGAGCCCGACCCGGTCCGCCGCCTGCGCGGCCGGCTCGGCGGGGCGGTCACGCTGTGGACGGCCGCCGCGCCGTCGCTCCCCGCCGGTCGTGCCGGGCTGACGGTCACCTCGCTCATGGTCGCCGCCGGCCCGGAGCCGGCCGTCCTGGCGCTGCTCGACCCCGACTCCGACCTCGCCGAGGCGCTCCTCGACTCCGGCCGGGCCGTCGTCTCGCTGCTGCGCTGGGACGACCGGGCGATGGCCGAGGCCTTCGCCGGCTCCGCGCCCGCGCCGGGAGGACCGTTCCGGATGGCGCCGTTCGTCGACACCCCCTGGGGGCCGCGTCCCGAGCACGCCCCCGCCTGGGCGGGCGTCGAGCTCCTCGACCACCGCGAGACGGGCTGGTCGGTGCTCGTCACCTGCCGCCTCGCCGAGGTCGAGGTCGGCGAGGACGACGACCCGCTGGGCCACCGACGAGGTCGCTGGCAGCGGCTGTCCCCACCGTGAGCCCCGATCCGACCCCCGACTCGACCCCCGACGAGCGGCTGCTGGCCGAGGCCGAGCGGCTCTACGGCCTGCCGGTCGAGGAGTTCACCGCCGCGCGCGACGTGCGCGCCAAGGAGCTGCGCGGCGACGACCGGGCGCTGGCCGACGCCGTGCGCCGGCTGCGCCGCCCGACGCTGGCGGCCTGGGTGGTGAACCTCCTGGTGCGCCTGGAGCACGCGCAGGTGGCGCAGGTGCTGGAGGTGGGCGAGGCGCTGCGGGTCGCGCAGCAAGGGCTCGCCGGCGAGGACCTCCGTGCGCTGACCCGCCAGCGCCGTCAGCTGACGGCCGCCGTCACCGGGCGGGCGCGGGCGGTCGCCGGGAGCCGGGGGGTGCGGGTCACCGACGCGGTCGCCGAGCAGGTCGAGGCGACGCTGACCGCCGCGATCCTCGACCCCGGCTGCGCGGCGGCGGTCCGCAGCGGCCTGCTGGTGACGCCGCTCGCGGCCACCGGGGTCGACCCCGTCGCGGTGCAGGACGCCGTCGCCGTGCCGGCCGCCCTCGGCCACGAGGCCTCGCCGGCGGTGCCCGAGCCGCCCGCCGAGCCGCGCCGTCCGGACCTGCAGGTCGTCGTCGACGACACCCGCGAGCGGGAGGAGGCCGAGGCGGTCCTGCGGGACGCGGAGGAGGCCGCCGCGGCCGCCCGGGAGCGACTGGCCGCGGCCCGTGAGGAGACCGCGGCGGCGTCGGCCCACGTGCTCGAGCTCGAGGCCGGGCTGGAGGAGCTGCGCGGTCGGCTCGCGGCGCTCGAGGCGCAGGCCGAGGAGGCCGGCGACGCCCTCGCCGAGACCGAGGAGGCCCGCGACGCCGCGGCCGCCGAGGTCGAGGAGGCGGAGGCGGCCGTCGCGGCCGCGCGGGCCGAGGTGGCGAGGCTCAGCCGCTGAGCGACGCTCAGCCGTGGAGCGGCGCGGCGAGCCGGATCGGCACGTCGATTCCGTCCAGCAGGCGCGGGTCGGTGCGGGCGGGCGGGGTCGCCGTGACGTCGGGCAGCGCGTCGTCGGGCACGCCCAGGGCCTCCAGCGCGCCCAGGACGTCGGGCGACCACGCCGCGTCGGGCGCGACGGCGCCCCAGGCGCCGCGGGTCAGGCGCGCGCAGACATAGGCCTCGAGCGGCCCGAGCGCGTCCCGTCCGCTCCGCACGTGCACCCACACGTGCGGCTCGTGGGCGGCGATCCACGCGGCGGCGGCGGCTGGGCCGTCCGGATGCGTCAGCGCGGGGCGGGCGGCGCCGAGGGTGTCGGCGTCCCAGATCGCCAGGACGCCGGGGTCGCCGGCGAGCTCGAGGGCCGACCACGGTCCAGGGTCGCCCGCCGCAGCGGCCCGGACGCCGGCGCGCACCGCGCGCCACAGCGGCTCGAGGGCGGACTCGACGCCGCCGTGGGCGCCGACCGACGTCGCCAGGGCCGTCGAGCGACCCTCGACCCGCACCGCGTCCAGTCCGAGATCGACCCGGAGCGCGCTCACGCGCCCCGGACGATCGCGAGGATCCGCTCGTCGATCCAGGAGAGGTCGGGCGCCACGCGCATCTCGTGGTTCTCGGTGCCGACCCAGGCGAGGAAGTCGCGGTGGCCGCCGGCGGTCGCGAACGCCTCGAGCTCGGCGCGGAGCGCGTCGTCGACCGGCACCTTCTCGTCCTCGCGGGAGGCCGTCAGGTAGAGCTCCTGCAGCTCCATCAGGCGCGCGAGCTCGCCGATCGGATCGGCGTGGTCGTCGACGCGCAGGTCGACCGCGATGTCGTCGAGCCCGCCGTAGCCGGCGCCGTCGCGCACCACGAGGAGGGCGGCGGACTGCCGGCCCCGGCTGTCGCCGCCCGCGGCGTCCCCGGCGGCCAGGGCGGCGAAGAGCCGCTGCTCGAGCGGCAGGGTCTCGTCGGACTCCAGGAAGGCGGCCTCCATGGCGAGCACGACGTCCTCGCCGGTGAGGATGTTGCCCTGGATGGCATAGCCGGCGCCGGTGACGCCGCCGGCCCAGTCCAGGCATGCGGGGCCGGTGTGGCTCGCCGCGTTGCCGTCGACGTCGACGATGCCGACCTGACGGTGGTCGCGGCCCTCGTCCTCCTCGACCAGGCGCTCGAGGGCGACGGCGGCGGTCGCGCCCTCGTCGAGGTGGGAGAGCGCGAGGCCCTTCCAGGAGACGTTCGCGTCGGCCTGGGTGGCGATGGCGCCGACCCCGGCGACGGCCGCGGGCACCGCGGATCCGACCGCCAGGAACTTCGAGGCGACCGCCACGCCCCAGGTCTCGCCGTCCGCTGATCTGGCCACGATCGAGAAGGTCATGGTCGAACCGTAGCGCCGCGGGTAGCGTCGCCGACGACGGCGCACCCCCGCCCGTCGCGAGCCGCCCGAACCGCCTCAGGAGGCGTCATGCGAGTCGGAGTCCTCACCGGCGGGGGCGACTGCCCCGGCCTCAACGCCGTCATCCGCGCGGTGGTGCGCAAGGGGGTGCAGACCCACGGCTTCGAGCTCGTCGGCTACCGCGACGGCTGGCGCGGGCCGCTCGAGGGGCTGACGATGCCGCTCGGCGTCGAGCAGTGCCGCGGCATCCTGCCGCGTGGCGGCACGATCCTCGGCTCCTCGCGCACCAACCCGTTCGGCGTCGAGGGCGGCGTCGAGCGGATCCGGGAGAACCTGGCGGCCGACGGCGTCGACGCGCTCGTGGCGATCGGCGGCGAGGACACCCTGGGCGTGGCCACGCGGCTCGCCGAGCTCGGCGTCGACGTCGTGGGCGTGCCGAAGACCATCGACAACGACCTCTCGGGCACCGACTTCACCTTCGGCTTCGACACCGCCGTCAACATCGCCACCGAGGCGATCGACCGCCTGCACACCACCGCGGAGTCGCACCACCGGGTGCTCGTCGTCGAGGTGATGGGCCGCCACGCGGGGTGGATCGCGCTGCACTCCGGCATCGCCGGCGGCGCCAGCGAGGTGCTCATCCCCGAGCAGCCCTTCGACATCGACGACGTGTGCCGCCGCGTCGAGACCCGCTTCCAGACCCAGTACGCCCCGATCATCGTCGTCGCCGAGGGCGCGGTGCCCGCCGACGGCAGCGGCATGACGCTGACCTCGGGGGAGAAGGACGCGTTCGGCCACGTCCGCCTCGGGGGCATCGGCGACCGGCTGGCCGCCGAGATCGAGCAGCGCACCGGCAAGGAGGCCCGCGCGGTCGTGCTCGGTCACGTGCAGCGCGGCGGCACCCCCACCGCCTTCGACCGCTGGCTGGCCACCCGCTTCGGCCTGCACGCCATCGACGCCGTCGCCGACGGCGCCTTCGGCACCATGATGGCGCTGCGCGGCACCCGCATCGAGCGGGTCCCGCTGGCCGAGGGCACGGGCGAGCTGAAGGTCGTCAGCGCGGAGGAGTACGCCGAGGCGCAGGTGTTCTTCGGCTGAGGCGGGTCGATGCGGTGGCGGTCGAGCTTGTCGAGACCCCGCACGCTCGGCGGTCGAGCGGCTCCGGTGGTCGAGCGGCTCCGGTGGTCGAGCGGCTCCGGTGGTCGAGCTTGTCGAGACCCCCGCACCCGACCGCTGACGGTGACTCGTGGTGAGCCACTCGCGGTCGCCTCACTGCTCGCTGACGGTCGCCGTGGCGGTCAGGGCACTCGGTGGTCGCTCGCCGTCTCGGTACAGCGGGTGTTCCCCTTTCGCCCTGGCCGACTCCACCGTCGCCTCCCTCAGTTGTCTTTGGTTGCTGCTTCGAAAACCGCCTCTGATCTGGGGATATCCCCTGGCCTTCGAACGCGTGTTCGCATAGAATCAGGCTATGTCCTCTCGGACCCCACGGCTGCTGCGTGACAGCGACGCCCTGCGCGCTGCGATGGCCGCGCGGGCTGCTGAGGAGCAGTCGGCCAGGGAGGTCTTCATCGCGGCCGCCGATTGGGCCATCGCGCATGTCGCGGCTGAGGGGGACGTGGCGGGCTATGTGATCGACACCGGGATGATGCTGCCGCTCGCGGGCCCCGGCGCACCGGAGGTGCAGGAGCACGCGGTCACCGAGTTCGTCACCGCGATCGGGATGCGCCAGCAGACCGGCTCCCTGTTCGTCGGCCAGGCACTCGAGGCCTGTGTGCGGCTGCCGCGGGTCTGGGCGCGGCTGCTGCGCGGGGAGCTGGCGGTGTGGCAGGTGCGTCGGATAGCCGAGGACACGATCCCGCTGTCGCAGGAGGCCGCCGCGCTGGTGGACGCCCGGATCGCGGCGTACGCGCATCAGGTCTCGCGCACCCAGATCGGCAACATCTGCCGGCTCGCGCAGGAGCAGACCGACCCCGGGGACGCGGTCCTGCGGAAGGCGCGCGAGGCCGAGCACCGGCGGTTCGACGTGTGGCTCGGCCAGACGGGCTTCGACGGCACGGTCGATGTGTCCGCGATCCTCGACCAGCCGGACGCCGCCGACCTCGAGCGGGCGATCGCGGCGCTTGCCGAGCAGCTGAAGAAGGCCGGCTCGGAGGAGACGCTGAGCGTGCGCCGGGCGAAGGCGGCGGGGATGCTCGCGCGTGGCGAGAAGGCCCTTCCACTCGAGACCGGCGGAGGATCAGAGGGTGCTGCTGCTTCCGCGACGCAGCCCCGGCCGCGGCACCTCACGCTCTACGTCCACCTCTCCGTCGACGCCGTCACGGGAGCCCTCGGCGACGTCGCCCGATCCGAGGCGTCTCGGTCGCCGATCGCCATCGACGTCATCAGGAGCTGGTGCCAGACGGCCGGCACGTCGGTGACGGTCCGGCCGATCCTCGACGTCGCCGCCGAGCGGTACTCCGACACCTACGAGGTCCCCGACCTGATCCGCGAGCAGATCATCCTGCGGGACCACACCTGCGTCTTCCCCTACTGCCAGAGGCCAGCACGGGCGTGCGATGCCGACCACGTCCGGTCCTACGAGTCCGGCGGCCCGACAGCGTCGTCCAATCTCGCGCCGCTGTGCAGGAAGCACCACCGCCACAAGACCCACGACGGCTGGCGCTACAAGCCGGCGGGACCGGATGAGCCGGGGGTCTACCTCTGGCGATCACCGAACGGCGTGAGGTTCAGACGCGACCGCCTCGGCACCACCCTCACGGTGATCGAGCCTGTCGAGACCCCACCCGACCTCGACGGTGGTTGAGCCCGATCCCGGTGGTTGAGCTTGTCGAAACCCGGTCTCGACAAACTCGACCACCGCGAGACCCAGCTCGACCACCGACAGCCCCGCAGCCCGACACCAGCCCGGTGATCGGGCTACCGGCGCGCTTCGACGTGCCACGGGTGCGGTTCGCCGCCCTGCGCGGGTTCCGGGGTCTCGACGAGCTCGACCACCGGGGCCCCGGGCGAGGGTCAGACCTCGAGCACGATCTTCCCGACCGTGTGGCCCGAGTCGATGCGGCGGTGGGCCTCGGCGACCTCCTCGAGCGGGAGCACGTCGCTGACGACCAGCCGCAGCGAGCCTGCAGCGAGCAGCTCGAGCAGGCGGGGACGTGCGGCCGCGCGGATCTCGGTGCCCGGGTCGGCGCCGGGGCCGCCGCCGAGCACGGTGACGCCGGCCTTCGGCGCGGAGTCGAAGTTGGCGATGGAGGTGATCCGCTCGACCGGGACCAGGGCGAGCGAGACCTCGAGCGCCTCGGCGGTGCCGACGAGGTCGAGCGCGACGTCGACGCCGTCGGGGGCGGCGGCGCGCACCCGCTCGAGCAGTCCGTCGCCGTAGAGGAGCGGCTCGGCGCCGAGCTCGCGCAGCAGGTCGTGACGCGCCTCGCTGGCCGTGGCCAGCACCCGGGCACCGCGCTGGGCGGCCAGCTGCACGGCCACGAGGCCGACGCCTCCGGAGCCGCCGTGGACCAGGACGGTGTCGCCCTCGCCGACCTTCGTGACGGTGAGCGCGTGCTCGGCGGTGGCGCCGACCAGCAGCAGGCCGGCCGCGTCGACGAACGACACCTCCGCCGGCTTGCGGACCAGCGCGTCCGCGGGGACGACGATCCGCTCGGCGTAGGCGCCGGTGAGCGGGAAGCCGACGACCTCGTCGCCGACGGTGAACGCGGCGGTCTCGGGGTCTCCGCCGGCGGCGACGACGACGCCGGCCGCCTCGGAGCCGAGGCGACGGGGGAGGGCGTCGGGGTCGGGGCCGAAGAGCCCGGAGCGGATCTTGGCGTCGACCGGGTTCACCCCGGCGGCGCGGACCGCGACCTCGATCTCGCCGGGCCCGGGGGAGGGCAGCGCGACGTCGGTCAGCGCGAGCACCTCCGGTCCGCCGTAGGTGGTGGCGACGACGGCGCGGGTCGTCCGGGACGTGGCATCGGTGCTCATGACAGCCCGAACGCCCCGGGCGGGGGCCGGATTCCCCGGGTTTGGGCCCGAGCGGGCGCGGGAAGGGCTCGGAGGTTGACCTGCTCGCACCCCGACCCCCCGGAGGAGCCCATGGCCACGGCCGCCCACGACCGTCCCCTCGATCCCGCCCAGGAGCGAGGCTCGGGCGGCGGCACGGACCTCAAGCGCGTCATGGGCCCGGGCCTGCTCCTGCTCTTCATCGTCGGCGACATCCTCGGCGCGGGCGTCTATGCGGTCACCGGACGCCTCGCCGGCCAGGTCGGCGGCATCGCCTGGCTGCCGTTCGTCGTCGCGTTCGTCGTCGCGACCCTCACCGCGCTGTCCTACCTCGAGCTGGTCACGAAGTACCCCCAGGCGGCCGGCGCCGCGCTGTACGCCCACAAGGCGTTCGGGCTGCACTTCGTCACGTTCCTGGTGGCCTTCACCGTGGTCTGCTCGGGCATCACCAGCGCCGCGACCTCGTCGGGCCTGCTCTCGGCGAACCTGCTGATCGGGCTGGACGAGATCGTGCCCGGCGTCCCGACCGGCGACGGCGCGACGCTGCTCGTCGCCCTGGGCTTCATGCTCGTGCTCGCGGCGATCAACCTGCGCGGCGTCGGCGAGAGCGTGAAGTTCAACGTGGTGCTCACGCTCGTGGAGATGACCGCTCTGGCCATCGTCATCGGCATCGGCATCGCGGTGATCGGCCGCGGCGACGGCGACCTCGCGCGCGTCGCCATCTTCGAGAGCCCCACCGACAAGGGCCTGTTCGCCGCCGTCACGGTCGCCACCGCGATCGCGTTCTTCTCGATGGTCGGGTTCGAGGACTCCGTGAACATGGTCGAGGAGACCCGCGACCCCGAGCGGATCTTCCCCCGCGTCATGCTCACCGGCCTCGGCATCGCGGTGGTCATCTACGTGCTGGTGGCGATCTCGGTGGTGGCGGTCATCCCCGCCGGGCAGATCGCGACGCCCCAGAACCCCGAGGCGGGGGTCCTGCTCGACGTCGTCCGGCTCGGGGCGCCGGGCCTGCCGATCGACCGGATCTTCCCGTTCCTCACCGTCTTCGCCGTCGCGAACACCGCCCTGATCAACATGCTCATGGCCAGCCGCCTCGTCTACGGCATGGCCCGCCAGCACGTGCTGCCCGCTCCGCTGGGACGCGTGTCCGCACGCCGCCGCTCGCCCTACGTGGCCATCGGCTTCACCACGCTGCTCGCGCTCGCGCTGATCGTCTACGTGCGCCTCGACTCCGGCAGCACGGTCGTCGGCGCGCTCTCCGGCACCACCTCGCTGCTGCTGCTGGCCGTCTTCACCGTCGTCAACGTGGCCTGCCTGGTGCTGCGCCGTCGCGACCCCCGCACCGACGGCGGCGGGTTCCGGGCCTGGGGTCCGGCGCCCGTGCTCGGCGCGGTGCTCTGCGCCTTCCTGCTCGGCCCGTGGGCGCGGCTCTCCAGCGATCTCGTGCAGTACCGCATCGCGGCGGGCCTGCTGGCGCTCGGCGTCGTCCTGTGGGCCCTGACCGGGCTGGTCAACCGGCGCACCGGCGACCGTGACTCGGCCTTCGAGGACGTCGCCTCGATCGGCGACTGAGCACGAGGGCCCGCGCCGGTCCACGGCCGCGCGACGAAGCGGTCCGAGGCGCCGCTCCCGCGTAGGCTGGACGGCGTGAGCCTGCCGTCCCTCGCCGACCTGCACGCGCTGAAGCCCCTGCAGCAGCCGACCTACCCCGACGCCGGGTCCGTCGACGCCGCCGTCCAGCGGCTGCGCACGATGCCCCCGCTCGTCTTCGCGGGCGAGTGCGACGAGCTCACCGCCAAGATGGCCGCGGTCAGCCGCGGCGAGGCGTTCCTGCTCCAGGGCGGCGACTGCGCCGAGACCTTCGACGGCGTCACCGCCGACAACGTGCGCAACAAGCTGCGCGTGCTGCTGCAGATGGCCGTCATCCTCACCTACGCGGGCTCCGTGCCGGTCGTGAAGCTCGGCCGGCTGGCCGGCCAGTACGCCAAGCCGCGGTCCTCCGACACCGAGACCCGCGACGGCGTCACGCTGCCGGCCTACCGGGGCGACGCCGTCAACGGCTTCGACTTCACGCCCGAGTCGCGCATCCCCGACCCCCAGCGCCTGCTCGACGTCTACAACGCCTCGGCCGCGACGCTCAACCTCGTGCGCGCCTTCGTCACCGGCGGCTACGCCGACCTGCGCCAGGTGCACACCTGGAACACCGACTTCGTGAAGACCTCGCCGGCCGGCCAGCGCTACGAGGCGCTCGCCGCCGACATCGACCGCGCGCTCGCGTTCATGTCCGCGATCGGCGCCGACCCCGAGGAGCTGCGCCGGGTCGACTTCTACTCCAGCCACGAGGCCCTGCTCATGGAGTACGAGCACGCGATGACGCGCATCGACTCCCGCACCGAGCAGCCCTACAACGTCTCGGGCCACTTCGTCTGGATCGGCGAGCGCACCCGCCAGCTCGACGGCGCGCACGTGGAGTACTTCCGCCACCTGCGCAACCCGATCGGCGTCAAGCTCGGCCCGACGGCCAGCGCCGACGACGCGCTCGCGCTCGCGCAGCGGCTCAACCCCGACAACGTCCCGGGCCGGCTCACCTTCATCACCCGCTTCGGCGCGGGCAAGGTGCGCGACGGCCTGCCGCCGCTGGTCGAGAAGGTCACCGCCGAGGGCGTCAAGGTCGCCTGGGTCTGCGACCCCATGCACGGCAACACCTTCGAGTCCTCCACCGGCTACAAGACCCGCCGGTTCGAGGACGTCGTCGACGAGGTCCAGGGCTTCTTCGACGTGCACCGCGGCCTCGGCACCTGGCCCGGCGGCATCCTGGTCGAGATGACCGGCGACGACGTCACCGAGTGCATCGGCGGCGGTGAGGAGCTCGACGAGGCCGGCCTGGCCCACCGCTACGAGTCGGTCGTCGACCCGCGCCTCAACCGCGTCCAGTCGCTCGAGATGGCCTTCCTCGTCGCCGAGATGCTGCGACAGGCCTGATCCGCCCGTGAGCCCCGCCCGCCTGATCGACCTCCGCTCCGACACCGTCACCGCGCCCACCGAGGCGATGCGCGCCGCGATGGCCCGCGCCGAGGTCGGCGACGACGTCTACGGCGAGGACCCGACCGTCCGCGCGCTCGAGGAGCGGGTCGCGGAGCTGCTCGGCCACGAGGCCGCGCTCTTCGCGCCCACCGGCTCGATGGCCAACGTGCTCGCCGTGCGCACCGTCGTCGGCGTCGGGCAGGAGGTGCTCTGCGAGTCGTCGGCCCACATCGCCCGCGCCGAGCTCGGCGCGCACGCGGCGTACACGGGCCTGACCATGCGCACCTGGACGCACCCGCGCGGTCAGGTCGACCTGCCGGCGATCCAGGGTCTCTTCGCCCCCGACATGGGGCCGTTCTTCGTGCCGACGGCGGCCGTCGCGGTCGAGTGCACCCACAACTTCGCCGGCGGCGCCGTCCTGCCGATCGACGACCTGCGGGCGCTGCGCGCCTGGGCCGACGAGGTCGGCGTCGCGGTGCACCTCGACGGCGCGCGGCTGTGGAACGCCCACGTGGCCACCGGCACGCCGCTGGACGCCTACGGCGCCGTCGCCGACGTCCTCGCCGTGTGCCTCTCGAAGGGCCTCGGCGCCCCGGTCGGGTCGCTCGTCGTCGGCAGCGCCGCGGCCATCGAGGAGAGCCGCGTGTGGCGCAAGCGGATGGGCGGCGGCATGCGCCAGGTCGGCGTCCTCGCGGCGGCCGGCCTGCACGCGCTCGACCACCACGTCGAGCGGCTGGCCGACGACCACGCCCACGCGCGGCTGCTGGCCGAGGCGTGCGGGATCGATCCCGCGGGCGTCGACACCAACATCGTGGTGGTGCCGCACGACGACGCCCCGGGCGTGGTGGCCCGGGCGCGGGAGGCGGGCGTGCTGATCTCGGCGGTCGGCCCCCGCACGCTCCGCCTCGTCACGCACCTGGGCGTCGACCGGCACGCCGTCGATCGCGCGGTCGCCGCGCTCGCCCCGCTGCTCGGCTGAGGCGGAGCGCGTCAGCCGTCCTGCGGCGCGGTGCCCAGCAGCGAGATCTCGCTGATCGCGGTGTTGTCCTTGCCGGCGGGCCCCGTGCCCGGCGCGCTCACGGCGAGCAGCCGGAGCCGCACGGTCTCGGTGCGCACCCCGGTGACGTCGAGCCGCTGGAGCGAGCGGGTGTCGCGGAGGTCCTGCACGATCGTGCGGCCGTCGTCGAAGGTCCACTGCACCGAGAGCACCCGCCGGTTGCCGTGGTACCAGTCGTAGACCCGGCCCCCGGCGCGGCTGGTCTTCGCGTAGCCGTTGACCAGCCCGACCTCCACGAGATCGGTGCGCTCGGGCAGCCGCAGCACGATCTCCCGGCCGGACGCGTCGCCGGGCGTGCGCCAGCAGGTGGCGGGGTCGCCGTCGACGAGGTTCTCCGCGACGTAGTCGATCGGCTCGCCGGTGGCGACGTCGGTGGAGGATCCGCCGGCCGGCGGAGCGGTCACGGAGGTCAGCCCGGCGAGCTGCTGCGCCTCGTCGGACGCGGGGGTGGCCGACGCCGAGGCCGACGGACTGGAGGGCGAGGGCGTGTCGGACGTCGTGGGCGCCTCGCTGGGCGCGGCGTCGGCGGAGGCCGCTGAGGGCGCGGTGGCCGCGGCGTCGCGCGCGGAGTCGTCGCCCCCCACGAGCAGCAGCGCGCCGATCACCACGAGCGCGACCACCGCGGCACCGGCGACCAGCACCCCGACGAGCAGCCCCGAGCCGGCGCGTCCGGATCTCCCGGGCCCCGGGGGAGGCGGCGGCGCCGCGACCAGTGGCAGCACCCCGGTGGTCTCCGCCGGGGCCTCGGCGTCCGCGTCGGCCCAGAGCGGGAACCGGGCGGGCGGCGGCGGCTCGTGCGCGGGCGCGGGCTCGGTCGGCTCGCTCGGCTCGGCGGGTGCGCTCGCCGGCAGCGGGGCGGAGGCGGGAGGGAGGTCGCCGTCGATCCGATGCCCGCAGTTGGTGCAGTACCGGCCGACGCCGAGGGGTGCGTGGCACCGGGCGCAGGTCGTCACGGCCCCAAGTCTGCCGGGTCAGCGGGTGGGCTCGTCGGCCGCGCTCGGGGAGCGGCGCGGTCCGTCCACGCGCGGCACCCGGCGCACCACGCCGGCGAGCTCGCGCAGCGGCGCCCCCGCGAGCGGCCAGACGGCCTCGTCGACGACCTGCTCCGGGGCGGGATGCACCTCGACGTGCAGGGCGTCGGCCCCGATGGCCAGGGCGGCGCGGGCGATCGGGAGCACCAGCTCCGCGCGACCGGCCGCACGGGAGGCGTCGAGCAGCACCGGCAGGTGCGAGGCCGCCTGCAGCAGCGGGACGGCGGCCAGGTCGACGGTCGCGCTCGTCCGGGGCTCGGCGCTGCGGACGCCGCGCTCGAGCAGGACGATCTGCAGGGCCCCGCGTTGGGCCACCACCTCGGCCGCCAGCAGCCACTCCTCGATCGTCGCGCCCAGCGGCCGCTCCAGCAGCACCGGGCGCCCCGCCTCGCCGACCGCGGCGAGCAGCTCCTCGTCGCCGGCCTGGCGGGCGCCGACCCGCAGCCCCGCGGCGACCGCGGCGGCCGGCGCGGCGTCCTCGGCCCGGGCGACCCCCACGATCAGCGGCAGCCCGATGGCCGCGGCGACCCCGCCGAGCGCCTCGAGGTCGCGTCCGGCGGGCGGCGTGCTCGTGCGTCCGGTGCGGGGCCGGACGACGCCGCCGCGCAGCGCGCCCGCGCCCGCGCCGGCCGCCATGCGGGCGGCCTCGCCGAGCTGGTGGTGGTCCTCGACGAGGCCGAGGCCGACCACGAGGCCCACGGCCGGGCCGGCGGCGTCCGGGCCGATCGCGGCGCGGACCCGTCCGTCGCCGAGCACGACGGTGGAGCGCTCGGGGTGGTGCTGGCGGCTGACGAGCTTGAACGGGTCGGAGATGCGGTGGACGTCGGCGACGCCCGGCAGCGTGCGCAGGTTGAGGTGGTGGAAGGCGGAGATGTCGCCCACCAGGCCGATGATCGTGCGCGAGCGGCCACGGCTCACGAAGGCCTCGCCGCCGACGGCCTCGACCCGCTCGACGACCCGCGCGACGTCCTCGTCGGTGGCGTCCGGGGCCATCACGACGACCATGGCGGGCTCACTCCTCCGACGCCCGGGCGGGTGCGGCGTCGGGCCGACCGTAGGCGCGGGGCGCGGGGCCCACCGGCGGCGTCTCAGACGGCAAGATGCGGGACGTCGCCCTCGCTGGGGGTCCGTCGATCGCCCGGGCGCAGCTCGACGACGAGCATCGCCGTGAGCACCATGAGCCCGCCCGCGACCATCCGCAGCGTGGCGTCCTCGCCGCCGAGCGCGACCGCGAAGCCGGCGGCGAAGACCGGCTCCATCGACATGACGATCGCGCAGCGGGTGGGCGGCAGGTGGGCCTGCGCCCACGTCTGCGCGAGCATCGCCAGCGCCCCGGCGACCAGCGCCATGTAGAGCACCGACGCCCAGTCGGCGGCCGTCGGCGGCAGCACCAGGCCGTCCCAGGCCGTGGCGGTCAGGCACACCACGGCGATCACGATGATCTGCACGATCGACATGCCGAGCGCCTGACGGGGGTCGGACCACGCGCCGAGCCCGACGATGTGCAGCGCGTAGAGGAGCGCGGCGACCAGCGTGATCGCCTCGCCGTAGCCGATCGAGAGCCCGTCAAGGGTCAGCACCGCCAGGCCGGCCATCGCCAGCGCCACCGCGGCCCAGGTGGTCGCGCCGATGCGGGTGCGCAGCAGCAGCGCGGCGAACAGCGGCGTGCTCACGACGTAGAGGCCGGTGATGAAGCCCGAGACCGAGGCCGGGGTGTGGGCCAGCCCGGCCGTCTGGAGGATCTGCGCGACGCCGTAGACCAGGCCGAGCACCAGGGCGTGCCGCCGCGACTCCGGCGTCAGGCGGCGCAGCGCGCCCGGCGCCGCCGCGGCCATGACGACGGCCGCGATCGCGAAGCGCACGGCCAGGAAGTCGAGCGTCGGCACCCGCTCCAGGAGGTCCTTGATCAGGAAGAACGTGGAGCCCCAGCAGGCGGTCATCGCCAGCAGCGCCGCGGTGGCCAGCAGGCTGGTGCGACGCGAGACGCCGGGGGCGGCGGACAGGGTGGGCGTGCTCACGGGGTCTCCTCCCGGAGCCGGCGCAGCAGCGCCAGGCACGGGCTGTCGGGATCGCGGGAGCCGGGGGTCTCGAGGACGAACGGCACCCCGGCGGTGAGGGGGTGGGCGAGCAGGGCGGCGAAGGCGTCGACGCCGACGTGGCCCTCGCCCAGGCGCTCGTGGCGGTCCTTGAGGGAGCCGCGCGGGTCCTTCGAGTCGTTGGCGTGCACGAGCCGCAGGCGTCCGGGCGCGACCTCCTCGAGCCGGCGCAGCGTGGCGTCGACGCCGCCCGGCTCGTCGAGCGGCGCGCCCGCGGCGAACACGTGGCAGGTGTCGAGGCAGACGCCGACGCGGGGGTGGTGGTCGAGGGCGTCGAGGTAGGGCCCGAGATCGTCGACGCCCGCGCACAGCGAGCGTCCCTGCCCCGCGGTCGGCTCGAGGAGCAGCATCGGCCCGGCGTCGTCCGCGGCGCCCGCGGCGTCCAGCAGCGGCAGCAGGCCCTCGCGCACCTGGCGCAGGGCCGCGGCCAGCCGCTCCGCGCTCTCGGCGTCGTCGCCGGCCGGCGACACGAACGACCCGGTGTGCACCACCAGCCCCTCGGCGCCGATCTCGGCGGCCCGGCGGAGGTTGTGCCCGACCAGGGCGACGCTGTTCTCGTAGGTCGCGGGGGTCGGCGAGCCGAGGTTCACCAGGTACGGCGCGTGCACGTAGGCGCGCAGGCCGCGCTCGGCCGCTCCGGCGCGGAAGCCGGCGTCGTCGTCGGGGCGGCCCTCGCTGCGCGCCCAGCCGCGCGGGTTGCCGAGGAACACCTGCACGGCCTCGAGTCCCAGGGCGTCGACGGCGGCCAGCGCGCCCGGCACCAGTCCCTTGCCGACCTGGACGTGGGTGCCCAGCGGGCGCAGCGGAGCGCCGGTCCCGGTCGTCCCGGTCATACGAGGAAGAGGGTGATGGTCGAGCCCTTGGGCACCTGGTCGCCGCTGCCCGGGGACGTGCGCAGGACGTACTGCAGGCCGATGTAGGCGCCCGACCTCGCGACCTTGACCTTGAAGCCCTGGGCCTCCAGCGCCGAGCGGGCGGCGTCGACGCCCGAGCCGATCAGACCGCCCGGCACCTTCACGAGCTCGGGGCCGCGCGAGACGACCAGGGTGACGGTGTCGCCCCGGAAGAGCGTGCCGCCGCGGGGGCTCTGCGAGATGACCGACCCGGCGGGCACGGTGTCGCTGAACTGCTGCTGGCCGCGGTCGACCCGTAGCCCGCGCGCCTCGAGCGCCCGCTGCGCGTCGTCGGCCGGCTTGCCGACCCAGGAGCCGACGCGGATCGGCTGGCGCCCCTTGCTCACGACGAGGTCGACGGAGACCCCCCGGCGCAGCTCGGTGCCGGCCTTCGGGTCGCTGGAGATCACCTGGCCCTGCGGCACCGTCTCGGAGTAGCGGCCGGTGACCAGGCCGACCTCGAGACGGGTGTCGCGCAGCGCCTGCTCCGCGTCGTCGCGGGTGCGGCCGGCGAGGTCGGGCACCGGGTACTGCTCGACGCCGCGCGAGATCACCAGCGTGACGGTGGCACCGTCGAGCACCCGCGACCCCGGATCGGGGTCGGTGGAGACGACGTGGCCGCGGGCGACGTCGTCGCTGTAGACGGCCGCGCCGGTCTGCACCCGGTAGCCCGCGGCCTCGAGCCGCGCGGTGGCCTGGGCCTGGGTCAGGTCGAGGACGCTGGGCAGCGAGGCGTAGCGGGCGTAGCCGAACCAGTAGGCGCCGCCGGCCACGGCGAGGGCGAGCACGACGGCCAGGACGAGCAGGAGGGGGCCGCGCCGACGTCGACGGCGGGGCGCGGCTCCGCCGGCCGAGGCGGCCGGGCCGGCCGGCGTCGGGACGGGGGCGTAGGGGGGAGCCAGCGGGGCGACGGTGGTGTGCTCGACGTCGGATGCCGACAGACCCTCCGCCCGCGCCGGCGGCCGGGTGGCGAGCGGCATCGTCTGCGGCTCGTGCAGCCGGTCGCGGATCTCCTCGACGCCGACGATCTCCTCGGTGCCGCCGAGCGCGGCGACCAGCGGCGTGAGGTCCTGGGTGAGCCCCGGGTCGTCGACGCCCTCGCGCAGCGCCTGCTGCACCCGGTGCAGGTGCCGCAGCAGCACGCCGGCGTCGGAGGGACGCTGGGTGACGTCGCGCGCGGTCGCGCGGGCCACCAGCGCGTCGACGTACGCCGGCAGGCCCGGCACCAGCCGCGACGGCGGCGGGACGTCCTCGTGCACGTGCTTGTAGGCCACCTGGATCGGGCTCTCGCCCTGGTGCGGCTTCTGGCCGGTGAGCAGCTCGTGCAGGATCACGCCGACGGCGTAGACGTCGGCGCGGGCGTCGCCCGACCCGTCGACGACCAGCTCGGGGGCGACGTAGGAGACGGTGCCGATCAGCACGCCGGTGGCGGTGTGCTGGGTCTCCGCGCTGATCGCCTTGGCCAGCCCGAAGTCGGCGACCTTGACCTGGCCGTCCTCGGAGATCAGGACGTTCTCGGGCTTGACGTCGCGGTGCATGAGACCGGCCCGGTGTGCCGCGGCGAGCGCCGAGACGACCGGCTCGAGCAGGGCCAGGGCCTGCGCCGGCGGCATCGGCGCGCGCTGGGAGATGACATCGCGCAGCGTGTGGCCCGGCACGAGCTCCATCGCGAGGAACACCGTGCCGTCGTCGGCGCCCTGGTCGTAGACCGAGACGACGTGCGGGTGGGTCAGCCGCGCCGCCGCCCGGGCCTCGCGGACGAACCGCGCCGCGAACTGCGCGTCGTCGCCGAGCCCGGCGTGCATGATCTTCACCGCGACCAGCCGGTCGAGCCGCACGTCGACGGCCTCGTAGACCCCCGCCATGCCGCCGCGCGCGATGCGGCGTCCGACCCGGTAGCGGCCGTCGAGCAGGCGTCCGGTCAGCGGGTCGGACGAGGCGCCGACGGACCCCGACCGCGGCGACTGCTCCATCCCGATCCGCTCCGCCCGTGCTCGTGTGCGACCTGCTCGCGGCGTCCGGCACCGCGCCGCCATCGTACGGGTGAGGGGCCGTGGGATCATGGAGGCATGTCCGACACCCCCGCCGCCGACCTCCCGCTCGCCGACCACGACCTCGCGGTGCTGGTCGAGGACTGGATCGACTGGGCCGAGGTGGGCCGCCGCATCGGCGTCACCACGTCGCGGGTGAAGTCGATGATCCAGGACCACCTGCTCGCCGCGGCCGTGCCCGCGCCCGGACGCGGCCAGCTGGTCCCCGAGCTGTTCGTGCACGACGGCGACCTCGCCAAGGGGCTCAGCGGCGTCGTGACGATGCTCCACGACGGCGGCTACTCCGACCGCGAGATCATCGCCTGGCTCTTCCTCGACCTCGACCTGCCCGGACGCCCGATCGACGCGCTGCGCGAGAACCGCGGCTCGGAGGTCAAGCGCCGCGCGCAGGCGATGGCCTGGTAGCGCGGCGCCACCGCCTCGGACCTGCCACCGCCTCAGACCTGCCGACGCGTGGCCGCCTCGGCGAGCGCCCGCAGCGCCTCGCGGGGCCGCGCGGCGATCGGGGCGTCCTCCAGCGCCGCGAGGGCGCGCGCGGTGAGGTCGGCGATCAGGGCCTCGACCCGGGCCAGCGCGCCCGAGCCCTCGATGATCGCGCGCAGCCGCTCGACCTCGGCGGGTGCGAGCGGACGACCGAGGGCGGCGTCCAGCTCCGCGGCCTCGGCCGGCGCCGCGTGCTCGAGCGCCAGCGCCACCAGCACCGTGCGCTTGCCCTCGACCAGGTCGTCGCCGGCCGGCTTGCCGGTGACGGCGGGGTCGCCGAAGACGCCCAGCACGTCGTCGCGCAGCTGGAAGGCCTCGCCCAGCGGCAGGCCGTAGGCGCTGAGCGCCTCGAGCTCGCCGGCGTCCGCCCCCGCGAGCGCGGCGCCGACGTGCAGCGGCCGCTCGATCGAGTACTTCGCCGACTTGTAGCGCAGCACGGTCATCGCGGTGGCGACGTCGGCGCGGCCCCGGGCCTGCACCGAGACGTCGAGGAACTGCCCCGCGATCACCTCGGTGCGGCAGGCGTCGAAGACCTCCAGGGCCGGGGCGACCTCGGCCGGCGGGAGCCCGCACCGGCGCAGGGACTCGTCGGCCCAGGCGAGCAGCAGGTCGCCGGTGAGGATGGCCGCCGCCGCGCCGTACTGCGCGGGGTCGCCGGTCCAGTCGGACGCCGCGTGCTGGGCCTCGAACCCGCGGTGCGTCGACGGCCGGCCCCGTCGGGTGTCGGAGGCGTCCATCAGGTCGTCGTGCACCAGGGCGCTCGCGTGCAGCAGCTCCAGCGCCGCGCAGGCCCGCACGAGGGCCGCCTCGTGCGCGTCGTCCAGCGGCCGTCCGCCGGCCACGGCGAGGTGGCCCCAGCGGCAGAAGAGCGCCCGCAGCCGCTTGCCGCCGGCCAGCAGGGCGCGGATCTCGGCGAGCAGCCGCTCCGCGTCGGGCCCCAGCGGCGCGAGGACCGTGGCCTGGTGGTCGACCACGGCGTCGAGCGCCGCCTGCACCGCCGCGCGGAAGGCGTCGGCGTCGTCGGCCGGGACGGCCTGCGGGCTCGGGGCGGGGGAGGCGCTCACGCGACCCGAGCGTAGGCCCCGGGCGTGGACGGCCGCGGTCGGGGCTGGGGCCGCGACCCTACGATCGGGGCATGACGATCGGTCGCGGGCGCTCGCTGAGGGACCTCGTGCAGGCCGGTGAGCGCTCGTTCAGCTTCGAGTTCTTCCCGCCGCGCGACGAGGCGGGCGAGGAGCAGCTGTGGCGGGCCGTCAGCGCGCTCGAGCCGTACGCGCCGTCGTTCGTCTCGGTCACCTACGGCGCCGGCGGATCCAACCGCGACACCACCGTGCGCATCACCGGGCGCATCGCCCGCGAGACCTCGCTGCTGCCGATGGCCCATCTCACCTGCGTCGGCCACACCCGCGAGGAGCTCGAGGCGATCCTCGACGAGTACGAGGCGGCCGGCGTCCACCACGTGATGGCGCTGCGCGGCGACCCCGCCGAGGGCCCCCGGGCGCCGTGGACGCCCACCGAGGGCGGCCTCACCTACGCCCAGGAGCTCGTCGAGATGGCGGCGGCCCGGGGCTTCCGCATCGGCGTCGCGGCCTTCCCCGAGCGGCACCCGGCCTCGCCCTCGCTCGACTTCGACGCCGACGTGCTCGCCGCCAAGGCCCGCGCGGGCGCCGAGTTCGCGGTCACCCAGATGTTCTTCCGCGCCGACGACTACCTCGCGCTCGTCGAGCGGGTGCGGGCCCGCGGCGTCGACCTGCCGATCCTGCCCGGCATCATGCCGATCCTGAACCTCAGCGCGATCCGGCGTCAGGGCGAGCTGATCGGCACCGACGTGCCCCCCGAGATCGTCGCCCGGATCTCGCGCCACGAGGGCGACCCCGCCGCCATGCGCGCGGAGGGCATCGCGCTGGCCGCGGAGCTGTGCGAGGAGCTCCTCGCGGGCGGCGCGCCGGGCCTGCACTTCTACACGCTCAACCAGTCGCGGGCGACGCTCGAGATCTTCGAGCGGCTCAACGTCACCGTCTGAGCCGTCCGCTCAGGCGGGGCCGACGACCTGCGCGACGAGCGCCGCCGAGAGGCCGACGGCCGGCAGGCCCGCGCCCGGGGTGGCGTGCGCGCCCGCCGCGAGGACGCCGGGCACGGGCGTCGTCGGCCCGAGGCGGCGCCGCACCGTCCCGCGGCCCTGCCACAGGACGCCGTACGGCGAGCCGTGCCAGCGCTCCACCAGCGCCCGGGCCGACAGGTCGACGCGGCCGACGATCCGCGAGCGCACGTCGAGGCCGCGGCGGGCCAGGGCGACGGCGAGGTCCTCGTCGACCCGGCCCCGGGCGAGGATCGACCAGGCCCGGTGACCCTCCGGCGCCCGGCCTCCGGGTCGGACGACGAGCAGCGGCTCGCCGTGCAGCACCAGCTCGGGCGGCAGGTCGGGCAGCGGGTCGGACGGGTCGTCGTCGCGCAGCGCGAGGTGGCTGACGACGGGGGGCAGTGCCGGCATCGACGTCGCGACGTGCGGCGCCAGGGCGGGCAGCCCGCGCGGGTCGATCGCGCAGACGACGAGATCGGCGTCGAGGTCCTCCGGCGTCGCGCCGTCCCGCTGCACGCGCACGCCGACCGCGCGTCCGGCCTCGAGGCGGACGTCCAGCGCCCGCACGCCGGCGAGCACCTCCACGCCGCGGGTGACCAGCCGCTGCTCGAGCGCGGCGGCCAGCGCGCCGGTGCCGCCGACGACCCGCCAGGTGCCGAAGGTCTGCTCGAGGTAGGCGGTCAGCGCGGTCCAGCCGGGGGTCAGGCGCGGGTCCTGGCCGTCGAGGACGGCCGGGTGCGTCGCGACGAGCCGGGCCCGGCGGTCGCGGAAGGCGGCCCGCGCGCGGCGCTCGAGCGTCTCGCGGGAGTCCAGCCGCAGCCGGGCCTCCGCCGGGAGGGCGTCGCGGCCGCGGAGGTCGGGCGGCACCTCGAAGTAGGCCGTGCGCAGGGCCTCCCAGTCGCGTCCGGCCTCGTCGACGTAGGCCAGCCAGCGCTCGCCGAGGCCCGCCCGGAGCGCGTCGAACGCCTCCGCCTGCCGTCCGCGGGATCCGGCGTGGAGCGTCAGCGAGCCGCCGTCGGCGAAGCGGTGCTCGCGCAGGACGTCCTGCGGCACCAGCTCCAGCTCGCGCTCCAGCGGGCGGCCCGACTTGCGGAACAGGTCGCGCAGCACGGCCGGGAGCAGGACGGTGGAGACGGCGGCGTCCCAGGCGAAGCCGGGCAGCGCGTCGTCCTCGACGTCGAGCAGCGCGCCGCCGACCCGGGGGGAGCGCTCGACGAGTCGCACCGCGTGGCCCAGCTTCGCCAGGCGGGCCGCGGCGGCCAGGCCGCCGAGCCCGCCGCCGACGACGACGACGTCCGCCACGTCAGCGTTCCGCCCGCTCGGCGGGCACGGCTGGCACGGCTGGCACGGGCAGCGCGGAGCGATCGGGACGGGGCGCGTGCATGTCCGAGACCCTAGACGCCACCGCGTGACCCGCGGCACGACCGTCGCCGGGGGAGCGGTGCTTGACCGCGGCGCCCGCACGACGCACACTCGTGTCGAACAGGCGTTCGACACGACAGGAGGCCGAGATGAGCCCCGACCCCACCCCCGCCGCCGCCGACCCGGTCCCGGAGCGCGGCGCGCCCGTCGTCGTCCACCCGGCGCTGCTGTCCGAGCAGGTGCACGCCTACCTCGAGCGCTCCGCGGCCTCGCTCGCCGAGGCGGCCCACGAGCCGAGCGTCCCGGCGCGGTACGCCACCGCCCACGTCGCCGCGCTGCAGGCCGCGGCCGCCGTGGTGGCCGCCCGGTCGCGTCCGCAGGCGGGCCGCCCGCGCGGCCGCAGCACCGCCTGGACGCTGCTGGCGCGCCTGGCCCCCGAGCTGGAGGAGTGGGCCGCGTTCTTCGCCGCCGGCGCCGCCAAGCGGGCCGCGGCCGCCGCCGGCTCCGCTCGGGCCGTCAGCGCGCGAGAGGCCGACGACCTGCTCCGCGACGCCGAGCGGTTCCTCTCCGTCGTCGAGCAGACTCTCGGCCTGGCGCCGCGGCAGCACGGTCTCGAGCGGCTGCGCGCCGGATGACCCGTGCTCCTCGCCCCGCACTAGGGTGGCGCCATGCCTGAGACGCCCGCCGGATCCGGACTCGTCGGCGACCGGCCCTCGGAGCGCCGGCACGCGGCCCGGCTCGGCGCGGTCTGGTCGGCGCTCGAGCCGTTGGTCGCGCCCGCGAGCGCCGGGGGAGCGCTCGACGTGCTCGACATCGGCGGCGGCACGGGCGGGCTCGCGGTGCGGATCGCCGAGGCCGGCCACCGCGTCACCGTGGTCGACCCGAGCCCGGACGCCCTGGCGGCCCTGGACCGCCGCGCCCGCGAGTCGGGCGTCACCGTCGCGGGCGAGCAGGGCGATCTGAGCTCACTGCCCGAACGCGGCGCCAGCGTCGACCTGCTGCTGTGCCACGGCGTCCTCGAGCTCGCCGACGATCCCGCGGCTGCGCTCGCCGGGCTCGCCTCGGTGCTGCGACCCGGCGGCACGCTGAGCCTGCTCGTGGCCCAGCGGCATGCCGCGGTGATCGCCCGTGCGATGGCCGGCCACTTCCAGCAGGCGCGTGCGCTGCTCGACGAGGACGCCGCGGCGCCCGGCTCGCGCGGTCGCCGGTTCGTCGCCGAGGAGCTGCTGGCCTGGCTCCAGGACGCCGGCCTCACGCCGGGGCTCGTCCAGGCCATCCGGGTCTTCGCCGACCTCGTGCCCGGCTCGCTGCTCGACCTCGAGCCGGGCGCCACCGCCGCGCTGCTCGAGCTCGAGCGCGCGGTGGCCGAGCGCCCCGAGTTCCGGCCGCTGGCCGCCCGACTGCACGTGCTGGCCGTCCGCCCGGCCTGACCCCGGCGGCCGCGAGATTTTCGCCGGGTCCGCCTACCGTGGCGCCCGGGGCCTGCCTATCCTTGGAGGAGCCCCGGCCGCCGCCGGCGGCGGGCCCAGACACGATCTCACCCGGAGGCTGACGTGCCACTCTCGGAAGAGGAGCTGCGAGCGCTCGCGCAGATGGAGCGCGCCCTCTCCGAAGAGGACCCCAAGTTCGTCTCGACCCTGCGCGGCACCACGGCGCGACGGTCGGCGCGACGCAGGGCGGTCCTCGCCGGAGCCGTCTTCGTCCTCGGCGTCGTCGTCCTGATGACCGGCGTCGTCGCGAAGGCGTGGCCGCTCGGCGTGGTCGGCTTCGGCGTCATGCTGGCCTCGACCATCCTCGGCCTGAACGCGATGCGGGCCCAGCAGGGCGGCGCCCCCGCCGAGGCTGCGGCCCGGCCCACCTCGCGGGGCTTCGCGGTCGTCGACGGCGGTCGGTCCTCGCGGCCGCGCCGCCAGCGTCGCTCGTCCGGCTCCTTCATGGAGCGGATGGAGGAGCGCTGGCGTCGCCGTCGCGACTCCGGCGGCTTCTGATCGCCTCGCGCGAAGCTCTCCACGGCCCGACCGGTCCTCCGGTCGGGCCGTGGTGCGTCTGGGGCAGTCGTCAGGGCCGGCGGGCCGACGACACCAGCTCGGCGTCCTCGGCGGTCGCCGCCACCGGGGCCGCGGCGCGATGGCGCAGCGGGGTGACGGGGAGCCAGGTCGCCCGGCGCCGTGCTCGCGGGCTCGCGTCGCGCAGCAGTGCCGCCACGACGGTCGCGGCCGAGCTCGTCGCGGAGTCGGACGCGGTGCCGCGGGCAGCGCTCGCCGCGGATCCGGCGTACCGGCCTCGCTCGACCTCGAGGGTCAGGGCGTCGAGCGCGGCGCGTGCCTCGGGCGCGAGCGTCGGCGCGAGCGCCGCGGCCGTCTCCCGAGGGGATCGCGCGGGCGGCCATGGCGCGCCCACGTCGCGGGCGGTGTCGCCGACCTCGGCCCAGCGCTGCTCGGGGTCGCCGGCGAGGCGGCGCCTACGGCGGCGCCGCCGCAGCGAGCGGGGCAGCAGCACCAGGCCGACGACGGCCAGCACGATCGCCGCACCGCTGAGCACACGGGGGAGCGGGCTGCTGCCGGCGGCCACCGGCGCGTCGGCGGACGGCGCGGGGGTCTGCTCGCGTCGCTGCTCGGGCGCCTGGCTCGGGGCGGCGGAGGGCCGGGCGGACGGCTGCGCGGAGGGCGCGGTGCTCGGCGGCTGGCTCGGGCCGCCGTCCCGCTGGACGCTGTAGCCGGGCACCGTGTCGGTGCGGACGGTCGGCGTCGGCTCGAAGCGCACCCAGCCGTACCCGCGGAAGAACAGCTCGGGCCAGGCGTGCAGGTCGTGGCTGGAGTACTCGTACACGCCGGGGCCGAGGCGCTCGGGACGCAGGAAGCCGACCGCCACCCGGGCGGGGATGCCGGCGAGCCGGGCCATGACGGCCATCGCCGAGGCGAACTGCTCGCAGTAGCCGCGGCGCGCGTCGGGGCCGGTGGGCTCCAGGAACGCCGCCAGCGCGTTGACGCCGTTGCCGACCGGCGCCTGCTCGAGGTCGTAGGTGAACTCGTCCTGGAAGAACGCCTGCAGTCGGGAGGCGATCTCGAAGTCGTCGGTCGCGCCCTCGGTGAGCTGGTCGGTGAGGCGCTGGACGATCGGCGGCAGGTCGTCCGGCAGCCGGGTGAAGGACGACGACACGGCGCCGCCCGGCGGACCGGCGGCGGCCAGGTCGGCGGCGGTGATGCGCAGGTCCTGGGCCACGAACGAGTAGGAGAGGTCGCGGGTGTCGAGGTCGTCGTCCGCGGCGATGACGTCGCCGGTGGCCACGTCGTAGCGCCAGTCGCCCTCGGCGGTGACCTCCGTGGCGGTCGAGGCCGTCGGGAGCCAGCGCGAGCTGAAGTCGCCCACGTCGACCGACCAGCGGCGAGCCGTGCGCGGCACGTCGGCGTCGACGCCGCTGAGCGGGATGGGCTGGCCGTCGGCCCGCTGCGCGTCGGGGATGGCGCGGTCGCCGGCCGTCCAGCGCTCGCCGTTGAAGGTGGTGAGCACAGCGATGCGCAGGTACGACGGGTCGGGCTCGGCCGTGCGCACCTGCACCAGGGGCACGTCGGCGCCGCGCCGCAGGTCGCGCTGCAGGTCCGTCATGGGGTTGGTGACCGACACGCCGCTCCCGCCGCGGCCCGGCCCCGAGCCGAGGCCGAAGGGCGCCGTGCCGACGCCCGGGAGCGCCAGCGGCAGGACGAGGGCGAGCGCCGCCGTCGACCCGCCGATGAGCAGCGCGGTCGTGCGGACGGTCGTCGGCCGGTGGTCGTCGGCGCCGCCGATCCGGGGGCCCCAGCGGCCGGCGGTGTCGCGCTCGTGGAGCAGCAGCAGCGCCCCGAGCCCGAGGGCCACCAGCAGCACCTGCCACCACGGGACGGTGTCGCCGACGATGGCCAACGGCACCGCGACCGCGCCGAGCAGGGGCAGGGCCACCAGGGGCGTGCGGCGTGCGGTGCCGACCAGCAGCTCGATGACGACGAGCAGCGCCGTGCCGCCCGCCACCATCACCAGGTCGATCGGCGGCACGTCGGCGGCGACCGGCGGGGCGTAGGTCTGCGCGGACGCGACGGCCGCGCGCCACTGCTCGGCGAGGCGGGCGGCGTCCGCGCTGCTGAGCACCCAGGGGTGGCCGAGCGCGACCGCGGTGACGCCGAGCGCGCCGACGCAGGTCTGCGCGATCACGACCAGCGGCCAGGGCACGCGGGTGCGCAGCCGCTGCGCGGTGCCGGTGAGCGCGAGCACGACCGCGATCCACAGGAGCGGACGCAGGTAGCCGGCCGGCTGCTGGGCGAACGCCGACCACGAGAGCAGCGCGAGCCAGCCGGTGAGCGTGGCGAGGAGCGAGCGACCCAACAGGGCCGGCGCGGCCAGCCGGGCCGGACGGACGGCTCCGACGGAGCGGGCGGCGGCCATCAGCGGGCCCCCGCCGGGGCGCCGGCCACCGCGGCGACCCACGCCGCCGGGAGGTCGGCCTCGGAGGAGAAGCCCGCCTGGCGCCAGCCGGCACCTGCGAGCAGCGCCCCGTCGTCGCCCAGCCGCAGCGCGAGGCAGGTGGCCGCGGTGCGGCGTGCGCGCGCCAGCAGCGGGACGTCGGCCTCGCCGAGGGAGCCGAGCACCGCGACCAGCAGGTCGCCCTCGACCCGGTCGGCGAGATCGGCGGGCAGGCGCGTCACGAGGGAGGCCTCGACCTCGGCCAGACGCTCGAGCAGCCGGGCCGGGGTGGTCGGCCGCGGGTCGGCGGGCCGGCCGGCGTCGGTGGTGGTGAGCAGGCGGACCTCGTAGCCGCGCCGGGCCAGGTGCAGCCCGACCGAGGCCGCGGCGCTGACGGCGGCCTCGAGGCCGGAGCGCGACCCCGCGTGCGCGGCGGCGCGATCGTCGAGCAGGACGGTCGCCCGCGCCTGCCACGGCTGCTCCTCCTGCCGCACCATCAGCTCGCCGGCGCGCGCCGAGCTGCGCCAGTGGACGCGTCGCAGGTCGTCGCCGATGCGGTAGCCGCGCACCGTGAGGTCCTCCGCGCTGCCCACGGCGGCGGGTCGCGGGCGCTGGTCGCCGGAGCCCGACCAGCCCGTCGGGAGGGGCGCGGCGGGCAGCTCGACGACCTTCGGCGTGACCAGCAGTGTGGCGGTGCTGGTGAACTCGCGGCGCAGCGCGACCAGCCCGAACGGGTCGCCGACCAGCACCCGCATGGGGCCCAGCACGTACCGGCCGCGCTGCTCGCAGCGGACCTCGTAGCGCACCTGGCGACGCCAGCCGCGGCCGACGCCGTCGAGGACGAAGCGCGGTCGCGCCCCCAGGGCGTAGGGCACCTGCTCCTCCAGGCGCAGCACGCCGCTGGGCGTGCGGCCCTCGTTGGTGACGGTGAGCGTCACCTCGGCGCGCTGGCCCACCGGGACGCTCCCCGGTGCCAGCACCCGGCCGAGGGCGAGGCGGTACTGGCTGCGCGCGAGGACGACCGCCGCGACCAGCGGGAGCAGCAGCCCGAGCAGGGCCGCCCGCTGGAGCGTGGTCTGGTCGAGCACGATCGCGCAGGCGAGCGCGGTGACGCCGGCCGCGACGAAGGCGCGGCCCCGGAAGGTGAGTCCGGCCAGGGCGTCACGCAACGGGCACACCGGCGATCAGGTCGGCGAGGATGCGGTCGCCGGTGCGACCGGCTTCGGCGGCGCCCAGCGTCGGGATGAGGCGGTGCGCCAGCACCGACGGCGCCAGCAGCGCGACGTCGTCGGGGATGACGTAGTCGCGACCCTGCAGTGCGGCGAAGGCCTTGGCGGCCCGGACGAGGTGGAGGCTCGCCCGGGGCGAGGCGCCCAGGCGCAGCTCGGCGCTCGCGCGGGTCGCGCCGGTGATGCCCAGCGCGTATCGCAGCACGGCGTCCGCGACGTGCACGCGTCCGACCGACGCGATCGCCTTGCGCACCTCGGCCGCGTCGGTGACCGGCTCGAGGTCGTCGAGCGGGGACGCGCTGGTGTGACCGGCCAGCATGGCCAGCTCGGCGCTCAGCACCGGGTAGCCCATCGAGACCCGGGCCATGAACCGGTCGCGCTGCGCCTCGGGCAGGGCGTAGGTGCCCTCCATCTCGACCGGGTTCTGGGTCGCGATGACCAGGAACGGGGTCTCGAGCGCGTAGGTCGTGTCGTCGACGGTGACCTGACGCTCCTCCATGCACTCCAGCAGGGCCGACTGGGTCTTGGGCGAGGCCCGGTTGATCTCGTCGCCGACCACGACGTTGGCGAAGACGCCGCCGGGACGGAACTCGAACTCGCGGGTGTCCTGGTTGAAGACCGACACGCCGGTGACGTCGGAGGGCAGCAGGTCGGGCGTGAACTGGATGCGGCGCACCGTGCAGTCGATGCTCCGCGCCAGCGCCTTGCTCAGCATGGTCTTGCCGACGCCGGGCACGTCCTCGATCAGCAGGTGGCCCTCGGCGAGCAGGACGACCAGCGCGGCCGTCACGACGTCCGGCTTGCCCTCGATGACCCGCTCGACGTTCTCGCGGATGCGTCCCGCCACGCGGGCGATCGCGTCGACGTCGGCGGTGGCCGGCGCAGGGGCCCCGGCGCGGGGGTCGCTGGTCGGGTCGGTCACGGGGCCTCCACTCCCTCGTGGGGCGGTCGGCGCCGGCGGCGCCGGAGCCGTCGGATCCGCCGACGCCCGCCTGCTCCCACCGTAGGGGCGGCGGGCAACCGGCGTCAGGTCCGCAGGTGGGGGCCGTGCGACGGCGTCCGGGGGAGCGATGCCGCGCGGCCGGGGAGCGATTGGGGTGCGGATGGGGGGAGAAGTGGTTGACGGTGGAGTGAAGTGGAGTAGGGTGGAGCGCAGTGGAGGAAGCGACCAGTGCAGTGCCGGTCAGTGGAGGTGCGACGTGTTCTTCATGGGCACGTTCACGCCGAAGCTCGACGAGAAGGGCCGGCTGTTCCTCCCCGCCAAGTTCAGGGATCGACTCGCGGAGGGCCTCGTGATCACGCAAGGGCAGGAGAAGTGCCTGGTCGTGTGGCCCGAGGACGTCTTCATGCAGGAGGCCGCCCGCGCCCAGGGCGTGCCGATGACGAACCGTGACGCCCGCGACTACGCCCGCGTCCTCTTCGCCTCGGCCGAGCAGACGACGCCCGACAAGCAGGGACGGGTGGGCATCCCGCTCCACCTGCGCGCCTACGCGGCGCTCCAGCGCGACGTGGTCGTCATCGGCGTGATGGACCGGGTCGAGATCTGGGACCCGCAGCGGTGGGCCGACTACTCCTCCGGTGCCTCGGAGAAGTTCGCCGACCTCGACGAGCGTCCGCCTGTCTGACCCGCTCCACCGCTCCCCACACAACTCCACCAGCGACGTCCGCAGGGCCCGGTCTCAGCCCGCTCCCGTGTTCTGGGGCACCTTCCCCGGCTCCAGAACCCGCGTCTTCCCCGATCCGGAGCGGGCGGGGACCAGGCCCTGCGGCCGTCGCACCAGCAGCACCAGCAGCAGCACGACCAGCACCACCCCAGCAATCCAGCCGCCACTGCCACCCGGGGTCGAGACCGATGAGCCAGACGACGAGCGCCGCACCCGCGGTCCCGCGCGCCGACCTCGCGCGCCGCCGGGTGCGCCACCAGGTGCGCGACGCCGCGCTGCTCATGGCGTTCTCCGCCGGCCTCGCCCTCGCCGGCGCGACCGGGCTGCTCGTGGTCACCACCCTGGTCGCCGGACGCTGATCCGATGGCCTCCCCGCTCCACGTCCCGGTGCTCCTCGACCGGGTCGTCGCCCTCCTGGCGCCCGCGCTGACGCCCGGGAGCGACGACCGCGGGGACGCGCCGGTGCTGATCGACTGCACGCTCGGCCTCGGCGGCCACAGCGAGGCGGTCCTGGAGCGGTGCCCGCACGCCCGGGTGCTGGGCGTCGACCGCGACCCCGAGGCGCTGCGCCGCGCCGGCGAGCGGCTGGCCCGCTTCGGCGAGCGGTTCACCGCCGTCCACGCCGTCTACGACGAGATCCCCGACGTGCTCGCCGGCCAGGGGCTGGCCCCCGTCGGCGGCGCCGCGGCGGTGCTCTTCGACCTCGGCGTCTCCTCGATGCAGCTCGACCTGCGCGAGCGCGGCTTCGCCTACGCCGCCGACGCCCCGCTCGACATGCGGATGGACGGCACCCGCGGCCGCACCGCGGCCGACCTGCTCAACGAGGCCCCGGTCGCCGAGCTGGTCCGCATCCTGCGCGACTACGGCGAGGAGCGCTTCGCGAGCCGCATCGCCGAGGCGATCGACCGCGAGCGGCAGCGCGAGCCGTTCACCACCAGCGGACGCCTCGTCGAGCTGCTCTACGCGAGCATCCCGGCGCCGGCCCGCCGCACCGGCGGCCACCCGGCCAAGCGCACCTTCCAGGCGCTGCGGATCGCCGTCAACGACGAGCTGGCCGTGCTCGAGCGCGCCCTCCCCGCGGCGCTCGCGGCCGTCGCCGTCGGGGGCCGGGTCGTGGTCGAGGCCTACCAGTCGCTCGAGGACCGCCTGGTCAAGCAGGCGTTCGCCGCCGCGACCCGGCTCGACGTGCCCCCCGACCTGCCGTTCGTGCCGGCCGGCTCCGAGCCGCCCTTCCGCGCCGTGACGCGGGGCTCCGAGCAGGCCGACGAGGCGGAGATCGCCGAGAACCCGCGTGCCGCCTCGGTGCGGCTGCGGGCCGTCGAGCGCGCGCACGACGGCGCGGTGCCCGAGCCGCCGCGTCGCGGCCGACGCGCCGGCCCGGGAGGGGGTCGCGGTGGGAGCAGCAGGGGGAGTCGAGGCAGTGGAGTCGAGGGAGCAGGGCGATGAGTGACCGGATGACGACGGCGGGCCTGGCCCGTGCCCTGCCGCGGGTGGCCGAGACGGCCGTCGAGCGGGCGCGGCTGCGGGTCGTCCCGCGCACGCGGCGCGCCACGCGCGTGCCCTTCGTGAGCCTGGTGACGGTGCTGCTGCTCGGCGGCGTCGTCGGCCTGCTGTTCTTCAACACCTCGATGCAGCAGACGTCGTTCACGATCAGCCGACTGCAGGACCAGGCCACCTACCTCGACGCGCAGCAGGAGAGCCTCCAGATGGACCTGCAGCGCCTGCAGGACCCCCAGACGATCGCGCGCCGCGCGCAGGCGATGGGCCTGACGATCCCCGCGGCGCCGCTCTTCCTCGAGCTCGGCTCGGGCCGGGTCGTGGGCGACCGCTCCGCGGCGACCACGCGGGATAAGGTGCAGCTCGAGCCCGCGCCGCCGACGCTGCCCTCGGCGCTGGTGCCGCAGCGGCGGGTCGTCGTCGTGCCGCCGCCGGAGGGCGTGCTGCCGCGAGAGGCCTCCCGCGGCGCCCAGCGTCGGACGGGCTCGGGCCGGTGAGCCGGCCCGGCGGCGGGACGGACCGGCTCGGTCCCGGCGCGCCCCGCTTCCGCCTGCGCCTGGGGTTCCTGGTCATCGCGCTGGTCCTCTCGGTCTACGGCGCCCGGCTGGTGCAGCTGCAGGCCGTCGACCCCGGGGCCTACGCGCAGCGTGCCGCGCAGGAGGGCACCGTCGACGTCGTCCTGCCCGCCGAGCGCGGCCGCATCCTCGACCGCAACGGCGACGCGCTCGCGGAGTCGTCGGCCGGGCTGATGATCATCGCCGACCCGCAGCTGGTGAACGTCGACGGCGAGGACCGTCCGGTCGACCGCGCCCCCGAGCTCGCCAAGCTGCTGGCCACCCGCCTGCACCTGGACTACTTCACCCTGCTGCAGCGGCTGCGGGCCACCGACACCCAGTTCCAGTACCTGGCGCGTCAGGTGCCGGCCGACCTCGCGACCCGGGTCGTCGCCCAGGCGAAGGCGCGCGGCTTCGACGGGCTCTCCACCGAGCGCGACCCGATCCGCGTCTACCCGTCCAAGGACGTCGCGGCGAACCTCGTCGGCTTCCTCGGCCTGCCCGACCAGGACGGCGTCGCCCGGCCCCTCGCCGGCTTCGAGGCGATGTTCGACTCCGTGCTCGCCGGCCGCGACGGCTCGGCCACCTACAGCGTCGACAGCCGCGCCAACGGCAACCGCATCCCGCTGGGCCAGAGCACGGTCGTCCCGGCGAGGAACGGCGCGGACCTCACCACCACGATCGACCGCGACCTGCAGTGGTACGTCCAGCGGGTGCTGCGCACGACCGTCGAGCAGGCGCGGGGCGACTCCGGCGTCGCCGTCGTCCTCGACAGCCGCACCGGCCAGGTGCTGTCGCTGGCCGACTACCCCAGCTACGACGCGAACGACCCGGCCGCCTCGCCGAAGGCCGATCGCGGCGCCCGCTCGCTGCGCGACGTCTACGAGCCGGGCTCGGTGGAGAAGGTGCTGACGCTCTCCTCCCTCATCGACGCCGGCAAGGTCACCGACCGCACCCGGCTCACCGTCCCGGGCTCGCTGGCCCGCCAGGACCGCGTCATCCACGACTGGTTCCCGCACGACACGCTGCGCCTCACGCTGGCCGGCGTGCTCGCGAAGTCGTCCAACATCGGCACCGTGCTGGCCGCCGACCGGTTCGACGCGGGACAGCTGCGCGGGTACCTCGAGCGCTTCGGGCTCGGCCGGGCCACCGGCGTCGGCGTGCAGGGCGAGGCGCCGGGCATCCTGCCGTCGGGCGCGCAGTGGACCCCGCAGGTGCAGGACCGCATCGCGTTCGGCCAGTCGGTGTCGGTCAACGCCGTGCAGATGGCCGCCGCGGTCAACACCATCGCCAACCGCGGCGTGCGGGTCGACCCGAGCCTGGTGCTCGGCCACGCGACCACCGCGGACGGCCGCACCGTCGGCTCCGACGACGCGACCACCCGCCGGGTCGTCAGCGCGGGAGCGGCGCGGCAGACCACGCTCATGATGGAGCGGGTCGTCGACCCGGACGCCGGCGTCGCCCCCGGCGCGCGGGTGCCGGGCTACCGGGTCGCCGGCAAGACCGGCACCGCACAGCGCGCGAACCCCGACTGCGGCTGCTACGACGGCACCTTCACCGTCTCCTTCGCCGGCTTCGCCCCGGCCGACGACCCGCGCTTCACCGTCTACGTCGTGGTGCAGAACCCGCGCAACGGCGGAGGTGGCGGATCGGTCGCCGGCCCGGCATTCTCCGAGATCATGAGCTACGCCCTGCGCCGGTACGCCGTGCCGCCCACCGGCACCGCGCCGTCCTCCCTGCCCGTCACGTGGTGAGCGACCTGCGCCCGGCCAGGCCCCTGCGCACCCTGCTCGCGCAGGTCGCCGCCTGGCTCGACCTGCCGTTCGACGGCGCCGGTGACGTCGCCGATGACGAGGTCGTCGTCACCGGCGTCAGCCTCGGCTCGCAGCGGGTGCAGGCCGGCGACCTCTACGCCGCGCTGCCCGGAGCCCGCCGGCACGGGGCGGAGTTCGCCGCCGACGCGATCGACGCCGGGGCCGTCGCGGTGCTCACCGATCCCGCGGGCGCCGACCTGCTCGGCGAGACGTCCGTGCCGGTGCTCGTGCACCCGACGCCGCGCGCGGTGCTCGGCCGGCTCGCGGCCCGTCTGTACGGCGACCCGGGCGAGGCGCTGACGCTCATCGGCGTCACCGGCACGCAGGGCAAGACCACCACGACGCGGCTCGCCGAGGGCGGCCTGCACCAGGCGGGCGTCGTGGCCGCGGTCGTCGGCACGGTCGGCACCCGCATCGCGGGGCGCGACGTCGCCACGAGCCTCACCACGCCCGAGGCGCCGGACCTGCAGGGCCTCTTCGCCGTCATGCGCGAGCGCGAGGTCGAGGTCTGCGCGATGGAGGTCTCGAGTCACGCGCTGGTGCTCGGACGCGTCGACGGCACGGTCTTCGACGTCGCGGTCTTCCTGAACCTGGGGCGCGACCACCTCGACTTCCACCCGACGCTGGAGGACTACTTCCAGGCCAAGGCCTCGCTGTTCACCCCCGAGCGGGCGCGGCTCGGGCTGGTGGACGTCGACGACGAGCACGGCCGGCGGCTGGTCGAGCAGGCCCGCGCCGGCGGCCTGAGCGTGCGCACCATGGCGATCGACCGCGACGCCGACTGGCGCGCGACCGACGTCGTGTCCGGACCCGGCGGCTCCACGTTCACCCTGCGCGGGCCCGACGGCCTGGTCGTCGAGGCCCGGTGCCCGCTCGCGGGCCGCTACAACGTGGCCAACACGCTCGCGGCGCTGGCCGCCTGCGGCGAGGCCGGGTTGGACGTCGCCGCCGTCGCCCGCGGCATCGCGGAGGGCCCCGGCGTCCCCGGTCGCCTCGAGCGGGTGGCCACCGACCTCGACCTGACGGTCGTCGTCGACTACGCCCACAAGCCGGACGCCGTCGAGGCGGCCCTCACGACGCTGCGCCCGCTGACCCGTGGCCGCCTCCTCGTCGTCCTCGGCGCCGGCGGCGACCGCGACCCGGGCAAGCGATCGCTCATGGGCGAGCTCGCCGCGCGCCTGGCCGACGTCCTCGTCGTCACCGACGACAACCCCCGCACCGAGGACCCCGCCGCGATCCGCGCGGCGGTCGCCGCCGGCGCCGCGGGGGTGCCCGACGCCGAGCGCGCCGAGATCCACGACGTCGGCGATCGCCGCGCGGCCATCGCCCTGGCGCTCTCGCTCGCGTCGCCCGGCGACGTCGTCGTGGTGGCGGGCAAGGGGCACGAGACGGGCCAGGAGGCGCACGGCGTCGTCACGCCCTTCGACGACCGCGTGGTCGTGGCCGAGGAGGCCGCGCGACTGGCCGCCGAGCGCGTGGGGGAGAATCCCCGCCGATGAGAGCGATCCTCCTGGGCGGCGGCTTCGCGCTGCTCCTCTCCCTCCTGGGCACCCGTGTGGCGATCACGCAGTTCACGCGCATGGGCTACGGCCAGGAGATCCGAGACGACGGCCCGACCAGCCACCACACCAAGCGCGGCACCCCGACGATGGGCGGCGTCGCGATCATCGCCGCCGCCGTGCTCGGCTACCTGCTGGCCAAGCTGATCACCGGCGAGATGCCCAGCGCGTCGGCGCTGCTGCTGCTCTTCCTGTTCGTCGGCATGGGCCTGGTGGGCTTCATCGACGACTTCATCAAGATCTACAAGCAGCGCAGCCTGGGCCTGCGCAGCAAGGCCAAGTTCATCGGCCAGACGCTCATCGCGCTGGTCTTCGGCGGCCTGGCGCTGAGCCCGATGCTCGAGGACGACCGCGGGCAGACGCCGGCCTCGCACGCGATCAGCTTCACCCGCGACATCGCGTGGCTGACGCTGCCGACGGTGCTGGTGATGGCCCTGATCTGGCTCACCGTCACCGCGACCTCCAACGCGGTCAACCTCACCGACGGCCTCGACGGCCTGGCCGCCGGCTCGAGCATGGCGGTGTTCGGCGCCTACACGTTCGTCAACATCTGGCAGAACAACCAGTGGTGCGGCCAGGCCGACATCACCTACGGCAAGTGCTACGACGTGCGCGATCCGCTCGACCTCGCGATCGTGGCCGCCTCGATCACCGGCGCCTGCTTCGGCTTCCTGTGGTGGAACGCCTCGCCGGCTCAGATCTTCATGGGCGACACCGGCTCGCTGGCGCTCGGCTCGGCCCTGGCGGGCCTGGCGATCCTCACCCGCACCGAGCTGCTGCTGGTGCTGCTCGGCGGCCTCTTCGTGCTCGAGACCGTCTCGGTGATGCTCCAGGTGTCCTTCTTCCGGCTCAGCAATGGCCGACGGATCTTCCGGATGGCGCCCATCCACCACCACTTCGAGATGCTCGGCTGGGAGCAGGTCACGGTGGTCATCCGCTTCTGGATCATCGCGGGCCTGTGCGTGGCCGGCGGCCTCGGCGTCTTTTACGCCGAGTGGGTCGCGGGCACGTGAGCGCGCCGGTCGACCCCGAGGCGCTCGGCCGCGCCGACGACTGGTCGTCGGTGCGGGCGCTGGTCGTCGGCTTCGACGCCGCGGGCTTCGCGGCCGCCGACAACCTCCTGCACCTCGGCGCGCAGGTCGCGGTGGTCGACGAGACCGCGCGCGGACGCGAGGAGCAGGCCGAGCTGCTCGAGGTGCTGGGCGCGCGGCTGCGGCTCGAGCCCGGCGCCACCACCGCGCGGGTCGAGGACGACCTGCGCGACGTCGACGTCGTCGTCGTCTCGCCGGACGTCGCGGCCGACGCGCCGCTGCCGGCGCAGGCGCACCGGCGCGCCCTGCCGGTCTGGGGCGAGGTGGGGCTGGCGTGGCGCCTGCGCGACCCCGACGCCCCGGCGCCGTGGCTGGTGGTCGCCGGCGGCCGGCCGATCCGCGGGGTGCTCCACGCGGCCGAGGCGATCCTCCGGGCCGAGGGCCTGCGGACGGTCGTCGCGGGCGAGGAGGGCCTGCCGCTCGTCGAGGCGGTCATGGACCCCGTGCCCTACGACGCCCTGGTCGTGGGCCTGAGCGCGGCCCAGCTGCGCGACGCCGGGGCGATGTCGCCGCTCGCCGCCGCCGTGGTCGCGCCGGGGGAGGACCGCCGGCTCGGCCGGGCCTACGGGCTCGTCCAGGAGGCCTGCGTCTACCGCGTCGACGACCCCGGTGCCGAGGTGCTGGTGCGCGACGCCGACGTGGTCGAGGGCGCGCGGGCGATCGGCGTGACGCTCGGCACGCCGACCGTCGGCATGCTCGGCCTGGTGGAGGACCTCCTCGTCGACCGCGCGTTCATCGCCGAGCGGGCCACCTCCGCCGCGGAGCTCGGGGCGCTGGCCGACGTCGGTCCCGCGGACGTCGAGCCCGAGCAGGTGGCCGACGCGCTGGTCGCCGCCGCCCTCGCCCGCGCCCGCGGCGTCCCGCAGGCGGCCGTGCGCGACGGCCTGCGCGCCGCCGCCCGCTGACCGCGGCCGGGGGCGTTCGGCGTCCGGCGCCGCCCGGCCCGGCGACACGCGGCGGATGTGCCGCGCAACACTCCCGGGACCCGTGAGACTGGTGGGACTGATGGGACGGCTCCTCGGAGCCTCGTGACAGCGCGGCCCGGCGCCGCGGAGGAGGTCGGGCGTTGTCCACCGCGAATCCCGAGGACACCCAGTACCTCGCGCCGCCCGCCCGTCGCGGCACCGTCCGCAGCGCGGTGGAGTCGCTGCAGGACGCCCTCGACCGGCCGCTGACCGCCTACTACCTGCTGCTGGGCGCGTCCGGCCTGCTCCTCCTGCTCGGCCTGATCATGGTGATGAGCGCGTCGAGCGTGTACTCCTACGAGCAGAACGACGGCGACTCCTACGCCGTGGTCCTGCGCCAGCTGATGTGGGTGTCGATCGGCCTGCCCTGCGCGTGGATCGCCTCCCGGATGCCGCAGCGCGCGGTGCGCGCCGTGGCCCCGCTGGCCTACGTCGTCTCGCTCCTGCTGCTCGTCGCGACCGTCTTCGTCGGCGTGCGGATCAACGGCAACCAGAACTGGCTCGCCGTCGGGCCGGTGCAGATCCAGCCAGCCGAGATCGCGAAGCTGGCCATGGTGCTCTGGGCCGCCCACGTCTACGCCAACAAGCAGCGCCGGCTCGACGGCGGCCTGCACCACTTCGTCATGCCCGTCGTGCCCGGCATCCTGCTGCTGACGCTGCCGGTGCTCGCCGGCCACGACCTCGGCACCGCGCTGGTCTTCTTCGCGATCCTCGTCGGCCTGCTCTGGGTCGTCGGCGCGCCCGCGCGGCTCTTCGGCTTCGCGCTCATCGGCGTCAGCGTGGCCGCCTTCGCGCTCGCGGGCACCAGCCCGGAGCGCGTCACCCGGCTGATGAACTTCACCGACCCCATGAACGACTTCCACCAGTCGGGCTGGCAGCCGGCGCACGGCCTCTTCGCGCTGGCCACCGGCGGCTGGTTCGGCGAGGGCATCGGCGCCTCGCGCCAGAAGTGGGGCCAGCTGCCGGAGGCGCACACCGACTTCATCTTCGCGGTGCTCGGCGAGGAGCTCGGCCTGGTCGGGACCCTGCTGGTGATCGGGCTGTTCCTCACCCTCGCCTACGCCGCGCTGCGGGTCGCCCGGCAGACGCAGGACGTCTTCGTCCGCTACGTCACCTTCGGCGTCGTGGTGTGGATCCTCGGCCAGATGGTGATCAACATCGGCATGGTGCTGGCGCTGCTGCCGGTCATCGGCATCCCGCTCCCGCTGGTCTCCTACGGCGGCTCGGCCCTCGTGCCCACCCTCGTCGGGCTGGGGCTGGTGATCGGCTTCGCCCGACGCGAGCCCGAGGCCGCCCGCGCCCTGGCCCAGCGGCGTCGCCGCAGCACGGGGCTCGCCGCCCCGGGGCGTCGACGCTGAGGCCGGCGCGCCCGGCTAGGTTGTACGACCGATGCGCGTCCTGCTCGCCGGCGGTGGAACCGCCGGCCACACCTCGCCCCTGATCGCCACCGCCGACGCCCTGCGCCGGCTCCGACCCGACGTCGCGATCACCTGCCTCGGCACGCCGCGCGGCCTGGAGACCACGGTCGTCCCGGCCGCGGGCTACGCCCTCGAGCTCGTCCCGCCGGTGCCGCTGCCGCGCCGCCCCGGCGCCGACCTGCTGCGCGTGCCGGGCCGCCTGCGCGGCGCGGTCCGCGCCGCGGCCGAGGTGCTCGACCGCGTGCAGCCCGACGTCGTCGTCGGCTACGGCGGGTACGTGTCGGTGCCGGCCTACCTCGCCGCGCGCCGTCGCGGCCTGCCGGTGGTCGTGCACGAGCAGAACGCCCTGCCGGGCATCGCCAACCGCCTCGGCGCCCGTCTCGCGCGCCGGGTCGCGGTGAGCTTCCCCGGCACGCCGCTGCCCCGCGCCGAGCACGTCGGCCTGCCGATCCGGACGATGATCTCCGGCCTCGACCGGCCGGGTGCACGGGCCGAGGCCCGCGCGTTCTTCGGCCTCGACGCCGACCGGCCGACGCTGCTCGTCACCGGCGGCTCCCAGGGCGCGCGCCGGCTCAACCAGCAGGTCTCGGCCGCCGCGCCCGAGCTCGCGGCGGCGGGCGTCCAGGTGCTGCACGTGCAGGGCAGGCACGGCGGGGCGGAGCCGCCCGTCCCGGTCGAGGGCGCGGCGCCGTACCGGGTGCTCGACTACGTCGACCGGATGGACCTCGCCTACGCGGCCGCCGACCTCACCCTGTGCCGCTCCGGCGCGAACAGCGTCACCGAGGCCGCGGCGGTCGGACTGCCGGCCGTCCTCGTCCCGCTGCCGGTCGGCAACGGGGAGCAGGCCCGCAACGCCGAGCCGGTCGTCGCGGCCGGCGGCGCGCTCCTCGTCGCCGACGCCGACCTCACCACCGCGTGGGTGCGCGAGCACGTCCCGGCGCTGCTCACCGACCCCGCGCGGCTCGCGGCGATGGGCGCGGCCGCCTCCGCCCTCATCCCGCGCGACGCCGACGAGCGGCTCGCGCGCCTGGTGCTCGAGGTGGCCGGCGCATGAGGCTGCCCGTCCCCGAGGAGCGCGTGCCCGCAGGCGAGCTCCGGCGCGTCCACCTGATCGGCCTCGGCGGCGCCGGCCTGTCCGGCATCGCCCGGCTCATGCTGGCCCGCGGCGTCGAGGTCAGCGGCAGCGACGGCGTCGACTCGCCCACGCTGGCCGCGCTGCGCGCCCTGGGCGCCACCGCCCACCACGGTCACGACGCGCGGCACCTCGACCACCTGCGCGACGGCGACGTCGTCGTCGTCTCCACCGCGGTGCACGAGGACAACCCCGAGTACCGGGAGGCCGTGCGTCGCGGCCTGCGGATCTGGCCGCGCTCCACCGCGCTGGTCTCGGTGATGCTCGGCCGCACCGTCGTCGCGGTGGCCGGCACGCACGGCAAGACCACCACCACCTCCCTGCTCACCGTCGCCCTGCAGGAGGCCGGCGCCGACCCGGCCTACGCCATCGGCGGCGATCTCGCCGCCACGGGCGTCAACGCCGCCGACGGCAGCGGACCGCTCTTCGTGGCCGAGGCCGACGAGAGCGACGGCGCGTTCCTCCACTACCGCCCGCACGCGGCGATCGTCACCAACGTCGACGCCGACCACCTCGACACCTGGGGCACCCCCGAGGCGTACGCCGCGGCCTTCGACGACTTCGTCGCCACCCTCGACCCCGACGGCTTCCTCGTCGTGGTGGCCGACGACCCCGGCGCGGCGGCCCTCGGGACGCGCCACGAGGCCGCCGGCGGACGCGTGCTGCGGGTCTCGGCCCGCAGCGACGACGGCGTCGACCTCGGCCCGGCGGCGCTCGACGGCGTCCGCCTGTGGTCGCCGGGCGAGCACTACCGCGCCGACGCGCTCGCCGCCCTCGCCACGGGCCTGGAGCTCGGCCACGACCGCGACGCGCTGCGGCGCGGCCTGGCCGCCTACACCGGCACCAAGCGGCGGATGGAGCGCAAGGGCGAGGCCGCCGGCGTGCGCGTCTACGACTCCTACGCCCACCACCCCACCGAGATCGTGGGTGACCTCGAGGCCGCCCGGGCGATCGCGGGGGAGGGGCGCGTGCTCGTCGCCTTCCAGCCGCACCTGGTCTCGCGCACGCGGATCTTCGCCGGCGAGATGGGCGCCGCCCTCGGCGCCGCCGACGAGGTGGTCGTGCTCGACGTCTACCTGGCCCGCGAGCCCGCCGACCCCGCCGTCACCGGCGCGCTCGTCGCCGACGCCGTGCCGCTGCCGGACGACCGGGTGGTGTTCGAGGCCGACCGCGACCGCGTGGTCGCGACCCTGGTCGAGCGGGCGCGACCCGGCGACCTCGTGCTCACCCTCGGCGCCGGCGACGTCACCGCCCTCGGTCCGCAGGTCCTGGCCCGGCTCGGCGCGGACGCCTGAGCATGGCCCTGCGACGCGGCCCGCTCGACGCCGACGCCCGCGCCCGGCGCGCGTTCGCCCGTCGGCAGTGGGCGCGTCGCGCGCTCACGCTGCGCCGCGTGCTCGCGCTCGTCGTGGCGGTGGTGCTGCTCGGCGGCGGCGCGTACGCGGTGTGGCTCTCGCCGTGGCTAACCGCCAGGTCCGTCGACGTCGAGGGCGCCGGACAGCTCAGCGCGGCCGACGTCGCGCAGGCCGCCCGCGTGCCGGTCGGCGAGCCGCTCGCACGCGTCGACCTCGGCCGCATCCGCATGCGCGTGCAGGCCCTGGCCGGCGTCGCGTCGGCCGACGTGACGCGGTCGTGGCCGCACACGGTGCGCATCACGATCACCGAGCGCCAGGTCGTCGCCGTCGTGCGCATCGGCGGCCTGCTGCGCGGCCTCGACGACTCCGGCTCGGTGTTCCGGTCGTTCTCCTCCCCGCCGAAGGACCTGCCGCTGATCGAGAGCACCACCGGCACGTCCGCCGCCGCGCTGGCGGAGGCGGCGAAGGTCGTCACGTCGCTGGCGCCGGACCTCCGCGCCCGGGTCGACCACGTCTCGGTGCGCACCGTCGACCGGATCTCCCTCGACCTGCGCGACGGTCGCACCGTCGTCTGGGGGAGCAGCGCGGGCTCGCAGCAGAAGGCCGAGGTGCTCGCCCTGCTGCTGCGACAGAAGGCGCAGCGCTACGACGTCTCGGTGCCCTCGCGGCCCAGCACGCGCGGCTGACCTCCGACCCGGGCGTCGACGGGCACCGTCGACGGCGACGTTCAGGGCGACGTCGACGGCGGGTCGCGGCGTGTCGGCGCGCCCCGACGTCGATCGCTGCCTACTGTCGTGCCCACGACGAGGTTGACATAACTATAACCCTCTACCTGAGGGTCAGGGTTGTCGAGACCGTCCCCGCTCCAGACCGAGATCCCACCGAGAGGCGAGCCGCCATGGGCGCAGCACAGAACTACCTGGCCATCATCAAGGTCGTCGGCATCGGCGGCGGCGGCGTGAACGCCGTCAACCGGATGATCGAGGTCGGGCTGAAGGGCGTGGAGTTCATCGCCATCAACACCGACGCCCAGGCGCTGCTCATGAGCGACGCGGACGTCAAGCTCGACATCGGTCGCGAGCTCACCCGCGGCCTCGGCGCCGGCGCCAACCCCGACGTCGGCGGCAAGGCGGCCGAGGACCACGCCGACGAGATCGAGGAGGTCATCAAGGGCGCCGACATGGTGTTCGTGACCGCCGGCGAGGGCGGCGGCACCGGCACCGGCGGCGCGCCCGTCGTGGCCCGCATCGCCCGCTCGCTCGGCGCGCTGACCATCGGCGTCGTCACCCGGCCGTTCGCCTTCGAGGGTCGCCGCCGCGCGAACTCCGCCGAGGAGGGCATCGCCGCGCTCCGCGAGGAGGTCGACACCCTGATCGTCATCCCGAACGACCGGCTGCTCTCGATCAGCGACCGCAACGTCTCGGTGCTCGACGCCTTCAAGCAGGCCGACCAGGTGCTGCTGCAGGGCGTCTCGGGCATCACCGACCTGATCACCACGCCGGGCCTGATCAACCTCGACTTCGCCGACGTGAAGTCCGTGATGGCCAACGCCGGCTCCGCGCTGATGGGCATCGGCTCGGCCCGCGGCGAGGACCGCTCGGTGGCCGCGGCCGAGATGGCGGTCTCCAGCCCGCTGCTCGAGGCCAGCATCGACGGCGCCCACGGCGTGCTGCTCTCCATCGCCGGCGGCTCCGACCTCGGCCTCTTCGAGATCAACGAGGCCGCCGCCCTGGTCGCCCAGGCCGTGCACCCCGACGCCAACATCATCTTCGGCGCCACCATCGACGACGCCCTCGGCGACGAGGTGCGGGTCACCGTCATCGCCGCGGGCTTCGACGGCGGCACCCCCAAGCGTCGCGACGAGGGCACCGTGCTGCGGCGCGAGCCGAAGGCCGCGCCCGCGCCGACCGCGACCCCGGAGGAGACCCGTGCCGCCGTCGGCGCCACGGTCACCCGCGCGGAGGAGCGGGCCGCCCAGCCCGCCGCACCGCGTCCGGCGACCCCGGCCCCCGCGAGCCCGGCTCCCGTCGCCTCGCGTCCGGCGCCCCGGCCGGTGCAGTTCGACGACGACGAGCTCGACGTCCCCGACTTCCTGAAGTGAGCGCATGTACCTGAGCCGTGAGCGTCTCGGCGCCGTCGAGCTGGCCTTCACCGACCGGCTCGGCGGCGTCAGCGCCTACCCGTTCGACCAGCTCAACCTGGCGCTGCCGCGTCCGGCGCAGCCCGACGGCCCGCCGGTCGACGACCCGGACGCGCTCGCGGAGAACCTCCGGCTCCTGCAGGCCGACTTCGGCCCCGGCGACGCCCTCGCCGACCTGCGTCAGGTGCACGGCGCCGCCGTGGCCGTCGTCGACGACGCGACCCCGCTGGACCCCTACGAGCGTCCCGAGGCCGACGCCCTCGTCACCGCCCGCGCCGGCGTCACCCTGCTGGTGCGGGTCGCCGACTGCGTCCCGATCGTCCTGGCCGATCCCGACGCCCGCGTCGTCGGCGTCGTCCACGCGGGGCGCGAGGGGCTGGTGGCCGGCGTCGTGCCGGCCGCCGTCGAGGCGGCGCGCCGGCTCGGGGCCGCCTCCGCGCTGACCGCCTGGATCGGCCCCCACGTCTGCGGGCACTGCTACGAGGTGCCCTGGGAGATGCGCGAGCAGGTGGGGTCGCTCCATCCCGAGACCGTCTCGACCACCCGCGCCGGCACCCCGGCGCTCGACCTCGGGGCGGGAGTCGCGGCGCAGCTCGCGGCCGCCGGCGTCGGCCGGGTCGAGCGGGTGCTCGGCTGCACCCGCGAGCGCGCCGACCTCTACTCCCACCGCCGCGACGGCGCCGAGGCCGGTCGGCTCGGGGCCCTCGTGCGCCTGGCCCCGTCGTGAGCCGGGCCGAGGAGCTCGCGAGCCGGCTGGACGCCGTGCGCGGCCGCATCGCGCGGGCGGCCGAGGCAGCGGGGCGTCGACCCGACGACGTCGGGCTGGTCGTCGTCACGAAGTTCTTCCCGGCCTCCGACGTCGCGGCGCTGCACGCGCTGGGCGTGCGCGAGGTGGGGGAGAACCGGCACCAGGAGGCCGAGGCCAAGGCCGCCGAGCTGGCCGACCTCGCGGCGGCCGGCCTGCGCTGGCACTTCATCGGCGGGCTGCAGTCGAACAAGGCGGCGGCGGTCGCCCGCTACGCCGACGTCGTCGAGTCCGTCGACCGCGCGAAGCTCGTGGCGCCCCTCGGACGCGGCGCGCGCGAGCGCGGCGCCGAGGTCGACGTCCTCGTCCAGGTGAGCCTCGACCCGCCCGGACGCGACCAGCGCGCCGGCGCCGACCCCGACGACGTCCCCGCGCTGGCCGACCTCGTCGCGGCCGAGGACGGCCTGCGGCTGCGCGGCCTGATGGCCGTCGCCCCCCTGGGCGAGGACCCCGCCGCGGCCTTCGCCCGCCTCGCCGCGGTGCACGAGCGGCTGCTCGCCGACCACCCCGGGGCCGTGCGGCTCTCGGCCGGCATGAGCGGCGATCTGGAGCAGGCCGTCGCCCACGGCGCGACACACGTGCGCGTCGGCTCCGCAATCCTCGGTCCGAGGCCCGAGGTCCGTTAGGTTCACATCCATCGGCGCCCCCACCGGGCGCCCGAGCAGCTGAGGACGGTAGGTCATGAGTGGCGCGATGCGCAGGCTGGGGGAGTACCTCGGCCTGGTCGAGGACACCGGCCGGTACGACGAGTGGGACGCCGACGGCGCCCACGACCTGCACGAGACCCAGGCGGTGCCCGCGGCCCGTCCCGCGCCCGCACGCGAGGCCCGGCCGGTCGTGGCCGACCTCGCCGAGCGTCGTCGTCCCGTCAGCCCGGTCGCGCCGGTGAGCGCCCCGGTGCTCGACCTGCCGCGCATCGTCACGGTCAACCCGAGCACCTACAACGAGGCGCGCACCATCGGGGAGCACTTCCGCGACGGCATCCCGGTGATCATGAACCTCACCGAGATGAGCGACGCCGACGCCAAGCGCCTGGTCGACTTCGCCGCCGGCCTGGTCTTTGCGACGCGTGGCACGATCGAGCGCGTCACCGCCAAGGTGTTCCTGCTCTCGCCCGCCAACGTCACGGTCACCGCCGAGGACCGCGCGCGGATCGCCGAGGGCGACTTCTTCAACCAGAGCTGAGAGGACCCTCCGACGTGGAGATCGTGGGCACCGTCATCTACGTCGTCCTGACGCTCTTCCTGGTGTTCATGTTCGTGCGCTTCGTCGTCGACTGGATCCAGGTCTTCGCCCGGTCGTGGGCGCCGACGGGCATCCTCCTGGTGCTCCTGGAGGCCGTCTACTCGGTCACCGATCCGCCGATCAAGGCGCTGCGCCGGCTCATCCCGCCGCTGCGGATCGGCGGGCTGGCCCTCGACATCAGCTTCATCCTGGTGCTGATCATCACCTACGTGCTGCTCAACCTGAACAACCGGATCCTGCTGGCCAACGCCTGATCCGGTGGGGCCGGTCGGGGGCGGACGGCAGGCCAACGGGCCGCGACCGCCCGATGAACCCCCGCTGGTCACACCAGCCCCAGCGATGGGGCTATTGTTCCCCCGACGGTCCCGCGCACGCCTGCGCGGCGGACCCGCGTGCCATACCGAGAGTTCCTGCGATAGATAGGTGAGGTCATGCCGCTGACGCCTGAGGACGTGAGCAACAAGCGCTTTACGCCGGTCCGGCTGCGCGAGGGCTACGACATGGGTGAGGTCGACCAGTTCCTCGACGAGGTGGAGGCCGAGCTGGCCCGCCTCACGAAGGAGAACGACGACCTGCGCGCACGGCTCTCCTCCGTGCAGAGCGGCGCCTCGGCCCCCGTGGTCGAGAAGCCCCAGCCGGTCGCCCCGACCCCCGCGCCCGTCCCGACCCCCGCGCCCGTCGCCCCGGCGGTCTCCGAGACCGGCGTGCAGACGATCCGCGTCGAGACGGTGCCCGAGGCGTCCAACGCCGCGGCCCGCCTGCTCGAGATCGCCACGCGCAACGCCGACGAGCTCGTCGAGGACGCCAAGAACCAGGCCGACGCGATCATCGGCGAGGCCCGCACCAAGGCCGAGCGCCTCGAGAGCGAGTCCAAGGGCCGCGCCGAGCGCCTCGAGACCGACGCGCACACCCGGGCGCAGATGCTCGACTCCGAGACCGCCGAGCGTCGACAGCAGATGTTCGGCGACCTCGAGCGCGAGCGCGACAAGCTCAACACCGAGGTCGAGAACCTGCGCTCGTTCGAGCGCGAGTACCGCTCCCGCCTGAAGAGCTACTTCACCCAGCAGCTCGAGGCGCTGGCCGGCTCCGGCGAGACCGGCCAGGCCGACGACGGCCGGGCGCCGAAGCGGCTCCGCTCCATCCTGGGCGACGACGAGGGCTGAGCCCCGTCCCGCTCGACGAGCCTCTCCGGGCCCCCACGCCGCCTCCGGGCGGGTGGGGGCCCGGCTGCGTGAGCGGACGTCACGGCCGCCCCGGACGCGTTGAACCGCGTCCGACCAGCGGCTAGCCTCCCGGCACCGCGTCGGGAGGGCGCGGGGGCGGGATCCGCAGTTGGGCCCACCCTGGACACTTCTCCCGACGACCACGTCCCGTCGAGCAGTCCTGAGCAATCCCCTTCCACCGTCCACCGAGGGAGAGCCGATCCGTGTCCCAGGCCGAGTCACGCACCAGTCGCACCAGCCGAGCCGCCGCGGCGTCCCTCGTCGTCAAGGACGGCGAGGAGGCCTGGACCCAGGCCGAGCTCGACGAGGTGCTCGCCGAGCTGCGCGAGCAGGAGGCCCACAGCCGAGAGGTCGTCGGCGAGCTCGAGGCCGAGCTCTCCCACCTCATGCGCGACTCCGGCGACGGCGCGGGCCACGACCAGGCCGACGTCGGCTCGTCGAGCTTCGAGCGCGACCACGAGCTGACCGTCCTGAGCAACGAGCGCGACAAGCTGGCCCAGATCGAGCGGGCCGTCCAGCGCATCGACGACGGCACCTACGGCGTGTGCGAGGCGTGCAGCGGGCCCATCGGCAAGATGCGGCTCATGGCCTTCCCGCGTGCCACACTGTGCATGTCATGCAAGCAGCGGGAGGAGCGTCGCTAGACGCCACCGCCGGCATCGCCGGCGCGGAGTCGGAGCCCCCTCGTGCCGCCCGACGCCGGGCCCGGATCCTCTTCGCGGTCGTCGCGCTGGTCGCCTACGCCGCCGACGTCGTCACCAAGGTGCTCGCGGTCGAGCACCTGACCGGCCGTGACGACGTGCCGCTGGTCGGCTCCCTGCTGCAGCTCAACCTCGTGCGCAACCCGGGGGCCGCGTTCTCCACCGGCACCGGCTTCACCGCGGGCCTCAGCCTGCTGGCGATCGCGGCGGTCGTGGTGGTGCTCGTGCTGAGCCGACGCCTGGCGACGCCGCTGTGGGCGGCCGGCCTGGGGCTGCTGCTCGCCGGGGTCGCGGGCAACCTCACGGATCGGCTTGTGCGCGCCCCCGGGCCGCTGCGCGGCCACGTCGTCGACTTCCTCATGCTGCCGAACTGGCCGATCTTCAACCTCGCCGACGTCTGCATCAACCTCGCCGCCGCGATCATCCTCGTCCAGACCTTCCGCGGCGTGCGGCTCGACGGCCGACGCGCGGCGGAGCCGTCCGGGTCGGCTGAGCCTCCCGGGCCCGCGGACTCCCCGGAGCAGACGGCGTGACCGGCGGCGAACAGCGCACCCTGCCGGTGCCCGACGGGCTGGCCGGCGAGCGGGTCGACGCCGCCATCGCGCGGATGTTCGGGCTCTCCCGCACCCGTGCGGCCGACCTGATCGCCCAGGGCCACGTGCTGATCGACGGCCTCGCCGTCGGCAAGAGCGACCGCGTCGTGCCGGGCTCCCTGCTCGAGGTCACCGTGCCCAGCCTGGTCGACCCGCTCGAGATCGTGCCCGAGGTGGTCGAGGGCATCGGGATCATCCACGACGACGACGCCATCGTGGTGATCGACAAGCCGGTGGGCGTCGCCGTGCACCCCTCGCCGGGCTGGACCGGCCCCACGGTCGTCGGCCACCTCGCGGGCGCCGGCTTCCGCATCGCCACCAGCGGGGCCTCCGAGCGGCAGGGCATCGTCCAGCGGCTCGACGTCGGCACCTCGGGCGTCATGGTGATCGCGAAGTCCGAGCACGCGTACTCGGTGCTGAAGGACGCCTTCCGCCAGCGCACGGTCGACAAGACCTACCACGCGCTCGTCCAGGGCCACCCCGACCCGCTCGAGGGCACGATCGACGCGCCGATCGGCCGGCACCCCAAGGCCGACTACAAATTCGCCGTCATGGCGGACGGGCGGGCGTCGGTCACGCACTACGAGACCCTCGAGGCACACCGGTTCGCCAGTCTGCTCGAGGTGCACCTCGAGACCGGCCGCACCCACCAGATCCGGGTGCACATGTCGGCGCTCAAGCACCCGTGCGTCGGCGATCTCACCTACGGCGCGGACCCGTCGCTCGCGCGCCGCGTCGGGCTGGAGCGGCAGTGGCTGCACGCCGTCCGGCTGGGCTTCGAGCACCCCGACACCGGCGAGCAGGTGAGCTACGAGTCGCCCTACCCGGACGACCTCGCCCACGCGCTCGAGGTCATCCGCGGTGCCCACTGACGCCGCCGACCTCGTCCTGCGTCCCGCCTCGCCCGACGACCTCCCGGCCGTCGCCGCGCTGCACTGGGCGGCGCGGCGGCACGCCGTCCCGGCCATGCCGGCGCCGGTGCACCCGCACGCCGAGGTGCTCGCCCACCTCGGCTCCCTCGACCTCGCGCGTCACGAGGTCTGGCTGGCCGAGGACGCCTCGGGCCTGCTGGGCTACGCGACGCTGACCGGCGCCTGGCTCGACGACCTCTACGTCGCCCCCGAGCACCAGGGCCGCGGGGTCGGCTCGGCGCTGCTCGCACTCGTGCAGGGCCTGCGGCCCGACGGGTTCGAGCTCTGGGTGTTCGAGAGCAACGCCCCGGCCCGGGCGTTATACGCCCGGCACGGCGTGATCGAGCTCGAGACCACCGACGGCTCGGGCAACGAGGAGGGCGCGCCCGACGTCCGGGCCGCCTGGCCGGGCGCCGACCCGCTGGCCTTCCTCCGGGCCCGCATCGACGACGTCGACCTCGCCCTCGGCGACCTCCTCGCGCGGCGTGCGGCGCTCACCGCCGCCGTCCAGCCGCACAAGCGGACGCCCGGGCGCGACCCCGCCCGCGAGGCCGCCTGCGCGGCGCGGGTGGCGGCCCGGGTGCCGGCGCTCGCCCCCGAGGGGGTCGCCCGCATCCTCGACGCCGTGATCACCGAGAGCCTCGCGGCCGCGTCCGAGACTGTCGGCGGGCCCTGACACGATCGCGGAGCGGCTCGCCTAGACTCGGCAGCCTTCCCCGGACCTTCGGGTCACCCGGCGGCCGCGCCGCCCGATCCAGCCACCTCGACCCTGCGGGAGCACGTCCGTCACATGGGCACCGGAGACTCGTTCGTCCACCTGCACGTCCACACCGAGTACTCCATGCTCGACGGCGCGTCGCTGCTCGGCGGCCTCTTCGACCGCACCGCGCGGCTCGGCATGCCGGCGATCGCGATGACCGACCACGGCAACCTGCACGGCGCCTACGACTTCTACTCCAAGGCGCGCAAGGCGGGCGTCAAGCCGATCATCGGCATCGAGGCGTACCTGACCCCGGGCACCCCGCGCGGCGAGCGCCGGCGCGTCCGGTGGGGCAAGGGCGACCTCGCCGAGGAGGGCGGCGACGACGTCGCCGGCGGCGGCGCGTACACCCACATGACGATGTGGGCGGAGTCGACCGAGGGCATGCACAACCTCTTCCGGCTCTCCTCGCGCTCCAGCCTCGAGGGCTTCTTCTACAAGCCGCGCATGGACAAGGAGATCCTGGCCGAGCACAGCAAGGGCCTGATCGTCTCCACCGGCTGCCCGAGCGGCGCCATCCAGACCCGCCTGCGGCTGGGCCAGTGGGACGAGGCGCTCCAGGAGGCCTCGGAGCTGCAGGACATCTTCGGCCGCGAGAACGTCTTCCTCGAGCTGATGGACCACGGCATCTCGATCGAGAAGCGGGTCCGCGACGACCTCCTGCGCCTGGGGCGCGAGCTCGGCATCCCGCCGCTGGCCACCAACGACTCGCACTACAACAACCCCGAGGACGCCGACGCCCACGACGCCCTCATCTGCGTCGCCTCGGGCAAGCGGCTCTCCGACCCCAACCGGCTGAAGTTCGACGGCGGCGGCTACTACATCAAGTCGCCGCAGGAGATGCGCGAGCTGTGGGAGGTGCGCTTCGGCATGCCCGAGGCGTGCGACAACACCCTCGCCATCGCCGAGCGCTGCGAGGTGGAGTTCCACGAGAACACCGGCGGCTACATGGCCCGCGCCGACGTCCCCGCCGGTGAGACCGAGGAGTCGTGGTTCGCCAAGGAGGTCTGGCGCGGCATCGAGCACCGCTACCCGGGCGAGCGCCTCACGCAGGAGGTGCGCGACCGGGTCGACATGGAGCTGGCGATCATCTCCCAGAAGGGCTACTGCGGGTACTACCTCGTGGTCGCCGACTTCATCCAGTGGGCCAAGGACCACGGCATCCGGGTCGGCCCCGGCCGCGGCTCCGGCGCCGGCTCGATCGCCGCGTACGCCCTGCGCATCACCGACCTGTGCCCGCTGGAGCACGGCCTGTTCTTCGAGCGGTTCCTCAACCCCGAGCGTCCCTCGATGCCCGACTTCGACATCGACTTCGACGACCAGCGTCGGGCCGAGGTCATCCAGTACGTCGCCGACAAGTACGGCAGCGACAAGGTCGCCTACATCGCCACCTTCGGCCGGCTGAAGTCGAAGGCGGCGATCAAGGACGCCGCCCGCGTGCTCGACCACGGCTTCGCGATCTCCGACCGCATCACCAAGGCCATGCCCCCCGACGTCATGGGCAAGGGCGTGCCGCTCAAGGAGCTCTTCAACGCCGAGCACAAGCGGTACAACGACGGCCAGGAGTTCCGCGCCCTCCACGACGCCGACCCCGACGTCCGCACGATCTACCAGACGGCGCTGGGCCTGGAGGGCCAGATCCGCAACTGGGGCGTGCACGCGGCCGGCGTGATCATGTCCAGCACCCCGCTGATCGACGTCGTCCCGATCATGGCCCGGCCCCAGGACGGCGCGGTCATCACCCAGTTCGACTACCCCATGTGCGAGTCGCTGGGCCTGGTCAAGATGGACTTCCTGGGCCTCTCGAACCTCCACATCCTCGACGACGCGCTCGCGGGCATCGAGGCCAACCGGGGCGAGAAGGTCGTGCTCGAGGAGGTGCCGTTCGACGATCGCGCCACCTACGAGCTGATGGGCCGCGGCGACACCCTCGGCGTCTTCCAGCTCGACGGCGGCGGCATGCGGGCCCTGCTGCGCTCCATGCAGCCCGACCAGTTCGCCGACATCACCGCCGTCTCCGCGCTCTACCGCCCGGGCCCGATGGGCGCCGACTCGCACAACAAGTACGCCCGGCGCAAGAACGGCCGCGAGCCGATCGAGCCGATCCACCCGGCGCTCGCCGAGGCCCTCGAGCCGGTGCTGGGGGAGACCTACGGCCTGATCGTCTACCAGGAGCAGGTGATGGCGATCGCCCAGGTGCTCGCCGGCTTCACCCTCGGCGCCGCCGACAACCTGCGCCGCGCGATGGGCAAGAAGAAGAAGGAGGAGCTCGACAAGCAGTACGCCGGGTTCCAGGCCGGCATGCTCGAGCGCGGCTACCCGCAGGACGCCATCGACACCCTCTGGGCGATCCTGCTGCCCTTCTCCGACTACGCCTTCAACAAGTCGCACTCGGCGGCCTACGGCGTCATCACGTACTGGACCGCCTACCTCAAGGCCAACTACCCGACCGAGTACATGGCCGCGCTCCTCACCTCGGTGAAGGACGACAAGGACAAGATGGCCGTCTACCTCAACGAGTGCCGGCGGATGCGCATCCGGGTGCTGCCGCCGGACGTCAACGAGTCGGCCCACGACTTCACCCCGGTCGGCTCCGACATCCGCTTCGGGCTCACCGCGGTGCGCAACGTCGGCGCCAACGTCGTCGACCACGTCGTGGCGGCGCGACGCGAGCAGGGCCGGTTCACCGACTTCAACGACTTCATGGCCAAGATCCCGCTGCCCGCCTGCAACAAGCGGGTGCTGGAGTCGCTGGTTAAGGCCGGCGCCTTCGACGACCTCGGCCATCGGCGCCGGGCGCTGGTCGCGGTGCACGAGACGGCCGTCGACCAGTACGTCGACATCAAGAAGAACGAGGCGATCGGCCAGGACTCCCTCTTCGGCGGTCTCGACGATCTCGACGCCGGCGGCTCCTTCGGCGTGAGCGTCACGCTCCCCGAGCTGCCCGAGTGGGACAAGACCACGCTGCTGGCGCACGAGCGCGACATGCTCGGCCTTTACGTCTCCGACCATCCGCTGCTCGGCCTCGAGCACGTGCTCTCCCAGGGCACCGACTGCACGATCGGCCAGCTACTGCTCGACGAGGAGCGCGGCGACGGCAGCCCGATCGCCGTCTGCGGCCTGGTCACCTCGGTGCAGCGCAAGATCACCAAGAAGGGCGACCCGTGGGCGATGGTCACCCTCGAGGACCTCGACGGCGCCATCGACGTGCTGTTCTTCCCCAGCGCCTACCAGCTCGTCTCGCACCATCTCGCGCAGGACGCCATCCTCACCGTCCGGGGTCGGCTCTCGCGGAGCAAGGACACCCCCGAGCTGCACGGCCAGGAGGTCTCGGTGCCCGACCTCTCCGACGGGCCGTCGGGGCCGGTGGTGATCTCGCTGCCCTCGACCCGCTGCACCGCGCCGATGGTCGAGCAGCTGCGCGACGTCCTGACCACCCACCCCGGCCTGACCGAGGTGCGGCTGCGCCTGCTGACCCGGGAGGCCACGAAGGTGATGCGTCTGGACGACACGCTGCGGGTGACGCCGACGCCCGCGCTGTTCGCCGATCTCAAGCAGCTGCTGGGGCCGGGATGTCTGAGCTGAGCGCGACGGGGGACGACGCCGTCCGGGCCGGGGCGCCGGAGTCGCTCGAACAGCCCGGCCCGTCCGAGCCGCGGCCGAGCGGCCGGGAGCGCTGGGGGCGCAGCGTCGTCCAGGCGGTGGTCTGCGTCGTCGTGCTGGCGGTCGCGGGCGCCGCGGCCGGCTGGCTGTGGGAGCACCTGGCGACGCTGCCGCGGGGCGCCGCGGTCAACGGCTCGTGGGTCGGGCTCGACGAGACCGACTACCGCGACCCGTTCGCCGCCACGGCGCTCTACGTGCTGATCGCAGGGGTCGCCGGGCTGGTGCTCGGACTCGTCCTGTCGCTCGCCCTGGCGCGCGACGAGCTGGTCACCCTGGCCGGTCTGGTGCTCGGCGCCACGGTCGCCGGCGTCCTCATGTGGCAGATCGGCCAGCACCTGGGTCCGCCGGACCCCGACGTCGTCGCGCGCACCGCGGCCGACCGCACGCCGATACCGGGCGACCTGCGCCTCGGGTCGTGGGTGCTGGTGCTGGTCTGGCCCGCGGCTGCGGCCCTGGCCGCGAATGTGGTCTTCTTCTTCCTGCCGGGGTGCCGACGCCCCTGAACCCCACCCCGTCTCGGAGGCCCGCCATGACCGATCCCATCCTCCCGCCGTCGGGCTCCGCGCCCGACCAGCAGCCGACCGCCGCCCAGGCTGCCGCCGCGACCGGCGGCCCGACCGTCGACGTCCTCGGTCCCTCGCCGCGCCGCCGGCGCCGTGCGCCGTGGCTGGTCGGCGGCGGCGTCGCGCTGGCGCTCGTCGCGGGCGGCGTGGCCTGGGGCGTGTCCTGGTACACCGCTGAGGGCGCCCAGGCCGCCGAGGCCGTGCCCGCCGACGCGCTCGCCTACGTCGGCCTCACCGTCGACCCGAGCGGTCGGCAGAAGCTCGACGCGCTCGGCACGTTCCAGAAGTTCCCGCAGCTCAAGAAGGCCCTCGGCCTCGACGGCGACCTCGGCAGCACCGACGTGGCCGGCGCGCTGGCCGCGCTGGTCGTCCGGGACGCCGGCTGCCCCGAGGTCGGCGAGGACTCCGTCAAGGGCTGGATCGGCGACCGCGCCGGCCTCGCGGCGCTGCCCGGCGACGGCGACGCCGTGCGTCCGCTGCTGACCCTCGAGGTCACCGACGACGCCGCGGCCGAGCGCGACCTGAAGGCGCTGGCGGCCTGCTCCGGCGACGACCAGGTCGGGGTCGCGGTCAAGGGCGACTGGGCCGCGGTGTCCGACTCCGCCGAGCACGCGCAGCAGGCGCTGGACGCCGCCGCATCGTCCTCGCTGGCCGACTCCGCCGACTTCGACCGCTGGACGAGCGCCGCCGGAGACCGGGGAGTCGTCACCGGCTACCTCGCGCCCGGCTCGCTCGGCCGGCTGATCAAGGGGGCGACGAGCGCCGCCGGCGGCCTCGGGACGATCGCGGGCGTGCCCGACTCGGCTCTCGCCGAGGCCGATCTCTCGCCGGCCGCGGGCCTGCAGATCGGCTTCCGCGACTCCGCGGTGCAGATCGACCTGGTGTCGGAGGTGCGACAGGCCGCGGGCGGCGGCCAGGTGACGCTGGACGGTCGCCCCGAGCTGCTCACCCGGCTGCCCGACGAGACCACCATCGCGCTCGGCAGCCCCGGCGCGTCCGGCGGCCTGCCGCAGGAGCAGCGCGACCGCATCGTCGACGGCCTGGCCACCGGCCTGGGCTCCTTCCTCGGCGGCACGTCGCTGCGCCCCGCGCTGTCGTCGCTGATCGACATCGTCACGGGCGGCTTCTCGCTGAGCGTCGGTCCGCAGTTCTTCGCGACCAAGGGCGAGCGGCTGCCGGTCGCGCTCGAGGTGCCCGGCGACGGCTCGAACCTCACCACGTTGCTCCGCTCGGTGTCCGACATCGTCGGCCAGGACCTCAGCAGGTACGTGCAGATCACCGCGGACGACGGCCGGGCCGTCGCCGGCGGCGACCAGGAGTGGTCGGAGCGGGTGCTCGCCGGCGGCGACCTCGGTGGCCAGCCGGGCTTCCGCGCCGTCACCGGGGGCGACCCGACCGGCATCGTCGGCTACGCCGACCTCGACCCGATCATCGACTCGGTCGACCAGCAGGCCGACCTGGGTCCGCTCGACGGCTTCGGGCTCGAGGTGCGCAGCGACGGCCGGACGGCGCACGTGCACGCCTCGCTGACCACGGACTGACCGTCCCGGCCGACGTCGGGTGACGTCAGCGGCCGATCGCGGCCACGCTGGCCCCGGTGAGCTCGACGAGAGCCGCCGGCGCCAGCTCCACGTCCAGGCCGCGCCGGCCCGCCGAGACCAGGACGGTCGGGTGCTCGAGCGCGGAGGCGTCGACGACGGTCGGGTGGGGGCGCCGCTGGCCGAGCGGGGAGATGCCGCCGACCACGTACCCGGTGGCCCGCTCGGCTGCCGCCGGGTCGGCGAGCGCGGCCTTCGAGCCGCCCAGCGCGCGGGCGAGCGCCTTGAGGTCGAGCTGACCGGTCACCGGCACGATGGCCACGCTGAGGCTGCCGTCGACGCTCGCCATGAGGGTCTTGAAGACGCGGACGGGATCGATGCCCAGGGCGTGCGCCGCCTCGAGCCCGTATCCGCCGGCGGCCTGCGCCGCGCGGGCGTCGTGCGCGTAGGGGTGCAGGGTGAAGTCGATCCCGGCGCGCTGGAGCGCGACGGTCGCGGGCGTGCCGCCGGACTCGCGGCGGCCCGGGCGGCCGGGACGGTCGGAGCGGGCCACCGGCGGGTCAGTTCGGCGACCAGCGGGTGCGCGCGACCTGCGTGGCCGGCAGCGAGGGGATCACGTTGATGGCCCGCAGCTCGGCGCGCAGCAGCCGGGTGACCAGTGAGAGCCGGTCGCCGGCGTCCTCCGCCTCGAGCAGCGACTGCCGCTCGGACATCGGCAGGGGAGCGCACGCCGAGAGCGCCCAGCTGAGCAGCTCGGGGTCCTGCGGGAGCGTGCCCGCGAACGGGTCGCCGGCCAGGTCGGCCATCGCGACCCGGTAGGCGGTGAAGGTGGCGCGAGCCTGTTCGAGGACCTCCGGCGAGACCTGCTCGGTGGCCTCCGGCAGCTCCTGTGCGTCGGCCACCGGGAAGTCGCCGGTGGGGTCGACGTGCTCGATGCTGATCCGGTCGAGCCCGACCCCGACGATGGAGTAGGTGCCGTCGGGGTGCTCCTCGACCTCAGTCATCCGCACCCGGACGCCGGTGCGGTAGACCGACTGGCCGCCGTGGTCGCCGACCTCGTAGCCCTCGCGGATGCCGACGCTGCCGAAGACGCGGTCGATCGGGTCGTCGAGGGACAGCAGGTGCCGCACCAGGGCGCGGTAGCGCTCCTCGAAGACGTGCAGCGGGATCGTCATGCCCGGGAACAGCACGGAGTTGAGGGGGAACATCGGCAGCCGTGCGATCACGGACCCACGGTAGTGGGCGCCACCTCGGGCGGGTCCCTCCCTCCGGGCGCGCGGTGCCGCACCCGCGCTGCCCAGGGCTCGGAGCCGATCCGCGGGCCGCCGGGCGCGCTTCGTAGACTGGCCCCATGATCCGACGCATCGACCTGCGGGGAGCCGGTCCCGAGACCGACTACCGCGCAGCCGTGCCCCGAGCCGACTTCGACATCGAGGCGGCGGTGCCGGCGGTGCACGCGATCTGCGAGGCCGTCCGCGAGCGGGGCGTCGAGGCGATCCAGGAGTTCAACGAGCGCTTCGACGGCGTCCGTCCGGCCGACGTGCGGGTGCCCGTCGCCGAGCTGCGCCGCGCGCTGGACGAGCTCGACCCCGCCATCCGCGCCGCCCTCGAGGAGTCGATCGCCCGCCTGCGCGCCACCAGCGCCCGCGAGCTCGAGACCGACGCCGTCACCGATCTCGGGCCGGGCGCGCGGGTCACCCACCGCAAGGTGCCGATGAACCGCGTCGGGCTCTACGTCCCCGGCGGGCTCGCGCCGCTGGTGAGCAGCGTCGTCATGAACACCGTGCCGGCCCAGACCGCCGGCGTCGGCTCGATCGCGCTGGCCAGCCCGCCGCAGCGGGAGTTCGGCGGGCTGCCGCACCCGAGCATCCTGGCCGCCTGCGCGCTCCTCGGCGTCGAGGAGGTCTACGCGGTCGGCGGCGCCCAGGCGATCGCCATGTTCGCCTACGGCGTCGGCGAGTGCGCGAAGGTCGACCTCGTCACCGGCCCCGGCAACATCTGGGTCGTCACCGCCAAGCGACTGCTCAAGGGCCTGGTCGGCATCGACTCCGAGGCCGGTCCCACCGAGATCGGCATCCTCGCCGACGACACCGCCGAGCCGGCTCACGTCGCCGCCGACCTGATCAGCCAGGCCGAGCACGACCCGCTGGCCGCCGCCGTGCTGGTCACCCCGAGCGAGACGCTGGCCGACGACGTCCTCGCCGAGCTCGAGAAGCAGGTCGCGGTCACCAAGCACGTCGAGCGCGTGCGCACCGCCCTCACCGGTCCGCAGTCGGGCGTCGTCCTGGTCGACGACCTCGAGCAGGGCCTGGCCGTCATCGACGCCTACGCCGCCGAGCACCTGGAGATCCAGACCCGCGACGCCGCCGCCTGGGCGGCACGGGTCACCAACGCCGGCGCGATCTTCGTCGGCCCGCACGCGCCGGTCAGCCTCGGCGACTACTGCGCCGGCTCCAACCACGTGCTGCCGACGGCCGGGTGCGCGTGCCACTCCTCGGGCCTCTCGGTGCGCGCGTTCACCAAGTCGGTGCACGTCATCGAGTACGACCGCGAGGGCCTCGCCGCCGTGGCCGACCACGTCGTCACGCTCGCCGAGGCCGAGGACCTCCCCGGCCACGGCGACGCCGTGCGCGTGCGGTTCGCCGACTGACGGCGCGACGACGATGGTCTTCCCCCCGCTGCGCGAGGAGCTGCGCGGCCTCGAGCCCTACGGCGCGCCCCAGCTCGACGTCCCGGTGCAGCTCAACGTCAACGAGAACCCCTACGGGCCGTCGCCGGCCTGCGTCGCCGACATCGCCGAGGCGGTCTCGCGGGCGGCCGCGACGCTCAACCGCTACCCCGACCGGGAGTTCGTCGAGCTGCGCGCCGGGCTCGCCGCGTACCTGACCCGCGACACCGTGGCCGCGGGGTTCGGCATCGAGCCCGCGCAGGTCTGGGCGGCGAACGGCTCCAACGAGGTGATGCTGCAGCTGCTGCAGGCCTTCGGGGGCCCGGGCCGCACGGCGGTCAGCTTCGCGCCGACCTACTCGATGTACCCCGAGTACGCCCGCGACACCAGCACCCGCTGGGTGCAGGGCCACCGCGCCGAGGACTTCTCGATCGACCTCGACGCCGCGCGCGAGCTCGTGCGCGCCGAGCGGCCGAGCGTCGTGCTGCTGCCCAGTCCGAACAACCCGACCGGCACCGCGCTGCCGCCCGCGGCCATCACCCTGCTGTGCGAGGCGGTGGGCGACCACGGCGTCGTGGTCGTCGACGAGGCGTACGGCGAGTTCCGTCGCTCCGGCACGCCCAGCGCGCTCGAGCTGCTGCCCGTGCACCGCAACCTCGTCGTCACCCGCACGATGAGCAAGGCGTTCGCCGGGGCCGGGCTGCGGCTGGGCTACCTGGCCGCCGACCCGGCGATCTGCGACGCGATCCGCGTCGTCCGGCTGCCCTACCACCTCTCGGCGGTCACCCAGGCCACCGCGCTGGCGGCGCTGCGGCACACCGACGAGCTGCTCGGCCAGGTCGACGCGCTGCGCGCCGAGCGCGACCGCACCGTCGTCTGGCTGCGCGAGCAGGGGCTCGAGGTCGCCGACACCGACGCCAACTTCGCGCTGTTCGGCCGGTTCGCCGACCGGCGCGCGGTCTGGCAGGGTCTGCTCGACCGGGGCGTGCTGATCCGCGAGGTCGGCCCCGACGGCTGGCTGCGGGTGTCGATCGGCACCCCGGAGGAGATGACCGCGTTCCGCGAGGCGCTGGTCGAGGTGAGGAGAGAGTCGTGAGCCGTACCGCGCGCATCGAGCGGGAGACCAAGGAGTCGAAGGTCCTCGTCGAGGTCGACCTCGACGGCACCGGCCGGCACGAGGTGTCGACCGGCGTCGGGTTCTACGACCACATGCTCTCGTCGTTCTCCCGGCACAGCCTCGTCGACCTCGTCGTCCGGGTCGAGGGCGACGTGCACATCGACGCCCACCACACCGTCGAGGACACCGCGATCGTGCTCGGCCAGGCGCTGCGCGAGGCGCTCGGCGACAAGGCCGGCGTGCGCCGCTTCGGCGACGCCACCGTGCCGCTGGACGAGGCGCTGGTGCAGGCCGTCGTCGACGTCTCGGGCCGGCCCTACTGCGTGCACGCCGGCGAGCCGGAGGGCCAGCAGTACGTCGTGCTCGGCGGCTCGGGCGTCGGCTACCTCGGCTCCCTGACCCGCCACGTCTTCGAGACCATCGCCTTCCACGCCCACCTCGCGCTGCACGTGCGGGTGCTCGCCGGGCGCGAGCCCCACCACATCGTCGAGACCCAGTTCAAGGCCTTCGCCCGGGCGTTCCGCGACGCGGTGGCGCTCGACCCCCGCGAGACCGGCGTGCCGTCCACCAAGGGCACCCTCTGAGCGCGCGGCCCCGCGTCGTCGTCCTCGACTACGGCAGCGGCAACCTCCGCTCGGCGGTCCGTGCGGTCGAGCGGGCCGGCGCGCAGGTCGAGCTCACCAGCGACTTCGAGGCCGGCCTGGCGGCCGACGGCCTGCTCGTGCCGGGCGTCGGCGCCTACGCCGCCTGCATGGCGGGTCTGCGCGCGGTCAAGGGCGACCGGCTGATCGGACGCCGGCTGGCCGGCGGTCGGCCGGTGCTCGGCATCTGCGTCGGCATGCAGGTGCTCTTCGCCCGCGGCGTCGAGCACGGCGTCGAGACCGAGGGCTGCGACGAGTGGCCGGGCGTCGTCGAGCGGCTGCAGGCGCCGGTCGTGCCGCACATGGGCTGGAACACCGTGCAGGCGCCGGAGGGCAGCCGCATGTTCGCGGGCCTCGAGGACGAGCGCTTCTACTTCGTGCACTCCTACGGGGTGCGCGAGTGGACGCTGGTCACCAACGACCGCACCCGGGCGCCCCTGGTCACCTGGGCCGAGCACGGCCCGGCCGGCGCGTCCGACCGGTTCGTCGCGGCGGTCGAGAACGGCCCCCTGTGGGCCACCCAGTTCCACCCCGAGAAGTCCGGCGACGCCGGAGCGGCGCTGCTGCGCACCTGGGTCACGACCCTCGCGGCCGGCTGAGCGGGCCGCGACGATGGCGAAGGAGCGCGCACGGCGGCGGGCCGAGCGCGAGGCGCAGGCCGCCCTGGTCGCGGCCGCGCGGGCGGCCGAGGCCGAGCGGGCCGAGCGACGCCGGGCGCGACGCGACGCCGTCGGTCGGCTGCTGCCCCGCCCGTCGCGCTCGCGGCGGACCACCGGCGTCCTGGCGCAGCGCCGGCGCCGACGTCTGACCGTGCTCGCCCTGCTGCTGGTGCTCCTGAACCTGCTCGTCGTGGCGTTCACCGCCACGTGGGCGCCTCGCGCGCTCGCCCTGGCCGTCTCGCTGCTGGCGGCCCCCATGCTGTACACCGTGCTGTTCCGCCGCTCCTAGGAAGTCCTCCGATGACCCACCTCCAGCTCCTCCCCGCCGTCGACATCACCGAGGGCCAGGCCGTCCAGCTCACCCAGGGCGTCGCCGGCTCCGAGCGCGCCTACGGCGACCCGATCGCCGCGGCGCTGCGCTGGCAGGAGGCCGGCTCGGAGTGGCTCCACCTCGTCGACCTCGACGCCGCCTTCGGCCGCGGCTCGAACCGCGAGCTGCAGGCCGAGATCGTCGGCCGGCTCGACATCGACGTCGAGATGAGCGGCGGCATCCGCGACGACGAGTCGCTGGCCGCGGCGCTGGCCACCGGCTGCCGCCGGGTCAACATCGGCACCGCGGCGCTGGAGAGCCCCGAGTGGTGCGCGCGGATCATCGCCGAGCACGGCGACCGCATCGCCATCGGCCTCGACGTCCGCGGCCGCACGCTGGCCGCGCGGGGCTGGACCCGTGAGGGCGGCGACCTCTACGAGACGCTCGCGCGCCTGGACGCCGAGGGCTGCGCGCGCTACGTCGTCACCGACGTCAACAAGGACGGCATGCTCCAGGGCCCGAACCTGCAGCTGCTGCGCGACGTGTGCGCCGCCACCGACCGGCCGGTCATCGCCTCGGGCGGCGTCACGACCCTCGACGACATCGCCGCGCTGATGGAGCTCGTGCCCGAGGGCGTCGAGGGGGCCATCGCCGGCACGGCGCTCTACGAGGGCCGGTTCACCCTCGAGGACGCCCTCGCGCTGACCCGCGGCGGCGCCCGATGAGCCTGGCGGTGCGGGTGATCCCGTGCCTCGACGTCGACGGCGGGCGCGTGGTCAAGGGCGTCAACTTCCTCGAGCTGCGCGACGCCGGCGACCCCGTCGAGCTGGCCCGGCTCTACGACGCCGAGGGCGCCGACGAGCTGACGTTCCTCGACATCTCGGCCTCGCACGAGGGCCGGGCGACCACGATGGACATCGTCTCGCGCACCGCCGAGGAGGTCTTCATCCCGCTCACAGTCGGCGGCGGGGTGGCGTCGGTCGACGACGTCGACCGCCTCCTGCGCGCCGGGGCCGACAAGGTGGGCGTCAACACCGCGGCGATCCGGCGTCCCGACCTGGTCGCCGAGATCGCCGACCGGTTCGGCAACCAGGTGCTGGTGCTGTCCGTCGACGCGCGCCGGGTGCCCGACGGGGGCGCGCCCACCGACTCCGGGTTCGAGGTCACCACGCACGGCGGACGCCGGTCGGCCGGCCTGGACGCCGTCGCCTGGGCGGTGCGCGCCGCCGAGCTGGGCGCGGGGGAGATCCTGCTCAACTCGATGGACGCCGACGGCACCCGCGACGGCTTCGACCTGGAGCTGATCGCCGCGATCCGGCGCGAGGTGGCGATCCCCGTGATCGCCTCGGGCGGCGCGGGCGCGGTCGAGCACTTCGCGCCGGCCGTCGAGGCCGGCGCCGACGCCGTGCTCGCCGCCTCGGTGTTCCACTTCGGCACGCTCTCGATCGGCGAGGTCAAGCAGGCCCTCGCGGCCGGCGGGCACCCGGTCCGCTGAGTCGGCCTCCCGTCCCGGTCGGAATAGGGTCGGGCCGAGGGCCGTTGCCCGACCGGCCCCGATCGAGGTCGGTCGGCCGCGGTGGAGGGCGAGCAGGGGAGACGTGACGTGACGCAGGTGGTCGACCGCAGCACCGACGCGCAGGAGGAGCCCCGCGACGCCGTGGTCGCGCCGGGCGTGCCGCCGTCCGCGCTCGACCCCGCGACCCGCACCGCCACGACCCGCGACGGCTTCGCCGTGCTCCTGGTGGCCATCCGCCGCGAGCCCTGGGTCTTCGCCGTCTCGACGATCGGCAGCGTGCTCTTCGGCGCGCTGACTGTCGCCGACGCGTGGGTGCTCGGCTGGTCGACCGACCACGTGCTGCTCCCCGCGTACCGCGACGGCGAGATCGGCGCCGGCATGCTGGCGGCCGTCGTCGCGCTGTTCGTCGGGGTCGCCCTGCTCCGCGCGGTCGGCATCGTCGCCCGACGGCTCGGGGCGGGCATCATGCAGTACCGCATGCAGGCGCACACCCGGCGCGCCGTCACCCGGCAGTACCTGCGGCTCCCGATGGCCTGGCACCAGCAGCACCCCACCGGCGAGCTGCTCTCGAACGCCAACTCCGACGTCGAGGCCGCCTGGGGTCCGATCGCCCCGCTCCCGATGGCCGTCGGCACGGTGGCGATGATGGTCATCGCGGTGGTGCAGATGCTCGCCACCGACCTCGTGCTGGCCTTCGTCGGCCTGCTCGTCTTCCCGGCCGTGATCGCGGCGAACCTCGCCTTCCAGCGCCGCTCCTCGCCGCTGATGACCCGCGCGCAGGAGCTGCGCGCGGAGCTCAGCGAGGTCGCGCACGAGTCCTTCGACGGCGCGATGGTGGTCAAGACGCTCGGCCGCGAGTCCGAGGAGACCCGCCGGTTCGCCGAGATCGCGCAGCGCCTGCGCGAGGTGAACGTCCGTGCGGGCCGCCTGCGCGCGGCCTTCGACCCGGCGCTGGCCGCGCTGCCCAGCCTCGGCGTGCTGGTGGTGCTCGCCACCGGCGTCCACCGGGTCGGCACCGGCGCGACCGCCGCCGGCGACGTCGTCACGATCGCCTACCTGCTGACGGTGGTGGCCTTCCCGATCCGCTCGCTCGGCTGGCTGCTCGGCGAGTTCCCGCGCAGCGTCGTCGGGTACCGGCGCGTCACCGCGGTGCTCGAGGCCGACGGCGAGATGCCCCACGGGGAGTCGCGGCTCCCGGCGGACGCCCGGGGCGGCGCCCGGCTCGAGCTGCGCGACGTCGCCTACGCCTACGACCCCGACCAGCCGCTGCTGCACGGCGTGACCCTCGACGTCGCGCCCGGCCGCACCGTGGCGCTCGTCGGCGCCACCGCGTCGGGCAAGAGCACCCTGACCTCGCTGGTCACCCGGCTCGTCGACCCCGACGCCGGCCGGCTGACCCTCGACGGCGTCGATCTGCGCGACCTCGCGCCGGGCGAGCTGGCCCGGGCGGTGGCCGTGGTGCCGCAGACCGCGTTCCTCTTCGACGACACCGTGCGCGGCAACGTCACCCTCGGCGCCGACCTCCCCGACGACGCGGTGTGGGCCGCGCTGCGCGCCGCCCAGGCCGACGAGTTCGTCGCCGCGCTGCCCCACGGCCTCGACACCCGACTCGGCGAGCGGGGCACGTCGCTCTCCGGCGGTCAGCGCCAGCGCCTCTCGCTGGCCCGCGCGCTGGTGCGTCGCCCCCGGCTGCTCGTGCTCGACGACGCCACCTCGGCGGTCGACCCCGAGGTCGAGGGGCGCATCCTCGCCGCGCTGCGGCGTCCCGATCCGCTGGCCCGAGCCGCCGACGCCAGCGTCGACGACCCGGCGATCGACCCGGACGTCCCGCCGCCGAGCCTGCTGGTGGTCGCCTACCGCAAGGCCACCATCGGCCTGGCCGACGAGGTCGTCCACCTCGACGGCGGCCGGATCGCCGCCCGCGGCACCCACGCCGAGCTGCTCGCCACCAGCCCCGCCTACGCCGCCCTCGTCAACGCCTACGAGACCGCCGACGAGACGCCCGTCCCGCCGACCGCGGAGGAGACCCGATGAGCGCCGCCACCGCCGATCCGCGGGTCGCGGCGGGCGGCCGCGTCGACTCCGGCGAGGAGATGGGCGCGCTGGAGACCATCCGGCTCGGCCTGCGCCACTCCCCGGAGCTCCGCGAGGGCCTCGGCGTCACGCTCCTGCTGGCCGTGCTCGCCTCGGCGGGACAGGTCGTCGTCCCGATCACCGTGCAGCAGACCCTCGACCGCGGGCTCGGCGCGCCCGGCGGGCCCGACCTGCGCTTCACCGTGCTGCTCGGCCTCGCGGCGCTGGTCGCGGTGCTCGTCACCGGGCTGGCCTCCTACGGCATGACCAGCCGGCTCTTCCGCACCGCGGAGAGCGGCCTGGCCACGCTGCGCACCAAGGCGTTCCGGCACGTGCACGACCTGCCCGTGCTCACCCAGAACACCGAGCGACGCGGGGCGCTGGTCGCGCGCGTCACCAGCGACGTCGACCAGGTCAGCCAGTTCCTCGTCTTCGGCGGCCTGCTGTTCGTCGTCAGCGTCGGGCAGGTGCTGGTCGCCACGATCGTCATGGCGGTCTACAGCTGGCAGCTGACGCTGGTGGTCTGGCTCTGCTTCGCGCCGCTGTTCGCCTCGCTCCGGTACTTCCAGCGCAAGCTCTCCGACGCCTACGGCACCGTGCGGCGCCAGGTCGGCGCCCTGCTCTCCGCGGTCTCCGAGCCCGTGGTCGGCGCCGGCGTCGTCCGCGCCTACGCCGTGCAGGACCGCACCCAGCAGCGCATCGACGAGGCGGTGGAGCGGTTCCAGGCCGCCAGCACCCGGGCCCAGGGCTTCACGGCCTTCTCGTTCTCCCTCGGCGGGGTGTCGGGCGGCCTGGCCAACGCGGGCGTCATCGTGGTCGGGGTGCTGCTCGGCTTCGGCGGCGACATCTCGGCCGGCGAGGTCCTGGCCTTCGCGTTCCTGGTCTCGCTGTTCGTCGGCCCCGTGCAGATGGGCACGCAGATCCTCACCGACGCGCAGAACGCGATCGCCGGCTGGCGACGCGTCCTGGGCATCCTCGAGACGCCGGCCGACCTGGTCGACCCCGGCGAGGCCGGCGTCGAGCTGCCCCGCGGGCCGATCGCGGTGCGGTTCGAGGACGTCGGGTTCGCCTACCCCGGCGGCCCGCCGGTCCTGCGCGGCATCGACCTCGAGCTCGCGCCCGGCTCGCGCATCGCGGTGGTCGGCGAGACCGGCTCGGGCAAGTCGACGATCGCCAAGCTGCTGACGCGGCTCATGGACCCCACGACCGGCCGCGTGCTGCTCGACGGCCTCGACGTGCGCGAGATCCGTCAGGCGAGCCTGCGCCGCAGCGTGGTGCTGGTGCCGCAGGAGGGCTTCCTCTTCGACGACACGATCGCCGCCAACCTCGCCTACGGCCGGCTCGACGCCACCGAGGCCGAGCTGCGCGCCGCGGCCGACGAGCTCGGCCTCGGCGACTGGCTGGCCGGCCTGCCGCATGGTCTGGCCACGCGCGTCGGGCAGCGGGGCGAGGCGCTCTCGGCCGGCGAGCGCCAGCTCGTCGCCCTGTGGCGCGCCCAGCTGGCCGACCCCGATCTGCTGGTCCTCGACGAGGCCACCAGCGCGGTCGACCCCGCCCTCGAGATGCGCATCGGCCGCGCCCTCGACTCCCTGATGCGCGGCCGGACGAGCGTCACGATCGCCCACCGGCTCTCGACGGCCGAGCAGGCCGACGAGGTGGTCGTGGTCGATCGGGGCGAGGTCGTCCAGCGGGGCCCGCACGCCGAGCTCGCCCGCCAGGCCGGCACCGCCTACGCCCGGCTGCACGCCTCGTGGGTGGCGCAGCAGTCCGGACGGGGCGCGGACCGTGCCGTGGCGTCGGCTGGGACACTGGATGCGTGAGCCTCGACCCTGCGATCGCCGACCGCCTCAAGCGCACCGACGACGGCCTGGTGCCGGCCGTGGTCCAGCAGCACGACACCGGCGAGGTGCTGATGCTCGGCTGGATGGACGACGAGGCGCTGCACCGCACCCTCACGACCGGCCGCGCCACCTACTGGTCGCGCTCGCGGCAGGAGTACTGGGTCAAGGGCGACACCTCCGGCCACCTCCAGTGGGTGCGCGAGGTGCGGCTGGACTGCGACGGCGACACCCTGCTGGTCAAGGTCGACCAGGTCGGCGCCGCGTGCCACACCGGCGACCGCACCTGCTTCGACGCCGTCCGGCTCGACGCCGTCGTCGGGACGCCCGCGTGAGGCGCTCCTTCGGCCTGACCGTCCTGCTCGGCCTGGCCTCCGGCACGCTGGTGGCCGTGGCCGGCTCCAAGCCGTGGGTCACCCCGGTCGGGGGCGACGGCGAGACGCGCGCCCTCGCGTCCTTCCTCGCCACCGGCGCCGATCGCGGCGAGCTCCCCGTCGCGACCTCGCTCGCGCTGGTCGTCCTGGCCTGCTGGGGCGTCGTGCTCGTGACGCGCGGGCGGGTGCGGCGGGCCGTCACCGTGCTCGGCGCCGTCGCCGCGGCCGGCACGGTCGTCGCGGTCGTCGACGCCTGGCTGCGGCTGGCCGACCGCGTCCGCGAGGACGTCGGCGCCGCGATGGGCGAGGCCGTCTCGACGCAGCACACCGCGTGGTCCTACGCGGGCAGCGTGGGAGTCGTGGTGATGCTGCTCACCACGCTCGTCGCCGTCCGGTCGGTCGGCTCGTGGCCCGAGATGGGCACCCGCTACGACACGCCGACCGGCGCGCCCGCGGGGGAGCAGACGGCGGCCGCTCCGCCGGAGGAGCGCTCCAACCTCGAGCTGTGGCGCTCGATCGACGCGGGCGACGACCCGACGGCCTGAGCCGCCGCGCGCCCACTAGACTGCGCACCACGATCCGCCGCCGACCCCGGTCGGCCCGCACCGAGGAGCACCGCATGTCCAGCAGCCACGGCAACACCCCCGCAGCCTGGACGGCCGTGGTGGTCGGACTGCTCGGCTTCATCATCGGCAGCATCGGCCTGCTCCTCGACCCGATCAGCTACCCGGTCTTCATCGCCGGCGTCGTGGTCACCCTGGGCGCCGGTGTGGTCTTCGGCGTGCTCGCGAAGCTCGGCTACCACGAGGGCCACTGAGCCCCTGCGCGGAGGTGATCCGGTGAGCCTCGCGCAGCACCGCGACGCGGCCCGCGCCGATGTCCCGGCCCCCACCCGGGCCGAGCGGATGCGGGGCCCGGTCGTCGCGCTCGGCGGCGTCGCCGTGGCGACGCTCGCCCTGCGGCTGCGCGATCCCCACCAGCAGGGCTCGTGGGGCGTGTGCCCGCTGGCCGCCCTCGGCATCTGGTGCCCGGGCTGCGGCGGCCTGCGCGCGGTCAACGACCTCACCCACGGCGAGCTGCTCGCCGCCGCCTCCAGCAACCTGCTCCTGGTCGCCTCGCTGCCGCTGGTCGCGCTGCTCGCGGCCGGCTGGGTCGCCCGCGCCTGGTCGGGGCGTCCCGTCGGCGGTCCGACCCTGGCCCTCCGCGGCGTGTGGGCCGGGCGCCTCGCCGCCGGCTACGCGGTGCTGGCCCTCGTCTTCATGGTCCTGCGCAACCTGCCCGGCCTGCCCGGAGGCTCCTGGCTCGCGCCCTGACAGTACGACTCCCCGCGTCCGCCGGGTCGGACGCGGGGAGTCGCGGTCGGGACGATCAGCTCGACGAGGTGTTGAGGGTGAGCGTGCCGGTGGCGTAGAGGATGACGCCGATCACGCCGAGCACCACGCCGATGATGCCGAGCACGAAGCCGGCCTGCGCGAGGCCGCGCCCGGTGCCCTGGCCGGCGGCGATCTCCTTCTTGGCCTGCTGGCCGAGGACGATCGCGGCGGTGCCGGTGATGAAGCCGCAGCACACGAAGCTCAGGACGCCGAGCACGAGCGACCAGATCGCCTTGCGGTTGGTCTTGGCCGGCTGGCCCGGGTAGCCCGCGGGCCCGCCGAAGCCGGTGGGCGGCCCGTAGCCGCCGGGGGGCGTGCCGTAGCCGCCACCCGGCGGGGGCGTGCCGTAGCCCGGCGGGGGCGGCGGCGGAGCCCCGTAGCCGCCCGGCGGCGGGGGAGGGGTGGAGTCGCCGTACGGCGGCGGAGGAGGCTCGTTGGTGCTCATGGGGTCTCCCTGATCAGGTGGGGTCGGACGGGCACCCGAGTGCCGGCTCCCGTCGTCGGGACCGTGTCCCGGTGGGCGGCACCCTAGTGCGCCGCGGCGTCCGACGGGCGCGGGCGGCACGCGACGGCGAGGCGCCGCGTGACAGACTCGGGGTGCAGCACCGCCCCTTCACGCACCGAGCCGGAGGCCCCGACCCATGACCGTCCTCGACGACATCGTCGCCGGAGCCCGCCTCGACCTCGAGGCGCGCCGGTCGGCGGTGCCGGAGGCCGACCTGCGGGCCGCCCTGGCCGACGTCGACCCGCCGCGCGACCCGATGCCGCACCTGCGCGGGGCCGGCTCGAGCGTCATCGCCGAGGTCAAGCGCCGCAGCCCCAGCAAGGGCCACCTCGCCGAGATCGAGGACCCCGCGGCGCTCGCCGCGCGCTACGCCGCCGGCGGTGCCGCCGCGATCAGCGTCCTCACCGAGGAGCGACGCTTCGGCGGCAGCCTCGCCGACCTGCGCGCGGTGCGCGCGGCCGTCGACGTCCCGCTGCTGCGCAAGGACTTCATCGTCGAGCCGTACCAGTTGCTCGAGGCCCGGGCCGCGGGCGCCGACCTCGCGCTGCTGATCGTCGCGGCGCTCGACGACGACCGCCTCCGCTCGCTGCACGAGCTGGCCGGCGAGCTGGGGCTCACCGTGCTCGTCGAGGTGCACGACGAGGCCGAGACCGAGCGCGCGGTCGCGCTGGGCGCCGAGCTGATCGGCGTCAACGCGCGCAACCTCAAGACCCTGGCCGTCGACACCGCCACCTTCGGCCGGCTCGCCCCGCTCATCCCCGACGACCGCGTCAAGGTCGCCGAGTCCGGCATCACCGGGGTCGACGACGTGCGCCGGTTCGTCGGCGAGGGCGCCCGCGCGGTGCTGGTGGGCGAGGCGCTGGTGAAGGACGGCGACCCCGAGGCCGGGGTCCGATCGATGACGGGAGTGACGGCATGACCCTCCACGCCGAGCGGGCGGAGACCGGGCAGTCCGGGGCACGGCCCCTCTACCAGGCCGACGAGCAGGGCTGGTTCGGCGGCTTCGGCGGCCGGTTCATGCCCGAGGCGCTGATCGCCGCCCTCGACGAGCTGACCGTCGCGTGGCACGACGCGATGGCCGACCCCGCGTTCACCGCCGAGTTCGAGCAGGTGCTGCGCGAGTACGCCGGCCTGCCGAGCCCGCTGTTCCACGCGACCCGGCTCTCCGAGCGCGTCGGCTGCCGCGTGCTGCTCAAGCGCGAGGACCTCAACCACACCGGCGCCCACAAGATCCGCAACGTGCTCGGCCAGGCGCTGCTGACCAAGCGGATGGGCAAGAAGCGGGTCATCGCCGAGACCGGCGCCGGCCAGCACGGCGTGGCCAGCGCCACCGCCGCGGCCTACTTCGGGCTCGACTGCACGGTCTACATGGGCGCCGTCGACACCCGTCGGCAGGCGCTCAACGTCGCCCGCATGCGCCTGCTCGGCGCCGAGGTCGTGCCGGTGGAGTCCGGCAGCGCGACGCTGAAGGACGCCATCAACGAGGCCATGCGCGACTGGGTCGCCAGCGTCGACCACACCGCGTACCTGTTCGGCACCGCCGCGGGCCCGCACCCGTTCCCGTCCATGGTCGGCGCCTTCACCCGCGGCATCGGCGACGAGGCCCGCGCCCAGTGCCTCGAGCAGTACGGCGTGCTGCCCGACGCCGTCGCGGCCTGCGTCGGCGGCGGGTCGAACGCGATCGGCCTGTTCACCGCCTTCCTCGACGACCCCGACGTCGCGATCTGGGGCTTCGAGGCCGGCGGCGAGGGCGTCGAGACCCCGCGGCACGCGGCCACGATCAGCGCGGGCGCCACCGGCGTCCTGCACGGCGCCCGCACCTACGTGCTGCAGGACGACGACGGCCAGACGGTCGAGTCGCACTCCATCTCCGCGGGCCTCGACTACCCGGGCGTCGGCCCGCAGCACGCGCACCTGGCCGCCACCGGCCGGGCCACCTACGTGCCGGTCACCGACGACGAGGCGATGCAGGCGCTGGCGCTGCTCAGCCGGGTCGAGGGCATCATCCCGGCGATCGAGACCGCCCACGCGGTCGCGGGCGCGATCCGCGTCGCCGAGGAGCTCGCCGCGACCAAGGGGCCCGACGCCACGGTGCTGATCAGCCTCAGCGGCCGCGGCGACAAGGACATGGGCACGGTCATGGAGTACTTCGGCCTCGGCGACCAGCCGCAGGAGGGCGACGCGTGAGCGTCCGCGCCGCCTTCGACGCCGCGCGGGCCGAGGGCCGGGCGGCCCTGGTCGGCTACCTGCCGGCCGGCTACCCCGACCGCGACGGCGGCATCGAGGCGCTGACCACCATGGTCCGGGCCGGCGTCGACGTGATCGAGGTCGGGCTGCCCTACACCGACCCGGTCATGGACGGCCCCACGATCCAGGCCGCCGCGCAGGCCGCGCTCGAGGGCGGCGTGCGCACGGCCGACGTGCTGCGCACGGTCGAGGCCGTCGCCGCGACGGGCACCCCGACCGTGGTCATGACCTACTGGAACCCGGTGGAGCGCTACGGCGTCGAGCGGTTCGCCGACGATCTCGCGAGCGCCGGGGGAGCGGGGCTGATCACCCCTGACCTGACCCCCGACTTCGCCCCCGAGTGGATCGAGGCCGCCGACCAGCGGGGCCTGGACAAGATCTTCCTCGTCGCCCCGTCGTCCACCGACGAGCGCGTCGCCTACACCACCGCCGCCAGCCGCGGCTTCGTCTACGCCACCGCGGTCATGGGCGTCACCGGCGCGCGGGCCACCACCAGCGACCTCGCCGGGCCGCTCGTCGCCCGCACCCGCGCCGCGGTCGAGCAGCAGGGCACCGGGCTGCCGGTCGGCGTCGGGCTCGGCGTCAGCACCGGCGACCAGGCCGCCGAGGTGGCCAGCTACGCCGACGGCGTGATCGTCGGCTCCGCGTTCGTGCGCACCCTCCTCGACCACGCCGACGACCGCCGGGCCGGCCTGGCCGCCCTCGCCGCGCTCACCGAGGACCTCGCCGCCGGCGTCCGTCGTGGCTGAGCGCCGCCGGGTCGCCGCCGTCGCGGCGGCGGTCGCCGCGCTGCTCGTCCTGCTGAGCGCGTGCGGCGGCGCGGCGCCGTCCGGCGGCGGCTCGTTCGCCGGTCGCGTCGTGACCCCGCCGTTCGACGTCGCGTCCACCTCGCTCACCGACACCGAGCGCCAGCCCTACGAGCTGCGCAGCAGCAGCGGCAAGCGGCTCACGCTGGCCTTCTTCGGCTACACCCACTGCCCCGACATCTGCGGTCTGGTCATGGGCAACCTCGCCGCGGCCATGACCCGGCTCGACGCCCAGGACCGCGCGAACGTGCAGGTCGTCTTCGTCACCACCGACCCCGCCCGCGACGACCCCACGACGCTGCGCCGCTACCTCGACCGGCTCGACCCGTCCTTCGAGGGCCTCACCGGCGACCTCGACGCGATCGTCGCGCTCGGCCGCTCGGTCGCGGTCGGCGTCACCGACGGCCAGCGGCTGCCCACCGGCGGGTACGACCTCAACACCCACTCGACCCAGGTCACCGGCATCGCGCAGGACGGCTCGGCTCCGGTGTACTGGTCGCAGAGCACCTCGGCGGCGCAGTACGCCGCCGACATCCACACCTATCTCGCCCAGGGGCTGCCGAGCCCGAGCGGAGGCACGTCATGACGCTCCTGCCCCTCGAGGCGCTGACGGTGCCGCTCAGCATCCCGAGCCCCTCGCAGGGCGTGTGGCACCTCGGCCCGTTCCCGGTGCGCGGGTACGCCCTCTCGATCATCCTCGGCATCGTCGTCGCGGTGGTCATCGCCGAGCGCCGGTGGAAGGCCCGCGGCGGTCGCGTCGGGGAGATCCAGGACATCGCGCTGTGGGCCGTCCCCTTCGGCGTCGTCGGCGGCCGGCTCTACCACGTGGCCACCGACTCCGACCTGTACTTCGGCGCCGGGCGGCGGCCGATCGAGGCGCTCTACATCTGGAACGGCGGCCTCGGCGTGTGGGGCGCGGTCGCGCTCGGCGCCCTGGGCGCGGTCATCGGCGCGCGGCGCGCCGGCATCCGGCTGCTGCCGGTGCTGGACGCGATCGCGCCGGCGGTGCTCGTCGCCCAGGCCATCGGGCGCTGGGGCAACTGGTTCAACCAGGAGCTCTTCGGCCGGCCCACCGATCTGCCCTGGGCGCTCTCGGTGAGCGACCGCACCGCCATCGACGCCGGCTACCCGCCCGGCACCACGTTCCACCCGACGTTCCTCTACGAGAGCCTGTGGAACCTCGCCGCCTTCGGCGTGATCGTCGTGCTCGACCGGCGGCTCCGCCTGGGCCACGGACGCGTGGTGGCCCTCTACGTCATGCTCTACACGCTGGGTCGCGGCTGGATCGAGTCCCTGCGCATCGACGCCGTGGAGCTCTCCGACGTCGGCGGCCTGCGCTTCAACGTGTGGGTCTCGATCGTCCTCTTCGTGCTGGCCACCGCCTACTTCGTGATCAGCGGACGCCGGGGCGCGCCCCGCGAGACCGAGGTGTACGTCGAGGGGCGCGGCCCACGGCGAGACGAGTCGGCGGAGGCTTCGGGAGTTCGGTAACCCGGTGGTAATCTGAAGACTCCCGCGCGGGCCAACGCCGTCCCCTGCTCCAGCAAGACCCTCAGCAGCCGACCAGGCTTCTTCAGACGACGGGAGTTCCCGGTGCCCTACTCGCACGCCTTCCCGCCGCCCCAGGGGTTGTACGACCCGGTCCACGAGCACGACGCGTGCGGTGTGGCCTTCGTCGCGACCCTGACCGGCGTCCCCAGCCACTCGATCGTGGTCCAGGCCCTCACGGCGCTGCGCAACCTCGACCACCGCGGCGCCGCCGGCGCGGAGGTCAACTCCGGCGACGGCGCCGGGATCCTGCTCCAGGTGCCCGACGCGTTCCTGCGCGCCGTGGCCGCCGACCACGGCGTGACGCTGCCCGCCGCGGGCTCCTACGCCGTCGGCACGGCGTTCCTCCAGGGCGACGACGCCGCGGTCGCGGCCGCCGCCGCCCGGATCGAGGCGATCGCGGCCGAGGAGGGCCTCGAGGTCCTCGGCTGGCGCGACGTCCCGGTCGAGCCGTCGATCCTCGGCTCGGCGGCCCTCGGCGTGATGCCGACCTTCCGCCAGCTCTTCGTCGCCGCCGCCTCCGGGCAGACCGGCATGGAGCTCGAGCGGCTGGCGTTCTGCCTGCGCAAGCGCGCCGAGCGGGAGGTCGCGGTCTACTTCCCGTCGCTGTCCTCGCGGACCCTGGTCTACAAGGGCATGCTGACCACCGACCAGCTCGACCACTTCTTCCCCGACCTGCGCGACGAGCGCATCGCCTCGGCGATCGGCGTCGTCCACTCGCGCTTCTCGACCAACACCTTCCCGAGCTGGCCGCTCTCGCACCCGTTCCGGTTCATCGCCCACAACGGCGAGATCAACACCGTCATGGGCAACCGCAACTGGATGCGGGCGCGCGAGGCGCTGCTGGCCTCCGACGTCATCCCGGGCGACCTCGAGCGGCTCTACCCGATCTGCACCCCGGGGGCGTCCGACTCCGCGTCCTTCGACGAGGTGCTCGAGCTGCTGCACCTCGGCGGCCGCTCGCTGCCGCACTCGGTGCTGATGATGATCCCCGAGGCGTGGGAGAACCACGCCGAGATGGACGAGGCCCGGCGCGCCTTCTACCGGTTCCACGCCTCGCTCATGGAGCCGTGGGACGGCCCGGCGTGCGTCGTGTTCACCGACGGCGCCCAGATCGGCGCGGTGCTCGACCGCAACGGCCTGCGTCCCTCGCGCTACTGGGTCACCGAGGACGGCCTCGTCGTCCTGGCCTCCGAGGTCGGCGTCCTCGATCTCGACCCCGCCACGGTCGTCCGCAAGGGCCGGCTGCAGCCGGGCCGCATGTTCCTCGTCGACACCGAGGAGCACCGGATCATCGAGGACGAGGAGATCAAGGCCCAGCTCGCTGCCGAGCACCCGTACGCCGAGTGGCTGCACGCCGGGCTCGTCCACCTCTCCGACCTGCCCGAGCGCGAGCACGTCGTGCACACCCACGCGTCGGTCACCCGTCGCCAGCAGGTCTTCGGCTACACCGAGGAGGAGCTGCGGGTCATCCTCACGCCGATGGCCAACACCGGCGCCGAGCCGATCGGCTCGATGGGCACCGACACCCCGATCGCGGCGCTGAGCGACAAGCCGCGCCTGCTGTTCGACTACTTCGCGCAGCTCTTCGCGCAGGTCACCAACCCGCCGCTGGACGCCATCCGCGAGGAGCTCGTCACCTCGCTCAACGGCACCATCGGCCCGGAGGCCAACCTGCTCGAGCCGACGCCCGCGTCGTGTCGCCAGGTCACGCTGCCGTTCCCGGTCATCTCCAACGACGACCTCGCGAAGATCCGGCACATCAACCGCGACGGCGACATGCCCGGCTTCGTCACGCACGTCTCCCGCGGCCTGTACGACGTCGAGGGCGGTGGCGCCGCCATGGCGGCCCGCATCTCCGAGGTGTGCGCCGAGGTCAGCGCGGCGATCGCCGAGGGCGCGCGCATCATCGTGCTCTCCGACCGCCACTCCACCGCCGAGCTCGCGCCGATCCCGTCGCTGCTGCTCACCGCGGCCGTGCACCACCACCTGGTGCGCGAGAAGACCCGCACCCAGGTCGGCCTGATCGTCGAGGCCGGCGACGTCCGCGAGGTGCACCACGTCGCGCTGCTCGTCGGCTACGGCGCGGCGGCGGTCAACCCCTACCTGGCCATGGAGTCGGTCGAGGACCTCGCGCGCGAGGGCTACTACGTCAAGACCGAGCCCGAGGTCGCGGTCCGCAACCTCGTCAAGGCGCTCGGCAAGGGCGTCCTGAAGGTCATGTCGAAGATGGGCGTCTCGACGGTCGCGTCCTACACCGGAGCGCAGATCTTCGAGGCCGTCGGCCTCTCCCAGGAGCTCGTCGACGCCTACTTCACCGGCACCACCTCCAAGCTCGGCGGCATCGGCCTCGACGTCGTCGCCGAGGAGGTCGCCCGCCGGCACCACACCGCGTACCCGCGCGGCGGCATCTCCCCGTCGCACCGGGAGCTGCAGGTCGGCGGCGAGTACCAGTGGCGTCGCGAGGGCGAGCCGCACCTCTTCGACCCCGAGACCGTCTTCCGGCTCCAGCACGCCACGCGCGCCGGCCGCTACGACGTCTTCAAGCAGTACACCCAGCGCGTCGACGAGCAGTCCGAGCGGCTGATGACGCTGCGCGGCCTGTTCACCTTCAAGGACGCCGAGGCCACCGGCCGGCAGCCGATCCCGATCGAGGAGGTCGAGCCGGTCTCCGAGATCGTCAAGCGGTTCTCCACCGGCGCGATGTCGTACGGCTCGATCTCGGGCGAGGCCCACGAGACCCTCGCGATCGCGATGAACCGCCTCGGCGGCAAGTCGAACACCGGCGAGGGCGGCGAGGACCCCGAGCGGCTCTACGACCCCGAGCGCCGCAGCTCGATCAAGCAGGTCGCCTCGGGCCGCTTCGGCGTCACCTCGGAGTACCTCACCAACGCCGACGACATCCAGATCAAGATGGCGCAGGGCGCGAAGCCCGGCGAGGGCGGCCAGCTGCCGGGCAACAAGGTCTACCCGTGGGTGGCCAAGACCCGGCACAGCACGCCCGGCGTGGGCCTGATCAGCCCGCCGCCGCACCACGACATCTACTCGATCGAGGACCTCGCCCAGCTGATCCACGACCTCAAGAACGCCAACCCGGCGGCGCGGGTCCACGTGAAGCTGGTCGCCGAGGTCGGCGTCGGCACCGTCGCCACGGGCGTCTCGAAGGCGCACGCGGACGTCGTGCTGATCTCCGGCCACGACGGCGGCACCGGCGCATCGCCGCTGACCTCGCTCAAGCACGCGGGCGGCCCCTGGGAGCTCGGCCTGGCCGAGACCCAGCAGACCCTGCTGCTCAACGGCCTGCGCGACCGCATCGTCGTGCAGACCGACGGCCAGCTGAAGACCGGCCGCGACGTCGTCATCGCCGCGCTGCTGGGCGCCGAGGAGTACGGCTTCGCGACCGCCCCGCTGGTGGTCTCCGGCTGCATCCTCATGCGGGTCTGCCACCTCGACACCTGCCCCGTGGGCGTCGCGACGCAGAACCCCGTGCTGCGCGAGCGGTTCTCCGGCAAGCCGGAGTTCGTCGTCACCTTCTTCGAGTACATCGCCGAGGAGGTGCGCGAGCTCCTCGCGCAGCTGGGCTTCCGCACGCTCGACGAGGCCATCGGCCAGGTCGGCGCGCTCGACGTCCAGCGGGCGGTCGACCACTGGAAGGCCGCGGGCCTCGACCTCTCGCCGATCCTGCACGCCCCCGACCTGAGCGCCTTCCCGGGCCAGGACCTGCGCCGCACCAAGAGCCAGGACCACGGTCTGGAGCGCTCGCTCGACGTCACGACGCTCGTGCCGCTGGCCGAGCCGGCGCTCGAGCGCGGCGAGCCGGTGCGGGCCCAGGTGGAGGTGCGCAACGTGCACCGCACCGTCGGCACGATCCTCGGTCACGAGGTCACCAAGCGGTACGGCGGCGAGGGCCTGCCCGACGGCACGATCGACCTCACGCTCACCGGCTCGGCGGGCCAGTCGTTCGGCGCCTTCCTGCCGCGCGGCATCACGCTGCGGCTGGAGGGCGACGCCAACGACTACGTCGGCAAGGGCCTCTCCGGCGGCCGCGTCGTCGTGCGGCCCGACCGCTCGGCGCCGTTCACGCCCGAGGAGCAGATCATCGCGGGCAACACCATCGCCTACGGCGCCACCTCCGGGCAGGTCTTCCTGCGCGGCGGCGTCGGCGAGCGGTTCGCGGTGCGCAACTCCGGTGCCAGCCTGGTCACCGAGGGCGTGGGCGACCACGGCTGCGAGTACATGACCGGCGGACGCGTCGTGGTCCTCGGCCCGACCGGCCGCAACTTCGCGGCCGGCATGTCGGGCGGCATCGCGTGGGTGCTCGACCTCGACCCGAAGCGGGTCAACCCCGAGCTGGTCGAGCTGCACCCCGTGGCCGGCAACGCCGAGGAGCTGCGTGCGCTGGTGCGCGCCCACGCCGAGGAGACCGGCTCGAGCGTCGCCGAGGCGCTCCTGGCCGACTGGGACGTCGCGCTGACCCGCTTCACCGAGGTCATGCCGCGCGACTACCGGATCGTCCTGGAGGCCAAGGCGAAGGCCGAGGCCGACGGCCTCAGCGAGGCCGAGACCGCCGACGCGATGATGGCGGCGCTGCACGGATGAGCGCCGTCCTGCTCGTGACGAGCCTGAACCCGAACCCGCATCGCGGCGCCCCGTGCCGCGACGACGCCGAGGAGATGCGTCATGGCTGACCCCAAGGGCTTCCTGAAGGAGGGCCGCCAGGTCGCGCCCCGTCGCCCCGTCGAGGAGCGCGTGCGCGACTGGAACGAGGTGTACCCCGACGGCGTGGGCCGCGCCCTGCTGCCGATCATCACCCCGCAGGCGAGCCGCTGCATGGACTGCGGCGTCCCGTTCTGCCACCAGGGCTGCCCGCTGGGCAACCTGATCCCCGAGTGGAACGACCTCGTGTGGCGCGGTGACTGGGAGGGGGCCATCGACCGCCTCCACGCCACCAACAACTTCCCGGAGTTCACCGGGCGGCTGTGCCCGGCGCCCTGCGAGACCGCCTGCGTGCTGGGCATCAACCAGGACCCGGTGACGATCAAGAACGTCGAGGTCTCGATCATCGACAAGGCGTGGGAGTCGGGCTTCGTCCGGCCCCAGCCGCCGGAGTGGCTCTCGGGCAAGACCGTCGCCGTCGTCGGCTCGGGCCCCGCGGGCCTCGCCGCCGCGCAGCAGCTCACCCGCGCCGGTCACACCGTGGCGGTCTACGAGCGTGCCGACAAGGTCGGCGGGCTCCTGCGCTACGGCATCCCCGAGTTCAAGATGGAGAAGAAGCACCTCGACCGTCGCCTCGAGCAGATGCGTCGCGAGGGCACGGTCTTCCGGGCCGGCGTCGACGTGGGCGGTCAGCTCACCGGCGAGGAGCTCCGCGACCGCTACGACGCCGTGGTGCTCGCGATCGGCGCCACGAAGGCGCGCGACCTCGACGTCCCGGGCCGTCACCTCGACGGCATCCACCAGGCGATGGAGTTCCTGCCGCAGGCCAACCGCGCCGCGGTCGGCGAGGAGGTCGAGGGCCAGATCATGGCCACCGACAAGCACGTGGTGATCATCGGCGGCGGCGACACCGGCGCCGACTGCCTCGGCACCTCGATCCGCCACGGCGCGGCCTCGATCACGCAGCTGGAGATCATGCCGCAGCCGGGCCACGACCGGCCGACCGGCCAGCCCTGGCCGACCTACCCGATGCTCTTCCGCGTCTCCTCGGCCCACGAGGAGGGCGGCGACCGCGTCTACGCGGTCTCCACCAAGGAGTTCATCGGCGACGACGAGGGCCACGTCCGCCAGCTGAAGCTGGTCGACGTCGTGCTCAAGGAGGGCCGTCTCACCGAGATCGAGGGCACCGAGCGGGTCATCCCGGCCGACCTGGTGCTCTTCGCCATGGGCTTCCTCGGCCCCGAGCAGCCCGGCCTGGTCGAGCAGCTCGGCGTCGAGCTCGACGAGCGCGGCAACGTCAAGCGCGGCGCCGACTACCAGTCGAGCGTGCCCGGCGTCTTCGTCGCCGGCGACGCCGGACGCGGCCAGTCGCTCATCGTGTGGGCGATCGCCGAGGGCCGCGCCGCGGCCTCGAAGGTCGACGCCTTCCTCACCGGCAGCACCGACCTGCCGGCGCCGGTGCGTCCGACCGACCGTCCGCTGACGGTCTGAGCGGTCCCACCGCCGCCTCGACGGCCCGGTCCGATCCGCCTGCGGGCGGTGCGGACCGGGCCGTCCGTTGTTAACCGCGGGTAACGTCTTTGAACGATCAAAGTCCCGCTAGGGTGGCGGACGTGCGTAGAGCCAAGATCGTCTGCACCCTGGGTCCCGCCGTCTCCTCGCCGCGTCGCATCCGCGAGCTCGTGTACGCCGGCATGGACGTCGCCCGGCTGAACATGAGCCACGGCAGCCACGCCGACCACGCCGAGGCCTACCGCCTGGTGCGCGAGGCGTCGGACGCCAGCGGCCACGGCGTCGGGATCTTCGCCGACCTGCAGGGGCCGAAGATCCGGCTGGAGACCTTCGCCGACGGCCCGACGCTGCTGCGTCGCGGCCAGGAGTGGACGATCACCACCCGCGACGTCCCCGGCGACGCCACCGTCTGCGGCACCACGTACAAGGGCCTGCCCGGCGACGTCTCGCCGGGCGACCCGCTGCTGATCGACGACGGCCGCATCCGCCTGCGGGTGATCGAGCGCGACGAGACCGACGTCCGCTGCGAGGTGCTGGTCGGTGGCACGGTGAGCAACCACAAGGGCATCAACCTGCCCGGCGTCGCGGTCTCGGTCCCGGCGCTGTCCGACAAGGACGAGGAGGACCTCCGGTTCGCGCTCGGGCTCGGCGTCGACTTCGTCGCGCTCAGCTTCGTCCGCGACGCCGGCGACGCCGAGGACGTCCGGCGGATCATGCGCGAGGAGGGCTCGGTCGTGCCCGTCATCGCCAAGATCGAGAAGCCGCAGGCCATCGACAACCTCGACGAGATCATCGCCGCGTTCGACGGCTTCATGGTCGCCCGCGGCGACCTCGGCGTGGAGTGTCCGCTGGAGGAGGTCCCGTTCCTGCAGAAGGAGATCGTCCGCAAGGCGCGGCTCAACGCCAAGCCCGTCATCGTCGCCACCCAGATGCTCGACTCGATGATCGGCAACCCGCAGCCGACGCGCGCCGAGACCTCCGACGTGGCCAACGCGGTGCTCGACGGCGCCGACGCGGTCATGCTCTCCGGCGAGACCAGCGTGGGGGAGTACCCCGTGCACACGGTCGAGACGATGGCGCGCATCGTCGAGGCCACCGAGCGCCACGCCCTCGAGACCGGCACGCTCGCGCCGCTGCCGTGGGCGCCGCGCACGAAGCCCGGCGTGATCGCCAAGGCCGCCGAGGAGGTGGCCGAGCGGGTCGAGGCCAAGTACGTCGTCGCCTTCACCCAGAGCGGCGACTCCGCGCGGCGCATGGCCCGGCTGCGCGGCCCGATCCCGATCCTCGCCTTCACCCCCGAGGCGCGCGTGCGCTCGCAGCTGGCGCTCTCGTGGGGCGTCGAGACGTTCAAGACCCAGCCGGTCGAGCACACCGACGAGATGGTGCGGCAGGTCGACGAGCAGCTGCTGCGCATCGGCCGGGTGCAGGAGGGCGACCTCGTGGTGATCATCGCGGGGGCGCCCCCGGGCATCCCGGGCTCGACGAACGCGCTGCGCATCCACCGCATGGGCGACGCGATCAACGAGGTCGCGCCGGCCTACCAGCGCCGGGGCTGATCGCCGGCCGTCCCCGGGGGGACCGCTCGCGGGGTGCCGGTGCCCCGGGTCGGATTCGAACCGACACTGGACGGTGTTTGAGACCGTTGCCTCTGCCGTTGGGCTACCGGGGCGGACCGCGTCGGAGGCTACCCCAGCGGGGACGCGCGCCGTGGAGTCGGTCAGCCCGCCGCCGACCGCCGGTCGCGGCGGTCGCGGGCGGCTAGCCTGTCGCCCGTGAGCCAGTCCGCGCAGGGGAGCACCCGCACCGTCGTCATCGCCGAGGACGAGGTGCTGATCCGCATGGACCTCGCCGAGATGCTCACCGAGCAGGGCTACGAGGTGGTCGGCCAGGCCGGCGACGGGCGCACCGCGATCGAGCTCGCCGAGGCCCACCGTCCCGACCTCGTCATCCTCGACGTCAAGATGCCCGTGCTCGACGGCATCGCCGCGGCCGAGGAGATCGCGCGGCAGCGGATCGCCCCCGTGGTCATCCTCACCGCGTTCTCCCAGCGCGACCTGGTCGAGCGGGCCCGCGACGCGGGCGCCATGGCCTACCTGGTCAAGCCGTTCTCGGCCACCGACCTCGTGCCCGCCATCGAGATGGCCGTCAGCCGGTTCGCGGAGGTCCGGGCGCTGGAGGGCGAGGTGGCCGATCTCGCCGACCGGCTCGAGACCCGCAAGGCCGTCGAGCGAGCGAAGGGCATCCTGCAGCAGCAGCTCGGCCTGTCCGAGCCGGAGGCGTTCCGCTGGATCCAGAAGACCGCAATGGACCTGCGGCTCTCGATGCGGCAGGTGGCCGAGGGCGTCGTCGAGCACGGCCCCGGTCTCGCCGGCTGACGGCCGCCTGGAGCGCGCGCGGGCCGAGCCCGTCTGGACCGGCCGTCGCGGTCTGGTAACCGTTTCGTGTCGATCCGCCCGTCCGCCTGTCGGGACGGCGACGCGCCCCTAGAGTACGCCGCAGCCCGTCCGGGGGGATGCCCCTCGGAGGCTCACGACAGGAAGGGCACCCGTGGCTCGATTCATGGCACTGATGGCCGTGCTGGCGGCGATCCTGCTGCCGGTCGCCGCGCACGCCGCCGACGCGACGCCGGGCGCGAGCCCGAGCGCCTCGCCGTCGGCGTCGACCGCGCCGACCACCGGCACCGCGATCAACGTCCTGCTGACGAACCAGTCCGACAAGGCCGCCGACGGCACCGCCAAGCCGATCCCGGGCGTGACGCTCAACGTCACCGACGAGGCGGGCAACGCGGTCGGCTCGGGCGTCACCGACGCCAAGGGCCGCGCGATCATCGCGGTGCCCGCGAAGGCCACCTACAAGGTCACGCTCGACGAGAAGACGCTGCCCGAGGGCATCGCGCTCGGCGACGGCACGGCCGACTCGGTGACCGTCGCGGTGCGCCTCGACGGCCCGAACAACTTCGCGGCCTTCCCGATCGGCGTCCAGGCCAAGGCCACCACGGGCTTCGGCGACAAGCTCTCCGACAGCATCGTCTCGGGCGTGAAGTTCGGCCTGATCGTCGCGCTGGCCGCGCTGGGCCTCTCGCTGATCTTCGGCACCACGGGCCTCACCAACTTCGCCCACGGCGAGCTGATCACCTTCGGCGCGCTGGTCGCCTACCTGTTCAACGTGACGATCGGGCTGCCGGTGATCGTGGCCGGCGTCATCGCGGTGATCCTCTCGGGCGCCTTCGGCTGGCTCCAGGACGCCGTGCTCTGGCGGCCGCTGCGCAAGCGCGGCACCGGCCTGATCGCGATGATGATCGTCTCGATCGGCCTGGGCATCTTCCTGCGCTACGTCTACCAGTACCTCTTCTCCAGCGAGACCAAGCCCTTCAGCGACTACACCAACCAGGCCCGCCGCGACTACGGGTTCATCCGGCTCGCCGACAAGGAGGTCGCGATCCTCCTGATCGCGATCGTCGCGATCACGGTGGTCTGCGTCGCGATGATGACCACGCGGTTCGGCAAGGCGATGCGCGCGGTCTCCGACAACCCGGCGCTCGCCGCGTCGTCCGGCCTGCGGGTCGACGGCGTCATCCGCAACGCCTGGATCCTCGGCACCCTTCTCTCGGGCCTCGCGGGCGTGCTGCTGGGCGTGAACAGCCAGATCAACTTCCTGATGGGCTTCAAGCTGCTGCTGCTCGTCTTCGCCGCCGTGACGCTCGGCGGTCTCGGCACCATCTGGGGCGCGCTGATCGGATCGATGGTGATCGGCCTGATGGTCGAGGTCGGCCCGCTCTTCGGCGTCCCGTCGTCGATCAAGGAGGTGGGCGCGCTGATCGTGCTCATCCTCGTCCTGCTGGTCCGTCCCCAGGGCATCCTGGGCCGCCGCGAGCGGATCGGGTGAGGAGACAACCATGGACCTGCTGGACATCCTGCGCACCGCGCTGACCCAGGCCCTCGGGCCGTCGGCGATCGTCTACGCGCTCGCGGCCATCGGCCTGAACATCCACTTCGGCTACACCGGGCTGCTCAACTTCGGCCAGGCCGGCTTCATGGCCGTCAGCGCCTACGCGCTGGCCGTGACGGTCGTCCAGGCCGACCTGCCCTTCTGGCTCGGCGTCGTCCTGGCGCTCGTCGCGCCGGTCGTCCTCGCCCTGCTCCTCGGCGTCCCGACGCTGCGGCTCCGGGCCGACTACCTGGCGATCGTGACGATCGCGGCGGCCGAGATCCTGAGACTCGTCTTCGGCGCCGTCGAGACCAAGGACGTCTTCGGCGGCTCCAACGGCCTCAACGGCTACTCCGAGACCTACAAGGGCCTGAACGTCTACACGAAGCTCGGCGTGGGCCGCGACGGCCTCGACCTCGGCGTAGTGCAGTACAGCCGCGACGACCTGTGGAACATCACGGTCGGCTGGACGCTCGTCGCCCTCGGCTGCCTGTTCGTCTGGCTGCTGATGCGCAGCCCGTGGGGTCGCGTCCTCCGCTCGATCCGCGAGGACGAGGACGCCGTGCGCTCGCTGGGCAAGAACGTCTTCGCCTACAAGATGCAGGCGCTCATCCTCGGTGGCGTCTTCGGCGGTCTGGCCGGCCTCTTCCTGGCGCTCAAGCAGTCGTCGGTCGTGCCGTCGGACTACTCCTCGAACATCACCTTCTACGCCTACACCGCCCTCCTGCTCGGCGGTGCCGCGCGGGTCCTCGGACCCGTCGTCGGCGCGATCATCTTCTGGTTCCTGCTGACCGGGCTCGGCGAGCTCTTCAGTCAGCTGACGTCGGGCACCGACCCGATCCTGCCAGCGTCGATCATGGACGGGACCCAGGCCAGCCTCGTGCGCTTCATCGTCACGGGCCTGGCGTTGATGCTGCTGATGATCTTCCGACCCCAGGGGATCTTCGGCGACCGGAGGGAGATCGCGATCGATGCCCGCTGACCTGTCCGCCGCCCGCGCGGCGCTCGCCACCGTCGCGACCGATCCCGGCGCGAGGAAGCCCGACCCGATCATCGTCGGCTCGGGGATCACCCGGCAGTTCGGCGGCCTCAAGGCCGTCGACGTCGAGCACATCGAGATCCAGCGCGGCGTCATCACCGCGCTGATCGGCCCGAACGGCGCCGGCAAGACGACGCTGTTCAACCTGCTCACCGGCTTCGACGCCCCCGACACCGGCGACTGGTCGTTCAACGGCCGCAGCCTGGCCAAGGTCTCGGCCTACAAGGTCGCCCGCCTCGGCATGGTGCGCACCTTCCAGCTCACCAAGGTGCTCTCGAAGCTCACCGTCATCGAGAACATGCGGCTGGGCGCCACCGGCCAGCGCGGCGAGCGCTTCTGGAGCGCCCCGCTGCGCTCGCTGTGGTCGGGCCAGGAGAGCGAGATCACCGCGAAGGCCGACGAGCTGCTGGCGCGGTTCAAGCTCGACGCCAAGCGCGAGGACTTCGCCGGCTCGCTCTCCGGCGGTCAGCGCAAGCTGCTCGAGATGGCGCGCGCGCTGATGGTCGACCCCGAGCTGATCATGCTCGACGAGCCGATGGCCGGCGTGAACCCGGCGCTGAAGCAGTCGCTGCTGGGGCACGTGAAGTCCCTGCGCGACGAGGGCCGCACCGTGCTCTTCGTCGAGCACGACATGGACATGGTCCGCGACATCAGCGACTGGGTGATCGTCATGGCCCAGGGGCAGATCGTCGCGGAGGGCACCCCGGAGTCGGTGATGGCCGACCAGCGCGTCATCGACGCCTACCTCGGCGCCCACCACGACACCGACCTCAGCGAGCTCGACGAGGCCGCCCTCGAGGCGGAGGTCGAGGCCGAGATCCAGGCCGAGCAGGAGGACACCCCGTGAGCACCAGCCAGCCCGACACCGCCGGCGAGAACAGCCGCGAGTCGCACCTCGCCGGGGCCGAGGGCGCGCTGCTGCGCGCCGACGGGCTCATCGCGGGCTACCTGCCCGGGGTGAACATCCTCAACGAGGCCGACCTCTACTGCCACCGCGGCGAGCTGATCGGCATCATCGGCCCCAACGGCGCCGGCAAGTCGACCTTCCTCAAGGCCCTTTTCGGCCTCGTGCGCATCCACGAGGGCACGGTGACGCTGGAGGGGGAGGACATCTCCAACAAGCGCGCCGACCAGCTGGTCACCAAGGGCATCGGCTTCGTGCCCCAGACCAACAACGTCTTCCCGTCGCTGACGATCGAGGAGAACCTCGAGATGGGGTGCTTCCAGGACCCCAAGAGCTTCAGCCAGCGGTTCGACTTCGTCACCGACCTGTTCCCGACGCTGGGCACCCGCCGCAAGCAGCGGGCCGGGTCGCTCTCCGGCGGCGAGCGGCAGATGGTCGCGATGGGCCGCGCGCTGATGATGAACCCGTCGGTGCTGCTGCTCGACGAGCCCTCCGCGGGCCTCTCGCCGGTCATGCAGGACGAGGTCTTCGTCCAGACCCGCAAGATCAACAAGGCCGGCGTCTCGGTGATCATGGTCGAGCAGAACGCCCGCCGCTGCCTGCAGATCTGCGACCGCGGCTACGTGCTCGACCAGGGCCGCAACGCCTACACGGGCTCGGGCAAGGCGCTGGCCGACGACCCCAAGGTCATCGAGCTGTACCTCGGCACGCTCGGCGCGAAGGCGAGCTGACCGGCACGATCGACGGCGACGGCCCCGGGAGGAGATCCTCCCGGGGCCGTCGTGCGTCTGCGGTGCCCGGAGACGACGACACCCCCCGGGCCGAGGCCCGGGGGGTGTCGTGCGGTGGATCAGCGATCAGATGTTGCCGGCGATGTACTCGACGGGCTTCGGCTTGTTGTCCGCGCCGTACTGGTAGATGCCGATGGACGCCGCGGTCGGCGAGCCGGTGTCACCGAGCTCGATCGGGCCGGAGACGCCGTCGTAGTCGATGTCCTTGCCCTCGCCCAGCAGGGCGGCGCAGTCCTTGAACGTCGTGCACTTCTCGCCGCCCTTGGTCACGTCGACCACGTGCTGGCCGATGGCCTCGCCGTCGTCGCTCTTGGCCTCGACGGCCGCGAGCGCGGTGATGATGGTGGCGTCGTAGGACTCCGCCGCGTAGGAGTAGTCCTTCAGGTCGGGGTTGACCGTGGCCAGCCGCTCCTTGAAGTCCGAGGTCGCCTCGGCGCCGGGGATGGTGCCCTTGACGCCCTCGAGGTTGCCGACCGACTTGTCGTAGGCGGCGGTGTTGCCGTCGACGAAGTAGGTGGGCAGGTCCTGCGGGCCGGCCTTCGCGGCGACCAGCTGCGGGATGATCGCCTTGGTCTCGTCGAAGGCGACGAGCACGAGCGCGTCGGCGCCGGAGCCCGCGATCTCGTTGACCTGCGAGTCGTAGGACTGCGCCTTCTCGCCGTAGAACACGGTGTCCGCGACCTTGGCGCCGGCGTTCTCGAGGTTCTTCTTGATCTCGCCGGCGAGGGTCTCGCCGTAGGCGTCCTGGCGGGCCAGGATCGCGACGTTGCTGCGACCGTCCTTGATCAGCAGGTTGGCCATGACGGCGCCCTGCAGGATGTCGGACGGCGCGGTGCGGAAGTAGTTGTCGGGCTTGGCGTAGTCGCCGGTGTCGAACGCCGTCGAGGTGTTCGCCGGGGAGATCTGCACCTTGCCGGCCGACAGGATCTTGTCGATGACGGTGAGGGAGACGCCCGAGGAGGCCGCACCGACGATGACGTCCGCGCCCTTGGCGAGGAGCTTGTCGGTCTCGGCCGGCGCGATGCCGGAGTCGGTGTCGCCGGAGTCGCCCTGGACGTTCTTGACGTCCTTGCCGAGCACGCCGCCGGCCTCGTTGATGTCCTTGACCGCGAGGTCGACGCCCGCGAACTCCGGCGGGCCGAGGAAGGCGAGGCTGCCGGTCTGGGGGAGGAGGGTGCCGTAGACGAGCGTGCCGTCGCCCTTGCCGGCGCCGCTCGCCGACGCGCTGCCGGACGGCTCGGAGCCGGCCGAGTCGTTGCCGCTGTCGGAGCCGCAGGCGGTGAGCGCGAGGCCCAGCACGGCGGAGCCGGCGACCAGCTTGAGCCAGCTGGCGTTGCTGCTTCGATTCACGTGGGGAACCTTTCTGTTCCGTGGTGGGGGCCGCAGGCAGGGCGCGAGCGCACCCCATCGGCGTGAGTGCGCCCACGCTAGGACCCGCGCACCGGCCGCAAACCGGCCCCGAGGGGTCGTTGCGAAACCGTTATGTCGTCGAGGCCGGCCCGGGTCCCGCACGTCGCCGGGCCGCGCGCCGGGGCCGGGCGTCCGGGAGGTGGGGGACTCCTCTGACAGCCCGGACGAGGCCGCGTAGTCTCGGCCGCACGGGCGCGCTGCCGGAGCGCGCTGCGGTCGGGCCCCCGGGCCCGGAGAGGCGGGGTCGATGAGTCGTGCACTGGTCTCGCTGCGCACCGCGCGGGTCGAGGACGCCCCCTTCCTGGCCGACCTCTGGAGCGACGCCCTGCGCCGCGCCGACCGGCAGGAGCAGGTCGCCGATCTCGAGGTGATCCTCAAGCAGGCGTGCGCCTCGCCCGAGCAGCGCGTGCTTCTGGCCGAGTACGACGGCGAGCCGGCCGGCGCGGTGTTCCTGCGCGTCGGCACCATGGGTCCGCTGAACCTCGAGCCGATGGTGCAGGCCTACTCGCCGCACGTGCTGCCGGCGTTCCGGCGTCACGGCGTCGGACGGATCCTCATGGAGGCGGCGGTCTCGTTCGCCGAGGAGCTCGGCATCGGCCACGTCCTGGCCGGCGCGACGTCCGGCTCCCGCGACGCCAACCGGTTCATGGCCCGCCTCGGCCTGGGGCCGCAGGTCACCGTCCGGCTCGCGCCCACCCACCTCGTCCGCGCCAAGATCGAGGCGCAGCGCCCGGCGGCCGAGCGGCTCGCCGGCGGCCGCCAGCTGGGGTCGCTGCTCGCCGCGCGGCGCTCGATGCGGCGCGCCGCCGAGCTCGACGAGCGCGCCTGACCGAAGTCAGCGGGCCAGCTTCTCCGCGGGGATCAGCGCGCAGGTGAGGCGCGCGGTGCAGACGCGTCGTCCGGCGGCGTTGCTGATGACGACCTCCCAGGTCGCGCTGGCCTTGCCCAGGTGGGCGGGGGTGGCCACGCCGGTGACCACGCCGTCGACCTCCGAGCGGTGGTGCGTGGCGTTGATGTCGACGCCGACGGCGATCCGGTCGGGGTGGGCGTGCAGCGCGGAGCCGATCGAGCCGAGGGTCTCCGCGAGCACCACCGACGCGCCGCCGTGCAGCAGGCCATAGGGCTGGGTGTTGCCCTCGACGGGCATGGTGGCCACGATCCGCTCGGGCGTGCACTCGACGAGCTCGATGCCCATCCGCTCGTTCAGCGCGCCCATCCGCGCGCCCATCTGCGCGATGAGGTCGTCGGTCGAGGGCACGGGCTGATCGGTCATGGGGGCAACCTAGCCGTCGGCGCCGCTGGCTAGAGTCGCCGGGTGACCGACCCGCGCCGTCCCCGCCTGCTGCTCCTTGACGGCCACTCGCTGGCCTACCGGGCGTTCTTCGCCCTCCCGGTCGAGAACTTCTCCACCAGCACCGGCCAGCACACGAACGCCGTCTACGGCTTCACCTCGATGCTGATCAACGTGCTGCGCGACGAGCAGCCGACCCACCTGGCGGTCGCCTTCGACGTCAGCCGGCAGACCTTCCGCATGGAGGAGTACGCGGAGTACAAGGCCAAGCGCAACAAGACGCCCGGCGAGTTCTCCAGCCAGCTGCCGCTCATCGAGGAGGTGCTCGACGCGCTGCGCATCCCGTTCCTGAAGAAGGAGGGGTACGAGGCCGACGACATCATCGCCACCCTCGTCACCCAGGCGCTCGAGCAGGAGATGGACGTGCTGGTCCTCACCGGCGACCGCGACTCCCTCCAGCTGGTCACCGAGCACAGCACGGTGCTCTACCCGATGCGCGGCGTCAGCGACCTGGCGCGCATGACCCCCGAGGCGGTCGAGGCGAAGTACGGCGTGGCGCCGCACCGCTATCCCGAGCTGGCCGCGCTCGTGGGCGAGGACTCCGACAACCTCCCGGGCATCCCGGGGGTCGGCCCGAAGACCGCCGCGAAGTGGCTGGCCACCTACGACGGCCTGGAGAACCTCGTCGTCAACGCCGACAAGGTCACCGGCAAGGCCGGCGACAACCTGCGCGCACACCTCGGCGACGTGCTGCGCAACCGGCGGCTCAACGCGCTCGTGCGCGATCTCGACCTCGACGCCGGCCCCGCCGACCTCGCCCTGCGGCCGTGGGACCGCCAGGAGGTGCACACGCTCTTCGACTCCCTGGAGTTCCGCGTGCTGCGCGACCGGCTCTTCGAGACCCTCTCGAGCGAGGAGGACGTCGCCGAGGGCGGCTTCGAGCTGGCCGGACGCCGCCTCGGCCCCGGCGAGGTCGCCGGCTTCCTCGACGGCCTCGGGGCCGAGACCGTCGGGCTCCACGTCCTCGGCCGCTGGGGCGCCGGCACCGGCCGCGTCGAGGCGCTCGCGCTGGCCACCGCGGCCGGCGCCGCGGCCCACCTCGACGTCGCCGAGCTCACGCCCGAGGACGACGCCGCGCTCGCCGGGTGGCTCGCCGATCCGGCGCGGCCGAAGGCGCTGCACGACGCCAAGGGGCCGATGCTCGCCCTGGCCGCCCACGGCTGGTCGCTGGACGGCCTGGCGAGCGACACCGCGCTCGCGGCCTACCTGGTGCGCCCCGACCAGCGCTCCTACGACCTCGCCGACCTCACCGTCCGGTACCTGCGGCGCGAGCTGCGCGAGGAGGCCGACGCCGAGCAGGCCGCGCTGTTCGAGGACGACGGCGCAGCCGCTGACGGCAGCGGCGCCGCCGAGGCCGCGATGCTGCGCGCGCGAGCGGTCGTCGACCTCGCGGACGCGCTCGCGGACGCCGTCGAGGAGCACGGCGGCACCGCGCTCCTGCGCGACGTCGAGCTGCCGCTGGTGCACCTGCTGGCCCGCATGGAGCAGACCGGCATCGCCGTCGACGTCGACTACCTCGAGGGCCTGGAGGGGCACTTCGCCGGGGAGGTGCGTGCCGCGGCCGAGGAGGCCTACGCGGTGATCGGCAAGGAGATCAACCTCGGCTCGCCCAAGCAGCTGCAGGTGGTGCTCTTCGACGAGCTCGACATGCCCAAGACCAAGCGCACCAAGACCGGCTACACGACCGACGCCGACGCCCTCCAGGCGCTCTACGCCAAGACCGAGCACCCGTTCCTGCTGCACCTGCTGCGGCACCGCGACGTCACGCGGCTGCGGCAGACGATCGAGGGGCTGCTGAAGTCGGTGGCGCCCGACGGCCGCATCCACACGACCTTCAACCAGACGATCGCGGCGACCGGCCGGCTCTCGTCCACCGAGCCGAACCTGCAGAACATCCCGATCCGCACCGAGGAGGGTCGGCGCATCCGCGAGGGCTTCGTGGTCGGCGAGGGCCACGAGTCGCTGATGACCGCCGACTACAGCCAGATCGAGATGCGGATCATGGCGCACCTCTCGGAGGACGCCCTGCTGATCGAGGCCTTCCGCTCGGGCCGCGACTTCCACTCGATCACCGCCTCGCGCGTCTTCGACGTGCCGGCCGACGCCGTGGGCGTCGAGCAGCGCGCCAAGATCAAGGCGATGAACTACGGCCTGGCCTACGGCCTCTCGGCCTTCGGCCTCTCCCAGCAGCTCGGCATCGAGCCGGCCGAGGCACGGGTCCTGATGGACGACTACTTCGAGACCTTCGGCGGCGTGCGCGACTACCTCGGCGGCATCGTCGAGGAGGCGCGGCGCACCGGGTTCACCGAGACGATCGAGGGTCGGCGTCGCTACCTGCCCGACCTCACCAGCGACAACCGTCAACGCCGCGAGATGGCCGAGCGGATGGCGCTCAACGCCCCCATCCAGGGCTCGGCCGCCGACCTGATCAAGATCGCGATGCTCGGCGTCCAGCGGGCGATCGAGGCCGACGGCCTGCGCTCGCGGCTGCTGCTCCAGGTGCACGACGAGCTCGTGCTCGAGGTCGCGCCGGGGGAGCGCGACGCGCTAGAGGCCCTGGTGCGCGAGCAGATGGGCGCCGCGGCGCAGCTGGCCGTGCCCCTCGACGTCTCCGTCGGCACCGGTCGCAGCTGGCACGAGGCCGCGCACTGATCGAGGACGCGTCAGCGGCGGCGCAGCACCGGCCATGGGCTAGGGTGAGCCCGTCATGATGCGCCTGCTCCTCCTTCGCTGCCGCAGCGAGGTCTGATCCGCCGACCTCCTCGCTGCGGAGTCGTCGTGCGCCGGCATCGCATCCACCCGCAGGAGAGAGTCCCGTGAGCAGCATCCGTTCCAACCCGGCCGACAACCCGCAGCAGCCCTCGGGCATGCCGTTCGGCCGCTACGAGCCCTTCATCCCGGTCGTGCTGTCCGACCGCACCTGGCCCGACCGCCGCATCACCGAGGCGCCGCGCTGGTGCGCGGTCGACCTGCGCGACGGCAACCAGGCGCTGATCGACCCCATGAGCCCGGCGCGCAAGCTGAAGATGTTCAAGCTCCTGGTCGCCATGGGCTACAAGGAGATCGAGGTCGGCTTCCCGAGCGCCAGCCAGACCGACTTCGACTTCGTGCGCCAGCTCATCGACGAGGGCCACATCCCCGACGACGTCGTCATCCAGGTGCTCACCCAGGCCCGCGAGGAGCTGATCGCCCGCACCTACGAGTCGCTGCGCGGGGCGAGGCAGGCGATCGTCCACCTCTACAACTCGACCTCGACGCTGCAGCGGCGGGTGGTCTTCGGCCTCGACGAGGACGGCATCGAGGACATCGCCGTCCAGGGCGCGCGGCTGTGCCGCAAGTACGAGGAGACCATCCCCGAGACCACCGTCTTCTACGAGTACAGCCCCGAGAGCTACACCGGCACGGAGCTGGAGTTCGCGGTGCGGGTCTGCAACGCGGTGCTCGAGGTCTTCGAGCCCACCGCCGAGCGTCCGGTCATCATCAACCTGCCCGCCACCGTCGAGATGGCCACCCCCAACGTGTACGCCGACTCCATCGAGTGGATGGACCGTCACCTGGCCCACCGCGAGCACGTGGTGCTCTCGCTGCACCCGCACAACGACCGCGGCACCGCCGTGGCCGCCGCCGAGCTGGGCTACCTGGCCGGCGGCGACCGCATCGAGGGCTGCCTGTTCGGCAACGGCGAGCGCACCGGCAACGTCTGCCTGGTGACGCTCGGCCTGAACCTCTTCACCCAGGGCATCGACCCGCAGATCGACTTCAGCGACATCGACGAGGTGCGGCGCACGGTCGAGTACTGCAACCAGCTGCCCGTCGCCGAGCGCCACCCCTACGGCGGCGACCTCGTCTACACGGCCTTCTCCGGCTCCCACCAGGACGCCATCAAGAAGGGCTTCGAGGCGCTCGAGCGCGACGCCGCGAACGCGGGCGTCCCGGTCGACCAGCACCGCTGGGAGGTGCCCTACCTGCCGATCGACCCGAAGGACGTCGGCCGCTCCTACGAGGCGGTCATCCGGGTCAACAGCCAGTCGGGCAAGGGCGGCGTCGCGTACGTGCTGAAGGCCGAGCACAAGCTCGACCTGCCCCGCCGCGCGCAGATCGAGTTCAGCCGGGTCATCCAGCAGCACACCGACGCCGAGGGCGGCGAGGTGACCCCGGAGCAGATCTGGGAGATCTTCCGCGCCGAGTACCTCGACCGCGAGGCCCCGCTGCGCCTCGACTCCGTGCACACCTCGGCCGCGGCGGGGGAGAAGGACGCCCTCACGGTCGGCCTGCACGTCGACGGGGAGCCCCGCACGTTGGAGAGCACCGGCAACGGCCCGATCGCGGCGTTCGTCAACGCGCTCAACACCCTCGAGCACGACCTCGACGTGCGGGTGCTCGACTACGCCGAGCACGCCCTCTCCGCCGGCGGCGACGCGTACGCGGCGGCCTACGTCGAGTGCTCGATCGGCGACCGCGTGCTGTGGGGGGTCGGCATCGACGCCAACATCGTCACCGCCTCGCTGAAGGCGGTCGTGAGCGCGGTCAACCGGGCCTGAGGCTCAGCGGCGCGCCAGGGGGAGCCGCACCGAGAAGGTGCTGCCCTCCTGGTGCGCCGAGCGCACCCGCACCGAGCCGCCGTGCGCCTCGACGATCGCCTGGACGATCGAGAGGCCCAGGCCCGTGCCCTGGATGGCCTGGCGCTGCGCGGTCGTGGAGCGGAAGAAGCGCTGGAACAGGCGGTCCTGCTCGTCGGCCGGGATGCCGATGCCGGTGTCGCGGACCGTCACCACGGCGTGGTCGTCGTCGACGCTGACGCTGGCGTGCACGAGCCCGTCGTCCTCGGTGAACTTCACCGCGTTCGACAGCAGGTTCAGCAGCACTCGCTCGAGCTGCGAGCCGTCGCCGTCGACGACCACCGGGGAGGCCGCCTCGACCTCGAAGTGCAGGCGGCGTCCGGCCACCAGGGGCCGCACGGCCTCGGCGGCCGAGCGCAGGACGGCCGCGAGGTCGACCTCCTCGGCGCGCCAGTCGATCGTGCCGGCGTCGAGGCCGCTGAGGGTGAGCAGGTCGTTGCACAGGTCGATCAGGCGGGTGCCGTTGCGCGCGATGATCCGCAGCAGCCGCTCCTGCTCCTCGTCGGGGTCGGTGACCGTGCCGTCGAGCAGCATCTCCGTGTAGCCCAGGATGCTGGTGACCGGCGTGCGCAGCTCGTGGGAGACGGTCGAGACGAACTCGTTCTTCGCGTCGTCCAGCGCGGAGAGCCGCTCCACGGCGGTGCGCTCGCGCTCGAGGGCCGCGAGCAGCGCCTGCTGGCTGCGTCGCTGCTCGGTGACGTCGCGGGCCACGCACAGCAGCGAGCCGGACCCGGGGCCGGAGCCGGGGTCGATCAACGACAGCGACATCGACACCTCGCGCCGCGAGCCGTCGCGCGCCACCCACGTCCAGTCCTGGGCGGGCAGCTCCTGGCCGTCGGCGGTGACGGCCGCCAGGAAGGTCACCGCCTCGCGCAGGTCGGCGGCGCCCGTGCGCTCGAGCAGCTGCGCGGGGTCGAAGAGCTCGGCGAAGGGCCGGCCGATGCGATCGCGTCCCTCCATGCCCAGCAGCCGCTGGGCGCCGGGGTTGAACACGGTGATCAGCCCGGCGCCGTCGATGCCGACCAGCGCGGTGGTCAGCGGCGCCTGCAGCAGGTGGGTGACCAGCTCGGACGCGGCGCGCTCGGAGGTGATGTCGATGCCGGTCATCACCGCGTACGCAGGCAGCCCGTGCTCGTCGCGCACCAGGTTGCTGGTCCATACCAGACGGTGGCGGTCGCCCGAGCGGGTGACGACGTCGGACTCCCGCACCACCGGCGTGCCGTCGCGGTTGGGCCACAGGAAGAGCGCCTCCAGGTCGGAGGCGTCCTCGGGCGCGAGGGTCGTGCGCCACAGGGGCACGCCGACGAGGTCCTCCGCGGCGTAGCCGGTGAGCGCGGTGGTCGCGGCGTTGACCCGCACGATCCGGCCGTCGAGGTCGGTGACGAGGATGACGCAGGCGGTGGTGTCGAGCGTCGCGCTGGTGAGCTTCTCGGCGTCCTCGAGCCGTCGACGCGCCTCGCTCTCGGCGGTGGTGTCGAGCAGCTGCGCGGCGTAGAGGTCGGGCTCCTGCGGCCCCGAGATGCGGGTGACGGTGATCTCGACGCGCCGCTCGGGCCGGGCCGCGACGCCCGCCCGGAGTCGCAGCCCCTCGGGCCGCATCATCTCCCCGCGCAGCGCCGGGCCCAGCGCCGTCGCGATGCGCCGACCCTCGAGGTGCTGGTCGAGGCGGGTCGCGACGAGCTGCTCGCGGGCGCGACCGAGCAGCCGGACGGCCGCCTCGTTGAGGTCGGAGACGACGAGCGCGCCGTGCTCCGGGTGCAGCAGCAGCTGGCCGACGGCCGACTGCTCGAAGCTGCGGCGGTAGCGCCGCTCCTCGGCCCGCACCCGCCGCAGCAGCCGGGCGCGCTGCTGGGTGGCCAGGGTGAGGGTCAGGCAGAGCAGCGACTGCACCAGCACGGTGGCCTGGGCGAGCACCTCGTGCTGCACCACGCTCAGGCCCTCGCCGACGGTGTGGGCGAAGGGGCCCGCGCCGTGCCGGGTGGCGACCGCGACCGCGACCGCCATGATGCCGAGCTCCGCGGCCACGACGTGCACGCCCATGCGCACCGTGGCCCACCCGACCGCGATGAGCGGCAGGAAGCCGAGCGGCAGGTGCTGCGAGGGATGCAGCAGGATCGCGAGCATCGCGCCGAGGGCGACCACCTGCAGCGCGAGCTCCTCGCCGCTGGCCGCCACCTCCTGCCGGCGGCGCGCCAGCACCGGGGTCACCGCGAGCAGCAGGGCCACGGCGTGGGCGCTGCCGAGCGAGGCCAGGCTCCACCCGTCGTCCGGACGGTCGACGACGGCGACGACGAGGGCCGCCACGAGGCCGGCGACCGCGGCCGCGAGCGCGGGTCGGACGAGGTGCTCGGGGGCGGAGACCAGGGGGCCTCGGGCGCGGCCCCGCTCCTCCTGCAGGCGACGCGGCCCGACGAGCACCGCCACCAGGGCCGCCGCCCCGAGCGGGGTCGCGAGCGCCAGGCCGGGCGCGAGCGCCACGGGTCGGACCACGGCGTCGGCCAGCAGCGTGGCGAGCATGCCGAGCACGAGCAGGGTGCGGACGCCGCCGAGGTCGCCGAGCGGACGCCGGGGCGGCGCGACGGGCCGCGTCGCGACCCCGCGTCCCCCCGACCGCGCCTCCGCGCGGGCACTCCTCGCCTCCACGCATCGCATTCTCGCCGGTCGGTGGGCGGCGGCGCGGCCCAAACCCCCCAGGAGGCCTCCCGGGCGAGTCGTAGCATGGACGCCGTCCGCCCTCGTCGAAGGAGAGGCGCCCGTCCGGGCATCCATGACTGACTCCCGCACCGACCCGCACGCCACCGCCGCCGGCGGCGTCCCCACGCCCCACCAGACCACCCGTCACACCGTCACGGTGCCGACCAGCATCGACATGGTGAGCCTCCTCGGGCCGGGCGACGAGTACCTCGGCATCATCGAGGGCGCCTTCGACGCCGAGATCCACGTGCGCGGCAACCGCATCACGCTGCGGGGCGAGCCGGGTGAGATCGCGCTGGCCGAGCGGCTCCTCGACGAGCTCGTCACCATCCTGCGCACCGGCCAGGGCCTCACCAACGAGACCGTCGAGCGCGTGCACTCGATGCTGCGGGCCGAGACCAACGAGCGCCCGGCCGACGTGCTGAGCCTCAACATCCTGAGCAACCGCGGTCGCTCGATCCGGCCCAAGACGCTCAACCAGAAGCGCTACGTCGAGGCGATCGACCAGAACACCATCACCTTCGGCATCGGGCCCGCGGGCACCGGCAAGACCTACCTGGCGATGGCCAAGGCGGTGCAGGCGCTGCAGTCGAAGCAGGTCAGCCGGATCATCCTCACCCGTCCGGCGGTCGAGGCCGGCGAGCGCCTCGGCTTCCTGCCCGGCACCCTCAGCGAGAAGATCGACCCCTACCTGCGGCCGCTGTACGACGCGCTGCACGACATGGTCGACCCCGAGACGATCCCCAAGCTGCTCGCGGCGGGCACCGTCGAGGTGGCGCCGCTGGCCTACATGCGCGGGCGCACGCTCAACGACTCCTTCATCATCCTCGACGAGGCGCAGAACACCACGCCGGAGCAGATGAAGATGTTCCTGACCCGCCTCGGCTTCAACTCAAAGATCGTCGTCACCGGCGACGTCACCCAGGTCGACCTGCCCGGCGGGCAGAAGTCCGGCCTGCGGGTGATCGAGGGGATCCTCGAGGACATCGAGGACATCTCGTTCAACCGCCTCACCGCGGGCGACGTCGTCCGGCATCGGCTGGTCGGACGCATCGTCGCCGCCTACGACGAGTTCGACGCCCGGCAGCCGCAGGTCGGCGCCGCCCCGTCGGGCGGGGCGGGTGCGGGGGGCCAGGCCGGACGCCCCGGCCGTCCCGCGCGATGAGCGGAGTCGCCGCCGGGCCCGCCGACCCCTACGGTGGTGCCGACATGACGATCGAGATCCTCAACGAGTCCGGCGCCGACCTCGACGAGCGCTCCCTGCAGCAGCTCGCCCGGTTCGTCATGGACCGCATGCACGTGCACCCGCAGGCCGAGCTGTGCATCAAGGCCGTCGACGAGGCGACCATCGCCGAGCTCAACGAGCGCTGGATGGAGAAGGAGGGCCCCACCGACGTGCTGGCCTTCCCGATGGACGAGCTGCGGCCGGGCCTGGTCGACGAGGAGCCCGAGGAGGGCGTGCTCGGCGACCTCGTGCTGTGCCCCGACGTCGCCCGACGCCAGGGCGAGACCGCGGGCCACGGCTTCGTCGCCGAGGTCGAGCTGCTCACCGTGCACGGCATCCTGCACCTCCTCGGCTACGACCACGCCGAGCCGGAGGAGCACCGGGAGATGTTCGGGCTCCAGGACCAGCTCCTGGCGGCCTGGCGCCAGCGGTGACGATCTCGCCCGGTGACGCCGGGCTGGTCGTCGTCGCGGCCGTGCTGGTCGTGCTGGCCGGCGTGCTCTCGGCGGCCGAGGCCGCGCTGGGCGCGTTCTCCAAGGCCCGGGCCGTCGAGCTGCGGGCGGAGGGGCGCTCGGGCACCGTGCGGCTGCTGCGGTTCCTCGACGACCCCGTGCCGCACCTGAACACCGCGCTGTTCCTGCGCCTGGCCTGCGAGGTCGGCGCGATCGTGCTCGTCGCCCAGCAGGTCGACGCCGCTTACGGCGACGCCTCGCCGTGGTGGGTCGCGGCCCTGACCTCGATCGCGATCATGCTCGTGGTCTCCTTCACCGTCATCGGCGTCGGCCCGCGCACGCTCGGCCGGCAGAACTCCGAGACCGTCGGGCTGCTGGCCGCCGGTCCGCTGATGGCGCTCACCGGCGTCCTCGGCCCGCTGCCGCGGCTGCTCATCGTGCTCGGCAACGCGCTGACGCCCGGGCGCGGCTTCCGCGAGGGCCCGTTCGCGACCGAGACCGAGCTGCGCGAGCTCGTCGACCTCGCCGAGGCCAGCGCGGTGATCGAGTCGGAGGAGCGGCGGATGATCCACTCCGTCTTCGAGCTCGGCGACACCACCGCCCGCGAGGTGATGGTGCCGCGCGGCGACGTCGTCTTCGTCGACCGCTACAAGAACCTGCGCCAGACCACGTCGCTCTTCCTGCGCTCGGGCTTCTCCCGGCTGCCGGTCGTCGGCGACGGCCTCGACGAGGTGGTCGGCATCGCCTACCTCAAGGACCTCGTGCGCCGCGACTTCGAGGCGCCGGACGCCGAGCTGGTGCAGCGGGTCGAGGAGGTCATGCGCCCGGCCTACTGGGTGCCCGAGTCGAAGCCGGTCGACGCGCTGCTCAAGGAGATGCAGGCGCGTCGCCAGCACCTGGCGATCGTGGTCGACGAGTACGGCGGCACCGCCGGGCTGATCACGATCGAGGACGTGCTGGAGGAGATCGTCGGCGAGATCACCGACGAGTACGACGCCGAGGCGGTCGAGGTCGTCGAGCTCGGCGACGGGCTCTTCCGGGTGCCCTCCCGCTACCCGGTCGACGACCTCGAGGAGCTCGTCGGCTTCGACGTGGAGGAGGAGGACGTCGACTCCGTCGGCGGCCTGATGGCCAAGCACCTCGGCCTCGTCCCGATCGCCGGCTCGAGCGTCGAGGCCCACGGGCTGCGGTTCACCGCCGAGGCCGTCGCGGGCCGGCGCAACAAGATCAGCACGGTGCTCATCGCGCCGCTCGCCCCGGCGTCCGACGCCGACGACCCCGAGGAGGACCCCGATGCCTGACGCCACCCCCGCGCCCGAGCTCGCCGCGGAGGACCGCAAGCTGCTCACCCTGGCCCGGGCCACCCGCGCCCGCACCGGCGCGGCCGAGGGCGCCGCGGTGCGCGACGCCGACGGCCGCACCTACGCCGCGGCCACCGTCGCCCTGCCGTCGCTGCAGGTCTCGGCCCTCGGGGTGTGCGTGGCGATGGCGGTGGCCTCGGGCGCGCGCGGTCTGGAGGCGGCCGTCGTGCTCACCGCGGCCGACGGCCTGGCCGACGCCGACCGGGCGGCGCTGCGCGACCTCGGCGGCGCCGACGGCGCCCCGATCGTCGTCCACGTCGCCGACGAGCGCGGAGCGGTGCGGGGCTCCACCACCGCCTGACCGCCGCCCGACCACCGCCTGACCCTCACCCGCACGGGCATCCGGGGGCCGGAGGGCGACGGGCGGCGCCCGTCGGGAGTAGCGTCGCGGACCGTGATGAGGAGCGGTCTCAGGCGGCCGACCGGCCCGGGTTGGGCGACCCACGAGCAGGCGGTCGCGCGGCTGCAGGCGTCGTACGCGGCGCTGGAGCCGACGGCGCCGGTGCGCCTGGCCAAGCGCACGTCCAACCTCTTCCGGCCACGCCACGCCACGCAGGCGCCGGGCCTGGACGTCACGGGCCTCGACGACGTCATCGAGATCGACCCGCGGCGGCGCACCGCCCAGGTGCAGGGCATGTGCACCTACGAGCGCCTGGTCGAGCGGACGCTCGTCCACGGTCTGATCCCGGCGGTCGTGCCCCAGCTGCGCACGATCACCCTCGGCGGCGCGGTGAGCGGCCTGGGCATCGAGTCGACCAGCTTCCGGCTGGGCCTGCCGCACGAGTCGGTGCTCGAGATGGACGTCTTCACCGGAGCCGGCGAGGTCGTCACCTGCCGACCGGGCGACGAGCTGTTCGACGCCTTCCCCAACTCCTACGGCAGCCTCGGCTACGCCACCCGGCTGGAGATCCGGCTCGAGCCGGTGCCGGCCTACGCGGCGCTGCGCCACGTCCGGTTCGACGACGCCGCGGCGCTGACCGCGGCGGTGGCCCGGATCGTCGCCGACCGGTCCTGGGCCGGCGTGCGGGTCGACGGCCTCGACGGCGTCGCGTTCGCCCCCGACGAGCTCTACCTGACCCTGGCGACCTGGAGCGACGTCCCGCGCCTGGTCGACGGCACGTCCGCCGCGCCGTCCGACTACGCCGGGCAGGAGATCTTCTACCGCAGCATCACCGAGCGTCCCGCCGACCTGCTGACCCTCGAGGACTACCTCTGGCGCTGGGACGCCGACTGGTTCTGGTGCTCCGGCGCGTTCGGGGTGCAGCACCCCGTGGTGCGCCGCCTGTGGCCCCGCCGGTGGCGCCGCTCGGACGTCTACCACCGGCTCGTCGGCCTCGACGAGCGGTTCGGCGTCGTCGAGCGGCTCGACCGGCGCGCCGGTCGTCCGCGCCGCGAGCGGGTGGTGCAGGACGTCGAGGTGCCACTGGAGCGGCTGCCCGACTTCCTCGCGTGGTTCGACCGCGAGGTCGGCATGCGCCCGGTGTGGCTGTGCCCGCTGGTCTCCCTCGGCACCCGCGACGGCGCCCGCTGGCCGATCTACCCGCTCGAGCCCGGCGACGTGTACGTCAACGTCGGGTTCTGGGGCACCGTCGCCGTCGGGCCGGACGCGCCCGAGGGGCCCGTCAACCGGGCGATCGAGGCCGAGGTGCACCGCCTCGGCGGCCACAAGTCCCTCTACTCCGAGGCGTTCTACGACCGCGCGACCTTCGACGCGCTCTACGCCGGGCCGCACCTGGCCCGGGTGAAGTCCACCTACGACCCCCACGGTCGACTGACCACTCTCTACGACAAGGCGGTGAGACGCAGATGACCCTCCTGACCCGCACCTCCGCGCCCCCCACGCCCGCCGGCATCGGCGACGCGGTGGCGTCCCTCCTGCGCGAGGGCATGCCCCTGCGCTTCGAGGCCTACGACGGCTCCTCGGCCGGCCCGGTCGACGCCGACATCACCCTGCGGCTCACCTCGCCGCGGGGCCTGGCCTACCTGCTGACCGCGCCGGGCGACCTCGGCATGGCCCGCGCGTACGTCTCCGGCGACCTCGACACCGAGGGCGTGCACCCGGGCGACCCGTACGAGGCGATGCTGCTGCTGCAGAGCAACCTGCGGTTCCGGGTGCCGCGGCTCGCGGAGGCTCCGGGCCTGCTCTCGACGCTGGCCCGCGGCGTCCTGCCCGGGCTCCTGCGCGAGGGCGGGCTCTCGCAGTCGCTCCTGCCGACGCCCCCGCCCCAGGAGCACCTGCCGCGCTGGCGCCGCACCCTGGAAGGGCTGCGGCACTCCCAGGCGCGCGACGCCGAGGCGATCCACCACCACTACGACGTCTCCAACGCCTTCTACGAGCTCGTGCTCGGCCCCTCGATGGCCTACACCTGTGCGGTCTTCCCCGACGAGGACGCCTCGCTCGAGGAGGCGCAGGCCGAGAAGTTCGACCTCGTGTGCCGCAAGCTCGACCTCCAGCCGGGCCAGCGGCTGCTCGACGTCGGCTGCGGCTGGGGCGGCATGGTCCGCCACGCGGCCGAGCACTACGGCGTGCGGGCGCTGGGCGTCACGCTCAGCCGTGAGCAGGCGTCCTGGGCCCAGGCCGCGGTGGAGCGGGAGGGCCTCGGCGACCGCGTCGAGATCCGGCACAGCGACTACCGCGACGTCGCCGAGACCGGCTTCGACGCGATCAGCTCGATCGGGCTGACCGAGCACATCGGCGTCGCCCAGTACCCGGCCTACTTCGCCTGGCTGCACGACCACCTGCGCCCGCAGGGCCGGCTGCTCAACCACTGCATCACCCGGGCGCACAACCGGCCCGAGGCCACCGGCCAGTTCATCGACCGCTACGTCTTCCCCGACGGCGAGCTCACCGGCTCGGGCACCGTCATCACCGCCGCGCAGGACGCCGGCCTCGAGGTGATGCACGAGGAGAACCTGCGCCGCCACTACGCCCTGACGCTGCAGCAGTGGTCGGCGAACCTGGTGGCCAACTGGGACGCCGCGGTCGCCGAGGTCGGGGAGGGCACCGCCCGCGTGTGGGGGCTGTACATGGCCGGCAGCCGGATCGCCTTCGAGCGCAACGAGATCCAGCTGCACCAGGTGCTGGCCGCGCGCACCGACGACGCCGGCGTCGACGGATTCCCCCTGCGCCCCTCGTGGTGACTACGCTCCGCTGAGTGAGCACCCGGGCCCGGACCTTCGAGGCGCAGGTGCTGCGTCGCGAGCGGCTCTCGCCGCACCTGCTGCGGCTGGTGCTGGGCGGGCCCGGGCTCGCCGCCGAGGGCGGCCTGGTCTCCACCGGCGTCGCCGACGAGTGGCTCGGCCTGGTGGTGCCGGGGCAGTTCCAGAGCCGGTACTACACGGTGCGGCGCCTCGTCCCGACGGCCGACGGCTGCGAGCTCACCCTCGACGTCGTCGTGCACGACGTCGGGCTCGTCACCGAGTGGGCGCAGCGCGGCCTCCCGGGCGACGACGCGGTGATCGGCGAGACCGTCGTCGTCACCGAGCCCAAGGGCTCCTTCGCCCCGCCGGCCGACGCCGCCTGGCTGGTGCTGGTCGGCGATCTCACCGCGCTGCCCGCGATGGCGCGGATCGTCGAGGAGCACGGCGCCCGCCTGCCGGTGCAGGTGTGGGCGGAGGTGCCGGAGATCCCCGAGGGCTACCTGCCCGAGCCCCGCGAGGGCCTCGAGATCACCTGGCTGCCGCAGCCGGGCGACGGCGCCAGCCGGCTCGCCGAGGTGGTCGAGGCTCTGACCCTGCCGGAGGGCCCGGGCTACTTCTGGATGGCGGGGGAGTCCGCCCAGATGCGAGCGGTGCGCAAGCACCTGATGCGCACGCTCCGGCTGCCGGCCGAGGCGTTCGACGTCATGGGCTACTGGCGCGGCACGGCCGGGCGGCAGCCCCGGGCGGTCGACCCCGCGCCGATCTGGCGCGCGGGCAAGGCGGCCGGCAAGTCCGACGAGGAGATCTGGGCCGACTACGACCGCGCCCGCGAGGAGGCGGAGGCCCCGTGACCGACCAGACCGACCAGACCGACCGGACCGAGCCGACCCGGACGTCCGGCGAGGGCTTCCGCAGCGGCTTCGCCTGCTTCGTCGGCCGCCCCAACGCGGGCAAGTCGACGCTCACCAACGCGCTGGTCGGCACCAAGGTGGCGATCACCAGCGACAAGCCCCAGACCACGCGCACCGTGGTGCGGGGCATCGTCCACCGTCCCGACGCCCAGCTGATCCTGGTCGACACGCCGGGCCTGCACCGCCCCCGCACGCTGCTCGGCGAGCGCCTCAACGACCTGGTGAAGACCACGTGGGCCGAGGTCGACGTCGTCGCAGTCTGCTTCCCGAGCGACGAGCGGATCGGCCCCGGCGACCGCTTCCTGGTCACCGAGCTGGCCAAGGTGCGCCGCACGATCAAGATCGCCGTGGCCACCAAGACCGACCTCGTCGGCCCCGAGCGGATCGGCCAGCACCTGCTCGACATCGCCCGGCTCGGCGAGGAGACCGGCACCGACTGGGCCGAGATCGTGCCGGTGAGCTCGGTGGGCGGCGACCAGATCGACCTGCTCGCCGACCTCCTCGTCGCGCGCCTGCCCGACGGACCGCCGCTCTACCCCGACGGCGAGCTCACCGACAGCCCGGAGGAGACGATCGCCGCGGAGCTGATCCGCGAGGCCGCCCTCGACGGCGTGCGCGACGAGCTGCCGCACTCGATCGCCGTCGTGGTCGAGGAGATGGGGCTGCGGGCCGACCGCCCCGCCGATCGGCCCCTGCTCGACATCCACGCCAACCTCTTCGTCGAGCGCGACTCCCAGAAGGGGATCGTCATCGGCCACCGCGGCAGCCGGCTCAAGGAGGTCGGTCGCGTCGCACGCACCCAGATCGAGGCGATCCTGGGCACCCCGGTCTACCTCGACCTGCGGGTCAAGGTGGCCAAGGACTGGCAGCGCGACCCGCGCCAGCTGCGTCGCCTGGGCTTCTGACCCGGCCAGCGCAGGCGTCGGCTCAGGCCGGCACCCAGCACAGCCCGACCCGCTGGCCGGCGTCCCACTGCGCCTTCGTGGGCCACTCGTAGCCCCACTGGAACCGCAGGCTCGAGCCGGCGCGCCGCTGGCCGACGGCCTTGCAGCGCTGCTGGCCGGCGGCCTTCGCCGCGGCCTCGCCGGGGTAGGAGCCTCCGCCCGGCAGCCCGACCACCTCGACGGCCTGCCAGGAGTGCCGCTCCGCGCACGCCACCCGCTCGAACCCGCTCGTGCCGGGCTCGGCGGTGCCGCACATGGCGTAGCGACTGCGGACGGCGTCGCGCTCGAGCGCGCCCCGCAGCCCGCCCTGCAGCGCCAGCAGCCGCTTGTCGCCGGCCAGGGCGATCAGGTCGCAGCGGTACCAGTCGGTGCCGGCGGCGACCTGCGCGGCGGTGGGCAGGAAGCCCACGGCGTGCAGCATCGAGAGCTCGCGCGCCTCCCGGTCGCCGCCGAGGTAGCGGACCTGGGCCCGGCGGCACGCCTCGGCGATCGGCTGCTGCACCGCGGCGGCCGTGAGGTCGGCGTCGCTCGTGGCGTCGCGGGCCGCGCGGGGGAGCCGGCCGACGGCGATCGTCACCGCGGTGTGCCGCTTCTCGCAGGACACCGTGCGGGTCGCGTCGCTGACGGCGATGGCGCGTCGGTAGGTGAGCAGCCGGCACGCCGAGACGGCCGGGCGCGGGGCAGGACGGGCCGTCGGCGAGGCCGAGGCCGAGGGCGCGGCCGAGCCGGTCGCCGCGCCGGACGAGGGGCCGGCGCTCGCCGGGGGCGCCGCGTCGGGGGTGCCGCCGCTGCAGCCGCTGAGGACGAGCGCCAGCAGGCAGACGAGCAGCAGCGGGACGGCGGGGCGGGCGGGGCGGGTCACGGGCATCGCTCCAGGGCGGGTCGGGTGCGGGTCGGGTGCTGCGGATCAGCGGCTGGTGCGGGCCCAGCACACCGAGCGCCGGTTGCCCCGGCTCCACTCGGCGGCCCCGAACCAGGTGTAGCCGTAGTCGTAGGACGCCGGGTACCGCAGCCAGGCGGCCACGGAGTCGGCGCAGAACTGGCGGGTGCGGCGCTCGACCGCGTCGTCGCCGGGGTAGGCGGTGCGGGCCTCGCCGAGCCGGATCGTGGTGACGGCGCGCCAGTCGTGCGGCTGCGCGCACGAGACCCGGCGTCCCTGCTGCACCGAGGCGCCGCGGGCGCAGGCCATCCAGCGGTCGGCGGGGAGGCCGGCCAGGAGGCCGCGGGTGCGGCCGGGCAGGGTCGCCAGCCGGGAGCTGGTGGGGCCACCGCCGACGAGGTCGCAGCGGTACCAGCGGGCGCCGTCGTCCCAGGCCCGGCGGGAGGGCCCGAACCACGCCCAGCCGAGCACGGTGCGCAGGGCGGTCGACTCGCCCGCGCCGAGGTGGTCGGCGAACCGGGCGGCGCAGGTGCGAGCCGTCCAGGCCACCAGCGCGTCGCCGTCCGGGCCGTCGCCGGCGACGTCGTCCGGCACCCGGCCCACCACGAGGGTCTGCGCAGTGTGCTCCTCGGTGCACGCGACCGTGCGGGTGGCGTTGACCGTGCGCGTGAGGTCGTCCGGCACCAGTCGACGGCAGGCGTCGTCGGCGGGCGGGGCGACGGCGTCGACCTGTGCGGGATCGGGGTCGCTGCCCTGGCCGGGGTCGTTGCTGCAGGCGCCGAGCAGGAGCCCGAGCGCGGCGACGACCACGAGCAGCGCCACGTGCCGCGGGGCCGTGGAGCCGCGGTGGGGTCGGGCGTCGCCGCCGTCCCGTCCGCTGCGCTCCACGGCCCCGAGGGTAGCCGGGCCGCTGAGCCCGGCTCAGGTCAGCCGCACGGTCCGTCGCTGGTGGCCGCCGTCGGGCAGCGTCAGCTCGACGGTCACCCGCCGGATCGACGCGTCGCGCACCGCGGCCCGCGCGACGTCGCGCACCTGGAGGCTGACGTCGCGGGCCCCGGCGGCGAACCGCACGCGGCGGTCGGCCAGCACGGTGCCGCGTCGGACGCCGGAGCCGGCGTCCGCGGCGAGCACCCGCAGGCGCACGGTGCCGGTGCGGGCGCTGGTGACGTGCACCCGCAGCGCGTCGCCGCGGGCGGTGCCCGCCACGACCCGGCCGCAGCCGCCTCCGCCGCCCCAGCTCCCGCCGGTGCCGCCGGTGCCGCCGCCCCAGCCGCCCGTGCCCGTGCCGGCGCCGTCGTCGACGACGGTGGTGGCGCTGGCCTGGTCGTCCGCGGTGGTGGCGTCCGGCGTGGTGGTGCTGACGATCGCGGTGTTCACCAGCGTCGTGGAGCGGTAGCCGGCCCCGGTGCGCAGGTCGAGGCAGCGCAGCGCGATCTGCGCGTCCAGGTACGACCAGGTCGGGTTGGCGAAGGTGAACACCCGGACGTCGTCGCGCGGGTCGTCGCCGAGGAACACCAGCCCGCTGTTCGAGGTCCACGAGGCCAGCACGCCGGTCGACCCGGTCGGGCAGGTCAGCGCGGCCGACGACGTGCGGCCGGGGGCGACGCGGAACGTGCCGCCGACGGTGCGCGTGCGCAGGGCGTGGGCGTGCCCGTCGCGGGCGTCGACCGTGGTGCCGAGGCAGCGCACGGTGAGGCTGGCGGTGAAGCTCGCCGTGCCGGAGGGCACGTCAGAGCCGAAGCCCCAGTCGCTGGTGCCGGGCTGGCTGGTGCGCATCTTGCCGGGGCCGCCGGTCAGCGACCAGCCCGGCGCGATCGGCAGGCGGCCGGTCGGGCAGTCGAGGCCGGACGTGCGCGTCCCGGCGGACCAGGCGACGCTCGACTTGGCGACCGACGAGGCGGGCAGCGTGTGCGGCCGGGCCTCGCGGGTGCTGGTGCTGCCGGTGAGGCAGACCGCGACCACGGCGCCCTGCAGCGAGACCCGGTTCGGGTTGCGGATGCGTCCGGACCAGCCGGTGCCGTCGCTGGTCGGGGTGCTGACCAGGACGCCGGCGTCGGCCAGGCTGCCGTAGCGGGTGTCGATCGAGTCCAGCCGCACCGAGCCGTCGACGACCGTCGAGCCGGCGGGGCAGGTGGCGGTGGCCTGGCCGATGGTGCCGGCGGGCACGCTCACCTTGGTCTCCACGTCGCTGGTCACCAGCGCGTGGGAGGCGGCGTCGGTGGCCGAGAGGGCGTCGACGGTGGCCTTGACCACCACGACCCGCTTCGCACCGACCGCCAGCGTGCCCTGGGGGCAGCTGATCGTCGTGGCCGTGCGGGTGCAGGCGCTGGGCGCGCCGGCCGCGCTGGTCACCGAGGTGACCGTGACGCCGGCGGGCAGGCGATCGCTGAGCATGACGTTCTCCGCGGCCGCGGGTCCGGCGTTGGCGGCGACGAGCGTCCAGGTGAGGGTGTCGCCGCTGCGCGCGGTGGGCTTGTCGACGGTCTTGGTGACCGACAGGCCCGCGAGCCTCGGCGCCGCGACCGCGGTGATCGGGGTCGAGGTCGACGCCGTGTTGTTCGACAGGTCGGCGTCGGGCTCGCTGGTGCCCACCGTGGCGGTGGAGTCGACGGTGCCGGGCGCGCTGGCCGAGGCGGCCAGGGTGCCGACCACCCGGATCGTCGGCACCGTGGCGCCGGCGGCGACCGTGCCGAGGACGCAGGTGACGCGGGTGGCGTCGGTGGCCCCGTCGAGGGTGCAGCGGGAGTCGAGCGAGGACGCCGCGACGGAGACGCCGGTGGGCAGGCTGAAGCGGAGCACCGAGTCGGCCGCCGGCGATCCGCCGAGGTTGCGGGCGTCGAGGAGCCACGCGTAGGTGGTGCCGGCGGTCAGGCTGGCGGGCGCGCCCTCGACCCGGTCGGTCACGGCGAGGTCGACCGGACGCACGGTCACGGTGGCCTTCGCGGCGTTGCCGATCAGGTCGGGGTCGGGCTGCCGGGCGGTGACGACCGCGGTGTTGGTCTGCGTGCTGCCGGCCGTGCCCAGCGCGGCCCGCGCGGTCACCCGCAGGGTCGCGGACCGGCCGACGGCCAGCGTCCCGACCTCGCAGCTGACCTGGCTGCCGGTGGCGTCGGCGCTGCAGGCGGCGTCGGCGCTCACGAACGTCAGGCCGGCGGGCAGGGTGTCGACGACCGTCGAGCCGCTGGAGGTCGAGGGACCCTGGTTGCGCACGGTCAGGGCGAAGTCGGTGGTGCCGCCCACGGGGACGACGGTCGGGGACGCGGTCTTGGCGAGCACCAGGTCGGTGATCGCGACCGTGGGGGCGGAGTCGGTGCTGGAGTTGTCGTCCGGCACGCCGTCGCCGCCGCCGACCACGGTGCCGGTGTTGGCCACCGCGTCGGGCGCGGCGTCGGCCACCCGGGCGGTCACGAGCACCGGCGGGTAGGTGCCGCCGGGCTCCAGCCGGTCGGAGGTGGTGCACACGACGGTCGGACGACCGGAGTCGACGACCGGCGCGCAGTCCCAGCCGATGCCGGAGGCGTCCTGGTAGGTCAGGCCATCGGGCAGCGGGTCGCTGAGCGTGACGACGCCCTGCGTGCCGGCGTGGCCGACGTTGCGCACGGCCAGGCGGTAGGTCACCGGCGCGCCGCGGACGATGGACCCGGTGTGGGTCTTGGCCAGCCGCAGGTCGGCGGTCGCGACGACGGTGTCGACGCTGCTCACGACGGTGAACGGCGTGCCGAGGGTCGAGGAGACGAACGACGCGGTGGCGCGGTCGGTGAGCGTGGTGCCGTCGGCCAGGGCCGGCTCGGGGCCGTTGACGGTGACGTCGAAGACGAGCGTGTAGTCGTCGCCGGGGGCCAGCCGCCCGCCGACCGAGGCGTCGGCGCCCGCGCCGAGGCGCGCGACGATCCGGTTGTCGACGGCGTCGTACTCGGCGGCGTCGTCGCCGGAGGGGTCGGTGGCCGGCGCGGCGGCCGTGCCGATCGGCGCCACCTGGAGGCTGCCGGGCACGTAGGTGGTGTCGGTGGGCACCGGGTCGCGCACCACGAGCTGGTCGGCGGCGTCCTCGCCGGTGTTGACGCCGTGCACCGTGTAGCGCAGCCGGTCTCCCTGCTCGACGACCCCGCCGTTCAGGTCCTGCACCGTCACGTCCTGCGTGACGGCGGGGGAGTAGAGCTCGGTGGCGAAGGTGACGACGCCCGGCGCGTAGACGTCGCCGGCCGTGGAGAGCCGGATGGTCGCGCTGGTGTCGCCGTTGCCGATGTAGGTGTTGCCGACGCTCACCTGCGCGTGCTCGTAGCCCAGGCCGTTGGGGTAGGCGGGGTCGGAGCCGCCGACCAGCGCGCCGTCACGGCTGGAGCGGGAGTCGAAGAAGTTGGTCGAGGGGTGCTGGGCGTCGGCGAGGGTGAGGCCGTTGAGCGTCGCGGCGTCGCCGACCAGGCCGAGGTCGCCCTCGTAGGTGACGAACCCGACCGTGCTGCGCACCGGGCCGGACGAGGGCGTCTGGAAGCCGTCGACGGTGATCTGGCCGGGGTTGGTGCCGTCGATCGAGGTGAGGCCGTCGAAGACCGTGAGGTTGCGGGCCGGCTGCGCGGGGTCGTGGTAGGCGACGACCAGCGACCAGCCGCCCAGGCGGTCGTTGCCGGTCGCGGCCTGCACGTTGGCCACGGTGTACGCGCCGGCGCCGGCGTCCTGCACCTGCTGGGTCACGTCGGCGAAGCCCTGGTAGATGACCAGGCCGTCGTCGAGGCTCGAGGCCTTGACGCTGCGGTAGCCGCCCTCGCCGGGGGCGTCCAGCAGCACGGTGCCGCGGGCCTCGCGGTCGGGTGCCGGCAGCCCGTTGGCGCCGGCCTCCACCTCGCCGCCCCAGTAGAGGCCGGCGAAGAGCACCTGGGCGCCGTCGGGCAGGTCGAGCGTGGCGGTGCTGGAGTCGAAGGTGTCGGGGTCGGAGTCGACGTCGACGTAGGTCATCGGGAAGGCGTTGTTGTTGACGCCGTTGCTCTGGGTGGTGCGCGGGCCGGCGTTGCGCGCCGTGAGGCAGCCGGGCGAGGAGTCGGGGCAGGTCATGACCGTGGTGCCGACGATCGTGAGGTCGCCGGTGTCGTTGACGCTGAACCGCTGCGTGAAGCCGCGGTCCGCGGCGTGCGCGGCGGGCGTCGGCAGCGCCAGGAAGACCGCGCCGGTGCCAGCCACGAGGGCCAGCGCCGTCGTCAGGCTCAGCGCGCCGGTGCGGGCGCGGGCGACGATCCTGCGGGATCGGGCGGCGAGGCGGGCGGCGGGACGGCGGGCCGAGACGGTCATGCCCGACGGGATCGGCGGGCCGACGGCCCGACCGAGACGTCGTTACCGGATCGTTACCATTCTGTGGGGGTCGACCGGTTGTCGTGTGGGCGAGGGATCAGTCGAGCAGGAGCGCCGCGAGGGTCGCGCCGAGCTCGCCGACGGCCCCGAGCGCGGCGTCGTCGACGTCGCCGAGCAGCTCGACGGGCGCGGCGGCGGCGACCCAGCCGAGCGCTCCCGCGATCGACGTCACCGCCCGCACCGCGCCCGTCACGTCGTGCCGGCCGTGCACCCACAGCCCGTACGGACGCCGCGCGGCGCGCCCGCCGACCGGCTGGCCGTCCGGTCCCAGCGCGCCGCCGACCTCGAGGAACACGGTGTCGAAGAAGTGCTTCATCGCGCCGGCCATGTAGCCGAGGTTCGCCGGGCAGCCGAGCAGCACCGCGTCGGCGTCGAGCACGTCGGCCGGCTGCGCCTCCAGCGCCGGCCGCTCCACCACCTCGAGCGCCGCGCCCCGCGCCTGCGCGTCGGCGAGCGCGTCGACGAGGTCGGGGTGCCGCGTGCCGGCGAGCGCGGCGTCGGCCAGGGCGCGGGTGCCGCGCGTGGGGGCGTGGTGGACGACGAGCAGCCGGGGCACGCGCCGCAGGCTAGCGGCGTCCCTAGACTCGCGACGTGGACTTCCTCTCGGCCTACGCGCAGGGCTTCGCCCGGGTCGCGGCCTGCACGGTGCCCGTCGCGATCGCCGACCCGGCCCGCAACGCCCGCACCGTGCTCGAGGAGGTGCGCGCCTGCCACGACGACGCGGTCGCCGTGGCCGTCTTCCCCGAGCTGTGCCTCTCGGGCTACGCGCTCGACGACCTGCTGCTGCAGGACGTCCTCCTCGACGCCGTCGTCGCGGCGCTCGGCACGCTGCTCGAGGGCACCCGCGAGCTGCTCCCGGTGGTCGTCGTCGGCGCGCCCCTGCGCCTGGGCACCCGAGTGCTCAACTGCGCGGTCGTCCTGCACCGCGGCCGGGTGCTCGGCCTCGCGCCGAAGTCGAGCCTGCCGACGTACCGCGAGTTCTACGAGCGCCGCCACTTCGCGCCCGGCGACGACCGCCGCGGCTCGGTGGTGACGATCCCCGGGCTCGGCGCCGCGGGCGTCGACCTGCCCTGCGGCCCCGACCTGGTCTTCGCCGCCGCCGACCTGCCCGACCTGCGGCTGCACGTCGAGGTCTGCGAGGACATGTGGGTGCCCATCCCGCCGTCGGCCGAAGCCGCCCTGGCCGGCGCCACGGTGCTCGCGAACCTCTCCGGCAGCCCGATCACCGTCGCGCGCGCCGAGGACCGTCGGCTCCTCGTCCGCAGCGCCAGCGCCCGCTGCAGCGCCGCCTACGTCTACGCCGCGGCCGGCGAGGGCGAGTCGAGCACCGACCTGTCGTGGGACGGGCAGACGCTCGTCTACGAGTGCGGCGACCTGCTGGCCGAGGGCGAGCGGTTCCCCAGCGGCGCGCGACGGATCGTGGCCGACGTCGACCTCGTGCGCATCCGCCAGGAGCGCATGCGTCAGGGCACCTTCGACGACAACCGGCGCACCCACGCCGCGCGGGTCGACGCGATCCGCACGGTCCCGTTCACGCTCGCCCCGCCGGCGGGCGACGTCGGCCTGCGGCGCACGGTGCGCCGCTTCCCCTTCGTGCCCGACGACGCCTCCCGGCTGGCGCTCGACTGCTACGAGGCCTACAGCATCCAGGTCGCCGGCCTCGAGCAGCGGCTGCGCGCGATCGGGACGCCGAAGGCGGTCATCGGCGTCAGCGGCGGCCTCGACTCCACCCACGCGCTGCTCGTCGCGGTGCGCGCGATGGACCGGCTGGGCCGCCCGCGCAGCGACGTCCACGCCTTCACCATGCCGGGCTTCGCGACCACCGAGACCACCCGCTCCTACGCCGAGCGGCTCGCCACGAGCCTCGGCGTCACCTTCGAGCAGGTCGACATCCGTCCGGCGGCCGAGCAGATGCTCGCCGACCTCGGCCACCCCTACGCCGCCGGTGCCGACGACTACGACGTCACCTTCGAGAACGTCCAGGCCGGCCTGCGCTACGACTACCTCTTCCGGCTCGCGAACCACCGAGGCGGCATCGTCGTGGGCACCGGCGACCTCTCCGAGCTCGCGCTCGGCTGGTGCACCTACGGGGTGGGCGACCAGATGTCGCACTACAACGTCAACGCCGGCGTGCCGAAGACGCTGATCCAGCACCTCATCCGCTGGGTCGCCGACAGCGGCGAGGTCGACGCCGCGACGTCCGGGCTGCTGCACGAGATCCTGGCGCTGGAGATCACCCCCGAGCTCGTGCCGACCCGCGAGGGCGAGCGACCCCAGGCCACCGAGGACGCCGTCGGGCCGTATGCCCTGCAGGACTTCACGCTCTTCCACGTGCTGCGCCACGGCATGGCGCCGAGTCGCATCGCGTTCCTGGCCTCGCACGCCTGGCGCGACGCCGAGGCCGGCTCGTGGCCGCCCGGACTGCCCGACGACCGGCGCGTCGCCTACGACCTGCCGACGATCGTCCGCTGGCTCGAGGTGTTCTGCCGGCGCTTCTTCGCCAGCCAGTTCAAGCGCTCGGCGCTGCCGAACGGCCCGAAGGTCAGCGCCGGCGGGACGATGTCGCCGCGCGGCGACTGGCGGATGCCCTCGGACGCCTCGGCGTCGGCCTGGCTGGCCGACCTGGAGCGCGTCCCCCGCTGATCGGGCAGGTCCCTCGGCGGTGTCCTGAGATCTCCTGAGGACTCCTCGCCCGCGGTCGCAACCGGATCGCGATCGCCCGCGTCCACGGTGGCGAACCCGCTGAACGCGGTCAGCGCGGACGCCGACGTGGCGCCGCGCCCCACCCTGGGTCCCCACGAGGGGCCCGCCACCCCAGAAGGAATCCCCAGCATGTCGCTGCTCGGCTCTCGGGGCCCGGCTCTCGCCGGCGCCGTCCTCGCCCTCTCCGCCGTCGTCGCCCCCCTCGCCGCCACCACGGCGCCCGCCACCGCGGCCGCGGCTCCGCTCACGAAGGTCACGCTGAAGGTCTCGAACTGCGAGGGCTGCTCGTTCGCCCCGACCTCGGCCGTCGAGGGCGCGTCGGTGTTCCAGACGTGGAGCGCGGAGCCCCGCACCGTCCAGGACGGCACCGTCACCTTCACCGTGCCGACCTGGCGCACCCGCGGTCTCGTCTTCGCGGTCGACGCCCCGTGGGCCGGTCGATACGGCGCCCAGCCGCTCGTCACGATGCACGAGAGCGGCGCGAAGGTCGGCTCGGCGGTCACCGCCACCCAGGCCGCGACGGCGAAGGCGGGCCACGTCTGCTTCGCCGGCACCGCGTCGCGCAGCATCACCCTCGCGGTGAAGGTCGGCCGGGTGACCCTGAAGGACGAGCGCGGCCGTGCGTCGGTGCAGCCCCGGGCCTTCGCCGCGGTCACCCAGCCCTACCTCGGTGACTCCCGCCGCACCGACGGCGGCGTCGTCTTCACCCAGGAGACCGTGTTCTGCTGATCGGCCGGGCCGCACGGCCCGCGCCGGCGAACCACCGCACCAGCGCCGCGAGGGCGCGTCGACCTCCCGGGAGTCGACGCGCCCTCGTCGCGCGTCCGGGTGTCCGGCGTCACATCCCGTGCGCGTCGGGCCCGAAATGGGCGTGTCGACGCCGCCCGGCTGGTAGAACCGGGGCGCGCGGTGCGGGACCGCGCAGGGGATGCGGTCGGAGGACTCGGGGCGTGGCACAGCGGTACGGCCTGCGGCGCGGTCTGAGCAGGGTCGCGCAGTCGCAGCTCGCCGCCCTCGCCACCATCCTCGTGCTGCTCGCCAGCATGCCGGCCGATGCGACGGCCGCCACCCGCGAGCCCATGCCCTCCTCCGAGGCCGTCTCCGTCGGCCGCGGCCTCGGCCCGTCGGCCGTCGACACCACGCCCAGTCGCAGCGAGTGGAGCGCCGCCCGCGCCGGTCGCGGCACCGTCTACCAGGTCACGTTCTGGGCGCCGGCCGGCGTCAAGATCCTGGTCGAGGGGCTGCTGCCGCTCACGGTGCCCGCCAGCGCCGCCGACGGCCATCTCGCCGGCATCGCCGTGGCCCGCTGCCGCGGCGACGGCGGCGACCGGCGCACCATGACGATCGCCCGCAACATCCGCCGCGGGCAGACCGTGCGGCTGCGCCCCGGCTTCCTCTACACCCCGACGATCACCGGCGACCACCGCTGCGAGGTCGCGCTGCGCACCGGACGCCCGCGGCCGGCCCGCTACGGCGGTGCGTCCAACACCGTCCGGCTCGCGCCGGGCGGGCAGCTGCGGGTGAGCCGTGCCGACGACGCCGTCTCCGAGAGCTTCCGTCCGGGACGCCCGAGCCCGCTGGTGCGCCGCGGACGCCCGCTGCCGACGTTCGCGGCCGTGCGCATCCCCAGCACGATGCCCCGCTTCCAGATCGCCTTCGCGACCTACCTGACCTCGTGCACCTCGCGCAGCGGCAGCTACGACACGATCAGCGGTCGCTACACCTGCCCGCAGCGGCTGGTCCGGCGCAGCGACTCGCGGGTGCGGGTCCGGGTGCTGCTGGCCCAGCTCGGCGGCGGCACCTGCGGACGTCGGGTGGCGCTCGTCGACCAGGTCGTGCGGGTCGACAAGCACCTGCACCACCTGCCGTTCTGGCGGGGCGTCTCCGGCGAGCTGCGCCCCGACTGCGGCGACGCCGTGGCCCGCCTGTCGTTCACCACGCTCAGCGCGACGCCGGTCGTCGTCCACCGCAGCGGCACCCTGCTGCGGGTGCGCGTCCGACCCTGACGCCGATCCCGTCGCGGCCGCGTCGCGCGCCCGTCGCCGGGCCGTCGTCGCGCCCGGCTAGGGTGCGCGCATGGGCAAGCAGGAAGACTTCGTTCTCCGCGCTCTCGAGGAGCGTGACGTCCGGTTCGTCCGGCTCTGGTTCACCGACGTGCTGGGCTCGCTGAAGTCCGTCGCGGTGGCCCCGGCCGAGCTCGAGGGCGCCTTCTCGGAGGGCATCGGCTTCGACGGCTCCGCGATCGAGGGGTTCACCCGGGTATTCGAGGCCGACATGCTGGCCAAGCCCGATCCGTCGACCTTCCAGATCCTGCCGTGGCGCAGCGGCGAGGGCCCGGCCACCGCCCGCATGTTCTGCGACATCGAGATGCCCGATGGCTCGCCGTCGTTCGCCGACCCGCGCCACGTGCTCAAGCGGACGCTGGGCAGGGCCGCGGAGCAGGGGTTCACCTTCTACACCCACCCCGAGATCGAGTTCTACCTGTTCAAGGACATGCCGGGAGCCGGCGAGGAGCCCGTGCCGGTCGACCGCAGCGGCTACTTCGACCACACCGCGCAGTCCGAGGGCGCCGACTTCCGCCGCGAGGCGATCACGATGCTCGAGGCGATGGGCATCTCGGTGGAGTTCAGCCACCACGAGGCGGGGCCGGGCCAGCAGGAGATCGACCTGCGCTACGCCGACGCGCTCTCCACCGCCGACAACATCATGACCTTCCGCACCGTCATCCGCGAGGTCGCGCTGAGCCAGGGCATCTGGGCCTCCTTCATGCCCAAGCCGTTCACCACCCACCCCGGCTCGGGCATGCACACCCACGTCAGCCTGTTCGAGGGCGACGAGAACGCCTTCTACGAGGCCGGCGCGGAGTACCAGCTCTCGAAGGTCGGCCGGCACTTCATCGCCGGCGTCCTCCAGCACGCCGACGAGATCTCCGTGGTCACCAACCAGTGGGTCAACTCCTACAAGCGGATGATGTTCGGCGGCGAGGCGCCGTCCTACATCTGCTGGGGCCACAACAACCGCTCGGCGATGATCCGCGTGCCCATGTACAAGCCGATGAAGGGCCAGTCGACCCGCGTCGAGCTGCGCACGATCGACGCGGCGTGCAACCCCTACCTGGCCTTCGCGGCGGTGCTCGCGGCCGGCCTCAAGGGCATCGAGGGCGAGTACGCGCTGCCCGCGGAGGCCGAGGACGACGTGTGGTCGCTCTCCGAGCGCGAGCGCACCGCCCTGGGCATCAAGCCGCTGCCGCGCAACCTCAACGAGGCGATCGCGGTCGCCGAGGAGTCCGAGCTGCTCGCCGAGACCCTCGGCGAGCAGGTCTTCGACTTCCTCCTGCGCAACAAGCGCGCCGAGTGGGACGAGTACCGCGGTCAGGTCTCGGCCTTCGAGCGCGACCGGATGCTGCCGATCATCTGAGCCGATGCGTTCCGATCCCGCGCCGCGCGTCCTCGTCGTCCAGCACGAGGACGCCTGCCCGCCCGCGCTGCTCGGCGCCGGGCTCGAGGCCGCAGGGTGCGTGCTCGACGTGCGCCGCGGGCACCTCGGCGAGCCGGTGCCCACCGAGCCGGGCGACGCGGACGCCGTGGTGGTGCTCGGCGGCGCGATGGGCGCCCACGACGACGCCGACCACGGGTGGCTCGGCGCCACGAAGGAGCTGATCCGCGCCAGCCGGGGCGCCGACGTGCCGCTGCTCGGCATCTGCCTGGGTCATCAGCTGATCGCGGTGGCGCTCGGCGGCGACGCCGCGCCGAATCCGCGGGGCCGGCAAGCGGGCGTGGTGCCGGTCGGCTGGTCGCCGGCCGCCGCCGACGACCCGCTGCTCGGCGCGGCACGGGCGTCGGCCGCCGTCGGCGTCCACTTCAACGACGACGTCGTCCACACGCTGCCCGCCGGGGCGACGGCGCTCGCCGTCGCCCCGGGCGGGGAGCTGCAGGCCGCGCGCTACGGTCCGCGTGCCTGGGGGGTGCAGTGCCACCCCGAGGCCGACGTCGCGGTGTTCTCCGGCTGGCCCGGCACCGAGCCCCACGTCGCCGCGGTGGCCGACCGGGCCGCGGAGCTCGCCGCCGGCTGGGCGCCGCTCGCCCGGACCCTGGCGGCGCTGGCGCGCCAGCACGCCGGCGCGCGATGAGCCGCCGGGCCACGACCAAGGGCCAGCTGCTGCGGCACGGCTTCCTCGACGCCGACGCCGCGCTCCCACGGCTCGAGCGGCTGGGGCTGGCGGCCGACCCTGTCCTGGCGCTGCTCGGGCGCACCGCCGATCCCGACCGGGCGCTCGCGAGCCTGGTCTCCCTGCTCGAGGTGGTGCCCGACCCCGACGCGCTGACCGCCGCGGTGGCCGACGACGAGGGCACCGCCATGCGCCTGCTGAGCGTGCTGGGCGCCAGCGAGGCGCTCGGCCGTCACCTGTGCCGTCACCCCGAGCAGTGGCGCGAGCTCACCGACCCCGATCTCGGCTCGACCCGTCCGACCCGGGCCTGGCTGCGGGCCTGCCTGCTGCGGGCCGTCGGCGCCGACCCCGTCGCGGTCCTGCCGATCGCCACCCGCGCCGACGCCGACGCGGTCGACGCCCTGCGGGTCGAGTACCGCCGGCTGCTGCTCCGGCTGGCCGCCCGCGACCTCGCCCACCACCTCGGGGTCGACGACGTCGCCGCCGAGCTCTCCGACCTCGCCGTCGCCACTCTCGACGCTGCGCTGGCCGTCGCCCGGCAGCGGGTCGGGGCCGCGGCGAGCACCGTGCGGCTAGCGGTGATCGCGCTCGGCAAGTGCGGCGGTCACGAGCTCAACTACGTCTCCGACGTCGACGTCGTCTTCGTCTACGAGTCGGCGCCCGAGGCCGACGAGGCCCAGGCCGCCGCAGCCAACCGGGTGGCCACCCAGCTCGCCAGCCACCTCATCCGCATCTGCTCCGAGCCGACCCGCGAGGGCGAGATCTGGCAGGTCGACGCCGCGCTGCGGCCCGAGGGCAAGGCCGGGCCGCTGGTGCGCACGCTCGCCAGCCACGTCGGCTACTACGAGCGTTGGGCCAGCACCTGGGAGTTCCAGGCGCTGCTCAAGGCGCGACCCGCTGCCGGCGACCTCGCACTGGGGGAGGCCTACGTCGAGGCGCTGGCGCCCCTGGTGTGGCGGGCGGCCGAGCGCGACGGCTTCGTCGAGGAGACCCGCGCGATGCGGCGCCGGGTCGTCGAGCACATCCCCGCCCGCGACGCCGACCGTCAGCTCAAGCTGGGCGAGGGCGGGCTGCGCGACGTCGAGTTCGCCGTCCAGCTGCTGCAGCTGGTGCACGGCCGCGCCGACGAGGCGCTGCACGCGCCCGCCACGCTCAGCGCGCTCGCCGAGCTGACCCGCGGCGGCTACCTGGGGCGCGAGGACGGCGAGGCCCTGCACCGGGCCTACGAGTTCCTGCGCACCCTCGAGCACCGGCTCCAGCTCTTCGCGCTGCGCCGCACCCACGTGGTGCCGCGCGACCCCGACGACCTGCGCCGCCTGGGGCGCGCGATGGGCTTCCTCAAGGACTCCGCCGCGGCGCTCGAGCAGGCGTGGGCCGACCACCGCCGCGAGGTGCGTCGCCTGCACCAGAAGCTCTTCTACCGCCCCCTCCTCGGCGCGGTGGCGCGGATCCCCGGTCCGGAGGCGCGCCTCTCGCTCGAGGCCGCCGAGCAGCGCCTCGCCGCGCTCGGGTACGCCGACCCGGCCGCGGCCCTGCGCCACCTCGACGCGCTCACCGCCGGCGTCTCGCGCACCGCGGCGATCCAGCGCACGCTCCTGCCGGTGCTGCTGCAGTGGTTCGCCGACGGGCACGACCCCGACGCGGGCCTCTTCGGCTTCCGGCGCATCTCCGAGAGCCTCGGCGACTCCCACTGGTACCTCCAGACCCTGCGCGACGAGGGCCAGGTGGCCGAGCGGCTGGCCTGCGTGCTGTCCCGCTCGCAGTACGCCACCTCGCTGCTCGAGCGCGAGCCGCAGGGCGTCCGCATGCTCGGCGGCCCGCTGGAGCCGGTGTCGCCCGCACAGCTGCTGGACGAGATGCGCTCGGCCGCCGCCCGGCGCGGCGACCCCGAGCGGGCCGTCCGGGCGATCCGGGCCGTGCGGCGCCGCGAGCTGTTCCGCCTCGCCTCCGGCGAGCTGCTCGGCCTGCTCGACGTCGCCGACCTCGGGGCCGCGCTCTCCCGGCTCACCGACGCGACGCTGGAGGCGTCCCTGGAGGTGATCGCCGAGCAGGTGCGGGTGCGGCGCGGGCTCACCCAGCGCCCGGCGCGGCTGGCCGTCGTGGCGATGGGCCGCTACGGCGGGTTCGAGCTGTCGTACGGCTCCGACGCCGACGTGCTCTTCGTCCACGAGCCCCTGCCCCACGTCGACCCCCACGTCGCCTCGGGCTACGCCCAGGCGGTGGCGCACGAGCTGCGCCGCCAGCTCGGGCTCCCCGGCGCCGACCCGGCGCTGGTCGTCGACGCCGACCTGCGGCCCGAGGGCCGTCAGGGGCCCCTGGTGCGCACGCTCGACGCCTACGCCGCCTACTACGCCAAGTGGTCGCAGGTCTGGGAGGCGCAGGCGCTGCTGCGGGCGGACGCGGTGGTCGGCGACCCCGACCTGCGCGAGCGATTCACCGCGCTGATCGATCCGCTGCGCTACCCGGCCGGCGGCCTCTCGGACGCCGACGTCCGCGAGATCCGGCGGATCAAGGCGCGCGTCGACGAGGAGCGGCTGCCCCGCGGCGCCGACCGCGCGACCCACCTCAAGCTCGGCCGGGGCGGGCTCGCCGACATCGAGTGGACCGTCCAGCTGCTGCAGCTGCGGCACGCCGCCGACGTCGCGGGGCTGCGGACCCCGCGCACGCTGCCGGCGCTGGCCGCGGCGGGGGAGGCGGGCCTGCTGGAGGCGCACGACGTCGAGCTGCTGTGCACCGCGTGGCGGCACGTCAGCCGGGTGCGCAACGCGGTCACGCTCGTCCGCGGACGGCCGGGCGACCAGATGCCGAGCGATCCCCGCGAGCGGGCCGGGGTGGCCCGGGTGCTCGGCTACCCGGCCGGCGCGTCGGGGGAGATGCTCGACGACCACCTCCGGATCACCCGGCAGGCCGGCGCCGTCGTCGACCGCGTCTTCTGGGAGTGACCCGCCTCACCCCTCCGGTGAACCCTCGGTGAACCCCGCCGTCCGAACGGTCGGAATCCGCGAGATCCGGCCGTGCGACGACCGTCCGCCGGGTACAACGTGTGCGTGACTCGGCACCGCCACCCCCGCGTCCGCGCGCGCCTCGGCGCGGCGCTGGTCGCGCTCACCGGCGCCGCCCTGCTCCTCCCCGTCGGCGCCGCCCCGGCGCCGGCCGCGCCCTCGGGGTCGGTCGTCGTCTCGGTGCTCGGGGGCCCCAGTCGCACCTTCACCGCCGCGCAGCTCGCGGCGCCCGCCCTGCAGGACGTCCCGGGCGCGCCGTACCAGCTGCGCGACGAGGGCGGCGGCGGCCGCTCCGCCGGCGGCGACGGCTGGGTCTCGCTGCGCGCGCTGCTCGCCGAGGCCGGCGGCCCGCCGCCCGGACGCATCACCTTCGCCGAGGTCCAGGGGCCCGACGGCGTCAGCCACCCGCTCGCCCGGGGCGAGCTCGTCGGCGGGTTCGCCGGGGGGCTGGTGCCGGCGGTCTCCGCGCAGGCCGGCGGCGTCACCTACGTGCGGCCGCTGCGCGGCGGCGACGACGCGAACCTCTCGCCCGACCCGAACCGGCAGGGCTTCGAGCAGACCCCGGGTCGTCTCACGGTGCTGCTGCACACGACCGGCCGGCTGCTCGACGTCGAGGTCGAGGCCGACCGCGTCGACGAGGACACCTACCGGCTCGCGGCGAAGGTCGACGACCCGCCGCCGGGCCTGGCCCTGGCCTGGACCTTCGGCGACGGCACGTCCGGCACCGGCCCGAAGGTCGAGCACACCTGGACGGGCAAGCCGGGCACCTATCCCGTCACCCTGCAGGCCCGCGGCGGCGACGGCTCGTGGGGACGCGCCGCGCCGACGAGCGTCGACGTCACCGCGCCCCGCCAGCCGAGCCCGACGCCCTCGCCGACCGCGCCGTCCGGCAGCCCGACCGGCACGCCGACCGCGATCCCCACCGGCGGCCCGACGGACGCGCCGACCGACGGGCCGAGCGGCTCGCCCGGCCCCGGTGATCCGACGCCCACGGGTCGCCCCACGACCCCGCACGGGGGCCACGGCCAGGCGACGCCGGACCGCGGCGACGACCTCGGCGACCTCGGCGGGGTCGGCGTCGGCCTGCCGCTGGACGGCTCGGGCGGACGTCCGATCGGGCCGTTCGCCCGGGGCCGGGCCGTCACCCCGCCGTCCGGGCCGACGGCCGCCGGGCTCGACGTCGGGTCGCTAGCGGCCCCCGCGCCCGCCGAGGCGGCCCGGCCGCTCGCCGACGGCCGACTGCGCGTCCGCGGCGTGCTGCTGACCTCCGCCGGGCCGATCGCGCCGGCGTCGGCGACGCCGGTGTCGGCGGCGCCGCGCACCGTCGGACAGGCGATGCTGCTGCCCGTCTGGGTCGCGCACCTCATGCTCCTGGCCGGGCTGATCGGCGTCGGCATGCTGCGGGAGACCGCTCCGGTGCTGCGCCGCCCGCGCCCGGTCTCCGACGACGAGCGGGAGGAGCGCCGATGAGCGCCGCGATGGACGGCGTCTACGGCTTCGTCTACGACCTGGCCGACGCGCTCGAGGGGCCGGTCGTGGTGCTGGCCGTCGTCGCGCTGCTGGTGACGGTCGTCGAGGCGGGCGCGTTCCTCGTCGAGCTGTGGCAGCGCCGTCCGCGTGCGGTCTCCGTGGCCGGACGCGCGGTGGCGGCGCGCACCGCGCTCGACGCCGGCGACCGCGAGGCTGCCCTCGACGAGCTCCGGCCGCTCGGTCGGACGGCTCGCATGCGGGTCGCGCTCGAGACCTTCGCCGCCGTCGCCGGTCCGGCCGCGGCCGAGCCGGTGCTCGCCAAGGAGCTCGCCGACGTCGACCTCGACGCGCAGCGTCGGCTGGGGCGCACCCGGCTGCTCGTCCGCTTCGGCCCGGCGCTGGGCCTCATGGGCACCCTGATCCCGCTCGCGCCCGCGCTCGAGGGGCTGGCGTCGGGCGACGTCACGACCCTCTCGCAGAACCTGCGCACGGCGTTCTCGGTCACGGTCCTCGGCCTGCTGGTCGGCGCCGTGGCGTTCGCGGTGTCGCTGGTGCGCGAGCGGCTCTACGGCCAGGACTGGTCGGACCTCGAGTTCGTGGCCGCCGTCCTCACGGCCGACGACGCGCCGCCGCTCCCGCCGCACGCCGTCGAGCCGGAGCCCGAGCCAGAGCCCGAGTCAGAGCCCGAGTCAGACGACGAGGCCGAGGCCGAGGTCGCGCGATGATCCGCGTCTCGACCCGCGCGCGCCGCTCGGGCGACGGCGCGGGCGACCCGCTCGACGGCCTGGTCAACCTCTTCGACCTCGGCATCGTGCTCTCGGTGGGCTTCCTGATCGCGGCGCTCTCCTCGCTGAACCTGACCGACGCGCTCACCACCGGCGACGCCCCCGGACGCGGCGACCAGGTCGCGGTGCCCCCGGGGGCCGGCAGCGGCGACGTGCCGCCCGCGGGGTCCGAGGTGATCGGCACGGGGGAGCGGGTCGGCTCGGTCTACCGGCTCTCCGACGGGCGCCTGGTCTACGTCGTGCCCAGCCCGTCGGCCGGTCCCTCGTCCGGGCCCGCGTCCGGCCTCCCGAGCCTCGCGCCGACGCTGGACACGACGCCGTCCCCGCGCTAGCGTCCGGCCCGAACTAGAACACGTTCCATTTCAGGGGACGTGCTCACGGTGGTGGACGAGGTCCTTGCCGCCGTCCCCGGGCGCAGGAAGGATCGCCGCGTGACCCAGACCACGGCAGCGGCCGACCTCCTGATCATCGGCGCAGGCCCCACGGGCCTCTACGCCGCGTACTACGCGGGCTTCCGCGGCCACCACGTGGCCGTCGTCGACTCCCTGCCCGAGCTGGGCGGCCAGATCACCGCGATGTACCCCGAGAAGCAGATCCTCGACGTCGCGGGCTTCCCGTCGGTCAAGGGCCGCGACCTGGTCGAGGGCCTGGTGGCGCAGGCCGCCACGGCCAAGCCCGACTACTTCCTCGACCGCACGGCCCGCGACCTGGTCGAGGACGACGACGGCGTCACCGTCACCCTCGACGACGGCACGGTCATCCGCGCCGGCGCGGTGCTGATCACCGCGGGCATCGGTCGCTTCACCCCGCGCCCGCTGCCCGCCGGCGAGGGCTGGCTGGGCCGCGGCCTGGAGTTCTTCGTGCCGAGCTTCGCGCCGTACGCCGGCAAGGACGTCGTCATCGTCGGCGGCGGCGACAGCGCCTTCGACTGGGCCCTGCACCTGGAGCCGGTCGCGGCGTCGGTGACCCTCGTGCACCGCCGTGACGCCTTCCGCGCCCACGAGCGCACCGTCGAGGAGGTGCGGGCCTCCCGCACCCGCATCGTCACCCGGGCCGAGGTCGCCGCGCTCCGCGGGGCCGAGCACCTCGAGGAGGTCGACGTCGTCGTCGACGGCGAGACCACCACGCTGCCCTGCCAGGCGCTCGTCGCCGCGCTCGGCTTCGTCGCCGACCTCGGCCCGATCCAGCAGTGGGGCATCGAGACCGATCGGCGGCACATCGTGGTCGACTCCTCGATGCGCACCAGCCTGCGGCGGGTCTTCGCCGCGGGCGACATCACCGAGTACCCCGGCAAGGTCCGGCTGATCGCCGTCGGCTTCGGCGAGGCGGCCACCGCCGTCAACAACGCCACCGTGGCGATCGACCCGAGCGCCAAGGTGTTCCCCGGCCACTCCAGCGAAGGCAACTGAACCCGTCCCGAGGAGGACACATGCGGATCACGGTCGACTTCGACCTGTGCGAGTCCAACGCCCTGTGCGAGGCGCTCGCCCCCGAGGTCTTCGAGCTCGACGACGACGACTACCTGGTCGTCAAGGCCGAGCACACCACGCCCGAGACCCAGGCGTCCGTCGAGCAGGCGGTCGCCGCCTGCCCGCGCGCGGCGATCCGGCTGGAGGCGTGACCCGCGTGAGCACCACCTCCCTCGACGGCCTGGTCGCCGTCGTCACCGGCGCGGGCGCCGGGCTCGGCCGCGCGGAGGCCCTCGCCCTGGCCGACGCCGGCGCGCGGGTCGTCCTCAACGACCTGCCCGGCGCCGCCCAGGAGGCCGCCGAGGAGATCCGCGCGCGCGGCGGCGAGGCGGTCGTCGTCGAGGGCGACGTCGCCGAGCGCAGCACCGCCGACGCCATGGTGGCCGCGGCCGTCGAGGGCTACGGCTCGCTCGACGTCGTGGTCAACAACGCCGGCATGACCCGCGACCGCATGCTCTTCAACATGTCCGACGAGGAGTGGGACGCCGTCGTGCGGGTGCACCTGCGGGGTCACTTCCTGCTCTCCCGCAACGCGGCGTCCTACTGGCGCGAGCGCTCGAAGGCCGAGGGCGGGCCGGTGTACGGCCGGGTGGTCAACACCGCCTCCGAGGCCTTCCTCGGCGGCTCGCCGGGCCAGGCCAACTACGCCGCCGCGAAGGCCGGCATCGCCGCGCTGACCCTCTCGACCGCGCGCGGCCTCGAGCGCATCGGCGTGCGCGCCAACGCGATCTGCCCGCGGGCGCGCACTGCGATGACCGCCCAGGTCTTCGGCGAGGACACCTCCGGCCTGGAGGTCGACCCGTACTCGCCCGAGCACGTCGCGCCCCTGGTGGCCTACCTGGCCTCCCCGGCCGCCGAGGCGATCACCGGGCAGGTGTTCGTCGTCTACGGCGGGATGGTCGCCGTGGTCGCGGCGCCGGTCGTCGCCGAGCGCTTCGACGCGCCCGGTGCGGCCTGGACCGCCGACGACCTCGACAAGCAGGTCGGCGGCTGGTTCGCCGACCGTCCGCTCGGCGAGGGCTTCGCCGCGGACTCGATCATGCGGCTGAGCGTCTGATGGCCGGGGGAGCGGGCCGGCTGGCCGGCAAGGTCGCCATCGTCACCGGCGCGGCGATGGGCCAGGGCGCGGCGATCGCGCGGGCCTTCGTCGAGGAGGGCTCCGCGGTCGTGCTGGCCGACGTCGCCAAGGAGCAGGGCCAGGCGCTGGCCGACGAGCTGGTCGCCGCGGGCGGTCGGGCGCACTTCGCGCACCACGACGTGGCCGACGAGGGCTCGTGGACGAGCGTCGTCGCCGTCGCCGAGGAGCGGTTCGGGCCGGTCTCGGTGCTGGCGAACAACGCCGGCATCCTGCGCTTCGGCGAGATCGCCACGGGCTCGCTCGACGACGTCGAGCTGATGTGGCGGGTCAACCAGCAGGGCACCTTCCTCGGCATGCGGGCCGTCGTCCCGTCGATGCGCCGCGCCGGGGGCGGCTCGATCATCAACGCCTCCTCGGTCGAGGGCCTCGCCGGCATGGCCGGCTGCACCGGGTACGCCGCCACGAAGTGGGCGATCCGCGGCATGACCAAGTGCGCCGCCATGGAGCTCGGCGGCAAGGGCATCCGGGTCAACTCCGTGCACCCCGGCATGATCGACACGCCCATGACCCGGGTGCACGGCGGCGACGTCGCGATGGAGTTCGGCGCCTCGAAGGTGCCGATGCGCCGGGTCGGCACGCCCGCCGACATCGCCCCGGTCTACGTGTTCCTCGCCAGCGACGAGTCGGCCTACATGAACGGCGCCGAGCTCGCGGTCGACGGCGGCGTCACCGCCACCCACGCGTTCGGCGGCTGAGGTGGCCAACCAGCGCTCGCAGGTCGTCATGTCGGACGAGGAGGTCTGGGAGTTCCTGCACCAGCAGCGCTCGGCCACGCTCGGCACCTACGGGCCCCAGGGCCGGATCCACCTCGTGGGCATGTGGTACGCCGTCCGCGACGGCGCGGTCTGGTTCGAGACCAAGGCCAAGGCGCAGAAGACCCTCAACGTGCGCCGCGACCCCCGGGCCTCGTTCCTCGTCGAGGCCGGGCACACCTACGACCAGCTGCGCGGGGTGGCGTTCGAGGGGCGCGCCGAGATCGTCGAGGACGAGCAGGTCGTCTGGGACGTGTGCGTCGACGTCTTCGAGCGCTGCACCGCGCCGTACTCCGAGGAGATGCGGCCGCTGGTGGAGCTGATGGCGAAGAACCGCGTCGTCCTCCGGCTCGAGCCCGAGCGCATCCGCTCCTGGGACCACCGCAAGCTCGGCCTGCCGCCGATGGAGATCGGCGGCACCACGGCGGCGTTCCTCGACTGAGCGGGGTCAGTCGCGCAGCAGCAGGCTGACGGCGACCTCGATCTGGTGCGCGGTGTCGGCGGCGGTGGAGCGTCCGGTGACCCAGCCGACCAGCGCGGAGAGCCAGACGTCGCCGATCACCTTGGTGATGGCGACGTCCTCCTCGCCCAGCTCGCCGACGTCGACCAGGTCGGGGTGCAGCGCGCGGCTGAGCATGGAGGTCATCGTCATGCCCACCCGGTGGATCTCGGCGGTGGCGGAGGAGTCGGCGAACATGAACGCCCGGGTCAGCGCCTCAGTGAGGTGCGGGTCGGCCTGCAGGCCGCGGCTGAGCATCTTGAGGATCGTGATCACCCGCTCGGCGGCGGTCTCGCCGGGCACGGGCCGCCCGCGGAGCCCCTGCTCGGCCTTGTCGAACTCGCGGCCGAGGGCCGAGACCAGGAGGTGGATCTTGGACGGGAAGTACCGGTACAGCGTGCCGAGCGCGACGTCGGCGCGCTCGGCCACCGAGCGCATCTGGACGGCGTCGAAGCCGCCCTCGGAGGCCAGCGCGATGGTGGCGTCGAGGATGCGCTTGCGGCGCTCGCGCTGCGCGGCGGAGCCGACCTCGTCGGGCGAGGGAGCGGCCGCCGGGGCGGTCGCGGCGGTGCCCAGGTCGGTGCTTGCGTCGGTGGTGGCGTCGGTGCTGGTGGGGCTCACGTGTCTTCCGTCCGAGAGGTGGGGCCGGGCGGTCCCGCAGGCGACCGCGGGCCGGACTCCGGTGGCCGTTCCCGCTGATGACCGCATTAGGCTAGCGAGGTCCGGGTCATGATAGGAACACGTTCCACCTCGTCCGGGCTGAACCACCCCTTCGGTCCGGACGCCGCGAGCGCCCCAGCCGTTGCCCGCCCACGACTCCCCGGAGGGTCCCACCGCATGCGGATCGCCCTGCTGTCCTACCGCTCGAAGCCGCACTGCGGTGGCCAGGGCATCTACATCCGGCACCTCTCCCGCGAGCTCGTCGCCCTCGGCCACAGCGTCGAGGTGTTCTCCGGCCAGCCCTACCCCGAGCTCGACGAGGGCGTCAGGCTGACGAAGGTGCCGAGCCTCGACCTGTACCGCGAGCCCGACCCGTTCCGGGTGCCGCACTGGCGCGAGTTCCGCGACCGGGTCGACGTCGAGGAGTTCGCGACGATGTGCGCGGCCGGCTTCCCCGAGCCGAAGACCTTCTCGACCCGCGTGGCCCGCCTGCTGCGCGAGCGGCGCGAGGAGTTCGACGTCGCCCACGACAACCAGGTGCTCGGCTACGGCATGCTCGACGTCGAGCAGACGCTGCCGCTGGTGACGACCCTGCACCACCCGATCACCTTCGACCGGCGCATCGACCTCGCGGCCACGCGTCACCCGTGGCGCAAGATCACCCTGCGCCGCTGGTACGGCTTCCTGCGCATGCAGGGCCGGGTCGCGCGCGCCGCCCGGCTGATCATGACGCCCTCGGAGACCAGCCGCCGCGACATCACCGCCGACTTCGGCGTCGACCCCGCCCGCATGCGGGTCATCCTGCTCGGCGTCGACGACGCCTTCGTGCCGCCGCCGGCCGACCGGCCCCGCGTGCCCGGCCGGATCCTGGCCATGGCCAGCGCCGATGCGCCGATGAAGGGCATCGCGACGCTGCTGGAGGCGTTCGCCAAGCTGCGCACCGAGCGCGACCTCGAGCTCGTCCTCGTCACGAAGCCGAAGCCGGGCGGGCGCACCGAGCAGCTCATCGAGCGGCTCTCGATCGGCGAGCACGTGCGGTTCGTGCACGGCGTGAGCCAGGACGAGCTGGTCGAGCTGATGGGCTCGGCCGAGCTCGCCTGCGTCCCGTCGTTCTACGAGGGCTTCTCGCTGCCGACCGCCGAGCTGATGGCCTGCGCGACGCCGCTGATCGCCTCCCGCGCCGGCGCGATCCCCGAGGTCACCGGTCCCGACGGCGAGTGCGCCGACCTCGTCACCGCCGGCGACGTCGGCGAGCTCGAGGCCGCCATCGCCGCCCTGCTCGACGACCCCGAGCGCCGCGCCCGCATGGGCGCCGCCGGACGCGCCCGCGTCGAGCGGCTCTTCAGCTGGCGGGCGGTGGCGGTCAACGTCGCGGCCGCCTACGAGGAGGTCGTCTCCCAGTGGCACGCCGAGGGGCCGATGCCCACCGCCACGAAGCGCCAGGCGCGCCGCCTGCGCCGGCACCGCTGACCCGTCCCGCTCCCGCTCAGCCCCCGCTCAGCCCCGCAGCACCCAGGAGGACCCTTGCTCACCGTCGACTTCGACCGTCTCGGCCTGACCGCGGGCGACCGCGTGCTCGACATGGGCTGCGGCGCCGGCCGGCACGCCTTCGAGATGTACCGCCGCGGCGGCGACGTCGTCGCCTTCGACATGGACGCCGACGAGCTGGCCAAGGTGCGCGACCTGTTCGTCGCCATGCAGGAGGCCGGCGAGGTGCCCGAGGGCGCGGAGGCCGACGTCAAGCAGGGCGACGCGCTGGCGCTGCCCTTCGCCGACGGCGAGTTCGACCGCGTGGTGGCCGCGGAGGTGCTCGAGCACATCCACGACGACGTCGCGGCGATCAAGGAGCTCGTGCGAGTGCTGCGTCCGGGCGGCACGCTCGCGGTCTCGGTGCCGCGCTGGCTGCCCGAGGTGATCAACTGGCGGCTCTCCTCGGACTACCACCACGCCGAGGGCGGGCACATCCGCATCTACACCGACCACGAGCTGATCGACAAGATCACCAAGGCCGGCCGGTTCAACGACGGCACGCCGGGCGACGCGATGGTCTACGAGGGCCGCGACTACGCGCACGGCCTGCACGCGCCGTACTGGTGGATCAAGTGCGCGGTGGGCGTCGACAACGACGAGCACCCCCTGGCCAAGGCGTACCACCGGCTGCTGGTGTGGGAGATCATGAAGCAGCCGCGGGCGCTGCGCCTGGCGGGCAAGGTGCTCGACCCGCTGATCGGCAAGTCGATGGTGCTGTACTTCCGCAAGCCCGAGGTCGGCGGGGCTGCGGCCCGTGGCTGACGCGCGGCTGCCGTTCGTCGAGGGCGTCCTCTCGGCCGCGCAGGTCGCCGACACCGCTCGCGCGATCGCGGCCATGCAGGAGCCGTGCGGGGCGATCCCGTGGACCACCGGCGAGCACGTCGACGTGTGGAACCACGTCGAGGCCGCGATGGCGCTGCTCGTGGGCGGCGAGGTCGAGGCCGCCGAGCGCGCCTACGACTGGGTGCCGACGAAGCAGCGGGCCGACGGCTCGTGGCCGATGAAGATCGTCGCCGACGCCGTCGAGGACGAGCGGGGCGAGTCGAACATGTCGGCGTACCTGGCCGTCGGGCTGTGGCACCACTGGCTGCTGCGTCGCGACCAGGCGTTCGTGCGTCGGTTCTGGCCGCACGTGCGCGCGGGCCTCGACTTCGTGGTCTCGCTGCAGCAGCCCTGGGGCGGCATCGCGTGGACGCCCGTCGACCACTTCTGCCTGCTCACCGGCAACGCCTCGATCCACCACTCGCTGCGGGCCGGCGTCGCGCTCGCCGAGCTGCTCGACGAGCCGCAGCCGGAGTGGGAGCTGGCCGGCGGCCGGCTCGGGCACGCGATCCGCGCGCACCAGGACCGCTTCGCCGACAAGTCCACCTACTCGATGGACTGGTACTACCCGGTGCTCGGCGGCGCCGTCCGCGGACCGGCCGCCCTCGAGCGGCTCGCGTCCCGCTGGGACGACTTCGTCGTGCCCGGCCTCGGCATCCACTGCGTGGACACCAACCCGTGGGTGACCGGCGCCGAGACCTGCGAGCTGGTGATGGCGCTGGACGTGATCAGCGACCACGCCCGTGCGCGCACGCTCCTGGCCGACATGCAGCACCTGCGCGCCGGCGACGGCTCGTACTGGACCGGCTGGGTCTACGACACCGGCCGCACCGACGAGCCGGGCGACGTCTACTGGCCGCACGAGCAGACCACGTACACCGCCGCGGCGGTGATCCTCGCCGTCGACGCCCTGGGGGAGACCTTCGGCCACGCGACGCCGGGCTCGGGCATCATGCGCGGCACCTCCCTCGCGCCGCACTTCGCCGAGCTCGCGCTGGAGTGCGGGTGCCCGTCGACGGAGGCGGTGCCGACCCGCTGAGCCGCCCAGCGCCCGCCGGCAATCGGCTCGCGCCCCGGCGCGGCCGCGGGGCAGGATGCGGCATGCCCAGCCTCTCGGAGATCTTCCCGCCCTTCGGCCTGTCGGTCGCCGCCGGATCCATGGAGCTGCGCGTCCTGCGTGACGACGACCTGCCCGAGCTCGTCGACCTGGTCGCCGCCGGCGTCGCCGACCCTGCTCTCCCGATGCCGTTCCGTGCCGCCTGGCACGAGGAGCCGCTCGACCTCGGCGGTCCTCGCGGCTTTCCCACCGAGTCGTTGCGCTGGTGGTGGTCGCAGCGCGCCGCGTGCGCGTCGGACGAGTGGTGGCTGGCTCTCGTCGTCCGGGCCGAGGGCCGGATCGTCGGGCTGCAGGACGTCCACGCCGTCGACTTCCCGCTGACCCGCACGGTCGAGACCGGCTCGTGGCTCGGCCGCGAGCACCACGGGCGCGGGCTCGGCACGCTGATGCGTCGCCTGGCGGTCGGCCTCGCCCTGGACGAGCTCGACGCCGAGTGCTGCGTCTCCGCCTACATCGAGGGCAACGCCGCGTCGGCGGCCGTCAGCCGGAAGGTCGGCTACGTCGACGGCGAGCGGGTGCGGATCGTCCAGCGTCGTCGCGGCGAGCGGACGGCCGCCTGGGAGCAGCGAGTGGTGGTCACGCGCGACACGTACGTGCGGCCCGAGGAGCCGGTGCGGATCGAGGGCGCTGCCGCCGTCCGGCGGTTCCTCGGCATCGAGCGCTGACGCCCGGGCATGCCCGTGGCCCGATCACCGGGTGGTGTCGGGCTGCGGGGTGGTGTGGTGGGTCAGGCCGGGGGTTTCGGCAGGCTCAACCACCGGGGTCAGGCTCGACCACCACGAGGGTGGTGCCGTGGCGGTCGCGCTTGAATCGGACGCCGTTCGGTGATCGCCACAGGTAGACGCCGGGTTGGTCGGGTCCGGCTGGCTTGTATCTCCAGCCTTCGTGGGTCTTGTGGCGGTGGTGCTTCCTGCACAGCGGTGCGAGGTTGGAGGACGCCGTCGGTCCGCCGGCCTCGTAGGGGTCGATGTGGTCGGCGTCGCAGGACCGTGCCGGTCTGCGGCAGTACGGGAAGACGCAGGTGTGGTCCCTGATGGTGATCTGCTCGCGGATGAGGTCCGGCACCTCGTAGGCGTCGGAGTACCGCTCGGCGGCGAGGTCGAGGATCGGGCGGACGGTGACGGTGGTGCCGGCGGTCTGGCACCACGCCTTGATGACGTCGACACCGAGCGGTGAGCGGGACGCCTCGCTCCGGGCGACGTCGCCGAGGGCGCCGGTGACGGCGTCGACGGAGAGGTGGACGTAGAGCGCCAGGTGCCGCGACCGGGACGGCGTCGCAGCTGCGGCACTCTCCGTCCCTCCGCTGGCCTCGAGCGGGAGGGCTTGCTCGCCGCGGGCGAGCATGCCGGCGGCCTTGGCACGGCGGACGTTCAGCGTCTCCTCGGAGCCGGCCTTCTTCAGCTGCTCGGCCAGGGCTGCGATGGCGCGTTCGAGGTCGGCGGCGTCGGGCTGGTCGAGGATCGCGGAGACGTCGACGGTGCCGTCGAAGCCGGTCTGGCCGAGCCAGACGTCGAAGCGGCGGTGCTCGGCCTCCCGGGCCTTCCGCAGGATCGCGTCCCCGGGGTCGGCGTGCTCCTGGGCGAGGCGGCAGATGTTCGAGATCTGGGTCCGCGAGACCTGATGGGCGTAGGCGGCGACCCGGGCGTCGACCAGGTCGGCCGCTTCGGCGGAGAGGGGGATGGTGTCCTCGGCGATCCGGCGGACCTGCCACACCGCCAGCTCGCCCTTCACCAGACGAGACCACACCCGCGGGAGCCGCACGCACGCCTCGAGTGCCTGGCCGACGTAGAACGACCCGGCTTGCTGGGTCATGCCGAGTGCGGTGATGAACTCGGTGACCGCATGCTCCTGCACCTCCGGTGCACCGGCGCCGGCGAGGGGAAGCATCATCCCGGTGTCGATGACATACCCAGCGACGTCACCGCTGCCGGCCACGTGTGCGATCGCCCAGTCCGCGGCGGCGATGAACACCTCGCGCTCCGACTGCTCAGCGGCAGCCCGCGCTGCCATCGCGGCGCGCAGGGCGTCGCTGTCACGCAGCAGCCGAGGGGTCCGAGAGGGCATAGCCTGATTCTATGCGAACACGCGTTCGAGAGGAAGTGGATATCCCCAGATCAGACCAGGTTTTCGAAGCGGCGACCACAGACAACTGAGAGAAACTACGACGAGGCCGGCAGCGGCGAACGGGGAACACCCGCTGTACCGAGACGGCGAGCGACCACCGAGTGCCATGACCGCCACCGGGACCACCGACATGCGGTGAGCCGACCGCGGCTGGTCGGCCACACGTCACGGCCAGCATTGCGGTGCGGGGGTCTCGACAAGCTCGACCATCGGCGCGAGCTCGACCACCGGCGCGAGCTCGACCACCGCGCCGCGCCCGACCACCAGCGCGCTCGCCCGCGTCGACGCTCACTGTCAGCCGACGGGAGCCCCCGCCTCGCCGGCGACCCGGCGCAGCACCCGCATCGAGCCCAGGGCCTCGACCTCCTCGAAGCTGCCGCTCTCGAGCGCGCGGAGGAACACGTGGTACGGGGGCTGGCCGCCGTCGGCGGGGTCGGGGAAGACGTCGTGGATGACGAGGAGTCCGTCGCGCATGATCCAGCGGGCCCAGCCGGAGTAGTCGTTCTGCGCGTGCACCTCGGCGTGGCCGCCGTCGATGAAGAGCAGGGACAGCGGGGTGCGCCAGTGGGCGGAGACGGTGGTGGAGGCGCCGACGACCGCGACGACGTGCTCTTCGAGGCCGGAGCGCTCGAGGGTGCGGCGGAAGATCGGGAGGGTGTCCATGCGGCCGGTCTCCGGGTCGACCAGGGAGGTGTCGTGGTGCTCCCAGCCGGCCTGGTTCTCCTCCGAGCCGCGGTGGTGGTCGACGGTGAAGACGACCGCCTGCGGGCCGCCGACGATCCGCGCCGCGCCGGCCAGGTGCAGGGCGGACTTGCCGCAGTAGGTGCCGACCTCGAGCGCGGGGCCGTGGGGGAGGCGCTCGAGCGCGCGGCGGTGGAGCAGCAGGCCCTCGTCCTCGGGCATGAAGCCCTTCGCGGCCAGGGCGTGGGCGTGCCAGTCGTCAGTCACGCGCGGAGCCTATAGAGTGGCGAGCCAAGTGGAACACGTTCTAGTTTCTGGAGGGCGCATGTCGATCGGGATGTCCGAGGAGCACGCCGACCTGGCCGAGAGCCTCCGCGGATGGGCTGCGGGTCTCGCGGGCGCCGACGTTGCCCGGGCGGCCGAGCACGAGCCGGACGAGGCGTTCTCCGCCACCTGGAAGGCCGTCGTCGAGATGGGCGTCGCCGCGATCGGGCTGCCCGAGTCGCTCGGCGGCTCGGACGGGACGACGCTCGACGTCGCCGTCGCGCTCGAGGCGTGCGCGCACCACCTGGTGCCCGGACCGCTGCTCGGCACCGCCGCCGCGGCCCTGCTCGCCCCCGAGGCCGTCGGCGCGACCGTCGCCGCGGGCGGCTCGATCGGCCTCGCCACGCGTCCCGGCGGCCCGGTGTGGGACGCGGCGGGGGCCTCCTCCGTCGTGCTGCCCGACCCGGACGGCACGTGGTGGCTCGTGCCGTCCGCGGTGCTCGACCTGCGACCGGTGGTCGGCCTCGACCTCACCCGTCGCGCGGCGCCCGGCGTCGACCTGCCGCTCGCCGACCTCCCGGACGCCGTCGCCCTGCCCGGGCTGGACGCCGCGCGGGTGCACCGGGTCGTCGTCACGCTGGCGGCGGCCGAGGCGGCCGGCGTGGCGCGCTGGTGCCTCGACACCGCGGTCGCCTACGCGAAGGTGCGCGAGCAGTTCGGGAGGCCGATCGGCGCGTTCCAGGCGGTCAAGCACCTGTGCGCGCAGATGCTCGAGACGGCCGAGGCGGTCACGGCCGCGGCGTGGGACGTCGCCGTCGCCTCCGCCGCGGGCGAGGAGCAGTGGGCGTTCGCAGCTGACGTCGCCGCCATCACGTGCATGGAGGGCGCGGTCGAGAACGCCCGCACCGCCATCCAGGTGCTCGGCGGCATCGGCTTCACCTTCGAGCACGACGCCCACCTGTACTACCGGCGGGCCCAGGCGCTGCGCAGCCTCGTCGGCAGCCCCGACGACGCCGCCGTGCGCCTGGCCGACCGCGCCGCGGACGGCGTGCGGCGCCAGCTCGTCGTCGACCTCGAGGGGCGGGACGCCGAGGTGCGGCCGGCGGTCCGCGAGCAGGTCGCGGCGATCGCCGCGCTCCCGGAGCCCGAGCGGCGGGCCGCCCTGGCCGACGCCGGGCTGCTCGCCCCCCACTGGCCGGCGCCCTACGGACGCGACGCCGACGCCGTCGCGCAGCTGGTGATCGACGAGGAGCTCGCCGCGGCGGGCGTCGAGCGACCCGATCTGGTGATCGCCGGGTGGGCGCTCCCGACGATCATCGAGCACGGCACCGACGCCCAGCGCGAGCGGTTCGTCGCGCCGTCGCTGCGCGGCGAGCTCGTGTGGTGCCAGCTGTTCTCCGAGCCCGGCTCGGGCTCCGACCTGGCGTCCCTGCGCACCCGCGCGGAGCGGGTCGAGGGCGGCTGGGCGCTGACCGGCCAGAAGGTCTGGACGTCGCTCGCCGACCGCGCCGACTGGGGCATCTGCCTGGCCCGCACCGACCCCGACGCGCCCGCCCACCAGGGCATCACCTACTTCCTCGTCGACCTGCGCAGCCCGGGCATCGAGGTGCGCCCGCTGCGCGAGATGACCGGCGAGGCGCTGTTCAACGAGGTCTTCCTCGACGCCGTCTTCGTGCCCGACGAGCTGGTCGTCGCCCGGCCGGGTGACGGCTGGCGGCTGGCCCGCACCACGCTCGCCAACGAGCGCGTCGCCATGGGCAGCGCGCGGCTCGCGACGAGCACCGAGCGCGCCGTCGAGATCGCGGCCGCCGACGACCTCGGCGCCGTCGCCCGGGCCGCCGTCGGACGCTCGGTGGCGCTCTCGACCGTCTGCTCGCTGATCGGGCTGCGCTCCACCCTGCGCTCGCTCGCCGGGCACCGGCCGGGGGCGGAGTCGAGCGTGGCCAAGCTGCTCGGCGTGCGCAACCGGCAGGACGGTGCCGAGCTCGTCGTCGCCCTCGCCGGCGACCGCCTGGCCCTGCTCGGCGCCGACGCCCCGGACGTCTGGGAGATGCTCAACACCCGGTGCCTGTCCATCGCCGGCGGCACGACCCAGATCCTGCGCAACATCGCGGGCGAGCGGCTGCTCGGTCTGCCGCGCGGCTGAGGCCCGGCGAGCGTCCGGAGACGGCCCGCCGGACGACTGGGGGAGGCCTGTCATGCTGAGCGCCATGACGCGCGTCCGCGGCCTCTCGGCGGCCCTCCCGATCGTCCTGCTCGTGGCCGCCGGCGGTCTCGCCGGCTGCGCCGAGGAGCAGGCCACCGACCGCACGTCCTACGGCCGGGTCAGCCAGCTCGACCCGCCGTGCATCACGCCCGAGGGCGGCACGCAGCTGTGCTTCAGCGCGATGCAGGGCCAGCTCGACGACGTGAAGACCGGCGACTGCGTCGAGCTCCGCTCGCGGCCCGGCCAGGCCGGCGGGGTGCCGCCGATCATGACCATCCGGCCGATCCCGCCCTCGGGCGCCAACGGCGCCTGCGGTGCCGGTGCGCAGGGCTGAGCCGCGGGCCGTCGTCCGCCTCGACGGCGGCTTCGGCAACCAGCTCTTCCAGTGGGCGGCCGCCCGGCTGCTGGAGCGGGAGCACGGCATGGCGGTCGTCGTCGACGCGCGCGCGAACGCGCGGCCGGGGCAGCGGGGCGACCAGCTCGGGCCGCTGGGACTGCACGACTGGCCGACCCGCACCCAAGGCGCCGTCTGGCGGGGCCTCCAGCGCACCGTCCCGACGCGGTTCTTCGACCCGGTCACGGCCCGCACCTGGGGGCTGCCGTGGCGGGTCGCCCGGACCCTGGCCGAGGCCGAGGACCTCGCACGCAGGGGACGACCGCTGGTGCTGCACGGCTTCCTGCAGCAGCCGGACGACGTCGCCCGGCTGCTCGAGGCCGACCAGGACTCCCTCGTCGCGCTCCGCGACGCCATGGCCGGCCGGTCCCCGCTGGAGAGTCAGGCGTACGCGGCCGTGCACGTGCGGCGGGGCGACTACGTCTCGCACCCCGAGTACAGCCGCACGTTCGGCGTCTGCTCCGAGGACTACTACCTGCGCGCCCTCGAACGGCTGCACAGCCCGAGGCTGGTGATCGTCACCGACGACCCCGCCTGGGGTGAGGACTTCGCCCGCCGTGCCCGCCCGGACGGCGCGGTCGAGGTGGTCAGCGAGAGCCTGGCCTCCGACTTCGCGACCCTGGTCGGCGCCGAGGAGCTGGTGCTGTCGAACAGCACGTTCTCGTGGTGGGCGGCCCGCGCGTCACGGGCGTCGCAGGTGATCGCGCCGCGTCCGTGGCTCGAGGAGCCCACCCACGACCATCTCGCGCTGCCGGCCTGGTCCACGCTCTCCAAGCGCGACGGTCAGCCGGTCGCCGACTCCTGACGCGCCCGGCGCCAGCCGTTCCAGTGCCAGTGCAGGTACCGGTCGATCGCCCGCACGACGTGCGCGGAGCGGATCGAGGGGAAGACGTCGAAGGCGTGCTGCGCCCCGGGCAGCTCGGCGTAGACGACCGTCCGGCGTGAGACCCGGCGCAGCTCGCGGGCGAACATCCGGGCCTGGTCGACGCCCACGAGGGTGTCGCGGGAGCCGTGGACGAGCAGGAAGTCGGGAGCGTCCTCGGTGATCCGCAGGATCGGCGAGGCGTCCTCGAAGACCTCCGGGGCGTCGGCGAACCGCCGCTGGAAGACGCGCGGCGCCAGGAACCGGTCGCGCATCAGCTCCGCGGAGCGCAGGCCGGTGGAGCCGGCCATGTCGTAGACGCCGTAGTGCGGAGCGGCCACGGCGATCGAGGTGTCGGCGTCCTCGAAGCCGGGCTGGAAGGCGGGGTCGTTGGGCGTCAGCGCCGCCAGGGCCGCGAGGTGGCCGCCGGCCGACCCGCCGGTGATCGCCAGGTACTCCGGGTCGCCGCCGTAGTCCGCGATCGTCTCGCGGATCCACGCGATCGCCCGCTTCACGTCGACGACGTGCGCCGGCCAGGCCGCGCGCGGGCTGAGCCGGTAGTTGATCGCGACGCACACCCAGCCCTTGGCGGCCAGGTGGCGCATGAGCGGGAGGCCCTGCTGCTCCTTCTCGCCGATGCTCCAGCCGCCGCCGTGCACCTGCAGCAGCACCGGCGCCCCGGTGACCGGCGGACCGTCGGGGAAGTAGACGTCGAGCCGTCCGCGCTTGCCGTGCTCGGGCGCGTAGGCGACGTTGCGCGCGACCCGCACGCCGGTGGTGCGCTGACGGAACGGGTTGACCAGCGCGCGCCACGGGGTGGCGAGCTCGGCCGGCGTCGGCGCGGCGTCGAGCTGCTTGACGTAGTCGACGCCGAGCCCCTCCACCAGGGCGTCCTCGAGGTCGCCCCGCGCGCGGCGGCTCTGCTCGATCAGGAACGCCAGGCCGGCGGCGCTGCCGGCGGCCAGGCCGAGCGCCGTGCGGTCGCGCGGGGTCAGCCGCGACGGGCGGGCGGCGTGCACCGCGACGTCGGCCGCCGTGACGGCGAGGACGTGCGGCGCGAGCTCGCCCACCAGCCAGCCCGCGAAGAACGCCGGGATGCCGGCCCGGAAGCCCGGCACCGGCCGGACGGCGTTGGCCACGAGGGCGGCGGTGACGGCTTGGCGGCGCAGGAAGGGCACGTCGGGGAGCCTACGGGGGAGACGAACGCCACCTCCATGCGGTAGAACACGTTACAGTTTTGCGTCAGTCGAGGAACCCCGAGCCGGAGGAGCGCAGCGTGTCCATCGCCAGCCCCGTCAGTCCCAGCCCCGCGCCCGCCGACCTGCCGCCGCTCGTCGACGGCTACGACCCCGCCGCGCACGCCGAGTCGGTGGCCGACGTCCGCGCGGTCGTCGCCGAGGCGCTCGCCCGCGAGGTCGACTGGGCGGGCCTGGCCGCGGCCGGGCTGCTCTCCCTGCCCGTGCCCGTCGACCACGGCGGCGAGGGCTTCGGGCTGATCGAGACCGCCGTCCTCCTGCGCGAGCTGGGCGCCCGCGCCGTCCACCTGCCGGTGTGGGAGGCGCTCGCCTGCGCCGTCCCGACGCTCGCCGCCCACGGCACCCCCGAGCAGCAGGCCCGCTGGCTGCCCGGCATCGCCACCGGCGAGCACCTGCTCTCCCCGGCCCTGCGCGAGCCGGGCCGCGGGGCGTCGGTCGAGCCGGCCACCGTCTACCGCGACGGCGTCGTCACGGGCCGCAAGATCGGCGTCACCCAGGCCGGCGCGGCCGCGCGCCTGCTCGTCACCGCGCTCGACGGCGACCGTCCGGTCGTGGTGCTCGTCGACCCGGCCGGCCCGGGCGTCACCCTGCTCGAGGGCGCCACCTCCGCCGGCACCGGCGCGCACACCGTCGTCATGGACGCCGCCCCGGCCGAGCCGCTGGGCCCGGGGGCCGCGGCCACCCTGGTCGCCCACGCGATCGCCGGACGCTGCGCGCAGGCCGCGGGCGTCCTGGCCGGCGCCCGCGACCTCACGGCCGCCTACGTCAAGCAGCGGCGCCAGTTCGACCGCGCGCTCGCGGAGTTCCAGGCCGTGGCCATGCAGATCGCCGACGTGTACGTGGCCGCCCGCACTGCCGACCTGGTGGCCGAGAACGCCGTCTGGCGCGTCGCGGCCGGGCTCCCCGCCGCCGACGACCTCGCCGTCGCGGCCGCCTGGATCTGCCAGGAGGGCCCCACCGCCGTGCGCACCTGCCACCACCTGCACGGCGGCATGGGCGTCGACACCACCTACCCGCTGCACCGGTACTCGGCCTGGATGTGCGACCTCGTCCACGACCTCGCGACCCGCGCCGCCGACGTCCCGCTGGAGTCGGAGGCGGCCCGCAACCTCGAGCTCACCGCCGCGCAGCGCGCCCTCAAGGCCGAGGTGCGCGCCTACTTCGCCGGGATGGCCGACCACAACGAGCACCGCGACATGGCGCTCGACCGCCACGGCGAGACCTACCAGCGGATCGTGCGGCAGATGGGCCGGGACGGCTGGATGGGCGTCGGCTGGCCGGTCGAGTACGGCGGCCGCGGGCTCGGGGAGGTCGAGCAGACGATCTTCGCCAACGAGGCGCAGTACGCCGACGTGCACCTGCCGGCCGTCACGCTGCAGACCGTCGGGCCGACCCTGATCCGGTACGGCACCGAGAAGCAGAAGGAGATGTTCCTCGAGCGGATCCTGCAGGGCGACGTGCACTTCGCGATCGGCTACTCCGAGCCCGACGCCGGCACCGACCTCGCCTCGCTGCGCACCACCGCGCGCCGCGAGGGCGACCACTACGTCGTCAACGGCCAGAAGCTGTGGACGACGGGCGGCCACCAGGCCGACTACCTGTGGCTCGCGGTGCGCACCGACCCCGACGCCCCGAAGCACAAGGGCATCTCGATCCTCATCGTCGACACCCGCGACCCCGGGTACACCCACACGCCGATCATCACCGCCGACGGCTCCCACCACGTCAACGCCACCTACTTCAACGACGTGCGCGTGCCGGTCGACATGCTGGTGGGCGAGGAGAACCAGGGCTGGCGGCTGCTGACCACCCAGCTCAACCACGAGCGCGTCATGCTCGGCCCGGCGGGCCGGATCGAGGGCCTGCGCGACCGCGTCGTCGCGTGGGCGCGCGCCGCCGGCGTGCTCGAGCACGACGACGTCCGCGCGACCCTCGGCCGCGTCACCACCGTCTGCCGGGTCAACGAGCTGCTCAACTGGGAGGTCGCGCGGGCCGCCGCGTCCGGCGACCCCGACGTCGCGGACGCCTCCGCCTCCAAGGTCTTCGCCTCCGAGCAGGTGCAGCACCTGCTGGCCGAGCTGATCGCCCTCGTCCAGCGCCACGGCGACCCCGCCGAGCCGGCCACCCGGACGCTGCTGGAGTACCTCGACGCCCAGGGCAAGCGGAACCTCGTGCTCACCTTCGGCGGCGGGGTCAACGAGGTGCAGCGCGAGCTGATCGCGATGTTCGGCCTCGGGCTGCCGCGGGTGCCCCGGTGACCGCCACCGGGGTCCCCCCGGTCGAGCTCGTCGCGCCTGATGTGCACGCGCACGTGCTCGCCGAGGCCGAGCGGATCCGCGGGCTGGGCGAGGCCGCCGAGCGGTGGGCCCGCGACGAGGTCAACCAGCCGCGCATCGACGACTGGCTCGAGGCGATGGGCGTCACCAACCCGCGCTGGAAGCAGGGCGAGGCACCGCCGGCGATGGCGCAGGTGTGGACCATGTACGGGCTGGGCGGGCGTCCGCCGGCCGACGACCCGCTGCACGGGATGATGCAGGTGCTCACCGAGGCCGGCTTCACCGCCGTGCTGGGCACCAACTGCGAGCAGGAGTACCACCGGCCGCTCCGCGTGGGGGAGCGGGTGCGGGTGACCACCGCGCTGGAGTCCGTCGTCGGGCCCAAGGCCACCGGCATGGGCGTCGGCTACTTCGTCACCTCCCGCAACACCTGGTACGTCGGGGAGGGCCCGGGCGCCGAGGTCGTCGCGACGATGCTCTTCCGGGTGCTGAAGTTCGTGCCGAAGGGCGCCGCCGGATGAGCGCCGTGCGGCCGATGGCCAACCGCGACACGCAGTTCTTCTGGGACGGCGCGCTGGCCGGCGAGCTGCGCCTCCAGCGATGCGAGGCGTGCGGCGCCCTGCGGCACCCCCCGGGCCCGGTCTGCCCGGACTGCGGCGCGCTCGAGCGCGGCCACGTCGTCGCGTCCGGACGCGGCACCGTGTACTCCTACGTGATCCACCGGCATCCCCCGGTGCCGGGCAAGGAGCTGCCGATCCTGCTCGCCGTCATCGACCTCGAGGAGGGTCCGCGGATGGTCGGCGAGATCGTCGACCTGCCGGAGGACGAGCTCGTCATCGGCCTGCCGGTGCGGGTCGACTTCCGGGCCGTCGACGACGAGCTGTCCCTCCCCGTCTGGCGGAAGGCCGACGCATGACCACCACCCCCGTCCCGTCCGCGCTCGAGGTCGGCACCGCGCTGCCCGCCTGGGAGCTGCCGCTGACGCCGACGCTGATCGTGTCCACGGCGATCGCGACGCGCGACTTCCAGGACGTCCACCACGACCGCGACCGCGCCCAGGCGGCCGGCTCACAGGACGTCTTCATGAACATCCTCACCTCCACCGCGCTGTGCCAGCGCTACGTCGAGGACTCCCTCGGCCACGACGTCGAGATCCGCGCCATCGCGATCCGCCTCGGCGCCCCGGCCTACCCCTACGACACGCTGACCTTCACCGGCGAGGTCGCCGAGGTCGGCGAGGACGAGGTGGTGCTGGAGGTCGCCGGCGCGGTGTCGCTCGGCGCGCACGTGATCGGCACCGTCCGGCTCGCACGGCAGGCAGGACGGGCCGGCGGGGCCGGCGGGGGCGTCGTCCGATGAGCGGCCGCACCCTGTCGGGACGCGCCGCGATCGTCGGCATCGGGCAGACGGAGTTCTCCAAGGAGTCCGGACGCTCGGAGCTGCAGCTCTCCGTCGAGGCCGTGCAGCACGCGCTGCGCGACGCCGGCCTGGCGCCGGCGGACGTCGACGGCCTGGTCACCTTCACCATGGACACCTCATCGGAGATCGCCGTCGCCCGCGAGCTCGGCATCCCCGAGCTGCGGTTCTTCAGCCGGATCAACTACGGCGGCGGCGCGGCGTGCGCCACGATCCAGCAGGCGGCGATGGCGGTGGCCACCGGCGTCGCGGACGTCGTGGTGGCCTACCGCGGCTTCAACGAGCGCTCCGGCAACCGGTTCGGCCAGTTCTCCACCGCGGTCGCCGCCCAGGTCAACACCAACGGCCTCGACAACGCCTGGACCTACCCGTTCGGCCTCGGCACCCCGGCCGCCACCGTCGCGATGCAGGCCCGGCGCTACCTGCACGAGTACGGCGCCACCTCGGAGGACTTCGGCCGGGTCGCGGTGGCCGACCGGCGTCACGCGGCCACCAACCCGAACGCCTTCTTCTACCAGCGTCCGATCACGCTGGCCGACCACCAGGCCTCGCGGATGATCGCCGACCCGCTGCACCTGCTCGACTGCTGCCAGGAGTCCGACGGCGCGGTCGCGATCGTCGTCACGACCCCCGAGCGGGCGCGCGACCTGCCGCAGACGCCGGCCGTGATCGCCGCCGCCGCGCAGGGGAGCGGCCGCGACCAGTTCGTGATGACGTCGTACTACCGCGACGACATCGGCATCCCCGAGATGGGCGTCGTCGGCCGCGAGCTGTGGCGGCAGTCGGGGCTCGGCCCCGACGACGTGGACGTCGCGATCCTCTACGACCACTTCACGCCGTACGTGCTCATGCAGCTCGAGGAGCTCGGCTTCTGCGGCCGCGGCGAGGCGCCGGGCTTCATCGCCGACGGCGCCATCGAGGTGGGCGGACGGCTGCCGATCAACACCCACGGCGGCCAGCTCGGCGAGGCCTACATCCACGGCATGAACGGCATCGCCGAGGGCGTGCGGCAGCTGCGGGGCACCTCGGTCAACCAGGTCGTGTCCGAGGCGGTGCTGGTGACGGCCGGCACCGGCGTCCCGACCAGCGGGCTGGTGCTCACCCGCTGACCGGCACCATGGGGACGTGAGCCCCGAGCCCGTCACCGTCGTCGCGATCCACACCGCCAAGGGGTCCCGCCTGCCGATGCGCGCGCAGGACGGCGTCGACGTCGAGGCCGGACGCGGGATCGTCGGCGACCGCTACCACGGCACGAGGCACCGGCACGTCACGGTGCAGAGCGCCGAGAGCCTCGCGGAGGCCGCCGCGGTGCACGGGGCACCGGTGCCGGCCGAGCTGACGCGGCGCAACGTGACGCTGAGCCACGGCGTGGTGCCGACGGCGCCGGGCACCCGGATGCGCGTCGGCGAGGTGCTGCTCGAGGTCGTGCGGGTGGCGGCCCCGTGCCGGCTGCTCGACGACACCATCGGCCCTGGCGCGCAGGCCGCGCTGCGACGCCGCGGGGGCGCGGTGTGCCGGGTGCTCGAGGGCGGACGCCTCGAGCTCGGCGACCCGTGCGTCGTCGAGGTCACTCCAGCCGCAGCGCCAGCCGCGGGCACGCCTTGACCGCCGCCCGCGCGTCGGCGCGGTCGGCCTCCTCCACCTCGCCGGTGACGATCGGGTAGCCCCACTCGTCGAGCCGGACGACGTCGGGCAGCAGCTCGTGGCAGATCCCGTGCGCGCGACATGCGGGCCAGTCGACCCGCAGGCGGCTCATGCCGCACCCCGCACGGAGGCCTCGCAGCGGCCGCGGGCATGGGCGGCGATCTCGCCCGGCGCCGCACGCAGCAGCGAGGCGACGAGCCGCGCCGTGCCGTCCGGATGCGCGCAGGCGCCGCGTCCGGGCAGCAGGCCGCACAGTCGGGCGACCCGCTCGGCGGCGTCCGGCTGGCCGCGGCGCAGACCGGCCACGGCGTCGGCCAGCGCAGGCAGCCCGTTGACGCACGGTCCGCAGCGCCCGGCGCTCTGGTCGGCCAGGTAGGCGGTGATCCGCTCGGTGAGGCCGAGCAGGCAGGCCCGCGGGCCGGGAGCGATGACCACGCCCGCGCCGATCGGGGTGCCGGCCGCCCGCAGCCGCGCGGCCGAGAGCACGGCGTCCGCGGCCGCGTCGGCGGTGAGCCAGGTGCCGTGGAACCCGCCGAGCAGCACCGACCCGCCGAGCACGTGCGCCGGCAGCAGGTCGCGCAGGGCCGCGCCGTGCTCGACCTCGTGCACCGCCGTCCGGACGCCGGGGGCCACCACGGTCACCAGCGTCGTCCCGGGCTCCTCGGCCGTGCCGCGCAGCAGCGTTGCCGGCAGGCCCTCGCAGGCGAGCAGGCCGACGTGCGCCCAGGTCTCGGCGTTCGACAGCAGCGTCGGGCGGCCCCGGTGGCCGGCCATCGCCTCGGGCTGCCAGGCCGTCACCGGCAGGTTCGGCCGGCCGGCCATCAGCTCCAGCACGGCCTGGGCCTGGCCCGCGACGAACCGCGGCTCGGCGATGTGGGTCTGCCAGCGCAGGCGGCTGCCGTCGAGCAGGCCGCCGCGGGGCTCGGTGGCGACCCGCTCGGCCACGGCCGCCGCGAGCAGCGCCCGGGTGCGCGGACGGTCGCCGGGCAGCACCACGTGCACCTCGCGGGCGCCGAGGGCGCGGGCGGCGACGGCCGCGCCGTCCAGCACCAGGTGCGGCGCGGTCGCGACGAGGGCGGCGTCCTTGGCGCTGGCGGGCTCGCCCTCGGAGGCGTTCACGACCACGACCGGACGACGTCCGCCGGCGGCCGCCGCGGCCAGCTTGCGGGCGAAGGGGAAGCCGGCGCCGCCGCGTCCGCGCATCCCGGCCGCGGAGACCAGCGCCGCGAGGCCGTCGACGTCCAGCACAGCCGGCATGCCGTGGCGGCGCCGGTGGGCGGCGAGGTCGGGCAGGTGCGCGGCCAGGAGGGCCGGTCCGGGCCGCACGTCGAGGTCCTCGGTGACCTCCAGCGGCGAGGTGACGGCGCCCTGGACGAGCCGGTCGCGCCGGGCGGCGGTGTCGGTGCTCATCGGACCGCCTCCGCGGCCCGCGGCTCACGTGCAGGGGCGCTCGCCACGGCGTCGCGGTGGCGGCCGGCTCCCGCGGAGACCCGCCAGCCCAGCGCGAGGAGCACCGCGACCACGCTGAGCGCGGTCGGCACCAGCGCCCACCGCGTCCACTGGGACGGGTCGCGCAGGTCGGTGCCGATCATCACCCCGTGCACCACGCCGGAGGCCCAGGCGGCCCACGACAGCAGGTGCACGGTGCGCCACGAGCGGGCGCCGAGGCGGTGCCGCAGCAGCGCGGTGACGCTCACCGCGACCATGAGGTCGAGGGCCAGCGCGCCCAGCCCGGTCCACAGCGGCTCGTAGGTCGCCCCGACCGGCGAGAAGGCCTGCCACCAGCGGATGTCGACGTAGGAGTCGACCACCGCGGTGACGACGTGCACGAGCAGGAACAGCACCGAGCCGAGCGCGAGGTTGCGATGCAGGCTCGCGGTGACGAACCGGGGCAGCCGGCCCCCGCCGTCGCCTGCGGCGCGGCCGCCGATCGCGGTGACGCCGAGCACCACGCTGGCGCTGAGCAGCGTCAGCAGCACCACGCCGGTGCCGCGGTTGAGGAACCACAGCAGCGGTCCGTCCATCATCGTCCCTCCTCGGGGGAGCGGCCCTGCGGCCAGTCGATCAGGGTCGCCGCGCCGTCGGCGGCGACGAGCCGGGCGGCCTGCCCCGGGGTGTCGGGGCGGGCCAGCCAGGCGGGCGCCTCGGCGCCGAGCACGAGCGCGGCGGTGGTGGCGGTGTTGGCCTCGACGCAGGTGGCCGCGAGGGCGGTGACGGTGCGCCAGGGCGTCACGGCCGGCAGGCCGGTGCGCGGGTCGAGCAGGTGGTGGTGCTCGACGCCGCCGCGCCGCCAGCGCCGCACCCGGGTCGAGGAGGTCGCGAGGGCGCCGGTGGCCCGACCATCAGCGGCGCGGGATCGGGCTCGGTCGGCGGCCGCTCGGTGATCGCGACGGGCCACGGGCGCTCACCGAGGGTGCGCAGGTCGCCGCCGACGCTGACCAGCGCGTCGTCGAGGCCGAGCCGCTCGCGCCACGCGGCGGCGATCAGGTCGGCGCACCAGGCCTTGGCGGTGGCGCCCAGGTCGAGCGCGGTGCCGGACGGGATGCGCACGGCGTCCTCGCGCCAGGCGATCTCGCGCCAGGCGTCGCGGGCCGGCGCGGTCGCGGCGGTCGCCGCGGTCGCGAGGCCGAGGTGCGAGCGCTCCTCGAGCCGGGTGAACGTGCGGTCGTACCCCAGGCTCACCAGCGGCCGGCCGAGCAGCGGGTGCACGAGGCCGCCGGTCCGCTCGGCGGCCTCGACGGCCACCTCGACGGCCGCGACCAGCAGCGGGTCGACCCGCACCCAGGCGCCCGGCCGGGCGTTGACCGCGCTCAGGTCGGAGTCGGCCCGGAAGCGGCTGGCGGTCTCGTCGACGTCGCGCAGCACCTCGACCGCCAGGACGCAGGCGTCATCGAGCACCAGCTCGTCGGCGACCTCCACGTGCACCAGGCAGCCGAGGGCCGACCAGCGCGCGACCCGGTCGCGGCGGGTGTCGGGATCGAGGGCGGTGAGGCTCATCGCGTCACCGGCTCAGGACGGCGAGGACGGCGGCGGGGGCGGCGGAGGCGGCGGCGTCGGCTTGGGAGTGGGCTTCGGCGTCGGCTTCGGCTGCGGCTTCGGGGTGGGCTTCGGGGTGGGCTTGGGCTGCGGCGTCGGGGTGGGCTTCGGCTGCGCGACCGGCGTGGGGCGCGGCTTGACCTGGGGCGTGGAGCGGGTCGGGGTCGACTGCGGCCGCGGCGTGCTGCGCACGGGCGCCGGGGTGCCCGCGGCGTTCGGCGCCGAGCTCGGACGCACCGTGGCGGGGGTGCCGGTACGGGCGCCCGCCACGTGGGCGGACGTCGTCCGGTGGCGACGCTGGGTCGCGCTCGCCTTCCCCGGCTTCCGGGACTTCCCGGTCTTCCCGGCCTTCTGAGCGGTGCCGGCGGCGCCCGGGTCGCGGGAGGCGCGCACGGACGCCTCGTAGGCCGCCCGCTGTTGCGCGTAGGCCTGCTGCTCGGCCTGCTTGCGGGCCTGCTTCTCGTCGTGCTGGTGCGAGGCGGCTGTGGCCGCGGCGCCGGTGGCGGCGACCGCGAGCGCCGCGGTGCTGGCGGTGAGGCCCTGCACGAGCCGGCGGTAGCGGTCGCGGGACCGGGCGGTGTAGGTCATGCGTCGAGCATCGGCCGTTCCCCGCCAAGCCTGACTCATCCGACCCTCAAGCCTGCGTCAAGAAGCGCGGCCCCCGGGATCCTGGAGCAGGGGCAGGCGGACGCGCACCCGGGCGCCCCCGAGTGGGGACGTCCCGCGCTCGAGCTCGCCGCCGACCGCCGCGGCGGTCCGGGCGACGATCTCCAGGCCGAGCCCGGACGTGCCCGGCCGTCGCGGGGCCGCGGCGCCGAAGCCCGGGCCGGCGTCCTCGACCGCCAGGACGACGGCGTCGGCCCCGGCCCCCAGCGACACCGTCAGCGCGACGCCCTCCGGGGTGTGCGCGAAGACGTTGTCGATCAGCACGTCGAGCAGGTCGGCGAGGTCGTCGGCCGCCAGGGGAGCCGGCGCGGGCCGCTCCTCGACGTGCAGCCGCATCGGGCGGCCCTGGTCCTCCGCGAGGGCCGACCAGAACGCGGCCCGCTCGCGCACGACGGCGGCTGCGTCGCAGGTCGCCGCGAGGTCGCCGCGCACGGGCCGGCGGGCCTCGTCGACGATCGCGTCGATGGTGCGCTGGAGCACCGCGATGTGCTCCTGGAGGCGCTCGGCCAGCTGCGGCTCCCGCACGGCCTCGGCGTCGAGGCGCAGCGCGGTCACCGGCGTCCGCAGCCGGTGGGAGAGGTCGCCGACGGCCGCCCGCTCGCTGGCCAGCAGCTCGGTCGTCCGCTCCGCGAGGCCGTTGAGCGCGCGCGCCAGCTCCTGCACCTCGGGCGTGCCGCGCGGGTCGGCCCGCGCGTCGAGCTCGCCGCCGCGCAGCCGGTGCGCCACGCGCGCGACGTCGAGCAGCGGCTCGCTGATCCGCCCGCCGAGCTGCCGGGCCACCACCACCGACGTCGCCAGCAGCCCCAGCCCCAGGCCGACGATGCCGATCCACGCCGGCACGACGCCGGCCCGCAGCCGGTCCTCGGTGACGCTCGTGCGCACCACCGCGGTGCGGGAGCCCACGACGACCGGCAGCAGCACGCGCCCGCCCCGGTCGTCGACGACCCGGAACGCCTCGCCCGCGAGCGCGCGGCGCACCTCCGGGTCCTCGCGCATCGGGGGCCCGCCGCCGAGCTGGCGCCCGCGGGCGGAGAGGACGGAGGTCTGCGTGCCGCTGCCGGCGTCGAGGCCGGACAGCAGGTCGCGGACGGCGGCGTCGGAGCCGACGCCGGTGAGCAGGATGGCGGCGTTGCGGGCCTGCTGGTCGGCCGAGCTTATCGCGCGGTCCTCGGCGAGCGTGCGCACCAGCAGGCACAGCGGGATGACGAACGAGACCACCACGGTGCTCGTGGTGGCCACGACGAGCCAGGAGATCCGGGTGCGCATCAGCGGCCGGCGTCGTCATCGTCGGATGCGTCGGATGCGTCGGATGCGTCGGATGCGTCGGATGCGTCGGGCGCGACGAGGCGCACGCCGACGCCGCGCACGCTGTGCAGGTAGCGGGGCTCGGCGGCGGTCTCGCCGAGCTTGCGGCGCAGCCAGGAGAGGTGGACGTCGACCGTGCGCTCGGCGCCGCCGTAGGCCTGCTGCCAGACCTCGGCCAGCGCCTCGCGCTTCGTCACGACCTCCCCGGCCCGCGAGGCCAGGAGCAGCAGCAGGTCGAACTCCTTGCGCGCGAGCTCCAGGGGGCGGCCGTCCAGGCTGGCCACCCGGGTGCGCTCGTCGATGGCCAGCCCGCCGACCCGCACCGGCCCGGGCGCCGCGGGCCCCCCGGCGCCGGCGCGACGCAGCACCGCCCGGATCCGCGCCGCGACCTGCTCGCTGCCGAACGGCTTGACGACGTAGTCGTCGGCGCCGGCGTCCAGCGCGCGCACCATGGTCGGGTCGTCGTCCTGCGCGGTGAGGATCAGCACGGGCACGTCGCTGGCAGCGCGGATCATGGTCAGCAGCGTCAGCCCGTCGACGTCGGGCAGTCCGAGGTCGAGCAGCACGACGTCAGGACGCTCCGCCAGCACCACCTCGAGCCCGCCCAGGCCGGTCGCGGCGGTGACGACGGCGAGCCCGCGCTCCTCCAGCCCACGACGGACGGCCCGACGGATCGCCTCGTCGTCCTCGACGACCAGGATGCGCGGCATGCCCGGCAGGCTAGCGTCGTCGCATGCGCAGGACCCGACGATCGCTGCTCCTCGGCGGCGCCGTGCTGGCCTGGGCGCTGGTCGTGGCGCTCGGGTCGAGCGTCGTGTGGGGCGTGGTGTCGCGGGCCGGCGAGCAGGCCGGCGGGGCCGAGAGCGAGACGACGGCCTGGGACGTCGTCGTGCGGCCCACCGCCCGGCCCACCCCGCGGCCCACCACCAGCCCGCACGCCCGCCCGACCTCGACGCCCACCCCGGCGGCCGCGCCGGCGACCGTGCGCGGCACGTGGTGGGACGACGCCGGCACGGTGGTGGCCGCGTGTCGCGGCACCGCGATCGCCCTGGTGCGCGCCGTGCCCTCGGCCGACGGCTACGCGGTCGAGGTCGAGGACCGCGGACCCGAGCGGCTGCGCGTCGACTTCACCGGGCGCGAGGACGAGAGCGGCCGTGAGGCCCGCGTCGAGGCCGTCTGCGAGGACGGTCGGCCCCGCTTCCGCGCCTCCAGCGGCGACTGAGCCCGCGCGGACCGGGGCTCGCCCGAAGGGGGGAGCGACGGCCGCTCAGGTGTGGCCGCGGGCCGGCGAGGGCACGCCTCGGGTGCGACTCGGGTCGTCCCACCCCTCGCGCATCCGCGCCACACTCGAAGGAGCACCACCATGGGCTACGGAGCCGGAGGCTTCCTCCTCGTCGTCGGACTCGTCCTCGCGTTCGCGATCGACCGCGACCAGGTCGACGGCGTCGACCTCCACACGATCGGCCTCATCGCCTCGGGCGTCGGCATCCTGCTGATCGTGCTGACCGCGATCACCCTCAACTCGCGCCGGGCCGCGCGCACCACCACCACGACCACCCACAGCGACGGCAGCCAGAGCGTGCGCGACACCCGCACCGACGTCTGAGCCCCCGGCCCCGACCCGGGGCCGGACCCTCAGCGGTGCCGCTCGGCCCGCAGCTGCGCGACTCCCTCGTCGTCGCAGTAGCCGGCCGAGCGGCGCTTGCGGCACACGAGCCCGACCAGCCGCCCCTCGCCGTCGACCACGGCGAGGCGACGCGTGTTGCGCTCGGCCAGCAGCAGGCCCACCGACGCGGCGTCGACCGATGCCGCCACGGTGCGCCCGTCCAGACGCCCGACCCGCCTCGCGGGTCGGGCGTCGTGCGTCCGGTCCTCGGGCAGGTCGGAGGCGTCCAGGGTGGCCACGAGCACGCCGTCGGCGTCGACGAGCAGCGCGAGGTGCGACTTGGGCCGCGCCAGGTAGGCCCGGACGGTCGCGAGGTCGACGTCGGCCGGGTGCACGCGCGGGCCCTGCAGGGCCAGGTCGGCGGCGGTGGCGGGGGCGGGCTCGGAGGTCATGGCCCGTCCATCCTGCCCCGCGACATCCGGTTAGCGTTCGTTAACCCGGGCTGTAGCCTGGCTCACATGGGACAGACCCCGTTCGAGCTCAGCCGGGACCACGAGGAGTTCCGGCGCACCGTCCGCGCCTTCGCCGAGTCCGAGATCGCGCCCCACGCCGCGCGCTGGGACCGCGAGCACCACTTCCCGGTCGACGTCGTCCACCGGATGGGCGACCTCGGCCTCTTCGGCCTCACCGCCCCCGAGGAGTTCGGGGGAGCGGCCGGCGACTTCACCAGCCTGTGCGTCGCCATCGAGGAGCTCGGCCGGGTCGACCAGTCGATGGGCATCACGCTGCAGGCCGGGGTCGGGCTGGGCATCAACCCCCTCGTCGAGTACGGCACCCGCGAGCAGCAGGAGCGCTGGCTTCCCGACCTCGTCGCCGGCCGCGCGCTCGCCGGGTTCGGGCTCACCGAGCCGGAGGCCGGCTCCGACGCCGGCTCGACCCGCACCCGCGCCGAGCTCAGCGCCGACGGCACCGAGTGGATCGTCAACGGCGCCAAGCAGTTCATCACCAACTCCGGCTCGTCGATCACCTCGCTGGTCACCGTCACCGCGCGCACCGGCGAGCGGGAGGACGGTCGGCCGGAGATCTCCGCGATCATGCTGCCCGCGGGCACCCCCGGCTTCACCGCCGAGCCCGCCTACGACAAGCTCGGCTGGCACGCCTCCGACACCCATCCGCTGAGCTTCCAGGACGTCCGGGTGCCGGCCGACCACCTGCTCGGCACCCGCGGGCGCGGCTACGCGCAGTTCCTGGCCACCCTCGACGACGGCCGCATCGCGATCTCCGCGCTGGCCACCGGCTGCGTCCAGGCCTGCCTCGACCACGCGCTCGCGTACGCCGGGGAGCGGCAGGGCTTCGGCGGTCCGATCGGACGCAAGCAGGGCGTCGCCTTCCAGATCGCCGACCTGCAGGTCATGGCCGACGCCAGCCGCCTGCTCACCTACCGGGCGGCCGCGCTGAAGGACGCCGGTGCGCCGGCGGGCGCGGTCAAGCAGGCGGCGTCGGTGGCCAAGCTCTACTCCACCGAGGCGGCCGTCTCGGCCACCCGCATCGCCACCCAGGTCTTCGGCGGCTACGGCTTCATGGAGGAGTACCCCGTGGCCCGGCTCTACCGCGACGCGAAGGTGCTCGAGATCGGCGAGGGCACCTCCGAGGTGCAGCGGATGCTGATCGCCCGGGGGCTCGGGCTGCCCGTCGAGTGACGAGCGGCTCACCGGTCGGACGCCGCGTCGATGCGGCGTCCGACCAGCGGTCGGCTAGGTTGGGGGCACAGCCTGTCGTGCTCTCGCCGCGGGTTGTCCGCACGTCGCAGCTCTGAATCGCAGAACCCGGCTCCGTGCGTCGGCCCGTCGCCACCGGGCGGCCGGGCTCTCGGCGGGACACCACGATCAGAGAGCACGTCTTGAGCACCTTCGCCGATCTCGGCCTGTCCACCTCCCTGACCCGGACCCTCGCGGGTCTGGGCATCACCACGCCCACCCCGATCCAGGCGGCCACCCTGGCCGACGCGCTGGCCGGACGCGACGTCCTCGGCCGCGGACGCACCGGGTCGGGAAAGACCTACGCCTTCCTCCTGCCGCTGGTCTCCCGCCTCGCTGGCGGGCCGCGGCCCACCTCCGGCGCGCCCCGCGCGCTCGTCCTCGCCCCGACCCGCGAGCTGGCCACCCAGATCGAGACCGCGCTCGCGCCGCTGGCCGCCGCGGCCGGCCTCACGTCGCGCACGATCTTCGGCGGCGTCGGCCAGAACCCGCAGGTCGCGGCGCTGCGCCGCGGCGTCGACGTCGTCATCGCCTGCCCCGGCCGGCTCGAGGACCTCATGGGCCAGGGCCACTGCCGGCTCGACCGCGTCGAGATCACCGTGCTCGACGAGGCCGACCACATGGCCGACATGGGCTTCCTGCCGGGCGTCCGGCGCATCCTCTCCGCGACGCCGGAGCGCTCGCAGCGGCTGCTCTTCTCGGCCACCCTCGACGGCCAGATCGACTCGCTGGTCAAGCGGTTCCTGCACCAGCCGGTCACCCACGAGGCCGACTCCGCGCAGTCGCCGGTCGCCAAGATGACCCACCACGTGCTGCACGTCGAGCGCGAGCAGCGCATCCCGGTGCTGCTCGACCTCACCAGCGCCCCCGGCCGCACGGTCGTGTTCACCCGCACCAAGCACGGCGCCAAGGCGCTGGCCCGCCAGCTCGGCCGCAACGGCGTGCCCGCGGTCGAGCTGCACGGCAACCTCAGCCAGAACGCCCGCGTGCGCAACCTCGACGCCTTCCACGCCGGCGAGGTCTCCGTGCTCGTCGCCACCGACATCGCCGCCCGCGGCATCCACGTCGACGACGTCGCGCTCGTCGTGCACGCCGACCCGCCGACCGAGCACAAGGCCTACCTGCACCGCTCGGGCCGCACCGCCCGCGCGGGCGCCGAGGGCACGGTCGTCACGCTGATGACCTCCGACCAGGTCGGCGACGTCCGCTCGCTGACCCGCGCCGCCGGCATCAAGCCGACCACCACCCGCATCGAGGGCGCCAGCCACCCGGTGCTCGCCGAGCTCGCCCCCGGTGAGCGCGTGCGGGTCAGCGTGCCCGCCCCCGCGGTCGTCGTCGCCGAGCCCGCCCGGGCCGAGCGCCCGGCCGGTGGCGGCACCCCCGGCCGGTCGCGCCGTCGCGGCGGGCGTGGCCGCGGCGCCGGGGGCTCGGGCTCGGGCTCGTCCGGTGGCCAGCAGCGCTCGTCCCAGTCCGGAGCGGCCTCCGGCCAGGGCTCCACGCAGAGGTCCGGCCAGAAGCCGGCCGCGCGCCCGTCGTCCGCGGCGGCCTCGGCCCGCTCCGGCGGTGCGGCCGCCTTCTCGGCCGGTGGCGCGGCGCGCTCCGGTCGTCGGCGCTCGGGTCGCTGATCCCAGCACCCCAGCACCTCGGCAGGCCCAGCACGCCAGCACGAAGGCCCCCGGATCCGCGGATCCGGGGGCCGTCGTCGTGTGATGCCGAGCACGTCGAGGCCCGCCCTCCCGCCTGGATCGCGGGGCAGACCCGCGTGCCGGTCCAGTCCGGTCGGCCCACGTCACCGGCACGAAACATGCCCGACTCACGGCGTCCCTAGATTCCGGCCATGACCGCCAATCCCGTCCGCCTGCAGGCCATCGCCGCCGTCCAGGCGACCACCCCGCCGCCGTTCGACTTCGACCCCGCCGCCGAGCCGGGTGCGGTCTTCGGCGAGAACGTCTTCAGCCTCCAGGCGATGCGCAAGCGGCTGCCCAAGGGCGTCTACAAGTCGGTGCTCTCGACGATCGACCAGGGTGCCCCGCTCGACCCCGACGTCGCGGACGCCGTCGCGTCGGCGATGAAGGACTGGGCGATGGAGAAGGGCGCGACCCACTACGCCCACGTCTTCTACCCGCTCACCGGGCTCACGGCGGAGAAGCACGACAGCTTCCTCGAGCCGGTGGGCGACGGCTCGGCGATCTCGGAGTTCTCCGGCAAGACCCTGATCCAGGGCGAGCCGGACGCCTCGTCGTTCCCCAACGGCGGCCTGCGCGCGACCTTCGAGGCGCGCGGCTACACCGGCTGGGACATCCAGAGCCCGGCGTACATCCTGGAGAACCCCAACGGCAACACGCTGTGCATCCCCACGGTGTTCATCTCGATGACCGGCGAGGCGCTCGACCACAAGACCCCGCTGCTGCGCAGCCAGCAGGCCATGTCGTTGCACGCGAAGCGCATCCTGAGCCTGTTCGGCCACGAGGACCCGCAGAACGTCGTGTCCTACTGCGGCCCCGAGCAGGAGTACTTCCTGGTCGACGGCCACTTCTTCCACGCCCGGCCCGACCTGCTCAGCTCCGGCCGCACCCTGTTCGGCGCCAAGCCGCCCAAGGGCCAGGAGTTCGACGACCACTACTTCGGCGCCATCCCCGAGCGCGTGCTGGCGTTCATGATGGACACCGAGCACGCGCTGTTCAAGCTCGGCATCCCGGCCAAGACCCGCCACAACGAGGTCGCGCCGGGCCAGTTCGAGGTGGCCCCGATGTTCGAGCGGTCGAACCTCGCCTCGGACCACCAGCAGCTGCTCATGACGACGTTCCGCTCGATCGCCAAGAAGCACGGCATGGAGTGCCTCTTCCACGAGAAGCCGTTCGCCGGCGTCAACGGCTCGGGCAAGCACGTCAACTTCTCCATCGGCAACGCCGCCCAGGGCAACCTGCTGCTGCCCGGCGACACCCCGCACGAGAACGCCCAGTTCCTCGTCGTGTGCGCGGCGGTGATCCGCGCCGTGCACCGCTACGGCGGTCTGCTGCGCGTCTCGGTGGCCTCGGCGTCCAACGACCACCGCCTCGGCGCCAACGAGGCCCCGCCGGCGATCATCTCGATCTTCCTCGGCGACCAGCTCGCCGACGTCTTCGACCAGATCGCCAAGGGCGGCGCGACCCGCTCGAAGGAGAAGGGCACGCTGACGATCGGCGTCGACACCCTGCCCGACCTCAGCAAGGACCCCGGCGACCGCAACCGCACGTCGCCCTTCGCCTTCACCGGCAACCGGTTCGAGTTCCGGGCCCCCGGCTCGCTGCAGACCGTGGCGGCGCCGATGGTCGTGATCAACACGATCATGGCCGAGGCGCTGGACTTCTGCGTCACCGAGCTCGAGCAGGCGGTCGCCGCCGGCACGGACTTCGACGAGGCCGTGCAGACCCTGCTCACGCAGATCATCGCCGACCACGGAGCGGTGATCTTCAACGGCAACGGCTACTCCGAGGAGTGGCAGGTCGAGGCCGAGCAGCGCGGCCTGAAGAACCTCCGCACCACGGTCGACGCGCTCCCCGAGCTGATCTCGCCCGAGGCCGTCGAGCTGTTCAGCCGCTACGCGGTCTTCAACGAGCGCGAGATGCACAGCCGCTACGAGGTCGGCTGCGAGCAGTACGTCCTGAGCATCGGGGTCGAGGCCAACACCACCCTGGAGATCGGCTCGACGACGGTGCTGCCGGCCGCGGTGCGCTACCAGACCGAGCTGGCCTCGAACGCGGCCGCGCTCAAGGCCGCCGGACTCGAGCCCGACCTGGCCGACCTGACGTCCCTGAGCGCCACGATCGCCGACCTCCGCGCCGGCCTCGCGACGCTGGCCGACGCCGTGGCCCACGAGCACCCGGCCGACCCGCTCGAGGCCGCGACCTTCGCCCGTGACGTCGTGCTGCCGGCCATGGCCGCCGTGCGCGCCGCGGCCGACGCGCTCGAGGGCGTCGTGGCCGACGACCTGTGGGCGCTGCCGACCTACCAGGAGATGCTGCACATCCTCTGATCCGCCGCCGGCCTCCCGCGGGAGGTCCCCGCTCGCCCGCCTCCCCTCTCGCACGCGCCCCGGACGACCCGTCCGGGGCGCGTGCTACGTTCGAGCACGTCCAACGGGAGTCCGCGGCAGCGGGCTGAGAGGGAGCTGTTCCGCTCCGACCGTCACACCTGATCCGGTTCATGCCGGCGTAGGGAGCGACTCGAGATGCGCGTACGCGTGCTCGGCGGAGGCGTCGTCGGCCTCGTCATCGCCGAGACCCTGACCGGCCGCGGTCACGCGGTGCACGTCGTCGACCCGGCCCCGGGCCCGGCCGCCTACGCCGGGCACCCGCTGCCGGTGCTCGCGCTCGGCGGCGTCACCCCCCCCAGAGCCTGGCGTCCGCACTCGGAGCGGGCGCCGACGGCGTGGCGGTCCTGGGCGCGGTGATGCGCTCGCCCGACCCCGCCGAGGTCATCACCCGACTCCTGGAAGGACTCCCCGCATGACCGTCCACGACTCCCACACCCGCCTCGAGCTGGGCCCGCTCGGCGTGCCCGTCACCCGCGTGGCGCTGACCACCGGCGAGACGTTCGACCGCTACTGCACCGAGGGCCCCGGCTCCCAGCCCGAGGTCGGCCTGCCGCCGCTGCGGTCGGCCTGGATCGAGGCCCGCGACGACACGGAGGCCTACGCCGGCCGCGACGCCCGGCTCGAGGACGACGGTCGTGCCGCGGTGCGTCGCGGCGCGGCCAGCCGGGAGTGGCGCGGCGAGCGGCGTCGTCCGCGGCGCGGTCGCGACGGCCGGGCGATCACGCAGATGGCCTACGCCCGCCGCGGCCTGGTGACCCCCGAGATGGAGTTCGTCGCCGCCCGCGAGGGCTGCGACGTCGAGCTGGTCCGCAGCGAGGTCGCCGCGGGCCGCGCGATCATCCCGAACAACGTCAACCACCCCGAGTCCGAGCCGATGGTCATCGGCCGGCGGTTCCTGGTGAAGGTCAACGCCAACATCGGCAACTCCGCGGTGACCTCCTCGGTCGCCGAGGAGGTCGACAAGCTCACGCACGCCGTCACGTGGGGCGCTGACACCGTCATGGACCTCTCGACCGGCGACGACATCCACACCACCCGCGAGTGGATCCTGCGCAACAGCCCGGTGCCGATCGGCACCGTGCCGCTCTACCAGGCGCTGGAGAAGGTCGACGGCCGGGCTGAGGACCTCACCTGGGAGGTCTACCGCGACACCGTCGTCGAGCAGTGCGAGCAGGGCGTCGACTACATGACCGTGCACGCGGGCGTGCTGCTGCGGTACGTGCCGCTCACCGCCGAGCGGGTCACCGGCATCGTCTCCCGCGGCGGCTCGATCATGGCCGGCTGGATGCTCGCCCACCACGAGGAGTCCTTCCTCTACACGCACTTCGACGACCTGTGCGGGATCCTCGCCGCCTACGACGTCGCCTTCTCCCTCGGCGACGGCCTGCGGCCGGGCAGCGTCGCGGACGCCAACGACGAGGCCCAGCTGGCCGAGCTGCGCACGCTCGCCGAGCTGACGCAGCGGGCCTGGGAGCACGACGTGCAGGTGATGGTCGAGGGCCCCGGGCACGTGCCCCTGCACCTGGTCGAGGAGAACGTCGTCCTGCAGCAGGACTGGTGCCACGGCGCGCCGTTCTACACCCTCGGCCCGCTGGTCACCGACGTGGCACCCGGCTACGACCACATCACCAGCGCGATCGGCGCGGCGACGATCGCCTGGCACGGCACGGCGATGCTCTGCTACGTCACGCCCAAGGAGCACCTCGGCCTGCCCGACCGCGACGACGTCAAGACCGGCGTGATCACCTACAAGCTGGCCGCGCACGCCGCCGACGTCGCCAAGGGCCACCCGCACGCGCGGGCGTGGGACGACGCGCTCTCGCGCGCCCGGTTCGAGTTCCGCTGGCGCGACCAGTTCGCGCTGTCCCTCGACCCGGTCACCGCGGAGGCGTTCCACGACGAGACGCTGCCCGCGGAGTCGGCCAAGACCGCGCACTTCTGTTCCATGTGCGGGCCGAGGTTCTGCTCGATGCGGATCAGCCACGACGTCCGCGAGCGCTACGCCGGCATGCGGGAGAAGTCCGAGGAGTTCCTGGCGATGGGGGCCACCGTCTACGTGGAGCCGTGAGGCGCGCCACCGTTCGGGTTCCGTCAAGGACGCGGGGGAGCGGCCCGCCGGACTCGTAGGTTCCCCGGGTGATGTCCGGAACCTCGGTCGGCGGCCGCTCGCCCCTGCGGGCGGCGGTCGTGGTGGGTGCGCTCGGCGTCGTCTTCGGCGACATCGGCACCAGCCCGATCTACACGCTGCAGACCGTCTTCAACCCCGCCGACCCGCACCCGGTGCCGCTGGTGCGCGAGAACGTCCTCGGCGTGGTGTCGCTGATCGTGTGGTCGGTGGTGCTGATCGTGACGGTCACCTACGTGCTGCTGGCCATGCGCGTCGACAACCGCGGCGAGGGCGGCATCCTGGCGCTGATCACGCTGCTGCGCCGCCGGGCCCGCGCGGGTCGCGACCGACTGGCGGCCGCGCTGGTCGTGGCCGGCGTGTTCGGCGCGGCCCTCTTCCTCGGCGACTCGATGATCACGCCGGCGATCTCGGTGCTCTCCGCCGTCGAGGGCGTCACCGTGGTGCGTCCCGGCCTGGCCGGTGCGGTGGTGCCCGCGACCGCGGTGATCCTGCTGCTCCTCTTCGCCGCCCAGCGTCTCGGGACGGCGGCCGTCGGCCGGCTCTTCGGGCCGGTGATGATCACCTGGTTCGTCTCCATCGGCGCGCTCGGCGCCGCCGGGGTGCGACACGCCCCGGAGGTCCTGCTCGCGCTCTCGCCCACCTACGCCGTGGACTTCCTGGTGGGACATGCCTCGATCGCGTTCTTCGCGCTGGCGGCGGTCGTCCTCGCGGTCACCGGCGCCGAGGCGCTCTACGCCGACATGGGCCACTTCGGCCGCCGGCCGATCGCCCTGGGCTGGCTGCTGCTGGTCTTCCCCGCCTGCGTGCTCAGCTACCTCGGCCAGGGCGCGCTGCTGCTCGACGACCCGTCGTCGGCGTCCGCGCCGTTCTTCCTGCTCGCGCCCGACTGGGCGCGGGTGCCGATCGTCGTCCTGGCCACCGCCGCGACCGTGATCGCCTCCCAGGCCGTCATCACCGGGGCGTTCTCGGTGGCCGCCCAGGCCGCCCAGCTCGGCTACCTGCCGCGGCTGCGGGTCGTCCACACCTCCCGCTCGACGGCCGGTCAGGTGTACGTGCCGTGGATCAACGGCCTGCTCGCGGTGGCCGTGCTCGTCCTGGTGCTCACCTTCCGCAGCTCGCTGGCGCTGGCGTACGCGTTCGGCATGGCCGTGACCGGGACGATCCTGGTGACGACCGTCCTGCTGCTCCACGTGGCGTGGCGCACCTGGTCGGTGCCCCGGCCGCTGCTGGTGGCCGGCTTCGGGGTGCTGATCGGCGTCGACCTGCTCTTCCTCGCCGCGAACCTCACCAAGCTCGTGCACGGCGCCTGGCTGCCGCTCGCGCTGGCGCTGACCGCCTTCGCCGTGATGACCACCTGGCAGTGGGGACGCTCGCGGGTCACCGCCCGCCGTCGGGAGATGGAGGGCCCGCTGCTCGCCTTCGCCGAGGACCTGCGCCTGCGCCCCGACGCGCTGACGACCGTCCCGGGCACGGCGGTCTTCCTCGACCGCGGGCCGGACACCACGCCCCTGGCGCTGCGCGCGAACACCGAGCACAACCGCGTGCGCCACGAGCGGGTCGTCGTCCTCACCGTGAAGGTCGAGCCGGTGCCGCGCGTCGGCCCCGACGAGCGGGTGCTCGTCGACGACCTCGGCGATCCCGACGACGGCCTCACGCACGTGACGCTCCGGTTCGGCTACGCCGAGCGGCCCGACGTCCCCCGGACGCTCGCGACGCTCCCGCCCGCGCTGACCGAGGGCGTCCTCGACCTCGAGCACGCCACCTGGTTCCTCTCGACCATCGACCTGCACCCCGACGACGCGGTGCGCGGCCTCGGCGCCTGGCGCACCCGGCTGTTCCTGGCGACCTCGCACCTCACCGCCGACGCCGCCGAGCACTTCGGGCTGCCGCGGGAGCGGACGGTGCTGATGGGCGCCCGGGTCGAGGTGTGAGCGGCTACCAGGCCGCCCGGTTGGCCTGCAGCAGCCCGGTGCCGGCCGTCCAGGTGCGGTAGCGGTACGACGGCGAGCGGGTGAGCTCGACGGTCACCGCGACGCCGTCGTGCCGGGCGTTGAACCACGACGTCAGCGTGGGGTCGTCGGCGGGGGAGCCGGGGGATCCGCCCGCGGTCGGGGCCGCGATGGCGCGCTGCGGCAGCCGCAGCCAGTAGGCGAGGCGGTCGACGTAGGCCGGACGCTTGCGGGTGCGGCCCACGGCGCCGAACGGCTGGTGCAGCGAGGTGACGTAGTCGGGGTCGACGGCGTCGAGGAACCGCAGCATCGCGCGGGTCTCGCGCTCGGAGGCCGGCGCCGGGCCGCCGTAGTAGGGCGACGTGCGCGACCCCGACACCCAGCCGCGCGTCGGCCAGTTGCGGTTGAGGTCGACCCCGCGGGCGTTCTTGCGGGTGCCGCGCAGCGCGCCGTCGGGGTTCATCGTCGGGACGATCCACAGGTCGACGTCGGAGTCGACCGCGAGCCGGTCGCGCACGAACCGCATCGTGGTCGGCCCGGCCGGCTCGTCGCCGTGCATCTGGCCCAGCAGCACGACCCGCACCCGTGCCTCGGGCGAGCCCTTGCGGTAGGCGACGATCGGGCGGCCCTGCCAGGAGTGGCCGAGCACCCGCGTCTCGACCACCTGCTTCGCCCGCGCGTAAGGGTAGGCGTGCGAGCCGGACGGGGTGCTCGCGGCCGCGGCGGCCGGTGCGGGGACGGTCGGCGCGGCGGTGCCGGCGAGGATGAGGGCGGCGGCGAGCGGCAGGACGGGGCGCATGCGACGACCATGCCCCCGGGGGCGTCGTCTCAGTCGCCCTTCGCCTCAGTCGTCCCGGTCGAAGATCTCCAGCAGCGCCCGGATGGGCGTGTCGGACTCCGCCGGGTGGCGCAGTCGCCGCGCGGGGTGCAGCCGGTACTCGTTGCGTCGCCCGACCTTCACCTTGGTGACGTAGCCGGCGTCCTCGAGATCGCTGACGATGGCCTGGGCGGCGCGCTCGGTGATGCCGACCGACTCCGCGAGGTCACGCAGCCGGGCCGAGGAGTCGCGGCTCAGCGCGACGAGCACGTGGCCGTGGTTGGAGAGGAACGTCCAACTGCGGTCGGTCTCGGGCACGCGGGGGAGTCTAGCCCTATGGCAGAGGTCATACTCCGGTCTCTAGACACATGAATTTCTCTTCATGCATTCTTCTTCCCATGAAGCCGATGCGCGCCCTGACGCTGCTGGCGTCCGCCCTCGCCGCCGTCGCCCTCGTCGCCCTGGTCGTCCTCCTCGTCGTGGGAGCCGCCACCGGCGAGTGGCCCGATCGCTCGTACCTCGTCTCGAGCGTCCTCGTCGTCCACGTCCTCGCCCTGGGCTCCGTGATCGCCCGGTTCTCGGCGGTCAACCTGCGCGGCCAGGCGCGACTCGGTCGCTACGCCGCCCTGCTCGCCCTCGCGCTCGCCGCCCTCGTGACGATGGCCGCCGGCCAGACGCTCGCGGTCTTCGCCACCGGCTGGACGCTGAGCACCGTGGCGGTCCTCGGGCTCGTCGGGCATCCCGGCACTCCCGGCTCCGCGCGGGCGGTGCGCCGGATCGCCGCGGCCCTGGTGCCCGGCGACGTCGGCCTGTGGCTGCTCGTCGCGCTGGACGCCGGCCTCGACCTGCCCGACTCCCTCCGCGCGCCCCTCGCCGGCCTCGCGCTGATCGTCGCGCTGGTCTCGCGCGGGGCGCTGGTGCCGCTCGGGGAGTGGCTGGCCGAGACCGCCGAGGCGCCCTCGCCCGTCTCCGCCCTCCTCCACGCGGGCGTGGTCAACGGCGGCGTGCTCCTGCTCGCGCTGCACGGCGACGTCCTCGCCCCCGCGCTGGCCACCCGCGTGCTGATCGGCGTGATCGTGCTGCTCACCCTGGTCGCCGCGGTCGTCGGCCAGCAGGCCCGGTCGGACGTCAAGGGCCGCCTCGCCGCCTCGACCAGCTCGCAGATGGCGCTCGCGACCGCGCAGGCGGTCGTCGGCCTGCCCGCCACCGCGTTCGTGCACGTGCTGCTGCACGCCTGGTGGAAGTCGCGGCTGTTCCTCAACGCCGGCGGCGCGGTCACCGCGTCCCGGCTGGCGCCGGCGCCCGCCCCGCTGGCCGGGTCCGTGCGCGCCGTCCCGGCCCTCGCCGGCGTGGCCGTCGCGCTGATGATCGCGGTGCCGCTCTCCGCGAGCCTGCCGGTGCTCGTCGCGGTCGTGCCGGCCGCCCTGGTCGGCGGCGTCGCGGGCACCACCGTCTCGGCCGCCCTGGCGGCGCGTCGCGCCGGCGGGCCGGCGTCCCACCTCGGCGTCGCCGCCGGGACGATCGCCGCGATCGTCGCCCTGGTCGTCACGGTCGAGGAGTCCCACGCCCTCGGCGAGGTCATCGAGCCGAGCGCGGCCGTCGCCGTGCCGGTGCTGCTCGGCCTCGCCGCCGCCTGGGTGTGCACCCTGCGCGCCGTCCGGGACGCCACCCCGCTGGTGCTGCTCAGGGCCCGCCTCGGCCTCCCTGCCTGGGCCGTCCGCCGCCACCGCACCGACCTCGCCCACCGGCTCGCGCCGTTCGCGGCCGGCGCCCAGGACCCCTCGGACGCCGAGCGGATCCGGATGACCGTCGGCCTCGCCGCCGACGCCCTCGCCCCGGCCTGGCCGCTGCGCGCCGCCGTCGCGGTCTCGCCGTGGGACGGGCTGGAGCGGCTGGACCTGCCCGCCGCGCAGGAGCTGCTCGACGACGTCCACGGTCGCGACCCGCGGGTCGGGCTGCGCCGCATGCTCGCGCTGCACGACGACGGCCGGCTGGCCGAGGCGCACCTCGCGCAGGCGCTGGCCGACCTGCGGGCCGACGGCCGGCTGCCGGCTGCGCTCGCCGAGCTCACCCCGCAGCAGGTCGTCACCCGCACGCGCGGCGAGGTGGCTCCCGGTCCGGACGCCCCGATCGGCGCCGTCGCCCACACCCTCGCGGGCCGCGCCGACAAGGCCGCCGGACGTCGCTCGCGCAGCGTCGGCTCGGCCACCGAGCGGGTCGGCGTCCAGGCCGCCCTGTGGTGCGGACGCGCCTGGGACCGGCTCGGCGCCGGCCGGGTGGCGGACCCGTACGCGATCTGGCTGGCCTCGGCCCGGCGCCCCGGAGCCGACCTCGTGCTCGGCGTGCACGGGCTGCGGCGGGCCGCGCTCGCCCTGCCCGACGACGCCGCCTCGGCCGTCGAGGTGCTCTACACCGAGGCCCGCCGACGCACGATCGAGGCCGGCGGCGAGCCGATCGACCTGGTCTCCTACCTCACCGGCCTGCTCGCCGCGGCGCCCGGCTGGACCGCCCACGCCCTGTGGCGCGCGGCCCACGGCGCGGACGACGCGATCGTCCAGCTGTGCGCCCTGCGCGCGGCGCACGACCTGCTCCTCACCGACCCGGCGGACGCCGCCACGAGCCCGACGCCGGACGCCGAGGCGCTCGAGGCCGTCCGCGCGGCCCGGGGGCTGCTGACCGTGTGGCAGCGGGCGCTGGACGTCGAGGTGCAGGGACGGCTGCTGGCCGCCGTGCCCCTCGCCCCGTCCTCGGCGGGCACGGCGACCGTCACCGTCGACAGCCTGTGGTGTCTGGACGCCCGCTCGGGCCCGGTGCGCCGCCAGCTCGAGGCGGTGAGCGGCCCGCGGCGCCACCGCACCCACGGCGTCGCCGGGTTCTTCGGCATCGCGCTCGAGGCCGACGACCCCGACGGCACGACCGTCACCCGCGCGCCCGGCCTGCTCGACCCCGACCTGCGGTTCGAGGCGCCCGTGCCGGCGCCGGGCACCGGCTGGAGCATGGCCGCCGGCGGCCGGCAGGCGGCCGGCGCGCTCGGCTACGCCGAGTTCGGCGGGCTGGTCGCCCTGGTGGCCACCGTGCGCGGCGTCGTCACCCGGGCCCTGCAGCGCCCGGCGGCCGACCTGCACGGCACGACCCTGCGTCCGGCCGGCGAGGTCTGCGACCTGCAGTCCGGCGTCGTCCCGGCCGAGGAGAAGGCGCGCCGCGTCGCCGCCGTGCTCCACGGCGCGGGCCTCGCGGGCGACCTCGGCTCGGTGCTGCTGGTGATCGGCCACGGCGCGACCACGGCCAACAACGCCTACGCCGCGGCCTACGACTGCGGCGCCTGCGGGGCGAACACCGGCGTGCTGAACGCGTCGGTCTTCGCGGCCTGGACCAACGACCCGGCCGTGCGGGCCGCGCTGCCGGCCCAGGGCATCGCGGTGCCCGACGACCTCGTCGCCATCGTCGGACGCCACGACACCACGGCCGACGTCGTGGCGATCGAGTCCGACCACCCGGTGGCCGACGCGCTGCGGGCCGACCTGGCCACCGCCACCGAGCGGGCCCGGGCCGAGCGCAGCGGCGACCTGCCGGGCGGCCTGAGCGCCATCGCCCGCGGCGGGGACGAGGCCGAGCCGATGCCGGAGTGGGGGCTGGCCGGCGCCCACGGCCTGTTCCTCGGCGGGGCGCGGCTCTCGGTGCCCACGGCGCGCTGGTTCCAGCTCGACTACCACCACGACACCGACCCCGACCTCGCCGTCCTGACCGGCGCGCTGGCCGGCCCCGGCCTGGTGGCCGCGCACATCATGAGCGCGTACGGCAGCTCGGCCGGCGAGCCGGACCTCTACGGCGCCGGCGACAAGACCACCCACAACGTGGTCGGCGACATCGGCGTCGTCCGCGGCCGGGCCGGCGACCTCTCGATCGGCCTGCCCTGGCAGGCCGTCACCCCGGTCGACCCTCGTCGTCCGGACGCCGTGCTGGCGCTGCGGCACCTGCCGGCGCGTCCGGTGCTGGCCGTCCAGGCGCCCCGCGAGCGACTGCGCGCGGCGGTGGCCGCGGTGCCGACCCTGGAGGCGCTGGTGCTGCACGGCTGGGTGACGCTGTGGGCCGTCGAGCCGCAGCCGAACGGCGAGGAGACCTTCGTCGAGCTCGGCTCGGACGAGCGCTGGACCGACGCGCGCCGCGGGCGCGGCGCGCGACCGAGCGTGGGCGCGGAGGGTCGGATCTGATCGGCTGATCGGGCCGCCCTCGCGGGCGGCGTCGGCGGGCTGGCCGACGCGACCGCTGCTGGGGAGCCGCTCCCACCACCCACAGCCGGCGTCACGCGGACTTAACACCGCGTGACGCCGGCTGTGACCTCGCCTCGCGAGGCTCATACCTGTCACTCGACAGGTATTCGGTCCGGCCGCGCCGGACCGTCCGAGCCCCGGAGCCCACCATGACCACCATCAGCCCCTCCGACGCCCTCGGCGGCGTCCCGAGCAGCGAGGGCTACGCCCAGGAGCTGCACCGCGGCGTGGGGACGTTCGCGTCCTTCGCCGCCGGGTTCTCGTTCGTCTCCATCCTCACCACCGTCTTCCAGCTCTTCGGTCTCGGGTTCCTGCTGGGCGGCGCGGCGTTCTTCTGGACCTGGCCGATCGTCTTCGTCGGCCAGCTGCTCGTCGCCCTGTGCTTCTGCGAGCTCGCGGCCCGGTGGCCGATCTCGGGCTCGATCTACCAGTGGTCCTCGCGGCTGGCCGGCACCACCGTCGGCTGGTTCGTCGGCTGGACGATGGTGATCGGGCAGATCCTCACCGTCGCCGCCGCGGCGATCGCGCTGCAGGCGGTGCTGCCGAGCATCTGGACCGGCTTCCAGGTCGTCGGCGGGAGCGACGCCGACCCGACTCTGCTCTCGGCGACCGGCGCGCAGAACTCCATCCTGCTCGGCTGCCTGCTGCTCGTGGTGACGACGCTGGTCAACGTCTCGGGCATCCGGCAGATCGCGGTCTCGTCCAGCGTCGGGGTGGCGATCGAGATCGTGGGCGTGGTGGCCCTGGTGATCGCGCTGTTCCTGCTCCCCGAGCGCGGCGCCGGCGTCGTGCTGACCCGGGACGGCTGGGAGGGGAGCGGGTACCTCGGGGCGTTCCTCGCGTCCTCGCTGATGGCGGCCTACGTGATGGTCGGCTTCGACTCCGCCGGCGAGCTCGCCGAGGAGACCCACGCGCCGCGGCGCACGACTCCGCGCACGATCCTGCGGGCGCTGGTGACCTCGGCGATCGGCGGCGCGCTGCTGATCCTGGCCGCGCTGATGGCCGCGCCGAGCCTCACCGACGGCAGCCTCGCGTCCGGCGGCCTGGCCTACGTGCTCACCGAGCGGCTCGGCGGCGTCGTCGGCCGGCTGCTGCTGTGCAGCGTCGCGGTGGCGGTCTTCGCCTGCACCCTGGCGGTGCAGACCTCCGGCTCGCGGATGATGTTCTCGATGGCCCGCGAGGGCGCCCTGCCGTTCCACCGGCGGCTCGCGCGGGTCTCGCCCCGCACCGGCACCCCGGTGCTCTGCGCGGTGGTCGTCGGCGTCGGCGCGGCCGTGGCCCTGCTGGTCAACGTGCACCAGTACGCGATCTTCCTGGCGCTCTCGTCGCTGTGCATCGCGATGATCTACCTGGCCTACCTCGGCGTCACGCTGCCGCTGCTGGTGAGCCGCCTGCGCCACGGCCTGCCCGAGGGCGTCGACGAGGACGGCCGGCCGCTCTTCTCGCTGGGCCGCTGGGGCGTCCCGGTGACGCTGCTGGCGGTGGTCTACCAGGTCGGCATGACCGTCAACCTGCTCTGGCCGCGGGCCGCGGTCTACGACCTCACCGGCGAGACCTGGTGGCTGCAGTGGAGCGCGCTGCTCTTCCTCGGCCTGACGCTGGTCGTCGGCACCGCCTACTTCCTCTCGCGCCGCCTGCACCTGCGGATCGCGCTCAAGCACCTGCCGCACACCCACGCCGCGGCGGAGGCCCGGTGACGGGCGCGCGCCTGACCGACAGCGTCCTGCACGCCCGCGACGACGCCCGGGCGCAGGGCGACGGCACGGCCGAGTTCATGCCGTACCTGCCGGCCTCGTCCAGTCCGTACGCGCCGGCCGACGTCGACCCGGCCTCGCTGACCTGGGCCGAGACGATCGCGCCCGGCGGGTACGCCCACCGGATCCTCGCCCGGGGCACGCGGCTGCGCCTGGAGGACCCCACCGGGGACGCCTGCGCCCATCTGGTGCTCTTCAACGCGCTGGAGACCGTCGAGCGGCTCAACGTCGCCGACACCCAGAAGATCCCGTGGCAGGCCTACCTCGGCGTGCACCACCCGCTGCTCTCCGGCGACGGACGGGTGCTGGCGACGATCGCCGCGGACTCCTCGGGGCACCACGACGCGTTCTGCGGCACCACCACCGAGGCGTGGAACGAGCGCAAGCACGGCGACGCGCGTCCCGAGGGGCCGTTCCCGGCCGGGCGCTCGCTGCTGGTCAAGGCCGCCGCCAAGCACGGCCTGACCCGCCGCGACCTGCCGCCGGGCGTCTCGCTGTTCCAGGGCGTGCGGGTCGAGGAGGACGGCACGCTGGCGTGGCGGGGGAGCGCCGGGCCGGGCACGGCCGTCGACCTCGTCGCGGAGCTGCCGCTGCTGGTGCTGCTCGCCAACGTGCCGCACCCGCTCGACCCGCGGCCGGACTACGTCGTCGGGCCGCTGCGCGTGCACGCCTGGCGCTCGACGCCGACCGGCCCGTCCGACCCCGCCTGGAGCGCCTCGCCCGAGCGCACCCGGGCCTACCTCAACACCGTCGACTACGCGGAGGCACGCGGACTGTGAGCGCCCTGACGATGACCACGACCACGACCACGACCACGACGGCCGCCTCGACCGTCCCGGTCGGCGCGTCGCACCACCCCGACACCGTGCTCGACTGGTCGGACTCGCTCGTCGAGGGCCGTGTCGTGCGCGACGACGTCGTCGAGTCGCGGGCCTCCTGGTCGGCGGTCGTGGCGGCCGGGCACGTGCTGACGATCGTCGACGTCGGCGGCAACCAGTCCGGCGACTGCCTGCTCTACGACGCCCACGACCCCGACGAGCGCTACAGCGTGCCCGACACCCTGGCCTGGCAGGGGGAGGCCTACGTGCGCACCGGCACCGTCCTGCGCAGCAGCGAGGGCCGCCCGCTGATGACGGTGGTCGGCAACGAGATCGACCGGCAGGACACCATCGGCGGCGCCTGCAGCAAGGAGTCGAACACCCTGCGCTACGGCCACCACGTGATGTTCCACCACGCGTGCCGCGAGAACTTCCTCACCGAGGCCGCGAAGCACGGCCTGGGGCTGCGCGACCTGGTCTCGAACCTCAACTGGTTCATGAACGTGCCGGTGGAGGCCGACGGCGCGCTCGGCATCGTCGACGGCATGTCCGCGCCGGGCCGTCGGGTGGCGGTGCGGGCCGAGCGCGACGTGCTGGTCGTGGTGTCGAACTGCCCGCAGATGAACAACCCGTGCAACGACTTCAACCCGACGCCGCTGCGGATGATCGTCGTCGATCCTGCGATCTCGGGCGCGACCTCGGGCGCGACCTCGGGCGCGACCTCGGAGGCGTCCGCGTGAGCGGCACGCTCCTGGTCGCCAACCGCGGCGAGATCGCCCGGCGGATCCTGCGCTCGGCGCGCGGGCTCGGCCTGCGCACCGTCGCGGTGTACTCCGACGCCGACCGCGCCGCCCCGCACGTGCGGGAGGCCGACGTCGCGGTGCGCCTGGGCCCGGCGCCGGCGCGCGAGTCGTACCTGCGGGTCGACGCCGTGCTCGAGGCCGCGGCCGCCACCGGGGCGACCCTGGTGCACCCCGGCTACGGCTTCCTCTCCGAGCACGTCGGCTTCGCGCGTGCGATCGAGGAGGCCGGCCTCGGCTTCGTCGGGCCGACGCCCGAGCAGATCGTCGCGTTCGGCGAGAAGCACACCGCCCGGGCGCTGGCCGAGCAGGCGGGGGTGCCGATGCTCGTCGGCTCCGGGCTGCTGGCGGACGTCGACGAGGCCGTCGCGGAGGCCGAGCGGATCGGCCTGCCGGTGATGCTCAAGGCCACCGGTGGCGGGGGCGGCATCGGCATGCAGGCGTGCGCGACGGTGGACGACGTCCGCGACGGGTTCGCCCGCGTGGCCGGCCTGGCGGCGGCGCACTTCGGCTCCTCGGGGGTCTTCCTCGAGCGGCTGGTGCGGCCGGCGCGCCACGTCGAGGTGCAGCTGTTCGGCGACGGCGCGGGCCGGGTCGCGGTGCTCGGCGACCGCGACTGCTCGCTGCAGCGGCGCCACCAGAAGGTGATCGAGGAGGCGCCGGCTCCGGGGCTGCCCGACCACGTGCGCGCCCTGCTGCACGACTCCGCGCGGCGGCTGGCCGCGTCGGTGTCGTACCGGAGCGCCGGCACCGTGGAGTTCGTCTACGACCCGGTGCGGGAGGAGGCGGCGTTCCTCGAGGTCAACACCCGGCTCCAGGTGGAGCACCCGGTCACCGAGGAGGTGCTGGGGCTCGACCTCGTCGCGCTGATGCTGCGGCTGGCCGGCGAGGGCCCCGCCGCGCTGCCCGAGCGGCTCTTCGAGCCGTGGGAGCCGCGGGGCCACGCGATCGAGGCGCGGGTCTACGCCGAGGACCCCGGACGCGACTGCCGGCCGTCGTCGGGCCTGCTGACCCGCGTCGAGCTGCCGGGTGCGGACGCACCCGCCGGGGTGCGGGTGGACGGCTGGATCGAGACCGGCCTGGAGGTCTCCTCGCACTACGACCCGATGCTGGCCAAGGTGATCGCCGCGGCCCCGACCCGCGACGCCGCGCTCGACCTGCTCGGCACTGCGCTCGCCGGCACCCGCGTCGACGGCATCGTCACCAACCTCGGCCTGCTGCGCTCGTTCGTCGACCCGGCCGACCCCGTCGGGCTGCGCGCCGCCACCCACGCCACGACGACCCTCGACGTCACGACCGACCCCGAGCCGCGGATCGACGTGGTCGTGCCCGGCGCGATGACCACCGTCCAGGACCTGCCCGGTCGGCTCGGCCACTGGCAGGTCGGCGTCCCGCCGTCCGGCCCGTTCGACGCGGTGTCGCTGGCCGAGGCCAACCGCTGCGTCGGCAACCCCGACGGCGCCCCGGGGCTGGAGATCACGGCCACCGGGCCGACGCTCACGTTCTCCGAGCCGACGCTGGTGTGCGTCACCGGCGCGCCGGCGGTCGTCACGCTGGACGACGCGGTGGTGCCGCAGTGGGAGCCGGTCGCGGTGCCGGCCGGCGGCACGCTGGCGATCGGCGACTGCGCGGGGCCGGGCCTACGCACCTACCTGGCGGTGCGCGGCGGGCTCGACGTGCCGGCCTACCTCGGCAGCGCGTCGACCTTCACCCTCGGCGGGTTCGGCGGCCACGCCGGACGCGCGCTGCTGGCCGGCGACGTGCTGCGCCCGGCGTCGGTCCCCGCGGTGCACGCGCCGCGGCCGACGCCCGCGGAGCACCGGCCGGCGATCACCTCGGACTGGGAGATCGGCGTCACCGAGGGGCCGCACGCGGCGCCGGAGTTCTTCACCCGCGCCGATCTCGACGAGCTCTACGCCACCGCCTACGAGGTGCACCACAACTCCGCGCGCACCGGGGTCCGGCTGATCGGGCCGCGGCCGAGCTGGGCGCGTCCCGACGGCGGCGAGGCCGGCCTGCACCCCTCGAACATCCACGACACCCCGTACGCCGTGGGCGCGCTGGACTTCACCGGCGACACCCCGATCGTCCTCGGCCCCGACGGCCCGTCGCTGGGCGGCTTCGTCTGCCCCGCGGTGGTCGCCAGCGGCGAGCTGTGGAAGCTCGGCCAGCTGCGCCCTGGCGACACGATCCGGTTCGTGCCGGTGCGCGAGGCAGACGCCGCGACGCTGCTCGAGCACCGCTCCGCCCCGCAGGTGCCCGCCCTGCTGCGCGGCGGCGACGGCGACGACGGCGTCCTGGCCCGGCGCGAGGCCACCGAGGAGCGGCCGTCGGTGACCTACCGCCGCGACGGCGACGACAACCTGCTCGTCGAGTACGGCCCGATGACCCTCGACCTCGCGCTGCGCATGCGCGTCCACGCCCTGCAGCAGGTGCTCGCCGAGCACGCGCCCGCCGACGTCCGGGCCGGCATCGTCGACGTGACGCCGGGCATCCGCTCGCTCCAGGTGCACACCGACGCGTCCCGCCTGCGGGCGCGCGACGTCGCGGAGCTGCTGCAGGAGCTGGAGGAGCTCGTGCCGCCCACAGCCGAGCTGGTGGTGCCCTCGCGCACCGTCCGGCTGCCGCTGAGCTGGGACGACCCCGCGTGCCGGCTGGCGGTCCAGCGGTACGAGGCCGGCGTCCGCGACGACGCGCCGTGGACGCCGTCGAACCTCGAGTTCATCCGCCGGATCAACGGCCTGGACGCGATCGACGACGTGCACCGCATCGTCCACGACGCCTCGTACCTGGTGCTCGGGCTCGGCGACGTCTACCTCGGCGCGCCGGTGGCGACCCCGCTCGACCCGCGGCACCGGCTGGTGACGACGAAGTACAACCCGGCGCGCACCTGGACGGCCGAGAACTCCGTGGGCATCGGCGGCGCGTACCTGTGCGTCTACGGCATGGAGGGCCCGGGCGGCTACCAGCTGATCGGACGCACGGTGCCGATCTGGAACCGGCACCGCTGGGGCGCCGCCGGCCGCGGGCTGTTCGCCGAGCACCCCTGGGCGCTGCGGTTCTTCGACCGGCTCGAGTGGTACCCGGTCTCGGCCGAGGAGCTGCTCGAGCTGCGCGCCGAGACCGAGGCCGGACGCGCGGAGGTCGACACCGTCGACGGCACGTTCTCCCTGGCCGAGCACACCGCGTTCCTGGCCGAGCACGCCGACTCGATCGCGGCCTTCCGGGCGCGGCAGGGTGCGGCGTTCGAGGCCGAGAAGGAGCGCTGGCGGGCGTCGGGGGAGTTCGACCGGCGCGACGAGCCCGTGGCGGCCCCGACCGCCGAGGTGGCGCTGCCGGCCGGGGCGGTGGCCGTCACGGCGCCGTTCACCGCGACGGTGTGGCAGGTGCCGGTCGCCGCCGGCGCGCGGCTGGCGGCCGACGACGTCGTGTGCTCGCTGGAGGCGATGAAGATGGAGACGCGGGTGGGCTCGCCGGTCGCGGGCCGGGTCGCGGAGGTGTACGTGCGCCCGGGCGAGCAGGTGGCGCCGGGCCAGGTGCTCGCGGCGGTGGTCCCGTGATCGGCTGGACGCCGTGTGCGGCCGCGCCGCGGGTGGCCGACGCCTACGCGCGGATCGCGGCCGTCGACCGGCCGGAGGCGTGGATCGCACTCCGGCCGCAGGCCGAGGTGCGCGCCGAGGCCGAGGCGCTGGACGCCCGCCGGGCCGCGGGGGAGGCGCTGCCGCTGGCCGGGCTGCTGGTGGCGGTCAAGGGCAACATCGACGTCGCCGGGCTGCCGACGACCGCGGCGGCCCCGACCTTCGCCTACGCGCCCGAGCGCGACGCGACGTGCGTCGCCCGGCTGCGGGCGGCGGGCGCGATCGTCCTCGGCGTCACGAACCTCGACCAGTTCGCCACCGGGCTGGTCGGCACCCGCAGCCCCTACGGCGCGGTGCGCAACGCCTGGGACCCGACGCGCATCTCCGGTGGGTCGTCGTCCGGCTCGGCCGTGGTGGTGGCGCTGGGGATCGTCGACGCCGCGCTCGGCACCGACACCGCCGGCTCCGGTCGGGTGCCGGCCGCGCTCAACGGTCTGGTCGGGCTCAAGCCGACCCGCGGCACGATCCCGACGACCGGCGTCGTGCCGGCCTGCCGCAGCCTCGACTGCGTCACCGTGCTGGCCCGCGACCTGACGCTGGGGCGCGGGCTGGTCGAGACGATGTCCGAGCCCGACGGGCTGGATCCGCTGGCCCGCGCCGTGCCGCCGGCGCCGGCGCCGTCCGCCCACGCCCGGGTGGCGATCCCGACGCCCGAGCACCTCGCCGACCTGGCGCCCGGCTGGGCGGGGGCGTTCGCGGCCGCCGCCGCGCGGCTGGGCGCGGCCGGCGTCGAGGTCGTGGAGGTCGACGTCACCCCGCTGCTGGCCGCCGCGCGCCTGCTCTACGAGGGTGCGTTCGTGGCCGAGCGGCACGCCGCCGTGGGGGCGCACCTCGAGGCGCACCGCGACGCGATCGGCGGCGACCTCGACCCGACGGTCGCCGGCATCGTGCTCGCGGGCGCGGAGCCGTCCGCCGCGCAGTGGGCCGCCGACGCCGAGCGCCTCCAGCGGCTCGGCCTGGAGGTGCGCACGCTGCTCGACGGCTGCGCCGCGCTGCTGACGCCCACCACCACCGCCCACCCGACGCTGGCCGAGGTGGCCGCCGACCCGGTCGGCGTCAACAGCCGACTGGGGCGGTTCACCAACGCTGCCAACCTGCTCGACCTGTGCGCGCTGGCGGTGCCGGCGGGCAGCGTCGACGGGCTGCCGTTCGGCGTCATGCTCACCGGCGCGGCCGGTGCCGATCGGGTGCTCGACGACCTGGCGCGGCTGCTGCTCGAGCCGGGCGTCGCGCTGTTCGTCGTCGGCGCGCACCTTAGCGGGCAGCCGCTCAACCGGCAGCTGGTCGAGGCCGGCGGCACGCTCGTGGCCGCGCGGCGCACGGCCGCGTCCTACCGGCTGTTCGCGCTCGACACGGTGCCGCCCAAGCCGGGGCTGGTGCGGGTGGCGCACGATGGTGCCGTGATCGAGGGCGAGGTGTGGCGGCTGCCGGCCGCCGGGTTCGGCCGGTTCGTCGCCGAGGTGCCCGCGCCGATGGCGATCGGCACCGTCGAGCTCGACGACGGCGTGGGCGTGCCGGGGTTCGTCGTGGAGCCGTGGGTGCTCGAGGGCGCCGCCGAGATCACCGCGCACGGCGGCTGGCGCGCGTACCTGGCCGACGGGATGGCGTCGGCGTGAGCGGTCCCGGGCGTCCGCGCCACTCGGCCGGCGCGGCCGGCGCGGGGCGCGCCGAGATCGTCGACGCCGCCGCGGCGCTCTTCGTCCAGCAGGGCTTCGCCGCCACCTCGACCCGCGCGATCGCCGAGCGGGTCGGCATCCGGCAGGCGTCGCTCTACTACCACTTCGCGGGCAAGGACGACCTGCTCGACGAGGTGCTGCTGGCCTCGGTGGCGCCGAGCCTGGAGACCGCCCGCGCGCTCCTCGCGGCGACGCCGGACGACGCCGGGGCTGCGGCCGCCGCGCTCGCCGCGCTGGTGCGGGCCGACGTCCGCACGCTGCTCGCGACCCCGCACAACGTCGGCACCCTCTACCTGCTGCCGGAGGTGCAGCGGCCGCGGCACGCCGTCTTCCGCGCGGCCCGCGACGAGCTGCGATCCGCCTACGCCGAGCTCGGATCCCGGGCGGCGGGCGACCCCGACGACGACGCCCGGCGGCGACGCGGCGAGATCCTGCTGCAGCTCGTGGAGGTCGTCATCTGGCAGCGCCGCGAGCGGACGGTGACCGACGCGGACGTCGCGGCGATCGTCGAGGCCTGCCTGGCGGTGTGCGGCCGGACCGCGCGGCTCACAGGCTCCTGACAGCCGCTCGACACCCCGCGGCGAGGGGCGGCTCGCACGGTGGAGGTCGAGGCGCTCGCACGGAGCGCCACGGAAGGGATGATCGATGAGGATCTCGAAGCGCGCCCGCATCGCGGTCGCGAGCATCAGCACCGCCGCCGTCCTCGGGGGAGGCGCGCTGGCCTACGCCGGCACCGCGTCCGCCGCCGACGGCAGCGGCACGACGCCGGCGACCCCCTCGGCCACCGCCACCCCGCCCGCGCCGCCGGCCGGCGCTCCCGACGGCCCGGGTCGTCCGGGTGGCCCGGGTGGGCCGGGTGCGGAGAAGCCGCTGACCGGCGAGACGAAGACCAAGGTCGAGGACGCCGTGAAGGCGAAGTACCCCGACGCGACGATCGAGCGCACCGAGACCGACGCCGGCGGCGTTTACGAGGCGCACATCGTCACGAAGGACGGCACGCACTTGGTGGTGAAGGTCGGCAAGGACTTCACCATCACCGGCACCGAGACCCCGCCGGCGCCGCCGAAGGGCGCCAAGCCGCCGACGCCGCCGGCCCCGGCTGCGCCGTCCGCCTCGAGCTCGGCGAGCCCGAGCTCGACGATCGCCAGCTGACCGGCGCGACCGGCCCGGCCTGCCCGGTTCGCTCAGCCCTCGTCGAGCGCGTCCTGGCGCCAGCGCTCGACGAGGGCCGCGTCGGCGTCGGAGAGCAGCGGCCCGCGCCGCGTCCGGTAGGCGTCGAGCACGGCGAGGTCGGGCGCGGTCGGGTCGCCCTCGTGGCCGATGCGCGCGGCGAACACCGCGAGCCGGCCCAGCAGCAGGTCGGTGCGGTCGGCGTCCGAGCGCTGCACCCGGCCGAGGTGGCAGCTCTTGAACTTCCTGCCCGAGCCGCACCAGCAGGGGTCGTTGCGGCCGACGTCGCGGCGCTGCGCCGGCCGGTGGCGCTCGAGGACGATCCGCAGCGGGTCGTCCTCGGTCGTCTCGGCCTCGAAGAGCAGCGCGAGCGCCTGCTCGACGTCGTCGCGGTCGGCGGCGAACGCGGCGAGGTCCTCGAGCGCCAGGGGGCACCGGTCGTCCAGGTCGAGCGCGGAGCGCAGGGTCTGCTCGGCGGCCCGCGGGTCGCCCGCGAGCTCGAGCACGCAGGCGTGCAGCCAGCGCAGGTTCGCCCGCGCGAGGCGGCCGAGCCGGGGTGCGAGCCGCTTCTCGACCGCGGCCACCTGCTCCGGCGTGGGCTCGGCGAGTCCGGTGACCTCGGCGGCCGCCGCGTCCGCGACGGCCGGCTCGGCGAGCAGCTCGAGCAGGGCGAGGCGCTCGGCGTCCGGCTCCTCGTCGGGGAGCGTGAACCGCTCGAGCAGCAGCAGCACCGCCTCCGCCTCGTCGGGCTGGAGGCCGTAGTCGTCCTCGATCTCCTCGCGGTGCACGGTGCGGCGCCAGACCACGAGGTCGACCTCGGGCAGCGCGACCTCGCCGCCGTCGTGCTGGATGCGCGCGTCGGCGAGCACCTCGCCCAGCGGCACGGTGGCCTTCTTGAGCACGTCGGCGTCGGTGGCGCAGGCCTGCCAGACGAGGTCCTGCAGCGGCACCGGCTCGTGCTCGCTGTGCTGCAGGAGCAGGGCGACGAGCCGCTCGCCGAGATCCGCCCCGTCGTCGACGGGCTCGGTGACGAGCTCGGGCTCGAGCCCGAGCGGGCCCACGCGGACGCCGAGCAGGTCGCCCGGTCGCGCGCCGAGCCCGGCGATCGCGTCGCCGGTGAACCGCAGGCGCGGGGCGTCGAGGTCGGTCTCGTCGAGCTCGACGCCGACGTCGTAGGGCTCGAGGTCGACGAGCAGGATCAGGTGGTCGAGGTCGGGCGTGGCCAGCACCGACCCGCTCGCGATCTCCTCGGCGGTGAGCCGGTGCGTCGCGATGCGTCGCTGCAGCAGCCGGTCGAGCCGCAGCTCGCGGCCGTCGAGCAGGTCGATGGTGCCGTCGAACGGCTCGATCTCGGGCGTCTCGTCCGTCGTCACGCGGGTCAGGCTAGTGGGCGGCTCGTGGGTCCCGGTGCCGCCGTCACCACGTAGGCGTCGTGGTCGGAGAGGCGGCGTCCCTCGTGCGCGGCGTCGACGCGGAGCGCCTCGGTCATCTCCCAGGTCGTGGGCACGGCGACGTGGTCGATCGACGCCGCGCCCTCGATCCGGTGGGGGAGGCCGGCGGTGGGCAGCGTCAGGCCGAGCCGGTCGAGCGCCGCGCGGAGCCACTCCCGTCCGGCGATCGTCCCGGCGCTCTCGGGGCCGACGAACGCCTGGTTCCAGTCGCCGCCCCACACCTGCGGCGTGTCCGCCTCGACGGCGGCCGCGGCGTGCACCTGCTTGTCGACCAGCCGCTCGCCGACCCAGAAGGGTCGCGGCGTGCAGCCGCGCCAGGGGAGGATCGAGCAGGCGAGCCGCACGTCGTCGATCGTCGCCGCGAGGGTGGCCGGGTGCGGATGCCGCACCTCGTCGATCGGGCGCCGACTGGCGATGGCGGCCCAGGAGCGTCCCTCCGCCATGTCCTCGGGCGTGCGCGCGAGGTGATGGCCGGGGAGCTCGAGCCGCTGGGAGACCTCGGTGAGCAGCAGGACGTCGGCGTCGAGGCCCTCGAGCAGGCCGAGGTGGCGTGCATCCCAGCGCCCGGCGAGGTTCCAGGTGGCGATGCGCACCGGGCGAGGCTACGGCGTCGGGCTCAGGCGCCGCGACGTGCCAGGCGCTGGGCGGCGGTCTGCGTGTGGCCGGACGCCGGCTCGCTGCCGAGGGCCCGGGCGAGGCCGGTGCGCGGCATGTCGACGTAGAGGGTCTCCGCGGCGGCGGCCCGGTAGGTCTCGTGCCACACGCCGACCGCACCGGGGGCGCGGCGCGCCCGGCGGTTGAACGCGGCCCACGCGGGGCGGTGCCGGGCGTCGCGGTCGGAGGCGTAGCGGTAGAGGTCCTCGGGCGAGCGCCAGTACTGGATCAGCGTCGGCCCGCCGGGGCCGAGCAGGTAGCGGACGCCGAGGAAGCCGGAGTCGGGGTCGCGCGACAGCTCAGCGATCATCGGTCCCATCGCGGCGAAGGTCGGCAGCCAGGCGTCGACGCGCCACCAGCGGTTGACCCGCATGCCGATGAGGAAGACGGTCACCTCGCCGTCGGGGGCCGGGACGTGGGTGTGGCGGCCGCGCTGGATCCTGGCCATGGCTCCTCTTGTAATTGGATACTGTGACTCTCCAATATTGGAGAGCAGTACTATCCAGTTGTCAAGGAGGTCCGACGTGCGCATCTCGCAGCTCGCCGAACGCGGCGGCGTCCCGGTGGCGACGGTGAAGTACTACCTGCGCGAGGGTCTGCTGCCGCCGGGTCGCGCGACCTCCGCGACCCAGGCCGAGTACGGCGACGCGCACGTCGAGCGGCTCGCCCTCGTTCGGGCGCTGCTTGGCCCGGGCGGGCTGACGATCGCCCGCGCGCGCACCGTGCTCGCGGTGGTCGACGACGACTCGCTCACCGTCCTCGACGCCCTCGCCACGGCCAGCGCCGAGCTCCCCGGCCCCGAGGCCGACGTCGAGCCCGACCTCGCGCCGGCGCTCGCCCACCTCGAGCGCTGGGGGTGGCTCGTCGATCCGGCCACGCCGGCGCTGCGTCACCTCGCGGCCGCGCTCGCGGCGCTCGAGGCGGCAGGCTTCGAGGTCACCGACGCGCATGCCGATGCGTATGCCGAGGCGGCGCGACGGATGGCGTCGGTCGACGTCGAGACGGTGCCGGACGACTCGCGCGGCGACGCCGTGCGGGTCGCGGTCGTCGGCACGATCCTGCTCGAGCCGGTGATCATCGCCCTGCGTCGGCTCGCGCAGCAGGACGCCTCGGTGCGGCGCTTCGCCGCGTCGGACGCGGGAGAGCAGGCCACTTCTCGCCCACAGGGCTGATTCCTGCACCTATTTCCACCGGCTGTGGAAATAGTCTCGAGCACATTCTCGGTGGATTTCCTGTTCCATTCCTGTGCCATTCCGCATAGAATCGCTCATGTGTTCGATCTCGGGAGTCTTGCTGGCGTGCCGGCCACGGTGGCCGGGCGGTCGCTGCCGCCCGGCGCGGTAGAGCTGGTGGAGGAGATCGGGCTGCTGGAGGACGCGGTGAACGCCCTGCGGGCGCGGCAGGTGCGGCTTGCTGCGGCGCTGGTGGGGGTGCGGGAGGCCGAGCGTCCGCCGAGGCGGACGCTCACCCGGGACGAGCAGCTGACCCGGCTGTCGCGGCTGCGGGCGTCGGTCGGGGCTGAGGTCGGGTTGGCACGGCGGGTCTCCCCGCACCAGGGCCGGGCGTTCGTCTCTTTGGCGCTGGTGCTGCCTACTGAGCTGCCCGCGACCTGGGCGGCCTGTCAGGCCGGACGGCTGCCGCTGGAGCGGGCCCGGATGGTCGCCGCGGGCACCGCCATGCTCAGCCTCGACCACCGGCTGGAGATCGACGCCGCCGTGTGCGGCGACCCCGACCACGCCGCCCGGCTCGGCGACCGCGAGCTCGCCTCCCTCGTCCGTGGCCATGCCGCCCGCCTTGATCCCGCCGGCGTGGTGGCCCAGATCCGCCACGCCGAGGGCGGACGCCGCGTCACCCTGCGGCCCGGACGCGATCACCTGGTGCACCTTCACGCCGCGCTGCCGATCCGCGACGGCGTCGCCTGCCTGGCCGCACTCAAGGCCGCCGCCACGAAGGCGGTCGCGGCCGGGGAGACCGGCACCGCGGACTCCGAGTCCGCCGTGATGGCCGACCTCCTCGTCGCCCGGCTCACCGGACGCGACACGGCCATGACCGATCCGCCGGAGCCGGTGCAGCTGCGGCTCGTGATGGCCGCTGACGACCTCTTCCGCGCTCCTGGCGATGAGACTGATGGCACGGCGACGCTGACCGACCCGTCCGGCACCATCCACCTCGACGGCCTGCCCGCCGAGCTCGCCCGCCGCTGGATCCGCTCCGCCCTCGACGCCGGCCAACGCGTCGCCGTCAAACGGCTCTTCGTCCACCCTCACGCCGGGGCTCTGATCGGCCTGGACTCCCGCTCCCGCAACTTCCCACCCTGCCTCGCCGAGCTCATCACCCTGCGCGACCGCTGGTGCCGCACGCCGTACTGCAACGCACCCATCCGGCACCTCGACCACGTCCGCCGCCACGCCGACGGCGGCCCCACCTCCTACGCCAACGCCCAAGGTCTTTGCGTCACCTGCAACCAGGTCAAGGAAGAACCCGGCTGGCACCACGACCCACCAGACTCACCCGACGCCCAAGAACCACCCGGCACGCCCCACACCATCCGCATCACCACGCCCACCGGACACCGGACGACGGCTCGGCCGACGCGATCCTCGCTGCGGCTCAGCGGGTAGGTCCGAGCCGCCTCAGCAGCCGACCTTCGTCCAGTCCCCGTCCACGAGCCGTCGCGCACCGGAACGCAGCGAGTACGCCGAGCAGAACCGCTCGCTGGAGATCCCGGGCCGATCGAGGGTGATCGGCGCCCAGACCCCGTTGCCGGTCGGCTCGAGGTAGCGCAGACGCGGGGCGAGCAGGGGCGCGAGGGCACCGCCGCGCAGGTAGCGGTCCAGCCAGCGCTGGGTGATGGCGCTGGTCAGCGCCTGGCCGTAGCGGGAGGCGGGCAGCACGAGCGGGATGTCGGTGTACTCCAGGTGGGTGCTGGCGCGCGGCACGAGCACCATCGAGTCGACGCCGGCCTTCGTCCAGCGGTCGAAGCCGGTGGCCTTCTCGCGCGCGGGGTCGACGCCCTCGGGGCTCGGGGCCGGGAACAGCGAGGAGCCGCCCGACAGCAGCGCGGGCGTCACCGCGAAGCCGTACTCCGACTGCACCCCCAGCGCCGGGACGACCGGCTTTACCGTGCCGGTGACGGTCGGGATCGGCAGGCCGGTGTCGACGTTGCCGAGCTTGTCGAGCGCGACGATCGTCGAGATCCGGCGGTCGTAGCCCTGCACCCGGCTCGCGGCGAACGCGCCCATCGAGTGGCCGATGACGGCGATGCGCGACGTCCGGCCCGGCGCGGTCGGGCGCGGCAGCGGCGAGCGGTCGAAGAGCCGCCACCACGGGTTGAACCCGTCGACGCGGGTGCCGGCGGATCCGGGGTTCGGGTAGCGCGCCGTCGGGGTGGAGGTCAGGAAGTCCAGGGCGTCGACCGTGCCGGTGGTGAAGTTCGAGAGCTGCTGGAAGGGGACGCCGGGGCACGGCAGGACGTCCGCGGTGCCCTGCGCGGGATCGCCCTGCACCCCGTCGAACGGGTTGCAGAACGGGAAGGCCTGGCCGGTGGTGTGGGGGAGGGTCTCGGAGGTGCCCTGGCCCTGGACGTCGTAGGAGAGCACCAGGTAGCCGCGCTCGGCGAGGTCCTGGGCGAGCCAGCGGTACATGCCCTGCGAGCCGCCGACGGAGCCCGGCGTGAGCACCACGGCGGGGTACGGCGCCTGCAGCGGCCGACCCGTGTACGGGTCGCGGGCGCCCTCGAGCGGCGCGTAGAGCGTGCCGGCCAGGCGGGCGCCGTACCGATTGGTGAAGGCGACCGTCCGGGAGCGACCCCGGGTGCCGTCCCAGCCGGCGCGCAGTGGGTTGCCGACGTTCCAGCCCGGCACGGCCAGCGCCGGCGTCACCGACAGCCGCAGCGGATCGGCGAGCTGGGCGAGCAGCTGGGTCACCGTCACCAGCGGCACCTGGGTGGCCAGCGCCGGCAGGTACGCGGGGTTCTGCAGCTGCCCGCCCGGGCCCGTGATCCGGCCGTACGCCTCGGCCATGTTGGCGACGTCGTCCTGCGGGGCGACGGGATGCGGCGCCGCCGCCGTCGCCGGTGCGGCCGCCAGGCCGAGGGCCAGCGTCACGAGCGCGGCGAGCGCCGGGAGCACGGCGGAGCGGCGGGGGGAGCGGGGGGAGGGATGCACCCCGGCATCATCCCCGACGCACGGTCGCCGCGGCGAGGAGTCCAGCGACGAGGAAGAGCCCGGCGCACGCCCAGATCGCCGCGCGGAACCCGTCGAGGAAGACGGCCGGATCGGCGTACGCCGCGCCGCCCAGCCCGGCCGCCGCGGGGATCGCCGCGACCGCCAGCAGCTGCCCGGCCCGGGCCACCGCGTTGTTGACCCCCGAGGCGACCCCGGCGTGCTCCACCGGCACCGCGGCGAGGGCCGCCGCCGTCAGCGGAGCCACCATCAGCGCGAGCCCGCAGCCGAAGGCGACGACCAGCGGCAGCACGTCGCGCAGGTACGAGGCGTCCGGTCCGAGCCGCAGCCCGAGCAGCGTCGCCCCGGCGAGCACCAGCGGGCCGAGGGTCATCTGCCGGCGCGGTCCGACGCGCGCGGCCAGCTGCGCGCTACGCGAGGAGAGCAGGACGACGATCACCGTGATCGGCATCAGGGCCGAGCCGGCCAGCAGCGGGCTGAGGCCCGACGCGACCTGCAGCTCGATCACCAGCAGGAACAGCGTGGTGCCGATGCCGCCGTAGGCGAGCAGGGTGACGGCGTTGACGGCGCGGAACTGCACCGAGCCGAAGACGCCGGGCGGGATCATCGGCGTCCGGCTGCGCCGCTCCACGACGACGAACCCGGCCAGTCCGAGCACGCCGAGCAGGGCGGCGACGAGCACCGCCGGCGAGCCGGCGCCGTCGGTCGGCGCCGCGATCAGCGCGTACGACAGCCCGCCGAGCCCGATCGCCCCGACCAGCGCGCCGGGCAGGTCGAGCCGGCCGGACGCCGCGGGGTCGCGGGTCTCCGGCACGTGCCGCGAGGTCAGCCACAGCACGAGCGCGGCCAGCGGCAGGTTCACCAGGAACACCAGCCGCCAGGTGCCGACGTCCAGCAGCCAGCCGCCGAGGAACGGCCCGAGGGCGGAGGCCACACCGCTGAAGCCCGACCAGGTGCCGACGGCCCGCGCGCGGTCGGCGTCGGCATAGGTGGCCTGGATGATCGCCAGGCTCGCCGGCGTCAGGAGCGCGGCGCCGACGCCCTGCACCGCCCGGGCGGCGATCAGCGCGCCGCCGGTCGGGGCCACCGCGCACAGCAGCGAGGCGAGGGCGAACCAGGCGACGCCGAGCACGAACACCCGCCGTCGGCCGAACCGGTCGCCCGCCGAGCCGCCGAGCAGGATGAGCGACGCGAGGGTGAGCGTGTACGCGGTGACGGTCCACTGCAGGCCGCTGAACCCGAGCCCCAGGTCGCGGCCGATCGCCGGCAGGGCGACGTTGACGACCGTCGCGTCCACGGCCGCCAGCCCCGAGCCGAGGATCGTCGCGACCATCAGCCAGCGGCCCTGCGGACTCGCCAGCCGGATCGACGGCGTGCCGCCGCCGGGGGAGCACACGAGGTTGAGGTCGGCCACGACGCCGATCATCCTCGTCGCGGTGGCGATCGCGACGTCTGCGGGTGGCGTCACTGGGTCTGCTGCACCACTGTGGGCAGGCAAAGTCGTGCAGGAGGCCCGCGTCCGGCTCGCGTCGGAGGCCGTCGAGGCGCTGGAGGCTTTCGCCGCGGGCGCGGGCCGCCGCGGCTGACCGGCCCACCACGTCACAGCCGCCGGCACGGGGAGCGACACGCGCGCAGGCTCCGATCGGCGGCACTGGTCCAGACAGAGGCCGACCGACGACGCGGGGCGCCTAAGAGCCCGCTTCACCCGGCCGATGGGTGGCCGCGGGAGGCGCGCAGCCGGCGCGCAGCTCGACATGGGGGGCATGTGATGGCGGCACGTGACGAGATCGGCTCGGGACTGGGGCGGGCGGCTGACGTCGTGCTGTCACCGGCCACCGCCGTGGTGCGGAGGCTGCGGCTCACGCTGCGGCTGGTGGTGCTGGCGGTCGTCCTGCTGGTGCCGACGGGCGTCCTGGGCCAGGCGTTCCTGACCACGACGAACGGCCAGATCGCCTTCGCGAGCAACGAGCGGGCCGGCGTCGAGGTGCTGCGTCCGGCGCTGCTGGCGATGGCGCAGGCCACCGCGCAGCAGCCCGTCGACCTCGAGCCGCTGCGCGCCGCCGTCGCCGCGCACCCCGAGCTGGGCCTGGACGAGGCGCTGACCGCGGTGACGGGCCTGGCGTCCGCCGACACCCCGGCCGCGCGGGTCGAGCTGGCGAAGGCGCTCGGCGCGCTGATCAGCACCGCCGGCAACAGCTCGCAGCTGATCCTCGACCCCGATCTCGACTCCTTCTACGTCATGGACGCCCTGGTCGTGCAGATGCCGCTGGCGCTCACCACGGCGGCCGAGGCGGCCGTCGGGCCGGGCGCCAAGCCGCAGACCAAGGCGGTGGCCGACCAGGCGCTGATCGCCGGCGGCCTCGTCCACGCGTCCGAGGCGCTGAACTCCGACGTCACGACCGCCGTGGCCTCCACCCACGCGGCCGGACTGGAGGGCCGCCTGGCGCCGGTCTCCGACGTCGCCGCCGCGGTCAACACGCTGCAGACCCGGCTCACCGACACCCTCGGCAAGCCGGCTGCCGCCGACCCCAAGCCCGTGGCCGCCGCGGCGACGACGGCCGTCCCCGCCGCGGCCGACGCGCTCGACGCGCTCCTCCAGGCGCGCATCGACGGGTTCGTCGCCCAGCAGCACCGGGTGCTGCTGATCGGCGTCGTCTGCCTGCTCGTCGCGGCCCTGTTCACCGCTGCGGTCATCCGTCGCACCCGGGACGACGCGCGGCGCACCGTCGCCGCCGTCGAGGCGCTGGCCCACGGCGAGACCGGCGACGGCGAGCTCGACGTGCCCGACGGGCGCGACGAGTTCGGCGACATCGGCCGCTCGGTGGCCGAGGCGGCCCGCACGCTGCGCGAGGCCGAGGCGGCGGTGGCCCGTGCCCAGGCCGAGCGGGAGGCCGAGGCGCGTCAGGCGCAGGCCCGGGCGCTCGAGGCCGCCGAGCGCGACCGCGTCGCCGCGCTGGAGCGGGCGGAGGCCGAGCGACGCGCTCTCGAGGTCGAGGCCGAGCAGCAGGCGGCCGTGGCCCGCATGGAGGCGGAGAGGCAGGCCGAGGCCGCGCGCGTCCAGGCCGAGGGCGACCGGATCGCCGCCGAGCGCGACCGTCAGGCCGCCGCCGAGCGGATCGAGGCCGAGCGTCGCTTCGCCGAGGAGCGCGAGCGCGAGGCCCGCGAGCTCGCGGCCAAGGTCGAGGAGCTGCTGCGGGTCGTCTCCGCGGCCGTGCAGGGCGACCTGACCCGGCCCGTCACCGTCACCGGCGACGACGCCGTCGGCCAGCTCGCCGCGGGCGTCGCCCGGCTGATCGAGGCGATGCGCGCCAACATCGGCGAGATCGGACGCACCGCCGAGCTGCTCGGCACCGCCGCCGACGAGCTCACCGTCCGCAGTCGGGGCATGGGCGCGGGCGCGGAGCAGACGTCGTCGCGCGCCGGCAACGCCTCGTCCGCCTCGACCCAGGTCTCCGCCGGCATCGGCGAGGTCGCCACGGGCGCCGAGCAGCTCTCGGCGAGCATCCAGGAGATCGCCCAGCGGGCCGTCGAGGCCGCCGAGGTGGCGCAGCGGGCGGTGGCGGTCGCGGAGGGCGCGCGCGGCGTCGTCAGCGGCCTGGGCAGCTCGAGCGAGAAGATCGGCGCGGTCGTGAAGGTGATCAGTGCGATCGCCAGCCAGACCAACCTGCTGGCCCTCAACGCCACGATCGAGGCGGCGCGCGCGGGTGAGGCCGGCGTCGGGTTCGCCGTCGTGGCCAACGAGGTGAAGACCCTGGCCCGCGAGACGGCAACCTCGACCACCGAGATCTCCTCGCTGGTCGACGCGATCCAGAACGGCACCGACGACGCCGTGGCCGCGATCGGCCGCATCGGCGGCATCGTCGAGGAGATCAACAGCATCCAGCAGGCGATCGCGGCGGCCGTCGAGGAGCAGACCGCGACGACCAGCGCGATGGCCCGTCACGTCTCGGAGGTCGCCGACGGCGCCACCGAGATCGCCCGCGACATCACCGAGGTGGCCCGGGCGGCCGACTCCACCCGCGCCGACGCGCAGGTGTCGTTCGAGGCCGCCACCGCGCTGGCCGCCACCTCCGAGGAGCTGCAGGGGCTGCTCGCGCAGTACCGGTGCTGAGCGGCTACCAGGACGACTTCGTGACGCCGGGCAGCTCGCCGCGGTGCGCGAGGGTGCGCAGGTTGATCCGCGAGAGCCCGACCTTGCGGACGTAGCCGCGCGGGCGTCCGTCGATCTGGTCGCGGTTGCGCAGCCGCACCGGGCTGGCGTCGCGCGGCAGCCGGGAGAGGGCGCGCACGGCGGCGTCCCGCTCCTCAGGGCTGCTGGCGGTGCGGACGGCCTGCTTCAGCGCGGCGCGTCGCTCGGCGTACCGCTCGACGGTGCGGCGGCGCCGTTGGTCGGCGACGATCTTGGAGGTCTTGGCCATCAGCGCTCCTCGCGGAAGTCGACGTGCTGCCGCAGGCGGGGGTCGTACTTGCGCAGCACGAGCCGGTCGGGGTCGTTGCGGCGGTTCTTGCGGGTCACGTACGTGTAGCCGGTGCCCCCGGTGGAGCGCAGCTTGACGATGGGCCGCACGTCGTTGCCGCGGCGGGCCATCAGATCTTCCCGCCGCGGGCGCGGAGGTCGGCGACGACGGCCTCGATGCCGCGCCGGTCGACGGTCTTGATGCCGCGAGCGCTGAGCGTGAGCGTCACATGCCGGCCGAGGCTCGGCACCCAGTAGCGCTTGCGCTGGACGTTGACGTCGAAGCGGCGCTTGGTGCGGCGGTGGGAGTGGGAGACGTGGTGGCCGAAGCCGGGCGTGGCTCCGGTGACCTGGCAGACGCGGGACACGGGCGTCCTCTCTGGATCGGTGGGTTCGGGGGACGGCGGCTCAGCCCTGACGGGTCTTGAGCCGCGGGTTGCGCTTGTTGATCACGTAGATGCGGCCGCGGCGGCGCACCACCTGCGAGCCGGGCTGGCTCTTGACCGAGCGGATCGAGTTGCGGACCTTCACGGGTGCCTCCTGGGTCGGTTGTCGAAAGAGCCGGGGCGGCTCAGCGGCCGGTGCTGACGTAGGGGAGCAGGGCCATCTCGCGGGCGTTCTTCACCGCGCGCGTCACCATCCGCTGCTGACGGGGTGTGAGGCCGGTGACGCGGCGGGAGCGGATCTTCCCGCGGTCGGAGATGAACGTGCGCAGCAGCGCGACGTCCTTGTAGTCGACCGCGTCGACGTGCGGCGGCAGCAGGGGCTTGCGGCGGGCCCGGCCGGCCCGGGCGCCGCCGGACGAGGGGCGGCGGGCGCTCATCGGCCGGCCGTCGCGGGGTCGAGGTAGCCGCGCTCGACGGCGCGCAGCAGCGCGCGGGGCACGCGGTGGGTGATGCCGTCGATCGTCACGGGGACGAGGTCGGCGGGGGTCGCCTTCCACTGCGAGCGGCGGTGGCGGGTGTTGCTGCGCGAGGTGCGGCGCTTGGGGACGGCCATGGGCGGGTCCTTCCGGTGCTTGGTGCGGGCGGGGGTGGTGGCGTGCGGGTGGGGCGGGGCGGCTCAGGCGACGTCGCGGATGTCGCCGAGCCAGGGCTCGAGCCCGTCCTCGGGCACGTCCCAGGTGCGCTGGTCGAGCAGCGCCTCGGCGGGGGTGAGGAGCAGCTCGTCGAAGGCGGCAGCGAGGCAGGGCGGGGGCGTCCCGAGACCGGTGACGACGATCCGCGTCGTCGGGGTGCGGCGTCCCCAGGCGCTGTGGGCGCCGACGCTGAGCTGGCCGCCGGCGCCCGACCACTCCAGCTGGTCGCCGGGGCGGGTGGGCACCCAGAACGAGCCGCGGGTGCGGTGCGGCCCCCCGCCGAGCCGCTCGATGTCCTCGAGCAGGCGATCGGGGTGGAAGGGACGCGGGGAGTGCAGGTCGAGCCGGAACGCGTGCTCGGAGGCCAGCGGCGGCAGCTCGACGTCGAGACCCGGGGTGCACCACGCGGTGCTGACGCCGGGGCGGTGGCGGCGGGTCGTCAGCTCGGCGGCATCGAGCTCGGCGGCGCCGGCCACGAGCGGGACGTCGGGACGGGCGAGCGCGGCCAGCAGGTCGCGGGCCGGGGCGCCGGGGTCGCCGTCGAGCACGACGAGGTCGGCGTACTCCACCTGGGCGCAGGCCACCTCGCCGACGCCGCGGTCGTCGTCGGGGCTGGTGTGCAGGTCGCGCTCGCGCAGCAGGTCGTCGCTGAGCAGGTCGCGGACGACGTCGCCGGTGCCGATCGCAGCCAGCACGGCGCCGAGCCGCAGGCGCCGCGCGAGCCGGCGGTCGGCGGAGATCAGGTGGGCCAGGTGGGCGGCCTCGGTGGCGAGGGGCAGGCCGGAGACGATCGCGCTCCACCGGCCGTCGGCGGCGAGCCGCTCGAGCGTCGGCAGGATGTCCTCGCGCAGCGCGCAGGTGACGCACGCGTGCTCCAGATGCACCTGCTCGCGCTCGAGCACGCCGGTCGCGTCGCTGACCACGCGGCTGAGCACCTGCGAGTGCGGGTCGATGCGGTGCCGCACCGACACCGCGCGCGGCAGGTCCCATGCCAGGCTCATCAGCGTGGCGTTCATGGCCACGGGGTCGACGCCGGTGACGACGAGCAGCGGCGTCCTCACGACGTCGTCCGTCGGCTGTGCTTGTCCATCTTCGATCCCTTCGTGCCAACGACAATCATTATCATCTAAGCACGACGGACCGGGCCTGTCATCTCGGGGGAGAAGCGACGCGGTTGGGCTAGCGTGGGCAGCCCGTCACCTCTCCAGGAAGCAGGCCCTCATGCGGCTCTCCACGCGCAACCAGCTCGCCGGCACCGTCGTCGACATCACCACCGGTGAGGCCATGGCCGTCGTCAAGGTCGAGCTGGCCGGCGGCCAGATCCTGACCTCCTCGATCACCCGCGAGTCCGCCGAGGACCTCGGTCTGCAGGTCGGTTCCCAGGTCGTCGCGCTGGTGAAGTCCACTGAGGTCGCGCTCGGGATCGAGTGACCCTCGCGCTCAGCGCGGGAGCATCCCCAGGACGATCAGGTCGGCCAGCTCGTCGAGCGTCCGCTCGAGCTCGACGGCCGAGCACTGCAGCTCCTGCGCATCCGTACATGATCGGCCTCCCGCGCGACCGAAGTTGCGCGATGGCCGGCATGATCGGCGCCGACCACGTCGTCTCGGCTCTCGGCCCAGGCGGCGGCTTATGGCACTCGGCCGGCCAGGCCATCGGAGGCTGGGCCCGACCCGCACCGATTCACCGGCTTAACAGATGCCGCCGGTTTCCCGCTAATGGACTTTCGGAAGGATCTGTCACGCTACCTACTGGCGCGGGGAGGTTGCCAACACAGTCGATAGTATTGACGGAAGCGCGGCTCTGGGAGATCGAGCCGCATGAAAGTCCCAGGAATATCGCCAAGATGGCCATCCCATCTGGTGTAGTGCCCGGATTGTGCAAGTGCTGCGCTCGCTGCTTCGTCAATGCTCGTGGCGCGGCCAGTTTTCGGTCCAACGGGTATGCAATTCAGGTCAGCGGGCAGGAAAACCTGGAGGATCAGCCGTCGTGTCGGAAATGCAATTGCGCGCGAGATGAAGTCAAATTTCAACGGCCCCAATGGCGTTCTCGAGCCAAAACTCAAAGTATCCTCGAGGGACGCGAATCGGTATCGCGGCAGAAAGCCCACAAGTTCAATCTCCGCCTTCTCTCCCAACTGGAGAGGCGGATCGAAATACACGTCTTGTACGAACGTACTGCCAGATGATTTTCGCGGTTCCTCAAGGCGGATATCCCCAGCTAGCGAGCGATGTCCGAAGGTCAGCTCGAACATTGGCGGATTGACATTGCTAAAGGGCAGCGAATCCGAACTCCGACTAAAATCCTGCGCAAACGATCGAACTCCCTCGGCGATGTTGGAGCGGAGGCGACGACGCCCTCGATAGGTGATGTCAAGTTTACTTGGATCTGTTGAGTTTCGCGACAGGATGTGTTCTGCCTCAACCAAGTCGTACGTGTGGGTAAAGTCGGTTTCTTGCACCGACATTGGGTTAATGCCTGCCGGGATCCATCCCGTGATAGACGCTGTCGACTGCAGCTTACGAATCGATGCTGTAAGCCCGCTGACTAGACCCACGTCTGCCCGAAAGAAGCAGACGCCAGATTGGGCCTCAACCTCTCGTCGGAATCGCTCGAGGCGCTGTTGTTGGACTGGATCATTTTCGCACCACCGAGAAGGTAGATCCTCGATTTTATCATGCAGGAGCACGATCATCGGCTTGTTCTGCTTGACGGCCTCTCTGAACTCACGGTGAGTCCAGGATATATCCATTCCTGGCACGATGGAGCCGTACCTGCCTGCTATGATGAATACGCAAAAGTCGGCCGAGGTGATTCCCTCGAGAATTGAAGTCCAAGGGCTTTCGCCCGTTGATGGAAAAAGCTCCATGCCAAACGGAAAGCAATCGTGTTTAAGCAGTTGATTGGAAACCAATTGCCTTTGTTCGACCAAATCTAAATAGGTCGATGACACGAATGCTGTGTAGATCCGATGCACGGACGCGAGTCTCTCACAGCATGTGGACAAATTCTTGAGAGTCGACGATGCCCAGTTGGATTGTCGAGATGGACTAGACAGCACGACTTGGAGCCCCGTCGCCCTCCGGGCAGGTCGGCGATCACTCGCTCGCGGCTGAACCGACTCGGTGTGTCCTAGGCGCTGATTGGGACTGCTGAAGGTCTAGTTGTCACGCAGGGTGAGTGGTTTCAGGCCGCGTGTGCCGCGTTGTAGATGGTCTCAAGCTCGATCGGGGTGAGCTTGCCGAGTGGTCGTTGTCGGCGTCGGCGGTGGTAGGTGCGTTCGATCCAGGTGACGATCGCGAGGCGCAGTTCCTCGCGGGTTCGCCAGCGTCGTCGGTCCAGGACGTTCTTCTGCAGCAGCGCGAAGAACGACTCCATCGCGGCGTTGTCGCCGGCTGCGCCGACACGGCCCATCGAACCGGTCAGGCCGTGGTACTTGAGCTCCTCGACGAAGCGTCTGGACCTGAACTGGCTGCCCCTGTCGGAGTGCACCAGGCAACCAGTGACGGCCGAAGGGCCACCGCGACGGGCGACGGCCGAGCCGATGGCAGCCACCGCGATGCGGGTCTTCATCCGCGAGTCGATGGAGTAGCCGACGATCCGGTTGGAGTAGACGTCCTTGACCGCGCAGAGATACAGCTTGCCCTCGCCGGTGTGGTGCTCGGTGATGTCGGTCAGCCACAACCGGTTCGGGGCGTCGGCGGTGAAGTCGCGCTTCACGCGGTCGTCATGGACCGGCGGCCCGGGCCGCTTGCCGCTGCCACGTTTGCGGGAGTGTGCGGAGTAGATCCGAGCCTGTGAACACAGCCGCCACACGCGTCGCTCAGAGGCGACATGACCAGCGGCTGCAAGCTCGTCGGCGACGAAGCGGTAGCCGAACTCGGGATCGTCGGCATGGATGTCGATCGCGGCGTTGGTCAGGGCGTCTTCGAGATCGCGGTCGCTGACCGGGTCGGCGTCCCAGGCGTAGAAGGCTTGACGGGAGAACCCCAGCACCCGGCAGGTCACCGCGACGGGGATCCCGTCAGCGGCAAGGTCACGGACCAGCGGGTAAGTCATTTTGGGGACTGGCCCAGCTTCAGATTCGCCTGGGACAGATACGCCGCTGCGCGGCGCAGGACCTCGTTCTCCTGCTCGAGGAGCCGGATCTTCTTGCGGGCCTCACGCAGCTCGGCGCTCTCAGCCGAGGTCACGCCCGGCTTGATGCCGTCGGCGACATCGGCCTTGGCCAACCAGTTGCGCAGACACGACTCGCTGATCCCGAAGTCCTTGGCGATCTGAGCGATCGGAGCATCGCCACGACGAGCGACCGCAACGACGTCGTCGCGGAACTCCTTGGGATGGGCAGCAGGCATGGTCGACATCCTTCCAGCGGCGACACACATCGCCACAGGTCAGCTGACAACCAAACCCTCAGCAGTCCCCCCGGGGCGATTCAGTCAGTCGCTCCGACCGCGAACGAGTTTGAGGCGAACAAGCGGATCTAGCTCCTAGAGCAAGAAGTTGTCAAGTTCGTGCGTCCCTCGGCCGCCTACCTGCTCGAGTTCATTTGCGCGGAAATTGAGATTCGCGCTCATCCGCGAGCTAATCCCGAGTAGAGATCGTGTCGCGGCGACATGCCATGTGCTCGAGATCGCTCGTCGTGCTCGAGATCGCTCGTCAGCTCTACGCCCCCGTCGGTGGTCGCGCTCGCCAGTCACTTCACAGCGAAGTAGCCCACAACCGCCTGGACGTCTGAAGAAATCAGCCAGACTGCTGCGCCGGTCGGCAGCTCGAACATCCCATTTTCTAGTCTACGCTCCCGTGCGACCCCATCAGCAGTGAGTGCGTTACGAATCTGTCGGTCGAGGTCCTCGCTCCAGCGCTGATCCGGCAGGCAGTTGACTTCGGCGAACATCGCACGGGCGCGCCCGGTCAGCCGGATGCTAGCCGGATTAAAGACCTCCCGAAATTGAGCGAGAGGCACTGCAATACCTGGCTCGTCCTTTGTGCGGATCGGCTCGGTAGGGTCGATCCAAGCATTTCTTGGCTTGGACGCAACACGCGATGGCACGCCAGTTTTCACCTGCTCCCATGTCCGGTCGCGGTGCAATGCGTTGTAGCCGGTCAACGCCGTGCCATCGGGCGACATGATGAGCGAGAAACCCTGGTGGAACATCGCGATGAAGCCGGTGCGAGTCTTCCGCTGCTTTGCCACGGGAAGAAAGTCCGAAAGCATCGCTCGCAACTCGCGATTCGCTTGCTCCTCCGAGCAACTGTGGTGCAGCGCGAACGTGCTCGCTGCACGGAGCGTAATCCGAATGCTCTCGGTGCCGGGGATGAAGATCTCCGCGTCACCGCTGCCCTCGATCGCCAAGAGGCGGGGTTCGTCGATGGTCTCGCCCGCGGCTGGGATGCCGTAGGTCGGGGTGCGCGCGAAGAATCCTGCGCAGTCGGGCGTCCGGCACCAGCCGTCACTGTTCGTGGTGATTGCGGTGCAGCGGGTGCCGTCGGCGTGGAAGCGCTGGCACTGCGCGTCACGGTCGGCCGCACTGGCGGCGGCGTTCTGGGGGAAGAGGGCACGACCGATCTCCGCGAGAAAATCCGTCCAACGATCTGTTTGAACGTCTGCTCGGATCTGTTCTGCGATGACCCGAGCCGCGCCCGCCAGAATCGGGGAAAGAGGTCGCGCCGTAGCTGAGGCGGCCTCAGCGGGGCCGCCGGTCAAGTCGGGCGCGACCTCCAGACCCTGTCCCGAGTAGGGCGCTCGGTACGCTGCCGGGGAAGGCGCTGGCTCGGGCGTGGAGGGACGGATGAGTGGCGTCGCGCCTACCAGCCCAAGCGGCTCGAACGCCTGCGCGTAGACAACCGTTAGGTACTTCGTTGCGCGGGTCAGTGCGATGTAAAGCAATCGGAGTCCCCTGCTACCTACGTTGGCGATCGCCGCCGGTTCGACGACGATGACGGAGTCGAACTCCAAGCCCTTTGCCTCGGTAGCGGACAACAGATTGACACTCGTCCCCAAGGAGCCACCGTCGGCGTCCGTGAAGGAGATCCCGCAATCGCGTAGGCCCGCCGCGATTTGCTGCTTGCTTTCGGGTGCCACGATGACACCGAAAAATCGACCCATCTTCGACTGTTCCTGAACAGCCTCGACGACCTCTTCGGAGAGGTCGAAGTCGCCATCATCGATGATGAACCTCGGAGGCTCCGGTGCGCCTCGGACAACCTCTAGCGGCCGCAGCCCAGGAGCCATCAGTGGGAGTAGCTTGGCGGCCTCGGCATAGACCTCCCGAGGCACGCGGTAGCCATAGGTGAGTTCTTCATAGACAGGGGGCGCAGCTTGCTGCAGACCGGTGACGACATCGTCCCAGTTGTCCCGTGACCACGGCCCAGTCGACTGAGCGATATCACCTACGATCGTGCAGCGGCCGTTGCTTGAGCGGCGCCGAATCGAGCGCAACTGCATTGGAGACAGGTCCTGTGCCTCGTCCACGATGATGTGGTCATAACGGTCGGGGCTGCCTTGGATCAACCATTCGGCTTCGTCCAACAGGGCTACGTCGCTGTCGCTCCAGGTCTCGGCCGCCGCCGTGGCCGCTGCTTGACGATAAAGACGGCCGATATCGCCGGCCGTGAAATCATCGCCCGCAGCTTCCTGGAGCCGAGCCTGCGAGCCGAGGAGGTCGCGGAGGAACTGCTGTGCTGACAGAGACGGCCAGAGCCGATCTAGTGCACGTTCGATGGCCTGCGCGTCCGGCTCGGGCGTACCTCGAGTGAACTCAACTGCCTCAATTAGAATTTCGAGCACGCGATCGGTCAGCCAGTCGCGCATCGATGCCCTGCCACCCATGTATGTAGGTGCGGAACGCAACTCCTCGAGTTTGTCTTCGATCTCCTCGCGGGAAAGTGCTACTCGTGGATAACTATTTCCGATCTGCAGGTCGGGGTCGCTGCCCGCGAAGCGGGCTCGCTGTTCTAGTCCGCGACGTAGCAGTTGGGCCATACGGGCTTCGCCTTTGAGTCGGGCGACATCGGTGTCTTCCTGACGACGTGAACTTCTTTGCGGGCCGAGCGCGCGGAGGTTGGTCTGTGGGACGGACTCGTCTCCGAGCCCTGGGAGGACGTCCTTGATATAGTTCGCGAACGTTTCGTTGGGGCCGATCACCAGCATCCGGCTTGCCTGGAGGCCAGGCTCGTTAAAGAGGAGCCATGAAGCGCGGTGAAGCGCGACGGCTGACTTTCCCGTGCCCGGGCCGCCCTGAATCAGGAGCAGGGCGTCGGCCGCGTGACGGATCAGGCTCGACTGCGACGCTTGTATCGTTCGCACGATGTCTCGCATGGCCCCGTCGCGGCCGCTGTGGAGGTCCGCAAGCAAGGCGTCGTCGAGGCCGACGACCTCGGTCGCTGTGAGCCTCGCGACCTGAGCTGCGAGCTCGTGAAAGATGAGATCGTTGAAGTCTTGGATCTGGTTCGCCTTCGTGCGGAATGTGCGCTTTCGCGCTACCCCGCACGAGTCAAGGACGGACGCGCGCTCGTAGAGGGCTCCCATGCTTGTCTTCCAGTTGATGACGAGTGGCTCGCGCTCGTCATCGAAGATCGTGTTGCGTCCGATGTAGAGAACTTCGCCGTCCTCGAGCGCGATCGCGCCGTGCGCGACGGCGACCTCGGCGGGGGCGAGCTGTTCGGCGTAAGCCTGATTCTTCTGAACGTACGCCTTGACGTCATGGCGGTTGCCCTCGGCTCGAGCTGTCTTCGCAGCGTTGCGCTTGGCCTCGCGGAACTCCCAAGCGGTGTCGAAGTACATCTGCTCCGACTCGAGCTCAAGTGGGTCTGCCATGAAAGCAAGATAGGGGAGGGGCCTGACAAATTGTCCGGATTGGCGGTATCTCCTGACCGACGTGGGATGGATGAGTCCTTCGCTGAGGAGAGCTGGCCGAAATCGGCCGCGCGGGCGATGATTGAAGGCGCAGGCGACGCGGTGGTGGAACTCCCGCTAGGGCGCAGGACGCCCTAGCAATGAAGCCAGGATCTGCTCGGTGCCGAGGACTGCGTCGCAACTGCTGGAGACCTTTCTGCATAGCGTCACCGTCGTTCGCTCTTCGTCCTAGGACACATCGTGGCCAAACGCGAACAAAAACGACCCCTGACGCTCGAAGACGTTGACAGGTGTCTCCGCAGGTCAGGGGCCGTTTTCAGGCAGTCAGCGCGTGGGCATCACCCACGCGAGGCTAAATGTCGTAATACTGACTGACTGACCCATGTTGACCTGCGCAAATGTCGACGATCGGGCTCCTTTTGTACCACGCGTGTAACGAACGGGCCGTGTTTACGTCGGTCTTGAGTGCTCTATTGGCCTGCGAGATCAAGGGTCGCGTGTCGCGGGCGCCGGCAATATGGCGGAGAAGCGCCGCTGCGGCGAGCAGCAGCGCTGCGATCCATCCGAGTCTCAGTGCGAGGGAGGTTGGTCTCGCCAAAGCCGCTGGTGAGTGCGCCGTCGATCATGACTCGGGTGCCGGCGTACCGCTGCAGCCAGGGCGCCCAGGTCGCGGGTTCGCCGCGCAGCATGGGGCTCCATCCGATGCCCAGGTCGAGGAATGGCCGCTGATACGGTTTGCTGGCGGCGGGCGGGCGGAACGCCGCCGATGCGGCGTGGAGTTTCGCTTTCGAGCGGGACCAAGTCATGCCTCATCCCCGTCCGGCGCCGTACCATATGTGCAACATCAACTCGGATCGCCCCCGCGGCCCAGAGCGGGCTCTTGCGATGCCCCACGACAAAACCTGTAGGAAGTTCACCGTGGTTTCGAGGCCTGAAGTTGAGCGTGTTCCGGGCAGCAACCCCGAACGTGTGGGATCTGACGCGACCGGGCCCACGAGTTCGGCGGAAGTCCGGCGTCGAACGCTGAAGGTCCTCTCTCGCGCAGGCGATCATCCCTTGCTGCGTTCCTTCGATGTGACTGCCATCTTCACGTTCGACGAGAGCCAGCGCATTTTGTCGGTGAGCGGCAGCGGTCTCGCCTCTCTGGGTCTCTCCCGCGAGACCTTGGAGGGCAAGACTCTCGTCGAAGCATTTCCCACAGACACGGTTACGATCGCTGAGCCCCGGTTCCGAGACGCGCTCGCCGCCCGCCCGAGTACGGCCGACGTGCCGTTTGCGGGTCGCATCTTTTCTCAGCGACTGTGGCCCATCCGAGACGATTCCGGCGAGGTGGTCGCAGGAGCGGGTGTCGTAGAGGACGTCACCGACATTCGCGTGGCGGCACAGGCACGCAGAGAGTCCGAGGAGCGCTTCCGGCTCAGTTTCGTCCACGCGCCCATCGCAAAGGCATTGGTCGAGCTCGATGGGAGGCTGCGGCAGGTCAACACGGCGTTCACGAGACTTACCCAGTACTCCGAGCAGGAGTTGTTGACACGGTCCTTCCAGGACATAACCCACCCCGATGACCTCGAAACGGACCTGAATCACCTGAGTCGCCTGGTTGCAGGTGAAGTCGACTCGTACGATCTGGAAAAGCGCTACATCACCGGCTCAGGTTCAATCGTGTGGGCGCACTTGGCGGTCACGTCCGTACGCGACCCGGATGGCAGACCCCAGTATCTCATCGCGCAGATTCAGGACATCAGCGACCGCAAGGCACACGAGGCCTCGCTTCGCGACATGATCGCAATGTTGTCGCACGACCTCCGGGTGCCGTTGTCGGTGGTTACGGGGTACGTCGAACTACTTCTTGACACCTGGGATTCTTCGCGCGATGACGAACGTCATGGCTTTCTCCTCAAGACGCACGCAGCGGCGCATTCGGCACTGGCTCTGCTTGAGAACACTCTGACGGTGTCCGTTCTGGACGAGGCTGGCGTGGCCATCACCCGGACGCCTGTGCGAGTGAACGAGGTGGTTGCTGAGGTCTTGGAAAGTCTAAGTGTGACGTCGTCGATTATGGTCCGCACTTCAGGAGACGCCACGGCGCTCGTCGACCGTGGCCATCTGATACAGATCGTGACGAACCTGCTGACGAATGCGCTGAAGTACGGCGCGGAACCAGTCGTGGTGGACATTCGAACAGACGCCAGGTCCGTTCGCGTTGCGGTGACGGACAGGGGTCCCGGGGTGCCTCGGGAATTCGAACGTCGCATGTTCGACCGCTTCACACGGTCCGAGAGCGCCCGAGCGGGTGGGCAGCGGGGAAGTGGGTTAGGGCTTCACATCGTCCGGCGACTACTGCTTCTCAATGGGGGCGACGTGGTTTACCTGTCCCCGCCCGGCGGCGGTGCAACGTTCGCCTTCCGTCTCCCCTGGTTCGGCACTCCCGCAAGCGACTCGTAAAGGCGTCAGCAAGTGCGCGGGTATTCCCCGCCCAAGGGCGAGTCATGACTCGAGGGCATCGCGCGTGCCGGGCGGGGCGAGACCGTCGAGGATCAGGTCGCTGATCGCCGCGGACAGCCGAACTGCCTCGGAAGACGGTTCCTTCAGTGGCCCGTCGACAGCAGCGCTCAGACCGGCGACGGTGATGGCGCCGAAAATGCTCGTCGCCACGGCGCTTGGGTCGGTGACCTGGCGCAGAGAGCCATCGGCGGCTCCGTCGGTCAAGAGTTGCTCGATGGGTTCGAAGAAGGCTGCGCGCAGCGCTACCGCCAAATCGGGAAGTCGCGTGGCGCGCCCGAGGTCGCCCACCAACGCCCGGCAGAGGAAGGGGTGCTCGAGCATTACGCCTAGTTGTGCGGTGACGGCGGTTTCGAGGCGGGTCCGCGCGCTCTCGGCGCTCGCTATGGCTATCCCGACGGCGCCGGCGATCATCTCCAGCAGGTCAGTGAGGAGGAACTCCAGGACTGCGTTCTTGCCTTCGAGGTGGTAATAGAGTGTGGCCTTGGGGATGCCGGTGGCCTCGGCGATGTCCTCGATTTTGGTGCCGTCGAGCCCGCGTTCGGCGATCAGCTCCGCCGCCCCGTAGAGCTGACTGGCCAGCTTCACCGGAAGCTTCCTCATCTCGTCTCCCTTCCGTTGGCGCGGTCGTTGGAGGAACCACGTTCTCGACGCGAGCCACATCCTATGTTGTACTGCTAGTACAAACTGTGAATCCAACACGAGGACGTTGGGACAGATGGAGCGAGCTCGACGAGACGGGATCGGCAGGTCGCTGAGGTCGGGCCTGGGGTTGGGGTATCGCTTTCCGGCTGTGGTGATGGTCGGGTGGGTGCTAGCGGCGACCGCCTTGTCGTTGCTGGTGACTCCACTCGGCACGGTGGTGGAGCGCAGCAGCACCGCGTTCCTGCCCGAGGACGCCCCGACCCTGCACGGGCTGCGGGTCATGGACACCGCGTTCGGCTCGGGTGAGACCCGTTCCTACGTGTACGTGGTCATCACCAGCGATGACGGCCTCGGCGTCAGGGACCGCAGAGTCTACGTCGATCTGGTGCGCATGCTCGAGAACTCGGATCGTGTATCGGAGGTCCAGGACTACCTGGGCAAGCCTGAGGTCCGCGAGTCGATGACCAGCACGGACGGCGAGGCGACCTACCTGGTGGTCGGGCTGCGCTCCTCGGTCGGGTCACCGGCCTCGGATGAGGACGTGAAGTGGCTCCGTTCGGTGGTGGACGACCTCCGGACCCCCACTGGCACGGAGGTGCACGTCACCGGGGATCCGGCGATGATCGCGGACCTGACCACGGCGGTGAACGAGGCGTCGTTGAAGGTCACCGTGGTTTCGCTGTTGTTGCTGGTTGGCATCTTGTGGCTGGTCTACCGCCGGGTCGCGACCGTGCTCGTCTCGCTGGCGACGATCGGGGTCGCGTTGCTGTGCACCCGCGGCGCCTTGGCCTGGGCGGGTGAGCACGGGCTGGCGTTGTCGACCTACACCGACGCCTTCGTCGTGGCCATCACCCTGGGTGCGGGGACCGACTACTGCGTCTTTCTCATCTCCCGGTTCCGGGAGGAGTACGCCGGAGGACTCCAACCCCTCGACGCCGTCGCCGAGTCGGTCTCCCGAGTCGGTCCGGCGCTTCTGGCCTCGGCCGCCACCGTCATCCTCGGCGCGATCTGCCTCGGCTTCACCGACCTGGCAATCTTCGCCACCACCGGCCCACCGATGGCGATCTGCGTCGCGGTCACGGTCGCGGTCAGTCTCACGTTCACTCCGGCACTGATGCGCTGGTTCGGGCCCCGCATCGGCCCCGCGCCGCAACCCCGAGCCGACTCGCGATGGGCCCGCACCGGCCGCCTCGTCGGACGACACCCCGCCCGGATCCTGGTCGCGGGCCTCACGGTGCTCATTCTCCTGGCTCTGGCGCTGCCCACGATGCAGCTCTCCTTCGACGAACGCGCCGCCCAGCCGCCCGACACTCCCAGCAACCTCGGACTCGCGGCGATGGCGGAGCACTTCCCGCCCAACCAGACGCTGCGCGACTACCTGCTCATTCGTTTCGACCACGACATGGCCAACACCCGCGACCTGGCCGTCATCAACGCCATCAGCACTGCCGTGGCCAAGGTCGACGGTGTCGACCAGGTCCGCAGCATCACCAGACCGGCTGGGACACCGCTCGAACCCGCATCCATCGCCAACCAGCTCGGGAAGCTCGCCAAAGGACTCCGCCAGGCGGAGAACAAGCTCGAGGCCGGCGAGCCCGGCCTGAAGCGGCTCGCCTTCGGCGCCGGCGACCTCAGTGACGCACTCGGGCAGGTCTCGGCTGGCGCCGGGAAAGCCGAGCAAGGCGCGGGGAAGCTCAGCGACGGCAGCCGCCTCATCGCCGACGGGCTCGGACAGGCCGCCGACCGCACTGACCAGGCAGCCGACGGAGCCCGCCAGCTGCGCGACGGTGCCGCTACCTTGGCCGCCGGACTCCGCACCGCCCACGACCAGGTCGCCGTGGCCGTCGACGGTCTCGGGATGATCGTCGAGGCCCTCGAGGACGATCCGATCTGCACCGCCGACCCGACCTGCAAGCGTTCCCGTGAGGGCCTGCGCAAGATCTACACCGGCCTGCGAGATGAGCTTCTGCCCGGGCTGGCCCGAGCGGCCGCCGGCGCGGACCGGCTCGCCGCCGGTGACGGCCGCCTCGCCCACGGGCTCGACCAGCTCGCGGCCGGACTTCGCCAGGCACAGTCCGGCAGCAGGCGGATCGCCGAAGGACAGGCGCAGCTTGGGTCGAAGCTCGGCGAACTGGAGGGCGGCACCGACCGGCTCGCCGACGGCGCCGCCGGCATCGCACCTGGAATCGAGCGGCTCCTCACCCAGACCGAGAAGCTCCAAGAAGGCCTCGGCGGATCCGCCGGCTACCTCCAGGACGTCAACCAGCGCGCCGACACCCCCGAGGCCGGCGGCTTCTACCTGCCCGCCTCGACCCTCGGCAAGCCCGACTTCGCCCTGGCCCGCAGTCAGTTCCTCTCCGCAGACGGGAAGCTGACTCGCATCCAGATCACCGGCGACACCGACCCCCTCACCCCCGCCGGCCAGGAACGCTACGACGAAGTCCATGCGGCCGCCGAGCAAGCCATGAACGACACCCGACTCGACGACTCCACGATCCTCGCCACCGGCGCAGCCGGGCTCGGCGCCGACCTAGCCCACTACCTCGCCGACGACGCCGTGCTGGTGGTCCTGGCAGTGCTGCTCATGGTGCTGCTCATCCTCGTCCTCACCCTCCGCGCCGTGGTAGCGCCCCTGTACCTGCTGGCCTCCGTGGTGCTGTCCTGCGCAGCCGCCCTCGGGTTGACCACCCTGGTGTTCCAGCACCTGGCCGGACAAGACATCCACTTCACCGTGCCGGTCATCGTGTTCGTGCTGCTCGTCGCCGTGGGCGCGGACTACAACATCCTGCTGATGAGCCGGATGCGTGAAAGCGGGCTCGCGCTGGACCGCGACGAGGTCGCCCGCGCGGTCACCGCGACCGGCCCCGTGATCACCGCCGCCGGCCTCATCTTCGCCTCCACATTCGTCGCGCTGCTCTTCTCGCCCGTCGAAGCACTCGCCCAGACCGGGTTCGCCGTCGCCGCCGGACTACTCCTCGACACCTTCGTGGTCCGCACCCTGGTCGTCCCCGCCTGCGCGGCGTTGTTCGAGGACCGCAGCTGGTGGCCTCACAGCAGGATCGCACCCGCCCGAACACTTCGCCCGGGACGAGCTCGTGCCGACGCGGCCACCTGATCCGACGACCCACAAGAGAGGATGCGAATGACCCAGCAACCACAGCCCCAGCAACCGATGATCGAGCAGCGGCTGACCTACAGCCCCTTCGACCCGGCAGTGATAGCGGACCCCTACCCGGTCTATCGCGCCCTGCGTGAAAGCGCCCCCGCGTATTGGTCGGCCACGGCGGACTGCTGGGTGCTCAGCCGCTACGACGACATAGACGCCGCCCTCCACGACCCGACGACCTACTCCTCGGCCTCAGGGATCTTCCCCACCCCACCAGGTGTGGACATGACCGAACTCTTCCTTCCCATGCTGATCATGACCGACCCGCCACGGCACAGTCAGCTCCGCCGCATCGTCAGCCGCGCCTTCACCCCCCGCCGCATCGCCGCACTCGAGCCCCACATCCACACCCTCGTCGACGACCTCCTCGACCGGACCCCTGACGCCGACACCTGGGACTTCGTCGCCGAGCTCGCCGGCCCGCTCCCAGCGATCGTGATCGCCGACATGCTCGGCGTCCCACGCGAGGACCGCGACCGGTTCCGTACCTGGTCGACCACCCTCATCCAATCCAACCCCACCCGAGGAGAGTTCGGTCCCGGGTTGGACGCCGCCGCCGCGCTCTACGACTACTTCGCCAGCTTCCTCGCCGAGCGCCGCACGCACCCCCAAGACGACCTCATGACCGCCCTCGTCCACGCCGAGGTCGACGGCCGGCACCTCAGCGAGGAAGAGCTCCTCGGGTTCTGCCTCCTGCTGCTCATCGCCGGCCACGAAACCACCACCAACCTGCTCTCCAACAGCGCCGTGGTCCTTGCCCACCACCCCGACAGCCGACGCAAGCTCGTAGACGACCCGGCCGGCATCCCGGCCGCGGTCGAGGAGCTGCTGCGCTACGACTCACCCGTCCAGGGGCTCGCGCGCACCCTGACCCGACCGGTTGACCTGCACGGCCAGCACCTCAACAAGGGCGACACCGTGCTGCTCTTGTTCGGCTCCGCAAACCGCGACGACCACGCCTTCCCCGACGCCGACCGGTTCGACATCCACCGCGCCCCCGAACGACAGGTCGCGTTCGGACACGGCATCCACTTCTGTCTCGGCGCATCCCTGGCCCGCCTCGAGGCTTGCCTCGCGCTCCAGGCGCTGCTGGCCCGCCACCGCGACTGGGACGTCGACCTCGACGCAGCCGTCCGGCTCCGCTCCGGCCCTATCCGCGGCTACGCCTCCCTGCCCCTGCGACCAGGCAAGCGCACCAGCTCGACCCCGCGAGAGGCGCACCGATGAAGGACCAGCCCAAGCCCACTCGTGCCACCGTCCTACACACCGTGACCCAAGAGATCCTCACCCGCCAAGACGGACGAATCCCCACCGACGTCGACCACGTCGACACCTTCTTCGCCGACGAGGAGGACCTCGCCGACGCGCTCCTGCTCCGCTGGCACACCCTTCTCACCGCACGGATAGAACGTGCTCTCGCCGAGGAGCCCGACGACCGCGAGGCCAGCGTCATCGAAGCCTGGTGTCACGCCGCCAAGGACTACCGGGGTGTGCGCCTGGTCATCGATGAACTCGCCACCAATCCACCCACCGAAGCGGTCGCGCGGGCAGCCCGCACCACCGCGCGCCACGACTGGGCCGCCATGGCCGTCGCCGCCGGCCTCGCCAGCGACTTTGACGAACCCGCCATCCGAATCGGCCATCGACTCGAGCTAGCGGCCCGACAACGTATGCGGGCCGATGACGCGACCAGGCCCGCGTCTCAACGAGAGAGCGCATTGAGCAAGCTCAAGGCGATGCTCACCGATTGAGGCCCCCGCCAAGACCTGGACAAGGGAGTCGACGATCCAGCGCCTGGGCAGCGATTGACTCCTCGGCCCGGCTGACCCTCGCCAAACACCGCCCGCGCGGTCCGAAAATCATCTCCGGTTCCCCCGGGTCGCCGGGGTCTGAGGGAGACCCAGAGTTGGACTGTGCCCATGTGGAGCGCGTTCACGGTGGGGCCGGCATGAAGGCAGTTAGCCAGCCCGCCAGGAGGCCATTTGCGCGCAGAGGGTCGGCCTGCTGCACCATCAGGTGAGGCCACCTGCGAGCCTAGGAGATCGCTCGGTTCAGGCGAGGCAAGTCGACGGTCGACGCAATGACCAGCGGGACGACTTGATCGAGGTTCCTCATCGCTGATCGCGTCGCCCCGATCCGGCGGGGGACGCGCGTGACAAGTCGTCTGGCGGGTGGCCCCTCGTGTGTCGAAACTCCCTCGGGGATTGCCCGGTCCATCGCTTGAACGCATGTGAGAAGTTGCTTAGATCGCCGTACGCGAGATCCGCGGCCACTTGGCTGATTGTTATGGTCGGGTCGAGCAGGAGCGCGATCGCCTGTTCGCGCAGCCAGGACTCGCGGACCTCACGGAAGGTCGTGCCCTCCTCGGCGAGTCTCCTCTTCAGGGTGCTGGTCGAGACCGAGAGCTTGTCGGCAACGCGGGCGCCGTGAGCCTGTCCGGGGTCCTCCTCGAGCAAAAGCCGCACTCGCTCTGCGAAGGAGATCGTGCCGTGGCGCCGCTCCAGCGCTGTGCGCAGGTCCGCGATCGCGACGCGGTAGGCAACAGGGTCCGCGAAGCGGCACACCTCGTCGAGCGCGTCCTGAGGAACCTGCACGTACGAAGTGGGCGCGTCGAAGACCACGCGCCCACCTCGGGACTGCTCCCATTCCGCCGCAGACGCCGGCGCTGGCCACTCCAGGTACAGCGTGACCGAGGGCAGGGTCCCTGCGAGCAGGTCCAGCAGTCGCAGCACCGTGGAGCCGCCATAGGCGACGACGAGGCAGTCCAAGTCCGGGTCGCGCGTGTGTCCGGTGAGCCCAATGGTGAGGCCGCTTTCGCCCGGGTGGACGTGGGGGCGCAGGGCCGTGGAGATCAAAGGCAGAAAGGCAAAGAGCTCAACGATTTCTGCGACCGAGCCCGCGCTCACCAGCGGCACGCTCAGCGGCCCGAAGGAGGTCAGTTGGGAATGTTCGGCGAAGGCGAAACCCAACTGAGTCGCCTCGGCCCTGTCGAGGACCGGGTACACCTCTCGGAACCAGCGCACCGGTGCCTGCCGATCCTGGGCGAGAAGTGCGGTCTCATCGGTCCCTTCCCGCGCCATCACCGTGCGGAACCGGGCAGCAGCCTCACGATCGATTGCAGAGCTGTTGAGCATCTGCGTAAAGGCGAGAGGCGGGACGCCGGGTTCGTACACACGCATCGCACGCATCCCTTGAGCCGAAATCACAACATTCTGACTGTGGAGACCATAGCCACACGCACCCAGAGTCACAAGACTCTCATTACGTCTTCGATACGTGAGGAGTCAAGCCAATGGGTGTAGTCACCTTTGTTTCCTACGACGGCGAGAAGCATGAGGCGCCGCTGGAGGAGGGCCGGTCGCTCATGCAGGTCGCGGTCGACAACATGGTGCCGGGCATCGACGGCGATTGTGGGGGCGAGGCCGCGTGCGGCACCTGTCACGTGATCGTCGACCCGCAGTGGTCTGAGGAGGTGGGTCTCTCCGGTCCCGTCGAGGAGGAGATGCTGTCGATGAATCCTGAGCGACAGCCGACCTCCCGGCTGTCTTGCCAGATGGCGGTGTCGCAGGAGTGGGACGGCCTGGTCGTCCAGCTGCCCGAGTTCCAGATGTGATCGAAAGGAAAGTGGATCGATGATGATGAACATTGCAGACACGCTGAGCGATAAGGTCCAGTCGACCCTCCCGATGGAACTGCAGATCCGGGGCGCCCATCTCTACGACAAGACCCGTCGTTGGGTGACCGGAACGAACGGGCAGAAGATCTTCGTCGAGACCCCGATCCCGCCGGCGGACGAGGTCGAGCTCGCCGACATCGACCTGAGCAACCCGTTCCTGTACCGCCAGGGCAGGTGGCAGTCGTACTTCGAGCGTGTGCGCAACGAAGCGCCCGTGCACTACCAGCCCAACAGCCCGTTCGGTCCGTTCTGGTCGGTCACTCGGCACGCCGACATCATCGCCGTCGACAAAAACCACGAGGTCTTCTCCGCCGAACCCTTCATCATCATCGGCAAACCACCCCGGTTCATGGACGTCGCGATGTTCATCGCCATGGACCCCCCGAAGCACGACCAGCAGCGGGCCGCCGTTCAAGGGGTCGTTGCGCCCAAGAACCTTCGCGAGATGGAGGCCCTGATCCGTTCGCGGGTCCAGGAGGTGCTGGACGAGCTCCCGACCGGTGAGCCGTTCAACTGGGTCGACCGGGTGTCGATCGAGCTGACCGCTCGGATGCTCGCGACGCTGCTGGACTTCCCCTACGACCAACGACGCAAGCTGACCGAGTGGTCCGACCTCGCCACCGCGATGGAGGAGGCCAACGGAGGTCCCTCCGACAACGACGAGATCTTTCGAGGCATGGTCGGCGCCGTTCGCGGCCTCAGCGCGCACTGGCACGACAAGGCGGCTCGACTCGCTGCCGGGGAGGAGCCCGGTTTCGACCTGATCACCATGTTGCAGAGCAACGAGGACACCAAGGACCTGATCGAGCGTCCGATGGAGTTCCTGGGCAACCTGATCCTGCTGATCGTCGGAGGCAACGACACCACGCGCAACTCGATGAGTGGCGGTGTGCTGGCCCTCAACCAGTTCCCCGAGCAGTTCGAGAAGCTCAAGGCGAATCCGGACCTGATCCCGAACATGGTCTCGGAGATCATTCGTTGGCAGACGCCACTTGCGTACATGCGCCGGGTCGCGAAGAAGGACACCGTGCTTAATGGGCAGTTCATCCGCAAGGGCGACAAGGTGGTCATGTGGTACGCCTCGGGGAACCGGGACGAGCGTGTCTTCGAACGACCTGACGAGTTGATCATCGACCGCAAGAACGCGCGCAACCACATCTCCTTCGGGTTCGGGGTGCACCGGTGCATGGGCAACAGGCTGGCCGAGCTCCAGCTGAGGATTCTTTGGGAGGAGCTGCTTCCTCGGTTCGAGGACATCGAGGTCGTCGGCGAGCCGGAGTACGTCCAGTCCAACTTCGTCAGGGGCATCAGCAAGCTCATGGTGCGCCTGACCCCGAAGCGCGGCGCATGACACAGGGGACCGCGCTCGTGGTCGGAGCCAGTCACGCCGGGGCTCAACTGGCGGCCAGCCTCCGTCAGGAAGGCTGGGCCGGCGAGGTCGTCGTCGTCGGTGACGAGGCGGCTCTGCCCTACCAGCGACCGCCGCTGTCCAAGGCATACCTCGCCGGCAAGAGCACGTTGGAGGAGCTGGCGATCCGGAAGGCGGACTTCTACGCCAAGCAGCAGATCCGGCTGGTCAATGCGCACGTGGAGTCGATCGAGCGCACAGACCGGCGGGTAATGCTGGCCGACGGCGAGAGCATGCCCTACGACAAGCTCGCGCTGTGCACGGGTGGCCGGGCACGGCGGCTCCCCGTGCCGGGAGCCGACCTCCCGGGCGTCCACTACTTACGCACGTTCACCGACGTGGAGCAGATCCGAGAGTCGGCGCAACCGGGTCGGCGAGCAGTCATCGTCGGCGGCGGCTACATCGGCCTGGAGACAGCTGCCTCCCTGCGTGCGCTCGGACTGGACGTCACCGTTCTCGAGGCCGCCGACCGGGTGCTCGAACGGGTCACCGCCCCGGAGGTCTCGGCGTTCTACGAGCGCCTCCACCGCGACGCGGGAGTGACCGTCCGCACCGGTGCCCTCGTCGAGGCCCTGGGTGGCGACAACCGGGTCCGAGAGGTCCGACTGGCCGGTGGTGACGAACTCCCGGCCGACCTCGTCGTCGTCGGCGTCGGGATCCAACCCAACACCGAGCTCGCAGCCGCCGCGGGTCTCCTCGTCGACGACGGCGTCGTGATCGACGACCAGGCCCGCACCAGCGATCACGACATCGTGGCCGCGGGCGACTGCACCAGCCACCTGATGGCGCGGTACGGGCGGCGCGTCCGACTCGAGTCCGTGCCGAGCGCGGGGGAACAGGCGAAGGTCGCAGCCGCGACCCTATGCGGCAAGGACAAGACCATCGCGGCGCTGCCGTGGTTCTGGTCGGATCAGTACGATCTCAAGCTCCAGATCGCGGGACTGAACACCGGCTACGACGAGATCGTGCTCAGTGGTGACCCAAGCTGTGATCGCGACTTCACCTGCTTCTACCTGCGCGCCGGGGAACTCATTGCCGCTGACTGCGTCAACCGGCCGCGCGACTTCGCCTTCAGCAAGCGGACGATCGCCCAGGGACTCCACGTCGACCGAGACGCGCTCCTGGGCGTCGCAGCGAGCTGACCGTTCAGACCGGCCACCATTGCCGCACCGGCTCGATCGCGGCGCCCCGCCGCACCTGCTCACTGACAGCCTGAGGAACCACTGAAGAGCACGATGAATGAACCTCCAGCTCACGACGGCAGCCATCCCCGAGGTGCCCAAGATCTCGGTCGGCAAGTTCGACAAGAAGCGCCTTCGCGCTCTCCACGCCGACGAAGATCTTGACGTCATCGACATCTGATACGCCTCATCAGCTTGGAACCTCGCTTATCCCGCTGGTCCGCGCCCCCTAGACAGGAGCTCCAATGAACGCCCCGTCCGCGTCTGCCCTCGACATCCGTCGACCCATCGACGGGACGGTCGTTGGCTCGGTACCGGTCGCCGACGCCACTCGTGTGCAAGCCATCACGGCCGATCTCCGTGCCGCCCAAACCGAGTGGCGTGACATCGGGCCGGCTGCCCGTGCGGTGTGGCTGCGCCGCTGGCGGACCTGGATCCTCGAGCACACCGACGAGCTGACGGACATGCTCGTGGCGGAGACCGGCAAGGTGCGGCCCGACGCCCTGGTGGAGACGACGGCCTCGTGCGAGTTCATCTCCTACTACGCCGACCACGCGAAGGCGTTCCTCGCTCCCGAACGCATCGGGTCCGGAGGGCTGCTGAGCCTCCCGAAGAGGCTGACGCGCACCTATCGCCCCTACCCCGTCGTGGGACTCATCACCCCGTGGAACTTCCCGATCACTCTCTTTCTCATGGATGCCGCACCTGCGCTGGCAGCCGGCTGTGCCGTGTTGACGAAGTCCTCGGAGATGACTCCGCTGACCTGCGCACGCGTCATCGAGGGATGGCACGAGATCGGAGCGCCACCCGTGCTCGCCCACGTGGCGGGTCCCGGCGAGACGGGAGCGGAGGTGCTCGAGGCCGCCGACTTCGTCCAGTTCACCGGTTCGACGGCCACCGGGCGTCGCGTGGCCACGCGCTGCGCGGAGCTGCTGAAGCCGGTCAGCCTGGAGCTGGGTGGCAAGGATGCGGCGATCGTGCTGGAGGACGCCGATCTGGACCGAGCCGCGCACGGCATCGCGTGGGGTGGCATGTTCAACTCCGGACAGGTGTGCATCTCCGTGGAGCGCGTCTACGTGGTGGACCAGGTCTACGACCGGTTTGTGGAGAAGCTGGCCACCGCGGTCGGATCGCTCCGGCAGGGGTCGGGGACGCGCGACGACGTGGGCGCGATGGTGACCCGGGCGCAGGTGGACACGGTGGAGCGGCACGTGGAGGACGCCCGGGAGTCGGGCGCACGGGTGCTGGTCGGTGGCGCCCGTGGTGCGCAGGGGAACTTCTATGCACCCACCCTGCTCGTCGACGTCGACCACCGCATGGCGTGCATGACCGAGGAGACCTTCGGTCCGACGCTGCCGGTCATGAGAGCGGCGGATGAGGAGGAGGCGGTGCGCCTGGCCAACGACTCCGAGTACGGGCTCTCTGCGACGGTGTGGACGCGCGACGTCGAACGCGGACGGCGGATTGCCGACCGGCTCGACGTCGGAGCGGTCAACGTCAACGACGTCTTTAGCAACCTGTTCGCCGTCGGGCTGCCGCACAGCGGCTGGAAGTCGTCGGGACTGGGGGCACGGCTGGGCGGGGCGCAGGGCCTGCGGAAGTACTGCCGTGTCCAGGCCATCACCGAGCCGCGCATCCCGCTGACCACCAAGGAGCTCACCTGGTACCCGTACTCCGCCCGGCGTGCGGCCATCGCCGGCCGAGTGCTGCGCCTGGCCGCGGGACGCGGCCTGCGCCAGCGGCTCGGCGTCTGAAAGGAACAGGCACCATGACGACAACGACGAGATCACGGGTGGTTGCCATCACCGGCGGCGCCCGAGGGATCGGCTTCCACACCGCGCAGGAGCTGATCAGATGCGGCCACCAGGTGGCGATCGGCGACATCGACGAGATCAAGCTCAAGTCCGCTGCCGAGGACCTCGGCGTCGAGGTTGCGGTCCGACTCGACGTGACGGACCCGAAGTCGATCAGCGCTTTCCTCGACGCGACCGAGGACGCGCTCGGTCCCATCGATGTGCTTATCAACAACGCGGGGGTGATGCCGACCGGGCATGTCCACCAGGAGCCGGACGAGGTCACCCGTCGACAGGTCGAGATCAACGTCCTGGGTGTCATTTTCGGCACGAAGCTCGCGCTGCAGAGGATGCTGCCGCGGCGGCGGGGGCATATCATCAACACGGCCTCGCTGGCCGGAGAGCTGCCGGTGCCGGGCCTGGCGACCTATTGCGGCACCAAGTTCGCCGTCATCGGGTTCACCGAGGCGGCACGGTTGGAGTATCGGAAGTCGGGTGTCAGGCTGTCCACGGTGCGGCCCACCTTCACCAACACCGAGCTGGTGTCCGGGACGAGTGGGGCCAAGGGCATGCGCAATGCCGAGCCGCAGGAGATCGCGCGCGCGACGGCGGCGCTGATTGAGCGGCCACAGCCGTACGTGAGGGTTACGCGGGCGGCGGGTTCCATGGTGGCAGCGATGAAGTTCGTGCCCGAAAAGATCGCGACCCGGCTCGGCGCAATACTCGGGACCGACACGGTGTTCCTCGACCGCGTGGACACTGCTGCTCGGCATGCCTACCTGGAGCGGGTCAGCAGGAGCTGACCAGGCGGGCACCGCCGCGACGGGCCCGAGCAGGATCCGCGCAGGGGGAGACCACAGCGCAGCGTCAATGCGCCGACCTGGCCTCCCACTCCCCGCCCAGCAGGTCGTCGAGCACCGCGGCCCCGCACTCGCAAGCGGGCCATCGGTGCCCGCTCCTTTGTTCGGCGCGACCGGGGACCAACGGCGAGGAGGGGCCGGGACTTAAGATCGTCGCGACTGGTGGAGAGGCGCCGCTGGAGCAGCTTCATCGCGGTGTACCCGTCCACGAGTGCGTGGTGCATCGTGGCAGACATGGCGATGCCGTCGGCGAGACCCTCGGCGGGGTGCATCTCCCCGGGTAGCCGGGGGGCATGTCGGCCTGGGGCCGTGCAGCCTGGAGACGAAGGCGCCCAGCGTCGGACGTGGTGGTCAAGGCGATGTCCTCGTTGACGACCCACCGCTGCAACGGTCCGGGACCGAGCACTGGGTGGGCCCGGCTTGAGGTTCCACGGGCGGACGACGGCGACCGGGGCGCACCTCGTTCACCAGTTCGACCAGGTTGTGCGGGACCCGGGTCGGGCGGGGGTGAGAGGCGCAGCAGCGCCGCCCATGTGGAGCATGACGTGGGGCTCTGCGGCGAGGAAGACTCTCTCGGGGAGGGCGGCCCGCTGGTTCCCGGACCTCTTGTCCTGGGGCGCGCTGGCATGTCGGCAACGTCCGACATCCTCGGCGGTGGCGTCTTGTTCCCCCGCTCGATCCCCGTGGCAGCGACGGGCGCCGACGCGCCAATGCTCGACGCCCGTCGAGGGAACCCGCCCCGAGCCTGGGATGGTCGGTCGCGGATGGGCTCACAGGGAGCGGCTGATGATCTCCTTCATGATCTCCGAGCTGCCTGCGTAGATCTGGGAGACGCGCAGGTCGGCCCAGGCGCGGGCGATGGGGTACTCGTTCATGTAGCCATACCCGCCGTGCAGCTGGAGGCAGGCATCGGCGACTCGCTGGGCCCGCTCGGAGCACCACAACTTCGCCATGGCTGCGGTGGGGATGTCCAGTTCCCCGTCGAGGTGCAGTTCGATGCACTCATCGACGAAGGCGCGCGCGACCCGCGCCTCGGTGGCGACCTCTGCCATCTTGAACTTGGTGTTCTGGAACCCCCAGATCGGGCGTCCGAACGCGCTGCGGTCGCGCACGTAGCGCAGTGTCTCGGTCAGACAGAACTCCATGGCCGCTACGTTCGACACGGCGACGAGCAGTCGCTCCTGGGGAAGTTGTTCCATCAGCTGGACGAAACCCTGTCCTTCGGTGTGGCCGAGCAGGCTGGTGGCGGGGACGCGGACGTTGTCGAAGAAGAGTTCGGAGGTGTCTTGTCCCTTCATCCCGATCTTGTCGAGGACCCGCCCCCTTGAGAATCCCTCAGCGGCGGTGGGCACCAGCATCAGCGAGATCCCGGCGGCCTTGTCGTCGGGGTCGGTCTTGACGACGGTGAGGACGAGGTCGGCCTGTGAACCGTTGGTGATGAAGGTCTTCGAGCCGCTGACGACGTACTCGTCGCCTTCACGGATCGCCTTGGTCTTGATGTTCTGCAGGTCCGACCCGGTACCGGGCTCGGTCATCGCGATCGCTCCGACGACCTCGCCGGACGCCATCTTCGGCAACCACTGCTGCTTCTGCTCCTCGGTGCCGTAGGCGAGCAGGTAGTGTGCGACGATGCCGTTGTGCAGGGAGGCGCCCCACGAGCTGTCACCGACTCGTGCCTGCTCCTCGATGAGGATAGCTTCGTGAGCGAAGGTCCCGCCGCCGCCGCCGTACTCCTCGGGGATGGAGAGGCACAGCAGACCCACCGCTCCGGCGCGGTTCCACAGGTCCCGGTCGACGTGCTTGTCGGCGATGAAGGTCTCGATGTGCGGCCTGATCTCCTTCTCGCAGAAAGTGCGGGCCAGGTCACGCAGGTCCTCGAGGTCGTCGTCCATCCAAGGGGAACGGCGCGTGGTCATGGGAGCCTCCGGATCATTGGGTACAGGGTGTACCCCCATCAGACCACGGCCACCGACCTGGGTACAAGGTGTCCCACGTCGGCGTTGGGCGGTGCCCGGCGTTGTGCGGCACCGAGCAGAGCCGTCGCCCCGCGCCTGTAGGCTGCGGCGATGGTCGAAGTGAGACGATGGGCGGACTCGACCGTCCGACGGCGGTCGTCGCGCGACGAGCTGGATCGCAACGAGAAGCGCGAGCGCGTGGTCAAGGCCGCGATGCAGGTCATCGACGAGTCCGGGATCGGCGCCGGCACCGCCCTCATCGCGGAGCGGGCTGGCATCCCCAGGCCGCACGTCTACCGCTACTTCACCAGCCGAGACGACCTGGACGACCAGATGGCCAGGCGAGCAGCGCAGGACCTGATCGCGCGGGTACGCCCGAACCTGACCCGACGAGGCACGCCTCAGCAGGTCGTCGAGGGGTTGGTGCGCGCCTGCGCCACCTGGGCCGACGAGCATCCGCATCTCTACCGCTTCCTGGCAGCCCGTGGGCAGAGTCGGACCCTGCATCGTGCCCGGATGGGGCGGTCGCGCCTCCTCGACGAGATCGCTGCGGCTGCCCGCGGCTACACCAAATCGGGTGTGGCGAGCTTTCCTGAAGGCATTCTGGTCGGGGTGATGGGGATGGTGGATGCCACCGTCATCTGGTGGCTCGACCAGCGAGACGAGTCCCTGGACGTCATGGTCGGACGGCTCGCTGGTCACGTCACCCTCGTGCTCCAGGATGCGCTGGCCGGCCACGGGATCCCGCTCGACCCCGCGGTCGAGCTGGAGCCGTTCGTCGCGGAATGAGGATGTCAGGGACCGGTCGTGGCCATGCCCTGCTCGAAGTGCTGGAGGTCGACGACGATGAACGTCGCGTGCGCGGTGGCGACCTTGTCGCCGACTTGGTCGACCGCCTCGGCGTCCACGCGCAGTCGTCGTCCCGCATGGTCGCGGACGCGGGCCGTGAACTCGTACTCGGTCCCCAACAGGACCGGCCGGAGGTACTCGACGGTCAGTGACCGGGTCACGGCGAGCTCTCCGACGCGGTAGAGGAGGAATCCGAAGAGGTCGTCGAACGCCGCCGCCACCAGACCGCCGTGGGTGATCCCGGGCGCACCCTCCTGGCGGTGGTCAAAGCGGTGCACGCAGCGCACGCCCGCCTCGGTGGCGTCGACCTGCAGGGCGAGCCCGGCGGGGTTCTCCGTGCCGCATCCCGCGCAGGTGGGGGAGTGTGAGGGGAGGCGGCCCGATTCGGATGGCTGTGGTCGCGACATGGCACTGATCCACGCCGCCAACGTCGTCGGCGCAGCGGGACCGTGCTCGTGGTAGCCGCTCATGACGAGCGGTTCGGCTGCGCGGTCGAAGTGGCGGGAAGGTCGCTCATGATCGGCTCCTCGAGGGTCACGACGGACGGACGGACGGACGGTGACGCAAACTCTAGTTTGTCTCCACGCAGGACGTTTGCCATGCATCTGTCTACACTCGTCGGGTGATCCGAGAGGTGCTCAGGACCGATCGACGCCTCGGTGCCGAGGCCAGGGGCTTCGCGTGGTGGCTCTCGATCCTGGTGTGCAAGCCGATCCTGCTCGTGCTGCGTCGCCCGGATTGGCGTGGTGTCGAGCACGTCCCAAGGTCCGGCGGCGCGGTGCTCGCCGCGAACCACGTGTCGCACATCGACCCCCTGCTGGTCGCGGAGATGATCCTCGCCCAGCGACGGGTGCCCCGGTTCCTGGCCAAGGACAGCCTCTTCGCGGTCCCGGTCGTGGGGTGGTGGTTCCGCTCCGCAGGTCACGTCGAGGTCGACCGGTCGGCGGGACAGGCTGGCTATCGCAGTGCCGTGGAAGCCGTGGCGCGAGGTCAACTGGTCCTGGTCTACCCGGAGGGCTCCATCACGAAGCGAGAGGACGGACTGCCCATGGCGATGAAGTCCGGCGCCGTCCGCGTCGCTTTGGCGGCGTCTGTTCCCCTTCTCCCGATGGCGCAGTGGGGCGCGCAGGAGATCCTCCCTCCTTACAGTGGGCGTCTTCGCCTGGGCTGGCGTCGACGGGTGAGCCTTGTCGTGGGGCCCCCGGTCCCCCTCGACGACCTCCACGACCTGGGGGAGACCTGGGCTGTGAAGGAAGGGTGTCGGCGGTTGGAGGCCGCCATTACCGCGATGGTCGATCAGCTGGCAGGGGTCCCGGCGGATCGGTGAACCGTGCCCCTGGCGGCATCGATCGAGCGGCGTGGTCGCCGATGCTGACTCTCACGGTTCGAAGGCGGGATCCTGGCGGACCGGTCCCGCGGTGCCGCTCTGCGTCAGGCCGGGCCCGTAGGTCTCGTGCAGGGTCCGCATGATGTCGTCGTACGGGAGGTCGAGGTAGGTCCCTCTCTCTCGTACGTACTCCATGTGTCGACGACCGGCGCCGTCTGCGGCGTGGAGCAGCGCGTCCTGGGTCCCGTCGAAGTCCAGCGGGGGAACGCCGAACCGCTCACACAGCTCGGTGTTGAAGGCCGGCGAGCCCTTGTGCCAGTGACCGTTGACGTGGACGGCGGTCCACCCGTGGTAGACGAAGAGATCGGTGCCCATCACCGACAGCAGTTGTTCGCTGCTCAGGTGGTTGCGCACGTCGGAGAAGCCCAGCAGGGCCGGAATCCCGACTGCGCGCAAGCTGGCGGTGAGCAGCACCGCCTTCGGGACGCACCAGGTGGGGCCGCCGTTCAAGATGGAGCTGGCCTTGTAGTGGTCGCGATCGGGCGTGAGGCCGTACGGGTTGTAGCGAAGGCGGTCGCGGACCTCCGCGAAGAGCCGCCGGACACGCTCGCGTGGGTCGTCTGCCCCCTCCACCACCGATGAGGCGAACTGACGGATTGCCGGGTGGTCGCTGTCGACGAAGTGCCCGGACGCCACCGCATCGCTCGGCTCGTGCTGGCCGTTCACCAGACGACCGCCCGGGTGTGCGTGGCAGCCCCGGCGGCCTCGAGCGCGCGCACGAGCTCCCGCTCCAGCTCTGGGAGTGCGGCGGCGACCCGGGCTGCCTCACGGGCACGCTCGCGGGCCGGCGCCCCGTCGCTGCGCGCCTGGGACGCGACCTGCGACCAGGTCGCGGCGCAGCGACGGGCACTGTCGGACACCGCTGTGGCCGCAGGGTCGTCGGTCAGCCGGGCAATGTCGTGCGCGCCGCTGGCCAGCAGCTTGCGGAAGAGTCCGCCGCCGGTACCTGCCTTCTCGACGAACGCGCTCAGGCCGAGGAGGAGCAGGTGCAGTACGTCGTCGGGGAATACTTCGGGCCATCGCGGGAGATCGTCGGCGAACAGGTCGACGGCGGCAAGTCCGGTGGCTCCCACCGCCGGGTCGCTGCCAGAGACGATCGACGGTCCGTCCGAGGCGGTCATGGCAGCGGCCGCCTGGGCGAACGCGGCACGGCTGGCGACCCTCAGGTCAGGGAGCTTCTGGGGCCACTCGATGTCCAAGAAGGTGTGACGCGTCGGGACGGGGAAGCCCTGCGAGGACCGCGCCTTGGCCAGCGCTTCGTAGGGCACCATCTGCACGTCCTCGCGGTCGTTGTCGACGACGTGCGCGATCTGATGCTCGTCGTCGTACCCGATGACCACGATGTCGTGCCTGCTCATCTGGAGCTGGACCCGCAGGTACGGCAGTTCGGCGATGTCCGCCCACACGAGGGCTGGGCGGCCACGCTGGATGGAGTCACGCACCCAACCCCATCCCTCGCTCGGGTCGTCGGTGGCGTGCACCGAGACCGCTGCCCCCAGGCGCATCGGCAGGTCTGTCTCCAGGTCGCCTCCGCGGCCCACGAGGTAGATCGGGGGCATGAGCTCGGTGTCCCTGACGTATGCGAGGTCCAGGGAGCCGCTCAGTGCGAAGACGAGTCCTTCGTCAGGAGGGCCGTTCCACCCAAGTCCGGCCCATTCCAGCAGGTCCCGCATCGCGCCGGAGCCGCAGTGACCGCCCAGGCGGTGGGGGTAGGGGCTGACGACACGTTGCTGAGAGCTAGCCATGTACTTCATCCTAGAGACAGAAAGTGGAGGTTGTCCGAAAACGGATGCTGGCAACCTAGCTGTCACATTGTCGTGCGAGCGCGGCACCAGTCCAGAGAGTGACATTCTGGCTAGTCTGTTCATTGTGGCACCTCCAACGATGCGGGATCGGTACCGCGAACACGTCCGCGCCGCGGTCCTCGAGACCGCCCACGACCTGATCGTCAAGCGCGGATGGGAACGAGTCCGCATGGGAGAGATCGCCGACGCCGTCGGCGTCTCACGTGCCCTGCTGTACAAGGAGTTCAAGGACAAGCCCGGGTTGGGCGAGGCCGTGGTCCTCCGGGAGGCGGCGCGATTTATCGACGGAATCGAGGAGGTGCTGGCCCATCACCGCGCCGATGCCGGTCGCGGACTCGCGGCTGCCGTCGACTTCACGCTGGAGGAAGCCGAACGCAGCCCTCTCCTCAGGGCCGTGCTGATCTCTAACGGCGAGCTCTCCTCGCAGTCGGCGACCGGGATCCTGCCGTTGCTCACAACGTCAGCGCAGCTGCTCGACCTGGCGACGAGGTCGCTGGTCAACTGGGTAACCTCGAACTTCCCAGACATGGTCGCCGAAGAAGTGTCCGACGCGGCGGACGCCCTGGTCCGGCTCACGGTTAGTCACCTAGCCCTTCCCACGTGGACGCGCCCGGAGACGTCGCGAAAAATCACCGAGGTGGGTCTGAGGTACCTCGGACTCTCGGTGGCGCCGTTGCCAGGGTCTCTTTCCCAAGAGCGAGTTCGAGTACTACGTGACAAGTGATCACAGGTCGTAGTACTGACTGACTGACCCATGCTGACCTGCGCAAACTGTGAAGACGGCCTGATGTTTGCATCGGAGTTGTAACAGGCTACTCCGTTCTCTGGCCGTGCGGGCCCGGGGCGATGCGCCCAGACCTACTCGAGTACGACTGCTCTCTAGAGGGGTTGTACTTATGGGTGGCGGACGTCGTTGACGTCGTCGTTGCTCATCACGCCTGCAGCGCGGGCGGTCGAGAGGCTAGGGTGTCCAACGGTGCTCGCCCTACAGGGTGGCCCTGGGACGCTGTGTCGAACCTACGCCCGTCTCAGAGCGCTCGCAGTCGCGCCACAGCCGTGAGCGCTCCGTCCCGCTGCCGCGGCGATGGTGCGGTCCCGCGTCAGCTGCTGAGACTTCACTGCGGTCAACATCCGCAATCGTGCAGCGTCAGGTATATAGGCCACCTATCTGCCTATGGCGTTACGACTGCCCGCTGCGATCAATCGGCGCAGTCTGCTCGTCTCTCTTGGCGCACTCGCTGGTTGGCGACTTGGTGTGTCGTTCAGCTCTTCTGCAACGGCAGCATGCGTGCCGATGATCTGAAATGGCAGCAGGCGGGCGGTCGGCGGACGGCTCGGAGAATCGTCAGTGGTCGTCATGGATTGTGGTGCGGACCAGGCCGGAGAGGGTTGCCGATGCGAGACGGGCCTTCAGGTCGACCTTGCGGAGATGTCCTGTGTGAGAGCGTCCGGCGCTGTCAACTGTCCTACGGCCAATGGGGCTTCAGGCGACTTCGGATGAATGTCATGGGCCCGCCCGGCACCCTCCGCAGGAACTTGCGCGTGGAACGGCCGGCGGTCGAGTATGGCCGTCCTGCCCGCCGTGTGCGATTTGTCGAGCAGTCGACGGGCTTGGTGCGACCGTCCGGACATGGGCAGGTCGATCCAGGTTGCTCACTAGTCTTATCGGCTTCGGGAGCACCCTCATCTCCGCGAGATCAGCACTTCGGTCGTTGCGTGTTGGGCCAGTCCTCACGCCGCCCGATGGGCAACGGCCATCTACTAGGGCCGCCTCCGTTGGCATCCTCCCAATCACACGAGTCGATTGGGATCTCCACTACCGTCGCTGGTGAACTTGTCGAGTCGAGCGGTCTCGCCTCCGACCGGACATGGAGAAGGAGCACAGCATGGACGCAGTTCCCCAAGCCGCGCTTCTAACGGCATTCCCAGTTGGCGCTGCCGCACTCGGGGCAAGTGTCGCGGCTTTCCGGCAACCGCGGCCGGCGACCATGAGTGCCGTTCAGCACTTCGCGGCGGGAGTTGTGATTGCTGCCGTCGTTGGGGAGGTGCTCCCAGACCTTCGTGACCGACAGCACTGGGGATGGGCTGTGGTCGGATTCGGGGTCGGCGTCGTGCTGATGCTCACGCTCGGAGCCTTTGGCCGGCTACTGGATCGGCGACAACCGTCAGGCACGCTCGCTGTTGCGGCGCGTGCGGCGGTTCCGATAGGTCTGCTGGCGGCAGTCGCTGTCGACTTGCTTGTGGACGGCGTCCTCGTCGGGCTTGGGTCGACGCTGGGGTCGGCCCAAGCGGTGATTCTGACCGCGGCGCTCACGATCGAGATTCTGTTTCTCGCCCTGTCGGTCCAAGGCGAGCTCGTCGAGGCGGGCCTGACGAGGTTCCGGGCAGCTGGGCTGAGCGGTGGGCTGGGACTCATGACTGCGGTCGGCGCGGTCGGATCGGCGGCCGCGCTCGGCAACGCAGGCGAGGGACTGGTCGCCGCCGCACTCGCATTCGGTGCGGCCGCTCTCCTCTACCTGGCAGTCGAAGAACTTCTCGTCGAGGCGCATGAGGAGAACGAGACGGTCCTGCTGAGCGCGATGTTCTTCGTCGGATTCCTCGTCATCTACGGGCTGGCCCAGGTCGGCGGATAGCCGGCCGAGGCGCCGCAACCCGATTTGGATCACCGTCTACTACTTTCTATAGTAGAAGTTCGATTCAGCCGCGGCGCCGCAAGGAGATCCTCAGATGGGTTCGGAACCGCGGCACCGCGCGTCCGCGCCCGCGCGTCATCGAGGCACGCGACGAGCAAAGCCGCGGCGCCCTCGCTTCCCGGTCGGCATTTCGGCGGCGGTCGTTACGCTGGGGGCTGTCGCCCTGGGAAGCACTGCCTCCGTCATGGGTGTCGGCGGAGGAACCGGGGAGGCCGCGGAGGCCTCCGACCGCAACGGCCGCCGAGATCTGCAATCCACGATCCCCTCAGCAGCCGACCGCAACCTCGAGGTCGACCGGCGGCGGCTCGAGGTGACCTTGAGCCGCAGCGCTCCCCGTGCCACCTCGGGCACCGCTCGTCGTCAGCCGGCGTGGTTGGCTGCGTGTGACACGGCGCCGCAGGTCTTGCCGGATGCCAATGGCACGGTCCCGGATGCCCGTCTGTGTGAATTACCGGACGGATTCCATCTCCGAGGCGACGCAGCATTGGCATGGTCACGCCTCGCGGCCACCTATGTGCGCGAGTTCGGTGAGGAACCGTGCATGACCGACGGCTACCGCGACCTCGCCACTCAGCGCCGGCTTGCGGCGATCAAGCCCGGACTCGCTGCCCGGCCCGGAACCAGCAACCACGGCTGGGGAGTCGCGGTCGACCTGTGCGGTGGCATCGAAAAGTTCGGGACGACGCAGTACGAGTGGATGACCGCCAACGCTGAGCGCCTGGGATGGGTCAACCCGTCCTGGGCACGGTCTGGTGGATCACGTCCTGAACCGTGGCATTGGGAGTATGCGGCGGCGACGACGGGGGAGGGCTGATGTCCAGACAACGCGCCAAGGCTCCGGCTCCCGCTCCCGCTCCCGCTCCCGCTCCCGCCCCTGTTCCTCCCAGCGGGCAGGACTCTCGCTACGGGCGGACGCCGAAGTACCGCGCCCTACTGCTGGGCCTGCCGCCCGCGCTGCTTCTCATCGCACTCGGTGCCCTGTGGACTCTCCAGTCGTGGGGTGTCATCGGAGACGACGCAGGCTCCAAGTCGCTGAGCGCGGTGGGATCCATCGTGTGCGGCTTCGGCGTCGCGCTGGCCTACGTGGTCATTCGGCCGCGACGCTAGACCCATCTACTATCCTCCGTAGGAGAATGCTGGGCGCGATGCTCGCGCGGCGAGAGGCAGGGCTGTGCGAGTACGCGACGATTACCGCGAGCGTCTACGGGCGCCGGTGCGCTGGTGGCTGCTGTGGGGGCTCATGATCTGGACCTTCTGGCTCGCGATGGTCGCCGCGCTACCGGGCTCCCTCGCCTTGGGTATCGCGCTCGGGCTCTACGCCCTTCTCGCGCTGGCCCTACTGACCTATGGGTCGGTGCGGATCGTGGTGACCGATCAATGGCTCCACGTCGGTCACGCACGCATCGAGCGTCACTTCGTGGGGCACGTCGAGGCGCTCGATGCCGCACGGATGCGCGCGATCTCAGGCCCCGAAGCCGACGCGCGGGCCTACCTCGTCCTGCGCCCCTACATCAAGACGGGCGTACGCATCACCATCGACGATCCAGCCGACCCGGCGCCGTACTGGCTGGTCAGCTCACGGCGACCGGCCGCACTCGCCGCGGCTCTGAACACCCCGCAAGCCACACCGACCGAACAATCTGGACCGTTCCTCCAGGCCCGACAAATGGGAGCGGAGGGTGAGGAATGATCGAGGCGCATGGCATCGGCGGACAGGCTGATCTGCCGATCCCGCTCTCGCTCGCGGTCGGCGGTGCCGGGGTCGCGCTGGTCCTGTCGTTCGTGGTGATGACCATCGCGTGGCGATCGACCCGCTACGACGGCGAAGCCGCGCCTCAAGGGCGACCCGTCTCCAGCCGCATCGCTCGCGTGCTGCTCTCGGTCGCGTGGCGACGGACGTTGCAGACCGCCGGCATGGCGCTCTTCGCCTACACCGTCATCGTGGCGCTGTTCGGGCAGGACAGTCTCACCAATCCGTTCTTCGGCATCGTGTACGTCTGGTGGTGGGTCGGGCTCGTCTTCGCCTCGCTGCTCTTCGGGCCGGTCTGGCGATCCATCAGCCCCCTCCGCACGATCCACGCCCTCCTGAGCCGGGCCACCGGTGGCGACCGGGAGCACGGGATCTACACATACCCGGCCCAGCTCGGCTACTGGCCGGCGGCCCTGGGGCTCTTCGCGTTCGTCTGGCTCGAGCTGGTCTACGACAACAGCAGCAGCCTGGGTGACGTGCGGCTGTGGTGCACGATCTACGTCGCCATCATGCTGGTCGGCGGATCCCTGTTTGGGTCGACCTTCTACCAGAAGGCAGACCCCTTCGAGGTCTACTCGACCCTGATGGGCCGTCTCTCGCCCTGGCACATCACACACCCCGCTGCAGGCGACGGGGACACGCCCGCAACCGAGGACGACGCTCAGACCGCCACTGCGCGTCTGGTCTTGCGCAGCCCGCTCGCAAACCTCGCGGGAACTCCGCCAGTGCCTGGGCTGATCGCCGTGGTTGCGGTGCTCTTCGGAAGCACCGCCTTCGACTCCTTCGGCAACTCACCGTTTTGGATCCGGACCATCTACAACAGCTCACTGTCGGCGAACATCCTCAACAACCTCGCCCTCATCGTGTTCTGCGTGGCCGCTGGAACGCTGTTCGCCCTCGGCTCCATGCTCACGCAGCCCGGGGACGGACGGCGGCGCACTGAACTACCGGGACTGTTCGCACACTCCCTGGCTCCGATCATCGCTGCCTACGTGCTCGCGCACTACATCACGTTGTTCGCCGACTACGGTCTGCAGACACTCGGCCTGGTCAGCGACCCGTTCGGGAAGGGCTGGAACCTTTTCGGTACCGCGGCCCTGGCCCCGACCTTCTGGTTCTCCTACCATCCAACGTTGCTCGCCTCGATCAAGGTCGGCGCGGTCGTTGCCGGGCACGTCACAGCGGCCATCGCCGCCCACGACCGCGCCCTCAGCGTGCTTGCGCCCCAGCATCGAATCACCGGCCAGATCCCGCTGCTGATCACCATGGTCGGATTCACGACCGGCGGACTCCTTCTCCTGTTCTCCGCATGACCCACCATCTCCTGGTGTGGGGTAGAGCCCTGCTTCTCGCGTCCATCGCCGCCATGCTCGGCGGAACCGCCCACGTGACCGCCGGTGGCCTACTCCCGAGTCCGATCGCCCTGGCGCTCATGGTCGCCGTGCTCACCGTGCTCGCAGCGCCCGCATTGACGGTCCAAGCGACCTACCGGAGGCTGGCCGCTCTCGTCGGCGGCGGCCAGATGATCGTCCACCTGGTCCTCACCGCCACCGCGGGGCATGCCGCCCCTCATGCAGCATCGTCCCCGCGATCCGCCGTGGTTCCAGGACCGGATCGGGCCGGGGGAGTGCGCGACCAGCTGGCCGTCGTCCCGGATGCCGACGACGTCGGACCGGCGGCTGGTCAAGGGCTCCAGCACCTGCTCGATCATCTGGCCGGAACCAACGCCCTGATGGCGGCTGCGCACCTCGTCGCCGCCGCCGGCATAGCGCTGTGGCTGTGGCGCGGCGAGCAGGCACTGTGGACCCTGCTGGCCCTACTAACCCGCTGGCTCCGCCGTCCCGAGCGCCTCGCGGGATCAAACCCACGGCTGCGCTTCGGTGCCGGTTCCTTCGCCTCGCCCACTTCCCCGTTCACACGGTGGGAGGCCACCGCATCGATCTCCCGACGAGGACCGCCGGTGCTGGCCTGAGCGCCAACAACCTGAGCGCCAACAACCCGTCGTTCCCATCATCAAGGAGATCTCCCATCATGAAGCACCGTCGTTTCGCGCTGCCCGCTGCAGCGCTGCTCACCGCCATCACCCTGACCGCCTGCGGCAGCATTTCCGAGCCGAGCGAGAGTACGACCGAGCCGACCTCGGCATCGTCGGACGCCGGAGAACCCCATGCCACGGCAGGCCAGCCCACAGACCAGGTGAGCGAAGGCACGGGAACCACCACTGGCACGGACACGAGCCCTAGCGAGGAGAGCAGCCTCGCGACCCCGACAGGCCCGGCTTTCGCAGTCACGGTCAAGGGCAAGAAGGTCGGGCCCAACGCCCAGGAGCTCACCGTCGCGCCCGGCGAGAAGATCACCATCACCTTCGACACCGACCGCGGCGGGCAACTCCACGTGCACTCCAAGCCCGACCAGTACGTCGACTTCCCCGCCGGCACCTCGACCAAGGAGCTGGTCATCAAGACGCCCGGGAAGATTGAAATCGAAGAGCACGACTCCGAAGCCGTCGTCGCCGTCGTCACGGTGAAGTAGCGATGATCTCCGCTCATGGCATGGGCGGGGGCAGCGACCTACCGATCTCCGCATCCAGTGCGGTGGTCGGCGGGTCGGCTGCGCTCACGATCTCCTTCGCCGTCCTCCTCCTCGCGTGGCGAACCCCGCGCCTCGAGGGCGCCGGCAGGCAGGTTCGCGCGCTCCCGCCCCTTCCGCCCCTGACTCGTCTCGTCGACGCCACGGCCACCCGGGCGAGCCTGCGCCTGCTCGGCCTGTTCGTTCTCGCCTTCTCGGTCTGGGCTGCCCTGGCAGGTCAGGACGATGTCAGCAGCAACCCGGTCTTCGGGATCTTCTACGTCCTCCTGTGGGTAGGGCTGGTTCCCGCATCGCTGTTGCTGGGGCCCGTCATCAAGGCCGTCAGCCCGGCGCGCAGCATCGCCTTCGCGATCAGCACAGCACTTCGCCTCGACCCCCGGGTCGGCCGCTGGAGGCTCCCGGCGTGGGTTGGGCTCTGGCCGGCAGCGTTGGGCTTGTTTGCCTTCGTGTGGACCGAGCTCGTCTCACCCGACGGCACCGCGCTCGCGACCGTCACCACCTGGCTGTTCGCCTATCTGGTGCTCACGGTCGCGGGCGGGGTTGCATTCGGGGAAACGTGGTTCGAGCAGGCCGATCCGTTCGAGGTCTATTCCAACCTCCTCGCTCACCTGTCGCCGTGGCGGCGGAACGCCAACGGCGCCATCGAGCTGGTGACTCCGTTGCGGAACCTCGCCGGCATGCCGGTTCGACCAGGGCTGCTCGCGGTGACGTCGGTGCTACTCGGGTCGACGGCCTTCGACAGCTTCTCGGGGTCGACGGCCTGGTTGCAGTTCACCCAGTCCACCTCGGCGAACGTGACCCTGGTCGAGACGTTCCTGCTCGTCGGGGTGTGCGCCCTGGTCGGTGCGGCGTTCTGGCTGGCGACGATGCTGCCCTCGAGGACCGCCCGGGTTCCGGCGCGGGAGATGCCGGGCAGGCTCGCGCACTCGATGGTCCCGATCATCGTCGGCTACATGGTCGCCCATTACCTCACGTTGCTGGTCGAGAGCGGGCAGCAGACGCTGATCCAGGCCAGCGACCCGTTGGGCACCGGGCTCAACTTGTTCGGGACGGCCAACCATGAGGTCAACATCTGGCTCTCGCTCCACCCGACCTTCCTCGCCACGGTGAAGGTGATCGCGATCGTGACCGGGCACGTGCTCGGCGTGATCGCGGCACACGATCGAGCGATCGGCCTACTGCCCTCGCGCGACCACTCGACAGCTCAGCTGCCGTTGCTGCTGGTCATGGTTGCCTACACCTTCACAGGTCTCTATCTGCTCTTCGGCCTGTAGGTAGCCTGATCGCACACATCGCGTCGGATGTGCATCGTGGCCGTCGCCCCTACGCGGGGCGGCGGCCACACTCGGTTTGGGTCGAGTTCCCGGTTACAGGCGTGACTGACCGCTGCCGCACTGGACCACGGCGCCTAAGTCCCGGGTCAAACCTCGGGTCAAGTCCGACCGCCCCTCGGATCAGGTGGAGGCGGGGGGCTTCCAATCCGGAGGTTCTTGCACCCAGACCGCGACCGGGTTCCCACAATGGAGGGGTGACGGCCCAGTTGAGGGGCGGTCGGGATCGTGGCATCTCGGGGTCATCGGCCCGGCGGCTGAACGGCCGCGGCGGGGCCACGCACTCGTCGTGGTGGTGGAGTGCTGCCGTCGCGGGGTTGCTGCTCTACCCGTACCTGGTGGTCGTGCTGGTCGGGGACCCGGACGGCGAGCGGGTGGTGCTGGCCGGGCACGCGGTGATGCTGCTGTCAGATGTGCTGCTGCTCGGTGCGGGCGTCGCGATGGCCGTCGACGCCCGGCTGATGTACGACGGCCTGCGCGGCAGCATGGCCGTCGCCGCCGCCATCGTGGCCCTCCAGGACGCACCGCTGGAGGTGCTCGGGATGATCGACCGGGAGCTGAGCCCGCTCTCCTTCCGGATGACCAACGGCCACCTGGTCACAGTGCTGATCGTCCTGATCGTCATCCACCGCGGCCGCCGCGCCGCCGCGCCGCCGAAGTACCTCGTCGTGACCGGGATCCTGCTCGGTCTGACCTCCGCGACGATTACCCTCGGCCTGTACCGGTTGATGAAGGAATACATCCACGAATCCGGCGTCCTCGGCACTCACGACTCGGTCGACATCGTGATCATGGTGCTGATCGGCATGATCATGGTCGCGGTCGGGCTGCAGTTGGCCGCCTCGTCTCTGCCGGGGTGGGCGGCTGCCCGGATCGGCGCCGGGATGCTCGCGATCTTCACGGCTCGGCTGTACTCGACCCTGGTCGACGCCATGATGCCCACTCCGGCCGCGGTGGTCGGCGTGGCTGTGTTCAGCGCCTTGATCGCGACCACCGCGTCCTCACTGCTGCGGGTCGCGCTGGAGCAGATGGACGCCCGGGTGGCCCGCTACGCCCACCTGGCCGCCGAGGCCGAGGCCGAGGTGAAGCAGGACCGCGAGGTCGCCCACGAGGTCCGCTCGGCCGCTGCGGGTCTCGCCGCCGGCGCCCGGCTGCTGGCCAGTGGTCAGATCTTGCCCTTGCCCCGCCGGGCCGCGCTGGAGAAGATGGTCGACATCGAGGCCGCGCGGCTGCGGCGTACGGTCGCGGCCAAGCAGGGCCCGATGACCATCCTCGACGTGGACGCCGTCGTGTCGCCGTTCGTGGTCGCGCAGGCCGCCCTCGGCCACCACGTGGCGTGGACCCCTGGCGGCCACCGCGTGCGCGCCCGCCAGGACGCCCTCGCCGAGGTGCTGGGCACTTTGGTCAAGAACGCGGCCGACCACGCGGGCGGCCGGGGCACCACGATCACGTCACGCCTCGTCGGCGACAGGGTCGAGATCCTGGTCTCCGACGCCGGCCCGGGGCTCGACCCGGCCGTGCGCGAACGCTTGTTCTCGTGGGGCAGCCACGGCCGAGCTTCCGGCGGTCAGGGCATCGGGTTGCACCGTGCCCGCCGGATCCTCCTTGAGCAGGGTGGGACGCTCGAGCTGGGCGAGGTGCCGGTCGGTGGTGGGACGACGTTTGTGATCCGGTTGCCCTGGGCCCGGCCGCCCGATTCCGGGGATGCCGGGGATGCCTAGGAGGTCGTCATGGACACGTCCTGAGGAGCACCTCGAGCGGGTTTCGGTCGAGCGCGACCGCAGCCTGGGACTGATTGGTCTGTCAGCGGCTTCCATCCGCCGCGGCGGATGCCTCGGATGCTTCGGCGAGTTGCTCGCGTTCCGTATGCAGCGGACCTGCGGTGCGTCGCCGGGTGCGGCCCGCACCAGCCGCGACGGCAGCAACACCCAGTAGGCAGATCATCCAGGTCAACGCGGGGCCGAGCCGGACGGCGGCGGTTTGGCGGTCGATCAGGGGGACTGTGGCCATCGCGACATCGGTCGTCCGTGGTCGTAGCCGGGTGACCACGGATCCGTCCGGGGCGATCACTCCGCTGATGCCGTTGGTGGATGCCACGACGACCGTGCGCCCGGTCTCCAACGCTCGTAGCCGGCTGATGGCGAACTGTTGCTCGAGCTGGGCGGTACCGATGAAGGAGGCGTTGCTGGTCTGCACGGTCACCAGTTGCGCCCCGCGTCGTACTTGCGCCGTGACCGAGTCGTCGAAGGCGACGTCGAAGCAGATCAGATCCGCCACCAGTGCTCCCGCTATCTCCAGGGGCCGGGTGCGTGTGCCTGGGGTCATGTCTCGCGGCACCATGTCGAGGCGGCCGATCTTCAGGCCTGCGAGCTGTTTGCGGAACGGGATGTACTCGCCGAAGGGAACCGGATGTCTCTTGGTGTACCGCTCGGAGACAGTTCCGTCCGTGTTCCAGACCAGGCCCTGGTTCAACACCTCGTCCGCCCGGCGCCCATCGACGATCGCCCCCACCAGTGTGGGAACCCCGATGGCCCTAGTCGCCTGGTTGATCCCCGATCGGGTCGCTGCGTCACTGAACGGGTCGACCGCGGTCGAGTTCTCCGGCCACAGCACGAAGTCTGGTCGTAGCAGATCGCCATTGCGGAGCTGCTGCGCGAGCCTCGTGGTGGCTGTGACGTGGTTGGCCGTGACCTGCCGGTGAACCGCGACCACGTCGTTGCCGGCGCCCGGCACATCGCCCTGGACCGCAGCGACCCGGACTGACGGCTGGCCGCTCTCCCAGGACGATGCCAAGGACGGGGCGGCCACAACGACGGGGAAGCCCACCAAGCCGACGAGCCCCAGCCCGGTCAGGAGTAGCTGGCGCCCCTCGAGGCCCCGTGACGCTGCGCTGCGGGAGCGCATGCCCAACAGGGATGCGCTGAGGGCGACGACCAGAGCCCCGAGGAGGGCCCCGAGGAGGGCGACCACGAAGCTGGTGCCGGACGCCCCGATCCAGGGCAGCCACCGCGACAGGGGCGTGTCGATCGTGGTCCACGCAAGCCGGGTCCATGGGAAGCCCCCGAGCGGCCACGCAGCCATGACGGTCTCGACCGTGACCCACCATGCCGCAACCCACAGTGGCCAACAGCGCAGCCGCGCCACCACCGCGATCCCAGCCCCGGCGACGGCGTAGTAGCCGGCCGCGGCGAAGCCGATGAGGAGCCACGCATCAGTTCCGATCACCCGCATCCAGGACGCCAGCGCGAGAACGTAGGTGAGGCCGAAGATCAGGCCCACCGCCGCACCTGTTCGCAGTCGCGCGGCGCGTGCCGCTGACACGAGACCGGCCACCGCGAGCGGGGCCATCCACCGCCACTCCAGCGGCGCCGCGGCCGAAGCCGCGCCGAGGCCGGCGGCCGCGGCCAGGATGGGTCGCCACCACGACATGCCGAACACCCGAATCAGCCCCGATCCAACGCCGGCTCAGCCGGCCGTTGCGCGGTCGGCGAGCGTGGCGAGCAAGCGACCAAGTTCCTTGTCAGACACCTCGCCAATCACGCGATCGACGACGCGACCCTCTGCGTCGACGGCAAGAGTCACCGGGAGCCCGGGCACTCGTGTTGCCTCGAGCACGGTGCCCTCGGCATCAACGACCTGGGGATAGGTGACGCCGAGCTCCTCGAGGAGTGCGCCTGCCAGCTCGACATCGTCGCGGGTATCGACACCCAGGAAACCGACCTCGTTGCTGCGGCGGGCGGCCTCGGCCAGCCGCGGCAGCTCCTTACGGCACGGCGAGCACCACGACGCCCAGAGGTTGACGATGGTGGGGCCGCGCAGGGCCGCCATGTCGACCGCGCTGGACTCGTTCAGGCAGGGGAGTGTGGTGCGGGGGAGGCCTTCGGAGGGCGACGAGCTCGGGCGGCCGTCGAGATTCGCGCAGCCCTTCAGTCCGGCGACCGCCACCGGCAACGTGTCCTTGTCGGCCCGGGCCGGCTGGTCGGTGTTGGCAGCGCACCCGGTCAGTGCGCTGAGGACCACGACAATGAGCCCGCTCGCCAGTCCCCGTCGTCTGCCGACTCTTAGGCCGGGCAGCTCCGTTCGGCGCCGGCGTCCCTCCTGGCCTCTCCGGGGCATGGTTGCCACGCAGGACTCCTCCCGACTCGCCCACACTTCTGCTACTAAGTAGAGTAGTACTAAGCCCGGTCGGAGCATGCTCGCAGGCGGGCCTCACACGCTCGCGACGACAGGACCGTGCTCACCGTGAACAACCCGCTGCGGCACTTGGCCGCCTCGCCTGCCCGCAAGACCGCTCTTGCAGGGATGCTTTTCGCGACGCTGACGACATTCACCGCGTGCGGGAGCGACGTGATCGACTCCGCCGCGAACAAGAAGAAGGGCTCGCCGACCAACGCCGAGCAAGGCTCGGACGGACAGACGAGTCCCGACAGTTCGATCCTGGGCGACGTCGTCGAGTACCCCAATCTCAGCCGCAACCACGTCCAAGGAGCGGTGAACTATCCACAGAACCCACCGGTGGGCGGTGACCATGCGCCCGTGTGGATGAACTGCGGAACCTACAACGCCCCGGTGGAGCCGGGCACGGCGGTGCACTCCATGGAGCACGGCGCGGTCTGGATCACCTACGACCCCAGCCTCGCGTCGGCCGACGTCGACGTGCTGGAGGCCTTGGCGGAGCGCAACGGGTTCGTCCTCGTCTCGCCCGTCGAAGGCATGGACGAACCCGTCGTAGCGACCGCCTGGGGGCGCCAGCTCCCGCTGGGCAGCGTTGATCAAGCCACGCTGACGGCATTCGTCGACACCTTCGCGCAGGGTCCGCAGACACCCGAGCTCGGCGCACCCTGCACCGGGGGCCTCGGCTGATGTCGGGCGACGAAGACAATCCCACCAAGGACGCGCCGGGCCTCGATAGGGCCGGACAAGGCCAGCCCAGCTACCGCCGCCTGTACGCCGGACTCGCGATCATGGCTGCCTTGTTCCTGATCGTGGCCGGAGTGTTCATCGGGAGCCTGCTCCCCAGCGGGGGCTCCACGGCCGCGGAGAAGACGAAGCCTGCCCCGTCGACGATCGACGTCGGCTTCCTGCGCGACATGCAGACCCACCACTCCCAGGCCGTCGAGATGTCGGTAATGGTCCGCGACCGCACCGACGACGAGGAAGTCCGCCAGGTTGCGCTGGACATCGAGCTGACGCAACAGCAGCAGATCGGGCAGATGTACGGGCTGCTCGCGAGCTGGAACCAGTCGCAAAACAACCCGAGCCCCATGAGCTGGATGACAACCGACACCGGCGGGAGCAGCGACGACGACACCCACAGCGGCATGTCGGGCATGTCCGATATGCCCGGGGCCTCGGACGCCGGTGCCGGCGACAGCGCGAGCGCCGGTGTGATGGCCATGCCCGGGATGGCCTCTGCGGCCGACCTTCAGCGCCTCGCCTCCTTGCGCGGCCGTCCGGCCGAGCGGCTGTTCCTGGAGCTGATGATCGCCCACCACGAGGGTGGCCTCCCCATGGCCAAGTCCGCTGAAGCCCGCGCGAGCGAGCCCTGGGTTCGCACCCTGGCGCGGAGCATCGTCGAGGCACAGACCAGCGAGCTCACTGCCCTACGAACCATGCTGGACGCCCGTGGAGGGCCGCTGGGGTGAGAGGAAGCACCGGCCAGCGGGCGACTCTCCTCGGTGTCCTCGCTGTCATCACTGCTGTCGTTGCCTCAGGTTGCGGGGCGAACACCGACGGATCCCCGACCGCGACCCGACCCGTCGTCGAACAGATCGCGGAGGCTGACCGAACCATGGTCGAACCGTTCTCCGGTCGCCTGCTCGACGGCAATGACTTCGACAGCAGCGACCTCCTCGGGGCCGTTGTGGTCTACAACGTGTGGGGATCGTGGTGCGCACCGTGCCGCACTGAAGCACCCGAACTCGCCCAGGTCGCTGCCGACACCGCCGACGATGGGATCCGTTTCGTCGGGATCAACGTTCGTGACAACGACGCCGCCGCGAGGGCATTCGAGGACCGCTACGACCTCGCCTACCCGAGCCTGACCACCGACACCTCGAGCGCGGCGCTGCTCGCCTTCGGGCCGGCCCTCCCCCCGAGTGCGGTGCCCAGCACCATGGTCGTCGACGCCGATGGCCGACTGGCCGCCCGCGTCATCGGACCTGTCGACGCCTCAACGCTGCGCGCGCTCATCGCCGACGCGAGCCAGTCGACCCGGTCAACACAGCCGACCCAGCCGGCCAGCGGGACGGCGACACCATGACCGACCTCGCGCCACCGCAACCAGAGCAACAGCTGAATCAGCGTCCGAGCAAGCCCATCTCATGGGGGTGGTTCCGGTGGACCTGGCGCACGCTCACCTCGATGCGCACCGCCGTGATCCTCCTGGTGCTGCTTGCCCTCGCCGCCATCCCCGGGTCGCTGTTCCCGCAACGCAATGTCGCCTCCGACCCGGCTGCCGTGCAGCAGTACGCCGTCCGTCATCCCGACCTGGCGCCTTGGCTCGATCGGATCGGCTTCTTCGACGTCTACGCCTCGCCGTGGTTCGCCGCCATCTACGTTCTGCTGCTGGTCTCGATGACCGGTTGTGTCCTGCCGCGCTCGCTGCGGCTGTGGCGCGCCGTTCGTAGCGCGCCGCCCTCCGCGCCCCGCAACCTCGCCCGCCTGGAGGACCATCAGGCGTGGGACACCGACCGGGCGCCAGCCGAGGTCCTCGCGGCCGCGGCACGCTACCTGCGCCGCAAGCGATTCCGAGTCGTCGTCACCGACTCCGAGGTCCGTGCCGAGCGCGGCTACCTCCGCGAAGTCGGCAACCTCACGTTCCACCTGTCCCTGCTGGTGCTCCTCGTCGGCATCGCGGTCGGCAAGCTCGTCGGGTTCGAGGGCAGAGTTGCGATCGCTGAGGGCGGAACCTTCGCCAACGACCGTTCCCAGTACGACGTCTTCACGCCGTCTGCGTGGACTGATGTGGATGGCCTCGTCCCGTTGTCGTTCCGGCTCGACAAGTTCGACGTCAAGTATCAGGTTCGCGGACCCAACCCGGGTCAGCCGAGCCAGTTCAGTGCACGGATCACCTACCAGAGCGGCAGCGGAGCCCAGCAACGCACGACCGTACGGCCCAACGAGCCACTCGACGTCGACGAGACCAAGTTCTTCCTGACCGGCAACGGCTACGCCCCTCGCGTGACCGTTCGCGATGGCCGCGGCAAGGTTGTTTTCACAGGACCAGTCCTCTTCTTGCCCCTCGACGCCAACAACAGCTCCGAAGGCGTCGTGAAGGTCCCCGACGCCCAGCCGACCCAGCTCGCCTTCGAGGGCCTGTTCCTCCCGACAGCAGACGTCGGCCCCCAGGGGCCCTACTCGATGTTCCCCGACGCTCTCGACCCGCAGCTGTTCCTCACCGCGTGGACCGGCGACCTGGGCCTGGAGGACGGCGTCCCGCAGTCCGTGTTCGCCCTCGACCGCGACGGCCTCACCCAGGTCCAAGCCGACGGCAAGCCCTTCGCCCAAGCGCTCGAGGTGGGCGAGACCATGACCCTGCCCGACGGACAGGGCTCGCTGACCTTCGACGGGGTCTCCCGCTTCGCCAACTTCCAGATCGCCTACGACCCCGGCAAGGAAATCACCCTCACCGCCGCGATCGCGATCCTGATCGGCCTCACCACGTCGCTAATCATCCGACGCCGGCGGATCTGGGTACGGATCAGCCCGACGCAATCCTCCGGCTTCCTCGTCGAGACCGCCGGCCACTCACTGACACGCCGCCTCCCGCCCAGCGCAGAGATCAGCAAACTCGTCACGGCCCTTGGCGGGCCAACGTCTCCGGCAGCCCCGGCGGACCCGGCAGACAAGGACCCCCACACATGACCAACCAGACGCTCGCACAGCTCTCTAACAGCCTCGTGTACGCAGCCATCGCCGTCTACGCGCTCGCGATGCTGTCCTACTCGGCCGAAGCCGCCCGGCGCACCGCGACCGGCTCCGCGCCACCCACCGAACGCACGCGCCTCGTCGGAGCCATCGGCACCTCCTTGACCGTGCTCGCCTTCGCCCTCACCGTCGGCGGCACCATCAGCCGCGGGTTCGCCGCCGGACGCGTGCCCTGGGGCAACATGTACGAGTTCGTCCTGGTGTGCTCGGTCGCGGCCGGAGCGGCCTACCTCGCGTTTCTCACCAGGCTGCCGGTGCGGGCCTTCGGAGTGTGGATCGTCGGCCTGATCCTCCTGGCACTCGGGCTCGCGGTGACCGTGCTCTACACGCCGGCCGGGGCGCTCGTCCCCGTCCTGGACTCCTACTGGCTCGTCATCCATGTCGCCGCCGCGATCACGGGTGGGGGAGTGTTCACCGTGGGCGCCGTCGCCACCGCCTTGTTCCTCGTCCGGACCCGCCTCGAGCGACGCGCCACCGCCGACCCCAGCGGCACCTCGGACGCTTCGGGCAGCCCGCGTCGCGGCTACGCCGCCAGCCTTCCGTCGGCCTCAACCCTCGAACAGGTCGCGCACGCCGCACACATGTTCGCGTTCCCGATCTGGACCTTCGCCGTGATCGCCGGCGCCATCTGGGCCGAGAACTCCTGGGGCCGCTACTGGGGCTGGGACCCCAAGGAGACCTGGGCCTTCATCACCTGGGTCCTCTACGCAGCACACCTCCACGCCCAGGCCACCGCCGGTTGGCGCGGGACCCGGGCCGCGTGGTTCGCCCTGGCGGGCTACGCCGCCTTCCTCTTCAACTTCTTCGGCGTGAACCTGTGGATCACCGGGCTCCACTCCTATGCCGGCGTCTGACCCCCCACGAGCACAAGGAGAACCCGTGTCCCCGACAGATCACGCCTCGAGCCGCCGCTTCCTCGAGTCAGGTGGCCGAGGTACCCGTAGCGCACTAGCCACTCTCGCTTTCGGTGCCCTGGCCACCTTCCTGCTGTTGGTCGCCAGCGCGTCACCAGCGACAGCACACAGCGAGCTCGCCTCCTCGAACCCCGCTCAGGACCAGGTGCTCGATCAGATGCCGACACAGCTCCAGCTGACCTTCAACCAGAACATCGCCCCGGAGTTCGCCGCAGTCACCCTCACCCCCGTCTCGGGTGGCCAGCCGACCTCGGTCGAGGTCACCGTGAAGGGCCCCAAGGTGACTGCCGCCGTGCCCGCGGATCTTCAGACCAGCGACGCGGACCGCTGGCGGATTGCCTATCGGGTCACCTCAGCCGATGGCCACCCGATCGACGGAACCGTCGACTTCAAGGTCCGCGCCGCTGCACCGGATCCGTCTGCCACGTCTGAGCCGTCCCCGGGGCCTTCTTCGACGTCATCGTCGTCAGCCTCATCAGGGCCGGGTACGACCGGCGAGACCGATCAGGCACCTGAGTCCTCCTCGACCCAGACTCCGAGTCAGCCCTCGTCTGCCGACAGCCCTGGCCCTACTGCTGACCCCGGGCCGTCTCGTTCCACCGGCGGCGGCAGCCAGACGCTCGCCACGATCCTGATCGGCCTGATCGCCGCGATGGGCGTCACTGCGGTGCTTGTCTGGCTGACCCGCCGGAAAGAAGAGGAATGAGCACCCCCGACGGACGCGTCGCACGTGCCGGGCTCACCGCCCTGGTCCCAGCAGCCGCCGTCACCGTTGCAGGCGGAGTGGCAGTCTCGTTGCTGATCGTGACCGGGGCGATGCCGCAGGCATCAGCGGTCGGGCTCCCGGATCCCGGCGCCCTCACCCGGTGGGGACTACCCGCCAGCCGAGCAGTACGCGACACCGCGATGCTCCTCACCCTCGGTGCTCTCACGGTGGCTGTGCTGATCCTGCCCGGCAAGAAGACCGGTCTGCTGGCGGCCTCTCAGCTTCGACTCGCCTGGCTGGCGGTCGCCACGGGCACGATGTGGTTGGTCTCGGGTTGCATCCAGCTGGTGCTGAGCTTCGCCGACATCGCCGGCATCGAACCTTCATCTACGACGATGCAGCAGCTGAGGTTCTTCATCTCTGAGATGGACGCGGGGGAGTACCTCGGCTGGAACGTTGCCCTCGCCGCCGTCGTCACGTTCATCGCCCTGTCTGCACGTACGACGACCGGGCTCGCCGGGGCGGCCCTCCTGACGGTCGCCGCCCTGTGGACGGTGGCACTGACCGGTCACGCCGCCTCCGATGCCAATCACGATCTCGCGGTCAACCTCCAGTTCCTCCACGTGCTCGGTATCGGGCTGTGGTTCGGCGGACTGGTCGCACTGCTCTGGGTACGCCGCGATCCCGGTCTCGACCTCTCCGTCGCTGCACGTCGCTACTCCAGGATCGCCGGATGGTGCTTCCTTGCCATCGCGGTCTCCGGCACCGCGGCTGCGCTGCTCCGCGTTCCCCAACTTGCCGACCTCGCCAGCTCCTACGGGGCGATCCTCAGCGTGAAGGTTGTCGTCTTCGGACTCCTCGGCCTCGCTGGCTGGTGGCAGCGCTCACGGCTGCTCACCCGGCTGCAGGACACGGGAGATCGTCGTGCCTTCACCGTGATAGCGGTGGCCGAGATCCTCCTCCTCGCCGTCGCGGCCGGCGCCGGTGCCGCGTTGGGCCGCACGCCGCCGCCCGGGGCCGCAGCCTCGGCGGTGCCCACGCCTACTGAGGAGCTCCTCGGCCACGCCATGCCCCCACCGCTCGGGCTGGCCCAATGGTTCAACGTGTGGCGCATCGACTCCTTCTGGGCTCCGACTGCCGTCGCTGCCGCGGTGATCTACCTGCTGGGGGTGCGGCGGCTGCGTCGCAGGGGCGACCGCTGGTCGACCGGCCGTACGATCGCCTGGCTATTCGGCTGCTTCACGTTGCTGTGGGCAACGAGCGGTCCACCCGGAGCTTATGGAGACGTGCTCTTCAGCATGCACATGGTGCAGCACATGACGGTCGCGACCGCCGTGCCGAGCTTCCTCGTGCTCGGCGCACCGGTAACGCTCGGACTCCGGGCCCTCGTGCGCCGCGACGACGGCTCGCGCGGTGCCCGCGAATGGCTACTGCTCGCGGTCCACTCCTGGCCAGCGCGTCTGCTCGGGAACCCGATCGTCGCGGCAACCATGTTCGTGGTCGGCATGATCGCCTTCTACTACTCCTCCGCGTTCGAGTCCTCGCTGCGCGGACACACCATGCATCTACTGATGACGGCGCACTTCCTCTTCGCCGGCTATCTGTTCGCCAACGTCATCTGCGGCGTCGATCCCGGACCCAAGCGACCCATCTATCCGTTGCGCGTGCTGCTGGTGATGGTCGTGTTCGGGTTCCATGCGCTGTTCTCGATCTCCCTGATGAGCGCAACCCAGCTCCTCGCTGGAGACTGGTTCACCTCCCTCGAGCGCCCATGGGGCCGCAGTCCACAGGCAGACCAATACCTCGGGGCCTCGCTGGGCTGGGGCCTCGGCGAATACCCGCTCGCGATTCTCGCGGTCGCCGTGGTGTGGTCCTGGGTACGCGACGACCACCGAGAGGCCAAGCGCCTTGATCGCCAAGCCGACCGCGACAACGACCAGGCGCTGTCGCAGTACAACGCCTACCTGAGCTCGGCCGGCCGATCCCGGTCAGCCGATACCGAGCCCAGCTGAGCCGGACAACAGGCCGACAGCCCGCCCGGTAGCCCGGGGTCAGGTGTGGATCGGCAGCCGACAGTAGTCGAGGAGCGCCGCCTCCAGCGCCGGCGCGGCAGCGATCAAGACCGGCGCGAGCATCAAGGTGAGCGCCGTCAGACGGATCGACCACCGCTGATGCTGCGTCAGCGCCGGACCGGTGGTCAACAGACGCTGAACACGTTGAATCGCGGGCCCCCCGTTGATCGCCATCGTCCCCACCGGCTGCGGACCCGCTGCCAGCTTCACCAGCGCGGCGGCCAGCTGCGGGCGATCCGACGCAACGGCCGCACGGTCGTCAGCATGCATCTCCACCAGCATCGCGGTCTCTGCCTCGGCGACAGCGAACAGGCGGCTGCGGGGGTGGGCCCGTCGGGCGGCAGCGGCCAGAGTCAGCGCCAGGTGGTGGCGACCGGTGAGGTGCGCCTTCTCGTGGGCGAGCGCTAGAACCCGCTGCTGTGGGGTGAGAACGCTCAGTGCGCCGGTGGTGACTACCACGCGGGCGGGATGGCCGGGGATGCAGAAGACCGCGGGCCGCTCGTCGTCGACCACCCACGTGCCGCTCAGCACGTCTCGCCTGCTGACGAGAGCGAAGCCGTCACGCTGGCGAGCCCGATGACGGTGCACCGTCCGCAGTTCACCCGCCACGCTGAATCCCCAGCGCGCTGAGAGCGCCACCGCTCCCAGCAACCCGAAGAAGCCGACGACGAAGCCGCCAGGGGTTTCATAGTGCTCGCGCAGCAGCACCGCGCAGGCACCGAGAACATCGGACATGTCCTCTGCGGCGACGGGAAGCACGGGGACGGCGAGCGCGAGCCCGGCCAGGATCACCGACGCCGGCACGGCGAGGGTCACTGCCTGCCAGGCGACGACGCCCAAGCGGGGCGCGCGCCGCGGCCAGGCTGCACCGGGCAAGACCCGAAGCGCCGATATTCGGACCAGGGCGGCGAAGGCCAGCAGAGCGAGCGCCGCGGTCATCGGACGACGCCCTGGCCTGTCACCATGACAGCTCCGTGCACGCCGTGGCATCCGATTCGACCTGCAAGGTGGCGTGCTCGACGCCGTACCGATCACGCAGAGCCGCTTGGGCGGCGACGAGGACCGCGGGCGACGACCCGGGGGCCGCGACCAGGTGCGCTGTGGCGACGTTCATGCCCGACGTCAGCGTCCACAGATGCAGGTCGTGGACCTCGTCCACCCCGTCAACGCCAATGAGCGTTGCCTCGACCTCGGCGGGATCCATGCCGGCCGGTGCGTGCTGGCCGAGCACGGTCAGCACCTCTCGGCCCAGCATCACGGCGCGGACGACGACGAACGCGGCGATCGCAAGGGCGATGCCGGTGTCCCACCACACGCTGCCGGTGAGGGCCACCATCAGGCCCGCAGCGATGACCCCGACGGAACCGACGGTGTCGGCGACCACCTCGAGGTAGGCCCCCTTGACGTTGAGGCTTTCGCCGGCTCCGCCGCGCAGCAGCATCAGGGCAGCGATGTTGATCAGCAACCCGATGGTGCCGACGACCATCACTGCGCCGGACTCGAGCTCGACGCTCTGCCCGATCCGGCGCAGGCCCTCGATTGCGACGTATGCGCCGGCGCCGAGCATGAGGAGCACGGTCAGGCCGGACGCGAAGACCTCTGCTCGGTAGGAGCCGAATGTCTTGCGGCCCGTGCGGTCCTTCATCGTGGCGATCCGGGTGGCAGCGAGTGCGGCGCCGAGCGCGACGACGTCGGCGGCCATGTGGCCGGCGTCGGACAGCAGGGCCAGCGATCCCGACCAGAGGCCGGTGACGAGCTCGACGCCGAAGAACGAGCCGACGAGGCCGAAGGAGAGCCCGAGCCGCCACCGGTGTCGGCCACCGGCGTGGCCCTGAGCGGCGCCTTGGCCGTGTCCGTGTCCGTGTCCGACGCCCATCAGTTTCCACTCCGTCCAAGGGTGAGGGGGACAGTCGAGGCAGGCTGGCAGCAAGATGTGCCACACCCGTCGTCGACTGGTGCATCCTGCGGCGCTGACGCGGCCGCGGGGTGCTCGAGGCGCGCGGATTGCGCAGCAGGGAGCTCGCCGGTGTGCGCGGGACCGCAGGCGCATCCCTCTCCGCGCCAGGCCTCGATGCCCTCGCGAAGCGCAACAGCGGCGATCACCAGGCCGGCCAGCGGGTCTGCCCAGGACCACCCCAGGAGGGCGTTGAGCAGAAGTCCGGCGAGCAAAACTGCGGACAGGTAGGTGCACAACAGGGTCTGCGTGGAGTCGGCGACGACCGCGCCGGAGCCGAGCTCTCGGCCGGTGCGGCGTTGTGCCCACGACAGGAACGGCATGATCGCCAGCGACAGCGCAGCCAGGGCGATGCCGACCGTCGAGGTGTCCGGGGCGTTGCCGCCGACGAGTGCACGCAGCGACTCGAAGGTGACGTAGCCGGCGAGCGCGAAGAAGCTGAGGGCCATCAGGCGAAGTGCCTGACGCTCGCGGGACTCGGGCAGCGGGTGCCGGAACTGCCAGAGGATGACCAGGCCGCTGCTGACCTCGACGACCGAGTCGAGCCCGAAGCCGACGAGCGCGACGGAGCCGGCTACCAGGCCGGCTGTCACGGCGATGACTGCCTCGATGACGTTGTAGGTCACCGAAGCAGCTGCCAGCAGCTGTGCTCGTCGCATCAGTCGTCGGCGGCGGTCCGCGTCCAGCGCCGCCCAGGCGCCGCCGCCGGTCACGCCGCTACCTGTCACGCCGGCGTTGGGCGAGCCGGCGGTGGTCATGCCGTGGCTCCGATGCCGGAGCTGGGGCACAGGACCACGGCGTCGCCGGTGGCCGAAAGGAGTTCTTCAGTCGCGGCGAAGACCTTCACGACGGCGCCGGGCTGGGTCAGGGTGAAGACGGAGGAGCGACCCACCGGCCTCGACTCGACCAGTCCGCAGTCGCGCAGGCAGGCAAGGTGCTTGGAGACGGTGGACTGGGCCAGTCCGAGGTGCGAGGTGAGCTCGGCGACGTTGTGCTCGCCCAGCAGGAGGTGACGCACGATCGCGACCCGCGACGGGTCGCCCATTGCGCGGAACAGGCAGGACGCGGCGATCGCTGCGGCGTGCTCGTCCACCTCGCTCACCTCGTCGGCCGGGGTGGCAACACCCTCACTATGCATCGTCATGCGGCGATAATAGCGACAGGTGGCGTGGTCCCGTCAACATGGAGTCCGCGTCATTCGCGAGAGCGGTCCAGCAAGGCCCGAAGCTCGGCGGCCTCCTCGGGAGGCAGCTGTTCCACGAAGTGGACCAATGCGGCGGTCCGATCGCCGCCGGTGTCGAGCGCCTCTGACATCAGGCCCGCGACATGGGCATCGCGCGACGTGGCGGGCCTGTAGTGCCACGCCCGGCCGACGCGTTCGCGATGCACGAAGTCCTTGCGGTGGAGGTTGTCGAGCACGGTCATCACCGTCGTGTACGCCCGGTTCCGATCCTGGGGCAGCGCGTCAAGTACCTGTCGCACCGCGAGTGCAGATTCGGCCGACCACAGGATCTCCATCACCTGCGCCTCCAGCTCGCCGAGACCCTTCATGGCCTGTTGCTCCTCCCGATCGCGCCGACTACAACAACACTTATCCTATGCTCGATAGTAGATGCGCGGGCCGAAGTCCGCACTGCTCGACACGGACGCCGGGGACAACCACAGACACATGAATGCCACCGACATCGTCATGGACGGCCCCCTCCTCCTCGCCGTGGGGCTCGCCGCTGCAGCAGGGCTGGTGTCCTTCCTCTCGCCCTGCTGCCTGCCCCTGGTGCCCGGCTACCTCTCGTACGTCACCGGTATGTCCGGCGCAGAGCAACTCGACAAGCGCTCCGTCGCGGGAGTAGGGCCGGGGATGCCTGGAGCGTCGGGGGCCGGGGAGGCCCGGCGAAGTGGGCGGCGCACCATGCTGGGCGCCGTCCTGTTCGTGCTCGGCTTCGCTGCGGTCTTCACTAGCTACGGCGCGCTCTTCGGCGCCCTGGGCGGATTGCTGATCGAGCATCAAGAGGCCCTGGTTCGGGCGCTGGGGGTCGTCACGATCATCTTCGGCCTGGTGTTCAGCGGGCTGCTCTGGAGAGTCCCGCTGGCCGGCCGCAGTTTCCGGCTCACCTATCGACCGCGCGTTGGACTGGCTGGAGCCCCGCTGCTCGGCGTCATGTTCGGGCTCGGCTGGACCCCGTGCATCGGCCCGACCCTCGCCGCGGTGCTCACTCTCGCCACATCCTCGGCGGGCGCAGAAAGGGGAGCTTTGCTGTCCTTCGCCTACAGCATCGGACTCGGGATCCCGTTCGTGGTGGCGGCCTTCTCGGTAGCGCGAGTCATGGATCGACTCAGCTGGGCTCGAAAGCACGCCAACCGCGTCATGCTGCTCGGCGGGATGGCGATGGTCGCCCTGGGGGCGCTCCAGGTCAGCGGCCTGTGGTTGGAGCTGATGACGCGCCTCCAGGGAGTGGTCGCCAACTGGCAGACCCCCATCTAGGCCGGCGAGTGTACGGCGCAGGGATCGCAGGGCTGGCGCATCGCCGCCGAGCACCTCTCGTCCGGGGGTCGCTCTTGACCAGACGGTCCCGCCGGCATCTATCATCGTGGTATGTCGATACTATCGCCATATGGCGCGCTTTCTTTGTTTGCTGTCTACCTGGTTGTCGGCTTCGGGATCCGGACCTGGCTCCAGGTGCGTCGTACCGGTGACTCCGGTTTCCGTGGGCTGAGCGGACGGACCGGCTCGGCGGAGTGGTGGGCTGGGATCTTGTTTGGCGCCGCCTTGCTCCTCGGCGCCCTGGGACCGGTTGCCGGCATCCTGGGGCTGGCCGATCTCGCCGCTCTTGACCATGACTTCCTAGCGGCGGGTGGCATGGCCTTGGCGCTCCTCGCCATCGGCGGCACCCTGCTCACGCAGATGGCCATGGGGGACAGCTGGAGGGTGGGGGTCGACGAGGGGGAACGGACCGAGCTCGTGATGTCGGGTCCATTCCGGGTTGTCCGCAATCCCATCTTCACGGCGATGGTCGCGACCGGTGCAGGTCTGGTGCTGGTCGTGCCGAACATCGTTGCCGTCGTCGGTTGGCTGCTCCTGGTGTTCGCTATCGAGTTGCAGGTGCGAGTCGTCGAAGAGCCGTACCTCAGGCGACAGCACGACGAGAACTATCCCGCGTACTGCGCCCGAGTTGGACGGTTCGTGCCGGGCTTGGGTCTTGTGGAGCGCTGAGTCCGCAACCAACCGCCATCTACGATGCGCCCTAGTAGCTGTCGATCGAAGGGTGCACTGTGAAGACCCAGGTGAAGATGTCCCTGGCCCTGGTTGGGGTTTTCGTGATCGCGGTGGCGGTTCTGCTGATGACGGCAGGTCGGGACGAGGCGAGCCCCGGGTCCGACGCCCCAGGCGGGCGGACGGACAGCCGGCTGGTCCGTGCCGACAGCCGGATCCTGGGAGACAAGGGGAGCACCGACGTCACCTTCGTCGAGTTCCTCGACTTCGAGTGCGAGGCGTGTCGCGCCGCGTACCCGATCGTCGAGCAGCTGCGCGAAAAGTACGGCGACCGGGTCACCTTCGTCGCCCGCTACTTCCCGCTGCCGGGCCACTTCAACTCGGGGCGAGCTGCCCGCGCGGTCGAGTCCGCTGCCCGGCAGGGCAAGTTCCTCGAGATGTACTCCAAGATGTATGAGTCCCAGGCCGAGTGGGGGGAGAAGCAGGAGCCGCTCGACGACCTCTTCCGCAGCTTCGCCGTGGAGCTCGGGCTCGACATGACGACCTACGACACCGACTACTCCTCGGCCGAGGTTGCCTCGCGCGTGCAGCGCGACGTCGACGACGGAACCGCGCTCGGCCTCCAGGGAACACCCACCTTCTACCTCGACGGTGAGCTGCTCAGGCCTTCCTCCGTCGCGGACTTCGAGAAGGCCATCGAGGACGCACTCGCAAAGTGAACCGGCTGCCGATGAGCCCTGGCGACACCCCCGAGACCGTCGCGACGCCGACAGCCAACCGGGCACTCGCCGTCTTGCTCCTGGTCGGCGGTGCCGTCGGTCTCACTGCCGCCTTCTCCCTGGTCCTGGAGAAGATCGCACTGCTCACCGACGCCAACTACACCCCGACCTGCAGCCTCAACCCCGTCCTCAACTGCGGCTCCGTCATGAAGACGCCGCAGGCCGAGCTCTTCGGCTTTCCCAACCCGCTGCTCGGCGTCGTGGCGTTCCCGGTCCTCATCGCCACCGGAGCGATCCTCCTGGCCGGCGCACGCCCTGCCCGCTGGTACTGGCTCGGGCTACAGGCGGGAGTCACCCTCGGCATGGTGTTCGTCGGATGGCTGATCTTCCAGAGCCTCTACCGCATCGGAGCACTCTGTCCCTACTGCATGGCGGTGTGGGCAGTCGTCGTGCCGATGTTCTGGTACGTCAGCCTCCGCAATGCCACCGCCGGTGTACTGGGAGGACGAGTGGCAGGCTCGCCCGTCGTTCGCGTCCTGCGCGACTGGCACCTGTTTGGCCTCATGGTCCTCATCCTGATCGTTGTTGGACTGATCCTCGAGCAGTTCTGGTACTACTGGCGCACCGCGCTCCTCTGATTCCGTCTCTTGGGCCGGCTCCACCAGCAGGAGGACGTGGCCCGATTGGGGGCCGACCAGGCGAGCAACGCGTCAGCGACACGGAGGCGCAGTCAGTTGCTGCCGCCAACACCGGGCGCTGATGGGCGCCCGTGGACCTTGCTAACTACAGGCCGAAAGAACCGCCTCCAATCGGGATGACGAGGCAAAACATGATGAGGACGAGCGGGAACAGGATGTGCTCCTGACCTGTTCGCTTCGCACCCATCCGCAAACGGCCGACCCGGCGGCGGGCCGCCCACGGGCGGACCGGCTGATCTGGAACCGGGTCGCGTCCCTCGTCATGCGCCGCCCCGTCTGATCCTGGTCTCGGTTAGCTCCGTGCTCGTCTGGCTGTTGGTGACGTTCCCTTACGCGCTCGCCGGAAGAGGCCGCTTGCGGCCTGCGCCCATCACGGCACATTGAGGTCCGCCTTCACCTCAGCCGAGTGCGCCGAGCGGTGCCCCCACGGGAACACCCACCGGAACAGACTCAAGCCTCGACGGTGACACCAGCAGTCCTCCGAGCAGCCGCATCTCATCGCACCGAAATGTTCGGCGACCCGGTTCCCGACCGCAATGAGCAGGTAGCCACCGACGGCCACGAGCAAGACCCGCTTCACGCCAACACCTCCACCAGTTGCGCCGTGTCCGGCGCCCCCCGGAGGCCCGCCGGTGTGGCGTAGACGCGGCACGCGAGGCCAACCAGCTCCTGACCGGTCGCGAACGGATCGATCCCGTCGATCCGGATCGTCGGCGACCCCACCAAGCCGACCTCCTCGGCCTCAGCGAGTGTCTCGATCGGGCGCCGCTCAACGACGATGTCGGCGCGACCCAGCACGGTCAGCGCCTCCATCAGCCGGTCGTCGGCAACCTGCCAGTTCGGGCACCCGCTGAAATACAGCAACTCAACTTGCAACGGGATTCCTCCTCGAGGATCAACGAGACTACCTCTCACTCTGCCACCAGCCACGCGAGACCGGCCCACCCAGCAACCGAGTCGGCTGACACCAAGGCTCTGCGCCGACGCCCGGTACTGCGATCCTCAACCCGCTCCCGAGCTCCCAGCGAATCGATCCGCGTGGGCGACAAGCATCCAGCTGCAGTCTCCAACTACTATAGGAGTTAGTAGACGGCGGAGCCCGAAATGTAGCCGACGGTCGGCTAGGGGCCCTGGGGTCGTAGGAGTCGGTAGGGCGAAGGAGCAGCGGGGTGACGCACCGGTCGGCCGCTCTTGCAACGTTGGTCGGCTCCATCTTGATCGGCGGTGTGGCTTTGGCCGTCCTGACCGTGACAGATCCTCAGCCCGCCCTGGGCCTGGGCCTACCGGACGCCGGCGCGATCACGCGTTGGGGGCTTCCCGTCGCGCGGGGAGTTCGCGACCTCTCGGCGGCGGCCACGATCGGTCTGTTGTTCGTCGTGGCAGTCCTATTGCCGGACGACGCTCGCGCACGCCCTCGCCTGGCCGAGGCACGAGCTCGGGGCATCACGGCGGCGACCATTGGCGCCGGGGTGTGGGCGATCGCCAGCGCGGCGGTCCTCGTGCTCACCTACTCCGACACGGCCGGCATCCCAGTCCTCGAGCCCAGCCTGTGGTCCACGATGCCGACCTACCTCCGGAGCGTCGAGCTCGGTCAGGCCAACCTGATCGGCACCGCCATGATCACTGCCGTCGCCGTTGGCTGCCTCGTCGCTCGAAAGGTTGACGGCACCGAGGTAGCAGTCCTCCTCGGCTCGCTCGCGGCCCTGTGGCCCATCGCAACCACCGGCCACGCTTCCACCGACGCCAACCACCAGCAGTCCGTACTCCTGCTGTTCTCCCACCTCGTCGCCGTGAGCATCTGGTTCGGAGGACTGGCGGCCTTCGGATTCCTTCAAGACCAGATCGGACGCTACCGACACGCGGTGCTCCGCCGATACTCAGTCACCGCGACCTGCTGCCTGGCGCTGGTGGCCCTGTCTGGTGTGGTCAGCGCGATGCTCCGACTCGGCTCCTGGTCCGCGCTGAGCTCCCCCTACGGTGCCGTGATCGCAGCCAAAGCAACTCTGCTGCTCGTGCTGGGAGCCGTCGGCTTCCTCCACTGCCGACCACTCGTCGACAAGACGCCGACCTGGACTGCTCGAGCTCGCCGCCGATTCACCGCCCTCGCCGGCGTCGAGTTGCTCGTCATGTGCGTCGCAGTCGCCCTGGGGATCGCGCTCGGGCGCACCCCACCGCCCGACCCCGACCCCTCGCCGGCGACGACACGACACCTGGTTGATCGGTCCCAAGGGGCGACGTCCGAGCAGAGGCGAGCCGCACCGTGGTGTGGGAGGCCGAGCGGCCCGCCTCCTATTCTTCATAGTAGATAACCTCATGAATGGGGCGCGCGGCGCCGAATACACAGGGCAGAAGATCAGCCAAGCCCAGGAGTAGCCGATGCCCCAAACACCAACCGATACGAGTTCTGGGCCGCCGAAAAGTCCCCAGCCCCAGCGCAGCGGCAAAGGTCTGACCAGGTGGATAGCCCTGATCTGTGTGCTCACCGCTGCAGGCGGAGTCGCCTGGCTCAAGTTCCAGCCAGGTAAGGACAGGGAGCCAGAGCCCGGCGAAGTGATGGTCCTCGAACCCGTGCAGCTGAACCTGGCCGCCGGCAGGTACTTGAGGATCGGCATCGCCCTCCAACTCGCTGAGGGCATCAAGGAAGTCGACGGATCACAAGCGCTCGACGCCACGATCACCCGATTCTCCGGACTGCCTCTCTCAGCCGTCGACGACGCCAAGGAACGCGACCAACTGAAGGCCGCGCTGACCGACGAACTCACTCGCCTCTACCCCGACCAGGTCCTCGACAGCTACTTCGTCGAGTTCGTAACCCAATGAACGCTCCAGGTCGGCCTTCAATCGACCTGGAGCGACACGGGAGTGGGCACTTCGGCAACGCCTGACGTGCGTCTACGCCCGCCTCTGCACCCGATCCGATCGCCGGCAAGGTTGGCCTGGAAGCACTACCTCGAGGCACTCCCGGGGGTCACGCACGACCGGCGCCTGGTCTTCGTGGGAGACAACTTCACGACCGAGATCGGCCTCAGCCCGACCTGATCAGTGCGGTCCGGGCGGGCCCGGTCTCCACAGGAAATGCACCGCCGGTGACTTCTACCCTCGCTCCGAGGCTTCGTGGCCCCCATCCCGCTGGGGAATCGGACGCCGTTTGAAGATGTAAACCCCGTGTCCCACCTCGGGCGGCAGGACCATTCCGCTGAGAGTCTCCTCCATGGAGAAGTCGAAGGTCTGCTGCTGTCGATAGGACGTCCAGTTCCCGGTACTGAGCTCGCTGGTGGACGAGATCACGATGTAGAGCTCCACGCTGGGGGTGGCGAACACGTGCTTCTCGAAGTCGTTGCCGGCCGGGGGCCAGGAGCAGATCACGACCTTCGGCTGGTGCTCCCGCAACGCCGCCCGGGCATCTTGGCGAAGAACGGCACCGGGAAAGGTGATGGTGTCGTTCCAGCTGTAGTTGTCGGTCGCGGTGACATCCACGCCCGCCTCGGTCAAGAACCGTGCCAGGGTTCCGTCACCGGCCGCGATCTCGAGACACGGCCGGTCGCCGATCAGCTCCGCGAGGCGGGAAACCAGCCTAGAGGAGTAGAAGCACCAGATGCCCTTGGGCTGAACCAACGGCATCAAGAGCCGCCGCTGGGAGAGCATGGGCCACACCAGCCGGAACAACCCAAGCGCGACAGGCTTACGCTCCAAGTCGCGCTTGAACAGCAGCTTCTGGGCAACGAATCCATTGATGAGGTTGAACCGAATCCGACCCTCGGAGACGCCAGTCGAGGACCGTACGATCGCGTGCTTGAGGAGATGGACCGTCATCTGTCGCTGTGCCTCGGCCCTGACGCGCTCGCGGGCGGGGCGCACTCGACTGCCAGGGAGGTTCTGCGCAGGACGGGACGCCTCGAGGATGTAGGCCTTGATCTCCTCCTCGTCGTTCCGAGCAACCACCTGGGCGACATCGTGATGCACCCGTTCCCATACAGCCGGGAACCGCACTTTCAGGTCACTCAACGAGTGTCGCCCTCGCAGCCACTCGAGGTCCTCCACCGGCCGACCACCGCGGCGGGACTTCTTCTCGCCGGCACCCGACGGGTGGCGCTCCCCGGACGGCACCGACGACGGCACCGACGACGGCACCGACGACGTCGAACTCACCGTCCGCGGTTGCAGCTGTGCGCGAGCGGAGCGCAACGTTTTGGAATCGACTGTTGCGGCCACGCCATCTGATTCGGCAGAGACCGTGCGGAGCTGAACTGGACGGACCATTCAGTCCCCCCGGAGCCGGCCGAGGTCCCTTCCCCAGCCAATTCTGTGGTTGTTCGCTGCGGCACCCACAGCCCCACGAAGAAGCGGCACCCCAGCTCCGTGCTGGTGACCCGGGGGTCAGTCCGCGGAGCTGTCTTCCTTGGACCGCACCTCCTCGTACTTCTCGGTCATCCGCCCAGCGCGCTGCTCAACCTTCACGGCAAGAGCGTTCCGCTGACGTGCGAGGACGACGTACGACGCGAGCCCGCTAACGAGGAAGGCGAGGACGAGGACAAGCAGCAGGTTCACGTTTTCGTCGATCATGAACCACGCCCCGAACACGATGCAGAACGCGCCGACAAAAAGTCCTACGCGCAAGGCTGCGTAGATCCAAAACTCCTTCACCTCACGGAGCCTAGGCCAGACACCTACTGAAACAAGTCGCCGTAGGACCGTTGACCATTTAGAGGTTCGGCAGGGACGTGCCACGGGTGACCGAGAGGATCACTCGCGACGACAGCTCCCTCATGCTGCGACTAGTGTCTGTCAGCGATGGTTTCCGGAATTGACCCCTCAGTGCTGCGCGCCGCTCGCGAGAAGGCAGGCTTGACCCAGCATGAGTTGGCGCGTCTCGTTGGTGCCGCTGGTGGGGAGCGCATATCTCGTTGGGAGCTGGGCGCGTCGGTCCCTCGGCCGGATTTCTTGGTGAAGCTTGCTAGAGCCCTCGACATCCCGACCCTTCGTCTCATTCACATGGATGGTGAAGTTCCTGATCTCAGGGCACTTCGTTTGAAGGCCGGGCTGACGGTGCCCGAGCTGGCTGCGGCCGTCAACGTGGCTGTGCCGACCTACTACGCCTGGGAGCAAGGCCGTTGGACCCGACTCCCAGCAGCCACGCAGCGTGACAGCCTCGCCCGTGCGTTAGCGGACACCATTGACGTCGTCGTCGCGGCCTTCCAGGAAGCCCGAGAGCAGCGTCTGCGGCGCGGGCAGCTCTAGCGCTGCAGATGAGCGGTCGCTCCGAGACTGTGCGTAATCCACAAGGGGAAATTCGTACCGAAAAGTCCGCATGATCTGTGGTCCCATGGACCTGGATGTTCGGTGCGTGCCAACGCTCAATCCCATCGGGGGGACTGGGCCACGCAACCACTTCCGGTCAGGACTCGGGCGATGACATCTCGGAATCGGTCAGCTGTGGATAGCGATTCGTTCGATAGAAGTGCACTAGTGTGTTTCTGTAGATTCGGGTTGGTGATGACCGCTCCCAGCGCGTCTTGGTACGTAGGTGATCGAGGCAGGAGAGGACTCGGGGATCCATGTCGATGAACGCTGCTCAACAAGCACGGGACGAGGTTGGCGCCAGTATCAAGGCGCCTCCCGGCCACAACCATTTCCCACGGCTGAGGCGCCGCCGCAGGCGCTGGGTCCTGGCACTCTGCACGGCCCTTGTCGCTGCCGGCGGCCTGGGGAGCGCGTTCGCGTTCACCTCGGTTAACGACACCCAAGAGGTCCTGGTCGTCAGCAACGACATCAAGCGAGGTGAGACCATCGAGGCAGGCGACCTCGCCGTCGTGCGGGTCAGCGTCGACCCGGCGCTCACCCCGGTCCCCGGCAGCCGGAAGGCCGAGCTCGAGGGCAGCCGCGCCGCCGTCGAACTGTGGGCCGGCACGCTGCTCACCGAGCAGGCAGTGGCCGACAATCTGGTGCCGGGGGATGGGGCGTCCTTGGTGGGCATCAGCCTGACTCCCGCCCAGATGCCGTCAGAGCCGCTCTACGGCGGCGACGTCGTCCGGATCGTCACCACGCCCGGCGATCAGGGCGAGATCACCGACAAGGAGCCGGTCACGATAGAGGCCACCGTCGTTGGAGTTAGCCGGGTCGAAGAGACGGGGGAGACCGTCGTCGACGTCTCGGTGCCCGAAGCCGAGGCCGCCGACCTTGCGGCCCGCGCCGCCACCGGACGGGTCGCGCTCGTCCTGGACGCTCGGGAGCGCTGAGGCGTGGCGCTGATCGTCCTGGCCTCCGCGAGCGGTTCGCCCGGCGTGTCCACCACGGCGCTTGGGCTCACCCTCAACTGGCACAGACCCGTGCTGCTGGTCGACGCCGACCCGACCGGATCCTCCTCGGTCTTCGCCGGCTACTTCCAGGGCGCCCAGCAGCCGACGGGCGGCCTGATCAACCTCGCCCTCTCCCTGCGTGAGGGAGGACTGGCCGACGCATTGCCCCGCGAGACGCTGCTGCTGGACCCCGAAGCGCCGGCCGAGCGCTCGGCCTGGTTCCTGCCCGGTATCCGGTCCCACGAGCAGGCCCCCAGCCTGATGCCCCTGTGGGATCCGCTCACCGAGCAGCTGCGCGCCCTCGAGCGCAACGGCCAGGACGTCATCGTCGACGCCGGCCGGCTCGGGGTCGCCGGCTGGCCCCAGCCGCTCATCGCCGTCTCCGACCTGACCCTGCTCGTCATCCGCAGTTCGCTGCCGGCACTGGCCGGCGCCACCAGCTGGGCCAAGACCCTGCGAGGACAGTTCGCCGCGGTCGGTGGCCTGTCTCGTCTCGGGGTCCTCCTCGTCGACGAGGAACGGCGCTGGCCCACGGTGCCCACCGGAGCCCGCGTCCGCCCCTACACCGCACGCCACATCGCCAAGGCCCTGCAGATCCCCGTGGTCTCTTCCGTGGACTGGGAGCCCGAGGTGGCCGAGGTCTACTCCCACGGCGCCCGCAAGCCACGCAAGTTCGAGTCCTCTGGACTGCTGCGCGGCTACCGAGCCAGCGCCGCGGCGATCGGTTCCATCCTCGGCGCCAACCAGGCCGCCCTCGCTCCCACGAACGGAGGCCACACATGAGCACCAACGGACACCACCCAGACAGCTCGGGGACCAACGGCCGTGACCCGCTGCGCGCCGACGAGTGGCTTGAAGCACGCCACGCCGCGACCCGCGAGCAGACCTCACCGTTCGCCCGCGGCCGCGGCGCCAACGGCACGCCGCCGCCTCCGCCGCCGGTCGTCGAGGAGCACGACCCGACCTCTCTGCCGATCTTCGCCGGTGAGTGGACTAGCGAGCAGCACGCAGCGGCACGGGAGGGTCGCGCTCGCTCGGAGTTCAGCCTGCGCCCGCTGGTGACGCCGGCGGAGGACCACAGCCACGACGCGGATGGCGCTGATTCACGGGAGGTCGAGCTGGACTGGGAGCTGATCGCGCAGTACCGCGCGGAGATCTCGACGCGACTGACCGCCCGGCTCGACAAGGAGGGTGGCCGGGTCACCGAGGAGGACCGCGAGCAGATGGGCCTCGACGTCATCGAGGAGTTCATCAAGTCCGAGGCCGAGACGCTGGTCTCCACCGGTCGGCCGCCATGGACGACCGGCCAGGAGAAGGCACTCAAGTCCGCCCTCCGCGCCGCCCTGTTCGGCCTCGGCCGCCTGCAGCCCCTGGTCGAGCGCGAGGACGTCGAGAACATCATCGTCATCGCCCGCGGCCCCGTCTGCTCGGTGTGGCTGGAGCTGCTCGACGGAACCCTGGTCGAGGCCGCCCCGATCGCCGACTCCGAGGGCGATCTGCGCGAGTTCCTCGCCGACCTCGGAGCCCGGCAGAACCGGCCCTTCACCGAGGCCCGCCCGCACCTGGACCTCCGGCTGCCCGGGGGAGCGCGGCTCGCGGCCGGCTCCTGGGTGATGGCCTACACCTCGGTCGTGATCCGGCGCCACGGCATGCGCGAGGTGTCGATGGACGAGATGGTCTACGACCGCAAGGCCTGCAGCCCGGTCCTTGCCGACTTCGCCGCCGGCTGCGTGCGCGCCGGCAAGAGCATCGTCGTCTCCGGCGTCCAAGGCAGCGGCAAGACCACCTGGGTCCGCGCCCTGGCTTCGTGCATCCCGCCCTGGGAGATGATCGGCACCTTCGAGACCGAGTTCGAGCTGCACCTGCACGAGCTCGTCGACCGGCACAAGATCGTCCACGCCTGGGAGCACCGCCCCGGATCCGGCGAGGTCGGCATCGACGGCCGCCAAGCCGGCGAGTTCAGCCTCGAGGAGGCCATCCACCACTCCTTCCGGTTCAACCTCGCCCGCCAGATCGTCGGCGAGGTCCGCGGCCCCGAGGTCTGGAACATGCTCAAGGCCATGGAGTCCGGCCCGGGCTCGATCAGCACCACCCACGCCCGCAGCGCCGAGCACACCATCGAGAAGCTCGTCTCCTGCGCCATGGAAAAGGGCCCCCAGGTCACCCGCGAGCTGGCCATCAGCAAGCTCGCCGCCGCGATCGACATCGTGATCTACCTGCGCTCGGAGGTCATCCCCAACCCCGACGGCACCTTCCGCAAGCAGCGCTGGGTCGAGGAGGTCCTGGTCGTCCAGCCCAGCATCGACGCCGCCAGGGGATACGCCACCACCCCGATCTTCGCGCCCAACCAGCTCGGCCAGGCCGTCGCGACCGGCAAGCTCGACAACTTCCTCGCCCAGGAGCTGGCCCGCCACGGATTCGACCTCGAGGCGTACACGGCCGAGTCCCAGGCCAACCCGGGGGTGGCCACCTCATGAGTACCGCATCGTCAGCGTTCCTGCCCGCCGTCTTCGGCGCCCTCATCGTCATCGGCCTGATCGGGATGGTCTACGCGCTGATCCCGGCGCCCCCGAAGCCGCCGCGGCCGGTGCGGGCCCTCACCCCGTTCGGGCGGCTGGGGAAGTGGTTCGTCCGGCTCGATCGGCGCACCCGGATGCTGATGGGCGGCGGTTCCGTGGCCGGTCTCCTGGTCGCGTTGGTGACCGGCTGGGTGATCGCGATCGTGCTCGTCCCGGCCGGGATCATCGGTATCCCGCTGCTACTCACGCCTCCGCCGGCGGCCGCCAGCATCGAGAAGCTTGAGGCGCTCGAGGAGTGGACGCGGTCCCTCTCAGGCAAGCTGACCGCCGGCCAGTCCCTGCGCTCGGCGCTGATCAAGTCCCTGCAGTCCGCGCCGGCGCCGATCGAGCGCGAGGTCGGACTGATGGTCTCCCGGCTGTGGGACAACACCACGACCACCGAGGTCGTGCTACGAGCCTTCGCCGAGGACCTCAACGACTCCACCGGCGACGTCGTGGCCAGCCAGCTGATCCTGGCCGCCAGCGGCCGTGGCCAGGCCGGTCTGTCGAAGGCCCTGGACGCCCTGGCCGAGACCGTCGCCTCAGACGTGCGCGCCCGCCGCCAGATCGCCGCCGACCAGGCCAAGCCCCGCACCACCGCCCGCACCGTCACCGTGATCACCCTCGGGATGCTCGGCATGCTCGCCTTCACCGGCGACTACATCGAGCCCTACGGGACACCGCTGGGCCAGGTCATCCTCGCCGTCCTTCTCTCCGCCTACGTGGCCACGCTGCTGTGGATGCGCCGGATGGCGGTCGCCAAGCCGCTCCCGAGGTTCCTCGACCTCCCGGCCCGCAACGCGCACCGTGCCGCCCAGCGCACGGCACCGGTCGAGAACCAAGAAGCACTCGCATGACCGGCCTGCAGATTGCCCTCGCCAGCGGTGCCCTCCTCGGGCTGGCCCTCGCCCTGCTCGTGTGGCGTCTCGCGCCGTCTGACCCTGATCTGGTCGATGCCCTGGACCGTCTCTCGCCCGACCACGTCGTCCCTCGCCGCACCGCCCACGGCCTCGACGACGCCGCAACCGACACTGGATCGGCCGTCGACCGGATCGGTCTGTGGGCGATGAAGAACCTGCCCGGTGGTGCCTGGGCACACACGCCCCGCAAGGACCTGGCGCTCCTGCAGATCAGCGAGACCCGGTTCTACGGCGAGAAGGTCGTCTGGGCGATGCTCGGCCTGATCATGCCGCCGCTGCTGGCCGCGTTCTTCACGATGATCGGTCTCCCGCTGCCGTTCGCGATCCCCACGCTCGGCTCGCTGGCCCTGGCCGCCCTGTTCTGGTTCATGCCCAACTACAACGCCACCGATGACGCCAAGAAGGCGCGCATCGAGTTCAACCGCGCCCTCGGCGCCTACATCGACATGGTCGCCACCGGCGTCCGCGACGGCTCCAGCGGCCAGCAGGCGCTGCGCTCGGCCGCCGAGGTCGGCGACACCTGGGTGTTCAAGCGGATCGAGAGCGAGCTGCGCCGCGCCCGCTACATGACCCGCGCACCGTGGGACTCCCTGCACCGTCTGGCCGACGAGCTCGGCGTCCCCGAGCTCGACGACCTCGCCGACATCATGCAGCAGTCCGGCCAGGACGGAGCCCAGATCTACAACAATCTCCGGGCCCGCGCAGCCGCACTCCGCTCGGCGATGCTCAGCGCCGAGGTCGGCAAGGCCAACGCCACCTCCGAGCGCATGTACATCCCCGCCAGTCTGCTTGGCGTCGTCTTCATGGCGATCCTCGTCGCCCCCTCGATGCTCCGCTTCACCACCTGACCGACCTCACACCGACCGCGAGAACCCCGGTCACCCAGACCGCAACACCCGAACAGGAAGGAAGAACCCCGATGTTGAAGCTCTTCATCGCCCTCCAGTTGGCGGCGCTCACCGTACTCGCTTCCCTAGAGGACCGCGTCACCAGGCAGCGCGACGAGCGCGGCTCCGTCACGATCGAGCAGGTCATCTGGGCCGGCGCAGTGATTGTCATCGTCGGCATCGTCGTCGCGGCCATCAAATTCTTCGTGACCAGCGAGTCCGCCAAGATCAAGTAGCCGGAACCGACCTCGCCATGTTCGCCAGCCTCCACCGCCGCCGCAGCCGGGACGAGCGCGGGTCAGTGACCATCCAGATGGTCTTCCTGATGCCCGCGCTCTTCCTGCTGATGTTCCTCGGCCTCCAGGGCGCCCTGTACTACCACGCGAAGCAGGTAGCGCTCGCGGCCGCGCAGGAGGGCGCCCGCGAGGCAGGCAGCGAGACCGGCACCCGAGAGTCCGGTCTGGCAACGGCGAACACCTTCCTCAACCACGCCGGCGGCTCCGACGTGATGACGTCGACGAGCGTCTCGGGGTCACGCACCACGACCACCGCGACGATCACGGTCACGGGCAAGTCCCTGAGCGTGATTCCGGGGTGGCACGTCACCGTCTCCCAGAGCGCCAGCGTGCCGGTCGAGAGGCTCACCGAATGACCAGGTGGACCAGCTGGCGGCGCAGGCGCCGGGACGAGCGCGGATCGGTGGCGATCGAGGCCGCGATCGGCGTCCCGGCCTTCGGCCTGTTCATCGCGATGATCATCCTCGGCGGCCGCGTGGAGATCGCCAAGCAGTCGGTGGAGGCAGCAGCCTACGAAGCAGCCCGAGCCGCCTCCATCGAGCGGACCCAGAACGAGGCGATCAGCTCTGGCAAGTCCGCGGCCACCAGCAGCCTGCACGACCAGGGCCTGCAGTGCGCGACCACCAACGTCACGGTCAACGCTGCGGCGTTCAACGCGCCACTGGGCACCACCGCCCAGGTGACGGCCACGGTGACCTGCAAGGTCGACGTCGCCGACCTGGCCATCCCCGGCCTGCCGGGGACCAGGACGATCACCGCGACCGCCAGCAGCCCCGTCGACGCCTACCGGGAGCGCCGATGATCAGCCAGCTGCGCCGCCTCCTGGCGGGCCGGGCCCGCGACGAGCGCGGCTCCATCAGCGTGTGGTTCGCGACCGCCTCGTTCGCGATGATCATTCTCGTCGGGATGGCCGTCGACCTCGGCGGCAAGGTTCACACCCAGCAGCAGGCCCGCAGCGCCGCTGCCCAAGCCGCCCGCACCGGCGCCCAGGAGGTCCAGGGCTCGACCGCGGTGCGCGGCGAGGACCTCCGCGTCGACATCAACGCCGCCAAGGCGGCCGCGATGGACTACCTCCACGCCGCCGGCGTGGAAGGCAACGCGCGCGTCGTCGACGGCGACACCCTGATCGTCACCACCACCGACTCCTACACCAGCAAGTTCCTCGGGATCATCGGCCTGGACACCATGCAGGTCACCGGGGAGGCGTCCGCGCGGCTCATCCGCGCCGAAGGAGGCATCGAGAGATGACCACGCCCACCCACCCCACCCTGGGCCAGCGGCTCACCGGACTCGCGGCCGCGGCCGCCGTGCTCGGCATCCTCGTCGGGCTCCCTGCCCTGTTCCTCGCCATCGGTGCCAGCCCGATCCCCGACCAGGTCCCGACCCTGGACAGCATCAAGAACGCGCTCCTGGCGCCCGACGACGGCACGCTCGTCCTCGGCCTGTTCAAGGTGGTCGGCTGGGCCGCGTGGGCCTTCATGGCGCTCAGCCTCGTCGTGGAGGCCATCGCACGGCTCCGCAACATCCAGGCGCCCCAGCTGCCGGGCCTCCGGCTGCCGCAGGCCGGCGCCCGGAACCTGATCGGGCTCGCGGCACTGCTGTTCATCGCCGCACCCATCACTGCCCAGGCAGCCACCGCCGCTCCCGCCGCTGCCGCCCCGGCCGCGGTGAGCCACGTCCACGCCGGCGCCGTCGACCAGGCGCCCGTTCAGTAGGACGTCAAGGTCGAGACGAAGCAGGAGCGCCAGGCGCCCAAGACCGTCGACCACGCCGTGAAGCCGGGGGAGAGCCTCTGGTCGATCGCCGAGGACCACTTCGGCGACGGAGCCAGGTACAAGGAGATCGCCGAGCTCAACCGCGACCTGCTCGGCGCGCAGCCGAGCTTCCTCGAGCCCGGCTGGGTGCTCAAGCTGCCCGCGCCCCAGGTCAATGACGCCCCCGCACACCAGTACGGCGTCCAGGCCGGCGACACCCTCAGCCGAATCGCGCAGGAGCAGCTCGGTGACGCCGACCGGTGGCCGGAGATCTACCAGGCGTCGGCCGGCATCGATCAGCCCGGCGGAGTGCAGCTGACTGACCCCGACGTCATCGACGTCGGCTGGACGCTCAACATCCCCGGCGCCGCCAACCAGCAGCAGCCGCGTGAGGTCGAGCCCGAGAACCCCGTCAGCCCCGAGGACCAGCAGCCCGTCGACCCGCCGGCCGAGGAGAAGCCGCCGGTCGTCCAGGAGCCCGACGTGCCGGAGGTGCCCGAGACTGCGGCACCTGAGACTGAGGCACCCGAGGTCGCGCCGCCCCAGGCCGAGGAGCCGGCGGCGGCCGCCGAGGTCGACCAGGTCGACGACAGCGACGACTCGATCCTCGAGGCACCCTGGGTCCTCGCCGGTCTCACCGGCGGGGGCGTGCTGCTGTCCGGGGCCCTGCTGATGGCCCTGCGCTCGCGCCGACGCGCCGCGTTCCGCAACCGGCCGCCCGGCCGTGCGATCGCCGCCCCGTCGCCGGAGCTCGCGCCGGTGGAGATGACCCTGAACGCCACCGGCGCCGCCGCGGCCGCCACCGTGGAGTTCGCCGACGAGGCGCTGCGTCGCCTCGCGGCCGCCGTCGGCGCCCAGGGCACCACGATGCCGCCCCTCGCGGCCGTGGAGCTCGGGCACGGCAAGCTGACCCTGCACCTCAGCGCGCCGGCCACCGTCCCCGCGCCCTGGGTGGGCAGCCCCGACCAGACCCACTGGCACGTCACCACGGACACCGACGTCGACCAGCTCGGTCCCGACACCGACACCGTCGAGCCGCCCTACCCGCTGCTGGCCACCATCGGCATGAGCGACACCGGCGAGACCTGGCTGCTGAACTGTGAGGAGCTGTCCACCCTCACCATCAGCGGAGACCCCACCTACGGCCGCGACTTCGCCCGCCACCTCGCCGCCCAGCTGGCTGTGAACCCGTGGTCGCGTCGGGTGCAGGTCGACTGCATCGGCGTGGCCGAGGAGACCGTCGCCATGGACGAGCGGATCAGCTTCTACCCGACTGGGGCAGCCGGGTCGCCGGCAACCGCGGAGATCCTCGCGGCCGCGGTCACCACCGTCGACCGGGCCAAGCGCCACGACACCGACGTGTCCACGGCCCGCACCGGCAGCGTCGACGACGACACCTGGCCGGCCCGGATGCTCCTGGTCGACGCCGCCGCCGGAGATCCCGAGGACCTCGAGCAGCTGCTGCAACTGGTCACCGACCACGTCGGACAGTCGGCAACCTCCATCGTCGTCGCCGGCGAACGCCCCAACACCCCGGGCGCCGTCCTGCACATGACCAACACCGGCCGCGTCGTCCTCGAGCACGCCGGCCTCAACCTCATCGCCGTCGGCCTCACCAGCGACGAGGCCCGCGGCTGCGCCCTGGTCTACGCCCAGAGCGAGACCCCGGAGTACGTCGACACCCCGGTGGACGAGACCGCCACCGACGGCTGGGAGGCCTACACCGACACCTCCGGCGCCCTGCGCCGCGAGTACACCCTGCCGCGCAACACCCCCGCGGACGCCGTCGACGAGCCGATTTCCTCCCTCCTCGAGGGCCAGGACGAGGAGTACATCCGCGAGAGCGCGATCGTGCAGGAGGACCTCGAGGCGCTCGCGCCCAAGGTGCCGGCCCACGTCCGCGCCGAGGTCGAGGAGAAGGACCCCGACCTGGACCAGGACATCGCCGACTGGTTCTCACCCACCTGCGACCGGCCCCGGCTCACCCTGCTCGGTCCGGTCTCAGCCCGAGCCCACGGCAAGGCGCTGGCCAAGCGCAAGCCGTACTTCACCGAACTGCTGGCGTTCCTCGCCCTGCACCGCAAGCACGGCGCCACCCGCGAGCAGATCCGCGAGGCGTTCTCGATCTCCGACGGCAAGGTGCGCGACTACACCAACATCGTCCGCGACTGGCTCGGCACCAACCCCCGCACAGGCGAGGACCACCTGCCCTACGCCGACAAGGCACCGGCCGCGAAGGTCACCGGCGTCAACGTCTACCAGGTCGACGACGGCCTGCTCGTCGACCTGGACCTGTTCCTCCGGCTCCGCAAGCGCGGCCAGGCCCGAGGCGGCGCCGAAGGCGTCGCCGACCTCTGCACCGCGCTCGAGCTGGTCGGGGAAGCCCAGCCGTTCAGCCAGCTGCGCGAGGAGGGATGGTCCTGGCTGGCCAACGAGCCCGACCGCGTCGACCTCATGGCCGCCGGATGGATCGCCGACGTCGCGCTCATCGTCGTCACCGAGGCACTCGCGGCCGGTGACCTGGTCAAGGCCCGCTCCGCGGCCTACGTCGCCAACCGGGCCGACCCCGACGGCGAGAGCACCCGACTGTGCCTGGCACACGTCATGAAGGCCGAGGGCGACCAACTCGAGGCCGACCGGATCCTCCGCGAGGAGATCTGCAACCGGTCCGACGACGGCGACGCCCCCATGGAACTGTCGGAACGCACGAAGACCATCATCCGTACACACGGCTGGCTCGCGAGCTGACTCGGGAAGGGAGCCCCAGCACATGACAACGTTCGACCAGGAGCTCACCGGCCGCTACGCCGCGGCCGGCGGAGACCGTCCCGACCCGGACGCCCGACGTATCGCCCGGGCCGTGTTCGTGCGCGACACCATCCGCACCCTCTACAACGCCGACAAGAAGTTCGGCATCGACCCGGCCGACAACGGCTCGCTCGCCGAGCTCGTCGACGCCGCCGAAGAGCACCTCGAGCACATCGCCAACGACGTCAGCAGATCCGTCACCACGCTGCCCCACACAGGAGGAGACACCGCATGAGGAAGCACCACTCCGCACTCGGGGGAGTGGCCCTCGCGCTCGCTCTGGCCCTCAGCGGCTGCGGCGGCGACGACCCCGACCCCGAGGTCAAGGAGACCCCCACCCAGTCGCCCTCACCGACACCCACCAGCACGCCGACCCCGAAGACCCCCGAGGAGAAGGCCGCGGCCCAGCTGGAGGCCTACCTCGAGGTGAGAGACATCGCCTACCGAAAGCGGACGATCGACTTCAAGACTCTGAACCCGGTCGCGACCGGCGATGAGTTCCTGCAGCTGCAGCACGCGGTGGCGAGCATGACCCTGAAAAAGGTCACGGTCGAGGGCGAGTACACGCACACGCTCGACGAACCGCGGAACCGTGGGAAGGAGATGCTGATCATCGACTGCGAGGACCGCACGGGCGTGACGTGGAAGAACGACGGCGCGGTTCGGCAGCCCGACTTCACGGATCCGAATGGGAAGCCGCTTCGCAACCCAGCACCGGTCGAGTACACGCTGGTCAAGGACAAGGGCGTGTGGAAGGTCTCCGACTCAGACCTGCTGTGGGACCAGCCATGCTGAGGCGACTCGTAGCACTCATCGTTGCGTTGGCGGGATCGCTCGTAATCGTGTTCGCAACAGCGTCGATCGCCAGCGCGGACTGCGTGGCCGACCCGGTCACCGGAGAGGTTCACTGCGAAGAGGGCGAGGGCGGCAACAACGGCGGCGGCAACGGGAGCACCGGCGGCTCATCGACCTGCAAGTACAACGGGAAGGAGATCCCGTGCACGGGCCCGGGAGGCTCGGTCTGGAGTAGCAAGTATGCGTGCTGGATCGGCGAGCGCGGTCCAGACGACATGGTCCCGCCGGAGGGCCAGACCAAGGAGGACGGGTGGTGGCATGTCTGCTACTTCCCGCCGCCGGGCTCATCGTGGGAGTACATGTGGATCGAGACCGGTGAGGTCGGCATCAACCCGGTGGTCCTCGCCGAGCGAGCGATCGCCTCGATGGACCTGGACCCGATCAAGATCGGCATCGTTCCCGAGTCGGGCGCCAACCGTGCCGGGCTGGTCGGCCTCCCGGTATGGATGTGGGTCGACAGCCCGACTGAGGACACGTTCGGTCCGATCACCCGCTCCGCCAGCGAGGGATCGGTTTCGGTCAGCGCGACAGCCAGCGTCTCCAATGTCGTGTGGAACATGGGCGACGGCACCAAGGTGACCTGCACGGGCAAGGGCACGCCGTACGCAGATCACTACGGGAAGCAGCCCTCGCCGACCTGCGGCCACCGCTACGCGAAGATGTCGTCGGACCAGCCCGACGGCGCCTACCAGGTCACCGCCACGAGCCACTGGGTGGTGGAGTGGACCGGCGGCGGCCAGTCCGGAACCATCGAGTTCGACCTGACCACCGACCCGCTGCCCATCCGCATCGGGGAGGCCCAGGTGCTCACGCAGTGATGGGCGTAGACGTGGAGAACGTGTGGGCGCGGCTCACAGAGCTGCCGAGCATGCCGCCCCGGATGGGCCTGTTCACGACCCTGTCCGAGTGGCTGAACCGGGGGATCGACCCGCGGCCGCAGATGTACGACATGGCCCCCACCTGGCGGGCCTTCAAGGCCGGCCTGCTCCAGCCCGGGAACCCGGTTCAGTACCCCCGGCTGACCGGGTGGGCGCTGGACGTCGGCCGAGCTCGTGACGTCAGGATCATCGAGGCCCCGGAAGGTCGGTTCGTCGCCGAGCCCCCGGTCGTCGTGGAGGGCGAGTTCGTCGACGACCACCCGGCGGCGTGGATCGAGCGCCTGGCCAGAGACGGCGAGGCGATCGTCGCGGTGGGGGAGCAGGGACCGGATGCGTTCTCGAGCTTCGCCGAGTGGAGCGGGACATGGCACATGGGCGTCATCACTGTGGCGACCTACATGAGTCCACGAGGGGTTGGCGTCACCCCGTAGAGCACCGATCACACGAAGCAGGTCCCCGTCCTCGAGCAGGACGGGGACCTGCGTCGTTCACCCGCCCGCGGCTGCTGCTGGACGTGAAAGAGCCCCAGGCGTCTCGGGTCACCTGGGGCTCTTGGGCCAAGTAGAGCACGCACCCTGCGGTCGGCGCCGGGGAATCGGAAATCGCGGGGCAGGGTCTCTGCGGCCGGGGCCGCGAGGCCGACGTCGAGGCCGCGACAGCCTCCCGCGCCCGGTCGATCGCCGCCCGAAATCGTGTCGAGATGCAGGAAAGATGGATGCCGCGCCCGCGGGACAGTTTGGTGAGATCGGTCCTTCAGTGGCTCGTCGTCAAAGTAGGCAATCGCCCGACCTGGTATGGGCGTTGGGTCAGGGAAGGGTCAGCTGGATCTGCTGGTCGGGTTCGAGCTGCAGGTTGGCGGGGTCGCCGGGCACGGGGGTGCCGCTGCTGGTCACCTTCACCTTTTCGCCGGCGTTCGCCTTGGCGCCACCGATCTGTGTCGGCGTGAGTGCGATGCCCCACTGGGTGAACAGCTGGCCGAGGGTGAACTTCTCCCCGACGGTGTGGGCTTCGATGTGGATGGTGCCGTCGCCTTCGTGGGTGTGGACCGCGGACATGGCGCCGGTATCGGGGTCGACGCCGATGTTGGGTGGGACGGGGACCGGTTGGCCGTCGATGGTGATGGTCAGCGTGGGGTGGTAGTGCTCGGCGGTTCCCATGGGGCCGAGGTCGAGGCCGGCGGCGGCGACTCGCGCGGGAACGTCGCTGGGTGCTGGCCATGGCGGGAGCGACGTGTCGTCGGGTACAACGCCGGCGGAGCTCGACGAGCTCGAGCTGGTCTCGCTGGTGGCATCGGTGGCTGTCGGGTCCGTGCCGCATCCGGCGGCGGTGAGGGTGAGGACTGCTGTGACGGCGGCGGCCGCCAGTTGAGCGTGGGTGGGTTTGTTCACGGGGTGTCGTTCCTCTGCTGTGGTGGCGTGCCTCGGCTGCGGCTGCGGCTGCGGTTGCGGTCGCCGGGTGTGCGGGCATGTGGGGGCACAGGGACGGGCGGACGCCACCGGCACGGTGACGTCCGCCCGCGCTGCGGGCTCAGGAGTCGAGGAGGCTCTGCATCGTGTCGATCTCCTGCTGCTGGGCGTCGATGATCTGGCCGGCGAGGTCGACGGCGTCCTTGAACTGGCCGTCTTCCTGCTCGGTCTCGGCCATCTCGATGGCGCCTTCGTGGTGCTCGATCATCATCTCGAGCCACATGTCCTGGAACTCGGCGTCGGAGGCGTTCTCGAGGGCGTCCATGTCTTCGGAGGTCATCATTCCGGGCATGTCGTCGTGGCCCATGTCGTCCATGTTGTCGGACATGTCGCCCATGTCGTGGCCGGAGTTGACGTGGTCGCGCATGGTCTCGGGGACGTCTTCGCCCCACTGGGTGAGCCAGTCGGCCATGGTCTCGATCTCCGGGCCCTGGGCGTCGCGGATGTCTTCGGCGAGGGCCTGGACCTCGGGGTCGAGGTCGCGCTTCAGGGTCAGGTCAACCATCGAGAGCGCTTGGGCGTGGTGGGTGATCATGTCGCTCGCGAAGGCGACGTCGGCGTCGTTGTGCTCGGTGGTGCTGACCTCGGTCTGGCTGGCCGCGTCGGTGGTGTCCTCGCCGCAGGCGGTGACGCCGGCGCCGAGGAGGAGGGTGAGCGCGACGGCGCCGAGGGTGCGCGTACGGGTCTTGGTGTTGGTGTGCATGCGAGTTCTCCTGGAAGTCAGGTAGTCAGGTGGGGTGTTGCGGGCAGGCCGCGGCGACACCCGGCCGGCCCGCTGGCGTCGACCCGCGGAGTGGAAGCTCAGGGTCGGGTGCAGCGGTGGCGGGTGGTCGCAGGGCCTGTCAGCACCTGATGACGGAGAACTGCCACTCATGGGGTGGCCCAGTGCCACGCACCCAGCACAGCACCCGTTCGCGGACGGCTGCGGGCATGAACGCCTCCGGCTGCAGCCGCCGGCGGAAGCCGGTGGTGAGGAGTGTCAGCAACATGAGCGATGCAGCGGCGAGCATGACGACGCACAACATCACCATGCTCGCCATGCCGTGACCCGAGCCGGGACCGGGGTCAGCACCGGCGTCAACGCTGGACCCGGGGGCTGCCATCGAGGACTGCGTCGCGGTGGAGTGGGTGTGTCCGTCGTGCGAGTCCCCCGAGGCCATCGCTGCCTCGTGAGCAGAAGTCACGGCCGCCGCACCCGTCATGCTCATCGTGCTCGAGGCAGTCACGGGAGGTGCGGGAGCGCCGTGGTTGGCAAGGGCGTGCATGCCGAGGATGCCGAGGACCAGGGCCGCTACGAGGACGGCCACTGCGCTGCGGCCGGTCAGCCGCGCAGCCAGCCGCACCCGCAGGGAGTTGCGGGTGCGGCGGCTCGTCGCGGGCACGGGGCTCATCGGCTTCGATGGTACGGAGACACTGATGTCAGCCCAGCCGCTGGGTCCGCAGCCTGAGCGCGTTGATGATGACGCTGACCGACGAGAGAGCCATCGCGGCCGCGGCGATGACCGGGGACAGCAGCCACCCGAACACCGGGTACAGCACGCCGGCGGCGATGGGGATGCCGGCGGTGTTGTACCCGAACGCCAGCACCAGACCGCGGCGGACGTTGCCCATGACGGCGTGGGAGAGCGCGCGGGCGTGGGCGATGCCGTTGAGGTCGCCGCGGAGCAGAGTGACCCCGGCGGATTCGATGGCGACGTCGGTGCCGGTGCCCATCGCGAGTCCGACGTCGGCTGCGGCGAGCGCGGGGGCGTCGTTGACGCCGTCGCCGGCGAACGCGACGACGCGGCCCTCGGAGCGGAGGCGGTTGACGACGTCGGCCTTGTGGTCGGGCAGCACCTCTGCCTCGACCCGGTCGATGCCGAGGTCGGCGGCAACCGCGGCGGCGGTGACCTGGTTGTCGCCGGTGAGCATGATGACCTCGATGCCCTCCTTGCGCAGCGCCGTGAGCGCGGCCGGGGTGGTGTCCTTGACCTGGTCGGCGATGCCGATGACGCCGGCTGGGGTGCCGTCGATGGCGACGAGGACGGCGGTCGCGCCGGTGCGACGCAGCTGCTCGGCCTGGTCGGCCAGGGCGGCGGGGTCGATGTCCTGGCTCGTGAGGAACCCGGCGGTCCCGATGAGCACCTTGCGGCCCTCCACGATGCCGCGGACGCCCTTGCCGGCGGGTGCGTCGAAGTCAGCGACCTCGGGCAGCCTGCCTGCGCTGGACTCGATCCCGGCTACCAGGTTGGATTGGGCCTTGTTGACGATGGCGCGAGCCAGCGGGTGTTCCGAGGCGTTCTCCACGGCGGCCGCGAGCCGCAGCAGCTCTTCGGCGGTGTGCGTGTGGAACCCCTCGGCGAGCTCGACGGCGACGACGGCGGGTTTGCCCTCGGTCAGGGTGCCGGTCTTGTCGACGACGACGGTGTCGACCTTCTCCATCCGCTCGAGCGCTTCGGCGTTCTTGATGAGGACGCCCATCTGGGCACCGCGCCCGACGCCGACCATGATGGACATGGGTGTGGCCAGGCCCAGGGCACACGGGCACGCGATGATCAGGACGCTGACCGCGACGACGAGCGCGTGAGCCAGCTTCGGGTCGGGGCCGACGATGGCCCAGATGATGAATGCGAGCACGGCGACGCCGATGACGGCCGGCACGAAGACTGCTGCAACTCGGTCGACGGCGCGCTGAATGGGTGCGCGGGAGCGCTGGGCTTCAGCCACCATGTTCACGATGCGGGCCAGCATGGTGTCGCGACCGACCGCGTTGGCGCGCACCAGCAGGGCGCCGGTCTGGTTGAGTGTTCCGCCGATGGCGTTATCACCGACGTTCTTGGTGACGGGCATGGACTCGCCAGTGACCAGGGACTCGTCGACAGCGGACTTGCCGTCCTCGACGAGCCCGTCGACCGGGACCTTCTCGCCGGGGCGAACGCGCAGCATGTCCCCGATCTCAACCTGGTCGAGGGTGACTTCCTCCTCGGTGCCGTCCTCGCGGACGCGGCGCGCGGCCTTGGGCGAGAGATCCAAGAGGGCCTTGATGGCGCCGGAGGTCGCTTCGCGCGCGCGGAGCTCGAGGACCTGCCCGAGAAGAACGAGGGTGGTGATGACGGCGGCGGCCTCGAAGTACACCTCGACGGCCCCGTCCTCACGGAACGCGGCAGGGAAGATGCCCGGCGCGACGGTGGCGACGACGGAGAACAGCCACGCGACGCCCGTGCCCATCGCGATGAGCGTGAACATGTTGAGGTTCCGGGTCCGCACCGACGCCCAGCCGCGGACGAAGAACGGCCACCCGGCCCACAGCACCACCGGGGTCGCAAGCACGAGCTGGGTCCACGCCGACGCGGTGGCGGAGATGTTGTCGTGCAGCCACGGGACGAGGTCGCGGCCCATGCCGAGGATCACGACCGGGATGGACAGGACGACGCCGACCCAGAAGCGGCGGGTCATGTCTCGCAGCTCCTCGGACGGCCCGGTGTCCGCGGTGACGATGACGGGCTCGAGGGCCATCCCGCAGATGGGGCAGGTTCCGGGGCCGTCCTGCCGGATCTCGGGGTGCATCGGGCAGGTGTACTCGACCACCTCGCCCTCACTGGGGGTCGGCTGCACATGTCCGGGCTCAGTTGCACGCCCGGCGTGGTCACCTTCGGCATGGTCTGAGAAGCCACGGTCGATGTATCGGTCAGGGTCGGCGAGGAACTTGCCCTTGCAGCCAGCTGAGCAGAAGTAGAACTGCTCACCGCTGTGCTCGACTGCGTGTTCGGCCACGGCCGGGTCGACCGTCATGCCGCACACCGGGTCGGTGACCTGGTCCGTGGTGGCCGCGTCGGGACGATGGGTGTGCGTGTTCATGTCTTCAGCATACCCCCCTAGGGTATACGGTCAAGGCAGCTCGACGTCGAACAAGGCCAGCATGGCCAGGGCATCGCTGACGTGTCCGAGGTTGCCGGCGGCGGTTCCCTCGGAGTCCGGGACGGGACGCTGATCGGCTTCCTCCCGAGTGGTGGCCGCTCCGTTCTTCTCGATGTCCTCGATCAGCCAGTCCATGCTCCCCGAGCATCTGCATCTCGCTGGAGTGATCGCCGGGTAGGGCGTAATGCCCACGATCAGAGGTCCGGACTACGCCTCCTCTACGAGCTGGAAGCTCGGGATGGCCTCGTCAGCACCCACGCTGTGACCGAACCCAGTGCGCTGGAACAGTCGTCCTTCGTGCTCGAAGGTCTCTATGCCTGCCGGCACCTCGACCACCATGTTGATACCCGCTCCGAGAAGCCTGATGCGCTGTGTGTCACTCATGCGCACGATCATGCTCCCGCAAGTGAGTTAGCGCTGAGGCCCATGCGCGCGCGGCCGTTCTCCCGGTCGGACGTCGATGACGAAGCCGTCCGTGAAAGTCCACTCGATTAGTAGATCTTGACCGTGACAGCGAGTTGTCACGATTCGCTGCGTCTCGACAAATCGGGGCGCGCAAGGGGGTCGGCCGAAACTTCTTGAACTTTCGGGGGGACGCCCTCTGACCTGCGGAAACGCGCGTCCCCCTCAGCGTCCCCCCTCCAAATCAGGGCTTTGGGGGGGACGGATGCGGGGACGCCCGCTCGCGACCTTTCTGCCGTGCTCAGTCACGGACGAAAGGAGCGAGTGCGATGAGTGTGGGCGACCAGCTCGGCCTCGACGACAACAGCGAACTGCTCGACCAGGCCCGCCAGAAGTGGCCGGCCTGGGTGGCAGCGGATCCCCGGCTCGGGGTCGTCGAGAAGTTCGACGAGCTGCGTGCCTGGCTGCCCTCGGTGGACAGCTCAGCCTCTGACGAAGTCCTCCTGGCGCTGGCCATGCTCGCGGCCCCCGACGGTGGTGACGACATCGCCGCGGCGGCCGCGCTCGCCAAGTGCCTGCTGCCCGGTGCGTGCCGGCTTGCCGGCTGGCTGAGCACCCTGCCTCCCCGCGAGGTCTTCCGGGACAGCCAGCCCGTCGCCGCCGGCTCCTGGTCAGCCGTCGAGCGGATCGACGAGCTCGTGGCCTCCCAGCTGTGGATCGAGGTGCGGACCTTCAAGTGGCGCCGTCTGCGCAAGGTCGCCGCGAACATCTTGATCAACACCCGGGTCGGGGTGCTCCGCGAGGTCGGCGACTTCTTCCACGTCTCCCGCGCCGACCGCACCTGGGCGAACACCACCCTTGTCGAGTCGTTCTCGACCGGCGACCTGGACGCCTCGGACGGGGCGGCGTGGAGCAAGGGCGAGCTGGCGACCGAGCCGGTCGCCGGCGCCCTGCGGCACCGGCCCGAGATCCTGGCCGACGCCGGTCCCGAGCAGGAGGAGCCGTCGGCCACCGAGGAGCTGCTGGAGCTGCTGGCGTGGGCCTGCGAGAACCAGGTGATCAGCGCGGCCGACCGCTACCTGCTGCTGTGCCTGGTCGACGAAGCCGACCGGATCGAGACCCGCAACCTGACTCGCGGCTACGGCGGCCTGCTCAGCAACGAGGTGTCCAGCCGCGTCGCACCCCGCATCGGGGTGTCTGAGGCCACCGTCCGTCGCCACGGCTCGCGCACCGTGCGCGCCCTCGCCGCGGCCGCTCCGAGGAAGTTCGGCCATGACGAATGAGCGCAACCGTGATCGCTCCCACCGCCCCGCGACACATAGGCGACTGGAGGTGGTGAAGCCCATGACAAACACCCAGGACGACGGCGAGAGCCGGACGCCGGAGCAGATCGCCGAGCTGTTCGCGATCGCCGGCCGCGAGACCGAGGCGATCGAGCGGCTGACCGGCTGCGTCGCCCAGCTGCACGAGGTGCAGGCCGCCAAGGCACAGCTGGCCAGCCTCACCCCGGCCGAGGTCCGTGCCGCGCTCGAGTACCGCCGCGGCGGCCTCGGGGAGGCCCAGTGAGCACGCAGACCTCGAGCCGCCCGGTCGGCGTCGACGAGCTCAAGCGGGCCTGGAACGCGGTGAGCGCAGGCGAGTTCCGGACCGGCCCTGGCGCCGGCAAGGGACCCCGCGGCCGCGGCACCGCCGCTGCGGACAACTGGAGCCCGGCAGCGGGGGAGCACACCATCGCCGTGATCGGCTGCGCCGGTTCGGTCGGGGCCAGCACCGTCGCCCTGGCCGCCGGCCTGGCGGCCGCCAGCCCGGTCCGGGTCATCGAGTGCTGCTCGGTCACCGCCTCCGGTCTCGCCGCGGCCAGCACCGCCGAGCTCGGCCTGCACCCGACCGACTGGCGCCAGGGCAAGCGCGACCACGTCCTGCTCGAGCGGGCCAGCGAGGTCCTCGCCGGCGTCGACGAGGTTCCGCTGCCGACCGAGTCCGAGCACGAGACCCAGCTGACCATCCTCGACATCGGCTGGGAGGCCGGCCAACTTCTGGCCACCGACTGCTGGCTCGCCGAGGCCGTCCGCACCGCCGACCAGATCGTTCTGGTCACCACCGCCACCGTCCCCGGGATGCGCCGCGCCTCAGTCGCGCTCGAGCTGCTGGCCAACCACTGGCAGCCCGAGCAGATCACCCTCGCCGTGCGCGGTCCGCGCCGCAAGAAGTGGCCCCGGGGCCTCGAGCACGCAGGCGGGCCCGCCGTACGGCGCGCCCTGGTCGCAGACCGGTGCGTGGAGATCCCCGAGGACCGCGAGCTCGCGGTCAACGGCCTGGACTCCCGGCCCGTCCCGGCCCCCCTGATCTCGGCAGCCCGCCAGCTGCTCGAGCCCGCACACCTGTCCGACACCAGCGAAAGCGCCTGACCCACCGGGGGTCAGCAACCCAGAAAGGAAGTCCACCCATGGACGTCATGACCGCTGTTCTCCCGATGGCCGCCAAGGTCTGCCCGAAGGCACCCCCGGGTGCTGTCGGACCCACCAACGAGATCACCAGCTACGTGCTGTGGGGCGTCATCGTCCTGTTCGGTCTCGGCATCATCATCGCCATCGGCGCGATCATCGCCGGCCGGGTGTTCTCCCTGCCGCACGCCTCCAAGGTCGGCGTGATCTCGGTGGTCGTCGTGTTCGCTTGCGCGATCGCCTACCTGGTCCTGCCCGGCATGCTCAACGGGATCCTCGGCAAGGGCTGCATCTGATGCGGCGCGCAGCCACGAAGAAGGCCGAGGCCACCACCGAGTGGGGCCGGCGCCGGCTGCTCGGCATCCTCGCCGCCGCCGTCGCCGTGGCTGTGCTCCTGCTGGTCGGCCTCGTCTACGCGGTGTACCTGGCGATCGCCGGTATCGGGGACGAGGCGAACGCGAACACCGGCGTGGCCACCGGCGAGACCGACCACTCGACGGTGGCCCGCGGTGCCGCACACCGCGACGACATCGCGGCCGAGCCGATGCTGAGCGTCCCCGAGAGCGCGGCCTTCCCCGCCGAGACCACCAGCACCAAGGCCCCGGAGATCAAGATCCCGACCGGGACCGGAGTCAACGGACCCGCGTTCGTCATGACCGGGTTCCCGCAGACCCCCGAGGGCGCGATCGGCCAGCTCGCCCAGATCGACCTCGCGGTGCTGCAGTCGATGAGCCTGAGCACCGCCGAGGAGGTCTACAACGCCTGGGCGCTGCCCGGAGGGGTCCGGGCGGAGGACTGGTGGATCACCGCCAGCGTCCGCGCGTTCCTCTCCAGCACCGGGATGGGCGAGGTCAAGGACCCCAGCGCCTCGGTCTCCCTGGAGCCCGCCGCCGCGCTCGTCAAGGGCACCGACGGCCCCGACTGGGCCACGGTCTGCGTGCTGATGAAGGTCAGCGCCACCTACAAGTCCGAAGGCCAGATCGCCTTCGCGCACTGCGAGCGCATGCAGTGGGTCGGCGGCCGCTGGATGGTCGCCCCCGGCGCCCCGCCAGCACCTGCGCCCGCCACCTGGCCCGGCACCCAGCTGGCCCACGAGGCCGGCTGGCGCACCTGGTCCACCGACCACACCGAACCCACCAACCCCGGCGACCACGGACACCACGAAGGGGAGCACTGAGATGAGCAACCGCATGAACGACTCGATGGGGGAGTCCCGCACCACCCTGCTGCGCGTGGGCGTCCTGGTGATGATCGCCGCCCTGGTGGCGACCGCCGTCTGGCTCGGAGCGCGCAGCCGGACCGACGACAGCGGCAGCACCGACAAGACCAGCGGCGACTCCTCGAGCCAGACCGGGCAGCAGGGGCAGAATGTCTCGGTCGACCAGGTCGCCCCGGAGACCGCCCCCGCCGACGGCGTGGTGATCCCGACCGGCGCCGAGGTGGTCGACGGCCACCCGACCCGCTTCCCGGCCACGGACCTCGGTGCGGTCGCGCTGCAGGTCGAGGTCGCCAAGGCACAGCTCGGGTTCGACTACGACCAGGCCGCCGCCGTCGCCGGCCTGTACTCCGCCGCCGAGGACAAGGCGGTCTTCGAGCAGCGGGCCCGCGACGCCGTCGCGCTGCGCCGCCAGCAGGCCGGCGTCCCGAAGGAGGGCGACGTCCCGCCGCCGGCCTCGTACGCCGTGACACCGATCGCCTACACCCTCGAGGAGCTCGACACCGGCTACTACGCGGTGAACCTGCTCAGCTACGTCACCCTCACCACCGCCAACGGCAAGGTCAGCGATGGCCTCTATGCCGGCACCCAGCTGATGCGCTGGACCGAGGTCGACGGAGTAGGGGACTGGCGCCTGGTCCAGGGCAGCGATGAGGACATCGACCACCTGGTCTCCACCGGCCAGCCTCAGGCGGTCGCGCCGGGCACCCCGGAGTACAAGCAGGCCGGCTGGATCCCGATCAACGGAGCGCCCCAGTGACCGCCGCTGTCGTCGACCGAGTGACCAGGCTGGGCATCGCCGCGCTGGCCGTCCTCGTCCTCACCACGCTCCTCGGTGCCGCCACCGCGCTGCAGCCGCCCGCCGCGGCCGCGGCCGAGCCGGTGGCCCGCACGGCCGCCACGACGGCCCAGTCCGCTCCGGTGGCGGCCACCGGCCAGCTGCCGGCCCGCGACGTCAAGATGGGCTGCCCCGGCCCGGACGCGCTGTGCGACCTCGGCGGCGACGCCGTCGACTGCGCCAAGGACCCGATCGACTGCGGCAAAGACGCTGCCGGCGAGGTGAAGGACGGCGCCGGGAACGTGATCAACGGCGCCGGCGACGTCCTCGACGGCGCGACCGGACTGCTCCCGGACGGCTGCGGCATCCTCGACGCGATCTGCGACGGCGGATTGCCTGGACTCCCGGGCCTGCCGGGTGTCCCCGGGATCCCCGGTATCCCTGGCCTCCCGAACGTCGGCGACCTGTTCGGCGGCGGCATCCCCGGCCTGGGTGACATCCCCAACCCGTTCGAGGCCATCGGCGACGTCATCGCCAAGGCCGCGGCCGATGCCTGGACCGCAGCCATGCTCGCGGTCTGGAACTCCGGCCTGTTCGTGCTGCGCATCGTGCTCACGTTCAGCGAGCTGTTCTTGACCCCCGACCTGCGCGCCGACGGACCGGGCAAGGACGTCTACGCCTTCACGCTCTGGCTCGCGCTCTCCCTGGTGGTCATCTTGGCGATGATCCAGCTGGGAGCTGCCGCCTTCAAGCGCGAAGGGAAGGGCCTCGCGCGGGCGTTCATCGGCGCCGGCCAGTTCGTCGTGGTGTGCGCATGCTGGTTCGGCTACTGCGTGATGATCGTCGCTGCCTGCGGCGCCATCACCAAGGCGCTGATGAAGTCGCTGCTCAAGGTGCAGACCTGGCCCGACTGGGACCCCCTGGGCGGTCTCGGCATCGACGACATCACCGACGCCGGCGTGGCCACCGCGCTCGCGTTCCTCGGGATCTTCCTGTGGCTGGCCGCGATCGGGCACGTCCTGGTCTACCTCGCGCGCGCCGCGTCGCTGCTGGTGCTGACCGCCACCGGCCCGCTGTCGGCGGCCGGGCTGGTCGCCGACTTCACCCGCTCCTGGTTCTGGAAGTCGCTGCGCTGGTTCCACGCCGCGGCGTTCACGCCGGTGCTGATGGTGATGGTGCTGGGCATCGGCGTGCAGTTCGCCAACGGTGTCGCCGCCCACCTCGCCGACGACACCGCCAAGGCGTTCGGCACCGCACTGCCGGCGGTGATGACGATCTTGATCAGCGTCGTGGCGCCGCTGGCGCTGTTCAAGCTCCTGGCCTTCGTCGACCCGGGCACCCCCAGCGGAGCGTCGTTCCGACAGGGCATGGCCATCCAGGGTGGCCTCCAGGGCCTGCTCGGGGGCGGTGCCGGCGGAGGCTCCTCGGCCGCGTCGACCACGGATGCCAACGGCCGGTCTTCGGGTGAGCAGAGCGCGGAGGCCTCGACCGGTGACCGGTTCAACAAGTCGACCCAGGGCCTCCTCGGCAGCTTCGGGCCGGTCGGACAGGCGCTGTCGACCGGCATGGGCTGGATCAACTCCGCCGGCGCCAAGGCGACCTCGCTGATGTCGGACGAGACCAACCAGGCCGGCGTCGGGCAGAGCACCTACGGCCCGGACTTCAGTGGCATGGGAGGCCGTCAGTCCGGCGGCCAGTCCGGCGACCAGAGCAGCGGAACACACCCCGGTTCGCAGGGGGGCGGGGACGACGACCCGCAGATGCCGACTCCGCCCATGACGCCTGCTCCGCCGACACCTCCGACGCTGCCCACCGGCGGTGCGCCTGGTGGCGGCTCGGGTGGCGGTCAGGGCGGCGCTGGTGGTGCCGGAGCAGCTCCCAAGACCCCGGCCGCCGGTGGCGGTGGGGGAGCGGCGGGCGGCGCCGGTGGTGCCGGCGCGGCCGCCGGCGGGATCCCCCCGGTGGCGGTGTAGCGATGCGCCGCCGGAGCCGCCTCACGCCCCTGCCGACCATCCCCGACCTCACTGACATCCAGATTGACCCGGAAGGAAGCCGACGATGACCATCTACGCCGACTACCAGCGCGACCGCATCGGCTGGTTCTTCGGCCTCTCCGGAGGCCAGCTGATGTTCCTGGCGCTGGCCAGCCTGCCGGCGTTCTGGGCGATCAGCCGCGGGGCGTGGTTCTCCGCGTTCCTGTTCGCCCTGGTCTGGCTGTTCCTGCTGGCCATCACCGTCATCCCGGTCCGGGGCCGCTCGGCCACCGGCTGGGTGTTCGCCTCGACGGCGTACGCCGTGGGTGGGCTGCTGGGCTGGACCTCGTTTAGGGCCAAGGCCACGCAGGGCCGCGGCGAGGACCTCGACACCCCGGACCTGCCCGGGGTGCTGCAGGGGGTCCAGATCCACGACGGCCCGCCGCACGGCTCGCAGCTGCAGCGCGTCGCGGTGATCCAGGACCACGCCACCAAGACGTGGGCGGTCACGGCCGCGATCGTGCACCCCGGCATCGGCATGAAGGACGTCGAGGAGCGCAACCGCTACGGCGAGGCGCTCGCCGGGCTGCTCGACGTCGCCGGGCGTACCGAGAAGGTCGACGAGATCCTCTTCATGGTCCGCACCGTCCCCGAGGACGGCGCCGAGCGCGATCTGTGGGTCACCAAGCACCGCCGCGCCAACGCCCCGGAGCTGTCCGAGGTCGTCAATAGCGACCTCGCGGTCGGCCTCACCCAGGCGTCGGTGCGCACCGAGCAGTTCGTCACGATCGTCGTCCCGGAGACCTGGATCGCCCGGTCGGCCAAGGAGTCCGGCGGCGGGTTCGAGGGCCGCTGCCGCGAGCTCTACCTGCTCATGGCCGAGATCGAGGCCCAGCTGCGGGGCCCGATGGGCATGACGTCGGTCCGCTGGCTCACCTCACCGGAGCTCGCCCTGGCCTCCCGGACAGGGTTCGCCCCCGGCGACCGCGCCAGCATCGTCGAGGCCCTCGCCATGCGGGAGAAGGACCCGAACGTGAACGCCGACGTGCCCTGGGCGCTGGCTGGTCCCTCGGGCGCCGACGCGACGGTGCGGCACTACAGCCACGACGCGTGGAACTCGATCAGCGCCACTATCAAGCTCCCGACCCGCGGCGTCGCGATGGGCGCACTCGCACCGATCCTCACCCCCAGCGAGTCGGGGGAGCGGCGCTCGTTCGTCGTCGCCTTCCCGATCGTGTCCCAGTCCAAGGCCGACCGGCAGTCCGGCAACGCCGAGTGGGCCGCGGACCTGGCCGAGGGAATGAACGAGAAGCTCGGCCGCAAGACCCGCGCCAAGCAGCGGGACGAGGCCCACAAGGCCCGCGGCCTGGACGCCAAACTGGCCCGCGGCAACGCGCTCGTCCGGCCTTACGCGGTCTGCACGGTCACGGTTCCCAAGACGCTGCGAATCACCGAGTTCGGGCGCCGCCTGGACGCCTCGATCCGTCGCGCCGGGTTCGCGCCGCTACGCCTCGACCTCGCCCAGGACGTCGGCTTCGCCGCCTCGACCATCCCCGTCGGGATGAGCCTGACCCGGAGCGGAGACGCCTAATGCCCACCACCACCCTCCGGAACCGTGGCAGCGGCCGCGACATGGCCGCCCTGCTGTCGGACTTCGGCCACGACCTGCCCACGATCCCCACGCTCGCGCCGGAGACCAAGGAGCCCCGGATCTTCAAGTACGCCCCGCGCCGCGGGGCCGCGCGCCGCGGCCGCGGATGGGCGCCCGCCTCCGCCCCGGCGCAGGCCTGGCGGATGACCAGCGACCAGGCTCCGGTGTTCTGGCCGTTCGTGTCCGCGCCGGCCCTGCCCCCGACCGGGGCGCAGATGGGCGTCGACCAGCTCTCCGGCGGCTCGTTCTACTGCGACCCGTTCGGGTGGGTGCTGCGCGACGACGTGCCGGCGACCAACCCCAACATCTTCCAGTTCGCCAAGCCGGGAAGCGGCAAGTCCGGCACCACCAAGGCGTTCTGCACCCGGATGATGCCCTTCGGCTACCGCACCCTGGTCACCGGCGACGTCAAGGACGAGTACGAGTCCCTGTGCCGCGCGCTCGGTGTCGAGCCCTTCGTCATCGCCCCCGGCTTCTCGGCCCGGGTCAACCCGCTGTCCATGGGGCCGCTCGGCGACGGGTGGGAGAAGCTCTCGGCCGAGGAGGCCCAGAGGCGCGCCACCATCATCTTCAAGCGGTGGCTGGTCCTGGTCCGCGGCCTGGTCGGCTCCATGAAGATCGACGACGAGCGGCGGGTGCCCTTCGGCCCCGACGAGTCCGACGTCGTCCGCAACGCGCTGCAGATCCTCACCGGCTACGCCGCCGGCAACACGGTGCTGCAGGAGACGACCATCCCGCGACTGTGGGACCTGCTCCGCAACCCCACCGAGGAGCTCGTCCGGGCCTGCGAGTACGCGAACCCCCGCGTGTTCCTCGACGAGACCCGGCTGCTGCGCAACGCGCTCGGCGAGCTGGTCACCGGCACCCTGGCCGGCCTCTTCGACGACTTCACCAACATCGAGGTCGACTGGCGCGCCCCGATCCAGTCGTTCAGCCTCTCCCGGCTCGACGGCCTGGGCGACGAGGCCGTGGGCATCGCGCTGCTGTGCATGAACTCCTGGGGCCGCGGCCTGCGGGAGATCGCCGAACCCGGCGACCTGCGCATCGTCGTGCGCGACGAGGTCTGGAAGCAGATGCGTCTCGGCACCGCCGCGGTGGCCAGCTTCGACGCCGACCTGCGACTCTCCCGCGGCATGGCCGGCAAGGGCGGAGACATCCAGTTCTGCAACCTCCACAAGCCCTCCGACCTGCTCTCGGTCGGCGACGCTGACTCCCAGGCCGCGATGATCGCCAAGGACCTCCTCGAACTGGCCGACATCAAGATCCTCGGCGCCCAGAAGCCCCGCGTCGCCCGCGAGCTCGACTCGATGCTCGGGCTCGGCCCGATCGCCCAGGACCTCGTCTCCGGGTGGGCGATGCAGGACAAGGGTCGCGCGCTGTGGTGCGTCGGCGACGCCACCTACAAGGTCCAGACGGTGCTCCACCCGCTGGAGAAGAAGCTCTACTACACCAACGAGGCCATCGAGGCCGCTCTTTAGAAGTTCGCGCGAATTTTGACGGTTCTGCGACGAACCTGAGCATACGCAACGTCCTCGAGTGTGTGCGGACACTCAGGTTCGGAGAAGCCGGGGACGTGGCATTTCGTGTGCCAGATCTGGAGCCGCCACCGAGAAGGAGTAGCGGCGATCGGGCCGGCCCCGCGGGTTCACCGTTGGCGGTTCCCTTTGCGGTGATGGGGCCCTCACACCTCCGAGGGCAGGCGTCCCCGCGAGTACGTCGTAGAGCGGAACCCAGATGCCGCGCCGCGACCGCGAGCATGTTGGGCGCGCTTGCACTGCACAGTGACCGGCCAAGTGTGCGGCGGAGGCCGCGACGCGGGCCCGGTCAGCCGGGGCCCGCGTCGTCGATCATGATTCCGGTTCTCGGTGAGACAGTGCTGTATGTCGTAGTTTGGACTGCCTGACCCACGCTGACCTACGGGTCGACCCCTTGTGCCGGCTTGGAACGAACGCACCCGGCCGTGGAGCTATGGCCACGAGGGTCACCGGACCGACCTCTACGCCAGATTGGCGAGGAGGTCGCGGCAGGCTTGTTCGCAGCGTCGGCAGGCTTCGGCGCAGATACGGCAGTGCTCGTGCATGTCGGCATGGCTTTCGCACTCGTCGCCGCATGCCTTGCAGGCGGTCGCGCAGGCTTCCAGGAACGCTCGGGTCACATTCGCGTCGTACCCGGTGTGGCGTGACAACGCGTTCCCGGTGGCGACGCAGATGTCGGCGCAGTCGAGATCAGTACGAATGCACTTGGTCAATTCGGCGACCATGTCCTCCGACAGACACGCGTCGGCACACGCGGTACAAATCTGTGCGCACTCGAAACAGGCCGCGATGCACTCGGCCAGCTTTTCCTTGTCGATGTTGCCCAAGTCCTTCGGGTAAGCCTCCAGCATCTTGGTGTGAGCCACGGTTCCTCCTCTGGTTACGGCGGCGGGGTCATCCCGGCATGGTGCTCTTGATCCGCCGCTCTCCTGACGTCTGTACCCAACCGGACGAGCATCATCCGCATAGCCGCACGGATATCGGGTACTTCCGCGGGGTGACTGACGACCATCCGGTCCGCGCTCGCGTAGACGCGCCCGACCAGAACACCGGTGGCGGCGACCGGCACCAGCACCCGGTCGATCCGAGACGGGTTGCCTTGGCCCGCGAGCGCCTGCCGTCGGCAGAGGAGGGAGACCGGCTCACCAGCGTGCTCTCGCTGATGGCCGATCCCACCCGGGCACGACTGTTGTACGCGCTTGACGTGGTCGAGGAGCTTTGTGTGGGCGACCTCGCCATTGCGTTGTCGGTGAGCGAAGACGCAGTCTCCTACGGACTTCGGGTGCTGCGTACCGCCGGGCTGGTGAGACGACGCAAGGAGGGCCGGATCGTGTACTACCGGCTCGCAGAGGGCTTTCCCGAGCCACTTCGTCAGCACTGTCTACGTCAGCTCATCGAGATGTCTCGCGCTCCGATCGAGGACGACGACGTCTGACGCCGAGCTGAGCGACATCAACTACCGCAACTGACCCCCATCGGAAAGGGCAATCCCCATGTCATCGCCTCATACGCAGAAGCCGTCCGGTGCCAGCGAGCCCAGTGACCGGGAGAAGCCCGAGCAGCAGAAGGGGGACAAGGCCCATGAGCGGCGGATGTACGTACGTTTCGGGCTGATGATCGCCACCTCCACGGTGGTGATGTTCGTCTTGATGTACTCCAACGTCTTCGCCTTTGACCACGTGCGGTGGAGCGAGGAGCGGTTCTACATGGCGCTGTTGATGGGCGGCGCCATGGCGCTGGTGATGTTCGCGTTCATGCGCAGCATGATGTACAAGAACCGCGCCTACAACCTCGTGCTCGTGGCGGTGGCGCTGCTGCTCGGTGCAGGTGGGCTGTACCTCTCGCGTTCCCAGGCGTTGGTCGACGACCAGGCGTACATGAAGGGCATGATCCCGCACCACTCGATCGCCATCTTGACCAGCGAGCGGGCCGACATCGATGACGCTCGCGTTCGAGAACTCGCCGACGAGATCATCAAGGCCCAGCGCAAAGAGATTAAGGAGATGGACTGGCTGATCGAGGATATCGAGAAGAACGGCCCGGCCACCACCCAGGAGGAAGCCGATCAGCGTCCCGTCCCGAGCTTCGAGGGAACTGCCGCCAGCAGCCTCGATGATGTCAGTGATGCCCTCGCCATGTTGGCCCTGTTCGGCGTCGAACTGCTTTGACCATATACCCTAGGGGGGTATGGTGAAGTCATGAATACGCACACCCATCGTCCCGACGCCGCCACGATGGACCAGGCCACCGACCCGGTGTGCGGCATGAAGGTCGATCCGTCCGTCGCCGAGCACGCGGTCGACCACCGCGGTGAGCAGTTCTACTTCTGCTCAGCCGGCTGCAAGGGCAAGTTCCTCGCCGACCCCGGCCAGTACACCGGCCATGGCTTCCCGGACCGTGCCGCAGGTGGCCGCGCCGAGCATGCAACTGAGCCAGAACATGGGCAGACGACCCCGAGTGAGGGCGAGTCGGTCGAGTACACCTGCCCGATGCACCCCGAGATCCGCCAAGACGGCCCCGGCACCTGCCCCATCTGCGGGATGGCCCTCGAGCCCGTCATCGTCACCGCGGACACCGGCCCGTCCGAGGAACTGCGCGACATGACCCGCCGCTTCTGGGTCGGCGTCGTCCTGTCCATCCCGGTCGTGATCCTCGGCATGGGCCGCGACCTCGTCCCGTGGCTGCACGACAACATCTCCGCCACCGCGTCGGCGTGGACCCAGCTCGTGCTCGCGACCCCGGTGGTGCTGTGGGCCGGGTGGCCGTTCTTCGTCCGCGGCTGGGCATCAGTGAGGACCCGGAACCTCAACATGTTCACGCTCATCGCGATGGGCACGGGCGTCGCATGGCTGTTCTCCGTCGTCGCGACCGTCGCGCCGGGCGTCTTCCCTGCCGCGTTCCGTGAGGTCGGGGCCGTCGAGGTGTACTTCGAGGCGGCCGCCGTCATCACCACCCTCGTCCTTCTCGGGCAGGTCCTCGAGCTTCGCGCGCGCGAAGCGACCTCCGGCGCCATCAAGGCCCTCTTGGATCTCTCGCCCAAGACCGCGCGCCGTGTTCGCGAAGACGGCACCGAGGAGGAGGTCACCCTCGACCAGGTTGGAATCGGGGACATGCTGCGCGTCCGTCCCGGCGAGAAGGTCCCGGTCGACGGGCTCGTCGAGGACGGCAAGTCTGCTGTCGACGAGTCCCTCGTCACTGGCGAGTCCATGCCCGTCACCAAGAACGTCGGCGACAACGCCATCGGTGGCACCCTCAACCAGACCGGCGCCCTGCTGGTGCGCGCCAACGCGGTCGGCCGCGACACCATGCTGGCCCGCATCGTGAACATGGTGGCCGAAGCCCAGCGCTCCCGCGCACCCATTCAGCGCACCGTCGACCGAGTCTCAGCAGTGTTCGTACCCGCCGTCATCGGCGTCGCCGTGCTCGCATTCATCATCTGGGCCGTCGTGGGCCCCGACCCAAAGCTGGCTCACGCGCTCGTTGTCGCGGTCAGCGTGCTCATCATCGCCTGCCCGTGTGCCCTGGGCCTGGCCACACCCATGTCCATCATGGTCGGCGTCGGACGCGGCGCCCAGATGGGTGTCCTCATCAAGAACGCCGAAGCGCTCGAACTGATGGAGAAGGTCGACACCGTCGTTGTCGACAAGACCGGCACCCTGACCGAGGGCAAGCCCGCCGTCGTCGCCGTCGAGCTCGCCGGCGGATACACCAGCCACACGGCCGATGAGTTGCTGTGGCTCGCGGCCGCGGTGGAGAACGCCTCGGAACACCCGTTGGCTCGCGCCATCGTCGACAAGGCCCAATCCGCCCTGGCAGCCGGGACCGTGTCCAGCGGAGGCAGGCTGTCCGAGGTGGCCGACTTCGACGCACCCGCCGGCAAGGGTGTCCTCGGCATCGTCGAGGGCCGCGAGGTGCTGATCGGGACAGCCGGGTTCCTCACGAGCCAGGACATCGACCCCGCGCCCCTGGCCGACAAGGCCACCCAGCTGCGCCGCACCGGCGCGACTGCCGTCCTCGTAGCCATCGACGGCACCCCAGCCGGCGTCATCGGCATCGCCGACCAGGTCAAGGACACCACCCCGGCCGCGCTCACGGCGCTGCGCAAGGAGGGCATCGAGGTCATCATGCTCACCGGCGACAACCAGGTCACCGCCGCCGCGGTCGCCGCCGACCTAGGCATCGACCGGATCGAAGCCGAGGTCCTGCCCGACCACAAGGCCGACGTCGTCGAGGGACTCCGTGCCGAGGGCCGCGTCGTCGCGTTCGCCGGAGACGGCGTCAACGACGCCCCTGCGCTCGCCGCAGCCGACGTCGGACTGGCGATGGGCACCGGCACCGACGTCGCCATCGAATCTGCCGGAGTCACCCTGCTCCGCGGCGACCTCAACGGCATAGCCCACGCTCGACAGCTCTCACATGCCGTCATGTCCAACGTCCGACGCGGTCTGGTCCTGGCGTTCGGGTACAACACCGCCGGCATCCCCATCGCCGCCGGAGTGCTGTACCCAGTGTTCGGGTGGCTGCTGTCCCCGGTCATCGCCGCGGCCGCGATGGCTCTCTCGTCGGTCAGCGTCATCATCAACGCCCTGAGGTTGCGAACCCAGCGGCTGCCCTGATTCCAGTGTTTCCGTACCATCGAAGCCGATGAGCCCCGTGCCCGCGACCAGCCGCCGCACCCGCAACTCCCTGTGGGCGCGGACGGCTGCGCGGCTGACCGGCCGCAGCGCAGTGGCCGCCCTCGTAGCGGCCCTGGTCGTCGGCATCCTCGGCATGCACGCCCTGGCCAGCCACGGCGCTTCGCCAGCCGCCACGGTCCCAACGCCCTCAGGCACGATGAGCATGACGAGTACGGCGGCCATGACTTCTTCCCATGAGGAGGCGATGGCCTCGGGGGACTCGCACGACGGACACGCGCACTCCGCCGCGACTCAGTCCTCGATGGCAGCCCCCGAGGCCAGCGTTGAGGTCAGTGCTGACGCTGGTTCCGGCTCGGGTCACGGCATGGCGAGCATGGTGATGCTGTGCGTCGTCATGCTCGCCGCTGCAGCGCTCACGCTGCTGGCGCTCCTCGCCACCGGCTTCCTCCGGCCGCTGCAGCCGGAGGCGTTCATGCCCGCAGCCGTCCGCGAACGGGCGCTGCGGTGGGTGCGTTGCACCGGGCCACCCCATGAGTGGCAGTTCTCCGTCATCAGGTGCTGACAGGCCCTGCGACCGCCCGCCACCGCTGACCTCGACCGTCAGAGTTCGACACCAGCGTCCCGGCCGGGTGCCGCTTCCGCCTGCCCGCAACACCCCACCTGACTACCTGACTTCCAGGAGAACTCGCATGCAAATCAAGACCAAGACCCGTACGCGCGCCCTCGGCGCCGTCGCGCTCACCCTTGTCCTCGGCGCCGGCGTTACCGCCTGCGGCGACGACACCTCCGACGCGGGCGGCCAGTCCGAGGTCAGCGCCACCGAGCACAACGACGCCGACGTCGCGTTCGCGAGCGACATGATCGCCCACCACGCCCAGGCGCTGTCGATGGTTGACCTGACCATTAAGCGCGACCTCGACCCCGAGGTCCAGGCCCTCGCCGAGGACATCCGCGACGCCCAGGGCCCGGAGATCGAGACCATGGCCGACTGGCTCACCCAGTGGGGCGAAGACGTCCCCGAGACCATGCGCGACCACGTCAACTCCGGCCACGACATGGGCGACATGTCCGACAACATGGACGACATGGGCGACGACGACATGCCCGGAATGATGACCTCCGAGGACATGGACGCCCTCGAGAACGCCTCCGACGCCGAGTTCCAGGACATGTGGCTCGAGATGATGATCGAGCACCACGAAGGCGCCATTGAGATGGCCGAGACTGAGCAAGGAGACGGCCAGTTCAAGGACGCCGTCGACCTCGCTGGCCAGATCATCGACGCCCAGCAGCAGGAGATCGACATCATGCGGGGCCTCCTCGACTCCTGAACCCGCAGCGCAGGTGGACGCCACCGTGGCGGTGGCGTCCGCCCTGTTCGTGTGCCCCACGTTCCGCACGCCTCCGGCGACCCAACCGAGGCACGCCACCACAGCAAAGGGAACACCTCCATGAAGACACCCACCCCCGCTCAGCTGGCGGCCGCCGCCGTCACAGCAATCCTCACCCTCATCGCCGCCGGATGCGGCACGGACCCGGCGGTCACCGATGCCACTAGCGAGACCAGATCGAGCTCGTCGAGTTCATCGAGCTCCGCCGGCGTTGAGCCCGACGACATCTCGCTCCCGCCATGGCCAGCACCCGGCGACGTTCCGGCCCGGGTCGCCGCCGCCGGGCTCGACCTCAGCCCGATGGGCACGGCCGAGCACTACCACCCCACGCTGGCTATCACCATCGACGATCAGCCGGTCCCCGTCCCGCCCAACATCGGCGTCGACCCCGATACTGGCGCCATGTCCGCGGTCCACACCCACGAAGGTGACGGCACCATTCACATCGAAGCCCACACCGTCGGGGAGAAGTTCACCCTCGGCCAGCTGTTCACCCAGTGGGGCGTCGCCCTGACGCCGACCCAGATCGGTGGCGTCAAGGCGAACGCCGGTGAGGAGGTGAGGGTGACCAGCAACGGCGCCCCCGTGACCGGCGACCCCGGCGACCTCGAGCTCGAACCCGAGCAGGAGATCGAGCTGACCCTTCCATGACCCACGCCCACGCCGAAGTGGTCCGCGACCTCGCTGGAGGGACCGTTGAGGGTGGTTGTCCCCAGTGGCACCGCACGTACGCGCTCCGGCCTGGACGTTCCGAGAGCAGAACCGCCAGTGGCGAATCTGGTCCGCTCGGATCTTCTGTGGCGAGGTCGTCCCGGCAGGGGATCCTGCTGGGCACGCTCCGCGAGTCGATTCGCTTACGGCCACGGTGCACCACATCTGCTTGCCGTCACGCGGACGTGACCAAAGCCAGACCGTCGCTCGGAGCGTGCCACCACAAGGCCCTGCTTCGGTGCCCTGGGCCGGAGCGACGCACTCAGACCATGGATCCGAGATCGGACCCCACGGTCGGGTACGCAGCGGTGGTCGACTTGAGTTGACGGGTGGTGAGCCCGAGCGTGATGGCTAGGCCGAAGGTGTTGATGAGTTCCCCGTACTCGGGTCCCAGCAGATGGGCGCCCACGACGCGGTCCGTGGACCGGTCGATGAGGACCTTCGCGGCCGCGGTGGTCTCGCCGAGGCGGTAGTTGGAGTACCAGCCGCTGGTGTCGCTATGACGGACGGTCAGGTCGATGCCTTGCTCGCGAGCCTCCGTTTCGAGCATGCCGACGCGGGCGAGCTCGGGGATGGTGAACACCGCCGTCGGGATGCCGCTGTAGTTGGGAGCGGCCGTGGTGCCCTTGATCATGTTGGAGGAGGCGACCTTGGCCTCGATGACCGCCACCGGTGTCAGCGGCATCCCCGCGGTGTCCGCGGAGTCCCCGGCAGCCCACACGGCTGCGTTCGTGGTGCTCTGGAGATGATCCGAGACGCTCACGCCACGCTCGCCCCATTCCACCCCGGCGGCGTCGAGGGCAAGACCGGCGAGGTCCGCGACACGACCCGCGCCGTGGACGACGAGGTCGGTCTCGATGCTTTCGCAGACTCCGGCCCGGTCCAGGGTGACGATGTAGCCGCGGCTGTTCGGCTCGACAGCCACGATGCTGGTGGAGCGTCGCAGCTCGACGCCGATCTCGGCGCCACGGGCGACCAGCAGCTCGACGAGGTCGGGGTCGAATCCCTTCAAGGGTCGTTCGCCGCGGTCCACGATGACCGGGGAGGCGCCGGCGCGGGCGGCGATGTGGGCGAACTCAAACGAGATGAAGCCGCCTCCCACGAACAGGATCCGTGACGGAAGGTCGTCGAGGTCGAGGAAGCCGGTGCTGTCGATCAGGTGCTCGTGACCCGGGAAGTCCAAGGGGCGGGGCCTGGCGCCGGTGGCGATCAGGAAGCGGTCGGCGTCGTAGCGGGTGCCGTCGACGTCGATCTGTCGCTCAGCGGTGAAGCGCGCCGGGCCGTGGAGCGTCTCGACGCCGTTGCCGTTCAGGCCGGCCTCCATGTTCTCCGGCACCGGGTCGGTGAAGCCGTGCTTGTGCTTCATCAGGTCGCCCCATTTGATCGACAGGCCGCCCGCGTCGATGCCCTTGCCCTCCATCAGGCGGGCGCTGTCGATGATCTCCGCGCCGCGGCGAAGGATCTTCTTCGGGTCGCACCCCCGCAACGCGCACGTGCCGCCGTAGGGCAGCGGGTCGACGATCGCGACGCGCCACCCCTGGCTGGCGCACTTGTTCGCAGACGCCACACCGGCCATCCCGGCGCCAAGGACGATCAGGTCGTAGCTCTGGCTCATCGGCGGCTCTCCTTAAACGGGTGATTGGTGGTCTCGTCGATGTCTGACACGGGACACCGCCCGCGCCGCACCCGCGTCACCCAACCGAGGACGACGAGCACGAGGCCGACACCGATCAAGGCCCAGCTCTGGAGGGACACCCCGGCCACCGCACCGAGCACCCCCAGCGACAGCAGCACCGGCAGTCCGCAACAGATGCCGACTGCGCCGACGACCGCGGCCACGGGCCCGACAGTGCCCATCCGGTCACGCATCGGCGAGCGCCACACGGATCTGGTCGAGTGTCGGTGCGCCTTCATGGCCACCGGGAACCGCGTATCTCCGACAAGCCAGCCCGACGTGCGCGCCGGACTCGGCGAACAGGTCGACGCCGTCGATTTGGATGCTGGGTGAGCCCAGAAACCCGACGCGCTCGGCGTCCTCCGGGGTCTCAACCAGTCGGCGGGTCACCGTCACGTCGCCGCGCTCGGCTGCGATCAGCGCCAGGCGCTCGTCCGCAACCTTCCAGCTCGGGCAGTCCTCGAAATAGAGCAGCGTGATGTCCACGCCCCGACGCTAAACCTTGAACCGCGGTACAAGGTCAAGCGGTACAGTGAGATCATGCGCATCGGAGAAGTCGCCGAGGCCGTCGGGGTCCCGACCGCCACCATCCGCTTTTACGAACGCAAGGGACTGCTGCCGCAACCGCATCGAGGCCCCAACGGCTACCGCGAGTACGACGACTCGACACTCACCACGCTCGCTTTCATCCGCAACGCTCAAGCCGCCGGCCTCACCCTGGTCGAGATCGCGACGATCCTCGACCTGCGCCGCGAAGGCGCTACCCCGTGCGGTCACGTGCAGGACCTCCTCGCTGCGAAGTTGCTCGACGTGCAGCAGCGGCAATGCGAGCTGGCCACCCTCGAAGCGGATCTCGTCCACTTGATCAGCCTCAGCCGTCGGCTGGACCCGGCCAACTGCTCCGACGAGGCGATCTGCCACATCATCGCCCAACCACTGGCCTCACGACCACGCACGGACGCCGTAGGCCTGGAGGTAGGTTCACCGGCATGAGGCGCCGCATCATCATCCCGGTCACGCTCTACCTCACTGCGGCCCTGGGGAGCCGGGTCGCCGAAGCAGCGGGCTTTCACGGTGCCACTGCTCGGCGACGTGCTGGTGCCGCAAACCCCTGCTGAGCGCATTCCGCTGGGTTCTGCCTATCGGCCACCTCGACCGCTCGACCGCTCGAATCGCACGAGGGGCCGAACGGCGTACAACTCGTGACCGCGGTCCCGGACGCAACGGCGCCGGCCGACGACCGCCAGCGGATCCGCTTGCGGGACTCCCACCCACCGTCCGAGTGACCGGGTCTCAGAACTTTCTTGAAATTCGGGGGGACGCTGTCTGACCTGCGCAAACGTGGCGCGGGCTGCTGCGTCCCCCCGAGGTTGGACGGCCCGGGGGGACGGATAGGGGGACGCTGAGCCGCCACGCTGCGGCCGTGACCAAAGTCAGTGGCGTCAGAGTGTCCGATTCGTGCGCGTCACGGTTGCTTATCCGTGGCGTGAGGATGTTGCGACGACTCTCGGCCCACGCCGCGCGGGACGCAACGACATGGTCATGTCCGGTTGCCGGGGTGGTCCTTGTTCCTCAGGTCGGGGTGCTCGATCGTCTTGAGGTAGCGGGTGGCGCCTTCGACGCTGAGTCCGAAGAGGTCGTAGATGCGGCGTACGTCGCCGCCGGTGGCGTGGATCTCGTGCAGGATGCGGTCCTCTCGCAGGGCGCGCGGGCGAACGCGGCTGTCCCTCCAGGGAAAGGACGGACCGCCGGGGACGAGACGCGGCGCGGTGCGTCGGTTGATGAGCAGGTGCGGGTTCGCGGTGGCCGGCCAAGTGCGGTTGCGATGATCGAGCCAGGCGCTCAGCCGTGTCCTCACGGGTGCGGCGAGCGGGATGTCGCGGCCGTCGAGGTGCAGCCGGCCGTCCACGATGTCGGACAACTGCAGCTCACGGACCTGCTTGCCGGTCAGGCCGTGGAAGGCCACCAGCGCGACGGCGAGCGCGACGGCCGGGTTTGGCGAGTCCAGTTCCGCCCGGATCAAGGCGGGGTCCAGCGGCAGCGGAAGATTCGTCGGCACGGGGGTCAGGTCAATGTCACGCATGGGGTTAGCGAAGACGAGCCGGCGCCCCTTCAGGATCTTGAACAGCGACTTCAGACCGTTCTCCGCGAAGTGGCGGCGGCTGGTGCCGGCAGGCAGGGCCGCGAGGGCGGCCAGGATGTCGTCGGTGCTGATCTCGGCGAACGACTGGCGCCCGGCTTCGACCCATGTCTCCACGACGGGCGCGAGGCCTTGGATGTGGAGTTCGACTGTCTCGGGTTCGCGGGGCAACTGGCGGGGTGCTTGGCGGGACCCGCCGAGCATGATCTGAAGCCACAACTGGAGGTGCCCCCGCATCGTGTCCGGGAGAGCTCCGGACTCGATGAACTTGGTGTTGAAGTATCGCTCGACCCGGGTTGGGACGTCCTCGATCAGGAGTCCGGCTTCCGCGAGGACGTCGAGGGTGGAGGTAATGGTGCCGTCGTAGCGGCGCATCGCCACGACGTCGCTGGCGCGGACCTTCGCGGTAGGAGTAGGCCGCAGGATCTGCAGCAGACGCAGGGACTGGATCACCGCATTGCGCTGCCTGACGCTCCAGCCATAGCGGCGGGCGTGGTCGGCGACGATGGCCGCGCAGTACCGGGTCAGTTCGCTGTCCTCGACCAGGAGGCGTTGGCGCAGAACTTCGGGGTGGGGGTCCATGTCGAACAGCGTCAGCTGTTCGAGCGCGTGGTCGTCGAAGCTGGTGCCAGGTTGGCAGGGCATTTGATTCTTGTTCTTCTTCGACCACCGGCCATCCCAGCGGACGTAGTCGGGCACTGGTGTCACGCGCCGCTTGAAGACCATGTTGGCGAAGAACAGCTGCTGGCTGTCCTTGTTCGCCGCGGCGATATCGGGTGCTCGGCCGGGTTCCTGTTCGAGTCGGGCATTCTCGAGGCACAGGCGACAGGCTTGTCGGTCGCTGACGTGGCTGGTGCGGCCGCAGGAGGCGCAGGTGCCCTTCGGGTAGTGGGTCTGCCACCAGCGGCAGGACCAGCAGGTCCAGTTGTGGCGGGGGTAGACGCCCCAGGCCAGGCAGCCCTTGCAGGATCCGATGTGCTCAGGGCTGCGGGGATGGCACCGGCTGCACAGCCCCTGACTGAAGTAGTCGGTGCGGGCGCGGCAGCGGTTGCACGGTGGAGCTGCGAACGGGCCGCCGGGCAGGCACTGATAGCAGAAGTCGACCCTGGGGCTGGTCCAAGCGACGCGGTTGCTCTGGCACCGGTTGCACTTGGGCGGCAGCCGCAACGCCGCGTCGAGGCCGGGTGCGGGCATGCGGTGTCCGTCGTTTCGGTGGGCGATCGGGGTGCGGACTACAGCGGTGGGGTCGAACGCGGCTTGCCGAGCCGCGGGGTGACCGACGATGGCGTGCCGCCGCTGCCGTTTGGATCAGCATCCCCGTTTCCGCCGTTGCCGTTGGCGGCGTCGCTATTGCGGGGACCGCGCGCGGCGACCTTGTCCGGCTCGGGTGTCATCAGGTCGTTCGGGGTGCATTCGAGCACGGCGCAGAGCACGTCGAGCTCTTCTAGGCGCATCGTCGGCGGGGTCCCAGCCCACCACGACGACATCTTCCCGGCGGAGATCTCGAGCCCGGCCTCGGCCAGCATCCGCCGCAGCTGTGCGGACTTCCAGATCCCTCGTTCGGCGGCCCGGAGCCGCAGGCTCCACTGCATCTGGATCCTCTCCTTCGGTTCGTCGGTCGGTTCCTGGGTCAAGTCAGTCGGTGCGGAGGCTCAGGCGGGCCTCGATGCGGTCGCTCGCGCTGTTCCACGCGCGTTCGATGTGGTCACTGCGGACGTGGAGGTAGCCCGAGGTCGTTGCCAGCCACTGGTGGCCAAGGAGCTCCTGGAGCGCCTTGATGTCCATACCTGCCGCGTACAGCGACGATGCGCAGTAGTGCCGCAGCACGTGTGGCGTCATCCGTCCCGACCACGCCGGCAACCACTCGTTGACCTGGATTCCCAAGGCGCGGCGCAGTGCGTTCGCACCCACGCGTCCGCACCGATCCAGGTCGGGGTCAAATCGCTCGGACGGCAGCAGCGGCGCGTCCGGGTCGGCCCAATCGTGGCCGTACTGCGGGCGGACCTCGGCCAGCCACCAGTCGATCAACTGATTCGCGCCGTTGATTCCGGGCACCAGCCGTTGCTTGGGCCCCCGGCCGCGCGAGCCCTTGCCGTGGCGAACGTGCAGCTTGCCGAACTCACCCAGATCGGGGCGCCAGTCGCGGATGTCGAGCATGACGGTCTCGTTGATGCGCAGCCCGAGTCGGCGCCACAACGAGGCGGCGAAATAGTCGCGGGCCGCGGGAAGGTACTTGCGTGCCTGCGCAACCGACCCGCGCCAGGCGGTGAACAGCGAGTCGATCTCCTCATCGGATGGCGGCACCCGGACCTTGCCCAAGGACGCCCCGGACTGGCGATTGAACTCATCGATCGGCTGCTCGACCAAGACGCCGGTCGCGCGGCGGATCGCGCCCTCGTAGCGGACGATCACGAACTCGTAGAAGCCCGCCAACGCGCCAGCCTTGCCCGCCCGGGTCGACACGCTCAACCCCATCCGCCGTTGCTGAACCAAGAACGCGTCCGCGTCCGCGCAGGTGGCCTCCCACAGCGGAGTCGACAGCGAGCGAGCGAACTCGATGACGATCGCCCGAGTCCCGCCGATGTGGCGGTCCGTCAGACCCGCTGCCGACATCGCCAGCGCGTACTGGTCGACCAGCTCCTGCTCAAAGTCCGCGACCGCCTGCGCACCTATCAGTACCGGATCGGCAGCGCCGCCACCCGGCACCGCCACCAAACCCATCAGTCACCACCTTCAAGTGAGGCGATCATGCGTCGATTCTACAGCGAAATCGTCGGCCACAGTGACGGTTCGTCAATTCAAGTCCTGGCGGGGACTGAACCGACGCCACCTGCACAAAGCCAGATCGGAGCGCATGCACGTCCGATCGAACCTGAGTTCCTAGAGATTGCCGCCTGAGGCGCTCGGGACTGACCTGTCGTGAAGAAGCTCCTGCTCGCCGGACTGCCGGTCCTGATCATCTTCATGGGCCTGCCGCTGATGGTCTCCCTGATGGTGGTCATGAGCACGACCGCGGCCGCGGAGTGCCGCACCCAGACCAACCAGACCGCCCCCACCGAGCTCGGGGACCTCGGGGTCATCGACGGCCCGGTGGGCGGTCCGGTCAAGGGCAAGGTCACCCTGGCGCAGGCCAACATCCCGCGCCGCTCCGGCCTCGACGGCTTCCGGGCGTCCATGCCCAAGGTCCTCTCGACCAACCCTGACTTCGTCACCCTCAACGAGGCCAGCGGGTGGACCCTGGCGCAGATCGAGGCCGCCGCCCCCGGCTACGGCGCGTTTCGGGTCGCCGACCACACCGGCGACAACAACTCCATGGGCAACGTCGTGCTCTGGAAGCGCGACACCTGGTCCAAGGCCAACGGCGGCCGGGTCACCCTCGTCGTCGACGACAACACCTACTACCAGGGCCGGGCGGTCACCTGGGACCGGTTCGCCACCTGGGTGATCCTCGAGCGCGCCGACGGCGCCGTGGTCTCGGTCATCTCCACCCACCACATGACCAACCCGCACAAGTACCCCCGGCAGCACGGGAACCCGCCGCTGACCCGGCCCCAGCAGTACGGCGCTGGCATGGACATCCTGCTGCAGCTGCGCAACTCGCTGGCCACCCACGGCCCGGTGTTGATCGGCGGCGACATGAACACCCACGCCTCCTACACCGACCTGCCGTGGGCGGCGGCCGCGAGGATGAAGGCCGCCGGCTACGGCTGGCACAACCACGCGGTCGACTTCGTCTTCTTCCCCCAGCACCAGGGCGTGCGCCTCGAGCGGGGATGGTCCGGAACGATGGTCTCCGACCACCACTGGATCTCCGCCCGCCTCTCCATGAACGGTGCCGGCCCCGAGAGCGCGCCCGCGCCTGCGGCCACCAGCGATGGTGTCGTGAACGCCGCCCACACCACTAGGACGGCGGCCGAGCCGCCATCCGGGGACGTGCTCGGCCAGCTGATGCGTCTGCGGTTCGCCTCCAGCTACCCGACCATGACCGCCGAGCAGGCCCGCAATGCGATCACCATCGCTCAGGTCGCCCGCGACCTTCAGGTGCCCCGCCGCGGGCTGCAGGTCGCGATCGCCACCGCGATCCAGGAGTCCAAGCTGGTCAACCTCACCGGCGGCGACCGCGACTCCGGCGGCCTGTTCCAGCAGCGCCCCTCGCAGGGCTGGGGTAGCCGTGCCGAGGTCACCAACCCGGTCCTTGCGGCGCGGGCCTTCTTCGGTGAAGCCCAGCACACCGGCAACCCCGGCCTGCTCGACATCCCCGGCTGGCAGAAGATGCCGCTGACCCAGGCCGCCCAGGCCGTGCAGCGCTCCGGCTACCCCGACGCCTACGCCCAGTGGGAGGACGTTGCCGGCGACATCACTGACCTGCTCGGCGGCGACCTGCCCGACCTGCCCGACGACGGCTCCACCACGAACGTGGCCAACTGTCAGGGCGAGACCGTCAACCCGGTCACCGTCGGCACCCTCAACCTGCTCGGCGCCGGCCACACCGACAAGGCGGGGGAGCGGCCCGGCTATGACACCTGGGACAAGCGACTGCCCGGCGCCATGCGCACGATCGAGAACGCAGGTGTCACGATCGCGGGCCTCCAGGAGGTGCACGGCCCGCAGGCCCAGGCGCTGGAGAACCAGTACGCGGCCAAGTGGGGGATCTACCCGGCCAGCGGGAAGGCACAGAACCGGGTCATCTGGGACCGCAACGAGTGGAAGCAAACCGATGGCCGGCTCGTCGACATCCCCTACTTCGGCGGCAAGGACGTCGGCATGCCCCTGGTGCAGCTGACGTCGACCACCACCGGCCAGGTCATCTGGGTGTGGAGCATCCACAACCCGGCCAACACCCACGGGGACGCCGCCGCGCATCGCAAGGAAGCGCTGCGGCGCCAGCTGGCCACCATGACCGACGTCGCCGGCACCGGGGTCCCGGCGGTGATCCTGGGCGACTTCAACGACGGCAAGGACGGCAGCAACTCCTCACACTGCGCGCTCACCCCCGAACTCACCAACGCCTTCGGTGGATCGGCAGAACCCTGCAAGAAGCCCAAGAAGGACGCGCCGATCGACCACATCTATGGCGCCGACCTCACCTGGGCCAGCGCCGAGGTCGACAACAGCACGCAGGCCAGCAAGATCGCCGACCACCCGCTGGTGGTCGCCACCACCGCCGGCAGCAGCGCGGGCTGCGCGGTCGCGCAGGCGACCAACTACAACCTCGGCCCGGTCAAGCCGCAGCTGACGCAGCTGGTCAACATCCTCGGCCCGATGTTCGACATCAAGACCGTCGGCGGCTACCGCGAGAGCGCCACCGACCCCAACGGCCACCCGGCCGGGCTCGCGGCCGACTTCATGGTCCCGCTCACGCCCGCCGGCAAGGCCCAAGGAGACGCGCTCGTGGCGTACGCGCAGGCCCACGCTCGCGAGCTCGGGATCGACTACATCATCTGGTACCAGCGCATCTGGTCGGTCGCGCGCGCCGACGAGGGCTGGCGGCGGATGGAGGACCGAGGCTCGGCCACCGCGAACCACATGGACCACCCGCACATCAACGTGCTGCCCGACGCCAAGGTCACCCCGATCGGTCTCGACGGCGCACCCTGTGACGAGGTGGTCTACCCGGTTCCCGCGCAGTACATCGGAGCGGACCGGAAGAACTGGCACGACACCGGCCCCTACTGGTCCAACTGGCACACCGGGACCGACTTCTCCGCGCCCTGCGGCACGACGGTGTACGCCGCGCACGCCGGCACCATCGAGATCGACACCAGCCAGGGCTGGGCCGGACCGCAGCTGGTCAAGGTCACCACCGGACCCGGCTCCCTGACCACCTGGTACGCACACATGCAGAGCGTCAGCGTCAGCCGCGGCCAGACGGTCGCCGCCGGCGAGCCGATCGGCCAGGTCGGCAAGGAGGGCAACGGGAGCGGTTGCCACCTCCACTTCGAGGTCCACCTCAAGAACGGCTCGATCTACGGCCCCGACAACGTCGACCCCTCGGCCTGGCTGGCTGAGAACGCCTCCAAGCCGACCCGCTCCGTCTGATCGCTGCCCGGTCCTCTCGGCACATAGGTGACCAGCCAGAACTTTCGACCACGAGGTGAATCCATGCAGAGAGAGCGCCGACGCGATCCGTACCCCTGGACCTGGGAGATCCCTGTCGCCGTCGCCCTGGCGACGCTGTTCGTCATCGTCATCGGCATCCAGTTGGGCCGATCGGTCGCGAACCTGCTCGCCGGCGCCGGGTGGACCTGGCCGGACGCCAATGCCGGCGCGTTCCCCTCCCCGATCGGGACCGCCTTCTGGACCAGCCTCCCGGGCGTGCTCGGCGGCCACGCCGACGCCGGACTGCCCACACCCACTCCCAACGGACTGGCTGGTCGTGGTCTGGTGTGGGTTAGCCTCGCGCTCACCGAGGCCGCGCTGCTGACCGCCACGATCTGGGTTGGCGTGTGGGCCTACCAGCGCTGGGGCCCGGGACGCATGCGCGGCATGGCCACCGCCGCCGAGGCCGAGAAGCTGCTCGGAGTCACCCGGCTGCGCAAGGTCGCCGGCATCGTCCGCCCCGACCTCTATGGCAAGCACGCCACGGCCCCGGCGGCACCGATCCAGCGCTCCGCCGGCGACCTCACCGAACAACCCGGTCCACAGCTCGGCCACGGGCTCAGCCCGTGGCTCTTGGACGGCCGCCGTTCGAAGGAGGAGCGATGAAGCTGAGGTTCAACCCGCTGGACGTGGGTTGGCGCATCGGCGACGCACACGAGCCGCGCGGCGGCGAGCTGTGGGTGCCGTGGGACCGCACCGCCGGCGTGATCGGCCCGCAGGGCTCCGGCAAGACCCTCGACCTGCTCACCCCGGCGCTGCTCGGCGCTCCGGGCGCTGCCCTGGTGACCTTGACGAAGGTCGAGGACCTGCTACTCAGCCTCACCGAACGTTCCCGCGGCGACCGGCCATGCGTGGTCCTGGACCCGTTCGGGCTGGCCGAGGGTGTCATCGACGAGCTGATCTGGGATCCGATCGCCGGCTGCGTGGACCCCAAGGTCGCCGAGCGGCGAGCCAAGGCCTTCACCGCCGGCACCGTCAAGGGCGCGATCACCGGCGGCACCGGCGACGACGCCGCCCGCTTCTACGCCGCGGAGTCCGCGAAGGTCCTGCAGGGCTACTTCCACGCCGCGGCGCTGACCGGGAAGACCCTCGAGGACGTGCTGCAGTGGGTCGCGAACCCGACCGCGGCCACCCAGCCGATGGAGATCCTGCGCCGGCACCCGCACGCCGAGCCGTTCTGGCACGGCCTGCTGCACGGTGCGCTCAACGGTGACGACCGCACCGCCGGCAACACCGTCACCACCGTGCAGCAGGCGGTGTCGCTGTTCTTCCAGGCCGACATCCGCCGCCGCTGCGTACCCAGCCCCGGGCACCCGGCCACCGACCTGGCCGACGTGATCCGCCGCCGCGGCACCATCTACCTGCTGGGCCGCGAAGACCCCTACGCCTCGGCCAGCCCGCTGATGACCGCGGTGGCCGAGCACGTCCTGGACACCGGGCTGCTGCTGGCGAACAACTCCCAGTGGGGTGGCCGGCTGTGTCCACCGCTGGTCTCGGTGCTCGACGAGCTGCCGTCGACCGCGCCGCTGCCGACCCTGCGGACCCGCATGGCCAATGAGCGTGCCCTGGGGCTGTCGTTCATCTGGGCCGCCCAGACCCGCCCTCAGCTGACGAGCATCTTCGGCGAGCACGAGGCCCGGGCGCTGCTCGGCCTCACCAACACCCTGGTGATGTTCGGCGGATCCAAGGACGTCGCCTTCAACCAGGAGATCTCCGACCTGCTCGGAACGGTGCGCATAGGCCGGGTCACCCACTCGACAGGCGGGTTCAACGGCGGTAGCCGCAACTTCTCCGGCGACGACATCCCGATCATGCGGCCCGAGGAGGTCCGCCAGCTCCCCGAGCGGCGAGCCCTAGTGATCGCTGAGAACGGCAAGCCGATCATCGCCAAGCTGCACCGCTGCGTGGAGGGCAAGGCCGGCGAGAAGCTGCTGGCCGACCAGCGGGCCCTGCGGGCGCGGTTGACCAACGACCGCCGCATGGTCATCACCCCAGAGGCCCGGGCGACCGCTGCCCTCGTCGAGGCGCGTCGCCTCGGCTTCGTCGACGACGAGACCGACTCGACAAGGAGTGACCTGTGACGACCGAGCAGGCCCGACGGGCCGCACCCACCCCGATGGTCTACGCGTTCCCCGTGCCGGGGGAGCACGTCCGTCTGGCCTACCGCGAGCTCCACATCGCCATCAACGGCACCGAGGAGCAGAAGAAGGCCCTGGGCAACCACGCCCTGCTGCCCCGGCCCTGGGAGCCGGCCACGTGCCTGGACCCCGAGCTGCGCCACCAGCTGTGGGAGTGGCTCGAGGACGTCGTGATCTGGCTCAACCGCGAGTACACCTGGGACGTCTCCGGACTGATTCCCAGCTGCTGGCCCGTGCACCCGCACATGGTCCACGAGATCGCGGTCCTGGCCGACCAGCGCCGCCGCGCAGGACTTGCGATGACCAGCGACGCCCTCGAGGAGTGGCACCGCTACTGCCTGCCGGCGTTCGCCGACCGCATGCGCAACCGGCTGCGGACCCACTGCGACGACGAGCACAAGAGCTGGCCGGCCAGGCCGCGGCACAACGAGCACCTGGGCGAGGCCAGTACCCAGCGGCGTGAGAACGCCTTCGCCCACGACGTCGACGCGCTGCCCGTCAACCGGCGCGCCTACGAGCAGCCCGAGCCGACTGGGCGTCCGCGCCTGGTCGAGGTCGACCTGGACACCGGCGAGATCAAGGACGACCCGCTCGGTGCGCAGCCGCGCACACGAACTGAGAAGGGACCGCGCGAATGAGCGAGGCGACGATGCAGATGAAGGAGCGGTCGGAGGCCATCGGTCGCGCACAGCGCGCTCTCAAGGCCCTCGGCGATCACCCACGCTCGAGCAAGAAGGAGCTCGGGCACGCGCGCGAGCACCTCAACGCCTGCTACTCGCACGGCTCCGGCGAGTACGTGTGGAACGCCGTGGCGCAGGTCGAGGCGATGGCCGAGCGTCGCTACGGCGTCCCCAGCACCGAGGAGCACCGCCAGCTGGTCGATGCGGCCGGCGACCTCGAGGAGCCTGCGACAGCCGCCCGGGGCCGCGAGGCCGAGGACCGTGCCGTCGCGCCGGCGACGTCGGCACCCGATGTGGGACTTGCTCCCACCGCGTCGAGATGACCCCGAAGGCTGCATTCGGTGCGCGGATCGGGCTCAGAACGCCGCTGAGCGACCGGAACCCGGGTCTGATGGGCACCGTGGCGCGGCCGCGTTGTGTCAGAGCGATTCTGAGCGATCCCGCCGCCGCGGCCAGCAAGGCGTAGACCATGTCCGACTCGGTGGCCTACGTGCTCCTCATCGTCGTGGCGATCGCCTACCTGGGCGTCGCGGTCGTGGTGGTCGCGGCGCTGGCCAAGGTCATGCTCGCCTGGTCGCAGGGCTGGCGTGCCCGCCTTGTCGCCGAGCCGGTCGACCAGGCACTGCAACAGCGGGCCGCCGCGGCGATGGCGGCCGTCGCTGAGCGCGCGAAGGTGGCAGCGCCCGCCACGGACGTCGTCGCGATCCTCGGTGCGCCCGCCGGCGGCGACGACCGAGGCGTGGGTGTCGGCGGGCTGGCCGTGACCCGCTTCCGCGCAGGACACCCGGCCACCGTGGTGTTCGCGCAGGTCGCACTCACCGGGCTCAGCTGCGCCGCGGTGGAGAGTCTGGCTGCGCACGAGCTCGCCCACGTCCTCCGACGTGGGCGGACATCGGCCCCGGCGCGCTACGCGTGGGTGCTCGGCTACTTGGTGCTCGTGCTCGCCGGCGCCGGCCTCACCGTCACCGCGGTCGTGGCCGCGCCGCAGCTGGCCGGTCCGGCGATGGTGGCCACGATGACTGCCGCCGTGGCGTTCCTCGGCCTGCGCGCCGCCTTCGATCGCCGGGAGGAGATCGCGGCCGATCTGTTCGCCATCAGCCTGACGCGCGACCTGGACGCCGCAGCCGAACTGATGCGGTTCTACGAGGACAGCATCGTTCGACGACTGCCCGATGGTCTGCTCGACCGAGCGTGGGCGCGCCTTGAGCGGCGCTGGTTCGCCAGCCACCCCGAGCCGCAGGCGAGGCTCGCCGCCATGCACCGCCACTTGACCAGCGAGGCAACCGGCAGTTGACGCCGAAAACTCGATCCTCGCGCGCACCGTATGACGGTGCTACGCTAAGCGTCATACAGTCTTACGGGAGGCCAAGATGGCTGTTCTGAACATCCGCGTGGACGATAGGGTCCGCGAACAGCTCAAGGAGATGGCGGACGACGAGGGAGTGACCCTCAGCGAGTTCGTCCGGGACCTGCTCATGGAGGCCGTCGTGCCCGTCTACGACGAGGAGCAGGTGCGGCGGCGCAGCGAGGAGCCCGCCCCGGAGAGCATGAGGCTTGTCGACCGTCAGGTCCTCTCTCTGCTGCACAGGATCCTCGCGCGGGTCCTGCCCGAGGACGCGAACGACGTCGACGGCGACCGCGAGTACCAGCTGATGCGGGCACAGATCCTGGAGGACGGCTTCACCGGGGAGTACTCCTACGAGGTGGCCGGGTTCCGGACCGAGCTGTCGCGACGCGACTGCAAGCGGGTGATCGACATCCTGCAGATGTTCCGGATGCTGACCTACAGCATCGATCACCTGGCGAAGGAGGGCACGCCGGTCGACGAGGAGCTGGCCCGCGCCCTGGAGTTCCGGGGCTTCGACTTCAATGATTCACTCGAGGGGCACATGGCCGACTACGTCGAGTTCCAAATGCGCGAGCCCGAGCGGTGGACCGAGCTGCGCGACCAGGTCGCGCGTGCCGATGGGGGCAACTCGCACTGGCCGATGCTCGACACCTACCTGAGGATGCTGGCGGAGTACCGACGGATCATGGACGGCCGCGAGCGCCGCGGGGGACTGGACCGGCACGACTACCTGCTCTCGGCCGAGGAGCTGCAGCAGATCCGTGACGCACGGGTGCACCCGTCGCGACGCTCGGAGGACTGATCAAGATGACCTGCGAGCAGCCGAATGGTGGTAGCCTTGCGCCATCACGACCGGTTCCGCCTATTTCGGTAGGCCCAGGGCCGGTCTTCACTTTTCCGGACGGCCGCCATGCACGATGACGTGAAGGCGTTCCGCACCTACGAGGAGCAGGTCGACCTGCTCGCCGGCCGAGGCATGGTCATCGGAGACCGCGTCAAGGCGGTCGCGACGCTGCGACGAGTCAACTACTACCGGCTCAGCGGCTACTGGTACCCCTTCAGGCAGCAGGTCAGCGGGACCCGGGTCGACGACTTCTACCCGGGAACCAAGCTCGATGACGTTGTCGCGCTCTACGAGTTCGACGCACGGCTGAGGGCAGCCACATTCTCGGTACTCGCCCCAATCGAGCTGGCGCTGCGGGCCCTGCTCGGCCACGAGCTCGGCAGCGTCGATCCGTGCGCTCACCTCGACCCAGACCACCTCGGTCCCACAGCCCGCAGCGGCAACCAGTACGACAAGTGGCTCGCCGGCTACCACGACGAGCTCGCCAGGTCGCGCGAGGACTTCGTCGCCCATCACCACGACAAGTACGGCGGACGTCTCCCGGTCTGGGCAGCCGTCGAGGTCCTCGATTGGGGCGGGTTGTCCCACCTCTACGGCTTCGCTCCGCGGCAGGTCCAGGACGCTGTCGCCGACGCGTGTGGTCTGCGCGCACCGCAGCTCGCGAGCTGGCTGAAGGCGCTCAACCTGGTGCGCAACACCTGCGCCCACCACGGGCGGCTGTTCAATCGGGTTCACACGATCACGCCGAAGCTGCCCAAGGTCGGCGTGCACGCCGACCTCGATGCTGTGTCGACCGACTGGTCTCGCACGTTCGGGCAGCTGACGCTGGTCCAGTTCCTGCTCGACCGTCTACAGCTTGGGCGGACCGCCCTGCTTCCGGCTGTCTTCAAGAGCTACCCGACGACCGTGCAGGCCGTGCCGATCGCCCACACCGGTGCTCATGCCGACTGGCAGAGCTCGAGCACTCTCTGGTCGAACTGACCCGCTAGGCCCATCACCTGAGCCACAAGGCCCCGTGGCATCCGCCCGAAGATCTCCATGTCGTCATTGCAGTCGCCCGCGCTCGTCCGAGGCATCGACGTCGTCGGAATCCGCCTCGTCAGACATCCGCATGCGGCGAGACTGGTAGAGGTAGCGGCCGATGAGCCGAATCAGCTCGTCGGCGCGCTCGTTCTCGCCGGTCAGCGCGCCGGTGAGCTTGCCGAACGCGCCCTCGTTCAGTACAGCGGCGTCGGTGAGCGTCTCCCGAAGATCCGGCGAGGCCAGGAACTGATCGACTGCGTTGTGGTCGATCTGGTCGGCGATGCGGGGGTCCTCCTCGGCCATGCCGGCCGCGGCAACCACGAAGCCCTCGATCTGCGGATCGGCGAACTCAGCCCCGAACAGGGCGTTGATCCGGGCGACCACGTCGGATAGCAGCGCCTGCTGCGGATCCTGGCGCGACACCCCCGAGCCGACCCCGGAGATGCCTCCCAGCGCCGGCGTGTCTTGGTCCCCGGACAATGCGATATCGGCTTTCCCCTGGTCGATCTGCCGCACGCGGCGCAGCTCGAGGCCGGACACGTCGACGTCCGCGGACCCGTCACCATCAACTACCAGCAGCCTCGTGAGCTGCCGCAGGAACTCGGCCAGCTTCTCTAGGTCGCTGGTGCCGTAGTCGACGACCTGAGACATGAAGTCGTACAGGCGCACGTAGGAGCCGCAGTCCTTGCGGAACGTCCGCAGCTCGTCGAGAGCTTGGGTGTCCTGGCGCTCGAGCGCATCTGCCCAGCGGGTGGCGAACTCGTCGCGCGCCGGCGTCACTGCGGCCGCGAGCGCGGCGTGGGACTGCTTCGGCACCCACCATGCCGCCGCGTAGCGCTCGACGTCCGCGGGCACGTAGATTCGCGCCTGGGCCAGCTTCGTGGCCAGCCGGTGGACCAGGTTCGGGTCCGTCGCGGTCTCGACATGCGCCTCGAGATAGTAGGTCAGGAATGCCTCACGGATCTCCTCGGGATCGTTGACAAAGTCCAGCACGAACGTGCGGTCCTTCACCTCTCCTGAGGGTGCGCGGTACGTGCGGTTCAGCCGCGACAGCGTCTGCACCGCGTGCACGTCGGGGAGCCGCTTGTCGACGTACATGGCGCACAGCAGCGGCTGGTCGAAGCCGGTCTGGAACTTGTCGGCGACCAGCATCAGCCGGTACTCCGGCCGGCGGAACTCCCGAGCAAGGTCCGAACCGAGCCCGCGGTTCATCGATGCCTCGGTGGCGTCGACCAGGCCATACTCCTCGTCGCTGATCTTGTCCGAGAAGGCCACGATAGTCTGGTAGCCGTAGCGCTTCTGGGACAAGTACCTGTCGGTCTCCAGCTTGTACCGTACGGCTGCCTGCCTGGAGTCGGTCACGACCATCGCCTTGGCGTGACCGTCCAGCAGGTGCGCAACGTTGGCCCGGAAGTGCTCGACGATGATCTCCACTTTCTGCCCCACGTTGGTCGGGTGCAGGTTGGCAAATCGCATGATTTTGCGCGTTGCGACCTTCGGGTCCACCAGCCGGTCGTCCTCGTCGGTCGTGATCCCGGTGACGACGCCGTCCTGGCCGCGTTGCTCGATCTCGAAGGCTGTCTTGTAGGTCTGGTAGCCGCGTAGCACGTCAAGGATGAAGCCCTCCTCGATCGCCTGCCGCATCGGGTAGACGTCGAAGGAGACGGGCTTGCCCTCGTCGTTCTCGCGACCAAACAGCATCTTCGTCTTCGTCTTGGGCGTGGCGGTGAACGCGAGCAGTGAGACGTTCCGCGCGCCAGCCCGGGCCGCGGTCTCGGCCGCGATCTGCTCCTCGCGCGTGAGGTCGGCCTCGACCAGCTCGTTGACGACGTCCTGGGAGTCGAGCTCCTCGTCGGTCGTGAGCTGGCCGCCCTCGGTGAGTACCTTCTTCAGGTCTGCGGCGGTCTTGCCGGACTGAGAAGTGTGCGCCTCGTCAATGATTACCGCGAAGCTCCTGTCGCCCAGCGTCGTCTCCAGCAGGCCCTTCACGTACGGGAACGTCTGGATGGTCACGACGATGATCAGTGCCGACCCGGTCAGTGCGTCGAGCAGCGCCCTGGACTTCGAGCCGCCCGAACGGCGCACGGCCGCGGAGTCGATGACCGCGACGGTGCCGACGGTGTCATCGACCTGCTCGACCGCCTGCTGCAGCTGAGCATCCAACACGCGTCGGTCGGAGACGATGAGGATCTTGTCGAAGACCTTGGTGTTGGCCTCATTGTGCAGCCGGGCTAGCCGGTGCGCCGTCCACGCAATCGTGTTCGTCTTGCCCGACCCCGCTGAGTGCTCGATCAGGTAGCGCCGGCCGGGGCCTTCCACTGTGATCGTGTCGACGAGTTTCTTGACCGCGCGCCACTGGTGGTAGCGCGGGAACATCAGCGTCGTGGACCGCTTGATCCGCCCCGTCGCTGCGTCCTCCTCGGCCTCCGTCTTGAGGAACATCTGCGAGCCGAGGATGGCCAGCCAGTTGTCGCGCCGTAGAACCTGCTCCCAGAGGTACGACGTCGCAGCGCCATTCGGGTTGGCGGGATTGCCGGCAGCGCCGGTGTCCTCCTGCCCGCGGTTGAAGGGCAGGAAGTGCGTCCCTGCTCCCGCCAGCTTCGTCGTCATGTGGATCTGGTCGTCGTCGACGGCGAAGTGCACCAGCGCGCGCGTGCCAAAGCCCAGCAGCGGCTGGCCGGCCGGGTTGCGGTCGTTGCGGTACTGACTGACCGCCGTGCGCCACTCCTGCTTGAAGAACGACTTCAGCTCGATCGTCGCGACAGGCAGGCCGTTGACGAACAGGACCAGGTCGATCGAGCGCGAATCGCCGCGCTTCGGCGAGAAGTGCACCTGCCTGACCACCCGCAGGCGCACCTTGCCGTAGGCGGCGGTGACGTCGCGGTTGAGCGTGGTGGCCGGCTTGAACTGGCACATGCGCAAGTGCGCGGTAGCTCCGCGAGTGTGAGAGAACTTCCGGCGGAGCACGTTCAGCGTGCCGCCACCCGAGCTCATCGGCGTGTCCAGACGAGACACCAGCGAGTCCAGCAACGCCTCGCGGTCAGCAGCCTCCGCACTGGTGCCGACCCGGACGACCTTGGTGTACTCGTCAGGCTGCGTCTCAGAGAGCCACCAGTGTACGTCCTCTGGCCAGAGCGCACGCTCGACGTCGTAGCCGGTGTCGGTCTCGCTGTACTCCCAGCCGTGAGCGGCGAGGTACTCGGCGATCTCGGCCTCGAACGCCTCCTCGCGCGTACCGTCCGGTGCTGCCATCCTTCTCAGCTCGCCTTCCGTGCTGTCCGAACGTCGATCTGCCCGGTCACCGCCGCCGTGATCAGCGCCGAGCGCCGCTCCCTGGCGAGGGCGATGTGCTCCTGGGTCTTGGAGATGAGGGCGTCGATTTGCGTGGTCTGCTCGTTGATATGCGCGACGATGACCCGCTGCTCATCCATCGGAGGGATCGGGATCGGCAGGTTGTCCAGATCGTTCTGCTTGATCCTTCGGTCGAATGTCGTGTTGGACCGGGTGTACAGCCGGTACTGATCGAAGTACGGGGCAGAACGGAGCACAGCGTTGAGGTACCAGGGGTCGAGCACGTCCGCGATTTCGAAGACCCGATAGTCCGGGCTCACGGCTCCGCGCTTGTCGGAAACTCCGATCGCACCGCCAATGAGCCACATCGGATTCACGACGAGATCGTTCGGACGAGCGACGAAGTACCGAGGGATCGAAGCGTCTGAGGCGTTCTGCTGAACCGCCATCGTCGACCGATCAATCAGATGCCCCTTGACGGTCAGCGACAACATCAACTCGGTGCCCGCGACATTGCGCTCTTCCCGGGGCAGACAGACCGTCTTGAACCGCTCCATGCCCCAGGTGTGTGGCGCTCTCACGAGCCACGGTTCGACGGCCAGCGAACTCCCCCATCGTGTGACGTCGTGCTCGCCAGATTCCTCGCCCCGAAGGCCAGTCAGCGTCGTGGTGGTGATGACCGCAAGCCGGCGCTCCTCGAGGTGGCGGATCAGTTCCTCCTGCTTGGCCACGAGCGCGTCGATCTGGGCCGTCTCGTGATCCAGGAAATCGGCGATGGCGCGCTGCTCGTCGGGCGATGGAAGCGGGATCGTGACCTTGTTGAGATCGGTACTCCTGATCCCGACGCGGGTGACGCCGGCCGCGGTGACGCCCCACTGACGCGCAATGGGTTCGGAGTCGAGTGTCCAGTAGAGGAACTTGGGAACGACCTTCTTCGTGTGGGGCCGGATGATCGCGAGGTGGTAACCGCAGATGAGGTCGTCGGCCTCGTACTCGACGAAGGCAGGTACGCCGATGTCGTCGGCGGTCTCGGAGTCCTTGGTGATGAGGGTGTCTCCGACCCGGATGCGGAACTTCCTGATCTGCTCCCGGGTCGCGGTGGCCGCCATAAAGTCGAGCGAGTCGACAATCGAGTCGTTCTTGTAGACGTCCACGTAGTTGCAGAGCCGGACCGAAGGCTGCCCCTCGACCGAGTGCTTGTCGACGTTGCTCGTCCATGCATCTGCGACCTCGAAGAGTCGAGCCCCGGTCCAACCCGCCGGAATGTCCCCAAGCCACTTGTGAACGCGCTCGGCGACGGCATCTGCGACTACGACGCTCACGACTCCACCTCACGCAGAAGGGTCATGATCTCGCCGACGACTCGCTCGAGGTCCGCGTCGATCTCTTCGAGCGGCCGGGGCGGCTCGTAGGCGTAGAAGTGCCGTGTGAACGGGATCTCGTAGCCGGTCTTGGTCTTGTCCCAATCGATCCAGGCGTCGTCGACGTGAGGCTTCACCTCGGCATCGAAGTACGCCTGCACGGTCTCCTCGAGCGCCTCGTGCGTCTTGGGGTAGCCACCCCAGCCGAACGGGACGTTCTCTGTGTCGCGCAAGGCCGGGTCAGGCTCGATCTCGCCCTTGTTCTTGCCCGACGTGCTTCGGCAGTAGTCGGCTGTCTCGTCGTGGACGCCGATCGTCTGCCACAGGGTCTTGCGCTGCGCGGCTGTCAGGCTGACACCCTGGTCACGTAGATGGATGCCGATGTCCTTGTTGAACTTCTCGCGGTTGAGGTTGACCGCGTCGCCGAAGGACTCGAGTGCTTCATGCAGACCGTCGATCTTGCCGAGCGTCTTTTGCTCCGCGACGGCGCTGATCGTCTCCGAGGTGCACTCGAAGCGCAGCTGGAGCGGGCGCTCCACGGTGACGTTCCAGTACGCGAAGTCACGGTTGCCGAACACCTTCACCGGGACCTCAGCCCCACCGCCCGCATTCTCCAGACCGGCGAATGCCCGAACGATGTCCTTGCGGTCCTTCTCGGAGATCTCCACACGCTTGGAGCCGATCGACTTCCGCAGCTTCGAGCCCAGCCCGGTGGCGTCGATCAGCTGGACGGTGCCCTTGCGCTCTGCGGGCTTGGAGTTCGACAGGATCCACAGGTAGGTGGCGATACCGGTGTTGTAGAACATGTCGTTCGGCAGCGCGACGATCGCCTCGACCAGGTCGTTCTCGAGCATGTGCCCGCGGATCTCCGAGGGGCCGGAGCCAGCGCCGCCGTTGAACAGCGGCGAGCCGTTGAGGACGATGCCGGCCTTGCCGCCGCGGCCGGTCTCGTCGACGTCACGCATCTTGGATGCGACGTGCAGCAGGAACAGCATCGCGGCGTCGCCGACAGCCGGCAGCCCCGGAGCGAACCGGCCCTGACCCCCACGTGCGTGCTCGTTCTTTACCTCGGACTCGACGGCCTTCCAGTCGGTCCCGAACGGTGGGTTGGAGAGCACGTAGTCGAAGCGCCGGTCCTCGAACCTGTCGACGACTAGCGTGTCGCCCTGGCGGACGTTCGACGGGTCCTGACCCTTGATGAGCAGGTCGGCCTTGCAGATGGCGTAGGTGCGCGGGTTGATCTCCTGCCCGAACAGCGCGGTCGATGCGTCCGGGTTGAGGCCGTGCAGGTGCTCGTCGGCGACGGTGAGCATGCCGCCAGTGCCGACGGTCGGGTCGTAAATCGACCGAACGGTGCCGCGATCGCGCAGCGCCTCGGTGTCCTCGGCGTAGACCAGGTCCACCAGGAGCCGCACGACGTCGCGCGGCGTGTAGAACTGCCCGGCTCCGTCGTTGGCGGACTCCGCGAACCGGTAGATGAGGTTCTCGAACAGGTCACCCATGTCGGCGTTGGAGACCTCGTCGGGCGACAGGTCGATCCGCTCGAAGTGGCGAGTGACCTGCGCGAGCCGGTCGCGTGAGTCGAGCGTGCGGATCACGTTCTCGAAGTCGAAGGACTTGAAGACATCGAGGTTGGCGGAGAAGCCGCCGACGTAATCGATCAGGTTCTCTGCCAGGTTGTCTGGATCCTGTAGGGCCTTCTTCAGTGTGAAGTCGCTGGTCGTCCAGAACGAGAGCCCGGCGGAGTCCGCCGTGCGCGTCCTTATCTTCAGGTGGGTTCGCCGCTGCTGTTCTCCCTGGTACTGCGCGACGATCTCCGCCATCGCCTCGCGGTGCGGGCCCATGACGCACTCCAATCGGCGCAGGACCGTAAAGGGCAGGATCACCGAGCCGTACTCTGCCTCGGCGTACGGACCCCGGAGGGTATCGGCAACACTCCACACGAAGCTGGACAGGACGGACACGGCAGGGGGTTCTCCGGATTCTCAGACGCCAGGGCGTGCCACCTGAGCCACCGGCAGAGGCGATTCACACGACACGTGGAACCACCCTAGTGACGACGGCCGACGGAGATAGGCGACTCGAGAGAACGGGCCGAACCGGTGCCTGAGTTGCCCAGTGCGGAGGGCCGCTCAGGGCGGACGCTGTCAGCGGCGCGGAGCGTCGCGCCGCGGCGGCCGCGGACGGTTGGCGTCCTCCCGGTCGCGCGCTGCTCCCTGTGACGCGGTCGGCGCCGACGCGCCCTCGCTGCCGTCGATTGGGAGCTCGAAACGGGAGACGATCCGGTAGCGCAGATCGCGGGCGGGGCTGTCGCCCAGCGGCTTCTCGGTGACGATCGCACGGGTGGCGGCACCGACGTCGTGACCCTGCTCGTGGGCCTGCTGCAGCATCGCTGCGGTGGCCGGCCAGTCGCCCTGCTCGAGCAGGCGCGGGTCGAGCTCGCGGGCCAGTGGCGCCCACCGTTCGGCGGGCGTCTTGTCGGCCGCGGCCGCCAGACGAGCGCGGACGCCGCTGCTCTTGTGCAGTTCGGCCAGAGCCGCCTTCCGCGGGTCAGCATCCCAGGTCTTGACCGCGTCGCGCAGGTCGCGGCGGGCCTGCAGCTGGGACAGCTGCAGCCGTGCCCGCACCTGGTTGACACCCGGCTCCCAAGCCCGGCTGGGACGGGCCGAGAGGATCCGCATGGCCGCCACCCGCGCCTGCTCGGGTGCGAGGTTGTCGAGCCGCTCGGTGAGGAGCTGGTCGCCGAGGGCCCGGAAGGCGGGCTGTCCGCTGGCCACCGTGGCGGTGAGCGCGGCCGGACCGCGCTGGGCCAGCAGGTCGGCCGGGTCGAGGCCGTCGGGGAACCGGGCGAAGCCGGGGTCCATGCCGTGCGGCGTGAGCATCCAGAAGTCGCGCTCGGCAGCGACCTGGCCAGCCAGGTCGGCGTCGGTTGCCACGATCGGGTCGCGGCCCACGGCGGCCAGCTGGGCGGCTTGCTCGTCGGTCAGGGACGTGCCGAGAGGGGCCACGCCGAGGTAAAGGCCGGCGCTGGCGATCGTGACGGCGACGGCGTCCATCGGGCCCTCGACGATCACCGGGACGGCACCCTCGGCGAGCAGCTCGTCGACGACGCCGAACAACTGCGCACCCTTGTGGAACAGCGGGGTGTCGGCGGTGTTGAGGTACTTCGGTCCGGCCTTGTCGGCGTCGGTGAGGTCGGGGCGCCGCCGGCCGACGAAGCCGAGGACCTCGCCCTGGTGGATCACCGGGAACATCACGCGGTCACGAATCCGGTCGATGAGGCGGCCGGTGCTGGCCTCGGTGGCGACGCCGGTGGCCAGCATCTCTGCGTCGCTGACGCCGCGGCCGCGGAGGTGGTCGACCAGGTTGGTCCACCCGGCCGGCGCCTGGCCGGGACGGAACCGAGCGTCGCCGGCGAGGTCGATCCCGAACCGGCCGGTGAGGTAGTCGCGGCCCCACGAGTCGGTGAACCGGGACTCGAAGAAGGCCTGGGTGAGCTCGTTGATCTCGACCATGCGCTCACGCGTGACGGGGGAGGAGTGCCACTCCTCGGCCCGCTGGTACATGAGCCGGATGTCGGCCTCGGTGGGCTCCAGGCGGTTGCCGCCGAGGTCGCGGAGGTAGGCGGCCAGAGTGAGGTCGGGTTCGACGTACTGGTCCTCGTCGACATCGATGACCAGGTCCTCCTCGACCGCGTCGACCAGGTGCTCGTCGACCACGTCGGCGGGCGGCTCGAGGTCCTCGGCCAGTGGCCACTGGGCGTCGTCGGGGTGGTCGACGAACGCCGCCGGGTCGGGCTCGACGCCCTCCCACAGGTCGGCGGGCGGCTCGTCGAAGTGGACCTCGTGCGCGTGCTCGTCGGGGGCGGTCTCCAGCGCGATCGAGGTCCGCCAGACCAGCGCCTGGCACTCGTCGACGCCCTCCCAGCCGTCGCTGGGCATCGCTCGGCCGGCGCCCAGCAGGGCCTCGACCTGCCAGCCGCGCTGAACGCCGTGGTCCACGTTGGAGACAAGAGCGGGCCACCAGGTGCTGGCCTGGATGCTCGCGGCGCGCTCGGGACCGAACAACTCCACGAGGCGCGGAGTCCACTCGGTGGTGACGCTCTCGCCGTGGGAGCCGTCGCCGATCTGGGCGGCGACGGCCGGGGTCAGCTGGCGGGCCATGCGCCACCACACGGCCGCCGCGGCGTGCTCGTCGGGGAGCGGGCCGGCCGGGTGGTCGGGGGCGGTGGCGGTGCGCAGCAGTTCGTGGGCGGTGACGCCTGCGCGGGACATCGCGGCGAGACGCTCGGCCAGGAGCGGGGTGAACTCGTCGTCGCGGACCTGCGGGGCCAGCGAGTAGAGCAGCTGGCGCCATTCCTTGAGCGCCGGGGTGTGGTCTCCGGTGACGGACTTGTTGAGTCGCCGCTGCCAGGTCGCGGAGATCTTCTGCAGCTGCGGCGCGCCGGTCGGTCGCCGGTCGTCGCCGGGGACCTGCATGGCGGCTCGCCAGACCTCGACGTCGGCGATGGTGGCGGACTCGGGGCGGATGCCGTTCTGGGCCCACACCGGCAGCGCACCCTTGTCGGCCTGCTCGGTCGCGCGGGTGCTCACCTGGTCGGCGAGCTCGGTGACCAGGTGAGCACGCTGGGAGAGGTAGGCGCCCCAGTGCGGGTCCTCGGCGAGGCGGGCCGGGACCGCGGGCATCCAGGGGAGCGGTCCGGCACCGGCGTTGCGTAGCCCGGAGGCGTCCAGGCGCCAGTCCAGGACCGCGGCGCGGTCGTGCGCGGTCTCCAGCTCGCGGTCGCCGGCGGCGGCGCGGAGCGCGTCGACGGGGTTCTCTCCGGCGGCGCCGAGCAACAGCAGGTGGGCCCGCAGGGTCGGCCACGCCGCCTCCTCCGAGAGCCCCGGGCGCCAGGGTCTCGACGGCGCTGTCGAGCGCGTCGACCATGTTGACCGTCGTGCCGTCGGCCGCGGTGATGGTCTGGTGGCGCAGCAGGTCCTCGGCGGCGACGTAGAGGCTGTCGAGGTAGCGCTGGGAGGCCTCGCCGAGCCGGGTGGCCGGGTCGGCCTGCTCGCGGAGCAGGCTGGTGGCGGACCGCTGGGCGTCGTCGCGGGCCAGCATCGACTCGAGGATGTCGGTGGGGGTGAGCGGCCGGACCAGGGTCGGGTGGATCACCGAGTGCGGGTCGCCGTCTCCGACGATCTCGAGGTAGACGTGGTTGGCGTGCGCGCCGCGGGTCATCATCGTGTAGAGCTGCTGGCGCGACTCGGTGCCGGTGGCTAGGCCGTGCATGGTGTCGGCGGTGACGCCCTGGGCGGTGTGCACGGTGCACGCGTAGCCGAGCTCGGTGGAGCGGGCGACGTAGTCGGCCGGCAGCCGCACGGTGCGGCCGTGCTGGGTGTGCTGGACGGTCAGGTCGCCGCTGTCGTGGATCTCCAGGACGGTCCAGCGGTCGCCGTTCTTCACCCAGTCGGTGGCTGAGGTGCGCAGCCGGCGGTTGTTCTCGCGGGTGATGATCAGCTCGCCGATCGAGGCCTCGTTTCCGTCGGCGAGTCGGCGGACCGGGCCATTGGCGGCGACGTCGGCGGGGTTGATCCCCTCGAGGCGGTGGGCGCGGGCCTGCTGGTTCAGCTCGCTGACCAGGTCGCGGGTGGGGGCGAGCATGATCGAGTCGAGCCCGGCGGCGCGGTCGGCCTGCCAGGCGGCGAAGACGTCCTCGGTCATGGTGGCCAGGTCGCCGACGTGGACCCGGTCGCGGTCGAGGTAGAAGCCGAGTGCCTCGGCATTGCCCTCGCGCAGCGCGAGCGAGGCGGCGCCCTCGGCGGGGTCCTTGAACCGGACGAGCTCGGTCAGCTGCAGCGCCCCGTGGGTGGCGCGGATGTCGCGCAGCACGCCGCCGGCGCCGATCGCGGAGAGCTGTTGGTCGTCGCCGATCAGCCGGGCGCTGCCGCCGCGCTCGAGGATGTAGGAGACCGCCGCGTCCAGCGAGAGGGTGTCGGCCATGCCGGCCTCGTCGATGACCACGAGGGTGGAGGAGTCGATGCCGGCGACCCAGTCCGGCATCGCGGCTCCGGTCTCGCGGGCCTGCTCGAGGGAGTGGGTGAGCTTGGCCAGTGTGTCGGTCTGGGTGTCGATCTGGGAGCGCAGGGCGTCGGCGGCCGCGGCCGACGGCGCGAGGCCGATGATCGTGCCGCCGCCGTCAGCCCACGCGCTGGCCAGCGCCCGCATCGCGGTGGTCTTGCCCGACCCGGCGGGCGCGATCGCCAACTGGAGCCGTGCCCCGGAGGTGGCCATCTCCCGCACCAAGGTGGCCTGACCGGCGTTGAGGGTGATGCCGTTGGCGGTCGACTCGAGCAGCGCCAGGTCGACCGAGTCGGTCGAGACGGCGTACCCGTCGTGGCGGCCGGCGGCCGCGACCAGGCGCTCCTCGGCGCCCAGCACCTTGCTCGAGGTGAACAGCTCGGCGCCGCTCTGGGTGTAGACCGAGGCGCCGTCGGCGCGGCGCAGCTCGGCAGGCTCGCTGATCGTGTCCCACGGGCGGGCCATGCTCACCGAGCGTCCGTCGAGGACCTCGCTAACCAGCAGGTCGACCACCTGGGAGACCTGGTTGGTCGGCACGTTGGCGCCCCTGACCTGCCGCTGTGCCTCGGCGTAGACGTGCCAGTACTGCCAGGTGCTGCGCCCGCCCTCCATCGTCGACACGATCCGGTCGGTGGTCTTGGCGAACCACGCGGAGTCGGCCAGGGACCGGGCCGCGCCCTTCGGGTTGAGGGCGCCGTGGACCATCTGCTTGACCCGCTGCGGGGTGCCCAGGACCTCGACGGCCTCGCGGTTCCAGGTCTCGCGCTGCTCAGCCAGCGAGCGCGGCTCGTGCTTGGCCTCGCGGGTCTCCAGCGTCGCCTGCTGGGACAGCTGGATGGTCTCCACCGGCGTCGGCGGCCGCCCGTGGGTGGCCTGGAAGGCGGCCGCGAGGACCTTGCGGCGGTCCTCGACGCTGGCGCGGCGCTTGGAGAACCGGCGGTTCAGCTCGGGATCGACGCCGACGATCTCGCGCACCGGCCGCTTGCGGGCGTCCTCGTTCGGCCGCTCCTCGAAACGCACGCCGAGGGCGTCGACCAGGTGCCGCTCGAGCGCGGTGTTGTAGGTCTCCGAAGCCGAGACGACCGCCTTGTGCAGCGGCCGGCCGTCGATCGCCAGCCACTTGCCGTCGAGGGTCTGGACCTTGTTGGCCACCGCGACGTGGGTGTGCAGGTCGGGGTCGCCGGCACGGGAGTCGCGGTGGGTGAACGCCGTGGCGACCAGACCGCGGACGTCGACCTGGCGCACGCCGTTGGTGCCGCGGCGGGTGAACAGCGCCTTGGACTCGATGAAGGCCAGGGCGTCCTTGATCGCCGCCTGGTGGGCCCGCTCGATCACCGCGGCGGTCTTCGGGTCGGCGATCGCCCACAGCACCGAGACGCTCTTGACCGGCGAGAAGGTCAGGTCGTAGCCGGCCACCGCGTTGGTCTTGGGGCGGGAGTGCTTGGCGATCGTGGCGGCCAGCTCGCGGGCGTCGGCGGGTTCCCGGCCGTGCTCGGCACGGAAGAACTCGGCCGCGACCTCGGTGCGGACCTTGGCCCGATCGGCCGCGGGGACCGGCCAGTCGCCCGGCAGGCCGGCGGCCTCGTTGAGGGCGGCGATGCGCTTGGCGACCTCGATCCGGAACGGGCTGATGTCGTTCTCATAGACCTTGTACGGCGTGCCGAGCTGGCGGGCGGTCTTGTAGTCCGCCTCGGTCGGCCGGTCGACTCCCTCGCGGCCGATGCGCAGGTCCAGATCCTTGGTCCGCTGCGTGGCCAGCGGGTGGTGACCGGAGCCGAACAGGCTCTGCATGTGATCGGCGGTGACGATGTCGCCGGCGTCGAGGCCCTCCAGGCCCTCCATGCCCGAGCCGACCCACACCCCGGGGGTCTCGCCCTTCTCGGTGTAGTAGCTCGCCAGCCCGGTGTGGCCCTTGTCGGTGGCATCCAGCGCTGCGACCTGGCGGGTCAGGTAGTCGTACCCCGACCCCGCCGTCAGCTTGTGGAGGCTCATCGTCACGGTCCCCTACGTGCGCGCGGGCGCGCGGTGCGATCACTTCCGGCCGGATTTCTGGTGTGTTCTTTCTATTCTGCTGGCCGAGAATGCAAGAGGTGTGTGGCACTTGGAAGGTCGCGGAAATCTGGGGGGACGCTGAGGGGCGTCGGTGACGGCGAGGTCGTCGGGTTCGGACTGGCTGGGGTGGATGGGTCGGGCTGGGTTCTGGCTGGGCTGGTTCGGGGGTCGAGTGCGTCGGGTTCGGAAGTTTCTTGGCCGGTGGTGATCGCACGGGCACCGGGATTTGTCGTAGGTGACTGTCAGAGTCCATGTCGACACGGAGTGAGGACCGGATGAGTCAGCAGACGATCAAGCAGCAGGCGCGGCGTACGGCGCGGGAGATGGCCGAGAAGCGGCGCAAGGAGCGCGAGGAGCGCGAGCGCCGGGTGATCGACCTGGCCGAACAGGTCATGGTCGCGATCGGTCAGCGGGACGCGGCGGTGGCCGAGACCGAGAAGCGCGCCGGTGAGGCGCTGCGGGAGTTGACCGAGGTCGAGGGGCTGTCCCTGGGCGAGGCCGTGGAGTGGTGCGGCGAGACGGTCACCGTGCGGGAGGCGACGCGGCTGCGGCGGCTCGCCAACGCGGACGGCGAGCCGAGCGGCGACGTACGCGACGACTCGGGCGACGACGGCGCGGCGCTGGCGTCGGCCGGGAGTGGGGGAGCGGGTGCCGGTACGTCGGCTGGATGACGCCGGCCTCGCGGCGGTCGCGGCAGCGATCGCAGACCCGGCGGTGCTCACGCGGTACCGGGCGAAGGTAGCCACGGTGCCGGGCAGTGAGTGTCTGTGGTGGACCGGGGCGGTGGCCGGTCGCTCCGAGCGGGAGCGCACGGACGGCGGTGGCCATGGCCGGTTCTGGTACGCGCCGGGGCGGGTGATCATCGCCCACCGGTTCGCGTACGCAGTCATGCACGGCGTTGACGCGCTCGCGGAGGCGCGGCTGCTGGGGCACCGCTGCCACAACCCGCTGTGCCAGCGGATCGCGCCGGACCACGTCGTGGTGTCGAGCGCGGCGCAGAACCGCCGTGAGTGGTCGGTGCAGCGGCGGCTGCCGTACAGCCCGCTGGCCGACCCGCGCGGCCCGCGTCGACGTGCGCGGGAACTGCGAGACCTGGCGCGTGAGGACCCGCAGCTCGTAGCCGACGACCTCGCTCGGCTCCAGGAGCTGCTGGGCGAGCAGCTGACCTTGTGGTGACGCGCGACGCCCACGCAGAAGGGACGCCCGCAGCGATGAGCGCTGCGGGCGTCCTTGCGGTCGGAGTGGGTCAGCCGGGTTCGCCGTCGAGGAGCCGACCGAGTGTCTCCCATAGGTCGAGGTAGCCGTCCGCGTCCTCGGGTGCCTGCTCGCCCCACTGGGCGTGAAGGCCACGGATGCGGTCGAGCCAGTCCAGGCGGTCGGGCAGCGCGGTGCGGGCAGCGGCCATGAACTCCACGTCGGGCGCGTGCTCGGGAACGTCGCCCCCGCGTGGGTACGTCTTGAAGCCGAGCCGCTGCCAGTGAGCACCGGCGTAGGCGACGAGGATGTTGTCCGGGATCAGGGCGTCGGCGGCGGTGGCGCGGATCTTGTCACCGGCAGGAGTCCAGGGGCCGGGGGTCGCGCGGGCCTCCAGCGCACGCAGGGTGGCGTCGTCGTCGCTCATGCTGGCTGGTCCTCCCGGGCGGTCGCGGCGGCGAGGTCGAGCCGCCCAGCGGCGGCGGTGGCCACGGCGGTGATCCGTGCGGCGAGCGCGCGCAACTCGGCGGGCGTGCCCTGGATCGCCACCACGTCGTCTCCGGCCAGCGTCAGGACCGGTTGGCGGTGCTCACCGGCGCCCACCCAGTCCTCGCCGGGGGTGAACACCTGGACGCTGGTCTCGCGGGCGGCCAGCCACTCGATGTGCGCGCTCACGGGGTCACCTCGGCGGGTGCGGTGCCGATGAGGCGGCGGAACGCCTGCACGTCGGCCTCGAGGGAGAACAGGCGGCGTCGGTGCTGGTCGTTCTCCGTGCCGACCTTGGTCAGGACCTCGGCGAGGCCGTCGAGGAACGCCACGACGGCATCGGCGGTGACCTCCTCGCCCATCGCGGTCCACGGCTTCGGGACGCGGCTGCTGGCGGCGTACGGCATCTTCATCATGGCGGCGACGATGCGGCGCTGGTCGCGCTCGCTGATCACGGTGCCGGTCGGGTCCGGCTGGGTCTGCTCGGTCATCACTGCTCCTGTTCGGTGGTGCGGGTGGCGTACTCGGCGTGCAGGGCGTCCAGCGCGGTGGCGACGCTGGACAGGGCCGCGTCCAGGTGGGCGCGGGCGGTCTCGGGGGTCCACCGGCGCACGTCGCGCAGCCGGTGCTCGATGACGATCAGGTCGCAGGCCGTCTCGCTGAGGGTGTGCCGGTCCTTGGCGCTGCTGGCCGCGATGTCGGCGGGGGTGGCGGTCGGGTGGCTCATCGCAGGACGTCCTCGACCGCGCGGCGCATGGCCTCGTCGAGCGTCGCGGTGCGCATCCCCCAGCGCTGGCCGTAGCCGCCGTCCACGTCGGCGTAGAAGCCCGGCGCGAGGTAGGTCGTGCAGTCGCCGGGTGTGATCCGGATCAGGTAGGTGCGCCCGTGCGCGTGGACGCTGGCGGTGTGCGCGGTCCAGCGCCCCGGCCATCGGTCGTCGGCGTCCACGGCGTGCCACTCGACCGTGGCGGCGTCGGTCGGGCTGTCGGTCTGCTCGCGGGTGGTGGTCGTGTCGGTCATGGCTCCTCCTTCCGTTGGGCCGGTGGCGGGCCGGACTCGGGGTCTCAGCCCGCCACCGGAGGACTTGCGGGACGGACGGTCAGGCGAGGGCCAGCGCGGTCCAGGCGCGGCGCTTGATCCGGTCGGGGTCGTCGCTGGTGAGGACGCGGGTGGCGCGGGCGGTCTTCTCGTCGCCCTTGGTGCGGACCGGGGCGTAGTGGTCGACGTACTCCGCGACGGCCTGGTAGCCGGCCCACGCGGTGTCGCGGATGCCGGCCTGCGTGTCGGCGTCGGCGAAGAGCCAGTGCAGCCGGGAGCGGCGACGGCGCTCGGTCTCGCGCACGCGCTTGGTGGCGCTGGCCTCGGCCTTGCCGAACGTGGCGTCGATCAGGGCGTCGAACGCGGCGTCGGTCATGGTCTGCTGGATCAGCCGCTCGGCCTCGACCTGGAACGCGTCGACGTAGGTGAACGTCAGGCCGAGCGCGTCGCGGGCGGCCTGCACGGCGGCCTTGGCGTTGCGGGTGTGCCGGATCGAGAACGACGACTCGTGGTTGCGCAGGGCCGCGCTCTGGGTGTTCGCGCACACGACGCGGACCGGGGTCACGAGGATGCGGAACGCGCTGGAGCCGTCGTGGCTGTTGAGTGCGGCGATGTTCAGGTCGACGCGGTCGGTGCCGCCCACGGTGAGCGAGTCCGGCAGCTGCATGGTGATGAACACCTGCCGACCGCCGCGCAGCGACCCGGCGGTGTCGAAGATCGCGCCGGACTCGTCGGCCAGCAGGTTCAGGAACTCGGCGTGGTCCTCGTTCTGCAGCGGTGTGTAGCCGCCGCCCACGACGCCGAGCGCCTCGGGCTCGCCGGTGAACGGGTTGGTGCGGACCGTGGCGAAGCCGGGGACCTCGATCGCGGTGACGCCGCCCTCGCTCACCTCGGCGGTGGTGAGCGGCAACTTGCGGACGTCCCAGCCGCCCAGGTGACCGAGTCGCATGGCCTCTTCGGCGGTGAACGCGCGGTCGCGGACGGTGGTGCCCAGGCGGTGCCAGGCGTCCTTGCGGGCGAAGACGGCGGCGGCCTGCGTGCCGTGGGTCTCGATCTCGTGTGACATGTCGGGGTCCTCCCGGGTAGCGGATCAAACGAACTGAGTTCATTCTATGGTTTCTATTCTACTAAGGGCGGTTCTCCACAGGGAGAACCGCCCTCGGGTGGGGGAGGGGGCGACGGGTCAGGCGGCGCTGTCGCTGGCCTCGTCGGCGTTGTCGTCGGCGGCGTCGCTGGCGTCGTCGTCGGTGGTCGGCTGCTCCTCGCCGAGCAGGATTCGCTCGACCTCGCTGGGCTGGTAGCCCCACTCCACGAGCGCGCCGAGCACGCGGGCATCCCACGCGCTCGGGTTGCGCCACGAGTGCTTGCCGGTCGTGGCCTCCCACGCCGCCACGACCGCCGCGAGCGTGGTCATGGTCGCGGCCTTCGGCGTGCTCGCCTTGGTGGCGATCTTGCGGCACTCGTCATGGCCAGCGCCGTAGTAGCCGGTCGGCCGCTCGACGCCGAGCAGGGTGAACAGCATCGGGTGGCGGTGGTCCATGGCCTTGCTCAGCGAGTGGTGGCCGGTGACGACGGCCTCGCAGATCAGGGCCTCGGCTCCCTTCGGGGCGGTCTTGCGGGCCACGAACCCGGCCAGCCACTCGCGGCGCACCGTCTCCGCGCTCGCCCACGCCTTGTTGTTGGCGATCACGCGGCGGCGCTCCTGGCGCTGCTGCTCGCGCTGCGCCTCGGCCTCCTCCTCGTTCTCGCCCTCGTCGCTGCTGTCGGCGGTGCTGCTGCCGGAGCCGCCGCGACGACGCAGGCCGGAGGCGGCGAGGTCGGTCACGACCCAGACCGGCACGTACTGCTGGTAGGGCTCGGCGGGCTCGTAGTCCTCGCTCTCCTCGTCGCTGCCGTCCTCGCTCTCCTCGTCGTACTCGTCCTCGGGGTAGACCCACTCCTTGACGACCTGGACGCGAGCGCCGGGGACGTTGGGCCACTCCTCCTCGGCCAGCGGCTCGCCGTCCTCGGTGACCAGCCGCTCGATGCGCAGCACCTCGTCGGCCTGCTCGACCTCCTCGGCGGTCAGGACCGGCAGGCCCCCGGCGCGCAGGCGCTCGACCTCGGCGGCGTCGGCCTCGCGCTCGGCGGCCTCGTCGCGCAGCCGCTGGGCCTCGTGGGCGAGCGAGCGCCGCCACCGCTTCGCGTTCTCCAGCCGCTCGACGGCCTCGGGGTCGTGCTCGAACTCGGCGAAGATCGCGGCCTCCTCCAAGGTCAGGTCGCCTGAGTCGAGCCGGTTGCGGCTCTGGTCGGCCTTGGTGACCGCCAGGGCAGCGTTTACGGTCGGGCGGTCGATGCTGGTGCGCTTGGCGATCTGCGCGGCGCTCACGCCCAGCAGGGCCAGCTGCTCCACGCCCGCGACAATCTCGGCCTCGCGCATCCCGGCCCGGTGGATGTTCTCGACCATCTGGTCACCGATCCGGTCGGCGTCGGCGGGCTGGGGCACGACCCGGGCCGGGATCAGGCCGGTCGGGGTGCCGACCTCGGCGGCGGTCACCGTACGCCGCTGGCCACGCAGCAGGACGTACTGCCCGTCCTCGTCGCGGTAGACCGTGACGGCCTCCAGCACGCCGCGCTCCTTGATCGACTTGCGGAACTCCTTGTGGTCGGGCCGCAGGTCGGTGCGGACGTTGGTGCCGATGATGATCGCGGCGGGGTCGAGGTACAGGAACTCCTCGGACTGGACGGCCTCGGTGGCCTCCTCGGCGGCGCTGTCGGCGGGGGCCTGGATGGTGTCGGTCATGCTGCTGTCCTCCATGGGTAGAATAGAAAGAACTGACATGACCTAGTCTCCCAACGGGGGCCGACACCTACCGGGCCGCAGGGCGAACCTGTGGAAAGGTGGGCACGTCCGGAGGGTGGGGAAAACCCCTGCTCTCACCGGGCGCGGACTCCGCTGCGGCGGCGCGGCGCAGCTGCACCTCGTAGCTGTCTGGACGGAAGGAATCGAGCGAGAGTGGGAACGGCTGCACACGGCCCCGCCCGGGAATGCAGCGGCGTTGGTGTTAGCCGCTGCAGCTCGCCGGCGATCGCTCCCGGCACGCGGGGCAGGGGAGTGGCTGAGGTGGTGGTGGCGTGACGAGCCAGACCACGATCCCGGTCGGGATCTACTGGAAGCCCGGCGTGTGGGACCTCGCCCGCTCGGCGTACGTCGCCGACCTGGACACCGATCCCGAGTCGCCCGGTTCGTTCGTCGGCTGGCTCGCCCAGGCGCTCGAGCTGCACGCCCGACGCTCGCCCCAACAGCGGGCCGAGCTCGCGGCCGCCGGCGAGAACCATCCCGCGCTGGTCAGCGTGACCCGCAAGAGCTTCAACAAGAAGCACGACCTGCCGGCCTCGACGATGGAGACGGTGGAGGACGCCCTGGTCGCCGATCGCCAGGAGCTCGGCCGGATGCTCGCCCGGTCTGCGTTCGCCCAGGAGGCGGTCATCGCCGCGGCCGAGGACTCCCGTCGCCGGCTCGGCCGCGAGCTGCCTCCACCTCCGCAGAAGCTCAGCAACCGACCGCCGCGGCGCCGGCCCGCGCGGTAGGCGCGAGGCAGGTCACTTGAGCTGCAGGCGGAGCACGGCTGCTGCTTGCTTGAGCGTCTTCTCGGCCTCCGACAGGGTGCGTTCCTTGCGCCGCTTCTTGTAGAGCGGGTTGGCGCTGTCCCTGAGTTGCTCGAGACCGTGCAGCATCAGCTCCAAGGCACGTTGGCGCTCGACGAGCTGCTTCGCGCCACGGCGCTTCCGATCACTGATCGGCACCTTGGTCGCGGCCTCGATCTGCTGTGACCAGCGGATGGCGCGGTTCTGCCGCGACTCGAAGGTCAGCGCCCCGAACGCAGTCCTCTGATCGGGCGTCGGAGATCTCGGCGCAATGGCGCGCGCCGCGTCGTTGATGGCGACGACGAGCCCCTCAGGCGTGAACTGGAAGAGCGCAACCCCAAGCCGGTCCGCCTCGAGGATCGCCGCGGTGGTGTAGCTCGAGGCGTAGAAGATCCGACTCCTAAGGCCGTGGGCCGCCCCGATGAGCCGCTGAATGTCTGGTCGGCCCGTGGGGCCCTCGTGATACTTCACCTGCGCTGCAGCGTCGTGAGCAACCACGTCGAGTCCTGCGTCTGCTCCGCCTGGTGTGACCACAGCTCCGCTGAACCCGAGATCCGCCATGTGCGCCGCTGCAAGAAGTTCGGCTTCTTGCCAGCTCGTGACTGGCCGCCCCCATCGCCACGCGCCCGTGGAGCCGGGAGGAGGAGCCGTAGCCGCGGGATGGGCGGACGCCGACGGCTGTGGGGGAGGCGCCTGGGTGGTGGATCCAGGCCGTGAGCTGGCCCCACCGGTCATCTGCAACGCGCGGAGGTCTGGTTCCTGTAGCAGCAGGCTGAGACAAAGCCCGCGTGCGTCGATGACGTCGACCGACTGCCCGATCAGCCGCTTCTTCCCCAACACGATGGTGAAGGGGCGTTCGATCGCCTGAGTAGATCTGCCGATCATGGAGATCGTCAGGAGCCTGGAGCCGGTGGCTACGACGAGCGCAGGTGCCATGCCCGTGCTGATCGCCACCCACTCGGCACGCTCGTGCGACCGGAGATCCGCAAAGAGCCGGTCGGCAACCTTCTCAAGCTGGCGCCGAGCCCCACGGTCGCCGGCCGGCGTCGCGGTGCGGTGATCGTTGCTCAAGCGGTCCACACCGCCATCCTGCCCGGACGGTCCGACACGTGGAGTCAGAAACGGCGACCTGATCAGGCGACGCATCAACGAGACGGTGGACGAAATCTTCCCCCGAGCTGATCGCTGCGGAGCACCAATCGCACCTAGGTGACTGCGGGACCGATTCCCGTCTCGCCGTCACCTAGGAGGAAGTCATGTCCACCACCGTCACCTTCGCCGGCAACCTGGCCGAGGCTCCCGAGCTGCTCTACACCCGCGAGAACAAGCCGTTCGTCAGCTGCCGGGTCTTGGTCAACCGGCGCGTGCAGAACGACGAGGGGGAGTGGGTCAACGACGAGCCCACCGCGCACAACGTGAAGATCTTCGGCTCGGCCGCCACCCACGTCCACGACAGCTGCGGATCGGGCGACCCGATCTTCGTCCACGGCCTCGAGCGCACCGAGAGCTGGCCGGACAAGGAGACCGGCGAGAAGCGCACCAAGGACGTCGTGGTCGTCGACAACCGCTTCGGCGAGGTCGGTGTCTCGCTCAAGTACGTCTCCGCGCGCATCGAGCGCACCACCCGCCCGGCCCAGGCCAGCTGAGACCGTAAGGAGGTTCGCTCCGATGGATCTCGTCGTACAGTCCCCGGACGAGCTGCTCGCCGCGGTGCCCCACGTCCTGGGCTTCAAGCCCGAGGAGTCGATCGTCCTGGTGCCGTTCCGGCCCGGACTGCCGATCACCCGCGTCGATCTCCCGACGAACGCCGCCGACCGCGAGGCGGTCTGGGACGCCGTCAGCGGCCCCTACGGCCGTCACGCCCGCCCCGGAGCCCGGCTTGCGATCCTCTGCTTCACCGAGGACCGCCGCAGCGCCGAGCTGGCCAGCCAGCACCTGTCCAACCGCCTCGAGACCGTGGGCATCACCACCCACATCCGACTGTGGTCCGACGGCGAGCGCTGGCGGGAGTTCAACACCGGCCAGAGCGGCCTGCAGACCCAGGCGACCGCCGAGCGGATCGCGGCCGCGACCGTGCTCACCGGCGCCGCACAGCCGGCGGCCAACCGCGCCTCACTGGCGGCCTCGATGGTCGGTGACCGCGAGCCGATCGCCCAGCTGATCCCCGCAGCTCGAGCAGCAGCCGCCGCCAGCAGCCCCGTCGTCGAGCAGGACTGGGCACTCGACCGCCTCGAGCAGTTCCACTCCGACGGCAACCGGCTCTCCGACGTCGACGGGGCCCGGATGCTCGTCGCGCTGGAGACGATCAGCACCCGCGACGCGCTCTGGGAGGACATGAGCCGGGAGAACCACACCTCCCACATGGTGATCTGGAACGACCTCACTCGTCGCGCGCCGGACGAGGTCCGCGCGGCCCCGGCCTCCATGCTCGGCTTCGCCAGCTGGCTGCACGGCGACGGTGCCAAGGCCTGGTGCGCGCTGGACCAGGTCCCCGCCGACCGGCCCTACTCCATGGCCGCCATCGTCGCCTCTGCCCTGCAGAACGGCATCCACCCGCGCGAGTGGGAGAGGTACCAGAGCCACATGCGCGACCTCGCCGGCGAGCTCGACGAGTCCTTCGTCCCCCAGCCTCCGAGCCAGCAGCCCGACCTACCGGGCACCCGGCCCACCACCGACCGCCCCGCACCGGGCCGCTAAGGAGGAAACCGCCATGAACCACGACGACACCGACCCGATCGCCCCGGTCCAGCCCAGCGCCACCGAGCGCCAGCTGCGCCGCCTAGTGGTGCCTGAGCCCGCGGCCTACGCCCCAGACAAGCGCCTCGACGTCATCCACGAACCCGACCTCGAGCTGCTGTGGGGAGGCCAGGCATGAGCGGCGACGTCGACGAGGCCGACCGGCTCGCCAGAGTGACCCTGAGTCGGGCGATCGAGCCCGGCGACCTCCGCGTCACCGGCTTGGTCAGCGAGCTCGGCGCCAGCAAGGTCCTCGGCTACCTCGATGCCGCGGCCGAGGTCGAGTCCCACTGGGGCTTCGGGATCGCCCAGGAACTCGGCCGCGTCGACCCCGCCCAGGTCCTCGAGCAGGCAGCCGCCCGCGGCATCCGCTTCATCATCCCCGGCGACGCCGAGTGGCCCACCCAGCTCGGCGCACTCCGCGACGCCGGCGCCCTCCACGACTGCGGCGGTGAACCCGTCGGCCTGTGGGTCCTCGGATCACACGACCTGCGCCACCTCGCCGGCAACGCCGTCGCGGTCGTCGGCTCACGAGCCGCCACCAGCTACGGCACCGAACAGGCCACCGAGCTGAGCCGCGACCTCGCGACGATGGGCCACACCGTCATCAGCGGCGCCGCGTTCGGCGTCGACCAGGCCGCACACCGCGGCGCCCTCCTCGCGGGCGGCCCGACCATCGCAGTCATGCCCGGCGGCGTCGACCGGCCCTACCCGGCCGCGCACGCCCAACTGCTCGAGACGATCGCCGAACGCGGCCTGGTCGTCTCGGAAGCACCTCCGGGCGCCGGACCAACCCGGACCCGCTTCCTGGCGCGGAACCGGATCACCGCCGGCCTCGCCGAGGGCACCGTGGTCGTCGAGGGAGCCGTACGCAGCGGCGCGATGAACACCGCCCACTGGACCACCAACCTGCACCGGCCCCTCATGGGCGTCCCCGGCCCCGTCAGCAGCGTGGCGTCCACCGGCGTCAACCAGCTGATCCGACTCGGCTCTGCCAGCGCGGTCGCCAACGCTCAAGACGTCATCGCCGACGTCATGACACACGCCGCCCGGGCCGCCGGCGACGGCGCAGACCCGGTCGACGAGTCGTTCGTCCCCGGTCCCGTGCGGTCCGGCCCGCAGGCGGTCCCTGCGGGTGCATCACCGTCCGCCACACCGCGGCGATGACCCCTCCGCCGGCCCCCTGTGGATAACCCGATTCGCGTCGGAATCGGCACCTACTCTGCTGAGAGTTCCTAGGCCCGGCCGGCGACGTCGACCAGGAACCGCACTCGGGAGCAACACCCAACCCAAGCCGCCCGAACGTCACAGGAAGGAACCGCCCATGATCACCCTGACCACCCAGCCGCCGGCTGTCCGCGTCGACTGGATGTGGACCGTCAGCGTCGAGCGCGTCTTGGACGCAGCACCCGACCTGCTCAGCTGGGCCAACGCACCTCGCACCGATTGAGCCGACGATGCGCTCGAGGAGCTCGACGACCAGAACGCGGTCGGCGAGCTCGAGGTTGCCCTGAATCCGTCCTTCCGGCCGGGCGTCTCAGCTCGGCGGAGCGGGTCATCGCGGTTCTACGGACGTGTGTCGGATCCCGCTGCAAGACTCAGCGCCATGTCGTGGGAACAGGATGTCGTCGCCAAGCACGGGCGGCCGCTGGCTGAGATCGAGGGACACGTCTACGTGCTCCACTACGAGACTCCGCAGGTGGTGAAGTCGGTGAGCAGTGAGTACGCGGCCGTCCCGCCTCAGCAGGACCAGGACGGCTTTCTCTCGGCCACGGCGATCCGGCACTACGTCGGCTGGACGCAGCAGGCGAACCCGCGAAAGCGGATCAACCGCCACGGCCGTGCCGCCCAGCGCGAGATCGTCTACCTGGAGCCGGGCACGCTGCGCGACGAGGAGACGATGAAGCGTGCGGGCGTCTGCCCCAAGTGCGGCGAGGACCTGCGGGACTCCTTCGCTGCACGGTCCTGAACGCCGCGAAGGGTCAGTGGTCGGGACCGGTCCAGTTCGGGTCGACCGGGACCGGGATCAGGTCCTCGATCCGCAGCCAGTCCATCTTGACGACCGGCTTGAGCGCGGCGTCGTCGTGCCAGACCACGAGGGCCTCCCAGCGCCGGCCTTCGCGCTTCCAGTCGAGGATGAGGCCCCGTGACGGCTTGAGCCGGCCGGTGTTCCGGATCAGCACGAACCGCACGTCGCCGTACGGCCGCCACGCGTCGTTATTCGGCGGGTTGGCAGACACGTCGGCGCTCACTCGGTGGTGAGCAGCTCGGCCGGGATCCACTCCTCGACCGTGGCCCAGCGGCCTGGTCGCAGCTGCGCAACGTAGACGACCCTGCCCTCCCACAGGTGCCCCGCTCGCCGCCATTCCAGGAGTAGTCCTGGCCGCGGCTGCGACGCGTCGCCGGGCACGCTGACCCAACAGTGACGCCCGGGATGCTCGGGACCAGCTGCAGCTGCGGGAGGCCGCGCTGAGTTCTGGTCGGTGTGGTCGACGCGCACACGATCCTTCAAGGGGATGCCTGCCCCGCGCCCGTAACCGCCGCCCGCCATGACATCTAGGGTAGAACACATGTTCGAAGACTGAACCGGCTCACTTGTGCCGGCCGGGTGCCGTAGTTTCTGGCCATGAGCAGTCAGGGCCGTGCGGCGATTCGGTTCACCTTGAACGGCCAGCGGCACGAGTTGACGCGCGAGGACGTCGAGGCTCGCTTGGTCGAGGTAGTCCCGGGCGCGATCCGCAAGCATGCTGTGAGGGTCAACGACACCTGGTTCCCCGCCGTCCAGGCCTTCGAGGTCGCTACCGGCATCCCGCGCTCGGAGTTCATCTCCCACACCGCGCGCCGGCATCTGGCCGCGCTGGGGTTCGAGGTCGCCGGCGACGTCGAACCACGCACGACGCCGTTGCCCGCCGGCTCTGCCGCTCCGGTGCCAGCTGCGTCGGCCGCGCGACCTACCGCCGCAGCCCCAGCGGAGCTCGGGGGAGGGGAGTGGCACACCGAGGCCAACGTCCAAGCGGCCCTGGTCACCGCCCTGGCCGGCGAGGGCTGGCGGATCCTCTCGGTGGCCAACACCGGCACCAAGGAGCACGGCATCGACGTCATCGCCTCCCGCGACGGCCTCACCGTCGGTGTGGAGGTCAAGGGGTTCCCCAGCCGCAACTACGCCGACCCCGCTCGCGCCGGCGAGGCCAAGCGCACCAGCCCGAGCACCCAGGCTGGCCACTGGTACTCCCAGGCAGTGCTGGCCGCGATGCGGCTCCGCGGCAAGGAGCCGGCATGGGGCAGCGTGATCGCCCTGCCGGACTTCCCCCGCTACCGCGACCTGCACGCCGAGACCGCCGGGTCGCTCGCCGCGGCTCAAATCGAGGTCTGGTGGGTCGACCAGGCCGGAACGGTCCACCGTCCGTGACTACCCCGAAGTGGTACCGCCGCCCGGAAGGAGAGGGCACGGTGCTCCGGAAGGTGCCGCGCCTGGCCAGCTGGAACAAGTCGACCGACCCCGACCAGGTGCGGCTCCGCGACTACCTCGAGGACACCGCACAGCTGGTCCCGCCTCGACTGACGGGCAGCGGCCCATGGGCGCTGCTGCTCGAGGTCGGGCTGCCGGCTACGCGCGACCTGGTCGACATGGCTGACCTGGACAACTACGCCTTCCCGCTGGCCACCCGGCTCCGCAACGAAGACCTGGTGGCGGTGTGGTGCACGAAGAGGCACGCCGAGACCTCACGAGTCCTCGCCGCGCCCGCGCACGAGACGACCGGCCCCGGCACGACCTACATGGTCCGCACCACCGCCTCAACCTCGACGACGGCCTACAAGGAGCAGGTCCGATCCGCCGTGGCCCACGCCGCGGAGATCCCCACCGGCCCAGTGCAGCTGCAGCTGGCCTTCGTCGTCGGGCCGCCGCGCAACTGGCTGACCCTCTGGAAGCCCACGATCGACGCGCTCGACCCGCTCCTGGGCCGCACCCGCGAGGACCGTGACTGGCACCCAAAGGACGGCCGGATCACCGACCTCGGCCTGCACGTCACCGTCGACGCCTCGCTCGGCCACGACGTGCTGCTCAGCATCGCCGCGGCCCCAGCCGCCGCTCCCAGAACGGACGATCCCCGATGACACTGACCTTCGCTGCAATCCTCGCCAGCGCGGGTCTCGACCCGGCCGAGGCCCTCGTCATCCGGCACGCCTACGTACGCGAGCACGAGGACGGGACCGTTGGCATCCACGGCGACTCCTCCGACGCCGAGATCCTCGCCTACACCAGCGTCCAGTCCGCCAACACCCGCACCTTCCCGGCCGCGCCTCCCCGGATCTGGATCGTGTTCCGACCCGAGGGCGGTGATCGTGCACGGCTGTGGTCGGTCCTGGTGAACCACGGCGAGACGGATCACGACGGGCTACGGCGCACCTTCCACCTCGAGCACTCCGAGCTGATGGCCGACCTGCGGAACCGGCTGGTGATCCAGTGGCGCTCCCCGCGCACCTGGCGGATCAACGCGACCACCGCGGCCGCGTACCCGGTGATGGAGATCGCCGACTCCGAGCCGGTGCGGTTCCCAGGGTTCGACGCCCTGACGCTGGACTACCCCCAGCTGCAGGCCGTCATCCGTGAGCATCGCTACGCCGCGTGGCGAACGGCGCTGTCCTCCGTCATCGGGATCTACCTGATCACTGACACCCGAGACGGCCGCCACTACGTCGGCAAGGCTGACGGCGCCGAGACCATCTGGCAGCGCTGGGCCGCATACGCCACCAACGGCCACGGAGGCAACGTCGAGCTCCGCAACCTCGACCCTTCGAGCTACCGGCTGTCGGTGCTGCGGGTGTTCGACCCTGCGACCCCGACCAGGGAGATCGACGCGGCCGAGAGCCACTTCAAGCACGCGCTGGACTCCCGCCGTCACGGGCTCAATCGCAACTGAACCGGCCACATCTGTCGGACCGCTCCGGCAGAGTTCGACTCGTGCCACTGACGGCGCAGCACGCCCAGGCGGGCGTGCTCGACGCAACCGTTGACCCGCTCGGCGAGGGGACGTCCTGGGAGACGATCCACCGAGCGCGACCCCGCGCGCCCCTGACCTGCCGCGAATGTGGGCACGGGCTTCACCCCAAGCTCTCACCCAAGGGACTGCGGTTCTTCGCCCACGACCGGGCCGCGCCAACCTGTTCCCTGGTCGGCGAGACCATGGCCCACCGACTGCTCAAGCTGCAGCTGGCCTCAGCGATCCGCGAGGCCGGCTGGTACGCCGAACTCGAGGTCGCCGGCGACGGCTGGCGCGCCGACGTGCTGGCCACCAGCCCCGACGGCGCCAGGAGGATGGCCTGGGAGGCGCAACTGGCCCAGATCACCGTCGACGAGCTACGTCAGCGCACGTCGCGGATGCAGGCCTCCGAGGTGCCGGTGTGCTGGGTCACCGACGACGACCGACCATGGATCGGAGCCGTCCCAGCCATTCAGATCACCGTGCCCGCCGAACCAGGGCCCGCCGATGCCCAGATCGTCAACGGAGCCGCCGTCTTCCGCGAATCCTGGTGCCCGCGCCGGCGCTGCGAGAACGATGGCGGAGCGCCCGGCCCATGCCCCGGCCACGGCTGGTGGGGACCGGTCCCCGAAGCAGTCAACCTCGAGACCTTCGTCGCCGGCGTTCTGGCCGGCACGATCAGGATTCACCAGGTGGCGGTGCGCAAGTACCTGCGACTGCCGACAGCTGCGCGGACCGTGTGGACCACACGCCAGCACGTCATCACCGAACGAGCCCAGATGGAAGCCAGCGCGCGCCGGCGTGAACGCGACGAGCTGGCGGCCGCGGAGCACGAGCGCCACCTGGCTGCGATCGCGGCCAAACTCGCCCGCCAGCAGGCACTCACACCGCCGGCGGTCGACCTCGTCGGACGAGAGGCTCGCGGCTATGTCGGGGTGCGCGACGCGACGCCCGAGTGGGCGATGGGGGTGCCGTTGTTCGTCCACGACATGCCGCAAGGAGTCATCAGCCCGGTCGTCAGCAGGGTCTCGGCCGAGGTCCTCGCGCGATTCCGGGGCCTGACCCTGTTCGTCGCCACCGAGGCCGAGCGACGTGCCCTCGCACGGGCGTGCGAGCCCGCCCAGCGGATCGTGCTGTTCGAGGTGGAGGTCCCGGCCCAGCCGCGGCCGCCAGCGGTGACCTACGGCAGGGCCGGGCGGGTGCGGTAGACCTGCACCTGGTCGCGCAGCTCGGTGCTGGCGATCGCCAACCCGGCGTACGCTGCGGCCGCCGCGGCGAGGTTGAACGACGACGCCGGCGTGCACATGACGTCGGAGGCACTCAGTGAGCCGTCCTCGAGACGCTCGGCGAACGTGTCGGCGGCCGCGGCCGCGTCAGCTGCGTGCTGGGTGATCCCCGCAGGCACAGGCTTGCCGGTGCCGGACACGAAGGCCTCCCACACGAACAGCTCGGCGTCGCCCGCCAGCCACGGCTCGGGCCGCGTGGTGCACCGCAGCCCGGGGAACCCGGACCCGACCCGCTCGAGCACCCACGCCATCTGCACCAGCCCGGTGGCCAGCGCGCCACTGCCGGCGCCAGCCGACCAAGGCCGCGGGCGGCCGTCGACGGTCTCGCCCTGGCGCGCCTGCCCCAGCGTCCGCCACCCGTCGCCGGGCCCGACCGGGCTGACCGGAACCATCAGAGGAGCCTCGAACCCGAGCGCCACGGGCACGCCGGCGTCGAGCGCCTCGAGGACCGATAGGGCCGCGCCCTCGGGGTGGCTGCCTCCTTCGCCGACCGGTCGACGGCCGGGCAGGTCGAGGGCTGCCCAGGCGAAGTTGCTCCGGACGGATCCGACGTCGACCGCGACAACTCGTGGGGACATCAGCGCAGCGTTCCTTCTCGCGGTCACAGGGACAGGTTGACCCGGTAGACGGACGGGTCGGCGGCCGCCACGACGGTCTGCCGTTCGTACTCGACAAGTGTGGGGTCGGTGAGGGCGCCGGTCACCACGGCCAAGGACCAGTCGGGATCGGTCTCAGCGGTGCGCAGCTCGTTGCGGGTCAGGAGCACCGAGGGCATGGAGCTGGAGACGCCCTTGACCTCGAGGTGGCGCTCCTCGTCGTGGCGCGTCGCGGTGAGATCCCAGCCGCACTTGAGGTGCGCGACGCGAGTGATCGTCCATCCTGCTGCCTCGTAGTGGCGTTGGACCGCGTCCTCGGCGGCCAGCTCGACCTGGCGATTCGTGGCGGGGTCCCCGAAGCCGGCTCCCCACGTGCCGACCGCGATCGTGCTCGAGGTCTCGCGCGGGTCGCCGGGGTGAACGGGGGGCTCGAGGACACCGCTGTACTCCCGGACCAGCACCGGCACCGATCGTGGGTGTGTCCGGTAGCCGAGGCCGCGCTCCGTGAGGAGCTTGACCAGGTCGGTGCGGAGCGGAATCAGGCGGTGGCGCGTCTCGGTGCCGATCTCGAGCAACTCCGCCCACAGGGTCATGATGTTGCCCGGGGAGCGGTGCCAGGCATCGTCGTAGGGCGCTGCGGTGTCCCACAGGTAGGCGTGCAGGAGGGTCAGGAGCTCGTCTTGCTCCTCGGCCGGGAAGAGCTTGAGCGGGACGCGTGCGAGGCCGGCGTCGTCAGCTCGCGCCAGGCCGTCGCGGATCAGCTCGACCAGCCGGGCGTTGGAGTCCTGTGAGGTCACGACGATCGCTCACGGCCTCGCGGGTACTCGACGTCGAAGTGGTCGGCGATGATCTGCGTGGTCTCGCACCCCCAGCCGGCGCGTCGGTCCATCGGGTGCGGTTCATCATCGAGGGAGTCGCAGACGCCGGTGCCGGATCCGCAGTCGCGGTGGAGGGTCAAGAGCTTGCGGGCGAGCGGGTCGTTGATCGTGTTGAGTCGACGCATGGCGTCGACCCATCGCGAGACGGGAGCGGTGGAGTCGTTGACCTCGTGCACGACGTCCATGCGCCACGCTGCGCTGGCCTCCTCGTCGTACTCGTAGCGCGTCATCAACGCATCCCGAAGAACGACGTGATCCGGTCGACCTGCTTCTGGTCCAGTAGCGCCGGCCTGCACGCCCCGTAGGCGTTGGTCAGGTCGATGACGAGCTGGCGCGTCTGGTCGAGGCTGAGGTCGATGGTCGCCGTCTCGCCGTCGGTGCTGGTGACTTTGAGGTCGACGCGCTGCACGTCCTCATCGACGTATCGGGCGTGTGCGCCAATCTTCTTGGCCCGGCCGGCCTCGCTGCGCTTGAAGATTCCCACGCTCGCATCGTGGCATGGCGACCCGTTGCGCGGGGGCGGAACGGTGGCGGCACGCGCGGCTCAGGTGGTCGACCAGCTGAGGCCGAGGATCCGGAAGGCCTCTTGGATGTCGGGGTGCTCGGGGGAGAGGGCGTGGTGCTCGATCGCGTCGAGTGTCCGGCTGATCGCGGGGTCCTCGGCTCGCTCGAACACCGCCCATAGCGTGAGGTCGTCGCCGTGGCGGGAGGCGAACGTGACGCCGTTGAGGTCGGTGGTCGCGTGCAAGTAGGTGGCCACCGACTGGGTGAGCGCTCGCGGCCGCCCGTCCTTGAGCGCGGCCGCGTCGAAGTCGTGCAGGTTCAGCAGGTGCGCGAGCGCGACGAACTGCGGCCGCAGGGCCGCGATCGACTCCGCGGCCGTCACCGCGCAGAACCGAGCCGACAGCGTCGCGCTCGCCGCCGAGCGCGGCTCGAGCCACGAGTAGGAGATCTCCCCGGCGCGGGCCGTCGGGTGCATCGCGGCGTCCTCGTCGTCCTCCTCGATGTCGTCGAGCTTGAGCGCGAGGGTCGGGTCGGGTCGGAAGCCGGCGAGGACCTCGAGCAGGCAAGCCAAGAGGGTGGAGCCGGCGTAGATGGTGCGGAAGTTTCCCTGCCGGTCGTCCCATCGGCCGTGGAACCTGCCATCGGCGCCGGCCCACTCCCAACCCGACCAGGCCCAGGGCTCCGGCTTGAAGCCGACGCGCCAGACCTGCTCGGCCGCGTTGACGACGACCAGCTGAGGTGCCTCGGTCACCCGCGAGTCACCCGGCCGCAGCGAATGCGCGCGCGGCCGCCAGGACACTGGGACCGATCTGCTCCAGGTCGCCCTCACGCAGCAGCCGTGCCGGCGCGACGTCGTCGAGGCGCGGGTTCATGCCCTGGAACCACGTCTGGACGACCGCCGCCGAGTCCTTTTCGCGCAGCAGAGCCGCGATCCGGTACGCCATCCGCAGCCGGTTGACCACCTCGGTTGACGGGGTCCGTGCGTCGGCCGAGTCGGCCCACTGGCGCACGGCGCGGGTCTCCTGGACCGAGCCCAGGTAGGCCACGAGCTTGGCTCCGAGCAGATCGCGCAGCCGTTCGACGAGTTCCGGCGTGGGCAGCCGAACCGACTCCTCGTAGGCGCGAAGGTCGCCGCGGGCGATGGTCGACTGGTTGTTCATACCTGCAGTGTGCCACTGCGGGGTGCGCAAACCAAGGGAAATCACAGGTTAAATCACATCCAAAAACCCACGTCGGACGGCGGCGTTCCTGTACCGCGGCGTCGCGAAGGAGAGCCCGTGGAGCCTGTGCTCCCGGGCCGGCGAATTGCCCCACTCGCCTGAACCCGGCGTCGTGCGGGTCATCGTCGAGCCGCAGCGGGCGTAGGGATTGGTGGGCGCCTGCCCTCAGGTGCGGCCCTGCTGCGCGAGCCAGGGACCGCGTCAGTCCTTGCCGGCTTGTGGTGGCGCTGATGCAGTGTGGCAGCTGCGGAGGCCGAGTTAGTCGCGTCTATTGCTGCGTCGCTGGCCGCTCGCAGGGTTTCTGAGACGGGCGGGGGGAGCAAGACCAGACGCTTGGCGAGGATGTCGGCCGGCGAGACCCAGACGACGTCGCCTTCGGCGGGAGGGGTGGCCAGTCCGGACTCGACGTCGTTGTGCGCTCGACGGGACAGTGCCCGGGCAGGTCCGATGAGGTTGGGGTTGTCCGCTCGCTCCGCGACTACGACCGCGAGTTCGGAGGAGGCCTCGACGGCGCGCAGGGTCGCTGTCACGGCTTGGGGGAGCCCCGGGCGTTCCGCGATCACCTCGGGGCTGGCGAGGGTGGTGGTGTCGTGGGTGATCTGGCGGTACGCGGCGCGGACCTCCGCGGCCGCGCGGGCCAGCGGCTCTTGGATCCGAGCGCCCGGGGGAGCGAGGTCGCCCCAGCGGCTGGCCAGGTTGCTCCAGGAGTAGCCGGCGTTGGCGATTGCGGGGACGAGCCGGTCGGAGGGCTCGAGGATGCCGGCAGTGGCGGCCGCGTCGACGAGCACCATGCTCGCGCCGGCGATGAGGCTCTGGGTGCGGGTGATGAGGAGGATGTTGGAGGGCTCGAGCTGACGGACCAGAGCTCGGTGGGCCTGGATGTCCCAGTTGGCCAGCGCCTGGAACAGTCGACTGGGGTCCTCGACAGGCCGGACCGCTTCGCCGGCGAGGGCCTGGGTGAACTGGTCGCTCAGGTAGCTGTGGGCGGTGTTCTCGCACGCAGTCATGCGGTCAAGCCATGCTCCGATGGGCGCGACGGCGTAAGGGGAGTGGTGCTGGGCGAGGCGGGCGCGGCGGCCGGACTCGCGGGCGTCGTTCACGCGGTCGCGGCCGTTGTCATGCAGCGCGACGTTGACTGCGTGAGCGGTCAGATAGAGCCCGTGCATGATCCTGGTGCGAGCTGCCTCGAGGTCGCGGTGGGCGTCGGACTGCTCTAGGGGGATCTCCGCGCCGTAAAGGCGCACAAGGGCCGCGGCGTTAACGAGAGTCTGGGTCATCTGGTCGAGCCGCGGGTTGGTCGGTCCTTGGCCCGGCCAGGCCGTGCGGCCGGTCAGGCTGGCCTCGATGGTGGCGGCCTGCGCAGCGAGGCTGGTCATCGGTCGGTCGCGCTCGTCGACGCCCGGCCGCCGGCCCGGCAGTGAGGCCCACAGGTCCTCCGCGGCCGCGACCATCGTGGGCCAGCTGCGCAGCAGGGTGCCGGCGTCGTCGCCGTCGACGTCGATGAGCAGCTGGCGGGCGAGGTAGTCGACGTCGAAGAGCATCTCGCCGATGCTGCGCACGTCGCGCGTGGTCATCGGGATCTGGTCGACGTCGAAGAGCTCCTGGTCGATGTCGGCGTACGCCAGGCGCAGGTCAGTAGCCAAGGCCGCGCGCTTCCCTGATGAGGTCGCACAGGTCGACGACCAGCTGTGAGCCGTGGATCAGGTCCGGCTGGTGCAGCGGCAGCGGCCGGGTCAGCTCCTCGGCGTCGGTGAGCAGTTGCAGCGGCGTGCGCTCCTCGAGCCTCTCGGCGTCGACGTCGGGCAGCTCGTAGTCCTCAGGCAGCAGGGTGCTGGCCTGGGAGTGCGCGAGGTAGACACCGAGCCCGAGGTCGTGCAGCGGCGAGTCGGCGGTGGCCCTGTCGGCGTCGCTCCACACCTGGGTGGCGGCCTGGTGTAGCAGGTGCGCGATCGAGCTGAGGCGGTCCCAGGTGCTGTCCGGGTTGAGGGTGTCCACAGGTGTTCCTTTCGATTGGAGGTCGGTCTGGCCCATGAACCCACGTCCTGGTCGGTCCTCGCTCCGCTGAGCGCGGGCTGTGGATAACTCGGGGTGGTGTCGGCGGCTGGGCACAAACTGGTCTCGTTCGCCTATGTCGTTCGGCGGTCGCCGAACGATCACCGCGAGCAAAGTCAAGAGATGCGCACTAGTGCTGATAGTTGGAGGGGGGTCGTGATGATGAGGTTCCCGATGACCGTGCTGAGGGTGGTGACACTGGTGCCGGCGCTGCTGGTGAGCTTCGTCCTGACCGTGGTGGTGTGCGCCCTGCTCCCTCCGGCGCTGGGCCTGCTGGCGTTCATGGCTGCCGGCGGGGTCCTGGTCGCGCTGGCCATGGGCCAGCTGCAGCGGCCGGCGATCGCGGCGCTGACCAGCTCGCGGCCGGCGACCGAGGCCGAGTTCCGGGTGATGGCGCCGGTGCTGGCAGAGCTGGGCGGCCGCGGCGTCGACATCGCCACACTGTTCGTACGCCGGGCGCAGCGTCCAAGCACCCCGGTGGCGGTGGCGATCGGGCGGCGCACCGTGGTGGTCAGCCCGGGCCTGGTCGACGCGACGTACCGCGGCGGCGTGACCGGGACGGAGGCGGCCGCAGCGCTGGCCCATGCGGTCGGCCGACACCGGGCTCTGCGGCCGCGGCTGGAGCTGGCGGTGCTCGCGGCGACGACGCCCTGGCGGCTGATCGTGGCTGCGTTCCGCGGCATCGGCCGGGCCTTCGCCTGGCTGCCGTTCATGCGGCTGGCCTGGACGCTGCGCGGCGTCGTGGGCGTGATCTGCGTGGTGCAGTCCGTGGCCGAGGGCCGGTCCTGGGCCGGGCTCCTCGGGGGCGTGGTCATCGCGCTGACCTACGTGGTGCCGGTGGCCGGTCGGCGGATCGACCTGCGTGCTGAGGCAGAGGCCGACCAGTTCGTGCTCGGACTCGGTCTCGGCCCCGTGCTGGCGGGGCTGCTGCGGCGCTACGGCCACCCGATGACGTTCGAGCGGATGCAGCGCCTGGAGACGGCCGCCGGGCAGCCTCAGCGGCCGCGGCTGCACCTGGTGCACGGCTGAGGCTGTTTCTCGGGCGGTTTCGGCGGCCGACGTCCGGGCTACTCGTCGTCCTGGAAGCCGGACGTGGAGTGGTGCACGCAGCCGCGGCCGTTGCCCTCGTGCGGCTTGTGGTTCATGCACGGCAGCGATCCGAGCTTGTGTGAGCAGTCGACCCACCGGATGTTCGAGACGTTCGAGGACTTGACGGTCGGCGCGAGCGCGGTTGCCATGGCTGCTTCCTCACCGGCGCGGGCCGCGGCGGCCGGGCTGGGGCCGCTGGTAGGCGGCCGTGTCGGTGTGGTCGTGCTGCCGGCCGGACCGGTGCACCTGCGCGATCTCGGCGTCGGGGGAGGGGCCGGTGTCAGTGGCCGCGGCCTGGGCAGCGGCAGCCTCGGTGGCACTGATCTCCTCGGCGCGCTGGCGGGCCTCTTCCTCGAGCGCGGCTTCCTCGAGCGCGGCTTCACTCATGTGAACTCCTGGATCCCGTGGACCGGCACCGGCTGCGCCAGTCCTCCTTGGTCTCCTAAGTGCGAGCCGAGGCCCGGAGCGATCACCTCGGCCGATCCGTGTTCTCGGCCGGGCCAGTCAGGCCGGCTGCGCCAGCAGCGTGGCTCCCAGCCGCTGCGCGGTGTGCTCGAGGATCGCCCGGGATCCGCTCGTACCGGGCCGGTCGCAGGACGGGTGAGTGTCGAAGCCCTCCTCAACGACGATCCGGTGCAGCTGGCCACCGCAGGCACGACAGCGCCGGTCAGTGTGAGTGGGGCACTCCTCGACCGACACGGCGCAGGGCACGCATGCCGCGGTCGGCGGAGGGCTCACCTGGTGGTCGCGGTCCCAGTCGCGCCGCTGGCGCAGCAGCGTGGCGGTCTGTTCCCACAGCGCCTGCTCGAGGTGAGCCGTGGCCGGTCGGCCGAGCGCTTGGTCGACCGCGGCCTTGCGCAACTGCTCACCGCACCCGAGTACGCGTTCATCGACGCCGCGGCGGTAGCACCATCGGGCCAGTGTCTTCGCCGCGGTGGCCAGCTGCTCGTCCATGTGGGCCGCCCGGCTCTCAGCAGCTGCCCCACAGGCCGCGGCCAGCGTCCTGGGCATCGTCGACGGCCGTGGAGTAGGACTCCTCGCGGGCCAGCGCCGGCCCGGCCTCGTAGCGACGGGCGGCGCCACTGGCCAGGAGCTCGCCGGCCACGTCGACGTCATCGGCGCTTGTCGAGCGGTCGACGTAGCGCAGCAGCCGGTGGTAGCGATCACGGTTGGGCTGGCCGGTGTCGGTGACGAGCTCGGCGGTGCTGCCGACCGGAGCGAGCTGCTCGAGGAGCCTGGTGGCGTCCTCTGCGTAGCACTCGGCCGGCCCCGGCGGGTGCGCGACTTCGGGGGCGTCGATCCCGAGCAGCCGGACTCGGCCGAGCTGGCGGCCGCCGAGCGTCTCGACCCGGATCGTGTCGCCGTCGACGACGGCGGTCACACGCACCTGGGTGGTCGCGCCCTCGGTCGGCTCGGGGCCCGTCTGAGTGCCGGGTAGCGCGGCCTCGATCCCGCCGGCGGTCAGCGCGACGATCGCGGCCGCGGCCAGGCCGATCAGGGCCTTCACCGGGCGACCCTCAGCTGGGGGCGCTCAGCGGCGACAGGGACCGCTCGCTGCTGCTCGCGCAGGCCGGGGGAGCTGTGACCGGGCTCGGGGACATGCTCGACGACGTCACCGGCGCCGATGCTGCTGGCTGGCTGCTCGGGGAGATCCGCAGCGATCTTCGCGGCCAGGTCCCGCAGCGGCGGGGTCTTCTCGATGCGCCGGGTCGCGGACAGCACCGCGGTGTGGTCGCGGTCGAAGTGACGCGCGATCGCCGGCAGGCTGTGGCCGTGGATGCGGGCCGCGGTCATGGCCACGGCACGAGCGTCGGCGGCCGCCCGGCTGCGGTCGGCACCCAGGAGTACCTCCGGGGTGGTGCCGAAGGCCTCCGCGGCCGCGACTACGGCGTGCTCGACCGGCCCGTCAGGCTCGAAGGTCGAGGTCGGCGCCGCGGCGGGGATGTCCGCAGCAACGGGCGGAGGGTCATCGGGGAGGTCGGCGGCGATCTTCTCGGCCAGGCCGTTCAGTGCGGGGGACTTCGCGATGCGACGGGTCGCCTGGAGCACCGTGGTGTGGTCGCGGTCGAAGTGACGCGCGATCGCCGGCAGGCTGTGCCCCTGGATGCGGGCCGCGGTCATCGCGACCGCACGGCCGTCGGCGGCCGCCCGGCTGCGGTCGGCACCCAGCAGGACCTCCGGTGGTCCCGAAGGCCTCCGCGGCCGCCACGACCGCATGCTCGACCGGGCCGTCAGGCTCGAACGTCGACGCCGGCGGGTGCAGGGGGACCACCGTGGCCCCGGGGCGGGGGAGTTGGGCGGTGTAGCGGTCGTTGACGTGCGCGGTGACGCGCGCCGCGGCGTCGGCCAGGCGCGGTCGCTCGGCCGTGCGGCGTACGGCGTGGATCACCGAGCCGTGGTCCTTGTCGAAGTGCTCGGCAATCACCGGCAGGGACAGACCGACCTCGCGTGCGGCGGTCATGGCCACCGCCCGGGCGTCGCTGACCGGTCGGCTGCGTTCGGCGCTGCGGATCGCCTCCGGAGTGGTGCCGAACATCGGGGCGGCAGCGTTGATCGCCAGCTCGCACACCGCGGCGGGGCCGGTCGCGGAGGAAGTGGGTGCGCTCTGGTCGACCTGGACGGCCAGCACCGTCACCAGGGACCGCAGCTGCTCGGCGTCGAGCGGTGCGATCAGCTCGGCGACCTGGTCGTGCTCGCCGTTGCTGGCCGCATCGAGGATGAGGCCCGCCAGCTGGCGGCCGCCCTGGTCGAGGTCCATGACGCGCCTCTCGCCTACCGCGCCGGGGATCCGACGCTCGGTGCTGCCTGATGCGGGATCTGGACGCGGCCCGGCTCGGCCATGCGCCGGCGGGCGTTGTCGGTGATCTCGGTCGCGATGCCGGCCGACTGGCGGGCGCTGGCTGCGGCGTGGTCGACGACGTTCTCGAGCAGGCGCACGTCCTCGTCGGCGCGGCCCAGCTCCTTGCCGGCGGTCGCGATGCTTCGCTCGAGGGTGACCGGCTCCAGCAGCGACGGCGGAGTCACCTGCTGAGCGGCCAGGTGCGCGCTCTCGACATGCTGGGCGGCCAGCCGAGCCATCGGCTTGGCCAGGTCGATCATCTCGCCGACAACCGCAAGCCGCGGCTTCAGCTGCGCGACGTCGCGGGCGCGAGCGGGATCGGTGGTGTCGGCGTCCAGCAGGAGGAGGTCGTGGGCGTCGATGACCGCCTGCGAGGCGCGTTCCAGGTGCCCGGTGAGCTCGTCGGTCAGCTCGGCGTTGTCGCTGCAGCGGCGCTGCAGGCGGCTCAGGTGCTCGGCGGCGGCCTCGAGGTAGTAGTCGCCGCGGTCGGAGAGTCGCGCCTTGGCCGAGTCGAGCTCGGCGTCGTCGAGCACCCGTAGCGCGGAGTTGATCGTGGTGTGCAGCTCCTCGACGACATGGCGGGCCCGGCTCACCGCCTGCTCGGCCATGAAGACGGCGTCGGCGGCGTGGAGGGCGGTGTCGGTGGTCATGCCGGGTCACCGCCTCGTGCTCGGGCGGGGGAGGTGCTGCCCGCTGGGGGCAGGACCTCGCGGAGCCGATCGAGCGCGGCCAGCGCCTGCTCGAGGTGGTTGCGGGCCTCCTGAACCGGGTCACGGTCGGCCGCGGCGGACGGGGATTCGGTGGGCGTGCTCACGGGCAGCTCCTTGGTGGACCGGGGTCATCTCTCAGTCACCAAAGGAAGGTCGACCCGTCGGGGCGATCACCCGACGCGAAGAAATCTCGCGGCCGCGCGGCGGGGCCTTGGGTCAGGGCTGGTCCCAGGGCATCGACTCCTGCCCGTCGTCGACGCCCTGGCTGATGGTGTGGGCCGTGGCGTTGCGCGCGGCGTCGAGGTGCTTGAGGAGGTCGACCGCGAGGCCCCGGGCTTCCTCCAGGTGCAGGCGCGCCACGCCGATGGCCATGGCTGGGTCGGACTCGTCGGTCATCGTTTCCATGCTGAGCACCTGGTGGGCCCGGGCCTGCTCGAGCGCGCTGGAGAGCTGCGAGAACGCTTGGGGGAGCGCGGCCGCGAGTTCGGCGAACTCCGCGAGCTGGTCAGAGGTCTCGGACGGGATCTGGTCCTGCTCCCACATGGTGGCGCGGTTGAAGCCGTTGACGTTCGCGCGGGCCGCCTGCGCGTGCCCGCCGGCGCCGAGCTGGTCGTTGCCGTCCACTGACGTGCCCTTCCTGCCGTGAGGTAGGGCTTGAGTCTCGCGGATCTTGCTGCCCGGTGCGCGCGACCGGTGGCGGGGCTGTGGACAACCGCAGGGTCCCTTCCAGGCGTGCGGGGCGGGAGACTGATCGGCCATGGACGACCAGGCGGCCTTGATCGCACGGCGGGTCGCGCTCGCCGCGGCGGCCTGGTATAACGAGCCGGCCGACGTCGAGGCCTATCGCCGGCTCGCCGCGGCGGTGGGAGTGGAACGCCTACACCTCATTGCAGCTCGAGGCCGGCGACGTCGACGAGCTGCTCGACGACCTGGCCGACGTCGCCCCGCCGACTCAGCTCGGGCAGGGCGTTGCCGAGCTGGAGGCTGTCCGACGCAGACAGGCCCCTGCTCAAGCTCTGAGATCAGCGGGCGATGCCCGGGCCCCAGCTACCTGGGGTGTCGCCAGCGGGCGCCGTCCTCGGCGAGAGCCGGCGGCGGGCCGCCTCGTCGGGGCTCTCGGCCGGCGGCCCGACCTCCTCGACGTCGAGGTCGACCAAGGATGCGCGGCCAGCTGGTTGGGCGGTCGCGCTCAGTGATTCGGCCAGGTCCTCGATGTCGGCCTCCAGGACCTGCTCGAGGATGTCGGCGATGCTCGCGGGGGAGCCGTCGCAGTCGGCTGCCAGGGCCTCAGCCAGTTGATCGAGGGCGGCGTTGCCGCGGGCGGTGAAGGTTACGACTCCGGGGACCGGGATCTCGGCTGGGGAAGTGCTCATGGTCCACCTCGCTTTCCTGATCACCTACGTGCACAGGAGGGGCGGGAGCGATCAGCTCCCAGGGACCAGTTCGCGCTCGACCCGCAGGGAGATGATCCGCCAGCCCTCAGGAACGCGCCGGCGCGCTGCCTCGAGCGCCTGGTCGTAGTCGACGTCCTCGACGATCAACTCGTCTCGGCCGAGGGCGTAGTCGCCGCGGGGGTCGGGCGGGATCTCCTGCACCGTGGCGTGCAGGGTGAGCTTCTGTTCCGCGGCGTCGATCACAGGGCCTGAGAGTAGGGCCGCAGCTCGTGGTGATCGCGCCAGGCCTGGTCGCCGTCGTCGAACTCGACTGTCCATTCGTCGACCGCGGTCCGCTCGACGATCGTGGCTGGAACCCAGACCGCCGCGGTGTCGCGGTGGAGGCCGCCGGGGACCTCGACGCGCGAGCCGTCGGCGAAGGGGTTGTGAGATCCCAGGTACTCGCTGACGGTCTCCTCAAGCGGGGTGTTGCCGCCCCGGGGCGCTGCGTTGACCCACTGCTCAAGCGGGTCGGTCCGGGCCCAGCTCAGCGCGAGGCCCGCGACGTAGTTCGCATCAGTTGCCACTGCCGTTCTCCTCGCCCTGGCGGAACATGGTGCGGGCGCGCTCGTGGCTGATGTGTCCGTTGGGGTCAGTGCCCTCGGTCCACAACTGCTGGCGGTAGCCGTCGCCCTCTGGGGTGGCGCCGACGTAGTCCGGGATCGACCCGTTCGGGAACGGCGGGTAGGTGGCTGAGATGCCCCGCTCACCCTTCACCACGGCGTCTAGGGAGAAGGTCAGTGCGCGCGGGTAGTGGCGGCGCACCCACGTATCAGTCCGGCTCCGGACGGCGTCGTAGGCGTCCTGGTCGCCGCGGCCGTCGTTGGCCTCGACGGCCGTGCGGTAGGCCTGCCAGATGTCGTAGGCCTCGCGGTCCTTCGCGCGGTTCTCGATGAGCACCGGGAGGCAGCCGCACTCCTCGCCCTCGTCGTGGTGGAAGCCGATGCAGCGGTCGTCGCTGCAGCCGCACTCGTCTCCGCGCCATTCGGTCTCCGGCACCCACTGGCGTTCGTCGGCCTCGTCGGTCATCTCTTTGAGCCACCCGCCGTAGGCGATCCAGTCGCGCACGGTGATGCCCGCGTGCGCCAGGATTCGGCGGGCTTCACTGTTGAGCTTCGTCATCGGTGGCCTCAGTGGTCGAAGGGGATAGGAACAGTCTGGTAGCGGGGGCAGCACTGCTCTGGGTTTTCCACAGGGGCTGTTCGAGTTCCGTCTTAGGCCGGTCGCACGCGCGGCGCCCGGCGTCAAACGCTGCATCCACAGCCGCTCGCGTTCGCTCAGAACTGCTGGGCATCAGGTGCGTGTAGGTGCGCAAGGTGAAGCCCGGGTCGCTGTGGCCGAGGTACTCCGACACCGCGCGAATCGATTCGCCAGCATCCAGGAGTACGGACGCGTACCAGTGACGTAGGGCGTGCATGCCGTTGTCGCGCGATTGCTCGATGCCCACCGCGGCTTGGGCGGGCTTCCACAGCCGCGTGTTGAAGTAGTTGCGGTTGAGGGCTGAGCGTTCGCGTGTGGTGAGGATGAGTCCTGCGCTCGCTTGCCTCTCCGCCTGGGGCATTCCCCATGGAAGGGTGACGCTGCGGCGTGGGTAGGTCGCGAGATGGTTGCTGAGTTCCGTCGCGACGCTCTGGGGCAAGGGCACGGTTCGGGTCTTGTTGCCCTTTGGGAGGCCAAACGCCAGGCGGTTGCCTCCGAATACCTTCACCTGCCGCCTGACCTCCACGACTCCGCGGAGGAAGTCGACGTCTTCGACCGCGAGTCCGAATACCTCGCCTTGACGTAGCCCCAGCCCCGAGCCCAACGTGACTGCAATCCTGTACTGCGGCGGAAGCGCATCGTGCATGGAGGAGACCCAGTCGGTGGGCCAGGGAACCACCTTGCGGCGCGACGTGGTGGGCCGCGTGACGGAACTGGCCTTGCACGGATTCTTCGCGATCATGTCGTCGTCAACAGCGGCCGAGAAGATGGCGGAGACGTTGGAGAAGATGACGCTCCGGTAGGTCTCGGCCATCTCCATCGATCGCAGGAGCTTCTGGATCGTCGATGGTTTGATCTGGCGCAGTTCGAGGTGGCCCAGGGTCGGGAAGACGTGGAGCCTGAGTCGGATTTCGGTCGCTTCGTATGTCAGCGGACTGAAGGTCCGACTTTCCAACCACTCCTCGGCGTAGGTCCGAAACGACAACTTGCCAGCGTCGACGTCGAGATAAGTCCCCCTGAGTTTGTCCGCCTCGACAGTGTTGCGGAAAGCGACGGCCTCGGACTTACGCCTGAAGGTCTTGCGGCGTTGCCGGCCTTCGGGATCGCGGTAGTTGACGACGTACCGGGGGGTGCCGTCATCGGCTGGCCTGCCCGCACTAATGCTGGCCATGGCTGTCCTTCGCACAGTCCGACGTACGCGCAAGGTTGGCTGAAGACCGTCTCCCCGTCTGGGACGATGTGACCGATGCTCGGCCAGACCGAGGAACTGGCGCGATCACGGATTCTCTTCGAGTTGAACCGTCCAGTTGATGACGGTTGCTGCTCGCCAGCGCAGGTGTTTGCCGACACGGAAACCGGCAGGCCCGTATCCCGTCGTACGCCAGGAGTAGATGGTCTGTTTGGTGATGCCCAAGTAGGACGCGACATCGTCGATGTCCCACAGCTCCTGAGCGTCGACAAGCCTGGGTGACCGGCCGCGGGGGACTCCCCGACGTCGGGGGCCGAAGGTCCCTGGCTCTGCAGCCGGTGCGTTCGAGTTCGTTGCCATCATCAAGCCCCTCCTTGCGGCGTTGACGGACGTTTGGTCTACGGGCACCTACGTCCGACGACGGGTCGGGAGCGATCAAACTGAAGGAACGGATCTGGCAGCGACCCGGTCGAGCCGGCGGGGGACAGGTCGCTAGGCCGAGCGAAGCGACGGAGCTGACTCGGGCGCCTGGGCTGCTGCATCGGACGCGCCCGGGTGCGTCGCTGGGCGACGGCGAGGAATCAAGTGTCGCGCAAGGCGATGGTCCCGAGATTTGTACCGAATTTGTAACCGACCAGCGGCTAACAACAGCAAACGCCGCCGAGTGACCAAAGGGTCGCTCGACGGCGTTTCTGCAGGTCGGCGGCTGTTGGTTGCGGTCATTCGGCGTTGCTGAAGGACCGGAGCCGGCGGCCCGGTTAGATGTCGTAATACAGCTCGAACTCGTGCGGGTGCGGCCGCAGCTGCACGGGCGCGATCTCGTTGGTGCGCTTGTAGTCCACCCAGGTCTCGATCAGGTCGGGGGTGAACACGTCGCCGCGGGTGAGGAACTCGTGGTCCTCCTCGAGGGCGTCGAGGACGGCGCCGAGCGAGGTCGGCACCTGGGCGATGTCGGCCATCTCGTCCGGCGGGAGCTCGTAGATGTCCTTGTCGATCGGGGCAGCGGGCTCGATCTTGTTCTGGATGCCGTCGAGGCCGGCGAGCATCAGGGCCGAGAACGCGAGGTAGGGGTTCGCCGACGGGTCGGGGAACCGGGTCTCGATGCGCTTGGCCTTCGGGTTCGAGCCGGTGATCGGGATGCGCACCGACGCGGAGCGGTTGCGCGAGGAGTACACCAGCGAGATCGGGGCCTCGTAGCCCGGCACCAGGCGGTGGTAGGAGTTCACGGTCGGGTTGGTGAACGCCAGCAGCGCCGGGGCGTGCTTGAGGATGCCGCCGATGTACCAGCGGGCCAGGTCGGAGAGGCCGCCGTAGCCGGTCTCGTCGTAGAAGAGCGGCGAGCCGTCCTTCCACAGCGACTGGTGCACGTGCATGCCCGAGCCGTTGTCGCCGAAGATCGGCTTCGGCATGAACGTCACCGACTTGCCCTGCTGCCAGGCGGTGTTCTTGATCAGGTACTTGAACTTCATGACGTCGTCCGCGGCCTTGAGCAGCGTGTCGAAGCGGTAGTTGATCTCCGCCTGACCGGCCGTGCCGACCTCGTGGTGGGCGCGCTCGACCTGCAGGCCGCACGCCTCGAGGTTCTTGACCATGTCGGCGCGCAGGTCGCTGTAGTGGTCGTAGGGCTCGACGGGGAAGTAGCCGCCCTTGAGGCGGGTCTTGTAGCCCAGGTTGTCCTCGCCCTCCTTGCCCGAGTTCCACCAGCCCTCGACCGAGTCGATGTGGTAGAAGCCCTCGTTCACGCCGGTGGAGTAGCGGACGTTGTCGAAGATGTAGAACTCCGCCTCGGGGGCGAAGAACGCGGTGTCGGCGATGCCCGTGGTGCCGAGGTAGGCGAGCGCCTTCTTCGCGATGTTGCGCGGGTCGCGCGAGTACGCCTCGCCCGTGATCGGGTCGTGGATGAAGAAGTTCAGGTTGAGCGTCTTCGCCTTGCGGAACGGGTCGATGTAGGCGGTGGTCGGGTCCGGGAACAGCGACATGTCGGACTCGTTGATGGCCTGGAAGCCGCGGATCGACGAGCCGTCGAAGCCGAGACCGTCGTCGAAGACCGACTGGTCGAACGACGAGGTCGGCACCGTGAAGTGCTGCATGACGCCGGGAAGGTCGCAGAAGCGGACATCGATCATCTCGACGCCCTCGTCCTTGACGTACTTGAGCAGCTCCTCGCTGTTCTGGAACATTCGTCCTCCTTGGCCGTCCGCGAGGCCGGCCGCCACAGGTGTAGGTGGTCGCAGGGCGGGCACCCTGCGGGTCCGGCCACTGTAGGAGCGGGCCGGTTTCGGGACCGTATCGCCTTTGTTACGCGCATGTGACGAGTGCCGCGCCGGTCTCCGCCCGTGGGACGACGAGGAGCGGCCCCCTAGGCTCGGCACCGTGAAGGACGCCGCCGTCGAGACCGCATCCTGGACGCGCCGCATCGGCGCGCTGATCGTCGACTGGGCCGCGTGCCTGCTCGCCCTGGCCGTCTTCGTGCCCGTCTACGGCGGGGATGCCCCGCGCTGGGTGAACTTCGCGACCCTCGGCGTCTTCGTGCTCGAGTCGGCCGTCTTCACCGCGCTCGCCGGCGGCTCCTTCGGCCAGCTCGCCACCCGTCTGCGCGTCGTCCAGGCCGACGGCCGCCCGCAGCCGCCGTCGCTGCTCGTCGCCCTGGCCCGCCAGATCCTCGTCGCGCTGGTCATCCCGCCGCTGGTCTTCCGCCCCGACGGCCGCGGCCTGCACGACCTCATGGCGCGCACCGCGACGGTGCCGCTGGAGGAGTACCGTCGCCTCGCCGGTCGCTGACCGCCCTCCCCGGGCCTCCGGCCCACCCGCCCGTCCGCGCCCGTCCCGGAGGACCCGCATGCGATCCCCCCGCCTCGCCGTCGCCGCGCTCGCGGCGCTGACGCTCCCGCTCACCGCGTGCGGCGGGGGCGACGAGCTGCCCACCGTCTCGCAGACGCCGGGCATCGACGCCTCCGACCTGCCGAGCACCTCGACGCGGCCCGGCAGCGGCGCGTCGGGCAGCGCGGGCGCGGCCGACTCCGAGGGACGCGTGCCCGGCGCCCGGGTCTCGCGCCAGCAGGTGGTCGGCCTCTACACCGACGCGCTGATGGACGCCACCACCGTGCGCATCGCCCTCGACACCACCTCCACGAGCCTCGGCGTGCGGGGGAGCGGCACCGCCGACATCGGCCCGGACGGCCCGCTGCTGCAGTTCCGCGTCAGCCTTCCGCAGCTCGGCGACCAGCAGGTCGAGCTGCGCGTGCTGCGCGACCGCGTCTACCTCAGGGCCGCCGCGCTCGGCCCCCAGTGGTTCTCCGCGCCGCTCACCAGCCTCGTCGGCCCGCAGGGGGAGCAGGTCACCTCGCTGCTGCGCCAGTTCGACCCGCGCCAGCTCATCCAGGCCGTCGACGACGGGTTCGTCTCGGCCACCTTCCGCGACCGGGAGAAGGTCGACGGCCGCACCGCCGACCGCTACCGCCTCACTCTCGACACCGACGCCGTGCTGCGCCAGGTGCAGGGCCTGCGCGGCAGCGCGCTGCGCAAGGCCGAGGCGGGCCTGCCGAAGCGGAGCACCCAGGACGTCTGGTTCGCCGTCGACGGCGGCGACCTGCTGCGCGTGCGCACCGCCGGCGGGCAGGGCAGCACCGACGTCCGCTACACGCGGTGGGGCGACCCCGTGAGCATCACGGCGCCGCCCGCCTCGCAGGTCAAGCGGCTGAAGTAGCGGCTCAGCGGCCCCGCATGTTCTGCCGCAGGCCCTTCATGTTGGTGGGCACCGGGCCCTTGGGCAGCGGGATCTTGCCGCGCTGGCTGTCGAGCGCCTTGAGCCGCATCAGCACGTCGGTCTGCTCGGCCGGCTTGATCTTGCGGCCCAGCTTCTGCACGTGACGCATCAGCTTCGGCAGCGGCACCTGACCGTCCTCACGACCCACGATCACCTCGTGCACCGGCACGTCGGCGACGACCCGCTCGTGCTTGCGCCGCTCGGCGGTGAGCAGGGTGCGCACGCGGGTGGGGTTGCCCTCGCCGACCAGCACGATGCCCGGAGGGCCGACGACGCGGTGCACGACGTCCTGCTGCCGGGTGAAGGCGACGGCGGGCTCGACCTTCCAGCCGCGCCTCAGCATGCCCAGCGCGGCGGCGCCGGCGCCCGGCTGACCCTCCATCTGCGCGTACGCGGAGCTCTGCGCACGACGCGAGAAGACGATCATCGTGGCCAGCAGGCCGATCAGCAGCGCGCCGATGCCGGCGAGCACGTAGGAGACCACCCCGCTGCCGGGCAGCAGCCAGAACAGCCCGAAGCCGACCGCGGCCGCGACCACGAACGTCACCAGCAGGCGCACGCCGATGGTGGGGTCGTTGCGCTTGGTGATGCGGTAGGTCTCGACGAGCTGCTGGCGCCGCTTCATCTGACCGGGAGCGGGAGCCGCGCCCTTCGTGCTCGCAGCGGCGTTCTTCGGGTCGTTCTTCTTGGCCATCCGGGCGTGCTGCCTTCGTCTCGCGAGCGGTGTGGGGGCGGGGCTGGTGGGGTGGGGCGGCCCGGGGGCCGGCTCAGCCGACGGACGCGCCCGAGCGGGCGTCCATCGCCTGACGGTACAGGCGTCCGGCGCGGTACGACGAACGCACCAGCGGCCCGGACAGCACGCCCGCGAAGCCGATCTCCTCGGCCTCCGCGGCGAGCTCGACGAACTCCTCGGGCTTCACCCACCGCTCGACGGGGTGGTGGCGCACCGAGGGCCGCAGGTACTGGGTGATCGTGACCAGCTCGCAGCCGGCCTCGTGCAGGTCGCGCAGGGCCTGCGAGACCTCCTCGCGGGTCTCGCCCATGCCGAGGATGAGGTTCGACTTGGTGACCAGGCCGAACGCCCGCGCCTGGGTGAGCACGTCGAGCGAGCGCTCGTAGCGGAACGCCGGACGGATGCGCTTGAAGATGCGCGGCACCGTCTCGACGTTGTGCGCCAGCACCTCGGGGCGCGACTCGAAGACCTCGGCCAGCAGCTCGGGCCGGCCGTTGAAGTCGGGGATCAGGTTCTCGACGCCGGTGCCCGGGTTGAGCTCGTGGATCGCGCGCACGGTCTCGGCGTACAGCCACGCGCCGCCGTCCTCGAGGTCGTCGCGGGCGACGCCGGTGATGGTCGCGTAGCGCAGGCCCATCGTGCGCACCGACTCGGCGACGCGGCGGGGCTCGTCGCGGTCGAGCGCCTGCGGCTTGCCGGTGTCGATCTGGCAGAAGTCGCAGCGCCGGGTGCACTGGTCGCCGCCGATGAGGAAGGTGGCCTCGCGGTCCTCCCAGCACTCGTAGATGTTGGGGCAGCCGGCCTCCTGGCACACCGTGTGCAGGCCCTCGGACTTCACCAGGCCCTGCAGGTGCTGGTACTCCGGGCCCATCTTCGCGCGGGTCTTGATCCACTCGGGCTTGCGCTCGATGGGGGTCTCCGCGTTGCGGACCTCGAGTCGGAGGAGCTTCCTGCCGTCGGACGTGGGCGATGCGGTCACGCCCTTCACCCTACGCCGGTGAGCCAGGTCTCCCGGCGTCCGGGCGGAGGGCCTCAGACGTCCCGTCGGCGGAAGGCGACGAGCGACGCCGCGCCCACCGCGGCGAGCAGCCCGCCGGCGTACCCGACGCCGCCCGCGAGGCCCAGCTGCCGGGTGCTGAGGCAGGCGGGGTCGCCCTCGGCCTCCCCGGTCGAGCCGTTCGGGTCGGCCGAGGCGGTGCTGCACCGCTCGGGCACGTCGACGTAGTAGCTGGTGCCGTCGAGGACGATCGCCTCCAGGTTCACGTCCGGCGCCCACCGGGGGCTCAGGCCGAGGGCGCCCAGGGCGAGGCCGGTGCCGACGGCGACCGCGAAGAGCACGCCGATCGTCGCGCCGGTGCTGCGCAGCAGCGTGGTGAGGGCGAAGCCGCCGAGCGCCGCGCCCGCGACGAGCAGGCTCGACCGCACCACCTGCAGCACGAGGTCGCCGGTGCCGTGCTCGCGGGTGCCCAGCGGCGGCAGGCCGCGGGCGTCGACCACCGTGGTGACGACCACCCAGAAGCCGGTCAGCACGACCGCCGTGACGACGAGGCCGACCAGCGTGACGGCGGCCGCCTTCGCCGCCCACACCCGGCCGCGGCGGGCCTCGAAGAGCAGCTGGTTGGTGATCGAGCCGGTGGCCCAGTCGTGCCCCGCGAACGTGGCACCGACCAGCAGCAGCAGGCCGGCGAGCAGCCCGACCAGGCCGACCACGGTGCCGGTGAACTCGCTGTCGACGTCGAGCTGCTCCTGGTAGCCGGTGGTCGCGATCGCCTCGCACGCCGCCTGCGCCTCCGCCGTGCCCGGACGCGCGGTCGAGCCGGCGAAGTCGGAGGGCTGCTGCACGCACTCGGCGATCAGGCCGGCGTTCGCGTCGAGGAGCGCGGCGCGGTCGGCATCGGTGAGCGGCGCGGTGCCGTGGATGCGGGCGAAGGTGAGCGCGGCGGGCAGCAGGATCGCCAGCGCGACCAGCGCCAGGACGCCGCGGCGCCAGCGCAGGCGGGTCAGCTCGACCCGCAGCAGCCCGATCACGCCGCCCCCATCTCGGTGCCGGAGGTGAGCTCGAGGAACACCGACTCCAGGTCGCGGCGCAGCGGGGTGAGCTCGCTGAGCCACAGGCCGGCGCCGGCCAGGGCGCGGGTGACGTCCTCGGGACGCTCGGTGGTCACCGTCAGCCCGCCCGTGGGGCTCGCGCCGGGCGGGCCGACGTCGAACCCGGCGTCGCGCAGCACCCGGCGGGCGTCGTCCAGGGAGCCGCCGGCGGGCAGGGCGACCCGGTAGGCGGACGTGCCGCCGACCAGCTCCTCCACGCGCCCGGACGCCAGCAGCCGGCCCCGGCCGATGATCGTCGCCGAGGTGCACACCTGCTGCACCTCGGCGAGGATGTGCGAGCTCAGCAGCACCGTGACGCCGGACGCGCCGAGGTCGCGGATCGTCTCCCGGATCTCCCGGATGCCGGCGGGGTCGAGGCCGTTGGTCGGCTCGTCGAGGATCAGCAGGTCCGGGTCCTTGAGCAGGGTCGCCGCGATCGCCAGCCGCTGCTTCATGCCCAGCGAGTACGAGCGGTAGGCGTCGCCGTCGCGGCCGGTGAGCCCGACGGTCTCGACGGCCTTGGCCACCTGCGCGGCGGGCGTCCCGCGGCCGGCGGCGTCGGTCTCGAGACTGCGGGCGAGCAGCAGCAGGTTGCGCCGGCCGCTCAGGTGCGGGGAGAACTTCGGGCTCTCCACGACCGCGCCGACGCGGTGCATCACGGCCGGCAGCCGCTGCGGCACGGGCTCGCCGAGCAGCCGCATCGTCCCCGAGGTCGGGCGCGCGAGCCCGAGCAGCATGCGGATCGTCGTCGTCTTGCCCGAGCCGTTGGGCCCCAGGAACCCGTGGACGCCGCCGCGCGGCACCGCGAGGTCGAGGTCGTCGACGGCCACCCGGACGCCGTGGCGGGTCGCGTACTGCTTGCGCAGCCGCTCGGTCTGGATCACGAGCTCCATGACGGGAGCCAACCAGCGTCCTTTACCTTCGCGCGAGCGGACGCGCCGGAGCGCCGGCGCCGACCTCTCGCGGTCTAGCGCGGTCTAGCGCGGTGCGATCAGCTCGACGCGGGGCCCGCGGCCCGGCTCGGGGCGCGGGTCGTAGTCGGGCGTCGCCTCGTAGGGCTCCCAGGCGAGCATGCGGGTCAGGTGCGTCTGCAGCACCGGCAGCACCTCGGTGACGGGGACGTCGCGCCCGAGCTCGCGGCTCAGCGAGGTGACCCCGGCGTCGGCGATGCCGCACGGCACGAACCCGTCGTACCAGCCGAGGTCGACGTCGCAGTTGAGCGAGATGCCGTGCATCGTGACGCCCTGGCTGACCCGCAGCCCGATCGCGCCGACCTTGCGCTCGGGCCGCCCGTCGGGCGTCGCGCGCAGCCACACGCCGCTGCGACCGGGCACCCGGGCGGTGGCGACGCCGAGCTCGCCGCAGGTGCCGATCATCGCCTCCTCGAGGCGGCGCACGAAGTCGACCACGAGCACGTGGTCGGGCAGCCGGACGATCGGGTAGGCCACCAGCTGGCCGGGACCGTGGAAGGTGATCTTGCCGCCGCGGTCGACGTCGACCACCGGCGCGCCGCCGGTGTCGACCGGACGCTCGTGGGCGTCGGTGCGCTTGCCGGCGGTGAAGGTCGGCGGGTGCTCGAGCAGGAGCACGGTGTCGGGTCGGGTGCCGGCGACGACCTCGGCGTGCACCGAGCGCTGCACCTCCCACGCGGCCAGGTAGTCGACCGCGTCGGCGCCCAGGCCGACGACCTCCCACTGCGTCTGCGCCATGCGCCCGAGCCTACGCCCGGCTGTGGACGCGGCCGCTCGCGCCGGCGCGCCCGGGGTAGGCGGACGGCGTGCCTCGCCCGCTGCCGCTCCTTCCGACTCTCGTGATCCTCCTGCCGGTCCTGCTGCTCGGTGGGTGCAGCCGCGGCACCGACGCCGCGCCGGTCTCGTCGGAGCCCGCGGCCACGTCGGCCGCGACGACGGAGGACGTCGGGGCGCCGGCCGTCCAGCGGGCCCTGGCGGCCTGGCGCACCTGGGACGCCGCCCGCGCGGCCGCCTGGCGCGACGCGGACCCCGCCGCCCTCGCCCGGCTCTACCGGCCGGGCGCCGCGGCGGGCCGGGCCGACGTCGCGGCGCTGCGGGCGTGGAGCGACGCCGGGTGGCGGGTCGAGGGCCTGACGACGCGGCTCGTCGCGGTGCGCCGGGTCGCCCGCGCGGGCGACGGCTGGGGGCTCGAGCTCGACGCCCAGGTGGCCCCCGGTGCGGCGGCGATCCGCCGGGACGCGCGGCTGCCCCTGCCGCGCGACCCGCTGCGACGTCGCGTGGTCGTGCTCGAGCGCGTCGACGCCGGCTGGCGGGCCGTGCGGCTGACCGGCGTCAGCCCGCGTGACCGGCCAGACCGGTCGCGATCACCTCGCTGACGCCCGGGTCGGAGAAGACGTACCCGGCGTCGAGCAGGGTCTGCGGGCGGACGTTCACCGAGCCGAGCAGCTCCGGCGCCATCCGTCCGGTCGCGGTGCGGATGATCGGCGCCGGCACCGCGGCGAACGCCGGACGGTGCAGCGCCTTGGCCAGGGTGCGGGTGAACTCGGCGTTCGTCGGAGTCGTGACGCAGCACAGGTTCGCCGGGCCGGACGCGCTCGGGTGCTCGGCCAGGTGCGCGACGCCGCCGAGCCAGTCGCGCAGCGAGATCATCGGCATGTGCTGGCGGCCCGAGCCGAGACGCCCGCCGAGGCCCGTCCGGAACAGCAGCGAGAGGGGCTTCAGCGGGGCGCTGGTGCGATCCATGACGGGCGCGGTGCGCAGCAGCACGACTCGCGCGCCGGCGTTCGCGGCCGGCGCGGTGGCGCCCTCCCACTGGCGGCACACCTCGGTGAGCAGGGCGTGGCCCCGGGTGTCGGCGGTCTCGGTGAGCACCTGGTCGGCGTGGTCGCCGTAGTAGGCGATGCCGCTGCCCGCGAGGAACGCCGGCGGGCTGCCGGCCGCCGCGATCGCTTCGGCCAGCACCCGGGTCGTCGTCACCCGCGAGCGCAGCAGCTCGTCGGACCACTTCCTGCTGTGCGGGTTGCCCAGCGTGGGGGAGCCGGCGAGGTTCACCACGACGTCGGCCGCCGCGATCAGCGCGGGGTCGAGCCGCTTCTCGGGGTCGTCGGCGTACGGGTCCCAGGTCGACTCCTTCGGCCCCGCGGGACGACGCACGAGGGTCGTCACGCTGTGCCCGCGCTCGCGCAGGGTGCGGACGAGGTGAGTGCCGAGGAACCCCGACGAGCCGGCGACGACGACGTGGAGACTCATGGCGTCAGGGTGGCAGACGGCCGGTGACCGGCTGCTCACCCAGCGGTGCCCCCGCCGCGGCTCAGCCGGCCAGGTGGCTCCACCTAGACGCGAGGCTCGGCCACGGGCCGACGGCCGCCACCCGGCCGGCCTGCAGCACGACCACCCGGTCGGCGCGGGCCAGCGCCGCCGCCTTCGAGGTGGCGCCCAGCACCGCGCCGCCGCGCTCGCGCAGCGCCGCCCAGAGCTCGAGCTCGGTGGCGGCGTCGAGCGCCGAGGAGACGTCGTCGGCGAGCAGCAGGTCGGCGTCGCACGCCAGCGCCCGGGCGAGCGCGAGCCGCTGCACCTGGCCGCCCGAGAGCCGCACGCCGCGATGGCCGACGAGCGCCTCCGGTCCGCCGGCCGCGGCGAGGTCGCGCCCGAGCCGGGCGGCCGCGAGCGCCGGCTCGATGCGCCGGTCGGGGTGGTCGAGGCGGATGTTGTCGATGAACGAGCCCGACAGCACCCGGGGCACCTGCGCGACGTGCGCGACGTGCGGCGGGCGCAGCCAGGTCTCGGGATCGTCGACGACCCGGTCGTTCCAGCGGAGCTCGCCGCGGGTGCTGATCAGGCCGGCCAGCGCGCCGAGCAGGCTGGACTTGCCCGAGCCGATCGGCCCGAGCAGCAGCACGAGCTCGCCGGGGGCGAGGTCGAGGTCGACGTCGGCGACGCCGATCGTGCCGTCGTCGTGCACCGCAGTGAGCCCGCGCAGCGACAGCGAGCGCAGCGGCTCGTGCGCGGCCGCGGTCGGCGCCGGCGCGACGCCCGAGATCAGGTCGACGCCGTCGGGCAGCTCGGTGAGCAGGCCGCCGCCGGCCAGCGGGCTGGTGGCCGCCAGCCAGGCGCGGGTGCCGGGCGCCTCGGTGATCGCCGAGCCCGCGACCCGGCCGAACCAGTCGAAGCCGGCCACGGCGTTGGCGACGAGCAGGGTCGTGGCCAGGCCCCAGACGCCGAGGTCGAACGCGGCCCACGCCGCGACGATGCCGGCCTGCACCATGACGATCGGGACGCCCTCGAGCAGCGCCTTGACGCGGTACTCCATGACGGTGGCCTCGACGCGGCCGCCGTCGACCTCGCCGAGGTGCCGGTGCACGTGGTCGGTGGCGCCGGCGAGCTTGACGGTGCGCACGCACTCCATCGCCGAGACCAGCGCCCGGCCGAACCCGGCGCGGGCGGTGGCGGACGCCGCGGCCGAGCGGCCCGCGACCCGGCGGCCGAGCGCGGACGACCCCGCGGAGGCGACCATGACCGCGACGAGCACCAGGCCGGCCAGCGGGGTGCCGGCCACGACCATGGTGATGACGACGATGCCGGCGCCGTTGAGCAGGTCGACCCAGCGGTCGGAGTACTGCGCGAGCCGGTCGGCGTCCATGGCGCGGCTGACGACCTCGCCCGGCGGGGTGCGCAGCAGGCGCCGCGGCGTCACCTGGCCGGCGAGCACCGCGGCCCGCACCCGCAGCTTCACGTCGACCCACCAGCGCACGTAGACCACCAGCGCCTGCGAGAGCAGCACGGGGCCGGCGAGCAGGAAGACGACGACGACCGCGGTGAGCGCCCACGGCGTGGTGCCGGCCTGGAGGTCGGTGACCACGTGGCCCCACACCCAGCCGGTGAGCGCGCCGAACGCCCCGAGCACGGCGGAGAGCAGGAAGAGCAGGAGCCCGGTGAGGCTCCAGCGCGGCATCGACAGCAGCGCCGCGGTGGTCGAGCGGGTGAGGCTCGGCACCTCCTCGGTGGCAGGCGGCTCGGGCGCGGCGGAGGTGCGGCGGACGCCGCCGACCGCCGTCCGCGCGGGCTCGCCCGCGGGCGCCGTGGAACCCGGGGACCGGTCGGCACCCGCGGCCGGAACGGCGTCGGGCAGCGTCGAGACCGGCGCGCCGCCGCGCTCGTCGGAGGCGGTGAGCAGGTCGCGGAACGGTCCGGGGACCAGCGCCAGCTCGGCGCGGGCGCCGCTCTGGACGACGCGTCCGTCGTCGAGCACGGCCAGGCGCTCGGCCCGGGCGGTGGTGGAGAGTCGGTGGGCCACGAGCAGGCCGGTGCGTCCGCGCAGCAGGCGGTCGGCCGCGCGGACGACCTGCGCCTCGGTGACGGGGTCCATGCGGGCGGTGGCCTCGTCGAGCACGACGATGCGCACGTCGCGCACCAGCAGCCGGGCGAAGGCCACGAGCTGCTCCTCGCCGGCCGACAGCGTGGTGCCGCCGGCGCCGAGCGGGGTGTCGAGCCCCTGGGGCAGCCCGGCGACCCAGGCCTCGAGGCCCAGCTCGGCCACGGCGGCCTCGACCCGCTCGCGCGGCAGGTCGGCGAAGAGCGTGATGTTCTCCGCGACCGTGCCCGCGAGGATCTCGGTGCGCTGGGTGACCACGCCGATGCCCGAGCGCAGCTGCTGCAGGTCGAGGTCGCGGACGTCGACGCCGCCGATCAGGACGCTGCCGCGCGGCGGCTCCACGGCCCGCGACACCAGGGAGGCCAGCGTCGACTTGCCCGAGCCGGTGCGCCCGACGAGCGCGCAGGTCTGGCCCGCGGGCACGTGCAGGTCGACGCCGGCCAGCGCGAAGCGTCCGGTGCCGTAGCTGAAGCGCAGGTCGCGGAACTCGACGTCGAGCAGCCCGTCGGGTAGCGGACGGCCGCCCACCGGCTCGGGCTCGACCTCGAGCAGGGAGCGCAGGCGCAGCACGGCGCCGAAGCCGGCCTGGATCTCGGGCAGGTGCCGGGCGACCATGTCGACCTGGCCGACGAAGTTGCCGGCCACCAGGAACAGGGTGACCAGCGAGGCGGTCGAGAGCCGGTCGGAGCCGGCCAGGGCCACGCCCACGACCGCCACCACGACCAGCAGGCTGTGCAGCACCACCCCGGTGCGCAGGCTGATCGAGCGCTGCAGCAGCGAGACCCGCCAGAACCGCTCGTGGACGACGGCCGCGAGCTCGCTGGAGCGGCGCAGCACGTGCGCCTGGCCGAGGCTGGTGCGCAGGTCGTCGCGGGCGGCGATGCCCTCCTCGGTGATCGCGGCGTGGTCGGTCCAGGCGATCTCCTCGGCGACCTTGCGGTCGGTGACGGCGCGCAGCAGCGGCCGCACCCACAGCAGCGCGGCCGCGGCGACGATCGGGAACAGGAGGAACGCCGGCCACCAGGTGAGTCCGGCGATGATCCACAGCGGTCCGGCGCCGAGCACGGCGCGCAGCGTCATCCAGCCGATCTGCCGCAGGAACCGGCCGACCTCCCAGGTGTCGTCGTCGACGCGGTCGAGGATCTCGCCGACGGCGGTCTCGCCGAGCGCGGCGAGCGGCTGGGCGAGCGCGGCGTCGAGGAGGTCGGCGCGCAGCTCGCCCTCGGCGCGGGTGACCACGGCCGACCAGCCGGTGCGGGCGGCGGTCTCGACCAGCGCCCCGCCGAGCGCGCAGATCGCGAGCAGGCCGATCAGGCCGGCGCCGGGGCCGTCGGCGATCCGCCCCGCCACGACGCTGGCGAGGGCGGCGCCGAGGGCGCCGATCACGCAGCCGAGCAGGCAGAGGGCCGTCGCGGGGCGCGCCAGTCGGCGCCAGTCGACCGGGCGTCGGTCGGGCGCGTGCGCCGTCCCCCCGGTGACGTCGGCCCGAGCATCCGTCGTCATCGTCACGGGGCCGACGCTATCCGTTGGCGACGACAACCTTCGAATCGTTTTCCGGCCCGGGCGGGTGTCCGCCGGACGGACTGCGGCCCCGTCTCGCCGGAGCGGGACGGGGCCGCAGGGTGCCGCAGCGTGCCTGGGTGCGAGCCGGAGGTCAGACCTCGAACGCGCCGGCCTCGAGGCGGACCTTGACGTCCTGCAGGAACCGGCCGGCGTCGGCGCCGTCGATCAGCTGGTGGTCGTAGGTGAGCGCCAGGTACACCATGTGGCGCACCGCGATCGTCTCGCCGAGGTTCGGGTCGTCGATGACGACCGGGCGCTTGACCACCGCGCCCGGGCCGAGGATCGCGACCTGCGGCTTGTTGATGATCGGGGTGTCCCACAGCGCGCCGACCGAGCCGAGGTTCGTGATCGTGAACGTGCCGCCGGACAGCTCGTCGGGGCCGATCTTGTTCGTGCGGGTGCGCGCGGCGATGTCGGCGATCTTCTTCGCCAGGCCGGCGATCGAGAGGTCGCCGGCGTCCTTGACCACGGGGGTGATGAGGCCCTTGTCGGTGTCGACGGCCAGCGCGAGGTGCTCGCTGTCGTGGTAGGTGACCTCGCCCTTCTCGGTGTCGATCGTCGCGTTGAGCTTCGGGTGCGCCTTGAGGGCGTCGATCGAGGCCTTGGCGAAGAACGGCAGGTACGAGAGCTTGACGCCCTCGCGGGCCAGGAAGTCGGCCTTCACGCTGTCGCGCAGGCGCGCGATGTTGGTGACGTCGACCTCGACGACCTGGGTGAGCTGGGCCGAGGTGTGCAGCGAGTCGACCATGCGCGTGGCGATGATCTTGCGCAGCCGCGAGAGCGGCTCGGTGGTGCCGCGCAGCGGCGACGGGGTGACCGACGCGCCCGCGGGGGCGGCCGGGGCCGACGCGGCGGGGGCGGCCGGGGCCGCAGGCGCCGGGGCGGCGGCCTTCGCGGCCGCGGCGGCGTCGAGGACGTCCTGCTTGCGGATGCGCCCGCCGACGCCGGTGCCGGTGACCGACGCGAGGTCGACGCCGTGCTGCGCGGCCAGCTTGCGCACCAGGGGAGTGACGTACCCGGCGCCACCGGGGACGGACGCGGCCGCCGGGGCTGCGGGAGCCGGGGCAGCCGGAGCCGGAGCGGGCGCCGCCGGGGCAGGCGGAGCGGCGTGGGCAGGGGGAGCCGGGGGAGCGGCGGGCGCCTGGGCGGCGGCCGCAGGAGCCGGAGTCGCGGCGGGGGCGGGCTCGGGCTCGGGCTCGGGCTCGGCGGGGGCCGCGGGCGCGGCCGGCGCGGGAGCGGCGGAGCCGTCGCCGATGACGGCGAGCTCGGCGCCGACCTCGACCGTCTCGTCCTCGGCGACGGTGATGCGCAGCAGCGTGCCGGCGACGGGGCTGGGGATCTCGGTGTCGACCTTGTCGGTGGAGACCTCGAGCAGCGGCTCGTCGACGGCGACCTCGTCGCCGACCTGCTTGAGCCAGCGGGTGACGGTGCCCTCGGTGACCGACTCGCCCAGCGCGGGGAGCGTCACGGAGGTGCCGGACGCCTCGCCGGAGCCGGAGGACGCCGCAGGCGCGGCCGGGGCGGCGGCGGGGGACTCGGGCTGCGGGTCGCCGGGCGGCAGCGAGCCGGTCTCCTCGACGATCTGCTGCTCCTGCTCGGCCTTCTTCGCGGCCTCCTCCTCGTTCGCGGGCTGCGCGACGGGGGTGGCGGAGTCGGTGGGCGCGTCGGCGGGGGACTCGCCCGCGTCGCCGATGACGGCGAGGATCGCGCCGACCTCGACGGTGTCGTCCTCGTTGGCGCGGATCTCCAGCAGGGTGCCGGCCACGGGGCTGGGGATCTCGGTGTCGACCTTGTCGGTGGAGACCTCGAGCAGGGGCTCGTCGACGGCCACGGTGTCGCCGACCTGCTTGAGCCAGCGGGTGACGGTGCCCTCGGTGACGGACTCTCCCAGAGCGGGGAGGTTGACTTCGGTGGCCACGGCGGTTCCTTCTTCTCGAGACGTCCGGGTGCGAGCGGGTGCGCTCAGGCGGGCTCATCCTTGCACTCCCGGCGCGTGCGGCCACACCGGGCCGGGTGACCCGCGAGTAGGTTCCGCACCTCGCCGCCGGGGCCTCGGCTGGGGCGTCGGATCGCGGGTCGCGCCGCGCGGCCGCCGGCCTGCGGGCACACTGGAGCCATGGGATGGACCGATCGCTTCCGCCGCCGTTCGGGTACCCGCATGAGCCGTCCGCTCGCGGACGGCGCGCGCACCGGCTCGACGCGCGTCCGCGCCGCCGACGACGTCGACCTCGAGCACCTCGAGACCTGGGTGTCCGCTCGCCGCGGCGTCGAGGGCTTCGTCGAGCCGCGCACCGCCGTCAGCGAGGTGACGCTCCTGCTCGTCGCCCACGACGGCGAGTGGACGCGCCGCCGCGTCCCGGCCGTCGAGTGGGCGCACAAGTTCTGCAACAAGCACCAGATCCCGTCCTATGACGCCGCGGTGGTGGGCATCCCGCAGCGCATGCGCGACTTCAACTCCCGGCGCAAGCGCGAGCAGCAGGCCCGCCGCGACGGGCTGGGCTCGTCCGGCTCGCCGTCCTGATCCTGGACGAGCCGCTTCCGAGGTCCCTCGACGTCATGTATCTTGATGTCAAGACAAATCGCGTCGAGCCGGATGCTCGGGACCACGACGGGTCACCGGAGGTCGGCCTCTCCTCGGACTGAGGCGAGCCTTACTTCCGCAGGACTCGCCGTCGGCGGCAGGATGGGATCCAGCCCGCCGGCGTCGACCCGGCGCGACGATCCCCAGAGGAGAGGAACGGCTGTGGCCAGTCAGGACAGCTTCGGTGCCAAGAGCACCCTGGACGTGCAGGGCACGTCGTACGAGATCTTCCGCCTCGACGCGGTGACCGGCGAGGGCCTCGACGTCGCCTCGCTGCCGTTCAGCCTCAAGGTGCTGCTGGAGAACCTCCTGCGCACCGAGGACGGCGCCGACATCACCGCCGACGACATCCGCGCCCTGGCCGGCTGGGACGAGACCGCCCAGCCCGACAAGGAGATCCAGTTCACGCCCGCCCGCGTGATCATGCAGGACTTCACCGGCGTGCCCTGCGTCGTCGACCTCGCCACCATGCGCGAGGCGATGGCCGAGCTCGGGGGCGACGCCTCGAAGATCAACCCGCTCGCGCCGGCCGAGATGGTCATCGACCACTCCGTCATGGCCGACGTCTTCGGCACCCCCGAGGCGTTCCAGCGCAACGTCGAGATCGAGTACGAGCGCAACCGCGAGCGGTACCAGTTCCTCCGCTGGGGCCAGGGCGCCTTCGACGACTTCAAGGTCGTCCCGCCGGGCACCGGCATCGTCCACCAGGTCAACATCGAGCACCTGGCCCGCACCATCTTCACCCGCACCGTCGACGGCGCGCTGCAGGCCTACCCCGACACCTGCGTCGGCACCGACTCCCACACCACGATGGTCAACGGCATCGGCGTGGTCGGCTGGGGCGTCGGCGGCATCGAGGCCGAGGCCGCGATGCTCGGCCAGCCGGTCTCGATGCTCATCCCGCGCGTCGTGGGCTTCAAGCTCTCCGGCTCGCTGCCCGAGGGCTCGACCGCCACCGACCTCGTCCTCACGATCACCGAGATGGTGCGCAAGCACGGCGTCGTCGGGAAGTTCGTGGAGTTCTACGGCCCCGGCGTCTCCGCGCTGCCGCTGGCCAACCGCGCCACGATCGGCAACATGAGCCCCGAGTTCGGCTCCACGATCGCGGTCTTCCCGATCGACGACGAGACGATCAAGTACCTCAAGCTCACCGGCCGCTCCGAGGAGCAGCTGGCCCTCGTCGAGGCCTACGCCAAGGAGCAGGGCCTCTGGCACGACCCGTCGGCCGAGCCCCGCTACTCCGAGAAGCTCGAGCTCGACCTCTCCACCGTCGTCCCGAGCCTCGCCGGCCCGAAGCGTCCCCAGGACCGCGTCGAGCTGTCGAACGCCGCCGCCGCGTTCGCGAGCGACCTGCCCACCTACTCGTCCAACGTGGACGCGAAGGTGCCGGTCACCCTCGAGGACGGCACCAGCTTCGAGCTCGAGAACGGCGCGGTGACGATCGCCTCGATCACCTCCTGCACCAACACCTCGAACCCGTCGGTGATGATCGGCGCGGCCCTGCTGGCCAAGAAGGCCGTCGAGAAGGGCCTGCAGCGCAAGCCGTGGGTCAAGACCACGCTCGCGCCCGGCTCGAAGGTCGTCTCCGACTACTACGAGAAGGCCGGCCTGACGCCGTATCTCGACAAGCTCGGCTTCAACCTCGTGGGCTACGGCTGCGTCACCTGCATCGGCAACTCCGGCCCGCTCATCCCCGAGGTCTCGGCCGCGGTCAACGAGAACGACCTCGCCGTCGTCTCGGTGCTCTCCGGCAACCGCAACTTCGAGGGCCGCATCAGCCCCGACATCAAGATGAACTACCTGGCCAGCCCGCCGCTGGTCGTGGCGTACGCCCTCGCCGGCTCGATGAAGGTCGACCTGTTCAACGACCCGATCGGCCAGGACGCCGACGGCCAGGACGTCTTCCTCAAGGACATCTGGCCCTCGCCGGCCGAGATCGAGGAGACCATCCGCGGCGCGATCGACTCCGACATGTTCGACGAGTCGTACGCCGACGTCTTCGCCGGCGACGAGCGGTGGCGCTCGCTGCCCACCCCCGAGGGCAACACCTTCACCTGGGACCCCTCGTCCACCTACGTCCGCAAGGCGCCGTACTTCGAGGGCATGCCCGAGAGCCCGGCTCCCGTCACCGACATCAGCGGCGCCCGGGTGCTGCTCAAGCTCGGCGACTCGGTCACCACCGACCACATCAGCCCGGCCGGTGCGATCAAGAAGGACTCGCCGGCGGGCCTGTACCTGACCGAGAACGGCGTCGAGCCGCGCGACTTCAACTCCTACGGCTCGCGCCGCGGCAATCACGAGGTGATGATCCGGGGCACGTTCGCCAACATCCGCCTGCGCAACCAGATCGCGCCGGGCACCGAGGGCGGCTTCACCCGCGACTTCACCCAGGCCGACGGCCCCGTCACCACCGTCTACGACGCGTCGGTCAACTACCAGGCCGCGGGCACCCCGCTCGTCGTCCTGGCGGGCAAGGAGTACGGCTCGGGCTCCTCGCGCGACTGGGCGGCCAAGGGCACCTCGCTGCTCGGCGTCAAGGCCGTGATCGCGGAGTCCTACGAGCGCATCCACCGCTCGAACCTGATCGGCATGGGCGTCATCCCGCTGCAGTTCCCGGCGGGCCAGAACGCCGAGTCGCTCGGCCTCACCGGCGAGGAGACCTTCTCCATCACCGGCATCACCGCGCTCAACGAGGGCACCACGCCGAAGACCGTCAAGGTCGTCGCCGAGGGCCCGAACGGCACGGTGGAGCTCGACGCGGTGGTCCGCATCGACACCCCCGGCGAGGCGAACTACTACCGCAACGGCGGCATCATGCAGTACGTGCTGCGCAACCTGCTGCGCGGCTGATCCTGCGCCGTCCAGGCGTCGCGACCGACCCCGTCCGTGCTCGTCACGGGCGGGGTCGGTCACGTCCGGACGCGCGTCGGCAGGTCGCCGGGCCCGCGTAGGTTCGGGGCATGATCGTCGCCTTCAGCATCGCCCCGTCCACCGCCGACGAGACCGGCAGCGTCTCGGAGGCCGTGGCCGCCGCCGTGCGCGTCGTCCGCGCCTCCGGGCTGCCGAACCGCACGTCCTCGATGTTCACCGAGATCGAGGGGGAGTGGGACGAGGTGATGGCGGTGGTCAAGCAGGCGGTCGACGTGGTCTCGGCGGTCTCGCCGCGCACGTCGCTGGTGCTCAAGGCCGACATCCGCCCCGGCTTCACCGGCGAGCTGGACGGCAAGGTCGAGCGCGTGGAGCGCCTGCTCGCCGAGTAGGTTCGGGCGCATGGCTCCTGCGACCCCCACCCCGCTGGCCCTGCCGACCGACGCCGACCCGCAGGTCTGGCGCACGTTCCTCGACGAGCGGGCCGGCGGCCACCTCGACGAGGCCCGTCGCCTCGCCGACGACCTGCGCGCCCTCGAGCCGGGCGACGACGCCGCCCTCTCCGTGTGGAACGACCTCGGCGTCGCCCTCGGCAACGCCTCCGCGGTCTGCTCGCTGCTCTCCTCGGTGCACCCCGACGTCGACCTGCGCGCTCGGGCCGAGGACCTCGTTGCCGATCTCAGCCGCTTCCAGACCGACCTGATGCTCGACGGCGCGGTCTTCGCGCGGCTCGACGCCGTGCGGGCCGAGGGGCTCGACGAGCGGCTCGGCGACGGCGCGACGCGGGTGCTGGACGACGCGCTGCGCGGCTTCCGGCGCAGCGGCGTCGACCGCGACGACGCCACCCGCGAGCGGCTGCGCGCCCTGGCAGAGCGCTCCACCGAGCTCGAGCAGACCTTCGCCCGCACCATCCGCGAGGGTCGTCGCACCACCCGGGTGCCGGCGGCCGCGCTCGACGGCCTGCCCGACGACTACCGCGAGGCGCACCCCGCGGACGCCGACGGCACGGTCGAGATCGGCACCGACTACCCCGACACCAACCCGTTCCTGGCCTTCTCCACCGACCGCGAGGCCCGTCACGCGGTGCACGCGACCTTCCTCGACCTCGGCTGGCCGGCCAACGACGCCGTGCTCGGCGAGCTCCTCGACCTGCGCGACGAGCGGGCCCGGCTGCTCGGCTACGACGGCTGGGCCGACTTCGACGCCGAGGTGAAGATGATCGGCTCGGGCGCTGCGATCCCCGAGTTCGTCGACCGGATCGCCGCCGACGCCACGCCCGCCGCCGAGCGCGACCGCGACATCCTGCTCGCCCGCGCCCGCGAGGACCACCCCGGCCTGACGGCGCTGGACGTCAGCGACGCCCGCTACTACGGCGAGGTCGTGCGGCGCGAGCGGTTCGACGTCGACGCGCAGCAGGTGCGGGCCTACTTCGACTTCCAGCGCGTCCGGCAGGGGCTGCTCGACGTCACCGGACGCCTCTTCGGGCTCGTCTACACCGACGTCGACGCCGCGAGCTGGCACGACGACGTCAGCGTGCACGATGTCCACCTCGACGGCGTCCACCTGGGCCGCATCCATCTCGACCTGCACCCGCGCGAGGGCAAGTACAACCACGCCGCCCAGTTCGACCTCGTGCCGGGCGTCGCCGGCCGCCAGCTGCCCGAGGGGGTGCTGGTGTGCAACTTCGGCCGCGGCCGGATGGAGCACAGCGAGGTCGTCACGCTGTTCCACGAGTTCGGCCACCTGCTGCACCACGTGCTCGCCGGCCGTCACCCGTGGGCCCGCTTCAGCGGCGTGGCCACCGAGTGGGACTTCGTCGAGGCGCCCAGCCAGATGCTCGAGGAGTGGGCCTGGGACGCCGCGGTGCTGCAGACCTTCGCCACCGACGACGCCGGCACCCCGATCCCGGCGGCGCTGGTCGCGCGCATGCGCGAGGCCGAGGAGTTCGGCCAGGGCTGCTACGCCCGCACCCAGATGTTCTACGCGGCGGTGTCGTACCGCTTCCACGCCGACCGCCCGGCCGACCGCACCGCCGCGCTGCGCGAGCTCTCGGAGCGGTACGCGATCTTCGAGGCGCTGCCGTCGAGCCACTTCCACTGCGGCTTCGGCCACCTGGCCGGCTACACCTCGGCGTACTACACCTACATGTGGAGCCTGGTGATCGCGAAGGACCTCTTCTCGGCCTTCGACGCCGACGACCTCTTCGCCCCCGACGTCGCCCGGCGCTACCGCGACACGGTGCTCGCCGCGGGCGGCAGCCGGGACGCCGCCGACCTGGTCGAGGCGTTCCTGGGCCGCCCCTACGACTCCGCGGCGTTCCGGGCCTGGCTCGGCCGCTGAGCCCCGAGGCCGTCCCGCTCGGCCTGCAGCCGACGTCCGGCGTCGGCGAAGCCGAGGGAGCGCCACAGCTCGACCGACGGGTGGTGGGGGTCCGCGACGGCGACGAGCGTGGCGGACCCGTCGCCGGCGCGGACGTGCGCGGCCGCCGCGTGCAGCAGCGCCTGCTCCAGGGTGCGACCGCGCAGGCGTCGCGGCACCTCGACCCCGTGCAGCCGGGCGAGCCCGGGCGCGGCCGGGACGACGCCGAGGACGCCCAGCAGGCACTCCTCGTCGAACGCCCCGAACCAGGCGCCGCCGAGGTCGACCATCGCGCGCTCCTCGGCCGCCCGGGCGCGGAGGTACTCCAGGTGCACCGGGTCCGGACGCAGGCTCGAGCCGACGCTGAGGCGCACCCGCTGCTCCCAGTCGGCGTCGTCGAGCAGGGGGCGGAGGTGGAGCGCGGTGGCCGCCGCCGGTCGCGGGAGGGGCGTGTCGGGCCCGGCGACGAGCACGACGGCGCTCGAGGTCGTGAAGCCGGCGCCGCGGAACGGAGCGAGGTCGGCGGGGTCCCCGGTCGGGTCGTCGAGGCCGAAGGCCTCGTGCCGCGCCTCGGGCAGGTGGTGGGCGAAGGCGGCCCGCACCAGCGGCAGGTCGCGGGTCAGCGGGCGGCGTCGCAGCAGCAGGAAGTTGCCCCAGCGCCGCTGCGGGGCGTCCGGGGTGCGCACGACGACGAAGGTGGGGTGGTGCTCCACCTCGCTGCCGCGGGCCGCGAGCAGGGCGAGGTCGGTGCGCCAGGCCAGCGAGACGACGTCCATGGCCGGACGCTAGGGGGCTCGCGAGGCGCCGATGTTTCCGCGGCGTGACGGGCACGTCGCACTTCCCTCCGGCGGCGACGTCGGCGAGGGTGGGGCGATGCGCATCCCCGCGGCCCAGGTCGGCCTGGAGGTCCACCCCGTCGACGCCCACGGAGCCGAGGACGTCGTCGTCGTCCCGTCCGGCGCCCACGAGGGCGCGGTGCTCACCGGCACCGCCGACGGCACGATCTGGCGGGTCGCGCACGACGGCTCGCGCACCGAGCGCGTCGCCCACACCGGCGGTCGTCCGCTGGGCCTGGAGCTGGACGCCGACGGGCGCCTGCTGGTCTGCGACGCCCACCGCGGCCTGCTGCGCGTCGACCTGCGCGACGGCGCGATCGAGCCGGTGCTCCGCGAGGTCGACGGCACGGCCATGGTGTTCTGCAACAACGCCGCGATCGCCGAGGACGGCACGGTCTGGTTCTCCGACTCCTCGACCCGCTACGGCATCGAGCGGTGGAAGGACGACTTCGTCCAGGACACCCGCACCGGCCGCCTGCTGCGCCTGGACCCCGACGGCACGGTCGCCGTCGTCCTCACCGGGCTGGCCTTCGCCAACGGCGTCGCCCTGGCCCCCGACGGGTCGTGCGTGGTCGTGGCTGAGACCGCCGCCCGCACGCTGGTGCGGTGGTGGATCACGGGGGAGCGGGCCGGCACCCGCGACCTGCTCGCCGCCGACCTGCCCGGCTACCCCGACAACATCGCGCGCGGCTCCGACGGCCTGGTGTGGGTGAGCATCGCCTCCCCGCGCGACCCCGTCGTCGAGCGGCTGCAGCGAGGACCCCTCTGGGTGAGGCGCGCCGCGACGTCGATCCCGCAGCCGCTGCAGCCCAAGCCGAAGCGCACCGTGCGGGTGCAGGCCTACGAGCTGGGTCGCGTCCCAGGTCAGCCCGGCCGTCTCGTGCACGACCTCGACGTCGACGCGCCCGGCTACCACATGGTCACCGGCGTGCGGGAGCACGAGGGGCGCGTCTGGCTCGGCAGCCTGGAGGAGCCGGCGGTGGCGGTCCTGCAGGTGCCCGGCACGTAGACTCGGACGCATGGGAGTCCTCGCGTCGATCACCGGCCCCCGCGATCTCCGCGGCCTGGCCGACGACCAGCTCACCACCCTCGCCGCCGAGATCCGCGACCTGCTCGTCAGCACCTGCGCGCGCACCGGCGGCCACCTGGGCCCGAACCTCGGCGTCGTCGAGCTCACCCTCGCGATCCACCGGGTCTTCGACTCCCCGCGCGACCGCGTCGTCTTCGACACCGGCCACCAGAGCTACGTCCACAAGCTGCTCACCGGACGCGTCGGCGACTTCCAGGGCCTGCGCCAGGAGGGCGGCCTCTCGGGCTATCCCAGCCAGGCCGAGTCGCCGCACGACATCGTCGAGAACTCCCACGCCTCCACCGCGCTGAGCTACGCCGACGGGCTCGCGAAGGCCTACCGCATCCGCGGCGAGGACCGTCACGTCGTCGCGGTCATCGGCGACGGCGCGCTCACCGGCGGCATGGCCTGGGAGGCGCTGAACAACATCGCCGTGGCCAAGGACTCCCGGCTGGTCATCGTGGTCAACGACAACGGCCGCTCCTACACGCCCACCGTCGGCGGCCTGGCCACGGCGCTCGCGGGCCTGCGCACCAACCCCCGCTACGAGCAGGTGCTCGACCTGGTCAAGAAGCGGCTCAACGCCGTGCCCGGCGTCGGCGCCCCCGCCTACGACGCCCTGCACGCGATGAAGAAGGGCCTCAAGGACGCCCTGGCGCCGCAGGGCCTCTTCGAGGACCTCGGCCTCAAGTACGTCGGCCCCGTCGACGGCCACGACCGCGCCGCGATGGAGGGCGCGCTGGCCCGCGCGAAGCGGTTCGGCGGTCCCGTCATCGTGCACGCGATCACCCGCAAGGGCTTCGGCTACGACGCCGCCGAGCAGCACGAGGCCGACCAGTTCCACTCGCCCGGCCCGTTCGACGTCGAGACCGGCGAGGAGCGGCCCAAGGGCGCGATCTGGACCGACGTCTTCGCCGAGCACGTCGTGCGCATCGGCGAGCGCCGGCGCGACGTCGTCGCGATCACCGCGGCGATGATGCACCCCGTCGGCCTGCACCACTTCGAGCAGCGCTTCCCCGAGCGCACCTTCGACGTCGGCATCGCCGAGCAGCACGCCGCCACCTCCGCGGCGGGTCTGGCGCTGGGCGGCCTGCACCCGATCGTCGCCGTCTACGCGACCTTCCTCAACCGCGCCTTCGACCAGGTGCTCATGGACGTCGCGCTGCACCGCTGCGGCGTCACCTTCGTGCTCGACCGCTCGGGCGTCACCGGCGACGACGGCGCGAGCCACAACGGCATGTGGGACATGTCGATGCTCCAGCTCGTCCCGGGCCTGCGCCTGGCCGCCCCGCGCGACGCCGCCCGCCTGCGCGAGCTGCTCGACGAGGCCGTCGAGGTCTCCGACGCGCCGACCGTCGTCCGGTTCCCCAAGGGCCCGCCGCCGGCCGACCTCGAGGCGGTCGGCCGTGCCGGCGGCGCGGACGTGCTCGTGCGCAGCGGCGAGCGGGACGTCCTGATCGTCGCCGTCGGCGCCATGGCGACGACCGCGGTCGAGGTCGCCTCCCGGCTCGAGGCGCAGGGCATCGGCGTCACCGTCGTCGACCCCCGCTGGGTCAAGCCGGTCGACCCCGCGATCGTCGAGCTCGCGCGGCAGCACCGTCACGTGGTGAGCATCGAGGACAACGGCGAGACCGGCGGCTGCGGCGCGGTGCTGCTGCAGACCCTCACCGCCGCCGGCGTGCGCACGCCGTTCCGGCTCCACGCCATCCCGCAGCAGTTCCTCGACCACGCCAAGCGCGCGGTCATCCTCGAGCGCATCGGCCTCACCGCGCAGGCCATCGCGCTCGGGATCGTCGAGGACGTCGCGTCGGCGGGCGTCGTCCCCGCCGCCGTCGACGCTCGTGACGCGCGCGCCTGACGCCCTCCCGCCCCGGCGGGGCGGCGCTGTCCTGCCGCCGGCGGCACTGGCGCTGGTGCTGCTGCTCGCCTCCCTCGGCCTGGTCGCGTGCTCCGGCGGCTCGGACGACCAGCGGCCCGCGGCGACCGCACCGAGCCCGTCCGACCGGATCGACGCGCTGCTGCGCGTCCGCGCCGCGGCCGTGCGCGACGGCGACCGGCGCGCCTTCCTGGCCACCGTGGCCGGCGGCACGACGCTGCGCCGCGAGCAGAGCGCGCTGTTCGACCGGCTGCGCGCGCTGCCGCTGCGCGACTACCGCCTGCGGGTCGAGCCCGCCGGCGTCGTCCGCGAGGGCCGACGCTTCCGCGCGGTCGTCGAGGAGACCAGCCGCCTCTCGGGCTTCGACAACGCGTCGGTGCGCTCCCGGGCGAGGTACCTGCTGGTGCCCGGGCCGCGCTCCGGCAGCCTGCGGATCGCGAGCACGGTCGACGGCGCCTGGCAGCGCCGCAACCGGGTCGTCCCGCAGCCGTGGAGCCTGCCCGGCGTGCGGGTCGTCCGCGAGGGACCCGTCCTCGCCTTCCTCGACGCCGCCTCGGCGCCGGTCGCCCCGACGCTCCTGGGCGCGGTGCGCCGCAGCATCGCCGACGTCGCGCAGGTCGTCCCGCCGCCGTCCGACGGCACCCCGTGGGACGGCCTGGTCGTCGTCTCGGCGCTCGCCGACCCCTCGCTCCTCGACGCCGCCGCGCCCGCGCGCGGCGGGGAGGTCGGCTCGCTCGACGGCGTCGCCTACGAGGTGCCCACGGACGCGACCCGCGTCGGCTCGCGGGTGGCCGCGACCCGGGTCGTGCTGGCGCCCCGCATCCTGCGCGCCGACCCGGTCTCGCGCGACCGGCTGCTGCGCCACGAGCTGACCCACGTGGCGCTCGGCACCCGGGACGACCGCGCGCCGCTGTGGCTGCAGGAGGGGCTGGCCGAGTGGGTCTCCACGCGTGCGCTCCCGCCCGGTCGCCGCACCGTGCCCGCCGCCGCGATCGCGGTGGCCCGCAGCGACCCCCGGGCCCTGCCGACGCTCGCCGACTTCGCCGGCCCGGCCGCCCCGGCCGCCTACGCGGTGTCGTGGTGGGCGTGCCAGGCGATCGTCGACGCCGCGGGGGAGAGCACGCTGTGGTCGCTGCTGGACGCCTTCCGCGACGGATCCGACGACCCAGACGGCGTCGTGCGCGACGTGGTGGGCATCGCCCCGCGCTGGCTGGTGGCGCGGGCCGCCCGCGACCTCGTCGACACCTACGCGCGCTGACCCGCGGTCTCGCGGGCCTGCGGCGCGGTGACGTCGGCCACGCCCGCGACGGCGGCACGGCGATGGCTGGACGGCGTGGGACCGACGCTGGAATATCGTGAGCCCGCGCGGCGCTCGGACCGGCGCACGACCCGCCCGCCCGGGCGGGCCCACCCACCCCAGCACGAGAGGACCCCGGTGAGCGGACGCCTGGTGCACATCGTCGACGAGGTGCCGGAGCTCGACTCCTCCGGCCAGCACCTGACGATGGTGGTGGCGCTCGACGGCTTCCTCGACGCCGGCAACGCCTCGGCCCGCGCAGCCCAGCACCTCGTCGACCTCGCGGAGACCACGGGCGAGGCCCGCGTCGTGGCGACCTTCGACGTCGACGAGCTGCACGACTACCGGGCCCGTCGTCCGGCCGTGTCGTTCGTCCGCGACCACTACGACGCCTACGACGCGCCGCGCCTGGTCGTCCGGCTGCTGCGCGACCTCGGCGACACCCCGTTCCTGCTGCTCCACGGCCCCGAGCCCGACGTCCGGTGGGAGGCCTTCTGCCGGGCCGTGGGCGAGGTCGTCGAGCGGTTCGGCGTCGACCGCGTCGTCCAGATGGGCTCGGTGCCGATGGCGGTGCCGCACACCCGCCCGATCGCGCTGACCCACCACGCCAACGACCCGTCGCTGCTCAGCGGCGAGAGCATGTGGAGCGGCGAGCTGCGCGTGCCGAGCAGCGCCCAGGCCCTGCTGGAGATCCGACTCGGCGAGCAGGGGCACGCGGCGCTCGGCTTCGTCGCGCACATCCCGCACTACCTCGCCCAGCTCGACTACCCCCGCGCCTCGGCGGCGCTGCTCGAGCAGGTCGAGCTGGCCGGCCGGCTGACCCTCGACCTCTCGGGGCTGCACGCCGAGGCCGAGGACCGCGACGTCGAGATCGCCGCCCACCTCGCGGCCAACCCCGAGATCGCGGAGGTCGTCACGGCCCTGGAGCGCCAGTACGACACCTTCCGCCGCGCGGAGGACTCCGGCGGCAACCTGCTGGCCGACGACCAGCCGCTGCCGACCGGCGAGGAGATCGGCAAGGAGTTCGAGCAGTTCCTGGCCGGCCTCGAGAACCGCGACGACGAGGACGGCTGAGGTGCCGCGCACCGTCGAGGAGCTCACCGCGCTGCTCGACCTCGAGACGATCGACCAGAACCTCTTCCGCGGCGAGCAGCAGCCGTCCAACCTCGAGCGGGTCTTCGGCGGGCAGGTCGCCGCGCAGGCGCTCGTGGCCGCCGACCGCACGGTCGACGACTCCTACGTCGTCCACTCCCTGCACGCCTACTTCCTGCAGCCCGGCGACACCGCCGCCCGGATCGTCTACGACGTCGAGCGGCTGCGCGACGGACGGTCGTTCGCGACCCGCCGCGTGCTCGCCCGGCAGCACGGGCGGCCGATCTTCGCGATGACCGTCGACCTCCAGCGTCCCGAGGAGGGACGCGACCACCAGGACGTCATGCCCGACGTCCCCGCTCCCGAGGACTGCCTCGACCCGCGCACGCTGCCGGGCTCGGACGACCTCGCCGAGTGGGACTCCGTGCAGTTCCGCTACGTCGGCTCGTCCGCGGACCTGCTGCCGCCCGACCGCGAGCGTCCCGGACGCCAGCGGTTCTGGCTGCGCGTCGCCGACCGGCTGCCGGACGAGCCGCTGGCCCACACCGCCGGCTTCGCCTACCTCTCCGACCTCACGCTGATGGGCGCGGCGCTGGCCCCGCACGGTCTGCGGATGGGCGGCCGGCACACCCTCGTCGCGTCGCTGGACCACGCGATCTGGTTCCACCGGCCCTTCCGGGTCGACGAGTGGCTGCTCTACGACCAGGTCAGCCCGGCCGGCGCCGGTGCGCGCGGGCTGGTGACGGCGCGGGTGTTCACGCAGGACGGCACGCTCGTCGCCTCGGTCGCGCAGGAGGCGCTGCTGCGTCCGCTCGCCGAGCGTCCCACGGTGGACACGGCAGGAGCCCAGGGGTGAGCGGCTCGCTGCTGCCGCCGATCGGCGGCCAGGAGGCCGTCGACGAGCTGATCGGGCTGCTCGACCTCGAGACCATCGAGCCCGACCTCTTCCGCGGCGCCACGCTCGACACCGGTCGCGGACGCGTCTACGGCGGTCACGTGGCCGCCCAGGCTCTCGTGGCGGGCGTCCGCACGGTCGCCGACGACCTGCACGTGCACTCTCTGCACTCCTACTTCCTGCTCGCCGGCGACCCCACCCGTCCGATCGTCTACGACGTCGAGCGCATCCGCGACGGGCGCTCCTTCGCGACCCGGCGCGTGGCCGCCCGACAGCACGGCAAGCCGATCTACTACCTGACCGCGAACTTCCAGCGGCACGAGGACGGCTTCGACCACCAGGACGCCATGCCCGAGGTCGCCGCCCCCGAGACCGGCGTCGACTTCATGGCGCTGATGGTCGAGCGCGGCAACACCGAGGGCGAGCAGCTCGGTCGGGAGTGGGCCTCGATGGAGGCGCGCTGGATGGGCAACTCGCGTCACGGCCTGCCCGCCGACCCCGAGCGTCCCTCGCGCGCCCGGCTGTGGCTGCGCGCCGCCGGCCGGCTGCCGGACGAGCCGCTGGCCCACCTCGGCGCGTTCGCCTACGCCAGCGACATCAGCCTGCTCGGCTCGACGCTCGCCGCGCACGACGTGCCGGGCCACCGCACCCAGATGGCCTCCCTCGACCACACGATCTGGTTCCACCGCCCTTTCCGCGCCGACGAGTGGTGGCTCTACGACCAGTGGTCGCCGTCGGCCAGCGGCGCCCGCGGCCTCGCCCTCGGCCGGGTCTTCACCCGTGACGGCGTGCTCGTCGCCACCGTGGCCCAGGAGGGGCTGATCCGTCCGCCTCGGGGCTGAGCCGCCCGGGCAGGTTTCCCCGGATATCCGGGGAAACCGGACGTTGTCAGGTGAAGTTTCCCCTGAGAACGTCCAGATTCCCCTGACATCACCCCGTCCGCGACCCGCGGCGCGCCCGCCCGGGACGTCACGAGGCCCCCGGACCGACTCGGTCCGGGGGCCTCGCGATCGAGCGGGACGCGGCTCAGAGCGCCCAGGTGCGGCCGGCCAGGTGCGGCGCGCCGCTGCGGGGGCTGCTGAGCGAGAACGCGAAGCCGTCGTCGAGCACGCGGGAGCCGAAGGCCACCGCGCCCGGCAGGAACACCGGCTTCTTGAACGCGACGTCGACCTTCACCGCGCCCGGCAGGCGGTTCTCCAGTGCCGCGACGCAGCGGGCCATCGTCCACATGCCGTGGGCGATCTGACGCTGGAAGCCCAGTGCCTTCGCCGTGAGCGGGTAGAGGTGGATGGGGTTGGCGTCGCCGGAGACCGCCGCGTAGCGCCGGCCGAGGTCACCGGGGAGCCGCCACACGATGCCGGTCGGGTCGGCGTCGGGGAAGGACGAGCCGGACGGCGCGTCCGGGGTGCCCTTGCCGCGGCGCAGGTAGGTGGAGACCGACTCCCACACCAGCTCGCCGCCGGCGTGCACCTCGGTGGAGAACTCGAAGATCGTGCCCTTGGGGTGCGGCAGCGGGGCGCTGACGCGGGCGGCGACCTCGAGCTCCTCGCCGACCAGGATCGGCCGGTGCCCGGTGATCGAGTTCTCCAGGTGCACGGTGCCGATGGCCGGGGCCGGGAAGGCGGCGTCGGTCATGATCGCCATGTGCAGCGGGAACGCGAGCATGTGCGGGTACGGCAGCGGGACGGCGTCCTTGGTCGGGAAGCCGCACACGCGGGCGTACGCCTCGACGTGCGCGCGGTCGATCCGCACGGCCGGACGCTGGTACCCCAGGCCCTCGAAGCCCTGCGAGGACGCCTTCTTGACGCCGGGCAGCGAGCCGACGACCGGCAGGGAGGGCAGCGCGGCCTTCAGCAGCACGGACGCGCCGGTGGCGCCGTCCCAGGTCTTGGTCTCGACGGCCATCTCAGGCGCCCAGCATCATCTGGCCGCAGACGCGGACGACGTTGCCGTTGACCGCCGAGGAGGCGGGGCTGGCGTACCAGGCGATGGTCTCGGCGACGTCGACGGGCAGGCCGCCCTGCGACATCGCGTTGAGCCGCTGGCCGACCTCGCGGGTCGCGAACGGCACGGCGGCGGTCATCGCGGTGATGATGAAGCCGGGGGCGACGGCGTTGATCGTGATGCCGTCCTCCAGCTCCTCGGCGAGGGAGTCGACGAAGCCGATGACGCCGGCCTTCGAGGCCGCGTAGGACGTCTGGCCGAGGTTGCCCGCGATGCCGGCGATCGAGGCGACGCCGATGATCCGGCCGTTGGCGTTGACGACCTTCTGCGCCAGCAGCTCGGCGGTGATGCGCTCGGGGGCCTCGAGGTTGATCTGGAGGACCTTGCCGAAGCGGTCGGGGTTCTGGTTGGCCAGCTTCTTGTCCAGCGTGACGCCGGCGTTGTGGACGACGACGTCGACGCCGCCGTGCTTATCCTTGAGGTGCTGGGCGATGCGCTGCGGGGCGTCCTTGGCGGTGATGTCGAGGGTCAGCCAGTCGCCGTCGATCTCCTTCATCACCTTCTGCAGGTCGCTGGCGGCCTGCGGCACGTCGAGGCCGACGACGGTGGCGCCGTCGCGGTGCAGCACGCGGGCGATCTCCTCGCCGATGCCGCGGCTCGCGCCGGTGACGAAGGCGACCTTGCCGGCCAGCGGCTTCGTCCAGTCGGCGACGTCCGCGCCGTGCTTCTCGCCGTGGGCGCCGATGCGCACGACCTGGCCCGAGACGTAGGCCGACTTGGGGGAGAGCAGGAAGCCCAGGGTGGAGAGCAGGGAGTCCTCGTAGCCCTCGGCCACGTAGACGAGCTGGACGGTGCCGCCCTTGCCGATCTCCTTGCCGAGGCTGCGGGTGAAGCCCTCGAGCGCGCGCTGCGCGATGCGGGCGCTGCCCTCGAGCGACGCCGGCGGGGTGCCGAGGACGACGACCCGCGCGCAGCTGCTCAGGCTGCGCAGCAGCGGGGTGAAGAACGCCTGCAGCTCGACGAGGTCCTCGACGGTCTCGAGGCCGGTGGCGTCGAAGACCAGGCCCTTGTAGCGCTCGCCGTCGGCCTTCTCGGTGGCCGACGCGATGCCCAGCACGTCGAGCAGGCCCGGGAGGGACTCGCCCACGCGGCCCTTGCCGCCGACCAGCACGGTGCCCTGGACGAGCGGGTCGCCCGCGGTGTAGCGGTCGAGCTTCGTCGGGTTGGGCAGGCCGAGGTTCTTGACCAGCAGCTTGCCGAGGGGGGAGTCGGTGAAGGCCTGGTACTTGTCGCTCATGGTGTCCTCTTCGTGTGGCGCGTGACGTGACGATCGGTCGGTGAAGTCCGTGGGGCTCCGTCCGAGGGCACGCGGAGCCGCGAACATGTAACTCCAGGTGTAACTCGGTGTCCACATTTCGTGACGTGGCACTCAGAGACTTCCCGCCAAGGCTACTCGCCAGTAATGATGCGTGCATGCAGACCACCACCCGCCGCGTCGTCGTGGTCGGAGGGAACCGGATTCCCTTCGCCCGGTCGAACACCGTCTACAGCACCGCGTCCAACCAGGAGATGCTCACCGCAGCCCTCGACGGCCTCGTCGAGCGCTTCGGCCTGGAGGGGGAGCGCATCGGCGAGTTCGTCGCCGGCGCCGTCCTCAAGCACTCGCGCGACTTCAACCTCGCCCGCGAGACCGTCCTCGGCTCCAAGCTCTCGCCGGAGTCGCCCGCCACCGACATCCAGCAGGCGTGCGGCACCGGCCTGCAGGCCGCGATCTACGTGGCCAACAAGATCGCCCTGGGTCAGATCGACGTCGGCATCGCCGGCGGCTCCGACACCACCTCCGACGCGCCGATCGCGATCTCGGAGAAGCTGCGCAAGAAGCTGATCAAGCTCAACAACGCCAAGACCACCAAGGACCGCCTCGCGATCCTGGCCTCGATCCGCCCCGGCGACATCGGCCTGGCCATCCCGTCCAACGGCGAGCCGCGCACCGGCCTGTCGATGGGCGAGCACCAGGCGCTGACCGCCCTGGAGTGGCAGATCACCCGCGAGGCGCAGGACGATCTCGCGGCCACGTCGCACCAGAACCTCGGCAAGGCGTACGAGGAGGGCTGGCAGGACGACCTGATCACGCCGTTCCGCGGCGTCGAGCGCGACAACAACCTGCGTCCCGACTCCAGCGTCGAGAAGCTCGCCAAGCTCAAGCCGGTCTTCGGCAAGGGCGAGGCCGCCACGATGACGGCCGGCAACTCCACCCCGCTGACCGACGGCGCGTCCGTCGTGCTGCTGGCCAGCGAGGAGTGGGCCAAGGAGCGCGGCCTGCCGATCCTGGCGTACTTCACCGCCTACGAGACCGCCGCGGTCGACTACCTCCACGGTGGCGAGGGCCTGCTCATGGCCCCCGCGTACGCGATGGCCCGGATGCTCGAGCGCGAGGGCTACAAGCTGCAGGACTTCGACTTCTACGAGATCCACGAGGCCTTCGCCTCGCAGGTGCTCTCGACCCTCAAGGCGTGGGAGGACCCGGTGTTCTGCAAGGAGCGCCTCGGTCTCGACGCCCCGCTGGGCTCGATCGACCGCAGCAAGCTCAACGTCAAGGGCTCCTCGCTCGGTGCCGGCCACCCGTTCGCCGCCACCGGCGCGCGGATCGTCGCCAACGCCGCGAAGCTGCTCGCCGAGAAGGGCTCCGGCAAGGCGGTCATCTCCGTCTGCGCCGCCGGCGGCCAGGGCGTCACCGCCATCCTCGAGCGCCCCTGATCGCACCACCTCGCCTGACGACGACGGCCGGTCACCCCGTGGGGGTGGCCGGCCGTCGTGCGTGCTGGGCGTCGTGCGGGTCAGGCGGGCGTGCGACGCCCCGCGAGCGCGAGCGCGGAGTCGACGAGGTAGGCGCGCACCTGGTCAGCGGAGATCTCGCCGACGGTGGGGACGCCGGGTGCCGCCTCGGTGACCAGGATGCCGACCCGCGCGAGCTGCAGCGCGCCGAGCCCGCTGGCGTAGAGCGTGTTGGCGAGCAGGTCGGGGTCGGCGACGTCGAAGACGCCCCGCTCGACGCCGTCGCGGATGCAGCTGGAGAGCACGCTCAGGCAGCTCGAGATGCCGCGACCGAGGCGGAACAGCGCGGACTCGGAGATCTCGTCGAGCAGCTCGGGCCCGGAGCGCCGCATCAGCGCCTGGGCGCAGTCGACGAACGCCGGGTGCGCGAGGGCGTAGTCGACGAAGGCCGTGACGATGCGGCTGAGCCGCTCGGCGTGGGGGAGCGCGTCGTCCGCGGCCTCGAGGAGGTCGGTGCGGAGCTCGTCGAGGTAGCCGACGAGGGTCAGCGCGAAGATCTCCTCCTTGCCGGTGAAGTGCCGGTAGACGATGGCGCGGTTGATGCCGACGGACTTGGCGATGTCCTCGATCTGGGCGTCGCGGACGCCGCGCTCGTCGAACAGCGCACGCGTGGCGGCGACGATCTCGGCCTCGCGCGCGCGGCGGCGCGCGGCGGCGGCGGATCGACGTCCGTCGGTGGCGGGTGCGTGGGCCATGGCGGCATGGTACGACGTGTGCAACTCGGAGTTGCACATCTGTGACGGAAGCCCTCCGGACGCCGCCTCGTCAGCCGAGGGCGCGCACCGCGTCGATCGTGTCGGCCTGCTGGGCGGTCTTGTCGTCGCGGTAGCGGACGACCCGGGCGAACCGCAGCGCGACGCCGCCGGGGTAGCGGGTGGAGCGCTGGACGCCGTCGAGGGCGATCTCGACGACCTGCTCGGGGCGGACGTGGACGACGTGGCCCTCGTGGTGGGTCTGGAGCGCGAGGAAGCGCTCGGTCTGCCAGGCGAGCATCTCGTCGGTCATGCCCTTGAACGTCTTGCCGACCATCACCGGCGGACCGCCCTGGGGGTCGCGGGCGCCGAGGTGGATGTTGGAGAGCAGGCCCTTGCGGCGGCCCGAGCCCCACTCGACCGCCAGCACGACGAGGTCGAGGGTGTGGACGGGCTTGACCTTCACCCAGGCCGCGCCGCGGCGTCCGGCCTCGTAGGGGGCGGTGAGGCTCTTGACGACGACGCCCTCGTGGCCGTCGGCGACGACCTGGGCGGCGAAGGCCTCGGCGGCGTCGGGGTCGTCGGTGACCAGGCGCCGCACCCGGTGGGCCTCGGGGACGAGCGCCTCCAGGGCGGCGAGCCGGTCGGCGGCGGGGGCGTCGAGCAGGTCGACGTCGTCGAGGTGCAGCAGGTCGAAGAACCACGGGACGACGAGCTCGGTGCCGCCGCTGCGGCGGGAGGTGCGCGAGGCGGTGTCCTGGAACGGGCGGGGGCGGCCGTCGTCGGCCAGCGTGAGGGCCTCGCCGTCGAGCACGACGCGGCGGGCGGGCAGCGCCCGGACGACGTCGACGACGTCGGGCAGGCGGGCGGTGAGGTCCTCCAGGCTGCGGCTGGCAATGCGGACGTCGTCGCCGTCGCGGTGCACCTGGATGCGGATGCCGTCCAGCTTGGCGTCCACTGACACCGGCCCGCCGTCGCGGTCCACGAGCGCGGCGACCGCGGAGGCCACCGAGGTGTCGGACGACGCCAGCATCGGCAGCACCGGGCGTCCGACGGTGAGGCCCACGGCCGCCAGCGCGTCCTCGCCGGCGAAGGCCAGCGGCGCGATCGCGACGGTCGACCCGGCCAGCATGGCGGCCCGCCGGACGGCGGCCAGCGGCACGTCGCCGGCCCTCGCCAGCGCCTCCTGGACCAGCGCGTCGAGCGCCCCCTGCCGCACCTCGCCCAACGCCAGCGAGCGCAGCCACGGCTGCTCGACCTCGGTGGCCCGGCCGAAGAGCGACTCGACGGCGGCGGAGCGCATGGCCGCGGAGCCGGGACCGGCGAGGGCGGCCATCGCGGCGAACGCGGCATCGGTCTCCGCGACGGTGAGCGTGGCCTCGGCGGCGGGCGCCGGCAGCGCGGTCATCGAGCGCCACCCCAGGCCGGTGCGGCGCTGGCGCAGCGCCCCGCCGAGGTAGGAGGTGACGATCGCCAGGGTCTCCTCGCCCTCGGCCGCCGCCTCGGCCAGCACGGGCGCGAGCAGCGCGACCTTGGCGGTGCGCGATCGGGTGGCGGCGAGCCCGGCGGAGCAGGCGGCGAGATCGGCGAGCAGCACGTCGCCAGTGTGTCGGCAGGGTCGAAGCGGGCGGCCCGCCCGACCGGGCGGGCCGACGGGTGTGACGACCTTCGCAGGGTTTCCTGCACCGGGGACGGTCGGGGGCCGTAGCCCCGACGGCGGCGGCGCGTTGAGGCGACAACCCATCCTCCCCACGCCGTCGGTCCCGCTCGGGCGTCGGCCAGACCGGACAAGGTCCCCCATGAATCGTCTGCCCCGGCGCCTGCGGCGCCCGTCCTTCCTCCGTCCGATGGTGGCCGGCACCGCGCTCGCGGTGATCGCCGCGCCGGCCCTGCACCAGGCGGCGGTGGCCGCCCCGCAGTCGTCGCCGTCGGCGGTCGCGCCCGTCGGCGCGGTGCCCTTCGCGGGCGATGCGCTCGCCCACCTCGAGTTCGACAGCCGTGCCGCGGCGGCGCCGCTGGCCCCGACCGCGGCGCAGCGTCGGGCGGTGGCCGCGCTCGGTGACGTCGTCGTCCGGTGGAACGCCACCGGCACCCCGCGGACCATCGACGCCGGTGCGGGCTTCCTGTCGGGGCCCTCGTCCGCTGCTCCGCTGACGATCGCTCGCGCCTGGCTCGCGCGGCACGCCGCGGCCTTCGGCCTCACGTCCGCCCAGGTGCGCGCTCTGCGGGTCGTCCGCGACCACCCGCTGCCCGGCGTCGGCGCCCGCGTGATCAGCCTCGCCCAGACCTTCGACGGCGTGCCGTCGGGCTACGGCGCGATCATGACGCTCCTGATCGACCGGCGCGGTCGGGTGGCGAGCTACGCCGGCGACACGGTGCGCGGTGCCGACCTCGGCGGCTCCTTCGACCTCACGCCCCGGCAGGCGCTCACCGCCGCTGTCGCGGCGCTCGCACCGGACCTGACCGGCTTCGCGCCCGTCGACACCGGCACCGTCGCCGGCGGCTACCGGGTCTTCGACGGGGGCGTCCTGGGCGCCAGGCAGTACGTCCGCCGGGTCGCCTTCCCGACCGCGCAGGGCGCGCGGGCGGCGTACGCGGTGCTGTCGATCCTCGGCGCCGACCACGCCTACGCGACGATCGTCGACGCCCGCACCGGACGCCCGCTGCTGCGCAAGTCCCTCGTCCAGTGGGAGTCCGACGGCACGGTCTTCGAGAACTACCCGGGCGCGCCGCGCGGCGGCAAGCCCGTCGTTCGGAGCTTCGGCCCGACCGCGCAGTCGCCGGGCGGCTACGTCGACCCCAGCGGCACGGCGGGGGCACCCGGCGTCACCCTGCTCGGCAACAACGCCGACGCCGCCAAGGCCTGGACGGTGCCGCTCGTCGCGGCCGACCAGTACAACCGGACGGTCTCGCCGACCTCGTCGTTCCGCTTCGACTTCCCCGACGCCTGGCGCCGCTCGAAGGGCGCGACCGGCTCGTTCGTCCAGGACGCCGACGCCGCCTCGACCAACCTGTTCTGGCACCACAACCGGATCCACGACGAGTACTACCAGTTCGGCTTCACCGAGAGCGGGGGCGACTTCCAGCTGCTGAACACGGGCGGCGGCAGCACGCCCGCCGGTGGCGACCCGATCGTCGGCGGCGCCCAGTCGGGCGCGCTGAACCTCACCAGCGAGGTGATCGACCTCGGTCGCAACAACGCCAACATGCTCACCCTGCCCGACGGCATCCCGGGCTTCACCAACATGTACCTCTGGGAGCCGGTCGACGACGCGTTCGAGGGCCAGCCGCGGGACGGCGACTTCGACGCCACGATCATCCAGCACGAGTACAGCCACGGCCTCTCGAACCGCTACGTCGGCGGTGGCGGCCTCGGCTCGCTGGGCACCACCGAGTCCGGTGCCATGGGCGAGGGCTGGGGCGACTGGTACGCCATGAACCACCTCTTCCGCGAGGGCCTGAGCCGGACCGCCGTCGTCGCGGCCTACGTCGGCGACCCGCACCGCGGCATCCGCAACTGGAACTACGCCGAGAGCCCGCTGACCCTCGGCGACTACGGCTACGACCTCACCGGACCGGAGGTGCACGCCGACGGCGAGATCTGGACCGCCACCCTCTGGGAGCTGCGCAGCCAGATCCTCCGGGCCGTCGGCGGCGACCAGCGCCGGGCCAGCGACGTCGCAGAGCACCTCGTCACCGACGCCATGCCGATCAGCCCGCAGGCGCCGTCGATGCTCGACATGCGCGACGCGATCGTGAAGGCCGCGCGGCTGCGCTACGGCACCCGCTACCTCGACGCCGTGTGGACGGCGTTCGCGAACCGCGGCATGGGCGTCTCCGCCAAGGTCGCGGGGGAGACCGACACCGACCCCAGGCCCGGCTTCGACGTGCCGACCGCGGCGCGCAACGGCCGGCTGCGGTTCGTCGTCACCAACGCCTCCACGGGGCGTCCGGTCGAGGGCGTGCGGCTGCTCGGCGGCGAGTTCGAGGCTCGCGCGACTCCCTTCGCCACCACCGACGCCGCCGGTCGGGCGAGGGCCGCGTTCGTGCGCGGCTCGCACCTGCTGACGATCCAGGCCCCCGGCTTCGGCCTCACCCACACGACCCTCAGGGTCACCGGCTCCCGCACCGTCCGCCTGGCGATCCGGCCGAACGTGCTCTCGGCGCAGACCGGCGCGAAGGTCGTGAAGGTCACCAGCGAGCAGGACGCCACCCCGGCCGCCGCGCTGCTGGACGACACCGAGGCCACCTCGTGGCGCACCGCCGACGCGGGCACCGCGTACAACGCGGGCAGGAAGGCGCAGGCGACGATAAGGCTCGGCCGCTCGGCGCGGATCGACACCCTCGCGGTGAGCGTCTACAAGCCGACCAACGCCCCGCGCTTCGCCGCCGCCCGGCAGGTGAGGGTGGAGACCTCGCGCGACGGACGCCGCTGGACGACCGCGAAGGTCGCGTCGTTCTCCTTCGACGGCCCCCGGCCCACGGCACCCGACCTGAACCTGCAGACGCTGCGGCTGGCCGAGCCCGTCACCGCGTCGTTCGTGCGGGTGACCCCGCTCAGGACGTTCGGCGACGGCGCCGCCAACGCCGGCACCGCGATCGTCGCCGAGGTGCAGGCCTTCGGTCCGACCCGCGGCATCACCCCGACCAGGCCGAGGCCTGACCGGCCGCGGACCGTGTCGGGCAGCGTCGCGGTCGGCAACCCGGCCCAGGGCTCGCTCGTCGGCCTCGACCCGTACAAGCCCGGCGTCACCGAGGCGAGCTGGACCTGCCCCGACCTGCCGAGCGCCAACGGCGTCGACGCCTCGTTCAGCCGGATCCCGAAGGGCTTCGGCGACGGCACCCACCAGGCTCGGGTGAAGGCCGACGTGCCGATCGGCGAGTACCAGCTGTGGTTCTACGACTCCTCGTGCGCGGCGATCGACGGCGGCGGGTTCGTGACGAACGGCGAGACGACCACCATCCCGGCCGGGGCCGCCTACGTCGGCTTCCTGCTCGGCTACGGCGCGCAGGCGACGTACACGATCAGGCTCACCGACCCGAGTTGATCCGCGCTCTGCTCGACCCGACGGCCCGCTCGTCGCCCCTCGGGGCGGTGGGCGGGCCGTCGGCGTCGGCGTCCGGGTGGGCACCGACGGCGCGCACGGGTCAGGGGAGCCGCGCGTAGAGCTCCAGGTGGGCGCGGGCGGCCGCCGTCCAGGTGTACGACGCGGCGAGGACGCGTCCGGGCGCCGGGTCGTGGTCGGTCCGGCCGTCGACGGCCTCGGCGAGCGCGCGGGCGATGCAAGGCACGTCGGCGCCGTAGCGGACGGTCGGCCCGAGCACCTCGCGCAGCACCGGGAGGTCGCGGGCCACGACGGGGACGCCGGCGGCCAGCGCCTCGAGGGCGGCCAGGCCGAAGCCCTCGCGGGTCGAGACCATCGCCAGGGCGTCGGCCTGGGCCACCAGCGTCGGCAGCTCGTCCTCGGTGAGCGTGCCGAGGACGACCGGCTCGACCCCCAACGCGGCGCAGCGGGCGTCGAAGGCTGCCCGGTAGTCGCGGTAGTCGAAGAGGGTCTCGCCGCCGCCGAAGACCAGCCGCAGGTCGTGTCCGGTCGGCTGGTCGCGGAGGCGGGCGAACGCCTCGAGCAGGTCGAGGCTGCCCTTGCGCGGCTCGATGCCGCCCAGCGCCAGCACGTAGCGGCCGAGTCGTCCGGCCCAGGCGGCGCGTCCGGCGACCGCGTCGGGTGACGCGGCGGCGGCCGCGGCGAACCTGGCGGCGTCGACGCCGTTCGGGATGACGACGGGGGAGAGCCCCCAGCCCTCGCGCACCTCCTCGGCGACGACCCGCGAGACGCAGACCCGCGCGCTGGGCGCGACGACCGCCCGCTCGTGGCAGGCGGCCAGCTCGGGGGTGGTGAAGTGGTCGAGGTGGTGGATCGTGCGCAGGCAGGGCAGGGCGGCGTTCGCCGAGATGCAGTCCTGGGCGTGCACGACGTCGTAGCGGTCGCGCTCCGCGGCGAACGCGTCGCTGAGCACCGCGATCGAGCGGGTGATGCGCCGGCCGACGTCGGCGTCGGGGTCGTCGAACGGCACCGCCCGGACACCGACGCGCGGGTCGACCGGTCGGAAGAACGTGGTGTCGCCGCCGCGGCCGAGCGTCCAGACGTCGACCTCGACGTCCGGCTCCGCGGCCAGCGCCTCCGCCAGGGCGAGGGTGTGCACGACGCCGCCGCGCGGGCGGGTCGAGTAGGTGAGCAGGGCGATCCTCACGCGTCCTCCCGGTGCCCGGCCACGGCGGTGCGATAGGCGTCCGGACGCAGCTCGGCCAGGTGGTGCAGGAGCCGACGGGAGCGGGCCACCTCGGCCGCGACGTCGACCTCCGCCACCGCCAGGCCGCCCTTGGACGACGTGCGCGCCAGCACGTCCCCGCCCGGTCCGACGATCTTCGCCTGACCGAGGAAGCGCAGCCCGCCGAGCACGCCGGTCTGGTTCGACGAGACCCACACGACCTGGTTCTCCGCGGCCCGCGCGCAGTCGTAGAGGTCGAAGAGCCGCGACTGGCGGTCCTGGGGCAGCCGGGACGCCCGGTCGGTGACCGACGCCGGCCACGCCGACAGGCAGGCGATGGTCTGGGCGCCGTCGAGGGCGAGGGCGCGGGCGGCCTCGGGGAAGGTCTTGTCGTAGTCGATCAGCAGCCCGAGCCGGCCGACGGGGGTCTCGAAGGCCGCGAACTCCTCGCCGGCGGCATAGACGAGCGACTCGCCGGCCGGCTGGTGCACCTTGCGGTGACGACCGAGGACGCCGTCCCCGCTGAGGCACAGGGCGGTGTTGAACAGCCGCTCGGTGCCCGAGGCCGCCGCGCCGTCGCGCTCGGTGAGGCCGACGCAGACCACCATCGGCCCCGCGAGGGCGGCCAGCCGACGCACCGGCAGGTCGTCCTCCGTCAGCGCCGGAGGCAGCGCGGCGGGGTCGGGACGGCGCAGGTCGGAGAGGTAGCCGCCAAGGGTCGCGTCGGGCAGGGCGAGCAGCTCGACGCCGGCTGCGCGCGCGTCGCCGAGGATGCCCTCGAGCTTCGCGAGCGCCCGGTCGAGATCGCGTCCGAAGTGCGCGGCCACCGCCCCGATGCGGGTCACGACGCCGGTCGCTCGCCCGCCAGGATCGCCACCGCGGAGAGCTCGCGCCGCTCTGCGAGCCGCGCGGCACGCTGCTCGAGGATGCGCTCGACGAGGTGCTCGGCGTCGCGCGCGATGCCGTGGAAGCGGCCGGAGCCCCAGGTGTGCAGCCAGGGCAGGCCGAGCACGTAGAGGCCGTCCGACGGCGTCACGCCGCGCTCGTGCGCGGGCCGCCCGGAGCCGTCGAAGACCGGGACGCCGACCCAGCGGTAGTCGGGCCGGTAGCCGATGGCCCACACGATGCTGGTGACGCCCTCGGCGACGAGGTCGAGCGCGAGCGGCTCCTCGTCCGGCTCCCACACCGGCGCGTACGGCTGGGCCGGCGGGGCGTCGACGCCCTGCGCCTCGATCCAGCGGTCGATGTCGCGGTTGATCGAGGAGTAGACGGCGTCGGCGGCGTCGAGCGCGGCGCGCAGGGTCGGCTGGAAGGCCAGCTGCGTGCCCCGACCGCCGTCGAGCAGCCCGTAGAGCCGCATGCCGTCGCGGGCGAAGGCGCGCAGGTCGACGTCGCGGCCGCCGTCGCGTCCGGTGACGTAGTGGTTGGTCTTCTCCCTTGCGGCCAGGCCGCCGGGGTAGCGGGCGACGGGCGTGTCGTAGAGCCCCATCTCGGCCAGCCAGGTCATGCAGTCGCGACCGCGGTGGAAGCGGGCGACCCGCGGTGCGTCGCCCACGGCGAGGTGCACCTGGCGTCCGGCGAGGTGGAGGTCCTCGGCGATCTGCGCGCCCGACTGCCCGGTGCCGACGACCAGCACGGCGCCCTCGGGCAGCCCGCCGGGGTTGCGGTAGTCGGCCGACTGCAGCTGGAGGATCGACGGATCCAGTGCGGAGGCCCACGGCGGGACGATCGGCGTGTGGTAGCCGCCGGTGGCGATGACGACCTGCGCCGCCTGCCAGGCCTCCGGGCCGTCGGGGCCGGTCGCGTCGACCTCGTAGCCGTCTCCGTCGGCGGCGGGGCGCAGGGCCGTGACGCGGGTGTGCTCGCGCACCGGCGGGTCGAAGGAGGCGACGTAGCCGGCGAGCCAGGCGACCACCTCGTCGCGGGTCATGAAGCCGTCGGGGTCGGGGCCCTCGTAGGCGTAGCCGGGCAGCCGGCAGTGCCAGTTGGGCGTCACGAGGGTGAAGGAGTCCCAGCGGGTGTCGGCCCACTCGTGGGCCGCCGTGTGCGCCTCGAGCAGCACGTGGTCGACGCCCTCGCGGGTGAGCAGCCAGCTGGTCGCCAGGCCGGCCTGGCCGGCGCCGACGACGAGCACCTCGGTGCGGTTCACGACGCGCTCCCGTCCCGGCCGGCAGCCCGGGCGGCCTCGACGGGCAGCGGCGGCCACATGCGCAGCACCTCGACCTGCCCCGTCGGCTGGCGCCGGGCGACCGAGCGGACGGCGTCCAGCGTGGCGGCCGCCGACGTGCAGGCGAAGCCGTACCGGGCGCGGACGCGCTCGCTGGCGATGCCGAGCGCGGTGGCGGTGCGCTCGACGAACTCGGCGACCTCGTACCGCGCGCCGGCCGCGAGGTGGTCGTGCAGCACGAGGGACGGCGAGTAGCAGTCCTGCACGCGGCCGTCGGGCCAGCGCACGGTCATGGTCATCTCAGGCATCGACGGTCTCCCGGAGGGCGGCGTAGGCGGCCGGACGGCGGTCGCCGAGGTGGAACATCGCGCGGCGCGCGGTGCTGAGGGTCTCGTCCAGGTCGAGACGGGCGACGGCGAGGCCGGAGCCGATGCCGGTGTCGGCGAGCACGTCGCCGCCCGGGCCGATCACCTTGGCGTGGCCGACGAACCGCAGCCGGCCGAAGGTGCCGGTCTGGTTCGCCGAGACCCAGACGACCTGGTTCTCCAGCGCGCGGGCGGCGTCGAAGAGGTTGTGGCGGTGGGTCCAGCGGTCGTCGGCGAGGCTCTCGGCCGTGGCCGTGCGGGACGCCGGCCATGCCGAGATGCAGGCGATCGTGCGGGCGCCGTCCAGCGCGAGCGCGCGGGCGGCCTCCGGGAAGGCCTTGTCGTAGCAGATCAGCAGGCCGAGCCGTCCGACGGGCGTGTCGTGGGCGGCGAAGCCGTCGCCGGCGTCGTAGAAGAGGTGCTCGCCCAGCGGCTGGTGCACCTTGCGGTGGACGCCGTGCACGCCGTCGCCGCTGAGCGCGACGGCCGAGTTGAACCGGCGGGAGCCGTCGCTCTCGCAGAGCCCGACCACGAGGGTCATCTCGCGGGCGATCCGCACCAGGGCGGCGATCTCGGGGCCGTCGACGTCCATCGCCGGCGGCAGGCTGTCGGGCGCCTCCGCGTGGCTGCCGTCGCGTCCGGAGCCGAGCGTGGAGAGGTAGCCGCCCAGGCAGGCCTCGGGCAGGGCGAGCAGCCGGACGCCGCGGGCGCGGGCCGCGGCCACGTGCCGGCCGATGAGGGCGAGGTTCTCCCCGACGTCGCGGCCGAAGTGGTCGGCGACCGCGGCGAGGCCCAGGGCGCCGGGGGTGCTCCCGGGAGTCGTGCCGGGAGTGGTGCCGTGGGTGCTCATGCCGCCCCCAGCCCGGTGACGGGGCCCTCGACGGCCTCGGTGACGACGCCGTCGGGCCAGCGCAGCCCGACGCCGGCGCCCGGCTCGAGGCCGCCGCAGACGGCGCTGGAGAGGAAGCCGGCGTCCGGGGGGAGCACGGGGTCGGGACGTCCGGCGGGCTCCGCGGTGATCATCGCGAAGCCGGGGAAGCAGGTGAGCCAGTCCGCGGCGCGGGCGTCCGCGGGGACCGGGACGGCGGCGACGTCGAGCACGGCCCGGCAGCCGCTGGCCTCGGCGAGCATGCCGGCGGTGCCGACCAAGCCGCTCATCGAGACGTCCTTGGCGGCGCTCGGCGCCAGGGCCGGGACGACGCCGCGCAGCGCCCGCAGCTCGGTGGGGGTGCGGTGGCTGGTGGAGTCCCACTGCGTGGCGCCCTGGCCGCGGCGCCAGCCGCCGCCGAGGTCGGCGGTGAGCCGCAGGACCTCGCCGGGGGAGCCGCCGCCCCCGGGCACGGGAGCGTCGACCCGGCCGAGCGCGGTGACCGACAGCGCGGCGTTGACGCCGAGCTGGGTGTGGCCGCCGAGCACGGGCACGCCGTAGGCGTCCGCGGCGTCGGCGAGGCCGCGCAGGATGCGCCGGGCGAACGAGGCGTCGCGGGCCGCGACGGCGTCGAGCAGGCCGAGCGGCTCGGCGCCCATGGCCAGCACGTCGTTGACGTTGACGAGCACCGCGCACCAGCCGGCCCACTCGGGGTCGCGCTCGACCATCGAGGGGAGGATGGCGTCGCAGGCGGCGACCATCCCGGGCGCGGTGCCGACGCCGACGCCGACGCCGGTGCCGGGCACGAGCGCGGCGTCGTCGCCGCGCAGGTCGGGGCCGAGCAGCGCGCCGACGAGGGAGCCGAGCGGCTCCTTGGTGGCCGCGACCAGCCGCTGCACGCGGGCGATCGGCCAGTCCATGACGACGTGCGGACGTCCCGCCACCTCGGCGGTCGCGACGGCCCGCCAGCCGAGTCGCTCGAAGAGCGGCACGTGGGTGGGCTGCACGGTGGCGTCGAAGCGCAGGGCGCCGGCGGACTCCGCGGCCGCGCAGGCCGCACGCACCAGCGCCGAGCCGACGCCGGCCGTCGGGCCGCGTCGGGCCCCTGCCGCGACGACCAGTCGGCCGCCGCGCCACCAGCCGAGGTCGCGCTCGTCGGGGGCGTCCGGGTGGACGACGGGGTGCAGCCGCACGCCGCCGACGACGGCGCCGTCCGGCGTGAGCGCCACCAGCACGCGGGTGCGCGGGTCGTCGTCGATCGCGTCGCGGTCGGAGCCGACGAACAGCCCCTGCTCCTCGACGAACGCGGCATGGCGCAGGGCGCGGTGGGCGGCGAGCAGCCGCGCGTCGGCCTCGACGATGGTGAACGGAGCGGACGCGGAGGCCGGGCGCACGCGGCCGAGCAGGACGACGTCGCGCGGGTCGCGCACCTGGACGCTCACGACGCGGTCTCCTGACAGGCGGCCGCGCCGGACGACTCCAGCGCGGAGCAGGCGCCGCACGCCGCGCAGCCGGCGGCCTGGTCGGCGCCGGACATGCCCGCGGCGCGCAGGGCGGCCGCCACCCGGGCGGTGACGCGGTAGGTGGTCTCGGCCGGCGGCGCCGTGGCGCCGTCGACCTCGGTGGCGAGCGTGCCGGCCAGCGGCCGGAACGGGACGACGAACGGGTAGACGCCCATCGCGATCAGCTCCTCGGCGCCGGCGATCAGCTCGTCGGGGTCCTCGCCGAGGCCGACCATGAGGTACGTCGAGACCTGGTTCCAGCCGAAGACGCGCACCGCCTCGGCCCAGGCCGCGCGGTACTCCGCCATCGGCACCGAGCCCTTGCCGGGCATCCAGCGGCGCCGCACCTCGTCGTCCAGCGACTCCACGTGGATGCCGATGGAGCGGGCGCCCGCCTCGTGCAGCTCGGCGATCACGCCGAGGTCGGCGGGCGGCTCGCACTGCACCTGGATCGGCAGGTCGGGCACGGCCTCGTGCACGGCCCGCACGCAGCGGGCGAGGTGCACCGCGCCGCGGTCGCGGCCACGCGAGGTGCCGGTGGTCATGACCATCTGCGTGACGCCGTCGAGCTCGACGGCGGCGCGCGCCACCTCGGCCAGCTGGGCCGGGGTCTTGACCGCGATCGTCGCGCCGCTGGCCAGCGACTCCTCGATCGCGCAGAACCGGCAGCGCTCGGACTCGTCGTACCGGGCGCAGGTCTGGACGACGGTGGTGGCGAGCACGCGGTCGGAGTGCAGCCGGGCGATCTGCTCGTAGCGGACGCCGTCGGCGGTTGTCAGGTCGTAGAAGCGGGGTCGGGCGACGGCCTCGACGCCGACGCCGGTGTCGGCGCCGTCGAGCAGCAGGCGTCCGCCCCTGACGGAGTAGGGACTGCGCGGGTTGAGCGGGACGGCCGCGCCGACCCCGTCCAGCAGCAGGTGCCCGTCGTCGCTCGGCCCCGCTCCCGCGCGGCGGGAGACGGGTGCGTCGAGCAGACGGATGCCCTGGATGGCGATGTCGACGCGCGTGCGTCCGGACGGGGTCGGGGCGGTCATCGCGCGGTCACAGGTTGTAGGTGGAGTTGATGATGGCGCCCTTGCGGGCGTAGTGGATGATCGCGTCCTGCACGTCCAGCGGGTGCGCCGGCACGACGCCCTCGATGAGGTCCTCCTCGCGCAGGCCGTGCAGCGCCATGCCGAAGCGACAGCAGAAGACCGTGCCGCCCTCCTTGATGTAGGTCTCGATGGCGCCGTTGAGGTTGAGCTCGCCCGGGAAGCCGGCGTCGCCCATGGTCGGGAAGCCGCGGCTGGCCATGCACGCGAGCGTGCCGGGGCCGTAGAAGTAGATGGCGGTGTCGAAGCCCTTGCGCAGCGCGCGGGTGGCCTGGAGGACGGCCACGAAGCTCACCGACGACTCGTGCGGGATGCCGTGGATGAGGGTGAAGTACGACTCGCCCTCCTCGGCCTGGTAGTCCGGGAAGATCTTGGTGGAGCCGTAGAGGTTGGTGCCCGGGGGCTGGGAGGGGTGCGGGATCTCCGCGACGGACGTCTGGATCGCCGCCATGATCTCGTCGTCGAACTGGGCCATCGGTGCTCCTGGTGTCTCGGGCCGGGTGTCGGGTGGTGCGGGTGGTGCCGTGGTGCTGCGGTGCGGTCCCTCGGGGAGGGCTGCCGCGACGTCCGCTCAGCCGTAGAGCTGCTCGAAGGTGCCGCGGAAGAACTGGTGGGCGAGCTCGCCGTCGCCCGCGGCGTCGGCGAGCCGGTGGAACTCGCCGGCGAAGTCGCCCCAGGGCGTGTCGGTGGCGAACAGGACGCGGTCGTGTCCGACGCCGCGACGCTCGATCTCCTGCACGAGCCAGCGCGGCGCGAAGCCGATCGCCCAGCTGGTGTCGGTGTAGACCTGCTTGCCGGCGTCGATCCAGTCGAAGAGCCGGTGGCCGATCAGCTTGAGGTGGCCGCTCATGCCGCCGCCGAGGTGCACCAGGTGGATGCGGGTGGCGTCGCCGTACTGCTCGACCAGCCGGCCGATGCGATCGACGTCGGACGCGGCGCCGGGCGAGGTGTGCAGGTGCACGGTGAGGTCGTGGGCGGCGGCGGTGGTGAAGATTCGGTCGAGCTGCTCGGCGCAGTCGGGATCGTCGGGCGCGCCGCCGAGCAGGAAGCTGGTCTTGAGCGCCCGGACGCCGTGCTCCCCGACCAGCGCGAGAGCGCCGTCGTTCCGCGCGGCGTCGGACGCCTTCGGGCTGACCCACAGCCCGCACGAGACGCGCTCGTCGCGCTGGGCGGCATCGAGGGCGAGGTGGTTGAGGCCGAAGGCGACGTCGGGGTCCGGCACGCCGTAGTTCGGCAGCACCAGGCAGCGCTCCACTCCCTCGGCGTCCAGGCTTGCGAGGAACTCCTCGACGGTGGCCTTCGCGGTGGTGTCGGGGGTGATCGGCGGGCCGCCGTAGAACCCGTACGACGGCAGCGCGCCGATGTGGCGGTGGGCGTCGTGCGGCCGGATCTGCATGACGTCAACGTTGAGGGCGGGATGTTTCCGACTGGTTCCGGCCGGAACACGATCGCGCTCCCGGTCGTAAGGTCCACGTGAACGACGACGCCGCGGCGCTCGGCGCCTTCGGCCCACGCCGACCGCGACCTACGGTCGCGGCATGGCCGTCATGACGATCGGCCGGGCGTTCTCCCGGCTCGCGCAGCTCGCCCCCGACGCCGTCGCCGTGCGCTGCGGGGACGAGGTGCTGACGCGGGCCGGGCTGGAGCGCCACGCGTCGGCGCTGGCGTCCCGCTGGGTGCGCGAGGGCCTCGAGCCCGACGACGTCGTCGCGGTCGCGCTGCCCAACGGCGTCCCGTTCGTCGTCGCGTGCGTGGCGGCGTGGAAGGCCGGCGCGTGCGTGCAGCCGGCCCGTCCGGATCGTCCGGTGCCGGGCCGGCCCGCGCTCGTGGTGGGGCCGTCGACCTCGCTGGAGGCCGAGCCGGGCGCGCCGCCCCCGGATCTCGCCGCCGCCCACTGGAAGGTCTCGCCGACCAGCGGCAGCACCGGGGAGCCGCGGCTGGTGTGGGCGCCGGCGCCGGCGCGGATCGACCCCGAGCGGTGCGTCCCGGAGTTCATGCCGCCCACCGGCGTGCAGCTGGTCGCGGGTCCGCTCGGGCACGCGGCGCCGTTCACCTACGCGATGCGCGGGCTGATGAGCGGACACGAGCTGGTGCTCCTGCCGGCGTTCGAGCCGGACGCCTGGCTCGCGGCGGCGGAGTCGCACGCCGTCACCTGGGCGCTGGTGACGCCGTCGATGATGCGGGCGGTGCTGCCGGCCCTGTCGTCGCCGCCGGTGCCTGCGCTGCCCGCGCTGGAGCGGGTCGTGCACCTCGGCGCGCGCTGCCCGGAGCCGGTGAAGCGGGCCTGGCTCGACTGGCTCGGCCCCGAGCGGGTCTGGGAGGTCTACGCCGGCACCGAGGCGTACGGCCTGACGCTGGTGGGCGGCCGGGAGTGGCTCGAGCACCCGGGCACGGTGGGGCGCGGCATCGCGGGCACCCGGCTGCGCATCGAGCGCGCCGACGGCACGCAGGCACCGACGGGGGAGGTCGGCCTGGTCATGATGCGCCGCTCCGACGACATGCCGTGGCGCACCCAGGGGGACCTCGGACGGCTCGACGCCGACGGCCGGCTGCATCTGGCCGATCGCGCGGCCGACGTGGTGCGCCTCGGCGACCGCGACGTCCACCCGGCCGACGTGGAGGAGGTGCTCGAGGCGCACCCCCGCGTGCGGGCCGCGGTGGTCGTCGGACGGGACGGCGTGCTGACGGCGGTGGTGCAGCCGATCGCGCCCGACGCGGTGGCGCTCGACGGTCCGGACGGGCTGCTGGCCTGGTGCGAGCGGCTGCCGCTGGGGCTGCGACCGGCCGCTGTCGTCCTCACCGACGAGGACCTGCGGGACGAGCTCGGCAAGGCGCGCCGCTCGCGGTGGCGGTGAGCGCCGGTGGTCGAGCTTGTCGAGACCCCCGCACCCGAATGCTGACGGCGACGGGTAGTCGGCCAGCCGTGGTCGGCTCGCCGCTTGTCGCTGGTCGCCGTGGCGGTCATGGCACTCGGTGGTCGCTCGCCGTCTCGGTACAGCGGGTGTTCCCCGTTCGCCGTCGCCGGCTGCGCCGTTCGTCTCTCTCAGTTGTCCATGGCTGAGGTTCTCAAAACCCCGCCTGATCTGGGGATATCCACTTCTCTTCGAACGCTTGTTCGCATAGAATCAAGCCATGCCCTCTCGGACCCCTCGGCTGCTGCGCGACAGCGACGCCCTGCGCGCTGCCATGGCCGCGCGGGCTGCCGAGGAGCAGTCGGCCCGCGAGGTCTTCATCGCCGCCGCCGATTGGGCGATCGCGCACGTGGCCGGCAGCGGTGACGTGGCGGGCTACGTCATCGACACCGGGATGATGCTCCCCGTCGCCGGCCCGGGCGCACCGGAGGTGCAGGAGCACGCGGTCACCGAGTTCACCACCGCGATCGGGATGACCCAGCAGGCCGGGTCGTTCTACGTCGGGCACGCCCTCGAGGCGTGCGTCCGACTCCCGCGGGTGTGGTCTCGCCTGGTGAAGGGCGAGCTCGCGGTGTGGCAGGTCCGCCGGATCACCGAGGACACCATCCCGCTCTCTGCTGAGGCCGCTGACCTCGTGGACGCGCGGATCGCGGCCTACGCGCACCAGGTGTCCCGGAATCAGATCAGCAACATCTGCCGGGTCGCCCAGGAGCACACCGACCCCGAGGAGGCGATCCTGCGTCAGGCCCGCGAAGCCGAGCACCGCCGGTTCGACGTCTGGCTCGGCCAAACCGGCTTCGACGGCACCGTCGACGTCAGCGCGATCCTCGACCAGCCCGACGCCGCCGACCTCGAACGCGCTATAGCAGCCCTGGCCGAGCAGCTCAAGAAGGCCGGCTCCGAGGAGACGCTGGACGTCCGGCGCGCGAAGGCCGCGGGCATGCTCGCCCGCGGCGAGCATGCACTTCCGCTCGACACCTCCGCGGCCGAGACGACCACGAGGACGCGCTCACGGCATCTCACGCTCTACGTGCACCTGTCGGTCGACGCGGTCACCGGAGCCCTCGGCGACGTCGCCCGGAGCGAGGCGACCCGCTCGCCGCTCGGCATCGACGTCATCAAGGCGTGGTGCCAGGCCGCCGGGACCAGCGTCACCGTCCGGCCGATCCTCGACCTCGGGCCGAGCGGTACAGCGACGCCTACGAGGTGCCGGACCTGATCCGCGAGCAGATCATCCTCCGCGACCACACCTGCGTCTTCCCGTACTGCCGCCGACCCGCCCGGTCCTGCGACGCCGACCACATCGACCCCTACGAGGCCGGCGGCCCGACCGCGTCATCCAACCTGGCGCCGCTGTGCAGGAAGCACCACCGCCACAAGACCCACGACGGCTGGAGATACAAGCCAGCAGGACCCGACCAACCCGGGGTCTACCTCTGGCGCAGCCCGAACGGCGTCCGATTCCGACGCGACCGCCACGGCACCACCCTCCTCGACCCACCCGAGCCCGACGGCGGCTGAGCCCCACCGCTACGCACGCCCCACAGCCCGACACCACCCGGTGATCGGGCTGCCGGCGCGCCCGGAGCCTCAGAGCTCGGCGACGACGACGTCGAGCCGGGTGCCCTTGGCGGTGGGGTCGGCCACCTCGACGGTCCAGCCGAGGTCGCGGATGGCGTCGGCGAGCGCGAGCGGAGTGCGGGGAGCCGCGCCGTCCTCGAGCAGGGCGCGGACGATGCGGCCCTTCGTCGCCTTGTTGAAGTGGCTGACGACCTTGCGTGCGCCGTCCACCTCGTGCAGCACGCGGACGGTCGCGAGGCGTGGGCCCACCTCGGGGCCCGGACGCCAGAACGCGGCGTAGGAGGTCGAGCGCAGGTCGACCAGCAGACCCGAGCCGAGCGCGTCGAGCACCGCGTCGCCGAGCACCTCGCGCCACACGCCGGCGACGGGCCCGAGTCCGGGGAGCGTGGTGTCGCCGGAGAGCCGGTACGACGGGATGCGGTCGCTGGGCCGGACCAGGCCGAAGAGGCTCGACACGACGCCGACCCGGGCCGTGGCGCGGCGGCGCGCGGCGGGGGAGAGCGAGGCCAGGCCGAGCGCGTCGTACAGCACCCCGGTGTAGACGGCGTCGGCTCGCGCGGTCGGCGCGCTGCGGAGACCGGCGTCCAGCTCGACCAGGTCGTGCTGGGTGGGTCCGATGCCGAGCACGGCGGCGGCCGCGGCGGGGTCGCCGCTGCAGAGCCCGACGAGGGCGTCGAGCACCCGGACGCGAGCGTCGGTGAGCGTGGGGGAGGAGAGCGAGCCCAGGTCGAGCGGGGCGCCGCGCCGCGGCACCGCCTTGCCCTCGCTGGGCGGCAGGAGGATCAGCATGGTGTGGCTATGGTGCCCCCATGCCGAGCAATCGCGTGCTCCGGGTCCGCTCCTCCGTGCCACCGCTCGGCGACGGCGTCGCCGCCCTCCAACGCGAGCTCGAGCTGCCGGGATCGTTCCCGGACGAGGTGCTGGCGGCGGCGCAGGCGGCGGCCGCCGCGCCGCGTCTGCCCGACCTCGACCGCACGGACCTGCCGTTCGTGACGATCGACCCCGAGGGCGCTCGCGACCTCGACCAGGCGCTCCACCTCGACCGCGACGCCGACGGCTACGTGGTGCACTACGCCATCGCCGACGTCGCGGCCTTCGTCTCCCCGGGCGACCCGATCGATCGCGAGGCGCACCGACGGGGGGAGACCCTCTACGGGGCCGACGCGAAGATCCCCCTGCACCCGGCGGTGCTGAGCGAGGACGCCGCGTCCCTGCTCGCCGGGCAGGTGCGCCCCGCGCTGCTGTGGACCCTGCGACTCGCCCCCGACGGGAGCCTGCGCGAGGCGAGCGTCGAGCGCGCCCGCGTCCGCTCGACCCGGCAGCTGGCCTACGACGAGGTGCAGGCGCTGGTCGGCACGCCCGACGAGCCGGCGTGGCTCCGGCTGCTCGGCGAGGTCGGACGGCTGCGCCAGGAGCGCGAGGCCGAGCGCGGCGGCATCTCGCTCGCGCTCCCCGAGCAGGAGGTCGACGTCGCCGACGGACGATGGAGCCTGGCCTTCCGCCGCCAGAGCCCGGTGGAGGAGTGGAACGCCCAGATCTCCCTGCTGACCGGCTTCGCGGCCGCCGAGATGATGCTGCGCGCCGGCGTCGGCCTGCTGCGCACCCTGCCGCCGGCCGACCCGCGCGACGTGGAGCGACTGCGTCGCACCGCGGCGGCCCTCGGCCTGCACTGGCCCGACGACGTGCCGCACCCCGAGCTGATCCGTGCGCTGGACCCCGGTCGACCCGCCGACGCCGCCATGCTCGTCGCCTGCACCCGCCTGCTCCGCGGCAGCGGCTACACCGCCTTCGACGGGGAGGCGCCGGCGCAGGCGCAGCACGCGGCCCTGGCCGCCGCCTACGCCCACGCGACCGCGCCGCTGCGTCGGCTCGGCGACCGCTACGTCGGCGAGGTCTGCCTCGCGATCTGCGCCGACGTCCCGGTGCCCGACTGGGCCCGGCGAGCGCTGCCCGCGCTGCCGGACGAGCTGGCGGCGGCCGGACGCCGGGCGTCGGCCTACGAGCGCGGCCTGCTCGACCTGGTCGAGGCCGCGGTGCTGGCCGGCCGGGTCGGCGAGCGCTGGCACGGCACGGTCGTCGACGTGCGCGACGACGTCCGCGGCACGGTGATGATCGCCGACCCCGCGGTCGAGGCCCGGGTCGACGCCGCCCCCGGTGCCCGGCTGCCGCTGGGGGAGGCGATCGAGGTCGAGCTGGTCGAGGCCGATCCGGCCCGCCGCACCGTCCGCTTCGCGCAGACCTCCGCGATCGGGTGATTCCCCCGAGCGCGCGGGCCGCGATACTCCGGCCCGTGACGCCCAGGGACGAGCGCGACGCGCCCTACTTCGCCCGGCTGGTGGCCGGACTCGCCGTCGAGCGGACCCCCGAGGACACCCTCGAGCAGGTCGTGGCCCGGTGCCTCGAGGTCGTCGAGGCCGCCGACTCGGCCAGCCTGACCCTGCGACGCGCCCGCGGTCGGCTCGAGACCGTCGGCGCCACCGAGGAGGTCGCGCGCCGCGCCGACGCAGCCCAGCTCGAGGTCGGCGAGGGACCGTGCCTGGACTCCGCGCTCAGCCGCGAGCCGCACCTCGTGCAGGACACCGCCACCGATCCGCGGTGGCCCCGATGGAGCCGTGCGGCGGCAGCGCTCGGCGTCCGGTCGGTGGTGAGCGTGCAGCTGCCTGCGCCGCAGAGCGACGACCCGGCTCCGCGGCCGGTCGGCGCGATCAACCTCTACTCGACCCGCCCGGGGGCGTTCGACCGCGACGACCTCGACCTCGCCGAGGTGTACGCCACGCACGCCGCCCTCGCGCTCAGCTCCGCACGGGTCGTCGACGGGCTGGAGCAGGCCGTCCGCTCGCGCCACCTCATCGGCGCCGCCCAGGGCATGCTGATGCAGCGCTACGACCTCGACCTCGACCAGTCGTTCCAGGTGCTCCTGCGGTGGTCGAGCCACCGCAACCAGCCGCTGCGCGACCTCGCGGAGGCCATCGTCGAGCGTCGCGAGTCCCTCGACGAGGCCTGAGCCGAGCGCCGCTCAGGCGGGCTCCGACCCGGCCTCGACGTCGCGCACCAGCCCTGGCGCCTCGACCTCCCGTCCGAGCAGCGCGGGGCTCAGGCCGTGCTGGACGCACCAGCTCACGGCCTGCGAGCGCCGGTTGACGGCGACCTTGCGGTAGGCGGCCCGGATGTAGGTCTTCACCGAGTTGACGCTGACCTCGAGCTCGGCGCCGATCTCGCGGTTGGTGAGCCCGTGGCCGACGAGCGCGAGCACCTGCTCCTCGCGTCGCGACAGGCGATGGGCCAGGCCGACCGACGTCACCGCGCTGGTGGGCGTGGCGGGGGGCACCCACAGCGCCTCCGGCACCGACGACACGGCCCGGTCGGTCTCGGGGTCCTGCAGTGCGGAGTCGAGGCGCGCCTGTCGGGTGCGGCGCCGCTCGCGGACGAGCTCCTCGAGCCGGGCGACGAGCTCGACCGCGCCGAGGGTCTTGGGCACGAACGGCTGGTGGCGACGGCCCGCGTCGTCCCAGCCGTACGCGACGCGCAGGCAGTGGGCGTCGGCCTCGAGTCGCTCGAGCAGGTCACGGTGGTCGGGGGAGAGCCGGGAGGGCTCGAAGAGGACGAGGTCGGGGAACGGGGCGTCGTCGGCGCCCGGCTCGACGAGGCGGATGCGATGGGCGTGGGGGGCCAGCAGGTGGCGCAGCCCCGCGACGGCCACGGAGTAGTCGTCGAGGTGGAGCACGACCAGGGGGCGACGCAGCGCGTCGAGGGACATGGAGCTCCCGAGGGAGGGCCCCTGGATGCCGGCTTCTTCAGCGTCGGAGCGGACGGCGCGCAGGCCGTCCCCGTCAACCTACCCCAGGCGGCCTCAGAAGGCGCGTCGGCGTGTCGGTGCGGACAGGCTGGCCTGTAGGCCGGGTTCTGTCCCCGGGACCCTCGCGGGTCGTCGGGGGGCGACCATCCATCTCGGCCCACCGTCGCCGATGGGCTCCAGCGGTCTACCCGCACACTCGGGCGGGCCGCCCTCGAGCGTGTGCTGTTCGACCTTGCTCCGCGTGGGGTTTGCCTAGCCGGCCGGGTCACCCCGGTCGCTGGTGGGCTCTTACCCCACCCTTTCACCCTCACCGCCCCGCTCGCGCGGGGAGGCGGTCTGCTCTCTGTGGCACTGTCCCGCGGGTCACCCCGGGTGGGCGTTACCCACCACGCTGCCCTGTGGAGCCCGGACCTTCCTCGGCGTCCCTCCCTCTCGTTCGGGACGACGCGGTCGCCCGGCCAGCCTGTCCGCGGGCGTGAGCCTAGGACCGCGGGGTCGGGATCGGCCAGTCGTCGCCCAGGGACGACCGCAGCCGCCGTCAGGCGAGTCGCGTGACGTCGACCTCGACGCTCAGCGAGGTCGTCTCCGCGCCGGCCCAGATGCCCGCCACCGGCTTGACGTCCCGCAGGTCGCGGCCGGCCGCGACGGTGACGAACCGGTCGTCCGGCACCAGGGCGTTGGTGGGGTCGAAGGCCTGCCAGCCGGCGTCCCACCACTCCAGCCACGCGTGGGCGTGGGCCCGGACGGTCTCGCCGACGGCGGGCTGCTCGTGCGGGTGGAAGTAGCCGGAGACGTACCGCGCCGGCACCCCGAGGTGGCGCAGCGCCCCGAGCGCCCGGTGCACGACCTGGCTGACGGGGATCGGCGTGGTGAGGTCGAGCTCGGCGTGCAGCCGCTCGCACACGCCCCGGGCCGCGTGGCCGGGCGTCGCGGAGCCGGCCCGCACCTCCTCGGCGAGCGCACGCACGGCGTCGTCGGGCGCGACCGGCTCGTCGAGGACGAGGTACTCCGTCCAGCGGTCGGCGACCTCGCGGTCGTCGAGGTCGGCCCACGCGAGCGTCGGCGGCGGCGCCGGGGTGCGGGCGGCCGTCCGCTGGGTCTGGACAGTGGAGGTGGCGACGACCGTCATCGCGTCGTGCGGCTCGGAGATCTCGAAGGCCGTCACCAGCGTGCCGAAGTAGTCGCGGTACTCGTGCACGTACGCCGTGGGGGACACCTCGATGCGGGTGTGGACGACGATCTGCTCCGGCGTCGTCGGCGGCGTCAGGCGCGCCTGGTGGTGGGCGGCCGCGGCACGACCGTCGTAGCCGATCGTGGTGCGGTGGACGATGCGCAGCTGCATCAGTCTGCGACCCCCTGCCAGGACAGGGCCGGCGTCGCCGCGAAGTAGCGGCGGGTCAGGGCCTCGGTGGCGAGCGCGCAGGTGCGCTGCAGACGCTCCATCTCGGTGGGCAGGTCGCTGAGGACGTCGGCGAGCGCCCGGTACTCCAGCTCGGCGCGCATCCGGCCGAGCAGCCGCTGCGCCTCGCTCTGGAAGCCCGCCCGCTGGGAGGACGCCTCCAGGTTCTCCACGCACTGCTCGGCGCGGTTGAGCGCGAAGACGACCGACCGCGGGAAGAGCCGGTCGAGCAGCAGGAACTCCGCCGCTCCCCGCTCGGTCTCCAGGCCGCGGTAGGTGCGCAGGAACGCCTCGTAGGCGCCGCACGCGCGCAGCGTGGTGGTCCACTGGCCGCCCGAGGAGGCCAGCGAGGTCGTGGCGACCAGCCGCGAGGTCATGTCGGCCCGCTCGACGCAGCGGCCGAGCATGAGGAAGTGCCAGCCCTCGTCGCGGGTCATCGTCGCGTCGGCCGTGCCGTTCACGAGCGCCGCGCGCTCGCGCACCCACTGGAAGGCGCCCGGCGTGCGCATCGTGTGGAAGTGACCCGACTGGATCGCCCGGTAGGTGGTGTTGATCGCCTCCCACATCGGCACCGACAGCGTCTCCCTGGCCCGGCGCGCGCTCTCCCGCGCCATGGCCAGGGAGGAGGCGATCGAGCTCGACGACTCCGGCGACCACGCCAGCAGCTCGAGCACCTCGGGCAGCGCCGGCCGCGCGTCCGGCTCCAGCTCGATGCCCATGATCGAGAGCAGGCCGCGGCAGGCCGCGGTCTGGTCGACGCCGGCGTCCTCGAGCATCAGCTGGGTCTGCACGTCGAGGATCCGCGCGGTGTCCTCCGCGCGCTCGACGTAGCGGCCGATCCAGAACAGCGACTCCGCGATCCGGCTGAGCATCACGCCACCTCGTCCGCGTCGTCGGCGGCGGCGTCCTGCGAGGACGACTGGCCCTGGACGGCGCCGGGCGTCGGCTCGGCGAGCACCCAGGTGTCCTTCGAGCCGCCGCCGCGCGAGGAGTTGACGATCAGCTCGCCGCGCGCCAGCGCCACCCGGGTCAGGCCGCCCGGCAGCACCCAGACCCGCTGCCCGTCGTTGACCGCGAACGGCCGCAGGTCGACGTGGCGCGGGCCGAGCTCGCCGTCGACGAACGTCGGCACGGTCGAGAGCTGGACGACCGGCTGCGCGATCCACGAGCGCGGGTCCTCGAGCACCTTGGCGCGCAGCTCGTCGAGCTCGGCGGCGGTGGCGCGCGGACCGATCACGATGCCCTTGCCGCCCGAGCCGTCGACCGGCTTGAGGACGAGCTCGTCGAGCCGGTCGAGCACCTCCTCGCGGGCGTCGGCGTCGCCGCAGCGCCAGGTGTCGACGTTGCGCAGGATCGGCTCCTCGCCGAGGTGGTAGCGGATGAGGTCGGGCAGGTAGGTGTAGACGAGCTTGTCGTCGGCCACGCCGTTGCCGACCGCGTTGGCGATGGTCACGTCGCCGGCGCGCGCGGCGTCGATCAGGCCCGGGCAGCCGAGCACCGAGTCGGGCCGGAAGTGCACGGGGTCGAGGAACTCGTCGTCGACGCGGCGGTAGATGACGTGCACCGGCTCCAGGCCCTTGGTGGTGCGCATCAGCACCTGGCCGCGCCGGCACTCCAGGTCGCGGCCCTCGACCAGCTCGACGCCCATCGTCCGCGCCAGCAGGGCGTGCTCGAAGTAGGCGCCGTTGTAGACGCCGGGCGTCAGCACGACCACGGTCGGGTCGTCGACGCCGGCGGGGGCGGCCGCCCGCAGCGCCGCCAGCAGTCGCTGCGGGTAGCCGGCGACCGGGCGGATGCGGTGCTCGGCGAAGGTCTCGGGCAGCGCGGCGGAGATCGCGCGTCGGTTGGTCATCACGTACGAGACCCCCGACGGCACCCGGACGTTGTCCTCGAGCACGCGGAACTCGCCGGCGTCGTCGCGCACCAGGTCGATGCCCGACACGTGCACCCGCACGCCGTTCGCCGGCCGGACGCCCGCGGCCGCCCGGTGGTAGTGCGAGGAGGTCGTGATGACGCGCCGGGGGATCACGCCGTCGTCGAAGACCTGGCCGGCGTCGTACACGTCGGCCAGGAACGCCTCCAGCGCCCGGACGCGCTGCTGCACGCCGCGCTCGATGACCGACCAGGTGTCGGCCTCGATGACCCGCGGCAGGATGTCGAGCGGGAAGGCCCGCTCCTCGCCGCCGATGTCGAAGGTGACGCCCTGGTCGAGGTAGCTGGCCTGGAGCGCCTCGACCCGGCTGATCAGCTCGGGGGTGGTCACCGCCTTGAGCGAGGCTCGCAGCCGCTGGTACGGCGGGCGCAGGGCGTCGCCGTCGAACATCTCGTCGAAGGCGGGCCCGCTGGCGCGGTAGCCCTCGAACATGCCGCTCATCGGCGCCGGTCGGCGGTCAGGTGACGGGGCGGGCGGCTCATGGGTGGACAGTACAAAGCCCCGTGTGTCGCTCGTGTTCACCCGAAGCGCGGGGTGTGACGGCTGTGTAAACGCTTCCTGCCACCGGGCTGCGCCCATGTGGGTCAGGGGACGGTGAGCACCTCGGCGCCGTCGGCGGTGACGAGCAGCGTGTGCTCGAACTGCGCGCTGCGCCGGCGGTCGCGCGTGACGACGGTCCACCCGTCGTCCCACATCTCCCACTCGTGGGTGCCGAGGTTGAGCATCGGCTCGATGGTGAAGGTCATGCCCGCGGAGATGACGTCGGACCCGTAGCCGCCCTCGTCGTCGGCGCCCGGCGCCTCGACGTCGTAGTGCGGCACGACCAGGCCGGAGTGGAACGACGTGCCGATGCCGTGGCCGGTGAACTCGCGCACCACGCCGTAGCCGAAGCGGGACGCGTAGGCCTCGATCACCCGGCCGATCACGCTGATCCGGCGGCCGGGACGCACCGCCCGGATGCCGCGCTCGAGCGCCTCGCGGGTGCGCTCGACCAGCAGGCGCGTCTCCTCGTCGACGTCGCCGGCCAGGAAGGTGGCGTTGGTGTCGCCGTGCACGCCGTCGAGGTAGGCGGTGATGTCGATGTTGACGATGTCGCCGTCCTCGACGACCCGGCTGTCGGGGATGCCGTGGCAGACGACCTCGTTGACGCTGGCGCACAGCGACTTCGGGAAGCCGCGGTAGCCCAGCGTCGAGGGGTAGGCGCCGTGGTCGCAGAGGAACTCGTGGCCGATGCGGTCAAGCTCGTCGGTCGTGACGCCGGGCGCGACGTGCCGTCCGACCTCCTCCCGCGCCCGGGCGGCCAGCGTGCAGGCCGCGCGCATCCGCTCGATCGTCTCGGCGTCCTTGACCTCCGACCCGGTGAACGGCTGCGGGGCCGGCCGGTCGACGTACTCCGGCCGGGCGATGGAGGACGGGACGGGGCGGCGCGGCGAGATCGTGCCGGGACGGACGGGCGTGGTCACGGGGGAGGAGTCTAGGCGCGCGGGTAGGTTGACCCGCATGAGCGAAGGCGGCCGCCCCGACGAGTACTGGTTCTGCACCAAGCACCACCGCGTGGAGACGGTCGAGAACCTCTGCCCGGCCAAGCACCGTCTCGGCCCCTACGGCACCGAGGCCCAGGCCGCCCGGGCGCTCGAGATCGCCCAGGAGCGCAACGAGGCCTGGGAGGCCGCCGACCGCGACGACGACGAGCCGTCGTCCTGACTGATCCGCCCGTGAGCTCGTTCGAGCCGCGCCCGCCGGTGCGGGAGCCGCTCTCGCCCTGGCCGTTCGCCGGCCTGGTCGTCTTCCTCGTCTCGCTCTACCTGGTGGCCGCGAGCGGCCCGGTGACGCCGTGGTGGGGCCAGCTGCTGCTCCTGGGCCTGTGGGCGGCGGCCCTGGCGCGCGGCCTCGCCTGGTGGAGCACACGGCCCTGGGCGGTGCTGGCGTCCGCGATCGGCTCGATCGTCGTGTGGTTCGCCGCGATCAACCTCGGAGCCGCGCTGCTCGGCTGGGGCTGAGCCCGGGGTCCGCCGTGGGGCGCCTCACCGCGGGGTGACCAGCAGGATCGCGTCGTCCCCGCCGCCGTTGTCGGTGGTGACGAGCAGGTCGCCGTTCGCGCGCTGGTGCACGGTGCGGATGCGGCCGTCCTGCTGCAGCTCGCTCGGCTCGCGGGTGCCGGTCAGCCTGCCCTTGGAGTCGAAGCGGAGGAACACCACGCGGCCCGCCTTGAGCGCCGCGACCGCGAGCGTGCCGTCGTAGGCGCCCCAGCGGGTGCCGTCGACGAAGTCGCCGCCGGAGGTGGCCAGGGTCGGGTCGCCCGAGCGCCAGCGGGCCGGCCACTGGTAGCCGGGCAGGCTCTGGTCGGTCATCGGGCGCGACTCGTCGTAGCCCGGGCCCGGGTTCCAGCCGTAGTCGCGGCCGCGGGCGAGGTAGTTGACCTCGTCGTCGCGGTTCGTGCCCTGCTCGATCGACCAGATCGAGCCGTCGCGTCGCTGCGCCAGGCCCTGCACGTTGCGGTGGCCGTAGGTGAAGACGTACCGCTTGGCCTTCACGGCGCTGCGGATCCAGCGGTTCGTCGGCCAGGGGGCGCCGGTGCGGCGGTCGAGGCGCAGGGTCTTGCCGCCGAGGCTGGTGAGGCTGCGCGACGTGCCGGTGGTGGCGGCGTCGCCGGTGCCGACGTACAGCGAGCCGTCCTTCGCGATCAGCAGGCGGCAGCCGCCGTGGCGGCCCGGCTGCTGCCTGCTGACCGGCAGCCCCTTCACCAGGGTGCGGGCGTAGGTGGCGGTGCGGTAGGCGTCGTCGAGGCGCCACGCGACGACCCGCACGTCGTGGCCGCCGCCGGTCGTCGTGGCGCCCTGGCAGGTGTAGACCCGGCGGGTGCGGGCGAAGTCGGGGTCGACCTCGAGGCCCATCAGGCCGGTCTCGCCGGACACCCAGACCGACGAGGACGGGAACCGCAGCGTCGTGCTGCGGCCGTCGCGCCAGATCGACAGGGTCGCGCGCTCGCGCTGGGTGTAGATCAGCCGGCCGCCGGGGAGCTCGCGCACGTCCCACGGGTGGTCGAGGCCGGTGACGAGCCGGCTGACCGCCAGCCGCGGGACGGCCCGGGCCGCGGCCGCGGTGCCGCCCGATCCGGACGCCGTCGCCTCCGGGACGGCGAGGTCGCCGCTGGCGGTCGTCGACGGAGCCGACCCCGCGGCCGAGTCGGCCTGCGAGGAGCCGCCGCAGGCGATCAGCGGGCCGAGGAGGAGCGGGAGGACGAGGACCGAGAGGCGACGCATGTCACGACCGTACGCGCCGATCCGACGATGCGGCAGCCCCTCGTCGACCGGGCGGGGTCAGACCCGCGCGGTGTCGCGGCTCATCTGCCAGGCCGCGCCCGCGACGAAGGCCAGCAGCCAGCCCACGGCGTTGACCACCGCGTACCACGGCAGCTCGTGGGTCAGCGGCGCCCGCGCGACCTCCGCGACGCCGTACATCGGGGTGAGCACGGCGATGTGCCAGATGGTGCTGCCGACGTCGAGCGGGATGAACACGCCGCCGAGGAACGACAGCAGCGCCAGGCCCGGGCCGAGGATCTGCATGACGTTCTCGCCGGGCACCAGGTAGCCGGCGAAGACGCCGAGGGCGGCGAAGGTCAGCGTGCTCACCAGCGTCACGGCCGCGCAGGCCACCCACGTGCCGGCGGGCATGTCGGGCCGCCCCTGCAGCAGCCCGGTGACGTTGACCGCCACGATCGCGATCGCGCCGATCGCCAGGGCGACGAGCGTCTTCGTGACGACGTATGCAGCCGGGTGCAGCGGCGTGAGGCGGAGCTGACGCGACCAGCCCAGCGAGCGCTCCATCGCGACCATCGCGCCGGACGCGGCCGCGGTGAGCGCCGCGCCGTAGAGCCCCATCGAGACCATGATGTAGGCCGCGACGTTGCCCGACCCGACCCGGTCGGAGGCCTGCCCGGTGGAGCCGAAGGAGAGGAACAGGCCGGCCGGAAGCAGGATGGTGAAGACGATCGTGCGTCGGTTGCGCAGCATCCGCCGCAGCTCCAGGCCCAGCAGCGTGCGGTTGAAGCCGCCCCAGCGCGGCGGCGTGCGTCCGGCGGGGTCGTAGGCGTCGGCGGGGTGCGTCGGCGTGCTCATCGCGCCTCCTGGGTGAGGGAGAGGAAGGCGTCCTCGAGGTTGCGGGAGGTGATCTCGACGTCGTGCGCGTCGGTGGCGGTCAGCAGGTGCCGGGCGACGAGGTCGCTGTCGCCCGCGTGGACGTGCACCTGCTCGCCGCGCGCCTCCACCCGGTCGACCGTGGGGAGGGCGCGCAGCCGCCCCAGGAGCGTCTCGTCGAGCCCCGGGACGGTCGCCCGCACCGAGCGTCCGCCCGCCAGCGCGCGGACCTCCGCGCCGGTGCCGTCGGCGACCACGCGGCCGTGGCTGATCAGCACGATGCGGTCGGCGTGCTGATCGGCCTCCTCGAGGTAGTGGGTGGCGAAGAGGATCGTGCGGCCGCGCGCGGCGTCGCGGCGGATGGCGGCCCAGAAGGCGCGGCGTCCCTCGACGTCCATGCCGGTGGTCGGCTCGTCCAGCAGGAGCAGGGCCGGATCGCTCAGCAGGGCGATCGCGAAGCGCAGCCGCTGCTGCTCGCCGCCGGAGCACAGGCCGACACGGCGGCCGGCCAGGTCGGCGATGCCGGCCTCCTCGAGCACGGCGCTGCTGCGGTCGGCGTGCCCGAAGAGGCTGCCGACGTAGCGCACGGTCTCGCCGACCGTGAGGTCCTTGAGCAGGCCGCCGGTCTGCATCACCGCGGCGACCAGACCGCGGGCGACGGCCTCGCGCGGCGGCAGGCCGAGCACCTCGACGGCGCCGGACGTCGGCTGGGAGAGCCCGAGGACGCAGTCGAGGGTCGTCGTCTTGCCGGCGCCGTTCGGGCCGAGGAAGGCGACGATCTCGCCGCGGTCGACGGTGAGGTCGAGGCCGCGCACGGCCTCCACCTCGCCGAAGCGACGGGTGAGCGCGGTCAGGCGGACGGCGGGCGGGCTGGTCACGCCTCCCACCCTCGCGCACCGACGGCGGGATCGTCAGCCCGGGGGCGGGCGTGTCGCGTTACCGAGCCGTGGGCGAGTCGCTGACGAGCCGTGGAGCCTGCGCTGATGACGCACGGTCGTCGTCGCGACTAGGTTCGGAGACGTCGCCGCAGCCGGTCGGGGAGGGCCGGAGGCGGCGGACGCAGAGCCTGGGAGGGCAGCAGGGACGCCGGTCGGGGGGACCGGATCCCTCGGAGTCGACGGTCGGGGGGCCGTGGGCGCCGAGCCGTCCCGGAGATGAGGCAGAGCCCGGTCGGCGGGACGCATGGGGGGACCGCCGACCGGGCTCTCCGCCTGTCCGGGCGCGGACGCGCTGGGCGAGACCGCCGCTCAGAAGGTGTGCTCGGGCCCCGGGAACGTGCCGCCGCGGACGTCGTCGGCGTAGGCGCGGGCGGCGTCGAGCAGCGTGGCGCGCAGGTCGGCGTACTGCTTGACGAAGCGCGGCATGCGGCCGGTGCGCAGGCCGAAGGCGTCCTGCCAGACGAGCACCTGGCCGTCGCAGCGATCGCCGGCGCCGATGCCGATCGTCGGGATCGAGACGGCGGCGGTGACCTCGGCCGCGACGTCGCCCGGCACCATCTCCATGACCAGCGCGAACGCGCCGGCCTCCTCGAGCGCCCGCGCCTCCGCGATCACCTGGGCCCCGGCCTCGCCGCGTCCCTGCACCCGGTAGCCGCCGAGCGCGTGCTCGGACTGCGGGGTGAAGCCGATGTGGCCCATCACCGGGACGCCGCCGTCGACCAGCAGCCGGACGGCGGGCGCCATCGGCAGGCCGCCCTCGAGCTTGACCGCGTGCGCGCCGGCCTCCTTCATGAACCGGACGGCCGTCAGGTAGGCCTGCTGGGGCGAGGCCTGGTAGCTGCCGAACGGCAGGTCGGCGACGACCAGCGCCCGACGCGCGCTGCGCGTGACGGCGCGGGTGAGCGGCAGCAGCTCGTCGACGGTGACCGGCAGGGACGACTCGTTGCCGTAGACGTTGTTCGACGCGCTGTCGCCGACGAGGAGCACCTCGATGCCGGCCTCGTCGAAGATCTGCGCGGTGTACTGGTCGTAGGCGGTGAGCATCGCGAAGCGCTCGCCCCGCTGCTTGAGCTCGCGCAGGTGGTGGGTGCGGATGCGGCGCGGGCCGGTGGACGTCGGGGCGGGGGCGCCGCCGTACGGCGCGGGCTCCTCGGCGGGCGTGCCGGCGGGCGCGGGCTCGGTGCTCATGCGGGGCTCCCGGTGGTGCCGGCGGTGTCGGTGGTGTCGGTCGCCGGCGGGGCGGCGGGCGGCGTCGGCTCGAGCGCGTCGGCCTCGTCCGCCCGGATGCGGGCCAGGCTCAGCGCGAGGATGGCGCCGACCAGCACGGCGTCGACGGCGATGACGGTGAGGGCCAGGCCGGTGAGCGAGCTGGCCGCCAGACCGGCGGCGACCAGGACGGCGGCACCGACCCAGACGAGGTAGCCGCTGCGGGTGCCCTGCCGGGCGAGCACCGAGTAGACGACCAGCTGCGCGATGGCCAGCAGCGTGCCGAGGATCGCGAACAGCCACAGCCGGCCCTGCACGTCGACGTACTCGGCGCCGCCGACGAAGACCAGCGCGAGGCGGCTGAGGATCCAGGCGCCGAGCGTGCAGACCACGCCGATGGCGCCGACGAGGGCGACGCTGCGCAGCAGCGCGCGGCGGCGCTCGGCCACCGTGGACATGGCCGGGAAGGCCACGACGACGACGAACTGGGGCAGGAACAGCACGGCCTTGGTGAGGATCAGGCCGCCGGCGTAGAGGCCGGCGTCGTGGCTGTCGAGCACGTGCCGGGCCACGACGATGTCGACGTTGGAGAGGCTCAGGAAGGCCAGCAGCGCCATCGAGGCGGCGAGCGTCTCGCGGACGATCGGCCGGGCGCGGTGCTCCGGGCTGAGGTCGACCGCCGGGGCGTGCGCGCGGCCCTGCCGCAGCACCCACCAGCCGATGGCGACCGGCACGAGCAGGCCGAGGAGCACGCCGACCATGGCGCTGGTCTCCGAGGGACGCACGTAGATCGCGGCGGTGCCGAAGACCAGGCGGGGCACGCCGACGGCCAGGTAGACCGCGGCCAGCGGCCCCCAGCGACGCTCGCCCTGGAGGATGCCGGCCTGGCCGCCCATGAGGGTCAGCGGGACGGCGGCGACCGCCATCAGCAGCGCCGGGACGATGCTGTCGAGGACGAGCAGCTTCCACACCAGCGGCGAGAGCACGAGCATCAGCAGGCCCAGCGCGAGCGAGGCGCGGACGGTGACCCGCCAGACGACGTCCTCGATCTGCTCGACGTGCTCGGGCTCGGCCGAGACGCGCCGGGCGGCGGTGGCCTGCAGGCCGAGCTGCACGACCGCGACGACCATGAGCAGCGCCATCATCGAGGCGATGGCGCCGTAGTCGGCCGGGCCGAGCACGCGCGCGGCGACCATCTGGAACCCGTAGGTGCCGATGTTGGTGACGGCCATAGCGACCGCGATGCCGGCGCTGCCGCGCAGCAGGTCTCGCCAGCCGCCGGAGGACCGGGGGGAGTCGAGGTCCTGGACGTCCGGCGTCTCCGTCGGGGTGGTCACCGGGTGAGACTAGATCAGGACGACCGGTCGTGTGCACTCCGCGAGGCCTGCCGCGGCGCGGTGTGATCGGGGCTACGGTGTCCGGGCCATGGACGCGACCGCCTCGACCCGCCGCGTCGCGGCGCTCCGCTGGACGCTCTACCTCGCGCTGGCGATCGTCCTGCTCACCGAGCAGTGGGGGCGCACCACCACCGACACCCGGATGGAGCTCTCGACCCGTCCGGGGCGGTTCCTGCGCGACGCGCTGTCGCTGTGGGACCCGTCGGTCTCGCTCGGGCAGATCCAGAACCAGGCCTACGGCTACCTGGTGCCCCAGGGGCTGGTGGCGGTGCTCGCCGACGCCGCGCACGTCCCGCTCTGGCTGGCCCAGCGCGGCTGGTCGGTGCTGCTGCTGGTGCTCGCCTGCGAGGGCGCGCGGCTGGTGGCGCGGGAGATCGGCTGCGGAGCCGGCGCGGCGACGCTGGCGGGCCTGGCGTACGGCCTGACGCCGCGCCTGGTCGCGGAGGTCGGCGTCCGCAGCGCCGAGATCCTCCCGGCCGTGGTGCTGCCGTGGGCCGTCCTGCCGCTCCTGCACCTGCTGCGCGGACGGCAGCGCGCGGGCGCCGCCGCGCTGCTCTCGGCCGCGGCGTTCGGCCTCGGCGGCGGGGTCAACGGCACCGCGACGGCCGCGCCCGCCGGGCTGCTGGCGGTGCTCGTCTGCTGGGCCTGGGCCACCGGCCGCGTCGACCGCCGGTTCGTGGCCGCGTGGGCGGCTCTGATGGTGGCCGTCAACGCGTGGTGGGCGGTCGCGCTCAGCCGGCTCGGCGCCGTCAGCCCGCCCTTCTTCGACTACGTCGAGGACGCCCGCACGACCACCTCGACGGCCGGGGCGTCCGCGGGACTGCGCGGAGCCAGCAACTGGGTCGACTACCTGACCGTGGGCGGCGCCCGGTGGTGGCCGGCGGGCTACGACGTGTCGTTCGCGCCGTACGTCGTCGCCGGCTCGGCGCTCGTGGCCGCGGCGGGCGTGATCGGCCTGGCGCGCACCCGCTCGTGGCTGCGCACCCCGCTGCTCCTGGCGCTCGGGCTGGGCTTCTCCCTCGTCACGATCGCGCACGTCGGCCCCCTGACCTCGCCGCTCGCGCCGGGGCTGCGCGACCTGCTCGACGGTCCGCTGGCGCCGCTGCGCAACGTGCCGAAGGCCGACCCGATCCTGCGGCTCCCGCTCGCGCTGGGGCTCGGGCTGCTCGCCCAGGAGGCGCTCGAGCGGGTCGGCGCGTCCGTACCCGGGCGCCGGCGGGCTCCGCGGCTGCGGCCGGTCCTCGCCGGCGGCGTCGTGGCCGCGCTGGTGGCCGGGCTGCTGGGCGCGGGCTGGCCGCTGCTCGCCGGACGCTCCCGCACGCCCGGGTGGACCGCGATCCCGTCGGCCTGGCAGCAGGCGTCCGCCCGGCTCGACGCGGGCACGGCCGCGGGCGACGCCGGCGCGGTGTGGGTCGTCCCGGGATCCGGCTTCGGCATCCAGACCTGGGGCTGGACGATGGAGGAGCCCCTCCAGGTGCTCGGCCGGACGCCGTGGGTCACCCGCTCGCAGGTGCCGCTGACGCCGGCGGCGACGATCCGGATGCTGTCCTCGCTGGAGGACTACCTCGAGACCGGCACGGGCTCCCCGTTCCTGGCCACGGCGCTGCGCCGCATCGGCATCGACCGCGTGCTGCTGCGCCACGACCTGGCGCCGGCCGCCCAGAGCATCGACCCCGGCCTGGTGTCGCGGGCCCTGGCCCGCTCGCCGGGCATCCGGCGCACCGCCACCTTCGGCCGCGCCGGGCTCGGGCCGGCCATCGAGCTCTTCGACGTCGGCGGTGGCGAGGGCCCGGGCGGCGGCTTCCGGGCGCGTCCGGCCGCGGAGGTCGTCACCGTCTCGCCCTCGGTCGAGGACGTCGTCGCCGCCGTCGGCTCGGGCCTGCTGGACGACGACCGGCCTGCGCAGGTGCCCGGCGGCGTGGGCGTGCCGAGCGGCGTCCGCTCCGAGGTCGTCGGCGACGGGCTGCGCCGCCGGGAGCGCAACTTCGGCCGCGTGCACGACGCCACGTCCAGCCTGATGACCGCCGACGACCCCACCCGCACCGGCCGGCTGGTGCCCGACTACCCCGGCCCGCCGGGCGCCCGCCTCGCCACGGCGGCCTACCCGGGGCTGTCGGGGGTCACCGCGACCAGCTCGACCGGGTACGCCGACGTCCTCGGCCCGGTGCGCCCCGAGACCGGGCCCTGGGCGGCGCTCGACGGCGACCCCTCGACGGCGTGGCTGAGCGCCCCCTACCTCGACGCCGTGGGGCAGGGGATCACGCTGCGGTTCGCGAGCCCGCGCCGCCTCGGCCGGGTCACGCTGGCCCAGCCGCTCGCGGCGATCGGGCTCCAGCAGGTGCGCGCCTGGCGGGTCGTGGCCGCCGGGGTCGAGCGCACCGCGACCGTCGACCCCTTCACCGGCGTCGCGACGCTCGATCTGGGCGGGGTCGAGGCGGGCTCGGTCGAGGTCGAGGCGGCCGACGTCCCCGACCCCGGGGCGCAGGTCGGACTCGCCGAGATCGGCGGTCTCGGCGTGGCTCCCCGCACCCTCGACGTGCCGGCAGTGCCGACCGCGCGGGGCGCATCGATCGTGCTCGCCGCGGCGCCCGAGACCCGCGCCTGCGCGCCGACCCTCCTCGGTCCGGACTGCTCGGCGACCCGGGCGCGGCCGAGCGAGGAGGCCACCGGCATCGACCGCACGATCACCCTCGACCGGCCGACCTCGGCCACGCTCGTCGGCGCGGTCGTGGCCCGCTCACGGGCCGGAACCCTCGCGCTGCTCGACCCCGCCTCCGGGGTGCGGATCCGGGCGAGCAGCTGGTTCGGGCAGGATCCCGCGGCGTCGCCCCGCATGCTCACCGACGACGACGCCCGGACGTCCTGGCTGGCCGATCCGCGCGACCCCGCGCCGACGCTGCGGCTCGACCTGGGGCGCACCCGCACGGTCTCCGGCGTCCGCCTCGGCACCCCGACGGGAGGCGGCGTGCTGCCGTCGGCCGTCGTGGTCTCCGGCGGCGGCGCGCGGCGCGTCCTCGACCTCGGCTCCGGCACGCTGGCGGCCGACGGGGTGCTCGGCTTCGAGCCGCTGCGCGCGCGGCGGCTGACCCTCACCCTCACGCCGCCGGACGGGACGACGGGCGATCCGGCCGCGCGCCCGCCCGTCGGGCTCTCGTCGCTGCGGCTGCGGGGCGCGGATCTCGTCCAGCCCCTCGACGGCGGCGCCGCGACCGGGGCGGCCTGCGGTCTCGGCCCGCCCGTCGTGGTCGACGGCGTCACCCGCGAGAGCCGGGTCGACGGTCGGATCGGCGCGGTGCTCGGCGACGCCGACCTCGGCCTCCGGCTGTGCGGCGGACCGCTGCGGCTGGCCGCCGGCGCCCACCGGATCGCGATCCGCTCCACCGAGCAGTTCCAGCCCGTGGCCGTGCAGCTGCGCGGCGGGACGGCCCGCACCACGGCGTCGAGCGGCACCGTGCGGGAGCGCACGGTCCGCGTCGAGACGCGCGACCGCACGACGGCGGTCCTCGCGGTCGGGGCGGGGCCGGACGCGCTGCTCTCCGCGCCCTGGAGCATCAACGCCGGCTGGCGGGCGGTGCTCGTGACGCCGCAGGGGCGCACGCCGCTGGCGCCGATCGAGCTCGACGGCTGGGCCCAGGGCTGGCGGCTGCCCGCGGGCGAGGGCGGGCGGGTCGAGCTGACCTTCGCGCCGCAGCGGCGCTTCGAGATCGGCCTGGTCGTCGGGCTCGCGCTGCTCGCCGTCGTCCTGCTGGCCGCCGCTGTGACGCTGGTGCGCCGTCGGCCGTCGGCGCCCCCGGCACCGGAGGCCGGGACCGGCTCGGAGGGCGACGGCGGGCCGACGCCCCGGCGTCGGGCGCTCGCGCTGGCCGGCGTGGTGGTCGCCGCCGGCCTGGTGTCGGGGCCGGTGGCGCTGCTAGCGGCGCTCCTCGGGGGCGGTCTCGCGCTGCACCGGCACCCCCGGGCGGCGCTGGTGGTCTCCGCCGCGCTGCTGGCGATCGGCGCCGTCGTGCTCGTCGTCGACCTGCTCCGCGCGCCCACGCTGCCGAGCACGACCGCCGACCAGGCGACGGCCTGCGGGCTGTGGCTGGCGCTCGCGCTCGGCCTGCTGCGTCGGGGCCCGACGGCGCCGGCCGCACCGCCGGCGGGGTCGGCGGCCGGATGACCCGGGAGCGCGCGCCGGTGCTGGTCTGGCTCGGCGTCCTCACGGCGTTGGTGCTCGGGCCGCTGCTCGGCTCGACCGGCTACTGGCTCACCGGCGACATGGTGTTCGTGCCGCGGCAGCCGTGGAAGGACGCGTGGCTCGGCGGCGGGGGAGCGCTCCCGCGGGCGGTGCCCATGGACGCCCTGGTCTCGGCGCTGACCGCGGTGGTGCCGGGCTGGGTGGTGCAGCGCCTGCTGCTCGCGGGCCCGCTCCTGGCCGGCGGCGTCGGGATGCTGCTGCTGGTCGACGCCCTGCTGCTCGACCCCGCGGCGGAGACGGCGCCGCGGTCGCGCGGCCACGCGACCCTCGTCCGGCTCGCCGGCGTCACCGCGCTGCTGTGGAGCCCCTGGGTGCACGACCGGCTCGCGATGGGCCAGTGGGCGATCCTGGCCGGTCACCTGCTGCTGCCCTGGGTCGCGCTCGCGGCCCATCGCCGTCGGATCGCGTTCCTGGCTCCCGGACCGCGTGGACGGCCCGGGCGCGGATGGGCGGGGCTGGCTCTGGCGCTGTTCGCGACCGCGGTCTGCAGCCCGTCGAGCGGGGTGATGGCCGCCGCGGTCGCGCTCGCGGTGGTCGCCTCGCGCGGGCCCGCCGGACGACGGGCCGTCGCGACCACGGCCGGGCTCGCGCTGCTGGCGAACCTGCCCTGGCTGCTCGCGGCGGCGCGCGCCGACGGCGTGCGGGTCAGCGCGGACGGGGTGTTCGCTGCGTTCGCGCCGCGCGCCGAGTCGTCCGCCGGGCTGCTGCCGAGCCTGCTCTCGCTGGGGGGCACCTGGAAGAGCGCGGTGGTCGCGCCGGAGCGGCAGCAGGCGCCGATCGTGCTGCTGGCGGCGGCGCTCGTCGTCGTCGGCCTGGTGGCGCTGGGACGCCGTCGGGTCGGGCTCGCGGCCGCGGGGGAGCGGGCCCGGGCCTCGACCGTCCTGCGGCTGCTGGCGATCGCGGGCGCGGCATTGGTCGTCGCCCTGCTCCCCGTCTTGCCGGGTGGCGCAGCGGCCCTCGAGCGGCTCGCCGGCACTGTGCCGCCGGTGGCGCTGCTGCGCGACGCCGAGCGGTACCTCTCGCCGGCCGCCCTCGCGGTCGCGCTCGGGGCGGCGTCGGCCGCGGACCTCGCCTGGCGCGCGGCCCGACCCGGTCGCGGCTCGCTGCGGGCCGTGGCGGTGCTGGTGGCGCTGGCGCCGCTCGTCCTGCTGCCGCGGCTGGCCTGGGGGCTCGGCGGCGAGCTGCGTCCGGTCGCCTTCGCGCCCGGCTGGGGGGAGGTGCTGGCGCGGGTGTCGGCGGCCCCGGACCCGGTGACGGTGGTGCTGCCGTGGCGCGGCTCGTACCGCTCGCTGGCCTGGGTCGCGGACGCCGGCGCCGACCCGGGCGCGGCGGTCCTGGACCCCGCGCCGCGGCTGCTGCCCGGCGAGGTGGTCGTCGACGATCGGCTGCTCCTCGTCCGGGACGGCGCGACCGTCACGGTGCCCTCCGAGGATCCTCGCGTCCGGGCCGTCGACGTCGCGCTGGCGGCGCCGGACGCCACCGCCCGGGCGCAGGCGCTGCGGGCCCTCGGCGTGCGCTTCGTGCTCGTCGAGGGACCCTCTGGCGGACCCGGCACCCGCGAGGTCCGACTCGCCGGCGCGGTGGTCGTCCGGCAGGGACCGCTGACGCTGCTCGACCTGTCGACACCGCGCTGACCTGCGATCTCCTCCGTCCGCCGGACCGGCATGGCCCGTTCGGGCCAGGCCCCGATCGGGCGTTCGGTCGGACCTCGCCGAACCCGTTAACACGGCGTTCATCCGACGGCTTCGCGTGTGTATGGTCGAGGTCACATCGCGATCGTGCCCCGGGAGAGCGCACGATCCGCACCGGCTGGCCCGGACCCGGTGGGAGCGGGTCGCGGGCCCTTGGGAGGAGCCCCGGAATGAACCTCGTCGTGTCCGCCGTCATCGGCGGCGTCCTCGCCACCGCCGCCGTCTTCGGCGGCGTGCACGCCGCCTCGGGCGGCGACCAGAGGAACGTCGACTCCACGACGCTCTTCTCCTACAGCAGCAGGTGACGGCCTAGCCGTCGCCCGCCCGGCTCTCGGCCGGGCTCACGGGGTCGCAGGCCCCGTCCACGCCTCACCGGCCCTCTGGGGGGACGGCCGGTGGTGCGCCGTCGCATCGGGTTGGGAGGTCCAGATGCACCAGATCGTCATCCCTGCCTTCGACGAGGAGGCCCGGCTGCCGCGCACGCTGCGCGAGCTGCGCCGGCACGTCGTCCGCTCGCGTGCGCTGCTCGGCCCGGTCGAGGTGATCGTGGTCGACAACGCGAGCACCGACGCCACCGCGCGGGTCGCCGCCGAGGCCGACTCCGACGCGCTGCCCGTGCGCGTGGTCGCGTGCGCGACGCGCGGCAAGGGCGCCGCCGTCCGCGCGGGCCTGCTCGCCACCACGGCGCCGACCGTCTCCTTCATGGACGCCGACGGCGCCACCCGCCTCGACGCGCTCGATCGCGCGCTGCGACTGCTCGCGGACGGCGGGGTCGACGTCGTCGTCGGCTCGCGGGCCATCGCCGGCGCGGAGACCGAGGCCCGGCACAGCCGGGTGCGCGACCGCGGCGCGCGGGCCTATCGCGCCTGCGCCGCCCGCATCGTCCCGGGCATCGCCGACACCCAGTGCGGCTTCAAGGTGCTCCGCGGCGACCTCGCCCGGGCGATCGCCGCCGAGCTGGAGAGCCCCGGCTTCGCCTTCGACGTCGAGCTGCTCGCCCGGGCGCTGGCGCACGGCGCCCGGCTGCACGAGCTGCCGGTCTGGTGGGTCGACGTGCCCGGCTCGACCTTCGACCCGGTGCGGCACGGCGTCGACTCCTTCGCCGAGCTGGCCCGGATCGCCTGGCGGGCGCGCCGCGGCGGCTTCGCGCCGGTCGTCGTGCCGCTGCCCGCGCGGCCGCTGGCGCCCGTCCCGCCCGTCGCGGCCACGCTCGGACTCCCGACGCGGCCCGCCGTCGGGCTGGAGCTCCCGCTGCGGAGCGAGGGATGAGCGGCCCGCTCGCCGGACGGCGCGTCGTCGTCGTCAACTGGCGCGACCTGGCGCACCCCAGCGCCGGCGGCTCCGAGCACCACGCCTGGCACCTCGCCCGCGGCCTGGTCGAGGCGGGCGCCGAGGTCGAGCTGCTCACCGCGCGCCCGCGCGGCCAGGCGCGGTGCGAGCTGCGCGACGGCATCACCGTCGACCGCGCCGGCGGCACGCTCGGCTTCTACCCGCTGGCCCTGCTGCGCCTCCTGCGCCGCCGCCGACGGATCGACGCCGTCGTCGACCCCTCGTGCGGCATCCCGACCTTCACGCCGCTGGTGCTGCGCCGTCGCACCCCGGTGCTGCTGGTGGTGCACCACGTGCACCAGGACCAGTTCGGCCTGTACTTCCCCGCGCCGCTCGCCTGGCTCGGCCGGGTCCTGGAGCGCCGCGCGATGCCGCGGGTCTACCGCCGGGCCCGCACCGTCGCGGTCTCCGACTCCACCCGTGCCGAGATGCGCGCACGGCTCGGCTGGCGCGGCGAGGTCGGCCTGCTCCCCAACGGCGCCGACCTGCCCGAGCGGGCGGTGGAGGCCGCGGAGAAGGACCCCGCGCGGATCGTCGTCCTGGGGCGCCTGGTCGCGCACAAGCGCGTCGACGCCGTGCTCGAGGCCTTCGCCGCGGTCGCCGCGGAGCGTCCCGTGACGCTCGACGTCGTCGGCGCCGGCCCCGAGCTCGAGCCGCTGCGCGCCGAGGCGGCGCGCCGCGGCCTCGCCGACCGCGTGACCCTGCACGGCTTCGTAGACGACGCCCGCAAGGCCGAGCTGCTGGCCCGGGCCGCCGTGCACGTGTGCGCCTCCGACGCCGAGGGCTGGGGTCAGGTCGTCGTCGAGGCGGCCGCCCACGGCACGCCGACGATCGCCCGCGACGTCCCCGGCCTGCGCGACTCCGTCGTCGACGGCGTCACCGGCCGGCTCCTGCCGGAGACCGCCGCGCCGCTCGCGCAGCGGCTCGCCGCCGGGCTGCGGGCCGAGCTCGACGCCCTGGAGGCCCCCGGCGCCCGCGCCACCACGGCCCGGGCGTGCCGCGCCCACGCCGACGCCTACGGGTGGCCCCGCATGCGACGTGACGCCGCCGCGCTCGTCGCCTCCCTGCTCGGCGCCGACGCGCCGGCGCACCCCGTCCCGCACGACCGTCCGCGACCCGCTGCCGCGGGCGTCCTGACCGAGAGGTGAACCCCATGCGTCCGACCCTGCGAGCCCGTCCGGGCCGCTCCCGCCTGCTGGGGCCGACCCTCGTCGGCCTCGGCTCCTGCCTGCTGCTGCTCGGGCTGCTGGTGCGCTTCTACGCCTACCCGGCGCTGGCCCGGGTGCCGGCCAACTACGACTCGACGTCGAACCTCGCCGGCACCGGCGTCCAGGTCTTCGACACCGACCCGTCGGTGCTGAAGCCGGTGACGACCGATCTGTCGGTCAGCGCGCACATCGTCGCCGGCGACTACCCGGACGCGCCGCAGGGCGTCGTCGTCTGGGCCGACTCCACCACCGTGACCCGCGCCGACGGCACCATCGTGCAGCGCTCCACCGAGCTCGCGCCGTTCGACGCCGTGAGCGGCGTGGCCAGCACCTACCCGGTGGGCTTCTCCTCCGAGACCGAGGGGCGGCGTGACGCCGTCCAGCGCAGCGGCCAGATCTACAAGATGCCGTTCGACACCCGCCAGCAGGACTACCAGTGGTGGGACGGTACGATCGGCCGCGCCACCCCCGCGGTGTACACCGGCGAGGGCACGGTCGACGGCCTGAAGGTCTACACCTTCGTGCAGACCATCGCGCCGACCGCGGTCGACACCGTCGACGTGCCGGGCTCGGTCTTCGGCTCGTCCGCGCCGAGCGTCAAGGCCACGATGATGTACGGGATGAAGCGCACGATCACCGTCGAGCCGGCCACCGGCAGCCCGGTGAACCTCGTCGAGCAGCGCGACCAGTACCTCACCTACGGCGGTCGCCAGGTGCCCGCGTTCGTCGGCACCGTCGCGTTCACGCCCGAGACGACGGCCTCGCTCGTCGACTCGCTGCGCTCCAAGGCCATGGTGCTCTCCGCGGCGCGGATGGCGCTGCCGCTGGGCCTCGGCCTGGTCGGCCTGGTCCTGCTCGTCGCGGGCGTCGTCGTGGGACGTCGTCCGGTGGCTCGCACCGAGACCCCCGAGACGCGGGAGCTCGTGCACGCCTGAGCCTCACCCGTCGTCGGAGGCGTCCAGCCGGCCGACGACCTCCTCCAGCAGCGCGTCGAGGGCGGCGGTGCTCCAGCCGCCCTCGGCGCGGAGAACCAGGTGGGTGCGGCCCCGCAGCCCGACGGCGCCCAGCGCCAGCCCGCCGCTGCCGGTGACGGGCGCGAACCAGATCTCCCGCGGCTCCTCGGCGGCGCCGTCCGGAGGCGCCAGCTCGCCGAGGTGCGAGACCAGCGCCGTCGAGCCGAGGCGCCGGCTCAGGACGCCGAGCGTCGCGGCCGCCAGCCGTCGTCCGCGGCGGCCCGTCCAGGCCGGCGGCTCCAGCGGCGCCGTGCGCAGCGCGTCGGCGATCTGCGCGCGGTCGAGCGCGGCGACGTCGGTGAGCCGCAGGAGGGCGCTCCGATCGGCGATCGCCTCCCCGGCGGCGTCCGCTGCGCCGCTCAGACGGCCCGCGCCCACGGCGATCGCGACGCGACGACGTTCGGCGGGGCCCAGACGGCCGGCGGCGACGGCGGCCACGGCGTGCACGAGCTCGCTTGTGCGCACCCGGCGCTCAAGCGTCGCGCGGGCCAGCCGGGTCCCCGCGGCCGTGGACGGCGCCTCCAGCCGCGCGGGCGGTCGCAGCAGCGCCTCGGCGAGGCGACGTCGCCGTCCGCCCGCGGCGAGCGGACGGCCGGCCACGCCGCGCGCGTCGGTGCGCAGCGTCAGCCCGAGCGCGTCGCTCGCCAGCGCGAGCAGTCCGAGTCCGTCGGCGCGGTCGTGGTCGGCGAGCGCGAGCAGCCGCGTGGCGGGCTCGTCGTCGACCAGCACGGCGACGGCGGGCCCGTGCTCGGCCAGCGCCCCGGCGAGGTCCGCGGTCGCGCGGCCGGTGGCGCCGCGGGCGTCCCGCGGTCGCGCCGTCACCAGCTCCAGGCCGATCCGCCAGCGCGTGCGCGGGTCGCGCACGGGCGGGGACGTCACCGGCGCACGGCGAGCGCGACCAGGCTGATGCCGGGCAGCCCCTGCACGGGCAGCACCCGCTCGCTGGCCACGGCCAACCGCAGCGCGGCGTTGACGACGGGGTGCACCTGCTCCATCTCCGAGTCGCCGTCGTTGTGCCGGCGGCGCAGCCGGGCGATCGGCCGCAGCAGCACGTTCCACGAGCGCAGCGACACGACCTCCAGGCCGGCGTCCTCCATCACCCGGGTCAGGCCGGCGCGGTCGTAGCGACGCAGGTGGCCGAGGGCGACGTCGTGGCCGCTCCACAGGTCCATGCCGGCCGGCACCGCGACCAGCGCGCGACCCCCGGGTCGCAGCACCCGGACGGTCTCGCGGGCCACCGCGGCGTCGTCGTCGACGTGCTCCCACATGTCGGTGGACATGACGAGGTCCATCGAGCCGTCCGCGAAGGGCAGGCGCCGGGCGTCGCCCCGCACGATCGAGAGGCCCCGGCCGCGGGCCAGGCGCGCCGCGACGGGGGAGTGCTCCAGGCCGACGACGTCCCAGCCGAGGTCGCGCAGCACCCCGGTGTTGCCCCCGCCGCCGCAGCCGACGTCGAGCGCCCGGCCCGGGGTGAGGGGTCCGACCAGGCGCCGCACCAGCGAGCGGCGCTCGGCGTACCACCAGTGCCGCTGCTCGAGGTCGGCCGACTTGCGGATCTCCTGCTCGTCCACCCCGCGAGCCTAGTCGTGGCCACCGGCCGGCCGATCCGGCGGTCGGGCGGCGGGTCAGGCCAGGTCGGCCCCGAGGATCGCGGTGCCCGGCGAGAGGCGTCCGCGCAGACGTGACCAGCCGCCCCAGACCCGGTCGTGGTGCTCGGGCCACTCCGGCTCGAGCAGGGTGGTGAGGCGGAAGCCGTGGCCGGCGAGCAGGCCGACCCAGTCGCCGAGCGTGCGGTGGTGCTCGACGTAGGCGACCTCGCCGGTGGCTTCGTCGACCTCGACGTACGGCGTGCGGTCCCAGTAGCTCTGGCTGACCACCAGGCCGGCCTCGCCCGGGTCGTCCGGCAGCATCCAGCGGGTCGGGTGGGTGATGGAGAAGGCGAACCGGCCGCCGGGACGCAGCACGCGGGCCGTCTCGGCGACGGCGCGCTCGATGTCGTGCACGAACTGCAGGGCGCCGAAGGAGGAGAAGACGACGTCGAAGGTCCGGTCGGCGAAGGGCAGGTGGGTCGCCGTCGCGCGGACGGTCGGCACGCCGAGCCCCGTGGCGTCGTCGATGCGCCGGGAGTGCTGCAGCTGCCGGTGGGAGAGGTCGAGCCCGACGGGCCGGCCGCCCTGGGCCAGCACCCAGCGCGAGCACTGGCCGCCGCCGGAGCCGACCTCCAGGACGTCGCGGTCGCGCACCGGCCCCAGCACGCCCGCCTGCTCCTCGGTCAGGCCCTCCGGGCCCCACACGAAGCCGACGTCGCCGAGGAACTCGCCGTGGCTGGCCTGGTACTCGTCGGCGTAGCGGTCCCAGTCGGCGCCGTTGGCGTGGCGCGACTCGTCCTCGTCGGCGGCCCGTCGCTCGACGCGCACCGGCGGCGCGGGCGTGTGGCTGCGCGAGTCGGGGGCCACGGGCGGGGTGGCGTCCGCCCCGCCCGCGCTCATCGGGAGGCCTCCACCGCCGCGGCGGGGTCGACCGACTCCGGGACCGTCGCGGCGGCGCGCTCGCCGCGGCGGCGCAGCGGCAGGCGTCCGGCGAGGTCGCCGAGCGGACCGACGGAGCGGTGCAGGGTCTCGGCGGCCTCCGAGAGCGCCGGCACGAGGGCGGCCAGCTCGGAGAGGCGCGGCTTGATGTCCTCGAGGGTGTCGCCGAGCGCGACGAGCTGGTCGAGCGTGCCGCCGTCGGCCAGCAGCTTCTCGACGAAGCCGTCGTCGGTGAGCATGCGATCGGCCAGGCCGCCGGGGCGCAGCAGCTGGTCGAGCACCCCGTCGGGCTCGGTCAGCCGGTCGAGGGTGCCGCCGGTGCGCAGCAGGCGGTCGAGCAGGCCCTCCTCCTCGATCAGCCGGTCGAGCGCGCCGCCCTCGGAGAGCAGCCGCTCCAGGGCGCCGTCGGGACGCAGGAGCCGGTCGACGGGGCCCTCGGCCGCCAGCAGCCGCTCGAGGTTGCCGTCGCGGGAGATCAGTCGGGTCAGCGGGCCGTCCTCGGCCAGCAGCCGGTCGACGACGCCGTCGCGCTGCAGCATCCGCGCGAGCGGACGCTCCGGCGCGACGAGGTCGCCCAGCACCTCCGCGAGGCGCAGCGGCCCGCCCTCGACCAGCAGCACGTCGGCGAGCTGCTCGACGTACCCGCCGCGTCCGATCACCCGCTGGACGAGGTCGGCGTAGCCGCCGGGGCGGCGGATCGGCCCGTCGGGCGCGGCGAGGCGGCCGACGGCGAGGGTCGCCTGGGTCGCGGCGACCGCGAGCCGGCCGGGGAGCAGCGCCGCGTCCACGACGCGCGCCACCAGCGGCGCCGGGACGGCGGATCGGGGCGCGGGGGACGTCGGGGTGCGGGTGGCGGCGACGGTCACGCGGGTCACGGTACGCGTCGGATCCGGCGGCCCGGACGCCGTCCGTCGGGACCGTCGCGTCGCCGGTTGGACGCCCGCGCGCACGCGGGCGTAGGCTCACACTGCGCCTGAAGTCTGCCTGCGTCCCGGACCTAGCGGACGAGGCTCGCTCTCCAGATCCCCTCGTCGATCCGCCGTGCACGGTCGGGGCGAGTGCCCCGGAGGTGAACCAAGGACCTCACGCGTGCCCGCACGACTTCTGCCCACCGAGGAACCCTTTCCCTTATGACGAGCACCATCTCCGCCTCCACGGACTTCGACGCGCCCCAGGTCGCGATCAACGACATCGGGTCCGAAGAGGACTTCCTGGCCGCCATCGACCAGACGATCAAGTACTTCAACGACGGTGACATCGTCGCCGGCACCATCGTGAAGGTCGACCGCGACGAGGTCCTGCTGGACATCGGCTACAAGACCGAGGGCGTCATCCCCTCGCGCGAGCTGTCGATCAAGCACGACGTCGACCCCTCCGAGGTCGTCGCGGTCGGCGACGAGGTCGAGGCCCTGGTCCTCCAGAAGGAGGACAAGGAGGGTCGTCTGATCCTGTCCAAGAAGCGCGCCCAGTACGAGCGCGCCTGGGGCACGATCGAGCAGGTCAAGGAGGAGGACGGCGTCGTCGAGGGCACCGTCATCGAGGTCGTCAAGGGCGGCCTGATCCTCGACATCGGCCTGCGCGGCTTCCTCCCGGCGTCGCTGGTGGAGATGCGTCGCGTCCGCGACCTGCAGCCCTACGTCGGCCAGCGCCTCGAGGCGAAGATCATCGAGCTCGACAAGAACCGCAACAACGTGGTCCTGTCGCGCCGCGCCTGGCTCGAGCAGACCCAGTCCGAGGTCCGCCACGGCTTCCTCACCCAGCTGCAGAAGGGCCAGATCCGCAAGGGCGTCGTGTCCTCGATCGTCAACTTCGGCGCGTTCGTCGACCTCGGCGGCGTCGACGGTCTGGTGCACGTCTCCGAGCTGTCCTGGAAGCACATCGACCACCCCTCCGAGGTCGTGGCCGTGGGCGACGAGGTCACCGTCGAGGTCCTCGACGTCGACATGGACCGCGAGCGGGTCTCGCTGTCGCTCAAGGCGACGCAGGAGGACCCCTGGCAGCACTTCGCCCGCACCCACCAGATCGGCCAGATCGTGCCGGGCAAGGTCACCAAGCTGGTGCCCTTCGGCTCGTTCGTCCGCGTCGAGGAGGGCATCGAGGGCCTGGTGCACATCTCCGAGCTCGCCGAGCGTCACGTCGAGATCCCCGAGCAGGTCGTCCAGGTCAACGACGACGTCATGGTCAAGATCATCGACATCGACCTCGAGCGTCGCCGGATCTCGCTGTCGTTGAAGCAGGCCAACGAGACCGCCGTCGCCACCGACATCGAGGAGTTCGACCCCACGCTGTACGGCATGGCGGCGACCTACGACGAGCAGGGCAACTACGTCTACCCCGAGGGCTTCGACCCCGAGACGGGCGAGTGGCTCGAGGGCTACGACGAGCAGCGCGCGGTCTGGGAGGAGCAGTACGCCCAGGCGCACGCCCGCTGGGAGGCGCACGTCAAGCAGCAGGCCGAGGCCAAGCAGGCCGAGGTCGAGGCCGGCGAGGCCACCTCGTACTCCTCGGCTCCGGCCGAGGACGCCGGCGGCTCGCTCGCCAGCGACGAGGCCCTGCAGGCCCTGCGCGAGAAGCTCACCGGCGGCAACTGAGTCCACCGGCTCGACGACCCCCGCTCCCGTCCGGGAGCGGGGGTCGTCCCGTCTCCGGGGTGCTGGGCGCGGCTCAGCCGCCGGCGAGGCGGGCGCGCAGGTCGTCGCGGCGCACCTTGCCGGTGAGCGTGCGCGGCAGCTCGTCGAGCAGCAGCCAGGTCTTGGGCCGCTTCGGCGGCGCGAGGCGGCCGCGGGCGAAGGCGGTGAGCGCCTCGGGGGAGAGGTCGGCCGTGCCGCCGGGCGCGACGGCCGCGCACACCCGCTGCCCCCAGGCGGGGTCGTCGACGCCGAAGACGCACACGTCGGCCACGCCGTCGAGCTCGCGCAGCGCCTCCTCGACCTCGAGGGGGTAGACGTTGACGCCGCCCGAGATCACGAGGTCCTCGCGGCGGCCGTCGAGGTAGAGGTAGCCGTCGGCGTCGAGCCGGCCGAGGTCGCCGACGGTGAACGCCGGACCCCGCGGCGTCTCGCGCCACGCCGCGGCGGTCTTCTCGGGTGCGCCGAAGTAGGCGAACCGGGCGTGGGGAGGCACCGTGCACCAGATCTGGCCGTCGTCGTCCACGGAGAGCACCCGACCGGGCCGCGCGCGGCCGACGGTGCCGGGACGCTCACGCCACTCCTCGCTGCGGCAGGCGGTGAACTGGCCCTCGGTGGAGCCGTAGAACTCCCAGGTGCTCCCGGCCGGGAAGGTCGCGATGAGCCGCTCCTTGACCTCGCGCGGGCAGGGTGCGCCGGCGTGGGCCAGCAGGCGCACCGACGACACGTCCGGGGTGCCGACGGCGTCCCAGTGGGCGAACAGCCGCTGCAGGTGGGTGGGCACGCAGAAGAGCGTGGTCGGCCGCTCGCGGGCGAGGGCGTCGGTGACCAGCGCCGGGTCGAAGGGGCCCGGGATCACCACGCGACCCCCGGCGAGCCGGGTGCCCATGGCGAACCGCAGGGGAGCCGAGTGGTAGAGCGGGCTGAGGACGAGGTTGACGTCCTCGGGCGCGAAGCCCCACAGGTCGCGCTCCTCGGCGACCAGCGCCGCCGCGGCCTCGTCGTCGAGCAGGCCCGACCACACGCCCTTCGGCACGCCGGTCGTCCCGCTCGTGCAGTGCATCGGCCGCGCGCGCGGGAGCGCCCCGGGCGTCCAGGGATGGGCGGCGACCAGGGCGTCCAGCGTGGCCTCGTCCTCCACGCGCAGCGCGGGGGAGAGCGGCTCGAGGATCCGGGTGCGCTCGGCGTCGGTCAGGCGCGGGTCCAGTGGGATCGGCACGAGGCCGACGGCGAGCAGTCCGAGCACGGCGTCGAGGTAGCGCTGCGACCCCGGGACGAGCAGCGCCACCCGGTCGCCCTCGGCGAGCGGCGGGATCATGCGTCGTCCCCGGTGAGGCCGAGGTCGCGGACGAGCTGCTCGACGACCTGCCGGAAGTGCCGGTCGTAGTCGAGGATCCCGCGGTGCATGTGGCCGAACAGCTCGAGGCTGAGGTGGCCGAAGAGCAGCGCCCAGGCCATCAGCCAGCGCACCAGGCGCTCGTCGGAGACCTCCAGCGGCAGCAGGGCGCGGATGCCGCCGAGGGCGTCGCGCTCGGACGGATCGGCCGGCACCGTCGGCGCCATCACGTGGCCGGCGCGCTCGGACGCCTCGGCCAGCGTCATCAGCACGCCGGTGACCCGGCCGGCGGCCGGCGTCGTCGTGTCGGGCGCGGCGTAGCCCGGGACGGGCGAGCCGTAGAGCAGCGCGTACTCATGGGGATGCGCCACCGACCAGGCCCGCAGGGCGAGGCAGACGGCTCGCAGGCGGGCGGCCACGTCGTCGGCGGGGACGGCGGCGTCGGCGACCTCCAGGGCGGCGCCGAGCTCGTCGTAGGCCTCGGTGATCAGCGCGGTGAGCAGCTCGTCGCGGCTCGGGAAGTAGCGGTAGACCGCGGAGGACACCATGCCGACCTCCCGGGCGATCGCGCGCAGCGACAGCGCCGCCGGACCGACCTCCCCGAGGTGGCGTCGCGCGGTGTCCTGGATGGTGCGGGTGATCTCGACGCGGGCGCGGTCGCGGGCGGTGGTGGCAGCGGACACGTCCCGATCCTGCCCGCTGGCGAGAGCGCCGACAACAGAAGAGAGCAGTGCTCTTGCTTTCGTGGACGGTCGATGTCAGGCTGATCGCGAACCGAGAGCACCGCTCTCGAAATTGTCGAGAGGATCCGCCATGCCCGCCCATCACGTCGTCGTCGGCGCCGGCCCCGTCGGTCGCGCCACCGCCTCCCTGCTCGCCTCCGGCGGCGAGCGCGTCCTGCTGGTCAGCCGCTCCGGCACCGGCCCGGAGCTGCCCGGGGTCGAGCGGGTCGCCGCCGACGTCGCCGACGCCTCCCGGCTCACCCGTCTCGCCGACGGCGCCGCCGCGCTCTACGACGCGGTCAACCCGCCGTCCTACGACGTGTGGCCCTCGTGGTGGCCGCCGGTCGCCGAGTCCTTCCTCCTGGCCGCGGAGCGCACCGGCGCGGTGCTCGCGACCGCGTCCTGCCTCTACGCCTACGGCCCGGTCGACGGGCCGATGGTCGAGGGCCTCCCCGACGCGGCGCCGGGCGTGAAGGGTCGCATCCGTGCCGGGATGTGGGCCGACGCCCTCGCCGCCCACCGGGCGGGTCGGCTGCGCGCGGTCGAGGTGCGGGCGTCGGACTTCATGGGCCCCGGCGTCACCAACGCCCACGTGCCGGTCGTCGTGCCGAAGGCACTGGCGGGCAGGACCGTCCGGCTGTTCGGGGACCCGTCCCTGCCGCACTCCTTCACCGACGTGCGCGACCTCGCTCGCGCGCTGGTCGTCACGGCCGCCACCCCGACGGCCTGGGGTCGGGTGTGGCACGCGCCGACCAACCCCGCCCGCAGCGGGGTGGAGACCGTCGCGGACGTCTGCCGTGCCGCCGGCGTCGCGCCCGCGGTCGTCCGGTCGTGGCCGCGGGCGATGCTCACGGTGGGCGGGCTGGCGGTGCCCTTCCTGCGGGAGATGCGCGAGACGGTGTACCAGTTCGAGCGCCCCTACGTGCTGGACTCCTCGGCCGCCGAGCGCGAGCTGGGCCTGACGCCGACGCCCTGGGACGAGGTCTGCCGCGCGACCGCCGAGACCGCCGGCGCGCGGGTGCCCGTCGCGCTCTAGCGTGGCGCCCATGCGAGTGGGACTCACCGGTGGCATCGCCTCGGGCAAGAGCACCGTGGCCGGCATCCTCGCCGGGCTCGGCGCGGTCGTGATCGACGCCGACCAGCTGGCGCGCGACGTCGTCGCCCGGGGCACGCCGGGCCTCGCCCGGGTCGTGGAGCTGTTCGGCCCGGAGGTGCTCACGCCCGAGGGCGACCTCGACCGGCCCACCGTCGGCCGGATCGTCTTCGGCGACGAGGCGCAGCGGAAGGCGCTGGAGGCGATCGTCCACCCGCTCGTGTTCGAGCGCTACGCCGCGCTCGAGGAGGGCGCGCCTGCGGGCGCGCTGGTGGTGCACGACATCCCGTTGCTGGCCGAGTCGGGACGTGCCGAGGGGTTCGACGCCGTGCTGGTCGTCGACGTGCCGGTCGAGACCCAGGTCGAGCGGATGCTGCGCGACCGCGGCATGACCCGCGAGGACGCCGAGGCGCGGATCGCCGCCCAGGCCACCCGCGAGCAGCGACGCGCGGTGGCCACCCACGTCATCGAGAACACGGGCACGCTCGCCGAGCTGCGGGCGCGGGTCGAGCAGGTCCACGCCGAGCTTGCGTCCCGCTGATCCCCGGACGCACGACGGCCCCCGTCCCTCGCGGGACGGGGGCCGTCGTCGAGGCCCGGCGTCGGGTCAGGCCGCCAGGTCGGGGTCGGCGAAGCGACGCAGCTTCTGCAGCGCCTCCCGCTCCAGCTGGCGGACGCGCTCGGCGGAGATGCCGTGCTTGACGCCGATGTCGGCCAGCTTGTGCTGGCGGCCGTCGACGAGCCCGTAGCGGCTGCGGATGATGTCGGCGGCCCGCTCGTCGAGCTGGCCGACGAGGCTGTTGAGCCGCTCGCGCGACTCGACGTCGAGCACCGTGAGGTCCGGGCCCGGCGCGGTCTCCTGCGCCATCAGGTCGCCGAGCGAGGTGTCGCCGTCCTCGTCGACCGGGGTGTCGAGGCTGACGTGCTCGCGGCCCCACGAGAGCAGGTCGAGCACGCGCTCGACCTCCATGCCGAGCTCGGCGGCGATCTCGGCCGGCTCGGGGTCGCGGCCCAGCTGCCGCTCGAGGGTGCGGCGGGCGCCGCCGACCTGGTTGAGCTCCTCGACCACGTGCACGGGAAGCCGGACGACGCGCGCCTGCTGGGCGATGCCCCGGGTGATGGCCTGGCGCACCCACCACGTGGCGTAGGTGGAGAACTTGTAGCCCTTGGTGTAGTCGAACTTCTCGACCGCGCGGATCAGGCCGGTGTTGCCCTCCTGGATCAGGTCGAGCATCGGCATCTGCGCGCGGCCGTACTTGCGCGCGATGGAGACGACCAGGCGCAGGTTCGCGGTGATGAACTGGTCGACGGCGCGGCGGCCCTCCTCGGCCATCCACTCCAGCTCCTCCTGGGTCGCCTGCCCGGGTGCGCCACCCTTGCGACGGCCGACGCGGCCCTGGGCGAGCAGGTGCTCGGCCATCAGGCCGGCCTCGATCGTCTTCGAGAGCTCGACCTCGGCTGCGGCGTCCAGGAGGGGGTTGCGGGCGATCTCGTCCAGGTAGAGGCCGACGGAGTCGCGGCCTTCGATCTCTCGTCCGGTCGAGCGGGTGGCGGGGGCGGTGCTAGCCATGTGAACCCTCCTCGTGGTGTCCCCCTGATGGGGGTCACTGAACCAACGCCCGTCCCCTTGCTCGGGATTCCCGTCCGGCAATCCACCGAGGGGGTGGGCTCTCGCGAGTAAGGACGTCCGGGCGGCGGTGCTGATTCCCGGCCGGGTCGAAACTCAGCCACTTCTCAGACCGCCGTCAGGAGCCTGCCTCGTGGTGCCGTTCGGAGCCGTGACCTGCACGGATGGGCGGCCTCGGTCAGCGCCCGAACGGGTGAGAGGGGGTGAGCGTCAGCCGCGCGGGGCGACGTCGGCCAGGCCCATGCGGTCGAGGATCCACGCGAGGCTGAAGGCGCGGTCGTGCCAGGCCTGGTACCGCCCCGAGACGCCCCCGTGCCCCGCCGACATCTCGGTGCGCAGCAGCACGTCCGGACGCCGGTCGTCGGCCGTGGCCCGCAGGCGGGCGACCCACTTGGCGGGCTCGACGTAGAGCACGCGGGTGTCGTTGAGCGAGGTCTCGGCCAGGATCGGCGGGTACGCCTGCGCGGTGACGTTGTCGTAGGGCGCGTAGGCGGCGATGTAGTCGTAGACCTCGGGGTCGGCCTCGGGGTTGCCCCACTCGTCGTACTCGGTGACGGTCAGCGGCAGCGAGGCGTCGAGCATGGTGGTCAGGTTGTCGACGAACGGCACGGCCGCGACGATGCCGCCGAAGGCGTCGGGCGCCTGGTTGGCCACCGCGCCCATCAGCAGGCCGCCCGCGCTGCCGCCCTCGGCGATCAGCACCTCGGGCCGCGTCCAGCCCTCGTCGACGAGGTGGCGGGCGCAGGCGATGAAGTCGTCGAACGTGTGCTGCTTCGCCAGCAGCTTGCCGTCGTCGTACCAGCGTCGACCCATCTCGCCGCCGCCGCGCACGTGGGCGATGGCGAAGGCCGCGCCCCGGTCGAGCAGGGAGAGGCGGGCGACCGAGAAGTACGGGTCCATGGACGCCTCGTAGGAGCCGTAGCCGTAGAGCAGCGTCGGCACCGGCTCGCCGGCCGCGCGGACGTCGCGGCGCACCACCAGCGAGATCGGCACGCGCTCGCCGTCGGGCGCGGTGGCCCACAGCCGGTGCTCCTCGTAGGCGTCGGGGTCGTAGTCGCCGAGCACCGGGGTGCGCTTGAGCAGGCGCAGCTCGCGGGTGGCGACCGTGTAGTCGTAGACCGAGGAGGGCACGGCGAGGGTGCCGTAGCCGAGCCGCACGGTGGGCTGGTCGAAGCCCGGGTTCGAGCCCGAGCCGATCGTGTAGATCTCGTGCTCGAACTCCACGAGGTGGTCGTCGGCGACGCCCTGCGGCCCGAGCTCGAGGATGCGCAGCTGGGTCATGCCCGCGCTGCGCTGGTGGACGACGAGGTGGCCGGCGAAGGCGTCGACGTCCTCGATCCGCACCGCCGGGTCGTGCGGCACCAGCGGACGCCAGCCGGCGGCCGGCGTCGGCTCGAGCGGCGCGACGCCGATCTCGAAGTCGGGCCCGGTGGCGTTGTGGGTGACCAGGAAGACGTCCTCGCCGGCCAGCACGGCGTGGTCGAGGGAGTACTCCAGGCCCTCGACCCGCTCGGCGAAGACCCGCCAGCCGTTTTCGGGCCGGTCGGCGTCGAGGTAGCGGTACTCCGAGGTGGTCTTGGAGCCGGACACCGCGACCAGGAAGCGGTCGGAGCGGGTGCGGCCGACGCCGACGAAGAAGCGGCCGTCGGGCTCGTGATGCACCAGCTCGTCGTCGGCCTGCGCGGTGCCGAGGCGGTGGCGCCACACCTTGTCGGGCCGCCACGACTCGTCGACGGTGGAGTAGTAGAGGCTCTCGCCGGCGCGGTCCCACGTGCCGCCACCGAGCACGCCGGTGAGCTCGTCGTCGAGCAGCTCGCCGGTGCGGAGGTCCTTGACCCGCACGGTGAAGCGCTCGTCGCCGACGACGTCGACGGCGTAGGCCAGCAGGTGGCCGTCGGGGCTGATGCTCGAGCCGCCCAGGGAGAAGAAGTCGTGTCCCTCGGCGAGCGCGTCGAGGTCGAGCAGGATCTCCTCGCCCGGCAGCGCGGGCTGGTCGGGGTCGCAGTCCTCCGCGGGGGTCGGGGGCGTCCAGTCGTCGGGGCCGGCGACGGGCACCCGGCAGGTGGCGCCGTACTCGCGGCCGGCGAAGGAGCGGCCGTAGTACCAGTGGCCGCGGTTGCGCGTGGGCACCGACAGGTCGGTCTCGCGGGTGCGGGTGCGGATCTCCTCGAAGATGCGTCCGCGCAGATCGGCCAGATGCGCGGTACGCGCCTGCGTCCACGCGTTCTCGGCGTCGAGGAGCGCCCGCACCTCGGGCGCCTCCTTCTCGCGCAGCCACTCGTAGTCGTCGTGCCGCTCGCGGCCGTGGTGGACGGCGACGGTCGGGCGCCGCTCGGCGAGCGGGGGCTGCGGAGCGGGCTGCTGCGGGACGGTGGGGCTCGACATGCGTCCGACCCTACGGGTGGCGTCCGACAGCGCGGCGGCGACCGGCGCGCGGCCTCGGGGGACGCTAGGTTCGGCCGGGTGAGGCCGATCGACCTGAACGCCGATCTCGGCGAGGAGGTCACCGACGACGCGGCACTGCTGACCGTCGTGACCAGCGCCAACGTCGCCTGCGGCTACCACGCCGGGAGCGAGGCGATCATGCGCGCGGTCTGCCGGGACGCCGCGGCGCGCGGCGTCAGCGTGGGCGCGCAGGTCTCCTACGACGACCGGCCGGGCTTCGGCCGCGTCGCCCTCGACGTGCCGTACGCGACGCTGCGGGCGCAGGTGGCCGACCAGGTGCGCACGCTCGCCGCGCTCGCGCGCGAGGCCGGCACCGAGGTGCGCTACGTCAAGCCGCACGGCGCGCTCTACCACCGCGTGCTCGACGACGAGGAGCAGGCGCGGGCCGTGCTCGACGGCTCGGTGGTCGACGGCGTCGGCCTGCCGGTCCTCGGCATGCCCGGGGTCCTGCTGCGGCTCGCCGAGGAGGCGGGCCGCGCGACGCACCGGGAGGGGTTCCCCGATCGCGGCGTCCTGGCCTCGGGGCGGCTGCTGCCGCGCGACCGGCCCGGTGCGGTGCTCCACGACCCGGCCGCGATCGCGGCCCGGGCGGTCGAGCTGGCGAGCGACGTGCGGAGCGTCTGCGTGCACGGCGACCACCCGGGGGCGGTCGACACCGCACGTGCGGTGCGCCGGGCGCTCGAGGCGGGCGGGCTCGCGCTGGTGGGGCTGTGAGGCGGCGGTGACCGGGCGACTGGTGCGCTGCGGTCCGGGGGCGCTGGTCGTCGAGGTCGACGGACCCGCCACGGCCGCGGGCCTGGCGTCCCGCCTGCGGACGCGCCTGCCGCTTCTCGGCGTCGTCCCGGGGGCTGAGTCGGTGCTGGTGCAGGCGGCTCACGGCTCCCTGCCCGACGACGTCGCGGCCGTCGTCGCCGCCGCGCTGGCGGAGCCCGCGGACGCGGACCCCGGATCGGGACGGCTGGTCGAGCTGCCGGTGCACTGGGACGGCCCCGACCTCGACGACGTCGCCGCGCGCTGGGGCACCGACGCGTCGGGGGTCGTGGCGCGGTTGGAGGCCACCGAGCTGACCTCGGCGTTCTGCGGCTTCGCGCCGGGATTCGCCTACCTGGCCGGCCTGCCCGCCGAGCTCGCCGTGCCCCGCCTGGCCGCTCCGCGACCCCGGGTGCCCGCCGGCTCGGTCGCGCTCGCCGACGCCTGGTGCGGCGTCTACCCGGGCGCCTCGCCGGGCGGCTGGCGCCTGGTCGGCCGCACCGACGTCGCCCTGTGGGACCTCGACGCCGACCCGCCCGCGCTGCTCGCCCCGGGCACGCGGGTGCGGCTGGTCCCGGCATGACCGATCGGCCCGCGGGCGCGCTGGAGATCCTCGGGATCGGCGCCTCAGCGCTGGTGCAGGACCTCGGCCGGCCCTCGCTCGGGCACCTGGGCGTGCCGGCGTCCGGAGCGCTGGACGTCGCCGCGCTGCGGGCCGCGAACCGGCTCCTCGGCCAGGGCGAGGGCGCGCCGATCGTCGAGGCGCTGCTCGGCGGGCTGACGGTGCGGCTCCACGGCCCCGGGCGCTGGTTCGCGACGGCCGGCGCCGTCGTCGCGGTGTCGACGGACGGACGTCCGCGGGCCTGGGGCGAGGCCGTCCGCGTGCCGTCGGGCGGGGTGCTGCGGCTGGGCCGTCCGGTTCGCGGCGCCCGGACGACGCTCGCGGTGCAGGGCGGCGTGCGGCCCGCGGCCGTGCTCGGGTCCTGCTCCACCGACACGCTGTCCGGCCTGGGGCCCGCGCCCCTGCGGGTCGGCGACCTCGTGCCGCTGGGGCCGACGACCGGGGCGCCCGCCGTCGGTGCTCTCGTGCCGGGCGGCCCGGGCGGTGCAGGCGGCCCGGGCGGGAGAGTCGATCCCGTGCGGCTGCGGCTGCACCCGGGGCCGCACGGCTCCTGGTTCCCCGAGGGACGGTCGGCCGTCGCCGGCGGTCCGCGGACCGTGTCCGCCACCTCCGATCGCGTCGGGCTGCGGCTCGAGGGCCCGCCGATCCCGCGCCGCCCCGGCGAGGTGCCGAGCCTCGGGCTGCCCCCCGGCGCGGTGCAGGTGCCGCCCGACGGCCGGCCGGTGGTGCTGCTGGCCGATCGGCCCACGACCGGCGGCTACCCGATCCTCGGCGTCGTCGATCCGCGCGACCTCGACGCGTGCGCGCAGCTGCTGCCGGGCGACGCGGTCGAGCTGAGGCCCGTGCGCGGCTGAGCGCGGCGCCGCTCCGCGGGATCGGGCCCGTGCGGCTCAGCCCGCCGGCGCGGTCCCGTCGTCCGCCTCGTCCGCCTCGTCATCGGAGGGCCAGGGCACGCGCCGCAGCGCCGGGTCGTCGTCCCTGAACGAGCGCACCGGGCCCGCGGGCGAGTCGGCGGTCTCGAACCGCACGGTGACGACGCCGCGGCCCGCTCCCCACACCCAGCCGCGTCCGTGCTCCTCGTGCTCGACGTCGAGGCCCGGCGGCCAGGCGCGCCCGCGCGGCTCGGGCGGAACGGGCGGAGCATCCGCGTCGGGCGTCGCCCCGAGGATCGCGTCGGGCTCACCAGGCTCACCAGGGTCACCGGGGTCGCCGCGCTGGTCCGGGTCGGACGTCTCGATGCCCAGATCGCCGAAGAGGTCCTCCTGCACCCAGTCGGCCAGCCCGGAGACGCCCACGCCGAGCAGCCGGACGCCGCCGGCGGTCACCTGCTGGTCGATCAGGTCGCCGAGCAGGGTGCGGGCGAGCCGTCCGATCGCCGGCCCGCTGTCGGTGGGGGAGGGCAGGGTCGCGGAGCGGCTCAGCGTGGTGAAGTCGTGCAGCCGCACCTTGAGCGTCACCGTGCGGCCGGCCTGGCCGGCCTTCGCCAGCCGGGCGGCGACCTCGCCGGCCTGTCGCGTCACGATGCTCTCGAGCAGTCGGCGCTCCATCAGGTCGGTGTCGTAGGTGCTCTCGACGCTGACCGACTTGGCCTCGCGCTCGGCGACGACCGGTCGGTCGTCCTCGGCCCGCGCGAGCCGGTGCAGGCCCTCGCCGTGCGCGCGGCCCAGGAGCGTCACCAGCTCGGGCACCGAGGCGTCGGCCACGTCGGCCACGGTGTGGAGCCCCGCGCGGCGCAGCCGTTCGACGGTGGCGGGCCCGACGCCGGGGATCACCGAGGCGGGCATGGGGTCCAGCAGGGCCCGCTCCGTGCCCGGGGCGACGACGACCAGGCCGTCGGGCTTGCGCAGGTCGCTGGCGATCTTGGCCATCAGCTTGCTGGTGCCGACGCCGACCGAGGCCGTCAGCCCGCCGCTGGCCTCGTGCACCCGCTCGCGCAGGAGCTCGGCGAAGGCGGTGACCGTCGGCACCTCGAGGTCGGGCAGGTCGGGGGAGTCCACGGCCTCGAGGTCGACGTACGCCTCGTCCAGGGACAACGGCTCGACCAGCGGCGACACCGCGCGCAGCACCGCCATCACGGCCCGGCTGGTCGCGCGGTACGCGGGGAAGCGGCCGGAGAGGAACGCCGCGTGCGGACACCGGGCCCGGGCCTCGCGGGTCGACATCGCCGAGCGCACCCCGAAGCGCCGGGCCTCGTAGGACGCCGTGGCCACCACCCCGCGCCCGCCGACGCCGCCGACGATCACGGGTCGTCCGCGCAGCGACGGCTTGTCGCGCTGCTCCACGGCGGCGAAGAAGGCGTCGAGGTCCAGGTGCAGGACCGAGGCCGACGCGCGCACCCGCGCAACCTACCCCGCTGCCGTCGACCGCCCCCGCGGCCGGGCACGCGGTCGGGCACGCGGTCGAGCCGCTCGTCGTCCACCGGCCGCTCCGGGACGGCGTCGTCCCCAGATCCGCGTCGAGCCTCGCGATCGACGCCGCGCCGCGGCGAGCGTGGACGCATGACCTCCTCCGTCCCCTCCCGTCCGCCGCGGCCCTCCCGCGGTCCCCGTGCCCTCCGCGCCGTCCCGGCAGCTGCGCCCGATCCGTCGCGTGCCGACCCGAGGCTCGTCCTGCGGGCGAGCGATCCGCAGGACCTCGTGGCGGCCGCCTGGGTGGCGCTCGGCTTCGAGCCCACCGAGTCGGTCGTCCTGCTCACCTTCGGCGCGGGTCCCTCGTTCCACGCCCGGGCCGACCTGCCGCCCGCCCGAGCCTCCCGGCAGCACGTCGAGGACCTCGTCGCGGTGCTGCTCGAGCCGGCCGTGCGGCACGCGGTCCAGCGGGTCGCCGTGGTGCTCTGCTCGGCCGACGTCGCCCGCACCGATCCGCTCGCCGGCGCTCTGGCCGCCTCCTTCGAGGCTGTGGGCATCGAGGTGGTGGCGCAGGTGCGCTACGCCGCGGGTCGGGTGCACCGCCTGGACGTCCCCGGCGCCCCCGATCCGGACGACCCGGGCGAGCCGTGCGACCCGTCCTCGCATGCGTTCCTGGTGCGCGCCGTGCTCGCCGGTCACGTCGTGGCGGGCTCGCGGGCCGACGTCGAGCGGCTGGTCGCTCCCGACCCGGCTCGCGCGCTGGCGGTGCGCGCCGCCCTGCTGGACGCCGCGGGCGCCATCGGCCCCGAGGCCGACGAGGCAGTCGACGTGGTCGACCTCGTCCGGACGCTCGCGGCTGCTCGCACCGTGCCCGCCGCCCGCGACGTCGCGGTGCTGCTGCGGCTGCTCGGCGATCCGGTGCAGGCCCAGCGGGCCTGGTGTCCGCGCTCGCGGGTCGAGGCCCGGGCCCACGCCGACCTGTGGGCGTCGGTCGTCCGGGCGAGCCCGGAGGAGTCCGTGGCGTCCGCCGCCGGACTCCTGGCGCTCGCCGCGGCCTACGCGGGCGACGGCGCGCTCGCCTGGTGCGCCGTCGATCGGGCCCAGGCCGCGCAGCCGGGCCACCGACTGACCGCCCTCATCGGCCGCCATCTCGCGGCGGCGACCCGTCCGGAGGCGTACGCGCCCGCGGCGCGCTGACCCGGCCCGCCACGAGGCGGGCACCCGTCCACCCCGACGGTCGCTGCCGCGGCCCGACGGGACCCCTACGGTGACGCCGTGGGCGAGGAGATCGAGGCGCAGCGCTTCACCGGGGCCGACCGCACCCGGCACCGGGAGAAGATCCGGGCCTGCCTGGCGGTGCTGGGGCAGATGCTCGCGGACGGCCGCTTCGACGCCGCCCGGCCGATGGTCGGGCTCGAGCTCGAGCTGAACCTCGTCGACGGCGACGAGCGCCCCTCGCTGCGCGGGGCCGACGTGCTCGCCGCGCTCGACGACGACGCGTTCCAGACCGAGCTCGGCCGGTTCAACCTCGAGGTCAACCTGCCACCGGCGCGACTCGACGAGGGCGCGCTGGCGGGCTTCGAGGAGCAGATCGGCCGGCGCCTGGCCCAGGCCGACGCCGCCGCCCGCACGCTCGACGCCCGGGTGGTCTCCATCGGCGTCCTGCCGACGCTCGAGGCCGACGACCTCGACGCCGACGCGCTCAGCGAGGACGCCCGCTACCACCTGCTGAGCGAGCAGATCCTCGACGCGCGCGGCGAGGACGTCCGCATCGACGTGGCGGGGGAGGAGCGGGTCCGGCTCAGCACCTCGACGATCGTGCCGGAGGCCGCCTGCACCAGCACCCAGGTGCACCTGCAGACCTCCCCGGCGCAGTTCGCGGCGACCTGGAACGCCGCCCAGGCCGCCTCCGGGGTCCAGGTGGCGCTGGCGGCGAACGCGCCCTTCCTGCTCGGCCGCGAGACCTGGCACGAGACCCGCATCCCGCTGTTCACCCAGGCCACCGACACCCGCCCCGACGAGCTGCGGGCCCAGGGCGTGCGGCCCCGGGTGTGGTTCGGCGAGCGGTGGATCACCTCGGTCTTCGACCTCTTCGAGGAGAACCTGCGCTACTTCCCGGCGCTGCTGCCCGTCGTCGACGAGGAGGACCCCGCCGCCGAGCTCGCCGCGGGCCGCACGCCGTCGCTGGCGGAGCTGACGCTGCACAACGGCACGGTCTACCGCTGGAACCGGCCGGTCTACGACGTCGTCGACGGCCTGGCGCACCTGCGGGTCGAGAGCCGCGTGCTGCCCGCCGGGCCGAGCGCGGTCGACGTCGCCGCCGACGCCGCGCTGTTCCTCGGGCTGGTCCGGGCGCTCGCGGAGCAGGAGCGGCCGGTCTGGGCAGCCCTGCCGTTCGGCGCCGCGCGCGCCAACCTGGTGGCCGCGGCGCGCCACGGGCTCGGCGCGACCCTCGCGTGGCCGGACGAGCGCGCACCGGGGCTCGACCCGCACGAGCTCGACGTCACCACCCTGGTCCGCGAGCGCCTGCTGCCGCTGGTCGAGCAGGGCCTCGCCGACGCCGGGGTGTCGCGGCAGGAGCGGGACCGCTACCTCGCCGTCCTCGAGGGTCGCTGCGCCAGCGGCGTCAACGGCGCGGTGTGGTCGCTGCGCACCGTCGAGCGGCACGAGGCCGGCGGCGCGTCCCGACGCGAGGCGCTGCGGCGCATGCTCGCGGAGTACCGGGAGCGGCAGGCCGACGGGGCTCCGGTCCACACCTGGTAGCGGGGCGGGGCCCCGGGTCGGCCGCGCCGCCGCTCAGAGGCGGAGCCGGCGCCACCGCCGGCGAGCGCCGCTGATCGGGTCGCGCCAGCCGTGACGGGTGACGACCACGAAGCGGACGGGGCGGCCGGTCTCGCGGTGCGCGCTGCGGACCGCGGCGGCCCACGCCAGGTCGGCGTCCTCGAGGTCGAGCTCGCCGGGGCGGGTCAGCCAGACCAGCGTGCGGACCGGCTCGTCGGACGGCCGGGCGCGTCCGAGCAGCGCCTCGACCAGGTCGGTGCGGAGCGCGTGGTCGAGCGGCCCGGTGCGCAGGAGGCCGAGCACGACCTCGGTGCCGGGCGGTCCGCCGGGCACCCCGGCGTGCAGCGCGGCGGGGAATTGCAGGCGCTGCTCGGCCCGACCGTGCAGGCCGACGGCGCGACGCAGCAGCTCCAGCTCGCCGGCGTCCGGCGGCTCGAGCAGGAGGTCGGTCAGGACGGGCGGGTCGAGTCGTGCCACGGCGGGTCTCCTCTCGCTCCGGCCGGGCCAGCCTGCCCGAGCCGGCAGCCGGCGCGTCGGGGTCCTCCACAGCGCCCGGTCGTCCGACCGGACGTCCGGTCGGCTAGGTTGCGCGTACCCGAGCGAAGGAGCCAGCCCATGGCCGAGGTCGTCGTGGCGTACGCGCCGACGCCCGAGGGGGAGGCCGCGCTCGCGGCCGGCGTCGCCGAGGCGTCCACCCGCGGCAGCGGGTTGGTCGTGGCCCAGGCGCCGCGCAGCTCTCGGCGGGGCGCCGACGACGCCCTTGAGCGGCTCCTGGCCGACCCGCCCGTCCCTGTCGAGGTGCGGCGGGCCTCGGAGGCCACCGAGCCCGCCGACCACGTCCTGGCGATCTGCGAGGACATCGACGCCGTGCTGCTCGTCATCGGGCTTCGCCGCCGCTCCCCGGTCGGCAAGCTGATCCTCGGCACCAACGCCCAGCGCATCCTCCTCGACGCGCCGTGCCCCGTCCTGGCGGTGCGGGCGGGCTGACGTCCCGGGCCCAGGCCCGCGCGGCCCGCGCGGCTCGCGCGGTCGGCGCGGCTCGCGCGGCCCGGGCGACTCGGCGGCCTCTGGCACGATCGGCGCCATGGCGCTCCAGATCGCCCAGGACCCCACCGCCGACCGCGTGCTCGCCGAGCACCCGTTCGCGCTGCTCGCCGGCAGGATGCTCGACCAGCGGCGCTCCTGACCACGAGATTCGAGCGTGAAGATCAAGCGGCGTCCCGAGCTGCGCGCTCGCGTCCGCTGGCAGAGCACCGGAGACCTCTACTTTCCGTGGGCGGCCGACCTCGAGGGCGTCTGGTGGGTGCTGCGCCTCAACAGCTGGCCTGATCATCCGATGTACACGCTCTTCGTCGCGGGCTCGCGGCGTCTCGACCTGGACGACATCCCGCCTCGCTGGAAGGAGGGCGAATCGGGCGCGGCCGAGCTGCCGGAGATCGACGTCGCCACGGCCCTTCGTCCGGTCCGCGCACTCCTGGCGTATGGGAGCGAAGTCGGCCAGCCCTGTGCCAACCCCTTCTGCTGCGGCTGAGGCAGGATGGCGTTATGGCCCTCCAGATCGCCCAGGACCCCACCGCCGACCGCGTGCTCGCCGAGCACCCGTTCGCGCTGCTCGCCGGCATGATGCTCGACCAGCAGTACCCCATGGAGCACGCCTTCCGCGGGCCGGCCAAGGTGCTCGAGCGACTCGGCACGTTCGACCCCTCGGCGATCGCCGACACCGACGCCGAGGAGTTCGCCGCGCTCTGCGCGCAGACCCCCGCGATCCACCGCTTCCCGGGCTCGATGGCCGCACGGCTGCAGGAGCTCGCCCGCGTGGTGGTCGACGAGTACGACGGCGACGCCGCCCGCATCTGGACCGAGGCCGCCAGCGGCGCCGACCTGCTCAAGCGGATCCAGGGCCTGCCCGGCTTCGGCCGGCAGAAGGCGCAGATCTTCACCGCGCTGGTCGCCAAGCAGCTCGGGGTGCGCCCCGACGGGTGGGAGAGGGCGGCGGGCGACTACGCGCTCGAGGGTCACCGGTCCGTGGCCGACGTCGTCGACGGCGACTCGCTGCAGAAGGTGCGCGACTTCAAGCAGGCCGCCAAGGCCGCGAAGAAGGCGGCCTCGGCCGGCTGACGGGCCGTGCGTCCGCCCCGCAGGTGCGCCCTCGGCGTCAAGATCCTTTCGGGCCCATGGCAGAATGTGAGTGCGGCTCTTGACGACTCCGGGCCTCGCCGCGCCCATCTCCTGCCCCACGAGAGGTGTTCGTGTCCTCGAACGCGCGAAAGATCCCTGCCGAGGTGCTCTCCCACCCCGCCATCACCGACCTCATCGAGCGTGCCGCCCCCACCGGCACCCTCACCCCTGACGAGGTCCGGCAGGCCAGCGAGGACGCCGCGATCGAGCCGCGCCACCTCAAGTCGCTGCTCGCGCACCTGAGCGGGCTGGGCATCACGGTCGCGCTCGGCGCGGTGTCGACCTCGCGCGCGGTCGCCGCCACGTCCACCCGCAAGACGACCACCGCGAAGGCCACCAAGGCGCCGGCCCGCAAGGCCGCGGCCGTCGCCGAGGAGGCCGAGGACGCCCCGGCGTCCAAGCCCGCCGCCAAGACCGCGACCAAGACGGCCGCGAAGAAGACCGCCACCAAGGCGGCCGCGAAGAAGGCCGCCCCGGCGAAGACGGCGGCGACGGACGAGGCCGGCGACGACGCGCCCGAGATCGACGACGAGCCCGTCGTCCTCGACGACCTCGAGGTCGACCTCGAGGTCGAGGACGACGCCGCCGACGCCACCGACGCGGTCGACGCCGCCGCGGCGCCCGCCGCCGTCGGCCCCGACGGCAAGAAGATCCTCCCGGACATCCCCGACGACCAGTTCGAGAAGGACGTCAAGGCCGACCCGACGATCGTCGAGGACGAGAAGCAGGCGACCTTCGTCGTCTCCGCCGCGGACGACACCGACGAGCCCGAGCAGCAGGTCATGGTCGCCGGCGCGACCGCCGACCCGGTCAAGGACTACCTCAAGCAGATCGGCAAGGTCCCGCTGCTCAACGCCGAGATGGAGGTCGAGCTCGCCAAGCGCATCGAGGCCGGCCTGTTCTCGGAGGAGAAGCTCGGCAAGGGCGGCAAGATCTCCGAGAAGCTCCGCGAGGAGCTCGAGTGGATCGCCGAGGACGGCCGCCGCGCCAAGAACCACCTGCTCGAGGCCAACCTGCGCCTCGTCGTCTCGCTGGCCAAGCGCTACACCGGGCGCGGCATGCTCTTCCTCGACCTGATCCAGGAGGGCAACCTGGGCCTGATCCGCGCGGTCGAGAAGTTCGACTACACCAAGGGCTACAAGTTCTCGACCTACGCGACCTGGTGGATCCGTCAGGCCATCACCCGCGCGATGGCCGACCAGGCCCGCACCATCCGCATCCCGGTGCACATGGTCGAGGTCATCAACAAGCTCGCGCGCGTGCAGCGCCAGATGCTGCAGGACCTCGGCCGGGAGCCCACGCCCGAGGAGCTCGCCAAGGAGCTCGACATGACCCCCGAGAAGGTCATCGAGGTGCAGAAGTACGGCCGTGAGCCGATCTCGCTGCACACGCCCCTCGGCGAGGACGGCGACTCCGAGTTCGGCGACCTGATCGAGGACTCCGAGGCCATCGTCCCGGCCGACGCCGTGTCGTTCACGCTGCTCCAGGAGCAGCTGCACGCCGTGCTCGACACGCTCTCCGAGCGCGAGGCGGGCGTCGTCAGCATGCGCTTCGGCCTCACCGACGGCCAGCCCAAGACCCTCGACGAGATCGGCAAGGTCTACGGCGTGACGCGCGAGCGCATCCGGCAGATCGAGTCCAAGACGATGTCGAAGCTGCGCCACCCGAGCCGCTCGCAGGTGCTGCGCGACTATCTCGACTGACGCCACCGACGCGAAGGGCCCCGATCCGCGATGCGGATCGGGGCCCTTCGTGCGTGACGGGTCAGGCCAGGGGGCGGCCGTGCGCGTCGGTGTCGATCTTCCCGACGAGGATCAGGACGCCCTCGACGAAGCCCCAGATCGCGCCGATGCCGACGGTGACGGCGCTGACGACCAGCTGGAGGACGCCCTTCTTCGGGTTGCCGAGGTAGAAGGAGTGGGCGCCGAGTCCGCCGAGGAGGATCCCGAGCAGGCCGGCGACGATCTTCGACTTCGCGGGTGCGGTGACGGGGCTGGACATGGTGGTCTCCTTCGATGGTGGTGCCGGCGACGGTGCCGGACCGGGCGGCGCCGGTGCCACCCGTGATCGCCGACCGTAGCGACGGGCGGGGGTCGTCGCCGCTGTTCCGGGAGGACTTAACCCGCCGCGACCAGCGCCACCGCGAGTCCGCACAGGGCGAGCCCGAGCCCCTGCAGCCGGTGGATCGGCTCGCGCAGGACGCCGGCGGCGAGCAGCACCGTCCCCGCGGGGTAGAGAGCGGCGATGACGGCGACGACCGTCAGGTAGCCGTGGTGGGTGGCGGTGAGGAAGAGCAGCACGGCCAGTGCGCCGAGCAGGCCGGTGAGCGCACCGAGGGCGGCGCCGCGGCGTGCGCCGGCCAGCGCCGCCGAGCCCAGGCCGCCGCTCGCGGCGGCCAGCAGGCCCAGGGTGAGGGCGCCGCCGGTCTGGCTGGCGGCCAGCGGCAGGGCGCCGGCGGCGTCCGGCACCTGGGCGATCGCGGCGAAGAGCAGGCCGAAGCCGAGACCGGCCAGGAGGCCGTCGCGCAGCCCGTCGGCCGGGGAGGCGGCGTCGGGCACGGAGTGCGGGTCGGCGCCCGGCTCGCTGGCCACCAGCCAGATCGCGGGCACGGCGGCGAGCATGCCGAGGAGCACGAGGACGCCCGGCCGCTCGCCCGACGCGAGGCCGACGACGACCGGCACGACGGCGGCGGCGACGCCCGACACCGGCGCCACCACGCCCATGCGTCCGGACGCCAGACCGCGGTAGAGGAAGGCGACGCCGAAGCCGTTGCCGAGCCCGGCCAGGAGTCCCCAGGCGAGATCGGCCCGGGTCGGGTCGCCGGTCACGAGCGTGACGCCGAGCAGCGCCACGAGCAGCGCGCCGGCGAGCTGGCCGGCGATGCCGACCGTCCAGGCCGAGGCGCGCTTGGAGGCGAGGCCGCCGAGGAAGTCCGAGAGCCCGTACGCGGCCGCCGAGGCGAGCGCCAGGCCGACGGCGATCACGCGGCCACCGCGCCGACGACCCAGGTGCCGGCCGCGAGCAGCCCCGCGACCAGCTCGAGCAGGATGCTGAGCCCGACGGCGGCCAGGGCGTCCTTGGTCGACGCCCAGGCGCGCGCGGCGCCGAGCCGCCGGACCTCGGCCAGGTAGACGCCGAGCACGAACCCCAGCGGCAGCCCGACGATCGGCACCACGAAGAACCCGACCACGCCGAGGACGGCGCCAGCGAGCTGGGTCGACCCCGGGACGCCGGCGCGCTGGAGGCGGCGGCCGGGCACCGCGTACTTCACGACCGTGCCGAGGACGAGGACGGCCAGGGCGAGGGAGAGCGTGATCCAGCCCGTGCTGCTGGACTCCACCACGGCCCACACGAGGATCGCCCCGCCGATCAGCGTCGTGCCGGGCAGCAGCGGGACCAGCACGCCCACCAGGCCGACGGCGATGACCAGGGCGATGACGACGTCGAGCAGCACGACGTCAGCCTGCCATCCCGCCGTGCGAAGCCTGGAGAAGCACGACGGCCCCGGTCACGGGGACCGGGGCCGTCGGGGACGGATGCAGGTGGGGTCAGTCGGCGCTGATGGCCGGGGATCCGGTGAGCTTGTGCGTCTCGTCGACGACGGTGATCGCCAGCTCCTTGATCTTGTCGCCGTGCTCGCGCGCGTGGTGGGCGCAGAAGAGGAGCTCGCCACCGGAACGCAGCTCCACCCGAAGGTAGGCCTGGGCTCCGCAACGGTCACAGCGGTCCGCAGCGGTCAGCGGGTTGCTGGGGGCAACGGCAGTGGTCACATCGGCCTCATTTCCTCGTCTCGGTGTCCTGCTCAACGTAACGACGGGGGTCAAGATTCCCGTCGTCGTGTGGCGCAGGCCACCTGCATCCCATCATGGATCCTCGGGCTGGCCCCTGCGCGGCGGTACTGGTGGGTTCGGCAGGGCAGCCGTCGGGTTGAGCGGTTGTGCTGGTACGGGTTCCTCGCCGGGGCCCGTTCCACGCCCGCGAAGGGGTGGGACGTCTGACGCGGCTTCCGCGGAGTCGACCCGACGCCGTCGTCGGTCCGGCTCCTCTGGCCACCAGTGCTGACGACCAGTGTGACGGCGACGCCTCGACTCTCGTCGGGGATTCGGTGCGATCGCCCTCACGGATGCCTCGACGGTAGCCGGGGCCACCGACAGCGCCGTGCAGGCGAGCCTGCACCGGGCCGCGGCGTGTCGTCGCCTAGATTGGCCTCGCGCCCGAGGGCGCGGCCCGCGGCGTCGCGGGCGACGTCGAACCACCGCACCAGGAGCCCCACGATCGCCGAGAACGCCTACAACGCCGCGCACCTGCTCGTCCTCGAGGGGCTCGAGGCCGTCCGCAAGCGGCCCGGCATGTACATCGGCTCCACCGACACCCGCGGCCTCATGCACTGCCTGTGGGAGATCATCGACAACGGCGTCGACGAGGCGCTGGCCGGCGCGGCGTCCCGCGTCGAGGTGACCCTGCACGCCGACGGCTCCGCGGAGGTGCACGACGACGGTCGCGGCATCCCGACCGACAAGGAGCCCAAGACGGGGCTCCCGGGCGTCGAGGTCGTCGCCACGAAGCTGCACGCCGGCGGCAAGTTCGGCGGCGGCTCCTACGTCGCCACGGGCGGCCTGCACGGCGTCGGCCTCTCGGTCGTCAACGCGCTCTCGAGCCGCATGGACATCGACGTCGAGCGCTCGCCCGCGGTGCAGGGCCTCTCGTTCCAGCGTGGCGTGCCCGGCGTCTTCGACGCCGAGGGCCTGGGCGGGGCGTTCACCCCGCAGTCGGGCCTGACCCGCAAGGGCGGCCGCGTGGCCAAGGGACGCAGCGGCACGCTCATCCGCTTCTGGCCCGACCGGCAGATCTTCACGAAGGACGCCCGGTTCGTCTACGACGAGCTGGTCACCCGCGCCCGCCAGACCTCCTTCATCGTGCCGGGCCTGGAGATCGTCCTGCGCGACCTGCGCGGGGAGGAGCCGGTGGAGGAGTCGTTCCTGCACGCCGGCGGCATCGGCGAGTTCGCGGAGTTCCTGGCCGCCGACGAGCCGGTCACCGGCGTCCTGCGGCTGCAGGGCACCGACACGTTCAAGGAGACCGTGCCGCTGCTCGACGAGCAGGGCCACATGACGCCGCAAGAGGTCGAGCGCGAGCTCGGCGTCGACGTCGCGGTGCGCTGGGGCATGGGCTACGACACCGAGCTGCGCTCGTTCGTCAACGTGATCGCCACGCCCAAGGGCGGCACGCACGTGAGCGGCTTCGAGGCCGCGCTCACCAAGACGTTCAACGAGGTCATGCGGGCCGCCAAGGTGCTCAAGACCGCCGACGACGACGTGATCAAGGACGACGTGCTCGAGGGCCTCACCGCCGTCGTCACCGTGCGCTTGGCCGAGCCGCAGTTCGAGGGCCAGACCAAGGAGATCCTCGGCACCCCGGCGGTGCGCGCGATCGTCCGCAAGGTCGTCGCCGCCGAGCTCAAGGCGTTCCTGACCTCGACCAAGCGCGACGAGAAGGCGCAGGCGCGGCTCGTCATGGAGAAGGTCGCCGGCGCGGCCAAGACCCGGCTCGCGGCCCGCCAGCACAAGGAGAACCAGCGTCGCAAGAACGCGCTGGAGTCGTCCTCGCTGCCGGCCAAGCTCGCCGACTGCCGCTCCAGCGACGCCGACCGCACCGAGCTGTTCATCGTCGAGGGCGACTCCGCGCTCGGCACCGCCAAGCTGGCGCGCAACTCGGAGTTCCAGGCGCTGCTGCCCATCCGCGGCAAGATCCTCAACGTCCAGAAGGCGTCCGTGGGCGACATGCTCAAGAACGCCGAGTGCGCCTCGATCATCCAGGTCGTCGGGGCCGGATCGGGGCGCACCTTCGACCTCGACGCCGCCCGCTACGGTCGGATCATCTTCATGGCCGACGCCGACTCCGACGGCGCGCACATCCGCTGCCTGCTGGCAACGCTGTTCTTCAAGTACATGCCCGACCTCGTGCGCGAGGGCCGCGTCTACTCCGCCGTGCCGCCGCTGCACCGCATCGAGCTGTCCAACCCCAAGAAGGGCATGGACAAGTACCTCTACACCTACTCCGACGACGAGCTGCAGCGCACGCTCGCCGACCTGCGGCGCCGCAACGTCCGCTGGAAGGACCCCATCCAGCGCTACAAGGGCCTCGGCGAGATGGACGCCGACCAGCTGGCCGAGACCACCATGGACCCGCGCCACCGCACCCTGCGTCGCATCACCGTCGACGACGCCGACGCCGCCTCGCAGGTCTTCGAGCTGCTGATGGGCTCGGAGGTCGCGCCCCGCAAGGAGTTCATCGTCCAGGGGGCCTACGAGGTCGACGTCGAGGCGCTGGACGCCTGACGCCGGTGATCTCCCCGAAGGACCGCACCGCCGCGTTGGCGCTGCTCAAGGCGCGCGGCGCGAAGCCGCGCAAGGGCACGCCGCGGCTCGTCGTCGGCGACCTGCACTGGTACGTCGGCCTGCGGGCCTCCGGACGCGGACCGGACGCCGGGTGGCTGCTCGAGGTCGGCTGCTGGCTGCCCCGGCTCACGCCGGAGCCCGAGGCCGGGGCGATCGACTGCCCGGCGATGCTCGACGTCGCGGCCGGCGACGACCTGCTCGCGACGCTGACCGGCGTCGTCGACGGGATCGCCGACGTCGGCGACCTCGACGCGCTGCGCGGCTGGCTCGCCGCCCACCCGGAGGCCGTCGTCGACCGGGTGCTGCGCGACCGGCTCGGCTGACGCCTCAGGCGCCGGGCGCCAGCGCCTCCGTCGGGGACACCGTGCGGGTGTCGGCGCGGCGGTAGACCAGCACGGCGACCGCGGCGGCGACGAGGGCGCACAGGGCGGCGCCGAGGAAGACCGTGTGCTCCTGGGCGATGCCGGCGGTGGTCAGCAGGTCGGTGTAGGCGTCGCACCGCGACCTGCCCCCACAGACCTCCTGCGCGGGCGGGATGCCGGCCGACTCCGCGTAGTAGCGGCGCAGGCCGAGCGTGGTGAGCGCCGAGATGCCGACCAGCATGCCGACCATGCGGGCCACCACGACCAGCGCCGAGGCGAGCCCGTGGACGGCGGCGTCGGTGCTGGCCAGCACGGCGGCGTTGACCGGCGCGAGCGCGAGACCGAAGCCGAGGCCCCCGATCACCAGCGGCAGCGTGGCGGTGGCGCTGCGCAGGGCGTCGGCGTCCCACTGGGCCATGGCGTAGAAGGAGCCGGCCGCCAGGATCATGCCGACGGCGGTGACGGTGCCGGCCGGCACGGTGCGGGTGAGCCAGCCGCCGAGGATCGCGCCCACCGGCAGCGCGATCAGGAACCGGACGAGCACCAGCGCGGCGAGCAGCTGGGAGTCCTGGTAGATCGTCGTGCGGGCGAAGAGCGGGATGTCGATCAGCGCCGCCACCAGCGCCGCGCCGACGAAGAGGCTGACGACCAGCGAGCCCCACGCGGGCGTGGCTCGCAGCGCGCCGCGGGGGAGCAGCGGGCTCTCGGCGCGTCGCAGGTGGGCCAGGAACGCCGCCGCGGCGACGCCGGCCCCGAGCAGGTACCAGCGGCCCTGGGGCGAGAACACCTCGACCTTCGGGTCGGCGGTCGCGAACGCCAGGATGACGCCGGCCAGCGCCAGCCCGAGCAGCGCGGCGCCGAACACGTCGGCCTCGCGGAGGCTCGAGCCCCAGGCGCGCAGGTCGACCAGCGGACGGGACGCGGTCAGGCACCGCGCCAGCAGCAGGAGCAGCGCGACGACGGCGACCAGGCCGACCGGCGTCGACCAGCGCTCGCCGAGCCAGCCGAGCCCGGTGGTGGGGATGTAGAGGCGCCCCCACTGGACGTCCTGCACCAGCGCCGGCGGCGCGACGACGACCAGCGCGGCGGCGACCAGCAGCAGCGCGACCAGGACGAGCCCGACGGGGTCCGGCAGCCGGCGTCGTCCCGGCCCGGTCGCAGGCGCGAGGCCGCGCGCGCCGTCGGCGACGTCCGCCTTCGCCAGCGCCACCCGGACGCTGGCGGCGAGCACCAGCCCGACGGCGAGGTTGAGCCCGAAGATCGCCCGCCAGTCGGCGACGGCGAGGACGGCGGCGCCGAGCAGGGGTCCGAGCACGCTGCCGATCTCCTGGACGGCGCTGACGACGCCGAGCGGCACGCCGCGCCGCTCGCGCGGGTAGAGGTCGGCGACCAGCGCCAGGGTGGCGGGCACCAGCCCGCCGCCGCCGACGCCCTGGAGGAAGCGCCCGAGCACCAGCGTCTGCAGGTCGTAGGAGGCCGCGGTGACCAGCGAGCCGACCGCGAACAGGCCGAGGGAGGCGACGAGCACCGGGCCGCGGCCGCGCAGGTCGGCGATGCGGCCGATCAGCGGCAGCATCGCGACGTACCCGAGGAGGAACCCCGAGACGATCGGCGCCGCCTTCTGCAGCTGGTCGGGGGAGAGGCCGACGCCCTGCATCATGTCGACCAGCGCGAGCACGACGACGTAGGTGTCGGCGGCCGCGAACGCCACGGCCACCGCGGCGAGCGTCAGCAGAGTGCGCGCGGAGCGGGGCACGGCGGCGACGCCGGACGGCGGGGCGGGCCGGGTGGTCACCTGCGGGTCACCGGCTCACTTGGTGTCGGGCGCGGTGATCGTCGGGTTCGAGCCGTAGTCGCTGAAGGCGATCGTGTAGGTCGTGTCGCTGCCCTTGCCGTAGAAGTCGCCGACGACCTTCATCGTGCGCAGCTGGTCGCCCTCGCCGATCGTGTAGGTGACGTCGAAGTCGCCGGTGGCGCCGGGCAGGATCGTCTTCGCGGCGGTCTGGTCGATGGTGCCGGTGTAGGTGGTCAGCACCTCCTTGTTGTCCTCGCCCCCGCGCACCTGCTCGCCCTTCGTCGGGCCGGTGGTCGCGGTGAGCAGGGAGGAGAAGCCGCCGTCCTTCGCGAGCAGGGTCGAGGGGTCGGGCGCGCCGAACTCCTTCGGGTCGATGGTCTGCCAGCCCGGGGAGAGCGGCACCTGCGCGTACACCTTGCCGTCGACCGCGATGACCGGGACGGTCGGCTCCAGGCCGGAGAACGCCACCTTGATCTGGCCGTCGAAGGCGGGGGCGTGGGTGCCGTCGCCGGACGCGCCCAGCAGCGCGGTGGTGTCGGCGGGGACGTTCTCGGAGGTGATCTCCAGGTGCACGCCGCTGGTGTCGTCGAGCGCCTTCTTGGCCGCGGCCAGCGCGGCCGCGGGGTCGTCGGAGGAGCCGGACGAGGAGTCCGAGCCCGAGCATCCGGCGAGGGTCAGCGCGGCGAGCAGCGCGAGCAGCGCCGTGAGCGCGACGGAGCGGGCCGGGCGGGCGGGGGAGGTGCGCACGTGCATGGGATCAGCCTTCCACAGGGGTGGCGACGGCGGCCCCGACCTGGCGCGCTACCGGCCCGGCGCAGGAGGCGACCGCCTGGGGCAGCGGGGTGCCGGAGCCGTCGCGCCGGCCGTCGGGACGCGGGAGCGGGACGGGCGCGCCGCTCGCGGCGGCGGCCCGGGCGGGACCGGTGCCGACCCAGGCGAGGACGAGGGCGTCCTCGCCCTTGAGGAACCGGTGGCAGCGGACGCCGCCGGTGGCGCGTCCCTTGGCGGGGTACTCGGCGAATGGCGCGACCTTCGCGGCGCCGGTCTCGGTGCCGGGCAGCGCCGTGCAGGCGCCGGAGATCGTGACGACGACGGGACCCACCTCGGCGCCGTCGGCCCCGTCGGTTCCGGACGCGGCGGTGGCGTCGACCGCGCCGAACCACACCACGTGGGCGCCCGCGGCCAGGCGGATGCCGGCGACGCCGCCGCCCGCGCGGCCCTGCGGACGCACGGCGTCGGCGCCGAAGTGCAGCAACTGCGCGTCGGAGGTGACGAAGCACAGCGCCTCGTCGCCGGTGGCGAGCTCGACCGCGCCGACGACGGCGTCGCCGTCGGCGAGCCGGATGACCTCCCAGTCGTCGCGGTTGACCACCTCGGGGTTGACCCGCTTGACCACGCCCTGCCGGGTGCCGAGCGCGAGACCGGGCCCGTCGGCGGTGATGCGGCACAGGCACAGCGCCCGCTCGCCGGGCTCCAGCACCACCAGCTCCGAGAGCGGCAGCCCGCCCTGGAGGTGGGGGTCGTTGGCCGACGGCGGCAGCGTCGGCAGCTCCAGCACCCCGAGCCGCACCAGGCGTCCGCGATCGGTGACGACGCCGATCTCGCCGCGCGCGGTCGTCCGCACCACCGAGGTGACGACGTCGTGCTGGGCGCGGTCACCGCCCTCGCCCGGCGCCTCGTCGGAGGCGGAGCGGGCGATCAGGCCGGTGCCCGAGAGGTAGACGAAGCACGGGTCGTCGGCGACCTCGAGCGGTTGGGCCGCGGTGACGGCGACGCCCGCCGAGGCCAGCAGCACGGTGCGCCGCGGCGTGCCGTAGGTCGAGGCGACCTCGGCGAGCTCGTCGCTCACGACCTGCCGCAGCCGGCCCTCGTCGGCGAGGATCGCGTCGAGCTCCTCGATCTCGCGGCGCAGCTCCTCCTGCTCCTTCTCCAGCTCGATCCGGCTGAAGCGGGTGAGCCGGCGCAGCTGCATCTCGAGGATGTACTCGGCCTGCGGCTGGGAGAGGTCGAAGACTCCCATCAGCCGCTCGCGGGCGGCCGCGGTGTCGTCGCTGGAGCGGATGACCGCGATGACCTCGTCGATGTCGAGCAGCGCGACGAGCAGGCCGTCGACGAGGTGCAGCCGCTCGGCCCGGCGGGCGCGCCGGTAGCTCGAGCGGCGCCGCACGACGTCGTAGCGGTGGCCGAGGAACACCTCGAGCATGTCCTTGAGCCCCAGGGTGCGGGGCTGGCCGTCGACCAGCGCGACGGCGTTGATGCCGAAGGAGTCCTCCATCGGCGTCTGCTTGTAGAGCTGCTCGAGCAGCGCCTCGGGGACGAAGCCGTTCTTCACCTCGATCACCAGCCGCAGGCCGTGCTCGCGGTCGGTGAGGTCCTTGACGTCGGAGATGCCCTGCAGCTTCTTGCCCTGCACGAGGGTCTTGATCCGCTCGATGACCTTCTCGGTGCCGACGCCGTAGGGCAGCTCGGTGACCACGATCGCCTTGCGTCGTCCCACGGTCTCGATGCGCGCGGTGGCGCGCATGCGGAAGCTGCCGCGGCCGCTCTCGTAGGCGTCGCGGATGCCGTCGAGGCCGACGATCTTGCCGCCGGTGGGCAGGTCGGGGCCGGGGACGAAGCGCATGAGGTCGTCGAGGGTCGCGCGCGGGTTCGCGATGAGGTGCCGCAGCGCCTGGACGACCTCGACGAGGTTGTGCGGCGCGCAGTTGGTGGCCATGCCGACCGCGATGCCGGTGGTGCCGTTGACGATGAGGTTCGGGATCGCGGCGGGCAGCACCGTCGGCTCGAGCTCGCGGGAGTCGTAGTTGGGCCGGAAGTCGACGGTGTCCTCGTCGATGCCGGCCGTCATCGCCGCCGCCGGCGGCGCCATGCGGCACTCGGTGTAGCGCATCGCGGCCGGCGAGTCGTCGAGGGAGCCGAAGTTGCCGTGGCCGTCGATCATCGGCAGCCGCATCGACCACGGCTGCGCCATCCGCACCAGGGCGTCGTAGATGGCGGAGTCGCCGTGCGGGTGCAGACGGCCCATGACCTCGCCGACCACGCGGGCCGACTTCACGTGACCGCGGTCGGGCCGCAGGCCCATGTCGTTCATCGTGTAGAGGATGCGGCGCTGCACCGGCTTCAGGCCGTCGCGCGCGTCGGGCAGCGCCCGGGAGTAGATGACCGAGTAGGCGTACTCCAGGAACGAGGAGCGCATCTCGTCGCCGACGTCGATGTCGAGGATGTGCTCCTCGAAGTCGTCGTCGGGCGGTGCGGGGGTGCTGCTCTTGGCCATGGCCGCATTCTCCCGTGGGCGGCTCGCCGTCCGGCACCGGGCACGCCGAAGCCCCCGGGACGACTAGATTCGCCGTGTGACCTCCGCCGAGTCCGCCGAGCAGCCGACGCCCACCCCGCCGCCGCGGCACTGGGAGGCCGACGTGCTCCTGCGCGACGGGGGCACCGCGCACATCCGCCCGATCACCCCCGACGACGCGCAGCTGCTCGTCGAGTTCTACGCGCGGGTCTCCGAGCGCTCGAAGTACTACCGGTTCTTCTCGCCGATGCCCGAGCTCTCCGACCGCGACGTCGTCCGGTTCACCACCGTCGACCACCACGACCGCGTCGCGCTGGTGCTGACGCTGCAGGACCAGATGATCGCGGTCGGCCGCTACGACGTCGTCCGCCCCGGCGAGGCCGAGGTGGCCTTCCTGGTCGAGGACGCCCACCAGGGCCGCGGCATCGGCCAGCTGCTGCTCGAGCACCTCGCCCAGGCCGCCCGCGAGCGCGACCTCGACCGGTTCGTCGCCGAGGTGCTGCCCGACAACGTCCGGATGATCCAGACCTTCCGCGACGCCGGCTACCGGGTGGCCAGCGAGTACGAGGACGGCGTCCTCGTACTCGAGTTCCCGATCACCCCCACCGACACCGCCATCGGCGTCATGCAGGACCGCGAGCACCGGGCCGAGGCCGCCTCGATCGAGCGGTTCTTCAACCCGCGCAGCGTCGCGGTCATCGGCGCCTCCCGCCGCTCCGACACCATCGGCCAGACCCTGGTGCGCAACCTCGTCACCGGCGACTTCACCGGCCGCGTGTACGCGGTGAACCCCTCCGCGCGGGCCGTCTCGGGCCTGCCCACCTACGCCTCGGTCAACGAGATCCCCGACGAGGTCGACGTCGCGATCGTGGCGGTGCCCGCCGAGGCGGTGCAGGACGTCGTGCTCGACTGCGCGGCCAAGGGCGTCCACGGGCTCGTGGTGATCTCCTCGGGCTTCGCCGAGACCGGCGAGGAGGGCCGGGCGCGGCAGCGCCGGCTCGTGGGCCTGAGCCGCTCGTACGGCCTGCGGCTGATCGGCCCCAACTGCCTCGGCGTGATCAACACCGACCCCGCGGTGTCGATCAACGCCTCGCTGTCCTCGGTGATGCCGCCGCGCGGTCGCGCCGGGTTCTTCTGCCAGTCCGGCGCGCTCGGCTCGGCGATCCTGGAGAAGGTGCAGAACCGCGGCCTGGGCCTCTCGACGTTCGTCAGCGCCGGCAACCGCGCCGACGTCTCCGGCAACGACCTGCTGCAGTACTGGGAGGAGGACGACTCCACCGAGGTCGTCCTGCTCTACCTGGAGTCGATCGGCAACCCGCGCAAGTTCTCCCGCATCGCCCGGCGCGTCTCGCTGCGCAAGCCGATCATCGCGGTGCGCTCGGGCCGCACGACGCAGGGCGTCCCGATGGGCCACGCGGTGCGGCGCATCGCCGCCCCGCCGCCGGCCGTCGACGCGATGTTCCGGCAGGCCGGCATCATCCAGGTCGACACGCTGGAGGAGATGTTCGACGTCGCCCAGCTCGTGGCCCACCAGCCCCTGCCGCGTGGACGCCGGGTCGCGATCGTCGGCAACTCCGACGCCCTGGGCCTGCTCGCCGCCGACGCCGCGGCCGCCGTCGGGCTGGTGGTCAACCGCTCCGTCGCCCTCGGTGCCGAGGCCACCGCCGAGGACTTCGAGGACGCCCTCGACGCCGCCATCGACTCGCCCGACGTCGACTCGGTCGTCGCGGTCTACATCCCGCCGCTGAACGTCTCCGGCGAGGAGGTCGCCAACGTGCTCGCCGCGATCGGCGAGCAGTCCGACAAGCCGCTCGTCTCCACCTTCCTCGGGGTCGAGGGCGTGCCCGAGCTGCTCCGGGTGCCCGACGTCGCCGGCTCGACCGCCGGCCGCGGCTCCGTGCCGTCCTACCCGGCGGTCGAGGCCGCGGTGCGCGCGCTGGCCCGCGTCGTCGAGTACGCCGTGTGGCTGCGCGCGCCCGAGACCGTCCCGTTCGAGGACGACGGGGTCGACGAGGAGGCCGCCCGCGCCGAGGTGAGCCGGCTGCTCACCGAGCACCCCGACGGCACCGACGTGCCGCAGGACGCGCTGACCCGCCTGCTCGGCGCGTACGGCATCGACCTGTGGCCGACGCTGCCGGCCGTCGACCTCGAGGAGGCGCGGGCCGCGGGGGCCTCGCTCGGCTGGGACGTCGTGCTGAAGGCGACCGCCGACCACCTCCGCGAGCGTCCCGACCTCGCCCACGTGTGGCGCAACATCGACTCCGCCGAGGCGATGGGCGACGCCTGGCGCGCGCTCGTCGAGCTCGTCGGCGACGCCGACCGCGCCGGATTCGTGGTGCAGAAGCACGCCCCGCCGGGCGTCCCGATCACGGTGCGCAGCTTCGAGGACCCCCTCTTCGGGCCGGTCGTCTCCTTCGGCATCTCCGGCCCGATCATCGAGCTGCTGGCCGACAAGGCCTACCGCATCCCGCCGCTCACCCCGCGCGACGCCGCGGCGATGGTGCGCGAGATCAAGTCCGCGCCGATGCTCTTCGGCTACCGCGGCAGCGACGTCGTCGACGTCGCGGAGGTCGAGCGGCTGATCCTGCGGGTCTCCCAGCTGCAGCACGACCTGCCGCAGATCAGCTCCCTCGAGCTCGGCCTGGTGCTCGCGGGCGCCGACGGCTCGACGGTGCTCACGGCGTCGGCGCGGGTCGACAGCGTCGGCGACGCGCGCTCCGACTGGTTCGTGCGGCGCATGCCGACGCCCATCGGCGACACCCTGCCGACCTGACCCGCCGCCGCGGTGACAGACTCACCCGCATGCGCACCACCCGCACCGACGACGACCGGCCCCGGGACCGCCAGCGCGACCTGCGCGCCAGCATCGACCGCACCGGCTACTACCCCGACATCGTCGCGGCGGCGGTCGAGGACGCCGTGGCCGGCGAGGCGGTCGTCTCCTACTTCGTGCAGCACGAGCCGACCTTCGAGCACGACGAGGTGCGCCGGCACCTCTCGGTCGTGGTGCTGACGCCCTCGCGGCTCGTCCTCGCCCACACCGACGAGCACCCGGGCGACGACCTGCTGCCCGAGCCCTACACCTCGACCTCCACCGAGGCGGTCGCGCTCGACGCGGTGAAGTCGGTGGTGGTCACGCGCATGGTCACCAGCCCGGCGAAGGGCCCGGGACGGCTGGCCGAGGTGAACCTGACGGTCGGCTGGGGCGGCGTCGCCCGCGTCGACCTCGAGCCCGCCGGCTGCGCCGACCCCGAGTGCGACGCCGACCACGGCTACACCGGCACGCTGTCGTCCGACGACTTCACCCTGCGGGTGTCCGCGGCCGCCGACGGGCACGACGCGGTGGGCGAGCTGGTCGCCTTCGCCGCCGCGCTGTCCGCGCGCACGCACGTCGGCGCCTGAGGCGTGCCCGCCGTCCCGGAGTCGGGCGAGGGGTTCCTCGAGCCGGCCTACGGCGAGCGCTCGCTGGGCGACGTCGTCCCGGCGGTGGCCCGGGCACTCGGCGTCGCCTGGGACGAGCCCCGCCCCGGCGCGCTCGCCCTGCCGGAAGCCCGGGCCTACGTCGTCTTCCTCGTCGACGGGCTGGGCTCGCGGCTGCTCGAGCGGTACGCCCACGCCGCGCCCTACCTCTCCTCGCTGCGGTCGGCGGCGCCCGGCACCACCTGCGCGGTGCCGTCGACGACCGCCACCAGCCTCACCTCCCTCGGCACCGGCCTCGTGCCGGGCGCCCACGGCGTCGTCGGGTTCACCAGCCGGGTGCCGGGCACCGACCGGCTGCTCAACGCGCTGCAGTGGGACAAGCGCGTCGACCCGCTGGAGTGGCAGCCGCACCCCACCTCCTTCGACCGGCTCAGCGCGGCCGGCGCCTCGGTCACGGTGGTGAACAAGCGCGAGTTCCGCGGCAGCGGGCTCACCGTGGCCGCCCATCGCGGCGGGGAGTACGTCGGCGCCGACCGGGTCGGCGAGCGGATCGCCGCTGCGCTGGCCGCCACCGCCGATCGCGCCGAGCGCCCGGCGCTGGCCTACCTCTACGACGGCGACCTCGACTGGACCGGCCACCGGCACGGCGTCGCGTCCATCCCGTGGCTCCAGCAGCTCGCGATGATCGACGCCGAGGCCGAGCAGCTGCGCGAGTCGCTGCCGTCCGACGTCCGGCTGGTCGTCGTGGCCGACCACGGCATGGTCGACTGCCCGCCGGAGAGCCGCGTCGACGTCGACGCCGTCACCGGCCTGCGCGACGGCGTGCTGCTCCTCGGCGGCGAGGCGCGGTTCCGGCAGCTCTACTGCGCTGGGGGAGCCGTCGACGACGTGATCGTCGCCTGGCGCGAGGTGCTCGGCGACCGCGCCGAGGTGCTCGCCCGCGACGACGCGGTGGCCCGCGGCTGGTTCGGCACGCCGGACCCGCGGGTGCTGCCGCGGCTCGGCGACGTCCTCGTGGCGTGCCGCGATGACGTCGCGGTGCTCTCGACCGTCGACTGGCCCTACGAGGCGACCCTCGTGGGCCTCCATGGCTCGCTGACCCCGGCCGAGATGCTCATCCCCGTGCTGGTCGACTGATCGACCCGCCCGGCGCCGGGCCGGGTGGCCGGGCGATGCCTCGGCGGTCGGGCGATGCGTCGGTGGTCGAGCTTGTCGAGACCCCTGGGCGGACGCAGGGCGGCGGGCGCGAGCGGTCGGGTGCGGGGATCTCGACAGGCTCGATCAGCTCGGTCGGCGGCGGCGCCAGGGCAGCCACCGGCGCCGCACTCGCCACCGTCGGCCCTCGGGATCCCGCACGCGCATCGGATGTCCTTCCCTCGGTCTCAGCCGAACGGCAACGGCTGCTCGGGCGCCAGCGAGACCGCTCGGGCGCGGGCGGCCGTCAGGCGACGCCGGTGGTGCTGGCGGCAGAGCACCTCGTAGGCGACGTCGGTCTCGGCCTCGGAGACCCCGGCGAGCGTCGGCTGGCCGGGATCCGTCGGCTGGTCGATGTCGCCGACGACGATGACGTCGCCCTCGACGACCATGACGCCGTTCTCGGTGCGGGCGTTGTGCGTGGCTCGCTTGCCGCACCAGCACAGCGCCTCCACCTGGAGGGCGTGCATGCGGTCGGCGAGCTCGACCAGGCGCGCGGAGCCGGGGAACAGCTGGGTGCGGAAGTCGGTGAGGATGCCGAAGGCGAAGACGTCCAGCTGCAGCTCGTCGACGATCTTCGCGAGATCCTCGACCTGGGCGCCGGTGTAGAACTGCGCCTCGTCGCACACCAGGTAGTCGAGGCGTCCGCCGCGGGTCAGGGTGTCGACCACGTGGCGCCAGAAGGAGAAGCCGGGGTCGACCTCGATCGCCTCGTGCGTGAGGCCGAGTCGGCTGGAGATCAGGCCGCGGCCCGCGCGGTCGCGGGTGACGAAGATGTGCCCGACGCGGCCCCGTGCGGCGTGGTTGTGGTTGGTCTGCAGGGCGAGCGTGCTCTTGCCGGAGTCCATCGTGCCGGTGAAGAAGTGCAGCTCGGCCATGGGCGCAGATCCTGCCACGGACCGCTGCGGCAGCACCCGGCAGGATGGACGGCATGACCGGCCCGCTGATCTCCGCCCACGAGCTCCTGGCCCTGCTCGCCGCGCCGCCGTCGGCGGCGGCGCTGCCGACGCTGCTCGACGTCCGGTGGCGCCTCGGCGGGCCGCCGGGGGAGACCGAGTACGCGGCCGGCCACGTGCCCGGCGCCGTCTACGTCGACCTGGACGCGGCGCTGGCCGCCCCGCCGGGTGCCGGCGGTCGGCACCCGCTGCCCCACCCGGAGGACTTCGGGGCCGCGATGCGCGCCGCCGGCGTGCGCGCGGACCGGCCGGTGGTCGTCTACGACGACTGGTCGGGCCTGGCCGCCGCCCGCGCCTGGTGGCTCCTGCGCTTCCACGGCCACGCCGACGTGCGGGTGCTCGACGGGGGCTGGGGCGCCTGGGTCGCCGCCGGCGGGCCGCGTCAGGCGATCGTGCCGCGGGTCGAGCCCGGCGACTTCACCGCGTGTTCGGGCGCGCTGCCGGTCGTCGAGGCGGACGAGGTGCCCACCGTGGCGACGCTCGTCGACGCCCGGGCGCCGGAGCGGTTCCGCGGCGACGTGGAGCCGGTCGACCCGGTGGCCGGCCACATCCCCGGCGCCGTCAACGTGCCGACCTCGACGAACCTGCGCGCCGACGGCACCTTCCGCTCGGCCGACGAGCTGCGGGCGCTCTACGCGGCGGCGGGCGTCACCGGCGAGGACGACGTCGCCGTCTACTGCGGCTCCGGCGTCACCGCCGCGCACGACGTGCTGGCGCTGGAGCTGGCCGGCGTCACCGCCGCGCTCTACCCGGGCAGCTGGAGCGGCTGGATCACCGACCCCGCGCGTCCGGTCGAGCGGGGCTGACCCGCCAGCGGCGGTGGCTGGACAGGACGCATGTAACGCGGGGTTCGCCTGATCTGTGCACCCCATATACGGGGTGCACAGATCGCCTGAACCCCGCGTTACAGCGGTCCGAGGTCGCCCGTCAGGGGAGCCGCTCGGCGGTGGCGATCACCAGTGCACGCCCTTGAACAGCCGCGCGAGGAGGATCTGCTCGCTCTCCCGCGAGCCCTCGGCCTGGCCGCGGGCGGCCGCGGAGTCCGGGAACACGTGGTAGGCCAGGTTGAGCACCCGGAACGCCACCTGCGGGGCGACGGTGTGGGCGATCGCGCCGGCGTTGCCGAGCAGCGTGTTGATCTCGTGCGGGCGCTCGACCATCGCCTCGACCAGCAGGTCGGCGGCCTGGGCGGGGGAGATGGTGGGGAACTTGTCGTAGATCTTGGTGGGCGCGATCATCGGCGTCCGCACCAGCGGCATGTGGATGCCGGTGAAGGTGATGCCCTCGCCGATCAGCTCCGAGGACACCACGTTGCTCCACGCGTCGAGCGCTGCCTTCGAGGCGATGTAGGCCGAGAAGCGCGGCGGGTTGGTCTGCACCCCGATCGACGAGACGTTGACGACGTGCCCGCCGCCGCCGGCGCGCATGGCCGGGATCAGCCCGATGACCAGCCGGATCGCGCCGAAGTAGTTGAGCTGCATGGTGCGCTCGAAGTCGTGGAAGCGGTCCTGGGAGAGGCGCAGGGAGCGGCGGATCGAGCGGCCGGCGTTGTTCACGACGAAGTCGACCGACGGCAGGTCCTCGGTCAGCTGCTCGCACAGCCGGTCGATCGCCTCGAGGTCGGAGAGGTCGCAGGGGTAGACGTGGGCGGTGCCGCCGCGCAGCTCGATGGTCGCCCGGGTCTCCTCGAGCTTGTCCTTGCCGCGGGCCACGAGCACGGGGATGCCGCCCGCCTGGGCGACCTTGAGCGCCGTCACCTGGCCGATGCCCGACGACGCGCCGGTGATGACGACGTGCTTGCCCGCCAAGGCGCGCCGGGCGTCGGCGTCGCGGCCGGTGGAGTCGTCGAGGTGCTCCTCCCAGTACGTCCAGAGCGTGCGGGCGTAGCTCTCCAGGTCGGGCACCGCGATGCCGGAGCCGGCCAGCGCCCGCTCGGTGGCGCGGGAGTCGAAGACCGCGGTGAACGAGCTGTGGCCGAGCACCTCAGCAGGGATGCCGAGCCGCGAGGTGAGCGGGTCGAGCACCGACTGGACGGCCTTCGTCTGCACCGCCGCGTTGAAGGCCTGCAGCGGACGCAGCCGCCGCGGCACCAGGCTGAGCGGGGCCGCCAGCGGGCCGGCCAGCCCGCCGAGTCGGCGATCGATCGGGGTGAACAGGCGCGGGGCGCCGGCGGCGGAGCAGAACGCGTTCAGCGTCTCGACGACCGGCTGCGGCTCGGGGTTCACCAGGTGGAAGGCGCGGCCGTCGTGCCCGGGCAGGTGGGCGAGGTGGTCCATCGCCTTGGCGACGTAGTCGACCGGCACCATGTTGGTGTCGCCGAGGTCGACGCCCACCAGCGGCAGCCACGACGGCAGCCGGTCGCGCAGCGTCTTGACCAGCGGCAGGAAGTAGTACGGGCCGTCGACCTTGTCCATCGCGCCGGTCTCGCTGTGCCCGACGACGATCGCCGGCCGGTAGACCCGCCACGGCACCGCGCACTCCTCGCGCACGATCCGCTCGGACTCGAACTTCGTCCGGTGGTAGGGCGACGGCAGGCGCTGGCCCTCGTCGAACATCTCCTCGGTGAACACGCCGTGGTGCTCGCCCGCGGCCGCCACGGACGAGACGTGGTGGAAGCAGCCGGCCTGCACGGCCTCGGCCAGCTCCAGGGCGTGCCGGGTGCCGCCGACGTTGAGCACCTCGTTGGTCGCGTCGTCCGCGGTCATGTCGTAGATCGCGGCCAGGTGCATGACGTGGTCGATCGTGCCGGCGTGCTCGGCGATCCAGGCCGGGTCGACGCCGAGCGACGGCGCCCCGAGGTCGCCCACGACCGGACGCACCCGGTCGCCGCCCCAGCGGCGCATGAGGGTCTCGAGCCGGCCCAGCGAGCCCGCACGGACGAGCACGTGGATCTCGCCGTCGCGGTGGGCGAGCAGCTCCTCGACGAGGTGGCGTCCGATGAACCCTGTGGCGCCGGTCACGAAGTACGACATGCGCGGAGGGTACTCCCGCGGACGGGTCGCGCCAGGGGAGTCCGCTCAGCAGTCCCGCCGCCAGTCCCGCCGGTCGCGGCCGGTCGCGGTCACTCCTGCTTGCCGCCGCCGAACATGATCTCGTCCCAGCTGGGCACCGACGCGCGTCCGCGCCGGCCCTTGGCCGGGCGACGCGGCGCCGTCGGCGGCTGGTCGGCGGTGGCCGGGAGGGTCTCGGTGTCGTCCTGGGCCTCGGGCGGGGCGACCTCGGCGGCGCCCGCCTCGGCGGCCTCGCCGGCGCGTCGCCGCTCGTCGGCGACGACGTCGGGCTCGCGGGCGGGGTCGGGCGCCTCGGTCTCGAGGAACGCCTCGACCGGGTGGCTCTCAGCCTCCTGCACCAGCCCCAGCGCGTCGTCGCCGAGCAGGGGCTGGTCGGCGACGGAGGCGCCCGGCTCGTCGCGTCCGGCCAGGCGGCGCCGGCGGACGTCCTCGAGGTCGTCGCGCGGGGCCGGCGCCTGCTCGAGGACCTCGCCGACCAGCCAGCGGGCGTCGTCGTCCTCGAGCAGCACGAAGCTGCCCGGCATGTCGTAGGTGAACCGGGCGGTGCCGGTGCGCTTGATCGTCGCGAACTCCGCGGTGAGGGTCCAGCGGCCGTCCTCGCGGCGCCAGGCGTCCCAGACGACGGACTCGGGGTCGACGTCCTGACCGCGCAGGTGCGCGGCGACGGCGTCGCCCAGGATCCGAGCGCCGCCGCCGGCGTCGGCGCCGCGGCGACGCAGCGAGGAGCGCTGCGCCCGCTCGGCGACGTGCTGGCGCTCGGCGAGCACCGGCCCGGCGAAGGGGAGGATGCGCTCGAGGCTGGTCTGGGCGGCCTCGGCCACGGCCTCGGGGGTCTCGCCGGCTCGGATGCGGGCCTGGATGTCGCGGGGGCGCAGGACGCTGTCCATGGGGATCTCCAACTGGCCGAGGCGTGAGGTCTCGCCGCGCAGGGCGGCGCGCAGACGGTGGTCGACGTCGAGGGTGAACTCGTTCCCGGCGGGGTCGACGAGCAGGAGTCGTCGGCGATCGGCGCTCATCCCGGCCAGGGTCAGGTGCACCGTGCGTCCACCTCCCCTGCGCTCGTACGGCCCGGGTGCCGTCTGGGGGCCGAGCCTACGCCAGCGGACGGACGCGGCCGCGCAGGCGGGCGGGTGCGCCGCGCCGCTAGGGTTCGGCCCGTGGCGACCCCGAGTGCCGGCTCCATCCTCGTCGTCCTCGACCTCGTGGGCATCGCCGTGTTCGCGATCTCCGGCGCGCTCGTGGCGGTGCGCAAGGAGCTCGACCTGTTCGGCGTCCTCGTGCTCGCCGGCGCCACCGGCCTCGGTGGCGGGTTCCTGCGCGACGTGCTGATCGGGGCGACCCCGCCGGCGGCCCTCGACGACTGGCGCTACCTGCTCGTGCCGACGGCCGCGGGGCTCGTCACCTTCGTCTACCACCCGACGCTGGGACGGATGGAGCGGCTGGTCACGTTCTTCGACGCCGCGGGCCTGGCGCTCTTCTGCGTGGCCGGGGCGCTCAAGGCGCTCGACTACGGGCTGAGCCCGCTGCCGGCGGCGCTGATGGGCATGACCACCGGCATCGGCGGCGGCATCCTGCGCGACGTGCTGGCCGGCCGGGTGCCGGTGGTCTTCCGCGGGGAGCTCTACGCCACGCCGGCCCTCGCCGGGGCCGGCGTCGCGGTGGTCGCCCACGAGCTCGGGGTCACCGCCCTGGTCGGGACGGTCGGCGGCGCCGCGGTCTGCCTGGTCTGGCGGCTGCTGGCCGTCCGCCGCGGCTGGCAGGCCCCGATGCCCTCGGGGCCCGCCAGCGTGTGAGGCCTCAGCCGAGCCGCTCGCCGGTCGGCAGCACCAGTCCGTCGGGGGAGTCCAGGCGCACCTCGGTGCCACAGGCCCGCGAGTAGACGTCGCAGCGCAGCAGCGCGTACGGCCCCTGCGCGGCCTCGGCGGCGAGGACGGCGACGGTCGAGTCGTCGATCCAGCGGTACACCGTGGAGAAGTAGGCGTAGCGCGAGCCGACGTCCGGGGTGAGGTCGAGGTCGGCCTTCCCGGTCGCGCGCACGACGGTGACGTGGTCGAGATCGGGGGCGTAGCCCGAGCCGGTCGGCGACACCAGTCCACGCGAGCCCAGGATCGGACGGCCGTCGGTGGTCAGCGTGCGGGTGCGACCGTCCTGGTCCGTCGCGGTGGTGCCGTCGCCGACGGTCCGCACCACCGTGCCGCCGCGCACGTCGACGACCCAGTCGCCGGCGCCACTCGGGAGGGGCGCGACCTGCTGGGCCCCCGGTGAGTCGAGCCGCATCGGGAAGACGCCCTCGGCGAGCCGCACGTAGGCCGTGCCGTCGGAGATCGAGATCAGCGGGGAGGCGTCCGTCGTGCCGAGTCCGGCGAGGGAGGTGGTCCGCGGCGCGCTGCCGTCGTCGAGGAGGCTGACGACGTGCAGCTGCACGTCCCCGGCGCGGGGAGCGGTGACCCAGCCGACCCAGGCGTAGCCGTCGGTGACCAGCCGCGGCGCGAAGCGGTCGCCGATCGGCGGCGCGCTCGGGTCCAGCAGGGTCTCGTCAGGGCTGCCGGCGTCGAGGCGGCGGACGCGGCCGTCGGTGCCGAGCACGATCAGCCCGTCGGCGCTCTGGAGGAAGGCGTCGACGCCGTGGGCGGGGCGCACGGTCTCCTCGCCGAGGTGGACGACGCCGTCGCGGGCCCAGGCCAGCGGCGCGTCGGAGGTGGGGGCCGGGCCGGTGGAGGTGCCGGCGGGCTCGAGGTCCCGCGAGGCCGGGGGACGCGACCCGACGGCCAGGCCGAGGCCCGCGCCGATCACGGCGAGGGCCGCCAGGGCGGCGACGCCGGAGGCCATCCGGCGGCGGGTGCGTAGACGGTTGCCGCGGCCGACGACGGCGTCGAGGTCGACGGCGCGGAAGGACGGCGCGTCGGCGGCGCGGTCGAGGCGCTCGCGCAGGTCGGGCAGGTCGGGGGTCTCGGTGCTCATCGGGTCGCTCCGGGGATGTCGGTGGGGTCGCTCGGGCCGGTGCCGCGAGCGGTGCCGGCGGTGCCGCCGGCGTGGTGGGGGTCGGCGGCGTCGGGGCCGACCAGGCCGGGGTCGAGCCGCAGCTTCGCGAGCGCGGCGGAGACCTGGCTCTTCACGGTGCCGACGGCGCAGCCGAGCACGTCGGCGGTCTGCGCCTCGGTGAGGTCCTCGTAGTAGCGCAGGACGACGGCGGCGCGCTGGCGGGCCGGGAGCCGGCGCAGGGCGTCGACGACGCGGCCGGTCTCGGCCAAAGCGTCCCCGGGGTCGCGCAGGTGGTCGGGCACGCGTGCCGGCGGACCGGCCGGCGTCTCCGGGAGCTCGCCGGTGGCCCGCTCGCCGCGCCAGGAGCGCCGGCGCGACCAGCTGATCGCGGTGGTGGTCAGGGCCCGCCGGACGTAGGCCTCGGGGTCGTCCTGCTGCTGCACCTTCGACCAGCGCGCGTAGGTCTTGGCCAGCGCCTCCTGGACGAGGTCCTCGGCCAGGTGCGCGTCGCCGACGAGCAGGTAGGCGCAGCGCTGCAGGGCGTGCTGACGGGCGTGGACGAAGGACGCGAAGTCGGCGTAGCCGCCGTCGGGCGCGCCCGCGCGACGGGGCCGGTCGACCTCGGGTGGCGGTGCGGCCATCGGAGCAGCCTCCCGGACGGCTGGGGGCGAGATGTGGGGAACGGTCACGTCCCTAGGACGCGACGGGGGCCTCGGAGGGTTCGTCGGTGCGGCGCGACTCCGGACCGGCGCCCTCGGGTGAGCCGGACGCCGCGGATCGAGGCACCACCTGGGCCGCGAGCGCCGCGACGACGCCCGCCGTCAGCGACACCAGGTAGGCCGCCGAGGCGCCGTGGGCGTCGATGACGACGCCGCTGATCGTCGCCCCCGGGGCCACCCCGGCGACCAGGCCGGTCTGGGCGATCGCCATGCCCTCGGTGAGCCGTGCGGCCGGCACCGAGCGCTCGATCAAGGAGAGCCCGGCCACCATCGTCGGGGCGATCGCGACCCCGCCGACCAGCAGGAGCAGGCCCATGAGCGGCAGGGAGTCGACGAGGAACAGCGGCGCCATGGCCAGCGCCATGCCCACCGCCCCGATCCGCAGTCGGGACGCCGGGCCGCGCCGCCAGGCGATCGCGCCCGTCACCAGGCCCGACACCATGCTGCCCAGGGCCCACAGCGCCAGCAGGCCGCCCGACCAGGAGCGGTGGCCCTGCTCGTCGGCGAACGCGACCGTCGTCACCTCGGCGGCGCCGAACAGCACGCCGAGCGCGGCGAACACGACCGCGAGCGGCAGCACGGTGCGCCACGGCATCGGCGGGCGCGGGCCGTCGGTGCCGGCGCGCCGCACCGGCGGCTCGGTGCCGCGCTGCGCGGCGAAGGCGAGGCCGCCGACGGTGCCCGCGACGGTGGCCGCGGCGACGCCGGCGATCGGGTCGACCGCGGTGGCGAGCACCGTCACCAGGATGGGGCCGGTGATGAAGACCGCCTCGTCGAGCACCGACTCCAGGGCGTAGGCGGTCTGCACCTGCGGCGGGGCGTCCAGCACGTGCGACCAGCGGGCCCGCACGCACGAGCCGATCTGCGGGAGGCTGCCGCCGGCCAGCGCGGCGGTGACGAAGGTCGCCGTCCGCGGCCAGTCGGCGCTGACGCTGACGACCAGCAGGCTCATCGCGACGGCGAACACGACGCTCGCCACCGCCAGCACGCGGCCCTGGCCGACGCGGTCGAGCAGGCGTCCCTGCAAGATCGCCAGGACGGCGTTGCTGACCATGTAGGCCGCCGACACCGCGCCCGCGACGCCGTAGGAGCCGGACTGCGCCTGCACCAGCAGGACGATGCCGAGCCCGGCCATCGAGATCGGCAGTCGGGCGACGAGCCCGGTGGCGCTGAAGGCCAGCGCGCCGGGCCGGGAGAGCACCTGGCGGTAGGAGGACAGCACGCCTCGACGGTAGGCCGAGCGCCGGGCCGGACGCCAAACGGCGCACCCCTTCGGCGGCTCCCTACGATGGTGGCCATGAGCGGCCCGAGCGCGCTGGACGCGACCCCCTACGACGCCCTGCTGCTGGTCTCCTTCGGCGGCCCCGAGAAGCCCGAGGACGTCGTGCCGTTCCTCGAGAACGTCACCCGCGGACGCGGCATCCCGCGCGAGCGCCTCGAGGAGGTCGGCGAGCACTACTTCCTCTTCGGCGGCCGCTCGCCGATCAACGACCAGAACCGCGAGTTCCTCGCCGCGCTGCGCGCCGACTTCGCCGAGCACGGCCTCGACCTGCCGATCTACTGGGGCAACCGCAACTGGGACCCCTACCTGGCCGACACGCTGAAGGAGATGGCGGCGGACGGCGTCCGGCGGGCGATCTGCTTCGTCACCAGCGCGTACTCCTCCTACTCCTCCTGCCGGCAGTACCGCGAGAACCTCTTCGACGCGACGCAGGCCGCCGCCGGGGCCGGCGTGCAGGCCCCCGAGCTGCAGAAGCTGCGGCACTACTTCAACCACCCCGGCTTCGTGGAGCCCAACGTCGACGCCACGGTGGCGGCGCTGGCCGACCTGCCCGAGGACGTCCGCTCCGAGGCCCGCCTGCTCTTCGTCACGCACTCGATCCCCACGGCGATGAACGACGCCAGCGGCGATCCCGAGCACGGCGGCGGCGCGTACGAGCGCCAGCACCTCGACGTCGCGGAGGTCGTCACCGCGCGCGTCGCGGAGGTCACCGGCATCCGGCACGAGCACGAGCTCGTCTACTGCTCGCGCTCCGGCGCCCCGCACATCCCGTGGCTGGAGCCGGACGTCAACGACCGGCTCGAGGAGCTGAAGGCCGAGGGCGCGGCGGCGGTCGTGCTGATCCCGGTCGGGTTCGTCTCCGACCACATGGAGGTCATCTACGACCTCGACACCGAGGCCACGGAGACCGCCGAGCGGCTCGGGCTGCCGCTGCGGCGCGCCGCCACCGCCGGGGTCGACCCGCGCTTCGTCGCCACCGTGCGCGAGCTGGTCCTCGAGCGGGCCGCCATCGAGCGGGGCGAGGCCGACGGCACCGCCGCCGATCGTCCGGCGCTGGGCGAGACCGGGCCGATGTGGAACCAGTGCCCGGTCGGCTGCTGCCGCAACCAGCGCGGCGAGCGTCCTGCGCTGTGCGGCTCGGACCCGCTGTGAGCGACGCCGGCGACCGCGCCCTGGCCGATCTCGCCCTCGAGGTCGCGCGGGAGGCCGCCGAGCTGATCGCCGAGCACCGCCGCGGCGAGGTCAGCGTGGCCGCCACCAAGACCAGCGACATCGACATCGTCACCGAGGTCGACCGTGCCGCCGAGCGGCTGATCCGCGAGCGGCTCGCGGCCCGGCGTCCCGACGACGCCTTCCTCGGCGAGGAGGGCGACGACGTCGCGGGCACCAGCGGCGTCCGGTGGGTCATCGACCCGATCGACGGCACCGTCAACTTCCTCTACCGGCTGCCGCAGTACGCGGTGTCGATCGCCGCCGAGGTCGACGGCGAGGTGCGCGCCGGCGTGGTGCTCAACGTCGAGACCGGCACGGAGTACGTCGGCTGGATCGACGAGTGCGGCGTGGCCCGCTCGACCCGCGACGGCGAGCCGATCGCCGTCGCCGCCGCCCAGCCGCTGGCGACGATGCTGGTGGCCACCGGCTTCTCCTACGACCGCGAGGTGCGGGCGGTGCAGGCGCAGGCCGTCATGCGCCTGCTGCCGCAGATCCGCGACCTGCGCCGGCTCGGCTCCTGCGCGCTCGACCTCTGCCACGTCGCGGAGGGTCGTCTCGACGCCTACGTCGAGGAGGGCGTCAACCTGTGGGACCACGCCGCGGCCGGGCTGATCGCCCGCGCGGCCGGCGCCCGCACCGAGCTGCTGCCGGGCGCGGGCGGCCTCACCCTGCTGGCCTGCGCCCCGGCCGCGGCCTGGGACGAGTTCCGCCACGCCGTCGTGACCTGCGGTTTCACCGCCGACAACGGCTGAGGGCGCCCGGTCTCGACGGGAATAGCGACCCGTCACGAGATGTTCACGAGCCGCCACACCGAACCGGTGTGCGAGGCCCGGCCCCCATGGTGCACAATCTGGCGCCGACGAGGGCGGTCGGTCCGCTTCAGGACCGGACGCCGCTGGGAGCCGGAGGGACGAGGGGAGTGAACGAGGATGGCGACTGACTACGACGCGCCGCGCAAGAACGAGGAAGAGCAGTCCGAGGAGAGCATCGAGGAGCTCAAGGCCCGGCGCCACGACAAGAACTCGGGCAAGGTCGACGAGGACGAGGCCGAGGCCGCCGAGGCGTTCGAGCTGCCCGGCGCCGACCTCTCCCACGAGGAGCTCGCGGTCGAGGTCAAGCCGAAGCAGGACGACGAGTTCACCTGCATGAGCTGCTTCCTGGTGCACCACCGCTCGCAGCTGGCCGACGCCACGAAGATGATCTGCCGCGACTGCGTCTGAGCGCACCCGACGCGCACGAGGCCCCCATCCCGATCCGGGATGGGGGCCTCGTGCGCGTCCCAGGCGGGCCGAGCGGCCCGCCGCGTCACTTCCCGTCGGCGGCCAGCTGCGGCGGGAGCTGGCCGGTGGAGCGCACGTAGTAGTCGGCGGCGCGACGCTGGGCGAGCATCCGCACCAGCGCGACGGTCGCGCCGGAGGCGACCGCCCACGCCACCGCCTCGCCGACCGCGACGTCGGGGTCGGCCGGGTTCACCGGGGGCTTGCGGCCGGTGGCCGCCTTCCAGGTCGTGTCGAGCGCCCGCTTGGCGACCTGCGCCGCCACCAGGGCCGAGACGACCGACATCATCGAGAACGCACGCGAGCTGCCAGCCATGGCCGCACCCTACCGAGCGGGGTGCGCGCCGTGGTCGGGACGCCTCACCCGCGCGGACGGGCCGGGCGCGCCGCCTCGATCGCGGCGGCCAGCTCCGTCGGCCGCCGCGTGCTGATCAGCCAGTACGGCGTGGGGTCGCGCGGGTCGACGATCCGCACCCGCACCGAGCGCTTGCGGTAGGGCCGCAGCAGCAGGTACGCGCGGACGTCGGCGTCCCGGCCGAAGGCGAGCCGGGTCGACTCCGCGTCGAGGGGCTCGACGGCGCCCACGTGGGCGAGGTCGATGCGCGCGCGACCGGCGCGCAGGCGTCCGTCGGCCACCTCGACGAGCGCGGAGCCGTAGGAGAGGAAGAGGGCCGCCATGAGGCCCACGGCGATGGCGGTGATGATCCAGGCGCCGACCGGGGGGACGGCGACGAAGACCGCGAGCCAGAGCGTCGCGATCAGCATCGTGCCCTGCGCCCACCAGCGGATCGGCACGCTGAGCCGCTCGCGGTAGGCGGGGGCGGGGGGCGCGCTGCTCACGCGTCCATCCTCCCATCCGGACGGAGGAGGTCGATCCTCGGGCCCGCGGCCGAGCCCGCCGGTGCGCGCACTAGCCTGGCGGGCGTGCCCCTGGACGTCGCGCTGCGCCGCCTCGACCCCGATCTGCCGCCGCCCGCCTACGCCCATCCGGGCGACGCGGGAGCCGACCTCCACGCCGCGGTCGACGTCCGGCTCGAGCCGGGCGAGCGGGCGCTCGTGCCGACCGGCATCGCGCTGGCGCTGCCCGAGGGGTTCGTCGCGCTGGTGCACCCGCGCTCGGGGCTCGCGGCCCGGCACGGCCTCTCGATCGTCAACACCCCGGGCACCGTCGACGCGGGCTACCGCGGCGAGATCAAGGTGCTGCTGGTCAACCTCGACCCGCGCGAGCCGGTCGAGCTGCGCCGCGGCGACCGCATCGCCCAGCTGGTGATCCAGCGGGTCGAGCAGGCGCGGTTCGTCGAGGTCGACACCCTTCCCGACTCGGTGCGCGGCGCCGGCGGCTACGGTTCTACCGGCGGCTTCGCGTCCGCGAGCGCCGCCTCCGCCGAACGACGCCCGCTGCCAGGAGAAGAGCCGTGAGATTCCGCCGCAAGTCCGCCGAGGCCGAGACCACGGAGCAGGTCGACGCGGCGCCGGCCGACGCGCTCCCGGAGGCGGGGGACGCTCCGGAGCCGGCCGCGGGCGCCGTCGCGCTCGACGTCGACGACCTCGACGAGGAGCAGCTCGCCGCCCGAGTCGACCTCGGCTCCCTGCTCATCGCGCCGCAGGAGGGCGCCGAGCTGCGCCTGCAGGTCGACGAGGAGAGCGGCACGGTGCAGTCGGTGGTGCTCGCGGGCAGCGACTCCGCGGTCGACGTGCGCGCCTTCGCGGCCTCCCGCAACGGCGACCTGTGGAGCGAGGTGCGTCCGCTGATCGCCGCCGACATGGCCCGGCGCGGCGGCATCGCCACCGAGGTCGAGGGCAGCTTCGGCACCGAGATCCACTGCGAGATCACCGCGGAGATGGAGGACGGCCGCACCGGCGTCCAGGCCTCCCGCATCGTCGGCGTCAACGGCCCGCGGTGGCTGCTGCGCGCGACGTTCCTCGGCGCCGCCGCCCACGGCGGTCCGGCCGCGGAGCCGTGGGAGGCGATGGTGCGCGACATCGCCGTGCGTCGCGGCGCCGGCGCCCTGCCCCCGGGCGAGGTGCTGCCGCTCGAGCTGCCCGACCAGGCGCGTCGGCTGGACTCCTAGGCATGGGCGAGCGCAGCCGGCTGCGGCGCAGCATCAGCGCCTGGGCCAACAGCACCGACCAGCACGCGCGCGACATGCGCACCACCTACACGACCCCCGGGCTCGACTGCATCGCCGACGCGCCCACCCGCGCGCGCGTGCGGCTCAAGGGCACCCTGCGCACGGTCACGCTGCGCCCGCGCGGCGGCGTCCCGGCCCTGGAGGCCGAGCTGTACGACGGCAGCGGCGTGCTCACCGTCATCTGGCTCGGCCGGCGGCAGATCACCGGCATCGGTCCCGGCGTCTCGCTGCTGGTCGAGGGCCGCATCGGGGAGCAGGACGCCCAGCGCGTCATCTACAACCCGCGCTACGAGCTGATGCCGTGAGCGAGCCCGCCGCGACGCCGGCGCCCTCCGCGGGCACCGTCGAGGCCGTCGTCCGCGCCCAGCTGGCCAAGGCCCTGGGCGGTCGGCGGGGCATGGTCGAGGCGGCCGTCCCGACGCTGCTGTTCACCGTCGTCTGGCTCACCACCAAGCAGCTGCCGTGGGCGCTGGGCGTGAGCGTGGGCGCGGCCGTGGCGATGCTGGTGGTGCGGCTGGTGCAGCGCTCCTCGGTGCAGTTCTGCGTCAACGCCCTCGTCGGCATCGGCATCGGCTGGCTCTTCGTGCACCTCGCGGCCCGCGGCGGCGGCGACGCCGACGACCAGGCGCTCGCCTACTTCCTGCCGGGCCTGCTCTACAACACCGCCTACGCCGTGGGCATGGTGCTCAGCTGCGTCGTGCGCTGGCCGCTGGTCGGGTTCATGGTCGGCAGCGTCACCGGCGACCCCACCGCCTGGCACGCGGACCGGCAGGTCGTCCGGCTGTGCACGACGCTCACCTGGCTGCTGGCGGTGCCCTGCGTGCTGCGGGTCGTGGTCCAGGGGCCGATCTGGCTGGGCGCCCACGGCGGGGCCCTCGAGGCGAGCACCGCGGTCGCCGCGCTCGGCGTGCTGAAGATCGTGCTCGGCTGGCCGCTGCAGCTGCTCACCCTGGGCGGCATGCTCTGGGTGCTCGGCCGCGACCGCACGCCGGTGCAGCCCGGGCCCGCGTCGGCCTGATCCCGGCCCTAGGCTGCCGCCATGCGCGTCCTGGTCTCCGGCGGGGCCGGCTACATCGGCTCCCACACCGTCCTCGCCCTGGTCGAGGCGGGGCACGACGTCGTCGTCGTCGACGACTTCTCCAACAGCAAGCCGACGGTCATCGCGCGGCTGGAGTCGCTCTCGGGCGTCCACGTGCCCGTGCACGCCTTCGACCTCACCGACGTCGACAAGACCAACGCCCTGTTCGCCGTCGAGGAGATCGACGCGGTCATCCACTTCGCCGGCCTGAAGGCGGTGGGGGAGAGCGTGCGACGTCCGCTCGACTACTACCGCACCAACCTCGACTCCACCTTCGCGCTGCTCGAGGCGATGCGCCGCCACGACGTCACCCGGCTGGTCTTCTCCTCCTCCGCGACGGTGTACGGCGAGCGGGCCCCCGTGCCGTACATCGAGGAGTTCGACCAGCTGGCCTCCTCCAGCCCGTACGGCCGCAGCAAGGTGATGAACGAGCAGGTGCTCACCGACGTCACCCTCGCGACGCCGGGCCAGCGGGTCGCGCTGCTGCGCTACTTCAACCCCGTCGGCGCGCACCCGTCGGGACGCATCGGCGAGGACCCCCAGGGCATCCCGAACAACCTCATGCCGTTCATCGCGCAGGTGGCGGTCGGGCGACGCGAGCGGCTGCAGGTCTTCGGCGGCGACTACCCGACGGCCGACGGCACCGCCGAGCGCGACTACCTGCACGTCATGGATCTCGCCGAGGGCCACGTCGCCGCGCTGGAGCACCTCGACGCGATGCCCGAGCGCGTGCGCGCCTTCAACCTCGGCACCGGCACCGGCACGAGCGTCCTGCAGCTGTTCCGCGCCTTCGAGCGCGCCGTCGGCCGCGAGCTGCCCTACGAGATCGTCGGGCGCCGGGCCGGCGACCTGCCGGCGTTCTGGGCCGACGCCACGCGCGCGCACGAGGAGCTCGGCTGGCGCGCCACCCGGACGATCGACGACATGTGCGCCGACACCTGGCGCTGGCAGTCGCAGAACCCCGAGGGCTATCCCGACGGCGAGTGACCCCGCCGGGCGTCAGCCGCCGTGGGTCGAGGGGGCGAGGAGCCGCTCGAGCTCGTCCTCGCGGTCGGCCGGCACGACGAACAGCAGCTCGTCGCCGGCCTCGATCGGCTGCTCCGCGGTCGGCACGTAGACCTGTCCGTCGCGGATGATCGTCACCAGGGCGCAGTTGTCGGGCAGCGGCACCAGGCCGACGGGCTTGCCGACGTAGGGCGAGTCCGCGGGCAGCGTCATCTCGGCCAGGTTGGCGTCGCCCTGGCGGAAGGTGAACAGGCGCACGAGGTCGCCGACGCTCACCGCCTCCTCGACCAGCGCGGACATGATGCGCGGCGTCGAGACGCTGACGTCGACGCCCCAGGCCTCGGTGAACAGCCACTCGTTGGACGGGTGGTTGACCCGGCCCACGGTGCGCGGGACGCCGAACTCGGTCTTGGCCAGCAGCGAGGCGACGAGGTTGGCCTTGTCGTCGCCGGTGGCCGAGATCAGGATGTCGCAGCGCTCGAGCCGCGCCTCCTGCAGCGAGGACATCTCGCAGCAGTCGGCGAGCAGCCACTCGGCGTCCGGGACGCGCTCGGGCTTGATCGAGGCCGGCGACTTGTCGATGAGCAGCACCTCGTGACCGTTGCCGATCAGCTCGCGGGCGATCGAGCGGCCCACCGCGCCGGCTCCGGCGATGGCGACGCGCATGTCAGTGCTCCTCGGGTCCGGCCGTCAGGACGGCGTAGGCGTGCTCGGCGTCGGCCTCGCGGATGACCAGGTGGAGGTAGTCGCCCTCCTGCAGGACGCTCTCGCGGCTGGGCAGCATGCCCTCGCCGAGCCGGTCGATCCACGCGATCCGGCTGCGCGACTGCTCCTGGAAGGCGACGGTGCGGTGGCCGATCCACGCCTGCGGCACGGGCACCTGGTCGACGCGGATGGTGCCCGACGGGTCGCGGAAGTCGGGCTCGGCGCCCGCGGGGAGCAGGCGGCGCAGCACCTGGTCGGCGGTCCACTTGACCGTCGCGACCGTGGTGATGCCGAGGCGCTGGTAGACCTCGGCGCGGCCGGGGTCGTAGATGCGGGCGACGACCTGCTGGATGCCGAAGGTCTCGCGGGCCACCCGGGCGGCGATGATGTTGGAGTTGTCGCCGCTGGAGACCGCGGCGAACGCGTCGGCGCGGCGGATGCCGGCCTTCTCCAGGACCTCCTGGTCGAACCCCATGCCGGCGACCTTGTCGCCGTTGAAGCCCGGCCCGAGGCGCCGGAACGCGTCGGGGTCGCTGTCGATGATCGACACCGTGTGGTCGCGGTCCTCGAGGCTCCGGGCCAGGGTCGAGCCCACGCGTCCGCAGCCCATGATCACAACGTGCACCCCGGAACCGTAGCGTCCCGGCGCCGCCGACGCGGGGTCGGTGCGCCGCTCGCTCGTCGCCGGGGCGATGCCTCGCCTAGGGTTGCGCCCCGTGAGCGTCGGAGATGTGTCCAAGCGGATCCTGCTGGGCCGCAAGCTGCGCAGCTCCCAGCTGGGGGAGACGCTGCTCCCCAAGCGGATCGCGCTGCCGGTGTTCGCCTCCGACGCGCTCTCCTCGGTGGCCTACGCCCCCGACGAGGTCTTCATCATGCTCTCGCTGGCCGGCGTCGCGCAGTACGTGTGGTCGTGGAAGATCGCGATCGCGGTGGCGCTGGTGATGGCCGCCGTCATCGCCTCGTACCGCCAGACCGTGCACGCCTACCCGAGCGGCGGCGGCGACTACGAGGTCGCCACCGTCAACCTCGGCCGTACCGCCGGGACGACGGTGGCCAGCGCGCTGCTCGTCGACTACGTGCTCACGGTGGCCGTCTCGATCTCCTCCGGCGCGCAGTACGCGGCCTCCGCGCTGCCGGCGCTGCAGGGCCACGAGGCCCTGCTGGCGTCGGTGCTCGTGGTGATCCTGATGGCGATCAACCTGCGGGGCATCCGCGAGTCGGGCTCGGTGTTCGCGGTGCCCACCTACGCGTTCATGGTGGCGATCCTCGGCATGTGCGCCGTGGGCTTCGCCCGGATGCTGGCCGGCAACCTGCCCGACGTCGAGTCGGCGCGCTTCGACATCACCCCCGAGCCGGGGCTCGGCGGACAGCTGACCGGCTTCGCGCTGGTGTTCCTGCTGGCCCGCGCGTTCTCGTCCGGCTGTGCGGCGCTGACCGGCGTCGAGGCGATCAGCAACGGCGTCCCGGCCTTCCAGCGGCCCAAGAGCAGGAACGCCGCGACCACGCTGCTGCTGCTCGGCATGATCGCGATCTCGATGATGCTCAGCGTCATCGTGCTGGCCAAGGAGATGGGGCTGCGCTACGTCGACCCCGCCGACCTCGGCCGGCTCACGATCGACGGGCAGCCGGTGCCGGCCGACTACGACCAGCACGCGGTGATCGCCCAGATCGCCGACGCGGTGTTCTCCGGCTTCCCGGTGGGCTTCTACCTGGTCGTCACCGTCACCGGCATCATCCTGGTGCTCGCGGCGAACACCGCCTTCAACGGCTTCCCGGTGCTCGGCTCGATCCTGGCCAAGGACGGCTTCGCGCCCCGTGCGCTCGGCAACCGCGGCGACCGCCTCGCGTACAGCAACGGCATCCTGATGCTCGCGATCATGGCGATCGTCCTGATCGTGCTCTTCGACGCCGAGACGACCCGGCTGATCCAGCTCTACATCGTCGGGGTCTTCGTCTCCTTCAACCTCAGCCAGCTCGGCATGATCCGCCACTGGACGCGGCTGCTGCGCACCGAGACCGACCCCGCGCAGCGGCGGCGGATGGTGCGCTCGCGCACGATCAACGCGATCGGCCTGTCGTTCACCGCGGTGGTGCTCGTGATCGTGCTGGTCACCAAGTTCCTCGCCGGCGCCTGGATCACCATCCTCGCGATGCTGTTCTTCTTCCTCGTCATGCGCGGCATCCGCCGCCACTACGACAACGTGGAGGCCGAGCTCGCCGCCGACGAGGACGACAGCGTGCTGCCCACCCGCGTCCACGCGATCGTGCTGGTCTCCAAGCTGCACAAGCCGACGCTGCGGGCGCTGGCCTACGCCAAGGCGACCCGTCCCAACGTGCTCGAGGGCGTCTACGTCTCGGTCGACGACGACGCCACCCGGCGCCTGCTGGAGGACTGGGACGCCCGCGGGCTCGACCTGCCGCTCAAGGTGCTGCACTCGCCCTACCGCGAGCTCGTCCGACCCGTGGCCCAGTACGCCGCGGAGATCCGCAAGGCCAACCCCCGTGGCGTCGTCGCGGTCTACATCCCGGAGTACGTCGTGGGTCGATGGTGGGAGCAGCTCCTGCACAACCAGACGGCGCTGCGGCTCAAGGGCCGGCTGCTGTTCAGCCCCGGCGTCATGGTCACCTCGGTGCCCTTCCAGCTGCGCTCCTCGGAGATCGCGCGGCAGCGCGAGAGGCGCGACGAGCTGCGGGTGCGGCCCGGCGACCTCCGGTCCGGACGCGCGCGCGAGCGCCGCTCCTCGCGCGGCGGGCAGATCCAGCGATGAGCCGCGAGCAGCGCCGCGCCCCCGGACGCCGGGTCAACCGGCCGCGCGCCGACCGGGGCCGCTCCCGCGTCGGCGAGCGGTTCGAGGCCGAGGTGGGGCCGATCGCCCACGGCGGCCACTGCGTCGTCCGGCTGCCCGAGCCCGAGGCGCGGGTCGTCTTCACCCGGCACTGCCTGCCCGGCGAGCGGGTGGTCCTGGAGATCACCGAGGGCTCCGAGGGCGACCGGTTCTGGCGGGCCGACGCCGTGGAGGTGCTCGACGCCTCGCCCGACCGCGTCCAGGCACCCTGCCCGGTGGCCGGGCCGGGCGGCTGCGGCGGCTGCGACCTCCAGCACGCCTCCCTGCCGGCCCAGCGGCGGCTCAAGGCGGCCGTGGTCGCCGAGCAGCTGCGGCGCCTCGCCGGGCTGGAGCTCGACGTCGTCGTCGAGCCGGTCGGCGGCGACGACCCGCAGCTGCGGCGCGGTCTGCGCTGGCGCACCCGGCAGCGCTACGTCGACCTCGGCGAGGGCCGTAAGGGCCTGCGCAAGCACCGCTCGCACGACGTCGTCGAGATCGACGACTGCCTGATCACCGGCGCGCCGTCCGACCACGTGGTGGCCGGGCCGTCGGGGGAGCCGGTGGCCTTTGAGGTGGCCGACGACGGCTTCTGGCAGGTGCACCCCTCCGCGCCGTCGGTGCTCGTCGCGACCGTGCTCGAGATGCTGCGCCCCCAGCCCGGCGAGCGGGCGCTGGACCTCTACGCCGGCGTCGGGCTCTTCGGCCGGTTCCTCGCCGACGCGATCGGCGAGCCCGGACGCGTGGTGCTGGTCGAGGCCGACGCCGCCGCGTGCCGACACGCCAAGCGCAACGTCCCGGGGGCCCGCGTCGTCGCCGGCGCGGTCGAGCCGGTGCTGGCCGAGCAGCTCGACGAGCCGTTCGACGTCGTCGTCCTCGACCCGCCCCGCGAGGGCGCGCGCCGGGCCGTGTGCGCGGCGATCGCCGACCGGGCGCCCCGGGCGATCGCCTACGTGGCCTGCGACCCCGCCGCGCTGGCCCGCGACGTCGCGTTCCTGGCCGAGCACGGGTACCGGCTCACGGCGCTGCGCGCCTTCGACCTGTTCCCGATGACGCACCACGTGGAGTGCGTGGCGCTGCTGGAGCGCTGAGCGGCCGGCGCGTGGGCTGCGACGGGGCGCCCCCGCTCAGGCGCCGGCGTCCCCGGCGGCCCGCAGGAACTCCACCAGCGTGGCGACCGCGACGCCGGTGCCGCCCGGCGTCACGTGGCCGCGCGCGGCGCCGCCGGTGAACGACGGGCCGGCGATGTCGAGGTGCGCCCACGGCCTCCCGGCGACGAACTCGCGCAGGAACGCGGCGGCGTAGAGGCCGCCGCCCCAGCGCACCCAGTCGACCTGGGCGAGGTCGGCGACCTTCGAGGAGCGCACGCGCTGGCGCATCTCCTCGGGGATCGGCATCGGCCACATGGTCTCGCCGGCCCGGTCGGCGGCCGCGAGCACGGCGTCGACGGTGGCCTGCTCGCCGAGCACGCCGGTGACCCGGTCGCCCAGCGCGACGACCATCGCGCCGGTGAGGGTGGCGACGTCGAGGATCGCGTCGGGCTCGACCTCGGTGGCGCGGACGAGGGCGTCGGCGAGAATCATCCGGCCCTCGGCGTCGGTGTTCTGCATCTCGACCGTGGTGCCGCCGTAGATGCGGGCGACGTCGCCGGGACGCGCGGCCGAGCCGGAGAGCATGTTCTCGGCCATCGGCGCGAAGGTGGAGATGCGGATCGGCAGCTGCAGCCGCGCGGCCAGCAGGGTGGCCTGCAGGACGGCGGCGGCGCCGGCCATGTCGGACTTCATCTCGTGCATGCCCTGCGCCGGCTTGATGCTCAGGCCGCCGGAGTCGAAGGTGATGCCCTTGCCGACCAGCGCGACGTGCGCGGTGGCGTTCTTCGGCGCGTAGGTGAGCTCGACCAGGCGCGGCGGGGCCGAGGAGCCGCCGCCGACGGCGAGGATGCCGCCGCAGCCGAGCTCGGCGAGCGCGGCCTCGTCGTGCACGGTGATCCCGATCTTCGTGGCGCCCCGGCCGAGGTCCTTGTTCAGCGCCGCCACGGCCGCGGCCACGGAGTCGGCGAAGGCCGGCGGACGCAGGTCGCCGGGCGCGGTGTTGACCCAGTCGCGGGCGCCGGCCACCGCGGCGGCCCGGTGCTGGGACTCGTCGAACGCGGACGTCACCTCGCTGCGCCGTGCGGCCGGGGAGAGCACCACGACCTCGCTGGGGGCGACGGGGTCGGTGGCGGACTCGGTGCGGTAGGCGGTGAAGCGGTAGCCGCCGAGCAGCCAGCCCTCGGTGGCGGCGCCGACCAGCGCGGCGGAGTCGGCGGGCAGCGCGAGGGCCACGGACGCGGCGTTGGTGACCGCGCGGGCCGCCGAGCCCGCGGCGTCCCGGACGGCGGTGGGGGCGACGGTGCCGTCGGCGTCCGGCGCGCCCAGGCCGACGAGCACCAGGAGGGGCGCGCCGATGACGCCGGCCGTGGGCACCTTGGCCACCTCGCCGGCGGCGCCGGTGTGGCCGATCGAGGCGAGCAGCGGTGCCAGGCGCCGGCCGTAGGCCTCGGCGACGTCCTCGGCCCCGGGCGCCAGGCGCACCGGCTCGGCGTCCGGTGCCGCCTTCGCGCGGCCGCGGCCCCGGCCCTTGACGGCGGGCGCCGGCTCGGCGGCCTCCGCGGGCAGCACGCCGACGACGACGGCGTCGGCCTTGGTCTTGGCGGGGCTGGCGGAGCGCAGGGCGAAGGTCGTCACCCGGCGAGGATAGCCACGGCCGGCGCCCGGGCCGCGCCCTCGTCGGGAGGGTCCTGTCGGCGCCCTGCAGTAGGTTCGCCGACATGTCCGACCAGCCCGGTCCCTCGCCGATCACGTCGCCGATCACCTCGCCGCTCCATGCGCGGCACGAGGCCCTCGGCGCCCGGCTCTCGGAGTTCGGTGGCTGGCTGATGCCGCTGGAGTACGCGGCCGGCACCGTCCGCGAGCACACCGCCGTCCGCGAGGCCGTCGGCCTGTTCGACGTCAGCCACCTGGGCAAGGTGGCGGTGCGGGGCCCGGGCGCCGTCGCGCTGGTCGACTCCTGCCTCACCGCCGATCTCGGCCGCATCGGCGCCGGGCAGGCCCAGTACTCGCTGTGCTGCGACGACGCCACCGGTGGCATCGTCGACGACCTGATCGCCTATCGGCGCGCCGACGACGACGTCCTGCTGGTGCCGAACGCCGCCAACAGCGCCGAGGTGGCCCGCCGCCTGCGCACGGCGGCCGCCGAGCGGGCGCCGGAGGTCGAGGTGCTCGACCTGCACCGCGACCTCGTCGTCCTCGCCGTCCAGGGCCCGCGCAGCGACGCGGTGCTCGCCGGGGTCGGCCTGCCGGCGGGGCACGAGTACCTCTCGTTCGTCGAGGCCGTGCCCGGCGCCGCGCCCGGCGTCGGCGAGGTCGTCGTGTGCCGCACCGGGTACACCGGCGAGCGCGGCTACGAGCTGCTGGCCGCGGCCGCCGACGCCGAGGCGCTGTGGGACGCGCTGGTCGCGGCGGGCGAGCCGCACGGCCTGCTCCCGGCCGGTCTCGGCGCCCGCGACACGCTGCGCACCGAGATGGGCTACGCCCTGCACGGGCAGGACATCGGCCCCGAGGTCACGCCGCTCGAGGCGCGGCTGGGCTGGGCCGTCGGGTGGTCGAAGCCGGCGTTCTGGGGCCGCGAGGTGCTGCTGGCCGCCCGCGAGGCCGGCGCGTCCCGGCTGCTGCGCGGGCTGGTCGCCTCCGGGCGCGGCATCCCGCGCCCGCACATGCGGGTGCTGACCGCCGCCGACGGGCTCGACGGCGCCGTGGTCGGCGAGCTCACCTCGGGCACCTTCTCGCCGACGCTGCGCCGCGGCGTCGGCCTCGCCCTGCTCGACGCCTCGGTGCCGGTCGGCGCCGAGGTGGTCGTCGACGTGCGCGGTCGTCCCGAGCCGTTCACCGTCACCACGCCGCCGTTCGTCCCCTCATCGGTCCGGGAGGCCACCGCATGAACCTGCCTGACGACCCCGCCACGTTCCGTCCGCCGACGCCGCAGGAGCGGCCGTGGGCCTGGCGCCTGCTCGACGCCGCGGGCGCCGAGGTCGGCGCGGGCGCGCTGACCCCGCCCGAGGGCGTCGACGTGCGCGAGCTCGTCGACCAGCGCTTCACCCAGCAGGGCGACGCCGAGTCGTGGCTCGGCGAGGTGTGGCGCGAGCTCCGGGCCTCGGGCGTCGCCTCGGTCACGCTCCTCGAGCTCGACCGCGAGGTCTACGGCCCGATGGGCCTGGACGCCTGATCCGGTGACCGTCCGACCCTTCCGTCAGGTCGACGTCTTCGGCTCCGGCCCGCTCGGCGCGCGCGGCAACCCTGTCGCGGTCGTCCACGACGCCGACGACCTCGACGACGACGCCATGGCCGCGTTCGCCCGCTGGACCAACCTCTCCGAGACGACCTTCCTGCTCGCGCCGAGCGACCCGACGGCCGACTACCGCGTCCGCATCTGGACGCCCGGCGGCGAGCTGCCGTTCGCCGGCCACCCCACCCTCGGGTCCGCGCACGCATGGCTCGAGGCCGGCGGCGTGCCCCGGGACGAGGGCGTCGTCGTCCAGGAATGCGGGGTCGGACCGGTCCGCCTGCGGCGCGACGAGGTCCTCTCGTTCGCTGCCCCGCTGCTGCTGCGGTCCGGGCCGGTGGAGCCCGAGCACCTCGACCGCATCCTCGCGGCGCTCTCGCTCACCGGCGACGACGTGCTCGACGCCGCCTGGCTCGACAACGGACCGGGATGGATCGGCGTCCTGCTCCGCGACGCCGCGACCGTGCTGGCCCTGCGACCCGATCTGCCCGCGCTCGGCGAGCTGCGGGTCGGCGTCGCCGGCCTGCACGGGCCCGACCCCGCGGCCGAGTCCGCGGCCGATCCCGCGGAGGACCCCACGGCTGATCCCGCGGAGGACGCACCCGCCGTCGAGGTGCGCGCCTTCGTCCCCAGCCTGGGCGTGGGGGAGGACCCCGTCACGGGGAGCCTCAACGCCGGGCTCGGCCAGTGGCTCGCCGGACGCGTCCTGCCGCAGCGCTACGTGGCGGCGCAGGGCACGGTGCTCGGCCGCGCCGGGCGCGTGCTCGTCGAGCGGCGCGGCGACGACGTCTGGGTCGGCGGGACCACGGTCTCGACGATCGTCGGGCAGGTGCGCCTCGGCGCCGGGCCGGTTCGATAGGTTCGCCGCATGCAGGGCTACCACGACCTCCTCACCCGCATCCTCGACGAGGGGGTCGAGCGGTCCGACCGCACCGGCACCGGCACGCTCTCGGTCTTCGGCCACCAGCTGCGCTTCGACCTCGGTGCGGGGTTCCCGCTGGTGACCACCAAGAAGGTGCACACCCGCTCGGTCTTCGGCGAGCTCCTGTGGTTCCTGCGGGGCGACACCAACGTCGCCTGGCTGCACGAGCGCGGCATCTCGATCTGGGACGAGTGGGCCGACGAGGCCGGCGACCTCGGCCCGATCTACGGGCGGCAGTGGCGCTCGTGGCCGACGCCCGACGGCGGCCACGTCGACCAGCTGGCCCGCATCGTCGAGCAGATCCGCACCGACCCGTACTCGCGCCGGCACGTCGTCTCGGCCTGGAACGTCGCGGAGCTGCCGCAGATGGCGCTCGCGCCGTGTCACACGCTGTTCCAGTTCCACGTCGCGCCCTCGCCCGACGGCGGCCCCGGGCGGCTGAGCTGCCAGCTCTACCAGCGCTCCGCCGACGTGTTCCTCGGGGTGCCGTTCAACATCGCCTCGTACGCGCTGCTGACCCACCTCGTCGCGCAGGTCACCGGACTGGTGCCGGGCGACTTCGTCCACACCTTCGGCGACGCCCACCTCTACCTCAACCACCTCGACCAGGCCCGGCTGCAGCTCACCCGCGAGCACCGGCCGCTGCCGACGCTGCGGCTCGACCCGTCCGTCACCGACCTGGACGCCTTCGACCTCGAGCACCTCGTCCTCGAGGGCTACGACCCGCACCCGGCCATCTCCGCGCCGGTGGCGGTGTGAGGGGGCAGGCGTGAAGCGGGTTATCTGCGTGGCGGCGGTCGCGCGCAACGGCGTCATCGGCGACGGACCCGACATCCCGTGGTCGGTGCCGGGGGAGCAGCGGCTGTTCAAGGAGGTCACCCTCGGGCACACGCTCGTCATGGGGCGCACCACCTACGAGTCGATCGGCCGCCCGCTGCCCGGCCGCACCACCATCGTCCTCACCCGCGACCGCGCCTGGCGTCCGGCTCCGGCGCCCGGCAGCGACGCCGTCCTCGTCGCCCACGGCCTCGAGCGGGCCCTGATGAAGGCCGCGCTCCACGAGGGCGAGGTGATCATCGCCGGCGGCGCCCAGGTCTACGCGGCCGCCCTGCCCCTGGCCAGCGAGCAGATCCTCAGCATCATCCCGCTCGACCCGCCCGGTGACGCCCGCTACCCGGAGTTCGCGGAGAAGGACTGGGAGGAGACCGATCGCGAGGTCTTCGACGGGTTCGAGCGGGTGTGGCTGCGCCGGGTGGTCTGACCGGTGACGGCGCCAGTTTCATCGGTCAACCGATGAAACTGGCACCTGCACGCTGAAGTTTCATCGTCCAAGCGCGAGTTTCGTCGGTCAGCCGATGAAACCGCGAACGTCGCCTGCTCCACCCCGACGCTCCACCCCGCCCCCCGCCCGGGTGGGGACGAGGCCCGCGACACCCTGATTGGATCGTTCAAGTAGATCCGCCGACGCAGGGAGAGCACGTGGAGACTTGGCCGGGCAGCGCGTATCCGCTGGGGGCGACCTTCGACGGTCGCGGCACGAACTTCGCGGTGTTCAGCGAGGTGGCGGAGAAGGTCGTGCTCTGTCTGTTCGACGACGGCGAGGACGGCGGCCTGACCGAGGAGTGCGTCGAGCTCACCGAGGTCGACGCCCACGTGTGGCACGCCTACCTGCCGCAGGTGCAGCCGGGTCAGCGGTACGGCTACCGCGTGCACGGGCCGTGGGATCCCTCCCAGGGCCTGCGGTGCAACCCGGCCAAGCTGCTGCTCGACCCGTACGCCAAGGCCACGACCCGCGACCTCGACTGGGACGCGAGCCTGTTCAGCTACCCCTTCGGCGACGAGGACGCGCGCAACGACGACGACTCCGCGGCGCACATGATGCTGGCCGTCGTCATCAACCCGTTCTTCGACTGGGAGGGCGACCGCGCCCCGCGCCGGCCCTACAACGAGACGGTCATCTACGAGGCCCACGTCAAGGGCCTGACCCGCCTGCACCCGGAGATCCCCGAGGAGCAGCAGGGCACCTACGCCGCGATGGGCCACCCGGCGGTCGTCGAGCACCTCCAGCGGCTCGGCGTCACGGCGGTCGAGCTGATGCCGGTGCACCAGTTCATCCAGGACCACGCGCTGCTCGAGCGGGGCCTGCGCAACTACTGGGGCTACAACACGATCGGCTTCTTCGCCCCCCACGCCGACTACTCCGCGGCCGACCGCGCCGAGCCGGGCCGCGGCCTGCAGGTGCAGGAGTTCAAGTCGATGGTCAAGGCGCTGCACGCCGCCGGCATCGAGGTCATCCTCGACGTCGTCTACAACCACACCGCCGAGGGCAACCACCTCGGGCCGACGCTGAGCATGAAGGGCATCGACAACCAGGCGTACTACCGCCTGGTCGAGGACGACCCGCGCTACTACATGGACTACACGGGCACCGGCAACAGCCTCAACGTGCGCCACCCGCACTCGCTGCAGCTGATCATGGACTCCCTGCGCTACTGGGTCACCGAGATGCACGTCGACGGGTTCCGCTTCGACCTCGCCGCCACCCTGGCCCGGGAGTTCTACGAGGTCGACCGGCTGGCCACCTTCTTCGAGCTGGTGCAGCAGGACCCGGTGGTCAGCCAGGTGAAGCTGATCGCCGAGCCGTGGGACGTCGGCCCCGGCGGCTACCAGGTCGGCGGCTTCCCGCCGCAGTGGTCGGAGTGGAACGGCAAGTTCCGCGACTCCGTGCGCGACTTCTGGCGCGGCGAGCCGAGCCTCGGCGAGCTCGCCAGCCGCCTGGCCGGCTCCGCCGACCTCTACGAGCACTCCGGACGCCGGCCGTTCGCGTCGATCAACTTCGTCACCGCGCACGACGGCTTCACCCTCCGCGACTTGGTCTCCTACGACAGCAAGCACAACGAGGCCAACGGCGAGGACAACAACGACGGCGAGAGCCACAACCGCTCCCAGAGCTTTGGCGTCGAGGGCCCCACCGACGACCCCGAGATCCTGCGCCTGCGCGCCCTGACCCAGCGCAACGTGCTCGCGACCCTGCTGCTCTCCCAGGGCGTGCCGATGCTGCTGCACGGCGACGAGGTCGGCCGCACGCAGGACGGCAACAACAACACCTACGCGCAGGACTCCGAGATCGCCTGGATGCACTGGGACCGCATCGACGAGCCGCTGCTGGAGTTCACCGCCGCCGTCGCCCGGCTGCGGCGCGACCACCCGACGTTCCGTCGCCGGCGCTTCTTCACCGGCTCGCCGACCGCCGAGCCGGTCGAGGGACGCGAGGGCGCGGGGGGCGACGGCCTCGACGACATCGTCTGGCTGCACCCCGAGGGCCGCCCGATGGTCGACGGCGACTGGACGAGCGGATCGCAAGTGCTCGGCATGTACCTCAACGGCGACGCCATCGCGGGCGCCGACGAGCGGGGACGCGCGGTCGTCGACGACCACTTCCTGCTCTGGTTCAACGCCGGCGCGGACGACGTCGACGCGGTGCTCCCCGACGCCGCGTACGCCGAGCGCTGGCAGGTCGCGCTCGACACCGCCGGCGTCCTCGCGACCGGGGACGACGCGCTCGAGTCGGGCGCGCCACTGCGCCTGCCGGGCCGCAGCGTCCTGGTGCTGCAGCAGCACGCGCCGGCCGCGCCGGCCGTCGACGTCTCGGCGGACGCCTCGGTCGCCGCGCTCACCTCGGCCGGCCAGGAGGCCCAGACCGCCGACGAGCCGGTCGAGGGGGCCGAGGCGTGACCCGCCCGCCCGCCCGCCGTCCGACGTCGACCTACCGCCTGCAGATCACCGCCGACCTCGACCTGCACGAGGCCGCCCGGCGGGTGCCGTACCTGCGGTCGCTCGGCGTCGACTGGGTCTACCTCTCGCCGATCCTCGCCGCCGAGCCCGGCTCCACCCACGGCTACGACGTCGTCGCCCACGACCGGCTCGACGACGACCGCGGCGGCGCGGCGGGGCTGGCGTCCGTGGCGTCCGCGGCGCACGGCGCGCGGATGGGCGTGCTGGTCGACATCGTGCCGAACCACGTCGGCGTCGCGACGCCGGTCGAGGACCCGTGGTGGTGGGAGGTGCTGCGCGACGGGCGCGAGGCCGAGCACGCGCACGTCTTCGACATCGACTGGGACGCCGCCGGCCAGCGGCTGCGCATCCCGGTGGTCGGCGACGACGACCTCCAGCCGGCCCGCGACGCGATCGACCACCTGCGACTCGTCGAGGCCGAGGCCCCGGACGGCGAGCGGGTGCTCCAGCTGCACTACTGGGACCAGGCCTTCCCCGTGGCCCCGGGCACCGCCTCCGGCGTCGAGGAAGATCCCGACGCCGTGCACGCCCGCCAGCACTACGAGCTCGTCTCGTGGCGCGAGGCCGACGACGCCCTGAACTACCGCCGGTTCTTCGCGGTCAACACGCTCGCCGCGGTGCGGGTCGAGGAGGCCGACGTCTTCGCCGACACCCACGTCGAGATCGGCCGCTGGTTCCGCGAGGGCCTGGTCGACGGGCTGCGCGTCGACCACCCCGACGGCCTGCGCGACCCGCGGGGCTACCTCGCCGATCTCGCGGCGCTCACCGGCGACGCCTACGTGCTGATCGAGAAGATCCTGGAACCCGGCGAGCGGCTGCCGGACGGCTGGGCCACCGACGGCACCACCGGCTACGACGTCCTCGCGCTGGTCGACCGCGTGCTCACCGACCCGGCGGGGGAGGAGCCGCTGGACACCCTCGAGGCGCGGCTGCACGGGCTCCCGGACGGCGAGCGCGTCGACTGGGCGGCGATGGTGCACGACCTCAAGCGCGAGGTCGCCGACGGCATCCTGCACAGCGAGGTCAAGCGCATCGTCCGCGACCTGCGCCGCCACCTGCCCACGCTGCCCGCCCACCGCGCCGAGGACGCCGTCGCCGAGCTGCTCGCGTGCTTCCCCGTCTACCGCTCCTACCTGCCCGACGGCGTCGAGCACCTCGAGCAGGCCCTGGCCGCCGCGCGCAGTGGGCGCCCCGACCTCGTCCCGACGCTCGACGTGCTCGAGCCCTGGCTGCGCGACCCCGACCTCGCCGCCGCCAAGCGGTTCCAGCAGACCAGCGGCATGGTGATGGCCAAGGGCGTCGAGGACTGCGCCTTCTACCGCTACGCCCGGCTGACCTCGCTCACCGAGGTCGGCGCCGATCCGTCGGTCTTCGCGATCGCCCCCGACGAGCTGCACCGCGCCATGGCCGAGCGGCAGGAGCGCTGGCCGCACGCCATGACCACGCTCAGCACCCACGACACCAAGCGCGGCGAGGACGTCCGGGCGCGGATCGCGGTGCTCGCCGAGTGCCCGCGGCAGTGGAGCGAGGCGCTCGAGCGGCTCCTCGCGCTCGTCCCGTCGCCCGATCCGGTGCTGGCCTCGCTGCTGTGGCAGGCCGTCATCGGCGCCTGGCCGGCCGCGGACGGACTCGACGACTACCGCGACCGCCTGCACGCCTATGCCGAGAAGGCGATGCGCGAGGCCGGCTCCGGCACCACCTGGACCGCGCCGGACGAGGCGTTCGAGGCCCGCGCGCACGCCCTGGTCGACGCCGCCTTCGACGACCCGCAGGTGCGGGAGGCGCTCGACGGACTGCTCGACCTCGTCGTCGACCCCGGCTGGAGCAACGCGCTGGCCGCCCGGCTGCTCGCGCTGACGCTGCCCGGCGTCCCGGACGTCTACCAGGGCGCCGAGCTGTGGGAGCAGTCGCTCGTCGACCCCGACAACCGGCGCCCGGTCGACCTCGACCTGCGGGAGCGCCTGCTCGCCGACCTCGACGCCGGGACGCTGCGCGCCGAGCGCCCGCGCGGGCTGGACGACCCGGGCGCCGCCAAGCTCCACCTGACCGCGACGGCGCTGCGACTGCGGCGCGACCGTCCCGGGCTGCTGACGTCGTACGCGCCGCTCGCGGCGGCCGGCCCCGCCGCCGAGCACGCGGTGGCCTACGACCGCGGTGGCCTGCTGGCCGTCGCGACCCGGCTGCCGCTCGGCCTGGCCGCCCGCGGCGGCTGGGGCGACACCGAGCTGCCCCTGCCGGAGGGCCGCTGGCGCGACCACCTCGCCCCGGACCAGGCGCCGGTCCACGAGGACGCCGTGCGCCTGGCCGACCTGCTCGCCGACCTGCCCGTCGCCCTCCTCGTCCGGGAGGACGCATGAGCACCCCCGCCCCCGGCCGTCCCCGCCCGCCTCGGGCGGCCGGTCTGCTCTCGGCGCTCGACCTGGCCACCCGGCCCGACCCGCGCTCGACCCACGCCACCCGCCCGGTGCTCGACGTCTGGGGGCCGCGCCCCGAGCGCGTGCGGCTGCTCGTCCGGCCCGCCGGCGGCGCTCCCGGCGACCCGGGGGAGCGGATCGTCCCGATGGCCCGCGACGACGCCGGCTGGTGGACCCCCGACACGCCCGCCGCCGAGCTGCTGGCCGGCGGGGAGCTCGACTACGGCTACCTGCTCGACGGCGAGGAGACGCCGCGTCCGGACCCGCGCTCGCGGCGGCAGCCCGACGGCGTCCACGGCCTTTCGCGGACCGTCGACCCGAGCGCGTTCCCCTGGACCGACCACGCCTGGACCGGCCGCCCGCTGGCCGGCTCGGTCGTCTACGAGCTGCACGTCGGCACGTTCACGCCCGAGGGCACCCTCGACGCGGCCATCGGCCGGCTCGGGCACCTGGTCTCCCTCGGCGTCGACCTCGTCGAGCTGCTGCCGGTCAACGCGGTCAACGGCACGCACAACTGGGGCTACGACGGCGTCGGCTGGTTCGCGGTCAGTGAGGCCTACGGCGGGCCGGAGGCGTACGCGCGATTCGTCGACGCCGCGCACGGCGCCGGGCTCGGGGTGATCCAGGACGTCGTCCACAACCACCTCGGGCCGTCCGGCAACTACCTGCCGCTGTTCGGCCCCTACCTCAAGGACGGCCGCAGCACCTGGGGCGACCTGGTGAACCTCGACGGCGACGGCTCCGACGAGGTGCGCCGCCTGATCCTCGACGACGCCGCGATGTTCGCCCTCGACCTCCACGTCGACGGCCTGCGCCTCGACGCCGTGCACGCGCTGCGCGACGCCTCTCCCCGGCACCTGCTCGAGGAGCTCGCCGTCGAGACCGACGCGCTGGCCGCCCACCTGCGCCGCCCGCTCACGCTGATCGCCGAGTCCGACCTCAACGACCCCCGCCTGGTGACGCCGCGGGAGGCGGGCGGCCTCGGGCTGCACGCGCAGTGGAGCGACGACGTCCACCACGCGCTGCACGTCGCGATCACCGGCGAGACCGACGGCTACTACGCCGACTTCGCCGACCCCGGCGCGCTGCCGAAGGTGATGACGCGGGGCTTCCTGCACGACGGCACGTGGAGCAGCTTCCGCGGCCGACCGCACGGCGTCCCGATCGACACCGCCACGACGCCCGCGTGGCGCTTCGTCGTCACGACCCAGAACCACGACCAGGTGGGCAACCGGGCCGTCGGGGACCGACCCGACGCCCACCTCGACGAGGGGCTCGTCGCCTGCTCGGCGCTGCTGCTGCTGACCTCGCCGTTCACCCCGATGCTCTTCCAGGGGCAGGAGTGGGCCGCGTCGACCCCCTTCTGCTTCTTCACCTCCCACCCGGAGCCCGAGCTCGGGAAGGCGACCGCCGAGGGCCGGCTCGCCGAGTTCGAGGCGATGGGCTGGGATCCCGACGTCGTGCCGGACCCCCAGGACCCCGCGACCTTCGAGCGCTCGCGCCTGGACTGGCGGGAGTCCACCGAGGGCCGGCACGCCCGCACGCTGGAGCGGTACCGCGCGCTGATCGCGCTGCGGCGCGCGCGCCCCGAGCTCACCGACCCGTCGTTCGTCGCCACGACCTGCACGGTCGACGACGGGCTGGTGCGCCTTGGGCGCGGCCCGACCACCGTGCTGGCGAACCTCGGCGACGCGCCCGTCACCGTGCCGGTCGGGGACGCCGCCCTCCTCCTCGCGACGCAGGACGACGTCCGGCTCGCCGACGGCGAGCTGGTCCTGCCGGCGCACGCGGGAGCCGTGGTCGGCGACTGAGTCGGGACGACCCGACCGGCTCAGGCGTGCAGCGCCGCCCGGAAGGCCTGCAGCGAGCGGTCGCTGGAGAGCACCCGCCAGTCGGCCTCCTTGGCGAAGTCGAACCAGGTGGCGGTGCGGATCTCGGGGTGCGCGCGCAGGTGGGCGAACATGCCCCGCACCCACGCGGCTTTGTCGCCGCCCTGCTCGGCGCACGCCGTCTCGTCGACGTGCAGCGGACGCCGGCTCAGCGCCGCGAACCGCTCGGCCGTGGGCGCCACCAGCCGTCGGAACGACTGCCAGTGCGACCAGCCCTGGCTGGTGCCGAAGTTGTAGGCGTCGACGCCGACCGAGTCGACGAACCGGTCGCCGGGGTAGTAGCGCTCCCAGCGCGGCGAGCCCGGCACGGTGGCGCTGCACACGCAGAACCGCAGGCCGACGTTGCGCGCACCGGCGTCGGCGAGCACCCCGTGGACGTGCCGCCAGGCGCGGACGTAGTCGCGCGGGGTGTTGCCGTTGACGCCCACCGCCCACGGGTACCAGGAGCCGTTCGGCTCGTGCATCAGCCGCAGCACGACCCGGCCCTCGTAGCGGCGCAGCTCGCGGGCGAAGCGCCGCAGGTAGGCGTCGTGGCGGCCGGCGGCGATCCGGGCCAGCCGGTAGGCCGGCTGCTCCGGCCCGCCGGCGGGGTCCCACGGCTCCCACGTCAGCACCGGGACGCTGCGGGTGCGGGCGAGCCCGCGCACCAGGTCGGCCGGGAAGGCCGGCTCGCCCGCCCAGGACATGAAGAACGTGGCGCTGACCGGCGCGATGCCGAGCGCCCCGGAGGTCTCCCGGAAGGCCTGCTCCGAGGACGGCAGCCCGGGGGAGGCCAGGCCGATCCGCCGCGCGAGGGGGACGCTCGCCGCCTCGGCGGGCAGGCCGACGTCCGGCAGCACGCCGAGCAGGCCGGGGCCGAGCACGGCGGAGGCCCCCGTCCCGAGCAGCAGGCGGCGCGTCAGCACGCGCCCATCCTCGCCGACGAGGACGGCCGCGTCCGGCGGTTCCGCGGGATGGGAGCGACGGGGCGGCCGTGGCAGGGTGGGGCCATGGAGCTGCGCGTGTTCACCGAGCCCCAGCAGGGCGCCACCTACGACGACCTCCTCGCGGTGGCGCAGGAGGCCGAGCGGCTCGGCTTCGGCGCCTTCTTCCGCTCCGACCACTACCTCGGCATGGGCACGCCCGGGCTGCCGGGCCCGACCGACGCCTGGCTCACCCTCGCCGCGCTCGCCCGGGAGACCTCCACCATCCGGCTCGGCACCCTGATGACCAGCGCGACCTTCCGGCACCCCGGCCCGCTGGCGATCTCCGTCGCCCAGGTCGACCAGATGAGCGGCGGCCGGGTCGAGCTGGGGCTGGGCGCCGGCTGGTTCGCCCAGGAGCACGAGCGCTACGCCATCCCGTTCCCCGACACCCGCACCCGCTTCGACCGCTTCGAGGAGCAGCTCGCCGTCGTCACCGGCCTGTGGGGCGCCACCGGCCCCGACGGGTTCTCCTTCGCCGGCGAGCACTACACGGTGGTCGACTCCCCGGGCCTGCCCAAGCCGGTGCAGACCTCCGGCGTCGCCGGCGGCCCGCCCGTCCTGATCGGGGGTGGCGGCAAGCGCCGCACCCCGGCGCTCGCGGCCCGGTACGCCGACGAGTTCAACGTGCCCTTCATGTCCTTCGACGACGGGCAGGCCCAGGTCGAGCGGGTGCGCCGCGCCTGCGAGGAGATCGGACGCGATCCCGCGACGATGACGTGGTCGACCGCGCTCGTCCTGTGCGTGGCCGAGACCGAGGCCGAGCTGGCGCGTCGCGCCGCGGCGATCGGCCGCGAGGTCGACGAGCTGCGCGAGAACGGCCTGGCGGGTCTGGTGCCCGAGGTCGTCGACCGCATCGGGCGCTACGCCGAGGCCGGCCACGACCGGCTCTACCTGCAGACCCTCGACCTCGCCGACCTCGACCACCTGCGCCTGGTGGCCGCCGAGGTGCTCCCCGCGGTGTCGTGATGCCGGGCCAGCACCTCCCGAGCGCTAGCCTGACCCCCGTGACCGACGCCCCGATCGCCCCCGCCGCGCCGTTCGGGCGCATGCTCACCGCGATGGCGACGCCGTTCCACCGTGACGGCTCGCTCGACCTCGACTCCGTCCAGCGGCTGGCCAAGCACCTGGTCGCGACGGGCAACGACGGCCTGGTCGTCTCCGGCACCACGGGCGAGTCGCCCACCACCACGCCCGAGGAGGACGGCGAGACGCTGGCCGCGGTGCGCGACGCCGTGGGCCCGGACGTCCACCTCGTCGCCGGGGTGGGCACCAACGACACCCGCACGTCGCTCTCGCTGGCGCGGCAGGCCCGCGAGCGCGGAGCCGACGGCGTCCTGCTCGTCACGCCGTACTACAACAAGCCCGGCCAGCGCGGCATCCTGCAGCACTTCCGCCACGTCGTCGACGCCGCCGAGCTGCCCGTCATGCTCTACGACGTCCCCGGCCGCACGGGCAGCACGATCGCCCTGGAGACCTACGCCGAGACCGCCGCCTGGGAGCAGGTCGTGGCGGTGAAGGACGCCGTCGGCGACATGCCGCGGGCCGCGCGCATCGCCGAGCTCGGCCTGGCCGTCTACTCCGGCGACGACGCTAACACCCTCGGCTTCCTGGCTCACGGCGCCTGCGGGCTGGTCTCCGTGGTCGGCCACGCCGCGGGCCGTGAGCTCGCCTCGATGATCGACGACTTCCTCGCCGGCGACACCGCCGGCGCGCTCGCCACGTACCGCCGGCTGCTGCCGGTCTTCGACGCCGTCATGGGCGTCCCGAACTACGGCGCCACCACCGCCAAGGGCGCCCTCGAGCTGCTCGGGGTGCTCGAGCACCGCACCGTGCGCTCGCCCCTCGTGCCGCTGGACGACGACGAGCTCGCCGCCCTGCGCTCCGCCCTCTCGACGGCAGGACTCCTGTGAGCCACTCCCACCCCGAGCTGACCGCCCCCCAGCCGCTCGCCCCCGGCGGGCTGCGGGTCACCCCCTTCGGCGGCCTGGGCGACGTCGGCCGCAACATGACGACCTTCGAGTACGACGGCCGCCTGCTGATCGTCGACTGCGGCGTGCTCTTCCCCGAGGACCACCAGCCCGGCGTCGACCTCATCCTCCCCGACTGGTCCTCGATCCGCGACCGGCTCGACGCCGTCGAGGGCCTCGTCCTCACCCACGGCCACGAGGACCACATCGGCGCCACGCCCTACCTGCTGCGCGAGCGCCAGGACATCCCGCTGATCGGCTCCGAGCTCACCCTGGCGCTGCTCACCTCGAAGCTGCGCGAGCACCGGCTGCGCGAGACGGTGCACCACCAGGTGCGGGAGGGCGACCGGCTCACCCTCGGCCCCTTCGAGCTCGAGTTCGTCGCGGTCAACCACTCCATCCCCGACGCGCTGGCCGTCGCGATCCGCACCCCCGCCGGCCTCGTGCTGCACACCGGCGACTTCAAGATGGACCAGCTGCCGCTCGACGGTCGCATCACCGACCTGCGCGCGTTCGCGCGGCTCGGCGAGGAGGGGGTCGACCTCTTCCTCACCGACTCCACCAACGCCGAGACGCCGGGGTTCACGCCGGCGGAGAAGCAGATCACGCCGGTCGTCGACCAGGTCTTCCGCGAGTCGCGCCAGCGCATCATCGTCGCCTGCTTCGCCTCGCACGTGCACCGTGTGCAGCAGATCCTCGACGCCGCCTACGCCCACGAGCGGCAGGTGGCGTACGTCGGACGCTCCATGGTGCGCAACATGGCGATCGCGGCGGAGCTCGGCTACCTCAAGGTGCCGCCGAACACGCTGGTCGACGCCAAGGAGCTCGCCGACCTGCCGCCGCAGCACCAGGTGCTGATCTCCACCGGCTCGCAGGGCGAGCCGATGTCGGCGCTCTCGCGGATCGCGCAGCGCAACCACCACTTCGTGCACATCGAGGAGGGCGACACCGTCCTGCTCGCCTCGAGCCTGATCCCCGGCAACGAGAACGCGGTGTACCGGGTCATCAACGGCCTGGCCCGGTGGGGTGCGCGGGTCGTGCACAAGGGCAACGCCATGGTGCACGTCTCGGGCCACGCGAGCGCCGGCGAGCTGCTCTACTGCTACAACATCGTGCGTCCCCGCAACGTGCTGCCGGTGCACGGCGAGATCCGCCACCTCCTCGCGAACGGCGACCTCGCCCGGCAGACCGGCGTCGAGAGCGTCGTGATCGCCGAGGACGGCATGGTCGTCGACCTCGTCGAGGGTCGCGCTCAGGTCGCCGGCAAGGTCGAGTGCGGCTACGTGTTCGTCGACGGGTCGTCGGTCGGCGACATCACCGAGTCCGACCTCAAGGACCGTCGCATCCTCGGCGAGGAGGGCTTCATCTCCGTCATCGTGGTGGTCGACTCGGTCACCGGCAAGGTCGTGAGCGGCCCCGAGGTGCACGCCCGCGGCAACACCCTCGACGACGCCGACTTCGACGAGGTGAAGCCCGCGATCGCCGACGCCCTCGACCGTGCGATCGCGGAGGGCAACACCGACGCCTACCAGCTGCAGCAGACGGTGCGTCGCGTGATCGGCCGCTGGGTCAACACCGCGCACCGCCGTCGGCCGATGATCATCCCGGTGGTCATCGAGGCCTGAGCGCGCGCCCGGCGGCGGGCCGCCGAGTCCGCTCGGTCCGCCAGGTCCGCAGGTCCATCCACAGGACCACCGCCATGTGCGGCACCGTCAGCGCCAGCAGCGTGACGAGGGTCCCGCCGAGGGCCGCCGTCGGGTCGCCCGCTCTTGCCGTCAGCACGAGCAGCGCCACGACGGTGGCGGCCGCGGCCAGCGACGGCGCGGCGGCGATCCGGGCCAGGTGACGGGCGGCGGGCCCGACGCCCTCGCGCTCGAGGAGGCGCGCGGACCCCGGCTCGGCTCCGAGCAGCCGCGCGAGGTGCCGCACGCCGTGCCAGCCGCCGAACCACCAGGCGAAGGCGAGCAGCGGGGGAGCGAGGGTCCCGAGCGCCGCGACGAGCAGCAGGTCGCGCGCCACGTCGGATCGTCCCGCCCGCCAGGCGGCGGCGACCGCGACGAGCAGCGCCGCACCCCAGACCGCGATCAGGCCCAGGCGGGCCGCCGGCGAGGACAGCACCGCGCCCAGCGTCGGCGAGATGGAGGTCGCGACCCCCACGAGATCGTCCCCCGCCCGGGCCAGCGGGACGAGGAGCGCGCCCGTCCCGGCGAGCGCGAGCGCCGCCGCGACCGCCGGCGCGGGGTGCCAGGCGGCGTCGGCCCGGAAGACCTCGAGCTCGCCGAGGCCGAAGTGCAGCAGGCTCAGCGCCAGCACCCCGACGAGGGTGGCGGCTCCGACGCCGTGGGGCGCGTGCAGCAGCCCCCAGGTCGCCGCGGCCACCGCCCCGTAGGCCGCGGCGGCCACCGGCAGCGACCACCCGGTCATCCGGGCGGCCAGCACGTGGTCGATCGAGCCGTGCGGCAGCCCGACCAGGAGACCGAGGCCGACCAGCGACCAGGTGAGGGCCTCGGCCGGGCCGGACGCGAGGCCGACTGCCGCCGCGCCGGTCAGCAGGGCGCCGACGCCGACCCCGACGAGCGCGGCCCGACGCGAGCCGATGACCCCGGCGCGCAGCGCACGGAGCGGGCTGGAGGCGGGGACGGGGGCCGGTACCGGACGGAGCATCGTCACTGCCGGCCTCCCTCGCTCGTCGGGCGCGCCATCGCGTCCCGACCCCGAGTGTACAAATCTCAACACTGGCCGAAGGTAGATGTCGAGATTCACTGTGACGGCGCACACTGGCGAGTGATCGCACTGAGCCCGCCGGGTGCCTTCGACCTTGAATCAGCAGTTCAGAGCAGTCCAGAAGCACGAGCCTGATCAAGTCCCGCCGCGGCAGAACCTCAACAGACGGATGGGAACACCATCCGAAACCTCAACGGAGGAAGTCCAGTGATTCCCGATCAACTCACCCAGGGGCAGTACGACACCGTCTACAACCTGCTCTCCCTGGTCATCGCCTCGCAGCTGTTCACCGCGCTGTTCCTCGTGGCCGCGCAGAACCGGGTGCTGCCGCGCTACCGCTCGGCGCTCCTCGTCTCGGCCACCGTGTGCGGCATCGCGGCCTACCACTACTTCCGCATCTTCAACTCCTTCAAGGAGGCCTTCGTCACCGACGCCATCGGCGGTCGCGGCGTCTACACGCAGGCGCCCGGTGCGTCGTTCAACGAGGGCTACCGCTACGTCGACTGGTTCCTCACGGTGCCGCTGCTGCTCGTCGAGCTCGTCGTCGTGCTGGCCCTGGCCAAGAAGCTCCAGGCCTCGCTCCTCGCGCGGCTCGTGCCCGCGTCGGCCCTGATGATCGCGCTCGGCTACCCGGGTGAGATCGCCACCAGCGACGCCGCCCGCAACGTCTGGGGCCTGCTCTCGACGATCCCCTTCCTCTACATCCTCTACGTCCTCTTCGTCGAGCTCACCCGCTCGCTCGACCGTCAGCCGGTCGCGGTGCGCAACACCGTCTCGAAGCTCCGCATCCTGCTGTTCGCGACCTGGGGCGTGTACCCGATCGCCTACCTCGTGCCGCTGCTCGGCATCGACGGCGCCAACGCGTGGGTGGGCAAGCAGGCCGGATACTCCTTCGCCGACATCCTCGCCAAGTGCCTCTACGGCCTGATCATCTACCGCATCGCCCGGCTCAAGTCCTTCGCCGACGACCCGCAGTTCGCGGCCGAGGAGGAGGGCCACGAGGACCTGCAAGGCTCTCGCGCCTGATCCTCGTCCTCCCCGCTCCGGGTCGCCCCGGACGCACCGGCACCCCGTACGTCGCCGTCCCCCCGGCCGACGTGCGGGGCGTCGTGCGTCCGGCGGCCTCCGCGGTGCCGCTGGGGAGGGGAGCGCGACACTCGCCTGTGGGGCGCCTGATATCCCTGTGACGGGAGTGACGAGCCCGTAGGTTGGACGCCATGGCGACCCGTACGTCTTCCCCGCCGGGCTCGCGGAACAGCAGCGCCTCCTCGCGAGGCGGCTCGGGCCGCACCCGGAGTACCCAGACCGCAGCCGCACCGGCGCGCTCCTCGAACGCGCGCAAGGGCACCGGCAAGCGGCCCGCCCCGGCGGGCCGGCGTCCGGCCTCCCGCGGCGGTCGCCCGGCCCCGCGCTCGGTGCGGACGGGCCCGAACCCCGTCGCCCGCCTGCTCGGCGCCGTGCTGCGCGCGGTCGCGGCCTGCTGGCTCGGCGTCGCCCACGGCCTCGGCGCGCTCGCCCGCGGCGTCGGCCGGGGCGCCCGCGATCTCGACCCCGCCCACCGTCGCGACGGCGCGGGCCTGGCCCTGTGGGCGCTGGCGGTCGCGGTCGCCGGGGCGGTCTGGTTCCAGATCGGCGGCTCGGCCCTCGCGGCCGTGCGCACGGCCGTCACCGGCAGCGTCGGCACGCTCGGCTGGCTGGTGCCGGTCGCGCTCGCCTACGTGGGCTGGCGCACGATGCGCGACCCGGAGGCCAACGGCCCGGTCGGTCGCCAGGTGATCGGCTGGTCGGCGCTGCTCTTCGGCCTGCTCGGGCTCGTGCACATCGCCAACGGCTCGCCGCAGCCGGTGCAGGGCGACTCCAGCCCGCTGCAGCGTGGCGGCGGCGCGATCGGCTACGTGGTCTCCTCGCTCCTGCTCGACCTGCTGCAGTCGGCGATCGTCGTCGTCCCGCTGCTGCTGCTGCTCGCCTTCTTCGGGGTGCTGGTCATCACCGGCACCCCGCTCTACCAGGTGCCCGTGCGGCTCGCCGCGCTGCGCGACCTCGCCGTCGGGCGTCCTTCCGACGCCGCGGAGCACGAGACCGAGCTCGAGCGGTCGGGCGACCCCGCCTACGACACCCCGGTGCTGCCCGACGTCGACGCCGCTCCCCGACGTCGCAAGCGCCGCGACCCCCTCGACGTCGCGCTCGAGCACGGCGACGAGCCCGTCGCCGACGCCCCGGCCGTCGGCCTGACGCCGGAGGCGGAGTCGGCGCTGACCCGGCGTCGCCTGCGCGCCTCCGCGACCCCCGCTGCTGCTCCTGACACGACCGAGGCCGCTCCCGAGCCGCCGGCCTTCACCGTCCACGAGCCGCGCGAGCTGACCCCGCCCGAGCACGCGCCCCTGCCGCCGCGGGTCGAGCAGCTGGCGCTCTCCGGCGACATCGTCTACAGCCTGCCGGCGGCCGAGGTGCTCAAGCCCGGCTCGGTGCACAAGGCCCGCTCGGAGGCCTCCGACGCGGTGGTCGGCCGGCTGACCCAGGTGCTCGACGAGTTCGGCATCGACGCCGCCGTCACCGGCTACACCCGCGGACCGACCGTCACCCGCTACGAGGTGGAGCTCGGCGCGGGCGTCAAGGTCGAGAAGATCACCGGCATCCAGAAGAACATCGCGTACGCGGTGGCCTCCGCCGACGTCCGCATCCTCAGCCCCATCCCGGGCAAGTCGGCGGTCGGCGTCGAGATCCCGAACGTCGACAAGGAGATCGTGTCTCTCGGCGACGTGCTGCGGTCGAACACGGCCCGCTCCGACCACCACCCGATGATCGCGGGGCTCGGCAAGGACGTCGAGGGCGGCTTCGTGGTGGCCAACCTCGCCAAGATGCCGCACCTGCTGGTCGCGGGCGCCACCGGCTCGGGCAAGTCGAGCTTCATCAACTCGATGATCACCTCGGTGCTGATGCGGGCGACCCCTGACGAGGTGCGGATGATCATGGTCGACCCCAAGCGGGTCGAGCTGAACGCCTACGAGGGCGTCCCGCACCTGATCACGCCGATCATCACCAACCCGAAGAAGGCCGCCGAGGCCCTCGCCTGGGTCGTGCGCGAGATGGACCTGCGCTACGACGACCTCGCGAACTTCGGCTTCCGCCACGTCGACGACTTCAACAAGGCGGTGCGCGCCGGCAAGGTCGAGCTGCCGCCGGGCAGCGAGCGGACGCTCGAGCCGTACCCGTACCTGCTGGTGATCGTCGACGAGCTCGCCGACCTGATGATGGTCGCCCCGCGCGACGTCGAGGACGCCGTCGTGCGGATCACCCAGCTGGCCCGCGCGGCCGGCATCCACCTGGTGCTCGCCACCCAGCGGCCCAGCGTCGACGTCGTCACCGGTCTGATCAAGGCCAACGTGCCGAGCCGTCTCGCCTTCGCGACCTCCAGCCTGGCCGACAGCCGGGTCATCCTCGACCAGCCGGGCGCCGAGAAGCTGGTCGGCCAGGGCGACGGCCTGTTCCTGCCGATGGGCGCCTCCAAGCCGATCCGCGTGCAGGGCTCGTGGGTCACCGAGGCGGAGATCGCCCAGGTGGTGAAGCACTGCAAGGGCCAGCTCGAGCCGTCGTACCGCGAGGACGTCACGGCACCGGCGAAGTCCGACCGCGTGCTCGACGACGAGATCGGCGACGACCTCGACCTCGTCATCCAGGCCACCGAGCTGATCGTCTCCACCCAGTTCGGCTCGACCTCGATGCTGCAGCGCAAGCTGCGCGTCGGGTTCGCCAAGGCCGGCCGCCTCATGGACATCCTGGAGAGCCGTGGCGTGGTCGGTCCCAGCGAGGGCTCCAAGGCCCGCGACGTCCTGGTGAAGCCGGACGAGCTCGACTCCGTCATCGCGACCCTGCAGGGGGAGATGTGACCACGCGCATGCCCGAGGCCCACGGGGCCTCCGAGACCCACGAGGCCCACCGGACCCACGAGAGCCCCGGGGGCCGCCCCGGTGGGGACGCGACGTCCGGCGCGATCGAGGTGCGCCGCCATGTCGGCGTCTCCGGTGCGATCGGCGGCGCCGCCGGCGTCGTCGGCCTGGCCTACCTGATCCGGGCGATCTCGGGCGGACCCGCCCTCGACTGGCTGGTGCTGCTCGTCCTCGCCGGCATCGCCGCGCTCCACCTGCGCTCCTGCTGGGACGCCCGCGCTCCGCTGGCGGTGGCCGACGACCTCGGCATCCGGGTGCGCACCGGCGCCGACTGGCACGGCCTGCCCTGGGAGCGGATCGCCGGCGTCGAGGTCCTGCCCCGTCGTCGGTGGCGCGACGGCTCCCTCGACGTCCTCGTCGCACCAGGCGACCCCGCGCTGCCGGACGACGGGCTGGAGCCGCTCGCGGTGCCGCTCACCCTCGCGACCCGGGTGGTCGGCGCCGTCGACCTCGTGGCCGGGCTCGATCGCCTGGCGGCCGGCCGCACCCCCGTCGTCGAGATCGCCGGCTACGAGTACGTCGACGACGCCGAGTACGCCGCCTCCCTGGGCGCCCCGGTGGTCGAGTCCGAGTCGGTGGTCGAGCCCGCTGCCCCGGTGGTCGAGCCTGTCGAGACCACCGCACCGGCGCAGGGGTCGGCGCTCGAGCCCGGCCCGGTGGTCGAGCCCGCCGCGGTGGTCGAGCCCCTCTCGGTGGCCGAGCCTGTCGAGACCCCTCACGTCGAGCCGGCGCGCGATCCGTCCCCGGCCGTCCGCGCGGAGGTGCTCAGCGCGCCGGAGCGGACGCTGCACCGACCCGGCAGCGTCGACCTCGTCCAGGACGCCGTCGTGTGGGCCGACCGCGCCCCCGCGGAGCCCGAGCCCGAGCGTCCCGAGCCGGTGATCGGCCCGCAGCTGCGTGCGGCGCGGATGCGACTCGGTCTCGGCGTCGACCAGCTGGCCGACCGCACCCGCATCCGCCCCCACGTGATCGAGTCGATCGAGGTCGACGACTTCGCGCCCTGCGGCGGCGACTTCTACGCCCGGGGCCACCTGCGCACCCTGGCCCGCGTGCTCGGCCTCGACGCCGCGCCGCTGGTCGCGCTGCACGACGACCGCTACGCCGACGCGCCGATCGACCCCCGTCGCGTCTTCGAGGCCGAGCTCGCCGGTGGCGCGATCCGCGGCACGCGGGGCGGGCCGAACTGGTCGGTCCTGACGGCCGCCGTCATGGCCGTCGTCCTCGCGTGGTCGATCGCCCGGCTCGTCACCCACGACGACCCGCCGCAGCCGGCCGGCGCGTTCTCCCCGGCCGGCAGCGTGTCCGGCGCCGGACCGACGGTACCCGTCGAGCTGACCGCGGCCGGCGGCCAGGCCCGCGTGGTCGTCCGCGACGCGCGCGACCGCGTCGTCTACCAGGGGAGCCTGGCCTTCGGGCAGACCAAGCGCCTGCGTGCGGTGAGCCAGCCGATCCGGGTGCAGACCAGCGACGGCTCGCTCCAGGTGCGCGTGGGCGAGCAGGATCTCGGGGCGATCGGCACCACGGGTCGTCCCGCCCAGGCGACGCTCCCGAGTCGCTGAGCGACGCCGCGCGACACGCGGAACGATCGATCGGTCGGGTCCGGCTGGGGATCGTGGCGGTCGCGGGGTAGTGTGCTCGCGACGGGCCTCACGGCCCGTCCCACAGACGCCCTGGGGAGGGCGAGACAGCGAAGGCCGGCGCCGCAGCGATGCGGTCGCCGGCCTTCGTGCGTCGTCGTCCGGCCTCGGTTTCGACGCGCGCCCGCCCGCGGCGGCATACTCGAGGGGATGCACCCACGCATGAGCACCGACGCGCCCAGCCGGACCGATCGTCGCGGCGAGGCCGAGACCACCCCGGAGCAGCCCCGTCTCTCGGTCGCGATGGTCACCCTCGGGTGCGCGCGCAACGAGGTCGACTCCGAGGAGCTCGCGGGCCGGCTGGCGGCGGGCGGCTTCACGCTCGTCGACGATCCCGCCGAGGCCGACAGCGTGGTCGTCAACACCTGCGGGTTCGTCGAGGCCGCCAAGAAGGACTCCATCGACTCCCTGCTGGCCGCGGCCGACCTCAAGGCCGACGGCGGACGCGCCCAGGCCGTCGTCGCGGTCGGCTGCCTGGCCGAGCGCTACGGCCACGAGCTGGCCGAGTCGCTGCCCGAGGCGGACGCCGTGCTCGGCTTCGACGCCTATCCCGACATCGCCGCCCGGCTCCAGGCGATCGTGGCCGGGGAGCGTCCGGCCGCGCACACGCCCCAGGACCGCCGGCTCCTGCTCCCCATCACGCCGGTGGAGCGCTCGCTCTCCGACGCCGCCGTGCCCGGCCACGCGTCCGGCCCCGCGTCGGTCCGCCGCCGGCTCGACTCCGGCCCGACGGCGGCGCTGAAGCTGGCCAGCGGCTGCGACCGGCGCTGCACCTTCTGCGCGATCCCGAGCTTCCGGGGCGCCTTCGTCAGCCGCCGCCCCTCCGACGTCCTGGCCGAGGGGCGCTGGCTGGCCGAGCAGGGGGCCCGCGAGCTGTTCCTCGTCAGCGAGAACTCCACCTCCTACGGCAAGGACCTCGGCGACCTGCGCCTGCTGGAGACGCTGCTGCCCGAGCTGGCCGCGATCGACGGCGTCGAGCGGGTGCGAGTGTCCTACCTTCAGCCGGCCGAGACCCGGCCCGGGCTCCTCGAGGCGATCGCGACGACGCCCGGCGTCGTCCCCTACTTCGACCTGTCGTTCCAGCACGCGAGCGCCTCGGTGCTGCGCCGCATGCGTCGCTTCGGCGACCCCGAGTCCTTCCTCGACCTCCTCGCCCGCATCCGGGCGCTCGCGCCGACCGCCGGCGTCCGCTCGAACGTCATCGTCGGCTTCCCCGGCGAGACCGAGGACGACCTGCAGACGCTCTGCGACTTCCTGGTCGAGGCCCGGATGGACGTGACGGGCGTGTTCGGCTACTCCGACGAGGACGGCACCGAGGCGGCCGGCTTCGACGGCAAGCTCGACGACGACGAGATCCGGGCCCGTGCCGAGCACGTCACCGCGCTGGTCGAGGAGCTCAACGCCCAGCGTGCCGAGGAGCGCATCGGCGAGACCGTCCGCGTGCTCGTCGAGGAGCGCGACGGCGAGGACCTCGTCGGCCGCGGCGAGCACCAGGGACCCGAGGTCGACGGCACGGTGCGGCTCGTGGGGGCGTCGGGCTCGCTCGGGATCGGCGCGATCGTCGAGGCGCTCGTGGTGGCCTCGGAGGGCGTCGACCTCGTCGCGGAGCCGCGCGGATGACCTCCCAGCCCCAGCCCCAGCAGCAGGCCCCGACGCTCAACATCGCCAACGTCCTGACGACGCTGCGCATCCTGCTCGTGCCGTTCTTCGGCTACGCCCTGCTGCACGACGGCGGCGAGTCCGCGCCGTGGCGGGTCGCCGCGTACGTGGTCTTCGCCGTCGCGATGATCACCGACAAGATCGACGGCGACCTCGCGCGCAGCCGCGGGCTGGTCACCGACTTCGGCAAGATCGCCGACCCGATCGCCGACAAGGCGGTCACCGGCATGGCGCTGATCGGCCTCTCGGTGCTCGGCGACGTGTGGTGGTGGGTGACGATCGTGATCCTCGCCCGCGAGCTCAGCGTCACGGTGCTGCGGCTCTCGATCGCCCGGCGGGTCGTGCTCGCCGCCAAGGACCTCGGCAAGCTGAAGACCACCGTGCAGGGGCTGGCGCTGGGCGGTCTCTGCCTGCCCGGCCGCGACCCCGACCTCCCGGCCTGGCTCGACGTGCCCGGCCAAGTCCTGTTCTACGCCTCGCAGACGCTGCTCGCGGTGGCGCTGGCGCTCACCCTGTTCTCCGGGGCCGAGTTCTACCGCGACGTGTGGCGCCAGCGCGCGCTCCTGCGGTCGCGCTGACCCCGGCCGGCCCCCTCTCGGGGGCCCTCACGCCTCGGCGAGCGAGAACGCGGCGCGCACCAGCGCCAGGTGGCTGAACGCCTGGGGGAAGTTGCCGACGGCGCGCCCCGTCGTCGGATCGTGCTCCTCGGCGAGCAGCCCGACGTCGTTGGCGAGGTCGACGAGTCGGTCCAGCAGCGCGTGGGCGTCGTCGAGCCGCCCCGCGCCCGCGTACGCGGTGACCAGCCAGAAGGAGCAGGCCAGGAACGGGTGCTCCTCGCCGTCGAGCCCGTCGACGCCGGAGTCGGTGCGGTAGCGCAGCACCAGGCCCTCGTGTAGCAGCTCGCGCTCGACCGCCTCAATGGTGCCGAGCATCCGCGGATCGTCCGGCGCGATCAGGCCGTGCCACGGGAGCATGAGCACCGAGGCGTCCAGGTCGCGGCCGTCGTAGTGCTGCACGAAGCAGTTGCGCTCGGCGTCGTAGCCGCGGGTGAGCACCTCCTCGCGCACCTCGTCGCGGATGCGCCGCCACTCCTCCAGCGGACCGTCGAGGCCGTGGGTCTCGATCGCGCGCACCGCGCGGTCGAAGGCGACCCACACCATCGCCCGGGAGTGGGTGAAGTGCCGCGGCTCGCCGCGGATCTCCCAGATGCCGCGGTCCGGCTCGCGCCAGTGCTTGGCCAGGTCGTCGACCAGCGCCCGCTGCAGCGCCCAGGCGTTGCCGTCCGGATCGTCGCCGCGCTCGCGCAGCTGGGCCATCGCCTCCATCACCTCGCCGAGCACGTCGTGCTGGCGCTGGGTGACCGCGCCGTTGCCGATCCGCACCGGCCGCGACCCCTCGTACCCGGGCAGGTGCTCCAGCTCGTGCTCGGTCAGCCTGCGGGCGCCGTCGACCGCGTAGAGCACCTGCAGGTCCTCGGGATCGCCGGCCACCGCCCGCAGCAGCCAGTCGCGCCACAGCCGCGCCTCGTCCTGGTACCCGGCCTCCAGCAGCGCGCCGATGGTCAGCGCGGCGTCCCGCAGCCAGCAGAAGCGGTAGTCCCAGTTGCGAGAGCCGCCGAACGCCTCGGGCAGGGAGGTCGTCGGCGCCGCGACGATGCCGCCGGTCTCCTCGTGCGTCATCAGGCGCAGGGTCAGCAGCGAGCGCCGCACGGCGTCGGCGTGCGGCACCCGGGAGCAGCCGTCGCGCAGCCACGCCTCGTCCTCGGCGCGGGTGCGGTCGACGACGTCCTCCAGCGGGCCGAGGTCGGTCAGCGGCTCGTGCGAGGGCATCCAGACGCAGGCGAAGAGCAGGGAGTCGCCCTCCGCGACGTCGAAGCGGTCGGTGTGGGTGTGGTCGGTGGCGTGCGGCAGGCGGGGGCCGCGGAGCACGAGCCGGTCGGGCCCGCCGATCGCGGTGATGACGTGCTCGTCCGGCCGGCCGTCGCCTCCGGGCAGCACCTCGCGGCGCACCCACGGGCGCACGGAGCCGTAGTCGAGGCGGACCCGCCACTCGTGCCGCATCTCGACCCGACCCGTGACGCCCTCGAGCCTGCGGATGACGTCCGCCCGCCGATCGCCGCGCGGCATCAGGTCGGTGAGGCGGACGGTGCCGCTCGCGGTGGTGAACGTGGTCTCCAGGACCCCCGAGTCGCCGACGTAGCGCCGCGACGTCTCGTAGGCCTCCGCCGGCTCCAGCTGCCAGTGACCGTGGTCGTCGGTGCCGAGGAGGCCGGCGAAGCAGGCGGGGGAGTCGAAGCGCGGGAGGCACAGCCAGTCGATCGAGCCGTTGCGTCCCACCAGGGCGGCGGTGCGCCGGTCGCCGATGAGCGCGTAGTCCTCGATCCGCAGGGGCATGGCCGCGAGCGTACGGCCGGGGATCCTCCGTTCGGGTCTCCTTTGGTGGCGAGCCCGGGTGGCGAGCGCGGTCCTCCCGGTCCGGCTCCGGGCCGATCGCGGCGGCCGGCGACGTCCGGTGGCGCCGGGTCCCGCGGGAAGAACCAGCCCTCCGGTAGCGTTGCGCCCACGACGCGAGGAGGTCTCCATGGTGCTGTTTCGTCGAATGCTCGGCGACGTGCTCCGCGATGAGCGGATGCAGCGTGGCATGACCCTGCGCGAGGTCTCCGCCGAGGCCCGCGTGAGCCTCGGCTACATCTCCGAGATCGAGCGCGGTCAGAAGGAGGCGTCCTCCGAGCTGCTGGCCTCGCTGTGCTCCGCGCTGGGCGTGCCGCTCTCGTCGGTCCTCCGCTCGGTCTCCGACGCCGTAGCCACCGAGGAGCGTGCCGTCGCCGAGGCGCTCGGCGCCACGCCGATGCCGGTGCCGCGGGTCGAGCCCGTCGCCTCCGCCGCCTGATCGGCACCGGCCGACCGCGCGCGCGGATGGCCAGCCGCGCGGCTCAGGTCTGGCAGGTCGGACAGAAGTAGACGGTCCGCTCCTGACCCGCGGGGCCCTGCTGCTCGACCCGGATGCGTCCACCGCAGCGACGACACGGAGCCGTGTCGCGCCGGTAGACCCAGTGCCGCTCCCGGTCGCGCAGATCGCCGGTGGTGGTCTGGATCGCGCGCTCCTTGTTGAGGTCGAGCATCTGGCGTCCGCGGCGCACCATCCGCGGCAGCCGGTCGGCGATCTCGCCGACGGGGCGCATCGGGTGGACGCCGGAGACGAAGAGCAGCTCGGCGACGTACATGTTGCCCAGGCCGGCCAGGTTCCGCTGGTCGCGCAGGGCCTCGCCGATCGGACGCTCCGGGTCGGCGGTGAGTCGACGCAGGGCCTCCGCCTCGTCGAAGTCGCCGAGCAGGTCGGGGCCGAGATGGCCGATGGCACCCCCTTCGGCCGAGCGCGGGACGAGCTCGACCACCCCCAGCGAGAAGCCGACGGCGAGCACGCGATCGGCGCCGAGCACCACCCGGGCCTGGTGCTCGGGCCGCGACCAGGGCTGCCCGGGCCGGAAGAGGCGCCAGGAGCCCTCCATCCGCAGGTGGGTGTGGAGCGTCCAGGCGCCGAGGTCGTCGTGGTCGATGCGGGTGAGCAGGTGCTTGCCGTAGGACGCCGTGCCGCGGACGAGGCCGCCGACGAGGTCGACGGTGGCCAGGGACGGCACCCGCAGGTCGGTGCGGGTGAGCGTGCGGCCGGCGAGCCCGCGGTCGAGCAGCCGGGCCGCCCGGTAGACGGTGTCGCCCTCAGGCATGCTCGAGGTCCTGACCGGCGCCGCGGCCGTCGCGGCCCTCCCGGGCATCGAGACGCAGACCCCGTGGCGTGGCCACGAAGCCGGCGTTCTCGAGCGCGCCGCGCAGGGGGGAGGCGCCCTGCCCGAGGAGCGGTCGGCCGTCGGCCTTCTCGACGGTGAGTCGGCCCAGCGCCCCGCGGGCGCCGACGGCGGCGAGGCCCGCGGCGGCGGGCTCGAGCAGGGCGGGGTCCTCGCTCCAGCTGAGCAGCGTGCGGCCGCCGCGCTCGACGTACAGCACCAGGCGTCCGTCGACGAGCACCACCATCGCCCCGGCCTTGCGACCCGGACGATGGCCGTCGCCCTCGGTCGGCCGCTCGGGCCAGGCGAGCGCCGCGCCGTACGGGTTCGCCGGGTCCGTGGCGGCCAGCGCGATCGTCTCGGGCGGCGTGCCGCCCGGAGCGCCGGGCTGGCCGGCCCCGTCGAGCGCGCTCTCGGAGAAGGTGCGCAGCCGGTCGATCGCCCCGGCCGAGCCGAACTGCGCGGCGCCGAGGCCGGCGACGAAGTAGCCGCGTCGGCATCGCCCCGACTCCTCGAAGGCCGCCAGCACCTTGTAGACGCCCGCGAACCCGCCGTCGATCCGCTCGCCCACCACCGCTCCGCGGGTGACGACGCCGTGCCGCTCCAGCAGTCGCTCGGCCGTGGCGTGGGCGCGCCGGGTGGGATCGGCGTCGACCTCGGGCAGGAGCGACCACCGGCCGGCGGTCTCCGGCGGGCCGGTGCGCACGGTGCGTGCTCCGCGCAGGCCGCGCGGGCCGCTGCCGGTGGTGGTGCTGGCCAGACGCGGCCGGGGCGGAGGACGCCGGCTGCGGTGCGCGGGGGTGCCGCCGCGCACCAGCGCCCGCAGCGGCACGAGCGTGTCGTTGCCGACCAGCCCGGCCCAGACGAGCTCCCACAGGGCTGCGGACAGGTCGGCGTCGGTGGCGCGGTGGCCGGCGGCGGCGACCTGGTCGGCGAGCTGGCGGAAGAACCACGCGCCCCCGCCGCCCAGGGCGTCCAGCAGCGCGCGGGCGAGCTCGGAGACGGGCGCGACGTCGGGCACGGGGAGGGTCAGCGGGGCGTGGTCGGCCAGGTGCAGCGAGACCCAGCCGTCGGCGCCTGCGAGGGTGCCCTCGCCGGCCCAGAGGACCTCGCCGGTGGCGGTGAGCTCGTCGAGGAAGGACGGCTCGTAGTCGCGCACCCGGGAGGCGAGCACCAGGGACTCCAGCGCGCTCGCCGGCACCGCGCAGCCCGCGAGCTGGTCGACCGCCGCGAGCACGCCGTCGACGCCCCACCAGCCGCGGCGCCTGCCGGAGGCGCCGCGCCCGCGCGTGGGGGCGGGCGCGATCTGCTGCCAGGCCGGCAGGAACCGGGCCAGGGCCTCGGGATCGACCGGCTCGACCTCCTGCCGCAGCCGGGCCAGCGAGCGGCGACGCAGCCGGCGCAGCACCTCGGCGTCGCACCACTCGCTGCCGCTTCCGGCGGGACGGAACTCGCCCTCGAGCACGCGCCCGGACGCGGCCAGCCGCTGCAGCGTCATCCGGACGACCGCGGCCCCCAGGCCGAGCCGCGCCGCGACGTCGTCGACGGCGAACGGCCCGTGCGTGCGGGCGAACCGCCCGACGAGGTCGCCGAGCGGGTCCTCGACCGGGTCGGCGAACGCCTCCGGGGTGCCCGGCGGCACGGGCACGCCGAGGCCGTCCCGCAGGCGCGCGACGTCCTCGACGGCGGCCCAGCGCTCCTCGCCGGCGACCCGCACCTCGACCGCGCGCCGGGCCGCGGCGAGCTCGGCGAGCCAGCCGGCGACGTCGGCTCCGGGCACGCACCGCGCCTCGACCTCGGCGCTCGCGAGCGGGCCGAGCAGCCGCAGGAGGTCGGCGACCCCCTCGGCGTCGCGCGCGCGGCGATCGTCCGCGGTGCGCTGGAGCTCGGCCTCGAGCTCGGCCAGCACGTCGGGATCGAGGAGCTCGCGCAGCTCGGCCCGGCCGAGGAGCTCGGCGAGCAGCCCCTGGTCGAGGGAGAGGGCGGCCGCGCGTCGCTCGGCCAGCGGGGAGTCGCCCTCGTAGACGAACTGCGCCACGTACCCGAAGAGCAGCGTGCGGGCGAACGGCGACGGCGACGGCGTCGCGACGTCGGCCACCTGCACCTCGCGGCGCTCGATGCGGCGCATCAGCCCGACGAGGGAGGGGAGGTCGTAGACGTCCTGCAGGCACTCGCGGACGGCCTCGAGCACGATCGGGAAGGACGGGTAGCGCGAGGCCACCTCCAGCAGCGCCGCGGCCCGCTGCCGCTGCTGCCAGAGCGGGGAGCGACGGCCCGGGTCGCGGCGGGGCAGGAGCAGGGCGCGTGCGGCGCACTCGCGGAAGCGCGCGGCGAAGAGGGCCGACCCGCCGACCTCCTGGGTGACCAGCTGGTCGATCTCGTCGGGCTCGAAGACCAGCAGCTCGGCGGTGGGCGGCTCGGCGTCGGAGTCGGGGATGCGGATGACGATGCCGTCGTCGGAGGCCATCGCCTGACCGTCGACGCCGAGCCGCTCGCGCAGCCGGGCGTTGATCGCCAGCGCCCACGGGGCGTGCACCGGCGTGCCGTAGGGGGAGTGCAGCACCAGGCGCCAGTCGCCCAGCTCGTCGCGGAAGCGCTCCAGCAGGATGGTGGTGTCGCCGGGCAGCACTCGGGTGGCCTCGACCTGCTCGTGCAGGTAGCCGACGAGGTTGGTGGCGGCGTTCGCGTCGAGGCCCTGAGCCCGGGCGCGGGCCTCCGCCTGGGCGCGCGGCAGCGCCGCGAGCTCGCGGCTGAACGCGCCGATCGCCTCGCCGAGCTCGGCCGGGCGGCCCGGCGCGTCGCCCTTCCAGAACGGCAGGCGCCCCGGCACGCCGGGCGCGGGCGTCACGAGGACGCGGTCGTGGGTGATGTCCTGGATGCGCCAGCTGGTGGCGCCGAGCGCGAAGACGTCGCCCACCCGCGACTCGTAGACCATCTCCTCGTCGAGCTCGCCGACGCGCTTGCCCGGCCCCTCGGCCCCGGCCAGGAACACGCCGAACAGGCCGCGGTCGGGGATGGTGCCGCCGCTGGTGACCGCGAGGCGCTGCGCCCCGGGACGACCGGTGAGCGTGCCGGCCACGCGGTCCCAGACGATCCGCGGGCGCAGCTCGGCGAACTCGTCGGACGGGTACCGCCCGGCCAGCAGGTCGAGCGTGGCCTCGTACGCGGCGCGGGGCAGGGAGACGAACGGCGCGCTGCGCCGCATCAGTCCGTAGAGGTCGTCGACGTCCCACGCCTCGAGCGCGCAGGTGGCCACCACCTGCTGGGCGAGCACGTCGAGCGGGTTCGTCGGCACGCGCAGCGACTCGATCGCCCCCGAGCGCATCCGCTGGACCGCGACGGCCGTCTGGGCGAGGTCGCCCCGGTGCTTGGGGAACAGGACGCCACGCGACACCTCGCCGACCTGGTGGCCGGCGCGTCCGACCCGCTGCAGCGCGCTCGCCACGCTCGGCGGCGACTCGATCTGGACGACGAGGTCGACCGCGCCCATGTCGATGCCCAGCTCGAGGCTGCTCGTCGCGACGACGGCGGGCAGACGTCCGCGCTTGAGGTCGTCCTCGATCAGCGCGCGCTGCTCCTTCGAGACCGAGCCGTGGTGGGCCTTCGCGATCACCACCTCGCCGTCCGGTGGCGGCTCGTCGCCGCGCGGGGAGTCGGTGTGCCCGCTCTGCGCCATCTTGCTCGCGGGCGGCGCGCCCACCGGCACCGCGCCGGCCCGACGGGTGGCGATCTCGTTCAGCCGCGCGGTGAGCCGCTCGGAGAGCCGGCGCGAGTTGGCGAAGACCAGGGTCGAGCGGTGCTGCTCGATCAGGTCGACGACCCGCTCCTCCACGTGCGGCCACAGCGACGTCGCCTGCGCGGGCTCCTCGCTCGGCGCGGTGTCGAAGGGGTCGTCGAACGGGTCGTCGGGCAGGTCGTCGGGCAGGCCGTCGGGCAGGCCCTCGGCCGGGTCGACGCGGCGCGGCTCGCCGGAGGGCCGCGGGTGCGCGGGCGGCGGTGGGGGAGCGGTCATGTCCTCCACCGGGACGACGACCTGCAGGTCCCACTCCTTCGACGCCGGCGGCGCCACGACGTCGACCGGCGCGGTGCCCCCGAGGTAGCGCGCGACCTCCTCGAGCGGACGCACCGTCGCCGAGAGGCCGATGCGCTGCGCGGGCCGTTCCAGCATCGCGTCGAGCCGCTCCAGCGTGACCGCCAGGTGCGCGCCGCGCTTGGTGCCCGCGACGGCGTGCACCTCGTCGACGATGACCGTCTCGACGCCCTGCAGCGACTCCCGCGCCTGCGAGGTGAGCATGAGGAACAGCGACTCGGGGGTGGTGATGAGGATGTCGGGCGGTCGCGTGCTGAGCCGGCGCCGGTCGGCCGCGGCGGTGTCGCCCGAGCGGACGCCGACCTCGACGTCGTTGACGGGCACGCCGAGCCGCTCGGCGGTGTGGCGGATGCCGGCCAGCGGGGCCCGCAGGTTGCGCTCGACGTCGACGGCGAGCGCCTTGAGCGGCGAGACGTAGAGGACGCGGCAGCGCTGGCTGCGCTGGTCGGGACGCGGGCGGGTGAGCAGCCGGTCGAGGGACCAGAGGAACGCGCTGAGCGTCTTGCCCGAGCCGGTCGGCGCGACCACCAGCGCGTGGCGGCCGGCCCCGATGGCCTCCCACGCGCCCTGCTGGGCGGGCGTGGGCGCGGCGAACGCCGCGGCGAACCACGTGCTCGTGGCGTCGCTGAAGCGCTCGAGGGCCGGATGCGTCACCCGCCCATCCTGACAAACGGCGCCGACAGTCCCGGTCGCCCATCCGGCGGGCTCGACCGCCCGCCGCGCGCGGACCTGGGAGGATGCGGCCCGTGATCACGCCGGACGTCAAGGACTGGACCTGGGTGCTCGAGCGCCCGTGCGCCGCGTGCGGCTACGACGCCGCCTCGGTCGCGCCGCACCAGATCGCTCCGCTCGTGCGCGCGAACCGTGACGCCTGGCTGCGGGTGCTGGCTCGCCCCGAGGACGCCGTGCGTCGACGGCCGCGCCCGGACGTGTGGTCGCCGCTGGAGTACGCCTGTCACGTGCGCGACGTCCACGAGGTCTTCGCCGGGCGCGTGCGGCGGATGCTGGCCGAGGACGCGCCGGCCTTCGCCAACTGGGACCAGGACGCCACGGCCGTCGAGCGCGAGTACGCGGCCGACGACCCCGCCCGGGTGGCCACCGCGCTCGCCGCCGGCGCCGAGCGGCTCGCCGCGCTCTACGACGGCATGGACGACGAGGACCGCGCGCGCCCGGGGCTGCGCAGCGACGGCAGCGCCTTCACCCTCGCCAGCCTCGGCCTCTACCTGCTGCACGACCTCGAGCACCACCTGGTCGACGTGGGGGAGCCCCGCGCCGGCGCGAGGGCCGAGGGCGCCCCGGCATGATGGCCCGGTGAGGCACACCGAGTTCTGGGCCCGGCTCGAGCACGCCGTCGGCGCCGGGTACGCCCCGACGTGGGCGTCCATGCACGTCATGGCGTCCCTGGGCGGCCGCACCGCCCAGCAGGCCCTCGATGCCGGCGTGGCGCCCAAGGAGGTCTGGGCGGCCGTGTGGGAGGCCCTCGACCTCCCCGCGAGCGAGCGCTGAGCCCCTGGCAGGCTGGGCCCATGAGCGCCCCCTCGTCCGCCCGCGCCGACGTCGCCGTCATCGGCGGCACCGGCTTCTACTCCTTCCTCGACGGCGGTGCCGAGGAGGTGCAGGTCGACACGCCCTACGGCCCGACGTCGGCGCCGATCTCGCTGGGCGAGGTCGCCGGACGCCGGGTGGCGTTCCTGCCCCGCCACGGCCGCCACCACGACTTCCCGCCGCACGCGGTGCCCTACCGCGCGAACCTGTGGGCGCTGGCGTCCCTCGGCGTGCGCCAGGTGCTCGCGCCGTGCGCGGTCGGCGGCCTGCGTCCCGAGGTGGCGCCGGGCGACGTCGTCGTGCCCGACCAGCTGGTCGACCGCACGCACCGACGCGTGTCGAGCTATGTCGAGAGCGGCGCGATCCACCTGCCCTTCGCCGATCCCTACTGCCCCGGCGTGCGCCGCGCGGTGCTCGACGCCGACCCGGGCCTGCGCGACGGCGGCACGATGGTGGTCATCGAGGGCCCGCGCTTCTCCACCCGGGCCGAGTCGCAGGCCTACGCCGCCAGCGGCTGGACGCTGATCAACATGACCGGCCACCCCGAGGCGCCGCTGGCCCGCGAGCTCGGGCTCTGCTACGCCGCGATCGCGCTGGTCACCGACATGGACGCCGGGGCCGAGACCGGCGAGGGCGTCGACCAGGAGGCCGTGTTCGCCCTCTTCCGCGCCAACCTGGAGCGCCTCACCGGGCTGCTCGCCTCGGCCGTGGCGGGCCTGCCGGACCCGAGCGGCTGCTCGTGCTCGACCTGGGCCGAGGGCCTCGACCTGCCGTACCTGCCGCCGGCCTGAGATCCCCGGCGCGTCGCGCTCGGCGTCGAACAGGTGTTCACCTACAGTGGTGGTCCACAGGCGACGTGCCGACGCCGTCCTCCCCAGATCGCGATCCGGGGCTCCGAGACTGTCGGCGGTCTGACCTAGCGTCCACGACGACGAGAACAGACCCCGTCGGGCGGCTCCGCCCGAGAGATCCACCGAGGAGACACCATGGCAGGCGCAGACCGCGAGAAGGCCCTCGAGGCGGCCCTCGCAGGCATCGAGAAGCAGTTCGGCAAGGGCTCGGTCATGCGACTGGGCGAGGAGACCCGGGCGCCGCTCGAGGTCATCCCCACCGGCGCGATCGCGCTCGACATCGCGCTCGGCATCGGCGGTCTCCCGCGGGGCCGCGTCGTCGAGATCTACGGCCCGGAGTCCTCCGGAAAGACCACCGTGGCCCTGCACGCGGTCGCGAACGCCCAGCGCAACGGCGGCCTCGTCGCGTTCATCGACGCCGAGCACGCCCTCGACCCCGAGTACGCGAAGTCCCTCGGCGTCGACACCGACGCCCTGCTGGTCTCCCAGCCCGACTCCGGCGAGCAGGCGCTCGAGATCGCCGACATGCTCGTGCGCTCCGGTGCGCTCTCCCTCATCGTCATCGACTCGGTGGCCGCGCTCGTCCCGCGCGCCGAGATCGAGGGCGAGATGGGCGACAGCCACGTCGGCCTCCAGGCCCGCCTGATGAGCCAGGCGCTGCGCAAGATGACCGGCGCCCTGAACAACTCCGGCACCACCGCCATCTTCATCAACCAGCTGCGCGAGAAGATCGGCGTCATGTTCGGCTCGCCCGAGACCACCACCGGTGGTCGGGCGCTGAAGTTCTACTCCTCGGTCCGGCTCGACGTGCGGCGCATCGAGACGCTCAAGGACGGCCAGGAGATGGTCGGCAACCGCACCCGGGTCAAGGTCGTGAAGAACAAGGTCGCCCCGCCGTTCAAGCAGGCCGAGTTCGACATCATGTACGGCAAGGGCATCAGCCGCGAGGGCGGTCTGATCGACGTCGGCGTCGAGGCGGGCCTCGTCCGCAAGGCCGGCGCCTGGTACACCTACGAGGGCGACCAGCTCGGCCAGGGCAAGGAGAACGCCCGCGGCTTCCTGCGCGACAACCCCGACCTCGCCAACGAGCTCGAGAAGAAGATCCTCGAGAAGCTCGGCATCGGCGCCACCGTCGACAACGACGAGTTCGCGGGTCTGCCGGACGAGCCGATCGGGGTCGGCGACTTCTGAGTCGCCCGGCGATGACGAACGGCAGCCGCGACGCCTGGCGCGACGAGCGTCCCGCGCCCGCGTGGCTGGGCGACGTGGCTGCCGGCGTCGAGGCCTGGACCCAGGGCGCGGCCCCGTCGACCGGCGAACCGGATCGCGAGCGGTCCAGCGGCAAGCGCAGCCGCTCCGGGGGCTCGTCCAGCGCGCGTGGAGGCCGGCGGGCCTCGCCCCCGCCGGACGATCCGGCTCGGCTCGGTCCGGAGGCCGATCCCGAGTCGGTGGCGCGCACCATCCTGCTCGACCAGCTCACGGGTCGGGCTCGGAGTCGTCGCGAGCTGGCCGACAAGCTCGCGTCCCGCGAGGTGCCCGACGACGTGGCCGCCCGTCTGCTCGACCGGTTCGAGGAGGTGGGGCTGGTCGACGACGCCGCGTTCACCCGGCTCTGGGTCTCGGCGCGAGGCGCCGGCACGAGCCGGGGCCTGGCCCGGCGTGCGCTCGCCTCCGAGTTGCGGCGCAAGGGTGTGGCCGACGAGGTGGTCCGCGACGCCCTCGAGGAGGTCGAGGACGATGACGAGCACGCCACGGCGACGGCCCTCGTCGAGCGGCGGCTCCGCTCGCTCCAGCGGGTCGACGACGCCACCGCGGCGCGACGGCTCGTCGGCATGCTCGCCCGCAAGGGCTATCCCGCCGGTCTCTGCCACCGGGTGGTGCGCGAGGTGCTCGCCGAGGCCCGCCGCGACGTCCCCGACGATCTCTGACGATCTCTGACCGAGGGCAGCCGGACCCGGCTCGACGGCGTCGCGGCTGGACCGCCAGAATGCGTCCGTGGCCGACGAGCGCGAGATCCTCTCCTACGAGCTGTTCGGCGGGGCGGTCCGCGATCTCGCCCAGCAGGTGGTCGACTCGGGCTACGAGCCCGACCTGGTGCTCGCGATCGCCCGCGGCGGGCTCGGCCTCGCCATGGGGCTCGGGTACGCGCTCGACGTGAAGAACCTCTCGACGGTCAACGTCGAGTTCTACACCGGCGTCGACGAGCGCCTCGACGTACCGATCATGCTGCCGCCGACGCCCGCGGCGGTCGACCTCTCCGGTCTGAAGGTGCTGATCGCCGACGACGTCGCCGACTCGGGCCGCACGCTGGAGATCGTCCAGGAGTTCTGCGCCGGGCACGTCGCCGAGGCGCGCACCGCGGTGATCTACGAGAAGCCGTGGTCGGTGGTGAAGCCCGACTACGCCTGGCGCCGCACCGACCGCTGGATCAACTTCCCCTGGTCCACCGAGCCGCCCCTCGTGCGGCGCTCGACGGTCGTCGATGCCTGAGCACCCGGCGCTCCCGCCGCTGCCGTTGATCGAGGTCACGCGCTACGTCACCCCGCTGCGTGAGGGCGGCAGCCTGCCCGGCGTGGTCGAGGCGGAGGACCTCGGCACCTACGTCTGCAAGTTCCGCGGGGCGGGGCAGGGCGTGCGGGTCCTCGTCGCCGAGGTGATCGTCAGCGGGCTCGCCGAGCTGCTCGGCCTGCGCACGCCGCGGCTGGCCGTCCTCGAGCTCCCCGCCGATCTCGCCCGCTACGAGGCGGACGAGGAGGTCCAGGACCTCCTCGTGGCGAGCGTCGGTCGCAACCTCGGGATCGACTTCCTGCCCGGCGCGTTCGGCTACGACGGTTCCGTCGCGGTCGAGCCCTCGCGCGAGGCCGCGACCGTGCTCTGGCTCGACGCGTTCTGCGCAAACGTCGACCGCTCGTGGCGCAACCCGAACCTGCTGGTCTGGCACGGCGCGCTCTGGGTCATCGACCACGGCGCGAGCCTCTACTTCCACCATGGCTGGGCCGGCGGGGTCACGGATCCCGCCCGGTTCGCCGCGCAGCGCTGGAGCGCGGACGACCACGTCCTCGCAGCGGCTGCGCCGCTGCTGGGGGAGATCGACGAGTCCGTCGGTCCGCTGCTGACGCAGGACGCGCTGGAGCGCGTGGTCGCCCGCGTGCCGGACGCGTGGCTCGAGCCGGTGCCGGGCGCGGAGACGCCGGCCGCGCTGCGCGAGGCCTACGTCGCGTTCCTGACGGCCCGGCTCGGCACGCGCCAGTGGCTCCCGGGAGCGGCGGGATGACCGCCGTGGACCCGGCGTCGCCGGCAGGCGTCGTCACGCGCCACCCGTACCAGTACGTCGTGTTGCGCTGCGTGCCGCGGGTGGAGCGCGAGGAGTTCGTGAACGTCGGCGTCGTCGTGTTCTGCCATGCGACCGATCACCTGGTCGTGGCCTGGCACCTCGACGAGCACCGGCTCAGCGCGCTGGCACCCGGCCTGGAGCTCGGCCAGGTGCGCGCCGCGCTGGACTTCGTCGACGCGGTGTGTGCGGCCGATCCGCGCGCGGGTGCCGTGGCCGGCGAGCCGGTGAGTCGTCGTTTCGGGTTCCTCAAGGCGCCGCGCAGCACGGTGCTGCAGCCGGGCCCGGTCCACGGCGGGCTGTCCGAGCGCCCCGACGGCGAGGCGCGGCGGCTGCTGGCCCGGCTCGTGCTGCCGGACGCCCCGCGCGCTCAGACCGGGACGAGCTCCACCGCGCCCACGGCGTAGCGGGCGAGGATGGTCCGGGCGACGACCGGGTGGGCGCCCATCGGCTCGGCGACGGCGATCGCGCCGGCCTCCAGGGCGAGCTCGCTGGCGCGGTCGGGCAGGAAGCCCGGCGCGAGGAACAGCGAGGCGACGGCGATGTGCCGCCGACCCTCGCCGCGGAAGGCGCGGACGGCCTCGCCGGCGGCCGGCGGGGCGGCGGAGGCGTAGGCGGCGGTGACGGGCAGCCGGTGGTGCGTGCCCCAGACCCGGGCCAGCCGGGCCACGGCCTGGTTGGCGAGCGGGTCGCTGGAGCCCGCCGCGGTCAGCACCAGCGCGTCGAGCTCGCGGACGCGGGACGCGGCGAGCGCCTCGCGCATCCGGACGTCGAGCACCTCGAGGAAGCAGGTCTCGAGACCGAGGATCGAGGTCGCGCGGATCTGCAGGTGCGGGTGCCGCTCGGTGGCGGCGGCGATGGCCTGCGGCACGTCGATGCGCGCGTGGTAGGACTCGGTGAGCAGGAGCGGCACGACGACGATCTCGTCGTGTCCGGCCCGGACGAGCCGGTCGACGACGGTCTGGAACGCCGGCTTGGAGAGATCGAGGAACGCCAGCTCGATGCGCAGGTCGGGGCGCAGGGCGCGGGCCTCGGCGACGAGCGCCGTGTAGGCGGCGGCCGAGCGGGGGTCCCGGCTGCCGTGGGCGAGGGCCACGAGTGCGGGAGCAGCCATGGTGGGGGTTCCTCTCTGGGATGGAGCGCGGCGCGTCGGAGTCGGCGACTCAGACGTGGATGCCGCACTCGGTCTTGTTCGTGCCGGCCCAGCGGCCGCTACGGGGGTCGTCGCCGGGGGCGACGCGGCGGGTGCAGGGGGCGCACCCGATCGACGGGTAGCCGTCGTAGACCAGCGGGTTGACCAGCACGCCGTTGTCGACGATGTACTGCTCGACCTGCTCGTCGGTCCAGCGGGCGATGGGGGAGACCTTCACCTTCTGCTTCTTCGCGTCCCACCCGATCACCGGCGCGATGACCCGGTTGCGGGTCTCCGAGCGACGCAGGCCGGTGGCCCAGGCGTCGTAGCCGTCGAGCGAGCGGGCGAGCGGCTCGACCTTGCGCAGCGCGCAGCACAGGTCGGGGTCGGTGCGGTAGAGCTCGGGGCCGTACTGCGCGTCCTGCTCGGCCACGCTCTGCACGGGGGTGATCGTGATGAGGTTGACCGGCAGCGTCGCCTCGACGGCGTCCCGGGTGCCGATGGTCTCGACGAAGTGGTAGCCGGTGTCGAGGAAGACCACGTCGATGTCCGGCACGACGCTGGAGGCCAGGTGCGCGAGCACGGCGTCGCCCATCGAGGACGTGACGCAGAACCGCTCGCCGAAGGTGGCCGCGGCCCACTCGATGATGGTCTCGGCGGGCGCGAGCTCGAGCTCGGCGCCCCAGTGGCTGACGAGGTCGCGGAGCTCCTCGGGCGAGCGGCCCTCGGTGTCGGTGCCGCGGTACGCGCGGGCGGCCTGGGTGGTGCTGATCATCGGTTGTCCCCCTCCGTAGCGGTGGCGGCGCTGGGACGGAGGAGCCCCAGCAGCCGGAGGGAGAAGGCCCGCAGACAGGCCCGGCATTCCCAGCTCCCGTGAGGGGAGGAGACCTCACCGGACTCCGAGACCACCTCGTGCGGGCGCAGGTCCTCGTCCCCGCAGAAGGGGCAGTGGAAGGGGACGGCGCGACCGCTCACGAACGGGCTCCGGCGAGGGGCTCGCCGCGCAGCAGCGACTCGTCGGCACGGTGCACCCACGTGCTGAACGACTCGCCCTCCTCGCGGCCGGCGAGGAAGGCCTCGACGAGGCTGGAGACGTAGTCGTCGAGTCCGGCGGAGGTGACCTTGTGGGCCCGGAGCTTGCGGCCGAAGTTCGCGTTCAGGCCGGTGGCGCCGCCCAGGTGCACCTGGAAGCCCTCGACCTGGCGGTCGCCGTCCATCACCAGTTGGCCCTTGAGGCCGATGTCGGCGATCTGCGTGCGGGCGCAGGCGTTCGGACAGCCGTTGACGTTGACGGTGATCGGGGTGTCGAGGTCGGGGTGGCGACGCTCGAGCTCGCTGACGAGGTCGCGAGCGCGGTTCTTGGTGTCGACGATCGCGAGCTTGCAGAACTCGATGCCGGTGCACGCCATGGTGTTGCGACGCCAGTTGGACGGACGCGCGGAGAGCCCGATGGCCTCGAGGTCGGCCACGACGTCCTCGACCCGCTCGGGGTCGGCGCCGATCAGCACGATCTTCTGGTACGGCGTGAGCCGCGCGCCGGCGAGCCCGTGCTTCTCGATCAGGTCGGCGAGGGCGATCAGCAGCGTCCCGGAGACCCGGCCCGCCACGGGGGCGACGCCGACGTACTTGCGGCCGTCCTTCTGGTCGTGGACGCCGATGTGGTCGCGGTGCCCGACCGGCGACTCCGGCGAGGCGAGGGTCACGAGCTCGCGGCCGAGGTACTCCTTCTCGAGCACCTCGCGGAACTTGGCGATGCCCCAGTCGGCGACGAGGAACTTCAGGCGGGCCCGCGAGCGGAGTCGCCGGTAGCCGTAGTCGCGGAAGATCGACGCGACGCCCTCCCAGACGTCGGCGACGTCGTCGAGCGGGATCCAGACGCCCATCTTCTGCGCGAGCATCGGGTTGGTCGAGAGCCCGCCGCCGACCCACAGGTCGAAGCCCGGGCCGTGCTCGGGGTGCACCGTGCCGACGAAGGAGATGTCGTTGGTCTCGGGGGAGACGTCGTGGCTCGGGTGCCCGGTGAGCGCGGTCTTGAACTTGCGCGGGAAGTTGGCGAAGTCGGGGTCGCCGAGGAAGCGACGCGCGATCTCGTCGAGCGCGGGGGTGCCGTCGATGATCTCGTCGGCCGCGACGCCGGCCACGGGGGAGCCCAGGAAGGGACGCGGGGAGTCGCCGCACGCCTCGAGCGTGGAGAGGCCGCCGGCCTCGAGGCGCTCCCAGATGGCCGGGACGTCCTCGACCCGGATCCAGTGGTACTGGATGTTCTCGCGGTCGGTGACGTCGGCGGTGTCGCGGGCGTAGTCGCGGCCGATCTCGCCGAGGGCGCGGACGGTGTCGGCGCTCAGCAGCCGCCCGTCGGAGCGCACGCGCATCATGAAGAACGGCGCGTCCAGCTCCTCCTCGGGGACGGTGGCGGTCTTGCCGCCGTCGAAGCCCTCGGCGCGCTGGGTGTAGAGGCCCATCCAGCGGAAGCGACCGCGGAGGTCCGCCGGGTCGATCGAGGCGAAGCCGCGCTTGGAGTAGATGTGCAGGATCCGGTCGCGGACGTTGAGCGGCGAGTCGTCCTTCTTGGACTGCTCGTTCTTGTTCAGCGGCTCGGTGTAGCCGAGCGCCCACTGGCCCTCGCCTCGCTTGGGCCGGGGGATCTCGGTGTGCTGGGCCCGCTTGGCGGTGTAGCGCAGATCGCTCATGGGTCGGGTGGTCCTGCTTCCTCGGGTGGTGTCCGGCGGGGAGGGTCCGTCGTGGACGGGGGCGTCAGATGGAGGCGGGACAGATCATGCTGCGCGTACGTCCGAGGTCGACGTGGCGTCGAGCCACCAGGAACACCTCGGTCGCAGCGCTGGTCACGGGTCCGAGTCTCAGAGCGTGGACGGGCGCCCACAAGGCGAAATCCCGTGATGTGAGACGCGCGTCTGGAATGCGAGACGAACGGCGTGTTTCGTGAGCGTGAACCGGTCAAGCCGTGAGTCGCAGGTCACATGCCGTCGCACGACCGGGACGACGCGTCGGGAATCCCCGTCCTCGGGTGCGGCTCACTACGATTGGCCCATGGCCGACATCGACGCCCTCACCAGCAGCGCCTACGCCCACGCCCTCGAGGTCATCGCCTCGGTCGAGCCCCGCATCGCCGAGGCCACGCGTGCCGAGCTCGCCGACCAGCGCGGCTCCCTCAAGCTGATCGCCAGCGAGAACTACGCCTCCCCGGCGGTCCTGCTGACGATGGGCACCTGGTTCTCCGACAAGTACGCCGAGGGCACCGTCGGCCACCGCTTCTACGCCGGCTGCCAGAACGTCGACACCGTCGAGTCGCTCGCGGCCGAGCACGCCCGCGAGCTGTTCGGCGCCGAGTACGCCTACGTGCAGCCGCACTCGGGCATCGACGCCAACCTGGTGGCCTTCTGGTCGATCCTGGCCCACCGCGTCGAGGGGCCGTGGCTGGAGAAGTACGGCGCCAAGAACGTCAACGACCTCACCGAGGCCGACTGGGAGGCGCTGCGCCACGAGCTCGGCAACCAGCGTCTGCTGGGCATGAGCCTGGACGCCGGCGGCCACCTCACCCACGGCTTCCGTCCCAACATCAGCGGCAAGATGTTCCACCAGCAGCAGTACGGCACCGACCCCGAGACCGGCCTGATCGACTACGACGCCGTGCGGGCCAAGGCGCGCGAATTCAAGCCGCTGATCCTGGTGGCCGGCTACTCGGCCTACCCGCGCCGGGTGAACTTCGCGACGATGCGCGAGATCGCCGACGAGGTCGGCGCCACGCTGATGGTCGACATGGCGCACTTCTCCGGCCTCGTGGCCGGCAAGGTCTTCACCGGCGACGAGGACCCGGTGCCGCACGCGCACATCGTCACCTCCACCACGCACAAGTCGCTGCGGGGCCCGCGCGGCGGTCTCGTCCTGGCCCAGGAGGAGCTCGCCCCGTCGGTCGACCGAGGCTGCCCGATGGTGCTCGGCGGCCCGCTCTCGCACGTGATGGCCGCCAAGGCCGTCGCCTTCGCCGAGGCGCGCACGCCGGAGTTCCGCGCGTACGCCCAGCAGGTGGCCGACAACGCCCAGTCGCTCGCCGAGGGCTTCCTGCGCCGGGGCGCGAACCTCGTCACCGGCGGCACCGACAACCACCTCGTGCTCCTCGACGTCACGTCCTTCGGCCTCACCGGCCGGCAGGCCGAGTCGGCGCTCCTCGACGCGGGCATCGTCACCAACCGCAACTCGGTGCCGGCCGACCCGAACGGCGCCTGGTACACCTCCGGCGTCCGGCTGGGCACCTCCGCGCTCACGACGCGCGGCTTCGGCGGCGCCGAGTTCGAGCGCGTCGCCGAGCTCATCGTCGACGTGCTGTCGAACACCGAGGCCGGCACGACCAAGGCGGGCGGCCCGTCCAAGGCGTCCTACTCCGTCGCCGACGGCACCGTCGAGCGGGTCAAGGCGGCCTCGGGCGAGCTGCTCGACAAGCACCCGCTCTACCCGGGCATCGACCTGGCCTGAGTCGATCCGACGCCGTCCCGGGGCTCAGCGCCACTCGTACTCGAGCTCCGGGCGGCCGGCCGTGCCCAGGCGGGGACGCCGGACGACGCGACCCGCGTCGGCGAGGGCTTCGAGGTAGCGCCGCGCGGTCACCCGGGACCCGCCGATCAGCTGGGCGGCCTCGGTCGCCGACAGGGGCCGGGGGGCCGTGCGCAGCGCGGTCACGACCCGCTCCATCGTCTCGGGGCTGAGTCCCTTCGGCAGGGCGGCCCGCTGCGCGTCGCGTCCGGGGCGCAGGGTCGCGAGGAGCGCGTCGACCTCCGTCTGCGCGACCTCGCCGCTGGCGGTGCGCGCCCAGGCCTCGCGGTAGGTCGCGTACTGCTCGAGCTTCGCCCGGAACGCCGGCTGGGCGAACGGCTTGAGCAGGTAGAGGACGACCCCCTGCGCGACCGCGTGCCGCACCACCTCGGCGTCCCGCGCGGCGGTGACGGCGATCGCGTCGCACAGGTGCCCCTGCGCGCGGAGCCGCTGCAGCAGCCCGAGCCCGTGGCCGTCGGGCAGGTGGAGGTCGAGGACCAGCAGATCGACCGGACGTCCGGCGTCGCGCGCCGCCCCGGCGATCCGGACGGCCTCGACCGCCGAGCGGGCCCAGCCGGCCACCGCGAAGCCCGGGGTGCGCTCGACGTAGGCGACGTGGGCCTCGCCGGCCACCTGCTCGTCCTCGACGACGAGCACCCGCAGCACGGGCACCCCGGGGACCTCGGGGATCTCGGGCACCCCGGGCGGCGCCGGCGCGCTCATGCGTCCCACTCCAGCGCCAGCTCGGCGCCGCCGAGAGCACTGCGACCCAGCCGCAGCGTGGCGCCGGTGCGGCGCGCCGCCTGGGCCACCAGCGCCAGGCCGACGCCGCGGCCCACGGCTGGGTCCGCCGCGATCTTCGTGGTCCATCCGGCCTCCAGCACGGCGTGGAGGTCGTGCTCCGGCAGCCCGGGGCCGCTGTCGCCCACGGCCAGGCGTCGCTCGCCGAGGGTGACGCGCACCCGCCGCTCCCCGAGGGGGGACGCCGCGACCGCGTCGAGCGCGTTGTCGACCAGGTTGCCCAGCACGGTCACGAGATCGCGAGGCGAGAGCCGCGCCGACTCCGGCCAGACCCCGACGACCTGCAGCTCGACGCCGCGCTCGGCGGCGTCGGCCGTCTTGCCCAGGAGAAGTGCGGACGCCACGGGGTCGTCGACGGCGGCCACGACGTGATCGGCGAGCAGCTGCGCCACCTGGAGCTCCTCGACGGCGAAGTCCACCGCCTCCTCGGCCCGGCCCATCTCGATCAGCGACACCACGGTGTGCAGGCGGTTCGCGGACTCGTGGTTCTGCGCGCGCAGCGACTCGGTCAGCCGACGCACGGCCTCCAGCTCGCCGGTGACGCCGCGCAGCTCGGTGTGGTCGCGCAGCGTCACGACCGCGCCGACCGCGCGGCCGTCCCAGTCCGCCGGAGCCGCGCTCACCAGCAGCAGGCGATCCCCGGCCAGGTAGAGCTCGTCATCGGTCACCGCGCGCCCGCGCGCCGCCTCGACCAGCGCGGGCGCGAGCCCGAGGTCGGCCAGCGGCCGCCCGACGACCTCGTCGCGCCCCGTCGCGGCGTCGACGGCGGGGAGCGTGAGCAGGCGTCGGGCCTCGTCGTTGGCCAGCTGGACGCGACCGTCGACGTCGACCAGCAGCAGCCCCTCGCGCACCGCGTGCAGCACCGCCGCGTAGTACTCGTACATCCGGGCCAGCTCGCGCTCTCCGAGGCCGTGGGTCTGTCGCCGCAGCCGCCGCGCCACCAGCGTCGCCCCGCCGGCGCCGGCCGTCAGCACGGCCGCCGCGGCGAGGGCCAGGGGCAGGACGTCGTCGTGCAGCTGCCGATCGATCCGGTCGAGCGTGATGCCGACGGCCACCAGGGCGACCACGCGACCGCGGGAGTCGAGCACGGGGACGACGGCCCGCATGGAGGGGCCCAGCGTGCCCGCGTACTCCTGGGTGAACGGACGTCCCCGGGGAGCGTCGCCGACGTCGCCGATGAACGGGCGGCCGATGTTGGCGGGGTCGGGATGGCTGTAGCGGATGCGGTCGGGGGACATGACGGTGACGAAGTCGACCCCGGCGTCACGGCGGACCTGCTCGGCGAGCGGCTGGATGCGACGGCTCGGCTGCGGCCCCGCCAGGGCGGAGACCAGCGCGGGGGAGTCGGCGAGCGTGCGCGCGACCGCCAGGGCGCGCTCGGTCGCGGACGCGCGGGCGTCTCGCCGGGCGTCCAGCGCGGCCAGGCCCACCGACGTCAGCACGAGCACCGCCACCACCGCGACCTGCAGGACCAGCACCTGCCGCGCCACCGACCAGCCGGAGCCCGGGCGGGCGGAGCGACGACGCAGCACCGCGTCATCCTCGCCCGTGACCGCGGGTCGTGACCACTACGACCGCAAGGGTGACGTCGGTCACTCCGGGCCCGAGGCTCGGAGCATGAGCAGCCCCTCCTCCGGCCCGACGGCGGCCCCGGCGCGCAGCCGCACCCACTACCTCTACCTGGCCGTGATCGTCGCGGTGGTCCTCGGCATCGCGCTCGGCCTCGCGGCGCCCGACGTCGCCGTGGAGCTCAAGCCCCTCGGCACCGCCTTCGTGGCGCTGATCAAGATGATGATCCAGCCGGTCATCTTCTGCACGATCGTCATCGGCGTCGGCTCGGTGGCCAGCGCCGCCAAGGTCGGCAAGGTCGGCGGTCTCGCGCTCGCCTACTTCCTCGCGCTCTCGACCGTCGCCCTGGCGATCGGCCTCGTGGTCGGCAACCTGCTGCACCCCGGCACCGGCCTGCGGCTCACCGAGGCGGTCGCGGGTGCCGGGCAGAAGCAGGCCGCGGCGGGCCACGGCAGCACCACCGACTTCCTGCTGGGCATCATCCCGACCTCGATGGTCTCCTCGCTGACCTCGGGGGAGGTGCTCCAGACGCTGCTCGTCGCGCTGCTCGTCGGGTTCGCGCTGCAGCAGATGGGCGCCGCCGGCCAGCCGGTGCTGCGCGGCGTCGCGTCCCTGCAGCGGGTCGTGTTCCGGGTGCTGTCGATGATCATGTGGGCGGCGCCGATCGGCGCGTTCGGCGCGATCGCGGGCGTCGTCGGGGAGACCGGCGTCGACGCGCTCCGCAGCCTGTTCGTGCTGATGCTCGGCTTCTACGTCACCTGCTTCCTGTTCGTCTTCGTCGTGCTCGGCGTCGTGCTGCGGGTCGTGGCCGGCATCCACGTGTGGCCGCTGCTGCGCTACCTGGGCCGCGAGTTCCTGCTGATCCTCTCGACGTCGTCCTCGGAGTCGGCGCTGCCGCGGCTGATCGCGAAGATGGAGCACGCCGGCGTCGACCGCGCGACGGTGGGCGTCGTCGTCCCGACCGGCTACTCCTTCAACCTCGACGGCACCGCGATCTACCTGACCATGGCGTCGCTGTTCATCGCGGAGGCGCTCGGCGACCCGCTCTCGATCGGCGAGCAGGTCTCGCTGCTGCTGTTCATGATGATCGCCTCCAAGGGCGCCGCCGGCGTCACCGGCGCGGGCATGGCCACGCTGGCGGGCGGTCTCTCGTCGCACCGCCCCGAGCTGGTGGACGGCGTGGGCCTGATCGTCGGCATCGACCGGTTCATGTCCGAGGCCCGGGCGCTGACGAACTTCGCGGGCAACGCGATCGCGACCGTCGTCATCGGGCAGTGGACGGGGACCGTCGACCGCGACCGCCTCGACCGCGTGCTGCGCGGCGAGGAGCCGTTCGACGAGGCGACGATGATCGACGACGGGCACGGCGACGGAGCCGTCCCTGAGGCGCGTCCCGCGACCGCGGCCGTGGAGGCCCGGGGCGACGTCTGAGTCGCCCGGGCGCGGCTCCGCGGAGGCGGGGCCGCCCCGGGTTAGCGTGCGGCCATGGCGGAGGCTCGGACGACGCGGACCGCTCGCGCGCCCGGCGCCCCGGCCGCGAGTGCCGCGCTCACGGCGCGGATCGCCCGAGGTCGTCACCGCCTCTGGCGGGTCGTCACCGCCACGGTCGAGGCATGCCTGCGCTACCGCGTGACCGGCCTGGCCGCGGAGGCCGCGTTCTTCGCGGTGCTGTCGGTGCCGCCGCTGATCTTCGCCCTCGCGGGCGCCATCGGCTTCGTCACCGGGCGCTTCTCCGCCGACCAGGTCGAGCGCATCCGCGACTCGGTGCTGGAGCTCTCCGGCCGGCTGCTCACCGACTCCGCGGTGCGCGACGTGATCGCGCCGACGATCGACGACGTGCTGCGCGGCGGACGCTTCGACGTCATCTCCGTCGGCTTCGTGCTGGCCCTGTGGTCGGGCTCGCGCGCGCTCAACGTCTTCGTCGACACCATCACGATCATGCACGGGCTCGGCGGTCGGCGCGGGATCCTGCGGGCCCGGGCGCTCTCCTTCGGGCTCTATCTCCTCGCCGTGTTGACGGGCGTCGCGGCCATCCCGCTGGTCGTCGCGGGCCCGTCGCTGGTCGGGCGGTGGCTGCCGCCGCGGCTGGACGTGCTGATGGCCGCCTACTGGCCGGCGGTCGTCCTGCTGTGCGTGTGCTTCCTGGCCACGCTCTACCACGTGTCGGTGCCGGTGCCGACCGCCTGGCGCGCGATGCTCCCGGGCGCCGCCTTCTCGCTGGCGGCCTGGCTGCTGGGCTCGACCTGGCTGCGCTGGGTGCTCACCGCGACGGCCTCCGACTCGCGCTCGGTCTACGGCCCCTTGGCCGCTCCGATCGCCGTGCTCATCTGGCTCTACCTGCTGGCGATCGCCGTGCTCATCGGGGCCGCGGTCAACGCGTCCGTCGCGCGGCTGCACCCCGACTCCCGCCTGGTCCGACCGCGCGGGCGCCGGGCGGACGACCGGCGACCGCCCATGGCCTAGGGTGCCGACGTGTCCCACGACCAGGTCGCCCTGCCGCCCGTCGGCAACCGCGGCCGGGTCTCGTTGCCCGAGCGGGTGCGCTCGCCGTGGTGGCAGCTGGGTCGCCGCGTCCTGCTGGCGGCGGCGATCCTCATCGGCACCGTGCTGCTCGTCTGGCTCGACCGCGCCGCCTACCGCGACAACAACGACCCGACGGCGCGGGTCGACCTCGTCGACGCGATCTACTACACGACGGTCACGCTGAGCACGACCGGCTACGGCGACATCGCCCCGGTCGCGCCCCACGCCCGGATGATCAACGCCTTCGTCATCACCCCGGCCCGCATCGCGTTCCTGGTGCTCCTGATCGGCACCACGCTCGAGGTGCTGGCCTCCCAGGGCCGCGAGATGGTCCGCGTCGCCCGCTGGAGGAAGCGCATGTCCGACCACGTCGTCGTCATCGGCTACGGCACCAAGGGCCGCAGCGCGGTCGAGACGCTGCTCAACAACGGTCTCGACCGCGAGGCGATCGTCGTCGTCGATCCCAGCGCCGCGGCCCTGCAGGACGCCCACGCCGACGGCTTCGCCGTCGTCACCGGCGACGCGACCCGACGCGAGGTGCTCAGCCGGGCGGGCGTCGACACCGCCGCGCAGGTGATCATCACGACCGACCGGGACGACTCCAACGTGCTCGCGACGCTCACCGTGCGCCAGCTGAACCCGGACGCCTACATCGTCGCCGCGGTGCGCGAGCAGGAGAACGTGCCGCTGATGAAGCAGTCGGGCGCGAGCTCGGTGATCACCAGCTCCGACGCCGTCGGCCGCCTGCTCGGCCTGTCCTCGATGTCGCCGGCGCTCGGCTCGGTGATGGAGGACCTCCTCACCTACGGCGACGGCCTCGAGGTCGCCGAGCGCGACCTGCTCGTCTCCGAGGTCGGACGTCAGCCGCAGACCCTGCCCGACCAGGTCATCGCGGTGGTCCGCGACGAGCGGGTCTACCGCTACTTCGACCCCGTCGTCACCCAGCTGGCGCGGGGCGACCGGCTGGTGGTCGTGCGGCCCGCCCGCGAGCGCCCGTGGGCGCCGCGCCCCGGGACGCACGGCGAGGACGCCGCCGACGAGGACTGAGCGAGACCGCAGTGGTGGTCTAGATCTCGACGGACTGTCGAGGTTTGGTGTTCATCTGTTGAGGGCAAGGTGCCGCCAGGCACCCAGTACACAGGAGCCGCCCTCGCGCAGCCCCCGCTCGGGAGAGGCGCGCGAGGGCGGCTCCTCGCCGTTCCTGGTCGATCTGCACGACACGCCCCTCATCCGAACGGCGGTTCAGGTCGTTTGCAGGTCTGAGGAGCCATGCTCAGGGCATGTTCGACCTCATCAACGGCCTTCCCTGGCACCCCCTCGTCGTGCACGCGGTGGTGGTCCTGCTCCCGCTGGCGGTGCTCGGCACGATCGCGATCGCGATCCGCCCCGCATGGCGCCTCGCGTACGGTCCGCTGGTCGTGGCGTTCGCCGCGATCTCCGTGATCCTCATCCCCATCGCCACCTCGAGCGGCGAGTCCCTCGAGAAGCGCGTCGGCGATCCCGGCAAGCACGCCGAGCTCGGCGACCAGCTGATCTGGTTCGCGATCCCGCTGCTCGTGCTCGTGCTGGCGCTGGTCGTCCTGGAGCGGCGTCGTGCGGGCGGCAAGCCCGCGATCGGCCCCGGCGCGCTGCCGACGATCGTGGCCGGTCTGGCCGTCCTGGTGGCGCTGGCGAACGTCGTGCAGGTCTACCGCATCGGCGACTCCGGCGCGAAGGCCGTCTGGAGCGACCAGGTCAGCAGCCAGTCCGGCGGGGGAGAGGGCGACGGCGACGCCGGCTGATCCCACCCGCATCCGTCCGACGAGGGGCGGCTCGGCGCGAGGCGCCGGGCCGCCCCTCGTCGCGTCTCGGCTGCGCGACGGGGCACTGCGGATCACGACAGATCACGACGGCGCACGACGGGAGATGCCGAAACGCCCCGCCCGATCCTGCGCGATCGAGCGGGGCGGTGGCGGGAGCGCAGCCTTGTGACTCCCCAGCCGACCCCGCTGCGCTCCGCGGCGGTCTCCCGCCGTGCACCTGATCCTGTCGCGTCCCGCATGCCGCGTGCAGGGCAGCGCGGCCCTCGGGCCGGGGACCTTCGTCCCACGTCTGCCGGGACCCATCGGAGGCGGAGCGCTCTTGCCGGGGCGGCGCCGCGCGGTCAGGTTGCTGTCATGTGCGGCGGCCTACCTTCTCCTCACACCCGGGATCGACCCGATGAGGGGGGTCTCGTCAGGATCTCGATCCCGTTCCGGGTGACCTGTCGGCGGCGGACCTCGGTCCGCCGCCGACGTCGTTCTCGGGGACGCCGCCGCGCGTCCGTCCGGGACCGCGTGCTCTCCACGAGCCTCAGCCCCGTCGATCCGTGGCCGTCGACCGCCTCGCGCGGCGAACGCCGCGCTCGTGGGGCGACCGGAGGAGCGGACGAGGGACCTCGGCCGGCCGCGGGTCCCCTCCCCAGGGGTCCTCTCCCGCGGCCGGCCGAGCGGGTCAGCGGCCAGCCCGCTGTCCCTCAGGGACCGGCCGGCGGATGCACCTGCGCTCGGCATCCGTCAGCTCGCGGTCCAGGGGGCCGATCCGAGGACCGGCCCGGGGGAATCATGGCCCACGTCGGGCCCGGACGCCACGGCGGCACACCGACGATGGACAACGCTGTCTGCTGATCATGCGATCGGTCAGCCGCATGCCAGGCGGAGATGCGGAAGGGCCCCCGCCCGGGGTGTCCGGAGCGAGGGCCCTGTCGCGGTGCGGTGGGCGATACTGGGTTCGAACCAGTGACCTCTTCGGTGTGAACGAAGCGCGCTACCACTGCGCCAATCGCCCGCTGCGGCTCGGCCGCGGTGGCCGACTGTAGCGCATGCCGCGGGCGCCGATCACATCGACGCCACCGAGGCCGACGACCCGCCTCCGGCGGGACTCGAGCAGGCCTCGAGCAGGCCGACGGGCGTCGAGGAGCCGGCTCGCGATCGGACCAGCGACCATCGTTCCGGGCCGGTGCGAGGGGGCGTCGGCCGCGTGCCCGGAGCCGTCGGCAACCCTCGCGAAACGCCGTCGTCACCCGGATTTGGCGCCCCTGCACCTCTCGGCTAATGTTCCATCTCGCACGCCGGGCCCGGCCCGGAGCGCAAGCGGACGTAGCTCAGTTGGTAGAGCGCAACCTTGCCAAGGTTGAGGTCGCGAGTTCGAGCCTCGTCGTCCGCTCGGAGAGGTCTCTCTCTTGGTTGGGCCTCCGTGGTGGGTTGGCCGAGAGGCGAGGCAACGGACTGCAAATCCGTGTACACGGGTTCAAATCCCGTACCCACCTCCACAGCATCACCCCGGGCGATTGGCGCAGTGGTAGCGCGCTTCCTTGACACGGAAGAGGTCACTGGTTCAAACCCAGTATCGCCCACCACGCAGTCGAGGCCGGTCCCGTCGGGGCCGGCCTCCTCGTCTTTCCAGGGCAGGCGCCCGGGCCGGTGCGCGCGAATCCGGCGCGACCGCAGCGCCGTCGCGTCGATAGGATCGCGGCGCCCGCGCAGCCGCCGGGCGCATGCCCAGGCGAGGAGTCACCCGTGTCCGAGATCCAGGTCGTCCGACATCACGCGCAGCAGCGTGAGGAGCGGACGGTCACGACCGGCACCAAGGCCTGGGAGCTGTTCGCCGACGACCCCGCGATCATCGCGGCGCGGGTCGGGGGAGCGCTCAAGGACCTGTCCTACGAGCTGGCCGAGGGCGACGAGGTCGAGGGCGTGGCGATCGACTCCGCCGACGGTCACGACATCCTGCGCCACTCCTGCGCGCACGTGATGGCCCAGGCCGTCCAGGACCTCTTCCCGCAGGCGCGGCTGGGCATCGGCCCGCCGATCCGCGACGGCTTCTACTACGACTTCGACGTCGAGACGCCGTTCACCCCGGCCGATCTGGAGAAGATCGAGACCCGGATGCGCAAGATCGTCAAGGAGGGCCAGCGGTTCTCCCGCCGCGTCACCACCGACGCCGACGCCCTCGTCGAGCTGGCCGACGAGCCCTACAAGGTCGAGCTGATCGGCCTCAAGGGCGCGGGCGCGTCCGACGACGCCGCAGAAGGCGCGAGCGTCGAGGTCGGCGCCGGCGAGCTGACGATCTACGACAACGTCCGCCGCGACGGCGAGGTCGCCTGGAGCGACCTGTGCCGAGGCCCGCACCTGCCGACCACCAAGCGCATCCCGGCGTTCAAGCTCATGCGCAGCGCCGCGGCCTACTGGCGCGGCGACGAGAAGAACAAGCAGCTCCAGCGGATCTACGGCACCGCGTGGGAGTCCAAGGAGGCGCTCGAGGAGCACCTGCACCGGCTCGAGGAGGCCGAGAAGCGCGACCACCGCAAGCTCGGTCGCGAGCTCGACCTGTTCTCCTTCCCCGACGAGATCGGCTCCGGCCTGCCGGTGTTCCACCCCCGGGGCGGCGTGATCAAGCGGGTGATGGAGGACTACGTCCGCCAGCGGCACATCGAGGAGGGATTCTCCTACGTCGGCACCCCGCACATCAGCAAGGACGGCCTCTTCCACACCTCGGGCCACCTGCCGTACTACGCCGACACGATGTTCCCGCCGATGGAGTTCGAGGGCGCGAACTACCAGCTCAAGGCGATGAACTGCCCGATGCACAACCTCATCTTCAGCTCGCGCGGACGCTCCTACCGCGAGCTCCCGCTGCGCCTCTTCGAGTTCGGCAGCGTGTACCGGTACGAGAAGTCCGGCGTCATCCACGGCCTGACCCGCGTCCGCGGGTTCGCGCAGGACGACTCCCACTCCTACTGCACCCCCGAGCAGGCCCCGGCGGAGGTCAAGCACCTGCTCGACTTCATGCTGGGGGTGCTGCGCGACTTCGGCCTCGACGACTTCTACCTCGAGCTCTCGACCCGCGACGACTCCAAGCCCGACAAGTTCGTCGGCTCCGACGACGACTGGGCCACCGCCACGGCGATCCTCGAGGACGTCGCCCACGCCTCGGGTCTCGAGCTCGTCCCCGACCCCGGCGGTGCCGCGTTCTACGGCCCGAAGGTCTCGGTGCAGGCCAGGGACGCCATCGGTCGCACCTGGCAGATGGGCACGGTGCAGTACGACTTCAACCAGCCCGCGCGCTTCGGCCTGGAGTACAACTCCTCGGACGGCACCAAGAAGCAGCCGGTGATGATCCACTCGGCCAAGTTCGGCTCGATCGAGCGGTTCCTCGGCGTCCTGGTCGAGCACTACGCCGGCGCGTTCCCCCCGTGGCTGGCGCCCGTGCAGGTGCAGGCCATCCCGGTGGCCGAGGCGTTCTCCGAGCACCTGCACGACGTCGCGCGGCGGATGCGGGCGCGCGGCCTGCGCGTCGAGGTCGACGACTCCGACGACCGCATGCAGAAGAAGATCCGCAACGCGCAGCTGCAGAAGGTGCCGTTCATGCTGATCGCCGGCGCGGACGACGTCGCGGCGGGTGCGGTGTCGTTCCGCTACCGCGACGGACGCCAGGACAACGGCGTCCCGATCGACGAGGCGATCCAGCGGGTGCTCGACGCCGTGGCCTCGCGCGAGCAGGTCTGACGCCGCACGGCGTCGCACGACGTCGACGACCGCTGCGACGGCAGCGACGGCAGCGACGGCAGCGACGAGGCGTCCCCGACGGGGCCGGGCCAGCGTGGCCCGGCCCCGTCGTGCTGTCGTCCGTCTGTGACCTGAGTTACCGGCGGGTAACGTAAATGCGACACGATGTCGCGCAAACCCTTGTAACCGGACGCCATGTCGCATTAACCTCGTGAGTGACCTGCTCCACACGTGTCACGACCCGAGGTGATCCGCGATGACTGCCACCCAGCTCCCCACCGACTCCGCCGCCGTGCTCGCCTCCTTGGAGGAGATCGAGGCGCAGACCGCCCGCATGGTGGCCGAGAAGTCCTACGAGGACCGGCTCCGGACGCTCTCGCAGGCCTCCGTCGAGCGGCACTTCGACGCCTTCGTCGACATCGACTGGGACGCCCCCGAGAACGCGATCCGCCTCGACGACACCCGCTGGGTGCTCCCCGAGGTCGACGTCCTCGGTCGCACCGAGTGGTACCGCTCGCTCCCCGTCGAGGAGCAGATCCGCGTCGGCCTCTACCGCCAGGCCAACATCACCAAGGTGGGCCTGCAGTTCGAGCAGGTGCTGATCGCCGGCCTGATGAACTACGCCTTCCGGCTGCCGAACGGCTCCCCGGAGTTCCGGTACGCCACGCACGAGGCGACCGAGGAGTGCCACCACACGCAGATGTTCCAGGAGTTCACGAACCGCTCCGGCATGCCGGTCGAGGGCGGTCACTGGCTGCTGCGCAAGCTGGCCCCGTTCCTGCCGCTGGCCGCCCGCTGGGTGCCGTTCGGCTTCTTCTGGGGCGTGCTCGCGGGCGAGGAGCCGATCGACCACGTCCAGAAGTCGATCCTGCGCGCCGGCAACGAGATGCACCCGCTGCTGCAGCGGATCATGCAGATCCACGTCGCCGAGGAGGCGCGTCACATCGGCTTCGCCCACCAGTACCTCGAGCACCACGCGCCGCGCCTGAGCCGGGTGCAGCGCGGCGTCCTCTCGGTCGCGATCCCCGTGATCATGCGCTGGCTGTGCGACGAGATCCTCGTCCCCAGCAAGAAGGCGCAGCGCGACATGGGCATCCCGAAGAGCGTCGTCAAGGAGCTCTACTGGGACGCCCCGGAGTCGCAGAAGTTCCTGCGCGACCTCTTCGGCGACGTCCGGATGCTCGCCGAGGACACCGGCATGATGAACCCGGTCTCGCGCCGGGTCTGGAACCTCCTCGGCATCGGCGGTCGGCCCTCGCGCTTCCGCAGCGAGGTCGCCTCGGCCGCAGCCTGACGCACGTCGGCGCGTGGGGCCCCACGGCCCCGCGCGCCGCGTCCTGTGCGCACCGCCCGCCACCGCTCCCCAGGATCCCGAGGTCACCCGTGCCCTACGTCGTCACGCAGCCCTGCTGCGCCGACGCCTCGTGCGTCGTCGCCTGCCCGGTCAACTGCATCCACCCCGCCCCGGGCGAGCCCGGCTTCGGCACCAGCGAGATGGTCTACATCGACCCGCGCTCGTGCGTGGGCTGCGGCGCGTGCGTCACCGCCTGCCCGGTCGAGGCGATCAAGCCCGACACGGCGCTGACGCCGGCCGAGCAGCCGTTCGCGGCGCTCAACGCCGCCTACTACGACGCCTTCCCGCACGCCGACCGGGCACCGCTGCACGTCGTCGCGCCCCAGCGGCGGCTCGCGTCCTCACAGCCGCGGCGGGTGGCGATCGTGGGCGCCGGACCGGCGGGCCTCTACGTCGCCGACGAGCTGCTCAAGCACCCCGAGGTGAGCGTCGACGTCCTCGATCGGCTGCCCACCCCGTACGGCCTGGTGCGCGCGGGCGTCGCCCCCGACCACCAGCACACCAAGCGCGCCACCGACCTCTTCGGAGCCATCGAGCGCGAGCGCGGGTTCTCCTACCTGCTCGGCGTCGAGGTCGGTCGCGACGTCACGCTCGCCGAGCTCGAGGAGCGCTACGACGCCGTCGTGTACGCCGTCGGCGCCGCCGCGGACCGTCCGCTCGGCATCCCCGGCGAGGACCTCGACGGCTCGCTCTCGGCCACCGATCTCGTCGGCTGGTACAACGGGCACCCCGACAAGCAGGACCTCGCCGTGGCGCTCGACCACCCGCGGGCGGTCGTCGTCGGCAACGGCAACGTCGCGCTCGACGTCGCCCGCATCCTGACCGCCGACCCGGACGCGCTGAGCGCGACCGACGTCGCCCGGCTGCCGTGGGCCCAGCTGGCCGCGAGCGCGGTGCGCGAGGTCGTGGTGCTCGGACGCCGCGGACCCGAGCAGGCCGCGTTCACCATGCCCGAGCTCATCGGACTGGTGGCGCTGAGCCGCGCGGGCCGGCTCAACGTCGTGGTCGAGGCGGGCGACGCGCCGCTCGGCGACGACGCGCGCGGCGACCTGCTCGCCGAGCTCCGCGACCGACCGCGCGAGCCCCACCTCCGCACGCTGGTGCTGCGCTTCCTCGCGGCCCCGGTGCGCCTGGTACCCGACGCCTCCGGCGCGCGGGTCGGCGCGGTCGAGATCGCCCGCACCCGGCTGGAGGCCGACGGCGAGGGCGTGCGCGCGGTCGCGACGGGGGAGACCGAGGTGCTCGAGACCGGCCTCGTCCTGCGCTCGGTCGGCTACCGCGGCCTGCCCGTCGCCGACCTGCCCCACGACGAGCGCACCGGCACCGTCCCGAACGACCACGGGCGGGTGCGCCCGGGCGTCTACGTCGCCGGGTGGGTCAAGCGTGGGCCGAGCGGGTTCATCGGCTCCAACAAGGCGTGCGCCCAGGACACCGTCACAGCGCTGCTGGACGACGCCGACGCGGGGCTCCTGCCGGCTCCCGCCGTGAAGGGCGATCTCGCCGCGGAGCTGCGGGAGCGGGGCGTCGACGTCGTCGACCGCGACGACTGGCACGCGCTCGACGCCGAGGAGCGCCGCCGCGGCGCGTCCGCCGGGCGACCCCGCACGAAGATCGTCGACCGGGCCGAGATGACGCGGGTGGTCGCCGACGCCCGACGCGGGTCCGGATACGCTGCGCAGCGCAGGCGACGCAGACCTTTCGATCGGAGCTGAGATGGCCACCAGCGACACCGCGCGTCCCGACGGACGCCAGGTCCGCTGGGATCGGCACAACCAGGAGCGACGTCAGCGCATCATCGACGCCGCCATCGAGGTGATCAGCGAGAGCGAGCCGGGCGCGGAGTTCCACGTCCAGCAGATCGCCGAGCGGGCCGGGCTGTCGCGCACCGTCATCTACCGCCACTTCAGCGATCGCGCGGACCTCGACCGCGAGATCCAGGTGGCGATCCTCGACGACCTGTGGGCCCGGCTGCTGCCGGCCGTCACGCTCGACGGCACCGTGCCCGACATCATCTCCCGCATCGTCTCGGTCTACGTCCGATGGGCGGTCGAGCACCCGGCGCTGCACCGCATCGCCGAGCAGGACACCCCGGGGGACAGCCCGCTCCAGCAGGGCATCGAGGTCATCGCGCAGCAGCTCGTCGAGCTGATCGAGACCGCCGTCGACCTGCTGCGCGTCGATCCGGCGCCCGAGCTGCGCGCGGCCATCGACCCGCTCGTCTTCGGCCTGGTCGGCGCGGTGTTCGCCGCGGTCCGTCGGTGGGTCAGCCGGCCCGAGCGCACCCCCGACGCCGAGCTGCTCGTCGAGCTGGTCACCGAGTCGGTCTGGTTCATCATCGTCGGCCACGCCCGCGCGCTGGGCCTGGAGCTGCGCCGCGACCAGCCGGTCGAGGAGCTGCTGGCCAGCGTGGAGGCGTCGTGACCGACCCCGACGGCCTCGATCGGCTCTGGACGCCGCACCGCCTCGCGTACGTCCGCACCGCCGGACCCGAGGCCGAGGAGCCGGGCTGCCCGTTCTGCCGCATCGGCGCCGCCGCGGCCGGCGGCGAGGACGACCTCGTCGTCGCCCGTGGCTCGTCGGTCTACGCGGTGCTCAACCTCTACCCGTACAACCCCGGCCACCTGATGGTGCTGCCCTACCGGCACGTGGCCGACTACGCCGACCTCGACGACGTCGAGACCGCCGAGCTCGCGGCGTTCACCAAGGCCGCGCTCGGCGCGATCCGCGCGGTCAGCCGCCCGCACGCCTTCAACGTCGGCCTGAACCTCGGAGGTCCCGCCGGCGGCTCCCTCTCGGAGCACCTGCACCAGCACGTCGTCCCGCGCTGGTCGGGCGACGCCAACTTCATGACGGTCGTCGCCGGCACCAAGACCCTGCCGCAGCTCCTGGGGGACACCCGCGACCTGCTCGCCGACGCCTGGCCGACGAGTCGGTAGCCTGCGCGCATGCTGGACCGCTTCAAGGGCTTCTGGCAGGGCGTCATGCTGGCGCCCTTCGTCAGGCTCTTCATCCGCCTCGGCGTCTCACCCGACGCCGTCACCTTCGTCGGCACCCTCGGGGTCTGCGCAGGCGCGCTCGTGTTCTTCCCGCAGGGGCACCTGCTCACCGGCGTGCTGGTGATCACCGCGTTCGTGTTCAGCGACCTCATCGACGGCCAGATGGCCCGCGAGACCGGCCGGTCGACGAAGTTCGGCGCGTTCTGGGACTCCACCCTCGACCGCATCGGCGACGGCGCGATCTTCGGCGGCCTGGTGCTCTACTTCGCCGGCCCCGGCGACTTCTACCTCTACGCCTGCCTCTCGCTGTACTGCCTGGTGATGGGCTCGGTGACGTCCTACGCCCGCGCCCGCGCGGAGTCGCTCGGCATGGACGCCAAGGGCGGCATCGCCGAGCGGGCCGACCGACTCGTCGCGATCCTCGTGATGACCGGCCTCGGGGCGATCTTCGACCTGCCGATCCTGATGTACCTGACCCTGTGGGTGCTGGCCTTCGCCAATACCTACACGGTGGTGTTCCGGGTGCGGAAGGTGCATGCCCAGGCGGTGCTGGACGCAGCCCTGTGACGGGTCGGCCCCGAACGTAGAATCGGGGCATGTCCGAGACCGCTCAGAGCCCCGAGACCACCGACAGCCCCGGCGTCACCGCCACCGGCACGTCGCGCGTGAAGCGCGGCATGGCCGAGATGCTCAAGGGCGGCGTCATCATGGACGTCGTCACCCCCGAGCAGGCGCGCATCGCCGAGGACGCCGGCGCGGTCGCCGTGATGGCGCTCGAGCGCGTGCCCGCCGACATCCGCGCCCAGGGCGGCGTGGCCCGCATGTCCGACCCCGACATGATCGAGGGCATCAAGGCCACCGTCTCGATCCCGGTGATGGCCAAGGCCCGCATCGGCCACTTCGCCGAGGCGCAGGTGCTGCAGTCCCTCGGCGTCGACTACATCGACGAGTCCGAGGTGCTGACCCCGGCCGACTACGCCAACCACATCGACAAGTGGGCCTTCACGGCCCCCTTCGTGTGCGGCGCCACCAACCTGGGCGAGGCGCTGCGGCGCATCACCGAGGGCGCGGCGATGATCCGCTCCAAGGGCGAGGCCGGCACCGGCGACGTCTCGAACGCGGTGGGCCACATGCGCACCATCCGCAAGCAGATCCGCCAGCTCGCGGCGCTGGCCGAGGACGAGCTCTACGTCGCGGCCAAGGAGCTCCAGGCGCCGTACCAGCTGGTCGCCGAGGTCGCGGCCGCCGGACGCCTGCCCGTCGTCCTGTTCACCGCCGGCGGCATCGCGACCCCGGCCGACGCCGCGCTGATGATGCAGCTCGGCGCGGACGGCGTGTTCGTCGGCTCGGGCATCTTCAAGTCCGGCGACCCGGTCAAGCGCGCCGAGGCGATCGTCAAGGCCACGACCTTCTACGACGACCCCGACATGGTCGCCAAGGTCTCCCGCGGTCTGGGCGAGGCGATGGTCGGCATCAACGTCGACGAGATCCCGGAGCCGCACCGGCTCGCCGAGCGCGGCTGGTGAGCCTGCGCCGCTGAGCGCCGCTGAGCGTCCTGAGCGTCCTGACGGCCCGTCCCTCCCGAGGGGCGGGCCGTCGGCGCGTCGGGCCGCGGACTCGGCGGTCCAGACCAGCGGTCAGGTCGGTCCGACCCGCGCCGATGCATCCGGACGACGGGCCGAGAGCCGGCCCGCTGACGACGAGAGCCCGACATGCGCCACTCCCTCAAGGGAGCGCTCGCAGCCGCAGGTGCGGTGGTCGTGCTGGTCGGGGGGTCCGGGACCCTCGCCTTCTGGACCGACGCCGTGACGCTGCCCGGCGGCACCGGCATCGCGAGCGGCTCCCTCAAGCTCACCGACACCACCACCGGCGGCTGCGCCGCAGCAGGCTGGGTCCTCGACTCGGCCGCCTCGCCCGCCGGGGCGACGTTCGTGCCCGCGACCGGGCGGCTCGTGCCCGGCGACGTCCTGACCAAGACGTGCACCTTCACCGTCGCGGCGACCGGCACCCACCTGACGGCGGGCATCGCGGTCACGCAGCCCACCAAGACGGGGTCGCTCGCCTCCGCGCTCACGGTGGCGGGCACCTTCACCTCCGGCGGCTCGCCGGTGACGACGCTGACCTCGGCGAACGACGGGGCCACCATCACGGCCCGGATCACGCTGACCTTCGACCCCGCGTCCGGCAACGCGACCCAGCTCACCAGCGCGGACATCGGCGACTACGGCGTCGCCGTCACCCAGACCCACGCATGAGGCCCTCGGGATGCGCGGGCTGAGCAGGACGCTGGGCCGCCTGGCGTCGGCCCTGGTCGTGCTCGTCGCCGTGCTGGTGGCGGCGCTCGCGATCGTCGCGGGGGTCGTGCCCCGTCTGGTCGGCGGAGGCGCCTACGCCGTGCTCACCTCCTCGATGGCCCCCGGCCTGCCGCCCGGGACGCTGGTGGTGACGCGCGGCGTCGACCCCGATGACGTCGGCATCGGCGACGTCGTCACCTACCAGCTCGTGTCGGGGGAGCCCGCGGTCGTGACCCACCGCGTGGTCGGCCTGCGCACGGGCGCCGACGGCGCCCTGCAGTACGTGACGCGGGGCGACGCCAACCCGGTCGACGATCCCGCTCCGGTCCGGGCCGCGCAGGTGCGCGGCACGCTGTGGTTCGCGGTGCCGTGGGTCGGGCGCGCGACGGTGCTGCTCGGGCCCGCGGCGCGGCAGGACGCGTCCCGCGCCCTCGCCGCGCTGCTCGCGCTGGTGGCGGCGCGCGAGACGATCCGCGCGTGGCGTGGTCGGGGGAGTCGCCCCGGGAGCGGCTCGACCTCCGCCGCGACCCGCCGGGACGGGGCGGCCCGCGTCGGAGCGCACCGTGGCTAGCCGTGGGCGCCACCGCGCGAGGCGACGGCCGCGGCGCGGCTGGATCGTCCTCGCGGCCTCCGGGCTGGCGGTGCTGCTCGGCGTCCCGGGCACCTGGGCCGCCTGGACCGACGCCGCCGGCGTCACGGGCACGAGCGTGACGGCCGGCACGATCGACCTGAAGGTCGACAACGGCGACTCCGTGACCACCTCGACCCTCTCGATGAGCGCGATGGTGCCCGGTGCCACCAGCGCCCAGGTGCTCACCCTGCGCAACGCCGGCACCGCCCCGCTGAAGTGGACCGCGGCGGGGGGCGTGTCGGGCACCGACGCCGGCGCCTACGCGAGCGCCGGCGCCCTGCAGCTGCGGCTGGTCGTGGGCGGCACGCGCAGCGGCTCCGGGAACGCGGCGACGTGCTCCGGCGGCACCGTGCTGCTCGGCTCCACCGCCCTGACGGCGTCGACCTCGACCTCGCTCGTGAGCACGCGCCAGGGGCCGCTCGCGGCCGCGGCGACGACCGCCCTCTGCGTCGAGCTGACCTTCGACGCCAACGCCCCGCAGACCCTGGCCGGCGCGACGGCGGGCCTCACCCTGACGCTGACCGCCACCTCGGACGTCTCGTGAGATCGCGAGCGCGCGGCGGCCACGGGGCCCGGAGGCTGCGGCGCGTCGCGCTGCCGAGCGTCGGCCTGCTGGCGCTGGCGCCGGCCGCCTGGGCGGCGCCCTGGACCGACCCCGCGAGCGCCACCGGCACCGTGCTCACGGCCGTCACGCCGGTCGCCCCGACGGTGGCGTGTCCGGGCGCCCTCGGCATCGGCTCGATCACCTTCGCCTGGCCGGCGGTGCCGAACGCCACCGGCTACACCGTCGCCTACGGGCTCGGCGGCGGCCAGAGCACCACCGTGACCTCCCCGAGCATCACCCTCACCGGGCTGGTCAGCGGCGGGAGGCTGAGCGTCCGCACCGACTACGGTGCCTGGCGCTCGGCGCCGTCCTCGCCGACCCGCACCTACTCGGTGCTGCTGGCGGCGGTGAGCACCTGCTCCTGAGCCGCTCCCGGGAGGTCCGGGCGCGCGGCCTAGGCTTCGGCGCGTGCCGACCGCCCCCGACCGCGCCCCGACCGCCCCGACGATCGGCGTCCTGGCGCTCCAGGGCGACGTCCGCGAGCACCTGCGTCATCTCGACGCCCTCGGCGTCGCGACCCTCGCCGTGCGCCGGGTCGAGGAGCTCGAGCGGTGCGACGGCCTCGTGCTGCCGGGCGGGGAGTCGACCACGATCGTCCGCCTGGCCCGGATCTTCGGCCTGCTCGAGCCGCTGCGCGCGGCCATCGCCGCCGGTCTGCCGGTGCTCGGCACCTGCGCCGGGATGATCCTGCTCGCCGACCGCGTGCTCGACGGCGAGCCCGGACAGGAGACCCTCGGAGGTCTCGACGTCACGGTGCGGCGCAACGCCTTCGGTCGCCAGGTCGACTCCTTCGAGGGCCCCGTGCGCATGGTCGGGCTGGACGAGCCGGTGCACGGGATCTTCATCCGCGCGCCGTGGGTCGAGGAGGCCGGGCCGGACGTCGAGGTGCTGGCCCGCGTCGAGGGGGAGGCCCTCGCGGGGGCCGCCGACGGTAGGATCGTCGCCGTCCGCGCGGGCCACCTGCTGGCCACGTCGTTCCACCCCGAGGTCGGGGACGACCTGAGGGTGCACCGGCTGCTGCTCGACCTCGTCGAGCGGCGTGCGACCGCCGGCCGCTGAGGCCCACCGCGGACCCAGGATCAGCCAGCCACGATCTGTCGCGATCAGCGAGGATCCCGAGCCAGAAGAGGTACCGATGTCCGGCCACTCGAAATGGGCGACCACCAAGCACAAGAAGGCCGCCATCGACGCCAAGCGCGGCAAGCTGTTCGCCAAGCTGATCAAGAACATCGAGATCGCCGCGCGGATGGGCGGGCCCGACGCGTCCGGCAACCCGACGCTGTACGACGCCATCCAGAAGGCGAAGAAGCAGTCGGTGCCGAACGACAACATCGACCGCGCGGTCAAGCGCGGGGGCGGCCTCGAGGCCGGCGGCGCCGACTACGCCACGATCATGTACGAGGTCTACGGCCCGCAGGGCGTCGCGCTGCTGATCGAGTGCCTCACCGACAACAAGAACCGCGCCGCCATGGAGGTGCGCACGGCCGTCACCCGCAACGGCGGCACGATGGCCGACCCCGGCTCGGTCTCGCGGCTCTTCGAGCGCAAGGGCGTCGTGGTCGTCACGAAGTCGCAGGAGGGGCGCACCGTCGAGGAGGACGACCTGCTCGAGGCGACCCTGGACGCCGGCGCCGAGGACGTCGCCGACCACGGCGAGACCTTCGAGATCACCTCCGCGCCCGGCGACGTCGTGGCCGTGCGCAGCGCCCTCCAGGCCGCCGGCATCGACTACGACTCCGCCGACGTGCTGTTCGTCGCCTCGATGGACATCCCGGTGGCCGACCCGACCGCGGCCATGAAGGTCTTCAAGCTCGTCGACGCGGTCGACGACCTCGACGACGTGCAGAACGTCTTCTCCAACGCCGACATCCCCGAGGACGTCCTCGAGGCCATCGACGCCTGAGCCGGCCGGACCGGCCGGGCCGGCCGGCCCGGCCCGCCCCGCGTGTCGTCCACTCGGACGGCCGCGGGCGGGCTACGTTGGGAGCGAACAGACGTTCGATCCCGGCCGGTCCGGGTGGAGAGGAGCCAGCGGTGCGCGTGCTCGGCATCGACCCCGGTCTGACCCGCTGCGGGCTGGGCCTCGTCGAGGGCTCGGTCGGTCGGCCGCTGCACCTGATCGACGTCGGCGTCGTGCGCACCAGCGCCCAGCTGCCGGTGGCGGAGCGGCTCGTCACCATCGAGCGGGGCGTCGAGGCGTGGATCGAGGAGCACCGTCCCGACGCCGTCGCGGTGGAGCGGGTGTTCGCGCGCTCCGACGTCAGCACGGTCATGGGCACCGCCCAGGCCAGCGGCATCGCCATGGTGGTCGCGGCTCGTCGCGGCATCCCGCTGGCGCTGCACACGCCGTCGGAGGTGAAGGCCGCCGTCACGGGCAACGGTCGGGCCGACAAGCAGCAGGTCGGCGCGATGGTCACGCGCATCCTGCGCCTCGACGCCGTGCCCAAGCCGGCCGACGCCGCCGATGCGCTGGCCCTCGCGATCACCCACGTCTGGCGCGGAGGCGCCCAGGCCCGCCTCGAGCAGGCGCAGGCCCGGCTGGGTCGCGGCACCGCCCCCGCGACCATCACCGGCACGAGCACGTCCACGAGGAGCATCCGATGATCGCGTTCGTCCGCGGCCGCGTGGCGGCCGTGACCCTCTCGACCGCCGTGGTCGACGTCGGGGGCGTCGGCTTCGAGGTGCAGTGCACCCCCGCCACCCTCGCGACGCTGCGCGAGGGCGCGAGCGCCACGCTGCCCACCAGCATGGTGGTGCGGGAGGACTCCCTGACCCTCTTCGGCTTCCTCGACGTCGAGGAGCGCGCCACCTTCGAGCTCCTGCAGACGGCGTCGGGCGTGGGCCCCAAGCTCGCCCAGGCGATGCTCGCCGTGCTGGGGCCGGACGACCTGCGCCGGGCCGTGGCCGGCGAGGACGTCAAGACGCTGACGCGGGTGCCCGGCATCGGCCAGAAGGGCGCTCAGCGGATCATCCTCGAGCTCAAGGACCGCATCGGTCCCGTCGTCGGCGCCGGGCGCCCGGCCCTCCCGACGCCGGGGGAGGAGCCGTGGCGCGAGCAGGTCACCCAGGGGCTGATGGGCCTGGGGTGGTCGGCCCGCGACGCCGCGGGCGCGGTCGACGCGGTCGCCGACCAGGCGGGCGACCGTCCCGACGTCGGTGCGCTGCTGCGCGCCGCGCTGCGTACGCTGGCCCGGGGCTGAGATGGATCCCGATCTCGATCCGCTCGACCCGCTCTCCCGGGCGGAGGCGGCCCACCTCGCCGCCCGCGGCTCGCTGACCGACGCCGACGCCAGCGGCGACGAGCGCGCGATCGAGGCGGCGCTGCGTCCGCGCAGCCTGGCCGAGATCGTCGGCCAGGCGCGCGTCCGCGACCAGCTCGGCCTGGTGCTCGAGGCGGCGCGGCTGCGCGGCCGTGCCCCCGACCACGTGCTGCTCTCGGGCCCGCCCGGCCTCGGCAAGACCACCCTGGCCATGATCATCGCCGCCGAGATGAGCGCGCCGCTGCGGCTGACCTCCGGCCCCGCGATCACCCATGCCGGCGACCTCGCGGCGATCCTGTCGGGCATGAACGAGGGCGACGTCCTCTTCATCGACGAGATCCACCGCATGTCGCGTCCGGCCGAGGAGATGCTCTACATGGCGATGGAGGACTTCCGGGTCGACGTCGTCATCGGCAAGGGCCCCGGCGCCACCGCGATCCCGCTGGAGATCCCGCCCTTCACCCTCGTCGGCGCGACCACCCGGGCCGGGCTGCTGCCCGGGCCGCTGCGCGACCGGTTCGGCTTCACCGCCCAGCTGGAGTTCTACGAGCCCGACGAGCTCGATCGCATCGTGCACCGCTCGGCCGGTCTCCTGGGCGTCGAGCTCACCGCCGAGGGATCGGCGCAGATCGCCTCGCGCTCGCGCGGCACCCCGCGCATCGCGAACCGCCTGCTGCGCCGGGTGCGCGACTTCGCCCAGGTCCGCGCCGACGGCGTCGTGACCCTGGAGGTCGCCGAGGCGGCGCTCGAGCTCTACGAGGTCGACCGGCTCGGCCTCGACCGCCTCGACCGCGCCGTCATCGACGCGCTGTGCCGACGCTTCGGCGGCGGACCCGTCGGCATCGCCACGCTCGCCGTGGCGGTCGGCGAGGAGCGTGAGACGGTCGAGGAGGTCGCCGAGCCGTTCCTCGTCCGGCTCGGCTTCCTGGCCCGCACCCCGCGAGGGCGCATCGCCACGCCCGCGGCCTGGGCGCACCTGGGCCTGCGAGCCCCGGCGCCCGATCCGTCGGTCGGGCCGTCGGACGCCGAGCAGATGCTCTTCGACGGCTGAGCGGAGCCGTCCCGGCGACGTCGCGATGAACGACCGGCGACGACGGCGTGCCGGGGTCGGACGGTCGCGGGGCGGGGCGGGCCCGCGTCGCGTGCGCGGTTACACTGGCGCGTCGCGCTTCGACCGCCCTCTCGGGTGGTGCGCGTCCCCATCGTCACCGTCGTCTCATCGAAGGGCCCGCCGTCCGTGAAGGACCTCGTCTCGCTGCTGCCGCTCGTCGGCATCGCACTGGTCTTCTGGCTGCTGCTGTTCCGTCCGCAGCAGCGGCGCGTGCGGGAACTCGGGGCGCTGCAGCAGTCGTTGACGATGGGTGAGGAGATCATCCTGACCTCGGGTGTGTACGGCGTGGTCCGCCGCCTCGAGGACGACCATGTCCGGGTCGAGATCGCCCCGGGCGTCGAGATCAAGGTCGCGCGCGGTGCCGTCGGTGGCGTCGTCCGGCCCGATGCCGCGTCGGACGAGCCGACGCGGCCTGAGGAGAGCTGACACACGATGGCACGCAGAACTCCCCGGCCGGGACGCACGCTGGTGGCGTTCTTCCTCGGGGTCGCCGTCCTCTACGGCCTGGTGGCCGTGGGCGGCACCTGGAAGCCCGCGCTGGGCCTGGACCTCGAGGGCGGCACGCGGATCACGCTGATCGCCAAGGGGAACCCGACCACGGAGAGCCTCGCCGAGGCCAAGAACATCATCGACCGACGCGTCAACGGGTCGGGCGTCTCCGAGGCCGAGGTCACCACCCAGGGCAACCGGTTCATCATCGTCGAGATCCCCGGCCAGTCGCGCCGCGACCTGATCGAGACCGTGCAGCGTCAGTCGCAGCTGCGCTTCCGCCTCGTCGCCTGCCTTCCCGGCCTCGGCCCCTGCGGCGCCTCCGCCGCCGGCGCGGGCGGCACCGGCGGGGCCATCCCGGGTCTGACCCCGGGCTCGCCGGCGACGGGCGGCTCGGGCGGCTCCGGTGGCTCCGGCGGCTCCGGCGCCGGGTCGAACCGGCCCGCGCCGGCGTTCGGCCGCCTGCCCGCCGCCGACGCCTCGCCGTCCGCCAGCCCGAGCAGCAGCCCGTCCAGCCCCGCCGCCTCGCCGTCCGACGCCGGGCAGGTCTCCGACTCCGCGACCAGCACCGCGTCGCCGTCGGCCTCCGCCGAGCCCGCGGGCACCGTCGCGAGGCTGTCCGCCGATCAGCAGAAGCTGGTCGACTCGTGCCTGGCCTCCGCGGCCAAGGACCCGAACATCGGCAAGCCGCTCGACTGGTACAAGAAGCCCACCAGCCAGTGCGTCGCCGCCTACAACGCCTACCAGTGCCCGCAGGCGGCCCCGTTCCAGGCGATGGAGGACAACCCGTCCCTGCCGCTGATCACCTGCGGTGACGACGGCACGCCGTACCTGCTCTCCGCCGCGGCGGTCGAGGGCACCGAGCTCTCGGGCGCGGGCGTCGCGACGCCCCAGAACGGCATCGGCACCGTGGTGACCCTGCAGTTCAACGGCACCGGCACCAAGCAGTTCGCCGACATCTCGACCGCGCTGGTCGGCACCGGCGACCGCTTCGGCATCGTGCTCGACGGCACGGTGCTGAGCGCGCCCAGCATGGAGGGCCGCATCGTCGACGGCAACGCGCAGATCTCCGGCGACTTCACCCAGGAGAGCGCGAACAGCCTGGCGACGAGCCTGCGCTACGGCTCGCTGCCGATCGCCTTCGAGAAGCCCTCGACCCAGACCATCGGCCCGTCGCTCGCGGGCGACCAGCTCAGCGCCGGCATCGTCGCGGGCCTCGCCGGTCTGATCCTGGTGGCGATCTACTGCCTGGTCTACTACCGCGGCCTCGGCCTGGTCGTCCTCGGCTCGCTGGCGGTCGCGGCGGCCATCACCTACGCGCTGGTGCTGCTGCTCGGCGTGAGCGCGGGCTTCACGCTCACGCTCCCCGGCATCGCCGGCCTGATCATCGCGGTGGGCATCACCGCCGACTCCTTCATCATCTTCTTCGAGCGCATCCGCGACGAGATGCGCGAGGGCAAGTCGATGCGGGTCGCGGTCGAGTCGGGCTGGCAGCGGGCACGGGTCACGCGTCTGGCCGCCAACGTGGTCTCGCTGCTCTCCGCGAGCGTGCTCTACATCTTCGCCACGGGCGTGGTGAAGGGCTTCGGCTTCGCGCTGGGCCTCTCCACGCTCATCGACCTCGCCGTGCTGTTCTGGTTCACCAAGCCGGCCGTGTCGTTCCTCGCCCGCTACCGCTTCTTCAACGGCGGCGGACGGATGTCCGGCCTCAGCCCGGAGTCGCTCGGCATGGACGCCGCCGCGATCCCGAGGTCGGCCTCCCTCAGCTCCAAGCTCTCGGCAGGAGGCAACGCCTGATGGGCAAGTTCTCGCGGCTCGGCAACGAGCTCTACAACGGTCGCCGCTCGATCGACTTCGTCGGTCGTCGGCGCACCTTCTACGCGATCTCGCTGGTCCTCGTGGCCGGCGCCATCGCGATCATCCTGCTCAAGGGCATGAACTTCGGCGTCGAGTTCACCGGCGGCGTGCAGTACCAGGCCACCGTCCAGCCGGGCGCGGCCACGCAGGGCGCCGCCGACGACCTGCGCCAGAAGATCGCCGACTCCGGCGTCGAGGGCGCCGGCAACCCGAGCGTCACCACCGCGGGCGACGCCGGGCTGATCGTCCAGGTCGAGGACCTCAGCACCGAGGCGAACGACCAGCTGGCCGGCATCATCACCCAGCAGCTCGGCATCCCGGCCTCGTCGCTGTCGCAGGACGAGATCGGCGCCAGCTGGGGCAAGGAGGTCGGGCAGCGGGCCGCGATCGGCGTCCTGGTGTTCCTGGTGCTGACGGTGCTGTTCATCTGGGGCTACTTCCGCGAGTGGAAGATGTCCGTGGCGGCGCTGGTCGCGCTGTTCCACGACATCGCGCTCACCGTCGGCGTGTACGCGATCTCGGGGTTCACGGTGACGCCGTCGGCGGTCACCGGACTGCTCGCGATCCTGGGCTTCTCGCTCTACGACACCGTCGTGGTCTTCGACAAGATCCGCGAGAACACCAAGGACCTGCGGACCTCGCGCACGACCTACGCGGCGGCCGCGAACCTGGCGGTCAACCAGACGCTGGTCCGCTCGATCAACACCTCGATCGTGGCCCTCATCCCGATCGGCGCGATCCTCTACGTCGCCACCGTCCAGCTGGGCGCCAGCTCGCTGCAGGACCTCGCGCTCGCGCAGTTCGTCGGCATGGCCGTCGGCGTGTACTCCTCGGTGTTCCTCGCGCCCCGCGTGCTGGTGCACCTGAAGTCCACGGAGGACGACGTGAAGGCCGCCGAGAAGCGGGCGAAGGCGCGGGCCAAGGCGCAGGCCGACAAGTACGCCGCCGTGCCGGCCTTCTCCGAGGACCTCGCGGTCGCCGACGAGCCCGACGAGCTGCGCGAGGACGACGACCGCAGCGTCGCCGCCGCGCCGCGATCGGCCCCGCCGCGGCAGCAGGAGGCGCTCGGACGCGGCCGCACCGCGCCGGCGTCCCGCGGCCCCGTCGCCCCGACGAACGCCGCCGGTCGCGCGCAGCCCAGTCGTCAGCCCAAGTCGAAGCGCGGCAAGCGCTGAGCACCGCCGGAGCCGACCGGGCCGCCCGGGCCGACACGCTGGCCCGGGCGCGCGCGGCGCTGGCCGAGCACCTGCGCGACGTGCCGGACTTCCCCGAGCCCGGCGTGGTGTTCAAGGACATCACGCCGGTGCTCGGCGACCCCGAGGCGCTGCACCGGATCGTCGCCGGACTCGCCGTCGCCGGCCGTGACGACGACGGCGCCCCGCGCGTCGACGCCGTGCTCGGCATGGAGGCCCGCGGGTTCATCCTCGGCGCGCCCGTCGCGATGGCGCTCGGCACCGGCTTCGTGCCGGTGCGCAAGGCGGGCAAGCTGCCCCGGGAGACGCACGCGGTCTCCTACGACCTGGAGTACGGCTCCGCGACCCTGGAGCTGCACCGCGACGCGATCCGTCCCGGGCAGCGGGTGCTCCTGGTCGACGACGTACTCGCCACCGGCGGCACGGCGCGAGCCACCTGCGACCTGGTCGCGGCCGCCGGGGGAGAGGTCGTCGGCGTCGCGGTGCTGATGGACCTCTCGTTCCTGCCGTGGCGCGAGGCGCTCGCCGGGGTGCCGGTCACCTCGCTGCTCTCGGTCTGAGCCGCCGTTCCCCGGGCCCGGCGCGGGGATGCGCCTAGACTGACGGGGTGAGCGAGGAACCGCGCGGATCGGCTGTCGGAGCGGCACCGGAGCGCGCGGTGCCCGAGGCGGCCGCGCCCGCCGACGGGCCCGCCACCGAGCGTCCGACGTCGAGGCCGACTCGTCCCGACCGGGTCGAGCGCGCCACCGGTCAGGCGGCCGCGGGTGCTCCGGTCCCGGCGCCCAGCGGTGCGCGCTCCGCCGCGGCGCGCGGCGCGGCCGTGACGCCGAGCGGCCCGAACTCCGGCCGCTCGGTGCGCGCTCGGCTCGCGCGGATGGGCACCCGCAGCCAGCCGACGAACCCGGTGCTCGAGCCGCTCTTCCGGGCCGTGCGCGCCCACCATCCCAAGGCCGACCTCGCGCTGCTGGAGCGCGCGTACCTCACGGCCGAGCAGATGCATGGCACGCAGATGCGCAAGAGCGGCGACCCGTACATCACCCACCCGCTCGCGGTGACGACGATCCTGGCGGGCATCGGCATGACCGAGCCGACGCTGGCCGCGGCCCTGCTGCACGACACGGTCGAGGACACCCCCTACACCCTCGAGCAGCTGCGCGCGGACTTCGGCGACGAGGTCGCGCTGCTCGTCGACGGCGTCACCAAGCTCGACAAGGTCGTCTACGGCGACTCCGCGCAGGCGGAGACGATCCGCAAGATGATCGTCGCGATGTCGCGCGACATCCGGGTGCTCGTCATCAAGCTGGCCGATCGGCTGCACAACATGCGCACGCTGCGCTTCGTCCCGCAGGCCAGCCAGGAGCGCACCGCCCGCGAGACCCTCGACATCTACGCTCCGCTGGCCCACCGCCTCGGCATGAACACGATCAAGTGGGAGCTGGAGGACCTCGCGTTCGCCACGCTGCACCCCAAGATCTACGACGAGATCGTGCGGATGGTCGCCGAGCGCGCCCCCTCGCGCGACCAGTTCATGGCCGAGGTGATCAGCCAGGTCGAGGACGACCTGCGCGAGGCGAGGCTGAAGGCGAAGGTCACCGGCCGCCCGAAGCACTACTACTCGATCTACCAGAAGATGATCGTGGGCGGCCGCGACTTCTCCGACATCTACGACCTCGTCGGCATCCGCGTGCTCGTGGAGGAGATGCGCGACTGCTATGCGGTGCTCGGCGTGCTGCACGCGCGCTGGAATCCGGTGCTCGGCCGGTTCAAGGACTACGTCGCGATGCCGAAGTTCAACATGTACCAGTCGCTGCACACGACCGTCATGGGCCCGCAGGGCAAGCCGGTGGAGATGCAGATCCGCACCTTCGGCATGCACCGCCGCGCCGAGTACGGCGTCGCGGCGCACTGGAAGTACAAGGAGGACGGCCGGGCCGGCGTCGACACCGAGCGGCGCGGCGACCTCGAGGACATGGCGTGGGTGCGCCAGCTGCTCGACTGGCAGTCCGAGGTCGAGGACCCGGGCGAGTTCCTGGAGTCCCTGCGCTTCGAGATCAACCGCGCGGAGACCTACGTGTTCACGCCGCGCGGCGACGTCATCGCGCTGCCGGCCGGCGCGACCCCCGTCGACTTCGCCTACGCCGTGCACACCGAGGTCGGCCACCGCACCATCGGCGCCCGGGTCAACGGCCGGCTCGTCCCGCTCGACTCCACGCTGCAGAACGGCGACTCGGTGGAGGTCTTCACCTCCAAGGCCCCGACCGCGGGCCCGTCGCAGGACTGGCTCGGCTTCGTCCGCTCCCCGCGCGCCAAGTCGAAGATCCGGCAGTGGTTCACCAAGGAGCGACGCGAGGTCGCGATCGAGCAGGGCAAGGAGCAGATCGCCAAGCTCATGCGCAAGGAGGGCCTGCCCCTCAAGCGCTTGATGTCGCACGAGTCGCTCATGCTCGCCGCCGAGCACTTCAAGCTGGCCGACGTCTCGGCGCTGTACGCCGCGGTCAGCGAGAGCAACCTCTCCGCGCAGGCGGTCGTCCACCGCGTGATCGAGGCGCACGGCGGCACCGAGGGGGCGCAGGAGGACCTCGCCGAGGCGATCACGATCACCGCGCCGCGCCGCCGCTCGAAGGTCGCCTCCGGCGACGACGTCGGCGTCGTGGTCAAGGGCGCCCCGGACGTGTGGGTGAAGCTCGCGAAGTGCTGCACCCCGGTGCCTCCGGACGAGATCCTCGGCTTCGTCACGAAGGGCGGCGGGGTCTCGGTGCACCGCGGCGACTGCACGAACGCCGCCGAGCTGCGCACCCAGCCCGAGAAGCTGCTCGAGGTCGAGTGGGCGCCGAACTCCAAGTCGAGCTTCCTGGTCAACATCCAGGTCGAGGCGCTCGACCGCTCGCGGCTGCTCTCGGACATCACCATGGCGCTCTCCGACGCGCACGTGAACATCCTGTCCGCACAGCTCTCGACCACGCGCGACCGGATCGCGCGCAGCCGGTTCTCCTTCGAGATGGCCGAGACCATGCACCTCGACAGCGTGCTGCGCTCGGTGCGCAACGTGGCCGGCGTCTTCGACGCCTACCGCGTCACGCAGTAGCGACCCGGCGACCCCGCGACCCCGCGACCCCGCGACCCGCGAACCCGGCGAAGCCGCAATGCGGACGGCCCCGCACCCGGTGAGGGTGCGGGGCCGTCGCTGCGTGCGTCGGGGCGCGGCTCAGCCGAAGTCGGCGCTGGCGCGACGCGCGGTGTCGAGGAACAGGCGGCGCGACTCGAGGTTCTCCTCCAGCTCGCGCACCTTCTTCTCCTGGCCCGCGGCGCGAGCCTGCTCGAGGTCGGCCTCGACCTTCGCGATCGCCGCCTCGAGCTTGCCGATCATGTCGTCGGCGCGCGCGGACTTCTCGGGGTCGGAGCGCCGCCACTGCTCGTCCTCGACCGAGCGGATCTCCTGCTCGATGCGCCGGAAGCGTCCCTCGAGCTCCTTCATCCGGTCGCGGGGCACCTTCCCGGCGGCGTCCCAGCGGTCGGCGAGATCGCGGAAGGCGCGCTTGGCCGCGTCGAGGTCCTGCACGGGCAGGAGACCCTCGGCCTCGACCAGCAGCGCCTCCTTGACCTCGGCGTTCGCGGCGAACTCCTGGTCGGCGGCCGCGTTCGCGGCGTCGCGCGCACCGAAGAAGGCGTCCTGCGCGCCGCGGAACCGCTTCCAGAGCGCGTCGTCGACCTCGCGGGGGGCCGGGCCGGCCTCCTTCCACTGACGCATGAGCTCGCGGTAGCGGCCGGCGGTGGCGCCCCACTCGGTGGACGTGGCGAGCTCCTCGGCCTCGGCGGCCAGGCGCTCCTTGACGACGCGGGCCCCCTCGCGCTTCTCGGCCTGCTCGGAGAAGTGCGCCTTGCGCCGGCGGGTGTACGAGGTGCGGGCGGTCGAGAAGCGACGCCACAGGGCGTCGTCCGACGCGCGGTCGAGCCGCGGCACCTTCTTCCACTCCTCCAGCAGGTCGCGCAGGCGGTTGGCGCCGTTGCGCCAGTCGTTGCCGAGCGCGAGCCGCTCGGCCTCGGCGACCAGCCGCTCCTTGGCCTCCTTGGCCTCCGCGGACCGGGCCGCACGCTCGGCGCGCCGGGCCTCGCGCTGCGCCTCGATGGTCGGCGCGAGGGCGTCGAGCCGAGCCTCGAGGGCGGCGAGGTCGCCGACCGCGTTGGCCCCGGAGACCTGCGTGCGCACCGTGGCCACCGACTCGGCGGCCTCGTCCGGCGAGAGCCGACCCGAGGCCACGCGCTGCTCGAGCAGCCCGACCTCGAACGCGAGCGCCGCGTACCGCTCGGTGAAGAAGGCCAGGGCCTCCTCGGGCGTGCCCTCCGGGTACTGCCCGACGGCCCGCTCACCCTCGGCCGTGCGCACGTAGACGGTGCGGTCGTCGTCGACTCGGCCCCACTCGTTGCTGGTCACGCGCTCATGCTAGTGGCCGGGTCGCGGGCCGGGGCGGGCGGTCACCCGGGCGGTCCGGCCCCGAGGGATGCCCTAGGCTGACCCGGTGCTGATCGCCGGCTTCCCCGCAGGTCCCTGGGGCACCAACTGCTACGTCGTGGCCAGCGGTCCCGGCAGCGAGTGCGTCGTCGTCGACCCGGGCAAGGACGCCGCCGCCGGTGTCGCCGAGGTCGTGCGCGAGCACCGGCTCAAGCCCGTCGCGGTGCTCGTCACGCACGGCCACGTCGACCACATGTGGTGCGTCGCGCCGGTCGCCGGCACCTACGACGCGACGGCGTGGATCCACCCCGCCGACCGTCACCTGCTGGCCGACCCGATGGCCGGGATGTCCCGCGAGACCTCCCAGATGCTGCTCGGCGGCGCGTACTCGTGGGCCGAGCCCGACGACGTGCGCGAGCTGGCCGACGCGCAGGAGCTCGAGCTCGCCGGCCTGCGGTTCCTGGTCGACCACACGCCGGGACACACCCAGGGCTCGGTCGCCTTCCGCACTCCCTATGCTACGGCCGACGTCTCGGAGGTCATGTTCTCCGGCGACCTGCTCTTCGCCGGCTCGATCGGCCGCACCGACCTGCCCGGCGGCGACCACCCCACCATGCTGCGCTCGCTGACCGAGAAGGTGCTGCCCCTGGCCGACGACGTCGTCGTCCTGCCCGGCCACGGTTCGCAGACCTCCATCGGCCACGAGCGCCTGACCAACCCGTACCTGCTCGACCTCCAGGAGGAGGGCCGCGCGGGTCGGGTCACCCGAGGACTCTGACGCGATGGCCACCGGCAAGAAGCCCACCCCGCTCAGCGGGTTCCCCGAGCTGCTCCCCGCGCAGCGGGCCGTCGAGCAGCAGGTGCTCGACACGCTGCGCCGCGTCTTCGAGCTGCACGGCTTCGGCAACGTCGAGACGCGCGCGGTCGAGCCGCTCGACCAGCTGCTGCGCAAGGGCGACACCTCCAAGGAGGTCTACCTGCTGCGCCGCCTGCACGAGGACTCCGCGGAGGGCCACGCGGGCCTCGGGCTGCACTTCGACCTCACCGTGCCGTTCGCGCGCTACGTGCTCGAGCACGCCGGCCACCTGGAGTTCCCCTTCCGGCGGCACCAGATCCAGAAGGTGTGGCGCGGCGAGCGGCCGCAGGACGGCCGGTACCGCGAGTTCACCCAGGCCGACATCGACATCGTCGGGCGCGACGAGCTCGGCGTGCACCACGACGTCGAGGTGGCCCGGGTCATGCTCGACGCGCTCGGCCGGCTCGACTTCCTGCCGCCGGTGCGGCTGCAGGTCAACAACCGCAAGCTGATCCAGGGCTTCTACGCCGGGCTCGGCGCCGCCGACCTCGACGAGGTCATGCGGCTGGTCGACAAGCTCGACAAGCTCGCCCCGGAGCAGGTGCACGGTCTGCTCGTGAGCGAGGCCGGGCTGGACGCTCGGCAGGCCGACGCGTGCCTGGCGCTGGCGACGATCCGCGCCTCGGACGAGTCCTTCGTCGATCGGGTCCGTGCCCTGGCCGCCGAGCACGGCGTCGACCACCCGCTGCTCGACGAGGGGCTCGAGGAGCTCGCGGCGCTCGTGCGCGGCTGCGCGTCGCTGGCGGGGGAGCGGGCCACGATCGAGGCCGACCTCTCGATCGCCCGTGGCCTCGACTACTACACCGGCACCGTCTTCGAGACCCGCCTGCTGGGGCACGAGTCGCTCGGCTCGATCTGCTCGGGCGGTCGCTACGACGCCCTGGCCGCCGACCACCGCGCCACCTATCCCGGCGTGGGCATCTCGCTGGGCGTGAGCCGCCTGCTGGTGCCCCTGCTCAACGCCGGCGCGCTCGTGGCCGACCGCAGCGTCCCGAGCGCGGTGCTCGTCGCGCTCGCCGACGAGGCCGCGCGCCCCGCGGCCGACGCGCTGGCCGACCGGCTGCGCGCCCGCGACATCGCCTGCGAGGTCGCCCCGTCGCCGCAGCGGTTCGGCAAGCAGATCCGCTTCGCCGAGCGCCGCGGCATCCCGTACGTCTGGTTCACCGGCGACGACGGCGCCCACCAGGTCAAGGACATCCGCTCCGGCGAGCAGACCGACGCCGACCCCGACGTCTGGACCCCGCCCGCCCCCGACCTGCGACCGCAGGTCCTCGCCACCGCATCCTCCGAGGAGACCCACCCGTGATCCGCACCCAGGACGCCGGCGCGCTGCGCGCCGAGCACGTCGGCCAGAACGTGACCCTCGCCGGATGGGTCGCGAACCGGCGCGATCACGGCGGCGTCGCCTTCCTCGACCTGCGCGAGGCCAGCGGCGTCGTCCAGGTCGTGGTGCGCGACGAGGCGGTGGCCTCGAGCCTGCGCTCGGAGTACTGCCTGCGGGTCACCGGCGAGGTCACGGCGCGGCTGGCCGGCAACGAGAACCCGAACCTGGCCACCGGCGCGATCGAGGTCGTCGCCACCGACGTCGAGGTGCTCAGCGCCGCGGCGCCGCTGCCGTTCCCGATCAGCGACCACGTCGAGGTCGGCGAGGACGTCCGCCTGCGCCACCGCTACCTCGACCTGCGCCGCAGCGGCCCGGCGTCCGCCATCCGCCTGCGCAGCCGGGTGAACAAGGCGGCGCGCGACGTGCTGGCCGCCCACGACTTCGTCGAGGTCGAGACGCCGACCCTGACCCGTTCGACCCCCGAGGGCGCCCGCGACTTCCTGGTGCCGGCGCGGCTCGCCCCGGGCAGCTGGTACGCGCTGCCGCAGAGCCCCCAGCTGTTCAAGCAGCTGCTCATGGTGGGCGGGCTCGAGCGGTACTACCAGATCGCCCGCTGCTACCGCGACGAGGACTTCCGCGCCGACCGGCAGCCGGAGTTCACCCAGCTCGACATCGAGATGAGCTTCGTGACCCAGGACGACGTCATCGCCCTGGGCGAGGAGATCGTCGCCGCCCTGTGGCGCCTCATCGGCCACGAGGTGCCGCTGCCCCTGCCGCGGATGACCTACGCGGAGGCCATGCGTCGCTTCGGCTCCGACAAGCCCGACCTGCGGATGGGCCTCGAGCTCGTCGAGTGCACCGACTACTTCGCGCAGACGACCTTCCGGGTCTTCCAGGCGCCGTACGTCGGCGCCGTGGTCATGCCGGGCGGGGCCGGCCAGCCGCGCAAGCAGCTCGACGCCTGGCAGGAGTGGGCCAAGCAGCGCGGCGCCCGCGGCCTGGCCTACGTGCTGGTCGGCGAGGACGGCGAGCTCGGCGGTCCCGTGGCCAAGAACCTCTCCGAGGAGGAGAAGGCCGGCCTGGCCGCCCACGTCGGCGCGAGCCCGGGCGACTGCATCTTCTTCGCCGCCGGCGCCGTGCGCTCCAGCCGCGCCCTGCTCGGCGCCGCGCGCCTGGAGATCGGCCGCCGCACCGGCCTGCTCGACGAGAGCGCCTGGAGCTTCCTGTGGGTCGTCGACGCGCCGCTGTTCGAGCCGGCCGACGAGGCCACGGCGGCCGGCGACGTCGCCGTGGGCGCCGGCGCCTGGACGGCGGTGCACCACGCCTTCACCTCCCCGCAGGACCTCGAGACGTTCGACCAGCAGCCGGGCGAGGCGCTCGCCTGGGCCTACGACATCGTCTGCAACGGCAACGAGATCGGCGGCGGCTCGATCCGCATCCACCGCGAGGACGTGCAGAAGCGCGTCTTCGAGGTCATGGGCATCTCCGAGGCCGAGGCCGAGGAGAAGTTCGGCTTCCTCCTCGAGGCGTTCAAGTACGGCGCTCCGCCGCACGGCGGCATCGCCTTCGGCTGGGACCGCGTGACGGCGCTGCTCGCCGGCGTCGACTCGATCCGCGACGTCATCGCCTTCCCGAAGACCGGCGGCGGCTACGACCCGCTCACCGCGGCGCCGGCGCCGATCACCGCCCAGCAGCGCAAGGAGGCCGGGGTCGACGCCCGTCCGGCGGAGGACGTCCCGCCGTCGGCGTGATCGGCCGGACGATCGGGTGACCGGTCGAGCTCGTCGAGCGCCTCGGGCCCGGCGACCGAGGGCGGCACGGTCTACTACCTGACGCGCGACAAGGTCGAGCACCTCGACCCGCAGCGCATGTACATCGGTCGCGACCTGGCCAACGCCAACCGGCTGTTCTACCGCAGCCTCGTGAGCTTCCCCCTGTCGGCGGACCCGAAGGAGGCCACCACCCCGGTGCCCGACCTCGCCACCGACACCGGCAAGGCCAACGCCGACGCCACCGAGTGGTCCTTCACCCTGCGTGACGGCGTCACCTGGCAGGACGGCAAGCCGATCACCTGCGAGGACCTCAAGTACGGCGTGTCGCGCACCTTCGCGCAGGACGTCATCACCGGCGGCCCGAACTACATCCTCGGCTACCTCGACCTGCCGAAGTCGGGCTACGACGGGCCCTACAAGAAGGACGGCCAGGCCGACTTCGACAAGGCCGTCACCTGCGACGGCAACACGATCACCTACAAGTTCAACAAGCCGTGGGCCGACTTCCCGCTGGCCATCGCCTCGCTCCGCGCCTTCGACCCCTACCGGGCCGACCAGGACAAGGGCGACAAGTCGAACTTCTCCGTCTTCGCCAACGGCCCCTACAAGCTGCAGGGCACCTGGGACGAGGCGCAGGGCGGCACGTTCGTGCGCAACGACGCCTGGAAGCAGGACAGCGACCCGCTGCGCAAGCCGCTGCCGGAGAAGATCGTCTTCCAGCAGGGCCTCACCGACGACATCATCGGCCAGCGCCTGATCGCCGACTCCGGCGACGACCAGTTCGCCGTCACCGACATCCCGGTGCTCCCGGCCCAGTACTCGCAGGTCACCGGCCCGATCGCGAACCGCGCGGTGCTCGTCGACTCGCCGTTCACCAACTACCTGGTGCCGAACTTCAAGACGATCACCGACCTCAAGGTCCGTCAGGCGCTGCTCGCCTCGACCAACCAGGAGGGCTGGATCGCCGCCGCCGGTGGCGACAAGGCGGCCGCGCCGTCGAAGTCGATCGTCAACCCGGCGCTCGTCGGCTACGCGGACAACCCGAACTTCACCTACCCGCCCGCGGGTGACGTCGACGCCGCGAAGAAGCTCCTCGCCGAGGCCGGCGTCAAGACGCCCTACAAGATCACCTTCACGTACCGCTCGAACCCGACCCGCGACAAGGGCGCCTCGGCGCTGCAGAACACGTGGAACCAGGCCGGCTTCGACGTCACGCTGAACCCGCTGCCCGACACCTACTACGCCGACATCCAGAAGCCGTCCGTCGTCGGCGACGTGTTCTGGGCCGGCTGGGGTGCCGACTGGCCGTCCATCGCGTCGGTCATCCCGCCGCTGTTCGACAGCCGGATCAACCTCTCGGCCGAGACCAAGGGCCAGGACTACGGCAGCTACGAGTCCGACACCGTGAACAAGCTGATCGACGAGGCCGCGTCCAAGTCGACCGTCGACGAGGCCGCCAAGGTCTACGCCCAGATCGACGACCAGCTCGGCAAGGACGTCGCCTACATCCCGCTGCAGGTGCAGAAGTTCTACCTGCTGCGCGGCTCCAAGGTCGGCGGCTACCAGGCCGGCGCCGCCACCAGCGGCTACCCCGACCTGGGCACGATCGGCGTCACCGGCTGATCGAGGTCCATGCGTCCGGGGGGAGTCGGGAGACCGGCTCCCCCCGGACCTGCGGTCGGCGGACGCGCATCCGCTGACCCTCGTCCCCTCACTCGGCGCAAGCCCGGAAAGGCAGGTCCCCCGTGGGCGCCTACATCGTGCGACGCATCCTCGTCGGCGCGGCCCTCCTGGTGACGATGTCCCTCGTCACCTTCCTCCTCTTCTTCGCGACGCCGGTCGACTACGCCCGGCTCGCCTGCGGCAAGACCTGCCAGCCGGCGCAGATCGAGGAGGTGCGCAAGTCCCTCGGCTACGACGACCCGGTGCTGGTGCAGTGGGGCAAGTTCATGAAGGGCGTCGCCGTCGGACGCGAGTTCCCCGACGACCCGGCCCTGCGGGCCGCGGCCCCGCAGCTCGTCACCGAGTGCCCGGCCCCGTGCCTGGGCTACTCGACCCAGACCAACTCGCTGGTCGGCACCACGATCAAGGAGCGGCTCCCCGTCTCCCTCTCCCTGGCCCTGGTCGCGTTCATCCTGTGGATCGTCGTCGGCGTCGCGTTCGGCGTGATCGCCGCCCTGCGCAAGGGCACGCTGATCGACCGCGGCATCGTCGGCATCGCGCTGTTCTTCTTCGCCTTCCCGACCTTCTTCGTCGGCCTGTTCCTCTACACCTACTTCGCGATCAAGTGGCAGGTCTTCCCGATCCCGCGCTACACGCCGATCGCCGACGGCGGCGTATGGCCCTGGCTGCAGAACCTGCTGCTGCCCGGCGCGACGCTCGCGCTCTTCTACATGGCCGGCTACGTGCGCATCACCCGCGCCTTCGTGCTGGAGTCGATGGGGGAGGACTACGTCCGCACCGCGCGCGCCAAGGGCCTGCCGAAGGGCGTCATCCTGCGCAAGCACACGATGCGCGCCGCCCTGACGCCGCTGGTCACGATGGCCGGCCTCGACCTCGCGAGCCTCGCCGGTGGCGCGATCATCACCGAGGCGGTCTTCAACTACCAGGGCCTGGGCCTGCTCGCCGGCACCGCCGCCCGCAACGGCGACCTCTCGATGAGCGTCGGCATCGTGGTCACGCTCGCCGCGTTCGTCATCGCCGCCAACATCATCGTCGACGTGCTGTACGCGGTCATCGACCCGCGCGTCCGCGTCGGCTGAACGGGGGAACCATGTCCACCAGCTTCCTGTCGGTCAACGACCTCAAGGTGCACTTCCCGACCGAGGACGGCCTGGTCAAGGCCACCGACGGCCTCTCCTTCGACCTCGAGCGCGGCGAGACCCTCGGCATCGTCGGCGAGTCGGGCTCCGGCAAGTCGGTCTCGAGCTCCACCATCCTCGGCCTGCACCGCGGCTCGAAGGCCCGGGTGTCGGGGGAGATCCTGCTCGACGGCGTCGACCTGCTCACGCTCAGCGACGAGGAGATGCGTCAGCGTCGCGGCAAGGACGTCGCGATGATCTTCCAGGACCCGCTCTCGGCGATGCACCCGTACTACACCGTCGGCAACCAGATCGCCGAGGCCTACCGGGTGCACCACGACGTGTCGAAGAAGGCCGCGAAGGCGCGCGCGGTCGAGATGCTCGAGCGCGTCGGCATCCCGCAGCCCGATCGGCGCGTCGACGACTACCCGCACCAGTTCTCCGGCGGCATGCGCCAGCGCGCGATGATCGCGATGGGCCTGATCAACGACCCCAGCCTGGTGATCGCCGACGAGCCCACCACCGCCCTCGACGTCACGGTGCAGGCGCAGATCCTCGACCTGCTGCAGGACCTCCAGACGGAGTTCCAGACCGCGATCATCCTGATCACCCACGACCTCGGCGTGGTCGCCGAGATGGCCGACGACGTGCTCGTGATGTACGCCGGTCGAGCCGTGGAGTACGGCACGGTCAAGGAGATCCTGACCCATCCGGAGATGCCCTACACGTGGGGTCTGCTCTCCAGCGTCCCCGACGTGAGCGGCGACCCCGACGCCGCGCTGCTGCCGATCCCGGGCAACCCGCCGTCGCTGCTCAACCCGCCGTCCGGCTGCGCCTTCCACCCGCGCTGCACGCACCGCGACAAGGTCGCCGGCGACCTGTGCCGCACCCAGCTGCCCGACCTCGTGCCGGGCCCGCGGGGCGGGGTGCATCTCAAGCGGTGCCACCTGTCCGACCCCGACGTGATCTACCGCGCCGAGATCCTGCCCGAGATCGCCCCCGACCTCGTCGAGGAGCTGTGATGGAGACCCCGATGACCCAGGACGTCCCCGCCGGACGCCACTCCGCCCCGTCCGGCTCCGCGGCGCCGCTGCTCGAGGTCGACGACCTGCGCATGTGGTTCCCCGTGAAGGGCTCCGGGCTGATCCGGCGCACGGTGGGCCACGTGCAGGCCGTCGACGGCGTGTCCTTCCAGGTCCGTGCCGGCCAGTCCCTGGGCCTGGTCGGCGAGTCCGGCTGCGGCAAGTCGACGACCGGACGCCTGATCACCCGGCTCTACGAGCCCACCGGCGGCGCCATCCGGTTCGAGGGCGAGGACATCGCCCACCGCTCGGCCCGTCGACTGCAGCCGCTGCGCCGGGAGATCCAGATGATCTTCCAGGACCCCTACACCTCGCTGAACCCGCGGCACACCGTCGGCACGATCATCGGCGCCCCGCTGGCGATCCACCAGGTCGTGCCCAAGGACAAGATCCTCGGCCGGGTGCAGGAGCTGCTCGAGATCGTCGGCCTCAACCCCGAGCACTACAACCGCTACCCGCACGAGTTCTCCGGCGGTCAGCGGCAGCGCATCGGCATCGCGCGGGCGCTGACCCTGCAGCCGAAGCTGCTGGTGGCCGACGAGCCGGTCTCCGCGCTCGACGTGTCGATCCAGGCGCAGGTGATCAACCTGCTCAGCGACCTGCAGCGCGAGTTCGGCATCGCGTTCCTCTTCATCGCCCACGACCTCGCGATCGTGCGGCACTTCTGCCCCGAGATCGCGGTCATGTACCTCGGCAAGATCGTCGAGATCGGCGATCGCGACTCGCTGTACTCCCACCCCTCCCACCCCTACACCCAGGCGCTGCTCTCGGCGGTGCCCGACGTGCGCCAGGCGGCCGTCGGCGGCCGACGCGAGCGGATCCGTCTGACCGGCGACGTGCCCAGCCCGATCAACCCGCCGTCCGGCTGCCGGTTCCGCACCCGCTGCCACCTGGCCCAGGAGATCTGCGCCAAGGTCGAGCCGCCGCTGCTGCAGATCGGCCCGAAGCACAAGGTCGCCTGCCACTTCCCCGGCGAGATCGGCAAGGCGCCGGAGCAGCCGATCACCGCGCGTCTGCTGGGCGTCGACCAGCACGGCACGCCTGACCCCGGCGCCGAGTCGGTCACCGAGCTCGGCACCGGGCCCGGCTACTCCGACACCTGGCTCGACCTGCAGAACCGCACGGTCGTCTCCGGCTGAGCCGCCACGGCGGCGGTGGGGCAGACTCGGGCGCGATGGACGGACTCTTCGACGTGCCCGGCGCCGCCGCCCCCCGCCGCGGGGGCGGTGGCTCGCTGCAGTCCACCGGCCACGCGTCCGAGCCGCTCGCGGTGCGGATGCGTCCGCGCACCCTCGACGAGCTCGTCGGCCAGGCGCAGCTGCGCGAGCCCGGCTCGCCGCTGCGCCAGCTGATCGACGACCAGCGCTCGCTGTCGCTGCTGCTGTGGGGTCCGCCGGGCACCGGCAAGACCACGATCGCGGCGATCGTCAGCCACCAGACCGACCGGCGGTTCGTGGAGATCTCGGCGGTCAGCGCCGGCGTCAAGGAGGTGCGGGCGGCGATCGAGGCCGCCCGGGCCGAGCTCGTCGCCACCGGCGAGGAGACCGTGCTCTTCGTCGACGAGGTGCACCGGTTCTCCAAGGCCCAGCAGGACGCCCTGCTGCCGGGCGTGGAGAACCGCTGGGTGACCCTCGTCGCGGCCACCACGGAGAACCCGTTCTTCTCCGTCATCTCGCCCCTGCTCTCGCGCTCCCTGCTGCTGCGCCTCGAGCCGCTCTCGGACGCCGACGTGCGCGCGGTGATCGAGCAGGCGCTCGTCGACGAGCGCGGCCTCGGCGGGGCGGTGGGGCTCGACGAGGACGCCGCCGACCACCTCGTCCGGCTGGCGGGCGGCGACGCGCGGCGCGCCCTCACCTACCTGGAGGCGGCCGCGGGCGCGGCGCGCTCGACCGGCGCCGACGCCGTCTCGCTGGCGATCGCCGAGACGGCCGTCGACCAGGCCGCCGTCCGCTACGACCGGCAGGGCGACCAGCACTACGACGTCGTCAGCGCCTTCATCAAGTCCGTGCGGGGCTCCGACGTCGACGCGGCGCTCCACTACCTGGCCCGGATGATCGAGGCGGGGGAGGACCCGCGCTTCATCGCCCGCCGCCTGGTGATCGCCGCCAGCGAGGACGTCGGCCTCGCCGACCCGTCCGCGCTGCAGACCGCCGTGGCGGCGGCCCAGGCCGTCCAGCTGATCGGGATGCCCGAGGCTGGGCTCAACCTCGCGCACGCGACCATCGCCCTGGCGGTGGCGCCGAAGTCGAACGCCGTGACGACCGCGCTCGCCGCGGCCACCGCCGACGTCCGCGCGGGCCGGCTGGGCAGCGTCCCGCCGCACCTGCGCGACGGCCACTACGCCGGCGCGAAGCGGCTCGGCCACGCCGCGGGCGCGCCGGAGCCGTACAAGTACAGCCACGACGAGCCGTTCGGCATCGCCACCCAGCAGTACGCGCCCGACCCCGTGGCCGACGCCGTCTACTACCGGCCGACGACCCACGGCGCCGAGGCCGGCATCCGCGAGCGCTGGGAGCGCGTGCGGGCGATCATCCGGGGCACCGACGCCTGACGGCGCGCGATAGGGTCGTCGATCGTGAGCGAGCACTGGACGGTCCCGGCGTGGGCGGCGGCCGGCGTCCTGGTCGCCACCGCGCTGCTGGTGCTCCTCGGCCTCGGCCTGGCGATCGCCGCCCACCGCACCGTGCGCCGTCGCCGTGCGGAGCTCGACGTGCTGCGGGCCGGCGTCGAGGCCGCCGAGGCCGCGCGCGCCGAGCTCGAGGCGCGCCTGGCCCGGGTGGAGCGCGCCCAGCGGCCCGCGACGGCGGGTGGCTCGTCCACCGCGCCGCACGTCATCACCCACCTCGGCGAGCCGTCCGCGGCGACCCGCGACGAGCCGGTCGAGGCCGTCCGCATCGAGGGCCCGCTGCTCGCCGATCTCGTCCTGCGCGAGTCCGCCGTCCAGGTCGGCTCGCTGGCCGCCGGCCTGCGCCGCGCCCTGGCGCCTGAGGGCCGCGCCCGGGTCCGCGCCGAGATGCGCCGCGACCTCCGCTCCTCGCGCAAGCAGCGGCGCGCCGACCTGCGCGCGGCCCGACGCGACGTCGCGGCCCGGCGCCGCACGGTGAGCCCGTGAGCCGCGCCGTCTGGTTCGCGGCCGGCGCCGGCGCCGCGGTCTACACGATGGTCCGGGCCCGCCGTGCCGCCGAGCTCCTCACGCCCGAGGGCCTGGAGGACCGCGTGCACGCGCTGATCGTCGGCGCCCGGGTGCTCCGCGAGGAGATCGCCCAGGGACGCGCCGACGCCGAGCCCGTCCTGCGGGAGCGCCTGCGCTCGCCCGCCCCCGGGGTCCGGCTGGAGCTCGGACCGGCCGGCCCCGAGTCCCCGCCGCGCGCCGACGCCGCGCACCCCGTCCCGCACCGCACCCAGGAGGACCCCCGCTGATGGACACCGCCGAGATCCGCCGCCGCTTCATCGCGCACTTCGAGCGGCACGGGCACACGGTCGTCCCGTCGGCCTCGCTGCTGCTCGACGACCCGAACCTGCTGTTCGTCAACGCCGGCATGGTGCCGTTCAAGCCGTACTTCCTCGGCCAGGAGACCCCCGTGTGGTCGACGGCGACGAGCGTCCAGAAGTGCGTGCGCACCCTCGACATCGAGGAGGTCGGCAAGACCACGCGGCACGGCACCTTCTTCCAGATGTGCGGCAACTTCTCCTTCGGCGACTACTTCAAGGAGGGGGCGATCCGCTTCGCGTGGACGCTCGTCACCGGCGCGGTCGAGGACGGCGGCTACGGCTTCGACCCCGAGAAGATCTGGGTCACGGTGCTGCCCAGCGACACCGAGGCCAAGCAGATCTGGCACGAGGTGGCCGGCCTGCCGTTCGAGCGCATCCAGGAGCGCGGCCTGAAGGACAACTACTGGAGCATGGGCGTGCCGGGCCCCGGCGGCCCGTGCTCGGAGATCTACGTCGACCGCGGCCCCGCCTACGGCCCCGACGGCGGCCCGAACGCCGACGAGGACCGCTTCCTGGAGATCTGGAACCTGGTCTTCATGCAGGAGGAGCTCTCCGCGGTCCGGGCGAAGGACGACTTCGACGTCGCGGGCCCCCTGCCCGCCAAGAACATCGACACCGGCATGGGCCTCGAGCGCGTCGCGTACCTCCTGCAGGGCAAGGAGAACATGTACGAGATCGACGAGGTGTTCCCCGTCATCGAGCGCGCCTGCGAGCTCACCGGCAAGCGGTACGGCGCCGACGAGGGCGACGACGTGCGGTTCCGGGTGGTGGCCGACCACGTGCGCTCCGCGCTGATGCTCATCGGCGACGGCGTCACCCCGGGCAACGAGGCCCGCGGCTACGTGCTGCGCCGCCTGCTGCGGCGCGCGATCCGCTCGATGCGCCTGCTCGGCTTCGAGGGGCGTGCGCTGCCCGAGCTGCTGCCGGTGAGCATGCAGCGGATGAAGGCGTCCTACCCCGAGCTCGAGACCGGCTTCGAGCGCATCGAGCGCGTGGCCTACGCCGAGGAGGAGGCGTTCCGCAAGACCCTCGCCGCCGGCACCGCGATCTTCGACACCGCCGCCGAGGAGACCCGCGCGTCCGGCGCGTCGCTGCTCTCGGGCGAGCGCGCCTTCGCCCTGCACGACACCTACGGCTTCCCGATCGACCTGACCCTCGAGATGGCCTCCGAGGCCGGGCTGAGCGTCGACGAGGCGGGCTTCCGCGCGCTCATGACCGAGCAGCGCGAGCGGGCCAAGGCCGACGCCCGGGCGAAGAAGGGCCAGCACGCCGACACCGGCGTCTACCGCGGCGTCCTCGACGCCCACGGCCCGACCGAGTGGCTCGCCTACTCGACGCTGGAGACCGAGTCGCGGGTGCTCGCGCTGCTCGCCGGCGGCGCGGCCACGCCCGTGCTGCGCAGCGGCGAGGTGGGCGAGGTCGTGCTCGACCGCACCCCGTTCTACGCCGAGTCGGGCGGCCAGGCCGCCGACGCCGGCCACCTCGACTTCGACGGCGGACGCCTGGAGGTGCTCGATGTCCAGCGCCCGGTGAAGGGCCTGGTCGTCCACCAGGTGCGGGTGCTCGACGGCGAGCTCACGCAGGACGCCGTCCTGCACGCGCGGGTCGACCCCGAGTGGCGTCTCGGCGCCCGCCAGGCGCACTCGGGCACGCACGTCGTCCACGCCGCCCTGCGCGAGGTGCTCGGCCCCACGGCCCTGCAGGCGGGCTCCTACAACCGGCCCGGCTACCTGCGCCTCGACTTCGGCTGGACCTCGGGCCTCAGCACCGAGCAGGTGCGCGACATCGAGCAGGTCAGCAACCAGGCGCTCCGCGCCGACCTGCCGGTCAGCTGGCAGTACATGACCCTGCCCGAGGCGCGCGACTGGGGGGCGATCGCGCTGTTCGGCGAGACCTACGACGAGTCGCAGGTGCGGGTCGTCGAGATCGGCGGCCCCTGGTCGCGCGAGCTCTGCGGCGGCACCCACGTCGACCACTCCAGCCAGATCGGCACCGTCGTCGTCACCGGCGAGTCGTCGGTCGGCTCGGGCAACCGGCGCATCGAGGCGCTGACCGGCGTCGAGGGCTTCGCCTACCTCGCCCGCGAGCGCGACGTCGTCGCGCAGCTCACCGGCCTGCTGAAGGCCCAGCCCGACGATCTCGTCGACCGCGTCGGCGACCTCGTCACGCGGCTGCGCAGCGCCGAGAAGGAGATCGAGCGGGTGCGGGTGGCGCAGCTGCTCGCCGGCGGCGCGGCGCTCGCCGAGTCCGCCCAGCGGGTCGGCCCGGCGCTGGTCGTCGCGCACCGCGTCGACGGCGCCGCGGGCGGCGACGTCCGCACGCTCGCGCTCGACGTCCGCGGCCGGCTGCCGCAGGGCGAGCCGGGCGTCGTGGTGATCCTCGGCGTCGCCGACGGCAAGGTCTCGGTCGTCGCCGCGACCACCGATGAGGCGCGGGCCCGGGGGCTGTCGGCGGGCGCGCTGGTCAAGGCCGTCGGTCCGCTGCTCGGCGGCAAGGGCGGCGGCAAGGACGACGTCGCCCAGGGCGGCGGCACGGACGCCTCGCGCGTCGACGAGGCGCTCGGGCTCGTCGTCATCGAGGTCGGCCGCGTCGTGGCCGGCTGACGGGCGACGCGGTGCGTCACGGCACACGGCTCGGACTCGACCCCGGCGACGCCCGCATCGGCGTCGCCCGCAGCGACCCGTCCGGCATGCTCGCCACGCCGGTCGAGACGGTGCGGCGCGGCAAGGGCGATCTCGCGCGCCTCGGACGCATCCTGCGCGACATCGCCGCGGACGCGGGCGCCGAGGAGCCGGCCGACGTCGTCGTCGAGATCGTCGTGGGCCTGCCCCGCTCGCTCGCCGGCGGCGAGGGACCCGCGGCGCTCAAGGTCCGCGACTTCGCCGCGACGGTCGCCGCCCGGGTCGCGCCGATCCCGGTGCGGCTGGTCGACGAGCGGCTCACGACCGTCAGCGCGGAGGCTATGCTCCGCGACCAGCGCAAGGGGGCGCGTCGTCGCGAGGTCATCGACCAGGCCGCGGCGGTGCTGATCCTGCAGCACGCGCTCGACACCGAACGCGCCACCGGCATCGCGCCCGGCGAGACCGTGGAGGCACCCGCATGAGCAGTCCCGAGCACGAGCCCGAGGACGTCGGGCTGGCGATGCTCCCGGTCGGTCCGCGTGCCGGAGCAGGCCGGCGCCGGCGGCGACGCTCGCGGCTGCCGGTGCTGCTGCTGGTGGTGGCGCTGCTCGTCGTCCTCGGCGGCGGGCTCTACGTCGGCGGCAGCCGCGTGGTCGACGCGATCGGCAGCCGTCTGGGCGGCGGCGACGACTACGCGGGCCCGGGCTCGGGCTCCGTGGAGATCGAGGTCCGCCGGGGCGACTCCGCGACCGCGATCTGCCGCACCCTGGCGAAGGCCGACGTCGTGGCCTCGGTCGACGCCTGCGTCTCGGCCGCGGACGCCAACCCCGACGCGCTCGGCATCCAGGTGGGCACCTACGCGCTGCGCTCGCAGATGAAGGCGTCCGACGCGATCGCGGTGCTGGCGGATCCCGCCAACATCGTGGCGAGCCGGGTGACGGTGCCCGAGGGCCTGACGGTCGAGCAGACCGTCGCGATCCTGGTCAAGGCCACCAAGGTGTCGAAGGCCGCCTTCGAGCGCGAGCTCGCCCGGCCCTCGGGGCTGGGCCTGCCCTCGTACGCCGACGGGCCCGAGGGCTACCTGTTCCCCTCCACCTACTCCTTCCCGCCGAAGGCCACGGCCCGACAGATGCTGCGCGCGATGGTGGCGCGGTGGCGCCAGGCGGCCGACGAGGTCGACCTCGAGGCCAGCGCGAAGCGCAACGGCCTCACGCCCGCCGAGCTGATGACGGTCGCGAGCCTGGTCGAGGCGGAGGGTCGCGGCGACGTGATGCCCAAGATCGCCCGGGTCGTCTACAACCGGCTCGAGACGACCGGCCCGCCGACCAACGGGCTGCTGCAGATCGACGCCACGGTCAACTACGCCCTGAAGCGCTCGCTCGTCGCGGTGCCGTCGGCCGCCGACCTGCGGGTCGACAGCCCGTACAACACCTATCGCAACCCGGGGCTCCCGCCGGGGCCGATCGAGGCCCCGGGCGACGAGGCGCTCGCGGCGGCGGCGCGGCCGGCGTCGGGGGACTGGCTCTTCTACGTGACGACGAACCTCGCGACCGGCGAGACCAAGTTCACCCGGGACTACCAGCAGTTCCTCGCCTACAAGGCCGAGCTGCGGCGCTACTGCGCGACGCAGTCCGACCGCTGCTGAGGCCGTCGTGCGCTGCGCCGTCCTGGGTGATCCGATCGCTCACTCGCTCTCGCCGGTGCTGCACCGCGCCGGCTACGCGGCCGCCGGTCTCGACTGGGCCTACGAGGCGGTCCGCGTCGACGAGGCGGGCCTGCCGGGCTTCCTCGCCGGGCTCGACGACGGGTGGCGCGGGCTGTCGCTGACCATGCCGCTGAAGCGGGCCGTGCTGCCGCTGGCGACGCGGGTCGGCGAGCTCGCGCGGCTCGCCGGCGCCGCCAACACCCTGGTGCTCGTCGACGGCGAGCGGCACGTCGACAACACCGATCTCCCGGGAGCCATGGCGGCGATCGCGGAGCGCTACGACGGTCCGCTGGAGTCGGTGGCCGTGCTCGGCGGCGGTGCGACGGCGGCCTCGATCGGGCTCGCGACCGTGATGCTCGGCGCCCGCGAGGTGGTCGTCCTGGCGCGCCGGCCCGACCGTGCGGCGGAGACCGTGGCGGCGATCGCGGCCCATCCGTCGGCGCCGCGGGTCGAGGCGCGCCCGCTGGACGACGTGCCGCGCGCCGACGCGCTCGTCTCCACCGTCCCGGCCGAGGCCCAGACGCCCGAGCTGGTCGCCCGGTGGGGCGCGGCCCCGCTGGTCTTCGAGGCGCTCTACGAGCCGTGGCCGACGCCCCTGGCCCGCGCCGCGTCCCTGGGCGGCGCGGCCCTGGTGAGCGGCCTGGACCTCCTGGTGCACCAGGCCGCGCTTCAGTTCACCGCCTTCACCGGGCTCGCGGCGCCCCTGGCGTCGATGCGCGCCGCCGGCGAGGCGGCCCTGGCCGAGCGGGGCTGAGCCGGTGGACCCCGCCACGACGGCGGTCGGCGTCGCCGGCGTCCTCGGCTGCGGGCTGGCGGGCCTGGCCGCGCCGGCGCTGGTCGTCCGGCTGCCCGACCCGTCCCCGTCCCCCTCTTTGCCGGCCGACGAGGAGCCGCCGCCGACCTACGCCGAGGTGGCCACCGAGCCCGGCCTCGCTCGGCGGGCGGCGGCGTGGGGCGTGGGGGCCGCGGCGCTGGTGGTGCTCACGGTGCCGTCCGGCTGGCCCTGGCTGCTGTGGCTGCCGCTGGTGCCGGTGCTCGTCACGCTCGCCCTGGTCGACGCCCGGACGCGGCTGCTGCCGCGCGCGGTCGTGCTCCCGGCCACCACCTGGGCGCTGGGCGTGCTCCTGGTGGAGGGCGCCGTCACCGGCGACGCCCGCCGGCTGCTCGTGGCGGTGGCGTGCGGGCTGGTGGCGCGCTCGGTCTTCTGGCTCCTGTGGTGGCTGCGGTCGGCCGGCCTGGGCTTCGGGGACGTGCGGCTCGTGGCGGTGCTGGGGCTGCTGCTCGGTCGGCTCGGACCGGCCGAGACCCTCACCGGCCTCTACCTCGCCTTCCTCGTGCTCGGCGTGCCCGGCCTGGCCCTGGCGCTCGTCCGGCGCGACCGGTCGCTGCTGCGCCGGGCCCGGCCGTTCGGTCCCGCCCTGGTCGTCGGCACGCTCCTCGGGCCGGCCGTCGGACCGGTCCTCGCCGCGCTGCTGGGCTGAGCCGAGCCGCCGGCGGGGGTCTCGCCACCGCTCACCCGCGACGTCGCGCCGTGGTGCGCATGGGAGGATGCAGCCATGCTGCGTTGGCTCACTGCGGGCGAGTCCCACGGCCCGTCCCTCGTCGCCGTGCTCGAGGGCCTGCCGGCCCACGTGCGCATCACCACCGACGACATCGCCGACTCGCTGGCTCGGCGTCGGCTCGGCCACGGGCGCGGCGCGCGGATGAAGTTCGAGCAGGACGCCGTGACGATCTCCGGCGGCGTGCGGCACGGCGAGACCCAGGGCGGTCCGGTGGCGCTGATCGTCGGCAACACCGAGTGGCCGAAGTGGGAGAAGGTCATGTCGGCCGACCCGGTCGACGCCGACGAGCTGGCCGCGCTGGCCCGCAACGCGCCGCTGACGCGACCGCGCCCCGGACACGCCGACCTCGCCGGCATGCAGAAGTACGACTTCGACGAGGCGCGGCCCGTCCTCGAGCGCGCGTCCGCCCGCGAGACCGCCGCCCGCGTCGCGCTCGGGCGCGTGGCGTCCAACTTCCTCGAGCAGGCGGTCGGCGCCCGGATCGTCAGCCACGTCGTCGAGCTCGGCGGGGTGCCGGCGCCGAAGGGCCTCGTCCCGGCCGCCGACGACGTCGAGCGGCTCGACGCCGACCCGGTGCGCTGCCTGGACCCCGAGGCGAGCGCCGCGATGGTCGAGCGGATCGAGCAGGCGCACAAGGACGGCGACACGCTCGGCGGCGTCGTCGAGGTCGTCGTGCACGGGCTCCCGCCGGGCCTCGGCTCGCACGTCCACTGGGACCGCCGGCTCGACGCTCGCCTGGCCGGCGCGCTCATGGGCGTCCAGGCGATCAAGGGCGTCGAGGTCGGCGACGGCTTCGAGCTCGCGGCCACCCCGGGCTCCCTGGCCCACGACGAGATCGAGCCGACGCCCGAGGGCATCCGACGCACGTCGGGCCGCTCCGGAGGCACCGAGGGCGGCATGACCACCGGCGAGATCCTGCGGGTGCGGGCGGCGATGAAGCCGATCGCCACCGTGCCGCGCGCCCTGCGCACCGTCGACGTCAGCACCGGTGAGGCGGCCGTGGCCCACCACCAGCGCTCCGACGTGTGCGCCGTCCCGGCGGCCGGCATCGTCGCCGAGGCGATGGTGGCGCTGGTGCTGGCCGACGCCGTGCTCGAGAAGTTCGGCGGCGACTCGGTGGGGGAGACGCGGCGCAACGCCGAGGCCTACCTCGCCGCGCTCGCGTACCGGTGAGCCGGGCATGACCGCGCCTCGCGCGGTGCTCGTCGGCCCGATGGGCGCCGGCAAGACCACCGTCGCCTCGCTGCTGGGCGCGCGCTGGGGCGTCGCGGTGCGCGACACCGACCACGACGTGGAGGCGACCGAGGGACGCAGCGTCGCCGACGTCTTCGTGGAGTCGGGCGAGGCGCGCTTCCGCGAGCTCGAGCGGGACGCCGTCGCCCGGGCCCTGCGCGAGCACGACGGCGTGCTGGCGCTCGGCGGCGGCGCGGTGCTCGATCCGGCCACCCGCGAGGCGCTCGTCGGGCACCGCGTGGTGTTCCTGCGGGTCGGCCTCGCCGCGGCGGCCGAGCGCGTCGGGCTCGGCGCCTCACGGCCGCTGCTGCTCGGCAACGTGCGGGGCCGGATCAAGCAGCTGCTGGACGAGCGGACCCCGGTCTACGAGGCCGTCGCGACGGTGGTCGTCGACACCGACGGCCGGACGCCCGACGCCGTGGCCGACGCCGTGGCCGCCGCCCTGGACGAGCTCGAGGAGACACCATGACCGCGTCGACCGCCGGAGCCGCCGGAGCCACCGGAGCCGCCGCAGCGACCGTCCTGCCCGTCGGCGGGGCCTCGCCCTACGACGTGATCGTCGGTCACGGCGTCAGCGCGCGGGTCGTCGACCTGCTGGGCGACGCCCCGACCCGGGTCGCGCTGGTCGTCGGCGAGCCGCTGCGCGCCCTCGCGGCGCCGGTGCTGGCGGCGCTGGAGGAGCGCTACGCCGTCACCGTGCTCCCGGTGCCCGACGGCGAGTCCGCCAAGACGGTGTCCACGGCCGCCGCGTGCTGGGAGGCCCTCGGCGAGGCCGGCTTCACCCGCTCGGACGCCGTCGTGACCTTCGGCGGCGGGGCGACCACCGACCTCGGCGGGTTCGTCGCAGCGAGCTGGCTGCGCGGCGTCCGGGTCGTCCACGTGCCGACCACCCTGCTCGCCATGGTCGACGCGGCCGTCGGCGGCAAGACCGGCGTCAACACCGGCGCGGGCAAGAACCTCGTCGGCGCCTTCCACGAGCCCGCCGGCGTGCTCTGCGACCTCGCGCTGCTGGCGTCGCTGCCGCGCGCCGAGCTGGTGGCCGGTCTCGGCGAGGTCGTGAAGTGCGGCTTCATCGCCGACCCTGCGATCCTCGACCTGGTGGAGGACGCCGCCGTCGAGACGATCCTCGACCCCGCCGGCCCGGTGCTGCGGGAGCTCGTCGAGCGGGCGATCGCGGTGAAGATCGACGTCGTCGTGGGCGACCTCAAGGAGGCCGGCGGCAGCGAGGCCACGGGCGGTCACCCCGGCCGGGAGGCGCTCAACTACGGCCACACCCTCGCCCACGCGATCGAGCGGGCCGAGCACTACGGCATCCGGCACGGCGAGGCGGTGGCGATCGGCTGCGTGTACGTCGCCGAGGTGGCCTATCGGGTCGGGCTGATCGACGAGGCGACCCTGACCCGCCACCGCTCGGCCTTCGGCCGGGTCGGCCTGCCGGTGGGCTACGCCGCCGCGCCGTTCGAGGACCTGCTGGCGACGATGCGCGTGGACAAGAAGTCGCGCGGGTCGCGACTGCGGCTGATCGTCCTGGCCCAGGACGGCGAGACGCTTCGTCCGCGGGTGCTGGCGGGCCCCGACGAGCAGGTGCTGGTCGACGCCTACGCCGCGCTGGCGCCGGGAGCCCCGGCATGACGCGCGCGCTGGTGCTGAACGGCCCGAACCTCGGGCGCCTGGGACGCCGCCAGCCGGAGATCTACGGCACGACGACCCACGCCGAGCTCGTCTCGCTGTGCGAGGGATGGGGTCGCGAGCTGGGGCTCGAGGTGGAGGTGCGGCAGACCAACCACGAGGGCGAGCTGCTCGACTGGCTCAACGACGCCGCCGACGACCGGACGCCCGTCGTCCTGAACGCCGCTGCCTGGACCCACTACTCGTACGCGATCTACGACGCCTGCGCCCAGCTCGAGGCGCCGCTGATCGAGGTGCACCTCAGCGAGCCGCTCCAGCGGCCGGAGGTCTTCCGTCACACCTCCGTCGTCACGCCCCACGCGGACCGGGTGATCGCCGGGCTCGGCGTCGAGGGGTACCGACAGGCCCTGGTCGCGATCGCGGAGCTGCTCGGGGTGTGAGGCCCGCCCGGGCCGTCGCCCGCGGGTCGCCGAGGTCGGCGGACTCGATCGGGGGCGATCTGGTCAGGGGAACCTGGACGTTGTCAGGGGAAACTTCACCTGACAACGTCCGGTTTCCCCGGATATCCGGGGAAACCTGCGCACTCGAGGGGCCCCTGAGGCGGAGGAGGCGGAGCGTGACCGCGCCGGGAACCGGACCACACCGAGGCGCGTCCGACCCCCGAGCGCCGGCGCCCGACCGGCGCCGGAGAGGCCCCACGATGAGCTCCGCCCCGATCCCGCCCACCCCGGGCAACCCCACCGCGCCCGGCGCCACCCCGGCCGGCCCCACCGCGCCGGCGTCCCGCATCGGCGCCCCGATCCTCGCGCTCGCGGCGGCCGTGCTGGTGCTGGCCGTCGCGCTGGCCTACGTCCTCGGGGGCGGGGGAGGAGCGGCCGTGGCCGCCCCGACGCCCGCGACGCCCCTGACGCCCGCGGCGGCGTCCGACTCCCTCGCCGGCCAGGCGCGCACCCTCACGATGACGGGCCGCGGCGAGGCCACCGTCGTGCCCGACCAGGTGCGCTTCGACGTCGCGGTCTCGCTCGTGCGTGACGACCTGGCCACGGCGCTCGACGCGGCGGGGAGCCGCCTGCAGCAGGTCACGAACGCGGTGCGCCGCGCCGGCGTCCAGCGCTCGGACGTGCAGACCGCCGGCCTGGACATGGACCCGGAGTACGACTACGCCGGACGCACGCCGCGCCTGGTCGGCTACCGGGTGACGCAGCGCGCCACCGTGCTGGTGCGCGAGCTGCGCCGAGGCGGTCGGGCGGTGACCGAGGCGGTGGCCGCGGGCGGCGACGCGGTGCGCGTGAGCGGTCTGCGACTCCAGGTCTCGGACCCGAGCGCGGCGCAGGAGCGGGCGCGCCGGGCGGCCGTGGCCGACGCGACGGCGAAGGCCGAGCAGTACGCCGCGGCGACCGGCCAGGGCCTCGGCCGCGTGCTGACCCTGCGCGAGGCCTCCGCCGCCGCGCCCCGGGCCGTGGTGCCGCAGGCCTCCTACGCCCTCGACCGCCTGGCCTTTGCGCGCGACGTCGACCTGCAGATCCGCGCGGGCAAGGACGACGTGGCGGTGCGCGTCGAGGTCGTCTGGGAGTTCGGAGCCGCCTCCCAGTAGGCTGCGCTGTCGGCCGTCACCGCCCGCGCGCCCCCGTGGCCCAGCGCGGGCGGGGCCGACCCCCGATCCCGCGAGAAGAAGGCTGACACGCGCGCATGGCAACGACGAACGACCTCAAGAACGGCATGGTCCTCAACATCGACGGTCAGCTCTGGGCCGTCGTGGAGTTCCAGCACGTCAAGCCGGGCAAGGGCCCCGCGTTCGTGCGCACCAAGCTCCGCAACGTCGAGTCGGGCAAGAACGTCGACAAGACCTTCAACGCCGGCACCAAGGTCGAGACCGCCACGGTCGACCGCCGCACGATGCAGTACCTCTACAACGACGGCTCGAGCTTCGTGTTCATGGACGTCCAGAGCTACGACCAGATCGAGGTCGCCCCCGAGATCGTCGGCGACGCCGCGAACTTCATGCTCGAGAACCAGGAGGCGATCGTCGCCACCAACGAGGGCCGCGTGCTGTTCATCGAGCTGCCCGCCTCGGTCGAGCTGCTCGTCACCTACACCGAGCCCGGCGTGGTCGGCGACTCCGCCACCGGCCGCACCAAGCCCGCCACCCTCGAGACCGGCCACGAGATCCAGGTGCCGCTCTTCGTCAACCAGGGCGAGAAGGTCAAGGTCGACACCCGCGACTCCTCCTACCTGGGCCGCGTCAAGGCCTGATGGCCGACGCCCAGGACCGCAGCCCGGGTCGCGTCTCGGCCCGCACCAAGGCGCGCAAGCGAGCCCTCGACCTGCTGTTCGCCTCGGAGATGCGGGGCGAGTCGGCGGTCGAGGCGCTCGAGCGGGCGATCGCCGACGGCGAGGGCCCGACGAACCCCTACACCGGCGTCGTCGTGCGCGGCGTCGTCGAGCACGCCGCCCGCATCGACGAGCTGCTCGCGCAGTACGCGCAGGGCTGGACGCTGGCCCGCATGCCCGCGGTCGACCGCAACGTCCTGCGCATCGGCGTCTGGGAGCTCCTGTGGGCCGAGGACCTGCCCGAGGGCGTGGCGGTCAGCGAGGCGATCTCGCTGACCCGCGACCTCTCCACCGACGACAGCCCGCAGTTCGTCAACGGCGTGCTCGGCGCGATCCAGCGCGATCGGGCCCAGCTCGTCTAGCACCCCGCCGGGTCTGGGACGACCGGCCGCGGACTGACAGGGTGGCGCCATGAGCGTCGACGCCCGCCCCCCGTCCGAGCAGTCCGAGCAGTCCCAGCAGTCCAGGGACGTCGAGCAGGTCGACGTCGTCGTCGTCGGGCTCGGCCCCGGCGGCGAGGCGCTCGCCACCGCGGTCGCGCAGGCCGGGCTGAGCGTCGTCGCGATCGACAAGCACCTGGTCGGTGGCGAGTGCCCGTACTACGGCTGCGTGCCGACCAAGATGATGGTGCGGGCCTCCGACGCCCTCGCCGAGGCCCACCGGGCGGGCGAGCTGGCCGGCGAGGTGAGCGTCACCCGCGCCTGGACGCCGGTGGCGGAGCGGATCGCCGCCCAGGCCACCGACCACTGGGACGACCGCGTCGCCGTCGAGCGGCTCGAGGACGCCGGCGCCACGGTGCTGCACGGCGTCGGACGCCTGGCCGGGCCGGGCCGCGTCGACGTCGAGCTCGCCGACGGCGGCACGCGCTCGTTCGCGGCCGGTCGCGGCGTGGTGCTCAACCCCGGCACCCGGCCGGCCGTGCCGCCGGTGCCGGGCCTGGCCGACGTCCCGCACTGGACCAACCGCGAGATCGTCCGCGCCACCGAGCTGCCCGGCTCGCTGATCGTCGTCGGCGGCGGCCCCATCGGCGCCGAGATGGCCCAGGTGATGAGCCGGTTCGGCGTGCGCGTCACGATCGTGGAGGTCGGCGAGCGGCTGCTCGGCCCGAGCGAGCCGGAGGCCGGCGAGCTGCTGGGCGAGGTCTTCGCCCATGAGGGGATCCGGGTGGTCACGCGGGCCACGATCGCCTCGGCGTCGGTCGACGACGCGGACGGCTCGATCGTGCTCGACCTCGGCGAGGAGACCCTGCGCGCGGAGAAGGTGCTCGTGGCCGCGGGTCGCACCCCGAACCTCGACGACGTGGGCCTGGAGACCGTCGGCCTCGACCCCACCGCGCGGCGCCTCGACGTCGACGACCGCATGCGGGTCGCCGGCGTCGAGGGCCTCTGGGCGATCGGCGACGTGGTCGGCCACGGCGCCTTCACCCACGTCTCGATGTACCAGTCGGCGATCGCGCGCCGCGACCTGCTCGGCCAGGACGGTCCGCCGGCGCGCTACCACGCGCTGCCGCACGTCACCTTCACCGACCCCGAGGTCGGCGGCGTCGGCCTCACCGAGCGGGCCGCGCGCGAGGCGGGCCTGACGGTGCGCACCGCCTCGACGCCGCTGGAGCAGTCCTCGCGCGGCTTCACCCACGGACCCGGCGCCCAGGGACTGATCAAGCTCGTGGCCGACGCCGACCGCGGCGTCCTGGTCGGGGCGACGGCGATGGGTCCCGCGGGCGGGGAGATCCTCGGCCTGCTGGCGCTCGCGGTGCACGCCGAGGTGCCGCTGGAGACCCTCGGCACGATGATCTACGCCTACCCGACGTTCCACCGCGCGATCGAGACCGCGGTCGGCGAGCTGCTGGGCTGAGGTGACCGTCCTGCCCGAGGCCCCGGACGCGCTGGTCCGCGACCTGACCGACGAGGAGGCCCGCGCGGCGCTGGTGTGCAAGTGGGGGCTCGTCGCCCCCGACGTGCTCCCGGCCTGGGTCGCGGAGATGGACTACGCGCTCGCCGAGCCGATCGTCGGGGCCCTGCAGCGGGCGGTCGCGCAGGGACGCACCGGCTACCCGGCGTTCGTCGAGGGCGGGCCGCTGGGGGAGGCCTATGCGGGCTTCGCGCAGCGGCGGTTCGGGCACGCGGTGGATCCCGAGCGGGTGATCGCGACGGTCGACGTCACCGCCGGCGTCCGACTCGCGCTGGACGTCGTCGTGCCGCCGGGCCCGCTGGTGCTGCCGGTGCCGGCGTACCGCCCGCAGCTCGCGCTGGCCGGCATCTGCGGACGCGAGCGCCGCGACCTCCTCGTCGACCCGGCGGCCGAGCGCGCCGAGCTCGACCTCGACGCGCTCGAGGCGCACTTCGCGGCGGGGGCGCGAGTGCTGCTCCTGACGCAGCCGCACAACCCGTGGGGCCGCGTGTTCACCCGCGCCGAGCTCGAGGCCGTGCGCGACGTCGTGACGCGCCACGGGGGCTGGGTGGTCAGCGACGAGATCCACGCGCCGCTGACCCTCGACGGACGGCCCCACGTGCCCTACCTCTCGCTCGAGGGCACCGCCGAGCACGCCGTCGCGGTGGTCGCGGCGTCGAAGGCCTTCAACGTGGCCGGCCTGAGGTGCGCGCAGCTGGTCGCCGCCGATGCGGGGATCGCCGAGCGGCTGGTCCGCACCGAGATGGCCCGCAACGACTCCTGGTCGGTGCTGGGCGTCGAGGCCTCGATCGCGGCCTACGCCGAGGGCGACGCCTGGCTCGACGCCCTGCGTCACCGACTCGCCGCGATGCGCGACCTGTTCGTCGCCGAGCTCGCCCGCGAGCTGCCGCAGGCCCGGATGCGTCCGCTCGAGGCCACCTACCTCGCCTGGGTCGACCTGCGGGCCTACGGCCACGACGACCCCGCCGCCCGCGCGCTCGACGTCGGCCGGCTGCGGGTCAACGCCGGCCACGACTTCCACCCCGGCCTCGCCGGGCACGTCCGGGTCAACCTCGCGACGAGCGCGGAGCGGGTGCGCGAGATCGTCCGCCGGCTCGCGCTGGCGCTGCGCTGAGGGCTGCTGGCGCGACGCGACGTGCGCGCTAGGGTGAGCGCCGTCGTCCTTTAACGAGCCGTCCCGTGAGGCGGAGAAGGAGATCCGATGAGCACGCCCTCCGGCTCGCCGCCGCAGGAGCCCGCCGGCCGCGTCGTCCTCGACGCCCGCGACATCGCCCGGGCCCTCACCCGCATCTCGCACGAGATCCTCGAGCGCAACAAGGGGGCCGAGGGTCTGGTGCTGCTCGGCATCCCGACCCGTGGGGTGGGGCTCGCCGAGCGGATCGCCGCCCGGCTCGCCGAGACCGAGGGCGTCGAGGTGCCCGTCGGCTCGCTGGACATCACGCTCTACCGCGACGACCTGCGCCGCCAGCCGGCCCGCGGGCCGCAGCCGACGTCCCTGCCGGCCGGCGGCATCGACGGCCGGACGGTCGTGCTGGTCGACGACGTCCTGTACTCCGGTCGCACCGTGCGGGCGGCGCTCGACGCGATGAACGACCTCGGGCGTCCCGACGTCGTCCGGCTCGCGGTGCTCGTCGACCGCGGGCACCGCGAGCTGCCCATCCGCGCCGACCACGTCGGCAAGAACCTGCCCAGCGCCCGCACCGAGCGCGTGATGGTGCGGCTGCAGGAGACCGACGGCCAGGAAGGCGTGTGGATCAGCTGATGGAGCGGCACCTGCTCTCGATCGACGACCTCTCCGTCGATGACATCACCACCTTGTTCGCGACCGCCGCCGAGATGCACGACGTGCAGCGCCGCGAGGTCAAGAAGCTGCCCGCGCTGCGCGGTCGCACCGTGATCAACCTGTTCTTCGAGGACTCCACGCGCACCCGCTCGAGCTTCGAGATCGCCGGCAAGTGGCTCTCGGCCGACACCATCAACATCACCGGCAAGGGATCCTCGACCTCGAAGGGCGAGAGCCTGCGCGACACCGTGCTCACGATCGCCTCGATGGGCGTCGACGCGCTCGTCATGCGCCACCACGCCAGCGGGGCGGCGCACCAGGTGGCGCAGTGGATCGACGCGGCGGTGATCAACGCCGGCGACGGCACGCACGAGCACCCCACCCAGGCGCTCCTCGACGCGTACACGCTCACGCGCCGCCTCGGCTCGCTCGAGGGACGCCACGTGGTGATCGTGGGCGACCTCACCCACAGCCGGGTCTTCCGCAGCAACATCGGGTGCCTGACCCGGCTCGGGGCGCGGGTCACCGTCGTCGCGCCGCCGACGCTGATGCCCAGCGGCGTGGCGGCCTGGTCGGCCGCGGACGGGTTCGCGACGTCCTACGACCTCGACGAGGTGCTGCCCACCGCCGACGCGGTGATGATGCTGCGGGTGCAGCGGGAGCGGATGAGCGGCGGCTTCTTCCCCTCGCCCCGCGAGTACGCCGTCGGCTACGGGCTGACCCGCGACCGGCTCGCGACCCTCGGCCCCGACGTCCCGATCTGCCACCCCGGCCCGATGAACCGCGGCCTGGAGATCGCCGCCGACGCCGCCGACGCCGCGCAGTCGGCGATCCTCGAGCAGGTCTCGGCCGGCGTCGCGATCCGCATGTCCGTGCTCTACCACCTGCTCGCCGGGGAGGCCTCCTGATGACCGACGTGACCCTCCTGCGCGCGGCCCGTCCGCTCGGCGGGCTCCCCGCCGACCTGCTCCTCGCCGACGGCGTCATCGCCGAGGTGGGCGCCGCCGGCACGGTCGACGCCCCGGACGGGGCCCGTGTGGTCGACGCCGAGGGCCTCGTCGCGCTCCCGGGCCTGGTCGACCTGCACACCCACCTGCGCGAGCCCGGCCGCGAGGACGCCGAGACCGTGCTGAGCGGCTCGCGCGCGGCCGCGCTGGGCGGGTTCGCCGCGGTGCTCGCCATGGCCAACACGAGCCCGGTCACCGACACCGCCGAGGCCGCGGAGCGCGTCCACGACCTCGGCCGGGCCGCGGGGCTGGTCGACGTCGTGGCGGTGGGCGCCGTCACCAAGGGCCTCGCCGGCGAGGAGCTCGCCGAGCTGGGGCTGATGGCGCGCTCGCGGGCCGGCGTCCGGGTCTTCTCCGACGACGGCCGCTGCGTGGCCGACGCCCGCGTCATGCGCCGCGCGCTGGAGTACGTCAAGGCGTTCGGCGGCGTGATCAGCCAGCACGCGCAGGAGCCGTCGCTGGCCGGGCCGAGCTCCTGCTGCCACGAGGGCGAGCTGTCGGGGCGCCTCGGGCTGCCGGGGTGGCCGGGGGTCGCCGAGGAGGTCATCGTCGCTCGTGACGTGATGCTCGCCCGGCACACCGGCTCGCGGGTGCACGTCGCCCACGTCTCCACCGCGGGCAGCGTCGAGGTCGTGCGCTGGGCCAAGGCGCAGGGCATCGCCGTCACCGCGGAGGTGACGCCGCACCACCTGCTGCTCACCACGGACCTGCTTGCGGGCTACGACCCCACGTTCAAGGTGAACCCGCCGCTGCGGCCGAGCGAGGACGTCGAGACGCTGCGCGCCGCCCTGGCCGACGGCACGATCGACGCGGTCGCGACCGACCATGCGCCGCACGCCCGGCACGACAAGGAGCACGCGTTCGTCGACGCCGCCTTCGGGATGCTCGGCCTGGAGACCGCGCTGCCGGTCGTCGCGACCGTGATGGTCGGCACCGGGCTGCTCGACTGGGCCGGCGTGGCGCGGGTCATGTCGACCAGCCCCGCCCGGATCGCCGGGCTCGACGACCACGGCCGCGACCTCGTCGTCGGCGCCCCGGCGACCGTCACGCTCGTCGACCCCGACGCGTCGGTCGTCGTCGACCGCGACGCGTCGGCGTCGCTCTCGCGCAACAACCCCTGGCACGGACGCACGCTCACCGGCGCGGTGCGGGCCACGTTCCTGCGGGGCCGGGCCACGGTGCTCGACGGGGCGCTCGCGGGCTGAGGGCGGCGGGGCCGGCTGGGACGCCGTGCGCCGCGGTGCGCCGCGCCAGGGTCGGCGCGCTGTGTACATGAAACTGGCGCCTGGACGATGAAGTTTCAGCGTGCAGCCGCCAGTTTCATCGGTCAGCCGATGAAACTGCACGAGAGCCCCGCCCACCCCGCCAGGGGAACACGAGGCCCAGCGACCGACGTTGCGCCGACATGCGTGCCGTCGTCTACCGCCACACCGGTCCCTCGTCCGTGCTCGAGCTCGTCGAGCGTCCCGAGCCGCAGGCCGGGCCGGGGGAGGTCCTGGTGCGGGTGGTCCGCGCCGGGGTGAACCCCACGGACTGGAAGTTCCGCGCCGGCATGATGTCCGGCCACGACGAGGTGAGCCCCGGCCAGGACGGCGCGGGCGTCGTCGAGGCCGTGGGCGAGGGCGTCGAGCACGTGGCGCCGGGCGACCGCGTCTGGCTGCTCCTGGCCCAGCACGGCCGGCCCTACGGCACGGCGACCGAGCTCACCGTCCAGCCGTCCGAGCGGGTGGTGCCGCTGCCGGACAGCGCGTCGTTCGACCTCGGCGCCAGCCTCGGCGTCCCGTTCGTCACCGCGCACCGGCTGCTCACCTCCGGCGACGTCGCCCGCCTGTCCCCGGGCTCGCTGCACGGTCGGACGGTGCTCGTCGCCGGCGGGGCCGGCGCCGTCGGCAACGCCGCGATCCAGCTGGCCCGGTGGGCCGGCGCGACCGTCGTCACGACCGTGAGCGGCCCGGAGAAGGCGCGACTGGCCGAGGCCGCCGGCGCCCACCACGTCGTCACCTACACCGACGGCACGGCCGACGAGGTCGCCCAGCGGATCCTCGCCGTCGCGCCCGACGGCGTCGACCTCGTCGCCGAGGTCGCGCCCGCGCAGAACGTCGCGCTCGACCTCGCCGTCACGCGGGTGCATGGCACCGTCGCGGTCTACGCCAACAACGGCGGTGACGACCTCGTCCTGCCCCTGCGCGCCACCTTCAGCCGCAACCTGCGCTGGCAGTTCGTCATCCTCTACACCCTCGACCCGCACCTGCTGCAGGCCGCGATCGAGGACCTCACCGCCGCCATCGGCGACGGCGCGATCGGCGTCGGTGAGGAGGCCGGCCTCCCGCTGCACCACCGACCGCTGGCGCAGACCGCCGAGGCCCACGACGACGTCGAGGGCGGCGCCGTCGGCAAGGTGCTGATCGACGTCGCCGAGGCGTGATCCGCTCCTGATCAGCTCCTGATCCGTTCGCGGGCCGCCCCGCCGCGAGGGCCCCGAGCGCTGCTAGGGTGAGCGCGCTCGACATCCTTTAACGACCCGTCCTGTGAGGCGGAGAAGGAGGTATGGGGTTGCCCTCGCATGCCCCCACACCGGCGATCCTCGTCCTGGAGGACGGTCGGGTCTTCCGCGGCGACTCCTACGGCGCCACCGGCGAGACGTTCGGCGAGGCCGTCTTCAACACCGGCATGACCGGCTACCAGGAGACGCTCACCGATCCGTCCTACCACCGGCAGATCGTCACGATGACGGCACCGCACATCGGCAACACCGGGGTGAACGACGAGGACCCGGAGTCCTCGCGCATCTGGGTCGCCGGCTACGTCGTCCGCGATCCCGCGCGCGTGCCGTCGAGCTGGCGCTCGCGTCGCAGCCTCGACGACGAGCTGCGCGCCCAGGGCGTCGTCGGCATCTCGGGCGTCGACACCCGCGCGCTGACCCGCCACCTGCGCGAGCGCGGCGCCATGCGCGCGGGCATCTCCACCGTCGAGACCGACGCCGAGGCGCTGCTGGCGAGGGTGCGGGCCTCGGGCGCGATGGCCGGCGCGGAGCTCTCCGGCGAGGTCTCCACCGACGCCGCCTACGTCGTCCCGGCCCGTCCAGGCCCCTGGGGCGAGGCGAAGCGGTTCACCGTCGTCGCCCTCGACCTCGGCATCAAGACCATGACGCCGGCCCGCATGGCCGAGCGCGGCATCGAGGTGCACGTCCTCCCCGCCACGGCGAGCATCGAGGACGTGCTCGCCGTCGAGCCCGACGGTCTCTTCTTCTCCAACGGCCCGGGCGACCCCGCCGCGACCACCGGCCAGGTCGCGCTGCTCCAGGACGCGCTGGGCCGCGGCCTGCCGTACTTCGGCATCTGCTTCGGCAACCAGCTCTTCGGCCGCGCGCTGGGCTTCGGCACCTACAAGCTCGTCTACGGCCACCGGGGCATCAACCAGCCGGTCATGGACCGCACCACCGGCAAGGTCGAGGTCACCGCGCACAACCACGGCTTCGCCGTCGACGCGCCGCTCGACCGCGACACCGAGACCCCCTACGGCGTCGCCAGCGTCAGCCACGTGTGCCTCAACGACGACGTCGTCGAGGGCCTCGAGCTGCGCGACGCCGCGGGCGCCCTGCGCGCGTTCTCCGTGCAGTACCACCCCGAGGCCGCGGCCGGCCCCCACGACGCCGCGTACCTCTTCGACCGCTTCTGCGACCTGATGGAGGGCCGGGCCTGATGCCCAAGCGCGACGACATCCGCTCCGTCCTGGTCATCGGCTCCGGGCCGATCGTCATCGGCCAGGCCTGCGAGTTCGACTACTCCGGCACCCAGGCCTGCCGCGTGCTGCGCGACGAGGGCCTGCGCGTGGTGCTGGTGAACTCCAACCCGGCCACGATCATGACCGACCCCGAGTTCGCCGACGCCACCTACGTCGAGCCGATCACGCCGGAGTTCGTCGAGAAGGTGATCGCCAAGGAGCGGCCGGACGCGCTGCTGGCCACCCTCGGCGGCCAGACCGCGCTCAACACCGCGATCGCGCTGCACGCCAACGGCGTGCTGGAGAAGTACGGCGTCGAGCTGATCGGCGCCTCCGTCGAGGCGATCGACCGCGGCGAGAACCGGCAGGTCTTCAAGACCATCGTCGAGGAGCTCGGCGGCGAGGTGGCCCGCTCGGTCATCTGCAACGCCGAGGGCGCCCCCGCGGGGGCCGACGAGCGGGCGCAGGTCGCGCTCGGCCTGCAGCGCTGCCTCGACGCCGTCGACCACCTCGGCGGCTACCCGGTCGTGGTGCGCCCCTCGTTCACGATGGGCGGCACCGGCTCGGGCATCGCCTACGACGAGGCCGACCTGCGCCGCATCGCCGGTGCCGGCCTGGCGGCCAGCCCGACCACCGAGGTGCTCCTCGAGGAGTCGATCATCGGCTGGAAGGAGTACGAGCTGGAGGTGATGCGCGACACCAAGGACAACGTCGTCATCATCTGCTCGATCGAGAACCTCGACCCGATGGGCGTCCACACCGGCGACTCCATCACCGTCGCGCCGGCGATGACCCTCACCGACCGCGAGTACCAGCACCTGCGCGACCTGGCGATCGGCATCATCCGCTCGGTCGGCGTCGACACCGGCGGCTGCAACATCCAGTACGCCGTGAACCCGCGCGACGGGCGGGTGGTCGTCATCGAGATGAATCCGCGCGTCTCCCGCTCCTCGGCGCTGGCCTCGAAGGCCACCGGCTTCCCGATCGCCAAGATCGCCGCCAAGGTCGCCATCGGCTACACGCTCGACGAGATCCCCAACGACATCACGACGCGTCCCGACGGCTCCTCGACGCCGGCGTCCTTCGAGCCGACCCTCGACTACGTGGTGGTCAAGGTGCCGCGGTTCGCGTTCGAGAAGTTCCCCGGCGCCGACCGCACGCTCACCACCCACATGAAGTCGGTGGGCGAGGCGATGGCGATCGGACGCAGCTTCACCGAGGCGCTGCAGAAGGCGCTGCGCTCGCTGGAGTCGCGCACGGCGCCGTTCGACTGGTCGCAGACCCACGTCGACCTCGACCGTGACGCCCTGCTCGCCGAGATCCGCGTCCCCCACGACGGCCGGCTGCGCAAGGTGATGGACGCGCTGCGCGCCGGCGCGAGCGCCGAGGACGTCGTGGCCGCCACCGGCATCGACCCGTGGTTCGTCGACCAGCTCGTGCTGATCGACGAGATCGCCCAGGAGCTCATCGCCGCGCCCGAGCTGACCCCGCCGCTGCTGCGGCGCGCCAAGCGCCACGGCTTCTCCGACGACCAGCTCGGCCGCATCCGGGGCACCAGCGCCGACGTCATCCGCGGCGTGCGGCACGCGCTGGGCGTCCGGCCGGTCTTCAAGACCGTCGACACCTGCGCGGCCGAGTTCGCCGCGGCGACGCCGTACCACTACTCGACCTATGACGAGGAGACCGAGGTCGCGCCGCGCGAGCGTCCGGCCGTGATCATCCTCGGCTCGGGCCCCAACCGCATCGGCCAGGGCATCGAGTTCGACTACTCCTGCGTGCACGCCTCGCTGGCCCTCTCGGCGGCCAAGGGCGGCGCGGGCTACGACACCGTGATGGTCAACTGCAACCCCGAGACCGTCTCCACCGACTACGACACCTCCGACCGGCTGTACTTCGAGCCGCTGACGCTGGAGGACGTGCTGGAGATCGTGCACGCCGAGCAGCAGGCCGGTCCGGTGGCCGGCGTGATCTGCCAGCTCGGCGGGCAGACGCCGCTGGGCCTGGCCCAGGGCCTGGCGGCCAACGGCGTCCCGATCGTCGGCACCTCGCCGGACGCGATCGACCTCGCCGAGGAGCGCGGCGCCTTCGGCCGCGTGCTCGCCGAGGCCGGTCTGGTGGCGCCCAAGCACGGCACGGCCACGACCTTCGACGAGGCCCGCGCGATCGCCGCCGAGATCGGCTACCCGGTGCTCGTCCGGCCGTCCTACGTGCTCGGCGGTCGCGGCATGGAGATCGTCTACGGCGAGGACGCGCTGCGCGCGTACCTGGAGAAGCACGTCGAGGGCGGGCTCATCTCCACCGCCGCGCCGGTGCTGGTCGACCGGTTCCTCGACGACGCGGTCGAGATCGACGTCGACGCGCTGTTCGACGGCGAGGAGCTCTTCCTCGGCGGCGTCATGGAGCACATCGAGGAGGCCGGCATCCACTCCGGCGACTCCTCGTGCGCGCTGCCGCCGATCACGCTGGGAGCGCACGAGATCGGTCGCATCCGCGAGGCCACCGAGGCGATCGCCCGCGGCGTCGGGGTGCGCGGCCTGCTGAACATCCAGTTCGCCTGGAGCTCCGACATCCTCTACGTGCTCGAGGCCAACCCGCGGGCCAGCCGCACCGTGCCGTTCGTCTCCAAGGCCACAGCGGTGCCGCTGGCCAAGGCCGCGGCTCGCGTGATGCTGGGCGAGTCGATCGCCGACCTCCGCGCGGCCGGCGTCCTGCCCGCCGTGGGCGACGGCGGCCGCCTGCCCTCCGACGCGCCGATCGCGGTCAAGGAGGCGGTGATGCCGTTCAACCGGTTCCGCACCCCCGACGGCCAGCAGGTCGACACCGTGCTCGGTCCGGAGATGAAGTCGACCGGCGAGGTCATGGGCTTCGACCGCGACTTCGGCACCGCGTTCGCCAAGTCGCAGGCCGCGGCCTTCGGTCCGCTCCCGGACTCCGGGCGGGTGTTCGTCTCGATGGCCAACCGCGACAAGCGCTCGATGATCTTCCCGGTGAAGGTCCTGGCCGACCTCGGCTTCGAGATCCTCGCCACCCAGGGCACCGCCGAGGTGCTGCGGCGCAACGGCGTGGCCTGCACGGTCGTCCGCAAGCACTTCGAGGGCACCGGGCCCGACGGCGAGCGCACCACCGTCCAGCTGATCCACGACGGCGAGATCCAGCTGATCGTCAACACGCCCTACGGCGCGGCCGGCGGCGGCGAGTCCGGGCAGGCCCGACTCGACGGCTACGAGATCCGCACCGCGGCGGTGATGGCCAACGTCCCGTGCATCACCACGGTGCAGGGGCTCGGCGCCGCCGTGCAGGGAATCGAGGCGCAGCGGCGCGGCGACATCGGCGTCCGGTCGCTGCAGGAGTGGGCGGCCACGATCGCGGAGCGCGCGTGATCTACCGGCAGCTCTTCGACCGCGTCCTGGTGCACAGCGACCCCGAGCGGGCGCACCACCAGGGCTTCGCGGCGATCCGCGCCGCGGGCCCCGCGCTGCGGGCGCTGCCGACGCCCGGCGCGCCCGTCGAGGCGCTGGGCCTGCGATTCCCCAACGCGCTCGGGCTGGCGGCCGGGTTCGACAAGAACGCCGTCGGCATCGACGCGCTCGGCGGGCTCGGCTTCGGGCACGTCGAGGTCGGCACCGTCACCGCGCTGGCCCAGCCCGGCAACCCCGCGCCGCGGCTGTTCCGGCTCACCGCCGACCGCGCGGTGGTCAACCGCATGGGCTTCAACAACGACGGCGCCGACGCCGTGGCCGCCCGGCTGGCCCGGCGCGCCGAGCGTCGGCGGCGCAGCGGGGCGGGCGGGCCGGTGCTCGGCGTCAACATCGGCAAGTCCAAGGTCGTGCCCGAGGACGACCAGGCCGCCGTCGAGGCCGACTACGAGCACTCCGCCCGCCTGCTGACCCCGTTCGCCGACTACCTGGTCGTCAACGTCTCCTCGCCCAACACCCCGGGCCTGCGCACGCTGCAGGCCGTCGAGCGGCTCGAGCCGCTGCTGGCCCACGTCCGCCGGGTCGCCGACGACGCCTCGCCCCGGCGTCGCGTGCCGCTGCTGGTCAAGATCGCGCCCGACCTGGCCGACGAGGACGTCGACGCCGTGGCCGACCTCGCGCTCGCCCAGGGGCTCGACGGCGTCATCGCCACCAACACCACGATCGGACGCGCCGGCCTGCGCAGCCCCGCCGCGCTCGTCGAGGCCGCCGGCGCGGGCGGGCTGTCGGGCGCGCCGCTGACGGCCCGCTCCGAGGAGGTGCTGCGTCGGCTGCGATCCCGGGTCGGCGACCGGCTGACCCTGATCGGCGTCGGCGGCATCGGCACCCCGGACGAGGCCGTGCGCCGGCTCGCGGCGGGCGCCGACCTGGTGCAGGCCTACACCGCGTTCATCTACGAGGGGCCGCTGTGGCCCCGTCGGGTGGCGAGCGCGCTCGCCCGGGGCGGTGCCGCGGCGGGATGAGCGTGCACGTCACCGCCGAGGTGCTGATGACCAAGCGGATCGGTGCCCACCAGCACCTGACCCTGGTCGCGCCCGGCGTGGGCGAGCTCGTCCGGCCCGGGTCGTTCCTGGCCGCCTCGATCGGTCGTCCCGGCGAGGCGACGGCCCACCTCGCCCGACGTCCGCTGTGGATCCACAAGGTGCAGCCCATGGCCGGCTACGGCGCCACCGTGCAGGTGGTCGTCGAGCCCGTCGGGCCCGGCACCCGCTGGCTGGCCGGCCTCGCGGTCGGCGATCGCCTCGACGTCACCGGCCCTCTCGGCCGTCCCTTCGCCCTGCCGCGCGAGCCCGTCGCGACGCTGCTGGTGGGGGAGGCCCACGGGGTGGCCGCGCTGCAGCTGCTCGCCGAGCGCCTGCACGAGCGCGGCTGCCCGGTCTCGCTGCTGCTCGGCGCCCCCGACGAGGCGCGCCTGCTGCCCGATCTCGAGCTGCGCCGCACGGCGCGCTCGGTGGTGGTCGTGACCGCCGACGGCTCCGTCGGTCAGCGCGGCGACGTGGCCGACCTCGTCGGCGAGACGCTGCGCCGCTCCGAGGCGCAGGTCGTCTACGCCGCCGCCGGCCTCCCCGCGCTCCACGCGGTGGCCCGGGCCGCGGAGGAGCACGGGGCCTGGAGCCAGACGGCCGTCGCGATGCCGCTGCCCTGCGCCACCGGGCTCTGCCAGGGCTGCCCGCTGCCGGTGGTGGCCGAGGACGGCGTCCAGCGGACGGTGCGGGGCTGCGTCGAGGGGCCGGTGGTGCGCGGCGACCGCGTGCGCTGGGACGACCTGCGGGCCCAGGCCGCCGCGGTCCCAGGTCCCGTGGGCAGCGCGGGCCGCGCCGGGACGCGCCCATGAGCGCGGTGCGCGTCAGCGGGCTCTCGCTCCGCTCGCCCGTGCTCGTGGCCGCCGGCTGCGGCGGACGCGAGCTGCACGCGTGGTCGCCGCTGGACGCCCTCGGCGCCGTCGTCACCCGCACGGTGACCCTCGACGCGCGCCCGGGGGCCCGGTGGCCGCGCGTGGTGGAGAGCCCGGCCGGCCTCCTGCACGCCACGGGTCGTCCGAACCCCGGCCTCGAGGGCTTCCTGGCCGGCGAGCTGCCCGAGCTCGTCCGCCTGGGCGCGCGGGTCGTCGTCTCCGTCGCGGGCGTCGCGGCGCTGCCCGGTCAGTCCGACGGCCTCGTCCCGCTCGCCCGGCGCCTCGGCGCGCTGCCCGGCGTCGCGGCGCTCGAGCTCGACCTCGCCACGCCCGAGGCCGCCCACCAGGGACTGCTGAGCGCGGAGGAGCCCCATGCGGTCGCCCTCGCCGTCGGCGCGGTGGTGCGCGAGCTGCCCCCGGGCGTCCCGCTGTGGGCCAAGCTGCCCGGCCGGCCCGGCGTCGTCGCGGCGGCCCGGGCGGCGGCCGAGGCGGGCGCGGGCGCGGTCGTCGTCGGGGGAGCGGTGCCCGCCGCGCTGCCCGACGGCCGGCCGTGCGGGCTCAGCGGCCCCGCGATCGGCGGCGTCACCCGTCGCTGGGTGCGCGAGGTGTGCGACGCGCTGCCGGCCCTCGACGTCGTCGCCTCCGGCGGCGTCGCCGGCGTCGACGACGTCCGGGCGCTGCGCGCGCTGGGCGCCGTCGCGGTGCAGGTCGGATCGGTCGCGCTGCACGACCCGGCGGCGCCGGGCCGGATCGCGGCCGAGCTGGCCGTCCGGCCGTCCCCGTCCCCCGACTCCCGAGGAGGAGCCGCATGACCGCCGTCCCGCCCGTCCCCTTCGGCGCCCGGCTCGAGGCCGCCATGGCCGCCCGTGGCCCGCTCTGCGCGGGCATCGATCCGCACGCCTCGCTGCTCGCGTCCTGGGGCCTCCCGGACGACGTCGCGGGCCTCGAGCGGTTCGCGCTGACGGCCACCGAGGCGCTCGCGCCCGCGAGCGCGGTGATCAAGCCGCAGTCGGCGTTCTTCGAGCGCTTCGGCTCCCGCGGCGTCGCCGTGCTCGAGCGGGTGGTGGACCTGGCGCGCGCCGCGGGCGCGCTGGTGCTCCTCGACGTCAAGCGCGGCGACATCGGCTCGACCTCCCAGGCCTACGCCGACGCCTACCTCGACCCCGCCAGCCCCCTCGCCGCCGACGCCGCCACCGTCAGCCCCTACCTGGGGTTCGGCTCCCTGACGCCGTTCGTGGACACGGCACGCCGCCACGGCGCCGGCCTCTTCGTCCTCGCCCTGACCTCGAACCCCGAGGGACCGGAGGTGCAGCACGCGCGCACCGGCGACGGCGGCACGGTGGCCGGACGGGTGCTCGCGCAGCTCGCCGAGCTCAACCGCGCGGAGGCGCCCGGCCTGGGGTCCTTCGGCGCCGTCGTGGGCGCCACGATCGCCCCGCCGACCCCCGACCAGGGCGTCGACCTCGACTGCGGCGGCGCCCTCCTGGCCCCCGGGTTCGGCGCCCAGGGCGGCACGATCGCCGACCTGCGCCGCGTCTTCGGCGCCGCGACCCGGCGCGTGCTCGTCAGCTCCTCCCGCGAGCTCCTCGCGCCCGGACCCGACCCTGGCGCGCTGCGGGACGCCGTCTCGCGCACCGTCGAGCAGCTCGCCGGGCTGGGGGAGGCGTGAGCCGCCGGCCGGTCGTCGCGGGCGTCCTGCTCGCCCTCGTCGGTCCGGCGCTGACGGCCTGCAGCGGTCTGCCGGGACTGGGCGGCGACGGCTACTGCGACGCGGTGCGCTCGCACCAGCGCGAGCTCGGCGAGGCGGTGGCGCGGGGCGGCCAGGCGTCCCTGCTCTCCGTGCTGCCCGCGCTCGAGGACCTGCGCTCGAAGGCCCCCGCCGACGTCGGCGACGAGTGGCAGCAGGTGGTCGGACGCCTGGAGGCCCTCGACTCGGCGCTCCGGGCGGCCGGCGTCGACCCCGCCGGCTACGACGCCGCGAAGCCGCCGACGGGTCTCACGGCCGCGCAGCGCGACGCCATCACCGCGGCCGCCACCGAGCTCGCCCGACCGGAGACGGCGGACGCCCTCGCCGCCGTGCAGCAGCAGGTGCGCGACGTGTGCCAGACCTCGCTGACCGGGTGAGCCGGGGCCGGCGCGGCACGCAGTCCCTCACGGGGTCCGCGACGGGACCCCGCGCGCTCGGGTGAGGGGCGGGCCGCCGGCCGTCTCGGAGGCGGAGGCGCGTTGCCGCCGTCCAGCACGTCTGACTAGGGTGACCCCCACCTGTCGACGACCCGAAGGACACGTCTCCGTGGCACTCCCGCCCCTCACCCCCGAACAACGTCAGGCCGCCCTCCAGAAGGCCGCCGCGAGCCGTCGGGAGCGGGCCGAGGTGAAGAACCGGCTCAAGAACTCCGGCGTGTCGGTCGTCGAGGTGCTGCGCGAGGGCCAGACCAACGAGGTCATCGGCAAGATGCGCGTCGTCGACCTCCTGCAGTCGATGCCCGGCCTGGGCAAGGTGCGGGCCCGCCAGACCATGGAGCGGCTGGGCATCGCCGAGTCGCGCAGGGTCCGCGGGCTCGGCGCCAAGCAGGTCGCCGCGCTCGAGAAGGAGTTCGGCGCCCGAGACGCCGGGTGAGCGGCCCGAGCCGGCTGGTCGTCCTGGCCGGCCCGACCGCCGTCGGCAAGGGCACGGTCGCCGCGGCCGTCCGCGCCGAGCACCCCGAGGTCTGGATCTCGGTGTCGGCGACCACCCGCGCGCCGCGTCCGGGTGAGGTCGACGGCGTGCACTACCACTTCGTCGACGACGCTGCGTTCGACCGCCTGGTCGCCGACGGGCAGATGCTGGAGTGGGCCGTCGTGCACGGCACGCACCGGTACGGCACCCCACGCGGCCCGGTCGAGGAGGCGCTGGCCGCCGGGCGTCCCGCGATGCTCGAGATCGACCTGCAGGGCGCTCGCCAGGTGCGGGCCACGATGCCCGAGGCGCTCTTCGTCTTCCTCGCCCCGCCGAGCTGGGACGAGCTCGTGCGTCGCCTCGTCGGCCGCGGCACCGAGACCGCCGAGGAGCGCGAGCGCCGCCTCGCCACGGCGCGCCTGGAGCTGGCCGCGGAGCCCGAGTTCGACACCACGATCGTCAACCACGAAGTTCGTGCCGCCGCGGCCGAGTTGGTAGCCTTGTTCGGGCTGCCGGCCGCCGACGCCACGCGTCGCGACTGACCCGGCCCGTCCGCGGGGTGTCCCGCGGTCCCATCGCCCACCTGTGAGGTCCTGTGTCTTCGCCCACCATCGCCGCCGTCGGGGTCACCAACCCCCCGATCGACGACCTGCTCTCCAAGACCGACAGCAAGTACCAGCTGGTGCTCTACGCGGCCAAGCGGGCGCGGCAGATCAACGCCTACTACTCCCAGCTGGGCGAGGGCCTGCTGGAGTACGTCGGCCCGCTGGTCGAGACCCAGGTGCAGGAGAAGCCGCTGTCGATCGCGCTGCGCGAGATCAGCCAGGACCTCCTGACCTGCGAGGAGGTCGACCCGGCCGAGCTTGCCGCCGAGGCGGCCGCAGCCGAGGCCGCGGCCACCGACTTCCTCGCCGAGTGACCTCCGGCACCGACACCGCGACGACCGCGTCCCCCTCGGGGGCGCGGTCGCGCGTCGTTCTGGGCGTCGGCGGCGGCATCGCGGCCTACAAGGCCTGTGAGGTCCTGCGGCGGCTCGCCGAGTCCGGGCACGACGTCACGGTGGTGCCGACGTCCGCGGCGCTGGAGTTCGTCGGCGCCCCGACCTGGTCGGCGCTCTCGGGCAAGCCGGTCTCGTCGAGCGTGTGGGACGCCGTCCACGAGGTGCCGCACGTCCGCATCGGGCAGGAGGCCGACCTCGTCGTCGTCGCGCCCACCACCGCCGACCTGCTGGCGAAGGCCGCCCACGGCATCGCCGACGACCTGCTCACGAACACGCTGCTGACGGCCCGCTGCCCGGTGGTCCTGGTCCCGGCGATGCACACCGAGATGTGGGAGCACCCCGCCACGGTCGCCAACGTCGCCACGCTGCGCGCCCGGGGCGTGCTCGTCGTCGAGCCGGCCGTCGGCCGGCTGACCGGGAAGGACTCCGGCAAGGGGCGTCTGCCGGAGCCGGCCGAGATCGTCGAGCTGGCCCGCGACGTCCTGGCCCGGGGCGGCGGGCCAGCCGACCTCGCCGGCCGGCACGTGCTCGTCAGCGCGGGAGGCACCCGCGAGTACCTCGACCCGGTGCGCTACCTCGGCAACCGCAGCTCCGGCCTCCAGGGATGGGCCCTGGCCCGGGCCGCCCTGGCCCGGGGCGCGCGGGTGACGGTCGTCGCGGCCAACGTCGCCCTGCCCGACCCCGCCGGCGCCGACGTCGTCCGGGTCGAGACCACCGCGCAGCTGCGCGAGGCCGTGCTGGCCGCCGCCCCGCAGGCCGACGCCGTCGTCATGGCCGCGGCGCCGGCCGACTTCCGGCCCGCCGAGGTCGCGACCGCCAAGATCAAGAAGGCCGACGACGGCTCGGCGCCCACGGTGCACCTGGTGCAGAACCCTGACGTCCTGGCCGAGCTGTCGTCGTCGCGGGTGCGCCCCGACGCGGTCGTGGTGGGCTTCGCCGCCGAGACCGGCGACGAGCGCGGCGGCGTCCTCGACCACGCGCGGGCCAAGCTGGCGCGCAAGGGCTGCGACCTGCTGGTCGTCAACGACGTCAGCGGCGGGGCGGTCTTCGGCAGCCCCGACAACGAGGCCGTCATCCTCGGCGCCGACGGCCGCAGCGTGCCCGTCGCCCGCGGGTCGAAGGCGCGGGTGGCCCATGCGATCTGGGACGAGGTCCTGCGCACCGAGCGATGAGCCATCCGGCTGGTCGTGCGGCTCCGAAGGGTGGTCGTCGGCGGCTCGACCCACCCGGGTGATGCCGCAGCCCCGATGAAGTCGAGCGCGCCACTGCGGTTAGGGTGGCTCGCAGTCCCGCCCCGTGAAGTGAGAGAGAGTTCCCGTGTCCGGTCGCCTGTTCACCTCGGAGTCCGTCACCGAGGGTCATCCCGACAAGATCGCCGACCAGATCAGCGACTCCGTCCTCGACGCCATGCTCGAGCAGGACCCCCACGCGCGGGTCGCCGTCGAGACCCTCCTCACCACCGGCCTGGTGGTCGTCGCGGGCGAGGTCAGCACGACCGGTTACGTCGACGTCAAGCAGATCGTCCGCGAGCGCATCCTCGAGATCGGCTACGACCACTCCGAGAAGGGCTTCGACGGCGCCAGCTGCGGCGTCATGGTGGCCATCGGCGGCCAGTCCGGCGACATCGCCCAGGGCGTCGACACCGGCTACGAGTCGCGGCTCGAGGAGTCCGTCGACGCGATGGACAAGCAGGGCGCCGGCGACCAGGGCCTGATGTTCGGCTACGCCTGCGACGACACCCCCGAGCTCATGCCGCTGCCGATCAAGATCGCGCAGACGCTCTCCGAGCGGCTCTCGGCGGTCCGCAAGGACGGCACGCTCGACTACCTGCGTCCCGACGGCAAGACCCAGGTGACGATCGAGTACGACGCCGACAACCGGCCGGTGCGCATCGACACCGTCGTGCTCTCCACCCAGCACGCCGAGGAGGTCGACCTCGCCACGACGCTCCAGCCCGACATCAAGAAGCACGTCATCGACCCCGTGCTCGCCACCTTCGACATCCCGTCCGAGGGCTACCGGCTGCTCGTCAACCCGACCGGGCGCTTCGTCGTCGGCGGTCCGATGGGCGACGCCGGGCTCACCGGCCGCAAGATCATCGTCGACACCTACGGCGGCATGGCCCGCCACGGCGGCGGCGCCTTCTCCGGCAAGGACCCGTCGAAGGTCGACCGCTCCGCCGCGTACGCGATGCGCTGGGTGGCCAAGAACGTGGTCGCCGCCGGCCTCGCCCGCCGCTGCGAGGCGCAGGTCGCCTACGCCATCGGCAAGGCCCAGCCGGTCGGCGTCTTCATCGAGACGTTCGGCACCGGCACCGTCCCGGACGAGCAGATCCAGCGCGCCGTGCTCCAGGTCTTCGACCTGCGTCCGGCCGCGATCATCGCCGACCTCGACCTCCTGCGTCCGATCTACGCCCGCACCGCCGCGTACGGTCACTTCGGCCGCGAGCTCCCCGAGTTCACCTGGGAGCGCACCGACCGCGCCGACGCGCTGAAGGCCGCTGTCGCGGGCTGACTCGTCGGCTTCCCACCTGGTTCGACGGTTTCCCCGGTCGACCGGGGAAACCGATGGTTGACGGGCGAAACTTCGCCCGTCAACGATCGATTTTGCCTGTCCTGACAGGTCGCGCGCCTCTCACAGGCCTGCCTCGGACCCAGGTTCCCCACAGATTCGTGATCGGCGTGTCCTGGCGGCCAGCGGGGCTTCGAGCATGGTGCTGTGAACGCCGCCATCATCGATCTGAGCCAGATCCGGACCCGCGCTGCATTGATCGACGCCGGGTTGACGGACGGACACATTCGCAAGGCCGTACAGCGAGGGAATCTCGTTCGCGTCCGCCACGGTGCCTACGTCGAGGGGGAGCTCTGGCGGAGGATCTCGTCAACCGATCAGCATCGCCTTCGTGCTAGAGCGGTCCTGCTGAATGCGGGCACCCGGGTCGTGCTGTCCCATGTCAGTGCCGCGCTGGAACACGGCGCGAGCGGCTGGGGCCTCTCCCTCGCCGATGTGCACATCACCAGGCTCGACGGCCGCACGGGGAGAAGGGAAGCCGGTGTCGCCCAGCACCGGGGCGAGCTCGGGGACGCGAGCATGACGGTCGCCGACGTCGCCGTCACCAGCCCGGCGAGATGCGTGGCCGAGCTGCTCGGACCCGGTACGGGCGAGGCATGTCTGGTGCTTGCCCACGAGCTGATCCGGCGCGGCCTGACGACTGCGGGCGCGATCGACGCCGGTCTCGCGACGACCGGTCGATGGCCTGGGGCGCTCTCGCATCCGGGCTTCCGGCGCTTGCTCGGAGAGCCATGCGAGAGCGTGGCAGAGAGTCGCTTCCTCCACCTCGTCCGTCGCGCCGGACTTCCCATGCCCGTCATCCAGATGGCCATCCACGACGAGGGCGGGCGGATGGTCGCGCGTCTCGACGCCGCCTGGCCGGACCTGGGCGTCTTCGTCGAGGTGGACGGTCGCATCAAGTACGACCTGCCCTTCGGTGATGCTGATCCCGGGCTCGTCCTCTGGCGCGAGAAGCGCCGGGAGGACGAGGTGCGGCGGATCACCGGTTGGCGCTGCCTCCGGGTGACCTGGGCTGACCTCGAGCGCCCCGAACGGTTGATCGGCCTCCTACGCTCGCTGCTGGGCTCCCGCGCCGCCTAGGCGGGGAGCCGTGGCCGCGACATCGTGAAGGGGTCATGACGGGCAAAGTTGATCGATGTCAGGCGAAATGTTGCCTGTCATCGATCGGTTTCCCCGGTCGACCGGGGAAACCGACGGTGCCCGACCCACCTGTCACCCCACCCTGGTAGACATCCGGCCGTGACGTCGGACGCCGGAGGCTCGCAGCCCGAGCTGCCGGGCATGGTGCGGCGCACGGTGGCGGAGTCCCAGGCCAGGGCCCGGGCGACGCGCGAGCGCAAGGCGGCCGAGGCGCAGGCGACCGAGGTCGACCCGATCGCGCGCGTGCTGGTCGACGTCGGCCCGGCCCACCTCGACAAGGTCTTCGACTACACGGTCCCGGTCGCGCTGGCCGACGCGGCCCGGCCCGGCGTCCGGGTGAAGGTGCGGTTCGCCGGCAAGGAGGCCGACGGGTACCTGCTGGAGCGGGTGGCCGAGAGCGACCACCCGGGCAGGCTGCAGCCGCTGCGACGGGTGGTCGGCACCGAGGCGGTGCTGACGCCCGAGATCGCGGCGCTGTCGGAGGCGATCGCCGAGCGGTACGCCGGCACCCGCACCGACGTCCTGCGGCTGGCGGTCCCGCCGCGCCACGCGAGCGTCGAGAAGGAGCCACCCGGCGAGCCGGCGACGGCGGTGGGCGATCTGCCGCGGGCCGAGGGCGCCTGGGGCGACCACGCGCACGGACCTGCCTTCGTCCGCGGGCTGGCTGCCGGACGACGTCCGCGGGCGGTCTGGAACCCGCCCCCGGGCGCGGACTGGCCGACGCTGCTCGCGGAGGCGGCGCTGCTGGCGCCGGGAGGCGTCGTGCTGTGCGTGCCCGACCACCGCGACGTGGCCCGGGTCAGCGCCGCGCTGACCCGGCTCGGCGCGGGCGACGCGCACGTCACCCTCACCGCCGACGCGGGCCCGGCGCGCCGCTACCGCGCGTTCCTCCAGGTGCTGCGAGGTGAGCGGCGGATCGTCGTCGGCACGCGGTCGGCGGCTTTCGCGCCGGTGCCCGATCTCGCGCTCGCCGTGGTCTGGGACGACGGCGACGACCTGCATGCCGAGCCGCGGGCGCCCTATCCCCACACCCGCGAGGTGCTGCTCGAGCGCGCGCAGGAGCAGGGAGCCGCCGTCCTCGTCGGCGGGTTCGCCCGCAGCGTCGAGGCCGACTGGCTGGTGCGCACCGGCTGGGCGCACGACCTGCTGCCCACCCGCGAGGCGGTGCGTGCCGCACTGCGCGTCGACGTCACCGGCGCCACCGACCGCCAGCTCGAGCGCGACCCCTTCACGCACGCCAGCCGCATGCCTCGCCAGGTCTACGACGCGGTGCGCGAGGGCCTCGCCGACGGGCCCGTCCTGGTCCTGACGCCCCGCCGCGGGTACGCCGTCCACCTGGCCTGCGAGCGCTGTCGGACGCCGGCCCGATGCGGGGTCTGCACCGGCCCGCTCGCCCAGGCCCACGCGCTGAGCCGCATCGCGTGCCGCTGGTGCGACGCGCCCGCCGGGGCGCCCGACGCGTCCGGCTGGACCTGCCCGGAGTGCGGGCACCACGGGCTGCGGGCTCCGGTGGTGGGGGAGGAGCGCACCGCCGAGGAGCTCGGGCGCACGTTCCCGGGCGTCCCGGTGCGCACCTCCGGCGGCGGCACGGTGGTGCCCGAGGTCCCGGCCCGACCGGCGATCGTGGTCTCCACCCCGGGCGCGGAGCCGGTGGCCGTCGGCGGCTACGCGGCGGTCGTGCTGCTCGACACCTGGCTGTGGCTGGGCCGGCCGGAGCTGCGCGGCGACGAGGAGGCGGTCCGACGCTGGGCGCAGGCCCTCGGCCTGGTGCGCCCGGGCGGTCGCGGGCTGGTCGTCGGCGACCCGGCCCATCCGGCCGTCCAGTCCCTCGTCCGATGGGACCCCGCCGGGTTCGCGCGCCGCGAGGCCGAGGAGCGGCTCGCGGCGCACCTGCCGCCCGCGTCGCGCCTCGCCACCCTCACCGGCTCCCTCGACGCCCTCGACGACGCCCTCGTGCTGCTCGACGCGCCGCCGGGCGCCGAGGTGCTCGGCCCCGTGCCGATGGACGACGAGGTGGCGCGGGTCGTCGTGCGCGTGCCCCGCGCCCACGGGGTGGCGCTCGGACGCGCGCTCGGGCTGCTGCAGCGGGCGCGCGCCGCCCGGCGTCTGACCCCGGTGCGGATCCAGGTCGACCCGCCGTCCCTAGACTGACCCCTCGAGCGCCGTCGCGCGCCCCGCACCACCGTCGTCCAGCGTTCAGGAGTCCCGCCGTGGCCGTCCAGCCCATCCGCCTCTTCGGTGACCCGGTGCTGCGCCGGCCCGCCGTCGAGGTCGTCGACTTCGACAAGGAGCTGCGCCGCCTGGTCGAGGACCTCACCGACACCATGCTCGAGGCGCCCGGCGCCGGGCTCGCGGCCCCGCAGATCGGCGTCGGGCTGCGGGTCTTCACCTACCACGTCGACGGCGTCCTCGGGCACCTCGTCAACCCGCGCCTGACCCTCGGCGAGGAGATCCAGGACGGCCCCGAGGGCTGCCTGTCGATCCCCGGCCTCACGATCGACTGCCGCCGCGCGCTGCAGGTCGTCGCCACCGGCTTCGACATGCACGGCGAGCCGGTGGTCATCGACGGCACCGACATGCTCGCCCGGGCGATCCAGCACGAGACCGACCACCTCGACGGCGTGCTGTTCGTCGACCGGCTCGACGCCGAGGCCCGCAAGGTCGCCATGAAGGCCATCCGCGAGGCGGAGTGGTTCGGCCTCGACGGCGCGCCCGCCACCCCCGTCGTCAAGCTCAGCCCGCACGCCACGGGCGGGAGGGCCTACTGATGCGCGTCGTCTTCGCCGGCACCCCCGAGGTCGCCCTGCCGCCGCTGGACGCGATCGCCGCGTCCGGACACGAGCTGGTCGGCGTCGTCACCCGGCCCGACGCCCCGGCCGGCCGCGGTCGCCGCCTGGTGGCGAGCCCGGTCGCCCAGCGTGCCGAGGAGCTCGGCGTGCCCGTGCTCAAGCCCGAGCACCCGCGCGACCCCGAGTTCCAGGCCGCGCTGCGCGCGCTCGAGCCCGACTGCTGCCCGGTGGTCGCCTACGGCGCGCTGCTGCCGCAGTCGGCGCTCGACATCCCGCCCCACGGCTGGGTCAACCTGCACTTCTCCTGCCTGCCCGCCTGGCGGGGCGCCGCCCCCGTGCAGCACTCGATCTGGGCCGGCGACGAGGTCACGGGCGCGACCACGTTCCGCATCGTCAAGGAGATGGACGCCGGGCCGGTCTTCGGCGTCATGACCGAGCGGATCCGTCCCACCGACACCGCCGGCGACCTGCTCGCGCGGCTCGCCGAGGGCGGGGCCGGGCTCCTGGTGGCCACCCTCGACGGCATCGCCGACGGCTCCCTCGAGGCCCGTCCGCAGCAGGAGGAGGGCGTCAGCATGGCGCCCAAGATCCTCGTCGAGGACGCTCGCGTCGACTGGACCGAGCCGGCCGTCGCGATCGACCGGCGGGTGCGGGCCTGCACCCCCGGCCCAGGGGCCTGGACGCTGCTCGACGGAGAGCGGTTCAAGGTCGGTCCCGTCGCGCTGCCCGGGCCGGACGCCGAGGTCCCGACGCTCGCCCCCGGAGAGCTCGCGGTCACCAAGAGCGCGCTGCTCGTCGGCACCGGCACCGTCCCGGTGCGGCTGGGCGAGGTCAAGCCGTTCGGCAAGAAGCAGATGGCCGCCGCCGACTGGGCACGCGGAGCCCGGGTCGAGTCCGGCACCCGCTTCGACGCCGAGTGACGATGGTCCGCGGCGCCGCCCGTCCGGAGCGTCCGGCGCGCCCGGCGGACGTCGAGGAGATCTGCCTGGGTCTCCCCGAGGTCGTGCTGGGCCGCTCGTGGGGCGACGTGCCGACCTTCCTGGTGCGGGGCAAGGGGTTCGTCCGGTACCGGCCGCCGCGGAGCGACGCGCTGGATCCCGTCACCGGCGAGCCGTACGACGACCTGCTCGTCGTGGAGACCAGCGGACCGGCCGCGCATGCCGAGCTGGTCGACGATCCCGCGTCGCCGTTCTTCACGATCGAGCACTTCACGCGCAGCCGGAGCCACGCGGTGCTCGTGCGGCTGAGCCGGCTCGGGGAGATCAGCCGTGCCGAGCTGGCCGAGATCCTCACCGAGGCCTGGGCCGCCCGGGCGCCGAAGACCCTCGTCCGGGGGCTGCTCGGTGGCTGACCGACGCGCGGCGCGGCGTCCGGCGTCCCGACCCCGCGTCGACCCCGCCCGGCAGGCGGCGCTCGAGGTGCTCACGGCCGTCCGGGTCGAGGACGCCTACGCCAACCTCGTCCTGCCGGCCGTGCTGCGCAGCCGCGGGCTGGTCGGCCGCGACGCGGGCCTGGTCACCGAGCTGGTGGCCGGCACCCTGCGCGGTCGCGGCACCTACGACGCCGTGCTCGCGGCCTGCATCGACCGCCCGCTGCGCAAGGTGCAGGTGAAGGTCCTCGACGTGCTGCGCCTCGGCGCGCACCAGCTGCTCGCGATGCGCGTGCCGACGCACGCCGCGATCTCCACCTCGGTCGACCTCGCCAAGGCGGCCGCCGGCCAGGGCGCCGGCGGGTTCGTCAACGCCGTGCTGCGCAAGGTCGCCGCCGACGACCTCGCGGGCTGGACCGGACGCCTGGCCGCCGCGGCGCCGGACGACGACGCCCGGCTGGCGCTCGCGCACAGCCACCCGGCGTGGGTCGTCGCCGAGCTGCGGCGGGCGGTCGGCGACGACGAGCTGCCCGCGCTGCTGGCCGCCGACAACGCGCCGCCGCGGGTCACGCTGGTCGCGCGCCCCGGCCGCGCGACGCCCGACGAGCTGCCGGGCACGCCGACCCGCTGGTCGCCGCACGGCGTCACGCTCGACGGTGGCGACCCCACGTCGGTCCCGGCCGTCGCCGAGGGGCGCGCCGGCGTCCAGGACGAGGGCTCGCAGCTGGTCGCCCTGCTGGCCGCCGCCGTGCCGGTGGTCGGCGACGACGCCGTCTGGGTCGACCTCTGCGCCGGCCCCGGCGGCAAGAGCGCCCTGCTCGCCGCCCTCGCGGCCGGGCGGGACGCCCGGCTGCTGGCCGTCGAGCGACAGCCGCACCGCGCCCGGCTGGTCGCGCGCAATCTCGGTCTGCGCCCGGGCGCGCCGCTGCCGGACGGAGTCGCGGGCGTCGTCACGGCCGACGGCACGCGCCCGCCGCTGCGACCCGGGAGCGTCGACCGGGTGCTCGTCGACGCGCCGTGCACCGGCCTCGGCGCGCTGCGGCGGCGTCCGGAGGCGCGGTGGCGCCGCCGCCCGGAGGACGTCACGGAGCTCGTGCCGCTCCAGCGCGCCCTGCTCGCCTCGGCCCTCGACCTGGCCCGTCCGGGCGGCGTCGTGCTCTACGCGACCTGCTCGCCGGTGCTGGCCGAGACGGCCGAGGTGGTCTCCGCCGTGCTCGACGCCCGCCCGGATGCCGCGCTCGTCGACCTGCGCCCGACCGCCGCGGCGTTCGGGCTCGACGACGCCGTCGGCGCGCTGCCGGGCAGCGTCCAGCTGTGGCCGCACCGGCACGGCACCGACGCGATGTTCGTGGCGGCGCTGCACCGCAGCTGATCAGCGGTCGATCAGCGGTCGGTCAGCGGTCGATCACCGGCCGAGAGACGGCTCGGCCGTGCCTCACGCGTCCCAGACCAGGCTGCGCCCGATGAGATCGGCGCTCGCGGGATCCCCGCGGATGGTCGAGACGGTCGCGAACCAGCGTCCGTGCACCGCGCTGACGTAGCTGCCGGATCCCTTGTCGGTGCCCGCGTACTCGTCGTGCTCGGCGGCCGGACGCCAGGTGACGACGACGCCGTCGGCGCCGTCGCCGCAGATGAACTTCTCGTCCGCCGCGGGATCGCACGTCCAGCCCGCGCGCCGCACGGACACCGGGGAGGCCTCTCCGGCAGGGGTGGTCGACGACGGGGTGACGCTCGGACTCGGGCGGGTCGGCGGCGGCGTCCCGGCCGGGAGGCCGGAGGCCGTCGAGCTCGGGGGCGCGGTCGCGGAGGCGGACGCCGAGGAGGGGATCGCCGGCGGCGGGACCTGCGAAGCCCGGTCGACCAGGGGCGTCGCCGAGGCGGTCGCGGTGACCGGGCCCCGACGCGGCGCGTCGACCGTGGTGGTGGCGGTCGGCGAGCGGTCCGGCGCCGGCGCCAGCGTGAGGCCCGGCTCGACCGGCTCGACCGCCGGCGCGGTGTCGACGGCGCGACTGACCGCGTCGGGCAGGGAGAGCAGCGCCGCGGTGACGGCGGCGGCCCCCAGCAGCGCGCCACCGGCGGCGACGACGCGACGACCGCGCCGGACGCGCAGCCCGTCCCGGCGCGCGCCGGCGAGCAGGCGGTCGAGGTCGAGGGCGGAGGAGGCCGGGTCGCGGTGGTCCAGGGCCACGGCCAGGCGGGCGCCGAGGTCGGCCTCCTCCGTGGGCGACAGGGGAGCGGAGCGCTCGGTCGGCGGGACGGCTCGCAGGTGCGGGCGGCTCATCGGGTGATCCTCTCGGGCTGGCCGACGGGCACGGTCGCCGCACTCCCCGCGGAGCCGGGAGCGACGTCGGACTCGGCGAGCAGCGGTCGCAGCCGCTTCAGCGCCCGGTGGGCGCGGGTGCGCACCGCGACGGCGCTCATCGAGAGCTCGCTCGCGGTCTCCTCGACGCTGCGGTCGTCCCAGTAGCGCAGGACGACGATCGCGCGGTCCAGCGGCGGCAGCGTGGCCAGCGCCCGTTCGAGGTCCACCCGCACCCCCGCGTCCGGCGTGCCCGGGGCGGGGCGCAGCCGATGCGCGTCGGTGTGGAAGTCCGTCGGCCGCTCGCCCGAGCGACGCAGCCGGCGGTGGGACAGGAAGGAGTTGAGCAGCACGGTGCGCGCGTACGCGACGGGATCGTCGGCCCGCCGCACCCGCGGCCACGACGCGTACACCTTGGCGTACGCGATCTGGGTGAGGTCCTCGGCCAGCTGGTGCTCGCCGGCGAGCAGGACGGCCGCCCGATGCAGTCGTGGGGCGGTCGCCCGCACGAACTCCTCGAACTCCTCCTCGTGCATGGTCATGCCCCCTTGGACGCGCCGAGCGCGCAGGTCGTGACAGCCGGATCCGGGCGGGATCCGACGGGTCGCGCCGCCCGAGCCGGCGCACGCGTCCGAGGAGGGCCTACCCCGGTCGATCCCGGGTCATGCCGGGGCGGCTCTCCGTGGCGGTTGGCTAGGTTGCCCCCATGCCCTCCAGCGCCCCCGCCGTCGAGATCGAGGTGGAGGGTCGCGTCGTGCGGGTCAGCAACCCCGACCGCGTGTACTTCCCGGAGTCCGGCCTCACCAAGCTCGACCTGGTCGAGTACTACCGCAGCGTCGGGCCGGGCATCGTCACCGCGCTGTGGGAGCGGCCGTGCATGCTGCACCGCTTCCCGAAGGGCCTGGGCGGGCCGAAGGTGCACCAGAAGCGGCTGCCCGCGGGCGCGCCGCCGTGGGTCGAGACCGTCCAGCTGCACTTCCCGCGGTGGAACCGCACCGCCGACGAGCTGTGCGTCACCGAGCTGGCCTCGGTGCTGTGGGCGGTGCAGATGTCGACCGTCGAGTTCCACCCGTGGAACAGCCGGCGCGGTCACACCGAGCAGCCCGACGAGTGGCGCATCGACCTCGACCCCGGCCCGGAGTGCGACTACGCGCGGGTCCGCCGGGTCGCCCACGTGGTGCACGAGGTGCTCGACGAGCTCGGCGCCGTGGGCTTCCCGAAGACCAGCGGCAGCCGCGGCCTGCACGTCTACGTGCGCATCCCGCCCGAGCACGGCTTCGCGGACGTCCGGCGCGCGGCGCTGGCCTTCGCCCGCGAGGTCGAGCGCCGCGCTCCGTCGGAGGTCACCACGACCTGGTGGACCAAGGACCGCGACCCGGCCGCGCTCTTCGTCGACTACAACCAGAACGCCCGCGACCACACGATCGCCGCCGCCTACTCGGTGCGCGGCCTGCCCGACGCCCGCGTCTCGACGCCGCTGCGCTGGGACGAGCTCGACGACGCCGACCCGCGCGACCTCACCGTCCACACGGTGCCCGCCCGGTTCGCCGAGCTCGGCGACCTGCATGCCGACCTCGACGCCCACCCCTTCCCGATCGCCCCGCTGCTCGCGTGGGCCGAGCGCGACGAGCGGGACGGCGCCGCGTCCCCGCCGGAGCCGGACGCCGTGACGGACGCCGAGCCGGACGCCGGGGTCAGCCCGGGGGAGGCGCCGTGAGCGGCGACGCGACCCCACGTCAGCAGGCCTGGGACGCGCTGAACCGGCGCCTCGTCGGCGCGCTGCTCGCCCTCGACCTCGACGACGTCCTCACCCTGCGCGAGCCCGCCGGTCCCGACGAGCGGCCGCGCGGGCTGCTCGGCCGCCGCAAGGGCCCGCTGCCGCCGCGCCGCTTCGTGAGCGCCACCGCAGGCCAGTCGGTGCTCGTGCTGGAGACCATCGGCTCGACGTCGTTCGGCGGCGCCTGGCCGATGACGGCCGAGCAGGAGCAGCGCCTCGAGCGGCTCGGGTGGGAGCGGCCGTGGAACGACGAGCTCACCACCTGGCTGCGCGACGTCCCCGTGCTCGACGCCCCCCGCGCCGCGCTGGCGCTCGTCCGGGCGCTGCAGGTGCTCGACGTCGACCCGACCTCGCTGGAGCAGAGCCTCGACCACGTGCCGCACGGCGGATGAGGCGGACCGCCCCAGGGGTCTGTCGACGCGCCGTCGAGGCCGCTACGGTGGGCCGACCCGCTCGGAGGAGGACCCCCATGCCCCGTCCCGCCCGCATCGCCGTCGCCGTCGCCGCGGCAGCCGCTCTGCCGACCTCGGTGCTCGCGACGCCGTCCGACGCCGCCGGCCCCTCGGCCCGCGTCGTGCTCCGTCAGGTCGACGCGACGCACGACTCCGCGGTGACGATCCTCCGCGGTCCCGACGCCGAGCGCCGCACCGACGGGGTCCTGAACGACATCCGCCGCGTCACCGTGTCGGTCGTCGGCGATCGGCTCCGGGTCGCCCTCAGCACCCGGTTCGACTACGGCGAGGACTACCGCGCCGACCTGCGCATCACCACCGCAGCGGGCCGCGTCTTCCATGCCGGTCGCTACTCGAACGTCAACGCCCTGCCGGTCACCGGGAACTTCTTCTCGCGCCGCGGCACGAGGAAGGTCGCCTGCCACGTCCGCTCGGTGCGCAACGACGGCGGCCTGGTGGTCGAGGTGCCGCTGTCGTGCCTCGGCGACCCGTCGCGCATACGGCTCGGCGTCGAGACCTGGGGGATCGTGCCGTATCCGGAGGTGAACCCGACCGGCGAGGCCATCTCCTACGACGACGCGTTCCGCACCGGACCGTCCTCGGCCGCCCGGGCCGCGCAGCGCCGTGATCGGCTCTACGTCGGCCGCGGCTACGGCACCATGTCGGCCGCGTTCGACCTGCGCTGATGGGTGATCTGTGGCACCGTGCCGACATGACGTCTCGGATCCGCCATGCCCGCCCCGCCCTCGCCGCGGCGCTCCTCGGGCCCGCCCTCCTGGTCGGCGCCGCAGCCGCGTCCAGCGCCGACACGCTCGTCCACCGCGATCCCGCGCACGACGTCGTCGTCACCAGCTACGACCGGGCATCGGGATTCCAGCGGCGCATCGACGCCGGCCAGCGCGATCCCGACCTCACGCTGGTGCGCGTCGAGAAGTCGGCCCGTCAGCTCGCGATCACGACCAACCTGCTGGAGCTCACCGGGGTCGACAGCCGGTGGTCGGCGGTCGTCGTCACCTCGAAGGGCGACCGGTTCGACTTCCAGCGCAGCGTCAGCACCGGCGCCGAGACCCCCGGTCCGGCGATCGTCGTGCTGCGCAACGGGCACCGCTTCTCCTGTGACGGCCTCCTCGTCACCCGCACCCGCGCGGGCATGATCGTCCGCGCTCCGTCGGCCTGTCTGGGCGACGCCTGGCGCGTCCGCGTGGGCGTGAAGGTGAGCGCGACCTACCGCGAGGACGGGGTGGGCGACCAGTACGGCGACGACGACGCGTTCCGCGTGGGCGGCGGGGACGACCGGCGACCGGTCACGCTGAGCAGCTGGGTCGCCCGCTGATCCGACCGCCGTCCGGGGCTGCTCGGCCGATCTGGGAGACTCCGCGCTCGTGGGCCTCCAGATCACGCCGAGCATCCTCAACGCCGACTTCTCCCGCCTCGGGGAGGAGGTGGCGCGCATCCCGAGCGCCGACATGATCCACGTCGACGTCATGGACAACCACTTCGTGCCGAACCTGACGTTCGGCCCGACGATGGTCGAGGCGCTGGCCCGCAGCACCGACACTCCGCTCGACGCGCACCTGATGATCGAGGACCCCGACCGGCACGCGCCCGGCTACGTCGAGGCCGGCTGCGCGTCGGTCACCTTCCACGTCGAGGCGGCCAAGGCGCCGGTGCGGCTGGCCCGCGAGATCCGCGCGCAGGGCGGCCGGGCGAGCATGGCGCTCAAGCCGGCCACGCCGATCGAGCCCTACGAGGACCTCCTGCCCGAGCTCGACATGCTGCTGGTCATGACCGTCGAGCCCGGCTTCGGCGGCCAGCGGTTCCTCGACCTGTGCCTGCCGAAGATCCGCCGGGCTCGCGCGCTGCTCCAGCGGCACGGCATCGAGACCTGGCTCCAGGTCGACGGCGGCGTCTCGCTGGAGACGATCGAGCGGTGCGCCGAGGCCGGCGCGGACGTCTTCGTGGCCGGCTCGGCCGTCTACTCCGCGGAGGACCCCGACGCCATGGTGAACGCCCTGCGCGAGACCGCCGCCCGCGCCCTGGGCTGACCTGGCTATCCTGAGCGCCACGAGCGACGAGCTCGCGTGCTCTGGGGTCGGTGAAATTCCGAGCCGGCGGTGAAAGTCCGCGACCCGCACACAGCCAGTGGGCGGTTGACCAGGTGGAACTCCTGGACCGACGGTCAAAGTCCGGATGGGAAGAACACGCGCTGGTCGTCCGCCGCGTCCTGACGCGTGCGGAGGCAGGCGGTGACCCCGGAGTCCACGAGCGGACCCGAGGAGACCCGATGACCGGCCCCGAGGCCAGCACGGCCGCACCCGACGACGAGCACCTGCTCGCCGCGATGCGCCGCGCCCTCGTCCTGGCCGCGACTCCGGGCGTTCCGCTCGGCCCGAACCCGCGCGTGGGCTGCGTGCTGCTCGACGACGCCGGCGTGACGATCGCCGAGGGCCACCACCGCGGGGCCGGGACGCCGCACGCCGAGGTCGACGCGCTGCGCGCCGCGGGGGAGCGGGCCCGGGGAGCGACCGCCGTCGTCACCCTCGAGCCCTGCGACCACACCGGACGCACCGGCCCGTGCTCGCGGGCCCTGGTCGAGGCAGGGGTGCGCAGCGTGGTCTTCGCCCAGCCCGACCCGAACCCCCAGGCCACCGGCGGGGCCGACACGCTCCGTGCGGCCGGCGTCGAGGTGCGTGGCGGACTCCTCGCCGAGGAGTCCGAGCAGGTCAACCGGGTGTGGAGCGCCGCCATGCGGCTCCAGCGGCCGTTCGTCACCTGGAAGGCCGCCGCGACGCTGGACGCCCGCACCGCCGCCGCCGACGGCTCGAGCCGGTGGATCTCCAACGCCGCCTCCCGGCGCGAGGTGCACCGGCTGCGTGCGGAGGTCGACGCCGTGCTCGTGGGCGCCGGCACCCTGCTGGCCGACGACCCCGCGCTGACCGTCCGCGACCACGCCGGGCGTCCGGTCGGACGCCAGCCCCTGCGCGCTGTGATGGGGGAGCGGCCGATCCCGGCCGGCGCCCGCCTGCTCGCGCCGGTCGACGGCGCCGAGCCGGCGCTCCACCTCGCCACCCGCGACCCCCACGAGGCGCTCGCGGCGCTGTGGGGGCGCGAGCGCCGCCACGTCCTGCTGGAGGGCGGCGCGACGCTGGCCGCCGCGTTCCTCGCCGCCGGCCTGGTCGACGAGATCGTCCTCTACCTCGCCCCGCTGCTGCTCGGCGCCGGACCGTCCCTCGTGGGCGATCTGGGAATCACCGGGCTCGCCGCGGCGCTGCCCCTGCGGATCCGCGACCTCGCCCTCGTCGGCGACGACGCGGAGCCCCCGAACGTGCGGCTCGTCCTCGAGCCGCGGAAGGAGTCCTGATGTTCACCGGTCTGGTCGAGGAGCTCGGCACCGTCGCCGCCATCGAGCCGCAGGGCGACGCGCTGCGGCTGACCATCCGCGCCACCACCGTGCTGGAGGACGCCGGGCTCGGCGACTCCATCGCCGTCAACGGCTGCTGCCTCACCGTCGCGGAGCGCACCGACGACACCTGGACCGCCGACGTCATGCAGGAGACGCTCGACAAGACCAGCCTGGCCGGCATCGCGCCCGGCGACCGGGTCAACCTCGAGCGGGCCGTCACCGCCGGCACCCGCCTCGGCGGCCACATCGTCCAGGGCCACGTCGACGGCGTGGGCGAGATCGTCCGGCGCAGCCCGTCGGAGCACTGGGAGGTCGTCGAGATCACCTTGCCGCCGCACCTGGCCCGCTACCTGGTCGACAAGGGCTCGGTGACGGTCGACGGCACCAGCCTGACGGTCGTCGAGGCCGGGGCCGAGTCCTTCACCATCAGCCTGATCCCCGAGACCCTCGCCCGCACCACGCTCGGCCTCAAGCAGCCCGGCGAGCGGGTGAACCTCGAGGTCGACGTGATCGCGAAGTACGTCGAGAAGCTGCTCGGCGACCGATGATCACCCGCGCCACCCGCGCCACCCGCGCCATCCCCCACCGCACCGCCACCCGCCACCGCACCACCGGCCGAACCCGAGAGGTCACCGCATGAGCACGTCCATCCGCCTCGACACCGTCGAGCGGGCGATCGCCGACATCGCCGCCGGCAAGGCGGTCGTCGTCGTCGACGACGAGGACCGCGAGAACGAGGGCGACATCATCTTCGCCGCCGCGAAGGCGACGACCGAGCTGATGGCCTTCACGATCCGCCACTCCAGCGGCGTCATCTGCGTGCCGATGCCGGGCGAGATGCTCGACCGGCTCGAGATCCCGCTCATGACGCCGCACAACAAGGACCGTCTGCGCACCGCGTACACGATCACCGTCGACGCGCGCGACGGCGTCAGCACCGGCATCAGCGCCGCTGACCGCGCCCACACCGCCCGTGTGCTCGCCGACTCCGCCACCGAGCCGTGGGAGCTCACGCGCCCCGGCCACGTGCTGCCGCTGCGCTACCGCGAGGGCGGCGTCCTCGTGCGCCGCGGCCACACCGAGGCCGCCGTCGATCTCGCCCGCCTGGCCGGTCTCACCCCGGCCGGCGTGCTGGTGGAGGTCGTGAACGACGACGGCACGATGAAGCGCGGCCCCGAGCTGCGGGCGTTCGCCGACGAGCACGGCCTGGCGATGATCTCGATCGAGGACCTCGTCCGCTACCGGCGGCGGCACGAGCGGCACGTCGAGCGGGCCGCCGTCACCGAGCTGCCGACGCGGGCGGGCGACTTCACCGCCGTCGGCTACCGCATCACCGTCGACGGCTCCGAGCACGTCGCGCTGGTGTACGGCGGCCTCGACGCGCTGCGCAGCGGCGAGCCCGTGCTCACCCGCGTGCACTCCGAGTGCCTCACCGGCGACGTCTTCGGCTCGGCGCGGTGCGACTGCGGCCCGCAGCTCGACGAGGCGATGGAGCGCGTGGTGGCGGAGGGTCGCGGCGTGATCGTCTACCTGCGCGGCCACGAGGGCCGCGGCATCGGCCTGCTCGCCAAGCTGCAGGCCTACCAGCTGCAGGACGGCGGCCGCGACACCGTCGACGCCAACCTCGACCTCGGCCTGCCCGCCGATGCGCGTCACTACGGCACCGCCACCCAGATCCTCAAGGACCTCGGCGTCGCCTCGGTGCGGCTGCTGACGAACAACCTAGAGAAGGTGCACGACCTCCAGGAGTACGGCATCGACGTGGCCGAGCGCGTCCCGCTGGCCACCCGGCCGAACGACCACAACCTCGCCTACCTGCTCACCAAGCGCGACCGCATGGGCCACGTGCTCCCGGACCTGCCGGCGGCGCCCGAGGTGCCGGTGCCCACGCCCACCACCCCCGCGCGCGACGCCGCGGACGTCATCGAAGGAGCCGACGCATGAGCGGTCACGGAGCCCCCGACCTCGGACCCGAGCACGCCACCGACTGCAGCGACCTGAGGGTCGCCGTCGTCGCCGCCAGCTGGCACACCCAGGTGATGGACGGCCTGCTCGACGGAACCCGCCGCGCGCTCGCCGACCACCGGGTCGAGAGCGCGCTCGAGGTGCGCGTGCCCGGCACCTTCGAGCTGCCCGTCGTCGCCGCGACCCTGGCCACCCAGGGCTACGACGCCGTCGTCGCGCTCGGCGTGGTCATCCGGGGCGGCACCCCGCACTTCGAGTACGTCTGCTCGGCCGCCACCGACGGCCTGACCCGGGTGGCGCTCGACCACCACGTCGCGGTCGGGTTCGGCGTGTTGACCTGCGACACCGAGGCCCAGGCGCTCGACCGTGCCGGGCTCGAGGGCTCGGCGGAGGACAAGGGCTACGAGGCGGCCGCCGCGGCGCTGGCCACCGCCCGGGTGGTCAAGCAGATCCGCTCGGCCTGACGAACCGGGCCAGGGCGGTCAGCGGCGTCGTCCACTCCTCGGCCGTCACGCCGTAGGCGAGCGAGTCGCACCACCCCAGGTCGCGGTGCAGCGCGTCGCGCACCAGGTGCGCCTCGCGCCGCATCCCGACCCGCTCGAGGAGTCGCGCGGACGCCCGGTTGTCGGCGAACAGGTCGGCGCTGACCCGGTGCAGCCCGAGCCCGGCGACGCGGTCGAAGGCGACGGCGAGGAGCGCTCGGACGGCCTCGGTCGCCAGCCCTCGTCCGCCGGCGGTCGGGTGCATGACGTAGCCGAGGGTCGCGTGCCGGTCGCGCGCGCCCTCGGCGACCTCGGCCTGCGCCCACGCGTCGTCGACCCGCAGCATCACCTCGCCCACGACGACGCCGTCGGCCTCGACGACGAGCGTGCGCGGGGTGCGCTCGGGATCCAGGATCCGCGTCCGGTGCGCCTCGAGGTCGGCGGGCGCGGCCGGCAGCCACCGGGTCACCTCGGGGAGGCGCCAGTAGTCCCAGGTCGGCTCCAGGTCGTCCTCGCGGACCGGACGCAGCAGCGTCCGTCCCGTGCGCAGGGGCCAGGGCAGGTCCAGCAGGCGGGTCACGGGGCCATGCTGCCGCGGCCCCGAGACCGACGCGGGGTCGCCGCGCCCGACCCCGTAGGCTGACGCCCTGTGAAGACGTTCGAGGAGCTGTGGTCCGAGCTCAGCGAGAAGGCGCGCACGCGCCCCGAGGGCTCCGGCACCGTCAAGCATCTCGACGCCGGCGTGCACGCGATCGGCAAGAAGCTCGTCGAGGAGGCCGCCGAGTCCTGGATGGCCGCCGAGCACGAGGGTCGCGAGCGCACCGCCGAGGAGATCAGCCAGCTGCTCTACCACGCCCAGTGCCTGATGCTCGCCAGCGGCCTGCGGCTCGACGACGTCTACGCCCACCTCTGATCCCCGGAGCCCCCATGTCCCTGCTGCGCATCGCCGTCCCGAACAAGGGCGCGCTCTCGGTGGCCGCCTCGGAGATCCTCCGCGAGTCCGGCTACCGCCAGCGCGACGACGCCAAGGTCCTCTCGCTGGTCGACGCCGAGAACGGCGTCGAGTTCTTCTACCTGCGCCCGCGCGACATCGCGCTGTACGTGGGGGAGGGCACCCTCGACCTCGGCATCACCGGTCGCGACCTGCTCCAGGACTCCGGCGCCAAGGCCGAGGAGATCCTCACCCTCGGCTTCGGCCGCAGCCGCTTCCGGTTCGCCGGGCCGGCGGGCCGGTTCGCCAGCCTCGACGAGCTCGCCGGGCAGCGGATCGCCACGTCGTACGTCGGCGTCGTCACCGCCTTCCTGCAGCAGCGCGGCATCGACGCGTCGGTCGTCCGGCTCGACGGCGCCGTCGAGACCTCGATTGCGCTCGGCGTGGCCGACGTGATCGCCGACGTCGTCGAGACCGGCAGCACGCTGCGGCGGGCGGGCCTGGAGGTCTTCGGCGAGACCATCCTCGACTCCGAGGCGGTGCTGATCAGCCGCACCGGCGCCGTGCCGTCGGGCTTCGAGCACTTCCAACGGCGGATCGAGGGCGTCCTCGTGGCCCGCACCTACGTGATGATGGACTACGACATCCCCACCGACCGGCTGCCCGACGCGGTCCAGCACACCCCCGGCATCGAGGGCCCGACCGTGGCCCCGCTGCACAAGGAGGGCTGGTCGGCCGTGCGCGCGATGGTGCCCCGCGAGGGCGCCCAGCGGCTCATGGACGACCTCTACGACCTCGGCGCCCGCGCGATCCTGCTGACGGACATCCATGCCTGCCGCCTCTGAATCCGGGAGCCCGTCGGGCGCCCTGCCGGCGCTGCCGCGCACGTGGCGCCCCTTCGGAGCGCGGATGGTCGGCAGCATCCTCTTCGTCGGACTCGTCTCGATCTTCGCGGTCACCTGGGTCACCTTCCCGCCCGAGACCCGCGCGAAGTTCACGGCCTTCCAGATCGGCACGGTGTTCTTCATCGTCGGGCTGGCCGGCTCGGTGATCCTCGCGATCGTCCGGTCGAAGGCAGTGGCCAGCGCGTCGGGCCTCGTCGTGGTCAACGGCTACCGACGCCGCGAGCTGGCGTGGGCCCAGATCCTCCACGTCCGCATGCCCCAGGGCGCTCCGTGGGTCAGCCTCGACCTCTCCGACGGCTCCACGCTGTCGGTGTTCGCGATCCAGGCCTCCGACGGCCAGATCGCCCGACGCGCCGTTCGCGAGCTGCGCGCCTGCGTGCACGACCTCGCCGGCTGACGCTGGCCGGCCGCGGGCTCAGCCCAGCGCCCGGATGCCCCACGTGACGTGGTGCTCCGCGCCCGGCTCGAGCATGACGAGGTGCTCGCCGGAGTTGAACGCGTCGGCCGGCGCGGTCATCGGCTCGACGGCGAGCGAGCGGCGCAGGCCCGCGCCCGGCCCCGGCGCGGTGTAGAGCTGCAGCACGGGGTGCGCGTCGTCGGCCCACAGCGCGACGCCGCGACCGTCCTCGGGCGCGCGGAGCTCGACGACGACGCGGCCCTCGGCGTCGCGGTCGAGGTCGGTGACCGCGACGTCGACGGTGAGGTCGCGGATCGGGCGCGGCACGCGGAAGTCCAGCGGCCCGCCGTCCAGCGCCTCGCGTCCGATCGGCAGCAGGCGCTCGTCCAGCACGTAGCGGGTCGACGCGGGCACGAGCAGCTCCAGCTCGTCGACGAGGCGGTGGTCGACGGTCAGGTAGGGGTGGGCGCCGCTCGCGTAGGGCGCGGGCGAGTCGGCGAGGTTGGTGGCCGACTGCGTGACGGTCAGCCCGTCGGCCGAGAGGTCGTAGACCACGACGAGGTCGAGCGCCCACGGGTAGCCGGTCTGCGCCATGCAGCGGTAGCGCAGGCTGACGGTGCGCGCGGTGTGCTCCTCCAGCGTCCAGGCGACCCACCGAGCCAGGCCGTGGGAGGCATTGCTCCGCGAGGGCTCGGTCAGCGGCAGCTGCAGCTCCACGCCGTCGACCGCGTAGCGGCCGTCACGGATCCGGTTCGGCCACGGCATGAGCACCTGGCCGCGCCCGGAGTCGGCGATGGCGTCCTCGGCGAAGCCCGCGATCAGGGGCCGGCCGTCGTGCTCGAGCACGCGCAGCGCGGCGCCGCTCTCGGTGATCACGGCGCGGTAGCCGGCTGCGCTGATCTCGTACTGCTCTCCGCTGGGGGCGACGCTCACGGGGAGACCCTAGGGGCAGGGGGGCGTCGTCAGGTCGAGACGACCAGATCGGCGCGTCCGCGGGTGCCCTCGGCCGCGTGGTGGCGGTCCTCGGCGTCCCACCAGCGCTCCAGGAGCGGACGCGTCGCCTCCCCGTCGCGGGCCAGGGCGCGGGCCCGGCGCACCGACCGCTCGGCCTCGCACCACACCAGCAGCGTGGCGTGCGCGACGAGCGCGCGGTCGCCGGCGCCGACCCCCTCCAGGACGACCAGCTCCCCGGGCGAAGGAGGACGCAGCTCGGCCGGGACCTCCGCCCAGTCGCCGGCGTGCCAGTCCCAGGTGGGGACCCGGGCCGTCCCGCCCGCGGCGAGCCGGTCCAGTGCGGCCGCCAGGCGCGCGCCGACGCCGGGCAGGCCGTCCCACCCCTCGTAGTGGGCCTCGAGGTGCACCACCCGGGCGTCGAGCCCCCGGCGCCGGGCCGTGGCGACGACGGCGTCCGCGAGGGTCGTCTTGCCCGATCCCGAGGGGCCGTCGAGGAGCACCAGACGGCCGGGCCCGAGTCGTGCCGGCCGGTCGAGGGCGGCCTCGACGACCCGCTCCGCGTGGGGGACGCCGCGCTCCGGGTCGGGGGAGGGGCTCACGTCGCGCAGCCTAGGCTGGGGGCATGGTCGAGGGACGAGGACGACGCCTGGCCGCTCCGGCGGTCCCCGACGACGACGGGCGGGCCGACCCCGTCCTCACGACGGCGCTCGCCGCCTACGACGCGGCGCCCGAGGCGCTCGACCGCTGGTGCGAGGTGCTCTCGGTGCTCACCGACCCGAGCCACGACCGTCTGCTCGTCCCGGTGGTGGCGGTGCTCGGCGAGGCCGAGACCGACGCGGCCGGGCTGGTGCACGACAAGTCCAGCGACATGGCCGCCGTGCTGCTCACGGGCGCCGACGGACGGCGGGCGCTGCTCGCGTTCACCAGCCTGGAGACCCTCGCCCGGTGGGACCCCGCCGCGCGCCCCGTGCCGGTGCGCGCCGCGCTCGCCGCTGTCTCCGCGGTCCAGGAGGACGCCGCGGCGCTGGTCGTCGACGTCGCCGGACCGGTGCGGTTCGTCGTCCAGGGCGACGACCTCACCGCGCTCGGCGCCGGCTACCGCATGGTGCGGCTCGACGACGGCCGCCACGGCTGGGCGCGCGTCGGCGGCTGAGCCTCCGAGCACGGCCGCGGCCGCGCTGGCCCTGCGCTGCCTCGGCCGCCGCGATTCGGTGGCCGGGAACACCTCGGGTAGGGTGCGGTGTTGACCGATCAGTCCATCGCCGTCGGGTCCGCCCGGCAGCACGGATCGATCCTCAAGCGGAGACCGGCACGATCGTCTCCCACCCGCACGACCGCCACAGGTCGTCGGGTCCGGTCCGGGAGGGTGCCGCGGCTCGCCGCACGCATCCGCTCGTGGTGGGCTCCCCGTGGGGGGAGACCGTCGGACTGGCCTCCGCTTGCGTCAGCGCGGGGGCCTTCGTCATGTCCGGGCCGCTCAGCGGCCCGTCCGGCCGGCCTCCGCTCCCATTCCCCACAGGAGGACCCATCAGCACCGAGCTCCGCATCAACGACCGGATCCGCGTCAGCGAGGTCCGGCTCGTCGGCCCCAACGGCGAGACCGTCGGCATCGTCCCCACCGCCGACGCGCTCCGCCTCGCCCAGGAGGCCGACCTCGACCTCGTCGAGATCGCGCCCCAGGGCAAGCCGCCCGTGTGCAAGCTCATGGACTACGGGAAGTTCAAGTACGAGAACGCCCAGAAGGCCCGTGAGGCGCGCCGCAACCAGACCAACGTCGTCATCAAGGAGATGAAGCTCCGGCCGAAGATCGACGCGCACGACTACGAGACCAAGAAGGGTCACGTGGTGCGCTTCCTCAAGGCGGGCGACAAGGTCAAGATCACGATCATGTTCCGCGGACGCGAGCAGCACCGCCCCGAGCTGGGCTTCCGGCTGCTGCAGCGGCTGGCCGACGACGTCGCCGAGCTCGGCTTCGTGGAGTCCTCGCCCAAGCAGGACGGCCGCAACATGATCATGGTCCTCGGCCCCCACAAGAAGAAGGCCGACGCCAAGGTCGACGCCGAGGCCGCCAAGCAGGCCAAGGCCGACGAGCGGGCCGCCGACCAGGCCGCCGAGCGGGCCGAGCGCGAGGCCGCGCACGCCGCCGGGCCGGTCGCGGCGAAGAAGGAGCGCGGTCGCTCCGAGAACCTCGATCCCGAGATCGAGGCCTGACGCACCCGCCGTCGTCGCCGTCCCCGTGCGGGGTCGGCGACGACGGCCGCCCGAGCCGGCCGCGGATCACCGCGGGCCGGCCGACACCCGAGAGAAGAGAGACGAGATGCCGAAGAACAAGAGCCACTCCGGAGCCGGCAAGCGCTTCCGTGTGACCGGCAGCGGCAAGATCCTGCGCGAGAAGGCGGGCAAGCGCCACAACCTCGAGAAGAAGGCCTCGAAGGTCACCCGGCGCATGACCGGCACCACCGAGGTCGCCGCCAACGACGTCCCGCGCGCGAAGCGCCTGCTGGGCCGCTGACCCCTGCGGTCAGCCCCCGCCGTTCCACCGCCGACGGCATCTCGCCCGGCAGACACCCCTAGGAGTACAAGATGGCTCGCGTCAAGCGCGCAGTGAACGCCCACAAGAAGCGTCGGACCACCCTCGAGCGCGCCAGCGGCTACCGCGGCCAGCGCTCGCGGCTCTACCGCAAGGCCAAGGAGCAGGTCACCCACTCCCTGGTCTACAGCTACAACGACCGCCGCAAGAACAAGGGCAACTTCCGTCGCCTCTGGATCCAGCGCATCAACGCCGCCGCGCGTGCGCAGGGCATGACCTACAACCGCTTCATCCAGGGCCTGAACCTGGCCGGCGTCGAGGTCGACCGCAAGATCCTCGCCGACCTGGCCGTCAACGACGTCGCCGCGTTCAACGCGCTCGTCGCCACGGCGAAGGCCGCCCTGCCGGCCGACGTGAACGCGCCCAAGGTCTCGGCCTGAGCCACGTCGTCCTGACGGCGGGCAACGCCCGCGTCAAGCAGCTGCGACGCCTGAGCCGCCGCTCCGAACGCTCGGAGCGGCGGCTCTTCCTCGCCGAGGGCCGCAACGCCGTCGAGGCCGCGCTGGCCTCCGGTGTCGTGCGCGAGGTGTTCGCCCGACCCGACCTGGCCTGGGCGCCGCTCGGGGCGCTGCCGCACGGCGTCCCGCTCACCTACGTCGACGAGCGGGCGCTGGGCGCGCTCACCGACGCCGTGACCCCGGACGGCGTGGTCGCCCTCTGCGGGCTCCTCGACGTGCCGCTGGCCGACGCCCTGGTCGGCGGGGTCGTCGCGCTCTGCGCCGGCGTCGCGGACCCGGGGAACGCCGGCACGGTCATCCGTTGCGCCGACGCGGCGGGCGCGGGGGGCGTCGTCCTGGCGGGCGACTCCGTCGACGTGCACAACGCCAAGACGATCCGCGCGAGCGCGGGCAGCGTCTTCCACCTCCCCGTCGCGACCGGCGTCGCCGTGCGGGAGGCGATCGGCGCGGCTCGCGACGCCGGCTACCAGGTGCTCGCCACCGTCGCGTCGGGCGACGTGGGCCTCTTCGAGCCCGCCGCCGCCGCGGTGCTCGCCCGGCCCACGGTCTGGCTCTTCGGCAACGAGGCCCACGGGCTGTCCGATGACCTGCTCGGGCTCGCCGACCACCGGGTCGCGATCCCGATCCACGGCCGTGCCGAGAGCCTCAACCTCTCCACCGCCGCGGCCCTGTGCCTCTACGCCTCGGCCACCGCGCAGCGCCGCTGAGCGCTCCGGGGCGCCCCCGTCGGCGCACGTAGGGTGGGCGGCATGGCCCACCCGCTGCTGGACGTCCTGCCCGACGGCGTCGTCGTCGCCGACGCCGACCAGCGGGTCGAGGCGATCTCGGCGGTCGCGGCCTCGATGCTCGGCGTCGACGCCGACGCCGCGATCGGCGCGCCGCTGGCCGACGTCCTGCGCCTGCAGGACCAGGACGGCCAGGACTGGCTGACCCACAACTGCCCCTACGGCGGGCTCACCACCCGCAGCGGCCTCACCGAGCAGGCCTGGCTGCTGCCGAACGGCACCGAGGTGCTCGTCACCGCGCGCATGCACCGGTCGCGACGCGGAGGGCCGGTGGAGCGGGTCGCCCTGGTCATCCGCTCGGGTCGGGGCCGCGCCCGGCTCGACCGCGAGCGCTCCGACCTCGTCGCCACCGTCGCCCACGAGCTGCGCTCGCCGCTGACGGGCGTCAAGGGGTTCGTCCAGGTGATGCTGAACCGCTGGGACCGGCTCAGCGACGAGCAGAAGAAGCTGATGCTCACGACCGTGTCCGTCGACTCCGACCGGCTCTCGCGGCTGATCGCCGAGCTGCTCGACGTCGCCCGCATCGACACCGGACGCCTCCAGCTGCACCGGCGCCCCACCGACGCGGGCGCGCTCGCGACGCGGGTCGTGGAGTCGGTGCGCGCCGGGACGCCCCGGACGATCGAGCTCGACGTCGCCGAGTCGCTGCCGGCCGTCGGCGCCGACCCCGACAAGCTCGTGCAGGTCGTGACGAACCTCGTCGAGAACGCCGTGCGGCACGGCGAGGGCGTCGTGCGCGTGACGCTGGCGCCGCTCGAGGCCGACGCCGCGCTCGAGCGGGGCGGGGTGCGCCTCGTGGTCGAGGACGACGGCGAGGGCATCGCCCCGGCCCTGCGTCGCACGGTGTTCACGAAGTTCTGGAAGACCGGCGAGCGCGGCGGCTCCGGGCTCGGCCTCTACGTCGTCAACGGGCTGGTGCGCGCCCACGGCGGGCGGGTGCGGATCGAGGACGCCGCCTCGGGCGGAGCGCGGATGGTCGTCGACTGGCCCGCCGCCGAGCCGCTCTGAGCCGCGACCGGAACCGGTTCGCCAGTCGTCGCGGCGGCTTCCTAGACTGACCCGTCGGCGCAGGTCCGGATCGCGCCGTCCTCCCTCCGCGAAAGGCCGTCATGTCGGGACCCAACACCGAGTACGACCCCGTCGAGGTCACCCCGCTCCAGGCCGCCGAGGTCGAGGCCGCCCGCGACGCCGCCCTCGCGGCCATCGCGGCCGCCGCGGACCTCGAGCAGCTCAAGGCGGTGCGGCTGGAGCACGCGGGCGACCGCTCCGCGCTCGCGCTGGCCAACCGCGAGATCGGCGCGCTCCCGCCCCAGGCCCGCAAGGAGGCCGGGCAGCGCGTGGGCCAGGCCCGCGGCGCCGTCAACCAGGCGCTCGCGGCCCGCCAGGCGGTGCTCGAGGTCGAGCACGAGGAGCGGATGCTGGCCGAGGAGACCGTCGACGTCACCCTGCCGACCGACCGCGTCCCGGCGGGCGCGCGGCACCCGCTGACGACCGGCGCGGAGCTGATCGCCGACATCTTCGTCGCGATGGGCTGGGAGATCGCCGAGGGGCCGGTCATGGAGGCCGAGTGGCTCAACTTCGACGCCCTCAACCTCGGTCCCGACCACCCGGCCCGCACCATGCAGGACACCTTCTGGGTGGCCCCCGCCGACAGCGGCGTCGTGCTGCGCACCCAGACCTCGCCGGTGCAGGCGCGCAGCATGCTCACCCGCACGCCGCCCATCTACGTCGCGTGCCCCGGACGCGTGTTCCGCACCGACGAGTACGACGCCACCCACAGCCCGGTCTTCCACCAGGTCGAGGGCCTGGCGATCGACGAGGGCCTGACGATGGCGCACCTCAAGGGCACCCTCGACCACCTCGTCTCCAGCCTGTTCGGCGAGGGCATCTCGACGCGGTTCCGGCCGTCGTACTTCCCCTTCACCGAGCCGAGCGCCGAGATGGACATGGTCTGCTTCGTCTGCAGCGGCTCGACGCTCGACGCCGAGGGCACCGGCCCCTGCCGCACGTGTCGGGGCGAGGGCTGGATCGAGCTCGGCGGCTGCGGCGTCGTCAACCCGCGGGTGCTGGTCGCGTGCGGCGTCGACCCCGAGCGCTACACCGGCTTCGCGTTCGGCTTCGGCATCGACCGGATGCTGATGTTCCGCTCGGGCATCGACGACCTGCGCGCCTTCTGGGAGGGCGACGTCCGATTCACCACTGCGTTCGGGAGCGAGCTGTGAAGGCACCCCTGTCCTGGATCCGCGAGCACGTCGACCTGCCTGCGGACCTCACGACCGAGCAGATCACCGATCGGCTCACCGCGCTCGGCCTCAAGCTCGAGGCGATCGAGTCGCCGGGCAGCGAGATCACCGGCCCGCTGGTCGTGGGCCGGGTGCTCACCCAGGAGCCCGAGCCGCAGAAGAACGGCAAGACGATCAACTGGTGCACCGTCGACGTCGGCGACGCCAACGGCACCGGCGAGCCGCAGGGCATCGTCTGCGGCGCGCACAACTTCGGCGCGGGCGACCTCGTCGTCGTCGTGCTGCCCGGCGGCGTGCTGCCGGGCGGGTTCGCGATCTCCGCGCGCAAGACCTACGGCCACGTCTCGGCCGGCATGATCTGCTCGGCCGCGGAGCTCGGCATCTCCGACGACCACGACGGCATCATCGTGCTGCCCGAGGGCGCCGGGGCGCCCGGTGACGACGCGCGTCCGCTCCTGGGGCTCGACGAGGAGATCATCGAGTTCGAGATCAACCCCGACCGCGCCTACGCGCTGTCGATCCGGGGGCTCGCCCGCGAGGCCGCCCTCGGCTTCGACGCGCCGTTCCGCGACCCGGCCGCGCGCGACGTCCCGGCCGCCGACGACGCGGGGCACCCGGTCGTGATCGACGACCCCGACGGCTGCCCGCTCTTCGTGGCCCGCACGGTCTCGGGCTTCGACCCCACGGCCCCGACGCCCGACTGGATGGTGCAGCGCATCGTCGCGGCCGGCATGCGCCCGATCTCCCTGGCCGTCGACGTCACCAACTACGTGATGCTCGAGCTCGGCCGGCCGATCCACGGCTACGACGCCGACAAGGTCGCCGGGGCGCTGCGCGTGCGCCGCGCCGCCGCGGGGGAGCGGCTCACCACCCTGGACGGCACCGAGCGCACCCTCCACCCGGAGGACCTCGTGGTGTGCGACGACACCGGCGCGATCGGCCTGGGCGGCGTGATGGGCGGGGAGTCGACCGAGATCTCCTCCTCGACCACCCGCGTGCTCGTCGAGGCCGCCCACTGGGACGCCACCTCGATGTTCCGCACCGGCAAGCGCCAGCGCATCTCCTCCGAGGCCGGCAAGCGCAACGAGCGCGGCGTCGACCCTGCGATCACCGAGGCGGCCGCCGACCGCGTCGTCGAGCTGCTGGTCGCGCACGGCGGCGCCACCGCCGAGCCGGGCGTCACCGTGGTGGGCTCGGTGCCCGCGCGCGCCGCGATCGAGATCGACGTCGACCTGCCGGCGCGGGTCAGCGGCATCGCCGTCGACGACGCCACGACGGTGCGCCACCTCGAGGCCGTCGGCTGCGCCGTGGAGGTGATCGGCCCGCGCCTGCGCGCCGTCCCGCCGACCTGGCGTCCGGACCTCGAGGACCCCTTCGACCTGGTCGAGGAGGTCGTCCGCGTCGTCGGCTACGACCAGGTGCCCTCGGTGCTCCCGACGCCGAACGCCGGCCGCGGACTCACTCGCCCGCAGCGCCTGCGCCGCCGCATCGGCCGCACCCTGGCCGCGGCCGGCTGCGTGGAGGTCGTGAGCTTCCCGTTCGTGGGCGACGCCGCGCTCGACGCCCTGGGGCTGCCGGCCGACGACGCGCGACGGGCGACCGTGCCGCTGGCGAACCCGATGTCGAGCGAGGAGCCGGGCTTCACCACCACCCTGCTCCCGGGGGTGCTGCGTCAGGCCGGCCGCAACCTCTCCCGCGGCCAGGCCGGGGTCGCGCTCTTCGAGACCGGCAGCGTCGTGGTCTCCTCCGGTCCGGTGAAGGCGCCGATCTACGGCGTCGACCGTCGGCCCTCCGAGGCCGAGCTCGACGCGCTGCTCGCCGCCGTCCCCGCGCAGCCGCTCCACCTCGCGGCGGTGCTGGCCGGCGAGCGCGAGCCTGCCGGCTGGTGGGGCCCCGCGCGTACGGCCGGGTGGTCCGACGCCCTGGCGATCGTCCGGCGTCTGGCCGACGAGCTGTCCGTGGCGGTCGATATCCGTCCGGCCGCCCTGGCGCCCTGGCACCCCGGTCGGTGCGCCGAGATCGTCGCCGTCGGTGGCGCGAGCCCGGTCGTGCTGGGCCACGCGGGCGAGCTGCACCCGCGGGTGTGCGCCGCGCACGGGCTGCCGGCCCGCTCCGCGGCGCTCGAGCTGGACCTCGACGCGCTGATCGCCGCCACCCCCGACGTCCCGCCCGCGCCGAGGTTCTCCACGTTCCCGGTCGCCAAGGAGGACGTCGCGCTGGTCGTCGCCGACGCGACGCCGGTGGCCGACGTCGAGGCGGCCCTGCGCGAGGGCGCCGGACCGCTGCTGGAGTCGGTGCGGCTCTTCGACGTCTACCGCGGCGAGCAGATCGGGGCCGGACGCCGCTCGCTGGCGTTCGCGCTGCGCTTCCGCGCGCCCGACCGCACCCTGACCGACGAGGAGACCACGGCGGCGCGCACCGCCGCCGTGGCGCTCGCGGCGGAGCGGACGGGCGCCGAGCAGCGCGCCTGATCCGCCGACCGTCGGCCGCTGCCGGCGGCTGCCTGCGGCGCCCGGTGGTCGGCCGCGCGCCCGTCGATCAGTCGATCGGCGGGCGCACCGCCGCGAGGAACGCCTCGCGGCCGGTCGGGTCGCCGCTCCACGCGACGACGTCGTCACCCGCGCGCTTCCACAGCCAGCGATCGACGTCGGCGGCCGTGCCGGCCACCACCGTCGTCGGCTCGGCGTACTCCTCCGTGAGCAGCAGGTGCGCGCCGGTGAGGTCGCGACCGTCCTCCGCGCGTCCGACGAGCCGGCCGACGGCGACCCGCAGGGTCCGGTCGACGTCGGTGAGGCGCACCCCGACGAGTCCCGGCCGGCGCTCGAAGACCACGCCGGCGGGCGGCTCGCCGCCGTACATCACGTCGAGGACCTCGGCGACGCCGTCGGCGGCGAGCGACGGATCGATCGTGGCGTGCCGGACGCCCGCGCAGAGCTCGGCGTCGAGGCGGTGGACCAGCGCCTAGTGGGCCTGACGGCGCAGGGTGAACCCGACGGTCTGCTCCGTCGCCCACGACCAGGCCGGCTCCGCGGGGTCCGCGGCGGCGAGCAGCCGACGCAGGTCGGCCGAGGCGGCTCGCAGATGGGCGAGCAGCGCCGCCCGGTCCTCGGGTCGTACGACCCGGGCGGGCAGCGCGTCCGGGCCGGCGGGCCGGTGCTCGAGGATCCGGGCCCAGAACCACTGCACCTCGCCGAGGTGCCACAGCAGGTCGTCGGCGTCCCAGTCGGGGCACGAGGGCACGCGCGCGCCCGCAGGCGCGCCGGCCAGCACCTCCAGCAGGCGGTCGGTCTCGCGGGAGATCGCGGTCAGGAGGGACTCGCGCGGCGGTCGCATCGGCTCAACCTACGCCCGGCGCCGACGGCGAGGGCCGGGGGAGAGGCCCCGACGGGTGGCCGACGTGCTGGTCGATCCGCATCCACGTGGCGAGGACGCGTGCGTCAACCGCGCCGCTCGCCGGCGGACGCCTGCTGCTCCACGGTCGTGCAGCGGTACTGGAGCTCGGCGAAGGGGATCGTCGTCGTGACCGTCTTCGACGAGCCGTGGGCGACTCCTGCGGTGCGCTGGGGACGGAAGTAGTCCGTGCCGAACGTGCAGCGGACGTCACCGGTCATCACCGTCCGGCCGTCGGCGTCCTTGACGGGTCGATTGCGGTTGACGAGCTTGAACCCCGTGCGGGTCCTCGTCACCTCGATGCGAGTCACCCGCACGACCTTGACGGTGAACCGCCTCTCCTCGCTGATGCCGTCCCCGAGGTCGCAGAGTCGATAGCCCACCACCGCCTCGGTGGGCCGCTGGGCGCGGACGAAGATCTGGCCCCCGATGTCGTAGGAGTTGATGCCGCCCCCTCGCACGGTGTGGACGAAGCAGAAGGCGCTGCCCTTCCCGCTTCCGGCGTCCCCGGCCCCGGTCAGGATCAGCTGGGGATCACCGTCGATGTTGGCGTAGAGGATGGCGGTCCTCGTCCGATCGAGGGGGATCTCGTCACCGCTCGCCGAGGACGAGGCGACGAGCAGACCTCCGAGCACCAGGAGGACGATCGCGGTGAGCCGAGTCCGGGTGCTGAGCGCCGTGGTCATGGCCGGGAGCCTAGGGCCGCGGACGGCTCCTGTCCGCCGGTCGGCTACAGCCGCGAGGCCGCCGCCTGATCGAGGAACCAGGTGGTCTCCTCGGTGCCCTGGACGCCGGCGGCCGGCACCTGTCGCGGGTCGGGCGCCGGCTCGGCGAGCGCGGCCGCGACCGCCTCGGCCTTGCCCTCGCCGCTCACCAGGAACCAGACCGATCGTCCCCGCCGGAGGGTGTCGAAGGTCAGGCTGACGCGCAGCGGGGGCGGCTTGGGGGAGTCGTGGACCGCGATGGCGCCGGCCCCGTCGTGCCCGTCGTCGGCCGCGCCGGGGTGGCCGGGGAAGAGCGAGGCGACGTGCGCGTCCGGCCCGACGCCGAGCATGACGACGTCGAAGCCGTGCTCGTCGAGCCCGGCCAGCATCGCGGCGTAGCCGGCGGCGGCGTCCTCGGGCGTGGCGACCTCGTCGGCCGCGGGCACCGCATGGACGAGGGCCTGCGGCACGGCGTGCAGGAAGGCGGTGTGGGCCTGGCCGACGTTGCGGTCCTCGGAGTCGGCGGGCACGAACCGCTCGTCGCCGAACCAGAAGGCCACCCGCGACCAGTCGACGTCCGCCTCGGGCGCCAGCCGGGCCAGCTCGCGGTGCACGAGGTCGGCGATGGTGCCGCCGGTGAGCACGATCTGCGGCACCCGGCCGGCCGCCTGCACGTCGCGCAGCCGCTCGACCAGCTCGCCGGCCACCGCCGTCGCGAGCGCGTCGGCGTCCGGCTGCACCTCGATCAGCGGCGCCGTCATCGAGAGGCCCTGCCCGTGCCCGACGAGCCCTTCAGCAGCGCCTTGACCACGCCCGCGTACACGTCGTCCTCGTCGAGGCGTCGCAGCTCCTCGGCCAGCAGGTCGTGCGGCGAGCGGCGCTTCAGCGCGATCGGCCGGTCGGGGTGGCCGGGCGTCGAGAACGTCGCGAGCCGGCCGTCGGTGCGGGCGATGCGGATCGGTCCGTCCTTGGTCTCGAGCTCCACCTCGGTGAGGCCTGGGCCGTCGGAGGTGCGCCGCTCGACGTCGACCCGCAGCCGCCAGCCGAGCCACGCCCCGAGCAGGTCGGCGCTGGGGTTGACCTTCTCGGCGGTGACGACGGCGCCGGTGACCTTCGCGTGCGACTGGTCGAGGGCGGCGGCCAGGAGCGCGCGCCACGGGGTCAGACGCGTCCAGGCGAGGTCGGTGTTGCCGCGCGTGTAGGCCTCGCACTGGGCGTGCAGCGCGGTCGCGCGGGCCTTGGTCGCCGCGGCCGCGTCGGTGATGCGCCGCTGCGCGAGCCGCCCGAGCGGGTCGTTGGCCGGGTCGGCGGGGGCGTCCACCGGCCACCACACGACGACGGGGGAGTCGGGCAGCAGCAGCGGCAGGACGACCGACTCCGGGTGGTGCGCCACCTCGCCGGAGAGACGGATCAACGCGGTCTCGCCGGCCCAGCCGTCGCCGATGCCGACCTGCGCGTTGACGGTGCCCTTGCCGCGCGTGGAGCCGAGGATGACGCCGAGGACCCGCGCCGGGTGCTCCTGCGAGGCCTCGCGAGCCGTGGCCATCGCCTGCTCGGAGCTCTCCTCGTCGACGACGAAGACCAGCGTCATGACCATGCCCATGGCCGGGGAGCCGGCGCGCGAGCGGGCGCGGACGAACTCGGCCGCGATCGCCGAGGAGGTGGTGTCGGTGAGCTCGATCATCGGAGGACCTCCGGTCGGACGGGAGTGGCGCGGGCGGACGACGCGGCGCTCACGGCCGCCGCCAGGTGCGACCGTCGCGGGCGAGCATCCGCTCGGCGGACTCCGGGCCCCAGCCGCCCGCCGCGTACGGCTCCGGCTCGCCCTTGGCCGCCCAGTGCTCGAGCACGGGATCGAGGATCTTCCAGGACAGCTCGACCTCCTCGTGCCGCGGGAACAGCGGCGGGTCGCCGAGGAGCACGTCGAGGATGAGTCGCTCGTAGGCCTCCGGCGAGGCCTCGGTGAAGGTGCCGCCGTAGGTGAAGTCCATGCTGACGTCGCGGATCTCCATCGCGGTGCCGGGCACCTTGGACCCGAACCGGACGGTCATGCCCTCGTCCGGCTGGATGCGGATGACCAGCGCGTTCTGGGTGAGGTCCTCGACGGCGGTCTCGGAGAACGGCTGGTAGGGCGCCTTCTTGAACACGACCGCCACCTCGGTGACGCGACGGGCCAGGCGCTTGCCGGTGCGCAGGTAGAAGGGGACGCCCGCCCAGCGGCGGTTCTCGACGTGCAGCGTGATCGCCGCGAAGGTCTCGGTGGTGGAGTCGGCGGCGATGCCGTCCTCGTCGAAGAAGCCGGCGACCTTGGCGCCGCCGGCCCAGCCGCCCTCGTACTGACCGCGCGCGGTGGTGAGGTCGAGCCGGCGGGGGAGCGTGACCGAGGCGAGGAGCTTCTGCTTCTCGATCTGCAGCGCGTGCGGCTCGAAGGAGGTCGGCTCCTCCATCGCCACCAGCGCCATCAGCTGGAGCAGGTGGTTCTGGATGACGTCGCGGGCGGCGCCGATGCCGTCGTAGTAGCCGGCCCGGCCGCCGATGCCGGCGTCCTCGGCCATCGTGATCTGCACGTGGTCGATGTGGTGGTTGTTCCACAGCGGCTCGAACATCGTGTTCGCGAAGCGGGTCGCGAGGATGTTCTGCACCGTCTCCTTGCCGAGGTAGTGGTCGATGCGGAAGATCGTCTCGGGCGGGAAGACCGCGTCCAGCGCGGCGTTGAGCTCGCGGGCCGAGGCGAGGTCGTGGCCGAACGGCTTCTCGATGACCACCCGGCGCCAGGCGTCCGGCCGGTCCGCCGGGGCGTCGGTGAGCCCGTGCTCCTGCAGCTGCTGGGCGACGGTGCCGAACGCTCCCGGCGGGATGGCGAGGTAGAAGGCGTGGTTGCCGTCGGTGCCGCGGACCTCGTCGAGCTCCTCGATGGTGCGTCGCAGGTTCTCGAACGCCGCGTCGTCGTCGAAGCTGCCCGGCACGAACCGGAAGCCCTCGGCGAGCTGCTTCCAGACCTCCTCGCGGAACTCGGTGCGCGCGTGCTGCTTCACCGAGTCGTGGACGATCTGGGCGAAGTCCTGGTCGGCCCAGTCGCGGCGGGCGAAGCCGACGAGGCTGAAGCCGGGGGGCAGCAGGCCGCGGTTGGCGAGGTCGTAGATCGCCGGCATGACCTTCTTGCGCGAGAGGTCGCCCGTGACGCCGAACAGCACCAGGCCGCAGGGTCCGGCGATCCGCGGCAGCCGGCGGTCCTGCGGGTCGCGCAGCGGGTTGACGTGGCTCATCGGGACTCCTCCGAGGACGAGCCGCGATGGGCCCGGTAGTAGGCGATCAGCGCCTGCGTCGAGGCGTCCTGCTGGGCGAGGGCCTCGGCGTCGCCGGCGATGGCGGGGCCCACCTGCGTCGCGAGCTGCTTGCCGAGCTCGACGCCCCACTGGTCGAAGCTGTCGATGCCCCACACGGCGCCCTGGGTGAACGTGATGTGCTCGTAGAGCGCGACCAGCTGGCCCAGCACCGACGGCGTCAGCGCGGGGGCCATGATCGAGGTGGTGGGCCGGTTGCCCGGGAAGGTGCGGGCCGGCACGACCGCCTCGTCGACGCCCTCGGCGCGGACCTCCTCGGCCGTCTTGCCGAAGGCCAGGGCCCGGGTCTGGGCGAGGAAGTTGGCCAGGAACAGCTCGTGGACGTCGGTGTCTCCGTCGCGCAGGGGATGCGCGGGGGTCGCGACGGCGATGAAGTCGGCCGGGATCAGCCGGGTGCCCTGGTGGATCAGCTGGTAGAAGGCGTGCTGGCCGTTGGTGCCGGGCTCGCCCCAGAACACCTCGCCGGTGGTCGTCGTGACCGGGCTGCCGTCCCACCGCACCGACTTGCCGTTGGACTCCATCGTCAGCTGCTGGAGGTACGCCGGGAAGCGGTGGAGCAGCTGCGCGTAGGGCAGCACGGCGTGGCTCTGCGCCCCGAGGAAGTTCGCGTACCAGACGTTCAGCAGCCCCATCAGCAGCGGGACGTTGCGCTCCGGGGGAGCGGTGCGGAAGTGCTCGTCGATCGCGTGGAAGCCGGCCAGCATCTCGGCGAACCGCTCCGGCCCGATCGCCAGCACCAGCGAGGTGCCGATCGCGGAGTCCAGGGAGTAGCGCCCGCCGACCCAGTCCCAGAACCCGAAGGCGTTGTCGGGGTCGATGCCGAAGTCGGCGACCTTGTCGAGGGCGGTCGAGACGGCGACGAAGTGCCGCGCGACGGCGTCCTGCTCGTCCACGCTCCCGTCGTCGGCCGCGGCGCGCAGGCCGTCGAGCAGCCAGCGGCGGCACAGCCGGGCGTTGGTGAGCGTCTCGAGGGTCCCGAAGGTCTTGCTGGAGACGATGAAGAGCGTGGACGCCGGGTCGAGGTCGGCCAGCGTGGTGGCGGCGTCGGTGGGGTCGATGTTGCTGATGAACCGCACCTCGGGCCCGCCGTCGCGGTAGGGCTGCAGGGCCTCGTAGGCCATGACCGGGCCGAGGTCGGACCCGCCGATGCCGATGTTGACGACCGTGCGCACCGGCTGACCCGTCGCGCCGGTCCACTCCCCGCTGCGGACGCGTCGGGCGAAGGCGTAGATGCGCTCGAGCACCTGGTGCACGCCGGCCACGACATCCTCGCCGTCGACCACCAGGCTGGCGTCGGCCGGCAGCCGCAGCGCCGTGTGCAGCACGGAGCGCCCCTCGGTGACGTTGACCGGCTCGCCGCGCAGCATCGCGTCGCGGTGGGCCGCGACGCCGGTCTGCTCGGCGAGCTCGAGGAGCGCCTCGAGGACCTCGTCGGTCAGCAGCGCCTTGGAGAGGTCGACGTGCAGGTCCGCCGCGACGTGGGTGTGGCGCTCGACGCGGTCGGCGTCCGCGGCGAACCACCCGCGCAGGTCGGGCTCGAGGCCCGCCGCGAGGGTGGTCAGCCGCGACCAGGCCGGTGTCGTCGTGGGATCCACCGGCGCGGTGCTCACTGCGCCGCCGCCCCCATCTGGCCCCGGACGGTCTCGACCAGCTCGTGCCACGAGCCGACGAACTTCTCCACGCCCTCGTCCTCGAGCGCCACGAAGACGTCGTCGAGGTCGATGCCGACGGCGGTGAGCGCGTCGAAGACCCGCTGGGCCTCGGCGGCGGTGCCGGTGACCGCGTCGCCGTGCACCTCGCCGTGGTCGGCGACCGCGTCGAGGGTCTTCTCCGGCATCGTGTTGACCGTGCCGGCCACGACGAGCTCGGTGACGTAGAGCGTGTCGGAGTAGTCGGGGTTCTTCACGCCCGTCGACGCCCACAGCGGCCGCTGCGGGTTCGCGCCGGCCTCGGCGAGCTGGCGCCAGCGGTCGGACTGCAGCACCTCCTGGTAGGCGGCGTAGGCGAGGCGGGCGTTGGCCACCGCGGCCTGGCCGCGCAGGCCCAGGGCCTCCTCGCCGCCGATCGCCTCGAGCCGCTTGTCGATCTCGGTGTCGACGCGGGAGACGAAGAACGACGCGACCGAGTGGATCGTCGAGAGGTCGAGACCGGCGTCGCGCGCCTGCTCGAGGCCCGACATGTAGGCGTCCATGACCGCCCGGTAGCGCTCGACGCTGAAGATCAGCGTGACGTTGACCGAGATGCCCTGGGCGATCACCGCCGTGATCGCGGGAATGCCCTCGCGGGTGGCCGGGATCTTGATCAGCGCGTTGGGCCGGTCGACGGCCTGCCACAGCCGCTGCGCGGAGGCGATGGTGCCCTCGGTGTCGGTGGCCAGGGTCGGCTCGACCTCGATCGAGACGCGACCGTCCCAGGCCGCCTCCTGGTGCACCGGCGCCAGGATGTCGCAGGCGTTGCGGACGTCCTCGGTGGTGAGCTCGAAGATCACCTCGTCGACGTCGGCGCCCTTCTCGACGAGCTGGCGCACCTGCGCGTCGTACCGCTCGCCGTTCGCGATGGCGCCGGCGAAGATCGTCGGGTTGGTGGTGACGCCGACGACCGACCTCTCCGCGACGAGCGTGGCGAGGTTGCCGGACTCGACCCGCTCGCGCGAGAGGTCGTCGAGCCAGATGGAGACGCCCGCGTCGGCGAGGGTCTTGAGACGGTCGGACATGTGTTCCTCCTGCTGCAGGGATGGACAGGGGACGGACGGGGATCGGGCCGGTGGCGGCGGCGGGGGTCGCCCGCCGGAGGTCAGCCCGAGACGGAGGTGAGGCTGTCGCGCGCGGCGGCGACGACGGCCTCGGTCGTGAGCCCGTACTCCTGGTAGAGGCGGGCGTAGTCGGCGGAGCCGCCGAAGTGGTCGATCGAGACGATCCGGCCGAGGTCGCCGACGTACTCGCGCCAGCCCTGGCGGACGCCGGCCTCGACCGACACCCGGGCCCGGACCGACGGCAGGAGCACGCTGTCGCGGTAAGCCTGGTCCTGGGCCTCGAACCACTCCAGGCACGGCATCGAGACGACGCGCGCCTGCACGCCGTCCTGCGCCAGCCGCTCGCGGGCCTCGACGGCGATCTGCACCTCGGACCCGGTGGCCATCAGGATGACGTCGGGGGTGCCCTCGGCGTCGACCAGCACGTAGCCGCCGCGCTTCACCTCGTCGAGCCCGGCGAAGCCGTCCTCGCCGCGGGGGAACACCGGGACGTTCTGACGCGTCAGCGCGAGCGCGGCGGGACGGTCGGTGTGGCCGAGGATCGTCAGCCAGGCGGCGGCGGTCTCGTTGGCGTCGGCCGGGCGGACGACGTCGAGCCCCGGGATCGCCCGGAGGGCGGCGAGGTGCTCGATCGGCTGGTGCGTCGGGCCGTCCTCGCCGAGGCCGATCGAGTCGTGCGTCCAGACGTAGGTGACCGGGACGCCCATGAGGGCGGCCACGCGGACGGCGCCGCGCATGTAGTCGGAGAAGGTCATGAACGTGCCGCCGAAGACCCGCGTCAGGCCGGTGACCGCGATGCCGTTCATGATCGCGCCCATCGCGTGCTCGCGGATGCCGAAGTGCAGCACGCGGCCCTGGTGGGGGTCGGTCTGCCAGTCGTGCGTCGCCCGGTCGGTCGGGCCGAAGGAGGGCACGTCGGCGATCGTGGTGTTGTTCGAGCCGGCGAGGTCGGCCGAGCCGCCCCACAGCTCGGGCATGACGGGCGCCAGCGCATTGATCACCTTGCCGGAGGCCGAGCGGGTCGCGACGCCCTTGGCGTCGGCCGGGAAGGTCGGCAGAGCGGCGGCGGCCTCGGCCGGCAGGTCGTGCGCCTTCAGCCGGTGCAGGAGGGTCTCGAGCTCCGGGTTCGCCTCGGCCCAGGCGCGGTAGCGCTCGTCCCACTCGCGACCGGCCGCGGCGCCGCGCTCGCGCAGGGCGCGGGTGTGCGCGAGCACCTGCTCGTCGACGGCGAAGTGCTGCTCGGGGTCGAAGCCGAGCACCTTCTTCGTGGCCGCGACCTCCTCCGCGCCCAGGGCGCTGCCGTGGGCGGCCTCGGTGCCCTGGGCGGTGGGCGCCGGCCAGGCGATGATCGTGTCGAGCACGATCAGCGACGGCTGGTCGGTGACGCCGCGGGCCGTCTGGATCGCCTCGTGGAGGGCGTGGACGTCCTCGACGTACTCGGTGCCGCCGTTGGTCCAGTCGATCGTCTGCACGTGCCAGCCGTAGGCCTCGTAGCGCTTCGCGACGTCCTCGGTGAAGGCGATGTCGGTGTCGCCCTCGATCGAGATCTTGTTGCGGTCGTAGATGACGGTGAGGTTGCCGAGTCGCTGGGTGCCGGCGATCGAGCTGGCCTCGCCGCTCACGCCCTCCTGGAGGTCGCCGTCGGAGCAGAGCACGAAGACGTCGTGGTCGAAGAGCGACTCGCCGGCTGGGGCCTCGGGGTCGAGCAGCCCGTGGACGCGGCGCGCGGCCATCGCCATGCCGACGGAGTTCGCCACGCCCTGGCCCAGCGGGCCGGTGGTGACCTCGACGCCCGCGGTGTGGCCGTACTCGGGGTGGCCGGGGGTCTTGCTGCCCCAGGTGCGCAGCGCCTTGAGGTCCTCGATCTCCAGGCCGAAGCCGCCCAGGTACAGCTGGGTGTAGAGCGTGATGCTCGAGTGGCCGCACGACAGCACGAACCGGTCGCGGGCGATCCACGACGGGTCGGCCGGGTCGTGGCGCATGACCTTCTGGAAGAGCAGGTACGCGACGGGCGCGAGGCTCATCGCCGTGCCCGGGTGGCCGTTGCCGACCTTCTGGACGGAGTCCATGGCGAGGACACGGGCGGTGTCGACCGCGCGCTGGTCCAGGTCGGTCCACTCGAGCGGGGCGGGAGAGGTCACGTGCGTCCTTCGGGTGCGGAGGGAGAGGGATCCCGCGCCGGACGGCTCGTGGGCGGGGCCCTCGATGGTGGTGGAGCTTCGTGCTGGGTCGCTGTGGTGCAGTGGTGCTGTGGGCTTGCTCACCGACGCCGCGTGGGCCCGAGAGACGGCAGGTCAGCGATTCCGACCCTACTGAATCGCGCGGCTAGACTCCTAGGCGAGACTGCACGTCCACCCTCACGGGGGGCGTTCCCCCTGCCCTGCGAGGATGCTGCGTGACCCACGTCGGTGAGCAACCGTCCGCCGAGCCGCTCGTCGGCCCGGACGGCAGCGGCTCCTCCGCCCGTCGGCCGCGCCGGTCGGTGCCGGCTGCCGAGGCCGCCGGCAAGACCTGGCGCGACGTCGTCGCGGCCTACGTCGGCCTCACCAAGCCGCGGGTCATCGAGCTGCTCCTGCTCACCACGGTGCCGGTCATGTTCTACGCCGCGCGCGGCGTCCCCGACCTCGGCCTGGTCGTCGCGACGGTCGTCGGCGGCACGCTGTCGGCCGGCTCCGCGTCGGTGTTCAACTGCGTCTACGACCGCGACATCGACGAGCAGATGCGGCGCACCCGTCGACGCGCCCTGCCGCGGCACATCGTCAGCCCGCGGGCGGCGCTGGTCTTCGGCACGGTCCTCGGCGTCGTCTCGACCGCCGTCCTGCTCGCCTTCGTCAATCCGCTGAGCGCGGCCCTCTCGGTCGGCGCCAACGCCTTCTACGTCTTCGGCTACACGATGCTGCTCAAGCGGCGCACCACCCAGAACATCGTCTGGGGCGGCATCGCCGGCTGCTTCCCGGCCCTCATCGGGTGGACCGCCGTCACGGGCTCCCTCGCCTGGACTCCCTTCGTGCTCTTCCTGGTCGTCTTCTTCTGGACGCCGCCGCACACCTGGGCGCTCGCCCTGCGCTACCGCGAGGACTACCGCAACGTCGACGTCCCGATGCTGCCCGTCGTCGCCTCGGCCTCCGACGTGGGCCGCCGCATCGTCGCCTACAGCTGGGTCATGGTGGCCACCTCGCTGGTGCTGTGGCCCGTCGCCGGCACCGGCCCGGCCTACCCGATCGCCGCCGTCCTGCTCGGCGCCGTGTTCCTCGTCGAGGCGCACCGCATGTGGGCCCGCACCCGCACCAGCGACGACCTGAGCGTCATCCAGCCGATGCGGCTCTTCCACTCGTCCAACCTGTACCTGTCGCTGCTGTTCGTCGCCGTGGCGTTGGACCCGCTGCTGCGGTTCTGAGGTGCGCAGGTTTCCCCGGATATCCGGGGAAACCGGACGTTGTCAGGCGAAGTTTCCCCTGACAACGTCCAGTTTCCCCTGACCAGTGGGCTCAAGCGGCGGCGGAATGGTCGAGCATGGCGCGGAGCCGTCGGATCAGCCGAGCCGGATTCTCCAGGTCGGCCCAGGTGATGCGGATGCAGCGCCAGCCGGTGATGCGGCGGATCTCGTCCTCACGCGCCTTCTCGTCCCACAGGAGGTCGCGCGGACTGCGCCCGGACGCCAACCCAGAGTCGTACTTGGCTCGTCCGTCGACCTCGAAGAAGACGCCGTGCTCGGGCCACGCGCCGTCGACCCTGCCGACGAGGCGCCCGTCCTCGTCGTAGATCGACATCTGCGTAGTCGGCAACGGCAGGCCCGCCGACTGGATCAGGTGGATGAAGCGACTCTCGGCGATGCTCTCGCATGGGATCGGCAGCAGACGCAGGAATCGGTGCGCGCCGAGGGATCCCGGCCACCGCGTCAGCCTCGAGACGGCCGTCCTGATCTCCTCCACCGACGTGACGCGGCGGAAGACGAGCTCGTGGGCCAGCGCCGTGCCCGCTGCGTCGCCATGTCGGTTGACGACCTCGGCGACGCATCGTGCGGGCGACGTCGCGAGCACGTCGCCGACGAGCACGACGTCCTCTGCCGCGGGGAGTCCGCGATGCTGGACCACGCCCGCTTCTCGGCGTCCGGCGAGCCTGTCCTCACGGGTCACATGGACGCGCTCCAGATCGAGGTGCCAGCCCGAGGCCCCGTGCTCCAGTGCGGCGGTGTCATGGGAGAGGACGGCCTCGGTGCCCGCTCGCATGAGGACCGCTCGGGCGACCAGGCGCCGGCGATCGATCTGACTCAGCCCCGCCCACACTTGGCCGTCGACATAGGCCCCCTGACGGATGCGGACCAGGTCGCCCGTGCGGACGAGCCGAGCGAGCACACGGTCCGAGTAGCCGGCGGCCACCAGGTCGGCGCGGAGGTGCACGAGGGAGCGGTCGACGACGTCGGTCATGCACCCAGGGTGCGAGATCCGCGCCGATGATGGCGCTCCGTGGGTGGGAGCCTGTGGATGGACGGTCGATGCCGGCCAGGCGTCGAGGGACTGGTCAGGGGAAGTGGACGTTGTCAGGCGAAACTTCCCCTGACAACGTCCAATTTCCCCGGATATCCGGGGAAACCTGCCGGAGCGGCTGCGTCAGACCGACGCAGCGTCGACCGGATGCCGCACGGCGAGCAGCACCCAGGTGGTGACGGCGACGAGGACCCCGGCGCCGAGCATGTGGGCGCCGACGAGGATCTCGGGCAGGCCGGTGAAGTACTGCACGAAGCCGATGGCGCTCTGGCCGAGCGTGACGGCGACGAGGAGCAGGGCGGCGCGACGGGCGGGGGCGTCGCGCAGGACTGTCGCGAGGGCAAGCAGGCCGAGGGTCAGGCCGACGAAGAGCATGACGACGTCGGCGTGCAGTTGGCTCGTCTGCAGCGGGTCGAGGCCGTTGCGGGGGGCGTTCGCGTCGCCGGCGTGCGGGCCGCTGCCGGTGACGACGGTGCCGACGTAGAGCACGACCCAGGCGAGGGCGAAGGTGCCCCACGCCAGCGCCGTGACCGCGGTGTGGCGCGCGGCGGGGAGCGGGCCGGGCAGGAGCCGCAGGAACAGCACGGCGACCGCGGTGATCACCATGGAGAGCATCAGGTGGAGCGAGACGATCCACGGGTTCAGGTCGGCGAGCACGGTGATGCCGCCGATGATCGCCTGCAGCGGGATGCCGAGCGCCATGCCGATCGCGAGCCAGCGCAGGTCGCGACGGCGGCTCGACCACGCGGCGACGACGGTCGCGATCGCGATCGCCACCAGCACGAAGGTGAGCAGCCGGTTGCCGAACTCGATCGCCGCGTGGACGCTGTAGGCGCCGTGGGGCGTGTAGCCGGCGTCGGTGCAGCGCGGCCAGGTCGGGCAGCCGAGCCCCGAGCCCGTGAGCCGCACCGCGCCGCCGGTGACCACGATGCCGATGTTCGCCACGATCGAGGCCCACGCGGCCAGCGGCAGGAGGCGGGCGAGCCGGCCCGGCTCGCGGGGCGCCGGGACGGGGACGGCCGGGGCGGCGGGCGACGGGCCGGTGCGGTCGATCAGGCTCACGGGGTCACTCCCACTTGAAGGTGCGCGCGGTCAGCGCGGTGCCGAGCACGGCCCACAGCGCGAGGACGAGGAGGTGGCCGACGGCGACGTGACCGTCGAGCAGGGCGGCCCGGGCGGCGCCGCCCAGGGCGCCGGAGGGCAGCCAGTCGACGACGTGGCCGACCGCGCCGTACGCGGTGGTGGGCAGCACGACCGCGCCTCCGGCGAGCAGCAGCAGGTAGACCAGGTTGGCGGCGGCGAGCGTCGCCTCGGCCCGCAGGACCCCGGCGACGAACAGCCCCAGCGAGGCGAACGCGAAGGTGCCGACCACCAGGGTCAGGACGGCGCCGACGAGCGCTCCGGGCGAGACCTCGGGGCGCCAGCCCAGCGCGAGGCCCACGGAGCCGACGACGACCATCTGGAGCGCCTCGACCAGCAGGAGCGCGAGGGCCTTGCCCGCCAGCAGGCCGGCCCGCGGCAGCGGGGAGGCGCCGAGGCGCTTGATCACGCCGTAGCGACGCTCGAAGCCGGTCGCGATCGCGAGCGAGGTGAACGCCGTCGACATCACGGCCAGCGCCAGGACGCCGGGGGTGAACACGTCGACCGGGGAGCGGTCGGCGCGGCCGAGGGAGAGACCGATGCGGTGCGACCCCTCGACCGCGCCGAACAGCACGATGACGGGGATGACGACGGCCAGCAGGAGCTGCTCGCCGTTGCGCAGCGTCAGCCGGGCCTCCATCGACGCCTGGGCCAGCACCTGGCGCAGCAGCGGCGCCGAGCCGGGGCGGGGCGCGAAGGTCCCGGAGCCGGGCGTGCGGGCGGGGGCGATCGAGCCGCTCGCCTGCGGGTCGACGGCGGTCACGCGACCAGCTCCCGTCCGGTGAGGTCGAGGAAGACGTCCTCGAGGGTGCGTCGGCCGAGGGTCAGCGACTCCGGCAGGACGCCCTGGGCCTCGCACCAGGCCGAGACCCGGGCCAGGGTCGAGGCGTCGGCGGGCCCGGTGACGACCAGGCTGAGCTCGTCGATCGCCTGCACGTCGATCGCGGGGCCGAGCGCGGCGCGCAGCGACTCCGGCGCACCGGGCGGGAAGGGCCGCGTGACGACGAGGCGGATCGTCGCGGACTCGCCGCCGCGGGTGAGCTCGAGCGGCGTGCCGGAGGCGATCAGCCGCCCGTGGTCGACGATGTGGATGCGGTCGGCGAGGCGCTCGGCCTCGTCCATGTAGTGGGTGGTGAGCACGACGGTGACGCCGTCGTGCCGCAGCTCGTCGAGCAGCTCCCAGGTGGTGCGGCGGGCCTGCGGGTCCATGCCCGCGGTCGGCTCGTCGACGAAGACCAGCTCGGGACGCCCGACGATCGCCATCGCCAGCCCGAGGCGCTGCTGCTGGCCGCCGGAGAGACGTCGGTACGGCGTGCGGCCGCAGTCGTGCAGTCCGAGCCGGTCGGCGAGCATCCCGACGTCGAGCGGGTCGGAGTGCAGCCGCGCGACGTGGGCGAGCATCTCCATCGCCCGCGCGCCGCTCCAGGCGCCGCTGCCCTGCAGCATGACGCCGATGCGGGGGAGCAGCGCCCGCCGCTGCGCGACGGGATCGAGTCCGAGCACGCGCACGGAGCCGGCCTGGGGGCGCCGGAAGCCCTCGCAGGTCTCGAGCGTCGTGGTCTTGCCGGCGCCGTTGGGGCCGAGGACGGCGGTGATGCTGGCCCGCTCGACCCCGAGCGAGAGGCCGTCGACGGCGGTCTTCTCGCCGTACCGCATCACGAGCCCGTCGACGACGACGGCGAGGTCGGCGTCCGCCACGTCAGCACTCACCCTCCCAGTGTAGGAGCGGGGCAGCAGCGGGACCCGCCGCGGTCGCGGTCGGACGCTGAGGCGCTCGCCACGTGCGGGTGAGCGGCGCGGGACGCCAGGGCCGTCGTCCTAGGCTGCCGACGTGCTCATCTGGCTCACCCTCCTCGTGGCCCTGGTCGCGGCGGTCGCCCTGGTCGGGGCGGTCGTGATGATCGTCCGCGACGAGAGCCCGCCCAGCGACCGCTACTTCGTGGTGCTCGGCGTCCTGCTGCTGCTTCTGCTCGGCCAGGCCGTCGGCGGATGCATCGCGCTGGCGGCCACCGAGCGGGCCGTCGAGGGCGTCACGTTCGTGGCCTACCTCTGGACCGCCGCCCTGGTGGTGCCCGTCGGCGCCGGCCTGGCGCTGGTCGAGCGCAGCCGCTGGGGCAGCGGCGTGCTGGTGGTCATGGCGCTGACCGTGCTGGCCTGCCAGCTGCGCCTGCACGACCTGTGGGTCGCGGCATGAGCGCCGAGGACGTCCGCGACGACGCGCGGCTCGCCCTGGCCGCAGGACCGGGTCGGGTGCTGGTCGCGGTCTACGGCGTCTTCGCGATCGCGGCGACGGGTCGCTCGCTCACCCAGCTCGGCCTCGACGCCGGACGCGCGCCCTTCGCCTACTCGCTCTCGCTGGTGGCCGCCGTCGTCTACCTCGTGGCCACCACGTGCCTGCTGCGCGGCGGCGCCCGCGCCTGGCGGATCGCCCTGGTCGCGGTCGTGGTCGAGGCCGTCGGGGTGATCGGCATCGGGGTCCTCAGCTACGTCGACACCGCGCTGTTCCCCGACCGCACCGTGTGGTCCCACTTCGGGCAGGGCTACGGCTACCTGCCGCTCGTCCTGCCCTTCGCCGGCCTCGCCTGGCTGCGCGCCACCCGCCCGTCCGTCCGCGTCCCCGGAGGATCCCCCTCATGAGCACCCACCCCGCGCCGCCCGTCGACTGGACCCGCCTCGACGTGCCGACCCCCGACGGCCGCACGCTCGAGGTGCTGCTGCACGGGCCGGACGACGCGCTGCCGCTGGTCTTCCACCACGGCACCCCCCAGGCGGCCTGGCCCACCGCGTCGATGGCCGCCGCGGTCGACGCCGCCGGTCTGCGGGTCGTGCTCGTCTCCCGCCCGGGCTACGGCACCTCGACGCCGCGTGCCGCCGCCGCGCGCATCGTCGACGACGTGACCGACACCGTCACGGTGCTCGACCACCTCGGCCTCGACGCGTTCGTGACGGCCGGGTGGTCCGGCGGCGGGCCCCGCTCGCTCGCCTGCGCTGCGCTGCTGCCCGGACGCTGCGTGGCGGCGGTGAGCGGCGTCGGCGTGGCGCCCTACGTCGGCTTCGAGGACGACTTCCTCGCGGGCATGGGCGAGGAGAACGTCGAGGAGTTCGGGGCGGCGCTCGCCGGGGAGGGGCCGCTGCGCGCGCTGCTCGAGCAGTGGCGTCCGCAGTTCACCGGCATGACCGCCGACACGGTGGTCGAGGCGATGGGCGACCTCCTGCCCGACGTCGACCGCGCCTTCCTCACCGACGAGGCGGCCGAGGAGAACGCCGCCACCTTCCGGCACGCGCTGCTGCGCGGGGTCGAGGGCTGGCTCCACGACGACCTCGCGTTCGTCGCGCCGTGGGGCTTCGAGCCCGAGGACGTCCGGGCGCCCGTCGCGATCTGGCAGGGCCGGCAGGACCGCATGGTGCCGCTCGCCCACGCCGAGCTGCTCGCCCGTCGGGTGCCCGGCGCGGAGGTGCACCTCTCGGACGTCGACGGGCACCTGTCGCTGCTCGCCCGGCTGCCCGAGATCCTCCTCGACCTGCGGCGGCTCGCCGGCCGCTGAGCGGCGCTGGCCCCCGGGTGTCGACCCGGTGGCGACCCGGTGGCGACCCGGTGGCGACGGGTAAGGGTGACCTTCCTTGAACGGCTCGCAGCATTAACGACACAATGACGTTGTGGAATTCGAGGCCAGCGATCTGACGACGCGCGAGCGCGTCGCCCGCAGCCTCCTGGTCGACGGTCCGTCCACCGCCGCCTCGCTCGCCGAGCGGCTCGACCTGACGCCCGCCGCCGTCCGTCGTCACCTCGACCAGCTGCTCGACGACGGCGCCGTCGTCGCCCGGGAGCCGCGCTCGCGCGCCGGAGCCCAGCGCGGCCGGGGCCGTCCCGCCAAGGAGTTCGCGCTCACCGAGCGCGGACGCGAGGGCTTCGACCAGCAGTACGACGACCTCGCGGTGCAGGCGCTGCGCTTCCTGGCCGAGACCGGCGGCGAGCGCTCGCTGCGGGAATTCGCCGAGCGGCGCGTGGCGTTCATCGAGGAGCGGTTCCCCCTCGTGCAGGAGTCCGACCCGAGCCTGAGCCCCGCGCAGGTGCTCGCCCGGGTCTTCACCGACGAGGGGTACGTCGCGAGCGTCAAGGCGCTCCCGGACGCCGTGGCGGGCGAGCAGCTGTGCCAGCAGCACTGCCCCGTCAGCCACGTCGCCCACGAGTTCCCGCAGCTCTGCGAGGCCGAGACCGCGGCGATCAGCCGCGTGCTCGACCGCCACGTCCAGCGCCTGGCCACCATCGCCCACGGCGACGGCGTGTGCACCACCTGCATCCCGGTGCCGCGCGCGTCCGCCCAGCCCGCCGACACCACGAAGCACCTGAAGCCCAGCAACGACGAGAGGAAGAAGGTCGTCTCATGACCTCCATCGAGGAGCTCAACCCCGAGTTGAAGGGGATCGGCCGCTACGACTTCGGCTGGGCCGACCCCGACGTCGCCGGCGCCTCGGCGCGCCGCGGCCTCGACGAGGACGTCGTCCGCGACATCTCGGCGAAGAAGGGCGAGCCGCAGTGGATGCTCGACCTGCGGCTCAAGGGCCTCAAGCTCTTCCACCGCAAGCCGATGCCGTCGTGGGGCTCGGACCTCTCGGGCATCGACTTCGACAACATCAAGTACTTCGTGCGCTCCTCGGAGAAGCAGGCCGGCTCCTGGGAGGACCTGCCCGAGGACATCAAGAACACCTACGACAAGCTCGGCATCCCGGAGGCGGAGAAGCAGCGCCTGGTCGCCGGCGTCGCCGCCCAGTACGAGTCCGAGGTCGTCTACCACTCGATCCGCGAGGACCTCGAGGCGCAGGGCGTGCTCTTCCTCGACACCGACACCGCGCTGAAGGAGCAGCCCGAGCTGTTCCAGGAGTACTTCGGCACCGTGATCCCGGTGGGCGACAACAAGTTCGCCGCGCTCAACACCTCGGTGTGGTCGGGCGGCTCGTTCATCTACGTGCCGAAGGGCGTGCACGTCGACATCCCGCTGCAGGCCTACTTCCGCATCAACACCGAGAACATGGGCCAGTTCGAGCGGACGCTGATCATCGTCGACGAGGACGCCTACGTGCACTACGTCGAGGGCTGCACCGCGCCGATCTACTCCTCGGACTCGCTGCACTCCGCGGTCGTGGAGATCATCGTGAAGAAGGGCGGCCGCTGTCGCTACACGACGATCCAGAACTGGTCGAACAACGTCTACAACCTCGTCACCAAGCGCGCGGTCTGCGAGGCCGGCGCGACGATGGAGTGGGTCGACGGCAACATCGGCTCCAAGGTGACGATGAAGTACCCGGCGGTCTACCTGATGGGCGAGCACGCCAAGGGCGAGACGCTCTCGATCGCGTTCGCCGGCGAGGGCCAGCACCAGGACGCCGGCGCCAAGATGGTGCACGCCGCGCCGCACACCTCGTCCTCGATCCTGAGCAAGTCGGTCGCGCGCGGCGGCGGCCGCACGTCGTACCGCGGCCTGATCCAGGTCAACGAGGGCGCCCACGGCTCGAAGTCCAACGTGCTGTGCGACGCGCTGCTGGTCGACCAGATCAGCCGCTCCGACACCTACCCCTACGTCGACATCCGCGAGGACGACGTGTCGATGGGCCACGAGGCGAGCGTCTCGAAGGTCTCCGACGACCAGCTCTTCTACCTCATGTCGCGCGGCATGGAGGAGGACGAGGCGATGGCGATGATCGTCCGCGGCTTCGTCGAGCCGATCGCCAAGGAGCTCCCGATGGAGTACGCCCTCGAGCTCAACCGGCTCATCGAGCTGCAGATGGAAGGAGCCGTCGGCTGATGACGGTCACCCAGACCCCGGCCGAGACCGTCGCCGGGGCGGTCGAGGCCGCCCCGGGCGCGCAGATCGAGTCGCACCTCAACCCGCCGCCGTCCTACGACCTCGGCGACCACCCCGCCCCGACGGGCCGCGAGGAGATCTGGCGGTTCACGCCGCTGAAGCGCCTCGGCGGGCTGCTCGAGGCGCCCGCCTCCGCGCCGGTCGACCTCGGCTGGGCGGCCGCGGGCGACGCCCTGCCGGCCGGCGTGACGCTGACGACCGTCAGCGACGCCGAGGCCCGCGAGCTGGGCGAGGTCCCGCCGAACGACCGGCCCTCCGCGCTGGTCGTCGAGCACGCCGACGTGGTGCGGCTGCTCGACGTGCCGGCCGAGGCCGAGCTCGACGAGCCGATCGTCCTCGACCTGCGCGGCACGAGCGCCGAGGACGTCTCCCTGAGCCGCACGATCGTGCGGATCGGACGCTTCGCCCAGGCCACGATCGTCCTGCTGCACAGCGGCTCGGCGCGGCACTCGGCGCTGACCTCCTACCTCGTCGGCGACGGCGCCAACGTCACCGTCCTGACCCTGCAGGACTGGGACGACGACGCGGTGCACCTGGGCCGCGACGCCATCCGCGTCGGCCGTGACGCCACGGTCCGGCACGCCGCCGTCACCTTCGGCGGCGACCTCGTGCGCCTCAACGCCAACGTCGAGTACGACGGCCCCGGCGGCTCCGCCGAGCTCCTCGGCCTCTACTTCGCCGACGCCGGACAGCACCTCGAGCACCGGCTGTTCGTCGACCACAACCAGCCGCGCACCTCCAGCAACGTCGTCTACAAGGGCGCGCTGCAGGGGGAGAGGGCGCACACGGTGTGGATCGGCAACGTGCTCATCCGCAAGGTCGCGGAGGGCATCGAGACCTACGAGGAGAACCGCAACCTGGTGCTCACCGACGGCTGCCAGGCCGACTCGGTGCCCAACCTGGAGATCGAGACCGGCGAGATCGAAGGCGCCGGCCACGCCTCGGCCACCGCGCGCTTCGACGACGAGCAGCTGTTCTACCTGCGCAGCCGCGGCATCGCCGACGACGAGGCCCGCCGCCTCGTGCTCGAGGGCTTCTTCGCCGACCTGATCCGCAAGGTCGGCGTGCCGGCCCTGGAGGAGCGGATGACCGCCTCGGTCGAGCGCGAGCTGGCCCGGACGGTCCGCGCTGGGGAGACCGCGTGAGCCTGCAGCGCGTCGCCGCCCTCGCCGACGTGCCCGACGACGAGGGCCTCGCGGTCCAGGTCGGGCCCTACACCGTCGCGATCGCCCGCGACGGCGAGGACGTCTACGCCCTGCAGGATCTCTGCTCCCACGCCTCGGTCTCGCTGAGCGAGGGCGAGGTCGCCGACTGCCAGATCGAGTGTTGGCTGCACGGCTCCCGCTTCGACCTGCGCACCGGCAAGCCCCTCGGCCTCCCGGCCACCGAGCCCGTCGCCACCTTCCCCGTGGAGCTGCGACCCACCGACACCGGTGACGTCGACGTGTACGTCGACGTCACCACCACCCTGAACGGAGTCACCCCCGCATGAGCAAGCTCGAGATCCGCGACCTCCAGGTGTCCGTCGACACCGAGGACGGCCCGAAGGAGATCCTCAAGGGCGTCACCCTGACCATCGAGTCGGGCCAGACCCACGCGATCATGGGCCCGAACGGCTCCGGCAAGTCGACCACCGCCTACTCCATCGCCGGCCACCCCAAGTACACCGTCACCGGCGGCGAGGTGCTCCTCGACGGCGAGGACGTGCTGTCGATGAGCGTCGACGAGCGCGCCCGCGCCGGTCTCTTCCTCGCCATGCAGTACCCCGTCGAGGTGCCCGGCGTCTCGATGGCCAACTTCCTGCGCACCGCGAAGACCGCGCTCGACGGCGAGGCCCCGAAGCTGCGCACCTGGGTCAAGGACGTCAACGGCGCGCTCGACCGGATGCGCCTCGACACCGCCTTCTCGGCCCGCTCCGTCAACGAGGGCTTCTCCGGCGGCGAGAAGAAGCGCGCCGAGATCGCCCAGCTCGACCTGCTCGACCCGAAGTTCGCGATCCTCGACGAGATCGACTCCGGTCTCGACATCGACGCCCTCAAGGTCGTCTCCGACGGCATCAACGCCTTCTCCGGCCGCGACGGCAAGGGCCTGCTGCTCATCACGCACTACACCCGGATCCTGCGCTACGTGCAGCCCGACGTCGTGCACGTGTTCGTCGACGGCCGCGTCGCCGAGTCCGGCGGCCCCGAGCTCGCCGACGAGCTGGAGGCCAACGGCTACGACCGGTTCCTCCACGCCCCGTTGGCCTGACCCGGCACCGCCTCTCGCGTCGCCGGTCCCGAGAACCACAGAGATCTGCCCGCCCGTCCCGAAAGGAGTCCCCGGATGATCCCCGGACTGCTGCCTGAGCTCCAGGTGATCCGCAAGGACTTCCCGATCCTCGAGCGCACGCTCGCGGGCGGGCAGCCGCTGGTCTACCTCGACAGCGCGAACACCTCGCAGAAGCCCCAGGTCGTCATCGACGCGATGGTCGACCACCTCGAGCGGCACAACGCGAACGTCGCGCGGGCGATGCACCAGCTCGGCGCGGAGTCGTCCGAGGCGTTCGAGGCCGCCCGCGACAAGGTCGCGGCCTTCCTCGGCGCCCCGGAGCGCGACGAGGTGATCTTCACCAAGAACGCCTCCGAGGCGCTCAACCTCGTCGCCAACACCCTGGCGTGGGCCGGCCCGCGTCAGCTGCGCGAGGGCGACGAGATCGTGATCACCGAGATGGAGCACCACTCCAACATCGTCCCGTGGCAGCTGGTCGCCCAGCGCTCCGGCGCGACGCTGCGCTGGTTCGGCCTCACCGACGACGGCCGGCTCGACCTCTCGCGGATCGACGAGCTGATCACCGAGCGCACGAAGGTCGTCTCCTTTACCTGGGTCTCGAACATGCTCGGCACCGTCAACCCGGTGGCCGAGCTGACCCGGCGGGCGCACGCGGTGGGGGCGATCGTCGTCGTCGACGCCTCGCAGGCCGCGCCGCAGCTGCCGATCGACCTCGCCGCCATGGCGCCCGAGGAGCGGCCCGACGCCCTGGTCTTCACCGGCCACAAGGTCGTCGGCCCCACGGGCATCGGCGTGCTCTGGGGCTCGCGGGCGCTGCTCGAGGAGCTGCCGCCCTTCCTCGGCGGCGGCGACATGATCGAGACCGTGGCCATGGAGCGCTCCACCTTCGCCGCGATCCCGCACAAGTTCGAGGCCGGCACCCCGCCGATCGTCGAGGCCGTCGGACTGGGCGCCGCGGTCGACTACCTGCGCAGCGTCGGGCTCGACGCCGTGCACGAGCACGAGCGGGCCATCACGGCGTACGCGCTCGAGGGCCTCGCCACGGTGCCGGGGGCGAAGGTCCTCGGTCCGCTCGACGCCGCCGAGCGCGGGGGAGCGATCTCCTTCGAGCTGGCCGGCGTGCACCCGCACGACATCGCCCAGGTGCTCGACGTCCGCGGCGTGGCCGTGCGCGCCGGGCACCACTGCGCCAAGCCGGCCCACGCCCGCTTCGGCGTGCAGAGCTCGGCGCGCATGTCGTCGTACCTCTACACCACGCCCGAGGAGATCGACGCCTTCATCGAGGCGCTCCACTACACCCGCTCGTACTTCAAGGTGGCCTGATGAGCCAGGAGCTCGACGCCCTCTACCAGGAGATCATCCTGGACCACTACAAGAACCCCCACCACGCCGGGCTCCGCGAGCCCTTCGAGGCGGAGGTGCACCACGTCAACCCCACCTGCGGCGACGAGATCACGCTGCGCGTGCACGTCAACGACGGCGTCGTCGACGACGTCTCCTACGACGCGCTCGGCTGCTCGATCTCGCAGGCGTCGGCGTCGGTGATGACCGATCTCGTGATCGGCCGCACGGTCGACGACGCGCTCTCGATCCACGAGGAGTTCCTCACCCTGATGCAGGGCAAGGGCTCGGTCGAGCCCGACGAGGACGTCCTCGAGGACGGCATCGCGTTCGCCGGCGTCGCCAAGTTCCCCGCGCGCGTGAAGTGCGCGCTGCTGTCGTGGATGGCCTGGAAGGACGCCACGGCCCGATCCCTGGAGGCCTCAGCCCGATGAGCGACACCACTCCCGCCGTCGACCACGGCGACCTGCCCGACGTCCCCGCCTCCGCCGGCGGCGCCGGCACGGTGACGATCGAGGACGTCACCGAGGCGATGAAGGACGTCGTCGACCCCGAGCTCGGCATCAACGTCGTCGACCTCGGCCTCGTCTACGGCGTGCACCTCGACGAGCACGCCAACGCCGTCATCGACATGACCCTCACCTCGGCCGCCTGCCCGCTGACCGACGTCATCCAGGACCAGACCGACTCCGCCCTGGAGGGCCTGGTCAACGACGTCGCGATCAACTGGGTCTGGATGCCGCCGTGGGGTCCGGACAAGATCACCGAGGACGGACGCGAGCAGCTGCGCGCCCTCGGCTTCAACGTCTGATCCGTCAGATGTCGGCCCAGCGGCTGCTGCTCCCCGCGGAGCGGGTCGTCCGCTGGGTCGCCAACGTCGCCGACCGCCACCCCGGCCTCGACCTCGCGGTCGAGGCCGGTGCGCTGTGCGGCCGATGCGACGACGGGACCACCTTCACGCTGACGCCGCCCTTCGGCGTCCGGTTCGACGGTGATCCCACGCCCGAGGCGCTCGTCGGCGCCCTGGTGGCGCCGGACGACTGGGGCGTCCTGCTGGTGCGCAAGGGCGGCTTCGCGGTGGCCCGGCTGCACGGTCGGCGAGTCGTGGCGAGCAAGGTCGGTCAGCGGCACGTCCAGGGGCGTACCAAGGCCGGCGGGCAGAGCCAGCAGCGCTTCGCGCGGCGTCGCGACAACCAGGCGCGGCAGGCCTACGACGCGGCCGCCGACCACGCGGTGCGGCTGCTGGAGGACCTCGACGGGCCGCTGGTGTGCGGCGGCGACCGTCCCGCGGTCGACGCGGTGCTCGCCGATCCCCGACTGCGCCGGCCACGGCCGGACGCCCGCTGGCTGCCCGTGCCCGACCCGCGTCGGGCGGTGCTCGAGCAGGCCGTGGTCGACGCGCTCGCCGTCGAGGCGCTCGTCGACGACCCGACCCGGTGACGGTGGCATCCTGACGTCGTGACGACACCGGCGATCGAGGCGTCCGGCCTGGTGAAGGCCTTCGGCGCGACGCGGGCCCTGGACGGCCTCGAGCTCACGGTGGCGGCCGGCGAGGTGCACGGGTTCCTCGGTCCGAACGGCGCCGGCAAGTCGACGACCATCCGCGCGCTGCTCGGGATGCTGCGGCTCGACCGTGGCACGCTGCGCCTGCTCGGCAGCGACCCGTGGCGCGACGCGACGTCCCTGCACGCGCGCCTGGCCTACGTCCCCGGCGACGTCGCGCTGTGGCCCCGGCTGACGGGCGGCGAGGTGATCGACCTGCTGCTCCGCGCCCGTGGCCTCGAGCCCGCCCGCACCGACCGCGACGTCCTGGTCGAGCGCTTCGGCCTCGACCCGTCGAAGCGCTGCCGCACCTACTCCAAGGGCAACCGGCAGAAGGTCGCGCTGGTCGCGGCCTTCGCGGCGCCGGTCGAGCTGCTCGTGCTCGACGAGCCGACCTCGGGTCTCGACCCGCTCGTCGCCGAGGTCTTCGCCGCCTGCGTGCGCGAGCACGTCGACGCGGGCGCCGCCGTGCTGCTGTCGAGCCACGTGCTCGGGGAGGTCGACCACCTGGCCGAGCGCGTGACGATCATCCGCGCCGGTCGCACGGTCACCACCGGACGGCTCGACGAGCTGCGGCACCTGCACCGCACCCGCGTGCGGGCGCGGCTGCCGGAGGGCGTGGAGCCGAGGCTGCCGGCCGGCGTCGAGCTCGACCGCGACGGCGCGATCGTCCGGCTCTCGGTCGAGCCGGCGGCGCTGCCCGCGGTGCTCGGGGCGCTGGCCGAGGCGGGCGTCACCGAGCTCACGGCCGCCCCGCCGAGCCTCGAGGAGCTGTTCCTCGACGCCTACCGGCCGCCCGCATGACGTCCCCCCACGCGGTGACCGGCTCGCCCCGCCGCCTGCTGCTGCGTGCGGCGCTGCGCCGGGACGCGACGCTCGTCGGCGCCTGGAGCCTCGTGCTGCTCGCCGTGGTCGCCGCCTCGGCCATCGCCACGCCCGGGCTGTACCCGGATGCCGCGTCGCGCGTTCGAGCCGCCGAGGCCATCGACGCCAGTCCGGCGCTCGTCGCGCTCTACGGCCCGATCCTCGACCCCCGTAACCCGGGGGAGCTGGCGATGGCGAAGCTCACGGTGCTCTACGCGCTCGCGCTCGCGGCGCTGGTCGTCGTCGTGGTGCGCCGGCACACCCGCGGCGACGAGGAGGCCGGACGCACCGAGCTGCTCGCCTCGACGCGTCTGGGCCGCACCGCCCAGCTCGACGCCGCCGTCCTCCTCGGCGCAGGCGTCGCCCTGGGCGTCGGAGCGCTGGCCGCGGGCGTCGACGTCGCCTCCGGGCTCTCGCTCACGGGCAGCGCGGCGTTCGGCGCCTCCTGGGCCGGGCTCGGCCTGGTCTGCGTCGGCCTGACGGCGGTGGCGGCGCAGATCGCGACGACGGCGCGGGGCACGTCCGCGCTCGTCCTGGTCGTGCTCGGCCTCTGGTTCGCGCTGCGCGCGGTCGCCGACGTCGCCGCGATCGGACGCCCGGAGCCCGGGGCGTGGTCGACCGCGCTCGGCTGGGCGTCGCCGCTGGGCTGGGGCACCCGCCTGCACGCCTGGGGCGAGCCGCGGTGGTGGCTCCTGGGCCTGTGGGCCGGGCTCGCCGTCGCGCTCACGCTCCTCGCCCGACGGCTGGCCGATCGCCGCGATCTCGGGTCGGGGATCGTCGCGGATCGCCCGGGCCCGGCTCGCGGCCGCCTGACCGCACCGCTGGGCCTCGCGCTGCGGGTGCAGCGCGGCGCGCTCCTCGGGTGGTCGGCGGCGCTGCTCGGCACGGGGCTGCTCGCCGGCGCGCTCGCCCCCGGGGTCGGCGACCTGCTCGACACGGCCGGAGGGCGCGACGTGCTGCGTCGCCTGGGCGGCGCCGGTGCCCTCGGCGACGCGCTGATCGGCGCCGTGTGCGCCCTGGCGGGCATCGCCGTCGCCGCCTGGGGCATCGGCGTGGTCGCCCGCGCCGACGACGACGAGCAGAGCGGGCGTCTGGAGCTGCTCGCGGCGACCCCGATCTCGCGGATGCGGACCGCCCGGACCGTGGCGCTGACGGCGCTGGCGCCACCCCTGGGGCTGCTCGGGCTGGTGGGCGTCGGCTGCCTGGTCGCGCTGACCCTCGGCGGCGCACCCGCCCCGCCCACGCGGGTCCTCGGCGCGGCGCTCGCCCCCTGGCCGGCGGCGGCGCTGGTCGTCGCCGTGGCGCTCTGCGGGTGGGCCGTCCGTCCGGCGGTCCTCGGGGGCGCTCTGCGCGGACCCGTCGTGGGCTGGCTGACCCTCGCCGCCTCGGTGGTGCTGGGCGAGCTCGGACCCCTGCTGCGGCTGCCGGGATGGATCGTCGGGCTCTCGCCGTTCGACCACGTGCCGGCGGCGCCCTCCGTGCCGGCCTGGTCGGCGGCGCAGGGCGTCATGGCGTTGCTGGCCGCAGTGCTGACCGCGATCGCGGTCCGGCGGTTCTCCCGGCGTGACCTGGGCTGACGGGCTACCGTCGGGCCATGTGGCAGCCCGAGCCCGGCTGGCATCCCGTGCCGGCCGGCAGCGGTCCGTCCACCGTCGGCGTGTGGCGCACGGCGCTGGAGGGCCAGCCGATCGTCGTCAAGCGCTTCGCCGCGCCGCACGAGGACGACCCGGCCGAGCTCTCCGACCGGTCCCACTTCGCCTGGTGGCGTCGCGGCGCGGACGCGCTGGAGAGCGGGCTGGTGCGCGACACACCAGGGCTGCGCGGACCCGAGCGCTGCTGGGTCGAGGAGGACGACGAGGGCCTCACCCTCTTCCAGACGTGGGTCGAGGACGCCGCGCTCAACGGCCTCTTCCGGGCCCACGCCCTCGGCCGGTTCGCGGGGGTCGACCTGGGCGGGCGGCCGTGGCTGGCCCGCGGCCAGCTCGCGGCCCGGCTCCGTCGGGTCGAGCACCGCGGCGGGTGGCGGACGCTCGCCCGCACCACCGTGGCCGACGTCGCCGACCACCTGTGGGGCCGCCGGCAGCGGCTGCTCGCCGAGCTCGACGCCCTGCCGCAGGTGGCCCAGCACGGTGACCCGACGCCCGGCAACCTGCCGGGCCGCAGCGGCGACGACGTCGTCGCCCTCGACTGGGCGACCCTCGGCACGGGTCCGGTGGGCGGCGACCTCGGCTACCTCCTGCTCTCGGCGCGCGAGGAGCTCGACCCGCTGCTCGACGCCTATCTCCTCGGCCTGCCCGACGGGCTCGCCGACCGCGACGAGGCGCTGCACGGGGCGCGGGTGACCGCCGTCCTCACGGCGCTGACCCGAGCCGACTGGGCCCTCGCGCGGGTCGCCGACGGCGAGGGCCCCCTGGCCGCCAAGTTCCGCCACCCCGCCGTCGAGCCCTACCTGCGGGCGCTGCAGCGTCAGGCGGCGCTGATCGAGGGGCTGGTGAGGGGCTGAGTCGGGCCCGCGCGTGCAGGTTTCCCCGGATATCCGGGGATTCCTGCACTCCGTGACGCGTCCGGCACCCCGACGTCCGCCTCACGGTGCCGTACGCGTCACGGAGCCCAGCAGCGGGCGTGGTCCACAGATCCTGGGAGCCGGCTCGGCGACCGAGCGCTGGCGGGGAACGACTGCCTCATGGAACTGGCCTCCGGACCCGCCGGCGTCGCCGGCGAGCGTGGTGTCCTCCGTCCCGTCCGAGTCGGGGGGCCGCACGGGCCGACGCGCGGTGAGGCCCGCGGACCGAGGTGGCGACGGGTCGGACGCGGGATGTACGTGCCGGCTGCGGCGACGGACGAGGACGTCGACCAGCGGATCGTCGAGGCTGCGGCGCGCCTGACGGCCGACGGCGCCGTCACCGGGTGGGCCGCCCTCCGCTGGTGTGGAGTGCCCTACGTCGACGGCCTTGACTCGGACGGGCGGGCGCCCCTGCCGGTGCCGCTCGCGCTCGGGCGCGGCCGGGGACGCGCGCCCGCGGGCGCGATGGCGACCCGGGCCGCGCTGGGAGTCGACGACGTCGCGGTCGTCGACGGTCTGCGGGTCACCGCGCCGCTGCGCGCGTTGGTGGACCAGGCACGGTGGTGCGACGACCCGCGGGAGCTCGTCGTCCTGCTCGACCAGACCCGCGGGGCGGGACTGGTGACCCGCGTCGAGCTCGCCCGCGATCCGGTCGGTCGTCGTGCGTCGCCGGCGCAGGGGAGGCTGCGGTCGGTGCTCGCGCTGTCGTCGGCGCGGTCGAGGTCGCCGCAGGAGACGCGGCTGCGCCTGGTGTGCCGGCTCGACCTCGGGATCGAGCGGCTGCTCGAGAACGCCACGATCCTCGATCCGGCCGGCCGGTTCGTGGCGGAGGTCGACCTGCTCGACCCCGATCACGGCGTCGCGCTCGAGTACGACGGCTCCGTCCACCGCAGCGCGGCTCGCCACGCGTCCGACGTCGCGCGCTCGGAGTCGCTGCTCGACGTCGGACTCGAGGTCGTCTCCGTGGTGGGTCGGGCCGGACTCGACCCGGTCGTCCTCGGGCGCCGGCTCGCCTCGGCTCGGCGGCGCGCGCAGCGGCTCGTGCCCCGGTTCCGGGCCGTGATCCGCCCGCTGTGAGGCTTCCGTGACGCGCTGGGCACCTCGGCGGACCTCGCGCGGTGCCGTACGCGTCTCGCAGCGACGGTTTCCCCGGTCGACCGGGGAAACCGACACGTCGGCACCCAGCAGAACGCGCCCGGCCCGTCTCGGACAGGCGTCCACCCGACCCGGGACCTTCCCTGACGCGCCCGGCACCCCAGGAGCGCCGAGGAGGTGCCGTGCGCGTCACGGAACGCAGGTTTCCCCGGATATCCGGGGATTCCTGCGCTCCCGCCCCCGGCGACGAATCAACCCGCGCGCCGTCCCGCACCTAGACTCGGGGTCCTCATGATCACCGCGCATCAGCTGGAGGTCCGCGCGGGTGCGCGGCTCCTCATGGAGAACGTCTCGTTCCGGGTCGGTCCGGGCGACAAGGTCGGCCTCGTCGGCCGCAACGGCGCCGGCAAGACCACGCTCACCCGGGTGCTGTCGGGAGAGTCGCTGCCGGCGTCGGGCAGCGTCCAGATCAGCGGCGAGGTCGGCTACCTGCCGCAGGACCCGCGCACGGGCGACCCCGAGGTCCTGGCGCGCGACCGCATCCTCTCGGCCCGTGGGCTCGACGACGTCGTCCGGCGGCTGCGGCAGGCCGAGATCGAGATGGCGAGCGACGACCCGCAGGTGCGCGATCGCGCGATGCGGCGCTATTCGCGTGCGGACGACGAGATGCACGCCGGCGGCGGGTACGCCGCGGAGTCGGAGGCCGCGCAGATCGCGGCGAGCCTCGCGATCCCCGAGCGCATCCTGGCGCAGCCGCTGAAGACGCTGTCGGGCGGTCAGCGGCGTCGCGTCGAGCTGGCTCGGATCCTGTTCTCGGGCGCCGAGGTGATGATCCTCGACGAGCCCACCAACCACCTCGACGCCGACTCGATCGTGTGGCTGCGCGACTTCCTGCGCTCGCACAGCGGCGGCTTCATCGTGATCAGCCACGACACCGACCTGCTCGACGCCACCGTCAACAAGGTGCTGCACCTCGACGCCAACCGCGCGGTGATCGACGTCTACAGCATGGGCTGGAAGGCCTACCTGACGCAGCGGGAGACCGACGAGAAGCGTCGCCGCCGGGAGCGGATGAACGCCGAGAACAAGGCGAAGACCCTCACCGACCAGGCCAACAAGATGCGCGCCAAGGCCACGAAGGCGCAGGCCGCGCAGTCGATGCTGAAGCGGGCCGAGAAGATGATGGCCGGCATCGAGGGGGAGCGGGCCGTCGACAAGGTCGCCCGCATCGCCTTCCCGGCCCCCGCGCCCTGCGGTCGCACCCCCCTCACGGCCCACGACCTCTCCAAGGCCTACGGCTCGCTGGAGGTGTTCACCGGCGTCGACCTCGCCATCGACCGCGGCACCCGCGTCGTCATCCTGGGCCTCAACGGCGCCGGCAAGACGACGATGCTGCGCATCCTGGCCGGGGTCGACCGTCCCGACACCGGGGAGGTCGTTCCTGGGCACGGGCTCAAGGTCGGCTACTACGCCCAGGAGCACGAGACCCTCGACACCTCCCGCAGCGTGCTGGAGAACATGCAGAGCGCCGCGCCGCAGCTCACCGACACCGAGGCCCGCAGCGTGCTCGGCTCGTTCCTGTTCTCCGGCGACGACGTCCACAAGCCCGCCGGCGTGCTGTCGGGCGGGGAGAAGACCCGGCTCGCCCTGGCGTCCCTGGTCGTGTCCAGCGCCAACGTGCTGCTGCTCGACGAGCCCACCAACAACCTCGACCCCGCCTCGCGCGAGGAGGTCCTCGAGGCGATCCGCTCCTACGAGGGCGCGATCGTGCTGGTCACCCACGACGAGGGCGCGGTGCACGCGCTCGAGCCCGACCGCGTGCTGATCCTCCCCGACGGGGTCGAGGACCTCTGGAACGAGAGCTACGGCGACCTCGTCTCGCTCGCCTGACGCCGGCCGGGTGGCGCCGACCGCCAGCAGCGGCGGGAGCGTCGGCGGCGCCGCCTAGACTCCGGCCATGACGCTGCCCTCCGCCGACGCGCTCGCCGCGGCCGGTCTCGAGCTCGAGATCGCCGGCCCCCTCGCCACCCTGACGCTGCACCGGCCCGAGGTCCGCAACGCGCAGACGCCGACGATGTGGCGCACCATGGCGGCGATCGGCGCCGGGCTCTCCGACGACGTCCGGGTGGTCGTGGTGCGCGGTGCCGGGGGCACCTTCTCCGCGGGTCTCGACCGCGCCATGCTCGACCCGACGACCACCGGCGTCGAGACCGTCACCGACCTGCTGACGCTCACCGACGCGGAGATGTCGGCCACGATCGACGCCTACCAGCAGGGCTTCACCTGGCTGCGCGACCCGCGGCGCATCTCCATCGCCGCCGTGCAGGGCCACGCCGTCGGCGCGGGCTTCCAGCTCGCCCTCTCCTGCGACCTGCGCGTGCTCGCCGACGACGCGCTGCTGTGCATGAAGGAGGCCGCGCTCGGCCTCGTCCCCGACCTGACGGGAACAAAGCCGCTGGTCGAGGCGGTTGGCTACTCCCGGGCGCTGGAGATCTGCGTCACCGCTCGCACCGTCGCGGCCGACGAGGCGCAGGCCATCGGCCTGGCCCTCACGGTCGTCCCGGCCGAGCGGCTGGAGCAGACGGTCTCCGACCTCGTCGGCGCCCTCACCGCGCCGCTCCCGGGGGCGGTGCGCGAGATCAAGGCCCTCCTGCTCGGAGCGGCCGAGACCGACCTCGAGACGCACCGGCGGCTCGAGCGCGAGGCCCAGGGCCGACGCTTCCGCGAGATCGCCGGAGGCTGAGGCCGGGTCCGGCACGGCCCGCCACAGCACACAGCGAGCTCAGGAGGCAGCGATGTCAGGGATGATGGGAGCCGCGCACGCGTGGCGGACGCTGCGCACCGACCGGAGCGTCGCCGAGCACCGGCTCGGCCGCGACACGGTCCGGCGCGTGCTGTCGTTCGCCCGCCCGCACCGACGGCTGATCGCGGCCTTCCTCGCGGTCACGATCATCGACGCGGGCACCGTGGTCGTCACCCCGCTGCTCATCCGCCACGTCGTCGACGACGGCATCCTGGCCGGCGACCGCGGCGTCATCACCTGGCTGGCGCTGGCCATGGGCCTGTTCGCGGTCGTCACCGCGGTGCTGAGCGTGCTCTCGGGCTGGCTGTCCTCGCGCATCGGCGAGGGCCTCATCTTCGACCTGCGCACCCGGGTCTTCGGGCACGTGCAGCGGCAGTCGCTCGCGTTCTTCACCCGCACCCAGACCGGCGCGCTGGTCAGCCGGCTCAACAACGACGTCATCGGCGCCCAGCGCGCCTTCACCGCCACCCTCGGCAGCGTGGTCTCCAACGCGATCGCCGCGGTGGTCGTCGGCGTCACGATGGTGGCGCTGAGCTGGCAGGTCACGCTCCTGTGCCTGGCCGTCTTCCCGATCCTGGTGCTCGCCTCGCGCTACGTGTCGGCCCGACTGGTGGGCCTGACCCGCGCCCAGATGGACGGCAACGCCGAGATGGGCACGGTGATGACCGAGCGGTTCAACGTCGGCGGCGCCATGCTGCTCAAGCTCTTCGGACGGCGCCCCGAGGAGGACGCGCTCTTCGCCGGCAAGGCCGCCCGCGTCCGCGACCTCGGCGTGCGCATCGCGCTGACGACCCGGATCTTCGGCGCGGCCATGCTGCTGGTGCCCGCGCTCGCCACCGCGCTCGTGTACGGCGTCGGCGGCCAGCTCGCGGTCTCCGGGGCGCTGAGCGTCGGCACGCTGCTCGCGCTCGCGACCCTGCTGCTGCGCCTGCTCGGCCCCTTGCAGGGTCTCTCGAACGTGCGGGTCGACGTCATGACCGCGCTGGTCAGCTTCGAGCGCGTCTTCGAGGTGCTCGACCTGCCCTCGCTGATCGTCGAGCGACCCGGAGCCCGCGCGGTGCCGATCGGCGCCGACGGCTCGGTGGGCCTGGAGTTCGACGCCGTGCGCTTCGCCTACCCCCGGGCCGACGAGGTCTCGCTGGCCTCGCTGGAGGCCGTGGCGCGCCCCGAGGGCGTCCGGGAGCGCACCGAGGTGCTGCGCGAGGTCTCCTTCCGCGCCGAGCCCGGTCAGCTGGTGGCGCTCGTCGGCCCCTCGGGCGCCGGCAAGTCGACCATCACCCACCTGGTCTCGCGCCTCTACGACGTCTCCGACGGCGTCGTGCGGGTCGGGGGCGTCGATGTGCGCGACCTGGCGCTCGACTCGCTCGAGGACGCCGTCGGCTACGTCACCCAGGACGCCCACCTGTTCCACGACACGATCGGCGCCAACCTGCGCTACGCGCGGCCCGGCGCCACCGACGAGCAGCTGTGGGACGCCCTGCGCGCCGCCCAGGTCGCCGATCTCGTCGAGAGCCTGCCCGACCGCCTCGACACCGTCGTCGGCGACCGCGGCTACCGGCTCTCCGGCGGCGAGCGCCAGCGGCTCGCGATCGCCCGGCTCCTGCTCAAGGCGCCGCCGATCGTCGTGCTCGACGAGGCCACCGCCCACCTCGACTCCGAGTCCGAGGCGGCGGTGCAGCGGGCGCTCGACGCGGCGCTGGAGGGACGCACGTCGCTGGTCATCGCCCACCGGCTCTCGACCGTGCGCCACGCCGACCAGATCCTCGTGCTCGACGGCGGCCGCATCGTCCAGCGCGGCACGCACGAGGAGCTGCTCGCCGCCGGTGGGCTCTACGCCGACCTCCACCGCACGCAGTTCAGCACGGCCGGCTGAGCCGCAGCCCCCGGCTCAGCCGGAGCGGTCGGCCGCCTGACGCTCCGCCTCGCGGCGCGCGGCCTCCTCGGCCGCGGCGCGTGCCTCGGCCTCGGCCCGCATCCGGGCGTACGGGTGGTTGGTCTGGCGCGGCTTCTTGGCCTTCGGCGGACGACCGCCGAACGGCCCGGCCAGCCGCTGGGCGAGCGGGTCGCCGGTCGCGGCCACGGCGTCCTGCCCGGCGACGTCAGCGCCGTCGGCGCCGCCGGCGCGGCTGCGGGTGCCCCGGGGGCCCCGGCGCCACTCGTCGTAGAGCAGGTAGAAGAAGCCGAACACGGCCAGGACGCCGAAGAACCACCACTGCAGGCCGTAGAAGAAGTGCGGGCCGTTGTCGAGCTCGGGCAGCTCGACGGACCGGAGGCCCTCGGCCGGCCGGCCGTCCTCGGAGCGCAGCTCGACCCAGCCGCCGTAGACGGTGCGCTGCTGGGCCGCGGCGATGGCGGTGCTCGAGACCGCGCGCACCGAGTTGGCGTCGACGGTCGTGGAGTCGCCGCTGCCGTCGGCGCGGACGTAGCCCTGCACCTCGACCTCGCCGGTCGGCGGCTGCGGCGCGTTCGGGGGCAGCGGGCCGCCCGCGTTGTCGGTGGGCAGCCAGCCCCGATCGACCAGCAGCGTCGTGCCGTCGGCGGTGACCAGCGGCACCAGCAGGTCGACGCCCGACGCGCCGTCGCGGGTGCGGTAGCGCACGACGATCGTCCGGGCGGCGTCGTAGGTGCCGCGCGCGGAGACGACGCGCCACTCGTCGGCCTTGGCCACCGGACGTCCCGGAGCGAGGACGTCCTGCACCGGCGTGGGCGCGAGCGCCTCGTTGGTGCGGACGATCGCGTTGTTCTCCTTGCGGTCGGCCAGGCGGCCGAACTGCCACTCGCCGAGCCACCACGTGGCGTAGGCGATGAGCACGACCGCGACGGCGAAGAGCGCCCAGCGTCGGCTGATCAGGAAGCGGAGCGAACCCACCGCTCCAGGCTAGCCGGGGGACCCGAGACGTCCGGCCGGCAGGGAGGCACCCGTAGGCTCGTCGCATGACCCCCTTCCGGCTCGAGGACCGCTTCGGGCGCGTCGCCACCGACCTGCGGGTCTCCCTGACCGACCGATGCAACCTGCGCTGCACCTACTGCATGCCGGCCGAGGGCCTCGACTGGCTGCCCGACGACGTCACGCTCACCGACGACGAGGTCGTCCGGCTGATCACCGTGGCCGTGGAGCGCCTCGGCGTCGACGAGGTGCGCTTCACCGGCGGCGAGCCGCTGGTGCGTCGCGGCCTGGTCGACATCGTCGCCCGCACCCGCGAGGCCGGGGAGCGCCTGGGCCGTCCGCTGGAGCTCTCCCTCACCACGAACGGCCTCGGCCTGGCCCGCACCGCGGCCTCGCTCGCCGCCGCGGGCCTCGACCGGGTCAACGTCAGCCTCGACACCGTCCGAGCGGAGACGTTCGCCGAGATCACCCGCCGCGACCGCCTCCACGACGTCGTGGCCGGCCTGGAGGCTGCGGCGGAGGCCGGCATGACGCCGGTGAAGGTCAACGCCGTGCTGCTGCGCGACGTCAACGACGACCAGGCCGGCGAGCTGCTCGACTGGTGCCTCGAGCGCTCCTACGAGCTGCGGTTCATCGAGCAGATGCCGCTGGACGCCCAGCACGGGTGGTCGCGCTCGACGATGATCACCGCCGAGGAGATCCTCGAGCGGCTGGGTCGCACCCACACGCTGACGCCCGCCGTCGAGCCGCGGGGCAGCGCCCCGGCCGAGCGCTGGCTGGTCGACGGCGGGCCGGCCACCGTCGGCGTCATCGCCTCGGTCACCCGACCGTTCTGCGGCGACTGCGACCGCGTGCGGCTCACCGCCGACGGGCAGGTGCGCACCTGCCTGTTCGCGCGGGAGGAGTCCGACCTGCGCACCGCGATGCGCGCCGGGGCCGACGACGCCGAGCTGGCCGACCGCTGGGTCACCGCCATGCGCGGCAAGGCCGCCGGCCACGGCATCGACGACCCGACCTTCCTGCAGCCCGACCGGCCGATGTCGGCGATCGGCGGCTGAGCGGAGTCCCGGCGCCTCAGGCGCCGGGCGCGGCCTCGGGGAACGGCACGACGTCCTTGAGGAAGCCGCGGGAGGACAGGAACGACGACAGCGACGTCCGGTGCTCCTCGCAGGCCAGCCAGGTCTTGCGCCGGTCGGGCGTGTGGAGCCGCGGGTTGTTCCACTGCAGCGCGGACGTCGCGGGCTCCACGCACCCCTTGGCCGAGCAGACGTCGGGCCCCGTGGCGGAGGGCTCCAACGGCGCGCGGCCGGGGACGGGCTGCTCAGCCACCGAGCTCGCGGTGGTCGATCGTCCGGCGCAGCTCGAAGGAGTCGGTGCGCTGGGTCGACACGTTCGCCAGCACGACGGCGAAGTAGGGGAGGATGATCGCGCCGGCGATCAGGATCGGCCAGAGCCAGCCGATGCCCGCGAGGCCGGCGATCACCGCGCCCACGAAGCACAGCGAGCGCAGGCTCATGCTGAGCAGGTAGCGCTTCTGCCGGGTCGCGATGTCGTCGGAGCGGTTGCCGCCCACCGTGGTGATGCGGATGGGCTCGGCTGCTGGGGTACGAGACTTGGCCACCTCTCCAGCGTACGTGCGCACCACTAGGATCGGCCCGTCCCGTCCCGCCCCCGAGAGGCCACCGATGTCCAACCGCACGTACCGCATCACCGAGATCGTGGGCACCTCGCCCGACGGCATCGAGGAGGCCATCCGCAACGGCGTCGAGCGCGCCTCCCGCACCCTGCGTCACCTCGACTGGTTCGAGGTCACCCAGGTGCGCGGTCACATCAAGGACGGCGGCGTCGAGCACTTCCAGGTCGGCATGAAGATCGGCTTCCGGCTCGAGGACGACTGACCGTCCCGACTCCGTCGCGCCTCCCTCACGACCCGTGCCGCGTCCCCGATCCGGGGGCGCGGCACGCGTCGTCCCGGGCGCTTAGGCGTACCTGGCGGTAATCACTACGGTCGGGACGCGTGAGTCAGCAGCCCGCCGTCGCGTCCGCCACCGCCCCCCGCTCCGTGCTCGTCACCGGAGGCAACCGCGGCATCGGCCGGGCCATCGCCGAGGCGTTCCTCGCCCAGGGCGACCTGGTCGCGGTCACCACCCGCAGCGGCGGCGCGCCCGAGGGAGCGCTCGACGTGCGCTGCGACGTCACCGATCCCGCCGCCGTCGACGCCGCGTTCGCGGACGTCGAGGCCGCCCACGGGCCCGTCGAGGTGCTCGTCGCGAACGCCGGCGTCACCGCCGACACCCTGCTCCTGCGGATGAGCGAGGACGACTGGTCGCGCGTCCTCGAGACGAACCTCACCGGCTCCTACCGGCTGACCAAGCGGGCCGCGAAGGGCATGCTCCGGCTTAAGCGGGGCCGCATCGTGCTCGTCTCCTCGGTCGTCGGGCTGCTCGGCTCCGCGGGCCAGGCCAACTACGCCGCGTCCAAGGCCGGGCTGGTCGGGCTCGCCCGTTCGGTGGCCCGCGAGCTCGGCTCGCGCGGCATCACCGCCAACGTCGTCGCCCCGGGCTTCGTCGAGACCGACATGACGGCCGTGCTGCCCGAGGCGCAGCGCGAGCAGATCCGCGCCTCCGTGCCGCTGCAGCGCTACGCCTCGCCCGACGAGGTCGCCGCGGCGGTCGTCTGGCTGGCGGGGCCGGGAGCCGCCTACGTCACCGGCGCGGTGATCCCGGTCGACGGCGGCCTCGGCATGGGCCACTGACGGCCCGTCCGCACCCTCCGAACCAGACCACCGCGGGCCCGCGCCCGACCCCACCGACACCCCACCGACACGTCAGGAGCACGTCACCATGGGAATCCTCGAGGGCAAGCGCATCCTCGTCGCCGGCGTCACGATGGACACCTCCATCGGCTTCGCCACCGCCCGCTTCGCCCAGGAGCAGGGGGCCACGGTCCTCATCTCCAACTTCGGCCGGGCCCTGGGCATCACCCGGCGCATCGCCAAGCGTCTCCCCGCCGAGCCGCCGGTGCTGGAGCTCGACGTCACCGATCCGGCGCACCTCGAGCGCCTGCCGGCGCTGGTCCGCGAGCACCTGGGCGAGGACGCCCGGCTCGACGGCGTCGTCCACTCGATCGCCTACGGCAACCCCGAGACGCTGCTCGGCGGCCGCTTCCTCGACGGGCCGTGGGACGACGTCGCGCAGGCCGTCCAGGTGTCGGCCTACTCGCTGAAGTCCCTCGCCGCCGCCTGCCGGCCGCTGATGGGCGAGGGCGGCTCGATCGTGGGGCTCACCTTCGACGCCACGGTCGCCTGGCCGGCCTACGACTGGATGGGCGTGGCGAAGGCCGGGCTCGAGTCGTGCGCGCGTTACCTCGCCCGCGACCTCGGCCCCGAGGGCATCCGGGTCAACCTGGTCAGCGCCGGCCCGCTGCGCACGCTGGCGGCGAAGGCGATCCCCGGCTTCTCCGACCTCGAGGAGCTCTGGGCCACCCGTGCCCCGCTGGGCTGGGACAACACCGACCAGGAGCCGACCGCCCGCGCGGTGTGCGCGCTGCTGAGCGATCTGTTCCCGGCCACGTCCGGCGAGATCGTCCACGTCGACGGCGGCTTCCACGCGATGGGCGCGTGACGCGGCTCGCGTCCTGACGCCGCCTGCGGGGAGGGGGCGGTCGACGGGTGCGGGGGTGCCTGTCACCATTCCCGCGTGAGCGAGATGAGCGACGAGGCCGTCCCGACGCGTGGCCGGAGCACGGTGCGCCGCCGGCTGGTGGTGATGCGCCACGCCAAGGCCGAGCAGGCCGGGGCCTCCGACTTCGTCCGCGAGCTCAGCGCGCGCGGCGTCGCCGACGCCGAGGCGACCGGGCGCTGGCTGGTCGAGCAGGGCGTCGAGCCCGACCACGCGCTCGTCTCGGCCGCCGTGCGCACCAGCCAGACGTGGGAGTCCGTGGCCGCGGCCGCCGGCTGGAGCGACGACGCGACCTACGAGGACGCCCTCTACGAGGCGGGGCCGGAGACCGCGCTCGACCTCATCCGCGAGACTCCCGACGAGGCGCGCACCCTGATGGTCGTCGGCCACAACCCGACGATGGCCTACCTCGTCCAGCTGCTCGACGACGGCGACGGCGACGAGGACGCCTCCGCGGCCATCTCCACCGGCTATCCGACGGCGGCCGTCACGGTCTTCGACCTCGAGGGCGACTGGACCGACGTCGAGGAGCAGTGCGCCACGCTCGTGGCGCACCACGTGGCGCGCGCCGCGGGCTGACGCGGGGCTCGCTCAGGGGAGCGGCGCCAGCGGGGGAGCCGGGGTGACGAAGCCGGCCTCCTCGTCGGCCAGCTCGATCTCCTCGCGGCTGATGCCGAGCAGGTACATGATCGTGTCGAGGTAGGGCACGTTCACCGAGGTGTCGGCCGCCTCCCGCACCACCGGTCGCGCGTTGTAGGCGATGCCGAGCCCTGCGGCCTCGAGCATGTCGAGGTCGTTGGCGCCGTCGCCGATCGCGACCGTCGCCGCCTGCGGGACGCCGATCTCCGCGGCGATCTCGCGCAGCGCACGGGCCTTGCCGGGACGGTCGACGATCTCGCCGACGACCCGGCCGGTGAGCCGGCCGTCCACGATCTCGAGGGTGTTGGCGCGGGCGTAGTGGATGCCGAGCTCGGCCGCGAGCCGATCGGTGATCTGGGTGAAGCCACCGGAGACGATGGCGAACCGGTAGCCGAGCCGGCGCAGGGTGCGCACCATCGTCCGCGCCCCGGGGTTGACGACGATGCGGCCGTACACCTCGTCCAACGCCTCGACGGGCACGCCCTCGAGCAGGGCGACGCGCGAGCGCAGCGACTCGGCGAAGTCGAGCTCGCCGCGCATGGCGCGCTCGGTGACCTCCGCGACCTCGGCCTCGCACCCCGCGTGGGCGGCGATCATCTCGATCACCTCGCCCTGGATGAGCGTGGAGTCGACGTCCATGACGATCAGCCGCATGCCGCGACGCAGGAGGTTGGCCGGCTGCACCGCGACGTCGACGCCCTGCCGCGCGGCCTCGACGGCGAGCGCGGTGCGCAGCTCCTCGGGCGCGGCGCCGGAGACGTGCAGGTCGATGGCGGTGACGGGATAGCGCGCCATGCGCTGGATGCGGTCGATGTTCGCGCCGGTCTCGGCGATCCGCCGGGCCAGCGCCGCCATCGCCGCGGCGGTCAGCGGCGTGCCGAGGACGGTGACGTGCGCGCGTCCGGCGGGCCGGCGGTGGCTGTCGCCGGTGCCGCGCTCGATCTCCACGCTCATGCCGAGCCCGTCGGCCGTCGCCTGCACCGCGGCGCCGAGGGCGTCGAGGTCGGCGCCCGTGGCCGGCGAGGTGACGAGCACGCCGAGCACCAGCCGGCCCCGCAGCACGATCTGCTCGAGGTCGACGACCTCCACCCCGGCCTCGGCGAGGGTGGCGAAGACGGCCGAGGTGACGCCGGGCCGGTCTTTGCCCGTGAGCGTGATGAGCAGCGTGTCGGGGTTCATCGGGCCCGAGGCTAGCGGCTGGGCGCCGTCGACCGGCCCTCCGCGAGGCGCGCGTCCGCGGGCTGATCACCTCCGCCTGACGCTCCGTGACGCGTGGCGCACCTCCGGCTGCCGCTCGGCGTGCCGTGCGCGTCACGGAATGCAGGAATCCCCGGATATCCGGGGAATCCTGCGTTCGGCGGCCCGGATCACGCCGGCGGCCAGACCTCCGGGGAGCCCGCGGCGACGAGGGCATGGCGGGCGGCGGACGCCAGGGGACGCAGGGCGTCGCGGCGCAGGGCGATCTCGGAGGCCGACACGGCGCCGCCGTCGTCCTCGAGCGCCAGGTCGACGATCGCCTCGGCGACCAGCGCCCGGGCGGCGAGGTCGACGCACCGGGCCGGGACGCCGTCCGGCGCGGCGATCGGTGCCCGGTGGCGCAAGTCGAGCAGCACGTCGGCGACCTCCGGACGCCATCGCGCGACGTCCAGCGCGGCGAGGCGGTCGGCGGTCTCGGGCAGCACCCGGCGCAGCGCGCGGTCGGCCTCCCCGACGTCGGGCAGCTGGCGGCGGCGCGCCTCGAACCTCACCCATGCGGTGGCGGCGCCGACCGTCTCGGGCACCAGGCCCAGCCCGGCCTCCCAGGCCACGACGGCCTCCCCGGCCTCGAGCGCCGCCGCGGTGAACGCCGCGGGGCCGCCCAGCCCGACCGGGTCGCCCTCGACGGGGAAGGCGACGCCGAGCGCCATCGCCCCGGCGCTCCGCAGGCGTCCGAGGCCGAGGGCCAGGGGATGCGTGCCGTCGGCGTCGACGAGGGTGTGGGTGGCCTGGTCGCCGATCACCGCGTCGATCGTCTCGTCGAGGGACACCCGCCCCTGCAGCCAGGCCGTGCCCCACCAGGCGAGCCGCAGCGCGGCCGGCAGACCCGACCCCGGGGACGCCGGCTCCGCCTCGTGACGCGGACGTGCGCCGGCGCGCGATCGGGGGTCGGGACGGGGCTGCTCCACGCCCGCCGACGGTACGCGCCGGACCCTGAGCGGCACTCGCTAGGGTGACGGCCATGGCCGCCGTGATCGACTTCGAGGACGTCACCCTCCGCCGCGGACAGGCCCTCCTGCTCGACCGGGTCAGCTGGACGGTCGAGGAGGACGAGCGGTGGGTCGTGCTCGGCCCCAACGGCGCCGGCAAGACCACGCTGCTGCAGCTCGCCGCCGCCCAGCTGCACCCGACCTCCGGACGCGCCGGCCTGCTCGAGGAGACGCTCGGGCGCGTCGACGTCTTCGAGCTGCGTCCGCGCATCGGCGTCACCAGCGCCGCGCTCGCCGAGCGGCTGCCGCGCGCGGAGCGCGTGCACGACGTCGTCGTCTCGGCCTCCTACGGCATCACCGGCCGCTGGCGCGAGCAGTACGACGACGCCGACCACGAGCGCGCCACCTCGCTGCTGCGCGAGCTCGGCGTCCTGCACCTCGCCGAGCGCACCTTCGGCACGCTCAGCGAGGGCGAGCGCAAGCGGGTGCAGATCGCCCGGGCGCTGATGACCGACCCCGAGCTGCTCCTGCTCGACGAGCCGGCCGCCGGCCTCGACCTGGGCGGCCGCGAGGACCTCGTCTCGACCCTGAGCGTGCTGGCCCACGATCCCGACTCCCCGGCCACGGTGCTCGTCTCGCACCACCTCGAGGAGATCCCCCCGGGCTTCAGCCACGCCCTGCTGCTGCGCGGCGGCCGGGTCGTCGACGCGGGCCTGCTCACCGACGTGCTCACCGAGGTCAACCTCGCCGCGACGTTCGGGCTGCCGCTCGTCGTCACGCACAGCGACGACGACCGCTGGTCGGCGCGGCGCCGCACCCGCGCACGGTGACGCCGACCGACCTCGGCATCGTCGGCGCCCTGGGCGTCTTCGCGGGCGTCGTGAACAGCCTCGTCGGCTCGGCGACGCTGGTGACCTTCCCCGTGCTGCTCTCGCTCGGCGTCCCGCCGGTGGTCGCGAACGTCTCGAACAACATCGGCCTGGTGCCCGGCTCGGCGGTCGGCGCGTGGGGCTATCGACGTGAGCTCGCCGGGCAGGGCGGCCGGGTGCTGAGGTGGGGCGCGATCGCGGCGCTCGGCTCGCTCGTCGGCGCCGTCACGCTGCTCGCGCTGCCGCCCGCGGCCTTCGAGGCGGTCGTGCCCGCGCTGGTGCTGCTGGGCGTGGTCCTGGTGGCCGCGGGGCCTCCGCTCTCGCGCCGCGTCGCCGGTCGCGGTCGCCGCACGGGGGAGCGCGAGCCCCGCTGGCTGCGCCCGGCGATCGGCGTCACCGGCGTGTACGGCGGCTACTTCGGCGCCGCCCAGGGCGTGATGCTGATCGGCGTGCTCGGCGTCGGCTACAGCCCGGACCTCCAGCGGGTGAACGCCATGAAGAACGCGCTGGCGGCCGCGATCAACGGCGTGGCCGGCGTCCTCTTCGCCCTCGTCGCCGACGTCGAGTGGCGGGTGGCCGGGCTCCTGGCGCTCGGCTCCGCGGTCGGCGGCCTGCTCGGCTCGTCGGTCGGACGCCGGCTCCCGCCCCCGCTGCTGCGCGCGGCGGTCGTGGCGGTGGGGCTCGCGGCGTTCGTGTCGATCCTGGTGACCTGAGCTCGCCGGCCGCCGCGGAACACGGACGACGGCCGGCGGGCTCGGGCGGACGGCTCAGCGGGCCTTGGCCAGCGCCTTCGACGCCTTGGCGGCCGCCTTGCCGGCGGCCTTCTGCTGCGCGGCGCGCTTCGCGGCGGTGCGTGCCGCCTTCCGCGCCTTGCGACCGCCCGACGCCGCGAGGGCGCCCGCCTTCGCCTCGGCGCGCGCCTCGCGGGCCCGGCGACCCTCCGCGCGGAGGCCGAGCAGACCGGTCAGCACCGCGAACAGCGCCGGACCGGCGAGCAGCTGACCGGCGCGCTGCGGAACCTGGCCCTCCTGCGGTCCGAGGTAGCCGGTGGCCGCGTCGGCGCCGTCGACCCCCACGCCGAGCAGCAGCAGCCCCGCCCGGCCCCGGCCGCGGGAGACCAGCGTCGCGGTGCCGAGGGCGATCTCGCGGGAGGCGAAGAGGCGGATGACGTACGGCGCCTGGGGGTTGGCGACCGGGTCGAGCCCGAAGAGGGTGGCGGCCTGCTGCGGACGGGCCAGGGAGAACGCGCCGATGGCGATGCGGCCGAGTGAGAGGCCGGTCACAGGATTCATGCTGCGGACCCTAGCGAGCAGGCGTCCGGCGCGTCTGCCCCGTCCGATCAGGAGCGGTGCAGCCGCTCGACGTGCGCGTCGTGCCAGGCCTCGATCTCGGCGTAGACCCGGTCGCGGGCGGGCCGCCGCGAGAGGACGACGTCGTGCACCGCCCCGGGCACCGCGACGTAGGTGACGTGACGACCGATCGCCGTGGCCCAGCGACGGATCTGCTCGACGTCGAGCACGACGTCGGAGCTGCGCGCGTCCTCGTCGACCTCGGTCGGCGCGGTCGTGCGGTCGGAGGAGAGCACGAGCACCGGCACCGCGACGTCCAGACCGCGGTGCAGCCGGGCGTGGCCGCGGCGCACGGCGCGCAGCCAGCCCACCCGCACCGGGAAGGACTCCATCGGCTTCCAGGCGAGGTCGAAGTCCCACTCGCCACCGTGATCGCGGTGCAGCACCTGCCCGTACACGCCGTTGACCTCGCGGGGGATCACCCGGGTCGGCGCCATCGCGCCGAGCCGGTCGATCACGGCGGTGCCGACGGTGCGCAGCAGCGCGCTGCCGCGGAGGTCCAGCCAGGGCGAGTTGAGCACGAGGCCCGCCAGCTCGGGCAGCGCCGCCGCGCCCCGCTCGTCGACCCACAGCGGCACGGTGAGCCCGCCGGTGGAGTGCGCGGCGACGAGCACCCGCCGGTGACCGTCCCGCTCGGTGATGCGCAGCCAGGCGGCGTCGAGCTCGGGGAAGTGCTCGGCCAGGTCGGTGACGAAGGTCGGCAGCAGGTCGGGCCGCAGCGAGCGGCCGTACCCGCGCAGGTCGAGGCCGTACACCTCGTAGCCGCGCTCGGCCCACCAGGCGCCGAGCTCGGCGTGGAAGACGTAGTCGGCGAAGCCGTGCACCAGCAGCACCGCGCCGACCGGACGTGCTCCGGCCGCCGCCGGGCGCCGGATGAGCGTGGCGATCGCGCCGTCGTCGAGGTGGAGCGTCTCGGCGGTCCAGGGGTCGCCCAGGACGTCGGGCACGGGGAGGTCCTGCGGGGTCGGGTCGGGGCTCATCGGCGCCTCCTGCGTGCGGCGGCGCTCAGCTCGAGCGCGCGCTCGGGACGGTTCGTGGTGACCAGCCAGGCGCGTCCGGGCGCCAGCCAGTGCCGCAGCTCGCGGTCGGCGTCGACGGTCCACACGACCAGCGGGACGCCGTGGCGGCGCGCCCAGCCGGCCACGCCGAGCCGGGCCAGCGACCAGTGCGCGACGACGACGTCGGCGCCGCAGCCCTCGAGCCGGCTCCGGGGCCGTAGCTCGCTCCACCGGATCGCGACCTGCTCGCGCAGCGGCCGCCCGGCCACGTCCTGGCCCAGGGAGAGCCCCAGGCGGAGCGCGAGCCCGCGCTCGTCGGCCCAGCCGCGCAACACCCGGAGCACCTCCTCGCGACCGGTCGTGACGACCAGCCGCTCGAGCCCGAGCAGCTCGACGGCCCGGGCCACGGCGGCGATCTCGAGGGCGCCGTCGTCGGTGCCGAACTTGAGGTCGAGGTGCGCGCCGGCGCCTGCGTCGGCCAGGGCGAGGAGCACCTGCTCGGGCTCGAGGTCCTCCGCGCCGCCGACGTCGTGCGCGACGACGACGCGGCCGTCCTCCAGCTGCAGGTCGAACTCCACGAAGGGCGCGCCCAGGGCGAGCGCGCGCTCGAGCAGGGTGCGGCTGTTGCACCGGTGGGCGCTGACGCTCGCGGCGGGACGCCCGCCCGACGCGAGCCGGGGGCTCAGACCAGCCTCCGCGGCGTGACGACGAGCACCACCAGCGCGAGCGCGGCCACCACCGCGCCGCTGACCAGGCCCGCCTGGCGACCGACGACGACGTCGACGACGAGGGTCGCGATGCCGGCCACGAGCACGCACAGGCAGGCCAGCGCGACGTCCAGCGCCCGCCGCGCGGTGTGGACGACGTCCTGCTTGTGGTGGCGGCCGGAGAGCCGGCGGTGCACCGCGATCGGCGTCAGCACGGCCAGCGTCGTGAGGAGCGCCGCCCCGACGAGCAGCAGGTAGATCGAGCGCTCGAACCCGTCGAGCCGCCCGAAGGCGGGCTGGAAGGGGAGCGTGACCAGGATGCCGGCGAGCAGCTGGGCCCCGGTCTGGGCGACCCGCAGCTCCTGCAGGAGGTCCTCGAACTGACGGTCGAGGTGGGCCGGGTCGGTCGGCGGGCCGTCGGACTGCACCGGCGCATTCAAGCATCGCCGCCGACGGTCGTGGGGAACCGCGATCCCCCGGAGGGAGGAGCCGCCTATCCTTCAGCGCATGAGCGGTGCGCGGCGGCCACCAGCGCGGCCCGCACCGGGTCCGCGCGGCTGGAGCGCGCGCCCGAGCGCGGTCGCCGCGAGCTGGCGCACCGGCACGCGCAGCAGCCAGCGCCTCGTCCTCGGGCTGATGCTCGCGGCGGTCACGATCTGCTTCCTCGTCTCCCGCGCCGCCTACGCCGTCCTCCCGGTCGGCACCTACACGGTCTGGCTGCTGGTGGGCCTGCTGGTGCTGCGGCCGCGTCCCCTCGTGGTGCTGACCTTCTACACGGTGGTCGGGGCGATCGTCATCGGCGTGCTCGACGGCGACGTCACCACCGCGCGGGTCGCCGGCATGGTCGCGCTCGTCGTGGCCGGCGCGCTCGTGCTGCAGCACGCCCGACGGCAGCGCACCGGGCTGCCCACCTCGCTCGGCGAGACGATGCTCGCCGACCTGCGCCAGCGGCTCCACGACCAGGGGCGCATCCCTCCGCTGCCGGCGGGCTGGCACGCGCAGTCGGCGATGCTCGCGGCCGACGACGTCGGCTACGCCGGCGACTTCATGACCGCCGCGCTCGACCGCCGCGGCGAGGTGCTCGAGGTGATCCTGGTCGACGTCGTCGGCAAGGGCGTCGCCGCCGGCGCGGACGCCCTGCAGCTGGCCGGCGCGCTCGGCGGACTGGTCGGCGCCCTCCCGCCCGAGCCGCTCATGCAGGCCGCCAACGACTTCCTGCTGCGCCGCCCCGACGACGAGTCGTTCGCGACCGCGGCCTACGTGCGGCTCGAGCTGAGCACGGGGGAGTACCTCGTGCTGAGCGCCGGGCACCCGCCCGTCCTGCGCTGGTGCGCCCGGGACCGCGCCTGGCTCGTCGACCCCGCCCGCGGCCTGGCCCTGGGCGTGCAGCCGGACGCCGAGCTGGTGCGCAGCGAGGGTCGGCTCGAGCCGGGCGAGGCGCTGCTCTTCTACACCGACGGCGTCGTCGAGAGCCGCGGGCAGGACATCGAGGCGGGCATCGTCTGGCTCCAGGGGGTCGCCGCCGAGGCCGTCCGGGCCGGCTTCGACGGCGCGGCCCGGCGGATCATCCGCCAGGTGGCCCGGGGCGACGACGACCGTGCCGTGCTGCTGATCTCCCGCTGATCTCCGGTGAGCTCCCGCTGATCTGGCGCTGATCTGGCGCTGATCCTGCGGGTGCGCGCCGGCTCCCGCGCCCACTTCAAGGATTCCTCAAGGCCGCCTGCCTAGCGTCCGCGGCATGACGCTCGACGAGCAGCACGAGGTCCCCGGCAGCCCGCCGGCTCCGGCCGTGCGCGGCGACCTGCCCGCCGCGCTGGCCCGCCGCGGCGTCCTCGGCGCGGGCGGCGTGCTGCTGAGCGCGGCCGCCCTCGGCGGGAACCCCGCGGGCCGGCGCCTGCTCGCCGCGGTGGCCGACCCCCTCGGCGCCGACGCCCGCGCCCTGCGGCGGGAGTCGGGCGCCGTCGTCGAGCGTCTGCGTCGCGACGCCGACCAGCTGGTCCTCGACGTCGTGCGCACCGGGTTCGTCGAGACCGAGGTCGACGGCGTCGTCCAGCTGGAGGCGTCCGGGCCCGAGCCCGCGACCCTCGCCTTCGTGCTGCCGGCCCCCGCGCTCGGGGAGGCGTACGCCCACGGGTCCACCGCGCTCTCGGCGACGACCCCCGCGGTCAAGGCCGAGCTGGGGCAGCCGGCCGTCCTGGTGTTCACGGCCCCCGTCGGCACCCGGCTGCGCTACGACGTCGCCGGGCTGCTGGAGTGGTCGGGACTGGACGCGCGCTGGGGCGGTGCGGACGGCTCGCTGCTGGAGGCGCCGTACCGCCTGTCCGTGCGTCCGGTCGGCCAGACCGCCTGGCGCCACGACCCCGCACCCCGCCTCCTGCTCGACGCCACGGGCGAGTCCACGGCGGTCACCGAGCTGTGGCACACCCGGCTGACCCGCCCCGACCAGGGCGACCCGACCCTGCGGGTGCTCGCGCAGTACCCGACCGCGCTCAAGCTGCCGCTCGACGCGACGGACCGCAAGGCGATCGTGGCCCTCGCCGACACCGACCTGACCGGCGGCGGCCGGGGTCCGGTGCGCGCACCGCAGGTGCTGCTGACCTCGCTGGGCGCGATCCTGGAGCTGCACGGTCGGTGGCCGGTGCCGAAGACCGGGTCGCTGACCACCTGGGACCACCGCACCACCCTCGGCCGCGACCAGTACGTCAAGACCGTCAACGCCGGCTTCCTGCTGCCGTGGGGGCATCCCGCGGTGCTGATCGAGGAGACCTGGCGACGGATGCGGCTGCGGGGCTCGGGCTCCGCCGCGCGCCCGACGGCGGTGCTGGAGAAGGTCGTCACGCTCGTCGTGACGGAGCCGGTCGTCGACACCTCGCTGAAGGCCAAGCGCACGACGGCCGGGAAGACCCGCGGCTCGCGGCTCCCGTTCGCCACCGTGCGCTGCACGGTGCGCACCAGCCCCGAGCTGACGCTGCGCGGCAGCGAGAAGAGCGTCGGCGGCGTGCTGCGGCTGGCCGAGGGCGGGCTGCTGCGACTGCCCTTCGTCGGGATCGACTGGGAGGGCGCCGAGGTGCCGTTCACCTCCACGGTCGCCTTCCTGCCCGTCTCGCAGCTCGGTGCGGCTGGACGGCCGGCGGAGATCTGGTCCGACGTGGTGGAGCAGGACGCCGCCGGCATCGCGCTGGGCGGGCGCGCGATCGCCCTCGTGCCCCCGCCGGTGCCCGGCGCGACCCAGGTGGCGCTCACCGGCGCCCAGGTCGGGGTCACGCCGGTGCCGCTGACCTCCACGGAGCAGGCGATCAAGACCCGGGCGTCGTTCCGCCCGGTGCTCACCAGCCTGGACGCGATCGTCCCCGCGCTCAGCGCCCTCAGCGCGGCGGCCGCCGGCAGCGAGGGCGGCGCCGGCGGCGCGACGCCGGCCGCGCAGAAGCCGACCACGCACGTGTGGCCCAGCGCCTACGTGAAGGACGAGGCCAACCCCGGCGGGGTGTACCTGCGGCCCTCGGCGCCCGTCGCAGCCGCGAGCCCGAGCAGCCTCACCGGCGGACTGGGCTCGCTGCCGCAGGTCTACCAGGGCCTCTCGACCAAGGTCGGCGCCGTGCTCGCCGCCACCGAGGAGGCCTTCGACGCCGTCGCCAAGGGCGTCTCGACCGCCGCCGACGTCTACGAGAAGCTCACGCTCTTCGGGCGCATCCCGCTGGCCGAGATCATCGTCGGCGGCGACCTCTCGGCGCTCCCCAAGGCGATCACCGAGGTCGTCGACCAGCGGCAGACGGTGACGACGACGCTCACCCCGAGCCTGAAGCCGAAGGCCGTCGGACCGCTGCGCCTCTACCCCGGCGACCTGCGGATCACGGCCACGCTCGCCGCGGGCGGGGAGAGGCCGCCCGAGCACCGCGTGGACGCCCGGCTCACGCAGTCGCGCCTGGAGCTCGGGGGCGTCGTGCGCCTGCCGGTCATCGACCTGCACGTCACCTCGAGCACCGCCGCGCCCTTCGACCTGACGCTCGTGCTGGGCACCGTGGAGTTCCTCGGCCAGCTGGCCTTCGTCCAGGACCTCGCCGCCGTGCTGAAGCCGTTCCTCTCCGACGACGGCGGGGGCGCGGGGGGCTCGGCGAAGGCGACCTCCTACCGGGCGGTGCCGACGTCCGCGGCGCTGGCCCGGTCGGCCCGGACAGCCCGGGTCGCCCGGGCCGCCCAGGCCGGGGAGGTCGCACGCCGCGGGTTCGACCCCGACGTCGACGTCGACCTGTCGGGACTCCACGTGAGCCAGAGCATCGCGCTCCCGGACGTCCAGGTGGGGGTCTTCCAGCTCAGCGGCCTGGGGTTCGGCTTCGGCGTCGACCTGCTCTTCGCCGGCGGCCTCGGCGCGCGGTTCTCCTTCGCGAGCCACGAGAACCCCTTCCAGGTGCTCTACGGGCCGTTCGGCGGCGGCGGGTACTGCGCGATCGAGCTGGACGGCGGCGACGTCAGCCGCCTCGAGCTCTCCCTGGCCGCGGTCGGCGGCGTCGGCATCGACCTGGGCGTCGCCGCCGGGGCGATCTCCGTGTCGGCCGGCGTGGTGCTGGTGCTGCCGAAGAGCGGCCCGCTCAGCCTGACCGCGTTCTTCCGGACGTCCGGTGCGCTGGAGGTGCTCGGCCTGGTCTCGGTGAGCGTGGTCTTCGAGATCAGCCTGACCCTCGTCGACAGCGATCCGGTGAGCCTCAGCGGGCAGGCCGAGCTGGCCATGCGCATCGAGGTCTGCTGGGTCAGCAAGACCGTCACCGCCTCGGTGCAGAAGACGTTCACCGGCGGCGCGCAGCCGAAGCCCGTCGGCGGCGGCGCGCGCCGCGCGCCGGCCCCGCAGGACGCCCCGTACGCGTTCCGCGACGCCTACCCCGACCTGTCCACCTGGCAGTCCTACGCGGACGCCTTCGCCCCGGGAGGCTGAGCCCGATGGTCGCCAAGCGCACCCAGACGATCGTCCTGACCGCCGTGCCCCGCGGCTGGTCCGAGGGCGGCAGCACGGTCCGGATCGGCGTGCACGTCTCGCCACGCCTGTCCTACAGCGGCACGGGCGCCACCCTGGCCGACTTCCCGGCCTGGCTCGACTGGCCGGCGCAGAGCCTCGCCTGGGAGGTCTCCTGGGACGCCGGACGCACCTGGGCGGCGGCGGACGACGTGGTGGACGCCGGCGACTCGGCGTTCTGGACCGCGATCCTGCGGCCCCAGGTGCCGGTCGTGTCCTTCGACGGCACGCCGCCGCCGGCGGGCAAGGTCCGCGGGTACTCCTACGCCGCGCTGGAGAAGACGGTGCTCGCGGCCCTCGACGGCGCCACCCTCGGCGCGACCGCCGCGGGCCGGGCCGCGATCACGGCCGCCGCCGTCCGCACGCCCGAGCCCGACCGCAGCCCCACCGCCTCCCCGACCGCGGCGCTCACGGCCTTCCGCGGGTTCCACCGGCCCCGCCGCGCGGCCGGCGGCGTCCCGGGCCGGGGCTCGCTGGACGACGACCTGCACGCCCGGCTGGCCCTGCTCGGCGATCACGGTCCGCTGCTCGAGCGGCTCGGTCTGGTCGTCGAGCTGGTCGCGCGGCCGCCCGCGAAGGCGTCCTCGGCCACCGTCCGAGCCCGCTGGACGCCGGGCGGCGGCGTCACGACCCGGGTCCGGCGCACCCGTACCGCGTGCACGCTCACCGCGAGCGTCTTCCGCGCGCGGGCGGCGTCCGACTCGCTGCTCGACGCCGGGCTGCGCTACCGCGTCGACGGCCCCGAGTTCACCGTGCACAGCCTGGACGCCGACGTGTCGGCCGCCCAGCTGCTCGGCGCCGCGGCCGGGCCGGAGGGGAAGGCCGACGCTCCGCCGGCCGGCCGCAGCAGCGGGCTGACCCTGGCGCTGGTCGGCCGCGCGGCCCGGGTCTCGGCGCAGATCGCCCGCGCCCGCGCGGTGGCCGCCGACGTCGTGGCCGGCGAGGTGCCCCTGCTCTACGCCGACGACCTCGCCATCGGCACCCACGTGCAGGTCTCGCCGACCGACTCCGGCGCCTGGTTCGGCCTGGGCCACCGCCGCGTCCGCTACCGGGCCGAGGGCGCGGCGCGCGGCCTGGCCTTCGAGGCCGTCGACGAGGCGGCCGTCACGATCGCCGCCCGCCGGGAGCAGCCGGGCTCGCCGGACCTGCTGGTGAGCGACGTGCTCGCCCGCTTCGACGGCTGGAGCGTCGCGGTGCCGCGTCCGGGCGGCCAGATGATCCAGACGCCGCAGGGCAGCCGTCCGGACGCCCGGCCGGAGCGTCCCGCGCTCACCTGGCTGACGATGGACGCCTCGGTGCCCGCCGTGGCCGCGGACGGCGCGGACGGGCGCCTGCCGTCCCTGCGCTACGGACGCTCGTACGCCCTGCGCGCCCGGGCGGTCGACCTGACCGGCCGCGGCATGGGCCCCTGGACCGGCGCCCCGGCCACGGCGCCGGCGCCCTACCTGCGCTGGGACCCCGTGCCCGCGCCCCTCGTCCTCGCCCCGCCGTCCCTCACCGCGGGCGAGTCCGCGCGGCGGATGGTCGTGCGCAGCGACCCCGCCAGCGGGCTCGGCCCGCGCACGCCCTCGGTGCGCACGCTGGTGCCGCCGCGGGTGGCCGCCGAGATCGGCCTGCTCCACGGCGTCTTCGACGCCGAGGACTCCCACGCGCCCGACTCCCTGGCCTGGCAGCGCATCGCCGACCTCGACGCGCGGACCCCGCCCACGGACGCGCCGCCGCCCGACCTCGGGGCGCCGGCCGGCACGGGCGGGGCGGCGCCGGTGCCGACCACGGGCTCGCCCGGCCCCACCGACGGCGGCGTCAAGGGCGCTCCCGACGCCCAGCCCCACCCGCTGCCGGTCGACTGGCTGCCCGACCCGATGGCGACCGGCGTGGTCGTCGATCCGGACGCCGCGCCCGCGACCCCCGCGCGGTTCCTGCCGCCCGGCGCCTCGCCCAGCGGTCGCGCGGAGATCGGCGCCTGGAACGCCGTGGGCCTCCGGCTGCGCGCCGCGCCCGCCACGCCGACCCCGGCCGGCCCGGTGACGGTCGACGCCCTCGGCGGCGACGAGCACCAGCAGGTCGTCAGCCTGGCCCTGGCGCCCGGCGAGGTCCGCACCGTCCGGCTCCGGGCCCAGCCGACCCCCGACCTGCTGTCCCACCACGGCGTGGTGTCCCGGCTCGGCGGCACCGCCGAGCAGCGGGCTGCGACGGTCGCGGCCGGCGGCGCGCCGCTGCTGACGCCGAGCGTGGAGGTCGAGATCGTGCACGCCGTGCGCGCGCCCCTCGAGGCTCCCGCGATCGGGTCGGCGAAGGCTGCCCGGGTGCTCGGCCGCAAGGACGCCCCGATGACGACCCGCCTGCGCTGCCATCGCACGACGACCGGGCGGCTCACCCTGCGTGCGTCGTGGAGCCAGTGGCGCGACGACGGGCCGGGCACGCCCGCGCCGCGGCGCGTGCAGGTGCAGCGGCACGTCGTCCTCGACCGCAGCCTCGATCCCGGCGCGAGCACCGGCGTGACGACCCAGCTCGACCTCGCCCCGACCTTCGTGCTGCCCGACGCCCGCCGGATCACCGCGAGCCTGGAGGCGGTCGCGACCTCGCGGTTCGTCGACGAGTGGCGCGAGCCCATCCCGGCCCTCGCGGCGCAGCGCTCCGACGGAGGCACCTACCTGGTCCTGCCCGACGACGTCGACGTCGAGAGCGTCCGGCTGGTCCGCGGCGGGGCCACCGTCGCGGCCACCGATCTCGAGGGTGCCTTCGACCCCGACACCGGACGGCCGACGCTGCGCCTCCTGGGCGACCTGCCGGCCGCCGTCGCCGCCGGCCAGGTCGACGCCCGGGCCGTGCGGGGCGAGGTGCTGCGGGTCTCGGCGCCCTACCAGCTCGCGCTGCGCTCGGCCGTGCGCCCGGCGCCGCCGCAGCCGCGCTACGCCGTGCCCTCCTTCCGCGTGGAGCCCGGCACGGCCGACGGCGCCGGGGCCACCGCGGCGCGCCGCGGCACCGGGCTGCGCCTGTGGCTGGAGCGGCCGTGGTGGTCAAGCGGCGACGGCGAGCAGCTCGCGGTCGTCACCGAGGTGTCCAAGACCCCGCTCGGCACCGAGGACCGCACGAGGCTGGAGCGGCTGGTCACCACCTACGGGGCCGACCCGACGCTGAGGGCCGGCGACCCCGTGCCCCGCACCGGCGCGCTCGTCTCGGGCACCGAGGTCGACCGCCTGCCGATCTCCGAGGAGCTGGGCGCGAGCCTCAAGGCCGGCAGCACGTTCACCGCCCGCATGCACGACGTGGCCTACGACGCCGAGCGCGACGCCTACTGGGTCGACCTCGCCTTCGCCGACCTGCCGGCCGGGACGTTCGTCCGCCTGGCGATCGCCCGCTACCAGCCGCTCATGGCGGCGGCGCCCGGGGCGAGCCTCGCCACGGCCGTCGGGCTCTCGCGGATCGTCACCCTGGACCCCGTCCTGCTGCTGCCGGAGCGCCGGGCCACCGTGCGCCGCGACGGCACGACCGTGACCGCCCGGGTCGAGGGCCGCGTGCACCGCGGCGCGTCCGAGGGCGCCCGACCGTTCCTGCGGGTCTCGCTGCAGCAGAAGGTCGGCGGCGGCCCCGACACGGGCTGGCGCACGGTCGCGGCCGCCACGGGGGTCGCGACCGACGCCGGGTACCCGCCGGTCGCCCTCGACGCCCCCGCCGGACGTCGCCCGCAGCGCCTCCTCGTCGAGGAGCTCGAGCGGTGGCGCGCGGGTGGGCCGGACGGCACGCTCGCCCCGCCGGCGGCGGCCACGGCGCCGACCGGCGATCCCGACGACCGCGCCGGCACGGTGGCCGGGCTCACCGGCGTGCGTCCGGTCTGGGTGGCGACGCTGCCGCTGCCGGCCGGCTGACCCGTGTCGGGAGGGACGTCCGGGGCCGGCCCGGATGCCGGTCCGTCCGCGCGCAGGCCCGATGATGGGACCCGTGACCCCCGACCTCGACCCGACCCCGCCCCCGTACCTCGTCGGCCTGCGGCTGCAGGGACGCCGGGTGCTGGTGGTCGGCGGCGGCGGGGTCGCGCAGCGGCGCGTGCCCCAGCTGCTCGCGGCCGGGGCGGACGTGCTCCTGGTCAGTCCCGAGGTCACCCCTGCGCTCGAGGGCCTGGCGGGCGAGCTCACCTGGGCGCCGCGTCCCTTCGAGGACGCCGACGTCGACGACGCCTGGTACGTGCTGGCCGCCACCGACGACCCCGCGGTCAACGCCCGCGTCGCCGAGCTCGCCGAGGGGGCGCGCGTCTTCTGCGTGCGCGCCGACGACGCGCGCGCCGCGACCGCCTGGACGCCCGCCACGGGTCGGCACGACGGCGTCAGCGTCGCCGTGCTCGCCAACCGCGACCCGCGGCTCTCCGCGGCGGTGCGCGACGACGTCCTCGACGCCCTGCGCGCCCGGCGTCCCGACGACACCGGCGACCTCGGCGAGGACGAGGCGGGGGTCGGCGTCCCCGGCGTCACGCTCGTGGGCGGCGGCCCCGGCGATCCCGAGCTGATCACGCTCGCCGGACGCCGCGCGCTCATGGCCGCCGACGTCGTCGTGGCCGATCGCCTGGCGCCGCGCGAGCTGCTGGGCGAGCTGAGCCCCGACGTCGAGCTGATCGACGTCGCCAAGCTGCCGCGCGGGCGGTCCACCAGCCAGGAGGAGATCAACCGGGTCATCGTCGAGAAGGCGCGGCAGGGGCTGCGGGTCGCCCGGTTCAAGGGCGGCGACAGCTTCGTCTTCGGCCGCGGCTACGAGGAGGTGCTCGCATGCCGCGAGGCGGGCATCCCGGTCACGGTCGTGCCGGGCGTCACCAGCCCGATCGCCGTGCCGGGCGTCACCGGGCTGCCGGTCACCCACCGCGGCGTCGCCCACGAGGTCACCATCGTGTCGGGGCACCTGCCGCCGGGGCACCCGGAGTCGCTCACCCGCTGGGAGGCGCTCGCGGGCCTGCGCGGCACGCTCGTGCTGATGATGGCGGTCGAGAACGCGCCGCGGATCGCCGAGGTGCTCCTCGCCGGCGGTCGCGACGCCGCGACGCCGGTCGCGGTGGTCTGCGACGGGACGATGCCGGGGGAGCGCACCGTGCTGGCCACGCTCGGCACCCTCGCCGAGGAGCTGCTCGCCCAGCAGGTGCGTCCGCCGGCGATCATCGTGATCGGCGAGGTCGTGGCGGTCGCGCATCCCGAGCGGTTCGCCTGAGCGATGGCCGAGCTCGTCGAGATCACCGACCCCGCCGACCCGCGCCTGGCCGACTACCGCGACCTGCGCGACGTCAGCCTGCGCCGCCACCTCGAGGCCGAGCACGGGCTGTTCCTCGCCGAGGGGGAGAAGGTGGTGCGACGCGCCGTGCTCGCCGGCCACCGGCCGCGCTCGTTCCTGATGGCGCCGCGCTGGCTCGACGGCCTGGCCGACGTGCTCGCGAGCTCCGACGCGCCCTGCTACGTCGTCGGCGAGGACCTCGCCGAGCGGGTCACCGGCTTCCACGTCCACCGCGGGGCGCTCGCGTCGCTGCACCGCCTGCCGCTGCCGTCGCTGGACGACGTGCTGTCCGGCGACCCCGCCCGGGTCGCCGTGCTCGAGGGCGTCGTCGACCACGCCAACGTCGGCGCGCTGGCCCGCAACGCCGCCGCGCTCGGCGTCGGCGCCCTGCTGCTCGACCCCACCTGCGCCGACCCGCTGTACCGCCGCGCGGTGAAGGTCTCCATGGGCGCGACCCTGCAGCTGCCGTGGACGCGCCTCGACCCGCTCGCCGACGGCGTCGCCGCGCTGCGCGATCGTGGGTACGTCGTCGCCGGCATGACGCTCTCCGAGGCGTCGGTGTCGATCGACGAGGTCGCCGCCGACCCTCCGGCCCGGCTGGCGCTGGTCTTCGGCACCGAGGGCCACGGCCTCACCGAGCGCGCGCGGCGGCTGCTGGACCTCGAGATCGTCATCCCGATGGCCGCGGGCATCGACTCGCTCAACGTCGCGGCCTCCTCCGCCGTCGCCTTCCACGCGCTGCGGCCCCGCGACGGCCGGGCCTGACGCCGGACTCGCAGGCATCGCTCATCGGGTGCTCAGAGAGGTCTCAGCCCGCCCGCCTAGCGTGGAGTCATCGACGACGTCGGCCCCGCGACCCGGGGCGGCGTCACCCGGGCGGTCCGCCACACCCGCTCGAGCACGAGGCCCGCAGGTCCCCACTGAGGGGAGGGGACCTGCGGGCCTCGTCGCGTCGCGGCGTGGTCGGCCGGCTCGCTCAGGCCTCGGCGGGCCAGTGCGGCGGGTACTCCTCCGCGAGCCGATCGTGCTCCTTCTGCAGCCGCTTGCGGCGCTTGGCCGGCAGCCGGTCGCCGAAGACCGTGCCGAGGGTGTGATCGGTCTCGTGCTGCAGGCAGCGGGCGAGCAGGCCGTCCCCGGAGAACTCGACCGGCTCGCCGTCCAGCCCCTGGCCACGCACCGTGGCCAGGTCGGGACGCGCGCACGGCTCGAAGGCGCCGGGGAACGACAGGCAGCCCTCCTCGGAGTCGTCGAGCCGACGGTCGCGGCCCTCGGGCAGCTCGAGCACCGGGTTGCACACGACGCCCGCGGTGCGGCGCCCCGACTCGTCGGGGCAGTCGAAGACGAAGACGGCCTGGTCGACGCCGATCTGGCAGGCCGCCAGCCCCACGCCGTCGGCGGCGTACATGGTGGCGGTCATGTCGGCGACCAGCGCCCGCAGCGCCTCGTCGAAGGCCGTGACGCTCGCCTGCGGCCGGTGCATGACCGGCGTGCCCCACCGCGTCATGGGGCGCACCGTGCCGCCCTCGGGCAGCGGACTGTACGGCGTGTGGTCGGGGCCCGGGGCCGCGGGGGAGTCGGGCTGGTCGGCGGACGGGTCGCTCGGCATGGCGGCGATCCTACGAGTGGAAGTGCGCGTCGACCGCGCCCGCGGCGCGCCGGTGTGACCTGGCGCACGGCATCCGGTCGGCCGAAGCTGTAGTCCGACGTGTAACTCTGAGTTACATTTGCTGCATGAGCCTTTCCAAGAGCCTTCCGAAGCTGCCGAAGGGCTGGGCGCCCGGCGGCAGGCACGGTCTCTCCAGCAGCGAGACGCGCGACCCCATCGGCCTGGCCGTCCTGGCCCTCAACAAGCTCGCCCAGAGCGACGTGCTCGACCGCGTCGGCCTGCGCAAGCAAACCGAGCAGGCCGTCTTCACCGTCACCCGCAGCGGCTTCAAGACCGCCACGGCCGCGGGCCGCGCGTTCGCGAAGGCCGGCTCCAGCAGCAAGCCGGGCGTCCGGGTCGGCACCGCCTCGGCCAGCGGCCAGTTCGACCTCACCCCGAACGAGGACGAGCAGATGCTCGTCGACGTCGTCACCGAGTACGCCGGCGAGGTGCTCGCGCCCGCGGCCTCCGAGGCCAACGACGCCTGCGCCGCGCCGGAGGACCTGCTCAAGGCCGGCCTCGAGCTGGGCCTGCCGATCCTCGGCGTCCCGGAGGAGCTCGGCGGCATCGCCGAGCAGCGCTCCGCCGTCGCCGGCACCCTCGTCGCCGAGGCGCTCGCGAAGGGCGACATGGGCCTCGCGCTCGCCGTCCTCGCCCCCGGCGCCGTCGCGACCGCGCTCGGCCTGTGGGGCACCGAGGCGCAGCAGCAGACCTACCTGCCGGCCTTCACCGGCGACGAGGTCCCCGCCGCCGCGCTCGCCCTCGCCGAGCCGACCGTCCTGTTCGACGTGCTCAAGCCGTCGACCACCGCCACCCGCACCGCCGACGGCTTCGTCCTCAACGGCGTGAAGGCGGGCGTGGTCCGCGGCGCCGAGGCCGAGCTGTTCGTCGTCGGCGCGCTGCTCGAGGGCAAGCCCGCGCTGTTCCTCGTGGAGAGCTCGGCCGCCGGCCTCGAGGTCGAGGCCGACCCGTCCATGGGCCTGCGCGCCGCCTCGCTGACCCGCCTCTCGCTCACCGACGTCGCCGTCCCGGCCGACGCCGTGCTCGGCGAGACCGACGGCTCCACCTACACCGAGTGCGTGCGGCTCTCCCGCCTCGGCTGGTGCGCCCTGGCCGTCGGCACCGCCCAGGCCGTGCTCGACTTCGTGACGCCCTACGTCAAGGAGCGGCAGGCCTTCGGCGAGCCGATCGCCCACCGCCAGTCGGTGGCGTTCATGGTCGCCAACATCGCGATCGAGCTGCAGGCCATGCGCCTGCTCACCTACAAGGCCGCGGGTCGTGCGGCCGCCGGCCAGGACTTCGCCCGCGAGGTCGCCCTGGCCCGCAAGGCGTGCGCCGACAAGGGCATGCAGATCGGCCTCGACGGCGTCCAGCTGCTCGGCGGCCACGGCTTCACCAAGGAGTACCCCGTCGAGCGCTGGTACCGCGACCTGCGGGCCATCGGCATCATGGAAGGGAGCGTGCTGGTCTGATGGCCATCAACCTCGAGGACCCGAAGAAGTTCCGTCCGCTGCGCGACCAGGCCCACCAGGTCGCCATGAACATGCTGCGGCCCATCTCGCGCAAGTACGACCTCGCGGAGCACGAGTACCCCAAGGAGCTCGACATGCTCGCCGCGATGATCGACGGGCTCTCCGAGTCCGGCGCGGGCGAGGGCGCGGGCGCCGCGGGCGTCCGGCGTGACGACAAGGGCGAGCCGGCCGGCAACAAGAACGGCTCCAACCTCGCCTCGGTCATGTCGATCGCCGAGATGTGCTGGGGCGACGTCGGCCTGCTGCTCTCGATGCCGCGCCAGGGCCTGGGCAACTCCGCCATCGCCTCGGTGGCGAACGAGGAGCAGCTCAAGCGCTTCGACGGCACCTGGGCCGCCATGGCGATCACCGAGCCGGCCACCGGCTCGGACTCCGCCAACATCTCCACCACCGCCGTCCTCGACGGCGACGAGTACGTGCTCAACGGCGAGAAGATCTACGTCACCTCGGGCGACCGCGCCGACTCCGTCGTCGTCTGGGCCACTTTGGACAAGTCCCTGGGACGCGCGGCGATCAAGTCCTTCGTCGTCCAGAAGGGCACGCCCGGCATGCGCGTCGAGCGGCTCGAGCACAAGCTCGGCATCAAGGCGTCCGACACCGCGGTGATCATCTTCGACGACTGCCGCGTGCCCAAGGAGAACCTCCTCGGCTCGCCGGAGATCGACGTCAAGCAGGGCTTCGCCGGCGCCATGGCGACCTTCGACAACACCCGCCCGCTGGTCGCCTCGATGGCCGTCGGCTGCGCCCGCGCCGCCCTCGACCTCACCCGCGACCTGCTCGAGCAGGCCGGCGTCGAGATCGACTACGACAAGCCGGCCTACAACCAGTCGGCCGCCGCGGCGAAGTTCCTCCAGATGGAGTCCGACTGGGAGGGCGCCCGGCTGCTGATGATGCAGGCGGCGTGGATGGCCGACAACCGTCAGCCGAACTCGCTGGAGGCCTCGATGGCCAAGGCGAAGGCCGGCCGTGTCGGCTCCGACGTCACGCTCTCGTGCGTCGAGCTCTGCGGCACCCTCGGCTACTCCGAGGCCGAGCTGCTCGAGAAGTGGGGTCGCGACTCCAAGATCCTCGACATCTTCGAGGGCACCCAGCAGATCCAGCAGCTCATCGTCGCCCGCCGGATCCTGGGCCTCTCCAGCGCCGAGCTGAAGTGAGCTGACATGAGCCGCGCCGGTCGTCGACCGGCTCGATGACGACGGCCCGTCCCCGCTGCCGCGGGGGCGGGCCGTTCGTCCGTTCCCGCCCGAGGAGGGCGTGCGGGGGCTAGCGTCGCAACGTCCCGTCCTCTCGGAATCGAGGCCCCGTGCGCCCGTCGTCCCGCCCGTCCCGTCCCGCCGCGCTCCTCGCGACCGCAGCCGTCCTGCTCGGCGGAGCGGGCGCCGCGGCCTCCGCGGCCCCTTCCGCCCGGTCGGCATCGTCGGGCCCGTCGGCCCGCGCGAGCGATCCCTCGACCCGGCTGATCGACGCCGACTGCGGCGCGCTCGGCCACCTGGTCGGACGCGTGCAGCGCGACACCCCGGCGCGGGCCACGCTGTACCTGGCCCTGCGCGGCGGCCCGCCGGGCCATCGGCTGACCTACCGACTCACGCAGCCGGGCGGCGACGGCTCCAGCGAGTGGTATCCGCAGCTCGACGAGCAGGGGAACAGCACCGGAGACGCCATCTTCGGGCTCTCGGCAAGGAGCGACGACGCGTCGTTCCGCGGGGTGCTCGACGACGGTGGCGCGACGTGCGACGCCGCGTCGGGCACGATCCCTCTGCGCGCGGGCCCGCCCCGCGTCCATCGGGCGAAGCGCTGCTCGCACGGCGGCGTCCTCCGCACCACCGTGCAGAACTTCTCCGACGGCACCCGCCGGGTGAGTGCCCGCGTCGACGACGGAGCGCCCGGCGACCGGCTCGCCGTCTCGTTCGCGATCAAGCGCTCGCGGGGCGACTCCGCGCCCAGCGTGCGGACGGCGACCGTCTTGCTGGACGACCAGGGCCATGGCGATCTCGGCGCACGGCGCGTCGCGGCGGCGCAGCGCTACGCGGAGTACCTGGTCGTCGCGACGTCCGAGCGCACCCGGTGCGCGCTGGGCAAGGACCTCTAGCCGGCAGACGTCTGGTCCGCCGACCGTCGTCCGTTGACCGGACGGGGCCGGGACGCGAGGGTGGCGCCATCCCACGCTCTCGGAAGGTGCCCCCATGCTGCTCCCTCGTCGCGCCCTGCTCGCTGCGCTCGTGCCCGCCGTCCTGCTCGTCCCGTCGTTCGGCGCGCCGGCCGACGGCGCCCCGGCCGGTTCGGCCGAGCGGGCCGGATCCTCGGCCATCCGTGCCCGCACCTGCGAGGGGCTCGGCCGGCTGGTCGTGCGCGTCGATCGCCTCTCGCCGACCACGGTGCGGGTCCGGGCGGCCGTGCGGGACGGCCGACCACACGCGCGGATCCCGCTCCAGCTCTCCGTGCAAGGACCGCAGACGGCGCACTCGTCCGGGGGCGCGGCCCGGACGGGGGACGTCACGCTCGACCGCCGCGGCGCTTCGACGAGCACCGAGCTGCGCGTCGCGCCCTTCCGTGCGGGCACGACCTTCGACGTCGATCTCGGCCGGCCCGGTGCCTGCACGATCGCGGGCGCCGTGCCGGACCGCGCCGCCGGCTCGACCTTCGAGCGCGCGAGCGCCTGCCGGGGTCAGGGACGCCTGGTCGCCCGCATCCACCGTGACGCCCGCGGCGTGCGGCTGCTGCGCGTGCGCCTCGAGGGCGCGCGTCCGCGGGAGACCGGGGGACTGGGCACCTCGATCAGCCGCACCCACCCGGGCGGCACGCACTCCACGGCCAGCGGCGACGGCCTCTACGAGACCGACGCCCACGGGCGGGCCGACCTCCTGACCCTGCGGGTCGAGCCCAGCCAGCGGGTCGACTACCGGGTCGAGGCCGGCTCCCGCGCGCTCGACTGCGAGATCCGCGGCCGTCTCTGAGCCGCCGGACCGCTGGGCGGGGACGTCGGCCTCAGAGCACCTGCGCCCCCGCCGAGGCGACGGCCCGCAGGTGCTGCGGCGGCGCGAAGCCGTCGGCGGCGAAGCGGGCGTCGATCGCCGCCGCGACGCCCTCGGCCCGCTCAGCCGGGACGAGGGCCACGCTCGAGCCGCCGAAGCCGCCGCCGGTCATCCGGGCGCCGATCGCGCCGGTGCCCCGGGCGGCATCCACGGCCGCGTCCAGCTCGGCGCAGGAGATCTCGAAGTCGTCGCGCATCGACGCGTGCGAGGCGTCCATCAAGGCGCCGAACGCGTCCAGGTCGCCCGCTGCGAGGGCCGCGACGGCGTCCTCGACCCGGGCGATCTCGGTGACGACGTGGCGGGCCCGGCGGCGCACCCGCTCGTCGGGCAGCGCCTCGACGGCGTCGATCTCCGCGCGGCGCAGGCTGGGGACGTCGAGCGCGGCGGCGGCTGCCTCGCAGTCGGCCCGGCGGGCCGCGTAGCCGCCGTCGACGAGGGCGTGGCTGACGCGGGTGTCGGTGACCAGCCAGACCCAGCCGTCCGCGGGGAGCGGCACAGACGTGGCGCTCGGCTCGTCGGCCTCGAAGTCGACGAGCAGGGCGGACCCGGCCTCCGCCAGCATGGCGACGGTCTGGTCCATCCCGCCCGTGGGCGCACCGACGACCTCGGTCTCGGCGCGGATGGCGGCCCGGGCCAGCGAGCGCCGGGCCGGGTCGTCCAGCGGCGCTCCCGTGGCGGCCAGGAGCGCCGTGCCGACGGCGCACTCGAGCGCCGCCGAGCTCGACAGCCCGGCACCGGACGGCACGGTGGAGTCGACGAGCAGGTCGAAGCCGCGCGGCGTCCCGAGCGCCCACGCGACGCCGGCGGCGTACCCCACCCAGCCGGGACGCTCGCCGCCCGGCGCGAGGTCGTCGAGGCGTCCGCTCCACGGCTCGTCGACGTCCGTGCTCGCGCACCGGACGACGTCGTCCTCGCGCAGCCGCAGCACGGCCAGGGTCGCGTGGGGGAGCGCCAGGGGCAGGACGAGACCGCCGTTGTAGTCGGTGTGCTCGCCGATCAGGTTCACGCGTCCGGGCGCCCGCGCCACGACGTCCGCCTCGAGGCCGAAGCGCTGCGCGAACGCCGTCCGCAGGAGGGAGGCGGAGCGCGCGGCGTCGCCGGGGGAGAGGAAGGGCACCCGCCGCAGCGTAGTCAGCCCGGCCGACGCGCGGCTCAGCCCCGCGAGGACCGCGCGGTGCGGCCGCGCACGATGCCGATGAACTCCTGCCGCAGCGGGTCGTCGTCGTCCTCGACCAGCCACGCGAGCCCGACCCGCGTGCCGGGCAGGTCGGCGACGGGACGCGTGACGACGTCGCGCCGGGCGTGCAGGCGCGCGAGCGCCATCGGCAGCACGACGACGCCGGTGCCGGCGGCGACGGTCTCCACGGCCTCGGCGGCGCTCATCGGCGGCCAGGCGAGCTGCTCGGCCGCCGGCCTCCAGTCGGCCCACTCCGGCCCGTGCCCGGGGTCGAGCGGCCGGACGAGCTGCTCGTCGGCGAGGTCGGCGAGCGTCACCTCGTCGTCCGGTCCGGCGGCCGCCACGACGAGGTGCTCGCGCCCCGCGACCACCACGGGCCGCTCCTCGTACAGCGGGATGCAGTGCACGCCGTCGCGGTCGACGGGCAGTCGCACCAGCGCCATCGCCACCCGCCGCGAGCGCAGCGCCTCGTCCTGCTCGGAGGCGGCGAGCGGCATCAGCTCCAGCGGCTCGGGACGACGCTCGCGCCACGTCCGCGCCCACTTGTCGGGGGTCGCCCCCTCGACGAAGCCGATGACGAGGGGCTGCGGCGCGCTGACGGCCATGGGGACGGGTCTCCCTCGGTTCGGACGATTCCGCCCCGGGACGGCGCGGCGCCCCTAGTGTGAGCCACGGCGTCTCCGGGGACAGAGCGGTCCCCGGGTGTCCCGGGCGCCCTCGCTCCCACTCACGTCGCAGGAGTCCCTCCCCGTGGCCCCTCCCACCGTGCTCCCGGCCGCCGATCGGCACCTGCTGGAGCGCTTCTCCTACGGCATCACGCCGTCGCTGGCCGACGAGGTGCGCAGCGCCGGATCGGCCCGCGCGTGGTTCGACCGCCAGCTCCGCGGGGAGGTCGCCGAGGACGGACTGGTCGCGGCGATCCCGACCTGGTTCCCGGGGCTCAACAACCCGCCGCCGACCGCCGCCCTGCTGGCCGGCGGCGGCGCGCGCTCGGCCTACCAGTCCGACACCGAGGTGATCGCCCGGACGCTCGCCCGCCGCCTGCTGAGCAAGCGGCAGGTCTACGAGCGGATGGTCGACTGGGCCTCCAACCTGCTCTACGTGCCGGCCGTCTCGGGGCGTCCGTTCCCCTGGCGCTCGGACTTCGACGAGAACGTCATCCGGCCGCGCGCCCTCGGCAGCTACCGGGCGCTGCTCCAGGCCGCGACCGTGCACCCCGCGATGGTCGTCTACCTCAACGGCGACCAGAACGCCCGCGGCGCGGTCAACGAGAACCACGCGCGCGAGCTGCTCGAGCTGCACACCGTCGGCCGTCGCGCCTACCGCGAGAGCGACGTCAAGCAGCTCACCCGGCTGCTCACCGGCTTCACCATCGACGACCGCACCACCCTCTACACCTGCGGCTACGACCCCGCGCGCCACCAGACCGGCACCGTCCGGATCCTCGGCTTCACCCACCGCAACGCCGATCGCGACGGACGGGCCGCCGTGCGGGCGTTCCTCGACTACGCCGCGCTGCACCCGGCCACCGCGCGCCGGGTCGCCACGCGGCTGTGCCAGCGGTTCGTGGCCGACGAGCCCGACCCCGCCCTGGTGCGACACGTCGCCGCTGCCTACTTGGCCGCCCGCAGCGACCTGCCCAGCACCCTGCGCGCGCTCGTGCGGCACCCGGCCTTCGCCGCGTCGGCGGGCGGCCTCACGCGGCTGCCGGGCGACGACGTCGTCCGCTCGGCCCGGGCGCTCGGGCTGCGGCCCCTCGGCGCCGGCACCGGCTCCCTGGTGCACCGCCTGGTGTCCTACGCCGAGGACATGGGCCAGGTCAGCTATCGCTGGCCGGCGCCGGACGGCTGGCCGGAGCGCTCGCGCACCTATCTCGGGCCGGCGCGGATGCTGCGCGGCTGGCAGGCCCACTACGAGCTCACCACCGTCTCGAGCGCGTCGGGACAGGCGGCCGTCGCGCCGGAGCCGTTCACCCAGCTGCCCGACCGGTGGCCGGTGACGCTGCGCGCGCTGGTCGAGCAGCAGACCGTGCTCCTGCTCGGCCGGCACGCCAGCGCCCGCCTCGTCGACGCCGTCGCGGACGTGCTCGGCCTGCGACCCGGTCACCTGTTCACCGGACCCGGCCAGGTCGACCAGCGGGTCTACCGGCTGGTGCGCGGCACCGTCCTCAACGACCCGTCAGGAGTGCGCCGATGAGCCACGACGAAGCCGTCGCGACCCCCGGGTGCGACTGCCCCGGCCCCGGGACGATCAGCCGGCGCGCCGTGGTCGGGGGCGCCGCGATCGCCTTCGCGGGCGGCGGGCTGCTAGCCGACGCGGTGCTGACGCCGACCTTCGCGGCCGGCGGATCCGGGCGGGTGCTCGTCGTGGTCTCTCAGCGCGGTGGCGCGGACGGCCTGAGCCTGGTCGTCCCGCACGCCGAGCGGGCGTACTACGCCGCCCGGCCCGGCATCGCGATCCCGCGGTCGCGCCTGCTCGCGGCCGACCACCACTTCGGGCTGCACCCGAGCCTCGCTCCGCTGCTGCCCCTGTGGCGATCGGGTCGGATGGCCGCCGTGCACGCGGTCGGCATGCCGTCGCCCAACCGCTCGCACTTCGAGGCGATGCTCGAGCTCGAGCAGGCCGACCCGCGCGGCAGCCTGCGCTCGGGCTGGCTGAACCGGCTCGTCGACGGCCTGCACTCCTCGGCGGGGCCGCTGGAGGGCGTCCAGTCGGGCTCGACCCTGCTGCCGCAGGAGCTGCGCGGCAGCGCGCCGACGATCGCCGTGCCCGATCCGTTCGCGCTGCGGACCCCGCTCGCCGGCGCCGCCGACGGACGCGCCGTGCGTGCCGCCCTGCGCCGGCTGCACAGCGGCTCGGACGACGCCGTCGCCCGCGCCGGTCGCCAGGCGCTCGCGGTCGTCGATCGCGCGGCCCCCGTGCGCAAGGCCTACCAGCCGTCCCGACTCGCCGCCGCTGGCTACCCGTCCTCGCCGCTCGGCCGCGCGCTCCAGGCGGGCGCGGCGTTCATCCGCAGCGGCGTCGGCGTGCGCACCCTGACCGTCGACTCCGGCGACTGGGACCACCACGTCGGGCTGTCGGGGCGGCTGGAGGCCAGCACCGACGACCTCGCACGCAGCCTCCAGGCCTTCTTCGCCGACCTCGGCGACGCCGCCTCCCGGGTGACGGTCGTGACGGTCAGCGAGTTCGGGCGACGGCTGCAGCAGAACGGCGGGGGAGGTCTCGACCACGGCTACGGCGGCCTGATGTTCGTGCTCGGGGGCGGCGTGAAGGGCGGCTACTACGCCCGCTGGCCCGGCCTCTCGGCCTCGCGGCTCGTCGACGGCGACCTCGCGGTCACCACCGACTACCGGCACGTGCTGGCCGAGGTCGTCGACCGCCGGTTCCCCGAGGTCGACCGCAGCCGGATCTTCCCCGGAGCGGGCCGGCTGAGGCCCCTGGGGTTCATGAGGTGACGCCGCGGCGACCGGTGCGCGACGCCGGGACGACGCCCCGATTTGCGGCGCCGGGCCTGCGTTGCGCTACTGTTCCACCGCACTCGTCCGGGTGGCGGAATTGGCAGACGCGCTAGCTTGAGGTGCTAGTGCCCTTATTGGGCATGGGGGTTCAAGTCCCCCCTCGGACACACGACCAGGAACGGCGGCCCTCGGGCCGCCGTTCCTGCTTTCCGGGGGAGCGCGGCGAGGACGGCCTCGCCGAGAGGGTGAGCGGCGGGCCCGTCCACCGGCCCTCGCCGACGACGTCGTCCCAGGTCAGACCGGACATCGGTGCCATGGCGACGGTCCGCGTCGGTGAGCCTCTCCTTGCTTGGCCGGGCCCGTCCGGGGTGTCAGTCTCGACGGTGGAGTCCGCCTCTGCGGGCGCCACCGTCTCGGGATCGGAGAGGACGCGTGTTCTTTCTTGAATGATTCAAGAAACTCCGGCAGGCTGCAGGACATGAGTGACGACCACGCCGCCCTGCTGCGTGCCGCGTCGCTGCGCGTCACGCGGCCGCGGCTCGCCGTCCTCGACGCCGTGCACCGGCACCCGCACGCCGACACCGAGGCGCTGATCGGCGCGGTGCGCGCCGATCTGGGAGAGGTCTCGCACCAGGCCGTCTACGACGTCCTGCGCGCCCTCACCTCCGCCGGGCTCGTCCGGCGGATCCAGCCGTCCGGCTCGGTCGCCCGCTACGAGGCGCGGGTCGGCGACAACCACCACCACGTCGTCTGCCGGGCCTGCGGCGCGGTCGCCGACGTCGACTGCGCCGTCGGCGAGGCCCCGTGCCTCGAGGCGGCGGACGACCACGGCTTCCGCATCGACGAGGCCGAGGTCATCTACTGGGGCACCTGCCCCGACTGCACCCGCGGCGACGCCGCCCGCACCACCCCGACCCCCGCATCCATCGAGCACCACTCCTCCTCGTGATCACCCGTCACGCAGGCCACCAGAGAAGTCAGAAGAGTCCGGGAAGGAAGTCATGACCGAGAACCACGACACCCGCGTCGGCGAGATGAACGAGAGCGAGAGCGAGGCCAAGTGCCCCGTCGTGCACAGCACTGAGCGCGCCCCGTACCCCACCCAGGGCGGCGGCAACCGCGGCTGGTGGCCTGAGCGCCTCAACCTCCGGATCCTCGCCAAGAACCCCGTGGTCGCCAACCCGCTGGGCGGCGACTTCGACTACGGGCAGGCGTTCCAGTCCCTCGACCTCGCCCAGGTCAAGCGCGACATCGCCGCCGTGCTCACCGACTCCAAGGACTGGTGGCCCGCGGACTTCGGCCACTACGGCCCGTTCATGATCCGCATGGCGTGGCACGCCGCCGGCACCTACCGGGTGCAGGACGGCCGTGGTGGAGCGGGCACCGGCCAGCAGCGGTTCGCGCCGCTCAACTCCTGGCCGGACAACGGCAACCTCGACAAGGCCCGCCGCCTGCTGTGGCCGGTGAAGCAGAAGTACGGCCAGCGCCTCTCGTGGGCCGACCTGATCGTGCTCACCGGCAACGTCGCGCTGGAGGAGATGGGCTTCGAGACCTTCGGCTTCGCCGGCGGCCGCGCCGACGTGTGGGAGCCGGACGAGGACGTCTACTGGGGCCCGGAGACCGAGTGGCTCGGCGACGAGCGCTACACCGGCGACCGCGAGCTGGAGAACCCGCTCGCCGCCGTCCAGATGGGCCTGATCTACGTCAACCCCGAGGGCCCCAACGGCCAGCCCGACCCGCTCGCCGCCGCCCGTGACATCCGGGAGACCTTCCGCCGGATGGCGATGAACGACGAGGAGACCGTCGCGCTGATCGCCGGCGGCCACACCTTCGGCAAGACCCACGGTGCGGCCGACCCCGACGTCCACGTCGGCGACGAGCCCGAGGGCGCCGGCTTCGAGGAGGTCGGCCTGGGCTGGAAGAACTCCTTCGGCACCGGTGTCGGCGCCGACGCGATCACCAGCGGACTGGAGGTCACCTGGACCACCAAGCCGACCCAGTGGACCAACGACTACTTCACCCACCTGTTCGAGTACGAGTGGGAGCTCACCAAGAGCCCCGCTGGCGCCTGGCAGTGGACCCCGAAGGACGGCGCGGGCGCGGAGACCGTCCCGCACGCCCACGACGCGTCGCGGAAGATCTCGCCGAGCATGCTCACCACCGACGTCGCGCTCCGCGTCGACCCGGTCTACGAGCAGATCTCCCGCCGCTTCTGGGAGAACCCCGACGAGTTCGCCGACGCCTTCGCCCGCGCCTGGTTCAAGCTGACGCACCGCGACATGGGCCCGATCCAGCGCTACCTCGGCCCCGAGGTGCCCTCGGAGACCCTGCTCTGGCAGGACCCCGTGCCGGCCGTCGACCACGAGCTGATCGACGAGGCCGACGTCGCGGCGCTCAAGCAGTCGGCGCTCGAGTCCGGGCTGTCGGTCACCCAGCTGGTCAAGACCGCCTGGGCGGCGGCGTCCTCCTTCCGCGGCAGCGACAAGCGCGGCGGCGCCAACGGCGGCCGCATCCGCCTGCAGCCGCAGGCCGGCTGGACCGTCAACGACCCCGACGAGCTCGCCGGCGCGATCCGTGCCCTCGAGACCGTCCAGGAGGCGTTCAACGCCGGCCGCACCGACGGCAAGCGCGTGTCGTTCGCCGACACCGTGGTCATCGCGGGCGCCGCGGGCGTCGAGAAGGCGGCCAAGGACGCCGGCTTCGACGTCACCGTGCCGGTCACCGTCGGCCGCACCGACGCCACCCAGGAGCAGACCGACGTCGAGTCGTTCTCCTGGCTGGAGCCCCGCGCCGACGGCTTCCGCAACTGGGAGGGCAAGGGCCTGCGCCTCGGCGCGGAGTACCAGCTGGTCGACAAGGCCAACCTGCTCACCCTCTCCGCCCCGGAGATGACCGTGCTGGTCGGTGGCCTGCGCGTGCTCGGCGCGAACGCCGGCGGCTCGACGCACGGCGTCCTGACCGACCGCGTCGGCGTCCTGAGCAACGACTTCTTCGTCAACCTGCTCTCGATGGACACCGTGTGGTCCGCGACCTCGGAGGACTCCAGCGCCTTCGAGGGCAAGGACCGCGCCACGGGCGAGGCCCGCTGGACCGGCACCCGCGCCGACCTGGTCTTCGCGTCCAACTCCGAGCTGCGCGCCCTCGCCGAGGTCTACGCCAGCGACGACGCGGCCGAGAAGTTCGTCCACGACTTCGTCGCCGCCTGGGCGAAGGTCAGCGACCTCGACCGGTTCGACCTGCGCTGATCGGCCGCTGACCGGCCACCGAGCCGCAGCAGCTGACGACGGCCCCCGGGGGAGCGATCCCCGGGGGCCGTCGTGCGCCCACCCGACCGGGTCGGCACGGCACGCGCCCGGTCGGCAGACTCGGGCCATGACCTCTCGCCCCTCCGCGGCCTCCGAGCTGCTGGCCCTGCACCACGCCCCCGAGCTGCTCACCGTCGTCAACGTCTGGGACTCCATCAGCGCGACCGTCGTCGCCGACATCCCCGGCACCAAGGCGCTCGCCACCGCCAGCCACTCGATCGCCGCCTCCCGCGGCTACGAGGACGGCGAGAACATCCCCGTCGACGAGATGCTCGAGGAGGTGCGCCGCATCGTCGAGCGCACCCAGCTGCCGGTGAGCGCCGACCTCGAGGGCGGCTACGGCGACGCCGCCGAGACCGTCCGCCGGGCGATCGGCCTGGGCGTCGTCGGCGCCAACATCGAGGACCAGCTCAAGCCGCTGGCCGAGGCCGCGCGTCAGGTCGAGGCGATCATGAAGGCCGCCGAGTCCGAGGGCGTCCCCGACTTCGTGCTCAACGCCCGCACGGACGCCTTCCCGCGCCAGGCCGAGAACCCGCTGGAGGAGGCCGTCGCCCGCGGCAAGGCGTTCCTCGACGCCGGCGCGCCGGTCGTGTTCGTGCCCGGCCGGCTCGACGAGCAGCAGGTGACGACGCTCGTCGACGCGCTGGGCCCGCAGCGACTCACGCTGATCGGCATCCCCGGCGTCCCGCCGCTGGCGCGCCTGCAGGAGCTCGGCGTCGCCCGGGTCTCCTACGGCCCGATGTCGCAGAACGTCGCGCTCACGGCGCTGGCCGAGCTCGTCGAGGCCGTGCACGACGGCGGCGGCGTGCCGGAGTCGATGCGCATCCTGAACTGAGGCCCGACCGGCCCCTCGACGACGATCCGCCGGTCGCGTCGAGGGGGTGGGGGAGAGGCCGGGCGACGGTGACATGCTGGACCGCATGAGCCCGTCGCACCCCGATCCCGCTCACCTCTCGGACCCCTCGACCGTCCCGCTTCCCGAGGACGAGGTCGTCGAGCTGTGCAGCGACCTCATCCGCATCGACACCTCCAACTACGGCGACCAGGACGGCCCGGGCGAGCGGCTCGCGGCCGAGCACGTCGCGGCCCTGCTCGACGAGGTCGGCATCGAGAGCCGGCTCTACGAGCCCGAGCCCGGACGCACCAGCCTGGTCGCGCACTGGGGCGGCACCGGCGACGGCGCGACCCACCCCGACGGGGCGCTGCTGCTGCACGGCCACCTCGACGTCGTCCCGGCCGCGGCCGAGGACTGGCAGGTGCACCCGTTCAGCGGCGAGGTCCGCGACGGCTACGTCTGGGGCCGCGGCGCGGTCGACATGAAGGACTTCGACGCGATGCTGCTCAGCGTCGTGCGCCACCGGCAGCGCACCGGACGCGTGCCGGCGCGTCCGATCGTGCTCTGCCTGACCGCGGACGAGGAGGCCGGCGGCCACCGGGGCGCGCAGGTGCTCGTCGAGCAGCACCGCGACGAGCTCGAGGGGGTCACCGAGGCGGTCGGCGAGGTCGGCGGCTTCAGCGCGACCGTCCGCGGCCGTCGCGTCTACCTGATCGAGGCCGCCGAGAAGGGCATGGCGTGGATGCGCCTCACCGCGCGCGGACGGGCGGGTCACGGCTCGATGCTCAACCCCGACAACGCCGTCAGTCGTCTCGCCGGCGCCGTCGCGCGCATCGGCGCCCACGAGTGGCCCGTGCGGCTGACGCCCGCCATGGAGGTGCTGCTGGCGAGCGTCGGCGAGCTGGCCGGCACGCCGGCGACGCCCGAGAACGCCGCCTCCCTGGTCGAGGAGTTCGGCGGCGCGGCCCGCATGCTCGGCGCCGTCATCTCCAACACTGCCAACCCGACGATGCTGCAGGCCGGCTACAAGGTGAACGTGATCCCGACCGAGGCGACCGCGCACGTCGACGGCCGCTTCCTGCCCGGCTTCGAGGACGAGTTCTTCGCCACCCTGGCCGAGCTCGTCGGCGAGGGCGTCGAGATCGAGCACCTCAGCCACCAGCAGCCGTGGGAGACCCCGTACGAGGGACGACTGGTCGACGCCATGACCCGCTCGCTGCTTGCCGAGGACCCCGACGCGCTCGTCGCGCCGTACCTGATGAGCGGCGGCACCGACGCCAAGCACTTCCGCCGGCTGGGCCCGCAGGTGCGCTCCTACGGGTTCGCACCGCTGCGGCTGCCCGCCGACCTCGACTTCACGGCGCTGTTCCACGGCGTCGACGAGCGGGTGCCGGTCGACGCGCTGCGCTTCGGCGCGCGCGTGCTCGACCGGTTCCTCGACGACGCGGCCGGCTGAGCCGCCCGGGGGCCGACCCGCCGGTCAGGCGGTGCGCACCATCCGGATGATCTTGCGACGCAGGATCACCCGGCGGGTGCCGTCGGCGCTGATCCGCACCCGGTCGAGCTCCCAGCCGCCGTGCTCGGCGCGATCGGTCAGCAGCCGCGTGACCGCCGAGCGCGACAGGTCCCGCGAGAGGGTGATCCGGTCGAACTCCCACTCCACCCCGGGCGAGGTCGCCATCCAGGGTCGTCGGTTCGGTCGGGTCACCGGGCCTCCTCCAGCGGCTGCGCGGACGAGCGGCAGCCGGTCAGTCGTCGGACACGTCGTCGAGCGCCTCGGCGATCTCCGCCGGCAGCTGCAGCTCCTCGACGGCGAGGCTGGCCCGCAGCTGGGCGGCGCTCCGAGCTCCCACGATAGGCGCCGTCACCCCGGGACGGTCACGCACCCACACCAGCGCCACCTCCGCAGGCGTCCAGCCCAGACCGTCGGCGGCCCGCGCCACGCCCTCGACGATCGCCGCCGAGCGGGTGTCGAGGTAGTCGCCGACGAAGCGGGAGAACTGCGACGTCGCGGCGCGGGAGTCCGAGGGCGTGCCGGTGCGGTACTTGCCCGTCAGCACCCCGCGTCCGAGCGGGGACCACGGCAGGACGCCGAGGCCCAGCGCCTGCGCCGCCGGCAGCACCTCGTCCTCGACGCGGCGGTTGAGCAGCGAGTACTCCACCTGGGTCGAGATCAGCGGGGTGCGGCCCGGCACCGCCTGCTGCCAGGTGGCGGCCCGGCCGGTCTGCCAGCCGGTGTAGTTCGAGACGCCGACGTAGGCGGCGCGGCCAGTCGACACCGCGTGGTCGAGCGCCGCGAGGGTCTCCTCCATCGGGGTGCCCGGCTGCCACAGGTGCACCTGCCACAGGTCGACGTGGTCGACGCCGAGCCGCGTCAGCGAGGCGTCCAGAGCGGTGAGCAGCGCCCGGCGCGAGGTGTCGTAGCGCAGCCGCCCGTCGCGGGCCTCGACGCCGGCCTTGGTGGCGATGACCACCTCGTCGCGGGCGACGACGTCGCCGATCAGCGCCCCGAGCATCTCCTCCGACCGGCCCTCCGCGTACGCCACGGCGGTGTCGACGAGCGTCCCACCGGCCTCGGCGAAGGCGATGAGCTGGTCGCGGGCCTCGTGCTCGTCGGTGTCGCGACCCCACGTCATGGTGCCGAGCCCGAGGCGGGAGACCCGCAGTCCGCTGTGACCGAGCCGACGCTGCTGCATGCGGCTCACCGTAGCGATAGTCAGGTGGATGTCAGCGCAGGCTCCCTAGGATGCCGGGCGTGCTGCACTTCCTCGAAGCCGTCGTCCTCGGAGTGATCCAGGGGCTGACCGAGTTCCTGCCGATCTCGTCCAGCGCCCACCTGCGGATCCTCCCCGCGATCTTCGGCTGGGAGGACCCCGGCGCGGCGTTCACCGCCGTCATCCAGATCGGCACCGAGCTCGCCGTGCTCCTGTACTTCCGCAAGGACATCTGGCGCATCGTCACGATGTGGCTCCGCTCGCTGGTCAAGCCGGAGTACCGCGGTCACCTCGACGCCCGGATGGGCTGGTACGTCATCGTCGGGTCGCTGCCGATCGTGGTGCTGGGCATCGTCCTGAAGGACCCGATCGAGACCCACTTCCGCAGCCTGTGGCTGATCGGCACGACGCTCATCGTGCTCGGCCTCGTGCTCGGCCTGGCCGACCGCGTCGGCTCCACCGACAAGCAGGTCGAGGACCTCTCGCTGCGCACCGCCGTCATCATGGGCCTCGCGCAGGCCGCCGCGCTCGTGCCCGGCGTCTCCCGCTCGGGCGCCACCCTCTCCGCCGGGCGCCTCCTCGGCTACGACCGCGCCGCCGCCACCCGCTTCGCCTTCCTCCTCGCCATCCCCGCCGTCGTCGGCGCCGGGCTCTTCGAGCTCAAGGACATCGGCGGCACCGCCAACCCCTACGGCTGGGGCCCGACGATCGTGGCCACCGTCGTGTCGTTCCTCGTCGGCTACGCCGCGATCGCCTGGCTGCTGAAGTACGTCTCGACGCACTCCTACACGCCGTTCGTGGTCTACCGCGTCGCCTTCGGAGCCCTCACGCTGCTGCTCGTCGCCGGCGGCGTGCTCAGCGCCACCGCCGGCGCCTGAGCGACGCGGCGCCGGGCGCTCAGAGCCAGCCGCTGCGCTTGAAGAACCGCCACAGCCCGTAGGACGACAGCGCCATCAGCGCGAGCGCCATCGGGTACCCGAGGCGCCAGCCGAGCTCGGGCATGTCGACGAAGTTCATGCCGTAGATGCCGGCGATCAGCGTGGGCACGGCGACCAGGCCGACGCCGGCCGAGATGGTGCGCATGTCCTCGTTCTGCTGCACCGAGATGCGGGCGAGGTGGGCGTCGAAGGCGGTCGAGAGCAGCCCGTCGAGGCTCTCCACGATCTCGGCGGCCAGGTTGAGGTGGTCGAGCACGTCGCGGAAGAACGGCGCCGAGCCCTCCTCGAGGCCGCCCACCTCGCCGGCGGCGAAGCGGCGCATCGGCTCGCGCAGCGGGTTCACCGCACGCCGCACCTCGGCGATCTCGCGCTTGAGCGTGTAGATGCGGACGGAGTCGTTGGTGCGCGCCGGGGAGAAGACCGACTCCTCGACCTCGTCGACGTCGACCTCCAGCTCGCCGACGACGCTGGTGTAGCCGTCGACGACGCGGTCGCACACCGCGTACAGCACCGCGGAGGGGCCGTGGGTGAGCACCGAGGCGTTCGCCTCCAGATCGCGACGTGCGGAGGCGAGCTCGGAGCCCCGGCCGTGCCGCACGCTCACCACGAAGTCCGGTCCGACGAACAGGCAGATCTCCCCGGTCTCGACGGCGTCCTGCTCGTCGACGTACCAGAGGGTCTTGAGGACGAGGAACAGCTGGTCGCCGTAGGCGTCGATCTTGGGCCGCTGGTGGGCCGAGAGGGCGTCGTCGACCGCGAGCCGGTGCAGCCCGAAGGCCGAGGCGACGGCGTCGATCTCGGCGCGGTCCGGCTCGTGCAGGCCCACCCAGACGAAGCCGTGCTCGGTGCGCGCGGTCTCCCGCAGGGTGGCGTAGTCCGCGTGTCCGCAGGCAACGCCCACCCGGGCGCCGTCGCGGTACACGCCGCTGTCGACGATCACCGGGCCACGCTAGCCGCGGCCCGCCCTTTCGGTGGTGTCCGCCCCCGGTGCGCGGGTCAGGCTGAGGAGGTCCCACCCCGTCCCATCCGTCGAGCCCTCGGAGGCACCCCGTGTCCAGCGACACCCGCGAGACCAGCGACATCCGCCAGCACGACTTCCTGATCATCGGCGCCGGCATGGCCGCGCACGCGGCGGCCGTGGGCATCCGGGCGCAGGGCGCCACCGGGTCGATCGCGATCCTCGGAGCCGAGGCCGACGGACCGGTCGAGCGGCCCGCCCTGAGCAAGGACCTCTGGAGCGGCGACGACGCCGAGGGCACGTCCGCGCTGAAGGACACCGCCGGCGAGACCGGCGCGAGCCTCGTCCTGGGCGACGCCGCCGCGTCGATCGACGTCGAGGCCCGCACCGTCACCACCGAGTCCGGCGCCGTGCACGGCTACGGCGAGCTGCTCGTCGCCACCGGCGGCGTGCCCCGCACCCTCGACGGCCTGGACGAGGGGGAGCGGGTCATCGCCTACCGCTCCCTCGACGACTACCGCCGCCTGCGCGCCCTCGCCACCGCCACCCCGGCGCCGAGGATCGCGGTCGTCGGAGCCGGCTTCGTGGGCACAGAGATCGCGGCCTCGCTGAGCCGCACCGACGCCGACGTCGTCCTCGTGCACCCGGGCGCCCGGGTGGCCGACCACGTGCTGCCCGACGAGCTCGCGACCGAGCTCGAGCGCGAGCTCACCGAGCACGACGTCGACCTGCACGGCGGCGCCGAGGTGTCCCGCGGGGAGGTCCGCCTCGACGGCGTGACGCTGCACCTCGACGACGACACGTCGGTGGACGCCGACGTCGTCGTGATCGGCCTGGGCGTGCGCCCGGCGACCCGCTTCGTCGAGGGCGTGCTCGACCTCGCCGACGACGGCGGGATCGTGGTCGACGAGCACCTGCGCACCAGTGCCCCGCACGTCTGGGCCGCGGGCGACGTCGCCCAGTACCCCGACCCGATCCTCGGTCTTACCCGCGTCGAGCACGTCGACGCGGCGACCACCCAGGGCGAGGCGGCCGGACGGGCGATGGCCGGCGGCACGGAGCCCTACGCCCACACGCCGATCTTCTGGTCCGACGTCCGCGACCTCGGCTACGAGGCCGTCGGCACCCTCTCGACCCGGCTGCAGACCGTCGTCGACCCCGTGGGCGACGGCACCGTCGTCTACTACCTCGACGACGACGCGGTGCGCGGCGTGCTGCTCTGGAACGTCTGGGAGCAGACCGACGCCGCCAAGGAGGTCCTCGCCGGCCCGCGTCCCGCCGATCCCGCCGAGCTGCGCGGTCGCATCGGCTGACCGCCCGGTCGCCGATCAGGGCAGGCAGAACTGGTCGCCGGCAGGCGAAGTTTCGCCTGCCGGCGACCGGTTTCCCCGGGCGCCCGGGGAAACCGACGCACCGCCGCCACCACCCGATCGGGCCCGGACGCCGTGGAGCCCGCACCTACGCTGGCCGCCATGGCAACGGTCATCCTGGTGCGGCACGGTCGCACCACCGCGAACGCCTCCGGCGTGCTGGCCGGGCGCACGCCGGGCGTCCGACTCGACGAGGTCGGCCGCGGTCAGGCCGAGCGCGCCGGTCGGCGCCTCGCGGGGGTGCCGATCGCCGAGGTCGTCTGCTCGCCGCTCGAGCGGTGCCGGCAGACGGCCCGCCTGGTCCTCGCCCAGCGCGAGGGCGAGGCGCCCCCGATCCGCACCGAGAAGGGCGTCTCGGAATGCGACTACGGCGACTGGCAGGGCCGCCCGCTCAAGGAGCTCGCCAAGGAGCCGCTGTGGCGCACCGTCCAGGCCCAGCCCTCGGCGGTGGTGTTCCCGGGCGGCGAGGCGATGACCACCATGCAGTCGCGGTCGGTGGCGGCCGTCCGCGGGCACGACGCCCGGATCGCCGCCGAGCACGGTGCCGACGCCGTGTGGATCGCGGTGAGCCACGGCGACATCATCAAGTCGATCCTCGCCGACGCCCTCGGCATGCACCTCGACCTCTTCCAGCGGATCAACGTCGATCCCGCGTCCATCTCGGTCGTCCGCTACGGCGAGAGCCGCCCGACGGTGCTGGCCACCAACACCCACGAGGGCGATCTCGCCTGGCTGGCCCCGCCGCCGCGCAAGCGCGGACGCCGTCCCCGCCGGGTCGCCGACGACGCCGCGGTCGGCGGAGGAGCCGGCCCGACCGCCCCGGAGGACGCCTCGTGAGCGTCCCGCACCTGCGTGAGAGGGTTGCCCCATGCCTCTGATCCACGGCTTCGACCCGCCCGAGCGGTTCGTCACCGGGACCGTCGGCCCCCCGGGAGGACGCACGTTCTTCCTCCAGGCCCGTGAGGGCGGCCGCCTGGTCAGCGTCGCCCTGGAGAAGCAGCAGGTCGCGGCGCTCGCCGAGCGCGTCGACGAGCTGCTCGACGAGGTGATGAACAGCCAGACGACCACCGTCGTTCCGGCGCTCGCGCCCCGCGCGCTCGACGACAACGGCCCCCTCGACCAGCCGATCGAGGAGGAGTTCCGCGCCGGCACCATGACGCTGGCCTGGGACGCCGGCGCCGAGCGGGTCGTCATCGAGGTCTTCCCGTTCGTCGAGGCCACCGTGGTCGGCCCCGAGGGCGACGACGAGGTCGAGGAGCCCGAGCCCGAGCAGCTGCTGGTCGTGCGGCTCGAGCCGGGTCAGGCCCGGGCGTTCGTCCAGCGCACCGCGCGGGTGCTCGACGCCGGGCGCCCGACCTGCCCGTTCTGCGCCGAGCCGATCGACCCGGAGGGCCACCTGTGCGTGCGCGCCAACGGGTTCAAGCGGCGTGACCCCTGACCTGCGCGCCGACGACCCGGCCGTGGGGCCGCTGCTCGACGGCGACCTCGTGCTCGACGGCCGGGTGATGCCGGCGTCCAACGCCACGTTCGTCGGCCACGTCAGCGGCTCCGGCGTGCGCATCGTCTACAAGCCGGTGCAGGGGGAGCGGCCGCTCTGGGACTTCCCCGGCGCGGTGCTCGCTCACCGCGAGGAGGCCGCGTACCTCGTCTCCCGGGTCTTCGGTGGCGACCTCGTGCCGCCGACCGTCGTCCGGGAGGGTCCGCACGGTCCCGGCATGGTGCAGCGCTGGTGCGAGACCGACCCCGACCAGGAGGCCGTCACGCTGGTCCCCGACGGCGCCGTGCCGCCCGGCTACCTCCACGTCTTCGACGGTCTGGACGCCGACGAGCGGCCGATCGCGCTGGTGCACGAGGACACCGCGGTGCTGCGCCGGATGGCGGTTCTCGACGTCGTCATCAACAACGCCGACCGCAAGGGCGGGCACGTGCTGGAGATGCCCGACGGCCACCGGCACGGCGTCGACCACGGCATCGCCTTCCACGCCGAGCACAAGCTGCGCACGGTGCTGTGGGGCTGGGCCGGGCAGCCGCTGACCGACGACGAGCTGGCGGCGGTGGGCGCGGTGCGCGGCGCGCTCGGCGGCGATCTCGGCCAGCGCCTGGTCGGGCTGCTCGACGCGCTCGAGATCGACTGCCTCGCGCGCCGCTGCGATCGCTTGCTGGCCGCAGGGGTCCTGCCGCAGCCGCGCGACTGGCCGGCCATCCCCTGGCCGCCGTTCTGACGCTGGCCGGAGGCCTCGCGTCGCCGCCGCGGCGCGCGGCGACCGGCCCTCCCGGATCGGCCGCGGGGCGAGCCCCGGCTAGGCTGCCGGGCATGCGTGCGTGGACTGCTCCCGAGGTGCCCACCCTGACGGTCGCCGGCCCTCCGGTCGTCCTCCACGACACGCCGACCGGCGGCCCGGTCACCACCGCTCCGCAGGGTCCGGCCCGGCTCTACGTCTGCGGCATCACGCCCTACGACGCCACCCACATCGGGCACGCCAACACCTACGTCGCCTTCGACCTGCTGCAGCGCGCGTGGCGCAGCGCCGGCCACGAGGTGCGCTACGTCCAGAACGTCACCGACGTCGACGACCCGCTGCTCGAGCGGGCCGAGAAGGTGCACGTGGAGTGGACCGAGCTGGCCGAGCGCGAGACCGAGCTGTTCCGCCAGGACATGGAGGCGCTGCGCGTCCTGCCGCCGGAGGCCTACGTCGGCGCCGTCGAGTCGATCCCGCTGGTCATCTCCCTGATCGAGCGGCTCGACGCGGCGGGCGCGATCTACCGGGTCGACGACGACCTCTACTTCTCCGCGGCCGCCGACCCCGCCTTCGGCGAGGAGTCGCGGCTCTCGCGCGAGGAGATGCTGACGATCTTCCCCCAGCGCGGCGGCGACCCCGACCGTCCCGGCAAGCGCGACCCGCTCGACCCGCTGGTCTGGCGAGCCGAGCGCGAGGGCGAGCCGTCGTGGCCGAGCCCCTTCGGTCCCGGGCGCCCGGGCTGGCACATCGAGTGCGCCGCGATCGCCCGCGAGCACCTCGGAGGGGCCTTCGACGTGCAGGGCGGCGGCAGCGATCTCGTTTTCCCGCACCACGAGATGTGCGCGGGCCACGCGCAGGTGGCCGAGCCGGGCGTCGCGTTCGCGCGGGCCTACGCGCACGCCGGCATGGTGGCCTACGACGGCGAGAAGATGTCGAAGTCCAAGGGCAACCTGGTGTTCGTCTCCGCGCTGCGCAACTCCGACGTCGACCCGATGGCGATCCGGCTGACCCTGCTGCGCCACCACTACCGCAGCGACTGGGAGTGGACCGACGCGCAGCTCTTCGACGCCGTCGACACCCTCGTCGACTGGCGCCGCGCCCTCGCGCTCGGCTCGGGCGCGGCCTCCGCCCCCGTCGTCGAGGGCGTGCTCGCCGCGCTGGCCGACGACCTCGACGCGCCACGCGCGGTCGCGCTCGTCGACGCCTGGGTGCGTGCGACGCTCGGCACCGACGGGCTCGCCGACACCTCCGACCCCGACGCCTCGCTCACCATCGCTCGGCTCCTGGACGCCGCGCTCGGCCTGGCACTGTAGATCCGGCCCGGCGGTGGGTCAGTCGCCCTCCTGCCGACGCTTGAGGTAGCGCTCGAACTCGCGGGCGATCGCCTCGCCGGAGGCCTCCGGCAGGTCGGCGGTGTCGCGCGACTCCTCCAGGGAGCGCACGTACTCGGCGACGTCCTCGTCCTCCTCGGCCAGCTCGTCGACGCCCCGCTCCCACGCGCGGGCGTCCTCGGGCAGGTCGCCGAGCGGGATCGACACCTCCAGGAGGTCCTCGATCTGGCCGATCAGCGCGAGCGTGGCCTTCGGGCACGGCGGCTGGGCGACGTAGTGCGGCACCGCCGCCCAGTAGGAGACGGCCGGGATGTCCAGGCGCGAGCAGGCGTCCTGCAGCACGCCGACGATGCCGGTGGGCCCCTCGTAGGACGAGTGCTCGAGCTTGAGCCGCTCGACGAGCTCGGGCTCGGTGGCGGTGCCGTTGATCGGGATCGGGCGCGTGTGCGGGGTGTCGGCCAGCAGCGCGCCCAGGGTGACGACGAGCTCGGAGCCGAGGTCGTCGCAGGCCGCCAGGATCTCGGCGCAGAACTGCCGCCACCGCATGTTCGGCTCGATGCCGCGCACGAGGATGATGTCGCGGCCGAGGTCCGGGGGAGAGGCCACCGCGATCTGCGTGCTGGGCCACGTGATGCGCCGGTGACCGTGCTCGTCGGTGCCGATGTGCGGGCGGTTGACCTGGAAGTCGTAGAACTCCTCGGGATCGATCGCCCCGACCACGCGCGCGTCCCAGACCGTCATGAGGTGGTCGATCACGCCTGAGGCGGCGTCGGCGGCGTCGTTCCAGCCCTCGAAGGCGGCGATGACGATGGGGTCGACGAGGTCCTGGGCGTGCTCGAGCTCGATCACCCGGTCAGCCTAGTCGGGGTCGCGATTTCGCTCGGGTGTTCGGGCGGTGTCACGATCTGGGAAAGCAGTCCAGCCCTCGGACACGGGGTCCGTACCGTGGAGGGTGGACCGGCAGGCGCCGGTCCGGAAGGAGTCCCCGTGTCGATCGCCCCCCTCGCCGCGACGCCGACCTGGCGTCCGGACGCCACCGACGCCCTGACCGCCGCCCTCGAGCAGCGGATCTTGGTGATCGACGGCGCGATGGGCACCGCGATCCAGCGCGACCGGCCCGACGAGGCCGGCTACCGCGGCGAGCGGTTCGCCGACCACCCCAGCGACCTGGTCGGCAACAACGACCTGCTCACGCTCACCCAGCCGCAGATCATCGCCGACATCCACCGCGAGTACCTCGAGGCCGGCGCGGACCTGATCGAGACCAACACCTTCAACGCCAACGCCGTCTCCCTGGCCGACTACGGCCTGGAGGAGCTCGCCTACGAGCTCAACCTCGAGTCCGCGCGCCTGGCCCGACGCATGGCCGACGCCGTGGCCACGCCCGAGCGTCCCCGCTACGTGGCCGGCGCGCTCGGCCCGACGACCCGCACCGCCTCGATCTCCCCCGACGTCAACGACCCCGGGGCCCGCAACGTCAGCTGGGACGAGCTCGTCGAGGCCTACGGCGTGGCGGCCCGCGGCCTGGTCGACGGCGGCGCCGACCTGCTGATCATCGAGACGATCTTCGACACCCTCAACGCCAAGGCCGCGATCTTCGCCGTCGAGACCCTCTTCGAGGAGACCGGCCGCCGCTGGCCGGTGATCATCTCGGGCACCATCACCGACGCGTCCGGCCGCACCCTCTCGGGCCAGGTCACCGAGGCGTTCTGGAACTCGGTGCGGCACGCACGCCCCCTGGCGATCGGCCTGAACTGCGCGCTCGGCGCCCGCGAGATGCGCCCCTACGTCGCCGAGCTGTCCCGCATCGCCGACACCTTCGTCTCCTGCTATCCCAACGCCGGCCTCCCGAACGCCTTCGGCGAGTACGACGAGGCCGCCGAGGAGACCGCGGCGATCGTCGGGGAGTTCGCCGACGCCGGGCTGGTCAACATCGTCGGCGGCTGCTGCGGCACCACCCCGGCGCACATCGGCGCGATCGCCCGTCGGGTCGAGGGCGTCGCGCGCCGCGAGGTGCCCACCGTCGAGCCGGCGATGCGGCTGGCCGGCCTCGAGCCGTTCACCGTCGGCGCCGACTCGCTGTTCGTCAACGTCGGCGAGCGCACCAACATCACCGGCTCGGCCCGCTTCCGCAACCTCATCCGTGACGGCGACTACGACACCGCGCTCTCCGTCGCCGCCCAGCAGGTCGAGAACGGCGCGCAGGTCATCGACGTCAACATGGACGAGGGCATGATCGACGGCGTCGCGGCGATGGACCGCTTCCTCAAGCTGGTCGCCGCCGAGCCCGACATCAGCCGCGTCCCGCTGATGGTCGACTCCTCCAAGTGGGAGGTCATCGAGGCCGGCCTGAAGACCGTGCAGGGCAAGCCGATCGTCAACTCGATCTCGCTGAAGGAGGGCGAGGACGCCTTCCGCGCCCACGCCCGCCTGTGCCGCAAGTACGGCGCCGCGGCCGTCGTAATGGCCTTCGACGAGGACGGACAGGCCGACAACCTGCAGCGGCGCATCGCGATCTGCAGCCGCGCGTACCGGATCCTCACCGAGGAGGTCGGGTTCCCGGCCGAGGACATCGTCTTCGACCCCAACGTCTTCGCGGTGGCCACGGGCATCGAGGAGCACGCGTCGTACGGCCTGGACTTCATCGAGGCCACGCGATGGATCAAGGAGAACCTGCCGGGGGCGAAGGTCTCCGGCGGCATCTCGAACGTCTCGTTCTCGTTCCGCGGCAACAACCCGGTGCGCGAGGCGATCCACGCCGTCTTCCTGTTCCACGCGATCCGCGCCGGGCTCTCGATGGGCATCGTCAACGCGGGCGCGCTCGCGGTCTACGACGAGGTCGACCCCGAGCTGCGCGAGCGCATCGAGGACGTCGTCCTCGACCGTCGGCCCGACGCCGCGGAGCGGCTGCTGGAGATCGCCGAGCAGCACAACGCCTCGTCCGGGCCGGTCGAGGCCACCGCGGAGGAGTGGCGCTCGAAGCCGGTCGAGGAGCGCATCACCCACGCCCTGGTGAAGGGCATCGACGCGCACGTCGAGGCCGACACCGAGGAGCTGCGGGCGCTCATCGCCGCGCGCGGCGGACGCCCGATCGAGGTGATCGAGGGCCCGCTCATGCAGGGCATGGACGTCGTCGGCGACCTCTTCGGCGCCGGCAAGATGTTCCTGCCCCAGGTGGTGAAGTCCGCGCGGGTGATGAAGAAGGCCGTCGCCTACCTCATCCCGTTCATCGAGCAGGAGAAGCTCGACAACCCGGCGCTGGCCACCGCCAAGGACACCAACGGCACGATCGTGATGGCCACGGTCAAGGGCGACGTGCACGACATCGGCAAGAACATCGTCGGCGTGGTGCTGCAGTGCAACAACTTCGAGGTCATCGATCTCGGCGTCATGGTGCCGCCGCAGAAGATCCTCGACACCGCGCAGGAGGTCGGCGCCGACATCATCGGCCTCTCGGGCCTGATCACGCCCTCGCTCGACGAGATGGTCACGATCGCCACCGAGATGCAGCGCCTCGGCCTGGAGATCCCCCTGCTGATCGGCGGTGCGACGACCTCGCGCGCCCACACGGCCGTCAAGGTCGCGCCCCGCTACGACGGCCCCGTCGTGTGGGTCAAGGACGCGTCGCGGTCGGTGCCCACCGCCGCGGCCCTGCTGCACCCCGAGAAGCGCGTCGAGCTGCTCGCGGACGTCGCCGACGACTACGCCGGGCTGCGGGCCCGGCACGCGGCGAAGTCCGACCGGCCGCAGCTCTCGCTCGAGGCTGCCCGGGCGAACGCCACGCCGGTCGACTGGACGGCCTACGCCCCGCCCACCCCGCGGCAGCAGGGCGTGCACGTGCTCGCCGACTACGACCTCGCCGAGCTGCGCGAGTACATCGACTGGCAGCCGTTCTTCAACGCCTGGGAGATGAAGGGACGCTTCCCCGACATCCTCAACAGCCCGACCGCCGGCGAGGCCGCGCGCCGGCTCTACGACGACGCCCAGGCGATGCTCGACACGATCGTCGCCGAGCGGTGGATCGAGGCGCGCGGCGTCTACGGCTTCTTCCCGGCCGCCGCCCGCGGCGACGACGTCGTACTCTACGCCGACGTCGAGCGCTCGGCCGAGCGCACCGTGCTGCACCACCTGCGCCAGCAGGGCCAGCACCGCGACGGCATCCCCAACCGCTCGCTGGCCGACTACGTCGCCCCCGAGGACGCCGGCCTGGTCGACCACGTCGGGGCGTTCGCCGTCACGGCCGGTCTCGGCCTGCCCGAGCGCGTCGAGGCCTTCAAGGCCGCGCACGACGACTACTCGGCGATCCTGCTGGAGTCCCTGGCCGACCGCCTGGCCGAGGCGTTCGCCGAGCGGCTGCACCAGCGGGTCCGCACCGAGTTCTGGGGGCACGTGCCGCACGAGCAGCTCAGCAACGAGGACCTCATCGCCGAGAAGTACACCGGCATCCGGCCAGCGCCCGGCTACCCGGCGTGCCCCGACCACACCGAGAAGCTGACGCTGTGGGAGCTGCTGGACGTCGAGGCGGCCACGGGCATCACGCTCACCGAGTCGATGGCCATGTGGCCGGGCGCGTCGGTCTCCGGCTTCTACTTCAGCCACCCGCAGGCGCAGTACTTCGTCGTCGGCCGGCTCGGACGCGACCAGGTCGCCGACTACGCCGAGCGCAAGGGCTGGAGCCTCCAGGAGGCCGAGCGCTGGCTCTCCCCGAGCCTCGGCTACGACCCCGATGACTGAGCCGGCGCCCACAGCACCGGCGGCGGTCCTGTGGGACATGGACGGCACGCTGGTCGACACCGAGCCGTACTGGATCGCCACGGAGTTCGCCCTCGCCGAGCGGCACGGCGCCACCTGGAGCCACGAGCACGCCCTGAACCTCGTCGGCAACGACCTGCTGGCGTCCGGGCGCTACATCCGTGCGCACATGGGCCTGGACCTCACGCCGGAGGAGATCGTCGAGGAGCTGCTCGACGGCGTCGTGGCCCGCGTCCGCGAGGCCGTCCCGTGGCGGCCGGGAGCCCGCGAGCTCCTCGCCGCGCTGCGCGTCGACGAGACCCCCTGCGCGCTGGTGACGATGTCGTGGACCCGGTTCGTCGACCCGATCGTCGAGCAGCTCCCCGCGGGCACCTTCGCCGCGATCGTCACCGGGGACGCCGTGACCCGGGGCAAGCCCGACCCCGAGCCGTACCTCCTCGCCGCCGAGCGGCTCGGCGTCGACCCGGAGTCGTGCGTGGCGATCGAGGACTCCCCGCCGGGGGCGACGAGCGCAGCGGCCGCCGGCTGCGGCGTACTCGTCGTGCCGCACCACGTGCCCGTGCCGCCGGGGGAGCGTCGCGTGTTCCGCGACAGCCTCGAGGGCGTCGGGACGGCCGACCTGGCGCAGGTGCTGCGCGAGGCCGCCTCAGCCGTCTGAGGTCGCGACGTCCGGCTCGTCGGGAGCCTCCGGCCCGCCGTCCTGCGGCAGCGGAGGAGGCGTGCCGCCGAACGCCGGGCACAGCGCCTGGTGCGCGCACCAGCCGCACAGTCGCGACGGGCTCGGACGCCAGTCGCCCGACGCGCGGGCCAGGCTGATCGCCGCCCAGACGGCCTCGACCTTGCGCTCGGTGGCGCGCAGGTCGTGCTCGTCGGGCTCGTACCGCACGACCGTGCCGTCGCCGAGGTACACCAGCTGGAGCATCGCGGGGACGACGCCGGTGGTGCGCCACAGCACGAGCGCGTAGAAGCGCATCTGGAACAGCGCACCCGCCTCGAACCCCGGCCCGGGGGCACGGCCGGTCTTGTAGTCGACCACTCGCACGGCGCCGTCGGGAGCGACGTCGAGCCGGTCGATGAACCCGCGCAGCAGGAGGCCGCTGTCGAGGACGGCCTCGACGTAGTGCTCCCGCTCCGCCGGCTCCAGCCGGGTGGGGTCCTCCAGGGTGAACCAGCGGGCCAGCACCGTCGAGCAGCTGCGCAGCCAGCGCGCCTCCTGCTCCGGGGCGGCGCCGTCGAACAGCCCGGCGAGCTCGGGGCGCTCGGCGCGCACCCGCTCCCAGGCCGCGGCGAGCATGCCGTCGGCGACCTCGGGCGTGCGCTCGGCGGCCGGCCGCTCGAAGAGGTCCTCCAGCACCTTGTGGACGACGGTGCCGCGGGCGGCGTCCGGCGACGGCGGCTCGGGCAGCCGATCGATGCTGCGGAAGCGGTACAGCAGCGGACACGCGAGGAAGTCGCCGGCCCGGCTGGGGGAGAGGGCCCCGACGACCCGCTCGCCGTCGACGGGCGTCGAGAGGCGGTCGGCGGGGCTGGTGGTCACGGGCGGCACGCTAGCCGTCGCCACCGACGCTCCGGTCCTGCGGGGCCAGGACCGCGGGACGGTCGCGGTGGGCCGCTCGGATAGCCTCGTCGCGTGCCCTCCTCGCCGCCCGCCCCGCCCCGGGCTCCTCGCCCGCCGGGCACGATCCGCATCGGATCCGTCGCCGGCAGCGACGTCCTGGTCTCCTCCTCGTGGTTCCTGGTCGCGGGCCTGATCGCGGTCGTCATGGCGCCGCAGGCCGAGCAGGTCCAGCCGGGGCTGGGCGCCTGGAGCTACCTCGCCGGAGCGCTCTTCGCCGTGGTGCTCTACGGCTCGGTGCTCCTCCACGAGGCCGCCCACGCGCTGGTCGCCAAGGCCTTCGGCCTGCCGGTCTCCTCCATCACGCTGCACTTCCTCGGCGGCATGACCGCGATCGACAAGGAGGCGCGTCGCCCGCGCGAGGAGTTCCTCATCGCGGTCGTCGGCCCGCTGACCTCGCTCGCCGTCGGCGTCGGGGCCCTCGCGGCCGTGCTCGTCGTGCCGGGCGGCCTGCTCGAGCTGGTGCTGGAGGGGCTCGCCGGCGCCAACCTGCTCGTCGGCGTGCTCAACCTCGTCCCGGGCCTCCCGCTCGACGGCGGACGCGTGCTGAAGTCCGCCGTCTGGGGCGCGTCGGGCGACGTCCACCGCGGCACCATCGTGGCCGCCTGGGGCGGCCGGGTGGCCGCGGTGCTCGCGCTCCTGTGGCCGGTCTTCCTCGAGCGGGTGCTCGACTCGCCCACCTCGCTGCTCGACCTCGCGCTCGCGGTGCTGGTCGCCGGCTTCCTCTGGGCCGGCGCCACCGCGGCCCTGCGCAGCGCCCGGCTGCGTCAGCGCCTGCCCCGTCTGGCCGCGCGCGACCTCGCCCGACGCACCTTCGTGGCCGACTCCGACCTCCCGCTCGCCGAGGCCGTCCGGCGGGCCCGCGAGGCCCAGGCCGGCGGCATCGTCACGGTCGGCTCCGACGGACGCCTCGAGGGCATCGTCAACGAGGCCGCGCTGCTCGCGGTGCCCGAGGACCGCCGCGCCTGGGTCGCGACCGCCACGGTGGCCCGCCGACTCGAGCCCGGGCTGGTGCTCCCCGCGCGGCTGCGCGGCGAGGAGCTCGTCACGGCGCTGACCTCGGCGCCGGCTGCGGAGTACGTGCTGCTCGACGACGCCGGTCAGGTCTACGGCCTGCTCGTCGCGCGCGACGTCGACCGCGCGTTCCGCGAGGTCCTGGCCCGCTGAGCCAGGCCGGCGGTCCGGTCCGACGTCTCGCGGATTCCGCGGCCGCCCCGCCCGCTGACTAGGCTCGCCGTCCATGAGCAGCGCCTCCGACCCCGTGGAGCCCGCCCCGCCCGTCGAGCTCGGCGACGTCCCCCCGGAGGCCTGGTCCGGTGTGCACCGCGGCCCGCTGCGGGCCGGCGAGTGGATCCGCCTGGTCGACGCGAAGGGGCGCAAGCACAACTTCGCGCTCACACCCGGCAAGCGCTTCTTCTCCAACCGCGGCCACCTCGAGCACGACGAGCTGATCGGCTGCGAGGAGGGCTTCACCGTCCAGAGCTCCGGCGGCGCGGAGTACCTCGTGTTCCGGCCGCTGCTCTCGGAGTTCGTCGTCTCGATGCCGCGGGGCGCCGCGGTCGTCTACCCCAAGGACGCCGCGCAGATCGTGGCGCTGGCCGACGTCTTCCCGGGAGCCCGCGTCGTCGAGGCCGGCGTCGGCTCTGGCGCGCTGACCTGCTCGCTGCTGCGTGCGGTCGGCCCCTACGGCCGGGTGTCCTCCTTCGAGCGCCGCGAGGAGTTCGCGGAGGTGGCCCGCCGCAACGTCGACCAGTTCTTCGGCGTGCCCGAGGGCGCCGCCCACCCGTCGTGGACCCTCACCCTCGGCGACCTCGCCGAGGCGCTGCCGGCGTCGGGGGAGCGCGCCGACCGGATCATCCTCGACATGCTGGCGCCGTGGGAGTGCCTCGGGGCCGCCGCGGACGCCCTCGTGCCCGGCGGCATCGTCTGCGCGTACGTCGCGACCACGACCCAGCTCTCCCGGTTCGTCGAGACCGTGCGGGTGCACGGCGGCTTCACCGAGCCGCACGCGTGGGAGTCGCTCGTCCGCGACTGGCACGTGGAGGGCCTCGCGGTGCGCCCGGGCCACAAGATGATCGGCCACACCGCCTTCCTGGTCACCGCCCGACGCCTGGCGCCCGGCGCCCGCCCGCCGCGCCGCACCCGTCGCCCGGCCCCGGGCGCCTACGGCGTCGACTACACCGGCCCGCGGCCCGCCGACGTCGCCCACGAGGGCCCCGAGGTCGAGCTCGACGCGCCGGCGTCGAGCACCGGCCCCGACGGCGACGCGACCGAATCGTGACGCACGAGTTGGGCTCGGCGGGCTCCCGCGCGTAGGGGCCCACGGGTAGGGTCGAGAGACACAGGAGGTGCGCTCATGACCACATCTGCTCAGCCCGGCGGTCCCGTCGACCGCAGTCCCGAGGAGCTCCGCGACCAGGTGCGCTTCCTCGAGGGCGAGATCGCCGACCTGCGGCGCCGTCTCACCGCGGCGCCCGGATCGGCCCGCTCCCTCGAGCTCAAGCTAGCCGACACGCAGCGCTCGCTGGCGGCGCTGACGTCGCAGAACGAGCGGCTCGCGCAGACCCTGCGGGACGCCCGCGACCAGATCATGAAGCTGAAGGAGGAGGTCGACCGGCTCGCGCAGCCGCCGGCCGGCTTCGGCACCTTCCTGCAGCGCAACGAGGACGACACCGTCGACGTCTTCACCGGCGGCCGCAAGCTGCGCGTGAGCGTCAGCCCGGCCGTCGAGCTCGACGGCCTGCAGCGCGGCCAGGAGGTCATGCTCAACGAGGCGCTCAACGTCGTCGCGGCGCTGGAGTTCGAGCGCACCGGAGAGGTCGTCTCGGTCAAGGAGGTCATGGCCGACGGCGAGCGAGCGCTGATCCTCTCCGGCGCCGACGAGGAGCGGGTCGTCCGACTCGCCGAGCCGCTGTTCGACGAGGTCATCCGCGCCGGCGACTCCCTGCTGCTCGACAGCCGCTCGGGCTACGTCTACGAGAAGGTGCCGAAGTCCGAGGTCGAGGAGCTCGTCCTCGAGGAGGTGCCCGACATCGCCTACGACGCGATCGGCGGTCTGGGCAACCAGATCGAGCTCATCCAGGACGCCGTCGAGCTGCCCTACCTGCACCCCGAGCTGTTCGCCGAGCACGAGCTCAAGCCGCCCAAGGGCATCCTGCTCTACGGCCCGCCGGGCTGCGGCAAGACGCTGATCGCCAAGGCGGTGGCCAACTCGCTGGCCAAGAAGGTCGCCGCGCGCACCGGGCAGGAGGGCAAGTCCTACTTCCTCAACATCAAGGGCCCCGAGCTGCTCAACAAGTACGTCGGCGAGACCGAGCGCCACATCCGGCTGGTCTTCCAGCGGGCGCGCGAGAAGGCGTCCACCGGCACGCCCGTCATCGTGTTCTTCGACGAGATGGACTCCCTGTTCCGCACCCGCGGGTCCGGCGTGTCCTCCGACGTCGAGAACACGATCGTCCCGCAGCTGCTCAGCGAGATCGACGGCGTGGAGCTGCTCGAGAACGTCCTGGTCATCGGCGCGTCCAACCGCGAGGACATGATCGACCCCGCGATCCTGCGGCCGGGCCGTCTCGACGTGAAGATCAAGATCGAGCGGCCCGACGCCGAGTCGGCCCGCGACATCTTCTCCAAGTACCTCACCTCGACGCTGCCGCTGCACGCCGACGACGTCGCCGAGTTCGGCGGCGACCGCCAGGCGTGCGTCGACGGCATGATCCGGGCGACCGTCGAGCGCATGTACAACGAGACCGAGGAGAACCGCTTCCTCGAGGTCACCTACGCCAACGGCGACAAGGAGGTCCTGTACTTCAAGGACTTCAACTCCGGCGCGATGATCCAGAACATCGTCGACCGCGCGAAGAAGATGGCGATCAAGGACCTCCTCGAGCACGAGCAGCGCGGCATCCGCGTCAGCCACCTGCTGCAGGCCTGCGTCGACGAGTTCAAGGAGAACGAGGACCTGCCGAACACGACGAACCCCGACGACTGGGCCCGCATCTCCGGCAAGAAGGGCGAGCGGATCGTCTTCATCCGCACCCTCATCACCGGCAAGCAGGGCACCGAGCCGGGCCGCTCGATCGACACCGTCTCGAACACCGGTCAGTACCTCTAGGGCCGCACCCCGACCGACCGCGTCCCCGCCCCGGGTCTACCGTGGGCGGGGGCGCGGTCGTCGCGTCCGGGGAAGGAGCTGACCATGGGCGTCATCGAGGTCGTCATCGGCGCGGGCGCGGTCATCGCGGTCGCCACCTGGGTCTTCGGACGCGGCGTCGGCCGCGACCTCGACTGAGCCCGCTCACCCTCCTGAGCGTGTGGGGAGCGCGACGACGGGCAGGACTCACGCATGCTGAAGCTGCTGATCCTCATCGTCGTCGTCGTCGCCGTCATCTACCTGGCCCGCATGCTCATGGCCCGTCGCTGACGGGCCGCCGTCCGCCGCACCGCGCGTCCCCGTAGGCTCGAGCCATGTCGGTGCGGCGGATCATGGGCACAGAGGTCGAGTACGGCATCGCCGTCCAGGGGCAGCCGCTGGCGAACCCGATGGTTGCCTCGTCCCAGATCGTCAACGCCTACGCCACCGCGACGCTCACCGCGCGTCGTGCGCGCTGGGACTTCGAGGAGGAGTCGCCCCTCCGGGATGCCCGGGGCTTCGACATGGCCCGCCAGGTCGCCGACCCGTCGCAGCTGACGGACGAGGACCTCGGCCTGGCCAACGTCATCCTCACCAACGGCGCCCGGCTCTACGTCGACCACGCGCACCCGGAGTTCTCGACGCCGGAGGTGCTCACGCCGCTCGACATCGTGCGGTTCGACAAGGCCGGCGAGCAGGTCATGCTCGACGCCGCCCGGCGGGCCGCCACGCTGCCGGGCGGCGCGCCGATCGTGCTCTACAAGAACAACACCGACAACAAGGGCGCCTCCTACGGCGCGCACGAGAACTACCTGATGCGCCGCTCGACGCCCTTCGCCGAGATCGTCAGCCACCTGACCCCGTTCTTCGTCACCCGCCAGGTGTTCTGCGGCGCCGGCCGCGTCGGCCTCGGCCAGGACGGTCGCGAGCACGGCTACCAGATCAGCCAGCGCGCCGACTTCTTCGAGGTCGAGGTGGGGCTCGAGACCACGCTGAAGCGGCCGATCATCAACACCCGCGACGAGCCGCACGCCGACCCGCAGCGGTTCCGGCGGCTCCACGTGATCATCGGCGACGCGAACCTCGCCGAGGTCTCCACCTACCTCAAGGTCGGCACCACGGCGCTCGTCCTCGCCATGATCGAAGATCGCTTCCTCACCACCGACCTCTCCCTCGAGGGCCCGGTCGCGGCGCTCCGGGCGGTCTCCCACGACCCGACGCTGCGCCAGACCGTCACGCTGCGCGACGGCCGGACCATCACCGCCCTGGACCTGCAGGGGGAGTACCTGACGCGGGCCCGCGCCTACGTCGAGCAGCGCGTCGAGGACGTCGACGACCAGACCCGCGACGTGCTCGACCGCTGGGAGTCCGTGCTCGAGCGGCTGGCGCGCGACCCGATGCTCTGCGCCCGCGAGCTCGACTGGGTCGCGAAGCTGCAGATCCTCCAGCGCTACCGCGACCGCGACGGCCTGGACTGGGACGACGCGAAGCTGCAGGCCGTCGACCTCCAGTACGCCGACATCCGCCCCGAGAAGGGGCTCTACCAGCGCCTCGTCGCCTCCGGCCGGATCGAGCGCCTCCTCGACGACGCCGAGGTCGACGCCGCCATGCACGAGCCGCCCGAGGACACCCGGGCCTACTTCCGGGGCCGGTGCCTGGAGAAGTACGCCGACGCGGTCGCGGCGGCGTCGTGGGACTCCGTCATCTTCGACCTGCCCGGACGCGAGTCGCTGCAGCGCATCCCGACGATCGACCCGCTGCGCGGCACCAAGGCGCACGTCGGCGCGCTCATCGACGGGGCCGACACCGCCCAGCAGCTCTTCCACCGGCTCACCCGCGGCGCGTAGCCCGTCGTCGCTTCCCCGGCAGCGCTAGGGTCGGGGCATGGCACAGGAGCAGAAGCAGCCGCGCCGGTCCGGCGAGACCGAGGAGACCACCCAGGACCTCCCCGAGACCGACGTCGCGGAGCGCAAGGAGGCGCTCGACAGCGACGTCGACGACCTCCTCGACGAGATCGACGACGTCCTGGAGACCAACGCGGAGGACTTCGTGAAGTCCTTCATCCAGAAGGGCGGCGAATGAGCGAGGCCCGCCTGCCGGCCGCCTTCCTGCGCTCCGGCACGTCGTCGTTCGCCGAGTTCCTCGCCGATCACGCGCCCGACCTGCTGCCCACCCGTCGCCTCGCCGGCTCCGCGCCGCTCGCCGACGACGCCGCGCCCCACGGCACGACCATCGTCGCGCTGACCTTCCCCGGCGGCGTCCTGATCGCCGGCGATCGGCGCGCCACCATGGGCAACCTGATCGCCTCGCGCGACATCGAGAAGATCTACGCCACCGACGAGTACTCCGCGGGCGGCTTCGCCGGCACGGCCGGCATCGCGGTGGAGCTGATGCGGCTCTTCCAGGTCGAGCTCGAACACTACGAGAAGATCGAGGGCACGGTCCTCTCCTTCGACGGCAAGGCGAACCGGCTCTCGGCGCTCATCCGCAACAACCTCGGCATGGCCATGCAGGGCATGGCGGTCGTGCCCCTGCTGGTCGGCTACGACGTCGACGCGCGCCGCGGCCGGATGTTCAGCTACGACGTCACCGGCGGGCGCTACGAGGAGACCGGGTACCACTCGGTCGGCTCCGGCTCGCTGTTTGCCAAGGGCTCGCTGAAGAAGCTCTACCGCCCCGACCTCGACGAGGACGAGGCCACGCGCGTGGCCATCGAGGCGCTCTACGACGCCGCCGACGACGACTCCGCCACCGGCGGGCCCGACGTCAGCCGACGGCTCTACCCGATCGTCCACGTCATCACCGCCGAGGGCGGCCGCCGGCTCTCCGAGCAGACCGTCGCCGAGGTCGCCACCCGGGTGGTCGCGAGCCGGCTCGGCCAGCCCAACGGCCCGATCGCCTCGCTCGCGTCCCCGTCCGTCGCCGGCGAGATCCCCGGAGGTGACCCCGCATGAGCATGCCGTTCTACGTCTCGCCCGAGCAGCTGATGAAGGATCGGGCCGACTTCGCCCGCAAGGGCATCGCCCGCGGCCGCTCGGTCGTCGCCGTGCAGTACGCCGACGGCATCCTCTTCGCCTCCGAGAACCCCTCGCAGGCGCTGCACAAGGTCTCCGAGCTCTACGACCGCATCGCCTTCGCGGCGGTCGGGCGCTACAACGAGTTCGAGAACCTCCGCATCGCGGGCGTCCGGCTCGCCGACATGCGCGGGTACTCCTACGACCGCCGCGACGTCACCGGCCGCGCGCTGGCCAACGCCTACGCCCAGACCCTGGGCGCGGTGTTCTCCAGCGGCGGCGAGAAGCCGTTCGAGGTCGAGCTCTTCGTCGGCGAGATCGGCGACACCGCCGCCGACGACCAGATCTACCGCCTCACCTACGACGGCCAGGTGGCCGACGTCCACCAGTACGCCGTCATGGGCGGCGCGGCGGAGTCGGTGGCGACGTACCTGCAGGAGCGCTACGCCGAGGGGGCGAGCCTGGGCGACGCCCTCGCGCTGGCCGTCGCGGCGCTGGGCCACACCGACGCCGAGGACCGCTCCATCGCGGTCGACGCCCTCGAGGTGGCCGTGCTCGACCGCACCCGACCGCAGCGCCGCAAGTTCTCGCGGCTCAGCCCGGCGCGGCTCGAATCGCTCCTCGGCTCACCGTCGGCACCGTAAGGTCGATCCATGGACCGCCGGATCTTCGGGATCGAGAACGAGTACGGCGTCACGTGCACCTTCAAGGGGCAGCGACGGCTCAGCCCCGACGAGGTCGCGCGCTACCTCTTCCGCAAGGTGGTCAGCTGGGGTCGCTCCAGCAACGTCTTCCTGCGCAACGGCTCGCGGCTCTACCTCGACGTCGGCAGCCACCCCGAGTACGCCACGCCCGAGTGCGACGACGTCGTCGAGCTCGTCACCCACGACAAGGCGGGCGAGCGGCTGCTCGAGGGGCTGATGGTCGACGCCGAGCAGCGGCTGCACGACGAGGGCATCGCCGGCGAGATCTACCTGTTCAAGAACAACACCGACTCCGCCGGCAACTCCTACGGCTGCCACGAGAACTACCTGGTCAGCCGGGCAGGCGAGTTCAGCCGGCTCGCCGACGTGCTGATCCCGTTCCTCGTGACCCGCCAGATCATCGTCGGGGCCGGCAAGGTCACGCAGACGCCGCGGGGCGCGTCGTACAGCGTCAGCCAGCGCGCCGAGCACATCTGGGAGGGGGTCTCCTCGGCCACCACCCGCAGCCGTCCGATCATCAACACCCGCGACGAGCCGCACGCCGACGCGGAGCGGTACCGCCGCCTGCACGTCATCGTCGGCGACTCCAACATGTCGGAGACCACGACGCTGCTGAAGGTCGCGACCTGCGACCTCGTGCTGCGGATGATCGAGGAGGGCGTCGTCATGCGCGACCTCACCCTCGAGAACCCCATCCGCGCGATCCGCGACATCTCCAGCGACGTCACCGGCCGCCGCAAGGTGCGCCTGGCCAACGGCCGCGAGGCCAGCGCCCTGGACATCCAGCACGAGTACCTCGGCAAGGCGCGGGAGTTCGTCGACCGCCGCGAGCTGCGCACCCCGGTCATCGACCGGGCCCTCGACCTGTGGGAGCGCGGGCTCAAGGCCGTGGAGTCCGACGACCTCGGCCTCGTCGACACCGAGATCGACTGGGTGATCAAGTGGAAGCTGATCGACGCCTACCGAGCCCGGCACGGCCTCCCGCTGGGCCACCCGCGGATCGCCCAGCTCGACCTCGCCTACCACGACATCCGCCGCGAGCGCGGGCTCTACTACCTGCTCGAGAAGCGCGGCAAGGTCGCCCGGGTCACCACCGACCTCAAGGTGTTCGAGGCCAAGTCCGTGCCCCCGCAGACCACCCGTGCCCGGCTGCGCGGCGAGTTCATCCGGCACGCGCAGGAGCGGCGCCGCGACTTCACCGTCGACTGGGTGCACCTGAAGCTCAACGACCAGGCGCAGCGCACCGTCCTGTGCAAGGACCCCTTCCGCGCCCACGACGAGCGCGTCCAGCGGCTGATCGACGGCATGTGACCCGTGTGGCGCCGCGGCGGGCCGACGCTCGGTGCGTCCGACGCCACTCGTAGGATGCCCGCGGGCGCGCGTCGCCCGTCCGCCCGCACCCCGACGAAGGATGACCCGGTGACTGCCTCCCGCTGGAAGCTGGCCCTCGCCCTGCCCGTGCTGCTCGTGCCGGCCCTGGCCGGCTGCGGCGGCGACGACTCCGCCGCCACCGCGAACGGCTTCGACGCGGTGAGCATCAGCGGCCAGGTCGGCTCCGAGCCGACGATCGACTGGAAGGGGCAGATGTCCGCCTCCTCCACCGACACCCGGACCCTCGTCCAGGGCGACGGACCGGCGCTCACCAAGGACGACACCGCCTACATCGGCCTGACGGTCGGCAACGGCTACGACCGCAAGGTCTCCTTCACCAGCTACAAGAAGGGCGTGGGCGGCCAGAGCGTCGACCTCGGCGACGGCAAGACCCTGCCGGTGCTCACCTCCGCGCTGGTCGGCGCGAAGGTCGGCTCCCGTCTCGCGATCACCGCGAACGCGCAGGACGTGTTCGGCGAGGCCGGCAACCCCGATCTCAAGATCGGCAACCAGGACCCCATCGTCCTCGTCGTCGACGTGCTCGGCCCCTACGCGCCGACCGGCTCGTACCCGGCCGCGGCGAAGGGCACCGTCCCGGGCGTCACGCAGAAGGACGGCACGCCGACCGCGCTGGTCTTCGGCGCGAAGAACCCTCCGAAGGGCCTGCAGGTCACCGTCGTGAGCAAGGGCACCGGCCCGAAGGTCACGAAAGACGGCGGCGTCGAGGTCGACTACCTCGGCCAGGTCTACGGCGCGTCCAAGCCGTTCGACGAGAGCTTCAGCAAGAAGCCGATCAGCCAGCCGGTCGCCGGTTTCGTCAAGGGCTTCACCCAGGCGCTCGTCGGCGTGCCGGCCGGCAGCCGACTGCTCGTCTCGATCCCGCCGTCCCTCGGCTACGGCAAGGACGGCAACGCGCAGGCGAAGATCAAGGGCACCGACACGATCGTGTTCGCCATCGACGTCCTCGGCGCCTCCTGACCCGCCGACCCGCCGGCCCGGGGAGGAGGGGACGATGAGCGCACGCAAGACCGAGCGGCTGCTCAACCTGCTCATCATGCTGCTCGTGCAGCGCCACTACGTCCCGAAGTCGCGCATCCGCGCGATCCTCTACGCCGACGCCGGCGACGAGGCCTTCGAGCGGATGTTCGACCGCGACAAGGACGAGCTGCGCAGCCTCGGCGTGCCGATCGAGGTCGGCCAGCTCGACCCGCTCTTCGACGACGAGCCCGGCTACCGCATCCGGCCGGACCGGTTCGCCCTGCCCCCGATCGCGCTCGAGCCCGACGAGGCCTCGGTCGTCGGGCTCGCCGCGCGGGTGTGGCAGCACGCCAAGCTGGCCGAGGCCACGGGCGAGGCCGTCCGCAAGCTCACCGCGGCCGGGGTCGAGGTCGACCTCGGCGCCCTCGACATCGCCGAGCCCCGCCTCACCGCCGACGAGCCCGCCTTCGACGTCTTCTGGGACGCCGCCCTCGCGCGGCGCGAGGTGGTCTTCGACTACCGGCGCGGCCCGGCGGCCGAGGTGCGCACCCGACGGCTCCAGCCGTGGGGCGTCGTCCGCTCCTCGGGCCGCTGGTACGCGGTGGGCCTCGACGTCGACAAGGGGGAGGAGCGGGTCTTCCGGCTCTCCCGGGTGGTCGGCGCCGCGCGCGCGGTCGGACCCGCCGAGGCGTTCGTCGTGCCCGAGGGCACCGACGTCCGCGCCGTGGCGCGCCGGCTGGCGCCGTCCGCGCCGCCCGAGCGCACGGTGCTGCTGGTCCGGCCCGGCGCCGGACACAGCCTCCGGGCCGACGCCGAGCCGGTGGCACGCGGCGTGGTCGGTCCCGACGGTCGGGACGACTGGGAGCGGATCGTGCTCGCGCGCGGCACGCTGGGCCTGGCCGACGAGGTGCTGGCCCACGGACCCGACGTCGTGGTCGAGGAGCCCGCCGAGCTGCGCCGGCGCGTCCGGGAGCGGCTCGAGGCCGCGCTCGCACCGGCTACGGACGGAGGCCCGCGGTGACCACCACCGGTCCGACCGGCCCGACCGCCCCGGCGCCGCGCGGCGCCGCGTCCAAGGAGCAGCTGGGACGGCTGCTCGCCCTCGTCCCCTACCTGCACGCCCGGGGCGCCGTGCGGCTCGACCGCGCGGCCGACGACCTCGGCGTCCCGCCCCGCCAGCTGGTCCGCGACCTCAAGGTGCTGCTGATGTGCGGGCTGCCCGGCGGCTACCCCGACGACCTGATCGACGTCGACCTCGACGCCCTCGAGGGGCCGCAGGCCGACGGCGTCATCCGGGTCTCCAACGCCGACTACCTCGCGCGGCCCCTGCGGCTGACGCCGACGGAGGCCAGCGCCGTCGTCGTCGCACTGCGCGCGCTGCGCGGTGGCGCCGACGCCGAGACGCGCGCGATCGTCGACCGCACGCTGGCCAAGATCGACGCCGCCGTCGAGGAGGGCGCCGACGCCGTCCGCGTGGGCGTCGTCGAGGCCGACGCCGACGCGCTGGAGCGGCGGATCGACGAGCTCGCCGCGCGACTCGAGGCAGCCGCCGCCGAGCACCGCCAGGTGCGGCTCTCGTACTTCGTGCCCGCCCGCGACGAGGTCACCGAGCGGACGGTCGACCCGCGCGGCGTCGTGACGGCCGAGGGCCACCGCTACCTCGACGCCTGGTGCCACGTCGCCGATGCCCCGCGGCTGTTCCGGCTCGACCGCATCCGCAGCGCGGAGGTCACCGACGTCCCGGTCCTGCGCGAGCCCGAGCCGCCGCGCGACCTCGGCGAGGGTCTCTTCGCGACGCCCCAGGCGACGATCCCGGTCACGCTGCGGCTGCAGCCCGATGCGGCCTGGGTGGTCGAGTACTACCCGGTGCAGGACGTCCGGGAGCTGGGGGACGGCGTGCTCCAGGTCGTGCTGCCGGTGGCGGACCCGCGCTGGCTGACCCGTCTGCTGCTGCGCCTGACCCCGGCCGCCGAGGTCGTCTCCCCGGTCGGCCTCGGCGACGAGCACCGTGCGGCGGTGCGGGCCGCTGCCGCGCTCTACGGAGCCGACGTCCCATCCGAAACCTCATCCGGCGTCGTAGACTGACGAAGGCTCGTCCGAGCCGCGTAGATCGACTGGAGCTGAACCCCATGAGCATTCCCCTGATCGCCATGCCGCAGGGCGCCGAGTGGCTCGTCATCCTCGCCATCGTGGTGCTGGTGTTCGGCGCTGCGAAGCTGCCCGAGCTGGCCCGCAGCTCCGGCCAGGCGCTGCGCATCTTCAAGGCCGAGACCAAGAGCCTCCGCGACAACGACGACTCCAAGGCGGCCACCCCGACCGCCGAGCTCCCGGGAGCCGAGAACACCCCGGCCGCCGCCGAGGCCGAGCGCACCGACCCCAAGAACGTCTGAGCGACACCCGCACCTGACCGATGTCGACGATCTCCGGCGTCGTCGGCCTGTTCCGCGGTCGACCGGTTCACCCGGTGGGCGCGGACGGCCGCATGGCGCTCTCCGACCACCTGCGCGAGCTCCGGGCCCGCGTCCTGAAGGTGGTGCTGGTGCTGGTGGTGACGCTGATCGCGTCGCTGTTCTTCTTCAACCCGCTCTACGACTTCGTCTACGGGCCGTACCAGCAGGCCGCCGCCCAGCTGCCCGCCGGCAGCACCCAGGCCACCACCAACGGCGCCGGCGGCGGCCTCATGCTCTACCTCAAGCTGTGCGGCTTCGCCTCGCTGCTGATCACCTCGCCGTTCTGGCTCTACCAGGTGTGGGCGTTCATCCTCCCCGGGCTGCACAGCCACGAGCGGCGCTGGAGCCGGCTGTTCATGGTCGTCTCGACCCCGCTGTTCGCGGTCGGCGTCGTGCTCGGCTACGTCACCCTGCCCAAGGGCCTCGAGGTGCTGATCTCGTTCAACCCGCCGGGCATCGTCAACCTCGTCGAGTTCAACGAGTACCTGCAGTTCTTCACCCGCACCCTGCTGGTCTTCGGCCTCGCCTTCGAGATCCCGGTCTTCGTGGTGCTGCTGAACCTCGCCGGCATCGTCAGCGGGGCGGCGCTGGGGCGGTACCGGGCCTGGGTGATCGTCGGCATCTTCGTCTTCGCCGCGGCGGCGACCCCGTCGACGGACCCCTTCACGATGACCTTCATGGCCGTCCCGATGTGCCTGCTGTTCTTCATCTCCGAGGTCATCGCGCGGTTCAACGACCGGCGCAAGGCCGCCCGCCGCGTCGGCGCCGGCCTCTCGCCCGACGAGCCGTCCCCGCTGTGATCCGCCGCGCCGGCGCGGAGGCCGGGTCGGACGCGTGAGCGAGGCCTGGTCGGAGGTCGACCCATTCGAGCTGCCCGAGTGGCTCGGCACCGACGACGTCCTGTGGCGCGCCTGCGACGGCGCGTCACCGGCGCACCACCTGACCGTCGGCGAGCTCGTGTGTCCCGGCGGGCAGGTCGTCGGCTGCGACCTCGCAGCGATCGACGAGGCGTACCCGGCGCCGGTCGCACCCGAGGCCGTGCGTCAGCGGGTGCACCTCGCCTGGCGCTCCGGCGAGGTCGCGCTCCTGTCCTCGCCCGACGGCAGCGGGCGGCTGACCCTGGGGGTCACCGGCTGCACCTTGGACGCAGCCGTCACGATGGAGGCGATCGCCCGCCTGGCCCGAGCGGTCGGCACCTCGCCGGCCCGCTGGTCCGTCCAGTGGCGGCTCGCGGGCAGGGGAGGACGACGATGACCGACGAGCAGGAGCTCACGCCGGCGCAGCGGTACGCCGAGTTCCGCCGCAGCCAGGGCAACCCGGTCCTCCGCGACTTCCGGGCGATGCACGACTTCCCGCTCGACCCGTTCCAGGAGCGGGCCTGCGAGGCGATCGAGGCCGGCCGCGGCGTGCTGGTGGCGGCGCCCACCGGCTCGGGCAAGACCATCGTCGGCGAGTTCGCGATCCACCTCGCGCTGGCCACCGGTCGCAAGGCCTTCTACACGACGCCGATCAAGGCGCTGTCGAACCAGAAGTACGCCGATCTCGTGCGACGCTACGGCGCCGACCAGGTCGGCCTGCTCACCGGCGACAACGTCGTCAACGGCGAGGCGCCGATCGTCGTGATGACCACCGAGGTGCTCCGCAACATGCTCTACGCGGGCTCCTCGACCCTGCTGGGCCTCGGCTACGTGGTGATGGACGAGGTCCACTACCTCGCCGACCGCTCGCGGGGCGCGGTGTGGGAGGAGGTGATCATCCACCTGCCGGAGTCGGTCTCGGTGGTGTCGCTGTCGGCGACGGTGTCGAACGCCGAGGAGTTCGGCGAGTGGCTGGCCACGGTGCGCGGCGACACCGACACGATCGTGGAGGAGCGGCGTCCGGTGCCGCTCTACCAGCACGTGCTCGTCGGACGCCGCCTGCTCGACCTCTTCGCCTCCTCCGACGTCGACGCCTCCGCCGGGTTCGTCAAGGAGGGCGCCCCGGTCAACGAGGAGCTGCTCAAGGTCGCCCGGGACGACTGGGCGGCCAGCCGCATCCGCGATCGGCGCTCCCCTCGTGGACGCGGCGGGTCCGGGCGCGTGCAGCAGGTGGGCAACGGGCGCCGGGTGTGGGTGCCGAGCCGTCCCGACCTGATCGACCGCCTCCAGCGCGACCGGCTGCTGCCGGCGATCGTCTTCATCTTCAGCCGGGTGGCCTGCAACGCGGCGGTCACGCAGTGCCTCACCGCGAACGTCCGGCTCACGACGCCGGAGGAGCGCGACGAGATCATCGAGTTCGTCGAGACCTCCTGTCGCCACCTGCCCTCGGAGGACCTCCACGTCCTCGGCTACCACGACTTCCTCGACGGGCTCTCGCGCGGCGTCGCGGCCCACCACGCGGGCATGCTGCCGGTGTTCAAGGAGGTCGTCGAGGAGCTGTTCCTCCGCGGGCTGTGCAAGGTGGTGTTCGCGACCGAGACCCTGGCGCTGGGCATCAACATGCCGGCGCGCACCGTCGTCATCGAGAAGCTGACGAAGTGGAACGGCGAGAACCACGCCGACATCACGCCGGGGGAGTACACGCAGCTCGTCGGACGCGCGGGGCGGCGCGGTCTCGACACCGAGGGACACGGCGTCGTGCTCTGGCAGGCCGGCATGAACCCGCGCGAGCTCGCCGGCCTGGCCTCGACCCGCACGTACCCCCTGCGCTCGTCGTTCCGTCCCTCCTACAACATGGCCGTCAACCTGGTGCACCAGTTCGGACGCGAGCAGGCGCGGGTGCTGCTGGAGCAGTCGTTCGCCCAGTTCCAGGCCGACAAGGCCGTGGTCGGGCTGGCACGCCAGCTGCGCAAGGCCGAGGAGGCGCTCGACGGCTACGCCGAGGCGGCGGCCTGCGACCGCGGCGACTTCATGGAGTACGCCGGCCTGCGTCGGCGGATCAGCGAGGTCGAGAAGGGCGCGAGCCGGGCGCGGCGTGCCGACCAGCGCGCCGAGGCCGTCGAGTCCCTCGGACGCCTCAAGCCCGGCGACGTCATCGTCGTGCCGACCGGCAAGTTCGCCGGCTACGCGGTCGTCGTCGACCCGGGCTGGTCGCCCGAGGGCCCGCGGCCCTACGTCGTCACGCTGGAGCGTCAGGCGCGTCGCCTGGCGATGATCGACTTCCCGACGCCGGTGGAGGCCGTCGCGCGGCTGCGCATCCCGAAGCGGTTCGACGGGCGCAACCCGCAGGCCCGTCGCGACCTCGCCGCCGCGCTGCGCCAGCGCACCCAGGAGCTCGGCCCGCCGTCCGCGCAACGGCGCTCGGCCTCGTCCCAGCCCAGCGAGTGGGAGGACGAGGTCCGCGACCTGCGCGCCAGGCTGCGCCGCCACCCCTGCCACGACTGTCCCGACCGCGAGGACCACGCCCGGTGGTCCGACCGGTGGTTCAAGCTCGATCGCGACGCCGAGACCCTGCGTCGGCGCGTCGAGCAGCGCACGAACACCGTCGCGCGGCTCTTCGACCGCGTGTGCGACGTCCTCACCGCCCTCGGCTACCTGGAGGGCGACGAGGTCACCGAGCGCGGGGCACGGCTGCGCCGCATCTACTCCGAGCTCGACCTGCTCGCGGCCGAGTCGATGCGCGAGCGGCTGTGGGACGGCCTGTCGCCGTCCGCGCTCGCGGCGGCGCTCTCCACCCTCGTCTACGAGGCCAGACGCGCGGACGACACCGCCGCGCCGAGGGTGCCCGCCGGCCCCGCCCAGGAGGCGATCACCGGCATGGTGCGCCTGTGGGGGCAGCTCGACGCCCTCGAGAAGGACCACCGGCTCGACTTCCTGCGTCCCCCCGACCTCGGCTTCGCCTGGGTGGCCTACCGCTGGTGCGAGGGCGACGACCTCGACGACGTGCTGGGGGAGGTCGACCTCGCGGCGGGCGACTTCGTGCGCTGGATGAAGCAGCTGCTCGACCTGGCGGGCCAGATCGCGGACGCCGCCGGCGACTCCGCGCTGCGCACCACCGCGCGCGAGGCGGTGCGACGGATGCGTCGTGGCGTCGTCGCCTACTCGGCTCTGGCGGACTGAGGGTCCGCCGGAGCCGGCGGCGTCCGGCTCAGATCGCCGCGGCGACCGCGTCGGCGATCGGCGTGCTCCCGCCGACGAGCTCCCACTGACGACCGATCGAGCCCGGCTCGGCCAGCACCGCCACCACGGTCGCGGCGACGTCGGCCCGCGGGATCTCCGCGCGCTCGACCTCCTCGGCGAGGGTCACCGTGCCCGCGGGTGCGTCGTCGGTGAGCCCGCCGGGACGCAGGATCGTCCAGTCCAGCCCGCTGGCGCGCAGCGCGGCGTCGGCGTCGCGCTTGGCCTCCACGTAGGCCCGCCACACCGGCTCGACGTCGTCGCCGAGCGGTCGGTCGACGCCGATGGCCGAGATCTGGACGAACCGGCGGATGCCGGCCGCCTTCGCGGCCTCCTGGGACGTCACCGACGCCCCGAGGTCGACGGTGCGCTTGCGCTCGGCGTCGCCGTCGGCGCCGCCTCCGGCGGCGAAGACGACCGCGTCGCTGCCGGCGAACGCGTCGGCGTAGCCGGCGACGTCGGCGGACTCCAGGTCGAGCATGCGCACCTCGACGCCCTGGGCCTCCAGCGCGTCGCGCTGCTCCTCCTTGCGCACGAGGGCGATCGGCGTGTGACCGGCCTCGAGCAGCAGCGGGTGGAGCAGGCGGGCCACCTGGCCATGGCCTCCGACGATCGCGATGCGTGACATGCCCGCGACGCTAGGGCGTCCGCGTCCCTCGGCTGCTCACCCGAGCGCGGGGTCGCCCACGCGGGCCAGCACCGCGACGACCCGCGCCAGCGGCGACGCGGCGTTCAGGTGCTCCCCGAGCGCCTCGACGGCGAGCGGGTCGGCCGGCGTGGCCGCGAGGGCGAGCCGGTCGCGCGGGACGTCGAGGTCGCGGCGCACCGCGACCACCCGCGGGGCGACGTCGAGGTAGGCGGAGCCGTCGACGATCCGCCGGCGCTGTGCGGGGGTGAGCTCGGCCGCCGGGTCGGCCGCAGCCGCCCGGATGCCCGCGAGGTCGCCGAAGCGACCCAGCAGGGTCGCGGCGGTCTTCTCGCCGACCCCGGAGACGCCGGGCAGGCCGTCGGAGGTGTCGCCGCGCAGCGTCGCGAAATCGGCGTACTGCGAGGCCCGCACCCCGTACCTCTCCAACACCCAGGCCTCGTCGACCCGCTCGTGCCGACCGACGCCCTTGGCGGTGTAGAGCACCCGCACGCCCGCCGCGTCGTCGACGAGCTGGAAGAGGTCGCGGTCGCCGGTGACGACGTCGACCGGCATGCCCGCGCCGGTGGCCAGCGTGCCGATCACGTCGTCGGCCTCGGCCTCCGGCGCCCCGACCACGGCGATGCCGAGCGCGTCGAGCACCTCGCGGATCAACGGCACCTGCACCGCCAACGGGTCGGGCACCTCCTCGACGTCCGCGCCGGCCGGCACCTCCTCGACGACCCGGTGGGCCTTGTAGGTGGGCAGCAGGTCGACGCGCCACTGCGGGCGCCAGTCGTCGTCCCAGCAGCACGCCAGGTGCGTCGGCTCGTACTCCTCGGCGAGCCGCGCGATGAACTCCAGCAGACCGCGGACCGCGTTGACCGGCGTGCCGTCGGGCGCCTCGATGGGCGGCACCCCGAAGAACGCACGGAAGTAGAGCGACGCGGTGTCGAGCAGCATCAGGCGAGGGGCACGCATGGGGGGAGTCTCGCAGCACGTGACGCGCCTCGCGTCCCGCCGTCCCGCGACCCGCCGCGGGGCGTCGGCGCGCGCACTAGGGTGTCGCCGGTGAGCGAGGTCGAGACCACGGATCGTCGGATCCTGCAGCTGCTGGCGACCGACGGCCGGATGTCCTACACCGACCTCGGCCGGGCGACGGGGCTGTCGACCTCCGCCGTGCACCAGCGCGTGAAGCGGCTCGAGCAGCGCGGCCTCATCCTGGGCTACGGGGCGACGATCAACCACGCGGACGTCGGCATGCCGCTGACGGCGTTCATCGCGATCCGGCCGATCGACCCGTCCGCGCCCGACGACTGCCCCGACCGGCTGCAGGGCATCCCCGAGATCGAGTCCTGCTGGTCGGTGGCCGGCGAGGAGTCGTACCTGCTCAAGGTGCGCACCAGCACCCCGCAGGACCTCGAGCAGCTGCTCGGCCGCATCCGCAGCGCCGCGAACGTCTCCACGCACACGACGATCGTGCTCTCGACCTACTACGAGAACCGCCCCGTCACCGGGCCGCTCGAGATCTCCTGACGCCTGACGCGTCAGTACGCCTGCACGGCGGCCGTCGCGCGGGACGCCGCCGCCCGCGCCGTCGCGTCGAGGGTCACCTCGGCGTCGCCGTGCTGCGCGGCCCACCACGCCCGCCCGGACTCCGGGAGCGTGTGGATGGGGTCGTAGTAGTGGTACGGACGGTCGAGCGCACCGGCGTCGCCGGCCTCGAGCGACGTGCGGTAGTTCTTGGTCCACGACGAGATGCCGCGCTCGCGGTCGTAGTCGGCGAGCTGGTGCACCCAGCGCTTGCCGACGAAGGGGACGTCGCAGACGATGCGCGGGGTCGCGAAGCCGGGCAGGTAGCCCATGATGTGGTGCTGCAGCCGCTGCGCCTCGGCCACCGAGATCCGCCAGTGCTCCGCGAACGGGATCATGTCGCAGAGGTAGAAGTAGTAGGGCATGATCCGCGCGCCGTCGAGCAGACGGAAGCACAGGTCGAGCAGCGCGTGCGGGTCGGCGTTGACGCCGTCGAGGATCACGCCCTGGTTGCGGACGTCGCGGAGCCCGGCGTCCAGCATCGCCCCGGCCGCCCGCGCCACGATCGGCGTGATCGAGTGCGCGTGGTTGGCGTGGGTGTGCATCGCCAGCGAGACGCCCCGCGAGCGGGCCAGGGCGGCCACCCGGCCGATGCCCTCGACGACCTCCGGCTGCAGCCAGTGCTGGGGCAGGCCGACCAGGGCCTTGGTGGCCAGCCGGATGTCGCGGACGTTCTCGATCTCGAGCAGCGAGGTCAGGAACGCCTCGAGCCGCGGCCACGGCAGGTTCGCGACGTCGCCGCCCGAGACGACGACGTCGCGCACCTGCGGGGTGCGGCGCAGGTAGTCGAGCATGTCGGCGAGCCGGTCGTTCGGCTTGGCGACGAACTTCAGCTTCTCGACCGTCGGGGTGCTGGTGCCGACGAGGTCCATGCGCGTGCAGTGGCCGCAGTACTGCGGGCAGGTCGGCAGCAGCTCGGCGAGCACCTTGGTCGGGTAGCGGTGGGTGAGCCCCTCGGTCGCCCACATCTCGTGCTCGTGCAGCGAGTCGCGGGTGGCGAACGGGTGGGAGCCCCACTCCGTCAGCCGGTCGGAGAGCACGGGCAGCATGTAGCGACGGATCGGGTCGGCGTAGAGCGCATCGGTCAGCGAGCCGGGGCCGCGCGGCGCGACGTGGGGGACCATCGTGTTGAGCATCTGCGGCGGGACGAGCATCGTCATCGTCGCCCGCTCGGCCTGGTCGCGCGCGAGGTCGTCGTAGAACCGGTCGTCCACGAGGTCGCCGAGCACCTCGCGCAGCTGCGCGAGGCTCTTGACGCAGTGCGAGCGCTGCCACTGCGCGGACTCCCACTCCGCGGCCGTGACGTCGCGCCAGCCGGGGAACCGGGTCCAGTCCGGCTCGACCAGCTCGACGCGTCGGTACGGGTAGGGCTGGCCGGTCTCGTCCTCGACGAGGCGGGCGATGGAGTCGGCGATGCTCATGCACCGAGGCTAACGGAATCCTTACGGTCGCGCAGCCCGCCGACCGCAGATCTTCCTGTCTTCAGTGCGTCAGGGTCTCGAGCGTCCGTCGCGTCGCCGGATGATCCGCCGGGCACCCGTAGCGGTGCAGGAGGACGGCGCGCACGAGGTCGGCGGTCGGCGGCACCGGCTCCGGGCCCAGGGGCAGCGCCATCATCCGCAGCCACGGCTCGGAGCCGTCCTCGTGCGGCGGCCGGTACTCGCGGACCGGCAGCAGGGTCGCGCCGTTGCGTTGGTAGAAGGCGATCCGGCGCAGGTCGTCGCGGACCCTCGCCTCGGCCACGCCCGGCTCGTCGGGGTCCTCCACGTCCCAGGCCAGCACCGTGCGCCGCTCGGCGCGCAGCAGGTCGGCCAGGGCGCGCAGCGCCGCCGAGCCGACGCCGGCCCCACGCGGCCCGACGGCGAAGTACCGCAGGAACGTCCACCCGGTGTCGTCCGGCCCGTCCGGCGCGGCGCCGGCGGGCCGCAGGTCGCGGAGGAGGGCCAGGCCGAGCACCTCCTCGGACGCGCCGGTCGCGGGCACGAACGCGAGCATCCGGTCGACGAGCAGCGACGCGAACGGGGCGGAGAGCTCGTCGGGGAAGGCCTCGTCGTAGAGCGCGACGAGCCGTCGACGGGCGGCGTCGCCGAGGTCGTCCCAGGGGAGCGTGCGCAGGCTGGTCGGTGCGGTCATGCGCGGAAGACCTCCTCGCCGCCGAGGTAGGTGGCCAGGACGGGGATCTCGGCGATCGCCCCAGGGTCGCAGGTGACCGGGTCGTCGCCGAGCACGACCAGGTCGGCGAGACGACCGGGCTCGAGCGTCCCGCGCTCGTGCTCCTGGTGCGACGCGCGGGCCGAGCCGACGGTGAACGCGACCAGCGCCTCGAGACCGCTCAGCGCCTCCTCGGGCGCGAACGGCGTGCCGGCGTCGGTGCGCCGGTTGACGAGGTCGTGCATGCCCCGCAGCGGCGCGCCGTCGACGACGGGGCGGTCGGAGCTGCCCGGGAGGATGCAGCCGGCGTCGAGCAGGGAGCGCCCCCGGTAGGCCCACGGCACCCGGGTCGGACCGAGCGCGCGGAGCATGCCCTCGCCGATCTCGCCGACGAACCGCCCCTGCGGCACCGGCACGACGCCGAGCGCCGCGCACCGCGCCACCTGGTCGGCCCGCGCGACGCCGAAGTGCTCGATCCGGTGCCGGGGGTCGGGACGCGGCCAGCGCCGCTGGGCCTCCTCGTAGGCGTCGAGGACGAGGTCGATCGCGGCGTCGCCGATGGCGTGGGTGGCCACCCGCCAGCCCGAGCGGTGCGCGCCGAGGATCCGCGCGCGCAGGGCGTCGGCGTCGTCCTGGAGGTAGCCGGACTCGCCGGGGGTGTCGGCGAACTCCTCGGTGAGCGCGCAGGTGTGCCCGATCAGGGAGCCGTCGGAGAAGACCTTCACCGGACCGATCCGCAGCCGGTCGTCGCCGAGGCCCGTGCGCAGGCCGAGGTCGAGGCCGAGGCCGAGGTCGTCGTCGGGGTGGGCGTCGAGCGGACGCAGCACGTCGGCCGCGACCATCAGCTCGACGCGCAGCGGCAGGCGTCCGGCCTCGCGGGCGCGCTGGTAGGCGAGCAGCTCGACGGGGCTGCGACCGATCCAGCCGCCGCCGATGCCGGCCTCGACCACCGAGGTGACGCCCTGCGAGAGGCTCACGCGTCCGCCGCGCTCGATCGCGTCGACCAGGGTGTCGAGCGGGTAGGGGAGCACCAGCGCCCCCAGGAGCTGCTGGGCCTGCTCCTCCAGACGTCCGTCGGGGCGGCCGTCGGCGTCAACCGACACCCGCCCGCCGACGACGTCGCGGGGACGCTCGTCGAGCCCGAGCTCGCGCAGCACGGCGCCGCTCACCACGCACAGATGCCCCGAGGCGTGCTTGAGCCAGACGCGACGACCCGGCGCGACCCGCTCCAGGCCCTCGCGGGTCGGGTGGCCGCCGAGCTTGTTCTCGTCGTAGCCGGCGCCGACGATCCAGCCGTCCGGCGTGCTCGCCGCCCGCTCGGCGACCGCCGCGTAGAGCGCGTCGAGATCGCGGACGCGCAGGTCGAGCTCGCCCAGCGTCAGCCCGAACCAGGCGAGGTGCTGGTGCGCGTCGTGCAGGCCGGGCACGACGACTGCTCCGTCGAGGTCGACGACGCGCTCGGCCTCGACGTCCTCGTCGACGGCGAGCACGCGGCCGCCCCACACCGCGAGGCTGGAGGCGGTGCCCGAGTGGTCGGCGCCGGCCAGCGTCCGGATGCGGGCGTTCCGGAGCAGGAGGTCGGTCCTCATCGCGCGGCCTCCGTCGGCTCGGTCGGCTCGGTCGGCTCGGTCGGCTCCGTCGGCTCCGTCGGCTCCGTCGACTCCGCGGCGATCTCGGCGGCGATCTCGGCGCGCAGCGCGGACTTCTCCACGCGCAGGGACGCCGTGAGCGGCAGCTCGGCCCGCAGCGCCCACTGGCGCGGCACCTTGAACGGCGCGAGGCGCTCGCTGCACCACGTCTCGAGCGTCTCGGCCGCGGTGGCGTCGGGCAGCCCGGGTGCGACGACGTAGGCGCGCACCTCCTCGCCGCGCACCGGGTCGGGCACGCCGACGACCGCGGCGAGCCGCACCGCCGGATGCCCGAGCAGCACCTCCTCGACCTCCTGGGCGGCGATGTTCTCGCCGGCGCGCCGGATCATGTCCTTGAGCCGGCCGGTGAGGTGGTAGCGCCCGTGGTCGTCGACGCGGGCGAGGTCGCCCGTCGGGAACCAGCCGTCCTCGTCGAACGGCGAGGGATGGCCGAGGTAGCCCTGGAGCATGCCCGGGCCCCGCAGCCACAGCTGCCCCGCCTCGTCGAGTCGGGCCTCGCGATGGGCCGCCGGACGCCCCAGGCAGCCGGACCCCACCAGCTCGTCGTGCTCGGCGAGGTCGACGCGGATGTCCGCGCCGGTCTCGGTCATGCCGAAGGCCTCCAGCCACGGCACCCCGAACCGCTCCTCGAGCGCGGCATGCGACGCCGGTGGGATGGCGGAGCACTGCACGACCCGCACCCGGTGGCGCCGGTCGTCGGGGTGCTCGGGCATCCGCAGCAGCAGGGTCGGCATCGCGGCCAGGCAGTAGACGTAGGTGACCTCGTGCTCGCGGACCTTGGCCCAGAAGGTCGAGGGGTGGAAGCCGTCGAGACCGACCATGCGCCCGCCCGCCACCAGCGCCGCCACCGCGTTCCACTGCGGGTCGACGTAGTGGAACGGCTGCGCGGTCAGCAGCACGTCGTCCGGGCCCAGATGCGGGGTGCCGGTCACCAGCGAGTGCGCCAGCAGCGTCCAGTACCGCGAGGAGAGCAGACAGCCCTTCGGACGTCCGGTGGTGCCGGACGTGTACTGCAGGCTGACCACGCGGTCGGGGTCGGGCGCGAGCTCGGGGAGCGGCGACGTGCCGCCGTCGTCGAGGTCCACGGGCGCGACCACCTCGACGAGCGGTGAGAGCAGCGCACGGTGCTCGTCCCGGGCGACGACCAGCCGCGCCCCGGCGTCCGACAGCACGTGGCGCAGGTCCTCGGCGCGGTAGCGGACGTTCAGCGGCACCGTGAGCGCGCCGAGCCGCTGCAGCGCGAACCAGACCAGCAGCTGCTCGGCGGAGTTGCCGAGCATGACGCCCACCGCATCGCCCGCGGCGACGCCCCGCGCGGCCAGCCCGCGGGCCAGGCGGCGGGTGCGCTCGGCCGTCTCGGCCCGGGTGAGGTCCACCCGCCCCTGCGGCAGGTCGAAGGTCCAGAGCACCGCGTCGGCGCTCGCCGGGTCGCTCGCCGCCAGGTCGAGCAGCTGGACGAGGGTCAGCGTCGTCGGGTCCGCCGGCGCCCCGCCGCGCGGTCGCGCCGGCTCAGCCACGGCCGAACTCCGAGATCGGCGCGGCGCTCTCGCCGGTGAGCGTGGTGAGCACCGCGTGCTCGACCTCGCGGGCCATGGCGTCCTCCAGACCCTCGCCGAGGGCGCGGTCGAGCGCCTGCTTGGCCAGCGCGACGGCGGTGGGCGGGCGCTCGGCGAGCCGATGCGCGAGGGCCACGGCCTCCTCCAGGTGGGTCCCGGCGGGCACGCAGCGCGCGACCAGGCCGATCGCCTTCGCCTCGGCGCCGCCGACGCGCTCGCCGAGCAGGAGCAGCTCCTTGGCCCGCGCCCAGCCGACGAGCGCGGGCAGCAGGGACGAGATGCCGCCGGTCACCGACAGCCCGACGCCGACCTCGGGGAACCCGAACACGGCGTCCTCGCCGGCCACCACGACGTCGCAGCCCAGCGCGAACTCCGCGCCGGCGCCGAGGGCGTACCCGTGGACGGCGGCCACGACCGCTCCGGGGAAGCGGCGGATCTGCCGCGTGACGTCCTGGATGTCCTCCAGTCGTGCCCGGGACTGCTCCACGCTCTCGCGCGCGGGCGGCTCCTTGAGGTCGTGGCCGGCGCAGAACGCGCGACCCCGGCCGGCGAGCACCACGGCGCGTGCGCCGTCGTCGGCCGCGCGGCGCAGCGCGGCGGAGAGCCGGCGGGGGAGCTCGGCGTCGACGGCGTTGAGCCGCTCGGGCCGGTCGAGGTGCAGGATCGCGACGGCGCCGTCACGGTCGTGGTGGACGCTCACAGGTGCTCCGCTCGTCAGGGTCTAGGCTGTCGATCGATCGATCGACCACGCTAGCAGGAGGCCGCATGCCGCGACGCACGCCCGCCGAGCCCGAGCCCGCGCCGGACGCCGAGCCGGACGCCGCCGCGCGGATCCGCGAGGCCGCGCTCGAGCTGTTCGCCACCCGCGGCTTCCACGGCACCGGCATCCGCCAGCTCGCCGAGCGGGCCGGCCTGTCCTCGGCGACCCTCTACCACTACATGGGCACGAAGGAGGACCTCCTTGTCGCCCTCATGACCGGCGGGCTCGACCGGCTGATCGCGCTCGCCGAGGCCGTCGAGGCCGAGGAGCCCGATCCGCTGCGGCGACTCGCCGCGCTCGTCCGCCTGCACGTGCGCGAGCACGCCGAGCGGCCCCGTGAGACCCGCGTGGTCGACGACCAGATCGGCGTCCTGGACGGCGCGGCGAGAGATGCGGTCGTCGCCCTCCGGGACCGCTACGAGGACGTGTGGCGCCGCGCGCTCGACCCGCTGGTGGGCGACCCCCGCGTCGCCCTGGCCGACGCCGCGGCGGCGGCCCTCGCGCGCCGCGCCCTGCTGGAGATGTGCACCGGCGTCGCCCACTGGTACCGCGCCGACGGCGCGCTCCGACTCGAGGCGCTCGGAGAGGCGCACGCGGCGATGGCGCTGCGCCTCGTCGGAGCCACGTCGCCCCGGTGATCCCACGCGTCACACCGGTGACGGGGGGTCCGGCGTCGGCGGCCAGCATGCGGAATCCACACGACTCGGAGGTGAACGGACGGCACCGCGCTGACCTGCGGCGATGCACGTCGTCGCAGGTCAGCGCCCGGTTGACAGCGACCACGCCGGTTCGTGAGGGTGTGGCAGACCGCCCATGCAGATCGTGGCCGGTGGACCGACGTCCGAGTGGCCGTGTCGGAGGGTGAGGTGCCAGCACCCGTCCGACGCTGTTCGCGGAGGTCGGTCCGCCCCGCGAGGGCGCTCACGGGAGGACCCCCCGACCCCTAGACAACAGCCCGACCCCGGCAGCCGGTCGGATCCAGGGCTGGACCGAAGGCTCGGACGGGGTCCTCCCGGGATCTGCAGAGCGACCGCCCCGGTAGCGTGAGGGCGTGCTGCGTCGCCTCGTCGCCGCCCTGCTCAGCGGCGTCGCGCTCTCCCTCGCCTTCGAGCCGGTGGCGGCTCCCTACGTCATCCCCCCGGCGGTCGCGGGGTTCCTGCTGAGCGTGCGCGGCCTGCGGGCGCGCCGCGCGTGGCTGCCCGGCCTGGCGTTCGGCGTCGGCTTCTACTTCGTCCACATCTGGTGGATGCGCGCGGTCGCGACCGCCGCGTGGGTGGCGCTCGCGTCGGTGGAGGCGCTGTTCTACGCGCTGCTCGGCAGCGTCGTCGCCGCCCTCATGACCCGCCGCGCGTGGCCGCTGTGGTGCGCCGCCGCATGGACGTCGATGGAGGTCTGGCGCAGCCAGTGGCCCTTCAGCGGCATGCCCTGGGGACGCCTGGCCTTCGGCGTCGTCGACACCCCGGCCCAGGACGCCCTGCCCTACGTCGGCATGGTCGGCCTCAGCCTGCTGCTCGCGCTCGCCGGCTCGGTCACGGCCTGGCTGGCGGTGGCGGAGCGCCGGCGCGGTCCGGCGCTGGCGCTCGCGGGCGTCGTCCTGCTCCTCCTCGCGCCCGCGGTCCGGCCCTACCACCTGGCGCAGAGCGGCACCGCGACCGTCGCCGCGGTGCAGGGCAACGTGCCGGGCCCCGGCAACGACGTGCTCTTCGACGTGCGCGGGCTGGTCGCCAACCACGCGAACGCCACGGTCGACCTCGCGGCGCGGATCGCGGCGGGGGAGGAGCCGCGCCCGGACCTCGTGGTCTGGCCGGAGAACTCGACGGCCACCGACCCGCTCGGCGACCCGTACACGCGCGAGCAGATCGACCGGGCGGTCGCGGCCGTGGGCGTCCCGGTGCTCGTCGGCGGCATCGTCGACGACGGTCCGAAGCACGTGCTCAACCAGGGCATCGTGTTCACCCCCGACGGCGCGACGTCCGAGCGCTACACGAAGCGTCACCCGGTGCCGTACGGCGAGTACATCCCCTTCCGCGGCCTGATCGACGGGCAGTTCGGGCAGCTGCGCGCGATCCCGCGCGACATGCGGGCGGGCGATCGCCGCACCCCGCTCACGATCGGCCGGCTCTCGGTCGCCGACGCGATCTGCTTCGACGTCGCCTACGACGACGTCGCGCGCGACCAGATGACGCGCGGCGCGCAGCTGATGACGGTGCAGACCTCGAACGCCACCTTCGTCTTCACCGACCAGCTCGACCAGCAGTTCGCGATCACCCGGCTGCGCGCCCTGGAGACCGGCCGGTGGGTCGTCGTGGCGTCGACCAACGGCATCAGCGGCGTCATCGACCCGTCGGGGCGCGTCGTGCAGAGCGCCGACAAGCGCACGACCGCCGTGCTCGTCCAGCAGGTCGGGCTGATGAGCGGTGTGACGCCCGGCACCCGGTGGGGCCTGTGGGTCGGACGCGCCTGTCTGCTGCTCACCGCGGTTGGGCTCCTGAGGGTCCTCCTCGCGTATCGTCGGACGCTCACCGGGCGGGCCGTCGTCCGCCCGGAGCCGGACGACGAAGGAACACGCACGTGAGCATCGAGGGACTCGGACGCGCCGTCATGGTCATCCCGACCTACAACGAGGCCGACAACCTGGCCTGGATCGTCGGCCGCGTCCGGGCCGCACAGCCCGGCCTCGACGTGCTGATCGTCGACGACGGCTCGCCCGACGGCACCGGCCGTCTGGCCGAGGAGCTCGCCGCCGCCGACCCGGCGATCTCGGTGCTGCACCGCACGGAGAAGGCCGGCCTCGGCGCGGCCTACCTCCACGGCTTCTCGGTGGCGCTCGACGCCGGCTACGACGTCATCGGCGAGATGGACGCCGACGGCTCCCACCAGCCCGAGCAGCTCCACCTGCTGCTCGACGCCCTGGGCTCGGCCGACCTGGTCATCGGCTCGCGCTACGTGCCGGGCGGGTCGGTGGTCAACTGGCCGCTGCGCCGTCGGCTGCTCTCGCGCGGCGGCAACGTCTACGTCCGGCTCCTGCTCGGCATCGGCGTGCGCGACGCGACAGCGGGCTTCCGGCTCTTCCGTCGGCACACGCTGGAGAAGATCGAGCTCGACACCGTCCAGGCCACCGGCTACGTGTTCCAGACCGAGATGGTCACCCGCACGCTCAACGCCGGCCTCACGGTCCGCGAGGTGCCGATCGAGTTCATCGAGCGCGAGCGCGGGGCGTCGAAGATGAGCGGGGCGGTGGCCACCGAGTCGCTGCGCCTGGTCACGCGCTGGGGCCTGCAGCAGCGCCGCGAGCGGCGCGCGACCCGTCGTCGCGAGCGGTCCCAGGCGCGCTGATGGCCTCCCGGGGGCGGCGCCTCGCGTCCTGGCTGGTGCTGGCGTTCCTGCTGGTGCCGGTCGTGGAGATCTACGTGATCATCCAGGTCGGCCACGTCGTCGGCGCGGGCTGGACGGTCGTCCTGCTCGTCCTCGACAGCCTGATCGGCGCCTGGCTCGTGCGTCGCGAGGGGGCCCGGGCCTGGCAGGCCCTGCGCACCGCGCTCGCGCAGGGACGCATGCCCGCCACCGAGCTGGCCGACGCGGGGCTGATCCTGATCGGCGGCACCCTCATGCTGACGCCGGGCTTCGTCACCGACGTGGTCGCGGTGCTGCTGATCCTGCCCCTCACCCGCCCGCTCTTCCGTCGCCTGCTGGCGCGCGCGGTCGAGTCGCGGCTGGTCGTGCTCGGCCCCGGTCCGGGCGCCGGTCCCTGGGCCGGACCCCGCGACGCACGACGCCCCGGCGCCGGACCCGAGGGTCCGATCGTCCGGGGCGAGGTGATCGACGACTGACCGCGAGCGCGGTCGGCGTCACGCGTCAGGCAGGACGCCGCTTGGCGTTGGCCCGGTGCAGGTGCGCGGGGCCGATCTCGCCGCCGCGCAGCAGTTCGAGGCGCTCCTTGAGGATGTCCTCGAGCTCCTTCTCCGAGCGCCGCTCCAGGAGCATGTCCCAGTGCGTGCGCGCCGGCTTCTCGACCTTCTGCTCCGGCTCGATGCCGGCCGTGCTCAGGGCCTCGGAGCCGCAGCGCGGGCACTCCCAGGTCGCCGGGATGTCGGCCTCGACCGACATCGTGATCTCGAACTCGTGCTGCTGCGGGCAGCGGTACCCGACCTGCTGACGAGCGGCGAACTCGATGCCGCGCTCGTCCTCGAAGGACTGACCCCCGAGTCGTGCTCCGCGCAGTGTGCGCTCAGCCATGAGGCACCTCCGTTCTCTCTGATCCCCCATGAGGACGGACCCGGAGGCCGCCGAGAGCGGCAGGCTCCGTCGCCCGTCGAGTCCTCAACGGTAGCCATCGGCCGAGGATTCCGGAAAGTGACGAAGGGGTGGCCACCGGACCACGATTCACAGTCGGCTCTCAGGTGGAGCGGCCGCGGACCGGCACCTGGTTGCCCGCCTCGCGGATGCCGCGCTCGGGATCGAGGCGCAGGAGCAGCAGACCGCCGACGACGAAGAAGACCACCAGCGCGAACAGCGCGGGACGGTAGGAGCCGGTGAGCTGGAAGACGACGCCGAACAGCAGCGTCCCGAACCAGCTGGTGCCGCGCTCGGCGGCGTTGTAGAGCGCGAAGTACTCGCCCTCGCGGCCACGGGGGATCAGCAGCGAGAAGAACGAGCGGGAGAGCGCCTGGGTGCCGCCCATGACCAGGCCGATCGCCACGCCGGCCACGAGGAACGGCACGACGTCGCCGGCAGGCAGAGCGATCGCCAGCACGACGATCGCGGCCCACGCGACCGTGCCCCACAGCAGGCACCGGTACGCCCCGTGCCGCGCGGCCAGGCGGCCGAAGAGCAAGGCGCCGCCGAAGGCGACGAACTGGATCATCAGGATGGTGCCGATGAGCACCGAGTCGCCGAAGCCGAGCTGCTTGGAGCCGAACGTCGAGGCGCTGGCCACCACGGTCTGGATGCCGTCGTTGTAGAAGAGGTACGCGACGAGGAAGGTCAGCGTCATCGTATAGCCGCGCAGCTCGCGGAGGGTGCGGCCGAGCTGGCCGAAGCTGCGGTCCCACAGCCCGGAGTCGGGGCCCTGCGGCAGGGTCGGCGCGTAGTCGCGCAGGCGGACGAACGGGATGATCGTGAACCCGGCCCACCACACCGCGGCCGACAGCATCGAGAGGCGCACGGCGAGCTCGGTGGAGAGGCCGAAGGCGTCGTGGCCGAGCACGACGACGAGGTTGAGCAGGAGCAGGAGGCCGCCGCCGAGGTAGCCGAAGGCCCAGCCGCGGCTGGAGACGGCGTCGCGCTCGTCCTCGGTGGAGATCTCGACCAGGATGGCGTAGTAGCTGACCAGCGAGCACCCGGCCAGCAGCGAGGCGAGCACGACCGCGATCGCCCCGATCTGCCACTGGTCGTCGCGCATCCAGAAGAGCATCGAGGCGGCCGCCGCCCCGGCCCAGGCGAAGCCGGCCATGTGCCGCTTCTTGTGCGCCGAGCGGTCGACGAGCGCGCCGACGAGGGGGAGGACGAGCGCGCTGGCGATCGTCGCGAAGCTCGTGAGGTACGACGGCAGCGAGCCGGCCGCGACGTGCAGCCCGAGCACCGAGAGCGTGCGGCTGCACGGGTCCTCGTCCTCGGCGCAGCCGGCGGCCCGGCTGGCCACGGTGATCATGTACGGCGCGAAGAGCACCGTCAGCACGGTCGTGTAGAAGGCGGAGTTCGCCCAGTCGTACCAGTTCCAGGCCCGCTGCTCCCGTCGGCGCTGCGCCGCGGACGTCACGCGTCGGCCTCGGGCCAGGCGCCGTGCTCGCGGAGCACGTCGCGCAGGACGTCCGTGCGGTCGGTCATCAGGCCGTCGACGCCGAGGGCGAGCAGCCGGCGCATCTCCGCGGGGTCGTCGATGGTCCACACGTGGACGTGCGCGCCGGCGGCATGGGCGCGTCGGACGAGGCCGGCCGTGACGACGGGCAGCCGCAGCGGGCCGATCCGCTGGGCCGGGGGCACCTGGAGCGCGGCGACCCGCCCGCCGGTGACGAGCCGTGCGATCCGCGCGCTCGGCACCAGGACGAAGGTCGCCACCTCCCAGGGCGAGGCCGAGGTGGCCACCCGCCCGCCGGTCAGCCGACGGAAGCGCGAGAGCCGACGGCCGGAGAACGACCCCACCAGCACCCGGTCGTGCCAGCCCCGCTGCTCGACCAGCGCGGCCAGGGGTGCCACGGCGTCGGCCGCCTTGAGGTCGAGGTTGAACCGCACATCGGGGTGCGCCTCGATCAGCTCGACGAGGGTCGGCACCGGCTCCGAGCCGCCGATGCGCACCGAGCGCAGTCGCTCGAGGTCGAGGTCGCGCACCGCGCCCGCGTGCCCGGCCACCCGGTCGAGCGAGGCGTCGTGGACGGCGAGCAGCACGCCGTCGCGCGTGGCGTGGACGTCGGTCTCCAGGTGCCGGTAGCCGAGGCCGACGGCGTGGGCGAACGCCCGCGCGGTGTTCTCGATGCCGCCGAGCGCCGCGAGCTCGGGGTGCCGCGCCCCGCCCCGGTGCGCGAAGGCCAGCACGGCCCCCTGACGGAGGCGGACGTCGTCGAGGTACGCCCAGCCGGTGCGGGGCGGTCCGGACCGGCTGCTCACGCGGCTGAGTATGCCGGTCCGGGCCGTCGTCGCGCGGCGCCGGGACTCAGATGTCGCGGAACGTCTCGATCGAGGCGCCGAGGGTGTTGAGCCGCTCGGCGAGGTCCTCGTACCCGCGGTGGATCACGTACGTCGAGCGCAGGACGCTCGTGCCCTTCGAGGCGAGCATCGCGAGCAGGATCACGACGGCCGGACGCAGCGCCGGCGGGCAGACGATCTCGGTGCCGGAGAAGTGGGTCGGACCCTCGATCATCACCCGGTGCGGGTCGAGCAGCTTGACCTGCGCGCCGAGCTTGGTGAGCTCGGTCAGGTAGATCGCGCGGTTCTCGTAGACCCAGTCGTGCAGGAGGGTCTGGCCGCTCGCGACGGCGGCGATGACGGCGAAGAACGGCAGGTTGTCGATGTTCAGGCCCGGGAACGGCATCGGGTGGATCTTGTCCAGCGGGGCCCGCAGCTGCGAGGGGTGCGTGGTCAGGTCGACCAGCCGCGTGTGCCCGTTGCGGGCGAGGTACTCTTCGCTCATCGTGTAGCGCAGGCCCATGCCCTCGAGCGTCGCGAGCTCGATCTCGAGGAACTCGATGGGCACCCGGTTGATGGTGATCTCCGAGCCGGTGACGATCGCGGCCGCCAGCAGCGACATCGCCTCGATGGGGTCCTCCGCCGGCGCGTAGTCGACGTCGACGTCGATGTCGGTGCAGCCGGTGACGGTCAGCGTCGTGGTGCCGACGCCCTCGATCGTGACGCCCAGGCGCTGCAGGAAGAAGCAGAGGTCCTGGACCATGTAGTTCGACGAGGCGTTGCGGATGACCGTCGTGCCCGGGTGGAGAGCGGCGGCCATCAGGGCGTTCTCGGTGACCGTGTCGCCGCGCTCGGTCAGCACGATCGGACGTCCCGGCTCGATCGTGCGGTCGACCTGCGCGTGGTAGCTGCCGTCGGTGGCCTTGACCTCCAGACCGAAGGGACGCAGCGCCGACATGTGCGGCTCGACCGTGCGGGTGCCCAGGTTGCAGCCGCCGGCGTAGGGCAGCTCGAAGGAGTCCGAGCGGTGCAGCAGCGGGCCGAGGAACATGATGATCGAGCGGGTGCGCCGGGCGGCGTCCTCGTCGATGGCGTCGAGCCGCAGCTCCTTCGGCGGGACGATCTCCAGGTCGTTGTCCTCGTTGAGCCAGCGGGTGGTGACGCCGAGGCTGCCGAGCACCTCGAGCAGCCGGTTGACCTCCTCGATGCGTGCCACCTGGCGCAGCGTGGTCCGTCCCCGGTTCAGCAGCGAGGCGCACAACAGGGCGACACCCGCGTTCTTCGAGGTCTTGACGTCGATGCTGCCCGAGAGGGTCGTCGGACCGGTGATGCGCAGGTGCGTCGGGCCGGCGCCGAGGGCGACGATCTCGGAGTCGAGGGCGGCGCCGATCCGCGCCAGCATCTCCAGCGAGAGGTTCTGCTGGCCCTTCTCGATCCGGTTGATCGCGCTCTGGCTGGTGCCGAGCACCTCCGCGAGCTGGTGTTGCGTCATGCCGCGGTGCTTGCGCGCGTCGCGGATGAGGTTGCCGATGCGACCCTTGTAGTCACTCATGGGCCCACGTTAACTCACATGTGAGATAACGCCAGTCTCCGCGGGGAGGCGCGTCGCACGCCTGCCGACCACCACCGACGGTGGGGGCGGCTTGCTGGCGGGGCCGTCGCGGGTGTCGGATGCGGACATGCGCGCGACCACCCTCCACGACACCCGGGACATCCGCTTCACCGAGGTGCCCGACCCCGCCATCGAGAAGCCCACCGACGCGATCGTCAAGGTCTCCGCCGCCTGCATCTGCGGCTCGGACCTGTGGCCCTATCGCGGCGAGAACCCGATCCGCCCGGGCCAGACGATCGGGCACGAGTGCCTCGGCGTCGTCGAGGAGGTCGGCTCCGAGGTCTCGGCGTTCCGGGCCGGCGACCTCGTCGTCGTGCCCTTCGACCACTGCGACAACACCTGCGCGCACTGCCGCAACGGCATGCAGGCCGGCTGCGTCAACCTCGGCATGACCACGAGCGGTCAGGCCGAGTACGCCAAGGTCAACCAGGCCGACGGCAGCCTCGTCGCCGTGCCGGCCGATCACGACCCGGCGCTGGTCCCGTCGCTGCTCGCGCTCTCGGACGTCATGCCGACGGGCTGGCACGCCGCGGTCTCCGCGGGGGTCCGCGAGGGATCGACGGTCGTCGTCATCGGCGACGGCGCGGTCGGCCTGTGCGGCGTGCTCGCGGCCGCGACGATGGGCGCCGAGCGCATCGTCGCGATGTCGCGCCACGAGCCGCGCCAGGAGATCGCCCGGGCCTTCGGCGCCACCCACGTGATCGCCGAGCGGGGCGACGACGCCACCGCGGCGGTCATGGAGCTCACCGACGGCATCGGCGCCGACGCGGTGCTCGAGTGCGTCGGCACCGACCAGTCCATGCGCACGGCCTTCGACGTCGCCCGGCCGGGCTCGATGGTGGGGTTCGTCGGCGTGCCGCACGGCGTCGAGCTGCCCGTCCGCACGATGTTCGGCCGCAACGTGGGCCTGGCCGGCGGCATGGCGCCGGTGCGGCGCTACCTGCCGGACCTGCTCGAGCTCGTGCTGGCGGGTCGGATCGACCCCGGGAAGGTCTTCGACCTCACCCTGCCGCTGGCCGAGGTCGCCGACGGCTACCGCGCGATGGACGAGCGGCGGGCGGTGAAGGTGCTGCTGCAGCCCTGAGGGCCGCGAGGGCCGTGCCCGCGCGACGAGGCGCGCGCCGGTCGGCGGCGGAGGTCAGGCGACCTTCGCCGCCGGCTGGCTCGCGCCCGGGGGCGTCGCGGGGGTGCAGCCGCACGCGGCGTCGCAGGCCAGGAACGTGTGCATGGCGTGCCCGCAGCGCTGGCACGGCAGGTCGTGCGACAGCTGATGATCGGCGTTCTGGACGGTGTCCCACATGGTCGTCTCCTCTCGGTCTCCTCGACCGTACGGACGCGCGGCGTCGGTCCTGAGGTGAACTCCACAGGACTGTCAGGACGCCGTCGGGGCCGTGGCCCGGTCGGGCCATGCGCGCTGACCCGGGCGGACGGCCGCGGATGGCGCGGGCGACCGTGCCGACCCGCGAGCACCTGATCACGTTCGACGCCGGCGACTCTCCCGCCGCTGCTCGACGCCGGCTTCGAGCTGCGCGTGCGCGAGCCCTGGTGGCAGGAGCACCGGATGCTGCGGCTGACGGCTCCCGCCTGCCACCTGCACGTGTTCGGCCCGGACGCGGCCGAGCCGGTGCGGCACCGCCTGTTCCGCGACTGGCTGCGGGCGCATCCGGACGACCGGGAGCGGTACGCCGCGGCCAAGCGGGCGGCGTCGGTGGCCACCCGAGCCGCCGGCGGCCACGGCATGGACTACAACGCGCGCAAGGAGGCCGTGGTGCGCGAGCTCCACGCGCGACTCTTCGCGGCGACCGGTCTCACGCCCGCACCGTGACCGCGTCGCCCTGGGCGAGGCGCCCCCGGTCCAGCACCGACGCGTAGACGCCGAGGCAGGCGTCGCGCTCGCGTGCGGCGCCCCGCAGCCACGGGTGCAGCGCGGGCCGGCCCTCGACGAGGTCGAGCATCCGGCACCGCTCGGTGGGTCCCTCGACACCGAGCACCGCGGTGCCGACGTCGAGCCGGTCCCAGGTGTCCTCCACGAACGGCTCGTCGGTCGCGACCACGAGGTTCGGCCGCAGGCGCCGGGCGTCCGGCGATCCGCCCCAGTGCTCCGCGGCCCAGGCGAGGGTCGCCGTGCCCACCAGGTGCACCGGGCCGGCGTCGAGATGCGGGACCTCGCCCTCCTCGCGAAGCCGCACGGCCACGCCGAGGCGCTCGGAGAGCCAGACGTCGGTCGACGGATCCCCGGCGCGGCGCACGGGGCCGCCGGGGGATCGGAGGGGGTCGAGCACCTCCACCCCGGAGTCGCCCGTCCGGCCGGCGAGCGTCAGCGCCTCGTCACGGCGGCGGAACCTCCGGGTCGACTTCCCGCTGGCGATCCGGCCGTCCTCGTCGTGGATCGCCCACCGGCGGTCGCCGACGACGCCGCGCTCGTCCAGATCGAGGGTCGCCACCCGCTCGCCGACCAAGGCCTTGACGGGGTAGCGCCACAGCTCGGCGATCTCGGTGCCCACGACCGCAGTCTGCCGCAGGCGACCCGTCACGGCCCTCCGGGCAGATCCGCTGGGTCGCCGCGGAGCGTCCGCCTCAGGGCTGGCAGGCCGGGCACCAGAAGAGGCGACGCGCGACCATCTCGGCGGACTCGACCTCGGTGCCGCAGCGGCGGCAGGGGAGACCGGCACGGCCGTAGACGTAGTGCGCGTCGACGCGGCGCACCCGGCCGGTGGGTCGCTCGCGATCGCCGGGCTCGGTGGTGACGATGCGACCGGCCCGGACGCCCGCGCGCAGCAGCACGACCAGGTCGTCCCAGACGGCCTGGACGGCCTCGGGACGGTGCTCGCGACCCGCGCGGAACGGACTCAGCCCGTGCCGGAACAGCACCTCGGCGCGGTAGACGTTGCCGACGCCGGCGATCACCGACTGGTCCATGAGCATCGCCCCGATCGGCGCGCGGCTCCGCGTCACCCGGCTGACGAAGGCCTCGGCGTCGGCACCCCTGCGCAGGGGATCGGGCCCCAGCCGGGCGAGGATCGCGTCGCGCTCGGGATCGGTGAGCACCTCGCAGGCCGTCGGTCCGCGCAGCTCGACCCAGTGCGTGTCCGTGAGCAGCCGCATCCGCAGCGCGCCGCGCGGCTCCGGGGCGGGGAGGGCGCCGTCGCGGAACTTGCCGAAGAGCCCGAGGTGGACGTGCACCCACAGGTCGTCGTAGCGGTGGAAGAGGTGCTTGCCCCACGCGTCCGTGCCGGCCAGCACCTGACCGTCGATCAGCGCGGCGCCCTCGGCGAAGCGTCCCTGCGGGCTGGACGCCTCGACGCGGTGGCCCACGATCAGGCGGTCGTGGTGGCGCGCGATGCGGTGGATGGTGTGTCCCTCTGGCACGCCCGCCATCGTGGCGGGCCGCTCCAAGCGCCCCACCCGCAGGAGGAGGGGGCGCGAGAGCGTCGGCGCTCGGGGGTAGGACTGAGGTCATGCAGACGCGAACCCTGGGCAACCCGACCGTCGGAACCGTCGAGATCGGCGTCGTCGGGCTGGGCCTGATGACCTTCGACCAGTCCGGATCGCAGCCGCGCGAGCAGCTGCTCGACACCGTCCGCGCAGCGCTCGACGCGGGCGTCACCCTCTTCGACACCGCCGACGCCTACGGCCCGGGCGACGAGAAGGGCGCGGACGCCCAGGGCGAGAACGAGCGGCTGATCGCCTCTCTGCTCGACGAGCTCGGCGTGCGCGACCGGGTCACGCTCGCCACCAAGGCCGGACACGTCCGCACCGACGGCGGCGGCTGGGCCACCGACTCCTCCGCCGACCACCTGCACGAGGCCGTCGACGCCAGCCTGCAGCGCCTCGGCGTCGACGTGATCGAGCTGTGGCAGCACCACCGGCCCGACCCCGCCGTGCCGTACGAGGAGGTCGTCGGCACGCTCAAGGAGGTCTACGACGCCGGCAAGGTGCGGCGCGTCGGCCTCTCGAACGCGAATCCGGAGCAGATCCGGCTGGCCCACTCGGTGCTGGGCGACGCGCTGGTCAGCGTGCAGAACCAGTTCTCGCCCGCCTTCCGCTCCAGCGCGCCCGAGATCGAGGTGTGCGAGGAGCTCGGGCTCATCTTCCTGCCGTGGAGCCCGCTCGGCGGCCTCGGCGGCGCGAAGGGCCTCGGCGACGACCACCCCGCGTTCGCGGAGATCGCCGCCCAGCGGGGCGTCTCGCCGCAGCAGGTGGCGCTGGCGTGGGAGATCGCGCAGTCGCCGATCGTCGTCCCGATCCCGGGTGCCAAGCGTCCCTCGTCCATCCAGGACTCCGCGCGCGCCGCGGACCTCGAGCTCAGCGCCGACGAGCTGGCCCGTCTCGACGCCTGAGGCGTCGCCTCACCTGCGGTCGGCGCGACCCCTCAGGGTCTCGCCGGCCCAGAGCGCCCAGGCGATCAGCACCGGCTGGAAGAACAGTCGGATCAGCCGTGCCCGATCGGAGTCGAGGCCGAAGGCATCCGTGCCCTCGACGTACTGGGCGATGTTGCCCGGGAAGATCGCGAGGTAGAAGAGCGCGAGCAGCGCCCCGACCCGTCCGCGATGACGGGGCAGCGCCACGAACGCCGCGCCGAGTCCCACCTCCACGACGCCGGACGCGAGCACGGTGACGTCGGCGTCGACGGGGAACCAGTCGGGCACCTGGGCCTGGAACTCCTGCCGCTTGGCGGTCAGGTGCAGGACTCCGGCGGTGACCATGAACGTGCCGAGCACGAGGCGGCCGGCGGTGCGTGAGGCGCTCATGGACGGACCGTGGGGCCGCCCGCGGTCGGGCGGCCCACCCGCAGGTGGGCCGCCCGACCCGGCTCGTGGCTCCGGCCCGGGTCGATCAGCCGATCCAGATGCCGCGGAGCCGACCGACCTCGCGGATGCGTCGCTCGGCCAGCCGGTCGGCGGCGAGCGCGGGGGAGACGCCCTCGGACGCCGCGGTCTCCAGCACCGCGGCCGTCGTCGCGTGGATGCCCCGGGCCCGCTGCTGCGCCCGCTCGAACGAGAAGCCGGACGGGTCCAGCTCGTCGGCCACCTGGATCAGCCCGCCCGCGTTCACGCAGTAGTCCGGGGCGTAGACGATGCCGCGCTCGAGCATCGTCTTCTCGACGCCCGCATGCGCGAGCTGGTTGTTCGCGGCGCCGCAGACGATCCGGGCGCTGAGCGTCTCGACCACCTCGTCGGTCAGCGCATGCCCCAGCGCGCAGGGCGCGTAGACGTCGAGGGGCTCGGCGACCAACGCCGCGGCGTCGGCGACGACCTCCACCTCGGGGTGCTCCTCGCGCACCCGGTCGACGGCACCCCGCGCGACGTCCGTGATCACCACGCGCGCTCCGTCGGCCAGGAGCAGGCCGACGAGGTGGCGCCCGACCTTGCCGACGCCGGCGACGCCGACCCGGCGTCCGTCCAGCGACTCGGTGCCCCAGGCGTGGCGTGCGGCTGCGCGCAGCCCCTGGTGCACGCCGAAGGCGGTCAGCACCGAGCTGTCGCCGGCGCCGCCGAGGGCCACGGTGCGGCCGGTCACGTGACGCGTCTCGCGGGCGATGAGATCCATGTCGGGGGAGGAGGTGCCCACGTCGCAGGCCGTGCGGTAGCGACCGCCGAGGGACTCCACGAACCGGCCGTAGGCGCGGAGGAGGGCCTCCTCGCCGCCGCGAGCCCGCACCGCGGCGGGGTCGCCCACGATGACGGCCTTGCCGCCGCCGAGGTCGAGCCCGGCGAGCGCGGCCTTGTAGGTCATGCCGCGCGACAGGTCGAGCACGTCGGCGAGGGCGTCGGCGGAGGAGGCGTAGGGGAAGAAGCGGGTGCCGCCGAGCGCGGGGCCGAGGGCGGTGGAGTGGATGGCCACGATGGCGCGCAGCCCCGAGGCCGGGTCGTTCGCGACGACGACCTGCTCGTGCTCGCGCGTGGCGTCGAGGAGGTCGGGACGGGTCGGAGCGCTCTGCGCGCTCTGCTGGACGTGCTGGGTCATGGATGAACCCCTGGTGGACGGGAGCCGCGGGTGGTGGCTCGGATCGATGGACGTCGGGCTTGTGGCCCGGGTCACAGCAGCGTAGTGCCGTCATGGCGGCGCGGGGGAGCCGGCCCGACGGCTGCGGAGTGTCGGCGGCCGCCGCTAGCGTGCGGACCGTCCACCTCGTCCCAGCCAGGGGAGCCCGCCATGACGACCCGCACCGATCGCACCGACAGCCCCGAGGAGCGCGAGCGCGCCGACCTCGCCGCCACGCTGCACCGTCACCGCGGCTTCCTGCGACAGACCGTCCGGGGCCTCGACGACGCCGCCGCGCGCAGCACGCCCACCGCGAGCAGCCTCTCGCTGGCGTCCCTGCTCAAGCACGTCGCCGACACCGAGGAGATGTGGATCGGCTTCTGCCGCACCGGGTCGATGCCCGGCTCCGACGGCTGGACCGGCGAGGACACCCGGTTCGTGCTCGGCCCGGAGCACACGCTCGAGGCGCTCCTGGCCCGGTACGACGAGGTCGCCGCGGCCACCGACGCGTTCCTCGATGGCGCCGACCTGGGCGTCGCCCACCCGCTGCCGGCGGCGCCGTGGTTCGAGCCGGGAGCGTCCTGGACCGTCCGCAGGGTCCTGTGGCACGTCCTCGCCGAGACCGCGCAGCACGCCGGGCACGCGGACATCATCCGCGAGACCCTCGACGGCGCCCGGACGATGGGCTGAGTCGGTGGCGCACCCCGCCGACCTCCACGAGGTCCTGCGCGTCGAGGGCGCCCGCGAGCACAACCTGCGCGACGTCAGCCTGGAGGTCCCCAAGCGTCGCCTGACGGTGTTCACCGGGGTCTCCGGCTCCGGCAAGAGCTCGCTGGTGTTCGGGACGATCGCGGCCGAGTCGCAGCGGCTGATCAACGAGACGTACCCGGCGTTCGTCCAGGGCTTCATGCCGCAGCCGGCCCGTCCGGAGGTCGACGCGCTCCACGGGCTGACGCCGGTGATCGCGGTCGACCAGGAGCCGCTCGCCGCCAACGCCCGCTCGACCGTCGGCACGGTCACCGACGCGCACCCTTTGCTGCGCACGCTCTTCAGCCGGCTCGGTGAGCCCTTCGTCGGGCCTCCGACGGCCTTCTCCTTCAACGTCCCGACCCGCAGGGCGAGCGGGGTGATGTCCACCGAGCGGGCCGGCGGCCGGATCGAGCGGGCCACCGTGAAGGACGTCGTGTACCTCGGCGGCATGTGCCCGGAGTGCGAGGGTCGCGGCACGGTCTCCGCGCTCGACCTCTCGGTGATCGTCGACGAGAGCCGCTCGCTGGCAGAGGGCGCGATCCTGGTGCCCGGCTACACCGCCGACGGCTGGATGGTGGCGGCGTTCAAGGCCGTCGTGCCGCCCGACGTCCCGATCCGCGACCTCACCACGGCGCAGCGCGACGACCTGCTGCACGGCGCGACGCGCAAGGTGCGGGTCGAGAACGTCAACGTCACCTACCAGGGTCTGATCCCGAAGATCCGGGCCTCGATGTTCGCCAAGGACCCCGACTCGCTGCAGCCGCACGTGCGGGCCTTCGTGGAGCGGGCGGCGACGGTCGGCCGGTGCGCCGCCTGCGACGGCACCCGGCTGAGCGAGGCGGCGCGCTCGAGTCGCGTCCGAGGCGCGTCGATCGCCGACGTGTGCGCCTGGCAGGTCGGCGACGCCGCCGCCTGGGTGCGCGACCTCGACGAGCCGTCGACCGCGCCGGTGCGGCGCGCCCTGCTCGACCTGCTCGACTCCTTCGTCGAGATCGGCCTCGGCTACCTCGCGCTCGACCGACCCTCGGGCTCCCTCAGCGGGGGAGAGGCCCAACGGCTGCGGATGATCCGTCATCTCGGCTCGGCCCTCACCGACGTCACCTACGTGTTCGACGAGCCCACCGCCGGACTGCACCCGCACGACGTCGACCGGATGAACCGACTGCTGCTGCGGCTGCGCGACAAGGGCAACACCGTGCTCGTCGTCGAGCACAAGCCCGAGACGATCGCGATCGCCGACCACGTCGTCGACCTCGGTCCCGGTGCCGGGGCTCGCGGCGGCGAGCTGTGCTTCGAGGGCACGGTCGAGGCGCTGCGGGCCTCCGACACCCTCACCGGCCGGCATCTGGCCGATCGGGCCCGGCTCAAGCCGCGCACCCGGACGCCGAGCGGCGTCCTGGAGATCCGGGGAGCCGATCGCAACAACCTCCGCGACGTCGACGTCGACCTCCCACTCGGCGTGCTGTGCGCCCTCACCGGCGTCGCCGGCTCCGGCAAGAGCTCGCTGGTGCAGGGCTCGATCGCCGCACGCGACGACGTCGTGGTGGTCGACCAGACGGCGATCCGCGGATCCCGCCGCAGCAACCCGGCCACCTACACCGGCCTGCTGGAGCCCGTGCGGAAGGCCTTCGCCAAGGCCAACGGGGTCAAGCCGGCCCTGTTCAGCGCGAACTCCGAGGGAGCCTGCCCCACGTGCCACGGATCCGGTGTCATCGACACCGAGCTGGGCTTCATGGAGACCGTCTCGACCCCCTGCGACGACTGCGGCGGCCGCCGCTTCCAGCCGGCCGTGCTCGAGCTGCTGCTCGGCGGTCTCTCCATCGCCGACGTCCACGAGCTCGCGATCGACGACGCCCTCGCGTTCTTCTCCGCCGCCGACTCCCGGGTGCCGGCCGCCGTCACGATCCTGGAGCGGCTCGTGGCCGTCGGGCTCGGCTACCTGACCCTCGGCCAGCCGCTCTCGTCCCTCTCCGGCGGCGAGCGCCAGCGACTCAAGCTCGCGGTGCGGATGGCCGAGCCCGGGGGAGTCGTCGTGCTCGACGAGCCGACCACCGGCCTCCACCTCGCCGACGTCGCGCACCTGCTCGCGCTGCTCGACCGCCTCGTCGACGGCGGCCGGTCGGTCATCGTCGTCGAGCACCATCTGGCGGTCGTGGCACACGCCGACTGGGTGATCGATCTCGGCCCGGGCGCCGGTCACGACGGCGGCCGCGTCGTCTTCACGGGCACCCCCGCCGCCCTGACCTCCGCGGGCACCGTCACCGGCGAGCATCTCGCGCGGTACGTCGACGGCTGAGCCGTTCCGGCGCGCCGACGCGGACGCTGTCCGGGGGGCCGGGGATGATGGCCCCGCCGACCCGACGGCACCCCCTGACCCCGACTCGCCGGAGATGACGATGCGCGCGATCCTGCTCGCCGGAGCGCTCGCCACCGTCCTGTCCCTGCTCGGCACCCGGTACGCCATCGGCTGGTTCGGCCGCCGCGGCTGGGGGCAGCCGATCCGCGCCGACGGCCCCACCACGCACCACGTCAAGCGCGGCATCCCGACCATGGGCGGCCTGGTCATCGTGCTGGCCGCCACCATGGCCTACCTGCTCGCTCGGGCGGCGACCGGCATCGCGCCCAGCGCCAGCGCCTGGCTGCTCCTGCTGCTGTTCGTCGGGTGCGGTCTGGTCGGGTTCCTCGACGACCTGATCAAGGTGGTCTCCCAGAACAACCAGGGGCTGAGCAGCCGGGCCAAGATGGCCGGGCAGACCGTCGTCGCCCTCGCCTTCGGCCTCCTCGCCACGCAGGCCTTCGCCGACGAGCGGGGAGTCCGCCCCGCGTCCACCTACCTCTCCACCACCCACGACTGGGGCGTGCGCCTGCCGCTGGTGGCCACCCTGCTCCTGATCTGGTTCATCGTCGCGGCGACGTCGAACGCCGCCAACCTCACCGACGGCGCCGACGGCCTGCTCGCGGGCGCGTCGATCCTGGTCATCGGCGCCTACGTGTTCGTCAACGTCTGGCAGAACAACCAGCGCTGCGGCTCGAGCCGGCCGAACGTCGTGGTCGCCCAGTGCTACGACGTCCGCGACCCGCTCGATCTCGCGGTGCTCGCGGCGGCGATCAGCGCGGCGTGCGTCGGGTTCCTGTGGTGGAACGCCAAGCCGGCCCGGATCTTCATGGGCGACGTCGGCTCGCTGGCCATCGGGGGAGCGCTCGCCGGGTTCGCGATCCTCTCCCGCACCGAGCTGCTGATGGCGCTGATCGCGGGCCTGTTCGTGCTCGAGACGGCGTGCGTGATGCTCCAGGTCGGCTGGTTCAAGACGACCCGGCGACTCACCGGCCACGGTCGGCGGCTGTTCCGCATCGCACCGATCCACCACCACTTCGAGCACGCCGGCTGGGACGAGGCGACCGTCGTGATCCGGTTCTGGATCGTCGCCGGGGCGTTCGTCGCCCTCGGCCTCGGCGTGTTCTACGCCGCCTGGCTGCTCTGATCCCGCAGCCTCCAGCAGCCTCCCGCATCCGCCGCCGAGGGCCGCTCGGCAGACTGGACGGGTGTCGTCGTCGCGCCTCGTGCTGGTCGAGGGCGAGAGCGACCGCATCGCCGTCACCACGATCGCGAGACGACTCGGTCGCGACCTCGCCACGGAAGGGGTCGAGGTGCGGGTGCTCGGGGGAGCGACCAACCTCCGACGCCAGGTGCGCGAGGCGCTGGTCGATCGGGTCGGCTGGGGCATCAGCGGCCTGTACGACGTGGCCGAGCGTCAGCACGTGGCGCGGGCGCTGGCCGACGTCGGACTCGGGCCGGTCGACGACGCCCTGGGGCTCGAGCAGCTCGGGTTCTTCGCCTGCGTCGACGACCTCGAGGACGAGCTGATCCGCGCGGTGGGCGAGCGTCGCATGCTGGAGGTGATGGGGGAGCACGGCGACCTCGGGGCGTTCCGGCGCCTCCAGCGCCAACCGCTCCAGCGCGACTGGAGCCAGCATCGCCAGCTGCACCGGTTCGTGGCCGCCCGCTCCGGCTACAAGGCGCGGTACGCCCGGCTGCTGGCCGAGGCCGTCCCGCTGGACGACGTGCCCCGCCCGATCGCAGATCTGATCGACCGCATGTGAGGCGTCAGCCCTAGGCTGATCGCATGGTGCTCCTGATCACCCTCGCCCTGATCGGCTTCGTCGTCGTCGCGGTGGTCGCCAACGCGCGCGCTCGAGCCCGACTGGAGGAGCTCGAGCACCCGGCGCCCGACACGCGACGCGCCAGCGACCACGACCAGCCGCCGTCGGCCAGCGGGTTCAGCGGTCCGGTCGGCTGAGGGTCCGGCGGGGCGTCCCGGATCAGTCGAGACCCCACGCAGCGCGGAACTCCGCCGGCGTCGACCCGGCCAGCTGCTCCTGCAGCCGCTCGAGGGTGAACGCGGCCGCCGACGGGTCGCGCTCGGGGAGCGTCAGCACCAGCAGCCCCTCGTCCCGCCGCCGGACGACGACGTCGATGCCGCGACTGAGCTCCATCGTCCCGCCTGACATCGCGCACCAGAGGTCCAGTACGGCGTACACGATGGTCCGCGCCCGCCCTCGGCGCCGGGGCTCGATGCCGACCAGGTAGACGTCGGCGGCGGTGCCGCCATCGTCGGTCTCGGGCAGGTCGAGCACGTCCATGGTCCGAGCCTAGGAGACCCTGGCCCACCGCCTGACGTGCTGCCATGCTCTGCCCATGCGACGACGACCGCTCGGCTGGGAGCTCGGCCTCACGATCATGCTGCTCGGTCTGGTCTGCCTCGGCGCGCTGATCGACTCCGAGGTCGTCGCCGGCGCCGCTCTGGTGCTGATCCTGGCGGCCACGCCGCTGGTCGTCCTCGGCTTCGTGATCCGCCTGCTGGTGGGCATCTGCGTGGAACTGCTGCCCCGACGCCGGGTCGGATGACGTCGACCCGAGCGCGACGCCGCAGCACGCGCCAACGTCTGGCCAAGAGCATCCGTACTGCTGTCGGTGGCCGGCGCGGCCCGTGGTTGCGCGCGGCGATCGTCGTCACGATCGGATGGCTTGCGACGCTGGTCGTCGCACGGATCGATGACGAGCGACTGGCCCTGGTGGTGAAGATCGTGGTGGTCGTCGTGGTCGTATCACCCGCCGCGCTTGTCCGGCTGGTCCGACGCATTGTTCGTGCTGCCCGTGAGGGGTGGGCCGAGGGCGGCAGCCGACTTTGAACTCTACGACCTCACTTCGCCGATAAGCGACATTATGTCAGATTGTGCAGACCTCGCGTCAGGTCGTCGATCGACGACGTCGTCGTCGGCACCAACCGAGCCGTGCGGCCCTTCTGAGCGATCGCCGCGCTGAGGAAGCCGCACCTGCCACCGTCCTCCAGCACGAGAACGGGCGTCGCGTCGTCGATGAACAGCAGCGAACGGCGCAGCGGACGCTGGGGCTGCGCCAGGACGTCGCCCGAACACCCGACGAAGTCGGATGCGGCGCCGAGCGCAGTGCCGAGTCCGGGGCCGAGTCCTGCGCCGGGCCCTCGGGTCATGTCGCTCACCTGGCCCTGCAGCCAGTCGGCCTCCGATGCGGTCACCGGCGTCCCGGACGTCCACCAGAAGGCGCGGCCGTCGGAGACGTAGGTGCACAGGACATCCGTGCGGCCCTCCGAGCGCGCGGCGAGGGCGACGCGATCGCCGGTCGGGATCGAGCTGGCGGACGGGCACGCCTCGCTCGCCGTGTCGGCCGCGCTCGGCGACCCGGCACGGTCGATCACCAAGCGCAGTACGGCCCCGACCACGACGGCCACCAGCAGCACGACGACGAGCAGCAGGACGCGGCGCGGCCTCATGGAATCCCCTCCCGACGGATGCGTGGACCGAACCTAGCCGCATCAGGAGGCGTCGCGAGGGACGAGTTGAGTATCTGCACCCATGTGTCGGGCGCCGGCGACGACGAGGGTTGTCACCGAGTCCACCGACCAGCGGTGGCCGACACGACAAGGACCACGACCATGACCGCTCCCGCCCCCTCCAAGAACACCCCCGCCTTCGCCCTCCAGGCCGGCCTCTCCTTCGGCGTCTCGCTCCTGGGCCTCGTCTGGGCGATCCTCTACGTCCCGGTCGACCCGTGGACGCGCGGCTTCCTCGCGATGACCGGGCTCTTCCTCGTCTCCTCCTCCTTCACCCTGGCCAAGGTGATCCGCGACGCGCAGGACGACAAGTACATCGCCTCCCGCCTCGACCAGGCCCGGGTCGACAAGCTCCTCGCCGAGCACGACCTCCTCGCCACGCCGTTCGACCAGCAGCGCAGCGCCTGAGGTCACGATGACGACGACCCACGCCCCCGTCCGTCGGCCGGTCCGGCCGGCCCGCACCACCGAGCGTCACCTCGCTCGGCTCCGGCTGCTGACCTGGCTCTCGGCCGCCGCGCTCCTCCCCGCCGCCGGCCTGTACGTCGCCGCGCTCCACGCGGCCGGCCGGTCCGACGCCGACCTGTCCCTCTACCTCGCCCTCGCGACGCTGACCGTGGCCCTGACGCCGATGCTGGCGAGCCTGACGCTCGCCGTGACGGGTCGGACGGTGCGCACGACGCGCATCGGCCTGTGGCTGACGGCGTCGATCAGCGCGGCCCTGGGCGCCACCGCGCTGCTGCGCTGCACGCCGGAGGTGGCCTCGGGATCCGACGTCGTGGCCTTCCTGGCCACCTCCGCCGCGTTCGTCGCCGCCGCTCCCCTGCTCGGCCTCCTGATCACCGGAGCCGACCGATGAGCTCGCGAACGGCGACCCCTCGCTACGAGACGACGTCCGAGCAGGACGCTCGACGCCTGTGCGAGTGCCGTTGGCTCGCCCTGCTGTCCTACGTCGGGTGTCTAGCCGCCGTCGCGCTCTACCTGCCGGCCTCGAGCCTCGCCGACCGGGCCGACCCGACGCTCGGGCCCGACGCCTGGTCCGGCTTCGGCGGGCTCCTCGTCCTGTTCCTCTCCCCGCTGTGGCTGCTGCCGGCGGCGGCGCTGGTCCTCGCCACGCTGCTGGTCCGGACGTCAGGCACGGCCGCGACGCTCGTCATGACGATCGCCGTCGGCTCGGCGCTGCTGTCGGTGCCCCCGATCGGCGCGAGTCTCCTCGCCGCGCACGGCGACCCGGCAGCCACCGCGCTGCTGATGATCGACGCCCTCCTGGTCTGGCTTCCGATGGGGATCGTCATCGCGAGGGACGTCGATGTCTGACACCGATCGACCGGACCTGGCCGCGGCGCGGGTCCGCGGGACCTGGGAGCAGCGCACCGTGGCCCGCGCCCGCGTCCTCGGGCTGCTCCTCACCGTGGGCGGCGCCCTGGGCCTGGCGATCTACCACCTCGTCCTCCTGCTGGTGCCCTCGGGCCTGGCCGGGTGGGCGCTCCTCGCCTCCCTCCACTCGTGGAGGCGGCTGGTGCTCCCGTGGGCGCTGGCAGCCGCCCTGGCCCTGGGCTCGTGGACGCTGCGAGGTCGCGCCGGGCTGCGACTCGTGCTGTGGCTGTCCGCCGGCGTGCAGATCGTCCACGGCCTGACGCTGGCGCCACAGGCGATCGGCGTGATCGGGCTCTCCGAGCAGCCCGGGCGGATCGCGTTCGGCATGCTCTCCGCCTACGTCGTGTGGTGGGCCCCGGTCGCCTGGCTGGCGCTGCGGGGCATCGAGCCACGTCGCGGCTGAGGCCGGTGCGGTCGGCTGCCCTCAGTCGGCCAGGCCGCGCTCCATCGCGTACCGCACCAGCTGCGCCCGGTTGTGCAGCTGCAGCTTCCGCAGGGTGTTCTGCGTGTGGTTCTGCACCGTCCGGTGCGAGAGCACCAGCCGCTCTGCGATCTGCTTCGACCCCAGGCCCTTGGCCACCAGACGCAGGATCTCGGTCTCGCGCTCGGTGAGCCGAGGGCCGTCGGCGTCTTGCCGCCCGTACTCCCCCAGCACCAGCCCGGCCAGACCGGGCGTGAACACCGTCTCCCCGGCCGCCACCGCCCGCACCGCGGCGAGCAGCTCGTCGGAGGACGCCGACTTCACCAGGTAGCCGCTCGCCCCGCCCTTGACCGCGTCGAGCACGTGCTGCTGCTCGCCGGACGCCGACAGGATCAGCACCCGGGTGTCGGGGAGGCTCGCGGTGACGGCGGCAGTGACGCCGACGCCGTCCAGCCCCGGCAGGTTGAGGTCGAGGACGAGCACGTCCGGCCGCGTCGCCCTCGCTCGCGCGACCGCGCTGGGACCGTCGGCGGCCGTGGCCACCAGCTCCAGACCGGCCGACTCGAGGTCGCGTCCGACGGCGTCGCGCCACATCGGGTGGTCGTCGACGACCATCACCCGCAGCGGACGTCCCGCGCCGTGATCGTCTGCCGGCTCGGCTGCCGGGCCGACGTCGATCGTGGGGTCGCTCATAGGCCCTCCAGCCTGGCGCGTGGGACGTGCAGCTCCCATTCGGTGCCGCCGGCTCCGGTGTGGAGGCGCGCCGCTCCCCCGAGATCGGCGAGCCGACCGCGGATCGAGTGCGCGACGCCCCGGTGCCCGGTGCGCTCGGCCTCGTCGAGCCGACCGACGGGGATGCCGGGGCCGTCGTCGCGCACGCTGACCGTCACCCCGGAGGGATCGTCCTCCAGCAGGAGCCACGTCCGGACGCCGGGGCCGGCGTGCTCGGCCACGTTCGCCAGCGCCTCGCCGACCGCGGCGATCAGCTCGGCCGCCACGGCGGACGGCACGAGGGTCTCCCCCGCCGGCGTCGCGAGCTCGACCTCGGCCCGTCCCGTCGTCAGGGCGGCCAGAGCGGCCGCGAGGTCGACGGCAGCAGGCGCCTCCTCGTCGATCGGCGCCGGGACGACCAGCGAGCCGTCGACCGCCTCGCTGCGCGCCATCAGCTCGCGCAGCGCCTGCTCCTGCGTGCGCGCCTCCCCGGCGACGGCGGCGAGGTCGGGGTGGTCGGCGGCGTGCGCTCCGGCGATCCGATGGGTGAGCGCGAGCGCCTGGAGCACGCCGTCGTGGATGTCGCGGTAGACCCGGGTGCGCTCGGCGAACGCGGCCGCCTGCCGCTGCGCCTCGATCTCGACGCCCGCGGCGCGATCGACCAGCCGCGCACCGAGTCCGAGCACGACCGAGGCGATGAGCAGGAGCATCAGGGTCCTCAGGACCCCCGCGGTGACGTCGACGCGGTAGGCGAGATCGGCCGCCGAGACCGCCACCGCCGCCGTGAAGGCCGGGACCGCGCCCCAGGAGGCCGCGATCATCAGCACCGGCACGCACGCCCAGTACGACACGAGCGTCGGCCCGTTGGCCGCCTGCATGACGGGGCCGTGGGAGACGATGCTGAGCAGCACCAGCGCGATCGTGACGGTCAGGTCGGCCAGCGGGAGCCAGACCGTCCGACGCAGTCGGCTCCGGTACGCACCGGCCGTGAAGGCCGTCCAGCCCAGCACGACCACGACGGCGGCCACGGCGACGCCGGGACGCGCGAACCGGTCGAGCCGGTCGAGGTCGAGGTAGACGACGTAGAAGGCGAGCAGCACCCGCAGCAGCGACAGCGAGCCGATCATCTCGGCCCGCAGCGCCGACGACGCGGCGGCCCGTTCGAGCGACGGGCGGCGACCGGCGAGCACGTGCCATCCTGACACGGGCCGAGCGCCCCGCGCCGGACGTCGTCCCGCTCGTCGTCGAGGAGCCGCCATGGGCATCACCCGCCGTGCCGCGCTGGTCGGCGCGCTGGCCGCGCCCTCCCTCGCCGCCTGCGTGCGGACCGCGGACGACGGCCCGACGACCCTCGTGGTCGGCGCGGGCGCGAGCGGGCTGACCGCCGCCCGCGCGCTGGCGGACGCGGGGCACCGGGTCGTCGTGCTGGAGGCCCGCGATCGCATCGGCGGACGCGTGTGGACCACGCGACTCGGCTCGACGCCCGTCGACCTCGGCGCCTCGTGGATCCACGGCTCCCGCGGCAACCCGCTCACCGACCTCGCCCGTCGCGTCGGCGCGCGCACCGTGGTCAGCGACCCCGACGACGTCACCGTCTACGACCGGGACCGCGGGGTGGCGGGAGACGCCGTCCTCCTCGGACTGGACCGGCTCTCGGAGCGGGCGGCTGCCGCGATCGCGCGGCACCAGGACGGCGAGGCCGGCGACGCCGACGACGCCGACGTCGCCACGGTCGTCGCGCGCGGCCTCGGCCGGCTGGACGCGGCGGAGCGCCGCCTGCTGCCCGCGGTGCTCGACGAGCTGGAGCAGGAGTACGCCGGACCCGCGTCCGAGCTGTCGGCGCGGTGGTTCGACGCCGACGCGACGCTCGTCGGACCCGACCTGCTGCTGCCCGACGGCTACGTCGGTCTGCTCGCGCCGCTCGCGCGCGGGCTGGACGTGCGCCTGGGGCAGCCGGTGCGGGCCCTGGGCTGGGACGACGGCGGGGTGGTCGTGCGCACCGACACGGCCGAGCTTCGCGCCGACCACGCCGTGGTGACGCTGCCGCTCGGCGTGCTGCAGCGCGGGGACCTAGAGCTGCGCACCGATCCGCCGCCCGCGGTGGCCCGAGCGGTCGAGCGGCTCGGCACGGGCGCGCTCGACAAGGTCGTGCTCCGGATGCCGCGGCGCTTCTGGCCCGACACGGACTGGCTCCAGCACCTCCCCGGTGCGGACGACCCCGCCGCGGGACGGTGGACGCAGTGGGTCGACCTCGCCGGCCCGAGCGGGGAGCCGCTGCTCATGGGCTTCAGCGCCGGCGAGCGGGCGCGCGCCGGCGAGCGGCGCACGGACGACGAGCTGCTCGGCGAGGCGCTCGACCGTCTGCGCGCGATGCTCGGGCGCGTCCCCGATCCGCTCGCTCACCGGATCACCCGGTGGGCCGAGGACCCGTGGGCGCGCGGGTCGTACTCCTTCCACGCCGTGGGCTCCTCCCCCGACGACCGTCGCGCGCTCGCCGAGCCGATCGACGGCCGGGTCGTGCTGGCCGGGGAGGCCACCGACGTCCACTCCTTCGCCACGGTGCACGGGGCGCGTCGCTCGGGCCTGCGGGCCGCAGCCCAGGTGCGCGAGCTCGTCCGCGCGGCGCGCGGGTGAGCGGGCCGGTGCGCCGGTTGCCGCGCGTCCCTACGATCGCGGCATGAGCCTGCGCGTCATCGCCACCATCCCGATCAAGCCCGAGTCCGTCGAGGCCGCCCGTGCGGCCCTGCAGACCCTCGTCGCCGCGACCCGCCAGGAGGACGGCTGCCTGGTCTACGACCTGTTCGAGTCCGGTGCGGCCGCCGGCACGTTCGTCACCGTCGAGGAGTGGACCGACCAGGCCGCGCTCGACGCCCACATGAAGGCCCCGCACATCGCCGAGGCGTTCACGGTGCTCGGCGGCGCCCTGGCCGGCGACGTCGCCATCCACCCGCTGGTCGCGGTCGACGCCTGAGCCGTGGAGCCGACGCCCTACCAGCTCGTCTACGCCAACCGCACCGGGCGGCCGTCCGGGCCGGTGGTGCGGCTGCTCGGCACGGTGCTGCGCGGCGTCCGGGAGGTCCGCGCCCAGGCCGACCCGTACGCCGACGCCTGGCACGCCGACAACCTCGACGTGCTCGCCCGCCCGGGCCGGCGCTGGGTCGCGCTCGGCGACTCGATGGCGCAGGGCGTCGGCGGCACGACCCATCGGCACGGGTGGGCCGGCGTCGTCGCGCGGCGGCTCCAGGACGCCGGACGCGACGAGCAGATCGTCAACCTGTCGGCCACCGGCGCCCGCGTGCCCGACGTGCTCGAGCAGCAGCTGCCCGTGCTGGACGCCCTGCTCGCGCGCGGCGAGGTGGCGGGCGTGGCCGTCGTGATCGGGTCGAACGACCTGTTCGGCCGGCGACGCCACGCCGAGGCGCTGCCGGAGGCGATGCGCGAGCTGGTCGACAGACTCCCGGACGGCGCCGTGGTCGCGTCCCTCCCCCAGCCCCGTCCGGCCGCGCGCGCGGCGAACCGCTGGATCGACGCCGCCGCAGCGGCCGGACGCATCCGGCTCGTCGACCTGCGGGTCGACGGGCCGCGCTCGTGGAAGGGCCTCGTGGCCGCGGACTTCTTCCACCCCAACGACGCCGGCTACGAGGGCCTCGCCGACGCGATCGAGCCCGTGGTGCGGCGAGCCCTGGAGGGCGGCCTGGTCGGCCGCCGCTGACCTCTCCCCCGGAGTGTCGGGCGGGGTCGTCCCGCCTGCCTACGATCGCGCCATGAGCGTCCGCGCAGGCATCGTCATCACCGGCACCGAGGTCCTCACCGGCCGTGTCACCGACCTGAACGGGCCGTTCCTGGCCGAGGAGCTGCGTCGGGTCGGCGTCGACGTGGGGCGCACCGTGGTGGTCGGCGACCGGCGCGACGACCTCGAGGCCGCGCTGCGCTTCCTGCTCGCCGACCACGACCTCGTGCTGACCACCGGCGGGCTGGGGCCCACCGAGGACGACCTCACCGCCGAGGTGGTCGCGGCCGTGCAGGGGCGCCCCGTGGCCCTCGACGCGGCCCTCGAGGCGCGGATCGGGGCGATCGTCGCCGACCTCAACGCGCGCCGCGGCTGGAGCCCGGCCGCCGACGTCGTCGAGCGCTCGGTGCGCAAGCAGGCGCTGGTGCCCGAGGCGGCCGTGGTGCTCGGGCCGGTCGGCACGGCGCCCGGACTGGTCGTCACCTCGTCCGACGGGCCTCCGGTGGTGGTGCTGCCGGGGCCGCCCTCGGAGCTCCAGCCGATGTGGCGCGAGGCGCTCGACGCGGCCCCCGTGCGCGCCGTGCTCGACCGCGCCGAGGAGCTGCGGCAGGAGCAGGTGCGCATCTGGGGGCCGCCCGAGGCCGAGCTGGCCGGGCTGCTGCGCGACCACGAGCGCGAGCACGGATCGCTCGCCGACGCCGGGCTCGAGGTCACCACGTGCGTGCGCGACGGCGAGCTCGAGGTGGTCACGCGCTTCGCGCCGTCCGCCCAGCCGGCCTACGACGCGCTGCTGGCCTCCCTGCATGCCGGCTTCGGCACGCGGCTCTACGCCGACGACGGCCGCTCGCTGGACGACGTCGTCGCCGAGGCGCTGCTCGCCCGCGGCGCGACGGTGGCCACCGCCGAGTCGTGCACCGCCGGGCTGCTCGCCGGACGGCTGGCCGACCGGCCGGGCTCGTCGGCCTACCTGACCGGCGGCTTCGTCACCTACGCCAACGAGGCCAAGACCGCCGAGGTCGACGTGCCCGCCGAGCTGATCGAGCGGGTGGGCGCGGTGAGCCGCGAGGTCGCCGAGGCGATGGCCACCGGCACCCGGCGCCGCCTCGGCACCACGTTCGGGATCGGCATCACCGGCGTGGCCGGCCCCGGCGGCGGCACGCCGGAGAAGCCGGTCGGCCTGGTGCACGTGGCGCTGGCCGGGCCCGACGGGATCGTGCATCGCGAGCTCCGCCTCGGGGGCTCGCGCGCGCTGATCCGTCGGCGCACCGTCGTCTGCTGCCTGCACCTGCTGCGCGAGGCCGCGGGCGCCTGAGGGCTACTCCCCCGCGGTCGTCACCGGCACCACGTCCGGGGCGCCCATCCGGGCGGCGTCGGCGGTCTCGTCGTCGGGCATCTGCTGGCTCTGCCGCTCGGCCTCGACCCGCTTGACGTAGTGCTCGACCTCGCGCTCGCGCTGCGCGTCGTCCCAGGCGAGCGGGCCGGCCATCAGCGCCGCGACGTGCGGCGCGGCGAGGGTGCCGCGGTCGAAGGTCTCGATGCTGATGCGGGTTCGGCGGGTCAGGACGTCGTCGAGGTGACGCGCGCCCTCGTGCGTGACGGCGTAGACGATCTCGGCCCGCAGGTGGTCGTCGGCGCCGGGCAGCGGCTCGAGCAGCGACGGGTCGTCGTCGCCGAGCGCGAGCACCTCGCCGACGAGCGTGCCGTACCGCTCGAGCAGGTGCTCGATGCGGACGACGTGCAGGCCGGTGCGCTCCGCGAGGGCGTGGCGCTGGTTCCACAGCGCCTGGTAGCCCTCGGCGCCCAGCAGCGGCACGTCCTCGGTGACGCACGGGCCCACGCGACGACCGAGCGTGCCCTCGAGGCCGTGCACGGCCTCGTCGACGGCGTCCTGGGCCATCACCCGGTAGGTCGTGTACTTGCCGCCGGCGACGACGACGAGCCCGGGCACCGTGTGCGCCACGGCGTGCTCGCGGGAGAGCTGCGAGGTCGCGTCGCTCTCCCCCGCCAGCAGCGGCCGCAGGCCCGCGTAGACGCCCTCGACGTCGGCGTGGGTCAGCGGCACCTCGAGCACGCGGTTGACGTGCTCGAGCACGTAGTCGATGTCGCTCGCGCTCGCGGCCGGGTGGTCCTTGGAGAGCGCCCAGTCGGTGTCGGTGGTGCCGATGATCCAGTGGCGCTTCCACGGGATGACGAAGAGCACCGACTTCTCGGTGCGCAGGATCAGGCCGGAGTCGCCGCGGATGCGGTCGCGGGGCACCACGAGGTGGATGCCCTTGCTCGCCCGCACCTGGAACTGTCCGCGCTCGTGCGCGAGCGACTGGGTCTCGTCGGTCCACACGCCGGTGGCGTTGACGACCTGCGCGGCGCGGACCTGGATGGTGCGTCCGGTCTCGAGGTCGACGACCTCGGCGCCGGTGACCCGCTGGCCCTCGCGGAGCAGTCCGACCACGCGGGTGCGCGAGGCCACGTGCGCGCCGTAGGCGGCCGCGGTGCGGGCGATGAACATCGTGTGCCGGGCGTCGTCGACCTGCGCGTCGTAGTACTGCAGCGCCCCGACCAGGGCGTCCTTGCGCAGCGACGGGAAGATCCGACGCGCGCCGCGCCGCGTCAGGTGGCGGTGCAGCGGCATGCCGGCGCCGTTGCCGCTGGCCTTGGAGAGCGCGTCGTAGAGCGCGACGCCCGACCCGGCGTAGAGCCGCTCCCACCCGCGGTGCTGCAGCGGGTAGAGGAACGGCACGGGCCGGACGAGGTGGGGGGCCAGCCGCTCCATCAGCAGGCCGCGCTCCTTCAACGCCTCCGCGACGAGCCGGAAGTCGAGCATCTCCAGGTAGCGCAGACCGCCGTGGACGAGCTTGGACGAGCGGCTCGAGGTGCCCGAGGCGAAGTCGCGGGCCTCGACCAGGCCGACGCTCAGACCGCGGGTCGCGGCGTCGAGCGCAGCCCCCGCGCCGACCACCCCGCCGCCGATCACCAGGACGTCGAGACGGTCCTGCTCGAGGCGGGCCAGGGCGGTGGCGCGGGTCTCCGGCGAGAGCGCGACGGGGAGCATGGGGTGTCCTCCTTGCCGACCGCTCGGCGGCCGGATCGTGTGATGGCCTGCGGGGCCCGTCGTCATCGTCAGTCGACGTCGACCCAATCCAGGGTCCGCTGCACGGCCTTGCGCCAGCGGGCGAACGCCTCGTCGCGTCGCTCACCGCTCCACTGCGGCGTCCAGCGGGTGTCCTCGTTCCAGTTCGCCCGCAGCTCGTCGGTGCCCGACCAGAAGCCTACGGCGAGGCCGGCGGCGTAGGCAGCACCCAGAGCGGTGGTCTCGGCGACCACGGGACGACTCACCGGGACGCCGAGGACGTCGGCCTGGATCTGCATGCACAGCTCGTTGGCCGTGACGCCGCCGTCGACCTTGAGCACCTCGAGCCGGACGCCGGAGTCCTGCTCCATCGCCTCGGCGACGTCGCGCGACTGGAAGCAGATCGCCTCGAGGGTGGCGCGGGCCAGGTGGGCGTTGGTGTTGTAGCGCGAGAGCCCGACGATCGCGCCGCGGGCGTCGGAGCGCCAGTACGGCGCGAAGAGGCCGGAGAACGCCGGCACGAAGTACACGCCGCCGTTGTCCTCGACCTGCCGGGCCAGCGCCTCGGACTGCGCGGCGCCGGAGATGATGCCGAGCTGGTCGCGCAGCCACTGGACCGCCGATCCGGTGACCGCGATCGAGCCCTCGAGCGCGTAGACGCACGGCGCGTCGCCGAAGCGGTAAGCGGGCGTCGTCAGCAGGCCGGCCTTCGAGCGGACGATCTCGGTGCCGGTGTTGAGCAGCATGAAGTTGCCGGTGCCGTAGGTGTTCTTGGCCTCGCCGGGCTCGAAGCACACCTGGCCGACGGTGGCGGCCTGCTGGTCGCCGAGGATGCCGGTGATCGACACCTCGCCGGCCACCGGACCGTGGATCGTGGTGGTGCCGTAGTGCTCCGAGGACGAGCGGATCTCCGGCAGCATCGCGCGGGGCACGCCGAAGAACGAGAGCAGCTCGTCGTCCCACTGCAGCGTCTCGAGGTCCATCAGCATGGTGCGGCTGGCGTTGGTGACGTCGGTGACGTGCACGCCGCCCTCGATGCCGCCGGTGAGGTTCCAGGCGACCCAGGTGTCGGTGGTGCCGAAGATCGCGTCGCCGCGCTCGGCGGCCTCGCGCACGCCGTCGACGTTCTCGAGGATCCACTGGATCTTGCCGCCGGAGAAGTACGTGGCCGGCGGCAGGCCCGCCTTGGTGCGGATGACCTCGCCGCGGCCGTCGCGCTCCAGCGCCGAGGCGATGCGGTCGGTGCGGGTGTCCTGCCAGACGATGGCGTTGTAGTAGGGACGACCGGTGTTCCGGTCCCACACCACCGTGGTCTCGCGCTGGTTGGTGATGCCGATGGCGACGAGGTCGCGGTACGTCAGGCGGGCCCGGTTGAGCGCCGTCTGGATCACCGACGACGTGCGCTCCCAGATCTCCACGGGGTTGTGCTCGACCCACCCGGCGCGCGGCAGGATCTGCTCGTGCTCGAGCTGGTGCCGGGCGACCTCGCGTCCGTCGTGGTCGAAGATCATGAAGCGCGTGCTCGTGGTGCCCTGGTCGATGGCGCCGACGTACTCGGCCATGTGGTCTCCTCTGGGATCGGGTGCTGCGGGATCGGGTGCTGCGGGATCGGGTGCTGCGGGATCGGGTGCGGGGCGGGCTCAGCGGACAGCCGCGGGCTGCTGCGCGACGCCGCGCTCGCCGCGGGCGTCGGGTGCGTCGTCCACCGGCTCCTCGGGCAGGTGCCGCTCGATGAGCAAGGAGAACAGTGCTCCACCCACGAGCGCGCCGAGGAGAGGCGCGACGAGCGGCACCCAGAAGTACAGGACGTCGCTCGAGGTCGAGCGCCAGGCGTCCGTGCCGTAGCCGGTGACGAAGGCCGCGAGCCGCGGACCGAGGTCGCGCGCGGGGTTGATGGCGTAGCCGGCGTTGGCGCCCCACGCCATGCCGAGGCCGACGACCACCATGCCGACGAACCACGGCGTCAGGTTCGCCAGCGGTGGGGTGTTGCGGGCGCTGGTGAGCGCGAGCACCAGGAAGACCAGGATCGCCGTGCCGACGACCTGGTCGGCGAAGGCCGTGCCGACGCCGACCGGGGATCCGGTGGCGGTGACCCCCGGCGAGGTCGCGAAGATGCCCAGCGTCGCCTTGCCGAGACCCGGGTCGGCGCCACGGATCAGGTCGCCGTAGGTGTAGCGCACGACGACCGCCCCGGCGAACGCGCCGGCCAGCTGGGCGAGGGCGTATGGCCCGACCTTCGACCAGGCGAAGCCCCGGAACGTCGCCAGCGCCAGCGTGACGGCCGGGTTGAGGTGCGCTCCGGTCAGCCGGCCTGCCGTGTAGATGCCCAGGACGACGCCGAGCCCCCAGCCCCAGCTGACCGAGTCGGCGTCGCCGCGACCCGCGGCGGTGACCGACGCGTCGACCCCGCAGCCGAAGAGGATGAGGATCGCGGTGCCGGCGAACTCGGCGCTGAGCTGGGCTCGCAGCGTCGGCTCGGCAGGGGTGCGGACGGTGGAACCCATGAGACCTCCCTCGCCGCCGGCGCCCCGATGCGTCGGCGGACGCCGTCGACGCTAGGCAGGCGATGTGACGTGGGTCAACCGCGCCCACCCGGCGGGGTCGCGGCCCGCGGCCTTCAGCCGAAGGCGACCTCGGCCGCCGCGACGGTGCCCGCCCGGCGCCCCGGAGCCCGCTGGCCCGACCAGTACAGGTTGGTGTGGGCCACCACCGCCTCGGGCGCCGGCGCCCCGTAGGCCGTGAGGTCCTCGGTGGTGTGGCCGTCGGAGACCAGCAGCGCGTCGTACCCCCGCACCAGGGCGCCGTGCAGCGTCGAGCGGATGCACATGTCGCTCTGGGCCCCGGCCACCACCAGCGTGCCGACGCCGAGGTCCGCGAGCACGGCCTCGAGCCCGGTGTCCTCGAAGGAGTCGCCGTAGGTCTTGGCGATCAGCGGCTCGTCGTCGCGTCGCACCAGCTCGGGCACGTAGGCCCACCCCGGGCTGCCCGCGGGCAGGCCCTCGTCGGAGTGCTGCACCCAGACGACCGGCGCCTGCTGCTCGCGGGCTCGCTCGACGAGCTCGCCGATGACGGCCACCACCTCGTCACGACGCGGCGCGCCCGCGACGACGTCGTTCTGCACGTCCACGACCAGCAGGGCGGTGCGGGGGCGATCAGGGAACAGGCTCATGACCTGACCGTAGGGGCCGCACACGGTCGCGGGCCAGGACCGCTTCAAGGAGTTCGGCCTGATCCCGCTCGGGCACCTGGCGGGCCCGCCTCCGTCAGCCGAACGGAGGGGAGACCGCCGTCGGCATGGAAGGCCTCTAGCCTCTCCGGCATGCCGGTCCCGACCCCGTACCTGCGCGTCGACCTCGAGCGCCTGCGCCGCAACGTGCGCCGGGCCGCCGAGGACGCCGCGACGGCCCGGGTGCGGCTGCGTCCGCACGCGAAGACGCACAAGTCGCTCGACGTCGCCCGGCTCCAGCTCGCCTCCGGCGCCGTCGGCCTCACCGTGGCCACGGTCGGCGAGGCCGAGGTGTTCATGCGCAACGGCTGCACCGACGTCCTGATCGCCTACCCGCTGTGGCTCGACCAGGACCGTGCGCTCCGGCTGCGCGACCTCGCGGACCTCGGTCGCGTCGCCTTCGGCGTCGACTCCGTCGAGGCCGCCGCCCGGGCGGGCCGGCTGCTCGGCGGATCGGGCGTCGAGGTGCTGGTGGAGGTCGACTCGGGGCACCACCGGACGGGGGTGCTCCCCGAGGACGCCGGGCGTGTCGCCCTGGCCGCCAGCCGATCCGGGCTGCCCGTGCGCGGCGTCTTCACCTTCCCCGGGCACGGCTACGCGCCCGGGGAGGCGGCCGCGGCGGCGCTCGCCGAGCGCACGGCGCTGCGCGCGGCGGCCGCGTCCCTCACCGCCGCCGGCGTCGAGGTGCGCCTGCTGTCGGGAGGGTCGACGCCCACGCTGTCGGCCAGTCTCGACGACCCCGACAGCATCGCCGGTCAGCCCGGCGCGCCCGAGCGGGAGCTGCGCCCCGGCGTGTACGTCTTCGGCGACGCCCAGCAGTGGGAGCTCGGCGTGGTCGAGCCGGCCGACGTGGCGCTCACCTGCGTCGCGACCGTCGTCAGCGTGCGTGAGGGACACGTGGTGCTCGACGCCGGCAGCAAGGCGCTCGGCGCGGATCGCGCGACCTGGTCGACCGGCTTCGGGCGGCTGCTGCACGACCCCGACGCACGCGTCGTCCAGCTCTCCGAGCACCACGCGGTGGTCGCGTGGCCCGAGGGCGGCACCGCCCGGCGTCCGCGCCTCGGGGAACTGGTGGAGGTCGTGCCGAACCACGTGTGCGCGGCGGTGAACCTGGCCGACCACCTGTGGGTGCAGGAGGCGGGCGGGATGCGCCCGTGGCCGGTCGCCGCGCGCGGGGCCAACGCCTGAGGCGCGTCCCCGGGCCCGTTCCGGCGGCGAGTCGGCGGCTGCTCCGCCACTGAGAGGAGCCTGAGAAGCGGACGCTGCCCGGCAGCCGCTCGACCGGCTCTCCTAGCATCGGGGTCATGCGTCTGCGTCCGATGTCCCGCCCGCTCGCCCTCGTCGCCGTGCTCGCCGCCGTCGGCCCGCTCGCCGCCTGCAGCGGCGACGACACCGCCGCCGCCGACCCGCAGTCGACGCCGGCCGCCTCCGACTCGGCGTCGGCCTCGGCGTCCTCGGGCGCCGGCGAGTGCGCGTACCCCGCCGGCGAGCCGGCGTCCAAGCAGGTCGACGCGCCGCCCGCGACCCCCGCGGTCTCGGGCACGGTGAAGGCGACGATGAGCACCAACATCGGTGACTTCCAGCTCACCCTCGACGCCGACCGCACCCCGTGCACGGTCAACAACTTCGTGTCGCTCGCCGAGCAGGGCTACTTCGACAAGACCCCGTGCCACCGGCTCGTCACCGAGGGGATCTACGTGCTCCAGTGCGGCGACCCGACCGGCACCGGCACCGGCGGCCCGGGCTACACCATCCCGGACGAGCTGAAGGGCGACGAGGACTACTCGGCCGGGGCGCTGGCCATGGCGAAGACCCAGTTCCCCGACTCCGGCGGCTCGCAGTTCTTCATCGTCTACGCCGACTCCACCGGCCTGCCGAAGGACTACACCGTCTTCGGCAAGGTCGACGCCGCCGCCGTGAAGGCGATCGCTCAGGTCGCCAAGGCCGGCACGAAGGGCGGTCAGACCCCGACGGACGGCGCGCCGGCCAAGCCGGTCGACATCACCAAGGTCACGGTCGACGGCCGCTGACCCGGGCCTTGGGGGACGTCCGGGGGCGGCCGGCCCCACGCCCGGGTGGCCGGACGCGCGCCGGCGGCCGCGTAGGGTCGCGAGCATGACCGCCGAGCCCGTCCCCGCTCCCCCGCGCCGCAGCGGCGTGGGGCTCTCGCGGGCTCGGCGCCCCGGCCCCACGGTGCGGGTGCGGGTCGCGGAGCTGCGCGGAGGCGAGGTGCTGCGCCACGACGACCGGCTGATCACCGAGGAGCCGCTCGAGATCCGGCTGGCGTGGCCGGGCGTGCCGGCCGAGCGCGTTTGGGTGACCATGCGCACGCCGGGCCACGACTTCGAGCTCGCCGCGGGCTGGCTGGCGCACGAGGGCGTCTCCGAGCGTCCCGCGTCGGTCGCCTACTGCACCGACCGTGACCTGGCACCCGAGCAGGAGCTCAACGTCGTCACGGTCACCCTCGACGCCGAGCCTGCACGACGTCCGGGTCATCGGCACGACAGCGCCGCCACCGGCTCGTCGGCCTGCGGGGTCTGCGGCGCCGACAGCATCGCCGACGTCCTGACCGTGCGAGCGGCCTGCCGCCCCGAGCCGGTCGACCTCGACCCGGACGTCGTCCGGGCGCTGCCCGACGCGCTGCGCCTCAGCCAGACGCTCTTCGACCGCACCGGCGGGGTGCATGCCGCCGGGCTGTTCACCGCGGCCGGCGAGACGCTGGTCGTCCGCGAGGACGTCGGCCGGCACAACGCGGTCGACAAGGTCACCGGCGCCCGGGTGCTGGCCGGTCACGCGCCCGGCGGCGACGTGCTGGTCGTGAGCGGACGGGCGGGGTTCGAGCTGGTGCAGAAGGCGGTGACGGCCGGCATCGGCGCGCTCGTCGCGGTCGGCGCGCCCACCAGCCTCAGCGCCCGCCTGGCGGGCGAGTCCGGCCTCGCGCTGTACGGCTTCGTCCGCGGCGAGCGGGCCGTCCGCTACGCCTGAGCGGACGCCGGCGGCGTGGCCTCACCGGTTTTGTCGGAGGCGGCTCCTACGGTCGTCCCGTGCGACTGCTCCACACCTCCGACTGGCACCTGGGCCGCTCCTTCCACCGCGAGGGCATGCTCGGGCACCAGGCGGCCTTCGTCGACCACCTGCTCGAGGTGGTCGAGTCCGAGCAGGTCGACGCCGTGCTGGTCGCCGGCGACGTGTACGACCGCGCGCTCCCGCCGGTCGACGCGGTGCGGCTCGCCGACGAGGCGCTGGCCCGGCTGGCGGCCTCGCGGGCGCGGGTGGTGCTCACCAGCGGCAACCACGACTCCGCCCAGCGATTGGGCTTCTCGTCCCGGCTGATCGACGCCGCCGGGGTGCACCTGCGCACGGACGTGCACGGGGTCGGCACGCCCGTGCTGCTCGAGGACGAGCACGGTCCGGTGGCCGTGCACGGGCTGCCCTACCTCGACCCCCAGGCCGTGGCGCCGCTGTGGGACGTGCCGCGGCGCACCCACGAGGCGGTGCTGGGCGAGGCGATGGCCCGGGTGCGCGCCGATCTCGCGGGGCGGCCCGGCGTCCGCTCGGTCGTGCTCGCGCACGCCTTCGTCGCCGGCGGAGCACGCCGCGTCGAGGAGTCCGACTCCGAGCGCGACATCAGCGTCGGAGGGGTCTCGGTGGTGCCGCTCGAGCTCTTCGACGGCATCTCCTACACCGCGCTCGGCCACCTCCACGGCCGTCACGAGCTGAGCCCGACGGTGCGCTACAGCGGCTCGCCGCTCGCCTACTCGTTCTCCGAGGCCACGCATCGCAAGGGCTCGTGGCTCGTCGACCTCGGCGCCGACGGCGTGGCGTCGACGACCTTCGTCGACGCACCGGTGCCGCGGCCGCTCGTCCGGCTGCGCGGCACGCTCGAGGAGCTGCTCGCCGACCCCGCGCACGCGCGGCACGAAGGCAGCTGGGTCCAGGCGACGCTCACCGACGCCGAGCGGCCGCTGCAGGCCATGGAGCGACTGCGCCGCCGCTTCCCCCACACCCTGGTGCTCGGGTTCGACTCCCTTGCGCCGACCCTCGGGTCCCTGCCGTCCGCCCGCAGCCGCGGTCGCACCGACCACGACCTCGCCCACGAGTTCCTGGCCACCATGCGCGGGCGCGAGCCCGAGCGGGCCGAGGCCGCGCTGCTGCGTCGCGCCGTCGACGCCTGCTGCGACGACGAGCAGGCCGACGCCCTGTTCCCGCTCGACGGCCTGGTGGGCTGATGCGCCTGCACCACCTCGAGGTCACCGCCTTCGGCCCGTTCGTCGATCCGGTCTCCGTCGACTTCGACGCGCTCTCCGCCGCGGGTCTCTTCCTGCTCACCGGCCCCACCGGCGCCGGCAAGACCAGCGTGCTCGACGCCGTCTGCTTCGCGCTCTTCGGCGACGTGCCCGGCGACCGCGCCACCGCCAAGCGACTGCGCTCCGACCAGGCCGAGGCCCACGTGCCGGCACAGGTGCGGCTCGAGGCGACCCTCGGCGGACGACGGCTGCGCCTCACCCGCAGCCCCGCATGGGAGCGTCCGAAGCGACGCGGCACGGGCATGACCACGGAGCCCGCGAAGGTGGCCGTCACCGAGCTGCGCGGCGGCTCCTGGGAGCCGGTCACCACCCGCGCCGACGAGGCCGGCCAGCTCGTCGGCGAGCTGCTCGGCATGACGCTGACCCAGTTCACCCAGGTGGCGATGCTGCCGCAGGGCCGCTTCCAGGCCTTCCTCCGCGCCCGCGCCGACGAACGGCACCAGCTGCTGCAACGGCTCTTCCGCACGGGTCGCTTCGAGCAGGTCGAGCGCTGGCTGCGCGACGAGCGCATCCGGCTGCGGCGCCGCACCGACACGATGCTCGAGGAGATCGGCTCGCACGCCAGCCGCGTGCTCGAGGCCGCCGGCGCGGAGCTGCCCGAGGGCGTGGAGGCCACCGACCGCGCCGCGCTCGCCGTCCCCGCCGCCGACGGCACGCTGATCGCCTGGGCCCGCTCGATCCGTGAGGAGGCCACCCAGGGTCTCGCCGACGCCGCGGACGCCGTGGCCGGCCTGGCGGTCGACGACGAGCGCGCCGGCCGGGAGCTCGACGAGGCGGTGCGTCTGCGCGACGTCGTCGCGGCCGTCAGGACGCTCCGCGCCGACGAGGCCGATCTCGAGCGGGAGGCTCCGGCCCACCGGCAGCGTCTCGACGCGATCGCCGCCGCCGGCCGGGCCGCCTCCGTGCGTCCGCTGCAGGACGTGCTCGCCCGCACGACGCAGCGCGCCGAGGCCGCTCACGCCGACCTGGCCCGGGCCCGCTCCGCGCTCCGCCCCGACGACGAGCCCGAGGGCGCGACGGACGCGCCGCTCGCGCTGGCCGCGGCCCGCGACGACGCCGCGGAGGTCGTCGTCGAGCTCCGCGCGCTCCTCCCCCGGCGCGACGTGCTGGTGCGCCAGCAGCGCGAGCTCGTCGCCGTCGCCGACCGCCTCCGCGAGGCCGAGAGCGCCGTCGCCGACCTCGAGGCGCGCGGGGCCACGCTGCCCGAGGAGGTCATCGCCGCCGAGCGCGAGGTGACCCGCAGCGGCGAGGCCCGGCGCCTCGTCGAGCAGCTGACCGCGACGCGTGGCGAGGTGTGCGCGCGACTCGACGGCGCGCGCGAGGCGGTACGACTCGCCCCCCTCCTCGCCGAGGCGCGCGAGCACCACGTGTGTGCCCGCGAGGCGGTGGTCGCGGCGCACGAGCGGCTGCTCGACGCCCGGGAGGAGCGCATCGCCAACATGGCCGCCGAGCTCGCCGGCGGACTCGCCGTCGGCGGCTGCTGCCCGGTGTGCGGCTCGGCGGAGCATCCCTCGAAGGCGATCGCTCCGCACGGTCAGGCTGACGCCGCGGAGGAACGTCGCGCCCAGCGCGTCCTCGACGACGCCAAGGCCGCCGAGCACACCCGGGCGGAAGCCGTGCGCGACCTCGAGCTGGCCTCGGTGCGCGCCGTCGAACGCGCTGCCGGCGCCGAGCCGGACGAGCTCGAACGGCTGGCGGACGACGTCGACCGCCGGCTGGCGGAGGCCCGGCCCCTGGCCGACGGCGCCCGCGAGGCAGAGCAGCGCCTCGCGCGCCTCCGTGCCGAGGCCGACGCGCATGCCGCCCTGCTCGCCGCCGCCCGCACCGACGCGGCGGTGCTGGCCGAGCGCGCCGCCATGCTGGTCGCCGACCTCGCCGACGGACGAGGACACGTCGGTGACGCGGTCGCCCGCCTGACGACCTCCGACGGCGTGACCGCCGCTCCACTGGGGCTCGACCCGGGTCCCGTCGATCCGCTCGACCTGCTCGCCCCGCTGCTCGAGCAGGCGACCCGACGGCTCGGACGTCTCGACGCCGTCGTGCAGGCGCAGGCGGCGGCCGTCGTCGCCGACGACGCCCTCGACGAGGCGCGACGCCACCTCGAGACCGCGCTCGCCGCGTCGGGCTTCGACGACGCCGCCGCGGTCGACCGGGCCTGGCGGTCCGAGGAGCAGGTCGCCGAGCTTGCCTCCGCGTGCGACGCCTGGCGTCGTCGCGCGGACGCCGCCGACGCCCTCCGCCGCGAGCTCCTCGAGCAGGCGCCCGACCTGTTGGAGGCCGAGACCCTGCCCGATCCGGACGTCGAGACCCTGCGAGGCGCCGCGCAGGCGGCCGCCGAGGCGCTCAGCCGGGGGCGCGAGCGCCTGGCGATCGCGACCACGCGCAGCGGCCGGCTGGTCACCCTGCTCGACGAGCTCGAGGCGCTGGTGGCGCGCTGGCTGCCGGCTCAGCGCGAGCACGAGCGCGTGGCCGGGCTCGCGGCGTTCGTCGAGGGCAAGTCCGAGGACAACCGCCTCCGCATGCGGCTCTCGGCCTACGTGCTCGCCTATCGCCTCGCCCAGGTCGTCGAGGCCGCGAACGTCCGCCTGACCCGCATGACCGATCACCGGTACCGACTCGAGCACACCGCGGAGCGCGGCCACCGTGACACCCGCGGTGGCCTGGGTCTCCTCGTGCGCGACGACTGGTCGGGCGAGGCGCGCGACCCGGCCACGCTCTCGGGCGGGGAGACCTTCGTCGTCTCCCTCGCCCTGGCCTTGGGCCTCGCCGACGTGATCACCGGCGAGATCGGCGGAGCCGCCCTCGACACCCTCTTCGTCGACGAGGGCTTCGGCTCCCTCGACGCCGACACCCTCGACGACGTGCTCGACATGCTCGACGCCCTGCGCGACGGCGGACGGGTCGTCGGCGTGGTCAGCCACGTGGCCGAGATGCGCGATCGCATCCCCACCCAGCTCGTGTTGCGCAAGGCCCGCAGCGGCTCCCGCCTCGAGGTCCGGGTGGCCGCCGCGGGCTGACGCCGCCTGAGCGCCGGGTCAGGCCTGCTCGGCGAACGCCTCCGGCGCCGGGCAGGAGCACTGCAGGTTGCGATCGCCATAGGCCTGGTCGATCCGGGCCACGGGCGGCCAGTACTTGTCGACGTCGACGCCCTGCGGGAACGCGCCGAGCTCGCGGGAGTACGCACGGTCCCAGGCGCCGACGAGCGCCCGCGCCGTGTGGGGCGCGTGCCGCAGCGGCGACTCCTCGGCGCTCCACTCCCCCGCCGCGACGCGGTCGATCTCGCCGCGGATGGCGATCATGGCGTCGCAGAAGCGGTCGATCTCGGCGAGGTCCTCGGACTCGGTCGGCTCGACCATCAGCGTGCCCGCCACCGGGAACGACATGGTCGGTGCGTGGAAGCCGTAGTCGACCAGCCGCTTGGCGACGTCGTCGACCGTCACGCCCGTCTCCTGCGCGAGCCCGCGCACGTCGAGGATGCACTCGTGGGCGACCAGTCCGTTCTCACCGCGGTGCAGCACCGGGAAGTAGGGGTCGAGCCGCGCAGCGACGTAGTTGGCCGCGAGCACAGCGACGGCGGTCGCCCGGGTGAGGCCCTCGGCGCCCATCAGTCGCACGTACGTCCACGAGATCGGGAGGATGCCCGCCGAGCCGTAGGGCGCCGCCGAGATCGGTCCGATGCCCGAGCGACGGGCCTCGTCGGGATGCGCGGCGTGCGAGGGCAGGAACGGCGCGAGGTGTGCGCGCACCGCCACCGGTCCGACGCCGGGGCCGCCGCCGCCGTGCGGGATGCAGAAGGTCTTGTGCAGGTTGAGGTGCGAGACGTCGCCGCCGAAGGCACCCGGGCGTGCGTAGCCGAGCAACGCGTTGAAGTTCGCGCCGTCGACGTAGACCTGGCCGCCGTAGCGGTGGACGAGGTCGCACAGCTCGGTGATCGCGCCCTCGTAGACGCCGTGCGTCGAGGGGTAGGTGACCATGACGGCGGCGAGCGTGTCGGCGTGCTTCTCGCACTGCTGGTGCAGGTCGGAGAGGTCGACGGTGCCGTCGTCCGCGGACTTCACGACGACGACCCGCATGCCCGCCATCACGGCGGAGGCGGCGTTGGTGCCGTGCGCCGAGCTCGGGATCAGGCACACGTCGCGCTGCACGTCGCCGCGCGAGCGGTGGTAGCCGCGGATGGCGAGCAGGCCGGCCAGCTCGCCCTGCGAGCCGGCGTTCGGCTGGATGGACACGCGGTCGTATCCGGTGACCTCGGCGAGCCAGCCCTCCAGCTGGTCGACCATGGTGCGATAGCCCCCGGCGTCCTCGGCCGGCGCGAAGGGGTGGAGGTCGGCGAAGCCCGGCAACGACACCGGCTCCATCTCGACCGTGGCGTTGAGCTTCATCGTGCACGAGCCGAGCGGGATCATGCCGCGGTCGAGCGCGTAGTCGCGCCCGGAGAGACGCCGCAGATAGCGCAGCATCTGGGTCTCCGAGCGGTGCTCCTGGAAGACCGGGTGGGTCAGGTAGGGCGTCGTGCGCTGCGGCGCGGCGTGCTGCAGCCCGGGGCCGTCGGCGTACCCGACGTGCTCGCTCTCGGGGTGGGCGTCGAAGGCGCGCAGCACGTCGGCGACCACGCGTCCGTCGCAGGTCTCGCCGACGCTGATGCCGACGGTGTCGCCGTCGACGAGGCGCAGGTGGACGCCGCGCTCGCGGGCTGCCGCGACCACCTCGGCGGCCCGGCCGGGCACCCGCGCCTGCAGCGTGTCGAAGTACGCCCGGTGCACCAGCTCGACACCTGCGTGCTCGAGCAGCGCGCCGATGGTGGTGGCGTGCAGGGCGATCCGCTCGGCGATCGCCCGCAGGCCCTCGGGACCGTGGTGGACGGCGTACATCGAGGCGACGTTGGCCAGCAGCACCTGGGCGGTGCAGATGTTGGAGGTGGCCTTGTCGCGGCGGATGTGCTGCTCCCGGGTCTGCAGCGCCAGGCGGTACGCGGGGCGTCCCTCGGCGTCGACCGACACGCCGACCAGGCGACCCGGCAGGTGACGCTCGAGGCCGGCGGCGACCGCCATGAAGCCGGCGTGCGGGCCGCCGTAGAAGAGCGGGACGCCGAAGCGCTGGGACGAGCCGACGACCACGTCGGCGCCGAGCGCGCCGGGTGCCTCGAGCACCGTGAGGGCCAGCAGATCGGCGGCCACCACGGCCAGGCCGCCGCGCTCGTGGGCGGCCTCGATGGCCGGACGCGGGTCGACCACCCGACCCGACGCACCCGGGTACTGCACCAGGACGCCCGACCAGGGCCCGTCGGGCAGGTCGCCGAGCAGATCGACGACCAGCACCTCGATGCCCATCGCCTCGGCGCGGGTGCGGACGACGTCGATCGTCTGCGGGAGGGCGTCGGCGTCCACGACGAACGGCCCGGACGCCTTGCGGTTCGCCCGCCGCACCAGCGTCATCGCCTCGGCGGCCGCGGTGCCCTCGTCGAGCAGCGAGGCGTTCGCCGTCGGCAGGCCGGCGAGGTCGCCGATGACGGTCTGGAAGTTCAGCAGCGCCTCGAGCCGGCCCTGCGAGATCTCCGGCTGGTACGGCGTGTACGCGGTGTACCAGGACGGGTCCTCGAGCAGGTTGCGGCGGATCACCGGCGGCGTGATCGTCGCGTGGTAGCCCAGGCCGATCATCGCCTCGGCGGGCCGGTTCGCCGCGGCCAGCGCTCTCACCTCGGCGGCGACCGCATGCTCGTCGACGGCCTCCGGCAGGTCGAGAGGCGCCCGGTCGCGGATGCTCGCCGGCACGGCTGCGTCCATGAGGGCGTCGAGCGAGTCGAGGCCGAGCGCGTCGAGCATGCGCTGGACGTCGGCGTCGCGGGGGCCGATGTGCCGGTCGGCGAAGGTCATGCGGGCTCCTCGAGGTCGGGAGGACGGTGTCGTCCCTCCCCCTCAGTCACAGCCGCGTCGCCGCTCCAGAGTCGCCTCCCCCGCATGGTCCTGGCGCCTGAGAGTTCCTGGGAGGTGTTGCCCCTTCGGCGCTCCGGTCTCGCCGGAGCTCTCCCACGCGGGATGGTCAGCGTGCTCAGCCTACCGGCCGGCGGTCCGAACGCCGACGACCCGCCCGGCGGCGCCGGACGGGTCGTGGAGGAGGTGCGTGGTGCAGGTGCGCTGCCGAGGGCTCAGCCGGCGGTGCGGGCCGCACGCCGGGCGGCGAGCTCGTCGCCCGGCCCGGACGTCACCGCGGGGGCGTCGGCCGCGCGCTCGCTCGGCAGCTCGGCGAGGGTGCCCTCGATCTCGCGCCAGACGCCGCCGATCGCGATGCCGAAGACGCCCTGGCCGCCCTGCAGGAGGTCGATGACCTCGTCGTTGCTGGTGCACTCGTAGACCGAGGCGCCGTCGGACATCAGGGTGACGCGGGTGAGGTCGTCGGTGCCGCGCTCCCGGAGGAACTCCACCGCGGTGCGGATGTTCTGCAGCGAGATGCCGGCGTCGAGCAGCCGCTTGATCACCTTGAGGATCAGGATGTCGCGGAAGGAGTACAGCCGCTGGGAGCCCGAGCCGCTCGCGCCCCGGACGGTCGGCTCCACCAGGCCGGTGCGGGCCCAGTAGTCGAGCTGGCGGTAGGTGATGCCCGCGGCGTTGCACGCGGTCGGACCGCGGTAGCCGAGATCGCTGGGCAGGGGCGAGACGTCGTCGGTGAAGAGCAGTCCCTGCTCCTCGGCCACCTCGCCGGCGCGCAGGGCGTCGGCGTCGGTGACGTGCTGCTCGTGCTCGTTCACGCGGTCCTCCGGATGGCTACTCCGTTGAGCGTAACTCAGAGGGAAGACGCGCGAGCCGGACGGATCACAGCGACGGAGTTACAACAGAGACGGTTCAAGGTACGGCCGCCGCGGAGAGGTGGCAAAGACGTCTCCGGCGTGTCGAACCCTCAATCTCAAGGTGAGGGTGAGGCCGGGCGTCGATCGTCAGCGCGACTCGAAGTCCTCGGGGCTGACGTGGTCGAGGAACTCGCGGAACTTCTCCACCTCGTCCTCCTGCTCGGCGGGGACGGCGAGGCCGGCCTCGTCGAGCACGGCCTCGGCGCAGACGATGCGGCTGCCGGTGCGCAGCGCGAGCGCGATGGAGTCAGAGGGTCGGGCGCTGACCTCGGCTCCGGAGGCGAGCACGAGGGTGGCGAAGAAGATGCCGTCCTTCACGTCGGTGATGCGCACCTCGGTGAGCCCGTTGCCGGTGGCCTCGAGGACGTCCCTGAGCAGGTCGTGGGTGAGCGGCCGGGGCGGCACGACGCCCTGCTGGGCGAAGGCGATCGCGGTGGCCTCGACGGCGCCGATCCAGATCGGCAGGTAGCGCTCGCCGCCCACCTCCCGCAGGAGGACGATCGGCTGGTTGGTCGGCATCTCGACCCGGACGCCCATCACATCGACTTCGCGCACATCGCCACCCTACTGCCGTGGGCACAGGGCACCAGGGCGTCGCCGACCGGACGCGGACCCGACCGGGTGAGCCCGACCGGCGCGATCAGCGGTCCAGGCCCGCCTTGACCAGGGTCGCGTGCAGTCGGACGGAGAGCGCCGCGACCTGCGAGGCGACGTCGGCGGCCCGCGCCGTCGCGGCGGCGTCGCGTCCGCGCGAGAGGGGCGCGGTGACCTGCTCGACGAGGCCGACCTCCCGATCCGCGGCGGCCTTGAACGCCCGCAGGTGCCGGGGCTCGATGCCGAACTCCGCGAGGTCGCGCGCCGTCTGGGCGATGACGAGGTCGTCGGTGTCGTAGTGACCGCTGCCCGGGCGTGGGGTGATCAGGCCGAAGCGCTCGAGCTCGCCCAGCAGCTCCTCGTCGACCTCCGCGACCTTGAGCAGCTCCTTGCGGGAGAGGCGCAGGCCGTCGCGTCGGCGGAAGGACTCGGCGCTCGGCAGCCCGTCGGCGGCCAGCGCCACCGTCGGGACGGTCGGCACGACGGGGTCGATCGCCGGAGGCTCCAGGCCCCGGTCGATCGCGTCGAGGTGCTCGCCGATGACCCGCAGCGGCAGGTAGTGGTCGCGCTGCATGCGCAGCACGTAGCGCAGCCGCTCGACGTCGCGGTGGGAGAACTTGCGGTAGCCGGCCGGGGTGCGCTCGGGCTTGATCAGGCCCTTGTCCTCCAGGAACCGGATCTTCGGGATGGTGACGCCCGGGAAGTCGGGACGCAGGAGGTCGAGCACCTCCCCGATGTTCATCCGCGGGGAGGCGTCCCCCGGCCCCGCATGGGGGTCGCTGGCGTGCGGCATGCCGGGACGGCGTCAGCGGCCGGTCTGGCCGGAGAAGTACACGAGCCGGAACTTGCCGATCTGCACCTCGTCGCCGTCGCCGAGGGCGACGGTGTCGATGCGGTCGCGGTTGACGTACGTGCCGTTGAGGCTGTTGGCGTCGGTGACGGTGAACCCCTCGGGGGTGCGCTCGAAGACCGCGTGGTGCCGGGAGACGGTGACGTCGTCGAGGAAGATGTCGCTGTCGGGGTGGCGCCCGGCCGAGACCTGGTCGGCGTCGAGCAGGAAGCGGCTGCCCGAGCCGGGCCCGCGCTGGACGATCAGCAGCGCGTGGCCGTCCGGCAGCGCGTCGACGGCCTCGGCGTCGACGGCGTTGAGCGCGCGGTCGCTGGTGTCGCGCGCGTCGAGCCCGATCTGGATCGTGGCCGTCGTCTCCCCCGGGGTCTCGCCGAGGCCGGCCGGGGCGGTGTCGGTGACCAGCCGGGTGCCGCACTGGGCGCAGAAGCGGGCGTCATCGGGATTCTGCCTGCCACACGCGGTGCAGAACGGCATCGGGCTACTCCTCCGGATCGGACTGCCGTCGTCCCCGAGCCCGGGGAACCCTCACCACCAGGTGAAGGGTGACGGTTGCCGACGAACCTACCAGCCGCGGCCGGTCGTCGCTCGGGGGCCGAGGGACGATCAGGCGCCGATCTCGGCCTGGTACGCGGCGGCGTCCATGAGGTCCGCGACCGCGCTCGCGTCGGCGGCCACCTCGAAGAGCCAGCCGGCGCCGTACGGGTCGGTGTTCACCAGCTCCGGGGTCGCCGCGAGCGCCTCGTTGACCGCGACGACCTCGCCGGAGACCGGGGCGTAGACGTCGGAGACCGACTTCGTCGACTCCAGCTCGCCGCAGGTGGTGCCGGCCTCGAGCAGCTCGCCGACGACCGGCAGCGAGACGTAGACGATGTCGCCCAGCGCGTCCTGCGCGTACTGGGTGATGCCGATGCGGACGGAGCCGTCGTGCTCGCCCGGCACGCGCACCCACTCGTGCTCGCTGGTGTAGGACAGGTCGTCGGGGTACATGGCGTCTCCTCGGGTCGGCGGGCGGTGGTCGGACGGGATCGGGCGGCGGTCGGGCGGCGGTCGAGTGGGGCGCTCAGGGGGCGTCGTCGGGCGCGGCGAACTCCGGCTGCGCGGCCTGACGGACGGTGTCGATCTCGAGCGAGGTCTGCTCCTGGACGTCGACGGTCGCGCCGTCGGCCTGGAGGTCGCTGCGCGGGCCGTCGCGGAAGGAGATGGCGCCGCTGAGCGCACTGGGGTCGCCGATGACGTCGACCACGAACGGCGAGGTCAGCGTCTTCCCGTCGATCGACAGCCCGCCGGTGGCGTCCGTGACGGAGGTCTGCGCCACCACGCGCACCGAGCCGTTGACCTGCATGGCCTCCGCGCCGGCGTTGCGGAGCTCCTGGATCATGTCGTAGAAGGTCGAGGCCTTGACCCGACCGGTGTCCTCGGTGACGGTGATGCGCACGCCGGGCCCGCTGACCTTGGCCAGGCCCGCGAGCACGGCCAGGGTCTCGCTCTCGGTGCGCGCCTGCTCGACGGCGGTGCGCTGGGCGTTCGTGTCGGACTCCAGCTGTCGCCGGGCGGCCTCGAGCCGGTCGACCTCGTCCTGCGCACGACGGGTCGTGCCGGCCAGGCCGGAGAGCACGTCGATGAGGTCCTGCTCGCGGTAGCCGGTGTAGGAGTCGTCGGCCTGGTTCGTCTGCACCTGGGTGACCGCGCCGAACCCCATGACGCCGAGGAGCACCGCGACGACCGCCTGCGAGCGACCGGGACGCCGCAGCGCGCTGCGGAGCCGCTCGAGACCCGTTAGCGAGGGCTGCACCGGCGGCACGGCCGGGGTCTCGTCCTCGTCCATGGCGTCGTCCCGGGGCTCGAGCGGGGGCTGCACGTCGTCAGGCATGGAACAGGTGCCGTCGGATGGCTGCGACGTTGGAGAAGATGCGGATGCCGAGGACGACGATCACGCCGGTGGAGAGCTGGCCCCCGACGCCCAGCTGGTCGCCGACCCACACGATCGCCGCGGCGATGACGACGTTGCTCACGAACGAGACGACGAAGACCTTGTCGTCGAAGATGCCGTCGAGGAACGCCCGGAAGCCGCCGAACACGGCGTCGAGCGCGGCGACGACCGCGATCGGCAGGTACGGCTCGAGCGAGAGCGGGACGTCGGGCTGGACCACGAGGCCCACGACGACGCCGACCAGCAGTCCGAGCAGGGCGATCACGAGCGGGACTCCTCAGCGGCGGCGGGGCTGGACGGGGGCGCCTGGCGCGCCCACCGGAGCGTACGCGCGGGGGCGGCGGGCAGGCGCAGCCCGGTGTCGTCGTCGACATTCTGCATCGTCAGCCCGAAGCCGTACTGGTCGGTCAGGCCGATGAACGCCGCGCCGCTCTCGGTGTCGAGCAGATCGGCCTGGAGCCGCTTGGGATCGCCGATCGCCGAGACCACGTACGGGGCGCGCAGCGGCTGGTAGTTTACGTTCACCACCTGCCCGGAGTTGCGGATGGCGGAGAGGACGCTGAGCCGCTGCCCGTTGATCGCGATCGCCTCGGCGCCGGCCTCCCAGAGGCCGTCGACGAGCCGGCGCAGATCGGTGTCGCGAACCAGCTCGCCGTCGTCGGGGGCGTCGCGGACCGTGAGGCGCACCCCGGGGCCGGCGACCGGGAGGTAGCCGGTGCGCACCTGGAGCCGTCGCAGGCGGCCCTGCGCCGTCGCGGCCTCGCCGCGGAGCGTCGTCAGCTCGTCGGTGGCGGAGGCCGCGGCGTCCTGGTCGCGCTGGATGCGCTCCTGCTCGCGGGCCAGCACACGACGCTGGTCGTCGATGCGGGAGATCAGGGTGGCGCGACCCGCCGCGGTCGAGTCGGCGTTGCGGGCGGTCTGGATGACGGCGGTCATGAGCAGCAGCCCGAAGAGCGCGAGCACGGCAGCCGCCTGCAGGTGACGACTCCCGCCGGCGCCGTCGTCCGCCGGCGGGGCCTGCGGATCGGGGGCCGCGGCGGCGGCCCGCGCGGCTCGTCGCTCGGCCGCGTGCAGGTAGTCCTCGTCGAGCGACTGCTGGGTGATCAGGGTGAGCAGCGGCGTCGTCACCCGGGCCGGCAGCGGCGCGGGCGGGACGACGGGGTACGGGCGGCTCACCTCAGGCCCGCACCCGCTCGGTGGTGGCCAGCAGTCGGCGCACCTGCGCCGCGTAGAGGACGCCGGCCCACCAGTAGAGGCCCACGCCCCACAGCGCGAACGCCCAGCCCACCACGCGCGCCACCTCGGCGACCGCCCCCGTGCCGTCGCCGAGGAGCAGCAGCGGGAAGGCGTAGAGGAGGTTGAAGGTGGCCGCCTTGCCGAGGAAGTGCACCGGCAGCGAGCTGAGCCCGCGGGTGCGCAGCAGCGGCACCAGACCCCACATGAGGAGGTCGCGCAGCGGGAGCGCGATCGCGAGCCACCACGGGATGACCTCGCGCAGCCCGAGCCCGACGACCACCGCCAGGATGTAGAGCCGGTCGGCGATGGGGTCGAGCAGCTGGCCCAGCGCCGTCGTCTGGTCCCAGCGGCGGGCGAGCCAGCCGTCCAGGAAGTCGGTGACGCCGGAGGCCACCAGCACCAGCAGCGCCAGCACGTCGGCCTCGGGCCCGAGCACGAGCCACAGGAACAGCGGGACGCCCAGCAGGCGCACGCCGCTCAGCACGTTCGGCAGCGTCCACACGCGCGTGGACCGCGCGTCGGCGGACGTCGTCGCGGGGGCCACGGCACAGACCCTAGCGGCGTCCCGGCAGCGTGCCGCGAGCGGGCGCGACACCTCGCGTCATGCGACCGGCTCGTCGTGGTGGGCGGCGTCGCGGATCTCCCCGATGAGCTCCTCGATGACGTCCTCGAGCGTCGCCACGCCGAGCGTGACGCCGTCGGGGTCGACGACGCGCGCCATGTGGGCGCCGCGGCGCTGCAGCTGCTCGAGCACCTCGTGGAGCCGGTCGGTCGGACGCACCGGCGCGAACGGACGCACCCACTTGTCCTCGATCGGCCGCAGCCGTCGCGCCTCGTCGGTCTCCAGGACGTCCTTGATGTGGAGGTAGCCGACGAGCTCGTCGTCGACCCCGCGCACCGGGAAGCGGCTGAAGCCGGTGGCCGCGCAGAGCGCCTCGACGTCGGCGGCGGTGGAGCCGCGCAGCACGGTGGCCAGGCCGGCCGGCGGCATCAGCACGGCGGCGACGGTCTTCTCGGTGAACCCGAGCGCGCCGGCCAGGCGGTCGTACTCGTCGTCCTCCAGCAGGCCCTCGCCGCGCGACTCCTCGACCATGGCGGCGACCTCCTCGCGGGTGAACGCGGAGCTCACCTCGTCCTTCGGCTCCACGCGCAGCGCCCGCAGGATGGCGTTCGCGCAGGCGTTGAGCGCGGCGATGAGGGGACGCAGCACCGTGACGATCGCGAGCAGCGGCGGACCGAGCAGCAGGGCGGCGCGGTCGGGCCCGGCGATGGCGATGTTCTTCGGCACCATCTCGCCGAGCACGACGTGGAGGAACACCACGACGAGCAGCGCGATCGTGAACGCCAGCGGGTGCAGCAGCCCGTCGGGCAGGCCCGCCGCGTGCAGGACGGGCTCGAGCAGGTGGGCGACGGCCGGCTCGCCGACCGCGCCGAGGCCGAGGGAGCAGATCGTGATGCCGAGCTGGGCGCCGGCCATCATCAGCGAGACCTGCTCCATCGCGCGGAGGGTGGAGCGGGCCATCCGCGAGCCGGCCTGGGCGCGCGGCTCGATCTGGCTGCGTCGCGACGACACCAACGCGAACTCGGCGCCGACGAAGAAGGCGTTGAGCGCCAGCAGCACCACGGCGAGGCCGACGGCGGCGAGATCGCTCATCGGGCGGCCTCCTCGACCGCGTCGGCATCGGCGCCGGGCAGCGGCAGCAGCCGCAGCGAGAGCCGGTCGATGCGCAGCCCGTCCATGTGCTCGACGGTGAGCACCGCGAGCCGCTCGCGCGCCTCGACCGCCTCCGTCGGGTCGACCTCGTCGGGCACGGGCACCTCGGCGAGGTCGCCGCTCATCGGGATGCGGCCCAGCACGCTGAGCACCAGACCGGCGATCGTGTCGTAGTCCTCGCCCTCGGGCAGCGCGACGCCGGTGATGTCCTCGACCTCGTCGGGACGCAGCAAGCCGGAGAGCAGCCACGAGCCGTCCCGGCGCTGACGGGCCCGGGAGGCGAGCCGGTCGTGCTCGTCGGCGATGTCGCCGACGATCTCCTCGATCACGTCCTCGAGGGTGACGATGCCGGCGTGCCCGCCGTACTCGTCGAGCACGATCGCCATCTGGAAGCCGTCCTCGCGGAGCAGCGCGAGGAGCGGGTCGAGACGCAGCGAGTCGGGGACGACGGTCGGCCGCGCCATCAGGTGCTTCACCTTGGTCGTGGCGCGCTCGTGCACGGGCAGCGCGACGGCGTTCTTGACGTGCACGGTGCCGACGACGGCGTCCTCGGCGTCCAGCACCGGGAACCGGGAGTGGCCGGTGGAGCGGGCCAGCTCGATGACGCTGCTCGCGCGGTCGTTGGCCTCGAGCGTGAGGGTGCGCACCCGCGGCGTCATGATCTCTCCGGCCGTGCGGGTGCCGAACTCGACCGAGCGCTCCATCAGCTCGGCGGTGTCGGCGTCGAGCGTGCCCTCGTCGGCCGAGCGCTGGATCAGCGAGGCGAGCTCGGTGGAGCTGCGGGCCGAGCGGAGCTCCTCCTGCGGCTCGATGCCGAGCCGGCGCACCAGCGCGTTGGCCGAGCCGTTGAGCAGCCGGATCGGCAGCGCCGTGGCGAGGGTGAAGGCGCGCATCGGGCGCTGGGTGGCGCGGGCGACGGCGAGCGGTCGGGCCAGGGCGAGGTTCTTCGGGACCAGCTCCCCGAGCAGCATCGTGACGACGGTGCTCGCCGCGAGGCTCAGTCCCAGCGCGGTCGGCCCGACCGCGGAGGAAGGCAGGCCCGCCGCTTCCAGAGGATCGCGCACGAGCTCGGCGACGGCGGGCTCGGCCAGGAAGCCGATGGCGAGGTTCGTGACGGTGATGCCGACCTGGGCGCCGGAGAGCTGCGTCGAGAGCTGACGCAGCGCGGCCTGGAGTCCCGCGGCCCCGGGCTCGTCGGCGGCCGCGGCGACGTCGACCTGGTGACGGTCGACGGTGACGAACGAGAACTCGGCGGCGACGAACATGCCGCAGGCCACCACCAGCAGCAGCGCGACGCCGAGCAGGATCCAGGCGGTCATGGGTGCTCCCTCCCCTCGGCCGGACGGCCGCCGTCACGCGGCGGCGGAGGAGGGAGCGGGCGACTTCGAGGGCCGTCCATCGTGGTGCGTCAGGGTCCTTCGGGCTGGGGGTCGGCCTCCGAGGGGCCGTTCCGCCGACGGCGGAGTGGGGGGAAGCCTAGCGGCAGCGCCCATCCGGGCGCGCTCCCCAGAGCGGGGGCGACGCTCCTCGTGCCGCCCCCGGCTCCGGTGGATCCGGCCTCAGCCGGCCGTCGACGCGGAGGGCGACGGCGTGGACGAGGCGCCGCCCAGGGTGATCTGGCAGGTCTTCTGGGCGTCGGCGCTGATCGTCTCGCCCGCCTTCTGGGTCTCCTCGCTGGCCAGCTTCTGCACCTTGGTGCCGAGCTCGGAGATCTTCTTGGCGTCGACGCCCGGCGGGATCCTGCCGCTGGAGAGGCCGGCGAGGTCGCTGACCTTCAGCCCGGCGTCGGCCAGGGCCGCCTGGAACTCCTGGAGGGCGCCGTCGATGGTCTGCCAGGCCGGCTTGACGTTGTCGGGCGCGGAGTCGGCGAACCGGGAGACGACGTCGACGAGCGACTGGAACTTGCTCAGGTCGGCCGCCTCGAGCGAGCCGAGGGTGGACTGCGCCTGCTTGAGCTGGTCGCAGTAGCCTCCGCCGCCGGCGTTCGAGTCGTCGCCGCCACCGCAGCCGGTGAGGCCGGCGCTGAGGCAGACGGTCGCGGCCAGACCGGCCAGGATGCGCTTCACGGGTGTCCTCCGAGGGTCGGGGGCGCGGACGCGCCCGGGGTCAGCATCCCCCAGGGACGCCGCCGGACGCACGGGGGGTCGGTGCCCGGACGGTCGGTGGACGCCGGGCCGGGCGGCTCAGCGGCCGGTGAAGACCGGCGTCCGCCGCTCGGTGCGGGCCGTCGCTGCCTCGCGGACGTCGTCGGAGGCCCAGCACGCGGCGAACGAGGCGTCGATCTCGGCGTCCTGGGCGGTGTCGACGAGGCGGTTGAGGACCAGCTTGTTGTGCGCCAGGGTCAGGGGCGCGAGGGTGGCGATCTCCTGCGCCCAGGCCAGCGCGGCGTCCAGGTCGCCGGCTCGGTCCGCGAGCCCGGCGCGGAGCGCCTCGTCGCGGTCGACGGTCTCGGCGGCGAGCATGAGCCGGCGGGCGAGGCCGCCGCCGGCGACGTGGGCCAGCGCGCGCATCGTCCAGGCGTCCACCGCCATGCCGTTGCGAGCGGTCGGGACGGCGAAGCGCGCGCTCTCGTCCGCGACGCGCAGGTCGCACGCCAGCGCCAGCTGGGTGCCGGCCCCGATGGCCGGGCCGTTGACCGCGGCGATGACCGGCACCGGCAGCCGGGTCAGGCCGTGCAGCATGCCGTACAGCGCGTCGAGGAACTCGGTGCCGTAGACCCCGGTCAGGTCGGCGCCCGAGCAGAACGACGTGCCCTGGCCGGTGATCACCAGCACCCGGGCACCGGCCGCCACCTCCGTCTGCGCCGCCTCGGCGAGGGCGCGGCACTGCGCGAGGTCGAGCGCGTTGCGCCGCTCGGGACGCTGCAGCTCGAGCAGGGACACGGAGCCGTGACGGGTGGTGGCGAGCATGCCCCGCAATCTAGCGGCGGCCCCGCGGCGCCGGACGCGGTGTCCGAGCCGTCAGACGCGCACGACCATCTTGCCGATGTTCGCGCCGCGCATCATGTCGAGGAACGCGTCGACGGCGTGGTCGATGCCCTCGACGACGGTCTCGTCCCACACCAGCTCGCCCGCCGCGAACCACGGGGTCAGCCGCTCCCGGAACTCCGGGGCGAGGTGGCGGTAGTCGCCCAGCGTGAAGCCCTTGAGGGTCAGGCCGCGGGTGATCGCGTTGGCGAGGTTGCGCGGACCCGGGGCCGGCTCGCCCGCGTTGTAGGCCGAGATCGCGCCGCACAGCGCGGCCCGTCCGCCGTCGTTGAAGACCGACAGCGCGGCCTCGAGGTGCTCGCCGCCGACGTTGTCGAAGTACACGTCGATGCCCTCGGGAGCGGCCTCGCGGAGCTGGTCGACGACCGGCCCGGCCTTGTAGTCGAAGGCGGCGTCGAAGCCGTAGCGCTCGGTGAGCAGGGCGACCTTCTCGGCCGAGCCGGCGGACCCGACGACGCGCTTCGCGCCGAGGAGGCGCGCGAGCTGGCCGGCGACGGAGCCGACCGCGCCGGCCGCGCCGGAGACGAAGACGGTCTCGCCGGGCTGGAGGTCCGCGATGGCGGTGAGGCCGACGTAGGCGGTCAGGCCGGTCAGGCCGAATAGGCCGAGGTGGAGCGAGCTCGGAGCGCCCGGGATCTCGGGGACCACGCGGAAGCCGGCGGCGTCCTCCTGCACGAGGTCGCGCCAGCCGTGCTGGTGGAGGACGAGCGCCCCCTCCGGCACGTCGGCCGAGCGCGACTCCACGACCCGGCCGACGGCGCCTCCGGTCATCGTCTCGCCGAGGGCGAACGGCGGGATGTAGGAGCGCGTGTCGTTCATCCGCCCCCGCATGTAGGGGTCGACGGAGAGGAACTCGTTGCGCACCCGCACCTGGCCGTCCGCGAGCTCGCCGTACTCGACCTCGACGGTGCGGAAGTCGTCGTGGGTGGGCCAGCCCGTGGGACGCGAGACGAGCTGGACCTGGGTGCTGGTGGCGGGGCCGGACATGACGCTCCTGGGCTGGACGGCGGTGGGACGTCCCCACGCTAGGCGCTCGCCGCCGCGGGCTCTCGCCCGGAAGCAGGGTCCGGGGTCAGCCGCCGTGCCGGGCGGGTCGGACGCTGCGTCGGGCGGGTCGGTCGTAGGACCGCGCCGCGGCGACCAGGCAGGTCGCGGTGGCGGCGATCAGCACCGCCACCACGATCGTGAGGAACGAGATCCAGAACAGCAGGCCGTGGAGGTCGCCGGAGCCGTGGCCGGACGCGAGCAGCAGGGGCAGGTGCATGCCTCCAGCCTGGCCGCGCGGCGGCCGCGGGATCAGGGGCGTCGGGCGGCTGCGGGCCGGGTCGCGGGACCTGCTCGCGCGGGGCCTGCGGCCCGCCCGACGGGCCGCAGCCCCGCGTCAGGCCTGGGAGGCCTCGCCGCCGGTGAGGTCGAACGGCGCGCTGTTGAGGTGGCGCATCACCGAGCGCAGGCTCTCGGCCAGCTCGGGGTCCGCGGCCAGGGTCGCCTCGGCCTGCTCGACGAACCGCTCGAGGTCGCCGGGGGCGTCCTCGCCGAGCGGGGCCCGGGAGGGGCGCGGCGTGCTGGGGCTGGTGGGAGCGGTCATGGTGGGCCTCCGGGAGTCGCGGGCGTGGCGGGCGATTCCGGAGTCGATGGTACGGATGTTCACCCGACCGCGAGGGCGGCGTCCGACGATGCGTCCCGGCCGGGCGTGGGGACCTACGATCGGGGGGTGAACGACGTCGCGGTGATCGCCTACTTCGCCGACGACCCGAGCCGGCTCTACCAGCTGCAGCAGTGGGTGCCCGTGCTCGAGGTCCTCGATCGCAGCGCCCCGGTGGCGCTCGTGCTGCGCGATCCCGACAGCGCCGCCCAGCTGCGTGAGCGGACGGCGCTGCCGGTGCTGGTGGCGCCGTCGTTCCCCGAGCTCACCGCGCTGTACGCGGGACTCGACGCCGGCGTGGCGCTGTACTGCAACAACTCGATGCTCAACTTCCAGTCGCTGCTCGACTCCCGCCTGCTGCACGTGCACATCAACCACGGCGAGAGCGACAAGGGCTCGATGGCGAGCAACAACGCCAAGGCCTACGACCGCGTGCTCGTCGCCGGCGAGGCGGCGGTGCAGCGCTACGTCGAGCAGCTGCTCGAGCTCGACGCCACGCGCCTGGTGCGCATCGGTCGGCCCCAGCTCGACCTGCGGGAGGAGCCGATCCTCGCGCCGAGCCCACGGCGCACGGTGCTGTACGCGCCGACCTGGGAGGGCGACGCCGACTACAACAACTACTCCTCCCTCGACACCCTCGGCGTCGACGTCGTCGAGGCCGTGCTCGCCCAGCGGGACGTCCGGCTGGTCTACAAGCCGCACCCGAAGATCGTCACCAGCGCGACGCCGGCGATCCGCGACGCGCACCGGGCGGTCACCGCGCTGGTCGAGGACGCCGCACGCCGCGATCCCGACGCGGGCCACCGGGCCATCCCCGTCGGCGACATCCTGCGCGTCATGCCGCGGTGCGACGCGATCGTGACCGACGTCTCCTCGGTGGGCCTCGACTGGCTCTACCTGCGCACCGACGCACCGCTGCTGATCACCGACCGCCACCACGACGCCGAGCGGCTGCGCGCCGAGGTGCCGGTCAGCCGGTGCGCCGACGTGATCACCACCGACGACCGCGACCGCCTGGCCGCGCTGCTCGCCGCCCGGCTGGACCACGACGAGCACCACCTGGCCCGCGTGGCGATGCGGCACCACTACTTCGACGACGTCGCGGTCGGCGAGAGCACGACCCGCTTCGTCGACGTCGTCGTCGGGCTGGTCGAGCACCGCGACCGGCTGCTCGGCCACGAGCGGCGCTCGCCGCTCACGCGACCACGCGGGTCCGCCGCGCCGGCCTGAGCACCCGCTCGGGGTCCAGGCGCACCCCGATGCCCAGCGGCTCGACGAGCGCCTGCAGGGCCCCGCGGCCGAGGTCGACCAGCAGCTGGTGCTCCCCCAGCACGGCCCGGGCCTGCGCGAGCGTCGTGAAGGCGACGACCACCCGGTCGCCCGAGCCCAGGTGGAGCACCTGGAGGTGGAGGCCGCCGTCGGCCGCGACGCGCACCGGCACCGTGAGCACCTCGGAGACCGGGGAGGCCGGGGAGACCGGGGAAGCCGGCGGGGCAGGGACGGCGGGCAGGGCGCGGGGAGCGGAGAGGGGCACGTCCCCGAACGTAGGCAGCGCCCCCCGCCGACGGCAGGGGGCGCTGCGTCAGGATCGCGTCACGATCCCGTCAGGGTCAGGAGACCTTGGCCTTGAGGAACTCGACGGTGCGGGTCCACGCCTGCTGGGCGGCCTCGGCGTCGTAGGTGCCCATCTTGTCGTGGTCGTTGAGGAAGGCGTGACCGGCCGGGTAGTAGAAGAACTCGACCTCGGCGCCCGACTCCTCGCGGATCTGCGCCTCCTGCTGGCGGGCCTGCTCGACCGGGTAGAAGCCGTCGTCCTCGGCGTAGTGGCCCTGCACCGCGGCGGTCAGGCCCTGGTAGGTGTTCGGGACGGCCGGGCCGACGCCGTAGAACGGGACGGCGGCCGAGACCTTGTCGCCGGCCTCGACCGCGAGCAGCAGCACGAAGCCTCCGCCCATGCAGAAGCCGACGGTGCCCACGGTCGAGGAGGTGACGGCGTCGTGGCCGATCAGGAAGTCGACGGCGCCCGAGAGGTCCTTGGCAGCCTGCTCGACCGGCAGGTTGGTCATGAAGGAGCCGGCCTCGTCGGCGTCGTGGGCGACGCGGCCGCCGTAGAGGTCGGGGGCGAGGGCGACGAAGCCCTCACGGGCGAGGCGGTCGCACACGTCGGCGAGGTGGTCGTCGAGACCCCACCACTCCTGGATGACGACGACGCCGGGGCCGCTGCCGGCCTCGGGGACCGCGAGGTAGCCGTGCGCCTCGTTGCCGTTGCTGGGGAAGGTGACGTTCTGCCGGGGATTCTGGTCAGCCATGCGGTCAGGCTAGGCAGCACGACCAACGCGACCGCCACCCGCGCGGGTGTCCTGCCCGGCGTCCGGATCTGCATCGCGACCGGCGGGGCTCAGGACGCGTCGTCGTCCCACCACTCCTCGAGCCCCGGCTCGTCGCCGAGCAGCGACAGCTGGACGCTGCGCGGCGCGCGCCCGGACGACGCAGCCTCGGGGCCCTCGGCCTCGATCAGCCGCAGCGCGAGCCCGAGGCTCGCCACCATCCGCTCGATCTCGGTGGGCACCAGCACCTCGGAATCGCGGACGTCGGCCACGGCGCGGAGGACGGCGTCGACCCGGTGGTCGAAGATCGCCGCGACGGTGCGCGGCGGCACGGGACCGCGCCGGAGGAGACCCGCGAGCGCCTCGAGCTCGGGCCGCAGGTCGCCGACCGGTGGCGGGGCCGACGCTCCGGCGTCTGCGTCGGCGGGATCGGCGACCGGGAGGGAGCCCGAGACCGGGTCGGCCTCCTGCGTGGCGTCGGCGGGATCGGGCTCGGGGTGCTCGGAGCCGGCCACGACCTGCAGCCCGAGCCAGGCGTCGAGGAACCGCCGACCGCCCCAGCGGCCGACCAGCACGTCGCCGAGCGCGTCGACGTCGTGGAAGTGGGCGAGCATCGCGTGCAGCTGCCGGTCGGAGAAGGGCGCCGCCCACAGCCGGTGGACGGCGAGAAGGTCGTCGCCGTCGACGACCAGGCGCGCCCAGGGCACGTCGGCCGCCAGGCCCGGCAGCGCGGCCCGGGCCAGGTGGGGGTGCGGCAGGTCGGCGACGACGTAGGAGAACAGCTCGATCCACGGCTCGTCGGGGTCGACGCGCACCCAGACCAGCGTGGTGCCGACCGGCACCTGGGCGTCGCCGTCGTCGTCGTGCACCGGCTCGTAGCCCAGGAAGTCGCGCAGCGCGGCGTCGACGAGGGCGCGCAGGTCGTCGGCGTCGTTCGGCACCACGGCGGGGAAGACCTCGCCACCGTGCAGGCGACGGCGCGCCTCGAGCCGCCGCGGCTCGGGGCGGCGCAGGCCGTCGAGCGCGACGCCGGCCGCGCGCAGGAAGGCCGGATGGGGCACGCCGAAGGCGTCGGGGAGCAGCGGCAGCACCTGCTCCTCGAGCCAGTGGACGACGCCGTGCGGTCGCGCCGGGTCGGCGAGCTCGACGGCGATCGACCACAGGCGCAGCCCCTCGCCGGGCTCGTCGACCTGACGCTCGGGCGGCTCCCAGCCGAGGGCATCGAGGAGCTCGACCGCGACCGGACCGACCGGCGCGAGCAGCTCGGCCACCACCAGCGGCTCGGGCTGCTCGAGGCGGTGCACCCGCAGGAGCGGGGCGCCGACGTCGTCGCCGTGCCGCAGGTGCACGACCGGGCGACGGTCGTCGCGCGCCATCTCGGCGGCGATCCGCCGCGCCAGCAGGGACCACGCCGCCGCGACCTGGGCCTCCATCGGCTCCACGGGAACCTCCGAGCGTCTCGTCGCCGGGCTCGTCCCGGCGACGGGGTCGACGCTAGGGCCGACCACCGACAGTTTCGGCGCCGGCCTCAGGACGCCCGGCGGCGGGCGCCCGGACCGGGCCGCGGAGCGACCTCCCGCGGGTCCTCGACCGCGTGGCCCGCCTCGCACACCAGGGCCGCGTGCACCGGTGCGCCGCACCCGCGATGGGCCAGCTCGACCGGCGGCCCGTCGGGCGACGCGTAGTGCCGCGCGCCCCAGTCGGCCACGGCGGCGAGCACCGGGTAGAGCTCGAGGCCCTTCGCCGTGAGGCGGTACTCCAGCCGCGCCCGGCCGCCGCCCTCGGGGCGGTACGGCACCCGCCGCAGGATCGCGTGCTCGACCAGCCGGGCGAGGCGGTCGCTGAGCACCTGCCGCGCCAGGCCGCTGTGCTGCTGGATGTCGTCGAAGCGACGCACGCCGTTGAACACCTCCCGCAGCACCACGATCGTGCCGCGCTCCCCCAGCACGCGCATCGCCGCGGCGACCTGGCAGTTCTCGGTGGAGAAGGCGAGGGCGGCGGGTCGCTCGGTGTGCTCGGGGCCGTCGGTGACCATGCGCACAGCATGCCCCACCCTGGGTCTGATTGACAGACCCAGTAGCGGACGGGAGGCTGGCTCCATGACCGAGACCCAGCCGGACGCCGCACCGGACACCGCCCCTGCCCTCGACCCCTTCGCCCTGACGGGGCTCGAGCTCATGCAGGCCATCGCCCGGGGCGACCTGCCGCCGGCGCCGATCGCGGAGACGCTCGGCATGACCGGCTTCGGCGCCGAGGCCGGCTCGGTGTGGGTCGAGCTGCAGCCGGAGCACCGGCACTACAACCCGCTCGGCACGATGCACGGCGGGGTGCTCTCCACGCTGCTCGACACCGCAGCCGCCTGCTCGGTGCACACCACGCTCGAGCCCGGTCAGGGCTACACCTCCCTCGACCTGACGGTGAAGTTCCTCCGCCCGGTGACGACCGAGTCGGGCACGCTGCGCACGACCGGCCAGGTGATCTCCCGCGGCCGCCGCACGGCCCTGGCCGAGGCCCAGGTCGTCGACGGGCAGGGGCGGCTGGTCGCCCATGCGACGTCGACCTGCATGATCTTCAGCTGAGCCCTCCCGTCCCCTCTCCCCCGTCCAGGAGCACCCGTGTCGCCCTCAGACAGCACCCCCAGCAGCACCCGCAGCAGCACCCGCAGCGCGGCGACCGACCTCGCCGGTCTGCGCACCGTCGAGATCCGAGGCAAGCAGCGGTACCACGAGCCCGCCGTGCCGACCGACGCGCAGGCCTTCGCCGACGTCGTGCGGTCGCGCCGGTCCGTGCGCGTCTTCACCGACACCCCGATCCCGCCCGAGGTGCTCGACGAGTGCCTCGACCTGGCGATGCTGGCGCCGAACTCCTCGGGTCTGCAGCCGTGGGAGTTCTACGTGGTGCGCAGCGAGCCGATCCGCTCCCGGCTGGTGCAGGTGTGCATGGGTCAGCTCGCGGCGAAGACGGCCGCCGAGCTGATCGTGTGCGTCGCCCGCACGGACCGGATCAAGGAGCACGCGGCGCAGACCCTCCGCGAGTGGCCCACGCCCGAGACCCCGGGCCCCGCGCGGCAGTACTACCGCGCGATCCCGTTCCTGTACGGCCCCGGGCCGTTCGGTCTGGCGGCCCCGCTCAAGCGCGCGCTCTTCGCGCTCGCCGGTCTCGTCCGACCGGTGCCGCGTGGGCCCTACACCGCGTCCGAGCTGCGGCTGTGGGCCGCGAAGAGCACGGCCCTGGCCTGCGAGAACCTCGTGCTGGCGCTGCGCGCGCACGGCTTCGACAGCTGCATGATGGAGGGCTTCGACGAGGTGCGCCTGCGGCGTCTGCTCGACCTCGACGACGCCGCCCTGCCGATCATGGTCGTCGGCGCCGGCGAGCGCGCGCCGGACGGCGTCTTCTGGCCGCAGCTGCGCTTCGACCGCAGCCAGTTCGTCCACGAGGTCTGAGACCGCGCCCCGATCGCCGACGTCGCCGCGCCGGCCGGTCAGCCGGCGTCGGTGATCGGGGTGATCCAGGCCCGGTGGGTGGACGGGTTCTTGGTGATCGCCAGCAGCTCGTCCATGTGCGGCTCGAGGCCGGTGACCTTGTCGAGCGGGACGCCGACGATGAGCTGGAAGCCCAGGCCCCTCCAGGCCTGCACGGCGCGCCCGGCGAACTCCGAGTCGGCCTTGACGAAGCCCTCGTCGAGGAAGACCGGCGCGAAGCGAGGACGGCTGCGCAGCTCGTCGCCGAGCCGGAACCGCAGCGCCGAGCCGACGATGAACGCCACGAGCTCCTGGCTCTCGCCGCCGGACTTCTCCCCCAGCGTGCGGTAGGTGGCGCGCAGCTCGCCGGTGCGGTGGTCGTAGCGCTCCGCGCTGATCTCGACGTGCCGGCGCACGTCGAGCAGGCGGTCGCGCTCGGACGGCCCGTCCGCCGCGGTGCCGGGGCGCAGCTGCTGCATGAACCGGGCGAGGTCGGCGAAGCGCTGGTCGAGATCGGCCTCGTCCCCCGGCGCGGAGGATCCGGAGGCGAGACGACGCAGGTCCTTGAGGAACGTCTGCAGGTGCACCGGCGCGAGCCGGCGCAGGCGGATGCGCAGGCGGTCGTCGGTCGCGCCGAAGGGCAGGCGCCGCAGGATGGTGTTGATCGGCTCGAGCCGGTCCTCGATCTCCTCCACCGACGCGGCCATCGCGCCGAGCAGCGGCACGAGGTCCTGCCCGCTCCAGTCGGTGAGCCGCCGCCTCCACTCGGCGCGGCGCTCGGCCAGGCCGGTGCCGCGGATGCCCGCCAGGATCGCGGCGTAGTCGGCGTAGGACTCCGGGCTCGTGCCCAGGTTCGGCGAGGGCCACTGCAGCTGGTAGGCGCGGAAGATCGCCACCATCTCGTCCTCCGCCCGGGCGATCGCGGTCTCGGCGTCGGCGACGGCCGCGCGGAGGCTCTGCGCCAGCCGGTGCGAGGACTCGTGGAACCGCTCGAGGTCGGCCGGGTCGGCGGGCGCGGCGGCCGCGGCGAACTCGGCCGCGAGGGCGGCGTCCTGGGCGTCGGTCAGCGCGACGCGGCCGGCGTCCTCCATCTGCGCCAGCCGGTCGGCGACGACGTCCTCGGCGTCGACCAGCACGCCGTGCGCGTCGTCGAGCTCCTGCTGACGGCGCTCGAGGCCGAAGCGGTGGCGCTGCTCGTCCTCGAGCCGTCGCTCGAGATCGGCGATCTGGCCCTGGAGGGTCGCGAGCCGGTCGTCGGCGGCGAGCAGCTCGGCACGGCGGGCCTCGAGCTCGGCGATCCGGCGGTCGCAGCCCGCGACGTCGACGTCGTCGAAGCGCGCGGACCGGACGGCCTCGTGGGCGCCGCGGAGCCGCTCGAGCACCGAGGCGCGTCGGTCGAGCTCGCGCATCTCGTCGTCGAGCCCGACGAGCCGCTGCTCCAGCGCCAGCAGCTCGGCGTCGAGCTCGGCGACGGCGTCGGCGTTGGAGAAGCCGATGACGTCGCGTGCCTCGCCGCGGCCGTGGGCGCCACGGCGGCCCGAGCGGGTCTGGCCCGCGAGCGTGACCCGCAGCCCGTCGCCGGCCAGCTCCTCGGCCGTCTCGACGCACAGCGCGTTGCGGGCGGCCTCGGCGACGTGCGCCTGCACCCAGCCGCGGAACGGCGAGTGCTGGTGGACGAGCTTGCCCGCGATCCGCCGCGGATCGTCGGCCGTGCGCTCGGGCAGGTCGAGGGGGACGCCCTCGAAGGTCAGCCGGCCTCGCAGCCGCAGGCCGTCGATGGCCGTCGAGAAGTGCTCGAGGAGGTGCTCGGGGACGAGCATCACCCGGGCCGTGCCGCCGAGCACGGTCTCGATCGCGGTGCGCCACCGGGTGTGCTCGGGGGCGACGTCGACCAGCTCGCCGACGAACGGCAGGTCGCTGGTCGCGATCCCGCTCGCGGCGGCGACCTCGGCGCGCAGCTCGTGCAGCCGGGCGGGCATGCGTCCGCTGCGGCCCTCGAGCGAGGCCCGCTCGCGGCGCAGCTCGGCCTGGCGGGCCTGCTCGGGGTAGCGGCGCGCGAGGAGCGCGTCGCGTGCCTCACGGAGGGCCTGCTGCTCGGCGGGCCAGCCCTCGAGCCACGCCGCGGAGCGCTCGCGGAGCGTCGCGAAGGTCTCGGCCAGGTCCAGCGCCTCGACCGTGGTCGTGGCCTCCGTGCCCTCGCCGTCGCCGGCACCGGACGACAGCAGCGGCAGCAGGCGGTCCTGCAGCTCGACGCGACGCGCCAGGCGGTCCTCGCGGACGACGGCCTCCTGCTCCAGCGAGGTCGTCAGGGTCTGCAGGGTCGCGCCGCCGGCGGCGTGGTGCGCCTGCTTGGCCGCCTCGACGTCGCCCACCAGGGCGCTCACCCGCGCGGAGGCCGCGGCGAGCTCGCCGCCGACCGCGCGTCGGGCCTGCCGGTTCGCCCGCACCGCGTCGGCGAGCAGCCGGCGATGCGTGCGCGCCAGCCAGAGCTGCAGCGGCGTGTCGCCGACGAGCGTCACGCCGTAGGCGTCGAGCTCGCCGAGGCGGGCGCGGGCCGCCTCGCGTCGCTCGTGCGCCGCCGGCAGCGGCGCGAGCAGCTCCAGCCGCTGCTCCTCGGTGCGCATCGCGGCGTGCGCGAGGTCGAGGTCGTCGAAGTGCTCGACGGCACGGTCGGCGGCGGCGAAGGTGGCCGGACGCTCGAGCACCATCTCCTTGTAGAGCTCGTCGACGCTGCGCACCTGGTTGCCGGCCTGGATGCGGGCGAGCAGCCGCAGCGCCTTCGCGCCGTCGCCGTTGGCCCCGATGCCGAGGCGGGCGTGGATGACGGCCGCGAGCTCCTGGTACGTGCGGTGCACCCGCACCCCGGGGAAGAGCCGCTTCAGCGCGGTGGCGTGGAACCGCTCCGGCACGGCGTGCTCGAGCACGTCGAGCGGCAGGTCGGCGTCGAGGGTGAGCAGCTGCATCGCCACGTCGGTGCTGCGCACCGCGCGCCGCGGCACGTAGTAGGTGCGCGCGACGGTGAACCGCCCGCCCTGGTCGTTGACGAAGGTCATGGCGACCGCGCCCCAGGTGTCGCCGCCCTGACCGCGCAGCAGCCGCTCGACCGGACGTCCGGTGCGCGGGTCGTCGACGACGTCGACGGCGCCGCGCAGGTAGGAGAGCAGGTTGCGCTGGCCGACGCCGCGGGCGCGTCCGGCGACGGCGTCGTTGGAGGCGCCGTTGAACTTCGTGTCCGACGGCATCATCAGCGCGGTGTAGGCGTCGAGGATGGTGCTCTTGCCGACGCCCGAGGCGCCGGAGATCATCGTCGCCGCGCCGCGCAGCGGCACCACCGTGTGGCCGCCGAAGCCGCCCCAGTTGACGAGCTGCAGCTGCGCCGCGCGCCACTGCATCGTGTCGTCGGCCGGCAGCGCCACCTCGGCGCGCTCGAACAGGCCCTCGCCCGGCTCGTCCGACTCGTTCGGCTCGTCCGGGCGGAGGGCGGGGTCGTCGGCCTCCAGGGCTGGCTCGTCGGCATCGAGAGCGTGCTCCAGGGTCACCTCAGGCCTCCGGCTCACCGGTCGGGACGCCGGTCGCGACGGCGGTCTGGTCGGCGGTCTGGTCGAACAGGTCCACGTCGGCCTCCTCGGGCTCCTCCACGGCGCCGGTCTGCTCGCGCAGCGCGGCGAGCAGCTCGACCAGCCGCTCCAGCGGCAGCAGCGACTCCACCGCCTCGCTGATCTCGAAGCGGTCCTCCGAGGCGGTCGGGATCAGCAGCCCGGCCTTCTGGATCGCGACGATGGCGTTGCGGGCGCGCTTCTCGTCGCCCGACTCGTCGGTGGCGTGCGGCGGCCGGAAGGTCGCGACGTGGTCGAGCAGGTCGGCGCGGTCGAGCAGCACGCGGGACTCTCCGCCGGCCTGGCCGGCGCGCAGCCGGTCGCGCAGGTGGACGAGCACGAGGGTCTCCTCGCGACTCCACGCGGCGTCGTAGAGCAGCGTCGGGAAGCGGCTGCCGGTCTCGCTGACGGCCTGCCGCTTCCACGCCACCTCGCGCTCGCGGTCGATCTGCAGGTCGAGGAAGAGGTCGTTGAGGCGCGAGCGGAGCAGCCGCTCGTGCTCCACCAGCACCTGCCAGTCGCGCGGGTGGGTGCGCGCGGAGACGAAGCGCTGCTTGAGCAGCGTGATGAGGACGTGGCGCTGCGCGTAGGCCAGGCCGCCCTCGTCGCCCTCGAAGAGCGACACCGAGGCCTCGTCCAGGTCCTCCAGGTCGGCCTCGTCGGCCCAGTCGAGCCCGTCGGGGTCCGGATCGAGGTCCGGCTCGAGGTCAGGGTCGAGGTCAGGGACGTGGTCGACGGGGGGCTCCGGGTCGAGCCGGGTCATCGGGTCGCCTCCTCGGCGGGGACGGGCAGGGGCGTGCGGGGCACCGCGAAGTCGCGGCGGGTGCCGTCGGGGCGGACGGCGGAGAAGACCTCGTGCGCGGCGGCGTCGGCGGCCTCGGCGGCATCGCGGTCGTCCGACGCCGTCGACCCGTCGGGCAGGTCCTCGCGGCCCTCGGCGGCCAGGTGGAGCAGCCCGAGGATCTCCACGGGACGTCGCAGCTCGGGCTCCAGGCCGGCGAAGAGGGCGCCGAGGGTCGCGGCGCCGGACGTCCCGCGCGCCGCGGCCAGGCGGCGACGCAGGACGTCGAGCCGGGGTCCGCCCTGCGCCTTCAGCTCGGCCAGCGAGGGGCCGGACACGTCCTCGGGCTCGATGGCGGCCAGCCGCTCCGGCGGGACGTCGTCGGCCGGGTCGTGGAACCGCTCGCGCAGGTGCTCGACCCCGATGCGCGGCGGCAGCAGCGGGACGTCGTGCGTGGCGCGGGGGCCGGTGACGGCCATCCAGGCCATCAGCTCGGACTCGACCTGGCGCAGCGTGCGCTCGAGCTCGCGGTCGCGCACCGCGTCATGGCTGACGATGTAGTCCTTCAGCGTCGCGGTGACGCGGGAGCGCTGGGCGAGCACGCGGTCGAGGCCCTCGCGCACCAGCCGGACGGTGCCGCGCAGCTCGGCGCGGTCGGCGTCGGAGAGCACGCCGTCGGCGAGCGGGTGCTCGAGCAGGGCGGCGAGGTCCTCGCGCAGCTGGCCGACGAGCGCGTCGTCGCGCAGCAGCGCGAACGCGCCCTCGAACGCGCGGCCCTCGTGGGTGGCGGTCATGAGGGCGTCGGCGCGCGCGAGATAGGCGTCGATGACCTCGCCCGCGGGACGGTCCTCGCCCCGGAAGGCCGCCAGGATGTCGGCCCGGATCGCGGCGAACCGCTCCTCGACGCGCGCGAAGTCCGACGGCAGCGCGGAGACCAGGCTGAGCAGCTCGGTGAAGCCCTCGACCATGTAGTCCTCGGTGGCGCCGACCAGCTCGCCGCCGTCGACGAGCCGGTCGCGCTCGGCCTGCAGGCGGGCGATCTCGGCGTTGAGGATGCCGACGCGGGTGCCGCGGTCGGGGTTGGCCTCGGCGTTGAACCGTCGCACCGTGCCGAGGATGGTGGCGATGCGGTGCTCGGAGAGGGTGGCCCGGTCGCGGGCGAGCCCCTTCACCAGCTCGAGGGCCTGCTGGGCGTGCGAGGTGAGCGCGTAGACCTCGTGGCCGGCGTCGTCGAGCGAGCGCACGAGCCACTGGCCGCGCATCCAGCGCTGGCACAGCTCGCGCCCGGAGCCCGCGGGCAGGTCGGCGGCGCCGTCGCGTCGCAGCCGCGCGAGGTGCTCCTCGACCTGGGTGTGCAGCCGCGCGGTCGGGATCGGCCGGTTGGTGCGGTCGAAGGACGCGCGGAAGAGCGCGATGACGACGGGGGCCTGCCGCTGGTGCAGCAGGGTGAGCGTGGGCTGGGCGAAGGCGCCGGCCACGCGGGCGAGCTCGGCGGCGATGTCGCTCATCGGCCCTCCCGGCGCGTCCGCGACCGCCCCGGCGGCGGTCGGCTCGGCGGGCAAGCATTCCAGAGGCGTCGCGGGCCCGCGTCGACAGCCCCGCCGGGGCTCCGACGGACCGGGGCGGCGGTGCGGAGCCGCCCCGGTCGTCGCAGGTCAGGCCGCCTGCAGCGCCGCGCGGGACTGCTGGCGGTGCTGGCGGGTGACCCACCCGACGCCGAGCACCATGATCAGGGCCAGCACGGCGGAGGCGCCGTAGGTGCCGAGGCCGAGCCCGCCCTTGACGATCGGCTTGGTGAAGTAGTCGCCGACCGTCGCGCCCAGCGGTCGGGTGAGCACGAACGCCGCCCAGAACAGCAGCGTGTTGGGCACCGACGGCACGAAGTACAGCCCGGCGATGCTCGCGATCAGCACCGCGATGAGCGCCGCGCCGCCCGCGTAGCCGAGACCGGAGGAGTCGGAGAGGAAGTCGCCGAGCGACGTGCCGAGGGTGTTCGAGATGAGGATCGCGGTCCAGAACAGCGCCTCCGCGCGGAAGGAGCTGATCGTGGCGATCGAGAACGGGTGGCCGGTGGCGCGCCAGATCGCGAAGGTCACCAGCAGAAGGGTGGAGAGGATCGCGGCGCCCACGGGGTAGCCGATGCCGAGGCCCTGCGGACCCCAGCCGAGGGAGGTGGCTCCGGCCGAGAGGTACTTCGAGGAGGCGTCGCGGTTCATGAAGTCGCTGATCGTGGTGCCGGCCATCGAGGTCGTGAGGATGACGGCCCAGTAGAACGCCGGGTGGTACGACTTGGCGCGCAGCTGGGCGACGAGGCTCACCACGAACACGGCGAAGAGCGCGATGGTCGAGAGGAAGTAGCCGATCTTCAGCGTCTGGCTGAACATGTCGCCGCCGGTCTCGCCGAGCGTGGTCGCGGCGATCTTGATGATCCAGTAGAGGAGCGTCACCTGGGGCAGCTTGTGGGTGGCGGCGTGGCCGATCTCCTCGAGGTCGAGGTCGCCGGCGGGCGCGATGCGGTTCGTCATGCCCTGAAGGGTGAGGTCGCCCGGCTGACAGGATCCTGACGATCCGCCGCGACCGGACGCGGGAGTCAGGTCCGGGTCAGGTAGGAACAGGCAGGGCTCAGGTCGCGTCGACGTCGAACCGGTAGCCCACGCCGCGGACCGTCGTCACGACGGCGTCGGAGCCGACGTCGCCGAGCTTGACGCGCACCCGGCGCACGTAGGAGTCGAGGGTGTTGTCGTTGACGATCGCGCCGTCCGGCCACGCCGCGGCCACCAGCGCCGCGCGGCGCACGACCTCGCCGGCCCGCGAGAGCAGGGAGGCCAGCAGCCGGAACTCGGTCGGGCTGAGGGTCACCACTGCCTCCCCGCGCACCAGCGCGTGCCGCGCGGGGTCGAGCACGAGGTCGCCGCCCGGGGCGTCGACGCGCGGGCGCCGGACGAGCACCTCGAGCCGCGCCAGCAGCTCCTTGATCGCGAACGGCTTGACCAGGTAGTCGTCCGCGCCGGCGCTGAATCCGGCGAGCCGGTCGTGCAGGGCGTCCAGCGCGGTGAGGAAGAGCACCGGGGCGGGCTGGCCGTTGCCGCGCAGCGCCTGGCACAGGTCGCGGCCGTCGGCGTCGGGCAGGCCGATGTCGAGGACGAGCGCGTCGAGCCGGGCGTCCGGCCCGAAGAGCCGGAGCGCCTCCCCCGCGGTGTGCGCCATCGTCACCTCGTGGCCCGCGCCGCCGAGCGCCTCGGCCAGCACGGAGCGGATCGCCGGATCGTCCTCGCACACGCCGATGCTCGCCATGAGGGCATCATGGCCCAGGTCGCGTCGCGCGCTCCGCACATCCCGACGCGGCGGACCGCGAGGGGGATCCATGGCCAGGACGCCGCGCCGCTCGTCGCTGCGCGGGCAGATCGTGCTGACGACGCTGGGGCTCACCACCCTCATCTCGATCGCGGTCGTGCTCGGCGTCCAGCTGGTGCTGGCCCGCACCGCCACCCGGGACATCGGCAACGTGCTCACCGACCGGACGGCGGCGGTGCAGGCGGTGATCGACGCCAACAGCACCGCGACGCCGTCCGCCGACCTGGGTCGCTACCTCGATCCCGGCGTCCGCATCTACGACGACCGGGCGCGCCTGGTGACCGGCTCGATCGAGGCCGGCGCGCGCGACGCCGCCGACGAGCTGGCGCAACGACTCGTCCAGCCCGACGCGCCGTCGTCGCTGACCGTCAAGGCGGCCGGCGACCTGCGGCTGCGGGCGCAGACGGTGCAGGCCGCGGGCGGCTGGCGCGGGGTCGCGGTGGTCTCCCAGGCCACCGACGGCTACGAGCGCTCGGAGGACTATGCGCTGCTCGCCACCATCGCCGCGGGCGTCGCGCTGGTGGCGGTGTCGGGGGCGGTCGCGACCCGGGTGACGGCCTCGGCGCTGCGCCCGGTGACGCGGATGGCCGCGCTGGCCACCGAGTGGAGCGAGCAGGACCTCAGCCGCCGCTTCGACCTCGGCCCCGCCACCGACGAGCTGGCCCGGCTCGGCGCGAGCCTCGACACGCTGCTCGACCGCGTGGCCGACGCGCTGCGCGCCGAGCAGCGCCTGACCTCCGAGCTGGCCCACGAGCTGCGCACGCCGCTGACGGCGGTGCTCGGCATCGCCGAGCTCGCCGAGATGCGCGCCGGCACCGACCCCCGGGCCGCCGACGACTTCGCCCGCATCGCCGACGCCGCGCGCACGATGAGCACCACCATCACCACGCTCCTCGACGTCGCCCGCCGGCCGATCGACGCGGCGCGCGGCACCGCCCTCGTCGACGACGACGAGCCGGCGCCCACCGCCAGCGTCGCCGAGGTGCTGGCCGCGCTCGACGCGCTGCGCGCCGCGCAGGCCCCCGGAGGCGTCGATCATCTCCCCGAGCTGCACCGCGACGTGCGCGACGCGGACGCGCTGCGCGTCGCCCTGCCGGTCGAGCTGGCGGTCCGCTGCCTCGCACCGGTCGTCGACAACGCGCTGCGGCATGCGCGGCACCGCGTCGAGCTGCGCGCCCGGGCCGCCGACGACGACGTGCTGATCACCGTGCGCGACGACGGCGACGGCGTCGAGGCGGCCGTGGCCGACCGGCTGTTCGACGCCGGGGTCAGCGGCGCCGGGAGCACCGGCCTGGGGCTCGCCGTCGCGCGGCGCGTGGCGAACGCCGTCGGCGGCTCGGTGGAGCTGGCCTCGGCGCGTCCGGCGGTGTTCGAGGTGCGGCTGCCTCGGGCGTGATCGCTAGCGGGCGTCCAGCGCCGCGATGGCGCGGGCCCTCCGACGTCGCTCGCCCAGCCCGCGCACGGCCTCCCCGCCGATGAACCGCGCCGCCGCGACGACGGGACGCAGCCCCGGGTCGGGCTCGAGGCCGGCGCCCATGCGGCCGATCTGGGTCTCGTACCACTCCGACTCCCCCGCCAGCCCCGCGACGGTCGGGAGGGTGTACCGGCGCAGCGTGCGGCCGGGGTCGCCGGCGACCAGCCGGGCGGTGGCGTCCGGGTCGATGGCCAGCGGACGCCCCAGGCCGATCAGGTCGACGCCGTCGGCGAGCAGCCGCTCCATCGCCTCACGGGTGCGGATGCCGCCGGTGAGCGCCAGCGGCACCCCGGCCGCGCGGTCGCGCACCCGCCGCGCGAACGCCGCGAAGTAGGCCTCCTTGACGCTCGTGCCCGACCCGGAGCCCCGCAGGTCGTCGACCTCGCCGAAGAGCGCGGGGTTCTCGTAGGTGCCGCCGGAGATCTCGATCAGGTCGACGCCCTCCTCGACGAGCAGGCCCACGACCTGCTCGGCGTCGTCCTCGGTGAAGCCGCCGTGCCGGAAGTCGGAGGAGTTGAGCTTCACCGCCACGGTGAAGCCGGGTCGCGTCGCGGCCCGCACCGCGCGGACCGCCTCGACCAGCGCGCGGGCGCGCCCGGCGACGTCGCCGCCCCAGGCGTCGGTGCGCCGGTTGACGTGCGGGGAGAGGAACTGCGCGAGCAGGTAGCCGTGGGCGGCGTGCACCTGGACGCCGTCGAGGCCGGCCTGCTCGCAGCGGGCGGCGGACTCGCCGAAGGCCCGGACGAGTCGCTCGACCTCCTCGGCCCGCAGCGCGCGGGGCGCGGCGAACAGGCCCATCATCCGCACCGCGCCGGCCTCGGCGCTCGGCGCGACCGGCCGTCCGGAGAGGAAGCGGTTGGTCTGGCGTCCGGGGTGGTTGAGCTGGGCGATCACCGGGCTGTCGGCCGCAGCCTCGCGCACGCGCCGGAGCCGGGCGACGTCCAGCCGCGCGTCGGCCACGATGTTGCGACTCCGCTCGAGCTGGCGTCGGTCGATCATCAGGTTGCCGGTGATCAGCAGGCCGCCCGCCGCGCCCCGGGCCCAGCGCCGGTAGAGCCGCTCGTGCGCCTCGGTCGGCTGCAGGTCGGCGTCGGCGAGGTTCTCCGTCATCGGCGCCTTGAGGATGCGGTGCGGCAGGACGAGGCCGCTCGGCAGGGTGATCGGATCGGTCAGGGCGGCCACGGGGTGCTCCTCGGCTCGGGACGGACGTCGGCAGATTACCGTCCGATCGGACCGGAAGTGGCGGACGGCTAGGGTGCGGCCGTGCCCGGCTCCGCGTACTCCCCCGGCCACACGGTGCTCGCCGTCACGGTGCCCGCGCTGGACGCCTTCGTCCGGGCCCGCACGGCCCACTACGACGCGTCGTTCGTCTCCGCGGACCCCGCCTTCGTGCACGCGCACGTGACAGTCCTGGCGCCCTGGGTGCCGCGGCCGAGCGCCGCGGACCTGGCCACGATCGGTCGCATCGCCGCCGCCCACCCGGCCTTCGCGCTGCGCCTGGCGCGGATCGAGGCGTTCCCCGACGGCGTCCTCCACCTGCGGCCCGAGCCGGACGCGCCGCTGCGGGCCCTCACCGCGGCCGTGACCGCGGCGTTCCCCGACCACCCGCCCTACGGCGGGCGGTACCCGCACGTCGACCCCCACCTGACGCTCGACCGGCACGACGAGTCCGCGACCCCGCCGGTGACCCGTACCTGGCTGCACAAGCAGCTCGCCGACGTGCTGCCGGTGAGCCTGACCGTCGAGCGGCTCGAGCTGCAGTGGTGGGCCAACCACGACTGCCGGGTGCTCGCCAACTGGCCGCTGGGGCGCGAGGTCGTCCGATGAGGGTGCTGGTGACGGGCGGCGTCCGCTGCGGGAAGTCGCGGCACGCCGAGTCGCTGCTCCGCGGCCACGACGACGTCGTCTACCTGGCGCCGGGCCCGGTGCCCGAGGACGCCGACCCGCCCGACCCGGACTGGCAGGCGCGCATCGACCGGCACCGCGCGTCCCGCCCGGCCGGCTGGACGACGCGCGAGTCGGCCGACCTGGCCGGGGCCCTGCGCTCGGTGCGGGGCGCGCTGCTCGTCGACTGCCTGGGCACCTGGCTCACCCGCCTGCTGGACGACGGGCTATGGGAGGCGTCGGCCGAGGAGGTCGCCGCGGCGGTCGAGACGGCGCTGGACGACGTCGTCGCGGCGCTCGCGGGACGCCCCGCCGACGCCGGTCCGGTCGTGCTGGTGAGCAACGAGGTCGGCTGGGGCGTGGTGCCGGCCCACCGCTCGGGGCGGCTCTTCCGCGACCACCTCGGCGTCGTCAACCAGCGGATCGCCGCGGTCGCCGACGAGGTGCACCTCGTGGTCGCCGGTCGCGTCCTGCGCCTTTGACGCCGGACGACCTCAGAGGCCGAGCACGACCAGGAGCGCCGTCAGCGCCAGCTCGACGCAGGCGCCGAACACGTCGCCGGTGACCCCGCCCAGGCGGGCCGTCGCACGCCGCAGCACGAGCCCGCTCACGGCCGCGGCCGCGCCGACGGCGGCGAGGCCGAGCAGTCGTGCGTCGCCCCACGGGCGCCACAGCGCCCCGTCGCTCGGCCACCCGGAGGCCAGCAGGCCCAGGACGAGGCCGCCCGCGAGCCAGCCGGCGACCGCGGCGACCGGGGCGACGGTGCCGACGAAGGCGCTCCCCAGACCGTCAGCGCGCGCCCCAGGCACGCCGCGGACGCAGGCCATCGCCAGCGCCGAGCGCGAGACGGCCACCGCGACGCCGACGAGCAGCGCGGCGGGCACCGCCGAGCCGGTCTCGCCCCGCGACGACACGACGATCGCGGCGACCCCGGCCGCCTGCAGCCCCAGCACCACGACGAGGGTCACGACGCCGGCCGGCCCGGCGGTCCCGGAGCGCATGACGGCGAGCGACCGCTCGCGGTCGTAGGAGGCGGTGAGGCCGTCGGCGAGGTCGGCGAGGCCGTCCAGGTGCAGCGCCCGGCTGCCGAGGGCGAGGGCGCCGACGACGAGCAGGCCGATCACCAGCGGCGCGAGGCCGAGCCGTGTGCCGACGAGCACCACCGCCGCCGCGGCCACGCCGAGCGGCGCCACCGCGAGCGGGGCGAGGACCATCGCGAGCCCGGCCCGCCGCCGGTCGACCGTCGCCGGCGGGGCGACGCGCAGCACCGTGAGCGTGCCGACCGCCAGGCGCCAGGCGTCCCGCAGCACGCCGCTGCTCACGCCTCCTCCGGCAGCAGCTCGCTGAGCAGGGCGACGTCCCGGAGCAGCGCCACGGCGCTGCGCACCACGGGGACGGCGGCCACGGCGCCGGAGCCCTCTCCGAGGCGCAGGCCGAGGTCGAGCAACGGCTCGAGGCCCAGACGCTCCAGTGCGAGCGACTGCGCGGGCTCGGTCGAGCGGTGTCCGGCGGCGAACCAGGCGACGGCCCCGGGGGCGATCCGCTCGGCGGTCAGCGCGCAGGCGACGCTCATCAGCCCGTCGAGCAGCACCGGCACGCCGGCCCGTGCGGCGGCGACCAGGAAGCCGACCGTCGCCGCCAGATCGGCGCTGCCGACGGCGGCGAGGGTTTCGTGCGGGTCCGCGAGGCGGTGCCCGGCGCGGTCGAGCGCGGTGGCGAGCACCTCGGTCTTGCGGGTCAGGCCGTCGTTGTCGATGCCGGTGCCGCGGCCGACGACCGCGGCGGCCGGCAGGTCGAGCGCGGCGGCGACGAGGGCCGCGGCCGCGGTCGTGTTGCCGATGCCCATGTCGCCGGTGAGCAGGAGCCCGGCGCCCGCGGCGATCTCCTCGGCCGCGACGGCGGCGCCGGCGTCCAGGGCGGCCTCGAGCTCGGCGCGGCTCAGGGCGTCCTCGAGGTGCAGCGCGCCACTGCCGCGGCGGACCTTGAACCGCTGCAGCGGCGTGCGGACGTCGTCGGGCAGGTCGGCGAGGTCGTCGTCGACGCCCAGGTCGAGCACCCGCACGGCGACGTCGTGCGCGGCGGCGAGCGCGCTGACGCCGGCCCGACCGGTCAGGAACGTGCGCACCATCGCGCCGGTGATCGCGGGCGGGAAGGCCGAGACCCCGTGGGCCGCGACCCCGTGGTCGCCGGCGAAGATCACCAGTCGCACCGTGCCCGGGCCCAGCGGGCGCGGCGGCACGGCGTCCTGGCACGCGCTCAGCCAGACCCCCAGCTCGCCGAGGCGACCCAGGGCGCCGGGGGGCGTGGCGAGACCCGCGAGCCGCTCGGCGGCAGCCGCGCGGGCGGTCTCGGACGGGGGACGGACGGTGACGCTCATGGGGCCGGACGCTAGCCGAGCGCCGGACGGGGGCGGCGCGGACCCGTCCGGTCCGCACCGCCCCCGTCCCAGCTGCCCGGGATCCCCGAGACGTCCCAGTCAGACCAGCGGCGTGCTCCCCTGGGCCGAGCCGGCCAGGTAGTTCGCGCGCTCGGGCACCGAGGCGGTGAACCCGCCGTCGGGCGAGGCCGAGAGCAGGTCGCCGCGGCAGGTGGCCACGCCGTGGCGATCGGTCACGGCGTCGCAGGCCGCGGAGGCCGGACGTCCCGAGGGCTGCACGCGCACCGGCACGCCCGCGATCGGCCGTCCGGTCACCGCGCTGCGCACGGTGGTCGTGTACGTGACGGCGAGCTGCAGCAGGCTCACGGCTCGCGACGTCGAGCTGGTCGTGACCGTGTTCGGCGCCTTGCGGACGACGAGGTCGCCGTTGCGGTAGGTCACCCGGTAGTCCGACGCCGCCGAGCCCGTGAGGCTGACGCCGCTGCACGAGCTGCCGACGAGACGGTAGGACCCGGCTGCCAGCGGGTCGCCGACGGCCCGGCCGCCACCGATCCGGGCGCAGTCGAGGCTGCCCGTCAGCGCGACGTCGTCCGGCGTCGTCGCCGACGGCGTGAACCGCGTCGCGGTCTCGCCGTAGACCCGCTCGCCACTGGGCGTGACCGTCACCGAGCGCGGTGCGATGACGACGAGGATCGTCGGTGAGACCGACCCGTCAGAGGCGGCATCGCCTTCGTAGACGGCGAACACGTTGTGCGAGCCCGCGTGCAGTCGAACGCCCGCGAGTCGAGCCGCACCATCCACGAGCGCAGCACGCCCGAGCGGGACGTCGCGATCGTTCACGCGCTCGTAGAACGCAACCTCGCCCTGGGGCTGTCCGCCTGCAGCACGGACCACCGAGGCCCTGAGCGTGAAGGACCCGCCGAACACGCGCGACGACACCGGGGCCAGCGACGTCGTAGTCGCGTCGAGCTCACCCGGGAAGGTCTCGATGTCACCTTCGTCGAGCTGCTCGAGGTAGCTCCGGATCTCCGCCCCAGCACCAGAGAGCGCGACGAGCTCCTGGATCGGAGCCTCGCTGCCGACGGAGGCCTCCGGCTCGGTGAAGTCGTCGGCGACCGTGTAGAAGTCACCACGTTCGCCGTTGCTGCCGACCACCAGGGTCAGCGCGCCCGCCGGGTTCTGCGGATCGCGTGCACGCAACCGCCAGTCGAGGTTCACCGCCCGCTCGCGGCTGAAGTCGATGCGCCACACGGTCCCCTGGCCGGACGCACTCGGGACACCAGCCGCGTTGTACGCGTAGGACATGATGCTGCGGTAGTCGTGGTCGCCGGCCGGGTCGTCCTCGGCGCCGTGATGCCGGAGTCCGTACAGATGTCCGAGCTCGTGCATCGCCGTGATGGCGTTGATGCGGTCGTCCAGGTACGAGCGAAGCGTGCCGCTCGTGATCGCCGGAGTGCCCGCCTCGCGTCGCATCTCCTCCCGCCACGTGGGCTCGTCCATCGTCACGACGAGATCGTCGGCGAGGATCCCAGCCGCCTCTCCGCCGGTCCCAAGCCCGTCCACGTGGTTCGGACACGCGCACACGTACTTGGCGAGCTGTGGGGTCGAGGCACTGCGTGCCCATCCGGAGGCGTTGAACGAGCTCCCCCCCTGATTCGGGGCGGCCGACTTGACTGCCCCGAAGAAGGCGCGGGTCGCCTCGACACGATCAGGGACCTGGCTCCGGTCGAGGACTCCCCGGTGCTCGACGAAGTGCACAGCGATCCCGCCAGGGACGGGCGCGGTCGAGAAGGCGCGCACGATCATGCCTTGGATCCGTGCGTTCCAGCGCTCGCCCCGGACGGTGTCGACGTACACGAACGCATCGGTGCGACCGACCCGAGCCCCCGCCGCAGCGAGGTCGACGTAGCGGTCGTTGACCCACACGCCGTCGGTCTCCCACTTGTCAGGCAGGCCGTCGTCGTCGGTGTCGGGCCACTCCCACCAGTTGGAGGCGCAGCCGAAGCCGGCGGGCACGTTGCGGGGGTCGTTGCTCGTGCAGCCGTTGCGGATCGGGAACACGAACTCGCCCGCTTCGGTGCTGTTGAACGAGCGCGCCGCCAGACTCAGCGGCCCGCCGTCGAGGAAGGCGCCGCGCTGTCCGGAGCCGGCGAGCTCCAGCGAGCGGTCGGGATCTCCGTTGGAGAATCCAGCGTGCGCGGATGCGCCTCCACTGGCCTGGCCGAGCTCCCACTCGATCCGGTCGTAGCGGAACACGACGTCGAAGCCCGAGGGCTGCTCGACGAGCAGGAGCTGGAAGGTGTTTCGACGATCGCCACCCACGTTGTAGTAGCCGACGTCCTTCCACGTCACGCAGAACGCAGTGCGACCGCGGTAGGTGGCGTTCCCGTAGGTGACCTGGCCGAGGTCGCCTCGCGTGTCCACGTCACCGAAGAACGGCGCGATGATCACCTGAGAGGTGCGACTGAGGTCGAACGGGACGTAGGTCGACAGCGGTCGGTCGAAGGTGACGTTGCCGTTGTTGTTCACCCAGAGCGACTGGTAGCGGTGGCCGTAGAAGTCGAGCTCGAACGGCAGCTGGACGTTGCTCGACGAGCCGTCGTCGTTCGCGGGGAGGACGTTCGCACGACAGCCCTCGTCGTCGATGGGAGCAGCCGCCTGAGCGGGGCTCTGGAGGAGAGCGAACAGGGCGAGCACGATCATCATGCTGACCGCGATGGCGCTGGCACGGGAGCGAGCATGGAGCACGGGGCACCTCGGGGTGGGGGTCTGCGTGGTCGCGGCACGTCGGGGGTCGTCCGCGATGGGAGCGACCCGAAACGTAGTGCTGCGGAACCCATCGCACAGGGCTTCGACGCAGGCGTCTAGACCGATCTCCCAGGTGCTGAGCGCGGCTCCGGACGTTCCCGGACGTTCCCGGACAGGAACCCTCAGCCGAGCAGCGCGACGACGCCCGAGCCGCCGTCCCAGGTGGCCCGCAGGTGGGTGCGACCACCGGCGTCCGAGGCGACGACGTCGAGCAGCTGCGGCTCGCCCTCCTCGGCCTCGAGCTCCGAGCCCGAGACGTCGGCGGAGCCCGCGACCCGCGCGATCCGCACGGTCGGCTCGCGTCGCAGCACGAGCTCGTCGCCGTCGTAGACCTCCTCGACCGCCTGCTCCTGGGTGCCGGCGAGCGCGGCGGCGACGCACGCGCGGGCGACCGGGTCGTCGCCGCCGCGGTAGATCCAGCGGCTGCCGAGCACGCTGTGCTGCATCGTCGCGACCTCCGCGACGCCCTCCAGGGGTGCGCCGCGGTAGGAGAGCACGACGTGGACGACCGCGTCGGCGTCCTGCAGCAGGTAGCCCTCGACGCCGACCTCGCCGGCCGGGTCGTCGAGCCGGTAGGCGCCGAGGAGCGGCAGATCGCGTCCGAGGACGGTGGCGAGCACCTCGGCCTTGGTCGGCGTGATCGTGGCCCGGTGCAGGATCGACATGCCACGATCGTGGCACTCGCCGCACCGCCGTCGACCACCCGAGGGGCTGGCCGGGATGCTCCGGGTGTGACGGCGGTCGCAGCCCGGTGGCAGGGTGGGGACGACGTGTCCACCATCTCGGGAGTGAGCCCATGTCCGGTCCCTCGACGACCCTGCCCGCACCGCCGGTGGCGCCACCGGGGGCGCCCCGCTGGCGCTCGACGCTGATCTGGATCCTGGTTGCCCTGCTCGGCGGCGTGTCCTGGGCGGTCCTCGCCCTGGCTCGCGGCGAGGACGTCTCGGCGCTCTGGATCCTGTTCGCCGCCCTCTGCACCTACGCGATCGCGTACCGCTTCTACGCCCGCTGGATCGCGCGGCGCGTGCTCGAGGTCGACGACAGCCGGGCGACGCCGGCCGAACGGCTGGCCGACGGCGTCGACTTCGAGGTGACCGATCGGCGGGTGCTCTTCGGGCACCACTTCGCCGCGATCGCCGGCGCGGGGCCGCTCGTCGGCCCGGTGCTCGCCGCGCAGATGGGCTACCTGCCCGGCACGATCTGGATCATCGTCGGCGTCGTGCTGGCCGGCGCGGTGCAGGACATGGTCGTCCTGTTGTTCTCGGTGCGCCGTGACGGCACGTCGCTGGGCCAGATGATCCGCCGCGAGATCGGCGTCGTCGGCGGCACGGCCGCCCTGGTCGCGGTCTTCGCGATCATGGTGATCCTGCTGGCGGTGCTCGCCCTGGTCGTCGTCAACGCGCTGGCCGAGTCGCCGTGGGGCGTCTTCTCGATCGGGCTGACCATCCCGATCGCGCTCTTCATGGGTCTCTACCTGCGGGTGCTGCGCCCCGGACGCGTGCTCGAGACCACGGCGCTGGGCGTCGTCCTGCTGCTGGCGGCGATCGTCGGCGGCGGGTACGTCGAGCAGCTCGGCCTCGAGGGGCCGCTGACGCTGTCGAAGGAGACGCTGACCCTGCTGCTCGTCGGCTACGGCTTCCTCGCCTCGGTGCTGCCGGTGTGGATGCTGCTGACCCCGCGCGACTACCTCTCGACGTTCATGAAGGTCGGGGTCATCGCACTGCTCGCCGTAGCGCTGCTGGTCGCCCACCCGTCGCTGCAGGCCGACGCCGTCACGCCGTTCGCCACCGCGGGCAACGGCCCGGTCTTCGCGGGCAAGCTGTTCCCGTTCGCGTTCATCACGATCGCCTGCGGCGCGCTCTCGGGGTTCCACGCGCTCATCGCCTCGGGCACCACGCCGAAGATGCTGGCCAAGGAGGGCCAGGTGCGGATGATCGGCTACGGCGGGATGCTGCTGGAGTCGTTCGTCGCGATCGGAGCCCTGATCGCCGCCTGCGTCATCGACCAGGGGCTCTACTTCTCCCTCAACTCGCCCGTCGGGCTCACCGGCGGCACCGTCGACCAGGCCGCGCAGTTCGTCGCCGGCCTCGGCTACCCGATCTCCCCCGACCAGCTCGCGGCCGCCGCGCGGGCCGTGGAGGAGCAGACGCTCATCTCCCGCACCGGGGGCGCGCCGACGCTCGCCGTCGGGCTCTCGCAGGTGTTCTCCAGCGCCTTCGGCGGCGGGCTCGCCGCCTTCTGGTACCACTTCGCGATCATGTTCGAGGCGCTGTTCATCCTCACCGCCGTCGACGCCGGCACCCGGGTCGGGCGGTTCATGCTGCAGGACACCGTCGGCAACGTCTGGCCGCGGTTCGGCGACGTCACGTGGCGCCCTGCCGCCTGGACCGCCTCCGCCGCCGTGGTCGGCGCCTGGGGCTACATGCTCTACGTCGGCGTCTCCGACCCGCTGGGCGGGATCAACCAGCTCTATCCGCTCTTCGGCATCTCCAACCAGCTGCTCGCCGCGATCGCCCTGACCCTGTGCGTGACGCTGCTCGTCAAGCACGGCAGGGCCCGGTACACATGGGTGCCCGGCGTGCCGCTGGCGTGGGACCTCGTCGTCACGCTGACGGCGTCGTGGCAGAAGGTGTTCTCCGCCGACCCCGCCATCGGGTACTTCGCCCAGGCCGACAAGTACCGCACCGCCCGCGACGCCGGTCAGCTGCTCGCCCCCGCGAAGACCGTGGACGACCTCGACGTGGTCATCCGCAACTCGGTGACCAACGGCGTCATCCAGGCCGTCTTCGCCGTGCTGGTGCTGCTCGTCGTGGCCAACGCCGCGGTGGTCGTCGTCCGGGGGCTCCGGGCCGGCGGACTGCCCACCACTGAGGTGCCCGCGGTGCCGTCGCGCATCGTCGCCCCGGCCGACTTCGTCGCCACGCCGGCCGAGCGGGCCGCGCTCGCGGCGCGGGAGGCCGAGCAGCGCCCGCCCGCCGCCAGTGGCGCCGGGAGCCCCCGATGAGACGCGTCCTGGCCGGCATGCGCTGGTACCTGCGAGCCGTCACCGGCGAGGCGCGCTACGACGAGCACGTCGCCGCCTGTCGGCGGAACGGCGTGACGCCGCTGTCCCGCCGTGCGTTCGAGCGGCACCGCGCCCACCTGCGCGAGCACCGGACGTCGTCGCGTTGCTGCTGATGCGGGCCGATTCCGGGCCCCCGGTCCGCCTGTTGTAGTGTTCACGCGCTGCCCTCCGGGGCGGCGTTCGGGCTGTGGCGCAGCTTGGTAGCGCACTTGACTGGGGGTCAAGGGGTCGCAGGTTCAAATCCTGTCAGCCCGACCGAACCGAGAAGCTCCTCTGATCTGCATAACCGCAGGTCAGGGGAGCTTTTTGCTTCCCGGGACGAGCTCCGCAGATGAGAACCGTTGTCACTACGACCGGCGCTCATGGAGCAAATTTGGAGCAAACCTCTCTTGCGCCGCTCGCCAGGGTGGTCTCAGAGGGTCCTCCAGAGGCCCGTGATCGCTCATTGGGAGACGTCCATGAACCATTCCGTCCGCCATTCCCCCACGCCCCCGCAGCCGGCAAGGTCGGCGTCGTCGCGGCCGGCGGCCACCCGACGAGCCCGAGACGCTGACCGCGTTCGTGGGCGGCTAGAGCAGCGCTTTCCAGAAGACGATCTTGTCCTCGTCGGGTCCGTAGAACTGCCGAATGCGAGCCTCCTCATCGAAGCCTCGAGCGAGGTAGAAGCGCTGTGCCTCGGCGTAGCCACTCCCGGACGACGTCTCCACGATCAGGCACCGTGCGATGCCCTCTCCAGCGTCGCGGAGTTGCTCCTCGACGGTCGAGATCAAAGCGGTTCCAAGGCCGCTTCCGTGGCACGTCGGATCCACTGCGAGGAACAGAAGATTCCAGATGCGGTCGGCAAAGGCCTCAGCGGAGACATACGCCGCGGCCTGGACGGCGTGAGGATCGCTCGAGGGAGTCGCGACGAGCCAAGTGGAGTCCGACGTCGGCTCCTCGATCCACCGCTCGAAGGTGCTTTGCAAGTCCTCGAGCTCCTCGGGAACGAACATGTCGTTCGACAGAGCGATCGCCGAGATGGCGGGCCAATCCTCTTGTTGTGCCGGTCGCACGGCGCAGGTAGTCACGATCAGCGACCGTAGCGAGACCTCGACCTCCTTGTCGCCGAGTTTTCAGCCGACTACGCGACGCCCCAGCGGCGCGCCTGGAGTGCCGTGATGCCCGGGTGCTGAGCGACCCGCCGCAGCACCGGCTGCCAGATCCGCTTGCTCCGGTGCACCACGTCCAGGTGGCAGTCGTGGCCGGGCAGCCAGCCCACCACCACGAGGTTGCTCGGCACGTCCAGCCCGCCCTCGGAGCGGTACTCGATGTGGTGCAGCGCCGGCGTCTCCACGTACCGCCCGCACACGCGACAGCACGACTGGTCCCGGTCGATCACGAACTCTCGAACGTCCGTTGGCACCAGGCCCAGGCGCTCGAGCTCCAGCTCTCCATCCACCCCTTCAACGCTAGTTAGCGAGGCAACCCAGATGCAGGACCTGCACGCCCAGATGTGGCACCAGCTGCTCGACCGCGGCCCCTTCATCCAGTACGCCAGCGGCGAGTTCCCGCCCTACGGCTACACCGTCGGTCGATGGCTCACGGGCGAGCCTGAGTACCTCGTCTCCGGCCTCTCCGCCGACGACACCCACGCCCTGCTCGGGCACCTCCTGCACGACGGCACCGAGATCCTCCCGCACTGCCCGGCGCTGCCCTCCCGCATGGCCCTCATGCTGTACGAGCGGCCCATCGTCTCAACGCCGGCGCTCGGCGCGCTCGCCCTGTTCGGCGAGGCGGCAACGCGCGTTGAGCAGGTGGTCTGGTATCACCTGAACAGCCCCATCGTCACCGCCTCCACCGCCACCCAGACCCTCTACGACCTCCGGGACGACTCATGACCGCCACCCTCTTCGTCGCCTACTCCGCGGCGTCCGGCTACTCCATGCCGCCCGAGCCGGTCGAGGTCGACGTGCTCACCGACGCCACTGCCACCGTCAACGGCACCGCCGAGCTCAAGCGCCACCTGACCTTCCTCCCCCTCGGTCCCGGCGACGTCGTCGAGTTCGACATCTCTGGTCGCATCGTCGGCGTCGTCGCGCTCGAGCCCCAGTTCATCGTCGAGGTCGAGCTGTTCATGCCCTCGACCCCGCCACCGGCCGGCACGCTGCGCGACCCCGACGACCCGGTCTACGACGTCGAGAAGCGCCTGTTCTCCCGGTGGAACCAGCAGGCCGTGGTCTCCAGCTACACCCACTTCAGCTGCTTCGTCAGCGCGCCCAGCTGGGACTGGATCGAGACCAACATCCTCGGGAGCCCCGAGGTCGAGCACACCACCGTCCTGCGCAGCCCGGACTTCACCATCGACTTCAAGGCGGCCGTCGACTCCCCCGACCTCGACGGCTCGGGCTACCACCCGCCGGCCTGACGACCCCGCCATTCCTTCCGCCATACCGAATGCTCGGGGCGCCCGGGGCGTCGCGTATGGAGCAATCCATGGAGCAAAGCAGGTGATCGGAGATCACCTCAGATCACTTGACGAGAATGGCGTAAGCGCACATGCTCGAAATGGAGCTCTCGCCCCGTGCCTAAGCCGCTCTGGGGGTCAAGGGGTCGCAGGTTCAAATCCTGTCAGCCCGACCGAACGAACCGGCTCTGATCAGCGAGTTATCGCAGGTCAGAGCCGGTTTCGCGTTGAGGGGCCGCGTCCGGGCCGCCGCCCGTTCCCACGGCGTGACCTTCAGAGCAGGTCGAGCGTCCGGTCCGCATAGCGCTCGATCAGCGTCAGCTCGACGGTCCCCGACGTCGTGGCCACGGTGTAGACCCGCTCGCGAGGACTGAAGACCATGCGGGAGTCGTCCGCTCCGGGCTGCACGCGGTGAGCCCCCGCTCGATCCACGGAGAGCACATCGATCTGCCAGCCCGCCGCCCGTATCCGGCCGCGTTCGAAGGTGGCGACGCCGGCCCACCGCTGCCCCGGCATGACCCTGCCCGACGAAGGATAGGCCAGCACGCAGGGCGCCATCCCGCGCAGGAGCCGCCGAGCCCGGCAGCGCTGGATCGGGTGTGCGACCAGCAGCTCGAACACCTCGATCGCGATGTCGATGAGCGGGAGCGAGCTCATGGGCGGTCCTCGTCCGGCGGCATTGCCTGATCCTGCCACCCACGTCGCCCGCCTGCAGACACGAGCGGACGCCGACGGCCGCCCTCATGTGAACGGTGACTGGTCGATGCGCGGTCGTCCCATGCCCGGCGACCGTGTCCAGGAGGTCCCGGACGAGAGCCCAGGTCTTCGACGCGGGCACGGCGCGACGACCCGTCGAGCGGCAGCGGGTCGCAGACTCCCGCCTCCCCAGGTGGGGGCGACCGCGCCGCCGCGGCGGGGGGCCGTGCCGTCGCGCTGTCCTGCGCGGCAGCGCGACGCCGGGCCTCGCCGTCGGTGGACGGTGCACCGCCCCCCCGACTCGACGCCCTCGACGACCTCGCCGTGACAGGCGGAGCCTAGAACGGGTGGCCGGGGAGGGCGAGCACAAAGATGAACGATCAATCAGTTGAACTCAAGGGAGGTCTAGACGTGCCGATCGGCACAGCGGATCGTCAGCCGTTCCCGAGCAGCGAGGGCGGCATCTCGTGGTCCGGCGCGAGCTCGCGGACGAGGTCGCGCACGCGCCGGTCGATGTCGGCGACGATGCGGCGCACCGTCGCGTCGTCCTGGTTCTTCGGGTCGTCCAGGGGCCAGTCGCGATACGTGGCGCCGGGGACGTAGGGGCAGCTCTCGCCGCAGCCCTGGGTGATGGCCAGGTCGGAGGCGGCGATCATCTCCGCCGTCAGCAGCTTCGGCCGCTCGCGCGAGGTGTCGAGCCCGAGCTCCGCCAGGACCCGCGCCACCTCGGGGTGGATGTGGTCGCCCGGCGTGGTGCCGGCGGAGAGCGCGATGACGCGGCCCTGGGCGTAGTGCTCGGTGAGCAGCCGGGACGCCACCGACCGTCCTCCGTTGGCGCGGCAGGCGTAGACGACGGTGGGCACGTGCCCGGTGGCGTCGGACTGGGCTGTGGTCACGGAGTGCTCCTGTCATGGTGCGGGAGGACGACGTCGTCGGCGCTGTCGGCGGTGGTGGCGACGTCGGGGTAGAGGTAGCGGACGAGCGCGAGGCCGACGCCCGCGCCGACCACCTGCGCGGCGACGAAGCCCGGCACCGAGCCCGGGTCGATGCCGGCGAAGGTGTCGGAGAACATGCGTCCGATCGTGACGGCGGGGTTGGCGAACGAGGTGCTGGCGGTGAACCAGTAGGCGGCGCCAATGTACGCACCGACCGCCGGCGCGGCGAGCGCCCCTCGGCCGGTGCGGGCGAGCGCGAAGACCAGCGCGACCAGGCCCGCTGTGGCGACGACCTCGGCCAGCAGCAGGTGGGCTCCGGTGCGGTCGGTGGTGGCGACGGAGACGGCGTCGAGGTCGAACATCAGGTTCGCGAGGATCGCCCCGACGACGCCGCCGAGGGTCTGCGCCGCCGCGCAGGCCGGAACCTCGGCTCCGGGGAGCCCGGTGCCGGAGCGGCGTCCGAGCAGCCAGTCGGCAGCCGAGACGACCGGGTTGAAGTGGGCGCCGGAGACGGGCCCGAGCATCAGGATCAGCACGGTCAGCCCGAGGACGGTCGCGGTGGAGTTCTCCAGCAGCTGCAACCCCACGTCGTCCGGCGAGAGCCGCTGGGCGGCGATGCCGGAGCCGACCACGATCGCGACGAGCAGGGCGGTGCCGAGGGCCTCGGCGACGAGGCGACGGACGAGCGGTGGGGCGGTCACGGGCAGGCTCCTGGGCTGGGTGGTCGGGCTCACGACGAGGGCTCGTCGAGCTGGGCGGCGAGGTGCGCGATGCGCTCGGCGAGGTCGCCGACGGTGGCGTCGAACGCTCGCTGGGAGCCGTCGGCCACCGGGTCGGGCAGCGACCAGTGCCGCAGCTGCGCGAGGCGCACCCCGGCGGCACGGCGGTGGATCTCGCTGAGCTCCTCATGGGCGGCGTCGCAGACCGTGACGACGAGGTCTCCGTCGCGCAGCACGCCGTCGATCGGCTGCGGCACCGCGCCGGTGAGGTCGAGCCGATGGCGTCGCGCCGCGGCGATCGCCCCCTCCGCGACGCCGCGCGAGGGCCGGGTGCCGGCCGAGACCACGGGCAGGTCGCTGGCCAGCGGCCACAGCGCCGCCGCGAGCTGGGACCGCGCCGAGTTCGCCGTGCACACGAACACCACCCGGGACGGGCGTCGGCGCGGCGCGGTGCCGTCGGGCAGCAGGCCGAGCAGCGCCGTCTGCTCCAGGTGCAGGTACGTGCGCCGCCGGTCGGCGTGCGAGCGGTGCCGCGTGACGACGCCGGCCCGCTCGAGGGCGGCGAGGTGGTGCGCGAGCAGGTTCGATGGGACGTCGAGCGCCGCCGCCAGCTCCGAGGGCGACACGTCGCCCCCGTGCAGGTGGTCGGCGATGCGCAGGCGGGTCGGATCGGCCAGCGCGGCCAGCCGCGCGACGCGCAGATCCGTCTCCATCCGACTCCCCACACCGATCGCTCAACGGACGTTGAGTCAAGTATGGCTGAGTCGTCAGCGGAGGCGCAAGCCGACTCCCCCGACTCACACACGCCCCTCGTCAGGAGTCCGCGCCCGCCCTCCACGACGCCTTCCCGGTCTCCGCCTCGAAGGCGGGCCGTACGTCGACGGTGTCGTACACGATGTGCAGGGTCCTGATGCGTCCGTCCGCGTCGAGCGTCGCGACGTCGACGACGTCGAAGGGCGCGGCGGCACCCGACGGCAGACGCCAGTCGAAGTGGAACCAGAACGCGACGGTGGCGGCGCCGTCGGCCCCGACCCCGGTCATGACCGAGCGCAGGGTGAGTCGGGCGCTGCCGGTGTCAGCGAACAGTCGCGGGTAGAAGAGGCGGGCCGGCACCGGGCCGTAGAGCGGCGAGTGCACGATGCCGTCCTCGGCGAAGAGACCGACGACGGCGTCGACGTCGCCGTCGGCGAGGCCACGCAGGTAGGCGTCGACCAGGCGGGACGAGGCGGTCATGCGGCAGAGGCTAGCGCCGGGGCGCCGGGGCGCCGGGGCGCCGGGGCGCCGACGGACCGTCGGTCAGCCCGCGGCGGGCTGGCTGATCCGCACGTGGTTGCCGAAGGGATCGCGGATGCCGATGTCGGTGCCGTACGGCTGCTCGACCGGCTCCTGGGTGATCTCCACCCGGGCGTCACGCAGCGCGGCGTACGTCGCGTGCACGTCATCGGAGAGGAGGAAGGTCCCGCCCAGCGCGCCCTTCGTCACCAGCTCCCGCACCTGGGCTGCGGTGGCCGGGTCGTGCTGCGGCCCGCCCACGAGCTCCAGCAGGAGCGAGGTGTCCTGGCCCGGGATGCCGATGGTGAGCCAGCGCATGAAGCCGAGGTCGACGTCGTCGCGCGGCTCGAAGCCGAGGTGGGTGGTGTAGAAGTCGAGCGCCTCGTCCTGGTCGAGCACGGGCACCGAGCGGATGTGCAGGCTGGTGATGTGGTTCATGCCGCGGACGCTACTGAGGCCGGGGGCCGGCGCGCTTCTCCGAAACCGCTGACTTCGACGCGGCCTCGCGCGGACGCGTCCACGCCGCGACGAAGCACGACGGCACCGCCAGGGCGCCGTGGGCGGCGCGGAACTCCGACGGCGGACGCCCCACGATCCGCGCGAACGTCGCGCTGAAGCTGCCGAGACTCTCGAAGCCGACCTCCCGGGCGACGTCGGTGACCGGCAGGTCGGTCTGCCGCAGCAGGGACATCGCCCGCTCGATCCGCCGCCGCTGCAGGTAGCGGTACGGGGTCTCGCCGAACACGTCCTTGAACGTCCGGCCGAACTGCGAGGCCGACAGGTGGGCGATCCGGGCCAGGCCCGGCACGTCGAGCGGCTCGGCGTAGTGACGGTCCATCGCGTCGCGGGCACGGAGCATGCGGCGGTTGACGTCCTCACGTCGGGTCAGCTCCACGCGCCCACGCTATCGACCGCCGGAGCCCGCGCGGATCGCTGCGGCGCGAGGCCCCGGACCAGACCAGGTGACCCTCCCCAGTGGACAGGTGTACCGTCGTCGCACTGCCTCCCACGCAGGCAGGCCCCTCCGGAGATCCCCCGGGCCTCTCCCACGCCTGGCCCGGGGCGCGCGGCTCCCGCTCCCTCCGCCTCCGGGCGCGCGGGAGCCGCGCAGGGCCTCGGGCTCGTAGCCTGATCCCATGGCGCGACCCGATCCCCTCGACGACGACCAGATCGAGGCGTACCTCGCGATCATGGAGGTCGCCGGCCAGCTGCGGTTCCGACTCGACGCCGATCTGGGCGGCGCCCTGTCGTACCTCCAGTTCGAGATGCTCGGACGCCTCAGACGCGCATCGGACGACGGGCTGCGGATGACCGACCTCGCCGACCGCGTCGCGGTCAGCCGCAGCGGGCTGACCTACCAGGTGGGCAAGCTGGAGGCGGCGGGCCTCGTCACCCGGACGGCCTCGCGCGACGACGACCGCAGCAACGTCGTGCACCTCACCGAGGCCGGACGGCGCGAGTTCGACCGCTTGCTGCCGGGTCACGTCGAGATCGTCCGCTCGCTGCTGTTCGACGGCCTCCCGGACGACGACGTGGCGGCGCTCGCTCGCATCGTGGGCCACATCCGGGACCGCATCCGCGCACTCCCGCCGCGCTCGACGTCGCGGCGCGCCGACACCTGAGCCTCCGGGAATGCATTTCGAATTCGAAGCGCTACAGTGCTTCGAAATCGAAGCATCGACCCCGGGGAGCCCGTCATGCCCACCACCGTCCACCCGCTCAGCGAGCCGGACCGCGCCGTCATGGCCGCGACCCGTGAGCTGCTGTCGTCCCTGCCGGCGCTGCCACTCGCACCGGAGAGCCGCCCCGCGTACGACGAGATGATCGCCCGCACCCCGACGCTCGACGGCGCGCGCCACGAGCCCGGTGAGCTCGCAGGCGTCCCGGGCTGGTGGTCGCGCGTCGAGGGCGCACCGACCGACACGGCCCTGCTCTACCTGCACGGGGGCGGCTACGTGCTCGGCAGCGCCGAGGCCTATCGCGGCGCGGTCGGCCAGCTCGCGGCCCGCGCCGGGGTCGACGCTTTCGCCCCCGACTACGCGCTCGCCCCCGAGAACGCCTTCCCGGGCGCGCTCGACGACGCCGTCGCCGTCTACGACGCCCTCGTCGCGCAGGGCCGCACCCGCATCGCGCTCGCCGGCGACTCCGCGGGCGGCGGGCTCGCCCTGGCACTCCTCGCGCAGGTGCGCGACCGCGCGGTGCCGCCCGTCGTCGTCGCGGTCGTCTCGCCGTGGACCGATCTCTCCCTGAGCGGCGCGAGCCTCGCGACGCGGGCGGACGCCGACCCGCTCCTCGATCGCACGCGCCTCGCCGAGGCCGCTGCGGCCTATCTAGTCGCCACCGATCCGACGACGCCGGCCGCCTCGCCCCTGTTCGGACCGCTCGAGGCGCCGGTGCCGATCCTGATCCACGTCGGGGCGGACGAGGTGCTGCTCGACGACGCGATCCGGTACGCCGAGCGCGCCGAGCAGGCCGGCGCGGAGGTCGACCTGCACGTCTGGGAGGGGATGCTCCACGTGTTCACCTCGAACGTCGCCTCGCTGGAGGCCGCCGTGCGGGCGACCGACCACCTCGGCGGATTCCTCGCCACGCACCTCCTCGACGCCGCGGCGGGTGCGCGATGAGGGCGATCGTCGTCGAGCGGTTCGGCGGCCCCGAGGTGCTGCGGATCGCCGAGATCGACGAGCCGCGTCCCGGGCCCGGCCAGGTCCGGATCCGGGTGCGGGCGGCCGGCGTCAACCCGCTCGACTGGAAGATCCGCAGCGGGCACGCGCCGTTCCCGATCACGCTCCCCCACGTCGGCGGGCTCGAGGTCGCGGGGGTCGTGGACGAGGTGGGCGAGGGCGTGGGGTCCGTCTCGATCGGCGACGAGGTCCTGGGCCTATCCGTCGAGGGGTTCGCCGAGCACGCCGTGCTGACGACCTTCGCGCCCAAGCCCGCCGGGCTGTCCTGGATCGCCGCGGCAGCGCTGCCGGTGGCCGGCGAGACCGCCACGCGCGTGCTGGGGCAGCTCGGGGTCACCCCCACGGACACGCTCCTCGTCCACGGGGCGGCCGGCAGTGCGGGGGCCGCCGCCGCCCAGCTCGCCGTCGCCGCCGGGGCGACGGTCGTCGGCACCGTACGGCGTCCCGAGCAGCTCGCCCTGCTCGAGCGGTGGGGAGTCGTGCCCGTCCTGGCCGACGAGCGCCTGGTCGAGCGGGTCCGGGAGGCCGCGCCGCACGGCGTCGACCTAGCGCTGGACTGCGCGGGGTCCGGTGCGCTCGGCGACCTCGTCGAGCTCACCGGGAGCGCCGCACGCGTGGTCACGATCGCCGATCCGAGCGCGGCCGAACACGGCGTCCGGTTCAGCGCCGGAGGCGGGACGCCCCGGGCCGAGGACCTGGCCCGGGTGGCCGACCTCGTCGTCGCCGGCCGCTTCGAGCTCCTGCTCGGCCGCACCTATCCGTACGAGCGGGCGGGCGAGGCCCAGATCGCGAGCCGAGCCGGCGCGACCGACGGCAAGCTCGTGCTCGTCCCCGACGAGCACGAGGCCACGGGACCGCGGCCGTAACGCACTCGGGTAGAACTCGTTCCACCTGCGAGGCCGGACGACGTCGTCCGACCAGGCCCCCAGGAGACGAGCATGGCCCTCCCCCGTCGCCGGCCCGCACAGGCGCTGGCACTCCTCACCGCCGTCGCCGCCGCCGCGGCCGGATCGCTCGTGGCGCACGACGTCGGGCCGGCCGATGCCGCGACATCCAGCGCGGCCGCTGGAGCGCGGGCCGGCGCACCCGGATCGCCGTGCGCCGACCCACGCGGACGGCCCTGGTGCGACGGCCGCCTGGCCCCCGACACCCGCGCGGGGCTGCTCCTCGCCGCCATGACGAGCGACGAGCGGATCTCCCTGCTCGCCGGCGACGAGCTGACCGGCGTGTCGGGCCAGGAGGGCACCCACACCGGCACCAGCGACGGCATCGAGCGTCTCGGCATCCCGACCCTGCGGTTCTCCGACGGACCGGTCGGGCCCCGGCAGGGACGCTCGACCCAGATGCCGTCGCCGATCGGCATCGCGGCGTCCTTCGACCGCGCGGCGGCTCGGCTCGACGGCGCCACGATCGGCACCGAGGCCCGGCTCAAGGGCAACGACGTGGTGTTCGCGCCGGGCGTCAACATGGGGCGCACGCCGCTCAACGGACGCACCTTCGAGTACCTCGGGGAGGACCCGTACCTGGCCGGACGCCTGGCGGCGTCCTTCGTGCGGGGCATGCAGGCGCAGGGCGTGATCAGCAACGTCAAGCACTTCGCGGTCAACAACCAGGAGGGCCAGGGGACGCAGGTCCCCGGAGCGCCCATCGGCGCGGGCATCGACGGCTCCCGCATGCTCGTCGACGCGCGCGTGGACGAGCGGACGCTGCGCGAGATCTACCTGCCGGCCTTCGAGGCGGCCGTCCGCGACGGTGGCGCCGGGACGGTGATGTGCGCGTACAACCGGGTCAACGGCCAGTACGCCTGCGAGAACCAGCACCTGCTGAACGAGGTGCTGAAGGGCGAGTGGGGCTTCGAGGGGCTCGTGCTCACCGACTACGGCGCGGCCAAGAACCCGGTCGCCTCGTTGAACAACGGGCTCGACCTCGACATCTGGCCCGGCCTGGTGCTCAACCCGACCGCGGTCGACCTCGCCCTGGCCACCTCCCAGGTCAGCAGCACGACGATCGACGAGCACGTCCGACGCATCCTGCGCACCATGTTCGCCTTCGGCGTCTTCGACCGGGCTCCGTACGTCGACGACGCCTCGCGCATCCCGGCCGCCCGGCACCACGCGCGAGCCGCGGCGCTGGAGATCGCCGGCTCGGTGCTGCTGAGGAACCGCGCGCCGGCCGGCGCCTCCCGTCCGCTCCTCCCCCTGCGTGAGCGGTCGGTGCGCACCCTTGCGGTGATCGGACCCGAGGCGGCGGTGAACAAGACCGGCGGCGGATCGTCCGACGTCGCCCCGCTGCGTCAGGTGACGCCCCTGGACGGGCTGCGCGCGCGGCTCGGCGCCGACCGCGTGGTCTACGACGACGGCTCCGACGCAGCTCGGGCGGCGAGCGTGGCGCGTGCCGCCGACGCCGCCGTGGTCGTCGTCGGCGACGACATGACCGAGGGCGTGGACAAGTCGGCGCCCACGCTCGACGCCGACCAGACCGACGGCGTCGACCGCGACGCCCTGGTGCGCGCCGTCGGCGCCGCCCAGCCGCGCACCGTGGCGGTGCTCCAGACCGGTGGCCCGGTGCTGACGCCCTTCCGCGGCGCCGTCCCGGCGATCCTGGAGATGTGGTACCCGGGTCAGAACGCGGGCACCGCGCTGGCCCGCATGCTGTTCGGCGACGCCGAGCCGGGCGGTCGGCTGCCGATGACCTTCCCCGGCGCGGCCACCGATCTCGTCGCGGCCGGCGATCGGGAGGCGTATCCGGGGGTCGCGGGGACCGTCACGTACAGGGAGGGCGTCCTGATCGGCTACCGGCACTACGACGCACGTCGGCTGCGGCCCGCCTACCCGTTCGGCCACGGCCTGGGCTACACCCGATTCCGGTTCTCCCGGCCGATCGTGCGGCCGGCGTCCGGCGACGGCGTGGCGACGGCGCGGTTCCGCGTCACGAACATCGGCTCCCGCGCGGGCTCGGCGGTGCCGCAGCTGTACGTCGGCATGCCGACCCCCGCGCGCGGGGTCGTGCAGCCGCCGCGTCAGCTCAAGGCGTTCACCAAGGTGCGGCTGGCCCCCGGCGCCTCCCGGGTGGTGACCCTGCGTCTGGACCGACGCTCCCTCTCCTACTGGAGCACCGCTGCCGACGCCTGGCGGATCGCGCCGGGCTGCTACCGCCTCGACCTGGGTCGTTCCTCGCGCGACCTGGTGCACCGGACGATCGTCGGCTGGCGGCGCGAGTGCGGCGGCGCGCTCCGGCTGCGCTAGGTCCCGGGACGCACGAGGGCGCCGACGCAGCGCGTCGACGCCCTCGGGGTCAGGCCGGGTGAGCGGCTCTCAGAGGAGCACCCACGGGCTGAGTGCCGGTGTGGTCGACGCGGCGCGGTCGCGCAGGACGTCGTCGCGACCGCTCTGGTCCCCCTCGCCGCTCTCGCGGTAGTAGACCTGCGCCACGACGCCCGCGCGCACCTTCCACGGCCGGCCCAGGCAGCGGGTCGGCACCTGGGCGATCACGCCCGACGACGTCCGCGACACGACGATGCCGTCGCAGGAGACGCGGTAGCCGTTGCGCGTGACGCCGATGAACGGCTTGGACGGGTCCTCCGCGCCCGTGCTGACCGAGCGCGTCAGGTCGAAGCGGTCGCCCTTCGAGGTGACGATGCGCGCGTGCCAGTTGTCGTCGATGCCGCCGTAGGCGCGGGCGGCGGTGGCGACGGTGACCTTGTACCGGGTGTGCTGGATCGTCAGGTTGGTCAGGTCGGGGTTGCGCTGGCCGGGGTCGACGCGGGTGCGCGTGCCCTGGGCCGCCGTGTCGCTGGTGACGGTGACGTCGCCGGTGGCGTCGCGGTGACGGTAGGCGTCGGCGTGCGCCGTGACGGTGCCGGCGGCGAGCAGGGCGAGAGTGGCGGTGGCCGCAGCGGCGCGGCCCAGTGTCCGAGTGGTCCGAGAGCTCATGCCTCGACCCTCGCACGCCGGCCGCGGAGGCGCGAGCCCCGCGACGGGGTGTCCGTGCCTCGTCACCGCGTCCGAGCACCGACTCGGGCCGTCGGCGGGCCGAGACCACAGAACCCCCCGGGGGGTTATACAGTCGGTATCACGTCGCGCCGAGGAGCCGACGCACCGACCAGCGAGAGGCAGCCGCATGAGCACCTACACGCTCTCCGTCACCCTGGAGCGTCCCTACGACGAGACGGTGGCGGCCGTGCGCGACGAGCTGGCGCGGGCCGGCTTCGGCGTCATCACCGAGATCGACCTCGCCGCGACGTTCAAGGCCAAGCTCGACGTCGACGTCGCGCCGCACCTGATCCTCGGCGCCTGCCGTCCCCAGCTCGCCCACCAGGCGCTGGCCGCCGATCCGTCGGTCGCCGCGATGCTGCCGTGCAACGTCGTGGTCCGCTCCGCGGGCGAGGCGAGCACGGTCGTCGAGGCGTTCGACCCCGCGATGATGCCGCGCCTGCTCGACGAGCCGTCCGACGCCCTGCGCGCCGTGGCCGACGACGCCCGCGGTCGCCTCCAGGACGCCCTCGCGGGCCTCACGTCGGTGGGCGGAGGGCAGGCCTGATGGACCTCGAGCCGACGGAGATCAAGGCCATCATCACCCGCATGAAGCGGGCCAACGGCCACCTCGCCAGCGTCATCCGGATGATGGAGGAGGGCTCGGACTGCGAGTCGGTCCTCACCCAGCTCGCGGCCGTCAACAAGGCGCTCTCGCGCGCGGGCTACGCCATCGTCGCGACCGGGCTCCAGCAGTGCCTGGCCACCTCCGAGGACGGGCTCGACGGCGTGGACGTGAAGAAGATGGAGAAGCTCTTCCTGGCCCTCGCCTGACCCATCGGGGCCGGGGACGAAGGCCCCGGAGCGCGTCTCACCGGCCCGGGCTCAGCAGCTCCTCGAGTCGTTCAGTGATCGCGTCGACCCCGTAGACGGTCTGCGCGGGACGATGGGCCGCGGACGCGAGGAGGCCCGGGTCGCGGACGACGACGTCCTCGCCGACTGCTGCTCGCGCGATCTCGAGCAGATCATCCAGGTCGAGGTGCTCGACCCTCACTCGCCGAGCCGGTCGAGGAGCGAGCGGTCCTCGGAGACGATGCGGGCCAGCAGGGCATCACGACGCCGAGTGCGCTCCTGAGCGGCTCGGGTGGCGGCCTCCACGATGAAGGCGTGCTTGCTCACCCCCTCGCACTCGGCGGCGGCGGAGATCAGCGCGTCGGTCTGCGCGTCGAGTCGGAGCGTCATGGCCACGGCACGAAGATGCCTCGCGATACCGCGAGATGTCACCCAGCCACGCGAGACTCAGCCGCGGTCGCCGCTCCGTCTCACGGACGTGGATGTTGCTCGCGCATCCGCTCAGGCACGACGCACACGGACGCACCTCGGCGTTCGCCGACACGCCCTCGTCGCGAGCCGGATCCCGATCGTCGACCGGGGCCCAGGTCCTCAGCCGTAGGTGACCGTGAGCGTGCCGTCTGCAGCGGGATCGGGGCAGGTCGTCGGCACCGTGACGGTGCTCAGCCCCGTGCACGCCCCCGACAGCGTCGCGCGCGCGACGGTCTGGACGGCGAAGGTCGCGCCCGCGGGCAGGACGACGTCGCTGAACCGTGGCGCGCGGGGCCCGTCGACCGTGGACGCCGCCGCCAGCGTGCGGGTGCGACCGTCGGGATCGACCAGCCAGACCTTGATCGGTCCGAAGGAGTTGTTCGCCTCGATCGTGATGGTCACGGTCGCCGACGGCCGGCAGCCGAGCGGCAGCGGGTAGTCGCCCTCGGAGGGCGATCCGAGCGGCATCCGGACGACGGTGCCGGTGGCCGACGTGCCGAGGGAGCACGTGCTCCCCTCCACGGCCGGGCCGGTCGGGCCGATCGGTCCGGTCGCACCGTCCGCCCCCGCGGGTCCGGCAGGTCCGGCAGATCCGGTCGGACCCACGGCGCCCGTCGGCCCCGCGGGACCGACCGCTCCCGGCGCTCCGTCCACGCCGTCGACCCCGTCTGCTCCCGCAGGGCCCGCGGGGCCTGTCGGCCCGGCGGGGCCGGTGCGGCTCCAGCTCACCGTCCGCTCCGACGAGCGGCACCGCCCGGTCGGCGGCAGCCGCAAGGCGCCGGTCGACGAGCTCGCGCAGGCGGTGACGAAGGATGCTGGCGCCGCGCTGGTGGTGACGTACGAGAACCCGGCGCCCGCGGCGAGCGAGCCGGCGACGGCGCCGACGGCACCGGCCACGACGCTGGAGCGGAACTGGACGGACACGGCGCACCCCTCGGCTCGGCGAGGGAGGGCTCGAGGAGCGTAGGACGCGGCGCCGGGCGCTGCGCAAGACCGCGGCGGGCCGGGCTAGACCGGGCGCCGGGCCAGGAGATCGACGTCCGCCGACAGCGCAGCGAGGACGACCGTGACGCCCGGGGTCGCGCTGTCGGCGAGCGGGCCACGACCCGTCACTGCACCGGCAGCGTCACCGGCTTCGGCGGGGCGACGCCGACGGTCGACGCGAACACCAGGTCCACCGTCTTCGCGCCGGCCGGCACCCGGGCCGGGACGACGAGGGTCGGCGTCGCCTGCTCCTCGATCCGGTAGGGCACCTCGGCGAGCGCCCGGGTGCCGTCCATGACGGTCAGGGTGCCGGCACAGCCGCCCGCGCCCGCGCCGCAGCTCACCTGCACCGACGTGCGTCCGTCCGGGCCGACGGTCAGCGCCGTGCTGAGCGGCTGCAGCACCGAGGGGTACGTGACGCCGGTGGGGGTGTCGTCGCCCGCGGGGTCGAAGCAGGCGTCGAACTCGGCCACGGGGTTGGTGACGGTGCGGCCCCGGACGTCCTCGATCGTGGCGAAGCCGACGAGCTTGCTCGGGCCGCTGACGGTGTAGCAGTCGTTGGCGTGCACGGCGACCTCGAACTTGCCGTAGCCCTCGGGTGGCATCGGCACCGCCGGGTCCGACCAGCCGACCAGGCACACCCAGTCGGAGCCGGCCCCGACGTCGGGCACGTCCGGGCCGCCGCGCTCGCACATGGCGGTCGGGTGCAGCGACGCCGCGGTGAGGCCACGACGGCCCAGCAGCTCCGCCTGGGCGAGGTACCGGTTCGCGAACGCCGCGGGCAGCGACCGCTCGAGCCGAGCCCGGGTGACGGTGCTGCCGCCGCCGATCGCGGTGGCGACGGCTCCGGCGGCCCCGACGACGGCCAGGCAGAGAGCGAGGGTGATCAGGATGCGGCGCATGTCAGCCTCCGGTGACGTCGCGACGGCGGACGAGGACGTAGGCGATCGCGAGCGCGGCGGCGGCCCACACGGCGCTGACCACGAGGCCCTCCACGAGCGGACCGGTGAAGCGCGGCGCGGTGAGCAGGCCGTGCCAGGCCTCGAAGGGCGTGGTCGGCAGCACTGTGCGCAGCCCTTGGAGGCTGCCGAGCGCGCCGACCAGCTGCATCACCAGGCCCAGCGCGGCAGGCGCGGCGATGCCGGCGGCGCTGCTGCGGGTGGCCACCGAGATCAGCACCGCCAGCGCGGTGAAGGCCAGCAGCGGTGGCAGCGTGCTCGCCCAGGCCGCAGCGACCAGCACGAGCGCCTGCCCGTCGCCGATCGTCTGGCCGCTGAGGCCGGTGAGCGGAGCGCCGCCGCCGAGCAGCACGGACGACGCGATCGTCGCGGCCCCGAGCACCGCGAGCACGACCACCGCGAAGCCGGTGGCCGCGAGCACCTTGGCCCAGAAGAGCGTCGAGCGGCCGGTCGAGCGGGTCAGCACCGTCTTCCACGTGCCGTGCTGGTCCTCGCTGGAGAAGACGTCGCCGGCGACGATGGAGGTCAGCAGCGGCAGGGCCCACTGGCCCGCGAAGCCGAGGATCAGCAGGGCCAGCGACCAGCCGGACGTCGTCGCGTAGCGGCCGAAGAGGGTGTCCTTCGGCGGCTGCGACTGCGCGGAGATCGCCAGCGCCACCGGCACCGGCACGACGAGTGCCGCGAGCAGCACGACGCGGACGCGGAGCTGCGCGACGAGCTTGCGCACCTCCCAGGCGAGCACGGCGCCGAGACCGGCGGCACGTCCGGCGGGCCCGTGCGCCGGGCTCGTGGCCACGGTCGGCGTGGGGGCGGGCAGGGTCGTCATCGGCGGGGTCCTCCGTCAGGACGGGCGCCGACGAGCGCCGGGTCGGCGTCGTCGGTCGGCGCGGTCTCGGACGCGCCGTCGGTGAGCATGAAGAAGAGCGCCTCGAGCGGCGTGCGGGTCGGGGTCAGCTCGCGCAGGCCGACGCCACCGCGCACCAGCGCGGCGACCAGCTCCGTGGCGACGCCCTCGGGCCCGACGATCCGCAGGCCGGCGTCGTGACGCGAGACCTCCAGCCCGGGACGCTCACGCGCGAGGTCGTCGGCGAGCGCCAGCGCGCGCTCGTCGTCGTCGGTGCGCAGGAGGTGGCCGGGGTCCGGCGCCATCGCGCGCAGGTCGGCGATCGAGCCGTGGAAGCCGACCCGACCGTGGCTCATGATCGTCACGTGGTCGCAGATCTCCTCGACCTCGTCCATGTGGTGAGAGGAGAGCAGCACTGTCAGGCCGCCGTCGGCGAGCCGGCGCACCAGCGCCCGCATGTCGCGGATGCCGGCGGGGTCGAGGCCGTTGGCGGGCTCGTCGAGCACCAGCAGACGCGGCTCGCGCAGCAGCGACGCCGCGACCCCGAGCCGCTGCCGCATGCCGTACGACCAGCCGCCGACGCGCCGGTCGGCGCGGTCGGCGAGGTCGACGACCTCCAGCACCTCCTCGATCAGCCCCGGACGAGCGCCTCCGTCGAGTCGCGCCAGGCCCCGGAGGTTCTGGCGGCCGGTCAGGTAGGGGTAGAACCGCGGGCTCTCGATGAACCCCGCGACCCCGTCGAGCGTGCGCACCCCGTGCTCGTCCCAGCTGCGCCCGAAGAGCCGGATGCTGCCGGCGTCCGGCCGGATCAGGCCGAAGAGCATCCGCAGCATCGTCGTCTTCCCGGCGCCGTTGGGCCCCAGCACGCCGTACACCTCGCCGGGCGCCACGCGGAGCGTCACGTCCACGACCGCGGGCACCGGGCCGAAGGACTTGCTCACCCCCCGGGCGTCGACCGCCAGCATCTCGTCCATGGCGCGGACGCTAGGTGGGCGCGCATGAAGGGACGATGAAGGCCGCTACGCCCCGGCGCGTGCGCGCGGCAGCAGCACCGTGACGACGGTCGCGTCGCCATGGCGGCAGGGGACGTCGACGGTCGTCGGGCCCGCGACCGCGACGTGGTGGACGCCGCCGCTGCACAGCCGCAGCCCTCCGCCCAGCCGCTCGACGAGCTCCGCGACGATCGCCAGCCCGAGGCCCGCGCCGGGTCGGGAGCGCGCCTCAGGCGCCCGGTGGAACCGCTCGGTCGCGGCCGCGAGCAGTCCGGCGTCCATGCCCGGACCCGCGTCCTCGACCGCGAGGACGGCGTGGTCGCCGACCGCGTCAAGGCGCACGACGACCGGTGCGGCGCCGTGCACGCGGGCGTTGCCGACCAGGTTCGCGACGATCCGCTCCACCTGCTCCGGCGGCGCGGCGACCAGCAGCGGGGCGTCCAGGCCCGCGTCGAGCAGCTCTCGCGCGACGGTCGCGACGACGGCGCGCAGATCGGTCGGGACGTCGCCGGCCGGGCGGACGTCGGTCGCGGTGCTCGCGTCGAGCAGCTCCTCGGCCAGGCGCGTGAGCCGGGCGAGGTCGACCTCGAGCTCGGCCAGCACCTCCTCGTGCTCGGCGACGCTGCGCGGCCGGCGCCGCGCCAGCTGCAGGCGCGAGCCGAGCAGAGCGAGAGGCGTGCGCAGCTCGTGACTGGCGTCCTGGACGAAGCGCCGCTCGCGGGTCAGGGCCGCCTCGAGCGCGTCGAGCATCGAGTTGAGCGTGCGTCCGAGACGCACCACCTCGTCCTCGCGGTCCTCGGGCACCTCCAGGCGCCGGTCGATGGCGCCGGCGGCGATGCTCGCCGCAGCCCGCCGGTAGCGCTCGACCGGCACGAGGGCCGCCCGCGCGAGCCGCTCCCCCACCAGGCAGGAGACGACGAGACACGCCACTCCGGCGATCGTCAGCTGGGCGAACAGCTCGCGGAGGGCCTCGTCCCGACCGTGGCGGGCGACCGCGACCACGAGCGTGCGTCCGGAGGCCAGCGGCTGCACCCGCACGCGGGTGGCCGCCGGGTCGGCGGGGAGCATCGGACCGACGTCCACCACGCCGGGTCGGGCGTCGCTCGGCGCCAGCGGAACGGCGGGCGCGCCACCGCCGCTCGCCTCGACGGCGCCCGCCGCATCGACCACCTGCCAGGGCAGCCCGGCCGCGTCGGCGGCCCGTCGATCGCGCACGCCGCCGTCGGCGCCGACCAGCGGCGTCAGCGCGGCGCAGGCGCGGTCGAGGTCGGCGTCCAGGCCGCGGTCGAGCGCGTACTCCACGCGCCAGTAGACGAAGGCGCCGCCGAGGCTCAGCACGACGAGCATGGCGACGGCGAACCCCGCGACCAGCCGGACCCGCAGCGGAAGCGCGCGCAGCCTCACCGATCGACCTCGACGCGGTACCCGGCGCCGCGCACGGTCACGATGGTGTCGGTGCCGAACGGACGGTCGATCTTGGCCCGGATCGTCGCGAGGTGGACGTCGATCACGTTGCTGCGCAGGTCGGTCTCCCCGTCCCAGACCTCGTCGAGGATGCGGAACCGGCTGACCACGCGACCGGCCTCCCGCAGCAGCAGGTGGAGGATGTCGAACTCGCGGGTCGAGAGCCGGATCTCCCGACCGTCGCGCCGCACCGTGCGGGCCGCTGGGTCCAGCCGCAGGCCGCGCACCTCGAGCGCCTCGTCGTCGGCGTCCGCGATCGAGCGCCGGTGCAGGGCGCGCAGGCGGGCGAGGAGCTCGTCGAGGTCGAACGGCTTGACGAGGTAGTCGTCCGCGCCGGCGTCCAGTCCGCTGATCCGGTCGGCGACCTCGCCGCGAGCGGTGAGCATGAGCACCGGCACCCGGACGCCCGCGCCGCGCAGCCGGCGCAGCACCCCGGCGCCGTCGAGCCCCGGCAGCATCCGATCGAGCAGGACGACGTCGGGCTCCTCGCCGCCGAGCAGCCGGTCGATCGCGACCAGCCCGTCGTGCTCGACCGTCGGCTGCCAGCCGACCTCGGCGATCGTCTGCGCGAGCACGGCGGCGAGACGGACGTCGTCCTCGACGACCAGCACCCTCACGCGTCCGCCGCCCGACGCGGGGCTCTGCGCGCGTTCAGACGCCCGGCGTCCCCGAGTCGGCGATCCGCGGGTCCGGCGTGCCGATCGGCCGCGCCGGTGCGTCGTCCTCGCGCAGGGCCTTGGCCTCGGCCTTGAAGATGCGCAGAGCCTGACCGCTGCTGCGCGCCAGGTCGGGCAGCTTGGACGCGCCGAAGACCAGCACGACGATGGCCAGGATGACCAGCCACTCCGCGCCCTCGGGCATCATCAGCAACGGCGTCACGGTGGGACCTCCTCGTCCGGGACGGCCCGCAAGGGGCCTCGCCTCCACGGTAGGGAGTCCACCTGCCACGGACCTGGCTGTCGGCCGAGCCGGGGGCCGCCCCGCGGATCATGACCGGGTGCGCCGCCAGGCGAGCTCCTGGAGCTCCCAGGTGTTGCCGTCCGGATCGCTCAGGCTCGCCCCGCGGACCCCGCCACCGAGATCGTGCACCTCGCCGACGGCGACCCCGCGAGCCAGCAGCGCGGCGCGGATCTCGTCGAGGTCGTCGACGACCAGGTGGAGGCCGCGCTGGCTGCCGGGCGTGCCGCCGTACACCGGCAGGCCGGTGCCCAGCCCGATCGAGCAGGCCGATCCCGGCGGCGTCAGCTGGACGACGCGAACCCCGTCGGCGGGCCGCACGTCGTGGTCGAGCAGGAACCCCAGCCCATCGCGGTAGAAGGCGATCGCGGCGTCCACGTCGCTCACCGGCACCGGGACGAGCTCGAGCAGGAGGCGCACGGGTCAGCGCCGCCGCTGCGCGACGGTGATGCCCAGGGCGACGGCGAGCCCGGCCAACAGCGAGCCGACGAAGGTCCAGCCCCGGCTGGTGTCGCCGCTCTCCCCCAGGTGGCCCATGCCGCCGAGGGCGAGGAACCCGCCGACCACCAGCATCACGAGGGCCACCAGGAGGCCGAGGATCGCTCCGCGCGTCATGGCACCGACCCTAGCGATCCGCTCCCGGCACAGGCTCCGAGGTCGCCGGGCTCGCGGGCAGCCAGCTCCGCAGCACCTGCAGCACGCCGCCCTCGCCGGGTCCGGCCGCCCGCAGCCGCGCGGCGGCGACCACCGCGGGCTGCGCGCCGTCGACCGCGTACGAGTGCTCGGCCGCGGCCAGCATCTCGAGGTCGTTCAAGTGGTCACCGAAGGCCGCCGTCTCCCCGGGCCGGACGCCGAGCTCGGCCTGGAGCCGGCGCAGCGCGGACCCCTTGTTGACGCCCTGCGGCATGAGATCGACCCACACCGCGCCGGAGCGCACGACGTCGACCGCGCCCGCGAACGGGGCGAGGACGTCGTCCGCGAGGCCGGCCGCGCCGTCGAGGTCAGCGACCGCGACCTTGATCACCGACCCGCGCAGCGCGGACGCCTCGGCTCCCGGCTCCAGCAGATCGGGCACCCGGGCGAGCGCGGCGGCGTAGTACCCCTCGACCTCCTCGAGCAGGGGGCCATCGGGGCAGTCGACGTAGGCCATCCGCGGCGTGCACAGCACGACGACCACCTGACGCCGGTGCTCCGCCGCGTGGGCGCGCGCCGCCCTCACCACCGCGGCGACGACGTCGTCCGGCACGGCGGCGGCCACCTCGGTGCGACCCGCCCGGACCAAGCAGGCGCCGTTGTCCGCGATCACCGTCGGACCGCCGTCCGCCGTGGGGAGCACGCCCGCGAACAGCGCCTCCACCGACGGCGCCGAGCGGCCGCTGGCGGGCACGAACAGCACGCCGGCCTCCTGCAGCTCCGCGAGCAGCGGCGCAAGATCGGCGGGGACGCGGCCGCCGTGCTCGAGCAGCGTGCCGTCGAGGTCGCAGGCGACCAGGCGCACCGGCGGGACGGGGCGGGCAGGGCGGTCGGGGCTCATGCGCGGATCACGGGCACGAGCATGCTGCACCGGGAACCTCAGAGCCCGGCCGCGTCCAGCGCGTCGGCGAAGCGGGGCGCGAGGGAGTGGGCGTACGTGCGGGTGACGTGCGAGCCGTCGCGGTAGACGAGCACGTCGCCGACGAGCGGCGGGCAGCGCCGGGCCGGGCAGACCCAGGGCACCGGGTCGAGCCACAGCAGCGACGCGGTCGCGGCGCCCGGCACGTTCCGCCCGCGCAGCGCCGGGGTGACGTCCACCGCGTCCGCCTGGGCCACGGCGGCCTGCTGCGCCGGCCGCCCCGAGAAGCGCACCCCGGTGGCGCGGTCGTACCCGCACGGGCGCACGTCCGCCACATGGCGCTTGACGCACGAGGGCACCTGGTAGAGCAGGCCGTCCTTCGTGGGCTGGGGGGTGTCGGAGACGACCATGACGCGGTGCCCGTCGGCCTGCCAGGTCGACCAGAGCCGGACGAGGCCGCGCACCATGGCCGCCTGGTCCTCGCTGGCCGGTCCGGACGTGCGGGCGTCGCTGCGGAAGCTGTCGGTGAGCACCAGGTCGACGCGGGTGCGGCGCAGCTCCTCGGTGACCTTCCGGACGTAGGTGCGGCAGGTCGTGTACGCGCGGCCGTCCGGCCCGGTGACGGGGGCGTCGGTGGCCGGGCAGCCGGACTTCGTCATGATCAGGATGCGCAGCGCGCGGGACTCGGCGAGCCGCTGCAGCGCCGGGGCCCACTGCCCGATCTTGGAGTCGCCGACCAGCGCGATCGTCGCCCGCGCCCGCGAGGCCGGCACGCCGTAGGCGCAGCGCGTGAGTCGGTCGGACTCCGGACGCACCTGGCAGCCGTCGGCGTAGAGGTCGGGCCGGTCCTTCGTCGCCGTGCCCGGGCTCGGCCGCACCGAGTCGGCGCGCCGCGTGAAGGCCGCCGTCGCGGTCTCCGGCTCGCGTCCCAGCGCCGCTCCCCCGGGGTGCGCGGAGGCCCGACGCTCGGCACCGGCGGGCGCCGAGGGGGCGGTGGAGTCGGACGAGGCGGCCGGACCGCTCGCCCGGTCGACGCCCCCGGCCAGCCCGCAGCCCGCGACGACCGCGGCCAGCGCGAGCAGCACGACGATTCCGACGAGCATCGCCGGGAGCGAGTCCGAGCGATCGCGCTCCATGCCGTCCATGCGTCGACGGTAGTCCGCGCCCGGCAAGCGCGGCCCCGCCACCAGGGCGTGGACCCGGCTCGTGGCTCAGCCGAGCCGGTAGCGCGATGGCGGCACCCCGAACCAGCGGACGAACGCGTGGGTGAACGCCGCCGTCTCGGAGTAGCCGAGCCGGCGTGCGCACTCCTCCACCGTGAGGCCGACGTCGACGAGCAGCTCCACCGCGACGGTGCGGCGGATCTCCTCGAGCAGGGCTCGGTAGGAGGTGCCTTCGGCGTCGAGCCGACGCCGGAGGGTCCGCGGGTGGACGCCGAGCCCGCTCGCGACCTCGTCGAGCGCGGGCGGCTCGCCCGGCCGCGCCAGGAGAGCCGAGCGCACCTGGGCCGCCACCCCCACCCGACGCTGACGACGCTCCAGGCTGGCCTCGACCTGGGCGAGACACGTGCGGCGGGTCGCGGCGTCAGCCTGGGGCAGCGGTGCGTCCAGCAGGCGGCTGGGGAGGGTGAGCAGCCTGCGCTCGCCGAGCCGCACCGAGCCCAGCGGCTGGCCTTCGAGGAGCGCCTGGAGAGGGGCGTCCTCAGGGGGCATCTCGAGCTCGATCTCGGCGAGGAACGGCAGCATGGTCGGGGCCACGAACGGCGGGACCACGCCGACGATGCCCGCCACGTCCCGCGCCACGAAGTAGGGCCGGACGTCGGGCGGCAGATGGTGCGCGTCGAGGCTGAGCAGCGCGCGCCCGTCCGCCTCGGTGAGCGCTACGTCCACCACGAGGTTCGTCAGGCTGAAGTAGCGCAGGGCGAGCGTGAGCAGCTCGCGGATCGAGGCGCTGGCAAGCGCCGCGAAGCCGAGCAGTCCGAGGTGGGTCAGGTTGATCCGGCTCCCCACCTGCAGGCCGAGGAGCGCGGCATCGCCGTCCCCCACGCCTGCGGCGAGCGCGTTGCGGACGGCTCTCACGTGCTCGACCAGATCCGCGTCCGCCTCGGGGTCGGCCAGCCGATCGACGTCCACGCCGGTGCCCGTGAGCACCTTCTCGGCCGACACGCCCGCGTCACGCGACACCGCGCAGAGCAGTCGCAGACCGAGGACGAGGTGACGGCGGTCGGACTCGACGGGCACTGTCCGAAACTATCAAGTTCGTGTCCGTCCAGCGCATTCCGCCGTCCTCCGAGGCGCCCTAACGTCGCGAACGGACGGCGCACCGGCTCGTCCGCGAGCACAGCCGAGGAGACTCGATGAGCGCCATCACCGCCCCGTCCGACCCCCGGAGCCGTCCGGGGAGCGCCCACCGCGTGCCGACCGTCACGGCCACCGCCGCCGCCCTGCTGGTCGGGCTCGACCTCGACCGGGGCGTCACCCCGCTGCTCGGACGCCACGACGTCACCCGGGCACGCCTGGGCACCCGTCGCTTCGTCTCGCTGCGTCGCGCCGAGCACGTCGACCACCTCTTCCACGCCGGGCGCACGAACTACGCGAAGTCGCTGGAGTACGCGCCCATCCGCACGATCGCGGGCCTCAACCTGCTCACCGACGAGGCCGACTCCTGGGCCGCCCACCGCCTCGCGCTGAACCCGATGTTCGCCAAGCGCCGGCTCACCGGTCTCGTGGACCTCATGCTCGAGCCGATCCTCGCGACGACCCACGCCCTGGACGGCCTGACGCACCCCGGGGCCGAGCCGCAGGTCGATCTCCACGAGGAGATGGTGCGGCTGACACTGCGGGTCGTCGCCAACGCGCTCTTCAGCCAGGACTTCGGCGCCGTCGTCGACAGCATGCACGCGGTCGCCACCCGCGGGCTCGACCTCGCGGAGACGCTGCTTCGCCTGACCCTGATCGGGGTACTGCCCGGGCCCGCCTGGCGGGCCATCGGCGCGATCGGACGGGCACCGCTGACGCTGCCGCCGCCACTGCGCACCGTCCAGGAGGTCGCTCGCACGCTCGACCGGGCGGTCGACGAGGTGGTGGACGCACGGCTCGCCCGACCCACGACGGCGCCCGACCTGCTCAACCTGCTGCTCGAGGCCGGCGAGGGCAGCTGGGGACGACAGCGGGTGCGCGACGAGGCCCTCACCTTCATGCTGGCCGGCCACGAGACCACCGCGAACGCGCTCGCGTGGCTCTGGTACCTGCTCGCGACCCATCCCGAGGCGCGCGCGCGGATGCTCGACGAGGTGGACGCCGTGCTCGCCGGCCGCACCCCGACCGCCGACGACCTCGGGGCGCTGCCCTGGACCCTCGCGTGCGTGCAGGAGTCCCAGCGGATGTACTCCGCGGTGCCGGTGCTCCCGAGGGTGGCGCTGGTGGACGACGTGATCGACGGCCACCACATCCGCCGCGGCACCACGATCCTCGTCCCCGTGCACCTGCTCCACCACGATCCGAGGTACTGGGAGGATCCCGAGTCCTTCCGCCCCGAGCGGTTCCTCCCCGGCGCACCGCGTCCGCACCGGTCTGCGTTCCTGCCGTTCGGCGCGGGCCGCCGGGTCTGCATCGGCCAGAGCTTCGCGCTCATGGAGATGGTCGCGGTCGTGGCGGCGCTCTCCCAGCGCCTGGTCTTCGACCTCGCGCCCGGCGCCGTCGTGACGCCCAAGCAGTCACTGACCCTCCGACCGGCCCACGGCGTGCCGGTCGTCGTCCGGCGTCGCGGCAGCGGGGCTGCGGCGTGAGCGGCATCCGCCGACCCCGGCTGGTGGTCGTCACCGGCGCGGGCAGCGGCATCGGACGCGCCACCGCGCTGGCCTTCGCCGCCCGCGGCGCGCAGGTGGTCTGCGTCGACCTCGACCTCGCCTCCGCCGAGCGGACCGCGAGCGCGTGCGGCCGCGGCCAGGGCCTCGCGCGCGCGTGCGACGTCGCCGAAGCACCTGCCGTCGTGGCGCTGGCGAACGAGATCGAGGCGGGCCTCGGCGCCGTGGACGTGCTGGTCAACAACGCCGGCGTCGGCCTGGGCGGCGACTTCCTCGACGCCGACCTCGACGACTGGGCCTGGATCCGGTCGGTGAACCTCGATGGCGTCGTGCACGGCTGCCACGCCTTCGGGCGCCACCTGGTCGCGCGCGGCCGCGGGCAGGTGGTCAACGTCGCCTCGGGCCTGGCCTTCGTCCCGAGCCGCCGCACCGCGGCGTACTGCGCGACCAAGGCCGGCGTCCGGATGCTCTCGGAGAGCCTGCGCGCCGACTGGTCGAGGCACGGTGTGGGCGTCAGCGTCGTGTGCCCCGGCGTGATCGACACGCCGATCCTCGCCGCGACCCGGCTGCGCGGGGCCGCGGAGGGTCAGCGGTCGGCGTTGAGCCGGGTCTTCCGCCATGGTCACGCGCCCGAGCGCGTCGCCGAGGCGATCGTGCGAGCCGCCCGAGACGACCGCGCGCTCGTGCCGGTCGGATGGGAGGCTCACCTCGGGCTCCATGCGACCCGCCTGCTCCCGACGCCCCTGCGCATCCTCGGAGGACGACTGTGACCTCGACCCCGCACGACCCCACGCCGATCGGCGACCGCGACCTCGAGGTCCTGATCGTGGGCGCCGGCTTCTCCGGCATCGGCGCGGCGATCAGCCTGCTCCGCGAGGGCGTGGACGACCTGCTGATCGTCGAGGACGGCCAGGCCGTCGGCGGCACCTGGCACTGGAACACCTATCCCGGCGTGGCCGTCGACATCCCGTCGTTCAGCTACCAGTTCTCCTTCGCCCAGCGCACCGACTGGAGCCGCTCCTACGCGAAGGGCGCGGAGCTCGCGCGCTACGCCGAGGACCTCGTCGACGAGCACGGGCTCCGTCCCTTCCTGCGGTTCGGCCGGCGCGTGCTGCGGGCGGTCTGGCACGAGGACGACGACCGGTACGCCGTCGAGCTCTCCGACGGCTCGACGCTGCGCCCGCGCTTCCTGGTCAGCGCCTGCGGCGTCCTCACCCAGCCGCGCCTGCCCGACATCCCGGGCGTCGCCGACTTCGCCGGCACCACCGTCCACACGGCGCGCTGGGACCACGCCGTCGACCTCGCGGGCCAGCGCGTGGCGGTCATCGGGACGGGCGCCTCGGGCGTCCAGCTGATCCCCGAGATCGCGCCGGACGTGGCCTCGCTGACCGTCTTCCAGCGCACGCCGATCTGGTGCTTCCCCAAGCCCGACGTCCCGCTGCCGGCCCCGGTGCGTGCCGGGCTGCGCCTGCCGGGCGCTCGCACCGCGGTGCGAGCGCTGAGCCAGGCGTTCGTCGAGGTCACCTTCCCGATCGCCGCGCACTACCACGCGTGGTTTCCACTCACCCACGTGATGGAGCGCGCCGGCCGCCGCTGGATCGCCGAGCAGGTCGACGATCCCGAGGTCGCCGCGCGGCTCACGCCCGCGTACGGCCTGGGCTGCAAGCGGCCGAGCTTCCACAACTCCTACCTGGCCACCTACAACCGGCCGAACGTGCACCTCGAGACCACGCCGATCGCCGAGATCACCCCGACGGGCGTCCGGACGAGCGACGGCACCGAGCACGAGATCGACGTGCTCGTCCTGGCCACCGGCTTCAAGGTGATGGAGCCCGACAACCTGCCGACCTTCGAGCTGCGGGGCGTCGACGGCGTCACGACCGCCGCGTACTTCGCCGAGCATCGCCTGCGCGCCTACGAGGGCGTCTCGGTGCCCGGCTTCCCGAACTGCTTCATGGTCTTCGGGCCCTACGGCTACAACGGATCGTCCTACTTCGCCCTGATCGAGGCGCAGGTGCATCACATCGTCCGCGTGCTGCGGGCGGCGCGCCGGCGCTCGGCCACCCGGGTCGAGGTCACCCGGGAGGCCGACGACCGGTTCTTCGCCGGCATGCTGCGCCGGCGACACCGGCAGGTGTTCTGGCAGGAGTCGTGCACCGGCTCGAACAGCTACTACTTCGACGAGCACGGCGACGTGCCGCTGCGGCCGACCACCACGGTGTCCTCCGCGCTCGCCAGCCGGACGTTCCCGCTCGACGACTACGCGTTCTCGGGCTGAGCCGCCGGGCTCAGGAGTCGAGCAGCGCCTGCATCCGGCCGATCTCGTCCTGCTGGGTGCGGACGATCGAGTCGGCCAGCTCGCGCGCGGGCGCGTACCGCCCGTCCTGCTGCTCGGCCTTCGCCATCTCGACGGCTCCCCGGTGGTGCTCGATCATCATCTGCAGCCACAGCCGCTGGAAGTCGGCGTCGGAGGCGTCCTGCAGGTCGGTCATCTGCTGGGCGGTCATCATGCCCGGCATCGAGCCGTGGTCCATGCCGGAGTGGTCCATCCCCTCCATGTCGGACATGCCCGACATCCCCGCGCCGGCCTCGGCGGGCACGTCCTCGCCCCAGGAGCGCAGCCAGCCGGTCATCGTCTCGACCTCGGGCGTCTGCGCCCGCTCGATGCCGTCGACGACCGCCTGCACCTCGGGCGAGAGCGTGCGGCCCTCGGTGAGAGCGACCATCTCGAGGGCCTGACGGTGGTGCGGGATCATCATCTGCGCGAACGTCACGTCCGCGTCGTCGAAGGCGGCGTCGGACGCACCGCCGGACGCCGAGGGGCTCGCCGAGCCCATCGAGCCCATCGAGCCCATCGAGCCCATCGAGCCGTGGTCCATCCCGCTGTGGTCGTCGGAGCCGCAGGCGGCCAGCCCGCCGAGGGCAAACACGGCGGTGGCCGCCAGCTGGGCGGAGCGGACGATCGGACGGCGGTTCATGCGGGTCTCCTCCAGGACGATGGTGCCTCCAGGATGCCGAGCGGGACCTGAGGGGCCGTCAGCGTTCGATGAAGATCCGATCAAGATTCCGGTCATCCGCCAGGGGCAGCCGCACGACGAACGTCGCGCCCCGTCCCGGCCCGTCGCTGGACGCGGTCAGGGAGCCGCCGTGGGCCTCGACGATCGCCCGGCTGATCGTGAGTCCGATGCCCGAGCCGATGGACGCCCCCGGCCCGGTGCCGCCGCGGTAGAAGCGCTCGAACACGTGCGGGAGGTCGTCCGGCGCGATGCCGGCGCCGTCGTCGCTCACCCACATCTCCAGAACGTCGGCCGTCCGCCGGACCATCACCTCCACCCGGCCCCCGCGCCCCGTGTGCCGCCGGGCGTTGTCGAGGAGGTTCGTGAGCACCTGGTCGATCCGCTCGCGATCGACGTGGAGGTGCTCGGACGCGGTCGCGTCGGGCACGTCCAGCGCGAGCCGCACGCCGGCCTCGTCGAACCGGGCCTCGTGGGAGCGCACGCACGGGCCCACGAGCTCGGCGACGCCGATCCGGACCGGGTCGACGCTCAGACGACCCTCCTCGGCACGGGACACCTCGCCGAGGTCGGCGGCGAGCCGCTGCAGCCGCGCGATCTGCAGGTGCACGACCGCCGCCGAGTCGGCGTCCCAGACCGCGACGCCGTCGTCCAGGCCCTCCGCCCAGGCGCCCAGGGTCGCGATGGGCGTCCGCAGCTCGTGGGCCAGGTCGGCGAGCAGCCGACGACGGGTGTCCTCGGTGTGCTCGATCCGCGATGCCATGGAGTTGAAGGCGTCCGCCAGGGCGTCGAGCTCCGGCCCCGCCTCGGCCGGACGGACGCGGGCGGCGTAGTCGCCGTGCCGGACCCGCTCCGCGGCGCGGGTCAGGGCGGCGAAGGGCCGACGCAACCGCATCGCGAAGAGCCACGTGGCGATCGCCGCGCAGAGCCCGGCGATCGCCACCGCCACGCCGAGGGAGAGCAGGCTCGCGATGCGATAGGCCTCCTCGACGTGGTGCATCTCCGGCTCGCTCGGCGGCGCACCGGCCTGGAGCAGGTGGTGGTGGAAGAGCGGCGGACCGACGATCGCCGCCACCGCTCCCGCGGTGAGGAAGCCCGCGAGCAGGACCACGGACTGTGCGAGCAGCAGGCGGCCCGGGAGGCTCCTACGGGCCGGGAGCCGCAGCGACGGCCGCGGACGTCGGGCCGCGACGGTCATGACGTCGCCATCCGGTAGCCAACCCCGCGGACGGTCTCGACGAATCGCGGCCGACCCGAGTCGTCGCCCAGCTTGCGGCGCAGGTGCACCACGTGGACGTCGACGACGTGCTCGTCGCCCACCCAGCCCGGGCCCCAGACCGACTCGATGATCTGCTGACGACTCCAGGCCGAGCTGGGGCGGGAGGCCATCGTCGCCAGGATGTCGAACTCGGTGCGGGTCAGCTCGATCCCGCGGCCGTCGACCTCGACCCGCCGGCCGTCCGGGTCGACCGCCAGCCCTGTGGGGAGCCGGGAACGCGCCGGTGCCTCCGGAGCCGCCTGGCGAGGCCGACGCAGCACGACCTGCACCCGGGCCACGAGCTCGCGCGGCGAGAACGGCTTGGTGATGTAGTCGTCGGCGCCGACGGCCAGACCGACGAGCCGGTCGGCCTCGTCGGCGCGGGCGGTCAGCATCAGGACGTAGCAGTCGGAGAAGGTGCGGATCCGCCGGCACACCTCGACGCCGTCGAGCCCCGGGAGGCCGAGGTCGAGCACGACGACCTCGGGCCGACGACGCTCCGCGGCCGCGATCGCCTCCGGCCCCGTCCGCGCGTGCTCGACGGCGAAGCCGGCGCGTCGGAGGTAGGCCTCCACCATACGGGCGAGGTCGACCTCGTCCTCCACCAGCAGCACCGTCGCGGTCGCGGGCTCCGCCGCCTCGACGGCCACCGTCGGGTCTGATCCCATGCCGCCAGTGTGCCCGGAGCCGGACCAGACCGGCAGGCGCGGTGTCGGCGCGATGCCCTAGCGTCGGAGGTCCTGCCTCCCCAGAGGTCGGCAGGCTCCGGGAGCCCATGCCTCCCTGCCTGGCCCGGAGGCGCGGCTCCCGCCACCCCCCATGCGACGGGAGCCGCGCACCGGCCCGCACCGCCCGCGGGCAGGAGGGCAGGATCAGGGCATGGACGCACTGCTGGCAGCCTGCGCGCCGATCGGGCTGATGATCGGTCTGGTGGACGTCGCCCTCGCCCGCTCGATCGCGGTCGGGCTCCCCCGCAACCGCCTCGTCGGCATCCGGCTCCCGGGGCTCCTGCGCTCCGACGCGGCCTGGGACGCCGGGCATCGCGCGGCGGCGCCGGTCCTCGCACGCACGGGCGCCCTCGCGCTCGCGGTGACGGCGATCGGCCTGCTCGCCTGCCTGCCGCTGCTGCCCGACGCGATCCGCTGGATCGGCGCCGGGCTGGTGGCGACGGGCGCGGCGATCGCCCTCGGCGGCGTCGCCGTCGGCAGCCTCCGGGCCGCCCGGGCGGCGCGGCGGGTGCCCTGAGCCGGCGCCCGGACGGCCTACCGGCGGAAGACGAGCGGCAGCAGTCGGCGGCCGCCGGCGCGGTCGGACGGGGCGTCCGGACGCACCGAGCGCACGGCCGTCACCGACGGGTCGAGCGAGCGGATCGCCGTCAGGACGCGGTCCTCCAGCGTGCGACCGGCCGCCGGGCAGCCGTCGCAGGTGCCGCGCAGTTCGACGTCGACGACGCCGTCGTGCACGGCGACCAGCTCGAGGCTGCCGCCGTGGCTGCGGGCGTAGGCGCCGACCTCGCCGGCCAGCACCTCGCGCGCCGCCGCGGCCAGGTGCTCCCGAGCCGGATCGTCGCCGTCGGCCGGCACCCAGCCCTCGGGATCGGTCAGCGCGTCCTGCAGCGCGCCGCGCACGACGTCGCCCGACGCCGCCCACGTGTGCGCGGGCGCGAGCTCGAGCAGCACGGCGGCGGGCTCGACCTCGACGTGCACCAGGAGGCCCTCGTCGAGCAGCCGCGCGAGCGGGGCCGGCACGCGCTCCGGCACGCCGACGAGCCGCAGCGAGCCCGGCGGGACGACCCACCGGGCGCAGGAGGGGCGTCCGGGCACGGCCTCGGCGTGCACGGGCGGACGCGGCGCGCTCACGTGACCGCCCCGACGACCACCCGGGCCAGCAGGGCCATGGTCCAGGCGAGCGCGAAGAGGTAGGTGAACGCGATGGCCGGCCACCGCCACGAGCCGGACTCGCGGCGCAGCACGGCGATGGTCGACATGCACTGCAGCGCGTAGAGGAAGAACACCAGCAGCGCCGCCAGCACCGGAGCGGTGAACAGCGGCTCGCCGGCGCGCGGACCGTCCTGCACGCGCAGGTCGGCCAGCGCCTGGGACGGGTCGTCCGGGTTGGTCGCCGCGGCCACCTGGCCCATCGTCGCGACGAAGACCTCCCGAGCCGAGAGCGAGGCGAGCACGCCGACGTTGATCCGCCAGTCGAAGCCCAGGGGCTCGAAGACCGGCTCGACGGCGCGGCCGACGTCGGCGGCCAGGCTGTGGTCGATCGTGTACGACGCGACGGCTGAGGAGTCGGCCGGGTCGACGCCCGCCCGCGCCAGCTCCGCGTCCGAGGGGGCCGGCAGGTTCAGCAGCAGCCAGAGGACGACCGTGGTGCCGAGGATGATCTTGCCGACCTTGGCGAGGAAGCCGCGGCAGGCGTCGTAGACGGCCAGCAGCACCGAGCGCGCCGACGGCAGGCGGTACGGCGGCATCTCCATGTAGAACGGCAGGGCCGGGCCGGCCGAGCGGCCGAGGCGGCTGAACAGCCAGGCGGTGAGCATCGCGGAGACCGCGCCGCCGAGGTAGAGCCCGAACATCACGAGACCCTGCGCGCCGATCGGCCCGACGCGGGCGTCGGAGGGCACGAGCAGGCCGATGAGCAGCACGTAGACCGGCAGCCGCGCCGAGCAGGTCATCAGCGGCGCGCCCATCATGGTGGCGATGCGGTCGCGGGTCGACGGCAGCGTCCGGGTGGCCATGATGCCGGGGATCGCGCAGGCGAAGGACGAGAGCAGGGCGACGAACGCGCGGCCCTCGAGGCCGGCCCGGGCCATCACGCGGTCCATGAGGAAGGCGGCGCGCGCCAGGTAGCCGACGCCCTCGAGCAGCGAGATCAGGACGAACAGCAGCGCGATCTGCGGCAGGAAGACCACGACCCCGCCGACGCCGCCGATGACGCCGTCCGCGAGCAGGCCCGCCAGCCAGTCGACGCCGATCGAGGCGCGCACCTGGTCGCCGAGCGCCGCGAAGCCCGTCTCGATCAGCCCCTGCACCGGCGCGGCCAGGGTGAAGATGGTCTGGAAGAAGACGAACATCGTCGCGAGGAACACGACCGTGCCCCCGACCGGGTGCAGCAGCACGGCGTCCAGTCGACGGGTGCGCGCGTCCAGCTCGGGCGCGGCGTACCCGGCACTCGCGAGCACCGAGTCGACCCAGCCCGAGACCGCCTCGGCGTCGAGCGGCGGCGGCACCAGCGGACGGCTCCAGGTCGCCGGCCCGCCGAGCAGCTCGCGCAGCTCGCCGAGCTGCTGACGCCGCCCGCCGACGACCGCCAGCACCGGGACGCCGAGCGCACGGCCGAGCGCCGCGAGGTCGAGACGGCCCTGGCGTCGGGTCAGCTCGTCGGTGAAGGTGACGACGACGCAGACCGGCAGGTCAGCCCGCAGCACCTGCGCGGCGAGGCGGAGCGAGCGACGCAGCGTGGTGGCGTCGAGGGTGAGGATCAGCGCGTCGGGCGTGTCCTGGGAGTCGTCGGCCGGATCCAGGACACCGGCGACGATGCGCTCGTCGGGGCTGATCGCGGTGAGGCTGTAGGTGCCGGGGAGGTCCTCGAGGACGACCGGCCCGAGGGCGGTCTCCGCCACGCCCTGGTAGCGCGTGACCGTGACGCCGGGGTAGTTGCCGGTCTTGGCCCGCAGCCCGGTGAGGGCGTTGAACAGGGTCGTCTTGCCCGAGTTGGGGCTGCCGACCAGGGCGATCCGACGCCGTCCCGCGACCGCGACGCCTGCGGGCTCAGCCGGACCGCAGTGGTCGCTCACGCCGTGGGCGCGATGCGGATGCAGTCGGCCTGCGCCTTCCGCAGGGCGATCTCGTAGCCGGCGACGCGGTACACGACCGGGTCGCGCAGCGGGGCGCGGCGCACGGTCTCGACCGGCGTGCCGGGGACGAAGCCGAGGTCGACGAGGCGCTGGGCGACGGCCGGGTCGTCGGCGACCACGCCGGTGACGGTGCCGGCGGCGCCGCAGCGCAGGGCGCTCAGCGTCGCGACGCGCTCCTCGACCGGGCCGACCGACGCGGGGACGAGCACGGGCGCGGCGTGACGTCGCAGGGACATCGCCGACATGACCGACATGGCTCGCTCCTTCGCACGGACTGGTGAGGACCACCTTACCAAGGACTGCCTCACTTAGGTAAGGGCGACCTACGTCACGATCGGGACGGTCCCGGGACCCGCCGGCGACGGGACCCGGGACCGTGGACGCCGGAGCGACGTCAGGCGGAGCCGACGATCCAGCCGGACAGGCGCGGACGGAAGGCCCGCCCGGTGCCGACGAGGAGCGCGTCGTCGGTGCCGAACCGGGTGCGGCCCGCCGTGCGATCGAGCTCGCCGCCGGCCTGCACGCCCACCTTGATGCGGTACGGCGTGCCGACGCAGCGACGCGGGACGGTGGCGACGATGCCGCTGCGGGTCGGGACGACGCTCAGCCCCTCGCAGGTCGCGGCCTTGCCGTTGCGACGGAAGGAGACGACCGCGTTGCTGCCGTCGGTGGCCCGGACGACGTCGTAGGTGTTGCCGGTGGAGGTGAGGATCCGGGCCAGCCACTGCTGCGCGGGGGCGCGCAGGCCGCTGGACACCCGGACGACCTCGAGCGTGTGCTGGACGGTGAGCCCGGTGAGGTCACCGCGGCGGACGCTGCGCACGACGCCGGCGTCGCGGTAGGTCTGGCCGTCGGCGGACGTCGAGAGACGGACGTCGCCGGTGGCGTCGGTGTGACGGAAGGTGGCGGCCCGGGCGGTCGGCGCGACGGCGCCGACCATGACCAGACCGAGGAGGAGCGCGGTCGCGCCGCGCAGCTGCCGAGAGATCATGGCGTCAGTCTCGCCGGGCGGGGCGCCCGACGGGGGTCACCCCTGGGGGCGCGCCGCGCCGGAGTCCGGCGACCGGCGCAGGGACGCGGTGTCGACCGCCTCGAACGCCGAGGCCGGGATCGTCTTCAGCTGCTCGACCATCGCGTCCGGCCAGTGCGGGCTCACCTCGCCCTGGAAGAACCACGGCGAGCCGTTGTCGGCGAGCACCAGCCCGTAGCGCTGGAAGGCGCGGGCGACCCGGCGGGCGTAGGCGCCCAGCCCGGAGAGGTCGTAGTCGGCCCGCAGGCGGAACCGTGCGCCCATCGGGGGCGCCGTCCACGCGTCCGTCGACCCGGCGTCGTGCCGGGCCGGCCACAGGTGGCGGCGCGCCGTCACGTCGGTCGTGAACCGCACCGCGTGGTCGATCGTGTCGTCGCGCACCTCGCTCCACCGCAGCAGGCCCGGCAGGATCGGCAGCCCCGCGGCGTCCGCGGAGGTCCAGCCGTCGGGGCGCAGTCGGTTCGACCGCAGGCTCCACACCGCGCCCGAGCCGGCCGTCCAGCCGCGGGCCGTGCGCCGGGTCGCCCAGGTCTCGTGGAGCAGGCACCGGTCGCGGTCGACCACGATCGCGTGCCGATCGCCGTCGGAGGCCGCGCCGCCCTCGATCCGGGTGTCGGGGCCGAGCGGGTAGCGCACCCGGTCGCTCTCGGCGGCGTAGTCGAACCGCACCGTCACCTTCGGGTGGTCGCCGCGCACCACCGTCACGGGGATGCCGTACGGGCCCCCGAGATCGGGGTGGAGCCGCCGCGACGGCGACATCGACGCCAGCCAGTCGGCGCTGCGCCGGTGCACCGGGAGGCGGTCGACGCGGGCGTGCCACCAGCTGGACGCGGGGAGCACCGCGCAGCCGGCGACGGTGGACGCTCGGGGTGCGGCGCGGGTGCTCGTCGCCGCGGCGTCCGGCATCGGCGTGCCCCGGACGGCCGTGGGACCGGCGAGCGCCAGGGCGAGCAGGAGCACGGTCGGCACGCGCACGGGGCCTCCTCGGTCGACGGGACCTGTCGGTGGGCGTGCGAAGGTTCGAACGCCCACCGACAGGTTCGGCGGCCGACCGCCGGACCTTCGGCGGCCGGCCGCCGAACCTGTCGGCCGGCTCGCTCCGCTCAGCGCTTGCGCTTCTCCCGCGGCCGCTGCTGGAGCACGATCGGGGTGCCGACGAAGCCGAACTCCTCGCGCAGCCGCCGCTCGATGAACCGCTCGTAGCCGGCGTCGAGCTTGCCGGAGGTGAACAGGATGAACGTCGGCGGCGCGGTCGAGGCCTGGGTGCCGAAGAGGATGCGCGGCTGCTTGCCCGAGCGCACCGGGTGCGGGTGCTCGGCGACGAGCCGGCCGAGGAACGCGTTGAGCGCACCGGTGGAGATGCGGGTCTCCCAGCCCTCCAGCGCCCGCGTGATCGCCGGCACCAGCCGGTCGATGTGCCAGCCGGTGCGGGCGGTGATGTTGATCCGCGGGGCCCACTGCACCTGCACGAGGTCGCGCTCGATCTCGCGGTCGAGGTAGTAGCGGCGCTCCTCGTCGACGAGGTCCCACTTGTTGAAGGCGATGACCAGCGCGCGGCCGGAGTCGCGGATCATCTGGATGATCCGCATGTCCTGCTCGCTCACCGACTGCCCGCCGTCGATCACCAGCACGGCGACCTCGGCACGGTCCAGCGCCGTGCTCGTGCGCAGCGAGGCGTAGTACTCGTGGCCCGACGCGGTCTTGACCCGCTTGCGGATGCCGGCGGTGTCGATGAACCGCCACACCTGGCCGCCGAGCTCGATCAGCTCGTCGACGGGGTCGACCGTGGTGCCGGCGACGTTGTCGACGACCACCCGCTCCTCCCCCGCCAGCCGGTTGAGCAGCGAGGACTTGCCGACGTTGGGCCGCCCGACGATGGCGATGCGACGCGGGCCGCCGACCTCCTCGCCGATCCGCTCCGGCGGCGGCTCGGGCAGCGCGGCGAGGATCGCGTCGAGCATGTCGCCCGAGCCGCGTCCGTGCAGCGCCGAGACCGGCCACGGCTCGCCGAGCCCGAGGTTCCACAGCGCGTGCGCCTCGGCCTCGGTGCGAGCGTCGTCGACCTTGTTGGCCGCGAGGATCACCGGCTTGCCGGACTTGCGCAGGATCCGCACGACCGCCTCGTCGGAGTCGGTGATGCCGACGGTGGCGTCGACGACGAACAGCACCGCGTCGGCCAGCGTCACGGCCACCTCGGCCTGGGCGGCGATCGCGTGGGCCAGACCGCGGGCGTCGGGGTCCCAGCCGCCGGTGTCGACGACGGTGAAGGCGCGACCGTTCCAGGTGGCGTCGTAGGAGACGCGGTCGCGGGTGACGCCGGGGATGTCCTGGACGACGGCCTCGCGGCGGCCGATGATCCGGTTGACGAGCGTCGACTTGCCGACGTTCGGCCGGCCGACGACGGCCAGCACCGGCACCGGACCCGTCGGCCCGTCGGCGTCGTCCGTCGGCTCGGACTCGTAGGGGTGGTCGTGGTCGGTCACGGTGCTCCTTGCTCGGTGACCCCGAGGGCGGGGTCGGGTTCGGTCTGGCCGGGTGGCAGCGGACCGGGAAGCTCTTGGCCCAGGGCGACCCGGGCGGCGTCGAGGTGGCGACGCAGGTGGTCGTGGACGACGCCGGTGGCCGCGACGACGTCGGCGCGGCGCCGCGGCCACGGCTGCGGGACGAGGCCCAGCGGCTCCCCGAACGCGACGTCGATGCGGGCGCCACGGGGCGGCAGCGCGTCGGCGTCCGCGCCCGGCTGGCGGGTGCCGAAGAGCGCGACGGGGACGATCGGCGCCCCGGCGACCAGCGCCAGGTAGGCCGCGCCGCCGTGCAGGCGGGTCAGCTCGCCGTCGCCGCGGCGGCCCTCGGGGAAGACCCCGACGACCCCGCCGTCGCGCAGCACCCGCAGGCAGGACCGCACCGCGGCGACGTCGGTGCGCCAGCGGTCGAGCGGGATCTGCCCGGCGTGCCGCAGGAAGGTGCCGGTGCGGCCGACGAACATCTCGCTCTTGGTCAGCGCGTGCACCGGCCGCGGCGCGACGATGGCCACCAGCGGACCGTCGATGACGCCGATGTGGTTGGGCGCGAGGATCACCGGGCCGCGCGCGGGGACGTGCGCGGCGCCGTGCACGACGACGTCCCAGCGCCGCCGCAGGAGCCACCGGAACGGCGGCCGCAGCGGGTGCAGCAGGTGGCGGTGCGGGTGGGGGACGTGGTCGCTGCGGGGTGGCGCGGCGTGCGCGCCCGCGCTCACGCGCCCGCCCCGACCGCCTCCGCGAGCGCCACGACCTGCGCGACGACCTCGTCGAGGGAGAACGGCGTCGTGTCGAGGTGCACCGCCCCCTCGGCGAGGGTCAGCGGGGCGGTGGCGCGCCCGGAGTCGATGCGATCGCGGTCGAGGAGGGACGCGCGGGTGGCCGCGAGCGCGGCGGCGTCGGCGGACCCCTGCTCGGCCGCCCGGCGCGCGGCCCGCGCCTCGGGGTCGGCGGTGAGGTAGAGCTTCACCGGGGCGTCCGGCGCGACGACGCTGCCGATGTCGCGGCCCTCGACCACGATGCCGGCGCCCTCGCGGGCCTCGGCGATGATCTGCCGCTGCAGCTCCAGCAGCCGCGCGCGGACGGCGGGGACGGTGCTGACCGGCGACACCGCGTCGGTGACGCGCTGGGTGCGGATCTCGACCGCCACGTCGACGCCGTCGACGTGGATGGTCGGGTTCAGCGGGTCGGTGCCCGAGACGAGGGTCGGCTCGCCGGCCCGGGCGGCCACCGCGTCGGGGTCGTGGACGTCGACGCCGTGCTCGAGCATCCACCAGGTGACGGCGCGGAACTGGGCGCCGGTGTCGAGGTAGGCGAGCCCGAGCCGCTCGGCCGCGCCGCGGCAGGTGCTCGACTTGCCGGAGCCCGACGTGCCGTCGACGGCGAGGACGAGACCGTGGGCGAGGGGGGCTCCGGGAGTCGTCACGACCGAGCAGCCTACCGGTGGGTGAGCCACCCGCGGGATTCGAGCGACCCGAGCAGGTGGTCGGCGCGCGAGGCGTCGACGACGAGCTCGACCAGACCGACCGGCCGGCCGGGGTCGTGGTCGATGCGGACGTCCTCGATGTTGACCTCCGCCTCGCCGGCCGCCGCGAAGAGCCGCGCGAGCTCCCCGGGGTGGTCGGGCACCGAGACGATGACCGTGCGCATCGGCCGCGGGTCGTGCTCGCCGTGCTTGCCGGGGATGGCGCGGGTGCCGGCGTTGCCCTCGACGAGCAGGCGCTGCAGCGCGTCGCGGTCGCCGGCGGCGAGGGCCGCCATGACGTCGTCGAGCCGGGTGCGCACCTCGGCCAGCAGGTCGAGCACGGCGGCGGCGTTGGCGCTGACGATCTGCCCGTAGAGCGCCGGGTCGCCCCCGGCGACCCGGGTGACGTCGCGGACCCCCTGGCCGGAGAGCGCGAGGTGGTCGCGCGGGGCGTCGGCCAGCCGTCCGGCGGTCAGGGCGGCCATCAGGTGCGGGACGTGGGAGATCCGCGCGACGGCCCGGTCGTGCTCCTCGGGCGCCAGCACGACGGGCACCGCGCCGCACCGCTCGGCGAGCTCGCGGACGAGCGCGACGGCGTCCGGCGCGGCGTCCGCATGGGGCGTGATCGCCCAGGGGCGGCCCTCGAAGAGCGCGGCCGAGCCGGCCAGCGGCCCGGAGCGCTCGGAGCCCGCCATCGGGTGGCCGCCGACGTAGCGGGGCAGCCCCGGGTGCGCGGCGAGCTCGACGAGCGGTCGGGTCTTGATCGACCCGACGTCGGTGACGACCGCCTGCGGCTCGGCCTCCAGGGTCGCGGCGATCACGGCGCCGAGGTGGTCGGGCGGCACCGCGACCACCACGACCTGCGGCCGGTCGTCGGGGGTGCGGGGCCGTCCAGCGCCGAGGCCCGAGGCGGTGCGGACGTGCTCGGAGGAGGCGTCGCTGAGCAGCACCTCGAGCCCGCACCGGCTCAGCGCGAGGCCGACGGAGGTGCCGAGCAGACCGGCGCCGACGACCTCGACCGGGCCGACGAGCGCCTCAGTCACCGTCGGGCACCGCGCGGACCCGCGTCAGGTCGCTGCGCAGGGCGGCCGCGCCGTGCAGGTACACGTGGGTGATCTCGGCGCGCGGACGGTCGGTCTCGACGTGCGCGAGCATCCGCACCACCCGCGGCATCGAGCCGGCGATCTCGAGCTCGCGGGCGCACAGCAGCGGGATCTCGCCGAACCCCAGCTGCCGCGCCGCGTAGGCGGGGAACTCCGAGACGAGGTCGGAGGTCGCGGTGAAGACCACGGAGATGAAGTCGTCGACCACGAGCCCGTTGGAGGTCATGACGTCGGTGACCATCTCGGCCACCCGGTCGAGCATCTGCTCGCGGGTGTCGGCCTCCAGCTGGGTCGCACCCCGCACCGCGCGCACGGCCACGTCGTCCTCCTCGGGTCGGTCGCCCGCCCGTCCGGGCGGCGGCATCAGGCTAGCGAGTGCCGGGGCTCAGAGCCGGGCGAGGTCCAGCAGGGCGCCGAGCTCGTCGCGGGTGAGCTCGCGCAGCTCCCCCGAGCCGAGCTGGCCCAGCCGCACGGGGCCGATCGCGGTGCGCGTCAGGCGCAGCACGGGGTGGCCGACGTGGTCGAGCAGCCGCCGGACGATGCGGTTGCGGCCCTCGTGGATGACCAGCTCGACGATGCTGCGCTGGGGGTCGCGGGGCGTCCGCGGGCCGGCGAGCAGCCTGACCCGGCGCACGTCGACCGGCCCGTCGTCCAGCTCGACGCCCTCGCGCAGGGACTTGAGCGTGCGCGGGAACACCTCGCCCTCGACCTCGGCGACGTAGGTCTTCTCGACCTCGAACGAGGGGTGCGCGACCGTGTGCGCGAAGTCGCCGTCGTTGGTGAGCAGGATCAGGCCGGTGGTGTCGGTGTCGAGCCGGCCGACGTGGAAGAGCCGCTCGGGACGGTCGGCCACGAGGTCGCCCAGGGTGCGTCGCCCCTCGGGATCCGACATGGTCGAGACGACGCCGCGGGGCTTGTTGAGCACCAGGTAGACGTGCGGGCTCACCGGCGGCAGCCGGCGTCCCTCGACCCGGATGACCGCCGACGTCGGGTCGACCTTGGTGCCGAGGCGGGTGACGACCTCGCCGTCGACCTCGACCAGCCCGGCGAGCATCAGCTCCTCGCACCGTCGGCGCGACGCCACGCCGGACATCGCGAGCAGCTTCTGCAGCCGCACCAGGCCGTCGGCGTCCGGCTCGGGGCTGACGGTCACGGGGTGCCTCCGGTGGGCTCGTCGGTGGTGGGCTCGGCAGTGGTGGGCTCGGCGAGCCGCTCGTCGACCTCGTCGAGGTCGGCCATGTCGGGCAGGTAGGGCGCGAGCTCGGGCAGGTCGTCGAGGGAGGTCACGCCGATCCGCTCGAGGAAGTACGACGTCGTGCGGTACAGGTTGGCCCCGGTGGTGGCGTCCTGACCGGCCTCCTCGACCAGGCCCCGCGCGAGCAGCGTGCGCATCACGCCGTCGACGCTGACCCCGCGGATCGCCGAGACCCGCGCGCGGGAGACGGGCTGCTTGTAGGCCACGACCGCCAGGGTCTCCAGTGCCGCCTGGGTCAGGCGGGCCTGCTGGCCGTCCAGCACGAACCGCTCGACGACGGGCGCGAGCTCCTCGCGCGTGTAGTAGCGCCACCCGCCCGCGACGTGGCGCAGGTCGAAGCCGCGCTGCTGCTCGGCGTACTCCTCGGCCAGCGTCTGCAGCGTCGCGACGACGTCCTCCACGGGGTGGCCCACGGCGCTCGCGAGCGTGACGGCGTCCAGCGGCTGGTCGGCGACGATCAGCACCGCCTCCAGCGCCGGGCGCAGCGGGTGGCTGGGGGCGTCCTCGCCTGCGGCGTCGGAGGGCAGCCCCTCGATCGGCAGGGCCGGCTCGGTCATGCGTCTGCTCCTGGGGTCGCGGGCGGGTCGTCGGTCGGCGCGCCGTCGAACTCGTCGGAGGCGGCGACGACCGCGTCGAGGTCGACGTCGTCGTCCGCGCTCCACCGCACGGTCAGCTCGCCCAGGGGCGTGACCTGGTCGAAGGCGAGCACGCCCTCGCGGAAGAGCTCGAGCAGGGCGAGGAACCGCGCCACGGTGGTGAGCGTGTCGGGCGAGTCGCCGCACAGGGCGCGGAAGGTCAGCGTGCCGGAACGGCGCAGCCGGTCGGCGACGAGGGCGGCCTGCTCCCGGACGCTGACGGCCGGGGCGTGGATGTGGTGCAGCGTCACCTCGGGCACCGGCTTCGGCGTCATGGCCGTGGCCGCCAGTCGGGCGAACTGGTCGAGGCCGATGCCGATCAGCACCTCGGGCAGCAGGCCCGCGAACCGCTCCTCCAGGCCCACGGCCCGCGGGTGGGGCTGCGACTCGGCGAGCAGCCGCTGCTCGATCACGCTCGCGACCTGCTTGAACGCGCGGTACTGCAGGAGCCGCGCGAACAGCAGGTCGCGGGCCTCCAGCAGCGCGAGGTCCTCCTCGTCCTCGACCTCCGCCGACGGCAGCAGCCGCGCGGCCTTGAGGTCGAGCAGCGTCGCGGCGACGAGCAGGAACGAGGTGGTCTGCTCGAGGTCCCACACCGGCCCGCCGGCCTTGACGTGGGCGATGAACTCGTCGGTGACCTGCGAGAGCGCCACCTCGGTGATGTCGAGACGGTGCTTGGCGATCAGACCCAGCAGGAGGTCGAAGGGGCCCTCGAAGTTGTCGAGCCGCACGGCGAAGCCCGCCGCGTCGCCGGACGACCCCGGGGCGAGCCCGAGGCTCGCTGCGTCCTGGGCGTCGAGGGTGGTCATTCCCCGCGCAGCCGCCGCACCAGCGCGCTGTCCTCGCCCTCGGCCTCGAACTCGGCGAGCACCAGGGCGACGGCCTCGCGCACGATCCGGCCGCGGTCGACCGGCAGCCCGTGGGTGCCGCGCAGGGTGAGGCGCGCGTGCTCGAGGGCGAGGAGCTCCTCGCTGGTCACGTAGACGGTCATCTTCTCGTCGTGCCGCACCCGGCCGCTCGGCGTCGCCGCCCGCCGGGCGCCGCGACGCGGGGTCGGCTCGGTCGCGGCGGCCTCGTCCGCCTGCTCCGCCTCGCGCGCGGGGACGGCGCGCACCCGCGGCGCGTCGTCCGGCTCCGGCGCGGTCGGCCGGAAGAGGTCGTCCGCCGCCGGCAGGCTCACGCGTCGTGCGGCCACCGGGCGAGCACCTCCCGCGCGAGCTGACGGTAGGAGTCGGCGCCGGCCGAGGACGACGCGTAGGTCGTGATCGGCTCGCCGGCGACCGTCGAGTCGGAGAACTTCACCGTGCGCCGGATGACGGTGTGGAAGACCGTGTCGCCCCACGCCTGGACGAGCCGCTCCATGACCTCGCGGCTGTGCAGCGTCCGACCGTCGTACATGGTGCCGAGGACGCCGTCGATCTGCAGCCGGGGGTTGAGCCGCTCGCACACCTTGTCGATCGTCGTCTTGAGCAGCGCGACGCCGCGCAGCGCGAAGTACTCGCACTCCAGCGGCACGATGACGCCGTCCGACGCGGTGAGCGCGTTGACGGTGAGCAGTCCGAGCGAGGGCTGGCAGTCGATGAGGATGACGTCGTACTCCGCGACCGCCGGCGCGAGCACGCGCTGCAGGGTCTGCTCGCGGGCGACCTCGTGCACCAGCTGCACCTCGGCCGCCGAGAGGTCGATGTTCGACGGCAGGAGGTCCATGCCCTCGACCCCGGACGGCACGACGACGTCGGCCAGCGTGACGTCGCGCTCCATCAGCAGGTTGTAGACGGTCAGCTCGGTCTCGTGCGGGTTGAGGCCTAGCCCGACCGAGAGCGACCCCTGCGGGTCGAAGTCGACGAGCAGCACGCGCCGGCCGTACTCGGCGAGCGCGGCGCCGAGGTTGATCGTGGTGGTCGTCTTGCCGACGCCGCCCTTCTGGTTGCACAGGGCGACGACGCGCGCGCCGCCGTGGGAGCGCACCGGCGCGGGCTCCGGCAGCACCGGCATCGGCCGGCCGGTGGGTCCGAGCCCGCCGGCGTCGGGGGCGGTCTCCGCCGGGGCGGCCGGGGCGGGGCGCTCGAACGGCAGCGGCTCGGTCACAGGCGGGTCATCTCCGTGGTGGCGTGGGTCGATCGGACGGATCCGGTGGGGCTCCGGGGCCATTCCACCATCGGCCATGACGCCCTCCTCGCCCCGGGGTCGCAACGTGTCGACACGGCGACTTCTCGACGTGTCGGGCGAGCGTAGGAGCGGCCCTCCCGGGGCCACAACCGCCGCCGATCGATCCCCAGGCCGCAGCCCCGATCTGTTGAGACGGTGTGGACGAGCGACCCCGCCTCCCCCACAGATGTCCACCGCCTGTGGAGGAATCTGTGGACGGCCGATCCGTCCGCGCCGCGGGCGCGGTCGTCGTCAGGACGCGACGAGGTCCGCGTAGTCGGGGTGCCTCTCGATCCAGGCCGCGATGAACGGGCACTGCGGCACGACGGCCCGCTCCCCCGTGGCGCGGACGTCGTCGAGCGCGGCGCGCGCGATCGCGCCGCCGACGCCGTGGCCCTCGTACGCCGGGTCGACCTCGGTGTGGGTGAACACGATCCGAGCCGGCTCCTCGGCGAGCTCGTAGGCGGCGAAGCCGGCCAGCGCGCCGTCGAGGTACGCGGCGTACCGGTGGTCGTCGGACTCGTGGCGCACCTGCACGTCGCTGCTCATCCGTCGAGCCTACGCAGCGCCCGGGTCTGCAGCACCAGCTCACCCTCGCGGTCGCTGGCGTCCAGGTCGGCCTCGGCCTCCAGGATCCAGTCGAGGTGACCCTCGGGATCCAGGATCGTCTGCCGCACGTCCAGCAGCCGGCGGCCGTCCTCGGTACGGGCCTCGCTGACCAGCAGTCGCGGGCCCCGCGCGTCCGGGCCGAGCTCGACCCGGTCGTGCTCGGCGTAGTAGGCCTCGAGGGCGGCGTCCCAGGCGGCGGCGTCCATCAGCGGGGCGGGCGAGGTGTCGGGGTCGAGGCGCTCCGCGGCCGCCGCGTCGAGCGCGGCGAGGCCACGCACGTCGTCGCGCGCGACGAGCTCGACGCGGCGGAACATCGCGTTGCGCACCATGACGCCGAAGGCGCGCTCCTGCCGCGAGATCGGCCGGGGCGGTGCCGGCGGCTCGTGCGCGGTGACGTCGCGGGGCGCCCGCTCGGGATCGCTCAGCGCCTCCCACTCGTCGAGCAGGGAGGAGTCGGTCTGCCGGACGGTCTCCCCCAGCCACTCCAGGAGCCCCTCGAACGCCTCCCCGCGCAGCCGTTCGGGGACCGTCTGCCGCAACGCGCGGTAGGCGTCGGTCAGGTAGCGCAGCACCAGGCCCTCCGAGCGGGCCAGCTGGTAGCGCGAGACGACGTCGGTGAAGCCCATGCCCTGCTCGTACATCTCGCGCACGATCGACTTCGGCTCCAGCCCGGCGCTCGCGGCGTCGCTCGGCAGCCACGGGTGCGCGGTGCGGTAGAGCTCGTAGGCGGCCTCGAGCCGCTCGGCCAGCGGGCGAGGCCAGGTGACCTCCTCGAGCAGCTCCATCCGCTCCTCGTACTCGACGCCGTCGGCCTTCAGCTCCGCGATCAGCTCGCCCCGCGCCGCCCACTGCTGGGCCTGGAGGATCTGCCGCGGCGCCTCGACCACGGCCTCCACGGTCGAGACGACGTCGAGCAGCAGCTCCTCCTCCGGCGCGTCGGCGTCGAGCAGGTCGAGCGCCCCCACGGCGAAGTGCGAGAGCGGCTGGTTGAGCGCGAAGTCGTCGGGCAGGTCGACGCCGATCACGTAGCGCCGGCCGTGCTCGTCCGGCTCGTCGAGGCGGGTCAGCACCCCCGAGCGGACCAGGGAGCGGGTCAGGCGCAGCGCGCGTCGGGCCAGCCGCAGCTGCTGGCGCCGCTCCTCGTGGTTGTCCATGAGCAGTCGACGCAGCACCGGGAAGGCGTCCTCCTCGCGGGAGAGGACGCTGAGCAGCATCGCGTTGTCGATCCGCATCCGCGAGACCAGGCGCTCGGGGTCTCCCTCGACCAGCTTGGCGAAGGTCTGCTCGGTCCACACGACGGTGCCCTCGGGCGCCTTGCGCAGCTGGGCCCTGCTCCGCTTCTTGGGGTTGGCGGCGTTCTTGGCCTCCGCCTTGGCCTTCGCGCGTTCGTTCTCGATGACGTGCTCGGGCGCCTGCACCACGACGTACCCGACGGTGTCGAAGCCGGCCCGCCCCGCGCGTCCGGCGATCTGCCGGAACTCCCGCACCCGCAGCACCCGCTGACGGTGCCCGTCGAACTTCACCAGCCCGGTGAAGAGCACCGTCCGGATCGGCACGTTGATGCCGACGCCCAGGGTGTCGGTGCCGCAGATGACCTTCAGCGCGCCCTCCTGCGCGAGCTGCTCCACCAGCCGGCGGTAGCGCGGCAGCATGCCGGCGTGGTGCACGCCGATGCCCCTCTTGAGCAGCCGCACCAGGGTGCGTCCGAACCCGGCGGCGAACCGGAAGCCCTCGGTGTGCCGGGCGATGGCGGCCTTCGCGGCGTCGTCGACGGCCCCGGCCAGCCAGCCGGCCTGCAGCAGCGAGGTCGCGTGCTCGACGGCGGCGGCCTGGGTGAAGTGGACGACGTAGACCGGCGCCTGCCCGGTGGCCACGATCTCCTCGAGCCGCTCGGCGAGCGGGTCGAGCGACCAGACGACGTCCAGCGGCACCGGACGCTCGGCGTCGGTGACCAGCGCGGTGTCGCGGCCGGTGCGGCGCGAGAGGTCGTCGGCGATCTCGCGCACGTCGCCCAGCGTGGCCGACATGAGCAGGAACTGGACGTCGGGCAGCTCCAGCAGCGGCACCTGCCAGGCCCAGCCGCGATCGGGCTCGGAGTAGTAGTGGAACTCGTCCATCACCACGAGGCCGACGTCGGCCTCACGGCCCTCGCGCAGCGCCAGGTTGGCCAGGATCTCGGCGGTGCAGCAGACGATCGGAGCGTCGGCGTTGACCGAGGCGTCACCGGTGAGCATGCCGACGTTCTCGGCGCCGAAGACCGCGCACAGGTCGAAGAACTTCTCGCTGACCAGCGCCTTGATCGGCGCGGTGTAGAACGACACCCGGTCGGTGGCCAGCGCCGCGGCGTGCGCGCCGAGGGCGACGAGCGACTTGCCCGACCCGGTGGGCGTGGCCAGGACGACGTTGCTGCCGCCGACCAGCTCGATCAGCGCCTCCTCCTGGTGCGGGTAGAGCGCCAGCCCGCGCCCGGCCGCGTAGGCCTCGACCGCCGCGTAGACCTCGTCGGGGGCGGTGCCGACCGGCGGCGGCCAGGCCGCCATCAGCCGCGGGCCCGAGGGTGCGCGGCGGCGAAGACCTCGCGCAGCGAGTCGACCGTCACGAGCGTGTAGATCTGGGTGGTCGTCACCGAGGCGTGGCCGAGGAGCTCCTGAACGACGCGGACGTCGGCGCCGCCCTCGAGCAGGTGGGTGGCGAAGGAGTGGCGCAGGGTGTGCGGGGAGACGTCGCGGGTGACGCCGGCCCTCTCGGCGGCGCGGACGAGGGTGGTCCAGGCGGACTGACGCGAGAGGCGGCCGCCGCGGGAGTTGAGGAAGAGGGCGGGGCCCGAGGCGGCGCCGACGAGCGCGGGCCGACCTCGGACGAGGTAGGCCTCGAGCGCCTCGAGCGCGTAGGAGCCCACCGGCACCAACCGCTGCTTGCCGCCCTTGCCGCGCAGCAGGACCGTGCCGTCGTGGGCGTCGTGCCCGTCGGGGGCACCGCGGTCGACGTCGTCGACGTCGAGGCCGACCGCCTCGGAGATCCGGGCGCCGGTGCCGTAGAGCACCTCGAGGAGCGCCCGGTCGCGCAGCGCCAGCGCGGTGCCCGGCGCCCCGGCCGCCTCGAGGATCGCCTCCACGTCGGACAGCGGCAGGGCCTTGGGCAGCCGCCGCCCGGGCGCGGGAGGTCGGACTCCCGCCGCCGGGTCGGCCGGCGCGAGCCCGTCGGCCACGGCGAACCGGTGGAAGCCGCGCACCGCGACCACCGTCCGCGCCGCCGACGACGCGCCGAGCGGCGGATGGAGGTCGTCGCCCTCGCGCAGCCGCACGAGGAACTGCGCCACAGTGGCCTCGCTGATCTCGGCCAGCCGCGTGACGCCGAGCCCCGCCAGGAACCCGCGGTAGCGACGCAGGTCGCGGCGGTAGCTGGTGAGCGTGTTGGCCGCGAGCCCCCGCTCGACCGCGAGGTGGTCGAGGTAGGTGCGCACCGCCCGCTCCACCTCGTCGGCGCGCGGAGGCGCGTCGACGGAGCGGAGGGCCTCGGCGGTCACGGTGGCGGCGTCGGGCGACGCCGCCGGCTCGGCGAGCTCAGGCAAGCGCCTCCTCCAGCGGGAGGAGGCTCGCGCCGATGCCCTCGCCCACCGCGGCCGCGACGGGCGCGTTAGTCAGGCTGCCGGCGTGGGTGTTGAGGCCGCGGGCCAGGCTCGCGTCGGCGCGGAGCGCGTCGCGCCACCCGCGCTCGGCGAGCGCGACGACGTACGGCAGGGTCGCGTTCGTCAGGGCGTAGGTGGAGGTGTTCGGCACCGCGCCCGGCATGTTGGCGACGCAGTAGAACGTCGAGTCGTGCACCTGGTAGGTCGGGTCGGCGTGCGTCGTGGGCCGGGTGTCCTCGAAGCAGCCGCCCTGGTCGACCGCGATGTCGACGAGCACGGAGCCGGGCTTCATCCGCGAGACGAGGTCGTTGCTGACCAGCTTCGGGGCGGCGGCGCCCGGGATCAGCACCGCGCCGATGACGAGATCGGCCTCCATCACCTGCTGCTCGATCGCCAGCCGCGAGGAGGCCAGCCCGTGCACGCGGTTGCTGTAGCGCCAGAACGACATGCGGAGCTTGTCGAGGTCGGTGTCGAGCAGGGTGACGTCGGCGCCCATGCCGAGGGCGATGTTGGCGGCGTTCTGCCCCGACACTCCCGCACCGATCACGACGACCTTCGCGTTGGCGACGCCGCCGACGCCGCCCATCAGGACGCCGCGCCCGCCGCGTGCCTTCATCAGGGAGTACGCGCCCACCTGGGGCGCCAGGCAGCCGGCGACCTCGGACATCGGGTAGAGCAGCGGCAGCGCGCCCGAGGGCAGCTGCACGGTCTCGTAGGCGATGGCCGTCACCTGACGCGACACCAGCTCGGCGGTCAGCGCGGCGTCGGCGGCCAGGTGGAGGTAGGTGAGGAGCACCAGCCCCGGACGCAGCCGGTGGTACTCCTCGGCGATCGGCTCCTTGACCTTCAGGACGACGTCGGCGCCGCCCCACACGTCGTCGGCGGAGCCGAGGATGCGCGCGCCCGCGGCGACGTACTCCTCGTCCGGGATGGAGGAGCCGAGCCCGGCCCCCGTCTCGATGGTGACCTCGTGTCCGTGGGAGACCAGCTCGTGCACGCCGATCGGCGTGATGGCCACCCGGTACTCGTGGTTCTTGACTTCCTTGGGGACGCCGATCTTCACGGACCCTCCTCGTCGTGTCGGTGCCCGGATCGCGGGCGCTCGGCAGTCTAGGGGCCTGCGCCGACGCCGCCGTGCAGCGGCGTCAGCGCGGCTTGAAGTCCGGGTTGTCGCGACCCGCACGGCAGGCCGCCGAGCAGTAGCGCACCTGGTCCCAGTCGCGCTCCCACTTCTTGCGCCAGGAGAAGGGACGCCCACAGGTCTCGCAGATCTTGTCCGGCGGCGTCGAGCGGCCGCCCTTGGCGTTGCGTCCGTGGGCCACGGCTCAGGCCGTCCCGCCGCGGGCCCGTCGCGCGGCGTGCGCGAGGACGGCGATCGCGAGCGGCCCGTCCTCGGTGCGCCCGTCGAGCACGGCGTCGAGCAGTTCGTCGAACGGCACCCAGCCGGTGGTCATGTCCGCCTCCTCGTGCACGAGCTCGAAGTCGCCGCGGCCCACCGCCGTGACGCCGCGGGCCAGGAAGTAGTGCACCCGCTCCTCGCTGATGCCCGGGGAGGAGAACGCCGTCAGCAGGGGCGCCCATTCCGCGGCGGCGTGCCCGGTCTCCTCCTGCAGCTCGCGGCGGGCGACGTCGATCGGCGCCTCCCCCGCGGCGTCCAGCAGGCCGGCGGGCAGCTCGACCATCCGCACCCGCGCGGGGTGCCGGTACTGGCGCAGCACGAGCACCCGGTCGGCGTCGTCCAGCGCGAGGACGACGACGGCCCCGGGGTGCTCGAGGACGAGCCGCCGGAACGGCTCCTCGGTCGAGCCGGGGCGGCGGACGCGGTCGGCGCGCAGGGCCACGACCCAGCCGTCGCGGTGGAGGTCCTGCGTCTCCTCGACCGGCCAGGCGACGTCCTCGTCGTGCAGCGCGATCGGCTCCGGCGCGGCGTCGTCGGCCGAGGCGGTCGTCATCGGGTCGGCTCGGCGTGCAGACCGCTCTCGTCGATCGGGATCCGCAGCTCGCGCTGGCGCACGATCGCGGCGCCCACGAGTCCGGCGAACAGCGGATGCGGCCGGGTCGGACGCGATCGCAGCTCGGGATGCGCCTGCGTGGCGATGTAGTACGGGTGCACGTCGCGCGGCAGCTCGACGAACTCCACCAGCGAGTCGTCGGGCGAGGTGCCGGAGAACACCAGGCCGGCCTCCTCGAGCTGGTCGCGGTAGGCGTTGTTGACCTCGTAGCGGTGCCGGTGCCGCTCCTCGATGACGTCGCTGCCGTAGACGCGGCGGGCGAGGCTGCCCTCCTTCAGCGCGGCCGGGTAGAGCCCCAGGCGCATGGTGCCGCCGAGGTCGCCGGCGCCCTCGACGAACGCCCGCTGCTCGGCCATGGTCGCGATGACCGGCTCCGGGGTCTCGGGGTCGAACTCGGTGGAGCCGGCCTTCTCCAGGCCGAGCACGCTGCGCGAGTACTCGATCACCATGCACTGCAGGCCCAGGCACAGGCCGAGCGTGGGGATGCCCTGGGTGCGCGCGTGGGTGAGCGCGCCCAGCTTGCCCTCCAGGCCGCGGATGCCGAAGCCGCCGGGCACGCAGATCGCGTCGACGTCCTCGAGCGCGCGCGCGGCGCCCGCCGGGGTGGCGCACTCGTCGGACGGGATCCACCGCAGGTGCACCTTCGCCTCGTGGGCGAAGCCGCCGGCCCGCAGGGCCTCCGCCACCGAGAGGTACGCGTCGGGCAGGTCGACGTACTTGCCGACGAGCGCGACCGTCACCTCCTCCTTGGGGTGGTGGACGCGGCGCAGCAGGTCGTCCCACAGCGTCCAGTCGACGTCGCGGAAGGGCAGGTCGAGACGGCGCACCACGTAGGCATCGAGTCCCTCGCGGTGCAGCACCTTCGGGATGTCGTAGATCGACGGCGCGTCGGCCGCGGTGACGACGGCCTCGACGTCGACGTCGCACATCAGCGAGATCTTGCGCTTGATGCCCTCGGGCAGCTCGCGGTCGGCACGGCACACGACGGCGTCGGGCTGGATGCCGACCTGGCGCAGCGCGGCCACCGAGTGCTGGGTGGGCTTGGTCTTGAGCTCGCCGGACGGGCCGATGTACGGCACCAGCGAGACGTGCAGGAAGAAGACGTTCGAGCGGCCGATGTCGTGGCGCACCTGACGCGCGGCCTCGAGGAACGGCAGCGACTCGATGTCGCCGACGGTGCCGCCGATCTCGGTGATCACGACGTCGACCTCGGCCTCGCCGGTGCCGTGGCCCATCGCGAGGATGCGGTCCTTGATCTCGTTGGTGATGTGCGGGATCACCTGCACGGTGTCGCCGAGGTAGTCGCCGCGGCGCTCCTTGGCGATCACGTGGGAGTAGACCTGGCCGGTCGTCACGTTGGCGATCGCCGACAGGTCGGTGTCGAGGAACCGCTCGTAGTGGCCGATGTCGAGATCGGTCTCGGCGCCGTCGTTGGTCACGAAGACCTCGCCGTGCTGGAACGGATTCATCGTCCCGGGGTCGACGTTCAGGTACGGGTCGAGCTTCTGCATCGTCACCCGCAGCCCGCGGGAGCGGAGCAGCCGGCCCAGGCTGGAGGCGGTGAGCCCCTTGCCGAGCGAGGAGGCGACGCCCCCGGTCACGAACACGTGCTTGGCCTGGGTGGCGTTCCTCATGGAACTCCATCCTATGGCATGACGAGGGGTGCTCAGGACCCGCGTGGCCCCTCGGCGCGGGAGGCCTGCGCCACCGCGAGCAGCTCGCGGGCGTGCGCCCGAGCGGTGTCGGAGTCGCTCAGCCCGGCCAGCATGCGCGAGAGCTCCCGCTCGCGCGCCTCGTCGTCGAGCACGGTCAGGCCCGAGCTGGTGATCGTCCCGTCGCTCGCCTTCTCTACCACGACGTGCCGATCGGCGTAGGCCGCCACCTGCGGCAGGTGGGTGACGACCAGCACCTGGGCCGTGCGGGCGAGCATCGCCAGCCGACGACCGATCTCGACGGCGGCCGCGCCGCCGACGCCGGCGTCGACCTCGTCGAAGACGAAGGTGGGCACCGGGCTGGTCGCCGCCAGGACGACCTCGATCGCCAGCATGACGCGCGACAGCTCGCCGCCGGAGGCGCCCTTGTGCAGCGGACGCGGTGCCGAGCCGGTGTTGGCGGCCAGCAGCATCTCGACCTCGTCGATCCCCGACGGGGCGAACCGCACCCAGCGCCCGTCGACGTGCAGCGGGCCACCCGGCACGTCGTCGGACGGCGCGGGCACCTCCTGCTGACGCACCTCGATGGTGAGTCGGGCGTGGCGCATCGCCAGCTGGGTGAGCTCCTCGCTGACCTCCTCCCCCAGCCGCGAGGCGGCGGCCTGTCGGGCCGCGCTCAGGGCGGCGGCCGCCGCGGACAGCTCCGCGCGCAGGGTCGTCCGCTCCGCCCGCAGGGAGGCGATCTGCTCGTCGGTGCCGTCGAGGTCCAGGAGCCGTGCGGCGGACCCCTGCGCCCAGGCGAGCACCTCGGCGATCGTCTCGCCGTACTTGCGGGTCAGGCCGGTCAGCGCGGCGCGTCGCTCGGAGACCCCGGCCAGCCGGGCCGGGTCGACCTCGATCGCCGTCGCGTAGGAGGCGACGTCGGCGGCGAGGTCGGAGAGCAGGTACGACACCTCCGCCAGGCGATCGGCCAGCGCTCCGGCCTCGCGATCGTGCTCGCGCACCGACTCCAGCGCCCGGCGCGCGGCGGCCAGCGCGCCGAGGGCGTCCGGACCGGCGTCTTCGCTCGACAGCGCCTCGCGGGCGGTCTCGGCGGCGGTCCGCAGCGTGTCGGCGTGACCGAGCCGCAGCTCCTCGGCCGCCAGCGCGGCGTCCTCGCCGTCCTGGGGGTCGACCGCCTCGATCTCGGCGAGCCCGAAGCGCAGCAGGTCGGCCTCCTGCGCACGCTCCCGCTGGTGCTCGACCACCTCGACGAGACGCTGCTCGACGTCGCGCAGTCGCGCGAAGAGGGCGCGGTAGGTCTCCGCGAGCTCGGCGACCTCCGCGCCGCCGAACCGGTCGAGGGCCGCACGCTGGGCCCGCGGCTGGAGCAGCCGGTGCTGGTCGGACTGCCCGTGCACCGCGACGAGCGGCTCCGCGACCTCGGTGAGCGTGGCGATGGGCACGCTGGCCCCGCCGACGAACGCGCGCGAGCGCCCCTCGGCCGAGACGTTGCGGGCGATCAGCACGGTGCCGTCCTCGACGTCGCCCCCGGCCTCGTCCACGGCCGCGGCCACCTCCGGCAGCGAGGCCACGGACACGACGCCCTCCACCCGGGCCGCGCGGGCACCCGTGCGCACGGATCCGCTGTCGGCCCGGCCGCCGAGGAGCAGGCCGAGCGCGGTGACGATCATGGTCTTGCCCGCGCCGGTCTCGCCGGTGATCACCGTCAGACCGGGCCCGAGCTCGAGCGTCGAGGAGTCGATGACGCCCAGCGACGAGATCCGGATCTCCTCCAGCATCAGTCCTCCTGGACAGCAGCCGCGACGGGGCTCTCGACGGCGCGACGTCGTCGCTCTGCGGAGCCGCGCCAGCCCTCCACCGGCAGGCCGAACTTGGCGACCAGCCGGTCGGTGAACGGGGCCTCGTGGAGTCGGGCGATCCGCATCGGCGCGTGACCGCGACGCACCTCGATCCGCGCCCCGGGCGGGAGGTCGACGGCGCGGCGCCCGTCACACCACAGGACGCCGGCTCCCTCGGTGCGCTCGAGCACCTCGACGGCGAGCACGGACGTGGGCGCGACGACCAGCGGACGCGCGAACAGCGCGTGCGCGCTGATGGGCACCATCAGCAGCGCCTCGACCCCGGGCCACACGACCGGGCCCCCGGCGCTGAAGTTGTAGGCGGTCGACCCGGTCGGGGTCGCGCAGACCACGCCGTCGCAGCCCCACCGCGACAGCGGTCGACCGTCGACCTCGACGACGACCTCGAGCATCCGCTCCCGGGCCGCCTTCTCGACGCTGGCGTCGTTGACCGCGAACGTGCGGTTGACGACCTCGCCGCCGCGGTAGACGCGCACGTCGAGGGTCATCCGGTCCTCGGCGGTGTAGCGCCGCGCGACGACGGCCTCGATGACGCTGGCGACGTCCTCGTACTCCGCCTCCGCGAGGAACCCGACGTGTCCGAGGTTCACCCCGAGCACCGGCGTGCCGCTGGCGTGCGTGATCTCGGCCGCGCGGAGGATCGTGCCGTCGCCGCCGATGACGATCGCCAGCTCGCAGCCGGCGCTGGCGTCGGGGTGCGGGCCGCCGTCGTCGGGGCAGACCTCGACGCGCGGGTCCTCGACGTCGCCGAGTCCGAGGTCGGCCGCCTCCCGGGCGAGCACGCGCACGACGATGTCGTGGGCGGTGAGCGCGCGGCAGAAGGCCAGGGCCACCTCGCGCGCCTCGGCCCGTCCGGTGTGGGCGAGCACGAGCACCCGACGGGGAGTCGTCGCGTCGGCAGGACGGACGGGGTCGCTCATGGGTCCAGCCTCTCATCCGCGCCGACGGCCGGGGCCGACACGCCTGCGGTGACGACCGCACGCTCGATCTCCTCCGCCGCGAGCCCGAGCGACGCCCGGCGCAGCCAGACGAAGAACTCGACGTTGCCCGACGGTCCGGGCAGCGGACTGGTGGCGACCATGTGCACCGGCCAGCCCCGCTGCGCGGCGGCGTCGGCGACGCCGAGCACGGCCTCGGCGCGCAGCGCGACGTCACGGACGACGCCGCCCTTGCCCACCCGCTCCTTGCCGACCTCGAACTGCGGCTTCACCATGAGCGCCAGGTCGGCGTCGTCGACGACCACCCCGAGCAGCGCGTCCAGCACCAGCGTGAGGGAGATGAACGACAGGTCGCCGACGACGAGGTCGACCGGACCGCCGATCGTCTCCACGGTGAGCTCCCGGATGTTGGTGCGGTCGTGCACCCGGACGCGCGGATCGGACTGCAGCGACCACGCCAGCTGCCCGTACCCGACGTCGACGGCGACGACCTCCGCGGCATCGCGTCGCAGCAGCACGTCGGTGAAGCCGCCGGTGGACGCCCCGGCGTCGAGACAGCGACGGCCCGTGACGGTCAGCCCGGCGGTGGCGAAGGCGTCGAGCGCACCCACCAGCTTGTGCGCGCCCCGCGAGACGTAGCCCGGGTCGGACGCGTCGTCGGCCACGACGATCGCGACGTCGGTCGTCACCGCGGTGGCCGGCTTGCTCGCCCGCGCACCCGCGACGCTCACCCGTCCGGCGCCGATCAGCTCGCTGGCCTGCTCACGCGAGCGGGCCAGCCCGCGTCGGACCAGCTCGGCGTCCAGACGCAGTCTCCTGGGACCTGCCATCGGCTCAGTCCGCGGGGCCGTCGAGGGCGGCGCGCAGCGTCTCGTGGGCCAGACCGAACACCGAGGCGTGGTCCTCGAGCGGCCGATCGCTCAGCGCCGCGACGCTGGCCAGCACCTCGTCGAGCGCCTCGACGCCCGTCTGCGGCGGGACGCTTCGCTGCTCGTTCACGGCTCGAGGCTATCGGCAGCGCCATCCGGATCGGGCACCCGGAGCGCGTCGAGGTCCGGCACGTCGACACCTTCGTCGACGAGCCCCCAGGCGACCGTCAGCACCGCGCGCCACCAGTCGATCGCGGAGCCGTCGCCGGAGACCGACCAGCCCTCGGGGCCGGCCTGTGCCGCCCAGCCACCGCACCGAGCGAATCCGACATCGGTCACGATCTCGGGGTGCGGCACGAGGAGGCCGCGGAGATCGGGCGCGACGTAGGTCGGACGCTGGTCCGCCGGGCTGTGGACCAGCGTCGTGAGGTCGGTGACCCCCGTGAGCACGAGGAGGGTGTCGACGCCCACCCGCCGGCCCCCCCAGATGTCGGTGTCGAGCCGGTCGCCGACCATGAGCGGCCGCTGACCACCGACCCGCCGGATCGTCTCCTCGAGCAGGGGCGTCTCGGGCTTGCCCGCCACCGCCGGGTCGACGCCGCTGAACCTGCGGATCGTCTCGACCAGCACGCCGTGGCCCGGGGCCTCGCCACGCGCGGTGGGGATCGTCATGTCGGTGTTGCTCGCGTACCAGCGCAGTCCCCCGCGCACCCGGACCGCCACGGTCATGATGTCCCGCCACACGACGTCGGGCCCGTAGCCGGTGACGACGGCCTCGGCGTCGTCGTCCGCTCCCACGCCCTCCAGGCCGGCCTCGCCGACCGCCTCCCACAGGCCCTGACCACCGAGCACGCTGACTCGCGCCCCGGCTCCCAGCTGGTCGGCGAGGAGCCGCGCCACCGCCTGGGCCGAGGTCACGACATCGGGCAGCCCTGCCGGGACGCCGAGCTCGACGAGATGGTCCACGACGGCGTGCGGCGGTCGTGATGCGTTGTTCGTCACGAAGGCGACGTGTCCGCCGGCCTGGCGCCAGCCCTCGATCGCCTCGCTGGCATGGGGCACGCTGGCGCCTCCGACGTACACGACGCCGTCGAGATCCAACATCGCCAGGTCGTAGACGTCGACCAGCGCCTCGGGCTGCGCACCGAGTCCACGGGAATGCATGCAGCGACCCTATCCAGCGACGGCGACGCTGCCGGACCGCAGGACGACCAACGACTCCGCCTCGACCTCGTACCGAGAGGCGACAGCGCCGCCGGCACGGTAGAACCGCCGCCGCAGGGACCCGCGCACCTCGACGACGTCATCGACGGAGAGCGCACCGGCGATCTCCCGCAGCTCCTCGCTCCATGCAGCGACGTCGATCGCGTCGACGCCCACGCGGGCCGCCTCGCCCAGACCCTCACGGGGAGCACGTCTCACCGCCAGGCCCACACCCACGACGAGCGCCCCACTCGGCAACTCCCGTTCGACGCCTGCGCGCGACACCCGGCCGACCAGTCTGACCTCGTTCACCGACTCCAGCTCGTTCGTCTCCATGACGATCACCTCCACAGCAACCCTCACGTGCCGACCTCCGAACGCGACAGCGTGCCGGGAAAGCTGGGGATGGAAGCGCATGAGAGTGGGCTGTGGACGATGAACGGACAGCCGTCGGGCCCATAACGCAGAAAAGGTTCAGGGGCCACCCTGTGGGTGGCCCCTGAACCATTCAAATGATTGTCCGGCGGCGTCCTACTCTCCCACAACC
>NZ_JAIQZK010000010.1 GCF_020075545.1 Nocardioides sp. TRM66260-LWL
AAGGTCGACAGGGCATCAAACTAATTCGTCGACTATCCAACACACTGTTGAGTTCTCAAACATCACGCGCATCCCGTCTCGGCTCCTCGGAGCCGCGGGCGGGGCAACCTGCAGAAACTTACCCGGCTGTCTTCGGCGCGTCAACTTGACTGTCGCGCCTCGGTTCAGTCGGTGCCGCACATGACGACTCGCGGTTCTTCGGGGCTGTCCGCCCCTGCTCCGCGGGCCGCTCTGGGCGACGACGAGAAAGTTACACGCGGGTTGCGTCGACACCAAATCGGGTGTGGTGGCGAGACGTCCTCCCAGGTCAGAGGCCTGTCAGCCGGGCTGCGCGCGTCCGGATCGCAGCGGAGCGGCCGGACGGTAGGCGGACACCGTCGGGTCTGCGGCCAGCCAGAACCTCCACGGGACATCCGCCGCCGCCCGCAGGCCGACGCGCGGTCCCGTGCGGATCTCTCCCGGATCGACGTGCGTCGGCGGCAGCCGTAGGCGGATCCGCCCCGACGACAGGTCCGTGCCGTCGTCGTCCAGCGCGATGCCGAGGGCACGGGTGAGCCTGGCGGGGCCACGCGCCAGGTCACGATCCGACGCGCCGGGCCGACGCGAGCGGGCCAGCTCGAGGCCGTCGACGATCTCGCCGGCGCGGAGCAGCACGCCGCACCCCTCGTCCTCCTCGCCCGTCACCACGTTGGCGCAGGTGTGCATGCCGTAGGTGAAGTAGCAGTAGAGGCGTCCCGCGGGGCCGAACATCGTCGCGTTGCGCGGCGTCCGGCCGCGGTGCGCGTGCGAGCCGGGATCGTCCCCGCCGCCGTACGCCTCGACCTCCGTGATCCGCAGCGCCACTCCCCCGGACGACAGCACCGCGCCCAGCAGTCGCGGCGCCATCGCGTGCGCCGGACCGCCGAGCGCGGTGCGGAGGTCGTCGGACCGCTCGTCAGAGTCGGGCACGCTCGCGCGCGATCCGCTGCTCGAGCTCGACCAGCTGCTCGCGCACCCGGTCGGGGGCGGTGCCGCCGCGTCCGGATCGCGAGGCCACGGAGCCGGCGGCCGTCAGCACCGAGCGCACCTCCGGCGTCAGCCGGGGGTCGATCGCGGCGAACTGCTCGTCGCTCAGCCCGTCCAGCTCGAGCCCGAGCTCCTCGCACCGGCGCACGCACGCGCCGGCCAGCTCGTGGGCGACGCGGAACGGGACGTCCTGCCGGACCAGCCACTCGGCGACGTCGGTCGCGAGCGAGAAGCCCTGCGGCGCGAGCTCGGCGAGCCTGTCGCGGTCGAACTCGAGCGTCGCGGTCATGCCCGTGAACGCCGGGAGCAGGACCTCGAGGGTGTCGACGGAGTCGAAGACCGGCTCCTTGTCCTCCTGCAGGTCGCGGTTGTAGGCCAGGGGCAGCGCCTTCAGCGTCGCCAGCAGCCCGGAGAGGTTGCCGATCAGGCGCCCGGCCTTGCCCCGCGCCAGCTCGGCGATGTCGGGGTTCTTCTTCTGCGGCATGATGCTCGACCCCGTCGACCACGAGTCGTGCAGCGTGACGAACGCGAACTCCCGCGTCGCCCAGAGGATGACCTCCTCGGCGAGCCGGCTGACGTCGACCCCGATCTGCGCGGCGACGAACGCGAACTCGGCGACGAAGTCGCGCGCGGCCGTGCCGTCGATCGAGTTGGCGGTCGAGCCGGTGAACCCGAGGTCGGCGGCCACGGCGGACGGGTCGAGGCCCAGGCTCTGGCCGGCGAGCGCACCCGACCCGTAGGGCGAGTCGGCCGCCACGCGAGCGTCCCAGTCGGCCAGCCGGTCGACGTCGCGCAGGAGCGGCCACGCGTGCGCGAGCAGGTGGTGCGAGAGCAGCACCGGCTGCGCGTGCTGGAGGTGGGTGCGGCCCGGCATGACCGTCGGCTCGACGCCCGCGCCGCCCAGATGCACTCGCGCCTGCTCCGCCAGCACCTCGACGAGGTCGAGCACCTGCCCGGCGATCACCCGTGCGTGGTCGCGCAGGAAGACCTTGAACAGGGTCGCGATCTGGTCGTTGCGGCTGCGACCCGCCCGTAGGCGTCCGCCGACCTCCGCGCCGACCTCCTCGAGCAGCAGGCGCTCGAGCGCGCCGTGGACGTCCTCGTCCGAGACGTCCGGACGCAGCTCGCCGGCGGCGTACCGCTCCCCCAGGACGTCCAGCCCGCGCCGTAGCTCGGCATGGTCGGCGTCGCTGAGCAGGCCGGCACGGTGGAGTGCCGCGGCGTGAGCGCGCGAGCCCGCGAGGTCGTACGGGGTCAGCCGCCAGTCGAAGTGCGTCGAGCGCGACAGCGCCTCGAGCTCGGGCGAGGGGCCGCCGGCGAACCGGCCGCCCCAGAGCTTGCCGGTGTTGGTGGTGTCGAGCGCGTCGGCCATCAGTCGGTCCCGGACTCGAGCGCCGCCTGGTCGAGCGCACCGAGGTCGGCCGCGTCGGCCGCCGGGTTCGCGGCGATCGTGTCGGCGCCGCCGGCGGGCAGCTCGCCGAAGAGCGTGCCGTGCTCGACGAGCACCTGGCCCTGGTCGAGCGGCTGCGCCGCGTACAGCTCGAGCTTGGCGCGCGAGTCGGCGATGTCGAGGTTGCGCATCGTGAGCTGCCCGATCCGGTCGGTCGGCCCGAACGCGGCGTTCTCGGTGCGCTCCATCGAGAGCTTCTCCGGGTGGTAGGAGAACGCGGGCCCCTCGGTGCGCAGGATCGTGTAGTCCTCGCCGCGCCGCAGCCGGATCGTCACCTCGCCGCTGACGAGCGAGGCCACCCAGCGCTGGATCGACTCCCGCAGCATGAGCGCCTGCGGGTCGAGCCAGCGGCCCTCGTACAGGAGGCGACCGAGACGGCGTCCCTCGCCGTGGTAGTTCGCCAGCGTGTCCTCGTTGTGGATCGCGTTGAGCAGACGCTCGTAGGCGATGAAGAGCAGCGCCATGCCGGGGGCCTCGTAGATGCCCCGCGACTTCGCCTCGATGATGCGGTTCTCGATCTGGTCGGACATGCCCAGACCGTGGCGTCCGCCGATGGCGTTGACCTCGTGCACCAGGGCGACCGCGTCGTCGAACCGGCGACCGTTCACCGACACCGGGCGACCGCGGTCGAAGCCGATGGTGACGTCCTCGGGCGCGATCTCGACCGTGGGATCCCAGAACCGGACGCCCATGATCGGCTGCACCGACTCCAGGGAGACGTCGAGGTGCTCGAGGGTCTTGGCCTCGTGCGTCGCGCCCCAGATGTTGGCGTCGGTGGAGTACGCCTTCTCGGCGCTGTCGCGGTAGGGCAGACCGTGCTCGGTGAGCCACTGGCTCATCTCGGCGCGCCCGCCGAGCTCGGTGACGAAGTCGGCGTCCAGCCACGGCTTGTAGATGCGCAGGGACGGGTTGGCCAGCAGCCCGTAGCGGTAGAAGCGCTCGATGTCGTTGCCCTTGAAGGTCGAGCCGTCGCCCCAGATGTCGACGCCGTCCTCGTGCATCGCGCGCACCAGCATGGTGCCGGTGACGGCGCGACCGAGCGGCGTGGTGTTGAAGTAGGCCCGCCCCCCGCTGCGGATGTGGAACGCTCCGCAGGCCAGCGCGGCGAACCCCTCCTCGACCAGCTGCGGGCGGCAGTCGACGGCCCGCGCGATCTCGGCGCCGTACTGCAGCGCGCGCGCCGGCACCCCCGAGATGTCCGGCTCGTCGTACTGCCCGATGTCGGCGGTGTAGGTGCACGGGACGGCGCCCCTGTCGCGCATCCACGCGACCGCGACGGAGGTGTCGAGGCCGCCGGAGAACGCGATGCCGACGCGCTCGCCCTGGGGCAGCGTGGTGAGGACCTTGCTCACGAGGTGTTCCTTCTGTGGTGGACGGGCTGGGTACGGGTGGGTCAGGACGGCTCGTCGGTGGGTGCGGCGAGCTCGGTGAGTCGGCGCGCCAACGCGTCGCCGCCGGCGGGATCGCGGCCGATCAGCAGGACGGTGTCGTCGCCGGCGATCGTGCCGAGGACCTCGGCGAGATCGGCCTTGTCGAGGGCGGACGCGAGGAACTGGGCGGCCCCGGGCGGGGTGCGCAGGACGACCAGGTTGGCGCTGGCCTCCGCGCTGACCAGCAGCTCGCCGAGGAGGCGGGCCAGGCGGGAGCGCGCCGCGACCGCGTCGATCGGCGTCGTCGGACGCCGGTCGCCGCCCTCGCCGGGCACCGCGTAGACCATCGCGCCGGACGGCGCGCGCACCTTGACCGCGTCGAGCTCGAGCAGGTCGCGCGAGAGCGTCGCCTGGGTGACGCGGACGCCGGCCTCGGCCAGCAGCACCGCGAGCTCGCCCTGGCTGTGCACCTCGTGTTGACCGACGAGGTCGACGATCAGCTGGTGACGGGCGCCCTTCGTGGTCGGGCGCAGCGGCAGGGCGAAGTCGGACATCAGGCGTCCTGCTGGGCGGCCTCGAGGAGCCAGGCGAGCACGGCCTTCTGCACGTGCAGCCGGTTCTCCGCCTCGTCCCACACGACGCTGCGCGGGCCGTCGAGCACCTCCGCGGCGATCTCCTTGCCGCGGTAGGCGGGCAGGCAGTGCAGGACGACGGCCTGCGGGTCGGCGTGCGCGAGCAGCTCGGAGGTGAGCGACCACGGCCCGAAGACGCGCTCGCGCTCGGCGGCCTCGTCCTCCTTGCCCATGGAGACCCACGTGTCGGTGACGACGACGTCGGCTCCGGACACCGCCGCGACGGCGTCGGGGACGACCGCGGCCGATCCGCCGGTCACGGCGGCGATCGCGTCGGCGCGGGCGAACATGTCGGGCCCGGGCACGTAGCCGTCCGGCCCGGACAGCCGCACGTGCATGCCGGCGGTGGTGCCCGCGAGCAGCCACGAGTTGCCCATGTTGCACGCGGCGTCGCCGACGAAGGCGACCGTGAGGCCCGCGAGGCGACCCCGGTGCTCGCGGATCGTCAGCAGGTCGGCGAGCAGCTGGCACGGGTGGTAGTCGTCGGTGAGCGCGTTGACGACCGGGACGCCGGCGTGCTCGGCCATCTGCTCCAGCCGCTGCTGCGCGTAGGTGCGCCAGACCACGGCCGCCACCTGGCGGCCGAGCACGCGCGCGACGTCGGCGACCGACTCGCGCACGCCGATGCCGGCCAGGGCGCCGTCGATGAGCAGCGGGTGGCCGCCGAGGTCGGCCACGCCGACGCCGAAGCTGACCTGGGTGCGCAGTGTCGGCTTGTCGAAGATCAGGGCGACGGACCGAGGCCCCGCCAGCGGCTGCCGGACGTGCGGCGCGCCCTTCATCGAGGCCGCGAGGTCGAGCAGGTGCGCCTGCTCGGCGGGGCTGAGGTCGTCGTCGGCGAGGAGGTGGCGCATCTCAGACCTCCGCCGCGTCGAGGATGCCGGGCCACGCGGCGAGGAACGTCGCGACGTCGTCGTCGGCGAGGACGTACGGCGGGGCGAGTCGGATCCGCCGCGGACCGGTGGCGTTGACGATGAAGCCGGCGTCCTGCGCGGCGGCGACCACGGCCGGCGCCGCGTCGCTGACCAGGTCGAGGCCGATCAGCAGGCCCAGCCCGCGCACCTCGACGACCCGCGGGTCGGCGGCGAGGCCGGCGCGCAGCCGCTCCCCCAGCTCCGCGGCGCGCGCCAGGAGCCCGTCGTCCTCGATCGTGCGGAGCACGGCGAGCCCCGCTGCGCAGGCGAGCGGGTTGCCGCCGAAGGTCGTGCCGTGGTTGCCCGGCTCGAGCAGGCTCGCGGCGCGGCCGACGCCGATGATGGCGCCGATCGGGACGCCGCCGCCGAGGCTCTTGGCGAGCGTGACGACGTCGGGCACGACCGGCTCGCCGAGCGCCGGGTGCTGGTGGGCGAACCACGAGCCGGTGCGACCGGCGCCGCTCTGGATCTCGTCGAGCCACAGCAGCGAGCCGTGCTCGTCGGCGATCCGACGCGCGGCGGCGAGGTAGCCCGACGGGGCGACGACCACGCCCGCCTCGCCCTGGATCGGCTCCAGGACGATGGCGGCCGTCTCGTCGGTGACCGCCGCCGCGAGCGCCTCGACGTCGCCGTAGGGCACGAACGTGACATGGCCCGGCAGGGGCTCGAACGGCGCCCGGTAGGCCTCCTTCGAGGTCAGCGCCAGGGCGCCGGTCGTGCGTCCGTGGAAGGCCCCCTCCGCGGCGACCAGATGCGTCCGGCCCGTGCGGCGGGTGAGCTTGAACGCCGCCTCGTTGGCCTCGGCGCCGGAGTTCGCGAAGAACACGCGTCCGTGCTCGGGCTGGCCCAGGAGGCGCAGCAGGGTCTCGGCGAGCTCGACCTGGGGCGCGGAGGTGAAGAAGTTGCTGATGTGGCCGAGCGTGCCCAGCTGCGCGGAGACGGCCTCGACCAGCGCGGGGTGGGCGTGGCCGAGCGCGTTGACGGCGATGCCGCCGAGCAGGTCGAGGTGACGGCGGCCGTCGACGTCCCACACGTACGGGCCCTCGCCCCGGGTGAGCACGAGCTTCGGCGGGCCGAAGGTGTTCATCAGGCTCGCGGCGTAGCGGGTCGCGTAGTCGCCCGCGGCCGTCGTCGGCGCCTGGGGCGCGCTGGTCTGGGTCGTCACTTGGTGACCGCCTTCTGCCGGGCCTTGCGGATCTTGGTCTCGACGCCGGGCAGCACCTGTGTGCCGACGCCCTCGTCGGTGAACAGCTCGAGCAGCACCGCGTGCGGCTCGCGCCCGTCGACCACGGTGGCCCGCGGGACGCCGTCCTGGACCGCCTGGAGGCAGGCGGTCATCTTCGGCACCATGCCGCTGGCGAGCGTCGGGATCAGCTCGCCGAGCGTCTCCGGGCTGATCTCGTAGATGACGTCGTCGCTGTGGGGCCAGTCGCGGTACAGGCCCTCGACGTCCGTGAGCACGAGCAGCTTCTCGGCCCCCAGCGCGACGGCCAGCGCGGACGCGGCGGTGTCGGCGTTGACGTTGTGCACCCGCCCGCGCTCGTCGGGGGCGACGCTGGAGACGACCGGGATGCGCCCGGCCTCGATCAGGTCGAGCACCGCCTCGGGCCGCACCTGCCGCACCTCGCCGACGAGGCCGAGGTCGACCTCCTCGCCGTCGACGACGGTGTTGGTCGGCTCGGCGGTGAACAGGCCGGCGTCCTCGCCCGAGAGCCCGACCGCGAGCGGCCCGTGCTCGTTGATCAGGCCGACGAGCTCCCGCTGCACCTGGCCGACCAGCACCATCCGGACGACGTCCATCGCCTCGGGGGTCGTGTAGCGCAGGCCGCCGCGGAACTCCGACTCGATGCCGAGCCGGTCGAGCATCGTCGAGATCTGCGGACCGCCGCCGTGGACGACGACCGGCTTGAAGCCGGCGAAGCGGAGGAAGGCGATGTCCTCGGCGAACGCGCGCTTGAGCACGTCGTCGGTCATGGCGTTGCCGCCGTACTTCACCACCACGATCTTGCCGTGGTAGCGCTTGAGCCACGGGAGGGCGCCCGCCAGGACGTGGGCCTTGGACGGGTCGGCGGCGTGCCCGGGCTGCGCGGGCTGGTCGGTCGTCATGAGCTGTAGGCGCTGTTCTCGTGGACGTAGGCGTGGGTGAGGTCGTTCGTCCACACCGTCGCCCGGGCGTCCCCGGACTTCAGGTCGATCGTGACGGTGACCTGGCGCGGCTCGAGGTCGACCCCGGCGGGGTCCTCGGCCGGGGTCGAGCGGCGGCAGACCCAGACGCCGTTGATGGCGACGTCGAGGTCGGCGGGGTCGAAGACCGCGTCGGTGGTGCCGATCGAGGCGAGGACGCGGCCCCAGTTGGGGTCCTTGCCGAAGACCGCGGCCTTGAACAGGTTGCTGCGCGCGACGCTGCGGCCGACGGCGACCGCATCGTCCTCGCTCGCGGCGTTGAGGGTGGTGATCGCGATCTCGTGGTCGGCGCCCTCGGCGTCGGCGAGCAGCTGCATCGCGAGATCGGTGCAGGCCCGGGTGAGGGCGGCGGTGAGGTCCTCGAGGGTCGGCGTGATGCCCGAGGCGCCGCTGGCGAGGACCGTGACGGTGTCGTTGGTGGACATGCAGCCGTCGGAGTCGAGCCGGTCGAAGGAGACCCTCGTGGCGGCGCGCAGCGCGGCGTCGAGGTCGGCCGGAGACGCCACGGCATCGGTGGTGAGCACCACCAGCATCGTCGCCAGCGCGGGCGCGAGCATGCCGGCGCCCTTGGCCATGCCGCCGACCGACCAGCCGGCCTCCTCGACGACGACCTGCTTGCTCACCGAGTCGGTGGTCATGATCGCGGTCGCGGCGTCGGTCCCGCCCTGCTCGGACAGCCCGGCGTGCGCGGCGTCGACGCCGGCCAGCAGCGCCTGCCGGTCGTTGGCCAGGCCGATCAGCCCGGTGGAGCACACCACGACGTCGATCGCGCCGATGCCCACGCGCTCCGCGACCCGCTCGGCCACCGCGTGGGTGGTCTGGAAGCCCTCGGGCCCGGTGTAGCAGTTCGCGCCGCCGGAGTTCAGCACGACGGCGCGCACAACGCCGTCCTTGACGACCTCCTTGCTCCACAGCACCGGGTTGGCCTGGCAGCGGTTGCTGGTGAACACCGAGGCGGAGTCGTGGCGCGGCCCGTCGTTGACGACGAGCGCGAGGTCGGGAGCGCCGGTGGACTTCAGCCCGGCGGCGACGCCGGCGGCCCGGAAGCCCCGGGGATGGGTGACGGTCATGGGAGTCCTTGGGATCTGCGGTGCGGAGCGGGCGGCGGCGTCAGGGCGCCAGGCCGACCGTCGAGAGGCCGGTGGTCTCGGGGAGCCCGAGAGCGAGGTTCATGCACTGGATGGCGCCGCCGGCGGTGCCCTTCGCGAGGTTGTCCACGACGCCGACGGCGACGAGTCGTCGTGCGCGGTGGTCGACGGCCACCTGGACGTGCACCGCGTTGGAGCCCACGACCGCCTTGGTCTGCGGCCAGACCCCGGCCGGCAGCAGGTGGACGAAGGGCTCCTCGGCATAGGCCTCGGCATAGGCCGCACGCGCCTGCTCGTCGGACACCTCGCCGCGCAGCGGCGCGCTGACGGTGGCCAGGATGCCGCGCGGCGTGGGCGCGAGCACGGGCGTGAAGCTCACGCCGACCGGCTCGTCGGTCAGGGTCGCCAGGTTCTGGGCGATCTCGGGGGTGTGCCGGTGGGTGGTGACGCCGTACGCGCTGAGGTTGCCCATGACCTCGCTGCCGAGCAGGTGGGGCTTGGCGGCCTTGCCGGCGCCGCTGGTGCCGGAGGCGGCGACCACGACGACGTCCGGCTCGACCAGTCCGGCGGCGACCGCCGGGGCGATGGTCAGCGTCGAGACGGTCGGGTAGCACCCGGGCACGGCGATCCGCGTCGCTCCGGCCAGCTCGGCGCGCTGACCGGGCAGCTCGGGCAGGCCGTAGGGCCACGTGCCGGCGTGCTCGCCGCCGTAGTAGGCCGTCCAGGCCTCGGGGTCGCGCAGCCGGAAGTCGGCGCCGCAGTCGATGACGACGGTCTCGCCGAGGGCGGCGGCGACGGCCGCGGACTCGCCGTGGGGCAGCGCCAGGAAGACGACGTCGTGGCCGGCGAGGACCTCCGGCGTGGTCGGCTCGAGCACGCGGCCGGCGAGCGGCACCAGGTGGGGTTGGAGCAGGCCGAGCGGCTGACCGGCGTTGGACGCTCCGGTGAGCGCGCCGATCTCGACGTCGGGGTGGCCGAGCAGGAGCCGGAGGAGCTCGCCTCCGGCGTAGCCGCTGGCGCCGGCGACGGCGATCCGCGTGGTCATGTGCATGACCATACATCAAGATGCATAGTCACGCGGCGGCATTCCACCGGCGCGGCGACTCAGAAGATCAGGTCGCCCGACTTGCGTCGCGAGCGCAGGAGCGTGAGGGCCTCGTCGAGGATCTCCTGCGCCTCCTGGTCGGAGCGCCGCTCCTTCACGTACGCGAGGTGCGTCTTGTACGGCTCGATCTTCGGCGCCGGCGGGGCGTTCTCGGAGTCGCGCCCCGCGGGCAGGCCGCACTTCGGGCAGTCCCAGGAGTCGGGCACCTGCGCCTCGACCGAGAAGGTCACGACGGAGCGGTGCTGGTTGGAGCAGAAGTAGCTGACGGCCTGACGCGGGGCGGCCTCGCCCCGCTCGGCCTCGCCCATCGGGCCTGCGCCGACCCGACTTCCACGGATCGCGTTGCCTCCACCGGCCATGGCGGCTCTCCTCAAGCGGTGTGTGTCGCCGACCGGAGCGCCGGGGGCGACGTGGGGGTGTGGGGGTCCCGACGCCGTCGTCGGAGGTGCGGTCGCCACCCGCGGACGGGCGGCGACCGGAGGGTCAGTAGGCCTTGAGCAGGCCCATGCCGACGACGCAGGCGAACCAGATGATGCCGATGCCGACGGTCAGCCGGTCGAGGTTGCGCTCGGCCACCGAGGAGCCGCCCAACGAGCTGGAGACGCCTCCGCCGAACATGTCGGAGAGGCCGCCGCCGCGACCCTTGTGCAGCAGCACGAGCAGGATCATCAGCAGACTCGCTGCGATCAGGACGATCGTCACGAACAGTTCCACGGTCGGGATCCTATGCCACGTCGTCCGGGCTCAGAGCGCCGGCATGTCGTAGAACCGGCAGATGCCGCCGAACTCGTCCGCCTGCAGGCTCGCACCGCCGACGAGCGCGCCGTCGACGTCGGGCTTCGCCATGATGCCGGCGACGTTCGAGGCCTTGACCGAGCCGCCGTAGAGGATGCGGAGGCCGGCGGCCGCGTCGGCGCCGTGGGTCTCCTCGATGCGCGCCCGGATGGCCGCGCACACCTCCTGGGCGTCCTCGGGCGTGGCGACCTCGCCGGTGCCGATCGCCCAGACGGGCTCGTAGGCGACGACCAGGCCGGCCACCTGCTCGGCGGAGAGCCCCGCCAGCGAGCCGTCGACCTGCGCGAGAGCGTACGCGACGTGCTCGCCGGCCTTGCGGACGTCCAGGCCCTCGCCGACGCAGACGATCGGCGTCATGCCGTCGCCGAGCACCCGGTGCGCCTTGGCGTTGACGACCGCGTCGTCCTCGCCGTGGTGCTCGCGGCGCTCGGAGTGCCCGACGACGACGTAGGAGCAGCCGAGCTTGGCGAGCATGCCCGAGGAGATCTCGCCGGTGTGGGCCCCGGACTCGTGGACCGAGACGTCCTGGGCGCCGTACTTCACCGGGAGGCGGTCGCCGTCGACCAGCGTCTGCACCGACCGCAGGTCGGTGAAGGGCGGGATGACGACGACCTCGGCCTTGGCGTGGTCGTGCCGCTTGTCCTGGAGGGTCCAGGCCAGCTTCTGCACCAGGTGCACGGCCTCCTGGTGGTTGAGGTTCATCTTCCAGTTGCCCGCCATGAGCGGGGTGCGGGACGACATGGCTCAGGCCTCCAGGACGGTGATGCCGGGCAGGGTCCTGCCCTCGAGGTACTCCAGCGACGCGCCGCCGCCGGTGGAGATGTGGCCGAAGGACGCCTCGTCGAAGCCCAGCGTTCGGACGGCGGCGGCGGAGTCGCCGCCGCCGACGACCGACAGGCCGCCGTGGTCGCGGGTGCGGCTCAGCGCGTCGGCGACGACCCGGGTGCCGTCGGAGAACTCCGGCACCTCGAAGACGCCCATCGGACCGTTCCAGAACACCGTCTGCGCGTCGGCGAGGGCCGCCGCGAAGTCGGCCGCCGAGGCGGGACCGATGTCGAGGCCCAGCGCGTCGGCCGGGATCTCCGAGGCCGGCACCACCTGCGGCTGCGGGGTGCGCTCGCCGGCCGGGAACTCGGTGTCGACGACGATGTCGCCGGGCAGCAGGATGCGCACGCCCGACTCCTCGGCCCGCCGCAGGTACTCCCGGCAGGTGTCGAGCTGGTCCTCCTCGAGCAGGCTCCGCCCGACCTCATGGCCCTGGGCCTTGAGGAAGGTGAAGACCATGCCGCCGCCGATCAGCAGCGTGTCGGCCTTGCCGAGGAGGTTGTCGATGACGCCCAGCTTGTCGGAGACCTTCGAGCCGCCGAGCACCACGGCGTACGGACGGGCGGGCTCGTCGGTGAGCCGACGCAGGACGTCGATCTCGGCGCTGACGAGGGTGCCCATCGCGTGCGGCAGCAGCTGCGCCACGTCGTAGACGCTCGCCTGCTTGCGGTGCACCACGCCGAAGCCGTCGGAGACGAAGGCGTCGGCCAGCTCGGCGAGACGCCGGGCGAACTCGGCCCGCTCGGCGTCGTCCTTGCTGGTCTCGCCCGCGTTGAACCGGACGTTCTCGAGCAGCGCGACCTGGCCGTCCGAGAGCGCCGCGACGGTCTCGTGGGCCGACTCGCCGACGGTATCGCCGGCGAAGGCGACCTCGCTGCCGAGCAGCTCGCCGAGCCGCGCGGCGACGGGAGCCAGCGAGTAGCGCGCCTCCGGCTCGCCCTTCGGGCGACCGAGGTGCGCGACCACCACCACCCGCGCGCCGGCCTCGGCCAGCGCGCGGATGGTCGGGACGCTGGCGCGGATGCGGCCGTCGTCGGTGATGCGGTCGCCGTCGAGCGGCACGTTGAGGTCGGAGCGGACGAGGACGCGCTTGCCGCCCACCTCGCCCAGACCGGCGTACTCCCCCACGATCAGAGGGTCTCGCCGACGTACGCGATCAGGTCGACGAGGCGGTTGGAGTAGCCCCACTCGTTGTCGTACCAGCCCGCGACCTTCACCTGGTTGCCGATGACCTTGGTCAGCGGCGCGTCGAAGATGCACGACGCGGAGTCGGTGACGATGTCGGTGGAGACGATCGGCGCGGTCGAGTACTTGAGGATCTTGCCGTCGGCAGCGGCCTTGACCGCCCCGTTGACCTCCTCGACCGAGGTCTCGCGGGAGGCCTCGAAGGAGAGGTCGGTGAGCGAGCCGGTCGGGGTGGGGACGCGCAGCGCGTAGCCGTCGAGCTTGCCCTTGAGCTCGGGCAGCACCAGGCCGATCGCCTTCGCGGCACCGGTGGAGGTGGGGACGATGTTCAGCGCGGCGGCACGGGCCCGGCGCAGGTCCTTGTGGATGTTGTCCTGCAGGTTCTGGTCGGCGGTGTAGGCGTGGATGGTGGTCATCAGGCCCTTGTTGATGCCGATCGCGTCGTTCAGCGCCTTGGCCATCGGGCCGAGGCAGTTGGTGGTGCACGACGCGTTCGAGATGACGGTGTGCGCCGCCGGGTCGTACTGGGTGTGGTTGACGCCCATCACGACGGTGATGTCCTCGTTGGAGGCGGGCGCGGAGATGATGACCTTCTTCGCGCCGGCGTCGACGTGGGCCTTCGCCTTGGTCGCGTCGGTGAAGAAGCCGGTCGACTCCACGACGACGTCGACGCCGAGGTCGCCCCAGGCCAGGTTGCCGGGCTCGCGCTCGGAGGTGACCTTGATCGTCCGGCCGTCGACGACGATGGCGTCGTCGGTGGCCTCGACCTCGGAGCCCAGGCGGCCCAGGATCGAGTCGTACTTCAGCAGGTGCGCGAGCACCTGGTTGTCGGTGAGGTCGTTGATGCCCACGATCTCGACGTCGGCGCCCGAGGCGGCGACCGCCCGGAAGAAGTTGCGGCCGATCCGACCGAAGCCGTTGATGCCTACACGAACGGTCACTGCTGCTCCTGCTCTTCCCCGCGGGCGGGGGTACGGGGGTTCACGACGCGGCGACCCTATCGCGCGCGACGGGGCGTCCTCGGGCGGTGTCCCGCCGTACGTGCGGGTAACCCTGGTCACGCCGTCGCGCGGCGCGGGACCAGCGCCGACGTGCCGGCGCCGGCGTCAGGCGTCGCCGAGCAGGTCGGGGCTGAGCGAGGCCTCGGTGTCGGGGATGCCGAGCTCCTCGGCGCGCTTGTCGGCCATCGCCAGCAGGCGGCGGATGCGGCCCGCGATGGCGTCCTTGGTGAGCACCGGCTCGTGCAGCTGGCCGAGCTCCTCGAGGCTGGCCTGCTTGTGCTCCAGACGCAGGGCGCCGGCCATCCGCAGGTGGTCGGGCACCTCCTCGCCGAGGATCTCCATCGCCCGCTCGACCCGGGCGCCGGCCGCCACGGCGGCGCGCGCGGAGCGGCGCAGGTTGGCGTCGTCGAAGTTCGCCAGGCGGTTGGCGGTGGCCCGCACCTCGCGGCGCATCCGCCGCTCCTCCCAGGCGAGCAGCGACTCGTGGGCGCCGAGGCGCGTGAGCAGCTGACCGATGGCGTCGCCGTCGCGGATGACCACGCGGTCGACGCCGCGCACCTCCCGCGGCTTGGCGGAGATGCCGAGGCGCCGCGCGACGCCGACGAGGGCCAGCGCCGCCTCCGAGCCCGGGCAGGTGATCTCGAGGCTGGACGAGCGGCCCGGCTCGGTGAGCGAGCCGTGCGCGAGGAAGGCGCCGCGCCAGGCGGCCACGGCGTCGCAGGCGCCGCCCGTGACGATCGCCGGCGGCAGACCGCGGACCGGACGCCCGCGCTGGTCGACCAGGCCGGTCTGCCGGGCGAGGGAGTCGCCGTCCTTGACCACCCGCACGACGTAGCGGGTGCCGCGCCGCAGGCCGTTGCCCTGCACCATCACGACGTCGGCGTGGTGGCCGTAGACCTCCTGGATGTCACGCCGCAGGCGTCGGGCGGCGGCACCGGTGTCGAGCTCGGCCTCGAGCACGATCCGGCCGTTGACCAGGTGGAGACCGTTGGAGAAGCGGAAGATCGAGGCGACCTCGGCCTTGCGACAGCACGGCTTGGTGACCTGCGTGCTGGCCAGCTCCGCCTTCACCTGTGCCGTCATCGCCATGTCGCCGATCCTCACACACGCGTCCAGCACCCTCGCAACCTGGTGCGGGCCGGCACCGTGCCCCCGACCCGGTCAGCCGCGGGGCCCGGCCGCCGCCGGCTCCTCGGCGAGGATGTGCTCGAACGCGGCGGCGAGCCGGTGCGGGTCGTGCCGCGGGGTGCCGTCGCCGAGCGCCACGTCGGCCACCACCAGCCGCGCGCCGAGCGCCTTCACCGTCTGCTCGAGCTCGGCCTCGTGGCCCTCGACGCTGACGGTGTCGGCCAGGACGACGTCGATGCGCAGCTCGGGCGCGTGCTCGGCCAGGACGGCGAGGTGGTCGGCGGGGCCGAAGCCGTGGGTCTCCCCCGCCTGCTCGTCGAGGTTCAGCACGACCGCGCGGCGGGCCGGGGTGCGCACGAGCGCTTCGCGGAGCGCGGGCACCATCAGGTGTGGGATGACCGAGGTGAACCACGAGCCCGGGCCGAGCACGACCCAGTCGGCGGCGTCGACCGCCGCGATCGCCTCGGGGCAGGGCTCGGGGTCGGACGGCTCGAGCTCGATCGACGCGATGACGCCATCGGTGCGGGCGACCTGCACCTGCCCCCGCACGGTCGTCAGCGACTCGGGGTCGAGCGGGTCGAGGCCCCGCACCTGTGCCCGGATGTCCATCGGGCTCAGCGCCATCGGGAGGACGCGGCCGGCCGCGCCGAGCAGGCGGCCGACGAGGTCGAGCGCCCGGACGTGGTCGCCGAGCTGCTCCCACATCGCGACGATCAGCAGGTTGCCGACCACGTGGCCGTTCATCTCGCCGTCGCCGGCGAAGCGGTGCTGGAGGACGCCGGCCCAGGTGTCGCCCCAGTCGTCGGTGCGGCACAGGGCGGCCAGGGCCATCCGCAGGTCGCCCGGCGGCAGGACGCCGAACTCGCCGCGGAGCCTGCCGGACGAGCCGCCGTTGTCGGCGACCGTGACGACGGCCGTCAGGTCGCCGACGACGCGGCGATGGACGAGCTCGCGCAGGGCCCGCAGGCTGGCCGAGAGCCCGTGACCCCCGCCGAACGCGACGACCGAGCGGCCCTGGCCCAGCCGGACGTCGGGCACCGTGACCCGCATGCTCACTCCCGCCCGAGGTCGCGGTGGGTGGAGGTGGCCTCGTGGCCCAGCTCGCGCAGGCGGCGGACGATCTCCTCGGTCATGGCGACGCTGCGGTGCTTGCCGCCCGTGCAGCCGATCGCCACCCGCATGAACCGCTTGCCCTCGCGCAGGTAGCCGCCGGCGACGCCGTCGAGCACGGGCACGTAGGCGTCGAGGAACTCCGCCGCCCCGTCGCGGGAGAGCACGTACTGCGAGACCTCGGGATCGCGTCCGGTGTTGGGGCGCAGCTCGGGGATCCAGTGCGGATTCGGCAGGAAGCGCATGTCGGCGACGAAGTCGGCGTCGACAGGGATGCCGTACTTGAAGCCGAAGCTGACCACGCGGATGCGCAGGGTGGTGGACTCCGGGGAGCCGAAGCTCTCGGCGATGCGCTTGGCCAGCTGGTGCACGTTGAGCGAGGTCGTGTCGATGACCAGGTCGGCCTCGCCGCGCAGCTCGGCCAGCACCTCGCGCTCGCGCTGGAGGCCGTCGAGCAGGCGGCCGCCGGCCTGGAGCGGGTGGGGCCGGCGCGCGGCCTCCTGGCGGCGGACGAGCACGTCGTCGGTGGCCTCGAGGAACACCAGGGTCGCGTCGCGTCCGGTCGCGCCCTGGGCGAGGTTGGCCTGCAGCGAGCCGAAGAACGAGCCCGAGCGCACGTCGACCACCACCGCGATCGGCTGCGCGACGCCGCGGCTCTCGTCGACCAGCCGGACGACGTCGCGCAGCAGGCTCGGCGGCAGGTTGTCGACGACGTAGTAGCCGAGGTCCTCGAGCTCGGCGGCGGCGGTGCTGCGTCCGGCGCCGGTCATGCCGGTGACGACCACGAGCGGCCCCGGCACGGGCGCGGCCGACGGGACGGGGACCTCGGGCTGCTCGCTCATGACTCCTCGATCTCGCCGGTGGCGGTGTTGACGGCGACAGTCTTGCGGGTGGCCGACGCGGCCGCGACGGCGTCCTTGATCGCGACCGCCGTGCGCTCGCCGATGCCCGGCACCTGGACGAGCTCCTCGACCGTGGCCTCGCGCAGCCGCTTGAGCGAGCCGAAGTGCTTGAGCAGCGTGCGCCGACGGACCTCGCCGAGGCCGGGCACGTCGTCGAGGGTGCTCTCGACCATGGTGCGGCTGCGCCGCGAGCGGTGGTGGTTGATCGCGAAGCGGTGCGCCTCGTCACGGATGCGCTGGAGCAGGTACAGCCCCTCGGAGGTGCGGGGCAGGATGACCGGGTCGTCCTCGCCCGGCAGCCAGACCTCCTCGAGGCGCTTGGCCAGACCGCAGACCGGCACGTCGTCGATGCCCAGCTCGTCGAGGGCGCGCTGCGCGGCGGCCACCTGGGGCGGGCCGCCGTCGACGACGACCAGCCCGGGGACGTAGGCGAACTTCCGGGGGCGGCCGGTCTCGGGGTCGACCAGCATGGGCCCGGAGTCGCCCTCGACGGTCGCGGACCGGGCCTGCTCGTCGAGCAGGCGACGGAAGCGGCGGGTGATGACCTCGTGCATGGAGGCGACGTCGTTCTGTCCGTCGACGCTCTTGATGACGAACCGCCGGTACTCGCTCTTGCGGGACAGGCCGTCCTCGAAGACCACCATCGAGGCCACCACCTCGGTGCCCTGCAGGTTCGAGACGTCGTAGCACTCGATGCGCAGCGGGGCGTCGTCGAGCTCGAGGGCCTCCTGGATCTCCTCGAGCGCCTTGCTGCGGGTGGTGAGGTCGCTGGCGCGCTTGGTCTTGTGCAGCGCGAGCGACTGGGCGGCGTTCTGGGCGACGGTCTCCTGCAGCGTCCGCTTGTCGCCCCGCTGGGGGACGCGGATCTGCACGCGCGAGCCGCGCAGGTCGGAGAGCAGGCTCTCCAGCGTCGCGGCCTCGGGCGGCAGAGCCGGGACGAGGATCTCGCGCGGGATGGAGTCGGACTCGCTGGCGTAGAGCTGGAGCAGGAAGTGCTCGACCAGCTCGGCGGTCTCGCCCTCCTCGACGCGGTCGGCGACCCAGCCGCGCTGACCGCGGATGCGGCCGCCCCGCACGTAGAAGACCTGGACGGCGACCTCCAGGGGGTCCTCGGCCAGCGCCACGACGTCGGCGTCGGCGCCGTCGCCCAGGACCACCGCCTGCTTCTCGAGGGCCCGGTTCATCGCGCCGAGGTCGTCACGCAGCCGCGCCGCCTTCTCGAAGTCGAGCGCGTCGGAGGCGTCGTACATCTGCTGCTCGATGCGCCGCATGAACGGGCGGGTCTGACCGCCCATGAAGTCGCAGAAGTCGTCGACGATGCGTCGGTGCTCCTCGGCGTCGACCTTGCCGACGCAGGGCGCGGAGCACTTGTCGATGTATCCGAGCAGGCACGGGCGACCCACCTGCTGGGAGCGCTTGAAGACCCCGGCGCTGCACGAGCGCATCGGGAAGACCCGCAGCAGGATGTCGACGGTCTCGCGGATCGCCCAGGCGTGGCTGTACGGGCCGAAGTAGCGGGTGCCCTTGCGCTTGGCGCCCCGGCCCACCATCACCCGCGGGAACTCCTCGCCGGTGGTGACGGCGAGCCACGGGTAGGACTTGTCGTCGCGGTACTTGACGTTGAAGCGGGGGTCGAACTCCTTGATCCAGGAGTACTCGAGCTGGAGGGCCTCGACCTCGGTGTTGACGACCGTCCACTCCACGCTGGCCGCCGTGTGCACCATCGTCGCGGTGCGGGGATGCAGGTGCGCGACGTCCTGGAAGTACGACGACAGGCGTGGCCGCAGGCTCTTGGCCTTGCCGACGTAGATCACCCGGCCGCGGGCGTCCCGGAAGCGGTAGACCCCGGGCTGCGTGGGGATCGAGCCGGGCTCGGGGCGGTACGGGACGGACACGTCCCCAACCCTACGAGCGGCCACCGACAGGCCCGGCACAAGGTCGGGCGCGGCATCCGGGTCGGCCGCCGGCCGTCCCAGGGTCAGGCCCGGGTCAGGCCAGGGTGACCTCCCCGCCGCTGACCTTGACCGGCTTCTCCGCGAGGGGCGCGCTGGCGGGGCCGGCGGTGACCGAGCCGTCGGCGATGGAGAACTCCGAGCCGTGGCAGCGGCAGACGATCTGACCGTCCTCGACCGCGGACACCGCGCAGCCGGCGTGGGTGCAGGTGGCGCTGAAGGCCTTGAACTCGCCCGCGGACGGCTGGGTGACGACCACGCCCTGGTCGCCCAGGACCACGCCGCCGCCGACCGGGACGTCCTTGGTCGCGGTCAGCGGGCCGTCCGAGGCCGTCGCCCCCGTGCCGCCGGCCGACGTCGAGGAGGAGCCCGACGTGCCGCACGCGGCGAGCAGCGGCGCCCCCGCGCCGAGCGCCACCAGCCCGCAGATCGCGCCGCGGCGGGTCGAGCCGCGCGTGCCGCACGGCTCCTCGGCCGAGGTGGTCGGGTCGGTGCTCGGTGCGCTCATGGGGTACCTCTCGGCCGGGTCCTGGCGGGCTCGGGTGGACGTCGTCGACGCTACCGTCGCCGCCGACCCCGCCCCACCGCCGCCGGGTGAGAGCTCCCTGTGAATCGTCCGCTCAGGACGCCGCGCGCTTCGCGGTCTTCTTCGCCGCGGTCTTCTTCGCGGTCGCCTTGGTCGCCGTGGCCTTCGTGGCCGTCGTCTTCTTCGCGGCCGTCTTCTTCGCCGTCGGCGTGCGACGGGCGTCGGCCGCCTCCGTGGCCCGCGCCGCGGCCCGGGCGTTGGCGCTCTGGGTGGCTGCCTGACGACGCGTGGCACGGGCGGGCGCGGGCGCGGCATCGGCCGGCAGCATGCGCGTGGGCTGGCGGGCCTCGCGTCCCTCGAGCAGCGGGCGGAGGAAGCGTCCGGTGTGGCTCGCCGACACCTGGGAGACCTGCTCCGGCGTGCCCTCGGCGACGATCGTGCCGCCGCCGGAGCCGCCCTCGGGGCCCATGTCGACGATCCAGTCGGCGGTCTTGATGACGTCGAGGTTGTGCTCGATGACCAGCACCGTGTTGCCCTGGTCGACGAGGCGGCCGAGCACGAGCAGGAGCTTGCGGATGTCCTCGAAGTGCAGGCCGGTGGTGGGCTCGTCGAGCACGTAGACCGTGCGGCCCGTGGACCGCTTCTGCAGCTCGGCGGCCAGCTTGACCCGCTGCGCCTCGCCGCCGGAGAGCGTCGTGGCCGGCTGGCCGAGACGGACGTAGCCCAGACCCACCTCGACGAGGGTCGTCAGGTGGCGCGCGATCGCGGGGACCGCCGCGAAGAAGTCGACGGCCTCCTCGATCGGCATGTCGAGGACCTCGGCGATGGTCTTGCCCTTGTAGTGCACCTCGAGCGTCTCGCGGTTGTACCGCGCGCCCTGGCAGACCTCGCACGGCACGTAGACGTCGGGCAGGAAGTTCATCTCGATCTTGATCGTGCCGTCGCCGGCGCACGCCTCGCAGCGACCGCCCTTGACGTTGAAGGAGAAGCGGCCCTGCAGGTAGCCGCGGACCTTGGCCTCCGGGGTGGCGGCGAAGAGCTTGCGGACGTGGTCGAAGACGCCGGTGTAGGTGGCGGGGTTCGAGCGGGGCGTGCGGCCGATCGGCGACTGGTCGACGTGGATGACCTTGTCGACGTGCTCGAGGCCGGTGATCGCCCGGTGCCGACCGGGCAGCGTGCGGGCGTTGTAGAGCTGCTTGGCCAGCGAGGTGTAGAGGATGTCGTTGACCAGCGTCGACTTGCCCGAGCCGGAGACGCCCGTGACGGCCACGAAGACGCCGAGGGGGAAGGCGACGTCGACGTCGCGCAGGTTGTGCTCGCGTGCGCCGAGCACCTTCAGCTCGCGGCCCTTGGTGCGGGGGCGCCGGACCTCCGGCACGGAGATCTCGCGTCGACCCGAGAGGTACTGACCGGTGAGCGACTCCGGGTGCTCGTAGAGGTCCTTGACGGTGCCGCTGTGGACGACGCGGCCGCCGTGCTCGCCCGCCCCGGGGCCGATGTCGACGACCCAGTCGGCGACGCGGATGGTGTCCTCGTCGTGCTCGACGACGATGAGCGTGTTGCCGAGCTCCTTGAGCCGGACGAGGGTCTCGATCAGCCGCTGGTTGTCGCGCTGGTGCAGGCCGATCGACGGCTCGTCGAGGACGTAGAGGACTCCGACGAGGCCCGCGCCGATCTGCGTGGCCAGGCGGATGCGCTGCGCCTCGCCGCCGGACAGCGAGCCGGACGGGCGGTCGAGCGAGAGGTAGTCGAGGCCGACGTCGAGCAGGAACTGCAGGCGCTCCTGGATCTCCTTGAGCACCCGCTCGGCGATCTGCCGCTCGCGCTCGGAGAGCTCGAGCGTGCGCAGGTAGGCGGCGGTCTCGCTGATCGGCCGCGAGCAGAGCTCGTGGATGTTCAGCCCGCCGTCCTCCTTCGCGCCCAGGGTGACCGCCAGCGAGACGGGCTTGAGCCGGCTGCCGGAGCACGTGGGGCACGGCACCTCGCGCATGAAGCCCTCGAACCGCTCGCGGCTGGTGTCGGACTCGGCCTCGCGGTGGCGACGCTCGACGTAGGGCCGCACGCCCTCGAAGTCGGCGAAGTACGCGCGCTCGCGGCCGTAGCGGTTGCGGGTGACGACGTGCACGCGGGACGTGTGGCCGTCGAGCAGCGACCGCTGGGCCTTGGCCGGGAGGTCCTCCCACGGCGTGTTGAGGTCGAAGCCGAGCTCCTCGCCCAGCGCCGCCATCAGCCGCAGGAAGTAGTCGGCGATGTGCGCATGGCTCCACGGGGCGATGGCGCCCTCGCCGAGCGTCGCCGCGGGGTTGGGCACGACCAGCTCGGGGTCGACCTCCATGCGCGTGCCGAGGCCGCTGCAGACCGGGCAGGCGCCGAACGGCGAGTTGAACGAGAACGACCGCGGCTCGAGGTCGTCGGTGTCGATCGGGTGGTCGTTGGGGCACGCCATCCGCTCGCTGAACTTCAGCTCGCGCCCCGGATCGTCGGCCGGGAGGTCGACGAAGTCGACGACGACCAGGCCGCCCGCGAGGGTCAGCGCGGTCTCGATCGAGTCGGTGAGCCGGCGCTTGGCGGTCTCCTTGACCGCCAGCCGGTCGACGACGACCTCGATGGTGTGCTTGCGCTGCTTGTCGAGCGTCGGCGGCGCGTCGAGCGTGTGCGTCTCGCCGTCGATGCGGGCCCGGGAGTAGCCCTGGCTCTGCAGCTGGCGCAGGAGGTCGACGTACTCCCCCTTGCGGCCGCGGATGACCGGCGCGAGCACCTGGAAGCGCCGCCCCTCCTCCAGGGCGAGGAGCCGGTCGACGATCTGCTGCGGCGTCTGCCGCTCGATCGGGGCGCCGCACGTGGGGCAGTGCGGACGGCCGGCGCGCGCGTAGAGCAGGCGCAGGTAGTCGTAGACCTCGGTGATCGTGCCGACGGTCGAGCGGGGGTTGCGCGAGGTGGACTTCTGGTCGATCGACACCGCCGGCGAGAGGCCCTCGATGAAGTCGACGTCCGGCTTGTCCATCTGGCCGAGGAACTGCCGGGCATAGGCCGAGAGCGACTCGACGTACCGCCGCTGGCCCTCCGCGAAGATCGTGTCGAAGGCCAGCGACGACTTGCCCGAGCCGGAGAGCCCGGTGAAGACGATGAGGGAGTCGCGCGGGAGATCGAGCGAGACGTCGCGCAGGTTGTGCTCGCGCGCGCCACGGATGATCAGCTGGTCGGCCACGGACTCGTCCTCGGGGTGGTGGGGTGGGGCAGGATCGAACAGCTGTTCATCCTACGGGCGGGACGCGCGTCAGCCTGTCACGGCCCTCCGACACTCACGTTACGGTGGCGCGCATGAGCGCCTACACCGGAGACGTCGCCGTCGGCGGCGCCCCCGCCGTCCGCACCCTCGAGCACCTGACGATCACGAAGGTCGCCGTCGACGAGAAGATGGCCAACAACTGCTACCTGCTGCGGTGCGCGGCGACCGGCGAGCAGCTGCTGGTCGACGCCGCGGACGCCTCGGCGACCCTGCTGCCGCTGATCGGCGACGCCGGCCTGACCGCCGTGGTCACGACCCACCAGCACTGGGACCACCACCGAGCGCTCGCCGACGTCGTCGCCGCGACCGGCGCGGCGGTGATCAGCGGCGAGCCCGACGCGGCCGCGATCACCGAGCAGACCGGCGTGCCGGTGACCCGCACCGTGGGCGACGGCGACGTCGTCCGGGTCGGCGCCTGCGAGCTCGAGGTCACCGCGATCGCCGGCCACACCCCCGGCTCCGTCGCCCTGACCTACCGCGACCCGTCCGGCCACCCGCACCTGTTCACCGGCGACACCCTCTTCCCGGGCGGGGTCGGTGCCACCTTCGGCGACGCGGACGCGTTCGCGCAGCTCATCGGCGACGTCGAGACCAAGATCTTCGGCACCCTGCCGGACGACACGTGGTTCTACCCCGGCCACGGCGGCGACTCGACGCTGGGCGAGCAGCGGCCGCACCTGGCGGAGTGGCGCGAGCGCGGCTGGTGACGCGCGACCGCGGCGCGGGGCCGGTCACCGGAGTCAGGCAGGTCCGGGACGTCGGCTCCGCGCCGCGGTGGCAGGGGGAGGGAGCGGTCGAGGGCGGCGTCAGCCGTGACGCAGCTCGGCGGCCCCGCCGCAGAGCTGCGGGCTGAGCCCGCGGACGCCGGCCAGCACGGCCAGCGAGTCGAGGTCGGGGCAGCGGCCGCGCATCAGCGCGCCGGCCAGCTCCGCGGTGGTGAGGCCGCCGACGACGGCGACCGCGAGGGCCCGGGCGCCGAAGCGCTCGACCCAGGACCAGAGGAAGGCCGGGGCGACGAGGCGACGCTCGGCCGCCTCGAGGACGAGGGCGACGTCGGCCTCCGGGAGGCCCTCCCGACGCAGCCGCTCGACGACGTCGGGCAGCCGGACCTCGCGCGGGTCGACCGCGGCTCGGGAGCGCTCGCGGCGGATCACGGCGGCGTGGCCGGCCGGCGGCCGCGCGGCCAGCAGCATCACGGCCACGACCACGGCCAGCGAGATCAGCATCGCGGTTGCCACGACGATGGCGTCGTCGATGATCATTCGGTTCCCTCCCCAGGTTGCCTTCGAGGAGGACAACGCGACCGGCCCCGGGAGGCTACGGGTGTGCGCCGAACGATCTCGTCCGGTCTGGACCACCGCTCGCCGGGCGGTCGGGGCGAACCGGCGCGACCCAGGCGCGACGCTCAGGAGTAGGTGGCCTCGACGTCCTCGCCCACCGAGACCGACTGGCAGGCCAGGCGGATGCCGTCGGCGCGGTCCTCGTCGTCGAGGACGTCGTCGTGCAGCATCCGCACCTCGCCGGCCAGCAGCCGCACCGCGCAGGCCGAGCACTCGCCCTCGCGGCACGAGAACGGCGCCTTGACGCCCTTCGACTCCAGGTGGTCGAGCATCGTGGTGCCCGGGGCCCAGTCGTCGAAGACGTGCTTCTCGCCGTCCAGCTCGACCGAGAGCGAGACCGGCTCGGTGACGACCGGGCCGGCGTCGGCGACCGGCGCGTCCTCGGCCGGCGCGGTCGCGAGCGCGATCTCGCCGAACGGGTTGCCGCCGAGGGAGACGAACTTCTCCTGGTGGCGTCGCTCGCGCGGGAAGCCGAGCTCCTTGAGCGCGCCGGTGACCATCTTCATGAACGGCGCGGGGCCGCAGACGAACGCGTCGTGGCCGAGCCGGTCGGCGGCGAACGCCTCGATCTGGGCCGGCGTCGGCAGGCCCTGCACCGACTCCAGCCAGTGGACGACCTGGAGCCGGGAGGGGTGCTCGGCCGCCAGCCGCGACAGCTCCTCGGCGAAGATCACCGACCGCTCGTCGCGGTTGGCGTAGAGGACGTCGATGCGGCCGGTGCCGTGGGCGAGCGCGGTGCGCAGGATGGACATGATCGGCGTGACGCCGCTGCCGCCCGCGAACAGCAGCAGGTCGGCGTCGAGCGACGCCGGGGTGAAGATGCCGCTCGGCGGCAGCACCCGCAACGTGTCGCCCGGCGTCAGTCGGTCGCACAGCCAGTTCGACGCGTAGCCCTGGGCGGTGCGCTTGACCGTGACCGTCAGCGGTCCGCCGTCGTGCGGGCTCGAGGACAGCGAGTAGCAGCGTGCGGCGACGCCCGTGAGGTCGCTCGGCACGGCGACGGTCAGGAACTGGCCGGGCCGGTAGGCGAACGTCTGCTCCTCCCCCGCCGGCACGGCGAAGGAGATCGAGCGGGCGTCGGCGGTCTCCTCGACGACGTCGACGACGGTGAGCTCGAAGGACTGCGGGTCCACGGGTGCGGTGTCTCCTCGGTTCGGGGGCGGCGCGGCCGACGGCTCAGTAGCCGTCCTCGGCGCCGAGCGGGATGTCGCCGCGGCGGGCGGCGGCGTCGATGCTGGCGGCCAGGCGCTCACAAGCCTGATGCACGCCGCGGCCGCGGGCGCGCTCGTCCCGCCGGCTGAGCACAGGGCACGCGGCGGTGGCCTCGGCGCTCCACTGCACCGACGTGTGGTGCTCGGAGTTCTTCTTCACCCCGACCCTCGCCAGGCAGTCGAGGCAGGCGACCTCGACGAGCCGGGCCGCGGTGTAGAGCCGCTGGTCCTCGGCGGTCTCCGGGCTGGTCGGGACGAACGAGGCCATCAGGCGTCGACGGCCGCCGGGGCGGCCTCCTCCTGCGCGGCGGCCTCCTGCTCGGCCCGCTCCTGCTCGGCCCGCCGGGCGAGGTTCTCGGCGACCTCGACCTGCCAGAACTCGTTGGCCTTCGTGGTGTCGACCTCGAACTCGAAGCGGGCCGTCATCTCCGGGCTGACGTCGGCGACGTCGACGTAGAACTGCTCGTACCAGCGGCGCAGCTGGTAGACCGGCCCGTCCTCCTCGCAGAGCAGCGGGTTCTGCACGGGGATCTTGTTCTTCCAGATGTGCACGTCCTGCAGGAATCCGCCGCCGAACATCTGGGCGTACTTGCGCGCGATGTACTGCGCGGTGCGGTCGTCGAGCCCCTCGGGCTTCTTGACGGTGATGCCGTACTGGAGGGTGAAGGAGTCGGGCCCGGTGGGCAGGTGGCAGTTGATCAGGACGACCTCGGTCTGGAAGCCCTTGTACTCCACGTCGAGCCAGTTGATCATGTACGACGGCCCGTAGTACGTGGCCTCCGAGCGCAGGAAGAGGTCGGCGTCGGAGTAGCCCTCGGTCTTGTCGGGGCGCCCCTTGGACTCCATGTACTGGGTGGCCGTGTGGCCCTCGAAGACGTTGCGGAAGCTCGTCGGGAACGAGAAGTGCACGTAGTAGAAGTGCGCCATGTCGACGACGTTGTCGATCAGCTCGCGGCAGTGGGAGCCCTCGATCGGCTCGACCGCCCAGATCCAATCGGTGTAGGCGTCGGTGCCGACGCCGGGCAGCTCCGGGGGCAGCAGGTCGTGGTCGGCCGCGCTGTTCTCGGCGTCGTGCCAGATGAGCAGCTGGCCGTTGCGGACGACCGTCTCGTAGCGCTGCGTGCGGGCGCGCAGCGGGACGCGTCGGGCGTACGGGATGGTCTTGCAGCGGCCGTCGCCGCCCCAGCGCCAGTCGTGGAACGGACACGCGATCTCGTCGCCCTTGACCGAGCCCTGGGTGAGGTCGCCACCCATGTGGCGGCAGTAGCCGTCCAGGACGTTCAGCCGGCCCTCGGAGTCCGACCAGACGACCAGCTTGGTGCCGAAGGCCTCGATGCCGTGCGGCTTCCCGTCGGCGAAGGTCGAGGCCAGGCCGAGGCAGTGCCAGCCGCGGGCGAACCGCTGGGGCTCCAGGCCCCGGTCGAGCATCCGCACCGCACCTGGGGTGGTGCCGCCGCCGTGGTTCATCGCGTCCTCCGCTTCCTGTGGACCAAAACGAGAACAGGTTATAGTTTTGCGACGTGTGGCGCCAGCCACACGCCCCAGCATCCCAGAGCCGCGCCGTCCCGGCGGCGGCTCGCCGGCCGCACGAACGGAGCCGTCCATGCACCTGGAGCTCGAGCCCGAGCAGGTACGCCTGCGCGAGGAGCTGCGCGAGTACTTCGCCGACCTGGTCACCCCCGAGGTCCGCGCGGGCCTCTCCTCGGCCACCGGCGAGTTCGGCGACGCCGGCGTCTACAAGGACGTCATCCGTCGCCTCGGCACGGACGGCTGGCTCGGCATCGGCTGGCCGAAGGAGTACGGCGGCCAGGCGCGCTCGATGGTCGACCAGCTGATCTTCACCGACGCCGCCGCCGTGGCCGGCGTGCCGGTGCCGTACCTGACGCTCAACACCGTCGGGCCGACGATCATGCACTACGGCACGCAGGAGCAGAAGGACTACTTCCTCCCCCGCATCCTGGCCGGCGACCTGCACTTCTCCATCGGCTACTCCGAGCCCGGCTCCGGCACCGACCTCGCCTCGCTGCAGACCCGCGCGGTGCGCGAGGGCGACGAGTGGGTGATCAACGGCCAGAAGATGTGGACCTCGCTGATCCAGTACGCCGACTGGATCTGGCTGGCCTGCCGCACCGACGCCGACCTGCCCCGGCACAAGGGCCTCTCGATGATCCTCGTGCCGGCCGACGCCGAGGGCTTCTCCTACACGCCCGTGCACACGGTGGCGGGGGTGCACACCAGCGCCACCTACTACCAGGACGTGCGGGTGCCGGTGACCAACCTGGTCGGCGAGCTCAACCGCGGGTGGCCGCTGATCACCGACCAGCTCAACAAGGAGCGCGTGGCGCTGACCTCGGCCGCGCCGCTGCAGCAGTCCCTGCGCCTGGTGCGCGAGTGGGCGCAGCAGACCAAGAACCCCGACGGCCAGCGGGTGATCGACGCCGAGTGGGTGCAGATCGCGCTCGGCCGGGCGCACGCCCGCATCGACATGCTCACCCAGCTGAACTGGAAGCTCACCTCCGACGCCGACCTCGGCATCGCGCTCTCCCCCGCCGAGGCGTCGGCGACCAAGATCTACGGCTCCGAGCTCGCGATCGAGGTGTATCGCTCGCTGATGGAGGTCGTCGGCCCGCACGCCGGGCTCACCGGCGACTCCGAGGGCGCGGTGCTCGCCGGGCGCCTCGAGCGCTACCACCGCTCGTCGCTCGTCATGACCTTCGGCGCCGGCACCAACGAGATCCAGCGCGACATCATCGGCTACGTCGGCCTCGGCCTGCCGGCCGCGTCCCGCTGACGCCGAGCCGCACCCGAGCCCCCTCCCAGGACGGATCCCATGGACTTCACCTTCACCCCCGAGCAGGACGACGCCGCGGCCCTCGCCGCGCGGATCCTCGCCGACGCCACGACCACCGACCGGCTCAAGGCGGTCGAGGCCGCCGGCGATCGCCTCGACCGCGACCTGTGGCGAGCCCTCGGCGAGGCCGGCCTGCTCTCCCTGCAGCTCCCCGAGGAGCACGGCGGCGCCGGGCTCGGCCTGATCGAGCTCGCCCGGGTGCTCGTCGAGGCCGGACGCCGCGTCGCGCCCGTGCCGCTCGCCGTGCACGGGGCGGCGTCGCTGCTGCTGGCCGAGGCGGGGACGCCGGAGCAGCAGGCCGCCTGGCTGCCCGCCGCCGCATCCGGCGAGGCCGTGCTGACCGCCGCCGTGGCCGAGGAGCGCAGCCATCTGCCGGCGCGTCCCGTCACGGTCGCCCGGGTCGCGGGCGAGGGCCACGCCCTGCACGGCGCCAAGGCGCTGGTGCGCGCCGGCGCCACGGCCTCCGCGGCGCTGGTCACCGCCACCGTCGAGGGCACCGAGGGCGGCGTCGGCGTGTTCCTCCTCGACCTCGGCGCAGACGGCGTGGAGCGCACGCCGCAGCGCACCAGCGACGGCGACGTCGTCGTCCGGCTCGACCTCACCGGCGCCCCCGCGACGCTGGTCGGCGCCGCCGACGGCGTCGCCGCCACCCGGCTGGGCCAGCTGCTGACCCTCACCACGGCCGCCGAGCTGCTCGGCGTCACCGAGGGGGCGCTCGCGCTGACCGCCGGCTACGCGCGCACCCGCGAGCAGTTCGGTCGTCCGATCGGCACCTTCCAGGCGGTCTCGCAGCGCCTCGCCGACGGCTACATCGACGTGCTCGGGCAGCGGCTGACGCTGTGGAGCGCCGTGTGGCGGCTCACCGAGGGCCTCCCCGCGGAGGTGGAGGTCGCCACCGCCAAGCTGTGGGCCGCGGACGCCGCCCACCGGCTGGCGCACACCACCGTGCACGTGCACGGGGGCGTCGGCATCGACCTCGACGGCGAGGCGCACCGGTACTTCACCGCGGCCAAGCGCTTCGAGTTCGCCTGGGGCTCGGCCACCGAGCAGGCGCTCGCCATCGGCCGCGTGCTGGCCGCCGAGCCGGCCTGACCGCCCGCCGGTCGGCCCGGCCGGCCCACCCTGTCGCACGCCCCGGATCGTCCGTTCGACCGATCCGGGGCGTCGTCGCGTCGGCCTACCGTTCTCGGGTGAGGTGGGCGGACGAGGCGCAGCGGCAGGCGTCGCTGCGGCGCGCCGTGCGGCTGGCGCTGGTGGTCGCCATGCTGGTCTTCCTCGCCGTCGCGACCTGGCCCACGCTGACCCGCGCGGGCACGCCGGGCGGCGCGATCACGCCGGTGAGCTCCGACCACTGAGGTCGGCGGACGCGAGGGTCTCGACAGGCTCGACCACCGACCCACGGCCCGACCCAGCGACGGACGCCCAGACGGCTCGCGTGACGGTCAGCGGAGCAGCCGCTGGACCCCGTTCGTGAGCTGGACGACGTGGAAGCCGGTGTTGGCGTCGGTGTACCAGACCTGGCCGCGCCGGCGGTCCCAGGCGGGCGCGGACATCGCGAAGGCGCCCGCGAAGGTGGGCAGCCCCACCGCCGGCGTGGCGGGCTGGTTGAAGTAGGCCACCTCCCGCGGGTGGTCGACGTCGCGGATGTCGAAGAGCCGCAGCCCCGAGAGGATCATCGAGCAGCCCGCGATCGCCGGGTCGACGCTCGTCGGCAGCGAGCAGTAGTGGGCCGCGTAGCCCTGGGCGGGGAACGACGCCCCGGGGTCGCCCACCTGCTCGCCGCCGTGGACGTCGGGCTGGTGGACGGCGAGCCGGATGCGCGAGACCACGCGCGGGCGGCGCGGGTCCTCGACGTCGATGATCCGTGCGGCGCCGACCGAGGCGTTCGGCCCGGCGAGCAGCCCGCCGAGCTCGAAGAGGTCGATGAACTCGTCGACCTCGAGGACGTAGTGGTGGCCGTCGCGGGTGAACGGCTCGGCCACCTGCGGGATCGAGTGCTCGGGCCAGGTGATCTCCGAGAGCACGGGCACGGCCGGGCTCGCCGCGCGGTCCTGGATGCCGCCGACGTCGAGGATGGTCAGGCCGGCGTCGCGCAGCAGGGTCAGCGACGGCGTGCCGATGCGGGCGGCGTACAGCGTGCGGTCGTCGGCGGAGAGCCGCAGACCGTGGTAGGTGACGCCCCAGCGGGTGAAGATCGTCCGCGGGGTCGAGGGATCGGTCAGGTCGACCGCGGCGAGCGTCGCCACCGTGCTCGCGGTGTAGAAGGTGCGGCCGTCGTGCGACCAGCCCGACTCGTGGCCCAGCACGCCGGACGGCGTGCTCGAGCGCAGCACCGGGAAGCGGCAGTCGGCGCGCAGGTCGTAGACGTCCAGGACGCCCGGGTAGGTCAGGAACGTGCCGAGCACGCCGGCCAGCAGGCCGCGCCGCTGGTTGAGCAGCAGGCTCTCGTGCGGGCTGATCATCGCCGGCGTGCGGAGCGTGGTCGTGTGCACCGGCTTCGCCGGGTCGGTCATGTCGAGGACGACCACCCCGTTGCCCTTCCCGGTCGTCAGTCCGGTGACGACGTCGCGGGGGAAGACCAGCGTCGAGTCGTAGTAGGCGCAGGTGCGTCCGGTGCGGTCGGTGTAGCGCAGCACCTTGAAGCCGCCGGTGCGCCCGACGGTCGCGACCGGACGCGTGTTGCACCGGTAGCCGCGGGCGGCGCGGCCCGAGGCGTAGTCGGAGGCCGGCACGCGGCCCTGGATGCCGGTCTCCGGGCGGGCCCCGGGGCCGCAGACGGCCGCCGGCACCGGCTGCAGCGCGTCGAGCGCGGAGACGCTCGGGACGGCGTGCAGGCCGACGCCGCCGGCCACGACGAGCGCGATCGCCGCCCCGAGGCGGCGCACCGGGGCGGCGACGCGCACGTCAGGCGTTGATCTTGCCGAGGGCGGCGACGGCCTCGCCGAACTCCGTGACCAGGTCGGCCACGACGTCGGCGACCGGGCGCACCCGGTTCATCCGACCGACGATCTGGCCGATCGGCATCGAGATGACGTCGGGGTCGCCGGAGGCGTTGATCCGGTTGTGGGCCTCGGCCACGAGCAGGTTCTGCAGCGGCATCGGCAGCGGCGCGGGTGCGCCCTCCTCCGCCCATGCGTCGGTCCACTTCGTCTTCAGCAGGCGCGCCGGCTTGCCGGTGTAGATGCGGGTGCGCACGGTGTCGCTGGAGCTGGCCCGGAGGAAGGCCTCCTCCCAGCCCTGGTTGGAGGCGAGGTTGCGGTACTCCTCGGTGCCCAGCCAGATCGAGCCCATCCACACGCCCTGCGCGCCGAGCGCGAGCGAGGCCGCGATCTGCCGGCCCGAGCCGATGCCGCCGGCGCCGAGCACCGGGACGTCCGGGCCGACGGCGTCAACGACCTCGGGCGTGAGCACCATCGAGGCGATCTCGCCGGTGTGACCGCCGGCCTCGTAGCCCTGGGCGATGATCACGTCGACGCCGTTGGCCACGTGGTTGAGCGCGTGCTTGGCGGTGCCCGCGAGCGCGCCCACCTTGACCCCCGCCGCGTGGCACTTCTCGATCACGTCGACCGGCGGGCTGCCCAGCGCGTTCGCCATGAACACGGTGCGGTGCTGCAGGGCGACGTCGACGTGCGAGCGCGCCACCGAGTGCAGCCAGCCGAGCACCCCGTCGCGACCCTCGCCCTCGGGCAGCGGCGGGACGCCGAGCCTGAGCAGGGTCTCGTCGACGAACCGGCGGTGGTCCTCGGGGATGTAGGACGACAGGTCGGTGGAGGTGCCCTCGGTGGGCACCTTCATCGGCATGACGACGTCGGTGCCGTACGGCTTGCCGTCGGTGTTCTCGTCCATCCAGGTCAGCGTGCGGTCGAGCTCCTCGGTGTCGTTGAACCGCACGCAGCCGAGCACGCCCAGGCCGCCGGCGCGGGACACCGCGGCGGCCACGTGCTCGGAGGGGGTGAACGCGACGATCGGGTACTCGACGCCGAAGAGGTCGCAGATGGGGGTGCGCATCGATCAGACTCCAGTCGTGAGGGATTCCAGGGCGAGCTCCTTGGCTCGCGGGTACTGCGCCTTGCCGGTGGCGTTCCGCGGGATCTGCGGGACGACGGCGAGCTGGCGCGGCAGCTTGTAGCCCGAGAGGTGCTCGCGCAGGAAGGTCCGCAGGTCCTCCAGCTCGAGCGTGACGTCCTCGCGCAGCTCGACGACGGCGGTGACGGCCTGGCCGTACCGCTCGTCGGGCAGCCCGACGACGAGCACGTCGTAGACGGCCGGGTGGCGCTTGATCGCCATCTCGACCTCCTCGGGGAAGACCTTCTCCCCGCCGGTGTTCACGCAGTTCGAGCCCCGGCCGAGCATCGTCACGCGGCCGTCGGCCTCGATGCGGGCGAAGTCGCCGGGCACCGAGTAGCGCTCGCCGTCGATGACCAGGAAGGTCTCGGCCGACTTGCGCTCGTCCTTGTAGTAGCCGACCGGCACGTGGCCGCCACGCGCCAGCCGCCCGGTGCGTCCGGCACCCGAGGCCAGGTCGATCGGCCGGTTGTCGTCGTCGAGCACGACCACGTGCGGGCCGAGCGCGACGACCGGTCCGTCGGTGCTCAGGTGCGCGGCGTCCTGCAGGCCGGTGCCCTGGAAGCCGGTCTCGGAGGCCCCGATGGAGTCGGTGAAGAACGAGTTCGGGAACGCCGCCATCCAGCGCTCCTTGACCGGCGGGCTGAAGATCGCGGCGCTGCTGGAGATCGCGATCAGGTCGGGGCAGTGGTACGGCGTGCCGGTGGCGGCCTTCGCCTCGTAGGCCTCGATGAGCGGGCGCGCCATGGCGTCGCCGGTCATGAATATCAGCTGCACCTTCTCGCGCTCGATGATCTCCCAAGTGCGCACGGGGTCGAACTTCGGCTCGAGGATCGTGAGGTGCCCGGCGAACAGGTGCATGAGCAGGCCCGCCTGGGCGCCGCCGTGCATGAGCGGGCTCAGCGGGAAGGTGGTCATCCGGCCGTCCTGCGCGGCCTGCGCCGCCTGGTCGTGCTCCTCGAGCAGCGCGCCGGTCATGAAGTCGATGCCGCCGCCGAGCACCCGCCAGAAGTCCTCGTGGCGCCACATGACGCCCTTCGGGAAGCCCGTGGTGCCGCCGGTGTAGATGATGTGCAGGTCGTCGTTCGAGCGCGGGCCGAAGTCGCGCTCGGCGCTCTGCACGCCCAGCGCGTCGTCCCACAGCACGCCGCCGAAGGCCGAGACGTCGCTGGCGTCGTCGGGTTCCATGACGTCGGGCATGACGACGACCGAGGTGAGCCGCTCGTGCTTGGGGAAGCACGACGCGACGAGCGGGGCGTAGGTGCGCTCGACGACCAGCGCGACGACGTCGGCGTTGTCGAAGAGGTAGTCGAGCTCGGCCTCGACGTAGCGGTAGTTGACGTTGATGTTGACGGCGCGGATCTTGCAGATCGCGAGCACAGCCACCACGTGCTCGACGGAGTTCTTGGCGTAGACCGCGACGTGCTGCCCGGGCTGCACGCCCTGGGCCTGCAGGTGGTGGGCGAGCCGGTTGGCGTCGGCCTCGAGCTCGGCGAAGGTGACGGTGCGCTCCCCCACCTTCAGGGCCGGCTTGTCAGGGGCGGCGTCGACGGCGTGCTCGAAGAGATCGGCGATGTTGAGGGCCACGGCCGAAGACTAGAACACGTTCTTGTTTGTGGCTAGCATCACGCCCATGACCGCTGCGATCACCGAGCCGGACGCCGCCGCGACGGCCCCCGACTGCCTCGTCGAGCAGGACGGCCACGTCCTGATCGTCACCATGAACCGTCCCGAGCGTCGCAACGCGCTCTCCTCGCAGATGCTGCGGATCATGGAGTCGGCGTGGGACCGCGTGAACGAGGACCCCGAGATCCGCGTGTGCATCCTCACCGGCGCCGGCGGCTACTTCTGCGCCGGCATGGACCTCAAGGCGGCCGACGAGAAGCCGCCGTCGGAGAGCTTCGAGGACGGCAGCTACGACCCCACGATCATCAAGGGCCTGCTCAAGGGCTTCCGCCTGACCAAGCCGCTGATCGCGGCGGTCGAGGGCCCGGCGATCGCCGGCGGCACCGAGATCCTCCAGGGCACCGACCTGCGCGTGGCCGGCGCGTCCGCCCGGTTCGGCGTCGCCGAGGCCCGGTGGAGCCTCTACCCGATGGGCGGCTCGGCGGTGCGGCTCCCCCGCCAGATCCCCTACACCGTGGCCGCGGAGCTGCTGCTGACCGGCCGCACCCTCGACGCCGCCGAGGCGAAGGAGATCGGCCTGATCGGCCACGTCGTCCCCGACGGCGAGGCGCTGACGAAGGCCCGCGAGCTCGCCGACCGGATCGCCGCGAACGGCCCGCTCGCCGTCCAGGCGATCCTGCGGACGATGCGCGCGTCCGAGGGCCGCCACGAGGACGAGTGCTGGGCCGACGACGCCCGCATCGGCGCCGCCGTGTTCTCCTCCGACGACGCCAAGGAGGGCCCGCGGGCGTTCCTGGAGAAGCGCGCGCCGGTCTTCCGCGGCCGCTGACGTGGGAGCGGCGCCGCCAGGGTCCCGATAGCCCTGGCCGCACCGCGCGTCCCAGCCTCGCGGCCGCAGGGCGGACCCACATGAGCAGCGATGCTCAGGTCCGGCCCGACAGCCGCGGAGGCCTGCGACGGACCCCGACCGTTCGGCGAACGTCCGCCTTCCTGGGGACGCCGGACGGCATGCTGAGCCCGTGATCGTCCTCGCGTTCGTCGGCGCCCTCGCGCTGATCGCGCTCGTCGCCTGGCTGTCGTACCGCGCCGAGCAGCGGCACCGCGCCGCCCTCACCGCGTTCGCGACCGCCCGCGGCTGGAGCCTCGCCGACTCCGATCCGAGCCTGGTGCACCGGTTCTCCGGGGAGCCCTTCGGCCGGGGGTTCGGCCGGAGGACGCGGCACGTGCTGCGCGGCACCCACGCCGGGCGGCCGTTCGTCGTCTTCGACTACGTGCACAAGACGCGAGACGGCAGCGGCGAGAACGCCCGCACGGTCACCCATCGCCACTGCCTGACGGTGATCGAGCTGGGCGTGCGCACCCCCGGCCTCGTGGTCGACCCCGAGAACGTGCTCGAGCGGTTCGCGGGACGGCTGCTGAACACCGACATCGAGCTGGAGTCCGAGGAGTTCAACCGGGCCTTCCGGGTCAACTCCCGCGACCGGCGGTTCGCCTCGGCGGTGCTGCACCCGCGGATGATGGAGCACCTGCTGCACCTGCGCGACCTCGGCTGGCGGATCGAGGACGACGCGATGATCCTGGTCGAGCGGGGCTCCTACGAGGTCGACGGCGTCGAGACGAGGCTGGCGATGCTGGCCTCGGTGCTCGACCTCGTGCCCGACTTCGTCTGGGACGATCTGCGCGGAGGCCGCGGATGATCGCGCTCGCCGTCGCGGCCGGCGTCGTCCTGCTCGCCGGACTCGCGGTGATCGTCATGTACAACCGGTTCGGCTCCCAGCAGGCGCTGATCGAGGAGTCGTGGTCGGGCATCGACGTCGAGCTCACCCGGCGTCACGACCTGGTCCCGAACCTGGTCGCGACCGTGCGCGGCTATGCGGCGCACGAGGCGGCGGTCCTCGCGGCCCTGACCGACGCCCGGGAGAGCGCCGTGGCCGCGGCCGGACGTCCGCCCGCCGACCGCGCCCCCGCCGAGGACGCGCTCACCGGCTCGCTCGGGCAGGTGCTCGCGCGCGCCGAGGCCTACCCCGACCTGAAGGCGTCGGCCGGCTTCCTGGCCCTCCAGCGCGAGCTGGTCACGACCGAGGACCGCATCGCCGCCGCCCGCCGGTTCTTCAACGGCAACGTCCGCGCCTACAACGCCCGCTGCCGCACCGTGCCGTCGAGCCTCGTGGCCTCGGCGTTCGGGTTCCGTCCGCGGGCGTTCTTCGAGATCCGCGACGTCTCGGTGCGGGAGGTGCCGGACGCGGGCTGAGCCCGGCGGCCGGCCCGGGCCGTCCGGTCAGCCGACGGCGCGCTCGCCGGTCCAGAACCGCGCGCGGAGCGCCTTCTTGTCCGGCTTGCCGAGCCCGGTGAGCGGCAGCGCGTCGGCGACGATCACCTGCTTCGGCGCCTGCACCGACCCCTTGCGCTGCTTGACGGCGGCCTGGATCTCGGCGGTCATGGTCGCGATCGAGGCCTCGTCGCGCGGGGCGTCCTCGCGCAGCACGACGACCGCCGTGACGGCCTCGCCGAACCGCTCGTCCGGCACCCCGATGACGCCGACCTGGGCGACCATCGGGTGCTCGGCGACGACGTCCTCGACCTCGCGCGGGAAGACGTTGAAGCCGCCCGTCACGATCATGTCCTTGGTGCGGTCGACGATGTACCAGAAGCCGTCCTCGTCCTCGCGGGCGACGTCGCCGGTGTGCATCCAGCCGTCGCGGAAGGTCTCGGCGGTGGCGTCCGGCAACTGCCAGTAGCCGGCCGAGAGCAGCGGTCCGGCCACGCAGATCTCCCCCGGCTCGCCCTGCGCCACCGGCCGGCCGTCCTCGCCGAGGAGGGCCGCGCGCAGGTAGGCCGAGGGCCGGCCGCACGAGGTGAGCCGGTGCTCCAGCGGCCGGCCGTCCTCGTCGACGTGGTCGCCCTTGGCGAAGTAGGTGATGACCATCGGCGCCTCGGACTGGCCGTAGTACTGGGCGAAGATCGGGCCGAGCCGCTCGATCGCCTCCTTCAGGCGCACCGGGTTGATCGCCGAGGCCCCGTAGTAGACCGTCTCGAGGCTGGAGAGGTCGCGGGTGCGCGAGTCGGGGTGGTCGAGCAGCGCGTAGAGCATCGTCGGGACGAGCATGAGCGAGGTGATCCGCTGCTCCTCGATGGTCCTCAGCACCTCGGCGGGGTCGAAGCGCGCGGAGACGAAGAGCGTGCCGCCCTGCAGCACGACCGGCACGAAGAACGCCGCGCCCGCGTGCGAGAGCGGGGTGCACATGAGGAAGCGGGGCTGCGCGGGCCACTCCCACTCGGCCATCTGGATCTGCGCCATGGTCGAGAAGGCGCGGACGGTGCCGACGACGCCCTTCGGCTTGCCGGTGGTGCCGCCGGTGTAGGTGATCGAGGTGATGTGGTCGGGCTCCAGCAGCGCCGCCTCGAGGGGACGCGGCTCGAAGCCGGCCGCGACCTCGGTGAGGTCGGTGGCCGTGACGCCGGGCAGGTCGGCCAGCTGCGGCGGCACGGGGCCGATCGTCAGCACCTGACCGAGCTTCGGGCACCGCTGCACCAGCTCGACGGCGCGGTCGGCGAAGTACGGGTCGACGACGAGCACGCTGATGCCGGCGTCCTCGATGACGTAGGCGTGGTCGTCGGCCGAGCCGAGCGGGTGCAGCGAGGTGCGCTGGAACCCCTGGGTCTGGCCCGCGCCGAGCACGAAGAGCACCTCGGGACGGTTGAGCGCGAGCAGCGCGCCGGCCACGCCGCGTCCGGCGCCGAGGGACTCGAAGGCCTGGACGTACTGCGAGATCCGCTCCGCGACCTCGCGGCCGGTGAGCGTCACGTCGCCCAGGTGGACGATCGGACGGCGCGCGTGGCGCTTGAGGGCCGCGACCATCAGGTGGCCGTTGTGGGTCGGGGTGCGCAGCGTGTCGGTCACGCCGGGAGACTAGAACGCGTTCTATTTGTGCGGCAAGGGGCGTGGCCACCGCCGGGCACGGGCGTCAGCCGGCGATGCCCTCCAGGTCGAGGAGGTCCTGCTCGTCGAGGACGAGATCGGCGGCCGCGAGGTTGTCGGCCAGGTGCTCGGGCGAGGACGTCCCGGGGATCACCGCGATCGCCGGGGAGCGCTGCAGCAGCCAGGCCAGCGCCACGCGCTGCGCCGAGACGCCCCGGCGCGACGCCACGGCGTCCAGCACCTGCGACTGCAGCGGCGTGAAGCCCCCGAGCGGGAAGTAGGGCACGTAGACCAGGCCCTCGGCCTCGAGGTGGTCGATCAGCGGGTCGTCCTCGCGCTTCGCCAGGTTGTACTCGTTCTGGACGCACACGATCGACGCGACGCCGCGCGCCCACCCCAGCTGCTCGGGCGTCACCTCGCTGACGCCGAGGTGGCGGATCTTGCCCTGCTGCTGCAGCTCGGCCAGCGCGCCCACGGCGGCCGTGAGCTTCGGCTCCGCCGCGATCGGCGGCATGACCCGCAGGTTGACCACGTCGAGGGTCTCGACGCCGAGGTGGCGCAGGTTGTCCTCGACGCCGGCGACCAGCTGCTCGGGACGGCCGGCCGGCAGCCAGTCGCCCTTCTCGCTGCGCCGGGCGCCGACCTTGGTGACGATCGTCAGGTCGTCGGGATACGGGTGCAGCACCTCCCGGATCAGCTGGTTGGTGAGGTGCGGTCCGTAGAAGTCGCTGGTGTCGATGTGGGTGACGCCGGCCTCGACGACGCGGCGGAGCACGGTGCGGGCGGCGTCGGGATCGCGGGGCGGACCCATGACGCCGGGGCCGGCCAGCTGCATGGCGCCGTAGCCCAGGCGCGAGACGGTGCGGTCGCCGAGTCGGAGGGTGCCGCCCGGGGCGGTGCGCTGCGTCGTCATGCCCCCACTGTGCCGGGGCCGCGGCGGTCGCCACGGCCCCGACGGGTGAGCCCGCGCCTCCGGGGAGGCCGGGTCAGGCCAGCAGCTCGGCGATCCGCCGGACCTCCTCGGGCGTGCGCAGGCTGAGCATCAGCGTCGTCACGCCGGTCTCGGCCCACTGCGCGACCTTCTCCTTGACCTCGCCCTCGGTGCCGATGATGTGCATGTCCTCGATCAGGGCGTCGGGGATCAGGGCGGTGGCCTCGTCCTTGCGGCCGGTCAGGTAGAGCTCCTGGACGGTGCCGGCGAGCTCCTCGTAGCCCATCCGCTCGAAGACCTGCTTGTGGAAGTTGGCGTCCTTGGCGCCCATGCCGCCCATGTAGAGCGCGGCGAACGGCTTCATCGCCTCGATCGCGGCCTGCTTGGCGGCGGCGTCCGGCACGATCTCGAGGTGGCAGGTGGCCGCGATCTCGAAGTCGGCGCGGGTGCGGCGGGCGCCGGGCCGGGCGAACCCCTCGTCGAGCCACGGCTGGTACATCCCGGCCGAGCCGGGCGTGTAGAAGATCGGGATCCAGCCGTCGGCGATCTCCGCTGTCTGGGCGACGTTCTTCGGGCCCTCGGCGCCGAGCCAGATCGGCAGGTCGGCCCGGAGCGGGTGGGTGATCGGCTTGAGCGGCTTGCCCAGGCCGGTCGCGCCCTCGCCGCGCAGCGGGAGCGGGTAGTGGGGGCCGTCGTTGGTGACCGCGCCCTCGCGGGCCAGGACCTGGCGGATGATCGACACGACCTCGCGGGTGCGGGCCAGCGGCTTCGCGAACGGCTGGCCGTACCAGCCCTCGACGACCTGCGGGCCGCTCACGCCCATGCCGAGGATCATCCGGCCGCCGGAGAGGTGGTCGAGGGTCAGCGCGTGCATCGCGATCGACGTCGGGGTGCGCCCCGACATCTGGACGATCGAGGTGCCGAGCCGCACGTTGCGGGTCTCGCGGCCCCACCACGCCAGCGGCGTGAACGCGTCGGAGCCCCACGCCTCGGCGGTGAAGATGGCGTCGAAGCCGCTCTCGTCGGCCGCAGCGACGAGCCCGGCGTGGTTGGTCGGCGGCTGCGCCTGCCAGTACCCCAGCTGAAGTCCCAGTCTCATGCGCGCACCCTCTCACGGCCCTTGCCCCAGGTATAGAACGTGTTCTAGTTTGCGGCCATGTCGAGAACCCTGCAGGCCCCCGTCACCGTGGCGTTCGACTACACCCGCTCGACCGGTCCCGTCCTCGGACGCTTCCTGACCGGGCTGCGGGACGGCGTCGTCGTCGCCGGCCGCACCTCCGACGGCGAGATCGTCGTCCCGCCGCCGGAGTACGACCCCGTCACCCACGCGCAGCTGGACGACTTCGTCGAGGTCGCCGCCGAGGGCAGCGTCGTGTCGTGGACCTGGGTGCCCGAGCCGGTCAAGGGCCAGCCGCTCGACCGTCCCTTCGCCTTCGCCCTCGTGCTTCTCGACGGCGCCACCCGCACGCTGCTGCACGCGCTCGACGTGCCGACGCCCGACGCGGTCTCGACGGGCATGCGGGTGCGGGTGCGCTGGGCCGGCGAGCGGGTCGGCGCGATCACCGACATCGCCTGCTTCGAGCCGGCCGACGGCTCTGCGGCGGGCGCGGGCGGCGCCGGCGGCGCGGGCGGCACCGAGCCGCTGGCCGTTCCCGACCCGGTGACCGGCGTCATCACGCCCGTCTCCCTCGACTACGTCTACGCCGCCTCCCCGGAGGAGTCGGCCTTCTACCGGGGCCTCGCCGAAGGCCGCATCGTCGGCCAGCGCTGCCCGTCCTGCGGCAAGGTCTACGTGCCCCCGCGTGCCGCCTGCCCCACCGACGGCACGCCGACCACCGACGAGGTCGAGGTGTCCCACAGCGGCACGGTCACCACGTTCTGCATCGTCAACGTGCCGTTCCTCGGCCAGCGGATCACCCCGCCGTACGTCTCGGCCTACGTGCTGCTCGACGGCGCCGACATCGCGGTGCTGCACCTGATCCTCGACATCCCGGCCGACCAGGTGCGCATGGGCATGCGCGTCAAGGCGGTGTGGAAGCCCCGCGAGGAGTGGGGCACGACGATCGAGAACATCAGCCACTTCGCGCCCACCGGCGAGCCCGACGCCGACTTCGACTCCTACCGCCACCACCTCTGAAAGGCACCGACCATGCGTGACGTCGCCGTCGTCGGGTTCGCCCAGCGACAGATGGAGCAGTTCGACGGGTCGCCGACCTGCGTCGAGCTCCTCGTCCCCCTCTTCCAGGAGTGCTACGAGCAGACGGGCTGGACCCGTCAGGACGTCGGCTTCTGGTGCTCCGGCTCCTCGGACTACCTCGCGGGCCGCTCGTTCTCCTTCGTGCAGGCCGTCGACGCGATCGGCGTCATCCCGCCGGTCAACGAGTCGCACGTCGAGATGGACCTCGCCTGGGCCATGTACGAGGCCTGGCTGAAGATCCAGACCGGCGAGGTCGACACCGCGCTGGTCTACGCCTTCGGCAAGAGCTCGGCCGGCACGCTGCGCCGCACGCTGGCGCTGCAGCTCGAGCCGTACACGATGACGCCGCTGTGGCCCGACACCGTGTCGCTCGCCGGCCTGCAGGCCCGGATCGGCCTCGACGCCGGCCTGTGGGACGAGCGGGCGATGGCCGAGGTCGTCCAGCGCTCGCTCACCGACGCGGAGAAGAACGAGCACGCGATTCGCAAGGGCGGCTCGTCGGTGGAGGCCCTGCTCGAGCGGCCGATGTACGCCGACCCGCTGCGCAAGCACGACTGCGCGCCGGTCACCGACGGCGCTGCGGCCATCGTCCTGGCGGCGGGCGACCGCGCGCGCGACGTGCGGGACCGTCCCGCCTGGCTGACCGGGCTCTCGCACCACATCGACCCGATGAGCCTCGGCACCCGCGACCTCACCCGCTCCCCCTCGGCCGCCCGCTCGGCCGCCGCGCTCGACCTCGGCGGCGTCGAGGTCGCCGAGCTGCACGCGCCCTTCAGCCACCAGGAGCTGATCCTGCGCCGCGAGCTCGGTCTGGACGACGACGTGCGAGTCAACCCCTCGGGCGGCGCGCTCGCCGGCAACCCGATGTTCTCCGCCGGCGGCATCCGGGTCGGCGAGGCCGCCACGCGAATCTGGAGCGGCGAGGCCGACAAGGCGCTCGCCCACGCGACCTCCGGCCCCGCCCTGCAGCAGAACCTGCTGTGCACCCTCGCCAGCTCGCCCGAAGGAGCCACCCGATGAGCAAGCAGCCCGCCGCGGTCATCGGCGTCGGCCAGACCCACCACCGCGCCAAGCGCGAGGACGTCTCCATGGCCGGCCTGTGCCGCGAGGCGATCGACCGGGCGCTGGAGGACGCCGGCCTCACGCTCGACGAGATCGACGCGATCGTCGTCGGCAAGGCGCCCGACCTCTTCGAGGGCGTGATGATGCCCGAGCTGTTCCTGGCCGAGGCGCTGGGCGCGGCGGGCAAGCCGCTGCTGCGCGTCCACACCGCCGGCTCGGTCGGGGGCTCGACGGCCATCGTCGCGGCCTCCCTGGTGCAGGCCGGCGTGCACCGCACGGTGCTCACCGTGGCCTACGAGAAGCAGTCGGAGTCGAACGCCATGTGGGCGCTCTCGGTGCCGGTGCCGTTCAACATGCCCGTGCACGCCGGCGCGGGCGGCTACTTCGCCCCGCACGTGCGCTCCTACATCCGCCGCTCCGAGGCGCCCACGCACATCGGCGCGATCGTGGCCGCCAAGGACCGCACCAACGCGCTCAGGAACCCCTACGCCCACCTCCGGGAGACCAAGACCGTCGACGACGTGCTGGCCTCGCAGATGCTGTGGGACCCGATCCGGTACGAGGAGACCTGCCCGTCCTCCGACGGCGCGTGCGCCCTGGTGATCGCGGCCGAGGACGTCGCGAGGCGGTCTCCCGACCCGGCCTGGATCCACGGCACCGTGATGCGCTCGGAGGCCACCACGGCGGCCGAGCGCGACCAGGTGAACCCCCAGGCGTCCCGCGACGCCGCCGCGGCCCTGTGGCGACAGGCCGGCATCACCTCGCCGATCGACGAGATCGACGCCGCCGAGATCTACGTGCCCTTCTCCTGGTTCGAGCCGATGTGGCTGGAGTCGCTGGGCTTCGCCGAGGAGGGAGCCGGCTGGCGGCTCACCGAGTCGGGGGCCACCGCGATCGACGGGCGGCTGCCGGTCAACGCCTCCGGCGGCGTGCTGTCGTCCAACCCGATCGGCGCGTCCGGCATGCTCCGCTTCGGCGAGGCCGCGCTCCAGGTGCGCGGACGCGCCGGCGAGCACCAGATCGACGGCGCCCGCAAGGCGCTCGGCCACGCCTACGGCGGCGGCTCGCAGTTCTTCGCCATGTGGGTCGTCGGCTCGGAGCCGCCGACCAGCTGAGTCCGGATCTGCGCCCTCCACGGGACGACCGGCGGCGTCGGAGCTCCCCTCAGAGGATCCGACGCCGCCGCATCTCGACGAGCCCGGGCTGGGTCGAGCGCGTGGACGGTCGCGGCCTCTTCATCGAGATCATCGATCCCGGATGCAGGCGTCCTTGAAGACGAAGGACCTCGTGAGCTTTCGGCGCGACGTGCCCGTGGTGTTCCGGATGGAGACGGAAGCAGCAACGCTCGTGCACAGCTCGGCGTAGGTGCCTGCCGCCGGGACGCGGGGAGTCCAGGTGTCGGTGTCGTTCCAGGCGAGGGTCTTGACGTTGGTCGTCTCGAAGACATGCGCCCCCCGGGCGCGACCCTGGGAGTCGCCGAATCGCGCCCGCTGCACGCGGCCGCAGGTCGGCGTGACGGCGACTCCGATGGACCACGGCAGGGAAGCGGAGAAGCTCGGGTTGGACCGGCAGCCCTGCCCGTACACCAGGGAGGAGTAGCTGATCTCGTCGAAGCGGTTCCGCGCCTCGGTCGGCCTCGTGGACGAGCAGGATCGCTTCGTCACCACCGAGAGTGACATCTTCGAGATGCGCGGCTGGTCGAAGTTGTTCTTCTTGTTCGCGAAGTACGCACGTGCGCTCATGACAGCTGAGTACCGAGCCTCCAGGCAGGTGGCGAAGGTCGTCGAGTAGAACGAGTCGACCCCGCGGATCGTCTTCGTCACCGTCCGATAGGTGACGGCCTCAGCCGGCCCCACCTGCACCAGCAGACCCAAGAAGCAGAGCAGGACGGAGAGGACGGCCAGGCGGACGCGGCTCAGGGCGGCAGGCATGACCGGCACCGTTCCCCCGGCCCCCTATGGCCAAACCGAGCACCTAGGCTGGGAGACATGATCGAGCTCCGCACCCCCGCCCAGATCGAGGAGATGAGGGCGGCCGGCCGGTTCGTCGCCGACGTCATCACCCGGCTCGCGGAGGTCGCGGACGTCGGCGTCAACCTGCTCGACCTCGACGCCGAGGCGCACCGGATGATCCGCGAGCGCGGCGCGGAGTCGTGCTACATCGACTACCACCCGAGCTTCGGCGCCTCCCCGTTCGGCAAGGTGCTGTGCACGTCGGTGAACGACGCCGTGCTGCACGGCCTGCCGCACGACTACGTGCTGCGCGACGGCGACCTGCTCAGCGTCGACTTCGCCGCCTCGGTCGACGGCTGGGTCTCCGACTCCGCCCTCAGCGTCGTCGTCGGCACCCCGCGCGAGGAGGACCTCCGGCTGATCGAGGTCACCGGACGCGCGCTCGAGGCCGGCATCGCCGCGGCCCGACCGGGCAACCACATCGGCGACATCTCCGCCGCGATCGCCGCGGTCGCGCGCCAGGCCGGCCTGCGGATCAACACCCAGTTCGGCGGGCACGGCGTCGGCCGCACGATGCACGGCGAGCCCCACGTCCCGAACGACGGCCGGGCCGGCCGCGGGTTCAAGCTGCGCCCGGGCCTGGTGATCGCGATCGAGCCGTGGTTCCTGCACACCACCGACCGCATCCACACCGACCCCGACGGCTGGACGCTGCGCAGCGACGACGGCTCGCGCGGAGCGCACATGGAGCACACGGTGGCGATCACCGCCGACGGACCGCTGGTGCTGACCGCGCGCGACTGACCGGCGCGGCTCGTCCGAGCCGATCGCCGGAGCCGATCGAGCGGGGAGCGGTCAGCGGTAGGCGACCTCGAGTCGCTTGATGCCGTTGACCCAGGCGTGCCTCAGCCGGTCGGGCTCGGCGAGCCGGCGGATGTCGGGCGCGTGGTCGGCGAGGGCGTCGAAGATGACCCGGATCTCCTGCCGCGCGAGGTTGGCGCCGAGGCAGTAGTGCGCGCCGTGGCCGCCGAAGCCGACGTGGGGGTTGGGGTCGCGGGTGATGTCGAAGCGGAACGGCTCGTCGAAGACGTCCTCGTCGAAGTTCGCGCTCGCGTAGAAGAGGCCGACCCGCTGGCCCTTCGCGACCGGCACGCCGCCGACCTCGGTGTCGACCAGCGCGGTGCGCTGGAAGACGCTGATCGGGCTGGCCCAGCGGACGACCTCGTCGACCATCGTGTCCGGGCGCTCGGCCTTCCAGAGCTCCCACTGCTCGGGGAACTCGAGGAAGGCGTTCATGCCGTGGGTGATCGCGTTGCGGGTGGTCTCGTTGCCGGCGACCGCGAGCAGGATGACGAAGAAGCCGAACTCGTCGTCGGTCAGGCCGCGGTCGCCCTTGTGGGCGTTGATCAGCTTGGTGACGATGTCGTCGCGCGGGTTCGCCTTGCGATCGGCCGCGAGCATCATCGCGTAGCCGAGGATCTCCGCCGCGGCGGTCTCCGGGTCGCCCTCGATGTCGGGGTCGTCGTCGGAGGCGAGCATCTGGTTCGACCAGTCGAAGAGCCGGTGGCGGTCCTCCTGGGGGACGCCGATCAGGTCGGCGATCGCCTGCAGCGGCAGCTCGGCCGCCACCTGCTCGACGAAGTTGCCCGACCCCTGCGCGACGGCGTCCGCGACGATCGCCGACGCCCGGGCGACCATCGTCTCCTCGAGCTCGGCGATCGAGCGCGGGGTGAAGCCGCGGGAGACGATCGCCCGGTGCGCCGTGTGGTGCGGCGGGTCCTGATTGAGCAGGATCGTGCGCTGCAGCTCGATCTGCTCGCGCAGCATCCCCTCGGAGAACCGGATGATCGCGCCGTTCTCCTCCGCCGACCAGTCGCGGCTGTTCTTCGACACCGCAGCGACGTCGGCATGCCGCGTCACCGCGAAGTAGCCCGAGCCCGACTCCGGCGCCATGCCGTCGTAGGTGCCCGGCGCCTGCTCGACCCAGTGCACCGGCGCATGGCGCCGGGCGGCACGGAAGGCCTCGTGCGGGATGCCGCGGACGATGAGCGAGGGATCGGTGAAGTCGCTGACGCCCTCGGGCAGGACGCGGAGGGGCTCGATGACGGTCATGGCGGTGCTCCTGGCGGGTGCGGACGGGGGTCCCGAGAGAGGTCGGCCGGACGGGCCTCAGCGGTGGTAGGCCACCGGCATCGACTTGACGCCGTTGAGCCAGCCGCTGCGCAGCCGACGCGGCTCGCCGCGCAGCTCGATGCGGACGCCGGCGTCGGCGATCGCGTTGAACATCAGGTCGACCTCGAGCCGGGCGAGGTTGGCCCCGATGCAGTAGTGGGCGCCGTGACCGCCGAAGGCCTGGTGCGGGTTGGGGTCGCGGGTGATGTCGAAGCGGAAGGGGTCGGCGAAGACGTCCTCGTCGAAGTTCGCGCTGGCGTACAGCAGCCCGACGCGCTCGCCGGCCGGGATCGCCTGGCCGCCCACGACGACGTCGCGGATCGCGGTGCGCTGGAAGGCCGTCACGGGGGTGGCCCAGCGGATGATCTCGTCGGTGGCGGTGCGGGGACGCTCGGCGCGGAACAGCTCCCACTGCTCGGGGTTGGTGAGGTAGGCGTGCATGCCCCACGTGATCGCGTTGCGGGTGGTCTCGTTGCCGGCCACCGCGAGCAGGATCATGAAGAAGCCGAACTCGTCGTCGGTGAGGCCGCGTCCGTCGACGTCCGCGCTGACCAGCTTGGTGACGATGTCGTCCTGCGGGTTGCGGCGACGCTCGTCGGCCAGCGCCATGGAGTAGGCGAGGATCTCGGCGAACGCGACCATCTGGTCGCCCTCGACCTCGGGGTCGTCGTAGCTCATCATCTGGTTCGACCAGCTGAACAGCTTGCCGCGGTCCTCCTGCGGGACGCCGAGCAGCTCGGCGATCGCCTGCAGCGGCAGCTCGGCGGCGACCTCCTCGACGAAGTCGCCCTCGCCCTTCTCGATCGCGGCGGCCACGATCGCCGTCGCCCGCTCCTTGAGGTTGTCGTGCAGGGCGTTGATCGAGCGCGGCGTGAAGGCGCGCGAGACGATCTGGCGCAGCTTGGTGTGGTCGGGCGCGTCGTGGTTGATCAGCAGGAAGCCCGAGGCCTCGCGCTCGTCCTTGGTCATGCCCGGCGCGAACCGCATGATCACGCCGCTCTCGCGGGTGGAGAAGTCGGTCTGGTTCTTGGAGACCGCGGCCACGTCGGCGTGCTTGCTGATCGCCCAGAAGCCGGCGTGGTCGGGGAAGCCGGCCCGCGCGTCCTCGTCCTGCGGGACGAAGGACACCGGCGCCGTGCGCCGCAGCGCGAGCAGCTCGTCGTGCGGGACCCGCTCGACCATCACGTCGGGGTCGGTGGGGTCGAACGGCGCGACGGGGACGTCGGGGGCGAGGGTCACGTGCTCTCCTAGACTTGGAACCTGTTCTAGTGATCAGGGTTACATGCCGGGAGTATGCAGGGAAGGGCGATCTCGCGATTCTTGCCCCCGAATGAGAACTTGTTCTAGTTTCTCCGCATGGGCAACCCCGTGATCGTCGACGCCGTCCGCACCCCTCTCGGCCGCCGCAAGGGCTGGCTGGCCGGCGTCCACCCCGCCGTCCTGCTCGGCTTCGTGCAGCGGGAGGTGTGCGTGCGGGCCGGGGTCGACCCCGAGCTGGTCGAGCAGGTCGTCGGCGGCTGCGTGACGCAGGCCGGCGAGCAGAGCAACGACATGGTGCGGCGCGCCTGGCTGCACGCCGGGCTCCCCCAGCACACCGCCGGCACGGCGATCGACGCCCAGTGCGGCAGCGGCCAGCAGGCCGCGCACCTCGTGCACGACATGATCGCCGCCGGCTCGATCTCGGTCGGCATCGCGTGCGGCGTGGAGGCGATGTCGCGCATCCCGCTCGGCGCGAACGTGCCGCCCGGCCTCGGCGACCCGCGTCCGGACGACTGGACGATCGACATGCCCAACCAGTTCGAGGCCGCCGACCGGATCGCCCGTCACCGCGGACTCACCCGTGCCGACCTCGACGCCTTCGGCCTGGCCTCGCAGGCCAAGGCCCGGGTCGCGGTCGACGAGGGCCGGTTCAAGCGCGAGATCGCGCCGCTCACCGCCCCCGTGCTCGACGCCGAGGGTGCGGCCACCGGCGAGACGCGCGTCGTCGACGCCGACCAAGGGCTGCGCGACACCACGCTCGAGGGGCTCGCCGGCCTGCGCACGGTCCTGCCCGACGGGCTGCACACCGCCGGCACCTCGTCCCAGATCTCCGACGGCGCCTCGGCGGTGCTGATGATGGACGAGGACCTCGCCCGCTCCCTCGGCCTCACCCCCCGCGCCCGCATCCGCGCGCACACCCTCGTCGGCTCCGACCCGTACTTCCACCTCGACGGCCCCGTCGACGCCACCCGGCGGGTGCTGGAGCGCGCCGGCATGACGATGGCCGACCTCGACCTCTTCGAGGTCAACGAGGCCTTCGCCTCCGTCGTGCTGTCGTGGGCCTCGGTGCACCGGCCCGACCTCGACCGGGTCAACGTCAACGGCGGCGCCATCGCCCTCGGCCACCCCGTCGGCTCCACCGGCGTCCGACTCATCACCACCGCCCTGCACGAGCTCGAGCGCCGCGACGCCTCCACCGCCCTGCTGTCCATGTGCGCCGGCGGCGCCATGGCCACCGGCACGGTGCTCGAGCGGGTGTGAGGGCGGGCGGGGCGCGCAGTTTCGGCGGCCAACCGCTGAAGCTTCAGCGGTTGGCCGCCAAAACTGTCGGTGGGCGTTCATAGCTACGAACTCCCACCGAAAGCTTCCGTCGCGTCCCACCCCCATCAGCAGAAGCCAGGTCTTGCGCACAAGCAGTCCGCGGTCTCAGCGATCCACCGATCGCGGAGGCGGATGGCTACCCCAGGCCCCCGGCGGCGAGGGTCGACGCATGATCGAGCACCTCTGCGACGAGCACGGGATCTTCCTCCGACGAGACGCGGTACGCGCCGGCATCGACGACCTGGCGCTGCAACGGCGTCTGCGTACCGGCGAGATCGTCCGCATCCGTCACGGCGTCTACTGCCTAGGACCGCGATGGCGAGAAGCGACCTCCGCCGAGCGCCACCTCGCGTTGAGCCGCGGCGTCATGCGGCTCTATCCGAACGATGTCTGCCTCTCCCACACCAGCGCCGCCCTCCTCCAGGGCGCGCCGGCGTGGGGCATCGACCTCGACGCCGTGCACATCACCGACCTCGACCAGACCGGGCAACGTCGCCGGGCGAAGGTCCACCACCATCGCGGCTCGTGTCGTGTCGGCGATCTGACCAGGGTCGACGGCCACTGGCTCACCGCACCCACCAGAACCGTCCTCGACGTCGCCGGGCTCGTCCCCCGCGATGTCGCCGTCGTGGTCGCCGACGACTTCCTGCGCCGATCTCTGACGACTTTCCCCGAGTTGCAGGCCGGGCTCGCCCAGCGGACGGACTGGCCGGAGCACCTCAGGGCGTCGACCAGCCTCGGCCTGGCCCGAGTCGGTGCCGACAGCGTCGGCGAGACCCGGCTCCGCCTCCTCCTCCACGATCTCGGGGTGACGAGCATCGTGCTCCAGCACCCGATCCGTGACGACTCTGGCGATCCCTTCGCCTTCGTCGATCTGTATCTTCCCGAGCTCGGCGTGCTCGTCGAGTTCGACGGGCGCATCAAGTACACGAACCACCGGCGGCCCGGGGAGTCGATCGGCGAGTGCGTCCTGCGGGAGAAGCGACGTGAGGACCGCATCCGCGAGGTCAGCGGGCTGCCGGTCCTCCGCGTGACATGGCAGGACCTGGAGGACCCGATCGGGCTCCTGCGGCGGATCCACCAGTTGGCTCGCAGGGCGGCATGACGCAACCTGTCGGTGAGCGTACGAAGGTTCGTACACCAACCGACAGTTTCGGCGGTTGACCGCCGAAACTTCGGCGGTCAGCCGCCGAATCTGGCGCCGCTCACGCCCCGTACACCGGCTCGGGAGCGGCAGAGCCGGCGAGCAGCTGGCGCAGGGCCGGACCGACCTCGGGGGCGGACCAGCGGCGGCCGAGGTCGCGGGAGGCGTCGTGTCGCCAGCCCGACTCGACGGTCACCCGCGAGCCGTCGATCTCGATCACGCGTCCGGTCACGTCGCCCGCCTCCTCCGAGGCCAGCCACGCGACGATCGGGGAGTTGTCCTCGGGCACGGCCATGGCGGAGGTGTCGAAGGCGCCCTCGGTCATGCGGGTGCGGGCGACGGGGGCGATGGCGTTGACCGTGACGCCGTAGCGCCCCATCTCGGCGGCGGCCACGAGGGTGAGGCCCGCGATGCCGGCCTTCGCGGCGGAGTACGTGGCCTGGCCGATCGAGCCCTGGAGGCCGGCGCCGGAGGAGGTGTTGATCACCCGGGCCGCGCGGGTGCGTCCGGCCTTGGCCTCGGCGCGCCAGTAGGCGCCGGCGTGACGCAGCGGCGCGAAGTGGCCCTTGAGGTGCACCCGGATGACGGCGTCCCACTCCTCCTCGGAGGTGTTCACGAGCATCCGGTCGCGGACGAAGCCCGCGTTGTTGACCAGCACGTCGAGTCCGCCGAAGACGTCGATCGCCTGCTGCACCATCGCCGCGGCCTGCGCGAAGTCGGCCACGTCCGCGCCGTTGGCGACGGCACGCCCGCCCGCGGCCTCGATCTCGGCGACCACCGCGTCGGCGGGCGACTCCCCCGCGGACTCGCCGGCCAGCGTCACGCCGTAGTCGTTGACGACGACGGCGGCGCCGTGGCGGGCGAGCTCGAGGGCATGGGCACGACCGATGCCGCGACCGGCTCCGGTGACGATGGCGACGCGACCGGCGAGCAGCTGGGACGACATGGATCAGCCTTCCTGGGAGGTGGCGGCCGCGAACGTGCGGCCGAGGTGGAGGAACACGGGGGGCTCGCCGCCGCCGTCGCAGGCGACGCGGGCACCGGAGACGTACGAGGCGAGGTCGCTGGCCAGGAAGGCCACCACCGCCCCGACCTCCTCGGGACGCGCCATGCGCCCCAGCGGGATGGTCGACTCGATCGCGGCCACCTGGGCGTCGCCGCCGTAGTGGTCGTCGGTGTGCTCGGTGCGGCACAGGCCGACGTCGACCGCGTTGACCCGCACGGCCGGGCCCCACTCCATCGCCAGCGAGCGGGTGAGCGAGTCGACGCCGGCCTTGGCCGCGGCGTAGGCGGCGATCGTCGGAGCGGGACGGGACGCCGCGATCGAGGAGATGTTGACGATCACGCCGGTCCCCTGACGCTGCATCACGGCGTTGGCGGCCTGCGCGCAGGCCAGCGGCCCGAGCAGGTTCAGCCCGACGATCCGCTCGTGGAAGCGCGCGGACGCCGTGGCCGCGTCGGTCGCCGGCGCGCCACCTGCGTTGTTGACGAGGACGTCGAGCCGGCCGTGCTCGGCGACGACCGCGTCGACCAGGGCGGTCACGGCGGCCGGGTCGCGCACGTCGCACAGCCGGTGCGCCGAGCCGGGCACGACGTCGTCGACCTCCGAGCGCGAGCAGGTGACGACGGTGGCGCCCGCCGCGACCAGCACGGCGGAGATGCCTCGTCCGATGCCGCGCTGGCCACCGGTGACGAGCGCGACGCGACCGGCGAGATCCAGGGCGAGCGACATGCTGACGACCCTACCAAGCAAGTGTTAGGTTGGCATCTATGCCGATCACCTCCGAGCTGCGCCCCGATGGCATCCGGGTCGTCACCATGGCTCATCCGCCGGTCAACGCCCTGCCCGTGCAGGGCTGGTACGACGTCGCCGCCGCCCTCGACGAGGCCACGGCCGACGCGGCGACGAAGGTCGTCGTCCTGCGCGCCGAGGGCAAGGGCTTCAACGCCGGCGTCGACATCAAGGAGATGCAGCACACGTCCGGCTTCGAGGCCCTGCTCGGCGCCAACCGCGGCTGCTACGCGGCCTTCAAGGCGGTCTACGAGTGCGCGGTGCCGGTGGTCGCGGCGGTCAACGGCTTCTGCGTCGGCGGCGGGGTCGGCCTGGTCGGCAACGCGGACGTGATCGTCGCCAGCGACGACGCCTACTTCGGCGTGCCCGAGGTCAACCAGGGCGCCCTCGGGGCGGCCACCCACATGGCCCGCCTCGTCCCCCAGCACCTGATGCGCACCCTCTACTTCACCGCCCGCACGATCCGCGCCGAGCAGCTGGTGCAGTTCGGCTCGGTGCTCGAGGTCGTGCCGCGCGCCGGGCTGGACGACGCCGCGCTCGCCGTGGCCGGCGAGATCGCCGCCAAGGACGGCCGGGTCATCCGGGCCGCGAAGGCGGCGCTCAACGGCATCGACCCGGTCGACGTCAACAGGAGCTACCGGTTCGAGCAGGGCTTCACCTTCGAGCTCAACCTCGCCGGGGTCTCCGACGAGCTGCGCGACGCCTTCGCGGGCACCGCCAAGGCCCGGGGCTGAGGGGCGGCGCCGCGATGGGAGCCACGCCCCGCGACAAGCGGATGAGCATCGACGAGGTCGTCGCCGAGCTGCGCGACGGCATGACGATCGGCATCGGCGGCTGGGGTCCTCGGCGCAAGCCGATGGCGCTGGTGCGCGCGATCCTCCGCTCCGACCTGCGCGACCTCACGATCGTCAGCTGGGGCGGCGCCGACGTCGGGCTGCTGGTGCGGGCCGGCAAGGTGCGCCGCCTGGTGTACGCGTTCGTGAGCCTCGACTCGATCCCCCTCGAGCCGAGCTTCCAGCGGGCGCGCCAGCTCGGCACGATCCCCGAGGTCGTCGAGCTGGACGAGGGCATGTTCCAGACCGGCCTGCGCGCCGCGGCCCAGCGGCTGCCGTTCCTGCCGATGCGCGCCGGCCTGGGCTCGGACGTGCTGGTGAACAACCCCGAGCTCCGTACCGTCACCAGCCCGTACGACGAGGGGTTCGGCCACGAGGAGCTCGTCGCGGTGCCGGCCCTGCGGCTGGACGTCGCGCTGGTGCACCTCAACCGGGCCGACCGTCACGGCAACGCCGCCTACCTCGGCCCTGACCCCTACTTCGACGACCTGTTCGCGCTGGCCGCCGATCGCACGTTCCTCAGCGTCGAGCAGATCGTCGACACCGCCGGCCTGACGGTCGACTCCCCCGTGCAGCGTCTGCTGCTGAGCCGCATGCACGTCGACGGCGTCGTCGAGACCCCGCACGGCGCGCACTTCACCACCTGCACGCCCGACTACGAGCGCGACGAGCGGTTCCAGCGCGCCTACGCCGCCGCCGCGGGAGGCTCCGACGAGGAGTGGGCCGCCTTCGAGCAGCGCTTCCTGGCCGGGGACGAGACCGACTACCAGGCCGCGGTGCGCGCCTTCCACGAGGAGCAGTCGTGACCCAGCCCGACACCCCGACCGCCGACCGGTCCCCCGCCCGCGCCGAGGTCTGCGCGGCCGCCATCGCCGACGCGTTCGCCGAGGACGGCGAGATCTTCGCCAGCCCGATGGGGCTGCTGCCGACCCTCGGCGTCCGCCTCGCCCGGCTCACCAGCAACCCCGATCTGGTGATCTCCGACGGCGAGTCGCTGTTCCTCGCCGGCACCCCGCCGCTGTTCGCGAAGGCCGACGTCGTGGAGGGCTGGATCCCGTTCCGGCGGGTCTTCGACGTGGTGGCCAACGGGCCGCGTCACGTGATGATGGGCGCCACCCAGATCGACCGCGAGGGCAACCAGAACATCTCCGCGATCGGCCCCTTCGACCGACCCACCCGCCAGCTGCTCGGCTCGCGCGGCGCGCCCGGCAACACCGTGAACAACCGGACGTCGTACTGGGTGCCGCGCCACTCCCCGCGCGTCTTCGTCGAGCACGTCGACGTCGTGTCCGGCGTCGGGCCGCGCCGGGCCCGCGAGGCCGGGACCGCCGCGTCGCGGTTCCACGACGTGCACCGCATCGTCACCGACCTCGCCGTCCTCGACCTCGGCGGTCCGGACGGCACGGTGCGCCTCCGGTCGGTGCACCCGGGCGTGGCCGTCGAGGACGTCGTGGCCGCCACCGGGTTCGCGCTCGCCGTGCCGGACGAGGTGCCGACGACCCGCGAGCCGTCCGCCGAGGAGCTCGTCCTGATCCGCGAGGTGCTGGACCCGAAGGGCCTGCGCTTCAAGGAGGTCCCCCTGCCCTCGCCGACCCGGGAGTCCCGATGATCGAGCAGCTCCTCCGCACGCCGTTCACCGACCTCGTCGGGGTGCGGCACCCCATCGTCCAGACCGGCATGGGCTGGGTCTCCGGCCCGCGGCTGGTCAGCGCGACCGCCCGCGCCGGCGGCCTGGGCATCCTGGCCAGCGCCACGATGTCCTTCGCCGAGCTCGAGCAGGCGATCCTCGAGGTCAAGGGCCGCATCCCCGACGGCACGCCGTTCGGCGTCAACCTGCGCGCGGACGCCGGCGACGCCGCCGACCGCTGCCGGCTCCTGATCGACCACGGGGTGAAGGTGGCCTCGTTCGCGCTGGCGCCGAAGCCCGAGCTGATCGCGCGGCTCAAGGAGCACGACGTCGTGGTCATGCCCTCCATCGGCGCGGCCAAGCACGCCCGCAAGGTCGCGGCCTGGGGCGCGGACGCGGTGATGGTGCAGGGCGGGGAGGGCGGCGGCCACACCGGGCCGGTGCCCACGACCCTGCTGCTCCCGACCGTGCTCGACGCCGTCGACATCCCCGTCGTCGCCTCCGGGGGCTTCTTCGACGGCCGCGGCCTGGCCGCCGCGCTGTCGTACGGCGCCGCGGGCGTCGGCATGGGCACCCGCTTCCTGCTGACCTCGGACTCCGCGGTGCCGCAGGCGGTCAAGGAGCTCTACCTCGGCCACGACCTGACGGGCACGGTCGTCACCGCCAAGGTCGACGGCATGCCGCACCGGATGCTGCGCACCGCCCTGGTCGAGGAGATCGAGGGCGGCAGCACCCTGCGACGGCTCGCCCCGACGGTGCGCCGCACCTGGGAGTTCAAGCGCGACAGCGGCATGAGCTGGCCGCAGCTGATCAGCGACGGCCGCGCGATGCGCCGCACCCAGGGCCGGACCCTGGCCCAGATGACGCTCGCCGCCAACACCCCGACGATGCTCAAGGCCGGTCTGGTCGAGGGCGACACCGGCGCCGGCGTCCTGGCCAGCGGCCAGGTCGTGGGCGTGATCGACGACCTGCCCAGCTGCGAGGAGCTGATCGACCGGATCGTCACCCGCGCCGCCGAGGAGCTCGGACGGGCCCGGTCGTACGTCCTGTGACGGCGACGAGGCCGCCCGTCCCAGCGGGACGGACGGCCTCGTGCGGGAGGGCCTGCGGGGCTGGGCTCAGCCGGGCTCAGCAGGTCGGGTCGGCGGCCTGCGCCGGCACCTTGACGGCGTTCCAGGCGGCCTTGACCGCGTTGAACTCCACGCAGCTGCCCGGGTAGAGGTTCTTCGCCGCGGTGAGGGTCCAGGTGCGGTACTTCAGGTACGACGACGACGAGGTCTTCTGCAGCATCGCGTTGTACATGATCGTCATCGCCTTCTGGATGCCGATGCCGCTCACGCTGGCCCCGTTGCAGGTGGGGCTCGACGGCTGGCCGTCGGTCGGGCTGGAGCCCTCGGCGAGCAGGTAGAACCAGTGGTTGCCCGGACCGGCGGCCGCGTGCACCTCCTGGGTCGGGGTGGAGCTGGAGTAGCAGTTGTCGTCACCCGCCAGCGACGGGTCGTACATGTAGCGGATCGGACCGGAGCCCACGAGGTTGACCTGCTCGCCGACGGTGAAGTCCGGACGGTCCGTGGCGTTGTTGGCGAACCACTCGGTGGCCGCGCCGAAGGTGTCGGCGACGAACTCCTGGGTGTTGCCGCCGGAGATGCCGCCCGGGGTGTAGTCGTCGACGCCGTGGCCGAACTCGTGCGCCACGACGTCGATCGAGCCGATCCAGCGACCGCCGGACTGGGTGTGGCCGACCTGCACCTGGGTGCCGTCGTAGTAGGCGTTGACGTCGTTGAGGCCGACGCGGATCGGCACCCAGCCGCCGTTGCCCGTCATGCCGTTGCGGCCGAGCCAGGTGGAGAGCATGCGCCGCTCCTGGTCCGCGGCGTAGAAGGCGTCGACGCAGCCGGTCTCCTTGGACGTGGCCGAGCCGTTGCCCCAGGTGTTGGTGGACTTCACCAGCGTCGTGTTGGTGGCGGCGTCCTGGCACACCAGGCTCGAGGCGTTGGAGTTGCGCATGACGTAGGACGAGCCGCTGGTCGAGGTCGGGATGGTGACCGTGCCGGCGTAGGCGGAGTTGCCCGTGCCGTCGGCGACGTGCTCGCGGGTGCGCAGGACCTTGCCGGTGAGGGCGTCGACGTCGACGGTGAGGCGGGACGCCTCGCCGCCGCGGGTGCCCCGGACGGTGGTCTCCCACGCCAGCCGGCTCGAGCGGCCCTGCACGACGACCAGCGTCGGCGCGGCCTCGGCGGAGCCGCCGCGCACCTGACGCAGGGCGACGGCCGTGGCGGTGCCCGCGCCGCGACGCGGCGTGATGCCGGCCAGGCTGACCGGACGCGTCTGCGCGACCGACGTGCCCAGGACGCGTCCGGCGGCGTCGGTGGTGACGACGAAGTCGCCGCCGCGCACCGGCAGGCCGCGGTAGGTGCGGTCGTAGGCGACGTAGGTGAGGCCCTCGGAGGAGTGCGTGCGACGCGCGACGAAGGCGTCGTGACGGGAGGCCTTCAGCGCCGCGGGCCGCTCGGCGACCAGGGCACGGGCGGACTGCTGGGCGCGGAGTCGCGCCGTGGCCGGGGCGACCGGCCGAGCGTCACCCTGGCGGGCGCTGGTGGCGCTCGAGGAGGGGACGGTGGAGCCGGCCTGGGCGGCGGACACGGTGGTGGCCGCGACGGCGGGGACGAGGGCGACGCTCAGCGCGCCCACGAGGAGTCGTTTCAACGTGACACTCCTGCACATGAGGGGCCGGGGAGCGGCCCGAGACGGTTGACCCGGCGGTGGGACGACGTCGTCGCACCGGCCGGGCCCTCAGGCAAGCCGCTGGCCCGGGACCGGGTCAACGGACCCGGAGTGCACGTCCGTGCACTGCGCGAACCTGCACGATCGATCGGGCAACGCACGGCCGACGTCGACCGTCCCGCCGGGCTGCGTTTGGCGCTCGCGACGCCTCCAGCCGTCCTACGATGCGGCCGTGACCCCCGACCAGCCGTCGTCCGCGTCCGTCGTGAGCGGCCGCCGCACCTTCCTGCTGATGATCCCGATCAACCTGCTGATGGTGCCGTGGGTGTGGATCGGCCGCGTCGTCTTCGGCGTCTTCGGCTGGTTCGGCCTGGTGCTGATCCCGGTCGCCCTGGTCGTGCTGGCGGCGCTGACGCTCACCACCGTGCTGGCCTTCGTCCGCAAGGCGCGACCGCGCGGCCTGACCCGCGTCGAGCTGATCTGGCAGTGGCTGCTCTGGGGCGCGCTGCTGGTCTTCGGCGCGGTGCTGCCCGACTTCGGCGACACCGAGGACTCCACCCGCTCGGCCCTCACCCAGGCCTTCGGCTATTCCGATCGGCTGATCAGCCTCAGCTTCGACCTCGCCGTGATCGCCGCGGGCGTCGCGGTGGTGGCCTGGATCGGGCTGCTGGTCAGCCTGCTCGCCGGCTCGCGGACCCAGGCGATCTCGAGCCCCGGAGCCCCGGCCGCGGCCTGAGGGCTCAGGCCCCCGGCCGGTCCAGCCGCTCGATGATCGTGACGTTGGCCTGCCCGCCGCCCTCGCACATCGTCTGCAGGGCGTAGCGGCCCCCGGTGCGCTCGAGCTCGTGCAGCATCGTGGTCATGATCCGGGCGCCGGTCGCGCCGATCGGGTGGCCGAGCGCGATGCCGCCGCCGTTCACGTTCACCTTCTCGTGCGGGATCGAGAGCTCCTTCATCCAGGCCAGCACGACGGAGGCGAACGCCTCGTTGCACTCGAACAGGTCGATGTCCTCGACGGTCAGTCCGGTGCGCTCGAGCGCGTGACGGGTGGCGCGGATCGGGCCGGTGAGCATCCACACGGGGTCGTCGCCGCGCACCGAGAGGTGGTGGACGCGGGCCCGCGGCGTCAGGCCGTGCTCGGCGACGGCCCGCTCGGAGGCGACCAGGACGGCCGAGGCGCCGTCGCAGATCTGGGAGGCGACGGCGGCGGTGATGCGTCCGCCGGGTGCCAGCGGCTGCAGGCCGGCCATCCGCTCCAGCGAGGTCTCCCGCGGGCAGGTGTCGGCGTCGACGACCGTGCCGTCGGGCAGGGTCAGCGGGGCGATCTCGTCGGCGAAGCGACCCGCGGCGGCGGCCGCGAGGGCCCGCTCGTGCGAGGCCAGGGCGAAGGCCTCCATCTCCTCACGGCTGCAGTCCCAGCGCTCGGCGATCATCTCGGCGGAGTTGAACTGGCTGACCTCGACGTCGCCGTAGCGCGCGACCCAGCCGGGCGACTCCGCGAACGGCGTCGAGAAGCCGTACTGCTGGCCGACCAGCATCGCGGCGGAGATCGGGATGGCCGACATGTTCTGCACGCCGCCGGCCACGACGAGGTCCTGGGTGCCGGACATGACGCCCTGGGCGGCGAAGTGGACGGCCTGCTGGGAGGAGCCGCACTGGCGGTCGATGGTGACGCCCGGCACGTGGTCGGGCAGGCCGGCCACCAGCCAGGCCGTGCGCGCGACGTCGCCGGCCTGCGAGCCGATGGTGTCGCAGCAGCCGAGGACGACGTCGTCGACGGCGCCGGCGTCGACGCCGGTGCGCTCGACGAGGGCCTTCAGCACGTGCGCGGCGAGGTCGGCGGAGTGGACGCCGGCGAGCGCACCCCCGCGGCGGGTGACCGGGGTGCGGACGGCGTCGACGAGGTAGGCGTCAGGCATGGGAGATCCCGTCGAGGAGGATGGTCAGGTACTGGTCGGCGATGGCGGTGTGCGCGTGCTGGCCGCCGGGGCGGTACCAGCGCACGGCGACCCAGACGGTGTCGCGGATGAAGCGGTAGGTGAGCGTGAGGTCGAGGTCGGCGCGCAGCACGCCCGTGCGCACGCCCTCCTCGAGCAGGGTCATCCACACCTGCCGCGACTGGGCGTTGCGCTCGGCGAGGTAGGCGAACCGCTCGGACGCGCCCAGGTGCGCCGCGTCGTTCTGGAAGATCGCCACGGCGTCGCCGTGCTCGTGGATGGCGTCGAAGGAGAGCCGGACGGCCCGCTCGAGCTTGCGGCGGGCGTCGTCGTCGCTGGCGAGGATCTCGTCGTAGGCCGCGAAGAGCCCCTCCTGGAAGGTCCGGAGGATCTCGTCGACCATCGACTCCTTGGAGTCGAAGTGGTGGTAGAGGCTGCCCGAGAGGATGCCCGCGGCGTCGGCGATGTCGCGGACGGTGGTGTTGGTGAAGCCCTTCTCGGCGAAGAGCCGCGCGGCGATCCGCAGCAGCTCGTCGCGACGGGACGTGGCGGTCGCGGAGGGCGGGGACGACGCTGGAGTCACGGGAGGCATCCTCGCTCAGGCGTGCTGGCTGCTGGCCGAGACGACCTCGCCGGTGAGGTAGGAGGCGTAGTCGGAGGCGAGGAAGACCATGACGTTGGCGATCTCCCAGGGCTCGGCGGCCCGGCCGAACGCCTCGCGCTGGGTGAGCTCGTGCAGCAGCTCGTCGGAGGTGACCTTCGCCAGGAACGGGTGCATGGCCAGGCTGGGGCTCACCGCGTTGACCCGGATGCCGTGCGGCGCGAGGTCGAGCGCCGCGCAGCGGGTCAGGGCCATCACGCCGGCCTTCGCCGCCGCGTAGTGCGCCTGGCCCTCCTGGGCGCGCCAGCCGATGACCGAGGCGTTGTTGACGATGACGCCGCGGGTGCCGGCCTCGGCCATCCGCCGCCCGACCGCCCGGACGCAGCGGAAGGTGCCGGTGAGCGTGATGTCGAGGACGCGCGACCACTGCTCGTCGGTCATCTCCAGCACCGACGCGGTGCCGCCCAGGCCGGCGTTGTTGATCATCACGTCGACGCCGCCGACCTCGTCGGCGAGGTCGAGCAGGCGCTGCACCTGCGCCTCGTCGGTGACGTCGCAGACGGTCTGACGCACCCGATCGGCGCCGAACTCGGCGGCCAGCGCCTCCTCGGCCTCGGCGAGTCGTCGCTCGTGGGTGTCGGAGAAGACCACCGCGCGGGCGCCCTCCTCGAGGGCGCGGCGCACGACGGCGGCGCCGATGCCGGCGCCGGCGGCGGCCGTGACGACGACCGTGCGGTCGGCGAGCAGGCCGTGCGGCGGCACGTAGGCCGGAGTGGGCTGGACGGGGCGGGCGGACGTCATGGGGCTCAACCTCGGGGCTCGCGGGGCAGGCCGAGCACGCGCTCGGCCAGGATGTTCCTCTGCACCTCGTCGCTGCCGCCGTAGATCGTGTCGGCGCGGGAGAAGAGGAACAGGCGCTGCCAGGTCGACAGCTCGTAGGGGGCGGCGTCGGCGAGCAGTCCGCCGGTGCCGACGACGTCCATGGCGAGCTCGCCGAGACGTCGGTGCCAGCCGGCCCAGGCCAGCTTGAAGATCGAGCCGGCGCCGCCGCCGGCCGCGGAGTCCTCGCCGTTGCCGACCAGCGAGAGCGTGCGCAGCGCGAAGGAGCGCAGCGCCTCGAGCTCGACCCGGGAGTGCAGCATCCGATCGCGCAGCACGGCGTCGTCCCAGACGCCGGTCGCGCGGGCGAGCGCGATCAGCGCGTCGAGCTCGCGGGCGAAGCCGACGACCTGGCCCAGGGTCGAGACGCCGCGCTCGAGGCCGAGCAGGCCCATCGCGACGCCCCAGCCGCGGCCGGGCTCCCCGACGATCAGGTCGGCGTCGGTGCGGGCGTCGGTGAGGAAGACCTCGTTGAACTCCGAGCCGCCGGTGAGCTGCTCGATCGGCCGCACCTCGACGCCGGGCTGGTCGATCGGCACGAGCAGGAACGACAGGCCCTGGTGCCGCTGCGAGCCGGGCTCGGAGCGCGCCACCACGAAGAGCCACTGGGAGAAGTGGGCGTTGGAGGTCCAGACCTTCTGGCCGTCGAGCACCCACTGCGAGCCGTCCTCGGAGAGCCGGGCGCGGGTCTGGACGTTCGCGAGGTCCGACCCGGCGTTCGGCTCGGAGTAGCCCTGCGCCCACAGCTCCTCGACCGCCACGATCGGCGGCAGGAACCGCGCCTGCTGCGCTGGGGTGCCGAAGGCGAGCAGCGTGGGGCCGAGCAGCTCCTCGCCGAGGTGGTTGACCCGCCCGGGCGCGTCGGCGCGGGCGTACTCCTCGTGGAAGATCACCTGCTGCCACAGGCTCAGACCGCGTCCGCCGTGCTCGACCGGCCAGCCGACGGCCGTCCAGCCCTCGCGCGCCAGGTGGCGGTTCCAGGCGAGCCGCTCGGGCAGCGCCTCGTGGTCGCGGCCGGGCCCGCCGAGGCCCTTGAGCCCCTTGAACTCGCCGGCCAGGTGGTCCTCCAGGAAGGCGCGCACCTCGGCCCGGAAGGCCTCGTCGGTCGGGGAGTAGGTCAGGTCCACAGGTGCTACGCTACCAAGCAACTGTTTGGTTGGGCGAGAGGGTGAGAGGTGTCCGAGACCGTCGACACGATCCCGGCGGCGCTGCGGGCCGCCGCGACGCGGTTCGGCGACGCGCCGGCCTACGTCGAGGACGGCCGGACGACGTCGTTCGTCGAGCTCCACGCCCGGGTGCGCGAGACCGCCGCCCGCTACGTCGCCGCCGGGGCCGAGCCCGGCTTCCGCGCGGTGGTATGGGCGCCGAACAGCGTCGCCTGGGTGGTCGCGGCGCTCGCGGTCTCCTACGCCGGCGGGACGCTCGTCCCGGCGAACTCGCGCTACACCGGCCACGAGGTGGCCGAGCTGGTCGAGCGCACCCGGGCGCAGGTCGTCGTCCTGGCCGACGGCTTCCTCGGCCGCTCCCAGCGCGCCGACCTCGAGGCGGCCGCCGACCTGTCCGGCGTCCGGCTGCTGCTCGACGTCGCCGACCTCGGCGAGCAGGCCGAGCCCGACGCCGGCCTGCTCGCCGAGGTCGAGGCCCGGGCCGACGCGGTGCGGGCCGACGACGTCGCCGACGTGCTGTTCACCTCCGGCACCACCGGACGACCCAAGGGCGCCATGTCGGCGCACCGCCAGACCGTCGGCGTCGCCCGCGCGTGGGGCGAGCTCGGCGGCGTCACGAGCGCCGACCGCTACCTGGTGGTGAACCCGTTCTTCCACTCCTTCGGCTACAAGGTCGGCATCGTCACCGGGCTGCTCACCGGCGCCACGCTCCACCCCGAGGCCACCTTCGACGTCGCCCGCACCCTCGACCTGATCGAGCGCGAGCGGATCACCGTGCTGCCGGGTGCGCCCACCATCTACCAGTCGCTGCTGGCCGCGGCCGGCCGCGAGCGGCGCGACCTCTCGTCCCTGCGCCTGGCGGTCACCGGCGCCGCGGTGGTGCCGCAGGTGCTGATCGAGCGGATGCAGGAGCCCGCGCCGACCGGGCTCGGCATCGCCCAGGTCGTCACGGCCTTCGGCATGACCGAGGCGGTCGTCGTGACGATGTGCCGCGAGGGCGATCCTGCGGAGCTGGTCGCGAGCACCTGCGGCCGCGCGATCCCCGGCATGGAGACGCGCATCGGCGAGGACGGCGAGCTGCTCGTCCGCGGGCCGTTCGTCATGCTCGGCTATCTCGACGACCCCGCGGCCACCGCCGAGGCGATCGACGCCGACGGCTGGCTGCACACCGGCGACGTCGGGGAGCTCGACGACGCCGGCAACCTGCGCATCACCGACCGGCTCAAGGACATGTTCATCTCCGGCGGCTTCAACGTGTACCCCGCCGAGATCGAGCAGACGCTGACCCGGGTCGAGGGCGTCGCCGACGTCGCGGTGGTCGGCGTGCCGGACGAGCGGCTCGGCGAGGTGGGCGCGGCGTTCGTCGTCCGCGACGCCTCCCCCGCGGGCGCGGCGCTGGACGCCGCGTCGGTGATCGCCGCCGCGCGCGAGCGCCTGGCCAACTTCAAGGCCCCCCGGGAGGTCGTCTTCGTCGACGCCCTCCCCCGCAACCTGTCCGGCAAGGTGCTCAAGACCGAGCTCCGCGCCGGCCTGCGAGAGAGGTGACGATGGACCTGTCGCTGTCGGAGTCCGAGCTGGCCTTCCAGGCCGAGGCCCGGGCGTGGCTCGCCGCGCACGTGCCGGCCGAGCCGCTGCCCTCCATGGACACGCCCGAGGGCTGGGCGCTGCACCAGGAGTGGGAGGCGAAGCTGGCCGCGGACCGCTGGTCGGTCGTCTCCTGGCCGCGCGAGGTCGGCGGTCGCGAGGCCTCGCTCGTGGAGTGGGTGATCTTCGAGGAGGAGTACTACCGCGCGGGCGCGCCGGGCCGCGTCTCGCAGAACGGCATCTTCCTGCTCGCCCCGATCCTCTTCGAGCACGGCACCCCCGAGCAGCAGCAGCGCTTCCTGCCCTCCATGGCCACCGGCGAGCGCATCTGGGCGCAGTGCTGGAGCGAGCCCGAGGCCGGCTCCGACCTGGCGTCCCTGCGCTCCACGGCGCGGCGCGACGAGGAGCGCGGCGGCTGGGTCCTGGACGGGCAGAAGACCTGGTCCTCGCGCGCCGCGCTGGCCGACTGGGGGTTCGGCCTGTTCCGCTCCGACCCGTCCGCGCAGCGCCACCGCGGGCTCACCTACTTCCTCTTCCCCCTGGACGCGCCGGGCGTCACCGTGCGTCCGATCGCGCAGCTGGACGGGGAGGCCGGCTTCGCCGAGATCTTCTTCGACGAGGTGTTCGTGCCCGACGCCGACGTGCTGGGCGGGGTCGGCGAGGGCTGGAGCGTCGCGATGTCGACGGCCGGCAACGAGCGCGGCCTCTCCCTGCGATCCCCCGGACGCTTCTGCGCGGCGGCCGACCGGCTCGTCGACCTGTACCGCAGCACGCCCGAGCCGCCCGCCGCGGCCGGCGACGCCGTCGTCGACGCGTGGCTGCGCGCCCAGGCGTACCGGCTCTACACCTGGGGCACCGTCACCCGGCTCGCGGACGGCGGCGACATCGGGGCGGCGGGCTCGGTGAACAAGGTGTTCTGGAGCGAGCTCGACGTCGCCCTGCACGAGACCGCGCTCGACCTGCTCGACGCGGACGCCGAGCTGGAGTCGCGCTGGCTCGACGGCTACACGTTCTCGCTGTCGGGGCCCATCTACGCCGGCACCAACGAGGTGCAGCGCAACATCGTCGCCGAGCGGATCCTCGGCCTGCCGCGCGAGCCGAGGGGAGCCTGACGTGCACTTCGTCCACACCACCGACCAGCGGGACCTGGCCACGTCGCTCGAGGCGCTGCTGGCCGGCGCGGACACCGTCGCCGTGGCCCGGGCCTGGGCCGACGGCGACCTCGGGCCCGGGCTCGCGCTGTGGCGGCGTCTGGCCGACCAGGGCGTCTCGATGCTCGCGACCGAGGCGTCCGCGGTCGAGGTCGTCATCGCCTTCGAGGCGCTCGGCCGGCACGCCGTGCCCGGGCCCTGGGTGGAGTCGGCGGCGTACCTGCCGCGCGCGCTGGGCCGCGAGCTGGACGGTCCGGCGACGGTCGCCGTCGCGCCGCTCGCCCCGCGCGCCCTGGACGCGCACGTCGTCGAGGAGGCCTACCTGGTCGTCGACGGCGTGCTCCACCGCGCCGCGCCCGCCGACGGCGCGACGCACCGCTCGGTCGACCGCACCCGCGCGCTCGTCGACCTCGTCGCCGGCGACGCGGTCGACGGCCCGACCGATGCGGCCCTGGCCGCGGCCGAGCGGCTCGCGGTGCTGGCCACGAGCGCCCAGCTGCTCGGCGCCGGCGAGCGGCTGCTCGCCGACACCGTCTCCTACGTGCGCCAGCGGCGGCAGTTCGGCCGCGAGATCGGCTCGTACCAGGCGCTCAAGCACGCGCTCGCGGACGTCCGCATCGCCCTCGACTTCGCCCGACCGCTCGTCGACGGCGCCGCGCTCACCGACGCGCCCGCCGACGTCCACGCGGCGAAGATCGCGACCTCCGACGCGGCCTACCTGGCCTCGCGGACGGCCCTGCAGCTGCACGGCGCGATCGGCTACACCCAGGAGTTCGACCTGAGCCTGTGGCTCACCAAGGTCCGTGCGCTGGTCGGCGCCTGGGGCACGCCCGCCCGGCACCGCGCGGCGCTGCTGGCCCTGCTCGTGGACGGGCGGGCCGCCTGATGGACTTCGCGCTCTCCGCCGAGCAGGAGCAGCTGGTCGCCACCGTCCGGGCACTGCTGGCGCGGCGCTCCGACCCGGCGGCCGTGCGATCCGCGCTGGCGCTGCCGCTCGGCTACGACGAGGACCTGTGGCGGCTGCTCTGCGAGCAGGTGGGCGTCGCCGCGCTGGCCGTGCCCGAGGAGCACGACGGCGCGGGCGCGACGCTCTTCGAGGCGCTGCTGGTGCTCGAGGAGCTCGGCCGCACGCTGACGCCGTCCCCGCTGCTCTCCACGCTGCTGGCGACCGAGGTGGTCCTCGCCGGCGGCACCCCCGAGGCGCAGGCCGACCTGCTCCCCCGGCTGGCGGCCGGGGAGACCGCCTGCGTCGTCGACCTCGCGGCCCCGCATCCGGTGGTCGACGCGGACCGTGCGTCCCTCGTCCTCGTGCTCGGCGACGACGGCGTCCTCGGCGTGGCCGACGCGGCCGCGTGCGCCGTGGCCTGGACGCCGTCGATGGACCAGACGCTGCGGCTGGGCACCGTGTCGGTGCCCGCCGACGCCGTCCGGCCGATCGGGCGCGCCGAGCCCGCGCGGGCCAGGGTGGCGGCGGTCGGCACGGCCGCGGTCGCCGCGCTCGCACTCGGCTGCGCGACGCGCGGCCTGGACATGACGGTCGCCTACAGCGCCCAGCGGGTGCAGTTCGGGCGGCCGATCGGCTCCTTCCAGGCGCTCAAGCACCGCATGGCCGACCTGCTCGTGCGCGTCGAGCTCGCTCGCTCGACGTCGTGGGCCGGCTCGTTCGCGGTGGCCCGCGGCACCGCCGAGGACGGCACGCCGTTCGACGCGCACGTGGCGGCGTCCTGCTGCCTGGAGGCGGCGGAGCGGGTGGCCGCGGAGACCGTCCAGCTGCACGGCGGCATCGCGATCACCTGGGAGCACGACGCCCAGCTGGTGTTCAAGCGCGCGCACGCCCTCGGGCACCTCTTCGGCACCGGGCGCGCGCATCGCGAGGCCCTGGCCGAGAGCACGGCATGACCCGCCCGGCGTCGTCCGTGGCCGCACCGTGGCCCAGGTCACAGGCCGTCCCCGGGTCAGACCGGGACGGCGCTCCTAGGATGCGGGACATGGACAGCGTCGACACCACCCCCCAGGAGAACGAGGCGGCCGAGGACGCCACCGAGGCCCTCACCGGCGAGATGGTCGCGAACCCCCGTCGCACCCGGATCTGATCCACTCCCTCCCGCCACTCCGATCCCCGAGGACCCCCGGCCGCCGGCCGGGGGTCCTCGTGCGTCCGGGGCCCGGCGGCCGCGGATCAGCCGCCTCGCCGCGTCACCGTGTCACCGTGTCACCGCGGCAGCACGCGCACCGCGTACGTGCGCTGCGCCCGCACCCCCAGCGCGTCGACGACCTCGACGTCGACCACCACCGTGCGCGAGGCGGGCACGACGCGGGGCAGCCGCAGCCGCAGGACGCGACTCCCGTCGTCCACGCGCTCGAGCCGGGCGCCCGTCGGAGCGCGGACCCGCCAGCGGAGCGAGGGCAGGCCGCCGGTCGCGACCAGCGTGACGCGATACGCGCTGCCGGCGCGTCCGGCCGGCAGCCGGGTGGGCCGGAGCGCCAGCCGCGGCACCACCCGCAGCGGCCAGAGCGCGGTGGCGGTCGCACCGTCGGCGTCCTGCACACGCACCGGGACGAGCAGGTCGCCGGCCGTGCGCGGGGTGCCGGTCAGCGTGCCGTCGGCGGCCAGCGCGAGGCCGGGCGGCAGCCCGGTCGAGCTCCACGCGTACGGCGCGGTGCCGCCCGTGGCGGCGAAGCGCACCGGCCCCAGGGCGAGGCCGACCTCGGCGGGCCGCGAGTCCGGGAGGTCGATGCCCAGCGACGGGCCGGGAGGCGTCACCCGCAGCTCGCCGGCGACCACGCGTGTGGTGCCCTCCGCGTCGCTGACCACGAACCGCAGCGGCGTGGTCTGCGGGACGTCGGGGGCCGCGCCGAGCAGCGCTCCCGAGTACGGGTCGAAGCGGAGCCCCTCGGGCAGCCCCAGGGCGGCCGTGCGATACGGCGGCACCCCTCCGGTCAGGACGAGCGGCGTCTGGGTCACGGCGGTGCCCGTCACCACGGGGGTCGTGCCGACCCGCGCGGCGAGGACGTCCTCGAGCGGGCGCGCCGTCACCGCGTAGCGCCCCAGCGAGCCCGCGGCGTCGTAGGCGTCGGGGCGCGCGAGCGCGGAGCCGTCGCCGACGCCGTCGCCGCTGCCGTCGCCGGCCACCTGCACCAGGAGCCGACGCGAGGTGCCGGCGGCCACGGGCACGTCCACGGTGGCCCCGGTGCCGGTGGCCACCCAGCTCGCCGCCGGGAGGGTCGGCGGCGCGGCGCGTCCGATCTCGACGCCGGTGTCGGCGTCACGGACGGTGAGCGCGACGTCGAGCATCTCGTCGTCGGAGACGGGCGCCGCGGTGATCGCGGTCGGCCGGTCGATCGCGACGACGAAGCCGTCCACGTCGCCGGGCGACTCGATCGCGCCGGTGGCGTGCCCGTCGACCAGCGCCCGCGCGGCCTCCGCACCGCCCTGCCCGCCGCTGCCGTCGGGCCCGTCGTCGGCCACGGTGCCGAGCGCGGCGGCGAGCGTGGCGACGTCGTCCTGCTCGGGGTGCGTGGCGCCCGGGTAGGAGCCGTGCGACCAGCCGCTCACGTCGGCGTCGACGGGCAGCCCCAGGATCGGCCCCCACAGCGCGCCACCGGCCCAGAAGGTCGTCGTGCCGACGGCGGTGGTGCGCCCGTGCGGCTCGAGACCGGCCATCCGGCCGACGTGCAGGGCCGCGGTGAGGCCGGCGTCGCGCGGCTGGCGCATCAGGTCCGCGAACACCCAGGCGGGGCCGGACGCGTCGCGCTGGGCCTGCCGGTCGGCACCGAGCAGGTAGGTGTAGGTGGTGCCGCCGCAGCGGCCGCACCAGGCCGCCACCGGGTTGTCGTACGCCTGGGTCAGCAGGATCTCCACGCCCCAGGTCGGGTCGTCGGGCCCGTCGGCGCGCAGCGCGTCGGTGCTCGGCCGCTCGGTCGTGACGTCGACGTCGAACGGCGCGAGCTTCGCGGCGAGCACCTGCCAGGTCCAGCGGACCCAGTCCTGCTCCTCGGCGCCCAGCGACGCCGGGTCGCCGTCGCGGTCGAAGGGCGCTGCGACGAGGGACCCGACGCCGGTCAGGGCGTTCCAGCCGACGTCGGCGACCGTGGCGCCCACGACGTCGAGGTAGACGGTGCGGGCCGCCCCGGGACGCGAGTGCAGCGCCAGGACGTCGACGTCGCCCGCCGCCCGCCGGGCGACGGCGCGCTCCGCCCGGGGCATCCCGGTCGCCGGGGCCGCGACGGCCACCGCTGTCGACCCGGCCTCCGGCGGGCCGCCCGGCGTGCCGAGCGCCGGTGACCCCGGGCCGAGAGCCAGAGGGATCACGACGAGCAGGCCCGCGAGGAGCAGCGGGCGGGGCCGCACACGGTGCGACCGACGACGAGCAGGACGAGCAGGACGAGGCATGGCGGTCCCTCCCAGGTCCGACGACCCGACCACGCTAGGGAGCGCGGGTCACGGACGGCAGCCGTCGCCCGGGCGGCCCGGCCTGACCCGTCCGGGCCAGGGGGCGCGTCCGTGCCGGGCGCGACGACGGAGATGCCGCGCAGCGCGTCAGCGCACGGTGCGGTACTGCCCCTTGAAGAACAGGAGCGGGTCGGCGTCGGCCTCGTCGGTCTGCAGGTCGACGACGCGGCCGATGACGATCCAGTGGTCGCCGGCCTCGTGGACGGCGTGGATGGTGCAGTCGACGTGAGCCACCGAGCCCTCGATCACCGGCGACCCGGTGACCGCGGAGGGGTGCCAGCCCAGGCCGGCGTACTTGTCGGCGCCGCGGCTGGCCATCTGGTTGGAGACGTCGACCTGGTGCTCGGCGAGGAAGTTGACGCAGAACCGGCCGGAGCGCTGGATGGCGGGCCACGCACGGGAGGTCCTCGCGGGCACGAACAGCACGAGCGGCGGGTCGAGGGAGACGCTGGAGAACGACTGGCAGGTCAGGCCCACCGGCTCGCCGTTGCTGATCGCGGTGACGACGGTGACACCGGAGGCGAACCGGCCCAGCACGTCGCGGAACCGGCGGGCGGCGGCGACGGCCTCGGGATCGGCCGGGTCGACGGCCGCCTCCTCGCCCGGGTGCAGCTGCACGTCGTAGGCGAGCCAGGAGTCGATCAGCTCGGCGCTGGGCCACGTGGCCGCGGCGTCGGGACGCATGCCCTCGGGGACGGCGGGGGGCTCCGGCGACGTCATGACCCCCACCGTAGTGGCGGGTCCGGCGACCGCCGGGACGGGGCCGTCGGGGTGGGCCCCCATGGTCAGCGTCCGCCGCTGAAGTCGTGGCCCCAGTAGGAGACGGCCGTCGACTCGCGGGCGACCCAGGAGGAGTCCTGGACGGTCAGGCCGTCGGTGCCGAACTCGACGTCGAACCCGCCGGGCGAGCGGACGTAGAACGAGACCATCTCGTCGTTCATGTGCCGGCCGAGCGTCGCCGAGAGCGGGGCGCCGTGCTTGCGGACCCGCTCGAGCGCCCGGCCGACGTCGTCGAGGGCGTCGACCTCGAGCATGATGTGGACGCACTTGCTCGGGTTCGGCATCGGCAGGAACGCCAGCGAGTGGTGCCGCGGGTTGACGCCGAGGAACCGCAGCCAGACCTTGCTGCCCGGCTCCTTGCCGACGAACTCGCCGGGCATGCTCATCGAGTCGCGCAGCCGGAAGCCGAGCACGTCGGCGTAGAACCGCAGCGCCTCGACGTCGTCGTCGACCGGCACGACGAGGTGCCCCATGCCCTGGTCGCCGGTGACGAACCGGGCGGCGTAGGGCGTCACCAGCGGACGCGCCTCGTAGGTGATGCCGTGGAAGAGCTCGAAGACGTTGTCGAAGGGGTCGGAGAAGCGGATCATCTCCTGGACGCGGCGCTCGTCGAGCTCGGAGGCCGTGGCCTCCTCGAACTCGACGCCGGCCTTCTGCAGGTGCTCGCGCGCGTCCTGCAGCGCGCGGTGGTCGGCCAGCTCCCAGCCCGCGCAGATCAGCCGGTCGACGTCCGCGGGCTCGACGACGAGCCGGTGGCTGACCTGGTCGATGCGGTAGTAGAGGTGCTCGGGGTTGGCGCCGCGAGCCTCGGCGAGGCCGAGCACCTTGCCGGCGAAGGTGCGCCACTGCTCGAGATCGGTGCTGGCGACCCGGACGTAGCCCAGCGAGCGGATGTCGATGCTCATGCGGCACCTCCCTGGGCGGCCGCGCGGGGCCGCTCGACGTGGCGGGCGAGGAACGCGGTCGCGACCTCGCGGAACTCCTCGGCGGCCTCGATCTGGGCCCAGTGGCCGCAGTTCGGGAAGACGTGCAGGCTGGCCTTGGGGATGAGCTTGAGCGCCACCATCGCGCCGTCGAGCGGGTTGACGCGGTCCTCGCGGCCCCAGGTGAGCAGCGTGTGCTTGCGCAGGCGGTGCGCCTCGCGCCACAGCAGGCCGTCCTCGGCGGTCTCGGGGTTGAAGAACGACCAGCCCATGCTCGCCATCGCGGCCTGCGCGCCGGGCGCGGTCGCGTCCGCGAAGCGCTCCTCGACGAGCTCGTCGGTGACGAGGTCCTGGTTCACGACCATGCAGGAGATGAAGCGGCGCAGGCTCTCGCGGCTGGGCTCGCGGCTGAAGTCCATGAGCCGCTGGACGCCCTCGGTCGGGTCGGCGTGGAAGAGGTTGAGGCTCAGGCCGCCGGGTCCCATGAGGATCAGCCGACCGACGCGGTCGGGGTGGCTGAGCGCCAGCCGCATCGCGGTGCCGCCGCCGAGGCTGTTGCCGAGCAGGTGGACGCGCTCGATGCCGAGCTCGTCGAGGAGCGCGACCACCGCGTCCGCGGAGAAGCGGTAGTAGTTGCCGACGACGGCGGGCTTGTCGGAGCCGCCGAAGCCCGGCTGGTCGACCAGGATCGTGCGCAGGTCGCGGGCGAAGGACGGCAGCGCGGAGCCGAAGTTCGACCACGCGGACGCGCCGGGGCCGCCGCCGTGGAGCATCACCAGCGGCAGGCCGCCGCCGAGCGCGGTCGGCGTGCCGGCCTCGTAGTAGGTCAGGGCGATCTCGCCGGCGGCGTCGGTGCGCACGGTCGCGGTGCGCCGCAGGGCGTCCCGGCTGAGCGGGGCGTCGGTGGCGCCGGTGGCGGGGCTGGTCGTCGTCATCAGTACATCCCGGGGTCGATCTGGTGGCCGAGCTCGTGGGCGCCGAACATCTGCAGCGCCCGCTCGGGGTCGTTGGCGGCGTGGACGCGGCCGGCGTGGGCGTCGCGCCAGGCGCGCTCGAGCCGGGTGCCGCGGGCCAGGGCGCGTCCGCCGGAGGCCTCGAAGAGCAGGTCGATGGCGTCGAGCGCCCGCTGGGAGCCGATCACCTGGTCACGGCGCGCCTTGAGCCGCACCCGCAGCGGGATCTGCTCGCCACGGGCCACGAACGCCTGCTCCTCGCGGAGGTTGCCGACGAGCTGTCCCCAGGCGGCGTCGATCTCGCTGGCCGCGCGGGCGACCCGGACGGCGGCGAACGGGTCGAGGCTGGCCCGCTCCCCCGCGTACGCGGCGCGCACCCGCTGGCGCTGCAGCGCGACGTGCTCGTCGTAGGCGCCCTGGGCCATGCCGATCATCGGCGCGGTGATGGTGGCGGTGAAGACCGAGTGGAACGGCAGGCGGTAGAGCTCGGCGTCGTTGACCGCCTGACCGGGCCCCTTGCACTGGCCGGTCTCGCTCATCGAGAGCGTGAAGGCGGCGGGGACGAACGCGTCCTCGACCACGATGTCGTTCGAGCCGGTGCCCGCCAGGCCGACGGTGTGCCACACGTCGGCGATCTGGTAGTCGGCCCGGGGCAGCAGGAAGGTGCGGAAGTCGACCACGGCGCCGGTCGCGTCGTGCACGAGCCCGCCGAGCAGCACCCACTGGCAGTGGTCGGCGCCGGAGCTGAAGCTCCAGCGTCCGGTGAGCCGGAAGCCGCCGTCGACCACGTCGGCGCGTCCGGTCGGCGCGTAGGACGAGCTCAGCCGGGTGCGCTCGTCCTCGCCCCACACGGCCTCCTGGGCCGAGGCGTCGAAGAGCGCGACCTGCCAGGGGTGGACGCCGACCACGCTGGCCATCCAGCCCGTGGAGCCGCAGGCGGCCGCGATCTCGCGCACGGCCGTGTAGTAGTCGACCGGGTCGGCCTCGTGCCCGCCGTGGCGGCGCGGCTGGAGCAGGCGGAAGAACCCGACCTCGTCGAGCTCCTTGACGCTGGCCTCCGGCACCACCCGCAGCCGCTCGGCCTCGTCCGCGCGCTCGCGGATGCTCGGCAGCACGTCGCGGACGCCCTCCAGCACCGGATGGGACATGGGCACGCTCCTGATCGGTCGATCGCGAGCCGCCAGACTAGAACACGTTCTTGTTTTGGGTCCAGTCCCGCGGGGCGCGGCGCGTCACCCGTCGAGCCGGGAGAGCACGCAGAGCTCGTTGCCCTCGGGGTCGGCCAGCACCGCCCATCCGCGCTCGCCGTCGCGGAGGTCGGCCACCAGCGTGGCGCCGTGGGCGAGGAGTCGCTCGACCTCCTCGTCCCGGCTGCGGTCGGTGGGACGCAGGCAGGGGTGCACGCGGTTCTTCACCGCCTTGCCCTCGGGCACGGCGAGGAACAGCCAGGACCGGCCGTCGGGGCCCTCGAGGCCCGACTCCTGCGCGCCCGGGTGGTTCCAGCCCTCGGAGGTGTCGGACGGGTCGTGCGCGAAGTCGTCGAGCACGGCGTCCCACCAGACGGCCTGCGCGTAGGTGTCGTGGGCGTCGAAGCAGAGGTTCGCGAGTCGGGAGGCCATGACGCGAGCCTGCCCCGTCCGCGCCGTGGACGCCACCGCCCGTCGGACGACGGGCCCTGTCGGTGGGGCTCGACGCCGCGACGACCAGCGCGGCTCACGCGTTCGCCGCCGCCTTGTCCTTCTCGGCCTTCAGCATCAGGGCGATGTCGATGAGCTGGTCCTCCTGGCCGCCGATCAGCTTGCGCCGCCCGGCCTCGAGCAGGATCTGCGCGCCGGAGACGCCGTAGCGGTCGGCGGCGTTGCCGGCGTGCTTGAGGAAGGACGAGTAGACGCCGGCGTAGCCCATCATCAGCGTCATCCGGTCCAGCCGGCACTCCTCCGGCATCGCCGGGGCGATGACGTCCTCGGCGGCGTCGACGATCTGCAGGAAGTCGACGCCGGTGCGCCAGCCGAGCTTGTCGCACACGCCGATGAACGCCTCGAGCGGCGTGTTGCCGGCGCCGGCGCCGAAGCGGCGCACCGAGCCGTCGATCTGGGTCGCGCCGGCGCGGGCGGCGATGACGGTGTTCGCCACGCCGAGCCCGAGGTTCTCGTGACCGTGGAAGCCGACGTCGGCCTGGTGGCCGATCTCGGCGACGACGGCCGCGACCCGGTCGGCGGTCTGCTCCATCACCAGGGCGCCGGCGGAGTCGACGACGTAGACGCACTGGCAGCCGGCGTCGACCATGATCCGGGCCTGCCGGGCCAGCACCTCGGGGCTCTGGGTGTGGCTCATCATCAGGAACCCGACGGTCTCCAGGCCGAGCTCGCGGGCCAGGCCGAAGTGCTGGATCGAGACGTCGGCCTCGGTGCAGTGCGTGGCGATCCGGCAGATCTGCCCGCCGTTGTCCTGGGCGGCCCGGATGTCGTCCTTGGTGCCGACGCCGGGGAGCATGAGGAAGGCGATCTTCGCCCGCTGCGCGGTCTCGGCGGCGATCCGGATGAGCTCCTGCTCCGGGGTGCGCGAGAAGCCGTAGTTGAACGACGAGCCGCCGAGGCCGTCGCCGTGCGTCACCTCGATCACCGGGATGCCGGAGGCGTCGAGGGCACGGACGATGTCCTCGACCTCGCGCGCGGTGAACTGGTGCCGCTTGTGGTGCGAGCCGTCGCGCAGGCAGGTGTCGGTGAGCCGCAGGTCGAGGTCGCCGAACGGCTCGTCGCCGTGCGTGCCGGACCAGGTGCGGGCGAGCCGATCGAGCGGGGCGGTCGTGGCGTGCGTGTCGGTCATCTCAGGCTCCAGCCAGGATCGAGCGGGCGATGTTCTGGCCGACCTGGGTGGCGGCGGCCGTCATGATGTCGAGGTTGCCGGCGTAGGGCGGCAGGAAGTCGCCGGCGCCCTCGACCTCCACGAAGATCGAGACCTTCAGCGCGCCGCGGGTGGCGTCGGAGGGCTCGTCGATCTGCGGCTCCTGGAGCAGTCGGTAGCCGGGCACGTACTCCTGGACGGCCTTCTCCATCGCGAACACCGAGGCGACGATCGCGTCGCGGTCGGCGTCGGGGTCGACCGCGCAGAAGATCGTGTCGCGCATGATCATCGGCGGCTCGGCGGGGTTGAGGATGATGATCGCCTTGCCCTGCGCCGCTCCCCCGATCTCGGTGACGCCGCGGCTGGTCGTGCGGGTGAACTCGTCGATGTTCGCGCGGGTGCCCGGGCCGGCGGAGACGCTGGAGACCGAGGCGACGATCTCGGCGTACGACACCGGCGTGGCCCGCGAGACCGCGGCGACCATCGGGATCGTGGCCTGCCCGCCGCAGGTGATCATGTTGACGTTCCACGCGCCCACGTGCTCGTCGCCGTTGACCGGCGGGATCACCGCGGGGCCGACCGCGGCCGGCGTCAGGTCGACGGCCCGGATGCCGGCCTCCCGGTAGCGCGGCGCGTACTCCCGGTGCACGTAGGCCGAGGTGGCCTCGAAGAGCAGGTCGGGCAGCTCGTCCTGCTTGAGCAGCCAGTCGACGCCCTCGTGCGAGGCCTCCAGGCCCTTCGACGCGGCGATCCGCAGCCCCTCGGACGACGGGTCGACGCCGATCATCCAGCGCGGCTCGATCGGGCCGCCCTGCTCGGCGGAGCGGAGCAGCTTGAACAGCAGGTCGGTGCCGATGTTGCCGGGTCCGACGATGGCGGCGGTGAGCTTCTGGGCCACGGGGCCTCTTCTCTCTGGTGCGGCGGGTGCGGTGGGTGCGGGGGTCTCGACAAGCTCGACCACCGCGGCGGGGAGGGCCGGTCAGGCGAAGGTGGCGACCAGCGGGGCGAAGCCGCTGATCGACGCCTCGACGGTCTGGCCGGCGGCGAACTGGACGAACGGGCCGAGGGCGCCGGAGAGGACCAGGTGGCCGGCGCGCAGCGGGTCGCCGTAGCGGTGGGCCTGGATCGCCAGCCAGCGCAGCGCCTCGAGCGGGTCGCCCAGGCAGGCGGCGCCGGTGCCCTCCGAGCGGACCTCGCCGTCGATGCTCAGGCTCATCACCACCTCGACCGGCTCCACCTCGTCGAGCGGACGTCCGGCCGCGCGGTCGGCGACGACGAACAGCCCGCTGGAGGCGTTGTCGGCGACGGTGTCGGTGAAGCCGATGTCCCAGCCCGAGATGCGCGAGTCGACGATCTCCAGGGCCGGCAGCACGAGCGCGACCGCGGAGCGGACGAGCGCGGGCGTGATCTCCTCCTCGTCGGCCGGCGCGAGGTCGGCGCCGAGCACGAAGGCGACCTCCGCCTCGACCCGGGGCTGGAGGAGCGCGTCCATGGGGATCGGCGCGAGCGCGCTGACGTCCATCTCGTCGAGCAGGTAGCCGAAGTCGGGCTGGTCGACGCCGAGCTGGCGCTGCACCGCCTCGGAGGTCGCGCCGATCTTGCGGCCGACCACGCGGGCCCCGGCGTCGAGGCGCCGGCGGACGAGGCCCTGCTGCACGGCGTACGCGGCGTCGAGGTCGTCGGTGCCGATCAGGTCGCGCACCGGCGCGCAGGGCGTGCGGGTCGCGAGCGCGCCGGCGAGCCGCTCGACGGCCTGCTCGACCCGCGGGGCGACGGACGGCGTCACGATGGTGTCGGAGGTCACCTGCACATAGTAGAACCTGTTACAGTTTTGTGCCATGACGGGTGGTTCGACGGGCGCCCTGCCCGCAGAGGTCGATGTCGTCGTCGTCGGAGCCGGAGCCGCGGGCATGTCCGCCGCGCTGCGCGCCGCCGACCACGGCCTGGAGACGGTGCTGCTGGAGAAGAGCGGCCACTTCGGCGGGTCGACGGCCCGCAGCGGCGGCGGGGTGTGGATCCCCGGCAACTACGCGCTGCGCGAGGCCGGACAGGTCGCGCCCGACGACGCCGCCCAGGCCGAGCTCTACCTCGACTCCATCGTCGGCGACGTCGTCCCGAAGGTGCGGCGCGACACCTACCTGCGCCGCGGTCCCGAGGTCATGGACTTCCTCAAGGCGCGCACCCCGCTGCGCTTCCGCTGGGTGCCGCAGTACGCCGACTACCACCCCGAGGCGCCCGGTGGCCGAGCGGCCGGACGCTCCGCCGAGCCCGTCCCGATGGACGCGCGCTTCCTCGGCGCCGAGCTCGAGCGGCTGCACCCGCAGTACACCAAGGCGCCGGCGAACATGATCGTCACGCAGGCGGACTTCCGGAAGATCAGCCTGGGGCTGCGCACCGTCCGCGGCCCGATCACCATGGTGATGGTGCTGCTGCGCCGCATCGTCAGCCTGCTGCTGCGCCGGCGCATGTACGCGATGGGCAACGCGATCGCGATCAGCCTGCGCAAGGGCCTCATGGACGCCGGGGTGCCGGTGCACTACGAGTCGCCGCTCGCGGACCTGCTGGTCGAGGACGGCCGGGTGGTCGGCGTCGTCGTCGAGCGCGACGGCGTGCGCCACGAGGTGCGAGCGCGGCGTGGCGTCGTGCTCGGCAGCGGCGGCTTCGAGCGCAACCTCGCGCTGCGCGAGCAGTACCAGCCGAAGCCCACCTCGGTGGACTGGACGACCGGCTCGCAGTTCAACGACGGCGCCGGCCACGTGGCCGGCATGGCAGCCGGCGCGGCCGTCGACCTGATGGACGACGCGTGGTGGGGCCCGACCATCCCGCTGCCGTCGGGCCCGTGGTTCTGCCTGGCGGAGCGCAACCTGCCCGGCTCGATCATCGTCAACGGCGAGGGCCGCCGGTTCATGAACGAGGCGCTCCCCTACGTCGAGGCCACCCACGCCATCTACGCCGGGGAGGCCACCGGCGTCCCGCACGTGCCGGCCTGGATGATCATCGACCAGCGCTACCGCGACCGGTACCTCTTCGCCGGGCTCTTCCCGCGCCAGCCGTTCCCCGGCCGCTGGTACAAGTACGGCACCATCCGCAAGGCGTCGAGCATCGAGGCGCTCGCCGCCGAGATCGACGTGCCCGCCGAGAACCTGGCCGCGACCCTGGAGCGGTTCAACGGCTTCGCCCGCACCGGCGTCGACGAGGACTTCCACCGCGGCGAGTCGGCCTACGACAAGTACTACTCCGACCCGACGGTGAAGCCGAACCCGTCGCTGCACGTCATCGACGAGGCGCCGTTCTACGCCGTCAAGATCGTGCCGGGCGACCTCGGCACCAAGGGCGGCCTGGTCACCGACGAGCACGCCCGCGTGCTGCGTCCCGACGGCTCGACGATCGAGGGCCTCTACGCGGCCGGGAACGTCTCCTCGGCCGTCATGGGGCACACCTACCCCGGCCCGGGCGGCACCATCGGCCCCGCGCTGGTCTTCGGCTACCTGGCCGCCGACGACATCGCCGAGCGGACGCACGCCGCGGCCGCCGTCCGGACCCCGGCGGAGGAGACGGCCTGATGCCCATCGACCCGTCGGTGGCGATCGGCGCCACCACCGGCACCACGACGTTCTCGTGGGCCGAGAGCGACGTGCTGCTCTACCACCTGGCGATCGGCGCCGGCTCGGCGCCGGGCGACTTCGTCTCCCCCGCCGCCCTGCGCCTGACCCTCGACGGCCCGGCGCTGCAGGTGCTGCCGTCGTTCGCGGTGGTCGCGCCGACGTTCCACGCCACCGACCCGCCGCCGCTCGACCTGCCCGGCTGCGAGATCGACCTCGCGCAGGTCGTGCACGGCTCGCAGTCGGTGCGGCTCGCCGGCCCGCTGCCGACCCACGGCACCGCGACGCTGACGACCCGCATCACCGACGTCTGGGACAAGGGCAGGGCGGCGGTCATCTGGCAGGAGGGCACCGCGGTCGACGCCGACGGCGCCGAGCTGTGGCGGGCGCGCTCCTCGATCTTCGTGCGCGGCGAGGGTGGCTTCGGCGGCGACCGCGGCGGCTCCGAGCCCGTCGTCGTGCCCGAGCGGGCGCCCGACGCCGAGGTCGTCTACGCGGTGACCCCGCAGCAGGCCCTCCTCTACCGGCTCTGCGGCGACCGCAACCCGCTGCACGCCGACCCCGACTTCGCCAAAGCCGCCGGCTTCCCGGCGCCGATCCTGCACGGCCTGTGCTCCTACGGCATCGCGCTGCGCAGCCTGACCGACGCGCTGCTCGACGGCGACGCGAGCGCCGTCGGCGGGTTCACCGCCCGGTTCGCCGGCGTGGTCTTCCCCGGCGAGACCATCGGAGTGCGCGGCTGGCGCGAGGACGGCCGGGTCGTGGGCTCCGCCCACGTCGTCGCCCCCGGCTCGGAGCGCGACGGCGCGCCCGTGCTGGCCGACGTCGTGCTCGAGACCGCCTGACGGGCTCAGCGAGCCTGCGCCACCACGGTGACCCGGCCCCGCTCGGGGTCCCAGCGGCGCAGCTCGCTGAGCACGATCTCCTCGTCGGCCGGCGCCGCCTCGAGCGCCTCCAGCGCCCGCGGGACGTCGGCCCGCGGCACCCGCCGCGCCAGCGTGACGTGGGGCAGCCAGCCGGGGAAGCGGCGGTCGGGCACCTGCACCCGCAGCGCCAGCACCCGGCGCACGACGTCGTCGTCCAGCTCCAGCGCCCGGGCGATCGTCACCGAGCCGGTCGAGCCTAGCAGCAGCAGACCCGACAGCCGGCCGGTGACCGGGAGCAGGGAGCCGACCCGGACGATCGCGACGTCCAGGGCCTCCTGGCTCAGCTCTGGCCCCGACACCAGCGTCGCGTGCGGCACGTCGGAGACGCCCGGACGCGCCAGCTGCGAGGGCAGACCGGCGTCGGCCAGTGCCTGCCACTGCGCCCGGACGAGCGCGCGGCCGGCCTCGTCGGGCACCAGCTCGAGGGCGTGCACGGGCATCGTCGGATCGACGCTCACGCCGGCCGACGGGCGAGCAGGTAGAGCCGTTCGGTGGCCTCGTCCCGGGCGACGATGGGCCCGCGGCGGTACCACTCGACGTCGACCAGGCCGGCGTCGGCGAGCACGCGCGCGACGGCGTGCTCGTCGTGCAGCGCGATGTCGACGTCGACCCGCTGCTCGAACCACACCGGCTGGTGCTTCACGGCGCCGCCCGCGGGACCGGCGTGCAGGGCGAGCACGAGCCAGCCGTCGGGCAGCAGCGGGCGCGCCAGCGCCGCGACGGCCTCGGGCAGCTCGCTGGCCGCCAGGTGGATGAGGGAGTACCAGGCGACGACGGCCGCCCAGCCCTCGGCCCGCTCGGGTCGCAGCAGGCGGCGCAGGTCGCCCTCGCCGAAGCGCAGGTCGGGGAAGCGGCGCCGCGCCTCGGCGACCATCGCCGGGCTGACGTCCAGCCCCTGCGCCGGCGCGCCGAGCCCGGCCAGGTGCGCGGTGACGTGGCCCGGGCCCGAGCCGACCTCGATCAGCGGTGCGCCGAGCGCGACGGCGTGCGCCGCTACCCGTCCCAGCAGCCACTGCTCGAACGGCATCCGCGCCAGCTCCGGGACGAGCCGCTCGGCGTAGGGCGCGGCGATCGCGTCGTAGGTCGCGACGACCGTCGCGTCGCGGGTGCCGGCGCCGACCCCCAGCAGCGCCTCGGTGCCGCCGCCGGCCGACCCCGTCGACGCCGACGACACGTGCGAAGCAGACGACGCAGATGCCGGGGCGACGGGCTCGGCGTCGCCGAGCAGGTGCCGCCAGCGGTGGTCCTGCTCGCGGGGGCGTCGCTCGAGCCGCTCGACCAGCGGCTCCGGGCGTGCGGCGAGCGCTACGAGCGTGCGCTGGACGTCGTCGCGGTCGGCGAAGGGGTGGAGCCGCTCGGTGCGGGTGCGCAGCTCCCCGGGCGACTGCGGGCCGCGCAGCAGCAGGACGGTCAGGACGGCCCGGGCGGCCGCGTGCTGCTCTCCGGCGAGGCCCAGCGCCTCGTCGAGGGTCTGGTGGTGCTTGAGGGTGCGGCGGCCGGTGTCGGACCAGACGATCCGCAGCAGCCCGCGCGCCTTGAGCGCCTTCGCGACCTCCTCGATCGTGCGCTCGTCGAGGTCCATCACCGGCTCGCGGCTGCTGGTCTGGTTGCAGGCGGTGCGCAGCGCCGTCAGGGTCAGGGGGTAGGTGGCCGGCACGGTCACCTGCTTCTCCAGCAGCGCGCCGAGGACCCGCTGCTCGACCGGGTCGAGGACGATCACGCGGGCGACCCTAGCCAGGCCTGGGCCCGCTTCGTGTGGGCGGCCTTCTTGGCCGGGTCGAGCCGGTCGTAGAGGGTGGCGATCATCTGCGAGCGCGGGTTGCCGGCGAAGACGTCGTGGTGGTCGCGCACGAACGTCCAGTAGAGGGCGTCCCAGTCGGCCTCCCAGTCGCCCCGGGGCAGGTCGCTCATCTTGCGCAGGTAGTTCGAGCCCGACACGTACGGCTTGGTCGTGATCGCCGGGCCGGCGGCGAACTGGCTCATCGCGTAGACGTTGGGCACCATCACCCAGTCGTAGGCGTCGATGAACATCTCCATGAACCACTCGTAGGCGGCGTCGGGCTCGGCGCGCAGCAGGCACAGCGCGTTGCCGAAGACCATCAGCCGCTCGATGTGGTGGGCGTAGGCGGTGTCGAGCACCCGCTCGAGGCACAGGTCGACGGGGGCCAGGCCGGTCGAGGCGGTCCACCAGCCGGGGTCGAGGCGCTGCGCGTGCTCGAGGTGGTTGGTGCTGCGCATCCGGCGGCCGAACCACACGTAGGTTGCGCGCATGTACTCCCGCCAGCCGATCACCTGCCGCACGAAGCCCTCGAGGGAGGCGATCGGCACGTCGTCGGCGCGTTCGAGGACCAGCTCGAGCACCCGCTGCGGCGAGATCAGGCCGATGTTGAGCGCCGGGGTCAGCAGGGCGTGGAAGACGAACCCGTGCTGGCGCGAGATGGCGTCCTCGTAGGGCCCGAACTGCTCCAGACGCTCGTCGAGGAAGGCGACGAAGGAGGCCTCGGCCTCCTCGTGCGACGTCGGCCAGCGGAACGACTCGGTCCGACCGGGGTTGTCGGGGAACGCCTCGGCGACCCAGGCGATCGCGTCGGTCACCGCGGCGTGCTGCTCGATCGCCGGGACGTCGGGCACCGGGTGGTTCCTGGGGAGCTTCTTGCGGTTCTCCTCGTCGAAGCTCCACCTGCCGCCCACGGGCGCGCCGTCGCCCTCGACCAGCACGTCCAGCCGGCGTCGCTGCCAGGCGTAGAAGTGCTGCATGCGGGCGAACTTCGCGCTGGTGGTGCCGCGGTACTCCTCGAGCTGCGATCGAGTGGTGAGGAAGCCCGGCGACTCCCGCCAGTCGGTGACGACGTCGGCGAGGTCGCGCTCGAGCCAGTCGTCCACGACGTCGAAGCAGCTCACCTCGGACGGTCGGAGGTCGGCGAGCAGGGCGTCGAGCTGAGCGCGGGAGGTCTGGTCGGCGTCGGTGCGGACGTGGTGGACGGTGCGGCCCGCGTCGCGCAGACGCGCGGCGAAGCGCTCCATCGACGCACGGTGCAGCACGAGCTTCTGCCGGTGGAAGCGGTACTGGCGGAACAGCAGGTCGTGCTCGACCAGCACGAGCACGGTGCTCTCCGGCTCGTCGAGGTGCTCGAGGAAGAGCTGGTGGGGCAGCACCAGCCGCACGGGCGGGGACGACGGGACAGCCGACATGACACGAGCCTAGGAAGCCGCCGGTTGCGGCCTAGGCTGACGCACATGGCGACGACGCAGGTGCTGGAGCGGTGGACCGCCGGCGAGCACACCGACGAGGACGGCACGACCCACCCGATCTACCGGCAGGGCACCGGCCCGGGCGTGATCGTCATCCACGAGATCCCCGGCCTGACGCCCAAGGTCGCCGCTTTCGGCCAGGAGGTCGTCGACGCCGGCTTCACCGTGGTGATGCCGAGCCTCTTCGGCACCCCGGGCGCGCCGTTCGGCCCGGTGGCGATCGCGCGGGCGATGGCCCAGGTGTGCGTGAGCCGCGAGTTCACCAAGCTCGCGACCCGGCAGACCACGCCGGTGGCCGGCTGGCTGCGCAGCCTCGCCCGCAGCCTGCACGCCGAGACCGGCGGGCCGGGCGTGGGGGCGCTCGGCATGTGCTTCACCGGCGGCTTCGCCCTGGCGATGATGGTGGACGAGGCCGTCGCCGCCCCCGTGCTGTGCCAGCCGTCGGTGCCGTTCACCGTCGGCCGCGCCCGCAGCGCCGACCTCAACCTCTCCCCCGCCGACCTCGACGCCGTCAAGCGCCGGGCCGGCTCCGGATGCCCCGTCCTCGGCGTGCAGTACGCCTCCGACCCGCTCACCGGCACCCGGTTCGACACCCTCGACCGCGAGCTCGGCCCCGCGTTCCTCCGCGTCGACCTGCCCGGCAAGGGGCACAGCGTCGTCACCGAGCAGCGCGACCAGGGCGCCGTCGACCGGATCCTCGGCTTCCTCGACGAGCGCCTGCGATCGGCGTGAGCCGGGGCGCGCCGCGCTCGCGTCGTGCCGCGCTGGCGCTCGTCGTCGGCGCCACCGTCCTCAGCAGCCTGCTCCTCGGCCTCGCCGGCCTGCCCTCGCCCGTCCTCTTCGGCGGGCTGATCGGCGGCCTGGCACACGCCCTCACGTCCGAGGAGGGCCTCGAGCTCGCGCCGACGTCGTTCCGGCTCGCCCAGGCGCTGATCGGGGTGACGATCGGCTGCCTGGTCAGCGGCGAGGCGCTGCGCGCCATGGCCGCCGACCTGCCGACCATCGCGCTCATCACCCTCGGCACGGTCGTCGTGAGCGTCGCCGCGGGCCGCGTGCTGGCGCTGCGCCGCGACGTCTCGCCGGTCACGGGCGCCTTCGCGCTGATCGCCGGCGGCGCGTCGGGGGTGGTCGCGGTCGCGCGCGACCTCGGCGCGGACGACCGCGTCGTCACCGTCGTGCAGTACCTGCGCGTGCTGCTGGTGCTGGTGACGCTGCCGATCGTCACGACGACGCTCTTCCACCCGGCGCGCGGCGTCGGCCGGCTGACCACGGACGCCGACCTGCCCGCCTCCCTCCTCGTCACGGTCCTGGCGGTCGTCGGCGGGCTGGGGCTCGCCCGCGTCGTCCGGTTCCCGACCGCGACCCTGCTCGGCCCGCTCGCCGTCAGCGCCGTCCTCGCGGCCGGGGGCTGGCTGGGCGGACCCCTGTCGGTGCCGACGCCGCTGCAGTGGCTGGCCTACGGGCTGATCGGCGCCCAGGTGGGCCTGCGGTTCACCCGGGCCAGCCTGGCGGCGATCGCCCGGATGCTGCCGCTGGTGCTCGCGATCATCGCGACGATGATCGCGGCGACCGCGGCCATGGGAGCCGTGCTGGCCGCCGTCACGCCGGTCGACGGGCTCACCGCCTACCTGGCGACGACGCCGGGCGGGCTCTTCGCCGTCCTCGCGACGGCCGCCGACAGCGGGGCCGACGTCACCTACGTGCTGGCGGTGCAGGTGTTCCGGCTGCTGGTCGTGCTCGCGCTCACTCCGGCACTGGCACGCCTGCTCGCAGCGCGTCCCGATCGGTGACCGCGCGCGTGGCGCGTCGGTACCGCACGATCTGGATCGCGCCCAGGCCCCAGAGCAGGTACTGCAGGCTCATCGCCCAGCGGAACGCCGAGACCGGGTAGTCGCTGCCGCCGCCGGGCGTCAGCGCGTCGAGCACGACGCCGATGGCGACGACGAGCACGAGCGTGGCGACGAAGCCGGCGACGTTGACGATGCCGGTGGCGCTGGCCAGCCGGGAGCCGGGGTTGCTGGTGCGGGCCAGGTCGAAGCCGATCACCGACGCCGGGCCGCCCACGCCGGCCACGACGACCAGCAGCACGAGCACGGGCAGCGGCGCCTGCCCCGGCCAGGCGAGCACGAGCGTCCAGGCCGCGGCCATCGCGCCGACGATCGCGAGCACCATCGTCGAGCGGTGCCACGGGTGGCGGCTGATCAGCCCGCCGAGCACGGGGCCGGCCAGGACGACGGCGACGGTCATCACGGTGAGCAGGACGCCGGCCTCGGCGTCGCTGCGTCCCTCGCCGCGCACGAGGAACGGGTAGCCCCACAGCAGCGCGAGCACATTGGCGCTGAACGGCGTGCAGAAGTGCACCCAGAAGCCCAGGCGGGTGCCGGGCTGGGCCCACGACGCCGCCAGGCTCGCGCGCATCGCCGGCAGCGAGAGCGTCTCGCCTCGGACGCTCCGCGAGGTGGGGCCGTCGCGCAGGACGAGCAGACCGAGCGCGGCCACCGCCAGGCTCAGCACGGCGGTGACCAGGTAGGCGCGGGTCCAGCCGAGAGTGCCGAGCGCCCAGGTCATCGGGATGGCGGCGCCGATCGACCCGAGCTGGCCGACGGTGCCGGTCACCTGGGTCATGAACGGGATCCGGCGCCGCGGGAACCACGACGACAGCAGCCGGATGACGCAGATGAACGTCATCGCGTCGCCGGCCCCGACGAGGAACCGCGCGCCGAGCGCCACCGGGTACGACGCTGCGAGCGCGAAGGTGGCCTCGCCGACCGCGATCACCGCTGCCCCGGTGAGGGCGACGAGCCGAGGCCCGAACCGGTCGACGGCGAGGCCGACCGGGATCTGCAGGCCGGCGTAGACCGCCAGCTGGAGCATCGTGAACGACGCCAGCTGCGAGGCGGAGATGTCGAAGCGCTCGGCCGCGGCCAGACCCGCGACGGCCAGGGACGACCGGTGGAAGACGGCCAGGGTGTACATCGCCAGGGCGACGCCCCACACCGTCCAGGCGGTGCGGGATCCTCTCCAGTCCTCCGCCGCGCTCACCGATCGATCATCCGTCGACTCCCGCTACGAGCGCGAATCGACGGACGGCGGCGGGCTAGCCGCCGAAGGCCGAGACGAGGGTCGCGAGGGCCAGCATCAGCAGGGCGAAGAACAGCACCGCGGCGGTGGCGGCGGCGCCGGCCTTGACGAGTCGGTCGCGCCGACTCGTCGCCGTGGGGGCGTGGGGATCGGGGGTGGCGCTCATGCGCGGACGCTAGCCCGTCGGACGACCGGTGTCAGCCGCTCCGGCGGAGCCGGCACCCCTCACTGGGTGGCCGCCATCATCTGCCGCAGCTCCTTCTTCAGCTCCGAGATCTCGTCGCGCAGCCGGGCCGCGACCTCGAACTGCAGGTCGGTGGCCGCCTGGCGCATCTGGTCGGTGAGCTGCTGGATGAGCTGGGCGAGGTCGCTGCTCGGGATCCCGGTGAGGTCGGCGGCACCGCCGGAGTGCTTCTCGCCGAGCATCGGCGTCGGGGACTTCCCCTTGCCCGCCTTGCCGGCCCGGCCCTTGGCCTCGGTGCCCGCCCAGGTCTCGAGCAGCGCCTGGGTGGACTCGTCCTCGCGCGCGAGCATCTCGGTGATGTCGGCGATCTTCTTGCGCAGCGGCTGCGGGTCGATGCCGTGCTCGGTGTTGTAGGCGATCTGCTTGGCCCGGCGCCGGTTGGTCTCCTCGATCGCCGACTCCATCGACGGCGTGATGCGGTCGGCGTACATGTGCACCTGGCCGAAGACGTTGCGCGCCGCGCGGCCGATGGTCTGGATGAGCGACTTGTCGGAGCGGAGGAAGCCCTCCTTGTCGGCGTCGAGGATCGAGACCAGCGAGACCTCGGGCAGGTCGAGGCCCTCGCGCAGCAGGTTGATGCCGACGAGCACGTCGTACTCCCCCAGCCGCAGGTCGCGCAGGAGCTCGATGCGCTTGAGAGTGTCGACCTCGGAGTGCAGGTAGCGGGTGCGCAGGCCGGCGTCGAGGAGGTAGTCGGTGAGGTCCTCGGACATCTTCTTGGTGAGCGTCGTGACGAGCACCCGCTCGTTGCGCTCGGTGCGCAGCCGGATCTCGTGGATGAGGTCGTCGATCTGGCCCTTCGTCGGCTTGACGATCACCTCGGGGTCGACGAGGCCGGTCGGCCGGATGATCTGCTCGACGACGTGCGGCGGGGTGCTGCCGCCGGCCTTGTCGAGCTCGTAGTCGCCGGGGGTCGCGGAGAGGTAGATGGTCTGGCCGATGCGCTCGAGGAACTCCTCCCAGCGCAGCGGGCGGTTGTCCATGGCGCTGGGCAGCCGGAAGCCGAACTCGACGAGGTTGCGCTTGCGGGACATGTCGCCCTCGTACATGCCGCCGATCTGCGGCACGGTGACGTGCGACTCGTCGATGACGAGCACGAAGTCCTCGGGGAAGTAGTCGAGCAGGCAGTTCGGCGCCGAGCCGCGCGGGCGGCCGTCGATGTGCATCGAGTAGTTCTCGATGCCCGAGCACGAGCCGACCTGGCGCATCATCTCGATGTCGTACGTGGTGCGCATGCGCAGCCGCTGGGCCTCCAGCAGCTTGCCCTCCCGCTCGAAGACCGCGAGCTGCTCCTCGAGCTCGGCCTCGATGCCGGCGATCGCCCGCTCCATCCGCTCGGGGCCGGCCACGTAGTGCGTGGCCGGGAAGACGTAGAGCTCGTCGTCCTCGGTGAGCACCTCGCCGGTGACGGCGTGGAGCGTCATCAGCCGCTCGATCTCGTCGCCGAAGAACTCGATGCGCACGGCGTGCTCCTCGTAGACCGGGAAGATCTCGAGGGTGTCGCCCCGCACCCGGAAGGTGCCGCGGGTGAAGGTGAGGTCGTTGCGGGTGTACTGGATCTCGACCAGGCGCCGCAGGATCGAGTCGCGGTCGTGCTCCTCGCCGACGCGCAGCCGGATCATCCGGTCGACGTACTCCTGCGGGGTGCCCAGGCCGTAGATGCACGACACGGTCGAGACGACGATGACGTCGCGCCGGGTGAGCAGCGAGTTCGTGGCCGAGTGGCGCAGCCGCTCGACCTCCTCGTTGATCGAGGAGTCCTTCTCGATGTAGGTGTCGGTCTGGGGGACGTACGCCTCGGGCTGGTAGTAGTCGTAGTAGGAGACGAAGTACTCGACCGCGTTGTCGGGGTACAGCTGACGCAGCTCGTTGGCGAACTGGGCGGCCAGCGTCTTGTTCGGCTGCAGGACCAGCAGCGGACGCTGCACCTGCTCGGCCACCCACGCCACCGTGGCCGTCTTGCCGGTGCCGGTGGCGCCGAGCAGCACGACGTCCTGCTCGCCGCCCTGCAGGCGGCGGGTGATCTCCGCGATCGCGGCCGGCTGGTCGCCCGCGGGGGCGTAGTCGGAGACGACCTTGAAGGGGGCGACGCGGCGCTCGAGATCGGTGACGGGACGCATGCTGCGAGACTACGGTGGCCCACCGACAGTCCTCCCCGCCCGACAGGAGCACCCCTCATGGCCCTCGGTCTCAACCCGGTCGGCGACGTCCTCAAGCGCGCCGACAAGGTGCTCGCCGGCGCCGGCGCCACCCTCGACGTCGTCGAGGGCAAGCTGGAGAACGTCGACGCCACCCTGGCGAAGGTCGACGCCCGGATGACCACGGTCGACGCCACCCTCGCCGAGACCCGCGAGGTGCTGGGTCAGGTGCAGGGCCTGCTGGCCGAGCTCACCGAGGAGATCGCGCTGATCCGCCAGATCCCCGAGCTGCGCGCCCGCCTCGACGAGGTGCACGCGGCGGTGACCGCCGGGGCCTGAGCCCCGGACGGCCACCGCGTCACCGGCTCACCGCGGCCGGGTCGTCAGGACAGCCGGCCGAGCCAGTCGGTGCCGTTGAGCGCCCACGCGGCGTTCGTGCCGGCGGGGTCGTTCCAGCCGTCGTAGAGCGTGTTGCCGGACTGGCCGGTGCCGTCGTCGACCGGCGAGGAGTCGCCCCACAGGATCACCCGGCCCGAGCCGAACGTGCTGACCGCGATGAAGCAGCCGGTGCTGCCGGTGTTCGAGACGCCGGCCCGGTAGAGCAGGCACTTCGCGTTCGGGTTGGCCGCGGTGGAGAGGGTGGAGGTCGTCGCGCCGCGCAGGATCGACGTCGAGGCGGTCCCCCAGGCGCCCTTCACGACCGGGTGCGTCGAGGCGCCCGAGCCGAGGTTCGCGGTGTTCTCGCTGCTGATGTTCTGGTAGGCGACGGTGAGGCCGAACGGGTTCGTGTCGTCGACGCCGTTGCTGCTGAACAGCTGGTTGGCGATGTCGACGGAGTCGACGCCGTCGTTGTTCCGGTCGGACTGGTCGTGGTCGACGATCAGGTACAGCCCGCCGCCGTTCTGCACGAACGTCATGATCGCCTTGCGCTCGGCGGCGGTGAAGGCCGTGTTGGGCTCGTCGATCACCAGCACGTCGTAGTTGGCGAGGTCCTGCGCGTTGGAGGTCGAGCCGTAGGTCAGCGACCGGCCCGACGGGTTGGTCGCGAGCCGGTACTCGGTGGGGTACTGCGCGAGGCTGACGCCCCAGGCCGAGATCGCGCCCGTCCAGTCGGTCTCGACCGTGGGGGCCGACTTCTGGTTGTAGGGGCTGGGCTGCGAGGTGGAGATGATCCAGTCGGCGTTGCCGGCCGTCTGGGCGTGCGCGTTGTCGAAGAGGACGCGCAGCGGCGTGGCCGCGCCGGCCGGCGGGGCGGCGCCCGGGACGGCGGGCAGCGCGGCGGTCAGGCCGCCGGCCACGAGGGCGACGGCGCCGACCCCGAGGGCGGCGGCGCGGGCGGGACGGGCGAGGTGGGGGCGCGGAAGGCGCACGGGTGCTCCGTTCGTCGGTGGGCCGCCCCGAGTGGCGACCCGGCCGCCGGCCATCCTGCCCACCGCGGCGCCGGCCCACCCCGGGGGCGCGCCGTCGCCGCGGTGAACAGCCGGCTACGACCCGGGGGCGTAGGCGGCGCCGCGCTGCGGGCCCCCGGCGGCCGGGCACGCGCCCGTCGTCGGCAGGGCTCGGGGGCCGATGTCGCGGGGCTCGCGCTGCGGCGTGCCGTACCGGCACCGGGCGTCGTCCTTCAGCACGATCGAGATGAACAGCTTGTCGTCGTGCACGACCTTCTGGAGCGTGGCGAGCCCCGGCGCGTACTGCGTGAGGAGCTCGCGGAACCCGGCGTCCTGGCGGGTCAGGATGTCGCCGAGCACGAGCCCGCGGGAGAGGAAGTCGGGCAGGACGGCCCGGGCGTCGGCGATCAGCCGGTCGAGCTGGGCGAGCTGCCCGGGCGTGCGGTCGATGAGCCGCCGCAGTCGCGGGTCGTAGGCCCGCAGGAAGCCGGCCAGGCTCTTGGCCGAGGTGCCGAGCTCACCGAGCTGCACGCGGTTGTCGGTGATCGCGCCCGTCGCGGGCTCGAGGTTCCGCAGCAGCCGGGCCGTCTCGGGGTAGGCGCGGTCGAGCTCGTCGAGCAGCAGGCCGGCCTGGTCGACCAGGCGCCCGATGTCCTGGCCCGTGCCGCGCAGACCGGTGGAGAGCTCGGTGAGGAGGCTGCGCAGCTTGCGGTCGTCGATCTGGTCGAGCAGCCGGCTCACGGCCACCACGGTGTTGCCGAGGGTCGCGGGCAGGTCGTCGGCCCTGGCCTGCAGCGTCGAGCCGTCGGTCAGGTAGGGCCCGCCGGTGCGACGGGGCTGCAGGTCGAGGTACTGCTCGCCCACCGGCGAGAGGCTGCGCACCTGGACGCGCGTGTCGGCCGGCACCTCGAGGTCGTTGATCCGCGCGGTGGCCACCACGCCGTCCGGGGTCACCGAGATGTCGGTGACGCGGCCGACGCTGACGCCGCGGTAGGTGACCGCCGAGCCCTCGAAGAGCCCGCCGGTGGCGCTCATCGTCACGCGCACGTCGATCGGCTGCGCGGTGAGCGGGCGGTCGAGCACGCCGCCGAAGAGGTAGGCGACGGTGACCACGAGCACCCCGACGACGCCGACGGCGGAGAGGTACAGCCGGTTCGCCACCAGGCTCCGCAGGCGGCTCATCGGACGCCTCCCCGCGCCGCGGCGGCGTCGAGCCGGTCGAGTCCGGCGCGTCGGAGCGCGAGCTGCTGCACCGGGACGAGGTCGGTGGCCGCCCGGCGCCGCGCCGGCGCGTTCAGCCCGTCGAGCCGGAGCTTGACGCCGAGGTTGAGGTAGTCGCCCGGGACGACGCCCGCCAGCGCCTTGTCGAGCGTCACCAGCGACTCCAGGGAGGCGCGGTACTCCGGCCCGGCGTCGGCGGCCGTGCGCAGCACCGAGGCCGCGGAGCGCAGCGAGGCCAGCAGGTTGGCGCGGGTGGCCTCGACCGTCTGGTTCGCCACGCCCGCGAACGCGTCGAGCTGGGCGAGCAGGCGGGTGAGGTCGGGCGTGAGGTCGCGCAGCACCCGCGCTGCGGGCTGGACGTCGCGCAGCGCGGCGTCGACCGTGCTCTGCCGCGAGCGCAGCAGCCGGCTGACCGAGGCCAGCGAGCGCAGCGCGCGGTCGAGGTCGGCCGTGGTGGCGTTCGCCTGGCCGAGCACCCGGTTCGTGCGGTCGAGCAGCCCGCGGATGCGCTGCTCGCGGCCGCCGAGAGCCGCGTCGAGCTCCTCGGTGATGGTCTGCAGCTGCGCCAGACCGCCGCCGTTCACGAGCAGGGACGCCTGGGAGAGGGTGTCCTCGACGGTCGGGGCGGTGCTGGTGCGGTCGCGTCCGAGCACGGCGCCGTCGCGCAGCAGCGGGCCCGTCGCGGGGTTCGAGACGTCGACGAAGAGCTCGCCGAGCGGCGTGGTGTAGCGCAGCCGGGCGCTGGCGCCGCGGCGCAGGCCGGCGGCGGTGGAGACGTCAAAGGTGACGCGGGCGCGGAAGTCGCGGGCGGTCACCGAGGTGACCCGGCCGCTGTCGACGCCGTCGACCTTCACCACCGCGCCCTGGGCGAGGTTGAGCGCCTCGTCGAAGTCGGCGGTGACGGCGATGGTGTCGCCGGAGACGCCGGCGGCGGGCAGGACGTCGTCCAATCGCGGGCCGCTGCTGCAGGAGGCGAGCGCGGGGGCGACGAGCAGGGCGAGCAGGGCGCCGAGCAGGGCTGTGCGCAGGCGGGTCATGGCAGGAGTCCTCCACCGGTGCCGGGGCCGAGCAGGCCGGACAGGATGCCGCCGAGGCCGCCGACGACCGAGCCGAGCAGGCTGCTCAGCGCCTTGCAGGCCGGGTCGAGCGGCGTCCGCTTGCAGACGTCGCCGAGCAGGTCGCCGAGGTTGACCAGCGCGCTGGGCGAGAGCCGGACGACGAGGCGGTCGCCGACGGTGGTGCGCTGCAGGTTCTGCAGGGCCGTCGGCATGACCCGGAGGATCTCCTCGAGCTGACGCTGCTTGGCGGTGATGCTCGAGATCACCGAGCCCGCGCCCTTCACCGTGCTGACGAGGTCCTCGCGGTTGTCGACGGCGAACCGGGCGATCTCGGTGACGGCGCGCTGCAGCGCGTCGAGCGCCGACTGCAGGTTCGAGCGCTCCCCGGCCAGCTGGGTGGTCGCGCCGGAGACCTGCTGGACGAACTCGTCGATGGTGTCGCGGTTGGCGGCGACCGAGGCGACGAGGTCGTCGAGCGCCTTGAGCGCGGCGACGATCTGCTTGCGCTGGCTGGCGACGACGTTGGTGGCGCCGGCGAGCGAGCCGAGGGTGTCGTTGAGCGCCTGGCCGCGGCCGCCGAACGCCTTCTGCCCGGCGTCGATGAACCGCTGGACCGCCTTGGTCGTGCGCTTGCTGCCGGAGATGCCGGTGGCGAACTCGTCGAGCGCGCCGAGCACCTGGTCGAACTCGACCGGCGTGCGGGTGCGGTCGCGGTCGATGACGGCGCCGGTGGCCAGCACCGGGCCGCCGGAGTACACCGGCGTCAGCTCGACGTACCGGTCGGTGGCCACCGACCGGGCCACGACGACGGCGCCGACGTCGGCCGGGATCTTGTGGTCGGTGTCGATCTCCATCTCGACGCGCACCTGCGGCCCGTCCGGCTCGATCGCGGTGACGTGGCCGACGGTGACGCCGAGGATGCCGACGTCGTTGCCGACGAACAGGCCCGAGGAGGAGGTGAACAGCGCGGTGACCCGCATCGGCGCGCGGCCGCCGAGGCCCGGCAGCGCGCCGCAGGCCGACGTGAGGCCGATCAGCAGCGCGAGGACGACGAGCAGCGCGCCGCGGCGCAGCGTGGACGGTCGCATCAGCATCTCCCCACGGCGCACTGCTGGTCGTCGGTCGGGATGACCGAGCGCGACAGCAGGTCGAGCCACGGGCCGGTGCCGGTGGCGTTGGCGACGTAGCGCATGGCCGGCGCGGTGAGCTCGAGCGCCTTCTGCAGGCGTCCGTCCTCCTGCTTCAGCGCCGCCAGCGCGGTGTCGAGATCGGCGAGCGCCGGACGCAGGTCGGCCCGCGTGTCGCGGACGAGCCCGGTGAGCGCGTCGGACAGCGTCCGGGTGCGCACCAGCAGCTGGCTGATGGCCTGCCGCCGCGCGGTGACCTCGGAGACCACCAGCGTCGTCTGCTGCATCAGCCCGTAGATGTCGCGGGTGTTGCTGGAGAGCAGCTGGGAGACCTGGCGCGCCGCGACCAGCAGCGCGCTGGTCTGGTCGGAGCGCTTCTCCACCAGCGCCGAGAGGCGTCCGACGCTGGTGAGCGCCGGGCCGATCGCGCCGCTGCTGCGCTCGAGGGTGCCGCTGACGGCGGTGAGGGCGTCGGCGAGCTCGACCGGGTCGAGCCGCTGCAGCGTGGTGGTGCCCTGGTCGAGCACGTCCTGCAGGTTGTAGGGCACCGACGTCTGCGCCAGCGGGATCTGGTCGTCGGGCAGGCTGCCGCCGCCCCGCGGGTGGACGGCGAGGTAGTGCGTGCCCAGCAGCGTCGCGACCTTCACCTCCGCGGTGGTGGTCGGTCCCAGCTCGACCGCGCGGTCGAGGGTGAAGGTGACCTCCACGTCGCGGTCGCGCAGCTCGATGCCGGTGACCTCGCCGGAGGGAACGCCGGCCACCTCGACCGACTCGCCGGTGCGCAGCCCGGCGGTGTGGGCGAGGATCGCGGTGTAGCTGCGCTGGCCGAAGTGCACCTGCGAGAGCACCGTGACCCCCACCGCGAGCAGCACCACGCACGCCAGCGCGACGACGCCGACCCGGAACGGGTCGCGCTCGCTGAACGGCTTGACCGACCTCATCGACAGGCCTCCGAGAATCGCTTCGCGCCGGGCACGGGATCGATGCTGAGCGGCCCGATGCCCAGGTTGAGCGTGCAGACGTAGATGTTGAGCGCGTTCTCGTACGACGTCGGACGACCCAGCCGGGTCATCAGGTCGGCGAACGCGGCGAGCGCGGCGGAGAGCTGCGGCCGGGTCTCCACCAGCGTCCGGGCGACGCGCCGCAGCTCGCGGGTGGTCTCGGTGGCCGGGCGGCGCGCCTGCTCGAGCAGGTCGGACGTCGCGCCGACGAGGCTGGCGACGCCGTCGATCGAGTCGCCGATCGAGCGGCGGTCCTGCGCGAGGCCGGTCATGAGCCCGCGCAGCTCCTTGACGGTGGCGGTGAACCGGCTGCCCTGCCGCGCGAGGCTGTCGAGCACCGGGGTGAGGTTGGTGAGCACCGAGCCGATCAGCTGGTCGCGGTCGGCGACGAAGGTGGTGAGCTCGGTGACCTGCTGCAGCAGCTGCTCCACCGTGCCGCCCTCGCCCTGGAGGACCTCGACGATGGAGGTGGCCAGGCGGTTGACGTCGGCCGGCTGCAGCACCTCGAACAGCGGCCGGAAGCCGTTGAGCAGCTCGGTCAGGTCGAAGCCGGGGTTGGTGCGGCGCTCGTCGATCACCGCGTCGGCCGGCAGCGGCGCACCGCGGCGTCCGGTCTGCACGAGCGCGAGGTACCGCTGCCCGACGAGGTTCTGGTACCGCATGACGATCTTCGTGGTGTCGAGGATCGGCTGGGCGTCGGAGAGGTCGAAGCGCACCCGGGCGCCGTCGCGTCCCTCGACCTGGATCGACACGACCCGGCCGACCCGCACGCCCGCCACCCGCACGTCGTCGCCGACGCGCAGACCGCTGACGTCGGTGAAGTCGGCGCTGTAGGAGCGGGTGTCGCCGCTGACGGGGTCGACCATCGTGTTGACGAGGATCGTGCCGAGCAGCACGGACACGAGCGCGAACAGGCCGAACCGCACCGCGATCCGTCGGGTCCCCGCGGTCATCGGGCGCCTCCCTGGTAGACCGGCCGGTCGCCGGGACCGTAGGCCGGCGGGGTGTCGTTCTGGAACCGCCCGTCGACGTCGACGTAGCCGCCGACGATCGCGGTCGGCAGCAGCCGCGCCAGGGCGATGTTGATCCGGTTGGAGGCGCGCAGCGCCGCCTCGCGGTTGTCGTCGACCGCGTCGAGCACGCGCGCGGTGTCGGACAGCGCCCCGGCGAGGGCGACGCGGTTGCGCTCGAGCAGCGCGCGACCGCCGGCGCTGGTGCGGGCGCCGCCGACGAGCAGACGGCGCAGCCCGTCGCGCTCCTCGGTGACGGTGCGCAGCGTGACCAGGCCGTCGTCGGTGGCGTCGAGCAGGTCGGGGGCCACGCGCTCGACGACGCCCAGGCTGGTCGTCAGGTCGCGCACGTCGCTGCGCAGTCGCGGGACGAGCGGCTCGACCTTGGTCAGGTAGGCGTCGAGCCGGTCGAGGATCCGGCCGATGCGGGCGCCGCGTCCGTTGAGCGCGGTGGCCGCGGCGCCGAGCGCCGAGGAGAGCCGCGCGGGACCCAGCGCCTTGACCAGCCGGTCGACGTCGTCGAGGGCCTGCTGCAGCTCGAGGGTGCCCTGGCTGCGGTCGGGCGGGATGACGGCCCCGGCCCGCAGCGCCGGGGCGTCGGTGGCCGCGACGGTGCGGGTGCCCCCGCGCTCGCCTCGACGCACCAGGTCGACGTAGGTGGTGCCGAAGACGCTGGCCGGGAGGATGCGCGCCACCACGTCGTCCGGGATGTCGCCGAGGTCCTCGGAGCGGATGTCGAGATCCAGCCGCACCGGAGCCTGGCCGACGGTGGTGCCGGCGTCGCGGGCCTCCTCGGCGTCGGCCCGCTCGATGGCGGTGACGCGGCCGACGATGACGCCGCGCATCTTGACGTCGGCCCCGGGACGCAGCGCGCCACCGGCGTCGGCGACGAGCGCGGAGACCTGCGGCGGGGCGCCGATCTCGCCGCTGCTGCGCAGGTAGGCCGCGCCGAGCAGGAGGGCGATGACGAGCAGCGCGACCGCGCCGCGGCGGGCGTGGTCGGCGCGCCGCAGGTCGCGACGGCCCTTCTCGGGCCGCGCGCGACGCAGGGACGGCAGGCGTGAGGCCATGCTGCTCACCCCGAGATCCGGAATCCGGCGTCGCCGCCCCAGATGACCAGCGTGAGGATCATGTCGAGCACGACGACCACGACGATGCTGGCGCGGATCGCCGCGCCGGTGGCCTCGCCGACCGACTGCGGGCCGCCCGAGACCCGCAGGCCGTACCAGCAGTGCACGAGGGTGACGATGAGCGCGAAGACCAGGATCTTGACGATCGAGAAGAACACGTCGCGGCCCTGGATGAAGGTCGAGAAGTAGTGGTCGTACTGGCCCGGCGACTGCCCGAAGAGCACCACCACGGAGGCCTGCGAGGCCAGGTAGGAGCCGATCAGGCCGACGAGGTAGAGCGGCAGGATCGCCACCATGCACGCGATCGTGCGGGTCGTCACCAGGTAGCGCATGGGGTCGACGGCCATCACCTCGAGGGCGTCGACCTCCTCGTGGATGCGCATCGAGCCGAGCTGGGCGGTGAACCGGCAGCCGACCTGCGCCGCGAGCGCGAGGGCGGCGATCAGCGGGGCGAGCTCGCGGGTGTTGGCGCTCGCGCTGATGAAGCCCGCGAGCGGCGCGAGACCGACGATCTCCAGGCCGTTGAACCCCTCGATGCCCAGGGAGGTGCCGGCGGCGATCGAGAGCAGCACCATGACGCCGACGGTGCCGCCGCCGACGACGATCGCGCCGCTGCCCCACGCGATGTCCTTGAGCTGGCGCAGGGTCTCGGCCGGGTAGAGCCGCAGCGTGGTCGGCACCTCGCGCAGCGTGACGAGCGCGAACGCGGAGAAGTCGCCGAGCTTGGCGAGCGCCGTCAGGACGCCCTCGACCAGGCCGACGAGGAGGTCGGAGCCGGCGCCGCGCACGCGCTGCGCGACGGTGCGCCGGGCGATGCCCGGGGACGCGGCGCTCACGCGATGCCCTGCGGGACGAGCATCACGTAGGCCTGCGTGATCGCGACGTTCACGACCGCGAGCAGGATCACCGAGAGCACGACGGACTGGTTGACCGCGTCGGCCACGCCCTTGGGGCCGCCGGAGGCCGAGAGGCCCTTGTGGGCGGCGACGATCGTGGCGATGAAGCCGAAGACCAGCGCCTTGAGCTCGGCGAGCAGCAGGTCGGTGGGCTGGCTGAAGGAGACGAAGGAGTCGAGGTAGGCGCCTGACGAGATCGTCCCGCCGCCCACGTTGAGCACGTAGGCGGTGATCATCGCGGTCATCGCGACGATGATCGTCAGCAGCAGCGCGACGACCAGCGCGGCGACGACGCGCGGGGCCACCAGGCGCTGCACCGGCGAGATGCCCATGACCTTGAGCGCGTCGATCTCCTCGCGCACCTGGCGCGCGCCGAGGTCGGAGCAGATCGCGGAGCCGACCGCGCCGGCGATCATCAGCGACGTCACCAGGGGGGCTCCCTGGCGCAGGATGCCGATGCCGTTGACCGCGCCGCTGAAGCTGGTGGCGCCGACCTGGCCCGCGACCGCGCCGATCTGCACCGAGATGATCACGCCGAACGGGATCGCGACGAGGATCGTCGGCAGCAGCGAGACGCGGGTCATGAACCACGCCTGGAGCAGGAACTCCTCCCAGCTGAACCGGCGGCGCACGATGTCGGTGGCGGCCACGGTGGTGGCCTCGACGGCGAGCATCACCAGGCGGCCGGTCGTCACGACCGAGGCCCGAGCGCGGCCTTGGAGGACGCCGACGATCCGCGGCGCTCGGAGCCGCGCGGGCGGCGACAGCGTGGTCGTCACGCCGGAACCGGCATGACGACATGACCCTGCGCAGACATCTCCGTCCCCCCTTGCTCGGTGATGGCCGCCGGTGGGTGGACCGGACAGCGCGTAACAGATATCACAGCATTCTGAGCGGCGTCCCGAGGACCCCGACATCCGACGGACGCGCTGGCGCGGGCGGCTAGGTTGACGCCGTGCCACCGTCCGCCACGTCGCGCCGTCTGCGTGTGATCCGGGCGGTGCGGCGCGCGCTTCTTGCGCTGCTCGGCCTGCAGGTCGGGCTGGCCGTCGGCATGTCGGTGGTCGACTCCTACCGGCGGCGGGGCAAGCGGCCGGGGCCGTTCCCGACGGTGCCGCCGCGATCGGTCGAGGTCGGCTCGGCGAGCATCACCACCTACACCTACGGCCGCGACCTCTACGCCGACATGATCGCGGCGATCGAGGGCGCCCAGCGGCGCATCCTCTTCGAGACCTACATCTGGAAGGGCGACGCCACCGGCGAGCGGTTCAAGCAGGCGCTCGCGGCGGCGGCGGCGCGGGGCGTCGAGGTGCACTGCATCTACGACGGCTTCGCGAACCTCGTCGTCTCCCCCGGCTTCAAGCGGTTCCCCCGCACCATGCGGGTGCTGCGGTTCCCGCTCTACAACGGCGGCCTGCGGTTCTTCGACGCCCGCCGCTACGGCCGCGATCACCGCAAGATCCTGGTCGTGGACGGCCGGGTCGGCTTCGTCGGCGGCTACAACATCGGCGCCGCCTACGAGACCGAGTGGCGCGACACGCACGTGCGCGTCACCGGGCCGCCGGTGATCGACCTCGAGCGCGCCTTCGCGGACCTGTGGAACCTCAACCGGCGCAGTGCCCTGCGCACCCGCCACCGGCCGCTGCTCGTCCAGACGCCGGCCGAGTGGGAGCCGCACATCCGGCTGCAGCGCAACATCCCGCGGATGTGGATGTTCCCGATCCGGGCGATGTACCTCGAGGCGATCAACCGCGCCAGCCGCAACGTCTGGATCACGACGGCCTACTTCCTGCCCGACCAGGACTTCGCCGACGCGCTCAAGGACGCCGCGCGCCGCGGCGTCGACGTGCGGCTGCTGGTGCCGCTGAAGTCGAACCACATCGTGGCCGACTGGATCTCCCGCGGGTACTACGCCCAGCTGCTCGAGGCGGGCGTGCGGATCCTGCGGTACCGCGACGCGATGATCCACGCGAAGACCGCCACGGTCGACGGCACGTGGGCCACCGTCGGCACCGCGAACATCGACCGGCTCAGCCTGCAGGGCAACTACGAGATCAACATCGAGGCCATCGACCCGGCGTTCGCCGCGACCCTCGAGGAGGTCTTCGCGGTCGACGAGACGCACTGCCTGGAGCTGACGATCGCCGAGTGGCAGGCCCGCGACCTGCACCGCAAGTTCACCGAGGCGGTGCTGGCGCCCCTGCGGCCGCTGCTGTGACCCGGACTCCACCGTCCTCGGTCGTCCGGCTCAGCGCGCCGAGGGGATGTCGAGCACGCCGGCGAACTGCAGCGCCTTGCCGCGGTCGCCCTTGACCTTGAGCTGGCCGCGCAGCACGCCGGTGATGGCGCTGAGGTGGCCGGTGGCCAGGCGCAGGAAGTCGCTGCCCTCGCAGGTGATCGTCGCGTCGCGCCGCTCGCCGGCGCGCTCGGCGTCACCCGGCGTCACCTCGGCGACGCCGTGACGCACGCGCACCACGTAGCGCTCGATCTCGCCGGACGGGTGGCCCAGCAGCCGGAAGCCGATGAGGAGGTCGCAGCGGGCGGCGCGGCGGCGGCTGACGAAGTCGGGCAGGCGGCGGAAGATCTCGTCGAGCACGACGCCGCGGAAGCCGCTGGCCATGACCTCGCGCAGGTGCTCGGCCGAGACGCCCTTGAGCGCCGTGGCGACGTCCGTGGGGTCGAGCGTCGTGGGGTCGAGCGCGACGGCGTCGGTGCCGGGCACGGTGAACATGCCGCCGACGGCCAGCGCGAGCATCGCGTCGCCCTCGATGCGCAGGCGACCCGCGAGGTAGTCGAGGCCGGGGTTGGCCTCGCCGCTGATCAGCCGGACGAAGCCGACGACGCTGGTGCGCAGCACGACGTCGACCGGCTCGGAGACCGGGAGGTCGGGCAGCACCTTGAGGGTGCCGTGGTCGAGCACCAGGCCATGACGCTCGCGCACGGTGCCGCCGCGGACCAGGTCGAAGCGGACCGTGCCGACGAGCTCGGCGAGCCGCTCCAGCAGCGCGTACTCGTGGAGGCGCCCGAGGACGCCCTCGACGGCCGCGCCGCGGATCTCGTCGCGGTCGATGATCGCGGTGAGCTCGGCGTCGCTGGTCTCGCGGACCGCCGCGACGAGCTGCTCGGCCGGGACGTCGGCCAGGAAGGCACGGGTCTCCGCAGCGTCGGCGGTGCGGAGCGTAGCGAGCGTTACGTGTGTCACCGTGTCAGCGTACGTGACCCAGGTCACCTTCGTACGACGTTCGCCGGAAGGTGGGTGCGGGGCGCCATCTTGGCGCCGTGACGCGGACGGCGCAGGCCGGCGACCGAGATCAGGACGGGCACCCGTCCCCGATGCGGACGCCACGGCTCGAGGAACTCGGCCATCTCGTCGTCGTCGAACTCCCGGCCCGCCAGGGCGTGCCCGACGTCCTTGCACACGTGGTAGTCGCCGAAGCTGACGGCGTCGGCGTCGCCGTGGGCGCGCTGGCGGACCTCGGCGGCGGTCCAGACCCCGATGCCGGGGAGCGTGCACATCCGGCGCTCCGCCTCCGCGCCCGGCAGGTCGATCGTGCGCTCCAGCGCCGGCGCCACCCGGGCGGCGACGACCGCGGCGCGGGAGCGGGCGTGGTCGACGTGGCACTGGCGCCAGCCCCACGACGGGATCATGGCCACCTGCTCGGCGCTCGGCTGCACCCACAGCCGCAGGTCGCGCCCGGGGCCCGGCGCCCGCTCGCCGAAGCGATGGACGAGCAGCCGGAACCCGCCGAACGCCTCCTGGCTGGTGACCTTCTGCTCCAGGATCGCCGGCAGCATCGCCTCCCACACCAGCCCCGAGCGGCTGACCCGCAGGTGACCGTGGCGGCGCCACGCCTCCACCAGGGCCGGGTGGCGTGGCTCGAAGCCGCTCGGGTCGTCGTCGGCGCCGAGCGTCGACGGCAGCCACTCCAGCGCCCAGTCGGCGCCCGGCCCCCATGCGCGGCCGAGGACGGTGCCGTCGGACGGGCGGCCCTCGTAGACGATCGTCGCGACGCCCTCCGGCGTGCGGATGCCGCGCCAGACGCGTCCGGCGTCGTCGATGCGGTAGGTGGGGTCGCCGTGCCCGCGGCGATGGGTCCAGAGCATGCCGCGCACGGAGACCGGCCAGTCGGGGCGCCACACCCGCTCACGTCCGCGCTCGCTCACGGATCCGAGGCTACGCGCGGGCGCCGACAGCACCGCTGCGGCCGATCACGAGAACGTGTTCTCCCGCCGTGCTCTACCCTCCGCCTGTGGCCCTCCAGATCACCGATCACGCCCGCGTCCGGACCGTCGTCCTGGACCGTCCCGAGGCGCTCAACGCCTTCGACGAGGAGCAGTGGCTCGCCACGGCCGCCACCTTCCGGGCCGCGGCCGAGGACCCCGACGTCGCCGTGCTGCTGCTCACCGGCGCCGGGCGGGCGTTCAGCGCCGGGCAGGACCTGCTCGACATGGCGCGGATGAACGCCGAGGCCCCGGCGTCCGAGAGCGGTCTCGCGGCGCACGGTGGCTTCAACGCGCTGATGGACGCCCTCGTCGAGTTCCCCAAGCCGCTCGTCGTCGCGGTCAACGGCATCGGGCTCGGGATCGGCGCGACCGTGCTCGGCTACGCCGATCTCGCGCTCATGTCGACGACCGCACGGCTGAAGTGCCCGTTCACCAGCCTCGGGGTGGCGCCCGAGGCGGCGTCGTCCTACCTGCTCCCCCGGCTCATGGGTCGGCAGGCGGCTGCCTGGCTGCTGCTCTCGGCGGAGTGGATGAGCGCCCGGGAGGCCCTCGACGCCGGTCTCGTGTGGCGGCTGTGCGAGCCGGACGACCTGCTGCGCGAGGCGCGCCGCGCCGCCGAGACGATCGCCGCGCGCCCGATCGCCTCGCTGATCGCGGTGAAGCGGACGATGACCGAGCCGCTCCGCGACCAGATCGACGCCGCCCGCCGCCGCGAGAACGCCGCCTTCGCCGAGCTGATGGGCGGCCCCGCCAACCGCGAGGCGCTCGCCGCGTTCGTCGAGGGCCGCGAGCCGGACTTCACCGGCATGTGAGCACGCCCGGGCGCACCCGTAGCCCGATCACCGGGTGGTGTCGGGCTGCGGGCTGTGCGTGCGGTGGTCGAGCTGGGTCGCACGCTGGTCGAGCCGGGTCTCGCGGTGGTCGAGCTTGTCGAGACCGGGGTTTCGACAGGCTCAACCACCGGGGCGTGGCTCAACCACCGGGTTCCGGCTCGACCACCGTGAGCGTCGTGCCGTGGCGGTCGCGGCGGAAGCGGACGCCGTTCGGTGAGCGCCAGAGGTAGGTGCCGGGTTGGTCGGGTCCTGCTGGCTTGTATCTCCAGCCGTCGTGGGTCTTGTGGCGGTGGTGCTTGCGGCACAGCGGCGCGAGGTTGGACGACGCTGTCGGGCCGCCTGCCTCGTAGGGGTCGATGTGGTCGGCGTCGCAGGACCGTGCGGGTCGACGGCAGTAGGGGAAGACGCAGGTGTGGTCCCGCAGGATGATCTGCTCGCGGATCAGGTCCGGCACCTCGTAGGCGTCGGAGTACTGCTCGGCGGCGAGGTCGAGGATCGGCCGGACGGTGACGCTGGTCCCGGCGGTCTGGCACCAGGCCTTGATGACGTCGATGCCGAGCGGTGAGCGGGACGCCTCGCTGCGGGCGACGTCGCCGAGGGTGCCGGTGACGGCGTCGACCGACAGGTGGACGTAGAGCGTGAGGTGCCTCGAACGAGGCTGCGTCGCTGACGCGGTGGCTCCGGGCCCGCCGTCGGCCTCGAGCGGGAGGGCCTGCTCCCCACGCGCGAGCATCCCG
>NZ_JAIQZK010000011.1 GCF_020075545.1 Nocardioides sp. TRM66260-LWL
CCTATTACCGTCAGATCAACCCCGGTCAGCAGCAGCTGTCGGGAGAACTCGCCAGTCACTGAACCGGGGACGGTTCAGTCCGAGCGCGACTTCGAGGTGCTGCGGCTGGTCGCCGAGCACCGGTTCCTGACCACCCACCAGATCCAGCACTTCTGCTTCATCGACCACCAGAGCGCCGCCTCCGCCTCCCGAACCACCCGGCGTGTCCTGGCCCGGCTGCAGCGCGACGGACTGCTGCGCGCCCTCGATCGCCGGGTCGGTGGCGTTCGGGCCGGGAGCGAGGCCACCATCTGGCAGCTCGCCCCGGCAGGCCTGCGGCTCGTCCACGGCGACGGCAAGCGCCGACGCCCAGAACAGCTGTCCGATCGGTTCCTGACCCATCAGCTGGCAGTGGCGGATGTCCACGTACTGCTACAGCAACACGAACGAATCGAGCCCATCGAGGAGATCGCCGTCGAGGTCGAGCCTGCGTCGTGGCGCAAGTACCAAGGCCCCGGTGGTGAGCTGCGCTGGCTTCAGCCGGACTTGTACGCCGAGATCTCCACCGCCGACTTCACCGATCTGTACTTCATCGAGGTAGACCTCGGTACGGAGTCCATCCCGACGCTGGTGAAGAAGTGCCAGCAGTACGAGGAGTACCGCCGCGCAGGCGTGGAACAGAACAAGCGGGGCACCTTCCCGCTGGTGCTGTGGCTGTTCGTCGACCAAGGGCGCGTCGCGAAACTCCGGGCCTCCATCGAGCGCAGCCGCAGCCTGACCGCGGCGATGTACCGCTTCGCGACCCCGGAGACCCTCACACAAGTCCTGGCCGGAGGCGTCTCATGACCCGGGCGCCTCGAAACGAGATCCTGCTCGGCGATGCCCTCCAACGTCTGAAGTCGCTGCCGGGCGCCTCGGTCGACTCCATCGTTACCAGCCCGCCGTACTTCCGGCTGCGCAACTACGGCACCGAGGGACAGATCGGGCTGGAGGGTCACGTCGATGAGTGGGTCGATGGGCTTCGCGAACTCCTACGCGAGGCAGCCCGGGTGCTGATGCCGACCGGCACGGTGTGGCTGAACCTCGGAGACAGCTACAGCACCCACCAACGCGAAGGCGCACCGCGTAAGGGCCTGCTGTTCGGGCCGGAGCGGTTGGCCATGAGGTTGGTCGAGGACGGCTGGATCATCCGGAACAAGATCGTCTGGGCCAAGACCAACACCATCCCGAGCAGCGTGCGGGATCGGCTGGCGACCAAGCATGAGGTCATCTATCTGCTGGCCCGGTCGCCGAAGTACTTCTTCGACCTCGACGCCATCCGGGTGCCGCATGTCAGCAAGCCGACCAAGCCCCGGGCTATCCCGAAGCGTGAGGGGCGGCCGGAGTGGCTCGGCCCCAACAGTGACAGTGATCGGGGCCTCGATGCCCTGCACGCCGCCGGTGTCCAAGGGCACCCGCTCGGCAAGAACCCGGCCGACGTCTGGCAATTGGCCGTCAGCAGCTACCGAGGCGCGCACTTCGCCACCTACCCGGTCAAGCTCGCCGAGCGCATGGTCATGGCCGGGACACCGGAAGCCCGCTGCGTGCGGTGCCGGACGGCCTGGGAGCGACCGGTTCGCCGGCTCGGGGCCGTGGCGACCCGGCTGGCACTCCAAGCGATGTGCGAGTGCGACGCACCGAGTGAGCCGGGACTGGTCCTCGACCCATTCATGGGCTCGGGGACGACGGCTATCGCGGCGGAGAACCTCGGCCGCGACTGGCTCGGCATCGAGCTGAACCCCGACTACATCGCCCTGGCAGAAGAACGCATCCAATCCGAGCGCCACCGTCGACCCCGGCGCTCATCCGAATCAAGTGAACGAAAGGAGGTGGCATGAGTGAGAAGCACCCAAACCAACCACAACAACCAGAAGAACCCGAGCTGCGGCGAGACCTGCCCGGGACAGACAACCCGCACGAGCCCTGGGCCCGTCAGGAGGAAGTCGGCGACATCTACAGCGCTGAGATCACCGACGAGGGACGGATCGAGCGTGCCGACAAGCTCACGCTCCGGCCGATGGTCTGGATCGGGTGCCTGGCGGCGTACAACAACGGCGAACTGCACGGCGACTGGGTCGATGCGGCCGTCGAGGGCGAAGACCTCGTCCGGAGTGCGCAGGAGATCCTCTCCCGCAGCCCCGAGCCGGACGCCGAGGAATGGGCCATCTTCGACGACGACGAGTTCGGCAGCTACCGGGTCGAGCAGTACGACTCGCTGGAGCACGTCGCCCGGGTGGCACGCGGCATCCGTGAGCACGGGCACGCCTTCGCAGCCTGGGCCGAACTCCACGACGGCGACGAGGCCATGCTGGACGGCTTCGAGGACGCCTACCTGGGTGAGTACGAGTCGCAGGAGGCCTGGGGACGGGAGGTGCTCGATGACCTCAACCTGGACGGATTCCTGCAGATGGGTGCCATCCCGGAAGCCATCCGGCCCTACCTACACATCGACTACGAAGGCTGGGCGCGCGACGCCGAACTCAGCGGCGACGTCTACACCGAGCAGGCACCAGGAGGAGGCATCTACGTGTTCTCCACGCTCTGACCACCGACCCAAGCGAGGCCTTCGTCGGGGGCCTGCGACCGCACACGTGAAGGCATCCCGCTTTCGCCGGTCGCACCACCCCGAGGAAGTGGCCGAACGGCTCCCCGAGTGGGAGCGGTTCGGGAGAACCCCCTCAGGAAGGAGAAGGCAGGTCATGAAGACACTCGCCGTCCGATTGGACGACGAACTGCACGCCCGCATCGGCATGCTGTCGAAGCTCAGCGGCTCGACGGTCACGGACACCATCCGCACCGCCATCGAGAAGCACCTCGAGGTTCTGGCCAGTGATCCCGCGATCACGGCCAAGGCCCAGGAACTGACCGCAGAGATCGACCGCGAGGCCGAGGCCCAGCGTGAGGCCCTCAAGGCCCTGTTCGGTTCGTCCAACAAGGAAGCGCCCAAGACCGCTACCACAACCCGTGGCAGCAGTCGCAGCGCAAAGGGGTGAGGCACTCGCGCGAGTGCTGATCCTCCCGGTGGGGACCGGCTCGAGACGTCGTCTCGCCGGTCCCCACCAATTCAACAGACAAAGAAGTCGAAAACCGATTCCCGCATTCCCAATTATGAGAATAGGTCTTCACAATCGTGAAATTGTCCGTATAATGGAATATGGAAAGAGGAAGAAATGCAATATGACTTCACAAAGCAAACACCGACCAAATGAAATGACACTCGGCGCGGTTCTCAAACAGGCTCGCATCGAGCGGGGTCTGACCATCGCGAAGCTCAGCCAGGAGGCGGGCATCGCGGTCGGTCAGGTCCACAAGCTGGAGAACGACCAGGTCAAGAAGGTCAACCCGGCGCACCTCGTGGCCCTCACTGGCCCGCTCGGAATGCCGATGTACCGGCTCTTCCGACTGGCGGGATATCCCGCCGAACAGGTGCCGCTCCTGGAGCCCGAACTCGTCCGCAGACTAGCCGAGCTATCACCACATTCGCTCAACCAGATCACGATGATGCTGGACGAGTGGCTTGCCGAGCACGGCCAAGACCTTGTGCCGAAGGTGCTGGAACCCGTACCAGTCGAAGAATCTGACGAATCGGCCACCACGGCATAGCTGACACGAAAGGAGGAATGAAACCATGAACACGCAACCTGCCGCGACCACGCGACCACCATCTGCCACCTCGGCGACACCCGGCACCCGGGTCGTGCTCTACCTGCGCGTCTCGTCCAAGAGCCAGGTCGAGACCGACTACGACCCCGAAGGACTCTCGGTACCGGCGCAGCGGTCGATCTGTGAGAGCAAGGCTGCCCGCGAGGGTCTGACCATCGTGGACGAGTACGTCGAACTCGGTAAGTCGGGCACCAACGTGCAGGGACGTCCCGCCTTCCAGGACATGATGAAGCGGATTAGCAGTCAGCGCGATGTCGACTACGTGATGGTCTACCAACTGAGCCGGCTGAACCGGAACCGCATCGACGACGCCCTCGTGATGCTGCAGATGGACGCCGCTGGCGTGCAGCTGATCTCCGCCACTGAGAACATCGATGACTCCCCGGCCGGACAGATGACCCGGGGCATCCTGGCTGCAATCAACCAGTACCGCTCTGCATCCGAGGGACAAGATATCGCCCGCAAACTGGCGCACAAGGCCAAGCTCGGCGGCACCATCGGCCGTGCGCCACTCGGCTACCTCAACACCAAGGAGGACTTCGAAGGTCGCATGGTCAGCGCCGTGACTCTCGACCCCGCCCGTGCTGACCTCATCCGGCAAGGCTTCGAGTTGTACGCCACCGGCGACTACTCACTGGAGAAGCTCGCCCAGACTATGACCGACCGCGGCTTGACGACCCGCTCGACGCGTCGGCACCCCGGTGCCCGCACCGTCTCGGTGAACAAGTGGCACACCATGCTAGCCGATCCGTACTACATGGGATTGGTGCGCTACAAGGCCGAGCTGTACCCCGGACGTCACGAGGCGATCGTCAGCCCAGAACTGTTTGCCGTCGTACAGGAGATCCTCAAGGAGCGCTCCGCGCCGACCCGACGCGACCGGACGCACTTCCACTACCTCAAGAAGCTGCTCTACTGCGAGCGTTGCGAGCAAGCCGGACGACGCAACCCGCTCGTCTTCACCATGGCGAACGCCAAGGGCAACGAGTACGCCTACTTCTTCTGCATGGGCCGCCGTGGCGGCGAGTGCGATCTGCCGTACCTGCCCGCCGAACTGGTCGAGGACTACGTCGTGCGGCACTACGGCACCCTGCACCTGCCCGAAGACTTCGTGACCTGCATCGTGGACAACGTCCACGCAGCCGTGGCGGACGAGCAGTCGACGCTGCGGGAACTCCATGCTGCGCTCAAGAAGAAGCTGGTAGACATCGAGAAGCGCGAGGAACGACTCATCGACCTCGCCGAAGAAGGCCTCCCGCAGCACAAGATCCGCGAGCGCCTGAACAAGATCAACGAGGACCGGGCTCGGCTCGAGGCCGACCTCAGCCAGAGCGACGCCGCCCTGGCTGTCGGCGCATCACTGCTTGAGGACGCGATCCGACTCGCCGCCGACGTGCGACTGCTCTACGCCGACGCCGAGGACACTGCACGCGCTGCCCTCAACGACGCCGTCTTCAAGCGGTTGTTCGTGGACGAGGGCGGTGTACGCGGCGCTGAGCTCCGCGACCCGTTCAAGGAGATCACCGAGGCGGCAGACCTCCACGGGAAGCCCGTAAGCGTCTTGGAGAAGGTCCTAACGAACAGCACCCCGGGTCGCGCTGGTCAGAAGACCACGCGCGCCCGGGGCGCTACTCATACCCTGAGCCACCTAGTCGCTTCCCTGGGTGTCAAGGACCTCCAGGTTTCGACTAAGCGTCTTATGGCGGAGGTAGGGGGATTCGAACCCCCGAGGGCTGTTAACCCAACCCGCTTTCCAAGCGAGCGCCATAGGCCACTAGGCGATACCTCCGCCGAGGAGGGTACCGGTGGGCTCGGACCCCACGAAATCCGCTGGACGGGGCCGTGGCCGGGGACGCCGCGCACCGGCTTGGTCGTCGCGTGCCGCGACGCCTAGACTCCCCGCAACCCCCCGCGTGGCGGCATCCCACCGAACTCCCCCAGGGCCGGAAGGCAGCAAGGGTAGGCAGGCTCTGTCGGGTACGCGGGGGGCCTCTGCGTCCAGGGGGCTCCGCCCGGGCGGGCCGTCGACCTCCTCCGGGCGGGAATGTCCCCGCGCGTCGTTAGGGTGCTGACGTGGAGTCACCGCTGGCGCTGTACCGCCGCTACCGTCCCGAGACCTTCCGCGAGGTCATCGGGCAGGAGCACGTGACCGACCCCCTGCGCGCGGCCCTCGCGAACAACCGGGTCAACCACGCCTACCTCTTCTCCGGCCCGCGCGGCTGCGGCAAGACCACCAGCGCGCGCATCCTCGCCCGCGCCCTCAACTGCGAGCGAGCGCCGATCGCCGACCCCTGCGGCGAGTGCGACTCCTGCCGCGACCTCGCCCGGGGCGGCCCGGGCTCGATCGACGTGATCGAGATCGACGCGGCGTCGCACGGCGGCGTCGACGACGCGCGCGACCTGCGCGAGAAGGCGTTCTTCGCGCCGGTGCGCAGCCGCTACAAGGTCTACATCATCGACGAGGCCCACATGGTCACGACGCAGGGCTTCAACGCCCTGCTCAAGCTGGTCGAGGAGCCTCCGCCGCACCTGCGGTTCATCTTCGCCACCACCGAGCCCGACAAGGTGCTGCCGACGATCCGCTCGCGCACCCACCACTACCCGTTCCGGCTGATCCCGCCGCGCCTGCTGTCGGCCTACCTCTCCGAGCTGTGCGAGCGCGAGGGCGTCCCGATCGAGCCGGCCGCCCTGCCGCTCGTCGTGCGGGCGGGCGCCGGCTCCGCGCGCGACACCCTGTCGGTGCTCGACCAGCTCCTGGGCGGCGCCGGGCCCGAGGGCGTCACGCACGCGCTGGCCACCGGGCTCCTCGGCTACACGCCCGACTCCCTGCTCGACGAGGTCGTCGACGCCTTCGCCGCCGGCGACGGGAGCGCGGTTTTCGGGGTGGTCGACAAGGTCATCGAGACCGGCCAGGACCCCCGGCGGTTCACCGAGGACCTCCTGCGCCGACTGCGCGACCTCGTGATCGTCGCGGCCGTCCCCGACGCGCCCGCGACCGGCCTGATCGACGTCTCCGAGGACCAGGGCGAGCGGCTGGTCGCGCAGACCGCGCGCTTCGGCGCCAGCGAGCTGACCCGCGCCGCCGACCTCGTCGCCGCCGGGCTCACCGAGATGCGGGGCGCGACCGCGCCGCGGCTGCTGCTCGAGCTGATCTGCGCCCGCATCCTGCTGCCCGGGGCCGACCACACCTCCGACGGCCTCATGGCGCGCCTCGACCGGCTCGAGAAGCGCCTGTCGGTCGTCGGCACGCCCTCGCCTGCCGTCCGCCCCACGGTCGCGTCCCCCTCGCCGGCTCCGGCGGTCCCGCCCGCCGCGCCCGAGACCACGCCCACCACCCCTCCGGTCCAGGACCGCGCCGAGCCGCGTCCCCCGGTCGCGGAGTCGCCGGCCTCGGCGCCGGGCGAGCCGCCCGCCGAGGCCACCCGGGTGCCCGAGCCGACGCCGGCTCGTCGTCCGCTCACCTCGACCCCGCCCACCGTGCTCACCTCGACCCCGCCCGAGCTGCAGGAGCCGACGGTCGGTGCCGACGAGCAGCGGCCCGAGCCGGAGCCGCCCGCCCCGGCGGGCCCCGACAGCCCCGCGAGCGCGGCGCCCGCGCCGGCGGCTCCGGCTGCCCCGGCGGCCCCGGCGGCCCCGGCTGCCCCGGCGGCCCCGGCGGCCCCGGCGGCCCCGGCGGCCCCGGCGGCCCCGGCGGCCGCCGAGCCTCCCGTGGCCACCACGCCGTCGGGCAGCGCGCTGAGCCTGGTCGAGGTGCGACGGCTCTGGCCGGACATCGTCGAGGTCACCAAGGCGCGTCGACGCATGACCTGGATCCACCTCACCCAGAACGCCCAGGTGGTCGCGGTCGACGCCACGACCCTGACCCTCGGCTTCGCCAACGCTGGCGCCCGCGAGTCCTTCGAGCGGGGCGGCAGCGTCGAGATCGTCCGGCAGGCGGCCATCGACGTCGTCGGGGTGGCCTGGCGGATCGAGACCATCGTCGACCCCGGCGCGACGCCCGACGGCCCGGTCGTCACCCGTCCGGCCGCTCCGGCTCCTGCCGCTGCGCCGCCGGCCGCACCGCCGGCTCCGGCCGCCCCGGCAGCGCCGGCCGGTCCTGCCTTCGGCGAGTCCCGCGCCCCCGGCCCCGAGGCACCCGGCCCGGCGTCCGGCCCGGCGTCCGGTCCGCCCGCCGATCGGCTCACCGACGCCCGGCCGCCGGCCTGGCTCGACGAGGAGCCCGACGACGCCCCGCCACCGCCGCCCGACCCCGGCGGACGCCCGGGCAACGCCGCCCTGGCCGCGGCTCGCGAGGCCATCGCGACCACCCGTCCGTCCGACGCCGGCACCGCCGCCCAGGCGGCCCAGGCGGCTCGCGCGGGCGACCTCGCCGCCGCCGACGCCGAGGCCCATCCGGACGATCCCGACGCCGACTCCGACGAGCTCGGCGGCGCGGCGCTGCTCGAGCGCGAGCTCGGCGCCCGGATCATCGAGGAGATCCCCCACCAGTGATCCGGCAGGCTGGTCCCGACCATCCGCGCGCCGTCCGCGTCCGCCGCCCGTCCCGACCCGAGGTGACCCCATGAGCCAGAACCCCTTCGACGCCCTCGGCGGCGGCCTCGACCTCGGCGGCCTGCTGCAGCAGGCGCAGGCGATGCAGGAGCAGCTCGCCGCCGCCCAGCAGCGGCTCGCGGACGCCGAGGTCAGCGGCCGCGCCGGCGGCGAGGCCGTCACGGTCACCGTCAACGGCGTCGGCGAGCTGCGCCGGGTCGTCGTCGCGCCCGGCACGGTCGACGGCGCGGACGCCGACTCCCTCGCCGAGTTCGGCGACCTGGTCGTCGCCGCCTACCGCGACGCCAAGGCGCAGGCCGACGCGCTCGCCGAGAGCTCCCTGGACCCCCTGGCCGGGGGCGCGCTCGACGCGCTGGGCGGACTCGGCGCACTGGGCGGGCTCGGCGGTCCCGGCGGCGGAGCCGGCTCGGACGAGGGCGGCACGCCGCCCCGCAAGCTCGGCTTCTGAGGCGCACGCGTGTACGAGGGCGTCGTCCAGGACCTCATCGACGAGCTCGGCCGACTGCCGGGCGTGGGGCCGAAGAGCGCGCAGCGGATCGCCTTCCACCTGCTGCAGGCCGACCCGGCCGACGTGCAGCGGCTGTCCGACGTGCTGGTCGAGGTCAAGCGCCGGGTGCGGTTCTGCACCATCTGCTTCAACGTCTCCGAGGACGACCAGTGCCGCATCTGCCGCGACCCGCGGCGCGACCCCACTGTGCTGTGCGTCGTCGAGGAGTACAAGGACGTCGTCGCGATCGAGCGCACCCGCGAGTACCGCGGTCGCTACCACGTGCTCGGCGGCGCGATCAGCCCGATCGACGGCATCGGGCCCGACCAGCTGCACATCCGCGAGCTGATGCCGCGGCTGGCCGACGGCACCGTCACCGAGGTCATCCTCGCCACCGACCCGAACCTCGAGGGTGAGGCCACCGCGACCTTCCTGACCCGCATGCTGAGGTCCATGGAGATCACCGTGTCCCGTCTCGCGAGCGGTCTGCCCGTGGGCGGAGACCTCGAGTACGCCGACGAGGTCACCCTCGGTCGTGCGTTCGCCGGCCGCAGGAGCGCAGAATGAGCAGCGTGACCACCCAGAGCACCGACGCCTCCGAGGGCGAGGTCGTCTCCGTCGTCGGCCCGCTCGACGCCGAGACCGAGGACTTCGCCCAGCAGATCGCCGACCAGGTGGAGTCGTTCCTGCTGGCCCTGCGCGCGATCTCCCAGGAGTCGGACGCCGGCAGCAGCATCTCCCTGCTGCTCCTCGAGATCAGCCAGGTGCTCCTGGCCGGGGCCCGGCTGGGCGCCCAGCGCGACTTCACCCCCGACACCCGCTACCAGCCGGACGTCGGCCCGGAGCCCGACCTCGACGCCATGCGACTGCGGCTGGCCGACCTGCTGGCGCCGATCGACTCCTACGTCTTCGTCTTCGACCCCTACCTGCCCGAGGTGGTCGGCAGCCGGCTCTCCGACGACCTCGCCAGCATCGCCACCGATCTCGACACCGGCCTGCGGCACTTCCGTCGCGGCGACGTCGAGGAGGCGCTGTGGTGGTGGCAGTTCTCCTACGTCTCCTCCTGGGGCAACCTCGCGGGCGCGGCGCTCAACGCGCTGATCTCCGTCGTGGCGCACGACCGGCTCGACGTCGAGACCTTCGACGCCGACCAGGTCGCGGTGGCCGAGGAGGTCCTGGCCGACTGAGATGCGCGCGGCCCGGCGGGCGCCGCGCGGATAGACTCCCCGGGTCATCCGCGGCGTCCGGTCTGGACCCGCGCGCCGGTCCGGAACGGGGGAGCCCACCGTGGGCATCGTGGTGCAGAAGTACGGCGGCTCGTCGCTGTCCGACGCCGCCGCCATCAAGCGGGTCGCACGCCGCATCGTCCAGGCCAGGAAGGCCGGGAACGACGTGGTGGTCGTGGTCTCCGCGATGGGCGACGCCACCGACGACCTCATCGACCTCGCGCAGCAGGTGAGCCCGCGGCCGCCCGCGCGCGAGATGGACATGCTGCTGACCGCCGGCGAGCGGATCTCGATGGCCGTGGTCTCCATGGCCATCAACGACCTCGGCTACTCCGCCCGCAGCTTCACCGGCTCGCAGGCGGGCGTCATCACCGACGCCGTGCACGGCAAGGCCAAGATCATCGACGTGACGCCCGGCCGCATCGTCGAGGCCATCGGCCAGGGCCACATCGTCATCGTGGCGGGCTTCCAGGGCGTCTCGGGCGACACCAAGGAGATCACCACGCTGGGACGGGGCGGCTCCGACACCACCGCGGTCGCGCTGGCCGCGGCCCTCCAAGCCGACGTCTGCGAGATCTACACCGACGTCGACGGCGTCTTCTCCGCCGATCCGCGCATCGTCAAGGCCGCCCGCAAGCTCGACCGCGTCTCCTACGAGGAGATGCTCGAGATGGCGGCGTCCGGCGCGAAGATCCTGCACCTGCGCTGCGTCGAGTACGCGCGCCGCTACGACATCCCGATCCACGTCCGCAGCTCGTTCAGCCAGCTCGAGGGCACCTGGGTCGCCGACCCGAGCCAGAACCCGGAGGAAGCCACCATGGAGAACGCGATCATCGCGGGCGTCGCGCACGACCGCTCGGAGGCCAAGATCACCGTCGTCGGGGTGCCCGACAAGGTCGGCGAGGCCGCGCGCATCTTCGAGACGCTCGCGGGCGTCGAGGTGAACATCGACATGGTCGTGCAGAACATCTCGGCCGCCGCCACCGGGCTCACCGACATCTCCTTCACGCTGCCCCGCACCGATGCGCAGGCCGCCATGGCGGCGCTCGCGCGGCTGCAGGAGGAGATCGGCTACGACAAGGTGCTCTACGACGACCAGGTCGGCAAGGTCTCGCTCATCGGCGCCGGTATGCGCTCGCACCCGGGCATCACGGCCACCTTCTTCTCCGCGCTCGCCGCGGCCGGCGTCAACATCGGCATGATCTCGACCTCCGAGATCCGCATCTCGGTGATCGTCGACGACAGCCAGGTGGAGGCCGCTGTCCAGGCCGCCCACACCGCGTTCGACCTCGACGCCGACGAGGTCGAGGCCGTCGTCTACGGCGGGACGGGTCGCTGACGTGGGCGTGAAGATCGGCATCGTCGGCGCCACAGGACAAGTGGGCGTCGCCATGCGGCAGATCCTCGAGCAGCGGGACTTCCCCGCCGACGAGATCCGCTTCCTCGCCTCGCCCCGGTCGGCGGGCACCACGCTGCGCTACGCCGGACGCGACGTCGTCGTCGAGGACGCGACCACCGCCGACCCGGCCGGGCTCGACATCGCCCTGTTCTCCGCCGGCGCCACGACGTCCCGGGCCCTCGTGCCGGCCTTCGCCGCCGCCGGCGTCGTGGTGGTCGACAACTCCTCGGCCTTCCGCAAGGACCCCGACATCCCGCTGGTGGTCTCCGAGGTCAACCCCGGCGACATCGAGCTGGCCTTCACGGGCGAGAAGCAGAACGTCATCGCCAACCCGAACTGCACCACGATGGCCGCGATGCCGGTGCTCAAGCCGCTCCACGACGAGGCCGGGCTGGTCCGGCTGATCGCCTCGACCTACCAGGCCGTCTCGGGCTCCGGCGTGGCCGGCGTCAGCGAGCTCTCCGGGCAGATCGCCGCCGCGGGCGACCAGGCGTCCGGGCTGGCCTACGACGGCGCGGCCGTCGCCTTCCCCGAGCCCGGCGTCTACCGCCGCACCATCGCCTACAACGTGCTGCCGTTCGCCGGCAGCCTGGTCGACGACGGCTCGGAGGAGACCGACGAGGAGCAGAAGCTGCGGAACGAGTCGCGCAAGATCCTCGGCCTGCCCGACCTCCGGGTCTCGGGCATCTGCGTGCGGGTGCCCGTCTACACCGGCCACTCGCTGGCGATCAACGCCGAGTTCTCCTCGGCGCTGACGGTCGCGCGGGCCAAGGAGCTGCTGGCCGACGCGCCGGGCGTCCAGCTCACCGACATCCCGACGCCGCTGCAGGCCGCCGGGCAGGACCCGTCCTACGTCGGCCGCATCCGGCAGGACCCCGGCGTCGACGGCGACCGCGGCCTCGCGCTGTTCGTCAGCAACGACAATCTGCGCAAGGGCGCCGCGCTCAACACCGTCCAGATCGCGGAGCTGCTCGCCGCCCGCTGAGCGACCCCACGACGGCGAGGGCCGGCGTCCCGCACGGGACGCCGGCCCTCGCCGCGTGCGGTCGCCTCGTCAGGATTCCTCGAAGGCGGTGGACGCGAGCTGGGCGCCGAGGAACGCGAGCGCTCCCAGGATCGGCTGGACGACGACCATCCACGGCGAGGTCAGCGATCCGGCGAGGAACAGCAGGCTGACGACGCACACCAGCGCGACGCCGAGCACCGCCGTGCCGCCGGGCTCGGGGGCGCGGAGCAGGTCGAGCGCGAGCCGGCCGAGGAGTGCGCCGACGACGACGATCAGCACGAGCAGCAGGGTGCCCGCGGCGCCCCCGCAGGTCTCGGTGCCACGGACCGCGCCGCAGCCGCGGAGCGCGCCGACGGTGAGCCCGGTGAGCAGGAGCCCGACCAGCGCGCCGACGGCGGCTGCGGCGGCGCGCGGCGGCACCGAGGCGATGGGCGCGGTGCGCGCGGCCCGGGCCGGGCGCGTCGGGCGGGGCTCTCGGGGTGCGCGGGGCGGCTTCGGCGCCTTGGCGGGCGCGGCCGAGCGGGTCGAGCGGGGCTCCCGCGGCGGCTTCGCCGCCTTGGTGGGCCTGGTGGCCCGCTGGCGACGGGGCGCGCGCTCGGCGGGCTCGGGGGCGGAGTAGAACCGGTCGAAGGGGTCGTCGGTCGGCGTCGGATCGCTCCACGACGAGACCTCGGGCGTCGTCTGCTCGGCCGCGGGGGCGTCGAGCACGTCGTCCCAGGTCTGCATCTCGACGGCGTCCGGCTGCGGCGCCCGCTCCGTCGGGACGACGGGCTCGATCGGCCGGGTCGGCTCGGGCTGCCCGGCCTGGTCGGGCTGGTCGGGCTGCCCGGCCTGGTCGGGCTGGTCGGGCTGCCCGGCCTGCTCGGGCCGGTCGGCGCGGCGCCGACGCCACGGCAGGGACGGAGGTGCGATCGATGGGGTCTCGCGCTCGTCGTCGGCCATGCCGCCAGTGTCTCAGAGACCCGCGTCACGCCCGACGACCGGCGTCACGCGCCGTTCACCGACCGGTCTATACCGATCCCGCGGATTCGTCCTCGGACGCGACAGCGCAGGTCAGCGGCCTTTACCGTAGGTCCGCGTCCCTCCCTGCCTCCGCTCCCAAGGAACGATCATGAAGAAGACCTTCGCCGTGGTGGGCGGCCTGATCGCCGTCGCCGCCGTCCTGCTGCTCGTCGGGCCCGCCAACGCCGCCGGCCCGGCCGACCCGTACAACACCGCGCTCGTGCAGACCCTGTCGAACCAGGTCAGCACGCTGCAGAACCAGGTCACGGGACTGAGCACCCAGATCACCAACCTGACGAACCAGATCGCGCAGCTGCAGACCGCGTTCGCGCAGCTGCTCGCGCTGCTGTCCGGTCGCCCCTGATCGCTTGACCTCACGCCTCCGCCCCGGCGGCCCTCGTGGCCGCCGGGGCGTCGTCCGTCGCGCCCTGCTCGGGGGCCTCGCGACGGTGCTCCTGGTCGTCGCCTGGACGGCGTGGACCGCATGGCACGCGCGCCACGAGCTGGCGCAGGCGCGCGCCGAGATCGCGTCCCTCGACGACCGCGACGGGCTCACCCCTGCGCGGGTCGACGAGGTGGCGCAGCGCGTCCAGCAGCACCTCGCGTCCGCGGACGGCGACCTCGGCCAGCCGCAGTGGGCGCTGATCGCCGCCCTGCCGGTGGTCGGCGACGACGTCGGCGTGCTGCGCGACGCGGTGTCGGCCGGTAGCGACCTCGCCACGGCGGCCGTCGACCGGCTCTCGATCGCACGCGCCGCCCTCGATCGCCTCCAGGTGCGCGGCGGCGGGCTCGACCTCGACGCCCTGGCACGGCTCCAGGAGGTCCTCGCGCGGGTCCAGCCGGACGTCCGCGCCGCCGCCGATCGGCTCGACGCCCTCGACACGACGGGCGTCTCGTCCCGCGTGGCCGAGCCGGTGGAGAGCCTGCGGACGCGGGTGGACGAGCTGCAGGGCTCCGTCGACGGCGGACGCACGGCGGTCGACGTGCTCGCCGACCTGCTGGCCGGACGCCGGTCCTACGCCCTGGTGTTCCAGAACAGCGCCGAGCTGCGCTCGACGGGCGGCCTCCCCGGCGCGTGGACGCAGCTGAGGGTCGACGACGGCCGCGTGCGGGTCGGCCGGCAGGGGGCGGGGCAGGACGTCGTCGCGACCGCTCCCGTCGCGCCGGTCGACGCGAGCTTCGAGCAGGCGTTCACCGACGGCGTCGCCCAGGACTTCCGCAACACCAACCTCGTCCCCGACTACCCGACCGCGGCGTCGCTCCAGCGGCGGCTGCTCGCGCGCGTGGCCCGCCTGGACGTCGACGGTGTGGTGGCGATCGATCCCGTCGCCGTCTCGCTGCTCATGCGCGCCACCGGGCCGATCACGGTCGACGGCCGGCGCCTCGACGCCGACACGGTGGTGCCCTTCCTGCTCAGCGAGGTCTACGCCCTCTACCCCGACCCCGACCGCCAGGACGAGGTGTTCGCCGAGGTCGTCCGGGTCGTGTTCGAGAAGGTCACCTCCGGCGGCCTCGACCCGCTGCAGCTGATGCGCCAGGCGCGGCAGGCGATCGACCAGCGCCGACTGCTGGTCTGGTCGGCGGACGAGCGGACGCAGCGCCTGATCGCCCCGACGCCGGTCTCCGGCGCGCTGCCCCGCGGTCAGGCGGTCGGCGTGTACCTCTCCGACGACACGCGGGCCAAGATGAGCTACTACCTCGACGTATCGACGCTCGCGCGCACCGACGGCTGCACGGCGGCCGGCGCGCAGCGCTACGACGTCACGCTCACCCTGCGGTCCACGGCGCCTGCCGACGCCGCCGCCACCCTCCCCGCCTATGTGCTCGGCACCCCGTACGGGCCGAAGGGATCGCAGGCGGTGCAGGTCGTGCTCGTCGGGCCGAGGGGCGGCCGGATCGACACCCCGACCCTGCTGGGACGTCCGCTGCCGTTCCGCCGGGCGCGGATGCTCGACCGGCCAGCGCTGATCCTGGGCCTGCCGCTGGGCCCGGGGGACGCGCTCCTCGTCGACGCCACGATGACCGGCCCCGCCGGTGGGCGGGGCCCGACGGACTACGCCGTGACCCCGACCGTGCGGTACGCCTCGACGCTGCACACGCTGCCACCGGCCTGCTGAGATCGGGCGACCCGGTCGGGAGATGCACGAGGCCCGGATCCGCTCAGCGGATCCGGGCCTCACGTCTGCCCAGGGGCAGGAGTCGGGCTGACAGGATTTGAACCTGCGGCCTCTTCGTCCCGAACGAAGCGCGCTACCAAGCTGCGCCACAGCCCGATGTGGGCCGGAGCCCACAAGACGGGGAGCATAGCGGAGGCGTGCGGGCCGTCACGAATCGCGGTGTGCGGCCCGGACGCGGGGGTCGCGGGCGGTGAACGTCAGCAGCGTGGCCTCGGGTCGGCATGCCACGCGCACCCGCACGTACGGGCTGGTGCCGAGGCCGGCTGAGACGTGCAGCCAGGACGAGCCGGGGTCGCCGGGCCGGGACGCGGCCGGGTGGCGGTGCAGGCCCTTGACCCGCGCGGGCTCGAGGTCGCAGTTGGTGGCGAGCGCGCGTCCGCCCGGCAGGCACACCTGTCCGCCGTGGGTGTGGCCGGCCAGGATCGCGTCGTAGCCGTCGCGGGCGAACGCGTCGAGCACCCGCAGGTAGGGCGCGTGGGTGACGCCGAGCCGGACGTCCGCGTCGGCGTCGGCCGGCCCGCCCAGCTCGTCGTAGCGGTCGTAGGAGAGGTGCGGGTCGTCGACGCCGCCGAAGGCCAGGCGCGACTCGCCGACGGCGAGGGCCCCGCGCCGGTTGGTGAGGTCGAGCCAGCCGCGTCCGCGCATCGACGCCGCCAGCTCGCGCCAGGGCAGCTGCGGGCTGTGGGTCTGCCGGCGGCCGTCGTCGGGCAGCAGGTAGCGGAACGGGTTGCGCATCGTGGGGGAGAAGTAGTCGTTGGAGCCGAGCACGAAGACGCCCGGCACGTCGAGCAGCGGGCCGAGCGCGTCGAGCAGCGCCGGCACGGCGTCGGGGTGCGCGAGGTTGTCGCCGGTGTCGACGACGAGGTCGGGCTCCAGCGCGGCGAGTCCGGCGATCCAGGCGCGCTTGCGCTGCTGCGTGGGCACGAGGTGCAGGTCGGAGACGTGCAGCACGCTCAGCGGCCGCTGCCCCGGCGGCAGCACCGGCAGGGCGACGCGGCGCAGCGTGTAGGCGCGGGCCTCGGCGAGCCCGTAGCCGAGCAGGCCCACCCCGCCGAGCGCCCCGGCTCCGACCAGGCGGGTGGCGAGGCGCAGCGGAGTGGGAGGCACCGGCCCAGGCTGCCACAATCGGCCCCATGAGCGACCTCAAGGACCGTCTGCGCGCCGACCTCACCACCGCCATGAAGGCCCGCGACGAGCTGCGCTCCTCCACGCTCCGGATGGTGCTCACCGCGCTCACCAACGCCGAGGTCTCCGGCAAGGAGGCCCGCGAGCTGAGCGACGACGAGGTCGTGGGCGTGCTCGCCTCGGAGGCCAAGAAGCGCCGCGAGGCCGCGACCGCCTTCGACGACGGCGGGCGTCCCGAGATGGCCGCCAAGGAGCGCGCCGAGGCCGACGTGCTGGCCGACTACCTGCCGGCCCCGCTCACCGAGGACGAGGTGCACGACCTGGTCGCCGCCGCCATCGCGCAGGTCGGCGCCGCCGGCGAGGGCATGAAGGCGATGGGACGGGTGATGGGCGTCGTCACGCCGCAGGTGAAGGGTCGGGCCGACGGCGCGTTCGTCGCCGCGGAGGTGCGCCGCCAGCTCGCCTGAGCCGCCGGCCCCTACCCCTACGGCTTCTTGGGTCCGCCGCCGGGCTTGCCCGGCTTGCTCGGCTTCCCACCGCCCGGGCCCTGGTTCGTGGCCTGGCCGCCGCCCTGCGTCGTCTGGCCGGCGCCGGCGCCGGCGTTGCCGCCCGAGCCGCCCGAGCCGCCGGACGGACGGGTCGGCTGCGGCCGCGGGCCGCTGGAGGAGAACAGCGTGATCGGCGCCGAGTTCGACACCGACGAGCCCGCGCCCGGGTAGGTGAACGCCGCGGTGCCGGCCGGGTAGCCGGTGTAGCGCGCGCCGCCGTCGGTGACGGTGAACCCGGCGTCCTCGAGCAGCCGGCGGGCCTCCTCGAGGCTCTTGCCGCCGACGGCCGGCACCCTCGCGACCACGCCCTTGACCTCGTTGGCCGACGGCACGGAGAAGTTCACGTCGGGCAGGCGGTCCTGGATGGCGCGCATGGCGTCGGCCCAGATCGGTCCGGCGACGGTGGAGCCGAACGCCGAGGCGATGCCCTTGCCGCCGATGATCTGGCCGTTCAGGGTGATCTGCGTGCCCTGGCGGTTGGCGCCGGCGACCATGGCGGCCGTCGCCAGGCTCGGGGTGTAGCCCATGAACCACACCGCCTTGTTGCCCGAGATCGTGCCGGTCTTGCCCGCCGAGGGCTTGTCGAGCGCGAGCTTGTTGCCGAAGCCGCCCGGCTCCATGACGCCGCGGAGCACCGAGTTGACCGCGTCGGCGGTCGACTGCGGCATCACCTGGTCGCAGGACTTGCCGTAGGTCTTGAGCCGGTTGCCGTTCGCGTCGGAGATCGAGGTGACCGGACGCGCGTCGCAGTGCAGGCCGCGGGCGCCGAACGTCGCGTACGCCTCGGCCATCTCCAGCGGGCTGGTGTCGTTGACGCCGAGGGTGAAGGTCGGCACCATCCAGCGCGACGCGGGGTCGAGCTGGGTGATGCCCATCTTCTTGGCCAGCGTGTACGGCTCGCACAGCCCGGTGCGCTTCTCGAGCTCGATGTAGAAGGTGTTCACCGACTTCTGGGTGCCGGTGTAGAGGTTGTAGGTGCCGGCGCCGGTGGAGTTCTGCACCGTGTAGTTCTGCCGGGACGGGTAGCGCCGGCCGTCGCAGATGCGGAAGTCGCCCTGGTAGAAGGTGCGCGTCTGCGGGCCGGGGATCGTCGTGGTCAGCGGGATGCCCTGGTTGATCGCCGAGGCCAGCACGAACGCCTTGAACGTCGATCCCGCCTGGAAGCCGTTGGCGTCGCCGTACTTCTTCGGCACGACGTAGTTGAGGAAGGTCTGGCCCTTGCCGACGTCGTTGCCCATCGGCCGCGACTGCGCCAGCGCCCGCACCTGGCCGCTGCCGGGCTCGACCATGGCGACCCCGCCGATGGCGTTGTCGGTGGGGTTGACGTGCGCGGCGACGGCCTTGTCGGCCGCCTGCTGGAAGCGCTGGTCGAGCGTGGTGCGGATGGTGAGGCCGCCGGAGTACAGCAGCCGCTTGCGGTCCTTGGCGGTGCGGCCCAGCGCGCGGTCGTCCATCAGGTAGTTGACGACGTAGTCGCAGAAGAAGGGCGCTGCGGAGAAGACGCAGCCGTTGTTCGACGGCTGCACCTTCAGGCCCAGCGGCTGCTTCTTGGTGCGCGCCACCATCTCGGGGCTGACGGCCTTGAGCTGCGCCATCCGGTCGAGGACGACGTCGCGCCGCGCCTTCGCGCGCTTCGGGTTGTTGGTGGGGTCGTAGCCGCTGGGGTTCTTCACCAGGCCGGCCAGCAGCGCGCTCTGCCGCAGGCTGAGGTCGCGCGCGTTGACGTCGAAGTAGTGCTTCGCGGCGGCCTGGATGCCGTAGGCGCCGTCGCCGAAGTAGGCGATGTTGAGGTAGCGCTCGAGGATCCAGTCCTTGCTGTGCCGCTGCTCCAGTGCGATCGCGTACCGCAGCTCGCGGAGCTTGCGGGCGTAGGTGTTGGCGGTGGCCTCGGCCTGCTCCTTGCGGGTGCGGGCCTGGTTGACCAGGGTCTGCTTCACCAGCTGCTGGGTGATCGACGAGCCGCCCTGCACCGTGCCGGAGTTGGCGCTGTTGGTGACGAACGCCCGCAGCGTGCCGCGCAGGTCGAGGGCGCCGTGCTGGTAGAAGCGGTAGTCCTCGATCGCCACGATCGCCTTGACCATCGTCCGCGACACCTGGCGCAGGGGCACCTCGACGCGGTTCTGGTCGTAGAGGGTCGCGATGGTGTTGCCCGAGCGGTCGACGATGGTCGTGCGCTGGGCCAGCTGCCGGGTCTCGAGCGACGCCGGGAGCTGGTCGATCGCGTCGGAGGCGTTGCGGGCGCCGATGCCCAGGACCCCGGCGAACGGGATGACGATGCCGGCGACCACCACCCCCATCACCGCCGCGACCACGGCCATGACGCCGAGGTGGGCGAGGACGCGGCGGGCGGGCTGCGGTTCCTGGGCGGACATGCCGCCAGGGTACGTGAGCGGCGGGCGCGCACCCGCGTCCGCGCGCGCCTCCCATGCGCATGTGACGGGCCGATGACGACCGCGTCACGAGCGCGTTGACCCAGGGGGGTGCGTAGTCCGGACTAGTCACAACGGGCCATGTCCTTTGGGCCTTTGTGGTCTGCCCCGGCGGGTATCGCGTTCCTTAACTTTTACTCAGCAACAGGGATCGGCGTCATGGGGACTCCGTGCCTCCCTGTTCGGAAGGTGGGACGACATGTGGGTTGAGGACTGGACGCCGCGGGCCGCGTGCCGCACGGCATCGCCCGACCAGCTGTTCGTGCGGGGAGCCGAGCAGAACAAGGCCAAGCAGCTCTGCGCCGGCTGCCCGGTGCGCACCGAGTGCCTGGCTGAGGCCCTGGACAACCAGATCGAGTGGGGCGTGTGGGGCGGCATGACCGAGCGCGAGCGCCGGGCCCTGCTGCGTCGCAAGCCCAACGCCTCGTGGCGGGCCGTGCTCGAGGCCGCCCGCGAGGAGAGCGCCCGCCCGACGGCCCGTCCGGTCGTCGCCCAGCGCTGAACCCGCGCTGATCCCGGGCTGATCCCGGGCTGATCCCGCCCGGCTGACGTCGCCGCCGCCGACCCTGCTCCGGTCGGCGGCGGGACGCCCGCTCGGGACCTCAGGCGTCGTCGGAGGGGACGACGCCGGCGAGCAGGTCGCCCACCCGGCGCAGCCCGTCGAGATCGTGGACGTCGCTGGCCAGCGCCGGCACGACGGCGGTCGCGACACCGGGGTGCGCCGCGGCGAACCGCTCGCGCAGCAGCGCCTCCCGCACGGTCATCCGCACCTGGTCGGCGTGCAGCCGCAGCAGTCCGGCCGTGAGCTCGGTCGTGGGCGTCGTCGGGTCGCTCGCCCGCAGTCGTCCGGCGGTGGCCATCGCCTCGTCCGCCGAGAGCCGTCCCGGCGGCTCCGGGCTGGCCCGGTTGACCACCAGGCCGGCCAGCGGCATCGCGTCGCCGGTGAGGCGCTCGACGAAGTACGCCGCCTCGCGCAGCGCGTCCGGCTCGGGCGCGGCGACGACGAGGAACGCCGTGCCGGGCGCCTGCAGCAGGGCGTAGGTCTGCTGCGCGCGGGCGCGGAAGCCGCCGAACACGGTGTCGAGGGCGGCGACGAAGGTCTGCAGGTCGGTGAGGATCTGCGCGCCGAGCACGCGGGTCAGGGTGCTCGTGACCAGGCCGAGGCCAGCGCTCATCAGCCGCGCCGGGCCGCGGGCCGGGGCGAGCATGAGGCGGATGAACCGACCGTCGAGGAAGCTGGAGAGCCGCTCGGGGGCGTCGAGGAAGTCCAGGGCCGAGCGGGACGGCGGGGTGTCGACCACGATGAGGTCGTAGGTGCCGTCGGCCTGCGCGGCGGCGTGGATCTGCCCGAGCTTCTCCATCGCCATGTACTCCTGGGTGCCCGCGAACGACGTCGACAGCGCGACGTAGAATGGGTTGCCTAGGATCTGCTGGGCCTTCTCGGGGCTCGCCTGGCTGAGCACCACCTCGTCGAAGGTGCTCTTCATGTCGAGCATCATCGCGTCGAGCCCGCCGTCGCCCGCGACGCCCGCGACCGGTCGCGGGGTGTTGTCGAGCTGCTCGATGCCCATCGACTGCGCGAGCCGACGGGCGGGGTCGATGGTCAGGACGACGACCTTGCGTCCGCGCTCGGCGGCGCGCAGCGCGAGGGCGGCGGACGTCGTCGTCTTGCCGACGCCGCCGGAGCCGCAGCACACGACGATGCCGGTGGCGGGGTCGTCGATGAGGGCGTCGACGTCGAGCACCGGCGCGGTCGAGCGCCGCGCGGCGAGCGGTCCGACGCGCGGGCGTCCGCGGCCGGAGCCGCCGGTGGCGGGAGCGGGGGTCTGGGGGCTCATCAGCGGCTCCTCACGCCATGCCCTGCTCGCGCAGGGCGGCGGCGAGCTCGTAGAGCCCGCCCAGGTCGACCCCGCCGGCGAGGCGGGGCAGCTCGTAGACGGGCACGCCGAAGCCGGCGACCAGGGCGCGCTGCGCCTCCTCCAGCGCGCGTCGCTCGGCGTGGTCGTGGGCGGTGCGCAGCAGGCCGTCGACGAGCGGGCCGCCGTCCTCGCCCTCGAGCGCCACGCCGCCGCGCCGCAGGTCGGCGGTGATCGCGGCGCGGTCGAGGGCGTGCGCGCGGGCGCGCTCGAGATCGGCGTCGCCGATGTCGCGCGGACGCACCGCGTTGACCACGACGCCGCCGACCGGCAGGCCCTCGCGGCGCAGCTCCTCGATGCCGTCGTGCGTCTCCTGCACCGGCATCTCCTCCAGCACGGTGACCAGGTGGATCGCGGTGCGCTTGCTGCGGAAGAGCCGCATCATCGTGTCGGACTGGCTCTTCACCGGGCCGACCTTCGCCAGCCCCGCGAGTTCGTCGCTGACGCCCATGAACTGGCTGATCCGCCCGGTCGGCGGCGCGTCGAGCACGACGGCGTCGTAGGTGAGCGCGCCCTTGTTGCGGGCGTTGCGCTCGACGGCCTCGAAGACCTTGCCGGTGAGGAGCACGTCGCGGACGCCGGGGGCGATGGTGGTGGCGAACTCGATGACCCCGAAGCGGTCGAGCGCGCGTCCGGCCCGGCCGAGCTTGTAGTACATGGCGAGGTACTCCAGCAGCGCCGACTCGGGGTCGATGTGCAGCGCGTGCACGAGGCCGGGGGTGCGGTCCGCGCTCTCGCGCAGGCCCTGCGCGATGCGGCGCTCGGCGTAGGGGAGCGGGTCGACGTCGAACATCCGGGCGATGCCCTGCCGGCCCTCGACCTCGCAGAGCAGGACGTTGCGGCCGTGGGAGGCGAGGGAGAGCGCGAGGCTCGCGGCGACCGTCGACTTGCCGGTGCCGCCCTTGCCGGTGACGACGTGCAGGCGGACGCCGGGCCAGTCGGGGGTGGGGCGTCCGGGGGCGCCGGGCTCTTCGGGGGGCACGAGTGCAGAGCGTAGAGCGCGCGGCCTGAGGTCGATCGACGATTGGGGTGGTCGCCGCCCGGGCATCAGGCTCCGCGTGACCCCTCGCGCCGCCCTCCCGTCAGCGGACGTCCGTGGCGCCCCGCGCGACCTGCCCGATCGGCGGGGCCCGCGCAGCCGGCCTGTCGCGGTGGTCGTGGTCGGCCATGCCGTCGCGCTGGCCGTGCTGGTCGGCTGGGCGGCCACGCTCGACGACGAGCGGCTCGACGACGCCGCGGTCGCGACGATCGGGATCCTCGCCCTGGTTCTCGGCGGGCTGGGCGTCCTGCTGCAGGGGCTGCCGACCGCGCTCGAGCAGCGGCGCGCCGGCGCCCTCCTGGCCGTGATGCGAGGCCGGTGGGCCTCCTCCGCGCCTCCGGTGCGTCGCCGGGTCAGCGGGCTGCCGCGCGGGGTCCCGGCGCTGCTGTGGGTCGTGGCGGTGGTGCTGCCGGCCCTCGCCCTCGGGGTGGGCGCCGGGCCCGGGCCGGTGTCCGCCCTGCAGGTCGCCGGGCTCGCGGCCGGCGCCGACGTGGTCGGGATGCTGCTCGGGATCGGCGGGCACTGGCTGGCGACCGTCCCGCTGCTGATGCTGCTGCCGACCGCGCGGCGCCTCCCGACGGCGTCGCTCGACGTCCACGGCGGGCTGCGCCGCGGGCTCGGCCTCGTCGTCCTGCCGGTCGTGCCGCTCGCCGTCGCGACGGTGGTGGCCCTGGGGTCCCCGGAGGCGAGCCGCCCCGGACAGGCGGTCGGCCCGCTCGTCGGGGTGCTGCTCGGCACCGGGCCGGGCGGCGACACGGCGGCCGCGTGGGCCGCCCGTGCGTGCCTGCTGACGGTGGTGCTCGGCGCCCTGGTCACGCTGCGGGCGGCGCGTCGGCTGCCCCGGCCCTCCGCGCGCGCCGACGCCGGATCAGCGGGCCAGTAGGGTGCCGAGCATGACCAAGTGGGAGTACCTCACCGCGCCGATCCTCACGCACGCGGCCAAGCAGATCCTCGACAACTTCGGCTCCGACGGGTGGGAGCTGGTGCAGATCGCGCCCGGCATGAGCCCCGAGAACCTGGTCGGCTACTTCAAGCGCCCGATCGAGGGCTGAGCCGTGCCGACCCCCGAGGAGCGCCTGGCCGAGCTCGGCCTCGCCGTTCCGGAGGTGGCCGCCCCCGTGGCCGCCTATGTGCCGGCGGTGCGCTCCGGCTCCCACGTCTTCACCTCCGGCCAGCTGCCGATGCGCGGCGGGGAGCTGATGGCGGTCGGCAAGGTCGGCGGCGAGGTGACGGCCGAGGAGGCCTACGCCTGCGCCCAGCAGTGCGTCCTCAACGCCATCGCCGCGGTGCGCGCCGAGGTCGGCGAGCTCGCGCGGGTGCGCCGGGTGGTCAAGGTCGTCGCGTTCATCGCCTCGACGCCCGACTTCACCGGCCAGCCGGGCGTCGCCAACGGCGCGTCCGAGCTGCTCGGGAAGGTCTTCGGCGAGGCCGGCGTGCACGCGCGCTCGGCCGTCGGCGTGCCGGTGCTCCCGCTGGACGCGCCGGTCGAGGTGGAGCTGATCGTCGAGATCGACGACTGACGTGCGCATCCCGCTGCCGCCCGTCCCGCTGCCCGACCCGGTTGCCGCGCTCGCGCGCGAGTTCGCCGACGGGCTGCGCGAGCCGGTGGAGCCGCGCGACGCCGCCACGGTCGTCCTGCTGCGGCCCGGCGCCGACGGGGAGCCCGTCACCTACCTGCTGCGGCGACACGTGACGATGGACTTCGCCGGCGGCATGGCGGTCTTCCCCGGCGGCGGGGTCGACCGGCGCGACTTCGACGCCGAGGTCGGCTGGGCCGGCCCGTCGCCTGCGGCCTGGGCCGAGAGGCTCGGCTGCTCCGAGGAGCTCGCCCGCGCGCTCGTGTGCGCGGCGGTGCGCGAGACCTTCGAGGAGTCGGGGGTGCTGCTGGCGGGGCCCTCGCCCGACGCGGTGGTGGCCGACACGACGGGCGAGGAGTGGGAGGCCGACCGGGTGGCGCTCGAGGGTCGCGCGCTGTCGCTGACCGCGCTGCTCGTCCGCCGCGGCCTGGTGCTGCGCACCGATCTGCTGGGCGTCTGGGACGCCTGGCTGACGCCGGAGTTCGAGCCGCGGCGCTACCGCACGTGGTTCTTCGTCGCCCGGCTGCCCGAGGGCCAGGTGACGCGCGACGTCTCGAGCGAGTCGACGTCCGTGGTGTGGATGCCGGCCGCGGAGGCCGCCTCCGCCGCCGAGGCGGGGTCGCTGGCCCTCATGCCGCCGACCTACCTGACCTGCCTCGAGATCGGCGCGTTCGGCTCCGTCGACGCCGTGCTGACCGAGGCCGGCGTGCGTCGGGCCGCGATGTTCTGCCCCTCGATCGAGCCGCTCGGCGAGGGCTGGACGCTCTCCATGCCCGATCGGATGCGCGCGCTGGTCGCGGAGCGGCGCTCCTCGATCGTGGAGCCCCCGGCGTGAGCGTCCCGTCCGGCTCCTGGGCCGGCGGCCGGTTCGGCGAGCGGGCGCGGTGCGTGCTCGCGCCGAACGCCGACGTGATGACCCTCGACGGCACCAACACGTGGGTGCTGCGCGAGCCGGGCGCGCGACGCAGCGTCGTCGTCGACCCCGGGCCCGCGATCGACGCCCACCTGGACGCGATCGTCGAGGCCGCCGACGGCGAGGTCGGCGTCGTCCTGCTCACCCACCACCACCACGACCACGCCGAGGCCGCTCGCGCGTTCGCCGAGCGGATGGGCTGCGGCGTCCGGGCCCTCGATCCCGCGCTGACGCTGGGCGGCGAGGGCCTGCGTGACGGCGACGTCGTCGAGCTCGACGGCCTGGAGGTGCGCGTCGTCGCGACCCCCGGCCATACCGCCGACTCGCTGTCGTTCTGGGTGCCGGCCGACGGCGCCGTCCTCACCGGCGACACCGTGCTCGGCCGCGGCACCACCGTCGTCGCGCACCCCGACGGGCAGCTCGGGGCCTACCTCGACTCCCTCGACCGGCTGCACGCCCTGGCGTCCGAGCACGAGCTCGCCGCGATCTGGCCGGGCCACGGGCCGGTGATCCCCGACGCCCTCGGCGTGCTCGACCACTACCGCGCCCACCGCCGCGACCGGCTCGGCCAGGTGGAGGCGGCGCTGGCGTCGCTCGCGTCCTCTACGCCCGAGGGGCTGGCGGCCGACGACCTGCCGCGGCGCGTGGTCGAGATCGTCTACGCCGACGTCGATCCCGTGCTCTGGGGTGCCGCCGAGCTGTCCGTGCGGGCCCAGCTGGCGTACCTGGGGCGGTAGGGCCGGCCCGCGCAGGTTTCCCCGGATATCCGGGGAAACCGGACGTTGTCAGGGGAAGTTTCGCCTGACAACGTCCAGATTCCCCTGACCAGTTCGAGTCCCGCGGTCACCCGAGACGTCGTCGGCGCCGTCGGACGACCAGCGTGCCGAGCACCAGCCCGAGGCCGGCGGGGGCGAGCGTCGCGAGCCAGGCCGGCGGGGCCGACCATGCTCCGCCACCGGGCCACTCGGGCACCGGATGGTCGACCGTAGGCCGGTCCGGTGAGATCAGGTTGGTGGCGACGCTCATGAAGCCGGTGAAGGGAAAGCTCGCGACCCGGTCGATCATGGCGACGACGCGCGACGAGCTCGGCCGTGCGGGATCGATCAGCCGGATCCGACCGGTGCTCCGCCCGCGGTCGTCGAACTCGACCGTCTGGACCAGCGCCTGCCCGCCGACCCAGCCGAGCGGGGCGACGTCCCAGGAGGTGCCGTTCGGGAGACCCAGCGGGAGCTCCCGATCGCGGTCGCGGCTCATGAGCGTCAGCTCGCGGGCGTCGAACTGAGGCCGCACGATCGTGCCGTCGGCGGCCGCGGGGCTCCCCGACGAGACCCCGTCGCCGATCGGGCGCGCGGCCGGTCGCCGGGGCAGCGGCCGGTGGAACGGATCCAGTCGCAGCACCTCGCGGCCCGCCACGACGACCACGCCCAGGTCCTCGATCGACACCGTGGCCTCGTCCGACGGCACCACCACCGCGTCGAGGTCGTCCCGTCCGAGCACCCCGATGCCACCGGCGACAGCGACGGTCGGGCCCATGCCGCTGCGCGTCCACGCGTCGAACCGCTGCCCCAGCCAGCCGACGCGGCGGCCGTCCGGCGACCAGGCGAGCGCCCTCACGGCCACGCCGAGCGCGCCGCCCGCGTCGATCCGGTGCGAGCGCACGCGGCCGGTGCGCAGATCGAGCACGCGGACGCCGCCGACCGTGGGAGTGTCCGGACCGGGAGCGCCCCGGAACGACAGCCAGGCGTAGGCGAGCCGCTCGCCGTCCGGGCTGAGCGCGAGGCCGGCCTGCTGCAGCGTGCCCGGCCCCCACGCCGATCCGACGAACCCCGGCGGCTCGACGAGCCGGTACCGTCCGTCGGCCGCGCCCACCAGCACGATCCGGCCGCTGCCGAAGTCCGCGAGCCAGGCGGCCGCGGCGACGCCGACGTCCAGGTGGTCCGTCACCTCCCAGCCCGGACCGCTCGCGCCGGCAGGACCGTCGACTACCGAGGACGGCGGACCCACCAGGCGCGACGGGAGGCCGGGCGTCGGATCCAGCGCGCCTCCACCGTCGGCCACCTCGGGCGGCACCGGCGGGCGTAGGACGTCGACGAGTCCGACGGTGCCCGCGAGGAGCGCGACCACGGCGACGGCGGCGAGGACACGGTCCCGCAGCCGCGCGCGACGGGCCCGGCGCCACGTGGTCGGGTCGAGGGCGGGGGGCGGCATGCCCTCGGCCAGGCGCTCGAGGTCCTCGCTCAGACTCATCGGACCTCCTCCGTCAGCCGTGCGTCGGACCGAGGATCGAGGTGGGGTGCGGTCGCGCGCAGCCGGGCGGCCGCCTCGCGCGCCGTCGACTTCACGGTGCCGGGCCGGATGCCGAGCACGTCCGCGACCTGAGCCTCGGTGAGGTCCTCGACGTAGCGGAGCACGAGCACGCTGCGCTGGCGCGGGGTGAGGCGGCGCATCGCGTCGAGCAGGTCGGCACGCAGCTCGACGTCGTCGGCCGACGCCGGGCGATCGTGCCAGGGCTCCAACGGCTGCTCGCGAACGTGGCGCCGTGCGCGCCACCACGAGACGTTCTGGGTGTAGAGGATGCGTCGGACGTACGCCTCGGGTCGTCCCTCGATGCGCTCCCAGCGGCGAGCCGCCTGGACGAGCGCCTGCTGCAGGAGGTCCTCGGCGAGGTGGACGTCGCCGGTCAGCAGGAACGCGGTGCGTCCGAGCGCCGTCGAGCGGGCGCGGACGAACTCCTCGAACGCTCGTCGCTCGGCGGGCTCGGGGACCGCAGGGTCGGCCATCCGACCACCTCCTCGACTCCCATGACGTCCGGACGGGGGCGTCCGGGGGTCATCTGGTCAGGGAGAACTGGACGTTGTCAGGGGAAACTTCGCCTGACAACGTCCGGTCTCCCCGGATATCCGGGGAAGCCTGCGCGTGCGCGTCAGCGAGCGCGCCGCGACAGCCGCTCGACGTCGAGCAGCACCACGCTGCGCGGCTCGAGCCGCAGCCAGCCGCGGGAGGCGAAGTCGGCCAGCGCCTTGTTGACCGTCTCGCGGGAGGCGCCGACGAGCTGGGCGAGCTCCTCCTGGGTGAGGTCGTGGTGCACGTGGACGCCGTCGTCGGCCGTGCGGCCGAAACGGTCGGCGAGGTCGAGCAGCGCCTTGGCGACGCGGCCGGGGACGTCGGAGAACACCAGGTCGGCGACGACGTCGTTGGCCTTGCGCAGGCGGCCGGCCAGCTGCGCGAGCAGGCCGCGGGCGACGACGGGGCGGCCCTCGAGCCAGCGCAGGAGGTCCTCGTGCGACAGCGAGGCGAAGGTGGTGTCGGTGACCGCGGTGACGGTGGCCGAGCGCGGGCCGGGGTCGAAGAGCGAGAGCTCGCCGAACATCTGGCCCGGGCCGAGGATGGCCAGGAGGTTCTCGCGACCGTCGACGGACGTGCGGCCGAGCTTCACCTTGCCGTCGAGCACGATGTAGAGCTTGTCGCCGGAGTCGCCCTCGTGGAAGAGCACCTCGCCGCGGCGCAGCCGGCTCTCGCTCATCGAGGAGTGCAGCGCGGCGGCCGCCTCGTCGTCGAGCGCGCTGAACAGCGGGGCCTGACGCAGCACGTCGTTGTCCACCGTGGTGCCTCCATCTCAGAGTCGCGGCCGGATGACCGGGCGGGTGCCGGACGGGTCCGACCTGCCGGAGGCGATCCTAGCCAGTGGAATTGCTCACAGGCGCGCGCGGGGCGGCGCGTCCGCCGGTCGATGCGGCCGGACGCCCTGCGGACGGGGTCGTCGGCGCGACCGTCCGACCTGTCGGCGGCGGGCCGTACCCTGGACGCCGTGCCACCCGCCCCCGTCGTCGAGCCCCCTCCGACGGCGCTCGTGCGCCGGGCCCGCAAGATGCACCGGGTGCTGGCGGAGACCTATCCCGACGCCCACTGCGAGCTCGACTTCGCGAACCCCTTCGAGCTGCTCGTGGTCACGGTGCTCTCCGCGCAGACCACCGACAAGCGGGTCAACGCGGTGCGGCCCGCGCTGTTCGCCGCCTACCCCGACGCCCGGGCCATGGCGGAGGCCGACCGCGCGACGCTCGAGGGCATCGTCGGTCCGCTCGGGTTCTTCCGAGCCAAGACAGAGTCGCTGCTGAAGCTGTCCGCGGCCCTCGTCGAGGAGCACGACGGCGAGGTCCCGGCGCGGCTCGACGCGCTGGTCAGGCTGCCCGGCGTGGGTCGCAAGACGGCGAACGTCGTGCTCGGCAACGCCTTCGACGTCCCCGGCATCACCGTCGACACCCACTTCGGGCGGCTCGCGCGCCGCTTCGGCTGGACCGACGAGACCGACCCCGTCAAGGTCGAGCACGCCGTCGGCGCGCTGTTCCCCCGCAAGGACTGGGCGATGCTCAGCCACCGGCTGATCTGGCACGGACGCCGCCGCTGCCACGCCCAGCGGCCGGCCTGCGGGGCGTGCCCCGTCGCCCGCTGGTGCCCGGCCTTCGGCGAGGGCCCGACCGACCCGGCCGAGGCCGCGACGCTGGTGCGCACGGAGGGGCGGCGGTGACGCGCCGCGCGGCCCGCGCCGGCGCGTCCGTCGGCGGGCTGCTTCTCACGCTGGCCGCCTGCGCCCCCAGCCCGCCGTCCGCCGAGCCGACCGGCACCGGCGGCTCGGGCGCCCGCTCCGCCGCGATCGACGTCGACACCCCGGCGCTGCGCGCGGCGAAGAAGGCGGCCGGCATCGCCGACTGCCCGGCGCCGGGGCGCACCGGGTCGGACGCCGCCCTGGTCGCCGACGGCCTGCCCGACGCCACCCTGCCGTGCTTCGGCGGCGGCCGCGACGTGCGCCTGGCCGACCTGCGCGGCCCGCTCGTGCTCAACGTCTGGGCCTCCTACTGTGCGCCGTGCCGCACCGAGATGCCGCTGCTCGAGCAGTTCCATCGCCGCTACGGCGCGAAGGTCGGCCTGATCGGCGTGGACTTCCAGGACCCGCAGACCGGCTCGGCGATGCAGCTGGCCACCCGCAGCGAGGTCACCTACCCGCTGGTCGCCGATGTCGACGGGCTCTTCGCCAGCGCCGAGCGCGCGCGGGTCATCGGCCTGCCCACGACCATCCTGGTCGACGCCGACGGCCGGGTGGTGCGCACCGAGGCCGTCGAGATCACCTCGGTCGAGCAGCTCGCGGATCTCGTCCGGCGCTACCTGGGGGTCGACCTGTGAGCGTCCCGGTGCGTCCGGCCTGGCTCGAGACGGTCCGGCAGGGCGCCGCGAGCATCCGCGGCGAGCAGCTCACCCGGTTCCTGCCCCCGGCCGACGGCTCCGCCCGGCAGGGCGCGGTGCTCATGCTCTTCTCCGAGACCGACGACGGCGGTCCCGAGCTGCTGCTCACCGAGCGCTCGCACACCATGCGCTCCCACCCGGGCCAGGTGTCCTTCCCGGGCGGCAGCCTCGATCCGGGAGAGACGCCGGTGGAGGCCGCGCTGCGCGAGGCGCAGGAGGAGGTCGGCCTCGACCCCGCCGGCGTCGAGGTGATCGGACGCCTCCCGCAGCTGTGGCTGCCGCCCAGCAACTTCGCGGTCACCCCCGTGCTCGGCTGGTGGGACGCCGCCGCGCGCGACCCCGCCGTCGTCGACTCCGTCGGCATCCGCAGCCCCGACGAGGTGCACGCGCTGCACCGCGTCGGCCTGGAGGACCTCGTCGACCCCGAGCACCGCATCACCGTGCGACACCCGCGGGGCTTCCTCGGCCCGGGCTTCCTCATCGGCCCCGACCGCGACGTCATCCTGTGGGGCTTCACCGGCGGCATCATCAGCCGCTTCCTCGACCACCTCGGCTGGTCGAGACCGTGGGACGAGAGTCGCGTCCGCGACCTGCCGTCGTACATGCTGGCCGCCGATCCGCGTCCGGGCGCGGACGACGTGCCGGCCGAGGACATCTGACGGCTCGACGAGCCCCGCCGCACCGCCTGCCGACCCGACCGACCACGCCTGCCCGACCATCCCGACCGACCCGCCCAAGGACGCCCGTGAACCTCCTCGACTGGCTGCTGGTGCTGCTGGTGCTCGCCTACGCCGTCTCGGGGTACTGGCAGGGCTTCATCACCGGCGCGTTCGCCACGGTCGGCCTGCTCGCGGGCGGCGCGCTCGGGGTGTGGCTGGCGCCGATCGCGCTGGGCTCGGCGTCGCCGTCGCTCGCGGTCTCGCTGGGCGCGCTGTTCATCGTCATCCTCTGCGCCTCGCTCGGCCAGGCCGGTCTCCAGCTCGTCGGTGCGCGAGCCCGCTCGCGCCTCACCTGGCAGCCCGTCCGGGCCGTCGACGCCGTCGGCGGCGCCGCGCTGAGCGCCGCGGCCGTCCTGCTCGTCGCCTGGGCGCTCGGCGTCGCCGTCTCGGGCTCGCGGATCGCCGGGGTCACCCCGCTCGTGCGCGGCTCCGCGGTGCTCGGCGAGGTCGACTCCGTGCTGCCGCCGGACTCCGCACGCCTGCTGCGCTCGTTCAACGACGTCGTCGGCACCAGCTTCTTCCCCCGCTACCTCGAGCCCTTCGCCCCCGAGCGGATCGTCGAGGTCGCCCCGGGTGACCGCCGCATGCTCGGCCGCGCATCGGTCCAGCAGGCCGAGCGCAGCGTGCTGAAGGTGCGCGGCACCAACGCCTGCGGTCGCGGGGTCGAGGGCTCCGGGTTCGTCTACGCCCCCGACCGACTGATGACCAACGCGCACGTCGTCGCCGGCGTCACCGACCCCGACGTCATCATCGGCGACCGCACCGTGCCGGGTCGGGTCGTCTACTACGACCCCGAGGTCGACCTCGCCGTGATCGCCTTCGCCTCCGCCGGACGACGGCCGCTGCGCTTCGACACCTCCGCCGCGGCGCCCGACCCCGTCGTGATCCTCGGCTACCCGCAGGACGGCCCCTTCGACGCCCGCGCCGGACGCATCCGCGCGGAGCAGCGGTTGCGCTCGCCCGACATCTACGGCGACGGCACGGTCATCCGCGAGGTCTTCTCGCTGCGCGGCCTGGTGCGGCCGGGCAACTCCGGCGGCCCGATCCTCGGGTCGAACGGCACGGTGGCCGGCGTGGTGTTCGCGGCGTCGGTCACCGACCCCGAGACCGGCTACGCCCTGACCGCCGACCAGGCGATGACCTCGGCCCAGCGCGGACGCACCAGCACCCAGACGGTGTCGACCGGACGCTGCGCGAACTAGCGCCACCTAGTGCCACCTGGCGGCGCCGACTGGTAGCAACCAGCGCCGGACGTCAGCCGGCGGCTCTCGGGCAGCCGCTCAGGAGCGACGCTCGACCGCCTCGAGCCGCTTCGCGACGTCGGCCTCGACCCGGGCCCGGACCTGCTCGACGCTCTGGCCGGCCGGCAGGTGCTCCGAGGGCGACTTGAGCTCACGGCTGATCGCCGGGCCGATCAGCTGCGCCTGCTCGACGGCCTTGTCGGGGCCGCTGATCCGCTTGACGAAGCGCACGCCGAGCAGGCCCGCGACGGCGCCGCCGAGCAGGTAGACCCCGGTGACGATGAGGAACGCCCAGTGCAGCGCGAGGCCGTCGCCGTTCCAGTTGATGAAGTAGGCGATCGTCACCGACAGCATGATCAGCATCATCAGCAGCAGGAACGCGGCGAGCGCGAACAGGCCCGCGCCGATGCCGCCGTACTTGACCCCCGGGACGACCTGCAGCTTCGCGAGCTCGATCTCCTTCTGGACGATGAGCGTGAGGTCGTTGCGGATGTCGTTGACGATCCGCCCGAGCGTCGGGTCGGTGTCCTTGGCCTCGTCGAGGGGCATGGGGGGCTCCGTTCGCTGCGCGTGACCGACGGGATCGGGGATGATCGGGCCGGCGGGGGCTGGTGCGGGCGAGCCTAGCCAGCCGAGCGGGCCTGATACACGTCCGGTACCCCGTCGCCGTCGTCGTCCACCCCTTCGAGCTCGCACAGCCGGCGGTAGGTGCGGTTGCGGAGTCTCAGGACGACGGACGCCAGGCCCGCCGCGATCAGCGACCCGGTGAGCACCCCGACCTTCACGTGCTCGTCGCGCAGGCTGCCCGTGCCGAAGGCGAGCTCGCCGATCAGCAGCGAGACCGTGAACCCGATGCCGGCCAGCATCGCCATGCCGACGACGTCGATCCAGGAGAGCTCGTCGTCGAGGTCGGCGCGGGTGAAGGTGGCCAGCAGCCAGGTCGAGCCGGCGATGCCGACGGTCTTGCCCACGACCAGCCCGACGACGATGCCGAGCGCCACGGGGTCGCGCCAGGAGTCGACCAGCCCCGACCAGCCGCCAACCGTCACGCCGGCGGCGAAGAACGCGAACAGCGGCACGGCCACGCCCGCGGACAGCGGACGGACGACGTGCTCGAGGTGCTCGGCCAGGCCGGGCCGGTCGTCGGCGCGGTCGCGCCGCAGCACCGGGACGGTGAAGGCGAGCAGCACGCCCGCCACGGTGGCGTGCACGCCGCTGGCGTGGACCAGCCCCCAGGTGAGCAGCGCGAGCGGCACCAGCAGCCAGCCCCGGTAGATGCGCCGCTGCACGAGCACGCCGAAGGCGGCCAGCGGCACCAGCGCCGCCGCGAGCCAGAGCAGCTGGAGCTCGGCGGTGTAGAAGACCGCGATGATCGTGATCGCGAGCAGGTCGTCGACGACCGCGAGGGTGAGCAGGAACGTGCGCAGGCCGGACGGCAGGTGGGTGGAGATCACCGCGAGCACGGCCACCGCGAAGGCGATGTCGGTGGCGGTGGGGATCGCCCAGCCGCGCAGGTCGCCGTCGCCGGAGCCGAGGTCGAGGACGTTGACCAGGGTGAACAGCAGCGCCGGCACGACCATGCCGCCCACCGCGGCCGCGACCGGCAGCGCCGCGCGCCGGGCGTCCCGCAGGTCGCCGGCGACGAACTCGCGCTTCAGCTCCAGCCCGGCGACGAAGAAGAAGATCGCCAGCAGACCGTCGGCCGCCCACTGGCCGAGCGTGAGGTCCAGGTGCAGCGCGTGCGGCCCCACCGTCAGGTCGCGCAGTCGGGCGTAGGCGTCCGACCACGGGGTGTTCGCCCAGGTCAGCGCGACGACCGCGGCGACGATGAGCAGCACGCCCCCGGTGGTCTCGGCGCGCAGCACGTCGGCGATGCGCGAGGCCTCGCCCCAGCTGCCGCGGGCGAAGAGGCGTCCGGCGCCGCTGCCGTGGGGGCTGGACGGACCCGGCGGGCCTGACGAGGTGGGGGGCTGCGGGGCGGGAGAGGTCACGGGCGGCTCCGGGGTTCAGGGGTCGACGGCTGCATCGCCGACCAGACTTCCCGGCACACCGAGGACGACCCTACCGGCGCGGCAGCAGCTGCAGGCTCACCTCGACGTGGACGCCCACGGCCACGCCCTCGGCCCGCTGCACCGCGGCCCTGACCGGCAGCAGGTAGCGCCCGTCCTTCGGGAAGAGCGCCGTGACGAACGTCGTCGCCCCGATCGTCGCCTCCACCCGCACCTGACCCCAGTACTCCAGCCCGCGCGCGGCCTCCTTGAGGTCCTCGCTGTCCTCGATCGGCATCGGCACGAAGAGGTAGGGCGCCGGCCCCCGCCACTCGAGCGCGGTGCCGGCGAACGTGAAGCGGTCGTCCATGGGTGACGTCCTGGTGCGGGGACATGTCAGGGGAAGCTGGACGTTGTCAGGGGAAACTTCGCCTGACAACGTCCAGTTTCCCCGGATATCCGGGGAATCCTGCGTGACCCCGACTCCTCAGTCCTCGCCCTTGCCGGCACCGAGCCCAGAGGAGATCAGGTTCATCACCGACGCGTCCGCCAGCGTGGTCACGTCGCCGACCTCGCGGTTCTCGGCGACGTCGCGCAGCAGGCGGCGCATGATCTTGCCCGAGCGGGTCTTGGGCAGCTCGGGGACGACCATCACCTGACGCGGGGTGGCGATCGGGCCGATCTCCTTGCGGACGTGCTGGCGCAGCTCGGCGACGATGTCGGCGCCGCCGTCGCCCGCGGTCTCGCGCAGGATGACGAAGGCGCACACGGCCTGGCCGGTGTCCTCGTCCTTGGCGCCCACGACGGCCGCCTCGGCGACCTTCGGGTGCGAGACCAGCGCCGACTCGATCTCCGTGGTCGAGAGCCGGTGGCCCGAGACGTTCATGACGTCGTCGACCCGGCCGAGCACCCACAGGTCGCCGTCGTCGTCCCTCTTCGCGCCGTCCCCGGCGAAGTAGTAGCCCTGCTCCTTGAAGCGCGACCAGTAGGTGTCGACGAACCGCTGGTCGTCGCCCCAGATCGTGCGCAGCATCGAGGGCCACGGGCGGGTGAGCACGAGCAGCCCGCCCGAGCCGTTCGGCACCGGACGTCCCTCGTCGTCGACGACGTCGGCGCCGACGCCCGGGATCGCGGTCATCGCCGAGCCGGGCTTGCCGGCCGTGACGCCGGGCAGCGGGCTGATCATGATCGCGCCGGTCTCGGTCTGCCACCAGGTGTCGACGACCGGCGTCCGGTCGCCGCCGATGACGCTGCGGTACCAGACGTAGGCCTCGGGGTTGATCGGCTCGCCGACCGAGCCGAGCAGGCGGAGGCTGGAGAGGTCGCGGGCGTCGGGGATCTCCCGGCCCTGCTTCATGAAGGAGCGGATCGCGGTGGGGGCGGTGTAGAAGATCGAGACCTCGTGCTGCTCGATGATGTCCCACCAGCGGCCGCGCTCGGGGGAGTCGGGGGTGCCCTCGTAGAGCACCTGCGTGACGCCGTTGGCGAGGGGGCCGTAGACGATGTAGGAGTGGCCGGTGACCCAGCCGATGTCGGCGGTGCACCAGTAGACGTCGGTCTCGGGCTTGAGGTCGAAGACCGCCCAGTGGGTGTAGCTCGCGCCGACGAGGTAGCCGCCGGTGGTGTGCAGGATGCCCTTGGGCTTGCCGGTGGTGCCGGAGGTGTACATGACGTAGAGCGGGTGCTCGGCGTCGAAGGCCTGCGGGACGTGCTCGGTGGACGACTCGCCGACGACCTCGTGCCACCAGACGTCGACGCCGCCGTCCGCCTTCGCGTTCCACGCGACGTCCTGCCCCGTGCGGCGCACGACGAGCACGTGCTCGACCGGGCCCTCGTCACCGAGCTTGACCAGCGCCTCGTCGACCGCGGGCTTGAGCGCGGACGCCGCGCCGCGGCGGTAGCCGCCGTCGGCGGTGATGACCAGCTTCGCGCCGCAGTCCTCGATGCGCGAGGCCAGCGCGTCGGCCGAGAAGCCGCCGAACACGACGGTGTGCGGCGCGCCGATGCGGGCGCAGGCGAGCATCGCCACGATCGCCTCGGGGATCATCGGCAGGTAGATCGCGACCCGGTCGCCGGCCTCGACGCCGAGCTCCTCGAGCGCGTTGGCGGCCTGCGAGACCTCGTCCTTGAGCTGGGCGTAGGTGAGGTCGCGGGTGTCGCCGAGCGGCTCGCCGACGAAGTGGAGGGCGACCTTGTCGCCGCGGCCGGCCTCGACGTGCCGGTCGACGCAGTTGTACGCCGCGTTGAGCCGACCGCCCACGAACCACTTCGCGAACGGCGGGTTCGACCAGTCGAGCACCTGCTCGTAGGGCTGCGCCCAGCTGATCCGCTGCGCCTGCTCGGCCCAGAACGCCTCCGGGTCGGCCTCGGCGCGGGCGTACGCCTCCGCGGTGAGGTTGGCGTGCGCCGCCAGCTCGGCGGGCGGCTCGAAGCGACGCTCCTCGCGGGAGAGGTTGGCGAGGGTCTCCTGGGTGGGCTGGTCGGTCACGGTGCTCCTGGCTCCTTCACGGGACGATCAGGTCAAGCTGTGGCACGGGCCACAGTAGGTGTGGGGGGATCAGCGTCGCGAGGGGGGCGTTGCAGCGGCGTTGCCCCTGCCGGCCGTCCCGGCCCTCGACGCGCGTGCGAGCGGGGCCCGGACCGCCTGGTGGCGGCCCGGGCCCCGCTCCCGTCCGCGCCTCAGTGGGCGACGGCGCCCTCGGCGCCCGCGCCGGTGAGCGCGCGCACCTCGAGCTTGGTGAACGCCTCCTCGGCCGCGGGCTCGCGGGAGAGCAGCGAGCCGACGATGCCCAGCACGAAGGCCAGCGGGATCGAGACCAGGCCGGGGTTCTCCAGCGGGAACCAGGAGATGTCGATCGTCGCCGGCAGCAGGCTCTGGTTGACCCCGTTGACCACGCCCTTGCCCGACATCACCGGCGAGAAGACGACCAGGCCGATCGAGGAGATCAGGCCGCCGTAGATCGACCACACGGCGCCGCGGGTGTTGAACCGGCGCCAGAACATGTTGAGGACGATCGAGGGCAGGTTCGCCGACGCGGCGACCGCGAAGGCCAGCGCGACGAGGAAGGCGATGTTGAGCTTCTGCGCCGGGATGGCCAGCCCGATCGCGACCAGGCCGATGCCGAAGGCGGCGACGCGGGTGACGCGGATGGTCTCCCGCTCGGTGGCGCGGCCCTTCTTGATCACGCCGTCGTAGAGGTCGTGCGCCACGCTGGTCGACGAGGTGAGCGTCAGGCCGGCCACCACCGCGAGGATGGTCGCGAAGGCGACCGCCGAGATCAGGGCGAGCAGCACCGCGCCGCCCGTCGAGCCGGCTCCGCCGCCGACGGCCTCGGCCAGCAGCGGGGAGGCGAGGTTGCCCTTGCTCTTGGCCACCTCGGCGGCCTGGTCGCCGGTGAGCAGCGCGGCCGCGCCGAAGCCGAGGATCAGGGTGAAGAGGTAGAAGACGCCGATCAGGCCGATCGCCCACAGCACCGACTTCCGGGCGTCCCGCGAGGTCGGCACCGTGTAGAAGCGGGTGAGGATGTGCGGCAGGCCCGCGGTGCCCAGCACGAGGGCGAGCCCGAGGCTGAGGAAGTCGAGCTTGCTGGTCGTCGTCGCCCCGTACTTCAGGCCGGGCTCCAGGAACGCCGGGCCCTTGCCGGACGTCGTGGCGGCCTGGCCGAGCAGGTCGGAGATGTTGAAGTGGAACTTCGCGAGCACCAGCACCACGATCAGCGCCGAGCCGGTCATGAGCAGCACGGCCTTGACGATCTGCACCCACGTGGTGCCCTTCATGCCGCCGACGGTGACGTAGAAGATCATCAGCAGCCCGACGCCGAGGATGACGAGGTTCTTCACCGCCCCGCTCTGCACCCCGAGCAGCAGCGCGACGAGGCTGCCCGCGCCGACCATCTGGGCGAGCAGGTAGAAGATCGAGACGACGACGGTCGAGGTCGCCGCGGCGGTGCGCACCGGCCGCTGGCGCATCCGGTAGGCCAGCTGGTCGGCCATCGTGAAGCGGCCGGAGTTGCGGAGCATCTCCGCGACCAGCAGCAGCGCCACCAGCCAGGCCACGAGGAAGCCGATCGAGTAGAGGAAGCCGTCGTAGCCGTAGAGCGCGATCAGCCCGGAGATGCCGAGGAAGGAGGCGGCCGACATGTAGTCGCCGCCGATCGCCAGGCCGTTCTGGAAGCCGGAGAAGGAGCGGCCGCCGGCGTAGAAGTCCGCGGCGCCGCTCGTGGTGCGGCTGGCGCGCAGGGTGATCGCGACCGTCAGCGCGACGACCGAGAGGAACAGGACGGTGGTGAGCACCTGGTGGTTCATCGCGGGGCACCCCCGTCCTCGGTCGTGCGGTCGGTGGTGCGGGCGGTCGCGGCCGCATAGCGCTCGTCGAGCTCGCGGGCCAGCGGGTCGAGCCGGGCGGTGGAGTAGCGGCTGTAGACGTAGGCGATCGCGAAGGTCGTCACGAACTGGAGGAGGCCGAAGACCAGGGCGACGTTGACGTTGCCGACGACCTTCGTGCCCATCAGGCCGCCGGCCCAGTTGGAGAGCACGACGTAGAGCAGGTACCAGCCCAGGAACGCCACCGTGGCGGGCAGCACGAACGAGCGGTACCGGTGGCGCAGCTCGGCGAACTCGGGGGTCGCGGCGAGCCGGTCGTAGACGTCGGGGGCGGCGCTGCCGGGCGCGCTGGACGACGCGGCGGGCTCGGCGAGCGCGGCGTCGGATCCGGGTGGTGGGGTCACGGGGTCCTCCTCGGGGTGTGTGATCGCGATCACGCTAGGAGTGAGCCAGGTCACCCCGGCAGGGGTGCGGACGGGCCGTGCGACCGGCGGGGACGCCGTGCGCCGAGCGGTCGTCGGGACGCGCCGAGCGGTCGGGACGCCCCGTCGCGCGCCGCTGCGGGGTCAGGGCCGGACGACGGCCTCGGGCGCGTGCAGCCGCACGAGGAACCGTCCGGCGTGCGCGGGCACGGAGTCGGCGGTGGCCCGACTGACCAGCACCATCGTGGCCAGGGCCAGCGGCACCGACCAGGCGGCGGGCTGCTCGAGCAGCAGGCGCACCCAGCCGCCGGCCGCTCGCCCGCCGACGTCGGTGCCCAGCGCCAGGACGGCGGACACGAACGAGCCCAGGCCGCCGACGCCCAGGCCGGCCAGCGCCCCGGCCGGCGTGAGCCCGCGCCACCAGATGCCGAGCAGCAGCAGCGGGCAGAACGTCGAGGCCGCCACGGCGAAGGCCAGGCCGACGGTGCGGGCCACCCCGACGTCCGGACCCACCAGCGCCGTCGCGCACGGCACCCCGACCGCGACGACCGCGGAGAGCCGGAAGGCGCGGACGCCGTCGAGCCGCCCGCGACCGACGACGTCCTGGGTGAGCACGCCCGCGACCGCCACCGAGAGGCCCGAGGAGGTGGAGAGGAACGCGGCGAACGCCCCGGCCACGACCAGGCCGGTCAGGAGCTCGCCGCCGGTGCCGCCGAGCATGAGCCGCGGCAGCTCGAGCACGACCGTGTCGGCGCCGCTCCCGCCGCGGGCGAGATCGCCGGCGTACACCCGGCCGAGCGCGCCGTAGACCGGCGGCACCAGGTAGAACGCCGAGAGCAGGAGGAGCACGGTGAGCGTCGTGCGGCGCGCCGCCCGGCCGTCGGGGTTGGTGTAGAAGCGCACGACGACGTGCGGCAGGCCCATGGTGCCGAGGAAGGTCGCGACGATCACCGAGTACGTCACGTAGAGGCCCTGGCCGTCGCCCTCCGCGAGCGGCCGCGACCACGAGACGAGGTCCGGCAGGTCGCCGGCGATCGGCCCGCCGGTCGGCCGGCCGTCGCCGAGCCACACGACGGCGAGCACCGCCGCGGGCACCAGCAGCGCGGTCAGCTTCAGCCAGTACTGGAAGGCCTGGACGAAGGTGATCGAGCGCATCCCGCCGGCCGTGACGTTGACCAGCACGATCGAGCCGACGACCAGCGGCCCGACCCAGGTGGGGGCGCCCACGGCGGCGGCGAGCGTCAGCCCGGCGCCCTGGAACTGCGGCAGGAGGTAGAGCCAGCCGATCACGACGACGAGCAGGACGCAGGCGCCCCGCACGCGCCGGGAGCCGAGCCGGGCCTCGGCGAAGTCGGGCAGCGTGTAGGCCCCCGAGCGACGCAGGGGCGCGGCCACCAGGGTCAGCAGCACCAGGAAGCCGGCCGTCCAGCCGATCGGGTACCAGAGCATGTCCGCCCCCGACACCAGCAGCAGGCCGGCGACCCCGAGGAACGAGGCGGCCGAGAGGTACTCGCCGCCGATCGCCGAGGCGTTCAGCCGCGGGTGCACCGTGCGCGAGGCGACGAGGAAGTCGCTGGTCGTGCGCGAGAGGCGCAGGCCGTAGGCGCCGATGCCGAGGGTCGCCACGGTGACCAGGACGATCGCGACGACGCCCGGTGCCGCCTCCGCGCTCACGGCCGCGGCTCCCCGCGGCCCTCGCACAGGTCGGCGAACGCGTCCTCCGCACGCTCGGCGCGGCGCACGTGCCGCCAGCCGAGGAGCACCAGCAGCGGGTACGCGGCCACGCCGAGCAGCAGCCAGGCCAGCGGGACGCCGAGCAGACGGTGGTCGGCCAGGCCCGGCCAGCGCCAGAACAGCGCCGGCAGGGCGCCGAGGACGAGCGCGAGCGTCCCGAGGGTGCGGGCGGCCAGCGCCAGCTGGTCGCGCAGCAGGGCGCGGACGTAGAGCGCGTCGAGGTCGTCGTCGCGCGGGTCGGAGCCCGCGGGCCGGGCGAGCGGCGTCCGGCGTCGCGGCGGACCCGTGACGCGCACGCGCGGGGTCGGCTCGCTCATCGGCGGCTCACGTGCGCACCCGCAGCAGCAGGTCGCGCAGCTCGCGGGCGTGCCGGCGGCTCACCGCCAGGTCGACCGGCGTCCCGCCCTGGGGCGCGCGCACGCGGACGGTGCAGCGGCCCGCGTCGGTGCGCACCTCCTCGACGTGCGCCAGGGAGACCAGCGACGAGCGGTGGATGCGCACGAAGCCCGCCTCGGCCCACTCCTCGGCGAGCTGGGCGAGCGGGATGCGCACCAGGTAGGAGTCCGTCCCCGCGTGCAGGCGTGCGTAGTCGCCCTGCGCCTCGACGTGGCTGATCCGCGAGCGCGGCACGAAGCGCATGACGCCCCCGCGCTCGACGGGGACCTCCACGTCGGTCGGCGGCCCGGCCGCCGCGGCCCCGGTGGGTCCGGTGCCTCCGGCGGCCGGCGCCCGCTCCGCCGACCCGGAGACGCTGCCGCCGGCGGCGCTCGCGGCTCGACGGACCGCCTCGGCCAGCCGCTCCTCGCGCACCGGCTTGAGCACGTAGTCGACCGCCTGCAGGTCGAAGGCCTCCAGCGCGTGCTGCTCGTGGGCGGTGACGAACACGATGGCCGGCGGACGCTGGAAGCGGCGCAGCACGGACGCCAGCTCGAGGCCGTCGAGCCCCGGCATGGAGACGTCGAGCAGCACCACGTCGACGTCGTGCCGGCGCAGCACGAGCAGCGCGTCGGTGGCCGAGGCGCTGACGTGCACCGTGCCGATCCGCTCGTCGCGGCGCAGCAGCCAGGCCAGCTCGTCGCGGGCCGGGACCTCGTCGTCGACCACCAGCGCGCGCAGCCCGTCGCTCATGCGTGCACCCCCGGGGCGAACTTCGGGACCGTGACGATCACCTTGGTGCCGGCGCCGGGCGCGGTCTCGACGACCAGGCCGTAGTCGTCGCCGTAGACGGCGCGGAGCCGGCCGTCGACGTTGCCGAGCCCGACGGAACGGTGGCCCTCGGCGTCGTCCTCGCCCTCGGAGCGGTGCGCGGCCTCGCCGGCGAGGGCGCGCCGCACGCGGTCGGGGTCCTCGCCGACGCCGTCGTCCTCGACCTCGATCAGGCAGTCGGGCCCGCGGTCGCGCGCGACGATGCGGATGTGGCCGCCGCCCTCCGCTGACTCCAGGCCGTGGCGCACCGCGTTCTCGACCAGCGGCTGCAGGCACAGGAAGGGCACCGCGACCGGCAGCACCTCCGGCGCGATGCTCAGCGTGACGCGAAGCCGGTCGCCGAACCGCGCCTGCTCCAGCAGCAGGTAGCGCTCGACCGAGCGCAGCTCCTCGGCCAGGGTCGTGAACTCGCCGTGGCGGCGGAAGGAGTAGCGGGTGAAGTCCGCGAACTCCAGCAGCAGCTCGCGGGCGCGGTCGGGATCGGTGCGGACGAAGCTGGCGATGGCGCCCAGCGAGTTGTAGACGAAGTGGGGGCTGATCTGCGCCCGCAGCGCCCGGACCTCCGCGGCCATCAGCCGGGTGCGGCTGGCGTCGAGCTCGGCGAGGTCGAGCTGTCCGGAGACCCAGCCCGCGACCTCCTCGGCCGCCCGCGCCCGTCCGGCCGTCGGCGTCGGGGCGTAGGCCTGCAGCGTGCCGACGAGCCGCTCGTCGACGACCAGCGGCACCACCGCCCCGGCGCGCACGGGGCAGCCGGACGCGGCGCACGGGAGCTCCGCGCGCGCGACGACGCGGGTCGCGCCGTCGCGCAGGGCCTCCGTCGCCAGCGCCATCGCCTGCTCGGCGTGGTGGCCGCCGGCGCCGTCCCAGGCGAGCACCTCGACCGCGTCGGTGAGGACCAGCGCCGGGGTGCCGAGCAGGGTGCGCAGGTGCTTCGCCGCGCGCTCGGCGCTGGTGCGGCCCAGGCCCGCCCGCAGCGCGGGCGCCGCCAGCGAGGCCTGGTGGAGGGTGCGGTAGGTGGCGCGGTCGGCCTCGGAGCCGAGCCGGGTGCGTCGCCACATGACCGGCATCACATCACGCCGCGCGGGGCGTGCGCGCGGAGTCCGGACGACGCGTCGCCGAGCGGCCGGTCGGCGTCGGTCAGCGGAAGTCGATGAGCAGCATCGCGGTGTCGTCATCGAGGTCGGTGACGATCCGCGGGGCGCGCATCAGCTCGTCCGGCACGGCCGGGTGGCTGCCGGTGCTGATGATCGCGTGCAGGCCGGAGTCGGAGATCGACGCGGTCAGCCGGGTGCCGCCTGCGGTGCCGGTGTCGTCGGCCTCCGCCGTCGCCTCGACCGGCGCGGGCGCCGGTGCGGGCCGGAGCGTCGTCCGCCACGCCGTGACGACGTAGGGGAGCTCCATGCCGTACATGCCGCGGCCGTAGTCGTCGTACAGCTCGCCGACCTGCGCGAGCAGCGCCGTGCGGGCGGCCTCGTCGAGCGCGATCACGTCGGGCTGCGAGCGGGCGAGATCGAGCAGCGTGGCCCGGTCGACGGTCTGCCAGCACCGCTGGACGGTCTCCTCGGGCTCCTCGAGGCGGTCGGACCCCAGCATCTCGGCGACCTCGGGCGCGGGCTCGCCGCCGCCCAGCAGGCGGCCGAGGCGGCGCACCCACGGGATGCGCTCGTCGCGCCGGCTCTCCAGGACGACGACCCGACCGCCGGGCCGCAGCACGCGCGCGGCCTCGGCCAGCGCGGGCCCGGGGTCGATCCAGCCGAGGCTCTGGCCGAGCACCACCGCGTCGACGCTGCGGTCCGGCAGCGGCAGGCGCTCGGCGCACGCCACCGTCGTGCGGACGCTCGGCAGCTCGCGGACGAGCACCGCGAGCATCGCGGGGTCGGGGTCGACGGCGTGCACGCGGTGGCCGGCCGCGACCAGCTCGGCGGTCAGGCGGCCGGTGCCGGCGCCGATCTCGAGCACGGTCAGCGGCTGCTCGCCCAGACCCCACGCGACCACCTCGGCGGGGTAGCCCGGACGTCCGCGGTGGTAGGCGTCGGCGACGGCTCCGTAGGGCGTCGCCGGGGCGGTGTCGGGCGTCGCGTCCATGCCGCCCCACGGTAGTGCGTCGAGCCGTCCGCGGCCGGCAGCCGCGGCGTGGGCGGCCCGGGTGTCGCGCGCCGACGCCGCGTAGCCTTCCGGTCCGTGAGCGACCCGTTGTCCTGGCTGCTGGAGCTCGAGGGCGTCCCGAGCGCGTTCGCGGCGGTGCGCGACGGCATCGACGTGCTGCTCCGCGATCGCGGCCTGCGGGCCACCTCGCCGGAGACGACGGCGGCGTCCCTGCTGCTCGGCGCGCACGCCAGCGCCGTGCTCGAGGGCTCGCAGTCGCAGCTGGAGGAGGTGCGCGACGGCGGGGGCGACCCCCTCGCGCTCGACTCCGTGCGGCTCTCGACGGCGCTGCTGGGCGTCTCGCCGCTGCTCACCCGCGCCCCCCTCCAGGCCCTGGCCCGGCTGCACGCCCTCGCCGCCGTCGGGGCGGTGCCCGACGACGAGCTCGGCCGTCCCGTCTCGCCCGAGGCGGCGGCGCGGCTGCGGGCCCTGGCGGGCGTCCTGACCGCCCCGACCGGCGCGCCGGCGCTCGTCGTGGCGGCCGTCGTGCACGCCGAGCTCGCCACGCTCGCGCCGTTCGCCAGCCACAACGGCCTCGTCGCCCGCGCCGCCGAGCGACTGGTGCTGGTGAACCGCGGCCTCGACGCCAAGTCGCTGACCGTGCCCGAGGCCGGCCACCTCGCGCTGCGCCCGCAGTACGAGTCGAACCTGCGCGGCTACCGCGAGGGCGGACCCTCCGGCGTGCACGCGTGGATGCTGTACGCCGCCGAGGCCTTCGCCGCCGGCGCCGAGGCCTCGCCGGTGCGGCGCTGAGCGCAGGTTTCCCCGGATATCCGGGGAAACCGGACGTTGTCAGGGGAAGTTTCCCCTGACAACGTCCAGATTCCCCTGACCAGTCGCGCCCGTGGCGCGGATCCGTGGGCCGACCGAGCCCCGGACATGCAGGTGGCGCCCCGGCTCACGAAGTCCTGGGCGCCACCGCTGACACGTGGATCGCCGGCTACCAAGCGTGCACCTCTCGAACTGCCGCCCCGGGCGTCTCCCGGGCGATTCGGCTCCCAGACATTGGGTGGAATGCCGCGTGGGTACCCGATCCGCGTGTACGTCTCTGGAGTTGTGACGTCCTTTGTACGCCGATGTGACGCGCGCCACAAGAGGCTGGATCGTCCCTGCTGCCGGGAGGCCGTAGCGGGAGCCGGACGACGTGCTCAGGCCGGCTCGGGGCGTCGACGCCGGGCGCTGGCCCAGACCAGGCCGCCGACCGCCACCGCACCGCCCACGGCCAGCGCGGCCAGGGTCGGACGTGCGGGGGAGATGCGCGAGCGCAGCGCTACGGGCTTGGCGAAGGTGAGCACGGGCCAGCCCCGCGCGACCGCCGCACGCCGCAGGTCGCGGTCGGGATTGACCGCGTGCGGGTGGCCGACGGCGGCGAGCAGCGGCACGTCGGTGATGGAGTCGGAGTAGGCGTAGCACTCGGCGAGGTCCCAGCCGCGCTCGGCGGCCAGCCGACGGGCGGCCGCGGCCTTCTCCTCGCCGTAGGCGTAGTAGGCGATGCCGCCGGTGTAGCGCCCGTCGACCTCCTCGAGCCGGGTGGCGACGACGGTGTCGGCACCGAGGAGGCGTCCGATCGGCTCGACGACCTCGGTGCCCGACGTCGAGACGATGACGACCTCCCGCCCGGCCGCGTGGTGCTCCTCGATGAGGGTCACGGCCTCGTCGTAGACCAGCGGGTCGACGACGGTGTGCAGCGTCTCGGCGACGATCTCGCGGACGGTGGCGACGTCCCATCCTGCGACCAGCTGCGACATGAACTGCCGCATCTTCTCCATCTGGTCGTGGTCGGCGCCGCCGACCAGGTAGACGAAGTGAGCGTAGGCCGAGCGGAGCACCGCCCGACGCGAGATCAGCCCGCCGGCCTGGAAGGGCCGGCTGAACGCGAGCGCGCTGGACCGGGCGATGATCGTCTTGTCGAGATCGAAGAAGGCCGCGGCCGGCATGCCGTCATCGTAGGCACTCGGGCCGCGGGCCACTCCCCGTCCACAGGCGTGGCGTTCGACGCGCTCGTCCCCAGATCGCCGCGCGCCCCTGTCGGCGAGCGCCGCGGACGACGAGCGTGGCCCCATGACCACCGCTCCCGCCGCGCTCTCGGGCAGCCCCTCGGGCACGCCGCTGCTGCTCACCCACGATCCCGCGCTCACCGACGACGTCGTCCGCCTCGCCGCGGCGGCCGGGGTGCGGGTCCACGTCAGCGCCTCGCTCCCCGAGGCCGTGCGACTGTGGAGCCGCGCGACGCTGGTCCTCGTCGGCGGCGACCTCGCCGGCGAGCTCGTGCCGTTGGGCCTCCGGCGACGCGAGTCCGTGCACGTGCTGTGCCACGACGGCGTCCCCGAGCACCTGTTCCGATCCGCGGTCGAGATCGGCGCGCAGAGCGTCTCCGACCTCCCACGGTGCTCCGCGTGGCTCGCCGAGGTGCTCGGCGACCTGGACGAGCGCGGCGCACCGCCCGCGCGGGTCGTGGGCGTGGTCGCGGGCAGCGGCGGCGCAGGTGCGACCACGCTCGCCGCGGCGCTCGCCCAGCGCGCCGCCGGCCTGGGCCCGACGCTCGCGGTCGACCTCGATCCGCTGGGTCCCGGGCTCGACCGCGTCCTCGGCCTGGAGGAGCGCGACGGCGTCCGATGGGCCGATCTCGCCCGCACCAGCGGCCGTCTCGCCGGTCGCTCCCTGCGTGACGCCGTGCCGCGACGGGGTGATCTCGGCGTGCTCACCTGGGCCGCCGGCGCTGCCGAGCCGATCGCGGCCTCGCCGGCCCGCGAGGTGCTCGCCGCCGCCGTGCGTGGTCATCGGCACGTCGTCCTCGACCTGCCGCGTGCCGTGGCCGGCGGCGCCGACGGCGCGCCCGACCCGGTGGTCGAGGCCCAGGCCCGGTGCGACGTCGTCCTCGTGGTGACGATCCCGACCCTCACCGGCATCGCCGCGGCGGCCCGCTGGTGCCACACGGCCGCCGAGCCGGAGCGGCTCCGCCTGGTCGTCCGGGGCGACGACGCCGCCGCGGAGGCCTGCGTCCGCGCGGTCGGGGTGCCGCTGGCGGTGGCGATGGCGCCGCAGCGCGGCCTCGCGGAGGCGATCGACCTGGGTCACGGGCCGGTCCGGAACCCGCGGGGTCCGCTCGGTCGCGCCGCCGCCCGCCTGGTCGAGCGGGTCGCGATGCTCGGGGCCGTCGCATGAGGGCCGCCCCCGGCTCCCCGGCCTCCCCGGCCTCCCCGGCCTCCCCGGTGGGCCCGGTGCGCCAGGTGGGCCCAGTCGACCCGGCCCCCGACCACGACCTGGCGGCGGACGTCGAGCGGGTGCGCGAGGCACTGGCCCGCGTCCCCGGGCCGCTCACCCCGCATCGGGTGGCCGAGGCGCTCCGATCGAGCGGTCGCCCGGTGGGCGACGCCTCGGTGCTGGCGGTGCACGCCCTCCTGGTCCGCGACTCCGTCGGCGCCGGTCCCCTCGAGCCGCTGCTGCGCCTGCCCGACGTCACCGACGTGCTGGTCAACGGCGTCGAGGGCGTCTACGTCGACCGAGGCGCGGGTCTGGAGCGCCTCGACCTCGCCTTCCCCGACGAGGCCGCCGTCCGACGCCTCGCCCAGCGGCTGGCCGCGACCGCGGGCCGCCGCCTCGACGACGCCAGCCCGCACGTCGACGCGCGCCTGCCCGACGGCACCCGCCTGCACGCGGTGCTCGCGCCGCTGGCCCGCCCCGGCACCCTGATCTCCCTGCGCGTGCCGGCACGACGCGCGCTCGACCTCGAGGCGCTCGTCTCCCTGCGAGCGCTGTCGACGGACCTCGCCGACCTGCTCCGTGCCGTGGTGGCTCGGCGCCTGGCCTTCCTGGTCACCGGCGGCACCGGCACCGGCAAGACCACGATGCTCGCCACCCTGCTCGGGCTGGTGCCTCCCGCGGAGCGGCTCGTCCTGGTGGAGGACTCCGCCGAGCTCGCCCCGGCGCACCCGCACGTCGTCGGGCTGGAGTCGCGGCCGGCCAACGTCGAGGGCGCCGGCGCGGTCGAGCTGCGCGTGCTGGTGCGCCAGGCGCTCCGGATGCGTCCCGACCGCCTGGTCGTCGGCGAGGTGCGTGGCGGCGAGGTGGTCGAGCTGCTGGCCGCGCTCAACACCGGCCACGAGGGCGGCTGCGGCACGGTGCACGCCAACTCCGCTGCGGACGTCCCGGCCCGCATCGAGGCGCTCGCGGCGGCGGCGGGCCTCGACCGCGCCGCGGCGCACAGCCAGCTCGCCTCCGGCATCGACGTCGTGCTCCACCTCGCCCGCGACGCCGCGGGACGCCGTCACCTCGCCGAGGTGGCGGTGCCCGAACGCGACCCCGACGGCCTCGTACGCCTCGTCACCGCCGTCCGCTGCGAGCCGGGCGCGGAGGGCCTCCGGGCCGACGTCGGCCCCGGGGCCGACCGCCTCGCCCGGCTCCTGCGTCGTCCGCTGACCCTGCCGACCCGTCCTGCGCCGGGGCTCCCGTGAGCGCTGCCGTCCCGGTCGTCCCCGCCCTCGTGGCCGCTCTGCTCGCCGGCGGCGTCCTCGCGCTCGGCCCGTCGAGGCCGCTCGCGACGGCCACGATCGCGCGAGGCCGTCCGCTCGCCGCCAGCGTCCCTGCCCCCGCCCGGCGCGCGATCCTCCCCGCGGCCTGCGTCGTGCTCGTCGCGGTCGCGGCCGCCCAGGGGTCGGCCGTCCGCGGGCTGCTGCTCCTCGGAGCCGCCGGCGTGATCGTGCGGGGGGCCACCTCGCTGCTCGCGGCGCGAGGCCGACGGGCACGGCTGGCCGCACGGCAGGCGCAGGTGCGCGATGCCTGCGAGGCGCTGGCCGCCGAGCTCGCCTCCGGACGCCCGTCCGCGCTCGCGCTGGAGGCGATCGCCGTCCGCTGGCCGATGCTCGCCCCCGTCGCCCGGGCCTGCGACCTCGGGGGCGATGTCCCGGAGGCGTGGCGCGAGGTCGCGCTCACGCCGGGTCTCGGCGCGCTCCGGGCGGTCGCCGCCGCCTGGGAGGTGTCCTGGCGCAGCGGCGCCGCTCTCGCGCCGGCGATCGACGCGGTCGCCCAGCGACTGCGCGCGGACGCCGCGACGTCCGCCCTCGTCGCCGGCGAGCTCGCCTCCGCCCGTGCGACGGCCCGCCTGGTCGCCCTGCTGCCGGTGGCGGCGTGGGGCATCGGGTCGGGCAGCGGCGCCCGTCCGCTCTCGTTCCTGCTCGGCAGCACCGCGGGCCTGCTGTGCCTGGTCGCCGGCCTCGCCTGCGCCGGGATCGGACTCCGCTGGCTGGAGTCGATCGCCGCCGACGCCGAGCACCGGGGCGTGGCATGAGCGGCGCCGGGCCCGCGACGGCCGGTGCGCTCCTCGTGGCCGCCGTGCTGCTCGCCTCACCACGCCGAGCGACCCCCCTCCCGTCGCCGAGCGCTCGGACCGCCCGACCCGTCGATCCGGAGCCCGACCGGGGCTCGCGCGGCCCGGCCTGGGGGCCGATCGTGGTCGGCCTCGGATCCGGCGCGCTGGCGCTGCTGGTGGTCGGCGGCCCGCTCGGAGCGGTGCTCGCGGTGATCGTCGGGGTCGTGGTGGGCGGTCGCCGCGCGCGCAGGCCCAGCGCTGCGCAGCGCCGTGCCCTCGCGGTCGAGGCCGCCGAGGTGCCCCAGGTCGTCGCGCTCGTCGGCACGGCGGTCGACGCCGGGCTCGCGCCACCCTCGGCGGTCGAGGTCGCCGTCCGGGCGCTCCCCGGTCCGGCCGCCGCACGGCTGGAGTCCGCGCTCGCCCGCGCCGCGCTCGGTGCCGATCCGGCCCTGGTGTGGGGTCCGCTCGAGTCCGACCCGGTGTGGTCGCCGCTCGCGCGGGCGCTCTCCCGGGCGGCGGAGTCCGGCGCCTCGGTGCAGCTGGTCCTGGCCCGCCTCGCCGACGACCTCGATCGGGACGCCCGCGCCTCTGCCGAGCAGCACGCCCGCACCGTCGGGGTCCGTGCGGCCGTGCCGCTCGGCGTGTGCCTCCTGCCGGCGTTCCTGCTGCTCGGGATCGTCCCGTTGGTCGCCGGCCTGCTCGGCACGGTGACCCGATGACCCGCCGTCCCCGAGCGCCTCCGTGGGCTCCGTCGTCCAGCCCAGCCACCCGCTCGAACATCCGTCGATTCCGTCCCACCCACACCTCTCGGAGATCCCATGTCCCACCCCATGTCTGACCCCACGTCCCCCGTTCGTCGCCGTCCGTCCCGCAGCCGCCGGGGCGACGCCGGCATCACCACGGCCGAGTACGCCGTCGGCACGGCTGCCGGCGCCGGCCTCGCCGGCCTGCTCTACACGCTGCTCACCGGCGGCCTCGGCGAGCGGCTGATCACCAGCCTGTTCGATCACGTCCTGTCCCTCCTGGGGGTCGGATGACCGGTGGCCGTCGGCGTCGCCCCTCCCTTCCGCGCGGTGAGCGCGGTGCCGTGACCGCGGAGACCGTCATGGTGCTCCCCCTGCTGGTCCTGCTCACCGCGGCGCTGTGCTGGCTGCTCGCCGTGGGGGCCGCGCAGGTGCGGGCCGTCGACGCCGCACGGGAGACCGCGCGCCTGGCCGCGCGGGGCGACACCGACGCCGTCGCGATCGACGCCGGTCGCCGGGTCGCTCCCTCCGATGCCCAGGTGGTGCTGTCGCGCGGCGGCGACGACGTCACCGCCCGCGTCACCGGTGCCGTGCCCCTGCCAGGAGGCCTCCTCGACCGCCTGCTCCCGCCGGCGCGCGTGCAGGCCGAGGCCACCGCCGTGGTCGAGACCGCCGGTGCGACGCCGTGACGACGCCGGGGCGGCGACCGTGCTGGTCGTCGCCCTGGCCGGCGTGCTGCTGGTCGTGGGGCTCGCGCTCGGGGAGGCCGCGTCGCTGATGGTCGATCACCGGCGCGCGCAGGCCGCCGCCGACCTGGCCGCCCTGGCGGGGGCGTCGTCGGGGGAGTGCGCCGAGGCGTCCCGCGTCGCCGACCGGAACGGAGCCCGGCTCCGCGCCTGCCGCCACGACGGCCCCGACGTCCTCGTCGAGGTCGAGGTCGGCGGCGGCGGGTGGCTGGCGCGCGCCGTCGACCTCCTTGCCCGCGCCCGGGCGGGACCGCGGTGAGCCGTCCGGTCGGTGCCCGTGTGGGGGATCGGCTCGGTCCTCGTCGCCGCGCTGGCCGCCCTGCACCTGCGACGTCCGGCGACGGTCCTGCCGGACCACTCGGTCGACGCCTCCGAGGTGAGCCGCTGGGCCCAGGAGCTGCAGCGACGCGGTCGCGTCGAGATCGGGCGCAGCCGACGCGGGATCGGGAAGGTCTGCGTCCGGGTGCTGCCGGGGTCGGCCATCCTCGCGGGCATCGCGGCGGTCGGCCTCGCCGACGCCTCGACGTTCGGTCTGGTCCTGGCGCTGGCGATGCTCGCCGTCCTCGCGGTGATGGCGGTGTGCCTCTGGCCGCACGTCGACTTCGCCACGGGGAAGGGGCCCGGCCTGCTGGTGGAGCCCACCGGCGTGACCGTCGGACGGCGGCATCCGGTCGTGCTGAGCTGGGACGAGCTCGTCGGGGTCGAGGTCCTCGGCGGTGAGCGCCGCTCCGTGACGTCGTCCGTGGTGCTCGAGATCGCACCGTCCCGTCTCACGACCGCGGGGCGCTCCGGGCACCTGACGCGCCTCACCGACGTGATCACGGCACGCTTCCAACGCCCGGCCGTCGTGATCCCCTCGACGATCGATGCGTCGGCCCAAGACGTCGGAGCATGGCTGACCCGGGAGCGGGCCGCGCGGAGACGCCGCTGACCGTCAGCCGGTGACGTCGGGCCGCGGCGCCCCGGCCAGCAGCACGTCGAGCAGCCGGGCCGCACCGGCCTTGTCGAGCGGGTTGTTCTGGTTGCCGCACTTGGGCGACTGCACGCACGAGGGGCAGCCGGACTCGCACTCGCACGAGCCGATGGCCTCGCGGGTCGCGCGCAGCCAGGCCTCCGCGGTGCGGTAGCCGCGCTCGGCGAACCCGGCGCCGCCCGGATGGCCGTCGTGGACGAAGACGGTGAGCGTGCCGGTGTCGGGGTGCAGCACGGTGGAGACGCCGCCGATGTCCCAGCGGTCGCAGGTGGCGAAGAGGGGGAGCAGGCCGATCGAGCAGTGCTCGGCGGCGTGCGCCGCGCCGGCGAGCTCGTCCGGCTCCAGCGCGTCGAGGCCCGCCTCCGCCAGCACCGCCTCCGGCACCTGCCACCACACGCCGGTGGTGCGCAGGGTGCGCACCGGCAGGTCGAGCGGCTCCTCGGCGACGACGTCGCCGCTGCGGGCGTCGCGCACGAGGTAGCCGACCACCTGGGTGGAGACGTCGACCTCCCCGACCGAGAGGCGGCACGGGCCCCACCACCGGTGCTCGCGCTCCTCGACGATGCGGATGTCGGTGACCGACCGGGCCGAGGTGGTGTGGTCGACCTCCTCGCGCCGCAGCACCGCGACGTGGTCGTCGAGGTCGAGGTGCTCCACCACCCAGGTCTCGCCCCGGTGCACGTAGACCGCGCCGTCGTGCACGCTCGCGTCGGCGCTGCCGCCGTCGACCGTGCCGACGACGCGTCCGGTGCCGGCCTCGACCAGCTGGACGGGACGTCCGCCGGCCGAGCGGAGGTCGGCGAGGTCGGCGGCGAAGCCGCTGTGGGTCCAGAACCACCCGCGCGGACGCCGTCGCAGCAGCCCGAGCGCGACGAGCTCCGCGACGACGTCGGGGGCGGTGGCGCCGAACAGCGGCAGGTCGTCGGGGGTCAGCGGCGCCTCCTGGGCGGCCGCGCACAGGTGCGGGCCGAGCACGTGCGGGTTGCCGGGGTCGAACACCGTGGCCTCGACCGGTCGCGCCAGCAGCGCCTCGGGGTGACGCACGAGGTAGGTGTCGAGCGGATCGTCCCGGGCGACGAGCACGGCGGTCGCGGCCGAGCCGTCGCGTCCGGCACGACCGACGCGCTGCCACAGCGCGGCCCGGGTGCCGGGGAACCCGGCCAGCAGCACGGCGTCCAGGCCGTGGACGTCGATGCCGAGCTCGAGGGCGCTGGTGGCGGCCAGCGCCCTCAGGCGGCCGGTGCGCAGGGCCTCCTCGATCTCGCGCCGCTCCTCGGGCAGGTAGCCGCCGCGGTACGCGCTGACCCGGCGTCCGAGCCCGGGCTCGACCTCCTCGAGCAGGCCGGCGACGGTGCCGGCCACCTGCTCGGCCTGGCGCCGGGAGCGCACGAAGGCCAGGCAGCGCGAGCCGGCGGAGACGGCGTCGGCGACCAGGTCGGAGGTCTCGGCCGCGGCCGAGCGACGCACGGGGGCGCCGTTCACGCCGGTGCGCTCGGTGAGCGGGGGCTCCCAGAGCCCGAGCGTGAGCGGGCCTCGGGGCGAGGCGTCGTCGACCACCGCCTCGACCGGCAGGCCGGTGAGCAGCGACGCGGTGCGGGCCGGCTCGGCGATCGTGGCCGAGGCGAGCACGAAGGTCGGCTGCGCCCCGTGCAGGGCGCACACCCGGCGCAGGCGCCGCAGCACGTGCGCCACGTGCGCCCCGAACACGCCCCGGTAGTGGTGCGCCTCGTCGACGACCACGTAGCGCAGCGCGCCGAGGAAGCGACCCCACCGCTCGTGCTGCGGCAGCACCGAGCGGTGCAGCATGTCGGGGTTGGTGAGCACGTACTCGCCGTGCTCGCGCGCCCAGTCGCGCTGGTCGCGTCCGGAGTCGCCGTCGCAGGTGGTCAGCCGCACGTCGAGGCCGAGCGCCTGCAGTCCCGTGAGCTGGTCGTGGGCCAGCGCCTTCGTCGGCGCGAGATAGAGCACGGACGCGCCCCGCTGGCCGCGGGCGCCCCGGGCCTCGCGGATCGCCGTGAGCGCGGGCAGCTGGTAGGCCAGCGACTTGCCGGACGCCGTGCCGGTGGCGACGACCACGTGGCGTCCGGCGCGAGCGGCGTCGGCCGCCGTCCGCTGGTGCTCCCACAGCGAGCCGATGCCGCGGCCGGCGAACGCGGCGGTGACGTCGGCGGCCACCCAGTCAGGCCACGTGGCGCGACGCCCCTCGCGCGCGGGCACCTGCTCCACATGGGTGAGCCGCTCCTCGCGGTGCCGCGCCAGCGAGGCGAGCAGGTCGGGCGGAGAGGACGGCGGCACGGCACCGAGTCTGGCAAGGGGCACCGACATCGCGGCGACCAGGAGGGCTGCTGAGGACCGGTCTGAGGGCGCGTGCTGCCGAGCGGCGCCGCACATGGTTTGATGTCACCTGGCCTCGTCCCGGATCAGTCGGCACGCGTCGGGGCCGCGGGCGGTCCGAGCCCTGGGAGCGCGGACGTCGCCGGTGCCGGCGAACGAGGAGGAGCCGTGGACCTCACCTTGACGACGCGCGACGTCGATGGGAAGACCATCGTGTCGGTCGGAGGCGAGATCGACGTCTACACGGCCCCCAAGCTGCGCGACAAGATCACCGAGCTGGTCGCGGCCGGCTCCTACGACCTGGTCATCGACATGGAGGCCGTCGAGTTCCTCGACTCCACCGGTCTCGGCGTGCTGGTCGGCGGCCTGAAGAAGGTCCGGGCCCACCAGGGCTCCCTCCACCTGGTGTGCACCCAGGACCGCCTGCTGAAGATCTTCCGCATCACCGGCCTCGCGAAGGTCTTCGTCATCCACGCGTCCGCCGACGCGGCCCTCGCCGGCTGAGCCGGACCCTCCCCCTCCCGTCCGCCAAGGGAGTCGGTTGACCGCGCCTTCGATGTGACGCGCGTCACATCGACGTGCCTATGCGAGTGCGGGCGTGCGTAGACTCCGGCGCATCCATGAGACCTGGATCACATTCTGGGTCGGGCCCGCCCGACGCCTCGGCGACCCAGGCCTCCCGCACGCAGCGCAGGAGGAGGACGCATGACGGGCATCGAACCCGCGGTCGTGGAGGTGTCGGGGGGCGATCTGGCCCTCGTCGTGGTGGTGGCGGCGATCGCCGTCGCCGCCCTGGGGATGGCGGTGGTCTTCCGCCGCGAGGTGCTGGCCGCCGGTGAGGGCACCGAGCGGATGCGCACCATCGCCCAGGCGGTGCAGGAGGGCGCCGACGCCTACCTGCAGCGCCAGTTCCGCACGCTGGCGGTCTTCGCCGGCGTCGCGTTCTTCGCGCTGCTGGTGCTGCCGGCCGACGACCTGACGGTCCGGGTCTTCCGCTCGGTCTTCTTCCTCGTCGGCGCCGGCTTCTCCGCGGCGGTGGGCTACCTCGGCATGTCCCTGGCGGTGCGCGCCAACCTGCGCGTGGCGGCCGCGGCCAACGAGCGCGGCCGCGATGTCGCGATGACGATCGGCCTGCGCACCGGCGCGACGGTCGGCATGCTCACCGTCGGCCTGGGGCTGCTGGGTGCGAGCGTCGTCGTGCTGGCCTTCCAGGACGAGGCGCCGAAGGTGCTCGAGGGCTTCGGCTTCGGCGCCGCGCTGCTGGCGATGTTCATGCGCGTGGGCGGCGGCATCTTCACCAAGGCCGCCGACGTCGGCGCCGACCTCGTCGGCAAGGTCGAGCAGAACATCCCCGAGGACGACCCGCGCAACGCCGCGACCATCGCCGACAACGTCGGCGACAACGTGGGCGACTGCGCCGGCATGGCCGCCGACCTGTTCGAGTCCTACGCCGTGACGCTCGTGGCGGCGCTGATCCTCGGCTCGCAGGCCTTCGGCGACAAGGGCCTCGTCCTCCCCCTCCTCGTCCCGGCGATCGGCGCGCTGACCGCCGTGGCCGGCGTCTACCTCACGCGTCCGCGGGCCGGCGAGAACGGGCTGACGACGATCAACCGCTCCTTCTACCTCTCCGCGGGCATCGCGGCGCTCGCCTCGGTGGTGCTGTGCCTGGTCTACCTGCCGGGCAGCTTCAGCGAGCTCGCCGGCGTCGACCTCGCGCTCAGCGGCACCGACGGCGACCCGCGGATGATCGCGGCGGTGGCCGTCGTCATCGGCATCGTCATGGCCGCGGGCATCCTGGCGCTCACCGGCTACTTCACCGGCACCGAGTTCCGTCCGGTGCAGGACGTCGGGCGCACCAGCCTCACCGGCGCGGCGACGGTGATCCTCTCGGGGCTGGCCGTCGGCTTCGAGTCGGCGGTCTACACGACGCTGGTGATCGGCGCCGCGGTCTTCGGCGCCTACCTGCTCGGCGGGGCGTCCCTGACGGTGTCGCTGTTCGCGGTGGCGCTCGCCGGCTGCGGCCTGCTGACGACGGTCGGCGTCATCGTCGCGATGGACACCTTCGGCCCGGTCTCCGACAACGCCCAGGGCGTCGCGGAGATGTCGGGCGACGTCGGCGAGGAGGGCGCGCGGATCCTCACCGAGCTCGACGCGGTCGGCAACACCACCAAGGCCATCACCAAGGGCATCGCGATCGCCACCGCGGTGCTCGCGGCCACCGCGCTCTTCGGCTCCTACGCCACCTCGATCGCCGACGCGCTGGCGGAGGCGAGGCCCGGGCCGGACGAGGGGCTGTCGTTCGTCGTCTTCGACCCGGCGGTGCTGGTCGGCGTGCTGCTCGGCGCGGCGGTCGTCTTCCTCTTCTCCGGGCTGGCCATCAACGCCGTCGGCCGCGCGGCCGGCGCGGTCGTCATGGAGGTGCGCCGGCAGTTCCGCGAGATCCCCGGCATCATGGAGGGCACCGGACGCCCCGAGTACGGCCGCGTCGTCGACATCGTCACCCGCGACTCCCTGCGCGAGCTCGTGACGCCGGGCATCCTCGCGGTGCTCGCGCCGATCGCTGTCGGGTTCGGCCTCGGCGCCACGGCCCTGGCGGGCTTCCTGGCCGGCGCCATCGGCACGGGCACGCTGATGGCGGTCTTCCTCGCCAACGCCGGCGGCGCCTGGGACAACGCGAAGAAGCTCGTCGAGGACGGGCACCACGGCGGCAAGGGCTCGGACGCGCACGCCGCGACGGTCATCGGCGACACCGTCGGCGACCCGTTCAAGGACACCGCCGGCCCGGCCATCAACCCGCTGATCAAGGTGATGAACCTCGTCTCGCTGCTGATCGCGAGCGCGGTCGTCTCGCTCTCGGTCGGCCAGGACCAGAACGACGCGCTGCGCCTCGTCATCGCCCTGCTCGCCGTCGCGGTCATCGCGGTCGCGGTGATCGTCTCGAAGCGGCGCGCCGTCGCGATCGAGGCCTGAGCCGGACGCCGGGCGCCGGGCGTCCGGACAGAGGTCGAGGCCCGTCCGCCGGAGCGGACGGGCCTCACAGGATCGGGGAGGACCTGAGGGATCTGCTCAGTCAACGACCAGGCGCACCGAGGGTGACGCCGAGCCGCGCACCGGCGTGGAGCCGACGTAGACCGCCCGCACGCGGTGGGCGCCCGCGCGCAGCCGCGGCAGCGTGACCCTCTTCGAGCCGGCGATCCGCACCGAGCCGATCCGGCGCTGCCCGTCGTAGAGCCGGACGACGCCGCTCGGACGCACGCCGTCGGCCCGCAGCCGCACGGCCAGCACGGCCCGGCGCGAGCCGGCCTGGGTGCGCACGACCCGCACCAGGGTGCGGGAGGCGGCCCGCGCCACGGTCAGCGAGGAGGTGGTGAAGGTGGCGGTGCGGTGCCCGGTGCGGGTGACGCTGACCCGCAGCGCGACCGGACGTCCGAGGTCGGCCGTGCCGACGGCGTAGGTCGGCGAGGTCGCGCCCTCGATCGGGGTGCCGCCGCGCGTCCAGACGTAGCCGAAGGTCGGCGGCTCGCCGGAGCCCCAGGCCCCGGCGTCGCCGGTGAGCGTCGAGCCGCGGCGCGCGATGCCGTCGATGCGGGGCTGCCGGGTGGCGCGCGGCGCGTCGCCCAGCTGCACGGTGGCCGGGTTCGTGCTCTCGACCGTGCTCGGGGCGTAGCCGTCGGCCGAGCCGGTGGCCAGCACGCTGAGCCGCCGGCCGAGGTCGGTCGGGGTCGGGGTGTAGGCGCGTCCGGTGGCGCCGTCGATCGGGGCCCCGTCGCGCAGCCACTGGTACGTGGTGGTCGTGCCGGGCTGGTCCCAGGTGGGCGCGGTGGTGGTGACGACGGTGCCGACCTTCACCGGGTCGCTGAGCGTCGGCGCCGAGGTGGCCTGGACGGCGCGCGCACCGGGCAGCGCCGGCAGCGTCACGGTGTCGGTGAGCGTCGAGACCACCGGCAGGCCCGCCAGGGTGCCGGTGACCAGGGCGTAGACCTGCTTGCCGGCCGCCTCCAGCGGGGGCACGAAGGTCGCGCCGGTCGCGCCGAGCACCGCCGATCCGTCGACGAACCACTGGTAGGCGGTGCTGACGCCCGGAAGGCTCCACACCGGGTCGAGCAGCCGCAGCACGGCGCCGACCTCGACGCCGCCGAGCCCGCCGCCCGGTCCGGCCAGCGACGGCGGCTGCAGGGCGCTGAGCAGCGTCGTCACGCCACCGCCGCCGAGGGCGGGGATCGGCAGCGCGCTGGTGATCAGGTCGACCGGCAGGAGGCCGAGGACCTTGCCGGTGACGACGGCCTGCACGACGTGTCCGGCGTCGTCGGCGGTGGGCAGGTACGACCAGCCGCTCGCGCCGGGGATCGGGACGCCGTCGCGCACCCACTGGACGGTGGTGGTGACGCCCGGCAGGTTCCAGACCGGCCGGCTCAGGTCCAGCAGCGAGCCGACGCCGGGGGTGCCGCCGACGATCGGCAGCTGGCGCGCGAGGAGCAGCAGGTCGGTGAGGCCGTCGGCGCCGGCCGAGGGCCGGACGCTGGCCGGCGCCGGTGCGGCCGGGCCGGCGGAGGCGAAGGCGCCGGGCGCGGAGCCGAGCGCGGAGGCGCTGACGGCGGCGGCGGCCAGGCCGCCGGCGAGGACGAGGCGGAGGCGGGGGATGGCGCGAGGCATGGGGTGCCCTTCCGTGGGGGTCGCGGCGGGACCGATCCGTCGGCCCCGGGGTCGGGGGGGGGGGGGGGGCCCCCCCCCCCCCCCCCCCCCCCCCCCCCCCCCGCCCCCCCCCCCCCCGGCCCCGGGGGGGGCCCCCCCCCCCGCCCCCCCCCCCCCCGCCACAC
>NZ_JAIQZK010000012.1 GCF_020075545.1 Nocardioides sp. TRM66260-LWL
GCCTCGATCCCTACCTCGTGACGCGGTCGGTCTACTTGCGCTGAAGACCGCAGGACCGGCCTTCGAGGCGTGGGGGGGGCCCCGGGGGGCGGCGCCCCCCCCCCCCCCGCCCCGGGGGGGGGGGGGCCGGCCCCCCGCCCCCCCCCCCCCGACCGGTTTCGCCTGCCGCGATCAGGCGCGGGCGTGGTCGCGCGCCCAGCGCACCTGACCACCAGCGACAGCAGCCGGGCGTCGGCGGCAGGCTTGCCGAGGCCGACGACGGCGCGAGCCGGCAGCTCCGGCGCGGAGCCGATCCCTCAGCGCCAGGTCGTCGACCGTCGCGCCGCCTCGAACACGGCCTCGCACGCCTCCGGGGCCAGCACCTCGCCGTGGCGGGCGAGCCAGCGGCCGAGCTGCATGCGCGGGAGCAGCGTGACGTCCGCCGGCTGCGCCTTCACCACGACGTCCCCCGCCCGGACGACGGCGATCACCCCGACCACCGGCACCTCCAGGCCGGTGGCCTCGGAGAGCAGTCGCGCCGCGCGGCGCGCCTCGTGGCGGGCGTTGCGGACGTACGGCACCCGCGCGCCGTCGATCATCACGGTGTCGCCGCCGACCCACACCGTCGCGCCCGGGTGGTGCTTGGCGTTGACGGTGAAGACGCCGCCGGGGCCGACGACGACGTGGTCGATGTCGGAGCCACGCGAGCCGACCGGCACGGCGTGCAGCGCGCGCCACCGCGGGTCCTTGCGGGCGAGCCGGGCCAGCTGCGCGGCCACCTTCTCCTCCCCGTCGGCGCCGATGCGCCACGCGCGCTCGTCGGTGTGCACGCCGAGCATCCGGGCGAGGGTCGAGCGCACAGGGGCGGCGACGAACGCCGCGTCCGCACGCTCGCGCGCCTGGGCGCCGGGGCGGTTGGTCGCGAGGTCGACCCACGGCCGATCGATCGTCGGCGCGGCGACCGGCGGCTCGACGTCCTGCGGCTCGGGCTGCGGCTCGGGCTCGGGCTGCGAGTCGGTCTGCCCGGCCGACGCGACGACGGCCGGCACGAGGTGCTCGGTGCGCCACGCGTCCACCGCCGAGACGAGCGTCGACGCGAGGACGGCGTCGGCGGGATCCGTCGGGTGCGCGGTCTCGTCGAGCAGGTCCCAGTACCCGAGCTTGAGCCCGTCAGGACCCTCCACGTAGAGCCGGTCCTTGCCGTAGCGCCGCCAGCGGTTCACCGAGATCCCGTCCATGGGCAGGCCATCGGCCAGATCGCGGCCGGCCCGAGGAGAACCGGGCGCCGATCTGAGCACCCCTCCTCAGGCGCGCGTCAGCCGTCCGTCGGGCAGTCGTCCGGGCCGTACCAGTGCTGGTCGACGGTGACGACGGCCGTGCGGTCTGAGCCGCCGCTGGTGTAGGCGACCCGGACAGCACGAAGCTCCGCGCCGCGCGGGGTGTCGGTGACCTCGGGATCGACCCGCAGGTGCACGACGAGCAGACCGGTGTCGCTGGCGCTGAGGTCCTTGCCCTGCACCTCCTCGGCGCGCTCGACGTCGAGGCCGTAGCCCGGCAGGCCCGAGCGCCAGTCGGCCCAGGTCACCGTGCCGCTGGAGACGATGCGTCCGCCCGGGTTCACCGGCGGTACGACGAACGACTCGGTGGGGTCGGTCGAGAGCCGGACGCCGCGCGCGCCGAGCGCCTCGACGGACTCGAGCATCAGGTCGCCGTCGGCCTTGAGGTCGATCTCGGCGAAGGCGAGGTCCGTCCAGGACGGGGTGATCGCGCCGATCCGGCACGCCTGGCCGCCCGGATCGGTCGAGAGCCGGAGTGACGGGGTGAGGGCGCTGAGGCTCGCCGAGGCCGAGCCCGACGCGGGCCCTGTGGAGCCGGGGTCGGCGGTCGAGGCGTCCGTCGCGGTGCAGGCCGCGAGGCCGGCGACGGCGAGCAGGGCGAGGACGGCAGGGGTCGCCAGGAGGCGGGGGCGCAGGTGGGTCGGCATGGCTGGTCTCTCCGCTGGGGAACGGGACGCCCCGCTGGGGACGGGGCGTGCCGAGTGTTCCGCCGCCGCCTCAGCGGGGAAACCGCCCCACCACGGTTGTGCACCGAGCGTTACCGGACTGTTCCCTCCGGCGTGACCGAGATCATCGAAAGCCCAGGTGAGAGGCTTCTTCAGCCGCCGGGCAGGGCGCTCAGCGCACGTCGACGAACGCCTGCCAGGCCGGCTTCGGCGACCCGTCGGCGCGCTTGAGGCCGAAGAACGCCTCGGCCCCGACGAGCCCCGGCTCGTCGCGATAGGAGTACCAGTAGAGCGAGACGACGCCCGGCTCGGTGCGCGCGGTCGCATAGGCGTCCTGGACGATCTGCGCCTGCACCGACTCGGTGACGTAGTTCGGCACCACGTTGTTCGAGCCGGTGGGCGCGCCGACCTCGGTGAGCCAGATCGGCAGGTCGGGCACACCGCTGTCGGCGAGCACCGAGCGCAGGGACGGCGTCGTCCGGCTGATCTTCGCCCAGGCCGAGAGCTGGTTGGTCTTCGAGGGCAGCGTGCCGTCGGTGTAGGGGTGGTAGGCGAGCCCGCTGGCCACGCGACAGGCGGAGGTGAGCAGGCAGACGCCCCGCAGGAACGGCCGCGGGTCCAGGCCGCCCCCGATCAGGGTCGCGCCGCCGGCGAGCCCGCCCAGCAGCACGGTCGCGCCGGGGTCGACGCTCGTGATCGCGGACTGCGCGGCGACGAAGAGCCGTCCGTAGCCGAGCGGGTTCGGGACGGCCCAGAACCGCGCCAGGTTCGGCTCGTTCCAGATCTCCCAGGCGCGCACCCCGAGCGGCGCGTAGCGCTCGGCGGCCGCACGGGCGAACCGCGCGAAGTCGTCCGGGTCGCGCGGCGGGCACGCCCCGGGGACGACGCAGAGCAGGCGACGCGCCCAGTCCGGCGTCTCGGTCAGGATCGGCAGCAGGCCGACGCCGTGCCGGTTCGCGGCCTCGACGATGCGGTCGGTCTGCGCCCAGTCGTACGCCGTGCGCCCGCCGGCCTGGACGAGGCGCCACGAGAAGTCGCCGCGCACCGACGTGACGCCGGCGGCCGCGGCGTCGCTCATCAGCCGGTCGAGCTGGGCCTCGGACATGAAGCTCATCGCGTTGCCGACCGCGAGGCCCTTGGCGACCGTCCCGGTGCCGGCCGCGCTCAGCGTCGCCGCGTCTCGCCGACCGACGACGGTCTGCGCCACGACCGCTCCCGCGGCGAGCACCGCCAGCGCGACGAGGATGATCGAGATGCGGAGACCGCGGGGGGCGGACGACATCGGGGAGACCTCCTGGGGAGCGCAGGGTCGGGGGTGTCCCTGGATCGGTGGCGTCCGGGCGTCCTCACCCGGTCGGGCGAATCTTCCCAGCGCGCGGGCCCCCCGACGTCGCACCGCCACGCCGACGGCGGGTGAAGAACGGGTCGGACGCGTCACGTCTCCGCATCCCGGGGGCACGCTGACGCACGGAACCCCGCGCAGATCGCTCTGCGCGGGGCTCCGGACCGGCGGTGGCGGAGGGATTTGAACCCTCGGTGGGCTTGCACCCACAAACGCTTTCGAGGCGTTCTCCTTAGGCCGCTCGGACACGCCACCGCCGGAGACCTTACCGGTGGGGCGGTCGCGCGGCGAAATCGCAACAGGGGACCGCCGCGGCTGCGGCGGGCCCCCTGCGAGGCGGACGACGGGCCGAGGCGGCCCGCCGTCACCGGATCACTTGGTGAAGCCGATGTCCTCGATGCGGCCGATGTAGAAGAGGCCGGCGCCGTAGTTGGCGAGGTTCTTCTTGGTCGCGATGATCGACGGGCCGTTGGTCGTCGGCAGGATGCCGTAGGTCTCCCCGAAGATCTTGGTCTCGAGCTTGTTGCCCTCCTCGATCTGCTGCTGCGGGTCGCCGATCTTGGCGACCTTGGCGATCTCGGCGTCCATCTCCTTGGTGCCGGTGCCGCTGACGTTCAGCGGGCTGTTGCTGCACCAGATCTGGCAGAAGTAGGCGAAGCCGAACGGGTCGCTGGAGCTGAAGCCCAGGCCGAACAGGTCGAACTGCTTCTTGGTGAAGACGTCGGAGAACTCGCTGCTCGGGTGCTGGTCGATCTTCACGTCGACGCCGATCTCCTTGAGCATGGAGACGGTGGCCTTGGCCTCGGCCTGCGTGGTCGGGTCGTCGCCGATGACGGCGTAGTCGAGCGTCAGCGGCTTGCCGTCCTTGGCCCGGATGCCGTCGGAGCCCTTGGCCCAGCCGGCCTCGTCGAGGAGCTGGTTGGCCTTGGCGGGGTCGAACTTGTAGCCCGACGCCGCGAGGTTGTCCTGGTAGCCCGGCTGGAACGGGTAGAGGGCGAAGGAGCCCGGCTCCGGCTCGGAGTAGTCGAGGCCGTTGAAGGCGATCTTCGCGAGCACCGAGCGGTCGATGCCGGTGAAGATGGCCTGGCGGACCTTGAGGTCGGTGAGCTGCGGGCTCGTGGCGTTGAGGGTCAGCAGGTTCTGCGACGGACGCGCCGAGCGGCGGATGTCGATGTCCTGCATGTCCTTGACCTGCGCGAGGCGGTCCTTGGACGCCACGCCGACGGCGTCGATCTGGCCGGCCTTGAAGGCGTTGATCTCGGCGGTCGACTCCAGCGCCAGGAAGACGCGCTTGTCGAGCATGCCCTTGTCGCCCCACCACTTCGGGTTCGGGACGAAGGTGATGGTGCCGTTCTTCTTGTCGAAGCTGTCGACGGTGTACGGGCCGGCGCCCCACTCGGCGTGCGGGGTGTTGATGTAGCCCTTGTTGAACGTGTCGGCGTCGAGGGCCTCGGGGTTCAGCAGGAAGTTGAACAGACCGTCGACCCAGGCGTAGGTGCCCTTGAAGGTGACGACGGCCTGCCGGTCGTCGCTGCCCTGCTTGACCGACTCGATCTGCGAGTAGCCGTCGGTCGAGGAGACCTGGTAGGCCTCGTCGGTGCCGTTGTTGGCCTTCCAGGTGGCCTCGAAGGACTTCCAGTCGATCGGGGTGCCGTCGTTGTACGTGGCCTTGGGGTTGATCGTGTAGGTGACGACGGTCTTGCCGCCCTCTTCCTTCTTCTCGTACCCGGAGAGGTAGTCGGGGTCGGCGTAGGCGGTGCCGTCCGGCTTGAAGAGGATGACCTGCGGGTTGTACCAGCGCCACACGTTGGACGTGTAGAGGGTGCCGTCGGCCTGGAAGGGGTTGAACTGCGCCGAGATCTCCGGCACGGCGGTGGTGAACGTGCCACCCTGCGCCAGCGCGTCACGCGGCTGCTCGTTGATCTGGTAGCTCTTCGACAGCTCGGTGCTGTTCGTCGACGCACCGTCGCCGCCCGAGCTGCCGCAGGCGGCCAGACCGGTGACGGCGACCGCCGTCACGGCGGCGGACGCGACCCAACGGGTCAGTTTCATGAGGGGCCCTCTCTGGTTGGACGTGATCGACGATCGACGATCAGCGGAAGTGGCAGGCATGGAGGTGATCCGCCTGGTCCGAGCCGCGGGTGAGCTCGGGCACGACCTCGCGGCACTTCTGCTGCTGCGAGGAGTCGAGGGTCAGGTGCAACGGGCACCTGCTGACGAACCGGCAGCCGGTGGCCTGGTCCGTCGGGCTGGGGAGGTCGCCGCGGAGCACGACGCGCTCGCGGGTGCGCTCCTTGATCGGGTCGGGCAGCGGGATCGCCGAGATCAGCGCCTGCGTGTACGGGTGCCGCGGGTCGTCGAAGACGGTGTCGACGTCGCCGTGCTCGACGAACGCGCCGAGGTACATCACCGCGACCCGGTCGGCGAGGTGACGCACGACCGAGAGGTCGTGCGCGACGAACAGGTACGACAGCCCCAGCTTGGCCTTGAGCTCGTCGAGCAGGTTGATCACGCCGGCCTGGATCGAGACGTCGAGCGCGGAGACCGGCTCGTCGAGGACGACGACCTTGGGGTTGGTGGACAGCGCGCGGGCGATGCCGATGCGCTGGCGCTGGCCGCCGGAGAACGCCGCCGGGAAGCGGTCGATCTGGGCGGGGTCGAGGCCGACGAGCTCCATCAGCTCGCTGACGCGGGCGTCGACCTCGTCCTTCGGCGTGCCGATGGCCTGCATCGGCTCGGCGATGATGTCGAAGACCGTCAGCCGCGGGTCGATGGCGCTGGCGGGGTCCTGGAACACCATCTGCAGGTCGCGGCGGAGCGCCCGCTGCTCGCGGGCCTTCGACAGCGACGCCGTGCTGACGCCGCCGACGATCAGGTCGCCGCCCTCGGGCGCGGAGAGGTTCATGATCTCCAGCAGCGTGGTGGTCTTGCCGCTGCCGGACTCGCCGACGATCGCGAGCGTCTCGCCCTGCCGGATGTCGAAGCTGACGCCGTCGACGGCGTGCACCGTGCCGACCTTGCGCTTGAGCACCGCGCCCCGCACCAGCGGGAACTCCTTGCGCAGGTTGCGCGCCTCGAGCACGGTCGGACGCTCCTCGCGCGGCACCGCCGCGAGGCGGTTCTCGGGCACCTCGGGCACCGGGTACACCGGCTGCCCGCCGATCCGGCGGTCGGCGATCTCGTGGGCCCGGATGCACGCGGCCCGGTGGTCGAGGTCGCTGTCCTGGCCCGGCACCTCTCCGACCTCCGCGACGACGCGGGCGCCGAGGTCGGAGGCCACCGGCAGGAGGTCGGGCTCCTTCTCGCGGCAGGCGTCGATCGCGATGGGGCAGCGGGCGACGTACGGGCAGCCCGGCGGCAGGTCGATGAGCAGCGGCGGGTTGCCGGCGATCGGCACCAGCGGACGTCCGCGCGGGGTGTCGACCCGCGGGATCGCCTCGAGCAGGCCGATCGTGTACGGCATCCGCGGCGCGTAGAAGGCCTCGTTGACCGGCGCGGTCTCGACCGCGCGCCCGGCGTACATGACCAGCACGTCGTCGGCGCTGCCGGCGACGACGCCGAGGTCGTGGGTGATCATGATGACCGCGGCGCCGGTCTCGGCCTGCGCGGTCTTGAGCACCTCCAGGATCTGCGCCTGGATGGTGACGTCGAGGGCCGTCGTCGGCTCGTCGGCGATGATCAGCTTCGGGTCGTTGGCCATCGCCATCGCGATCATCACGCGCTGGCGCATGCCGCCGGAGAACTCGTGCGGGAACGCCTTAAGCCGGGTCTCCGGACGCGGGATGCCGACGAGCCGCAGCAGGTCGATCGCGCGGTCGGCCGCGGCCTTCGGCGAGACGTCCTGGTGGATGCGGATGGCCTCGACGATCTGGCGTCCGATCGGGAAGACCGGCGTGAGCGAGGAGAGGGGGTCCTGGAAGACCATCGCGACGTCCTTGCCGCGGATGCCCGACATGTCCTTGTCGCTCAGCCCGAGCAGCTCGCGGCCGCCGAGGCGCACCGAGCCCTCGACCCGTGCGCTCTCGGAGAGCAGCCCCATGACCGCCAGCGACGTGACGGACTTGCCGGAGCCGGACTCGCCCACGATGCCGAGGGTCTTGCCGGGGTGGAGGTCGAAGGAGACGCCGCGCACGGCGTCGACGCGTCCGGCCTCGGAGGGGAAGGAGACCTTGAGATCGCGGACGGACAGCAGGGGGTCGCTCACGCGGTGCCTCCCGAGGCGGAGTTCGGGTCGATGGCGTCGCGCAGGCCGTCGGCGATCAGCGCCATCGAGACGGTGAGCAGGGTCAGCGTGGCGGCCGGGAAGTAGAACAGCCACGGCGAGCTGCTGACCTGGTCGGCGCCCTCGCTGATCAGCGAGCCGAGCGAGACGTCGGGCGCCTTGACGCCGAACCCGAGGAACGACAGGCCGGTCTCGGCCATCACCGTGCCGACGACGCCCAGCGTGAACTGCAGGATCAGCAGCGAGCTGAGGCCCGGGATGATGTGCCGGACGACGATCTTGATGCCGGGCACGCCCATGAACCGCGCGGCCGTGACGAAGTCGCGCTCGCGCAGCGACAGCGACATCGTCCAGATCGTGCGGGCCGCGTAGAACCAGCTGGTGAGCGTCAGGATCAGCGCGATGACGCGCCAGTCGCCGCCGGAGCTGTTCGAGAGCAGCGCGAGCAGCAGGAAGGTCGGCACCACCATCAGGAAGTGGATGACCAGCAGCCAGCCGCGCTCGTACAGCCCGCCGAAGTAGGCGGCCGAGGCGCCCACGAGGGCGGAGATGATCGTGCTGAGCACCGAGACGATCAGCGCGATCGCCAGCGAGCGCTGCAGGCCGTGCACGGTCTGGGCGTAGAGGTCGTTGCCGGCCTGGTTCGTGCCGAACCAGTGGTCGGCGGTCGGGCCGGTGGCGATGTTGACGAAGTCGGTGGCCAGGTAGTCGTAGGAGCCGATCACGTTGCCGAGCAGCGCGAAGAGCACCAGCAGCACGAAGATCACGGCGCCGGCGACGGCCGGCCGGTTGCGCAGGAAGCGGCGCAGGTAGAGCCGGCGCTTCGACAGCCGCCGGCGGGGTGCGGCGTCGACGAGCACGGCTGCGGGGTCGTCGATGCCGCCGACGACGTGCGGGTCACGGACCTCGGTCATCAGCCGAGCCTCACTCTCGGGTCGAGGACGACGACCGCGATGTCGGCGAGCATCGCGCCGATGGCCGTCATGGCGGCGCCGAAGGCGGCCACGGCCACCACGCCGTTGATGTCGTTGGTGCGCAGCGTCGTCGCGAAGTACTGCCCCATGCCCTGCCAGCCGAAGATCGACTCGGTCAGCACGGCGCCGGTGAACAGCGCCGGGATCGAGAAGGCGACGTTGGTCGCCGTCGGGATCAGCGAGGTGCGCAGCGCGTGCCGGCGGATGGCCTGCTGACGGGTCAGGCCCTTCGCTCGGGCGGTGCGCACGTAGTCGGTGCCGAGCGAGTCGAGCAGCAGCGTGCGCTGGAGGAAGTGGACGCTGGCGTAGCCGGTGAGCACGAGCACGATCGTCGGCAGGATCAGGTGCTGGAGCCGGTCGAGCAGCACCGGGAGGAAGCCGTGCACGTCGAGGCTCTGCGAGCCGACGACGTAGAAGATCGTCGAGCCGGTGGCCTGGTTGACCTTGATCGCCAGGATGACGACGACCAGCGCCGCCACCACGACCGGGATGTTCAGCGTGATGATCGAGCTGCCCTGGGCCACGCGGTCGGCCGCGGAGTACTGCCGCGCCGCGGTGTAGACGCCGAGCGCCACGCCCAGGAGCGTCACCAGGATCGTCGCGCCCAGCACCAGCTCGGCGGAGACCCAGATGCGGAAGCCGATCTGGCCGTTGACGGAGTCGCCGATCGGGCTGGTGCCCCAGTTCCAGTGGGCGACGACGCCCTCGAGCCAGTGCCACCAGCGACTCAGGATCGGGTCCTGGTCGTTGATGTTGGCGGCGCTGAGCGTCGCGTTGATCGTCTCCTCCGGAACGGGCGGACGCCGTCCCGCGTAGTTGGAGCGGGGATCGAGATAGAAGCTGGCCAGGAAGTAGGTGAGGTTGGTGGCGACGAAGATCATCACCAACCAGCCCACCAAGCGGCGCCCGAGGTAGCGGACCATTCGCGCATCCTAAGCAGACCCATGACCGGTCTGGACAGCCTCGGCAAGGGCCTGTGAGCGCATTGTGACCGTCTTGTGTTCTAAGGATCGGGCTTTCTCATCGTCCTCTCATGTGGTGGGACGGATGTCCGCGCAGCGGTGCTCGGCACGGCCTGCAACGTCGATGCAACCTGCCGATCGCCACGCTCGGCCGCAGGCCGGCCTGAGACGCCGGTCACATCCACACGTTGTCGAGAGGTGGGCCGTGGCGTTTACTGGGCTGGTGGCGCAGCGGGCAGGCCGGCCGGGAAGCGGCTCCGCCATGCGCGCCGAGGTCGCCGAGTCGTGGCAGCGCTCCGCCGCCGCCGGCGTCTCCGCCGAGCAGACCGAGGCGCCCATCGCGATCTCCGAGAGCGACCTGCGGGCCCTCCGCGAGGCGCACCCGCTCTCCCGCGTCTTCCCCCTGCTCGACGACGTGCTCGGCCAGGCGGTGCGCGACTGCGACGCGATGATGGCGATCTCGGACGCCGCCGGCACCCTGCTGTGGGTCTGCGGCACGCCGGCGACGCTGCGCCAGGCCGAGCGCATCGGCTTCGTCGAGGGCAGCAACTGGGACGAGCGCGTCGCCGGCACCAACGCGCCCGGCCTCGCCCTGGCCACCGACCGCGCGGCCGTCGTCACGCGGTCGGAGCACTTCCGGGCCTCGGTGCAGCCGTGGAGCTGCGCGGCGACGCCCATCCACGACCCGCACACCTCCGAGCTCCTCGGCGTCCTCGACGTCACCGGCGGCGACCAGGTCGTCGTCCCGCAGACGCTGGCGATGGTCCGGGCGGCGGCGCGGATGGCCGAGGCCGAGCTCGCGCGCGACCTGCTGGCGCGTCCTGCCGCGTCCGCCGCCGCACCCCGCTCGGGGCTGCAGATGATGATCGAGGCGCTGGGCCGCACGGAGGCCCTCGTCACCGTCGACGACGGGCGCGGGCGTCTGCAGACGCTGCGCCTCAGCCCGCGCCACAGCGAGATCGTCCTGCTCCTCGCCGCCGCGCCGCACGGACTGTCCGGCGACGAGCTGGGCGTGCTGCTCTACGAGGACGACGGCGCGTCGTCCACCCTGCGTGCGGAGCTGAACCGGCTGCGCCACCTCCTCGGCGACCAGCTGCTCGCGTCGCGGCCCTACCGGGTGTCGGCGGGCGTCACCGGCGACTGGCTGGCCACCGAGGCGCTGCTCGCGGCCGGCGACCTGCGCGGTGCGATGCGCGGCTACCGCGGGCCGCTGCTCCCCCGCTCGAGCGCGCCGGGCGTCGTCCGGCTGCGCGAGACGCTCGAGTCCTCCCTGCGGCACGCGCTGCTGCGCAGCCGCGAGGCCGACCTGATGTCGGCCTGGACGCGCTCGGCCTGGGGCCGCGACGACTACGCCATGTGGGAGGCGCAGCGGGCCGCCGTCGGCGCCGCCTCGCCGATGCTCGCCCTGATCGACGGCCAGCTCGCCCGGCTCGACCGCGAGCTCGGCTGACCCTCCCGCACCGGCCTGATCCTCCAGGGTCGCGCGTCCACGGAAGTCGGGTCCGTGGACCCGGCGCGACGCAACGGGGCCGCAACGTTGCGCTCCCTAGCGTTGTGAGCGCCGTCACAGCCGACGGCGTCAACACCCTTTCCGAGGAGAGATCCATGACCGTCTACGCAGCGCCCGGAGCCCCCGACTCCCTCGTGTCCGTCCAGAGCCGCTACGGCCACTACATCGGCGGCGAGTGGGTCGACCCGATCAAGGGCGCGTACTTCGAGAACATCTCGCCGGTCAACGGCAAGCCGTTCTGCGAGATCGCCCGCGGCACCGCCGAGGACATCGACGCCGCGCTCGACGCCGCCCACGCCGCGGCCGACTCGTGGGGCCGCACCAGCGCGACCGAGCGCTCCAACATCCTGCTCAAGATCGCGGACCTGATGGAGGAGAACCTCCCCGCGCTCGCGGTCGCGGAGACCTGGGAGAACGGCAAGCCGGTGCGCGAGACGCTCGCCGCCGACCTCCCGCTCGCGGTCGATCACTTCCGCTACTTCGCCGGCTGCCTGCGGGCGCAGGAGGGCAGCATCGGCGAGGTCGACGAGAACACGATCGCCTACCACTTCCACGAGCCGCTGGGCGTCGTCGGCCAGATCATCCCCTGGAACTTCCCGATCCTGATGGCCGTGTGGAAGCTCGCTCCGGCGCTCGCCGCCGGCAACTGCGTCGTCCTCAAGCCGGCCGAGCAGACCCCGTGGTCGATCCTCAAGCTGATCGAGCTCGTCGGCCACCTGCTGCCCGCGGGCGTGCTCAACGTCGTCAACGGCTTCGGCGTCGAGGCCGGCAAGCCGCTGGCGTCCTCGCCGCGCGTCGCCAAGGTCGCCTTCACCGGCGAGACCACGACCGGCCGGCTGATCATGCAGTACGCCAGCCAGAACATCATCCCGGTCACCCTCGAGCTCGGCGGCAAGAGCCCGAACGTCTTCTTCGAGTCCGTCGCCGCGCAGCACGACGCCTTCTACGACAAGGCGCTCGAGGGCTTCGCGATGTTCGCCCTCAACCAGGGCGAGGTCTGCACCTGCCCGAGCCGCGCGCTGGTGCAGCGCTCGATCTACACCGACTTCGTCCACGACGCCGTCGCGCGGGTGGAGAAGATCGTCCAGGGCAACCCGCTCGACGACGCGACGATGATCGGCGCGCAGGCGTCCAACGACCAGCTCGAGAAGATCCTCAGCTACATCGACATCGGCAAGCAGGAGGGCGCCAAGATCCTCACCGGCGGCGAGCGCGCGGTGCTCGACGGCGACCTCGCCGGCGGCTACTACGTGCAGCCCACCGTCTTCGAGGGCGACAACTCGATGCGGATCTTCCAGGAGGAGATCTTCGGCCCGGTCGTCTCGCTCACCTCGTTCGACGACGAGGCCGACGCGCTGAAGATCGCGAACGACACCCTGTACGGCCTCGGCGCCGGCGTGTGGTCGCGCGACGGCTCGCAGGCCTTCCGCGCCGGCAAGGAGATCAAGGCCGGACGCGTGTGGACCAACTGCTACCACGCCTACCCGGCCCACGCGGCCTTCGGCGGCTACAAGCAGTCCGGCATCGGCCGCGAGACCCACAAGATGATGCTCGACCACTACCAGCAGACGAAGAACCTGCTCGTGTCGTACAGCCCCGACGCGCTCGGCTTCTTCTGATCGGCGGGGCGTGAGCCTGCAGATGGTCGACGTCACCGGTGAGGCTGCGGAGATGATCCGCAGCCTCACCGAGGCGCACGGCCCGGTGATGTTCCACCAGTCCGGCGGCTGCTGCGACGGGTCGGCGCCGATGTGCTACCCCGACGGCGACTTCCTGACCGGCGACGCAGACATCCGCATCGGCGATCTCGACGTCGGCCTCGAGCGGGCCGTCCCGGTGTGGATGTCGCGCTCGCAGTACGAGTACTGGCGCCACACGCACCTGACGATCGACGTCGTGAAGGGTCGGGGCGCGGGGTTCTCGCTGGAGGCGCCGCACGGGGTGCGGTTCCTCATCCGCAGCCGGATCCTCACCGACGACGAGTACGCCGCGCAGGGCTGACCTGCGGCCTGATCACCGGCCTGCTCACCAGCGCGGGTGGATCGCCGCCCGCAGCCGCCGGTCGTAGAGCGCGCGCACCCCGTCGAGGAACGCCTCGGGCAGCGGGCCCAGCCCGCCGCCCGAGGCGTTCGCGCGCGCCTGCTCGGGGTTGCGCGCGCCGGGGATGACGGTCGTGACGCCGGGCTGCTGCGCGACCCAGGCGATCGCCGCCTGCGCCGGCGTGACGCCCTCGCCGAGGTGCTCGCGCACCAGGGCGGAGAACTCCTGGGCCGCGGCCACGCCGGTGGCGAAGTCGACGCCGGAGAAGGTCTCGCCGACGTCGAAGGCGCTGCCGTCGCGGTTGAACGTGCGGTGGTCGTCGGGCGCGAAGGTGGTGTCGGCGGCGTAGCGCCCCGAGAGCAGGCCCGAGGCCAGCGGCACCCGCGCGATGACGGCCACCCCGGCCTCGCGGGCGGCGGGCAGCACGTCGTCCAGCGGCTTGAGGCGGAAGGCGTTGAGGATGATCTGCACCGACGCGCAGCCGGGCCGCCCGATCGCGCTCAGCGCCTGGTCGCAGGTCTCGACGCTGACGCCGTAGGCGCCGACCAGCCCCTCCTCGACCAGCCGGTCGAGGGTCATCCAGGTGACGTCGTCGTCGATCACCTGCGACGGCGGGCAGTGCAGCTGGACGAGGTCGAGCGTCTCGACGCCGAGGTTGCGGCGCGAGCGCTCGACCCACGCCCGCAGGTTCGCCTCGGAGTAGCTCTCCGGCACCTGCGGCGCCCGGCGTCCGGCCTTGGTGGCGACGACGAGCTCGTGCCCGGCGGCGCGCTGGTCGGCGAGGAAGCGGCCGATGATCTGCTCGCTGCGCCCGTCGCCGTACACGTCGGCGGTGTCGAGGAACGTGACGCCGGCGTCGACGGCCGCCTGCAGCACCCCGCGGGCGTCGTCCTCGCTCACCTCGCCCCAGTCGGCGCCGAGCTGCCAGGTGCCCAGGCCGATGGCCGAGGCGTGCAGGCGGGTGCGGGGCAGGGGACGTCGCTCGAGATCGGCCATGGGCCGATCCTGCCCCGCACGGCGTGCACGCCCTACACCCGGGGAGGCGTCAGCGATGGTCCCGGAAGAACTCCCGCAGCAGGGCGACGGCGTCGTCCTCGAGCACCCGGGCGACGACCTCGGGCCGGTGGTTGAGGCGGCGATCGCGGACGACGTCCCACAGGCTGCCGACCGCGCCGCCCTTCTCGTCGAAGGCCGCGAACACCACGCGCTCGACCCGGGCGAGCACGGCGGCGCCGGCGCACATGGTGCACGGCTCGAGGGTGACGACGAGCGTGCAGCCCTCCAGCCGCCACTCCCCCCGGACGCGGGCCGCGGCCCGCAGCGCGACGACCTCGGCATGGGCGGTGGGGTCGGCGTCGGCCTCGCGCCGGTTGCGGCCCGCGCCGATCACGGCGCCCGTCGGGTCGAGCACGACCGCGCCGATCGGCACGTCACCGGTGGTCATCGCGGCGCGCGCCTCCGCGAGGGCGGCGCGCATCGGCTCGTGCCAGCGGGTCACGCGGGGACGCCCGGTCAGGCCGGGGTGAGGCCGACGGCGTCGTCGAAGATCTCGCCGAAGCCCAGCAGGTCGGCGATCTCGGAGAGCGCCTCGTCGGGGTAGAGCTCGGGGTCGTCGAGCAGCTCGGCCAGCTCGGCGGCCTCGACGCCGAGGTCGGCGAGCAGCCCGAGGTCGCCGACCGGACGCGGGTGGTCGGGGTCGGCGAGGTCGCCGAGGTCGTCGGCGTCGGCGAGGCCGAGGAGCTCCAGCGCCGACTCGGCGAGGTCCCACTCGTCGGCGGCCGTGACGTCGGAGAGCAGCACCCGGGTGCGCTCGCCGACGACCCGCACCACGAGGAAGAAGTCCTCGTCGACGCCGATGAGCGCCAGCGCGCCGTCGTCGCCGGGGAGGCGGCTCAGCGCCTCGGCGATGTCGGCGACGTCGCGCAGGTGGTGGTCGGCGAGGTCGTCGAGCACCCACTCGTCGTCCTCGAGGTAGGCCACGAAGGCGAAGTCGACCGCGTCGAGCTGCTCGCTCACTGGTGTCCCTCCCCGCGACGGTCCGGCCGGACGGCTGCGGCGCCCAGCGTGACACAGCCGCGCAGCGGGCGTCGATCCCCTTTCCCACCGGGCGAGGGCCGACGGGACGCCACTAGGGTGCGGACATGCGCGTGCACGTCGTCGACCATCCGCTCGTGGCCCACAAGCTCACCGTCCTGCGCGACGAGCGGACGCCGTCGCCGACGTTCCGCTCGCTGACCGACGAGCTCGTGACGCTGCTGGCCTACGAGGCGACGCGCGACGTGCGCGCCGAGGCCACCGAGATCCGCACGCCCGTGGCGCCGACCGTCGGCGTCCGGCTGGCCAGCCCCGCCCCGCTGGTGGTGCCGATCCTGCGGGCCGGGCTCGGCATGCTCGACGGCATGATGCGGCTGCTGCCGACCGCCGAGGTCGGGTTCCTCGGCATGGTGCGCAACGAGGAGACGCTCGAGGCCTCCACCTACGCCGAGCGCCTGCCCGAGGACCTCTCGGGACGCCAGTGCTACGTGCTCGACCCGATGCTCGCCACCGGCGGCACGCTCGCCGCCGCGATCCGGTTCCTCACCGATCGGGGGGCCGACCACATCACCGCGATCTGCCTGCTGGCCGCACCCGAGGGCTGCGAGCGGCTGGCCGCCGGGCTCGAGGGCCTCGACGTGCCGGTCACGGTCGTCACCGCGGCGATGGACGAGCGGCTGAACGAGAAGGGCTACATCGTGCCCGGGCTCGGCGACGCCGGCGACCGGCTCTACGGCCTGGCCCACTAGCCCCCGCCAGCCCCCCGCTGCTCCGGCGGCGCGGCGGCGGGCTCAGACCTGGGTGCCGATCAGCGTGCCGATCAGGTAGGTGACGCCCATCGCGAGCAGGCCGCCGAGCATGTTGCGCACCACGGCCGGCCGCGTCGGGCCGTAGCCGAACCGGGCGCTGCCCCAGCCGGTGATCGCCAGCGCGACCGTCACCGCGGCCACCGTGACGGCGACCCGCGCCTGCGCCACCACGAGCGTGATCGTCAGCAGCGGCAGCAGCGCCCCGAGGAAGAACGAGACCATCGACGCCCAGGCCGCGCTCCACGGGTTGGTGACGTCGTCGGGGTCGATGCCCAGCTCGGCCTCCGCGTGGGCGGCCAGCGCGTCGTTCTCCGTCAGCTGCTTGGCGACCTCGAGCGCGAGCTCAGGCGTGAGGCCCTTCTCGACGTAGATGCCGGCGAGCTCCTCGAGCTCGTGGACGGGGTCCTCGGCCAGCTCACGGCGCTCCTTCTCGAGCAGGGCGAGCTCGGAGTCGCGCTGGGTGCTCACCGAGACGTACTCGCCGGCGCCCATGCTGACGGCGCCCGCCACCAGGCCGGCCACGCCGGCGACGAAGATCGCGGTGCGATCGGTGGTGGCGCCCGCGACGCCCATGACCAGGCCGGCGGTGGAGACGATGCCGTCGTTGGCGCCGAGCACGCCGGCGCGCAGCCAGTTGAGCCGGTTGTTGAGCCCGGAGGGGTGCGGCTCCTCCTCGTGCGGGCCGATGCTGTCGGGCTGGACGGCGTCGAGGTCGGCCTCGGGGGTCTCCACGGTGTCGCTCATGGGGTCAAGGGTCCCGTGCCGCGCGGGCCCACGCAACGAAGGCGAGCCTGCGCTGGGGGGCGGACGTCCGGACGCACGGACGCCCCCGACGCGGGGCGTCGGGGGCGTCGCGGGCGCGCGGGGCGCGGGGCGTCAGAGGCCGAGGTCGCGGCCGATGAGCTCCTTCATGATCTCGTTCGAGCCGGCCCAGATCTTCGAGACGCGGGCGTCGCGCCAGGCGCGGGCGACGCGGTACTCGTTCATGAAGCCGTACCCGCCGTGCAGCTGGACGCAGTGGTCGAGCACGTCGTTCTGGATCTGGCTGCTCCACCACTTCGCCTTGGCGGCGTCGACCGGCGTCAGCTCGCCCTTGTCGTGCGCCACGACGCACTGGTCGAGGAAGGCCTCGGAGACCTCGATCTGGGTGAACAGCTCGGCCAGCAGGAACTTCGAGTGCTGGAAGGTGCCGATCGGGGCCCCGAACGCGTGCCGCTCCTTGGTGTACTGCAGCGTCTCGAGCAGGATCTGCTTGGCGTGGGCGATGTTCGAGATCGAGCAGCCCAGACGCTCCTGCGGCAGCTTCTGCATCATGTGGATGAAGCCGCCGTCGAGCTCGCCGACGATGTGGTCGTCGCCGAGGCGGACGTCCTCGAAGAACAGCTCGGCGGTGTCGGACTCGTCCTGGCCGACCTTGTCGAGCTTGCGGCCGCGGCTGAAGCCGGGGGCGTCGGCGGGGATGGCGAACAGGGTGATGCCGCGGGCCTTCTTCTCCGGGCTGGTGCGCACCGCGGTGATGATGAGGTCGGCGGAGTAGCCGTTGGTGATGAAGGTCTTCGAGCCGTTGATGACCCAGTCGTCGCCGTCCTTGACGGCGGTGGTCTTCAGCGCGGCGAGGTCGGAGCCGCCGGACGGCTCGGTCATGCCGATCGCCAGCAGGATCTCGCCGGACGCGACGCCCGGGAGCCAGCGCTGCTTCTGCTCCTCGGTGCCGAGCGCCACCAGGTAGGGAGCGGTGATGTCGGCGTGGATGCCCCAGCAGGAGCCGAGGGCCGCGTTGACCTTCGAGAGCTCCTCGGTGGCGACCGCGTTGAAGCGGTAGTCGCCCGCACCCGCGCCGCCGTACTCCTCCGGGATCTCCAGGCCCAGGAAGCCCTGCTTGCCGGCCTCGAGCCAGAACTCCCGCGGGATCGCCTTGTTCGCGGCGTAGTCCTCGACGTGGGGGATGACGGAGCGCTCCAGGAACTCGCGCACCGACTTGCGGAACGTCTCGTGGTCCTCGCCGTAGATCTCACGCTTCATGACGGCGGATACTACCCGCGGGTAACCGGACCGTGCCAGGTGATCCAGACCGCGAGGATGGGTAAGGACCACCCGCGACGGTGCTGTCGCGGCGATGCCGGTCGCCTACCCTGCTCCCGCTCCCCTCTCGGACCCCAGGAAGCCCCATGCCCGATCTGCAGTACGACCTCGAGCTGCTCCGCGAGTTCGGCGCGACGCTCACCCGCATCGCCGACGACCTCCACCACGACAAGCGCCTCGCCGAGCACGGCGTCGATGATCTCGCCCATCGCGACGTCGTCGACGCCGTCCGCGACTTCGTCGACGACTGGGACGACAAGCGGCGCAAGCTGACGCAGCGCGTCGAGTCGCTCGGCAGCATGGCCAGCGACTCCGCCACGAGGCTCGACGAGGCCGATCGCGAGCTCGCCCGGGCCCTGCGAGAGGCGTCGAGGTCGTGAGCCGGCGCGCAGGCGACTGGAGCCTGGTCGGACGCGACTCCGACCCCGTGCCGGCCGACGGAGCCGCGGTCGACCGCGTGGCCGCCGAGTTCGAGAGCCGTGGCCGCGACATGACGACCGCCGCCGACGTGCTCTCGCGGCTCGCGAAGCGCACCGAGTGGGTCGGCGAGGCCGGCGAGTCCTTCGCCGACGAGGCGGGCTCCACCCACGAGGACCTCGCCGACGCCGCCCGCAAGTACGTCGACGCCGGCAAGGCGCTGCGCACCTTCTCCGAGGCCGTCTTCGACGCCCGGAGCGAGACCTGGGCCGGCCTGCTGGCCGCCGAGCTCGCCGACGGCGACCGCGCCCGCAACGCCGACCCCGCGCCGGGCTCGGCCGTGCCGACCGCCACGCCCGATCCCGCCGCCGAGGCCGAGGAGTCGCGGCGACGCGCCCGCCTCCTGCAGGCGCAGGACGAGCTCGCGGCGGCCCGTCGTCGGGTCGACAAGGCGATGCACGCGCTCGACGAGGCGGCCCAGCGGGCCCGCAAGGCGATCGACGCCGCCTCCGGCCACTACAAGGACGGCTTCTGGGACGACGTCAAGGGCTTCGTCAGCACGGCGATCAAGGCGATCCTCGACGTGCTGAACGTCATCGCGATCATCCTGGCCGTCGTGATCATCGTCCTCGTGGTCATCGGCACCGGTGGCGCCGCGCTCGCCTTCCTGATCCCGGCGGCGTTCTGGCTCGGCGTGGCGATCTTCGGCCTCACGGCCGTGCAGGTGGCGATGGGCGACGCCGGGTGGGGCGACCTCGCCTGGGCTTCCCTGGGCCTGATCGGCGGCGGCCTCGGCAAGGGCGGTGCCGCGCTCGGCAAGTACTCGCTCCAGTCGCTGCGTCTCGCCGGCGAGGCGAGGGTCGCCGCATCCGCGAGGAACGCCATCCCGGCGGTGCTCCGCCGCGGCCTCCAGTCGACGTACCCGCGCTCGCGTGCCCTCGCCGAGACGATCCTCCAGCGGCGCATCGCTCGCGAGGTGGCGGCGTTCAAGAGCACGGTCGACGGGGCCGCCACGATCGCGAGCCGTCCAGTGCGGACGCTCGCCCAGATCGCGGACGCCGACGAGGCGCTGAGCACGATCCGGCAGATCCGCGCCCTGAGGCCGCACGTCGATGCCGGTCTCCTCAGCACCCGGCTGGGGCACGCGTCCGTCGGGCTCATGGGCGCCGGCTCCGCGACCGCGCTCGCCGGGCAGATCCACGACTTCGGCGGCGTCGTCGACCTGGTCAAGGACCTTCCCGGCGACCTCCAGGACGCCTGGGACGAGCAGGGCCAGCTGCTGGAGTCCGCGACGTCGCTGGTGGGCATCGGACGATGACGTCCGGCGACCGGGCATGCGTCGTCGGCCCGGCGGGTCCGGGCGTCGGCGCGCAGCTGGACGACGTCCGCCACTGGCGGCTGGTCGCCACCGCCGAGGGCCGCCTCCTCGAACGCCGCGGACCCGACGACCAGCGCGAGCTCTGCGCCCCCGGCCAGGCCGCCCGCGCCGTCGTCGCGCCCGCCATCGGCGATCCCCGCAGCCCCCGGCACGGCGAGGTGCTGGGCCTGCTCGACGACCACGGCTCCGTCCTCGCCGCCGTGCCCGTCGCCCACCTCGCCGACACCACCCTCACCGACGACCCCACGGCCCTGCGCCAGCGAGCCCGCCTCGCCGACCTCGCCACCCGCCTCGGGCTCACCCTCGAACGCGCCACGCCCGAGGAGGCCACCGCCGTCCGCGCCGCCCGCCGCACCTGGCTGCGCCCACCCCACGAGACCCGCACCCGCCGCCTCGCCTGGGCCACGGCGCCGACCGCGATCCTCGGCACCCTGGCCGCGATCGCGGCGACCGGCGACGACGGGCGCGCCCCCGGCCCGGGCGGCCACCTGGCGACCCTCGTCGCCGTCGCCCTGCTCGCGTCCGCGACCGTCCTGCTCCACCTCGTCCTGCGCCGCACCCTGCGCCACGACCCAGCCGGCGCCGACGAGCTGCCCCTCTCGTCCGCCGCGGCCACCGTCGCCGTCTCCGAAGGCGTCTCCCGCCCCCTGCCGGAGGTGCTCTCGCTCGAGATCGGCTCCCGGGAGGTCGTCCATCGCTTCGGCGCACGCACTCGGCGGGTGCCGGGGCCCGACGTGCTCGGCGCGACGAGCGCGAGGATCGATCTCTGGCGGGTCCGGTTGCTCGACGAGCACGAGGTCTCGCTGCTCGTCCTGCCGTCCACGCCCTGGCTCGACGCCGACGGCACGCCGACCCGGCTCGCGCGGACCGCGAGAGCGGCCGGTCTGCGAGTCGACGATCGCGACACCTGGGAGGACGAGCCCCCCCACACCGAGTCGATGGCCCTGATCGACTCCGCCCAGGCACAGACCTACACCCTGGGGCTCGGTCCGCTCCTCGGGATCGGCGTGCGAGGAACGCCGCTGCTGACCATCGTCGGCGGCACCTTCCTCGCAGTCTTCGGGCTCGGAGCCCCCGGATACGCCACCGATCACGATCCGGCGTCCCTCGCCTCCGGCCTGGCCGGCCTCGCGGTGCTCGTCTCGGCACTCGTCCAGGCCGTCCGCATCTCCCGCTGGACCCGCCGCTGGCCCGGCGACGACAGCCTCCACGCCGTCCTCGCCCCGGGCAGCCCTCGGAGCTGGACATGACCGACACGCTCGCCGCCTCGTCCGGGGCCGCCCCCATCGGGTGTCGGCCCGTCCCCCCACCACTCCCCAGGAGCGTCCGATGACCGCACCCGAGCCCGCGCCGCACGTCGGCGATCGGCCCGTCTGGTTCCCCGTCGACCACGAGGCCGACGCCGCGACCACGCGCGTCGCGCTGGCCGAGGAGTTCCCCCAGACGCCGGCCTCCTTGCTGGACTCCTACGCCGCGGGCATCACCACGCTGGCCGGGCAGCTGAGCAGCGCCATGGAGGGCACCGAGACGCTCCTGGGCGTGTGGGTGATGCTGCCGCGGGGCGGTGCGGAGCTCGGCGTCGACGCCGCCGCCACCTTCAGCCTCGTGCCCGCGGACGCCGACCTGCAGATCGGCGAGGTCATCGACCTGCTGATCGGCGGCTCGGAGCTCCACCAGCCGCCGGACGTGCAGGAGGTCGACACCGCCTCGGGGCCCTCGACGCTCGTGCGCATCCGCAGGGCCAGCCGGTCGGGCTGGCGGGGTCGGCGGATCGAGCTCTCCGAGACGGCGGCGGTCGTCTGGCTGCCCACGTCCACGCGGCGCGCCCTGCTGCTCCTGCGCACCGTCCCGGTCGACGACCTCGTGCTGGCCGCCGACGTCGCCGAGAACCTGGTGGCGCTGGCCGCCGGGATCCAGGGCGTCTGATGGCCACGGGCGGGACGCAGCGGTCCACCCGGGTCGTCGCCGACGAGCACGGGTGGCGCCTGGTGCTCCCGGCGGGATGGTCGAGCATCTCGACCTCGGCCGAGCAGCGCGACGCCGACGTCAAGCGGCTGCTCGACCGGCGCTTCGCGGGCAGGGCACGCGACGAGCTGATCCGCCTGCGCATCGACCTCGACCAGCGGCTCAAGGCCGACGTCGCCCGCGCGGGCGAGGCCGGCGCGACCCAGGTGATGGCGCTGGTCGACCCCGTCGACGGGCTGCCGGTCTCGGCCACCCTGGTCGTCGCCGAGCTGACCACCACCGACGACGGCTTCGAGGACGCCCTGGCCCGCGCGCTGCGCGGCGACGCCGGCGTCCTCGAGGTCGGCGCCGTCGAGGTCGCCGGACGCTCGGCCGTGCGCCGGCGCCGCCGTCTCCTCGAGGGCCTCGAGCCCGACGCCCCCGAGGAGCAGCGGCTCTGGCACACCCACCTCGACTACGTGATCGCGGTCGGCGACGACACCGTCCTGGTGCTGACCTTCGTCACCTCCACCGATCCGCTCGCCGACCCGCTGGTGGCGGTCTTCGACTCCATCGCCCAGTCGCTGCACCGGGCCGACGAGCCCGGGGCGGGCGCGCTGGCGTGGGAGACGACGCCGCTCAGCTGACCGGCACGCGGGCGTCCGGGCCGGCGCCGGTCGGGACCGGCGCCCCGGGCGCGGGCGGCTCCTCGTGGAACCCGTGCCGCTCCCACCAGCGGGCCAGCGGCCCCGGCGCCCACCAGTTCCAGCGGCCCAGGAGGCGCATCGTCGCCGGCACCAGCAGGGCGCGGACGACGGTCGCGTCGATGAGCAGGGCGACGAGCATGCCGAGGCCGAGCATCTTCATGAACACGATGCCGCTGGTGGAGAAGGCGCCGATCACGACGCCGAGCAGCAGCGCGGCGCTGGTGATGATCCGGCCGGTGCGGCGCACCCCGAGCGCGACGGCCTGCACGTTGTCACCGGTGCGGTCCCACTCCTCGCGCACCCGCGAGAGCAGGAAGACCTCGTAGTCCATCGAGAGCCCGAAGAGGATCGCCAGCATCAGGATCGGGTTGGTGGCGTCGAGGAAGCCCTGGCTGGTGAAGCCGAGCAGGCCCGCGCCGTGCCCGTCGCTGAAGATCCAGGTGACGACGCCGAACGACGCGCCGATCGAGACCAGGTTCATCGCGATCGCCTTGACCGGCAGCACCAGCGAGCCGAAGGCGAGGAAGAGCAGCACGAGCATCACGACGGCGACGATCAGCGCCATCCACGGCAGGTGCGCCCCGACCGAGGCGATCAGGTCGACCGTGCTGGCCGCCAGGCCGCCCACGAGCACCGGGGCGCCGTCCGCCGGCACCGCCCGCAGGGCCCGGACGACGTCCTGCGAGGCCTCGGTCTGGCTGTTGCCCGTCCAGGTGACCCGCAGCAGCGTCGCGTCCGCGCGCTCGGCCACCGGCGCGACGGAGACGACGCTCGGCACGTCCTGCGCCCCGGCCCGGTAGGCGGCCACCGCCCGGGCGTCGCCGCGCACCAGCACGTCGGCGGTGGACGTCTCGTCGCCGAACACCTCGATGATCCGCTCGGCGGCGAGCGCCGACGGCTCGTCGGCCGGCAGCACCCGGTGATCGACGCTGCCCCAGCGCACGCCGAGGAAGGGGCTCGCGACCGCGAGCAGCACGACCGCGGTGGCGGCCACCACGAGCACGGGGCGCCGCATGACGCCACGGGCCAGGCGCTCCCAGCGCTCGCCCTCCTCGGCCCCGTCGGCGCTCCGGCGGCGGCCCAGCCGGCCCGGCAGGCGGCCGGCGTCGATGCGCGGGCCGAGCAGCCGCAGCACCGCCGGCAGGACGGTGAGCGCGGCCAGCACCGCCACCAGCACCGCGGCCATGCCGCCGAAGCCCATCGAGCGCAGGAAGCCCTGCGGGAAGATCAGCAGGCTCGCCATGGCGGCGGCGACCGTCAGGCCGCTGAACAGCACGGTGCGGCCCGCCGTGGCCAGCGTGCGGCGCAGCGCGGCGTCGACGACGTCCGGGCCGGTGCCGCGGCCCGCCGCGCGGTGGCCGGCGAGCTCCTCGCGGAAGCGGCTGACGACGAAGAGCGCGTAGTCGATCGCCAGGCCGATGCCGAGCAGCGAGATCACGTTGACCGAGAAGACCGAGACGTCGGTGACCAGCGTGATCAGCCGGACGACCGCCAGCGCGCCGAGCAGCGCCACGAGCCCGACCAGGGCGGGCATCAGCGCAGCCACCGCGCTGCGGAAGATCAGCAGCGCCAGGAGCACGACCAGCGGGAGGCTGATCAGCTCGGCGCGGGCGAGGTCCTCCGAGGTGCGCCGGTTGACGTCGGTGTAGACCGCGTACGCGCCGGCGACGTCGGTGCTCACGCCGGGGGCGGTCGCCACGAGATCGGTGCGGATGCGGTCGTAGGAGGCCAGCAGGTCGGCCTCGGTGCTACCGGCGAGGGAGACCAGCACCAGGGCGTGGCGTCCGTCGGCGCTGACCAGCGACGGCGCCCGCCAGTACGGCACCACCGTCGTCACGGCGTCCTGCGGGAGCCGCCGGACGACCTGCTCGACAGCGTCGCGGAAGCCGGCGTCGTCGGCGCGCAGCGTGTCGGAGGAGTAGAGCACCTGGACGTCGACGGTGCGGTTGCCGAAGAGCGCCCGCGTCTCGCGCAGCTGGGCCGCCGACTGCGAGCCGGCGTCGTCGAAGCCGCCCTGCGAGAGCGACCCGAAGACGCCCGCCCCGAACGCCGCGGCCAGCACCGTGAGCAGCAGCCCGACGCCCAGCACCCGGCGCGGTCGCCCGGCCACGATCCGTCCCCAGCGCTCCATGACGACCTCCTGAGTGACACCCCGTCAGTTTCGTGAACGGCGTTAACGATAAACGGTGTAAACTGCACGCGTCAACCATCTCGAGGAGCCGCGTGACCCCGACCGCCAGCACCGACGCCGACCGAGCGGTCAGCCGCCGGGCACGCCACCGCGAGCAGACGACGGGCGAGATCGTCGACGCCGCCCGCGCCCTGCTCGCCGAGGACGTCGAGCTGTCGCTGCGGGCGATCGCCGGCCGGATCGGCATGACCGCCCCGGCGCTGTACCGCTACGTCGGCAGCCACCAGGAGCTCGTCGAGCTGGTGGCGTTCGAGATCGACCGGGCCGCCACCGTCGAGCTCGCCGCCGCCGCCGACTCCCACCCGGCCGACGACCATGCCGCCCGCCTCTGCGCGTCCGCCGCCGCCTTCCGGACGTGGGGCCTGCGGGAGCCCCGCGAGTTCGCCTTGGCCTTCGCCAACCCGATCGCGGAGTCGAGCTGCGCGCGGCGCGACCTCGTCACGGTCGCCCACTCCGCCATGCACTTCACCGACCAGCTGCGCGCGATCTGGGAGCAGCGGCGCTTCCCGCTGCCGCGCGTCGAGGACCTGCCGCCGGCGGTGCAGGAGGCCGTGCGCGACCCGCTGATCCCCGCGAAGACCGCCGGCCTCGACGACGCCGACCGGGGCCTGCTGTGGGTCTACATCCAGGGCTGGGTGCGGCTCTACGGCATCGTCACCCTCGAGGTGATGGGCCACCTCGACCCGCGGATCATCGACAGCGGCGACATGTTCCTGCAGGCCATGCTCGGCTTCCTGCCGACCATCGGCCTCGCGGACGAGCGCGAGCGGCTCGAGGGCGTGCTGCGCGCCCACCTCGTGCCGGTCACGGGGTGACGGCGAGCAGCACCTCGTCCACCCACCGGGGCACCAGCTCGGACGCCGGCCCGTGGCGGGTCTCGGAGAACCAGAGGGATCCCTCGCTGGGCTCGAGGTTGAGCTCCAGCGTGCGCGCGCCGGCCCGCATGGCCTGCTGCACGAAGCCGGCGGCGGGATAGACCGCGCCCGAGGTGCCGATCGAGACGAACAGGTCGGCGCCCGCGAGCGCGCCCATGATCCGCTCCATCTGGTACGGCATCTCGCCGAACCACACGACGTCGGGACGCAGCGCGGTGACGCCGCAGCACGGACACGGCGGCAGGTCGCCGAGGTCGCGCGTCCACGGCACGTGGGCGTCACAGCCCTGGCACCAGGCCGAGAGCAGCTCGCCGTGCATGTGGATCAGCCGGGTCGAGCCCGCGCGGTCGTGCAGGTCGTCGATGTTCTGCGTGACGACGAGGAGGTCGTCGCCGAGGACGTCCTCGAGCCGGGCCAGCGCGCGATGCGCCTCGTTCGGCTCGACCTCGGCCAGCGAGCGGCGTCGCTCGTCGTAGAAGCGGTGCACCAGCGACGGCTGCGCCTCGAAGCCCTCGGGGGTCGCGACGTCCTCGACGCGGTGACCGACCCACAGGCCGTCGGCGTCGCGGAAGGTCGGCACCCCGCTCTCCGCGGAGATGCCGGCACCGGTGAGGACGACGACCTTCATGGGTCCTGTCTACGCCCTGGCCGCACCGGCGCGCCAACGCGCCCGAGGGTCGGGACCGCTCGGGCTCAGGACGGACGCCACGACGACCGACGGCGCGACGCCGGCCGCAGCCGGACGTCGCGCCGTCGAGGTCAGGCGGACGGGGTCATCGTCCGATCATCGTCGGGTCACCGTCGGGTCACTCCGAGGGGGACTCGCTCGGAGCGTCCGAGCTCTGCTCCTCGATCGAGAAGTTGATGTTGTCGCCGTCGACGGAGGTGACGGTGACCTTGACGTCGACCGACTCGCCGTTGACCACGACGGTGCAGGTCTGCGCCTGACCGACCTCGGCCTTGAGGTCGCCGGGGCAGCTGACGGAGTCGAGCGGGGTGTCGGGGTTGTTCTGCTCGAAGTTCTCGGTCAGCTTCTTCTCGAGGTCGGCCTTGCTCATCGACTTCTCGCTGCCGACGCTCACCTCGGCGCTGCAGGCGCCGAGGAGGGCGAGGGAGGCGACGGACAGGGAGGCGGCGAGGACACGGAGACGCATGGCGACATGACAGCGTGCGCGGCGCTGTGACGTCCCGGAAACACGACAGATTTTGCCCGCGCGCGGGGTCGCCCGGGTCACAGCCGGCGTCGGGGGTCCGTCCGGGGCAGGCGGCTCAGTAGTACCAGGGGAACCCCTGCACGCTTGACGCAAGCAAACGTCTAGTGACGTCGATGTGCTCCTGACCTGCGGAAACGTTCCGATCGCTGACGACCGCTGACGGTCCGTGATGATCGTGCTGTGCGCAGTACGTGCACAGTGGGCGGTTGCTCAGCGTGGCACCGGGAGGCAAGGCCTAGTTGAATGGTTCGGCGTCGGATTGGGCGACCGCGGTGCCGACTGACGACCGGCTCCGGACCGGCGAATGGTGCTGCATGAACTGATCGACGTCGGGGCGACCAGTTGAGCGAACGGTTGCGCCGCACCGTACGAACGCACACCCGACCGGGTGACCGAACGCAACGGACTATCGGCCACGCGCGCTCACGTCCAGGGCCGCCGACATCGACCTGCGAATCCCGGAAGCTGCGCCAAGGATCGTTCCCCAGCGCGGGCTGTTTGGGGCACCTTGTGGGGAGGTGCCTACTCACCGGTCGCTGCCGGCGCCAATCGGGGTGAGGAAGCGGCGGAGCTCTCCTACGGTTGTGTAGAGCCGTCCGTTGCCGTTGAACTTCCACCACCGCGGACCGATGCATCGCTGCTTCCAGTCGCGCACTGTGCGTTGTGGAGTGTGAATGAACGTACAGAACTCCTCGAACAACAGAATGCCGTTGTCGTCCCAGTCGTCGGGGATCTGGATTGGCCCCATCTTGAGTTCTGACATGGCCGGTACCTCCCTCTATGACGCGCCGAACCTGATTGCAGGCGCTGATGTCGGGACAAGCAACAGCATCCCGCCCGGATCGGACACGATCCGTCAACTCCTCGCGGACCGACGGCTTCGGTGCACCTAGACCGCGGAAGTCGGCCGGGCCGTCAATAGGCGCCGGAGAGCGCACGGGCGGCGACACGCTCATAGCCCGCGGGAATGGGCCTTCTCAATGTCTATAAGCGGGTGTCCGCTCAGCGCGATCAGAGCGGCTTCTACTGCTGGTGGCCTGCTGCTTCTTGCTCTTCTTTGAAGAAGGCTGCTCGCATGCGGAGGTCCTTGCGGGGGTCGGCTGGGGCGCAACATCCCGAGGTCGCTTTGATGCGACCTGTCAGCGTGCCGTAGGTGAGCATTGTTACGACGAGCAGGACGGCGATGACGCCGATGACGGCCATGGGTGACATTTCAGGCGAGGTTGTAGCCGGCTTCTTCGACTGCGCCCCGGACGGCGGCCGGGTCGAGGGGCGCGGCGCTGTTGACCTCGACCTTGCCGGTGCTGAGATCGACGGCAACGTCTTCGACTCCGGGGATGGCCTTGAGTTCCTCGGTGACGGAGGCGACGCAGTGGCCACAGGTCATGCCGGTCACGGTGTAGGTGCTGGAGGTCATGATCGATTGTTCCTCCATGGTGTCAGTAGGGCTTGGTCAAGAGGTCGGCGCGGCCTTGTTGGCGGATCTAGAGCACGATCAGCACGCCAACGACAAGAATGAGCGTGGCCCATCGCAGCCGCGGGCTCCAGTGGATCTGGAGGTTCAACCATCGTCGCGCGGTCACGCCGACGATCATCCGCAGCACGGCCGCCGCGGCCACGAAGGTCGCGAGGATTCCGAGGGGGTTGTAGGTCCAGGCGGAGCCCAGTTTGCCTTGGGCGGTGAGGCGTGCCGCGCGCGTCCCCCCGCAGAGCGGGTCCATGATACCCATCCGGTGCAGGGGGCCATGAAGGTCGACCGGTGGAAGCCCGAACCGAGCCATGACGATGGCGAGCCCGAGACCGGCGATGCCGGCCCACGTCACCAGACGCATTTCGTCGCGGCGAGACCACCGCACACCCACGAGAGCTTGCGAGAAGCTCACAGCGGTAGCCATTCAAGCGCTCCTTGCTCCTCGACACGCGTTTTGGTTGCCTACTCCTGAATCTACTATGGTCAATAGTAGAGCGGGGCATCGTTCCCACCCCGGTGGGTGCCCGGCTTCCCCGTTTTGGGCACCCACCATCCCCTCTTGCCCGGGCAGGGCCGTGTCATAGGGAGGCGGAAGGGAAGTGTGTGGGACGGCATCGCCAAACGGGCCACGACGAGCCACCGGCAGCACCGTACGCGGGAGCTGGCAAACGCCGGAAGACGGCTGACCACCCGACCAGCGGCCGACACCGCGCCGCACCCAGCGCCGGCCTACTGCGGTCGCTGCCGTCCTCCTACCCCAAGGTGATGGGCGCGTTGGTGGTGGCGGGCGCGGTCGGCGGCGGCGCGGCGATGGCAGCCGAGCACGGCGCTGCGCCGCGCGCGGTCGCAGCCGACTGGCGCGCGCCGGTCGCAGCAATCGCGGCCGATCCCAGCACGCTCGAGCAGCGGGAGTCGGGGATCAGCCGGTCGACGAACCGTACGTCGGCGGCGCCCGTCGACCCGGCCGACCAAGCCGCCCGGCAGCGTCAGCGAGTTCTCCGTAAGCAGCAGGCCGAGGCCCGCGCCTACGCTCGCGAACTCGACGCGCGGCGTTGGGTGCTCCCGGTGCGGGACTACCACCTGACCGGAACGTTCGGCGAGGCGAGCTCACTGTGGAGCTCTACCCACACCGGCCTCGACTTCGCGACCACCTACGGCACCGCCATCCATGCCGTTGCTGCAGGGACGATCACCGAGGCCGGCTGGGCCGGCTCCTACGGCTACCGCACCATCGAGACACTGTTGGACGGAACAGAGATCTGGTACGCCCACCAGTCGAAGATCCTCGCTCGCGTCGGCGACCCAGTCGATCGAGACGAGGTCATCGGTGAGGTCGGGAGCACCGGCAACAGCACCGGCTCGCACGTTCACCTGGAGGTGCGGCCCCACGGCGGCGATCCGATCGACCCCCAGATCGCGCTTCCCGAACACGGCGTGACGCCATAGCGGTTCCCCGGGATTGATCAACTATCTGGGATAGTTGATTGTGTGACTCGTGATGCAGATGATTCTCGTGGTGCTGTTTTCCAGGCGGGGCGGCGCCCGGTCATCAAGGGCGCTCTTGCCCTTGCCGCTTTCGGGACTGCCGGGGCCGCCGGCGTGCGGCTCACACTGGGCCACGGTGCTGCCGGAACCGGGCGCGGCGGACTGGAGTTGTCCTCCCATGTCCAGCCAGGGATGGACACGCTGGAGGTCCCCATCGCCACGGCAGGGGTGCAGACCGTCGGGCCCACCCATTGGCGCTCTGGTCTCCTGGACGCCACTGCTTTCACGATGATCGGGTTCGCGTGGGCAACGACGAGCCCCCAGACACCGACGGTTCGGGTCAGGACGCGCCGCGCGGGAACGTGGAGCAACTGGTGGCCCCTTCCGCCAGCACACGAGGCGGCAACTTCGGGCGGCGCCGCGGCGAGCGACCACACCGGAACCGAACTTGTGTGGGTCGGCCTGTCAGACGGAGTCCAGTTCGATGTACGCGGCGTGCTCGCGCCGCAAATGAAACTGGTCCTGCTCTACCCCAAGCCCCTGCCCAGCGACGCGACCGTCCCGGCTGTCGGCCCCGCAGGCACCTCGATCCCCTCCACACTCCTCGAGGGGACGACCAACGCGACCGAGCGGCTTCGCCCGACAGTTCTATCGCGCGCCACCTGGGGCGCCGACGAGTCGTGGCGAGACAGCGCACCGCGCTACAACCACGCCTTCCAGCAAGTCCATGTCCACCACACCGCAAGCGTGAACGACTATGCGGTCACCGATGTCCCCGCGATCATCCGCGGCATGTATCGGTATCACACTCACAACCTCGGCTGGTCGGACCTGGCCTACAACTTTCTCGTCGACCGCTTCGGTCGGATCTGGGAAGGACGGGCCGGGGGTGTCGCACGTCGGGTTCGCGGCGCACACACCCTCGGCTTCAACGCCACATCCGCCGGGGTGGCGGTGATCGGCAACTTCGAGGTCGGCGCACCCGATCCGAGGATCCCGAACGCGGTGGCGGCAATCGCCGCCTGGAAACTCAGCCGATGGTCCGGCGACCCCCTCGGCCAGGCACGGGTCGTCTCCGAGGGAAGCGACAAGTTTGCTCCCGGCCGCGCTGTCGACCTGCCCGTGATCGACGGGCACCGCGACACGAACGACACCGCCTGCCCGGGCAGCCACCTCTACGCCCAGTTGCCCCAGATCCGCCAGCAGACTCGTGCGCTGATGGATGAGGCAGCGAAAACACTGCTCGCAGTCGTCGACCCTGTCGCGGTCTCTGGAACCGCGGAGGTCGGCGGGGCTCTCACGGCCATCCCCGGACGGGTTGACGCATCGGACGCAACGTTCACCTACACCTGGATGCGCAACGGCACCCCGATCGCAGGTGCAACGGGTCCGACCTATGCAGTAGCTCCAGCCGACTTCGGGATGAGCCTGTCGGTTTCGGTCACCGCGTCGGCACCAGGCCGACTCGCCATCACCCAAGTCGCACCGTTCGGCAAGACTGTCACGGCCCGACCCACGATCACATTGACCACCCGAGTCCGCCGTCGCCGCATCGGGGTGAAGGCCGTCCTCGTTCCGCCGGAGGGCCTGGGGCGCGTGCCCTCGGGATCGGTGCGCATTCGGGTCGCCGGCCTCGAGGCCACCAAGACGTTGGTCGACGGTGTCGCGGGAAGCCGTTCACGGCGTCTTCAGCCTGGCATGAAGCATGTGGTCGTCACTTACGCCAGCGACAACGGCTACGAGACCACATCAGCGAGCACGGCGGTCCTGATTCCTGGTTCCTAGGGCCACGCGTGGTCGCGCCCTGCTGGCGACCACCGTGACCACCAGCGCTGGGGCTGTGAAGGCGTCTGCCTCCCCGGGTGAGATTTCCTCCGCCGAGGATCTACTATGCGTCATAGTAGATACATGGAGGAGGTTGGTCTGCCGTGAGCAGCATCAGGCGACGCGCCAAGAACAGCGCTGTCGACAAGCAACTGTCCAACTGGACGAAGCGTCGGGTCATCTCGTGGACGCTGTTCGCGCTGGCGGGGCTTGTCGCCGTGCAGCACCTGCTTGCGCATGCGGGCTTCCGACCACTTCCGATCTCGATGGGCTGGCAGGACCTGCTGCTCGGCTACCCCATGGCCATCGTCATCGCGGTCATCGGCGGTATCGCCATGGACCCGAACCCGCGGATCTGAGGACCACGGTGACCGTTCTGGCGTTACCGAGCCCTGCCCAAGGTGTATGGCATCTCGGGGTCTTCCCCGTGCGTGCCTATGCGCTGTGCATCATCACCGGCATCGTCGTGGCCTGCTGGCTGGCCGAGCGGCGCCTGGTGAAGCGCGGGGGGCCGCCGGGAGCTATCAGCGACATCGCCCTGTGGGCGGTTCCCTTCGGGATCCTCGGGGGTCGGCTCTACCACGTGCTGACCGACCCTGAGCTCTACTTCGCCGCCGGACGGAACCCGTGGAACGCGTTCGCGATCTGGAACGGTGGCCTGGGGATCTGGGGAGCGGTGGCTCTCGGCGCGATCGGTGCGTGGATCGGTGCTCGCCGCGCTGGCGTCTCCTTCGCACTCGTCGCCGAGGCCGTCGCGCCCGCGTTGCCGATCGGGCAGGCCATCGGACGATGGGGAAACTGGTTCAACCAGGAACTCTTCGGTCGCCCCACGAGTCTGCCGTGGGGTCTGCAGATCGCGCCGTCTCACCGGCCCCCCGGATACGAGACGGTCACGACCTTCCAACCGACGTTCCTCTACGAATCTCTGTGGGATCTCGGCGTCGCTGCACTCGTGTGGTGGGTGGGCAGCCGGTTCAAGGTCGGCGGGTTTCGCCTCTTCGCCGTCTACGTCGCCGCTTACACGGTGGGTCGCGGCTGGATCGAGTACCTGCGCATCGACAAGGTCAACCACTTCCTCGGTCTGCGCCTCAACGACTGGACCAGCCTGCTGATCTTCGCGGCCGCCGTGTCGTTCTTGGTACTGACCCGGCGCGCCACGTCCACGTCGCGGCCTCTGGAGTCGACGGTGCCCTCGCGTGACTGATCTCGATCAGACTTCCCCGCTCAGCACGCAGCCCGTTGAGCCGGCCGCGGTCCCCTCAGCGATGTCACCTCGAGAGCTGGGTCGCTGGGCCTGGCGCCAGCTCACCTCGATGCGCACCGCGCTGATGCTGCTGATGCTCTTGGGCCTCGCCTCGATCCCCGGCTCCCTGATTCCGCAAACCAGGGTGGACCCCAACGCGGTCATCAACTGGCAGACGGCTCACCCGGATCTCACCCGGATCTACACGAAGCTTGACCTCTTCACCGTCTACGGATCGCCCTGGTTCTCGGCGGTCTATCTGTTGCTGATGGTGTCGTTGATCGGGTGCATCGTGCCGCGGGTTCGCGTCTACTGGCGTGCTGTGCGAGCACGGCCGCCACGGGTTCCCCGGAACCTGCAGCGGCTACCCGCCTCGATCACCACGATGACGAGTCTCCCCGCCCGGGCCGTCGCCGAGCACGCCTCACGGCTGCTGCAGCGCGCACGGTACCGAGTCGACGTCGTAGAGGAGGCCGATGGCGGCTTCGCTGTCGCTGCTCAACGTGGATACCTCCGCGAGGCCGGCAACCTGCTGTTCCATGTCAGCCTGCTCGCCGTCTTGGTCGCCTTCGCCGTCGGCGACATGTTCGGCTACAAGGGCTCGGTCAACATCGTGTCGGGCCAGACGTTCACCAACACACGAGAGGCGTACGACGACTACGCCCCCGGGAGTCTCTTCAGCGCCGATCGGCTCGCCGGCTTCAACCTGAAGCTCAACGACTTCAAGGTCAACTACCTGACGTCCGGGCCGGAGCTCGGTCAACCCACCTCGTTCCGGGCCGACGTCACCTATTCCACTCCCAGCGGCGCGTCCCCGACGAACATCGCCCTCGAGGTCAACCATCCCCTCAGCATCGACGGCACCGACGTCTTCCTGACCGGCAACGGCTACGCCCCAGAGATCACCGTTCGCGACGGCGACGGCAAGGTCGTTTACTCCGGGCCGACGGTCTTCCTGCCGACCAGCAGTACCTACGCCTCATGGGGCGTGATCAAGGCACCCGATGCCTCGCCGACCCAACTGGGGTTCGAGGGCCAGTTCCTCCCCACCTATGCCACCGCGCCTGGCGTCGGCCCGTACTCAGCGTTCCCCAACGCCCTGGCACCCACACTGTCCCTGACCGCGTTCACCGGTGATCTTGGGCTCGGCTCCGGCGTACCGCAATCGGTCTACTCGTTAACCAAAACCCACCTCACCCAGGTCCGCAACAACGCCGGCAAGCCACTCACCCTCACCATCGCACTCGGCCAGACACGGAAGCTGCCCGGCGGGATCGGGTCCGTCCGCTTCGACGGACTGCGCCGCTACGCGCGGCTGCAGATCGCCTCCTCGCCGGCGTCTCCGCTCGCCTTGACCGCCGTAGTGCTGGCACTACTGGGGCTGATCGGGTCGCTGTACGTGCGCCCACGGCGGATCTGGATCAGAGCACGCGCCACCGCAGGCCAGACCGAGCTCGAGCTGGCCGGCTTGGACCAACGCGACGGCCCGGCCCGAGGAGCCGCCCTCACCAAGGTCCTCAACGACCTCACTGCCGAGCTCACCACCGACGTCACAGGGGCATCCGAATGAACGCCGTCCAGTACTCCCACTTCAGCAACACCGCGATCATGTCGGCAGCGATCATCTACTGCCTAGCGATGACCGCTCACATCACCGAGTGGGCCCTCACACGGACACCCGTAGCGGAGCCAGCCCTTCCCCGCGAGTACGTCTCGACGGCCAGCACCCCGACCCCGACGCAGATCGCGGCCGAGCCGGTGCCGCAGTCCTACCGGAAGGATTTGGCCGGCCACCTCGGCGTCTCCCTGACCGCCGTGGCTTTCCTGCTGCATGTCGCTGGCGTCGTGTCGCGTGGACTGGCCGCCGGCCGCGTGCCGTGGGGCAACATGTATGAGTTCACGATCACGGGCACCGCGGTGGCCGTCGGTACCTACCTTGTATGGCTGCGATTCCAGCCGGTCCGGTGGCTGGGCCTGGCGATGACGGGATTCACAGTCGTGCTGCTGATGGTGGCCGTCCTGCTGCTGGATGTCCCTGCCGGCCCGCTGGTCCCGGCGTTGCAGTCCTATTGGCTCTACATCCATGTCACCGCCGCGATGATCGCGACCGGCTCGTTCACCGTCGGGGCGTTGGTCACCGCGATGTACCTGATTCGAAGCCGAGCTGAAACAGCGGGACGGACCAAGGGGCTCGGATCCCGGCTGCCCGACGCGGACACGATCGATGCCCTCGCGTACCAGATCCATGCCTTCGCGTTCCCGGTGTGGACCTTTGCCGCGCTCATTGCCGGGCCGATATGGGCGAAGTACGCGTGGGGTCGCTACTGGGGTTGGGACCCGAAGGAAGTGTGGGCCTTCATCACCTGGGTGGCGTACGCCGCCTACCTTCACGCCAGGGCCACAGCGGGGTGGCGGGGCCGCAAGGCCGCCTACTTGGCGCTTGCAGGGTTCGCTGCACTCTGGTTCAACTTCATCGGCGTGAACTTCTTCATCAGCGGGCTTCACTCCTACGCCGGAAAGTAGTCCGTTCGGCAGGCGCCGCACGCTGCTGACGCGACGGTCGGGCTGGAACGTCGCCACCCGGTTCAGCCCAGCAGGCAGATGCCTTCCCAGGCCATCGCCAGTGCGGGTCCGGCTGCGAGCAGCAGCGGCACCACGATGGCAGCTCCGATCCCGAGAGCGCCGAACGCGGTCGACCCGCGGCCTAGTCGACGGTTCGGAGCTTCCAGGCGCAACAGGCGGGTCTCGACGTCGAGCGCGCTTGCAGCGAGAGTTGCGGCGGGCGCTGGAAGGCACGCGAGCCGCAGAAGTGCGCTGCGCAGTGACCCGGCGTCGACGTGGCGACGTGCGGAGTCATCAGCACTGAGCTCGGCGTACATGCGCACTTGCGGCATCGCTCGGCGGAAGGCTGGGAAGAACGGGACCAGGGTCGAGAACAAGATGCGGCAGGCCGACATGGTGAGGTGGTGGCGCTGGCGCAGGTGGGCGTGCTCGTGGGCCAGGACCGCGTCGAGCTCATCTTGGTCCAGGGTGGCCAGCAGGCCGCTGGTCACCACGATCCGGTGGCTTCGCCCACCGATACAGAACGCGTAGGGCGCGTCGTGGTCGACGACGAGCGCTCCCGGCAGAAGATCGGAGCGGCCGAGTAGGTCGAGGGCCGCAACCCGGGTGGTCCGTTCGCGACGGTCGGCAGTGGTCGTGCGTAGTGCGCACCAGGTGGCACGCGCGAGCAACGCAAGGAAGAGCGTCAAGCCCAGCAATGACGTCAGTGTGCCGCCGGGTGAGGCGTACCCGTGGCGCAGGTTCTCCGCGCAGAGATTGAACAGACCGGCGAGGTCGGCGCTGACGTGCGGGAAGGAGATCGCCAGGGCCAGTCCGCTCGCCGCCAGCGAGAGCAGGACCGATGCGGCCAGTGCCTGCCAGGCCGCGATTGCTAACTGCGGGGCACGGGTGGTCCACGTCGCATCGCGCAGCCATCCTGCGGCTAGCGTGCCTGCGGTGAGCGCGTAGGTCGCCAGCAGGATGGCGCTAATCACCGAGTGCTCGCTTCAATCGGTTCACCTCGGTCGGTGACATCTGGTCGAGGAACCTCAGCAGGGTCACCGACGTGTCACCGCTGTCGCTCACGAGCTCGTGCATCAGCTCCGCGGTGTGCGCTGCGCGGTCCTTGGTGGGCTGGTAGGCGAAGGCGCGACCGGTCTTCTCGCGGGTGAGGAATCCCTTGCGGTGCAGGTTGTCCATCACCGTCAGAACGGTCGTGTAGGCCAGCGGCGGGTCGCGATCGATCCGAGCGAGGACGTCACGGACGGTCAGCGGATCGCCGGTGGACCAGAGGTGGTCCATCACGACGGCTTCCAGATCCCCGAACTGGCGCATGCCTGTCGACCTCCTTCTCAATCGTTCAATCGCGCTCACTGGCGGCGCTTACACCAGAGGGTCCCAGCCGTTCGCGGTCTGACGGTAAACGTTGGCCCGGTCACCAGCTAGTGCCGCAACGAGAAGGTCTCCGCTCGAAGTGTAGGAGGCCGCGCTGGTTCCCTGAGGAACCGCGAGCGCGGACCAGGTCTGTCCCCCGTCGTTGCTCTGTTGTGCTCCGTCCATGCCGACCTCGACCATGTTCGTCCCATTCCGGTCAACAGCGACGGCCATCGACCCCATCGCGCTGCCGAGCGGGCTCCAGGTCCGGCCGCCGTCGGTGGTTTTGACGACGCCTTGCTGCATGGACGGGGCGATCGCGACGTCGGGGTTGGCAGGATCGACCCAGATGGTGCCCATGAAGGCGCGGCCGGCTTCGCTGCGAAGGTCGAACACACGCCCACCGTCGTGGGACACCATCACCCCCAGGTCCGTGGTCGCCAGATAGATCACGTCGTCGCTGGCACCGACCGCATGAACGTCGGCCCTGGACATGTCGCGGACCGGATTGAACGTCTGCCCCGCGTCCGTAGACGTGAACAGACCCGCGTGTCCGCCTGCGAACAGCGTCGCCCCCGACATGCCCCACGCCATGACGTCCTTGTCGTCCAGCGAGGTGATTTGCGTCCATCCTCCCCCGCTGAGCCGGTAGCCGGCGCCGCCGTGTCCGCCGACGAACACACGGTCGCCCATCTGAGCCACGGCGTGGAGGTCCCCACCGACAACCGGCCCGGCCGCGCTCGCGGTCTCGTAGCGGCGGTTGGCGTATGTCCCGATGATGATGACCGCCAGCATGACGACGAACGCCGGGATGACGAAGCGTCGGGCGCGCGGCGAGAGGCCGAAGAGTCGATTGTCGGCCGAGGTGCTCATCGTTTGGTGGTCCTTCGCTGACCCCGATTCCCAGATGGCGAGGTCTACCCATCTACTATCAACTACCGACGATAGTAGATGGGTAGACGGTTGAACGAGACACTCCGGAAGGCACGAACGGGGATCGTGCTGCTCATCATCGTGTCGGTGGTCGGCATCGGTTGGTGGCAGGTCCGACACCTGAAGGCGACCGCCGGGAACGACGGCTCCAACGCCGGCGTCGGGCTCACCTTGTACAGGGGGGATGCCGGCATCGCACTCCCGACGATCAGCGGCAAGACAGTGGACGGAAAGTCGCTAGACCTTGCAGACCTCCACGGGCACGTGCTGGTTCTCAACGTGTGGGGCTCGTGGTGCGCGCCATGTCGAGCCGAAGCACCCGACCTGTCGAGAATCGCGGCCGAAACCGCGCCCCGCGGGGTGCGGTTCGTCGGCATCGACGTACGCGACAACCCCGCAGCGGCCCGCGCCTTCGCAAGCAACTACGCCATCACCTATCCCAGCTTCGATGACCAGAACGGACTCGTTCTGGCACAGTTCACCGGCATCATTCCGGTCAGCGCGGTGCCATCGACCCTCGTGGTCGACCGGGCCGGCGTCATCCGGGCACGCGTCGTCGGCCAGGTCGACGGCAACACACTTCGGGGACTCATCGAGGACACGGAGAAGCTGTCGTGATCCACGCCATGTCGGTGGGCACAACCGTCGCGTATGGCCCCCTGCTGGCCGCACTTCCGTTCGCGGTGCTTGCTGGCCTGGTCTCGTTCCTCAGCCCCTGCTGCCTGCCGCTCGTGCCCGGCTACCTCGCCTATGTGACCGGCGCAGCGGGTGCGGATGCGACCGGACAGGCCTCGCCGGCTCGGCGTTCCACGGCGGTGGTCGGCACTGGCCTGTTCGTTCTCGGGTTCGCCGCGGTGTTCACCAGCTATGGCCTGTTCTTCGGCGCTCTGGGCAGTACCCTGATCCGTCACCAGGACGTGATCCTCCGCATCCTCGGAGTGCTCACCGTCGCGCTCGGCCTCAGCTTCGCCGGCGTCCTCGCGACGATCCCGGTGCTCTCCGGTACGTTCAAGATGGCCTACAAGCCGCGCGTCGGGCTCGCTGGAGCACCACTCTTGGGCGTGATGTTCGGCGTTGGTTGGACACCGTGCATCGGGCCGACGTTGGCCGCCGTGCTCTCGCTGGCCACCACCTCCGGCACCGCCGGTCGTGGTGCCGTGCTGTCGTTCGCCTACAGCCTCGGCCTCGGCATCCCGTTCCTCCTGGCAGCGCTCGGAATCAGTCGTGTCTTCCGCGCTTTCGCGTTCGCCAGGCGACACGCGCTTGCAGTGATGCGGATCGGAGGCGGGCTGCTGATTGTGCTCGGGGTCCTCGAGGTCAGCGGCGTATGGGGAGCGTGGTTGGCCAGCCTCCGTACCCTCATCGGTACTTGGCAGCCGCCGCTGTGACGGGCCGCGTCGTGGTCTGGTTGATCCGGCATCCGATGAGCGCCGTCTTCCTCGTGCTGGCGCTGTTCGCCGTCATCGGCATCGGTCTGGCCGGCGCCTTCACCGACAGCAGTCCCGCCCCTGGGCCTGCGAGCCCGGTGGTCATCGGCGGTACTGCGAAATCCACGCTGCCGACACCGACCCAGTTCCCGCCTCAGAATCGAGTCGAGGAGACACACCGTGCACTGCACGCGATGGGCCGCGCCTGCAAGGTGCCGATCTCGACGCGTCGACCCGGATCAGTGCGCGGCCCGGTCGAAACGATGGAGCAGTTCGCTCGCGACTTCCCGAACGGCGGCTTCACGATGGATGACGAACCAGGAAGCACGCTGTCGCTGCTGGTCGTCGTGCGCTACGAACTGCAAAGCTGTGACCCCTCGCTGCTACCCAGCGTTGACGAATTGCTGCCCGAACGGTTCCGAGACCCCGCCTAGGGTTCAGGGTTGGAGGCCGGCGAGCACCACCGGCACGAGCACGGCGCCCGACGCTTCGGAGCCACCGGGAGCTGCCAGTGCGTAGAGGCAGTACCGCGCCAGATCGGCGGGTGCCACATCGCCACGCACGGCTCCCGCCTCAACGGCGCTGGTGATCGCCTCGGCGAACAGATCGAGTACCTGCTGCTCGGCCTGCTCCAGGTGGGCACCCTGATGCAGCAGAGTGGCGAGCTCGCCTCCGCGTGGCACGCCGCGCGCGATCGTGGCGTAGCAGGTCAGGACCGCGGCGAGTCTCTCGGCCGGGTCAGTGACGTCGGCCGCGGCGTGCCGTAGTTGCGTGACGTGGGCGTGGACTTTGTCGGTGTGCCATTCGACGAGGATCGAGTCGACGTCGGGGAAGTAGCGGTACAACGTCGCCCTTGAGATTTCGACGCGATCGGCGATCTGCGACATCGATAGGCCCGCGGCGCCGTGCTCGTGGACCAGTGACCACGTGGCGTCCTTGATGGCGTCGCGCACCGCGCTGCGGTGCGTGGCCACCGACTCACCCCATGACTTCGGCATGTCTCCACTCTACAGATCGTCACTGTTGCGACAGTCTGTATCGTATCGGTCATAGTGTTTCGTGATGATGTTCCGAAGCCCGATGAAGGAGGAGCGATGCTCCATTCGACCGCCAGGATCGACACGCCGCGTGCCGAGCGCTACCGCGATCAGCTGGCCCGGCACGGTGCGGGCATGCTCCGTCAGACTCAGATCGGGGGTGCCGTGGGGCTGCCTCCGATCCGGGACGCGTCCACGGTTGAGGGGGCGGTGGTCCTCGAGTTTGCGTGGGGGCGGTGCACCGTCACGGCCACGCAGGGCGAGCTCGTACTGTTCGCCGAGGCGTCTACTGCGGCGGACCTGGAGCGGATCCAGTCGGGGGTGGGAGGCCGCGTGACGCGCATCGGTCGTCGTGACGGTCTGTCGGTGGCCTGGTCGGCAGCCGAGGGTGAGCAGTCGCCCGAAAGTGTGCTCGGGTCGTCTCCACGGCATGGGCGACTCTTCGGCGGGATCGCGTTCGTCGTCATCCTCGCGGCGGTCGTGGTTGTTCACCTGGGTCTCGCTGCGGCGCTTGTGGGCAACGGGTGGACGTGGTGGGCGCTGCTCGCGCTCGGGTTGGTCGTCACCGGGAAGGTTCTCGCAGTCCGCCACTTTGCAGCCCGCCATTTGGTGGCCAGCTTGCGTGGACATTTGCCACCGTGGCGCCGGCATTGAAGGTGGTCGTTAGTCGTGGCCTGTGTGGGTCTCTGGCTCGGAGGCGAATCGGCGGGCGCAGTCGAGTGAGAAGAACCAGTACTCGGCGTCGTGGTAGCGCAGAGAGCCGGCGGCGGTGGCGCGGTCGACCCACATGCGGCAGACGGGGTCGACGCTTCCCGTCCGGGGCAGCGGACCGATCCCGAGCTCGAAGAGTTCTTGGTGCTCGGAGACGTTGCGCAGTGCCACCTTGCCGATCCGGGTCACTGGGTAGCTGAGTTCTCGGGCAGCCTCGGCCACTTCCCTGGTCGCGAGGGTCTGGCCGCCTGCGGCCTGGCCAGCGACTCGTGCGGCCAGATTGATCGCCGCGCCGAACATGTCCCCGTCGCGCTCGACTGCGGGGCCGTGGTGGAGGCCGGCGCGGGCGAGGGGAAAACCGTCGAGTTCTGCAGTGGCCGTCAGGAGCCGATCGACGAGAGCGACGGCCGCGCGCGGGCCGGTTGATGCCAGCAGCACGGCATCGCCAATCGGCTTGATGAGGCGATCGCCGTCGTCGAGGTTGGCTCGAGCGAGTCCGGCGAACGCGACGGCCAGGTCAGCGGCCAGGTCGTCGCCATGGGTCTCGGTCAGCGCGGTGTACCCGGCGAGGTCGACCATCGCGAAGGTCCAACTGGTCATCGACGGCGATCCTTGGTGCTGGTGTGCGGGAGGGTCAGCACGAAGGAGGACCCGGTTTCGCGCCCCTTGCTCGTGGCGGCGAGTGTGCCACGGTGAGCCTCGGCGATCGCCCTGCTGATGGTGAGCCCGATGCCCGAGCCCTGTTGTTCGCGATCACGCGCGGTGTCGCCGCGGTAGAAGCGTTCGAAGATGTGGGGCAATTGTTCGGGGGTGATCCCCTCGCCAGTGTCCGTGACGGTGATTGACAGGGTGTCGCCCTCGGATTTCCATGCAACGGTCACCGTTCCTCCGGGAGGGGTGTGGCGCGCGGCGTTGCCGAGCAGGTTGGCCAGCACCTGCATGATCCGTTCTCGGTCCATGGTGAGCGCTGTCGGCGGTCCGGGTCTCACCTCTAACGCGATGCGTTTCGCCTCGTAGATCTGGCGATGGGAGCGGAGCGCGGACTCGACGACCTCTGCTATCGGCGTCTCGGCGAGGTCGAGGTGGAGCCGTCCCTCTTCGGCGCGCGAGACCGCGTCGATGTCTTGGGCTAGGCGTGCGAGTCGAGCGACCTGGTCGCTCAGCACGGTTCGGGTGGCCTCGTCCCAGGTGCGTACGCCGTCGTCGAGTCCTTCGAGGTGGGCGCTCAGCGTGGCGATCGGGGTGCGGAGCTCGTGGGCGAGGTCGGACAGGAGCCGCCGGCGGGTGTCCTCGGTGTGGGCGAGTTTGGCGGCCATGGTGTTAAACGCGCTCGCGAGGGTGTCCAGTTCAGGTCCGGCACCGCCGACGGCGACGCGGGTGTCGTAGGTGCCTCCAGAGACCTCCGTGGCCGCGTTCGTCAGATCGGTGAGGGGTTTCTGGAACCGTCGTGTGAGGTACCAGCTGACGACGAGCGCGAGCGCCAGAGCAGTGAGTACGGCCAGACCGAGGGAGATGGCGCTGGCGGTGCGGTAGGCCTCTTCGACGTGCATGCGTTCGGACGGGTCGGGTGTGTGGTCGGCCTTGAGCATGTGCTCGTGGAACAGCGGCGGTCCCACCAGAGCGGCGATCACTGCCGCGGTTGCAATGGCGGCCACGAGCACGAGCATCTGGGCCAGTAACAGGCGGGTGCCGATCCGCCAGGTCGGCCGCGGGGCGGGGTGTCTGTGCGGATCGGGAGTCATGGACGCGGCTCAGCAACGAATCGGTAGCCGACACCGCGAACAGTGTCGATGAACCTCGGTGACGTCGCGTCGTCGCTGATCTTGCGGCGCAGGTGGGTGATGTGGACGTCCACGATGTGCTCGTCACCGCCCCAGCCTTCGCCCCAGACGTCGTCGACGAGTTGGCGGCGGGTGAAGACCCGCCGCGGGGCTGCGGCCAGCGTTGCGAGGAGGTCGAATTCGGTGCGGGTCAGCGCCACGTCGCGATCATCGACCCAGATCTCGCGGGTAGCGATGCTGAGCCGCATCGCGTCGAAGCGGGCTTCGTCGGTCGGTGCCGGGCTGGTGGCTAGTTTGCTGGCCCGGGGCCGACGTAATGCGGTCTGGATTCGGGCGATGAGCTCGCGCGGGGAGAACGGCTTGGTGATGTAATCGTCGGCTCCGACCCCCAGACCGATGAGTTTGTCGACCTCGTCGTCGCGGGCGGTGACCATGATGATGTAGCAGTCGGAGAAGGTGCGGATCTCACGACACACCTCCACTCCGTCCAAGCCAGGGAGCCCGAGGTCGAGCACGACCAGGTCCGGGTCGATCTCGCGAGCGGCGGTGACTCCGTCGGGCCCGGTGTGGACCTGGATGGCGTGGTACCCGCCCTTGGTCAGGTAGTCGGCCACGATCTGTGCCAGCGGCTTCTCGTCCTCGACCACCAGCACCGGCGAGGCTTGTTCAGGCGTGCTCATGACACCAGTCTTCCGCGTGCCGGCAGCAGACTAGCCAAGGTGTTCGCTGTTGAGCCGCAGAGCGTTGGTGATCACGCTGACCGACGACAGGGCCATCGCTGCCGCAGCGATGATTGGGGAGAGAAGCAGCCCGGTGAAGGGGTAGAGCACGCCGGCGGCGATCGGGATTCCTGCAACGTTGTACACGAAGGCGAAGAGCAGGTTCTGCCGGATGTTGCGCATCGTCAGCCCGGAGAGCCGTCGGGCGCGGGCGATTCCCATCAGGTCGCCGTTGAGGAGAGTGACACCTGCGGACTCCATGGCGACGTCGGTGCCTGAGCTCATGGCCAGGCCGACGTCGGCCGCGGCCAGTGCCGGGGCGTCGTTGACGCCGTCGCCGGCCATCGCCACGACCTTGCCCTGGGATTGGAGTTTCTGGACGACCTCAGCTTTCCGGTCGGGCAAGACGCCGGCCTCGACGTGCTCGATCCCCAACGTGCGGGCGACCGCTTCGGCCGTGGTGCGATTGTCGCCGGTGAGCATGACGACCTCGACGCCCTGGTCGCGCAGGTCTTTCACCGCGGCGGGAGTGGTGGGTTTGATCGGGTCGGCGATGGCGATCACTGCCTGGACCTGGCCGCCGACCGCGATGAAGATCGCAGTCGCGCCGCTTGCGCGGAGCCCCTCGGCGCGGGCTGCGAGTGGGCCAGTATCGACGTGCTCACTGGCGAGGAACTCCGCGCTTCCCAAGCGGACCGTGTGGCCCTCGATGGTGCCGGTCACGCCGCGGCCGACAGGTGAGTCGAAATCGCTGACCTGCGGCAGGGTGAGATCGCGGGATTCGGCTGCTTCGACAATGGCGCGTGCGAGGGGGTGCTCCGAGGGGCGTTCGACCGCCGCCGCCAGTCGCAGGACCTCGTTCTCCGTGACGTCGATCGCCGGTGCGAGTTCGATCCGCGTCACGGCCGGGCGCCCCTCGGTCAGCGTTCCGGTCTTGTCCACGACGACAGTGTCGACCTTCTCCATGCGCTCAAGTGCTTCGGCGTTCTTGATCAGGACGCCGTTGGCGGCACCCCGTCCAACGCCGACCTTGATGCTGATCGGTGTCGCCAGTCCGAGCGCGCAGGGGCAGGCGATGATCAGGACCGCCACCGCGACGATCAGGCCGTGGGCGAATCGGGGGTCAGGTCCGACGAGTAGCCAGACGATGAAAGCCACGAGGGCGATTCCGATGACGGCGGGCACGAAGATGCCTGCGACCCGGTCGGCCATCCGCTGGATAGGTGCTCGGGAACGCTGTGCCTCGGCGACCAGGGACACGATGCGCGAGAGCATCGTGTCCGTGCCGACGCGCTCGGCGGTGATGACCAGGGCGCCGGTGGTGTTGATGGTGCCGCCGATGACGGTGTCGCCGACCTGCTTGGTGACCGGCATCGACTCACCGGTCACAAGTGACTCGTCCAGCGTCGAGCGGCCCTCGATCACGCCGCCGTCGGTGGGGACTTTCTCGCCAGGACGGACCCGTAGGCGGTCACCGATCTGGACCTCATCCAGTTCCACCTCCTGCTCGGAGCCGTCGGCGGCGATTCGTCGCGCGGTCGTCGGTGTTAGGTCCAGGAGAGCTCGGATCGCTCCGGAGGTCTGCTCCCGGGCACGAAGTTCGAGGACCTGGCCTAGCAGCACCAGCACGGTGATGACCGCGGCCGCTTCGAAGTACACGTCGACCGCGCCGGTGGCCATGCCGTCGCCCATGTCCTTGCGGAAGGAGGCGGGGAAGATCCCGGGCGCGATGGTCGCGACGACGCTGTAGATCCAAGCGGTGCCGGTGCCCATCGCGATCAGCGTGAACATGTTGAGGTTGCGGGTGCGAACAGAGGCCCAGCCCCGTATGAAGAACGGCCACCCGGCCCACACCACGACCGGCGTCGCGAGCGCGAACTGGATCCAGTTCGAGGTCTGCGCGCTGACCATGTCACCGATGAAGCCGAAGAGGTGGCCGCCCATCTCCAACACGAGAACGGGCACGCTCAACGCGAGACCGATCCAGAACCTGCGGGTCATGTCCCGCAGCTCGGGGCTTGGCCCGTCATCGAGCGTCACCGTCACCGGTTCCAGCGCCATTCCGCAGATCGGGCAGGCGCCGGGCCCGGGGCGGCGGATCTCGGGATGCATCGGGCATGTCCACTCGGTCGAATCGCCAACCGCCACTTCCGCGGCACCGGCGGTCGCCGGTTGCGCGTCGCGGGCGGTGCCGGTGTCCACCGGATGCGCGCGGGCGACGTTCTCGGACCGCGGTTGGGTTCCCGGTGTCCCGCCGTGGTGGTGATGGTGGCTTGTCAACGGTGTCGAGGGTGCGGCGGCAACGTAGGCGCCGGGGTCGGCCACGAACTTGGCCCTGCAGCCAGGTGAGCAGAAGTGGTAGGTATCGCCGTCAAAGGTCGCGGTGCTCGTCGCGGTGGTCGGGTCGACACTCATTCCGCAGACGGGGTCCTTCACGGCGGGCACCGCAGGGACGCTGTCGCCGGCTTGCGAGGGGCTGCTCATGGAGCCATCCTGTCCGCCCGCTTCGCGTGGGTGAAGAAAACCGCAACCCGGGCAGGCGGTCTTAGTCAAACCTTCATCGTTCCTGCGGTGGAATCACAATCCGGCGTCGGCAGGCTGCGGTTTGTGATGATGGGTTCGGGTGGCATGTGGCTGTGGATGATCCTCGGCTTGGCCGCGCTCTGGGCGCTGGTGGCATGCGCGATCCGGTGCACGATCGGCCCTCGCAAGTCCACGCCGGAGCAGGACCCGATCAAGGTCCTCGACGCACGGCTTGCTCGTGGGGAGATCACCTCCGAGGAGTACCGACGCGTCCGCGACCTCCTCGCGACCGGACACTGACCGACCGTTGACCGCGCACTGAAACGAGCCCTCCGACACATGGATCTTTCCCGCCGGACACTGGTGCTGGGCGGCCTCGCGGCCGCTGGCGCCGGCGCCCTGTCCGCCTGCTCGGGCAAGTCCACGGCCACCTCGGGCCTAGTTCTCCCCTCCCAGTCCGCGTTGACGCCGAGGGCTGGCCAGAACGTGGTCACCAAAACCCTGGTCGCAGAACCGACGACTCTCGATCTCGGCGGGCCTAAGGTCGCCACGTGGGCCTACGGCGACACGCTTCCCGGGCCACTGGTGCGGGCCACTGCCGGCGACCTGCTGCGGATCACCCTGGACAACCAACTGCCCGCCGAGTCCACGATTCACTGGCACGGGATAGCGTTGAGAAACGCGGCCGACGGCGTCCCCGGCCTCACACAGAACCCGGTCTCCGCCGGGAAGAAGTTCGTCTACGAGTTCATCGCACCCGACCCCGGCACCTACTTCTACCACCCGCACGTCGGAGTCCAGCTCGACCGCGGCCTCTACGCCCCGCTCATCATCGATGACCCAAACGAGGCCGGCGACTACGACGCCGAATGGATCGTCGTCCTCGACGACTGGATCGACGGGACCGGCACCACCCCCGATCAAGTGCTGGCCCGCCTCACCGCCCCCGCGCCGCCCCCCAGCTCATCCTCCACGGGCATGGACGGCATGGATATGTCGGACTCCCCCATGGGCGGCATGGACATGTCCGGCATGAACGGCGGGATGAGCATGGGCTCGAGCGACTCGCCGTTCGGCGACGCCGGCGATGTCACCTACCCCTATTTCCTGCTCAACGGCCGCGTGAACACCGCACCGGAGGTGCTCTCAGCCAAGCCCGGGCAACGGGTCCGGATCCGTGTTATCAACGCAGCAGCCGACACCATCTTTTCAGTAGCGATCGCTCAACACCACCTCACGCTCACCCACACCGACGGGTATGCCGTCCAGCCGCAAGAAGCCGCAGCCTTCTATATCGGGATGGGAGAACGGTACGACGTCACCGTCACATTGAAAGATGGGGTGTTCCCGCTCGTGGCCAAGCCCGTCGGCAAGGACGGCGTCGCGCTGGGGTTGATCCGCACCGGACCGGGCAAGCCGCCGTCAGCCGAACAGGCCGCAATGATCCGCGAGCTTGGTGGAAGGGTTGTACTCGGCTCCGACCTGCAACCCGCTGAATCCTCGCGGCTGCCGGCAAAGGACATCGGGCAGACCGTCACCCTCAACTTGAGCGGCCAGATGAGCCCCTACGCGTGGGCGATAAACGGAGCGCCGTACGGCAAGAACAATCCGGTCACCCTCCAGTCCGGCAAACGGGTCGCAGTACAGCTCAACAACACGACCATGATGACCCACCCGATGCACCTGCACGGACACACGTTCGCGCTGCCCAACGGCCTGCGCAAGGACACCGTGCTGCTCGAGCCGATGCAGAACATGGCTGTCCAACTCGAGGCCGACAACCCCGGCAACTGGATGGCCCACTGCCACAACATCTATCACGCCGAGGCCGGAATGATGGCCGCCCTCGTCTACGACAACGCCAGCTGAGCCACCCGATAGCCGCCGACGACGCCGACCCACCACAACCCCGCAGCCACCCGACTAGGAGAACCACCGTGCGCAAGAAGAGCATCACCCTGGCCGCACTCGCGGTCGCCGGAAGCCTCACCCTCGCCGCCTGTGGCAGCAGCGACTCCATGGGCAACATGCCCGGCATGGGGTCGTCCTCGACCTCATCGTCCCCGACCCCGAACAGCTCGTCGATGGCGGACTTCAACGATGCCGACGTCACCTTTGCGACCGACATGATCCCGCATCACCGTCAGGCAGTCGAGATGGCCAAACTCGCCGAGACCCGCGCCGCGAGCCAGAAGGTCAAGGACCTCGCCATGCAGATCATGAACGCGCAGGACCCGGAGATCCAGACGATGTCGAGCTGGCTGACGGCCTGGGGCAAGCCCGTGCCCGCGGACATGGGCGGTATGGACATGTCCGGATCGATGCCCGGAATGATGAGCAGCTCCGACATGGCCGACCTCAAGAAGGCAAGCGGCGCCGACTTCGACCAGATGTTCCTGACCATGATGATTGCCCATCACCAAGGCGCGATCGAGATGGCCAAGACAGAAGAGACAGGCGGCATGAACACCGACGCGATCGCGCTGGCCCAGCAGATCGAGGCGGCGCAGACCACGGAGATCACCACCATGAAGGGGCTGCTCAAGTAGCACCCCGACCGGCCCCGGCGACCCAGGTCGCCGGGCTCCGGCTTTGAGGAGTTGTCGACCATGCCCGTGATGTCAGTCATCGAAGGTGCCTTCTGCCGCAGTGGGCCGTGGCGTTCGTTCGCGCGCCGCCGCGTCCTGCCATGGGCCTTGGCCGGCCACCCGCTCTCGGGTGATGTCCTCGAGATCGGAGGCGGCAGCGGAGCCATGGCCGCAGGCGTGGCTCGCGCTTACCCGGGCGTCCGCCTCACCGTCACCGACGTCGATGAGGCAATGGTCGCGTCCGCCGGTGAGCGCCTCGCACCGTTCCCGCAGGTCGAGGTCACCCTTGCCGATGTCACCAATCTGCCGTTCCAGACGGCACGCTTTGATGCGGTGACGTCCTACTTGATGCTGCACCACGTCATCGATTGGGTGGATGCCCTCGCCGAGGTCGCCCGGGTCTTGAAGCCGGGCGGGGCCTTGATCGGGTACGACCTGACCGACACCCGCCTCGCACGCGCCATCCATCGAGCCGACGGCTCGCCCCACCGGATCATCGCCCCCGACGAACTCCGTGACGGACTCAGGGTCGCCGGATTCACAGAGATCACGATCCGTCCGGCGTGGCGGGGGCACCTGATGCGCTTCCATGCCCATCGGCCCGGCGCGAGCTGATGCACCAGAGTCTTCTAGAGCCTCAATGCGAGGTCCGTGGCGTCGGGCATAAGGCCGACCCTGACGTTCCGCTCGTCGGGCTGGGAGTTAGGCACTCGTTGCCCGGTCGTCGACACGTAGCGGTCGAAGGTAGCCTGCTCGCCCGGATCCGGCCCCAAGGCCGGTGAGCGGGAAGCATCGGGCCGTTCGAGACGGCCGTCGGCGGGCCAGGCGCCGTCGTGCTCCCGCAGCCGCGGCCGCAACTGCCGTCCTGGTCGTCGCGGTAGCGCTCACATTGCGACTTACGATCAGCGCCACCGACCCAATCGCCCAGGTCACGGCGAACGACAGCACGGCCGCGGCGGGCCCGAGTCCGAGCACCGCACCCGAGTCCGGGACAACCCCGACCTCGGGTATCGATGCACGTACTTCGCGAACGGCCCCCGCCGCGTCGGCAACCCGCATCCCGCCGTCCCAACGTTTGGTGCCCGAACAGGGGTCCGGCCATTTCACCGTGGCGGACGGAAGGTCAAAGGCGGTTGGGCACGGCGAGCTGGTGACCTACAGCGTCGAGGTTGAGGCCGGACTCCCGATCAGTCCCGAGGCACTGACACGCGTCGTCGACAAGGTGGTGGGCGATGCGCGGGGATGGACCGGCGTCAGCGGCCACTCGTTTCAGCGGGTCGCGATGAATCCAGACTTCCGGATCCGCCTCGCCACGCCCCGGATGACGGACGCGCTGTGCTCACCGCTCGAGACCGCTGGCAGGTTGTCGTGCCGCAACGGCGAGTACGTCGTTCTCAATGGGTGGCGTTGGGAGAACGGAGCCACCTCCTACAACGGCCAGATCACCGACTACCGCCGCTACATGATCAATCACGAGTTCGGGCATGCCCTCGGCTTCGGGCACCGCACGTGTCCTCATCCGGGAGCGCCAGCCCCGGTCATGCTCCAGCAAACCAAGGGCCTCGACGGCTGCCTAGCAAACCCCTGGCCCGCGATCACCAGCGGTTGACTACTATGCGACCTAGTAGAGAGAGGGTTGACATGCTTCTGGCGCGACGGCTAGCTGTCGGGATCCTTGCCGCTGCGGTCACCGCACTGGCGATCGGCATCCCGACCGGCATCATCCAGACCTCCTTCTATCACCGCATGACCCCCGTGTTGTGGTGGAACTACCCGGTCTGGGCTCTCTCAGCGGTCCTGACCGGCGCGCTCGTGGCTACCTATGTCCGCGATCCCGCCGTGGAGGTCCCCGCGACGCAGGGCGGCAAGACCTTCGCGGGCAGCATGCTCTCGCTGTTCGCGGTCGGATGCCCGATCTGCAACAAGTTGGTCGTGACGGCCATCGGGGTCAGCGGCGCACTCAACTGGTTTGCGCCCATCCAGCCTGTCCTCGCGCTCGCGTCCCTCGGGCTTCTCGCCTATGCGCTGTGGGCGCGGCAGCGCACCGCAGCTTCGTGCCGCGTCGTCCTCAGCTCGACCGGAGGATGAAAGCACAAAGAACGCTCGGGGACGCGGCGGCAAGATCATCTCGCATGAGCGGCGAGATGCCTACGCACTGCTGCAACTCGAGGCGCTGGCCGAGAAGCTGGAGAGCAAGACCAAGGTCGGTGACCTCGCGACCGCCGCCAAGGCTGCCGAGGCCAAGTCCCGGGATTGGCTCGCCGTGCTGGCTCGCTGCTTCCAGCTCCAGGACGCGATCGCGGTCCTCGAGCTCGACCGCGTCCTTGAGACCGCACCAGAGGACCTCGACGGGCACCGTCTGGGGTTGAGGGCCGCGCGAGGGGATCGGCTCGCGACGATCGCCCGCAGCACCGAGCAGCTGATGGCTCGCCTCGACGCAGCGGCCAGTGTGGCGAACACGAAGGTGCTCGCACACCCGTCCAAGTCGCGTGCAGTGGTCCATTCACGCAACCACGTCGGCACCTCAGTGCTCGACTTCCAAGGCCTGTTGGGGATCGAGTCCAGCAGCGAGCCCGTCGACGCACGCCGCTGGGTCGATGCCGCCTCCGAGGTCCGGGACAAGGCGTTCGTCGCGGGTGCCGAGGGTGTCGATGCCGCGAAGCGGTTCGGCAACGAGACCCGCGACCGGGCACGGTCGGCAACCCATCGGCTCTCGGGTGAGATCTCCCAGCGCACCCGCCGCCGTGGCGCCGACCACGACGCCACCGATGACCAGGACACGGGGCTCGAAGTCGGAGACTGAGCCCAACCAGGGGCCCGGCTTATTCGACGATGCGGAGGTCGGGGCGACGCCGCCCGCACGGCATCGTCGCCGGGAGGCTCTGCGCGGCCTCGACGACAGCGTCAGCGACGATCCGAGGGAGGTCGCCGGGCGCGTAGCTCAGTGCGGTACGGGGTGTGACGTCCATCAGTTCAGCGACGGCATCGACCCGGTTGCGGAGGATCTGGTCGACGACGTCGGCGTCAAGGTCAATGTGGCGGGCGCGTAGCTCGACTTCGACTGCTCGCGCGAGCTCGCCGAACAGCTGGGTGCGTCGGGTAAGGGCCACGTCGACCACCATAAGGAACTCGGGTGCCTCTCACAGCCGAACCGGGGTGACAGTGCACTCGTCGGCGTCACAGGCACCGGAGCTTCCGTGTTGCGGGGACAGGACCTCCCGGTGGATGCGATGCTCCCTGTTGAGAGCCCGCTGGTGTCCCGAGACCACCGCGGGCTCTCAACGCGCCCAGACGGGTGCCCGCGTTTCAGCGGAGACCGGTGTCCTTGGTCAGCCGGGCTGTGACGTCTCGGACGGCGTCACCGATCGAGACCGGTGCTCGGTCGTCGTCTCCGAGCTGGTCGAGCAACTCTTCCACGGCGGGATCGGGCAACTGCGGGGTGCAGTAGTCGACCCACATGCCGGTCGCCTCTCCTAACCGGTCATAGCTCGCGCCGCTGCCTGACGGTCCGAGCCAAGTGAGGGCGGCGTCTGCCACCGCGACCGCGAGGCGGGCTGCGTCCTCGTCCATGACATCGAAAGCGCGTCGAGCGGCGCGGCGCAGTTGGGCCGCGATCTCGTCGTCGGGCTGCTCGCCGAGATGGGGCGCCCGGTAGGCAGCCCAGTGACCGGCGGCGAGGACGAGACGCCGGTAGGCCTCCGCGTCGGCGCGCGCATGGAGCCAGGCCGCTGCGGCAACCGCTACCTGCCGCGCCCGCAGCACCTGCTCGTCGTCCATAACCCCGTCAGTGTCAACGACGGGCGGCCCGGGCGGAAGACCCCCGGCCAGCCGCCGCAGCGGCGGCAAGGACGTTCGCGTCGGCCGAAGGAACTCGGTGCGGTGACGTCCGATCCAGCGGCGCCCCGGTTGCTTGTCCCTCTAGGAGCCCAAGATCTGGAGGAGACGGACTCATGAACCAGCCCACGAACACGATGCCTGCCGGCGGAAGCCCTGAGCATCCGGTGGTCACGCTGCGTGAGCAGCTCACGCAGGCCCTCGGCGCGGCAGGTCAGCTCCGTGCGATCCTCGCGACTCTTGAGGACCCTGGCCGCCGGGTTGGTGAGCGGCGGTGAACCGGCGCGGCGTGCTCGCGGCCGCCGAGGCGGTCTTCGATGCCGAACGGGCCTTGCGGAGGGCAGCCGACACCGTCGATGCGCTCGGCGACGTCGCGGCGTCCTCGCTCAGGGTGCTCGACGAGGCTGCGACCGACACCTTCTACGCGCACCAGGAGGAGCGTCGCGACTTCTACCTGGAGTCCGCCGGCGAGCACCTCGCGCGTCTGCGGAACCGATCCGGTGTGATGAACGAACTCGGCGAGGACCTGACGCGCCACCTGACGACGGCGAGCAACGCGATCGAGCAGGCCGGCCACGAGATCAGCCGCAGCACCGACACCAACGACCATGACAACGAGATCCAGGCGCTGAAGACTCAGATCGATGTGCTCGGCGAGGTCGTGTCGCTGGCCCGGCCCGTGGCCGAGCAGATCACCCGTCACGCACAGCACGCGGCCGAGTCCGCCACCGCGACCGATGCGCTGATGCTGCTCGACTCCCGCGTCCACGACACCGGCAAAGAGATGAACCGCGCCGACGAGGGCGTGTCGGTGATGCGTTCAGTCATCGAGCACGCCCAGAGCCGCGCCCACACCTCCGCCGCGCTCGCGGGCTCGCTGACCTACGCAGCAAGCCACCCGACTCCGCCGGACGCCGAGACCCACAGGCCGGGCCAGTCCGGCATCGCCATCTGAACCGTCCGCGGTCTGGTGACTGGTCTGAAGCCACGAGAGGGTGGTTGATGTGCCAGCACCGAGGAAGTACCC
>NZ_JAIQZK010000013.1 GCF_020075545.1 Nocardioides sp. TRM66260-LWL
TCCACACCGGACTCGCGCACCCGGCCGTCCCCAACTTTCCAGGACAGGAATCTCTGCCACATGCTTGACGCGAGACACTGAGACCTCCGTAACCATGGCCGGAAGTCTCGCGCTCGTTCACCGAGTCGACCCGCAGCGGGGAGGGGTGCTTGTGGTTCGACTGGTCGCGCAGCCTGGACGACCCAAACGAATACGTGCTCCTCGAAGCATTCCGCGACGAAGACGCGGGCGCGTCCCATGTCCAATCCGAGCACTTTCAAGCCGCGACGCGTGAGCTCCCGGGATACCTCGCCGAGACCCCGCGGATCGTCAATACACAAGTGCCAGGGATCGAGTGGGCCCAACTAGGCGAACTGGCGGTCGACGAGTCCTCGCCGAGCTAGCCAGCAGCGCGTCACCTCGACGTTTCGTTCCGTCGCCGCCGCTGGGCGACCGCAGTGTAGCCGTCGAGTTCTCCCATTGCGGTCGCGGCGTTTGCCGCTGGCTTCGGCCCCGAGCATCGGTTCCACCGGTCGCAGCGCCCCAGCCGATGCGCCGTCGTCGATCTCGGCGGTCACGGCGTGTGAGGCGGGGCACCGGTCGTGAGCCCGTCGACCTTCGGCGGGCCTGTAGTCAGCGTGAAGACAGGTGCGGCAAGAGCGAGCTGGCGCTAACGATGGTCAGCCAGCGGTGTCTTACGCCAGCGTGGCCGGTCGAGCCCCGAGCCGTGACCGACCGTCGCTCGGCGAGCTGCGCGGCCAGGTCAGGCGCGGCCGAACGCGCCCACCATCAGACACGCAGCGACAGCGAGGTCGCGACGCTGAGCAGCGGTCCCGCTGGCCGCGGTGTCGACACGAGCGTGACCAGAACGGGAGTGTCACGCCGAGCGTGACCAGAACGGGATCCCTTGCGGGACAGCCCTCACTGAACACTCCGAAGCCCGTGGATGACACCGAATCGGGCTGGGCCAGTGCGGCACGGGTCGCGGTCGACGAAGCAGGCTGACGCCCTGGCACGCGAGCAGTTGGGATTCGAACCGTGTCGCGCTTAGGCACCGAAAACCACATCAAGAGTCGCCTTGTCAGGTCACATACCAGCAAGAAGTGCGGGCTCGGTTCACCGTCCTGTGCCGAGTTCGCACAGGTCAGCGCACGAGTGCTCATATGCCAGCAAACGCTCGACCAGATGAGAGCGCTCGCGCCGGATGACCAGAGGTCGCAGGTTCAAATCCTGCCCCCGCTACTGAAAACTGGCCAGTGACCTGCGGAAACGCAGGTCACTGGCCACTGGTCATTTGAACCATTACGGCTTGTGTCGCGCTTTCGTGACCCAGAAACCCCGTTGGTCGCGAAGCGAGGCGCGGCCCGACGGGGCCCGAGTGACGACGCGGTCCATAGCCAGCGAACCGAGGCGTGACCGGAATGGCGCCGATGTCCCGGGCCGTTGGAGGCGCGGCGGACTTAGCCCGCGCGGGATCAGATGTCGTAGTTCTCGTTGGCTCTCGTTGTCTTCCAACCTCTTCCATTGCCTGGTCAGAGCGGTCCCGGCGATGGCCGATCCGCACACTGACAGCCCTGCAGCAAGCGGGGCGGAGGTCTCCGCGGGTTCGCCCTATCGGTCGCGTGAGTGGGAGGCGCTAGTGTGTGGGCGCCAGTCGTACTCCACTCGTGGAGTCAGGGAACCCGGTGAGATTCCGGGACTGACGCGCAGCGGTGAGGGTGACGGGCGAGGCAACACGCCACTGGAGCGATGCTCTGGGAAGGTGCCTCGCACCGGTTGATCCCGAGTCCGAAGACCTGCTGGCACTGGTGACAACCGTCGCCAGGTCGTACGTGGACTCCGCGACAGGGTCCCTGACCAGATAGGTCCTGGCAGTGTCAGCCTCCCGCACTCGCGCCGACCGGTGTCCTGGCGCCCTCCGGCCGTGGCGGGCTGCGGACGGCCTTCTCGTACGGCTTCGGCTGATCGGGGGCAGGGTTCCCGCGAGAGCGCTGAGGTCGCTCGTCGAGGTCGCTGAGGAGTACGGCGACGGACGCGTGCACACGACGTCGCGGGCGAATCTTCAGGTGCGCGCCTTCCCCGGCTTCGAAGGCCGGTTGTCATCCGAGGCGCTCGCCGCCCTCGAGCGAACGGGCCTCCTGCCGAGGAGGACCCATGAACTGGTCCGCAATGTGATGGTGTCGCCGCAAACCGGTTTGGCCGGGGGTCGCGCCGACCTCCGAGCGGTTGCACGTGAGCTGGACGACCGGTTGTGCGCTGACCCGGATCTCGCGGCCCTGTCGGGCCGGTTCCTGTTCGTGCTCGACGACGGACGCGGCGATCTACTGGCTCGCAGCTGCGACCTGGGGCTGGTCGCGCTGGACTCGACCTGGGCTCAGCTACGGATCGGGACCGGGTGGGGGGCGACCGTGGAGCTCGCGGAGGCGGCAGGGCGGATCGCGGAGCTGGCGCATGAGTTCGTCGTACGCCGAGGGCGCGGGCCGGGAGCGGCCTGGCACGTGTCGGAGCTGGCCGAGGCCCTCGCCGTACAGAGAGCGTCCGATCCAGGCCTCCCTGACCCGGCGGAACCGTTGCCATTCGGGGCAGTGCCCGGTGGGCGTCATGTCGAGGTTTCCGAGACCGGTCTCGACCAACAGGTCATCGAAGACCTGACCGCAGCAGTTGATCACGTGATTGTCACACCGTGGCGTGGCGTGCTCATTCCCGAGGAGAGCAGATGACCAACCTGCGCAGGCCAACGCGCCACTACGAGTACGTCGACTCCGGACCCGCCATCTATGTCGACTCCTTCGCCACCATCCGGCGAGAGGCCGACCTGCGGGCCGTGCCGGCCGATGCCGAGAAGCTCGCCGTCCGCATGATCCACGGCAGCGGGCAGGTCGACCTCGCTGATGACTTGATCGTGCATCCGCAGATGGTGTCGACTGCCCGGGCCGCGCTGGAGTCGGGCGCGCCGATCCTGTGCGATGCGACCATGGTCGCGACCGGCGTCACCCGGAGCCGACTGCCGAAGGACAACGACGTCGTCTGCCTGCTCAACGACCCGCGGGTGCCCGGGCTGGCCCGCGAGTGGCGTACCACCCGTACCGCCGCCGCCGTCTCACTGTGGGGGCCGCGACTAGACGGTGCCGTTGTCGCCATCGGCAACGCTCCGACTGCACTGTTCCACCTACTGGAGATGATTCTCGACGGGGGCCCACGACCCGCGGCGATCGTGGGCTGCCCGGTCGGCTTCATCGGTGCTGCCGAGTCCAAGCAGGCTCTCGTGGACCTCCACGCCGAGCACGGCATCGACATCCCCTACGCGACCGTCCGCGGCCGTCGCGGTGGATCGGCGATGACCTCGTCAGCACTCAACGCTCTCGCGCAGGAGGCAGAATGACCGGCCGTTTCACGGTTGTCGGCATCGGCCCCGGCGACCCGGAGCTCATGACGCTGAGAGCCGCTCGGATCATCGGCGCGTCCGACGTCGTCGCGTACCACGCTGGCGTGAAGAAGAAGTCCCACGCACGCCGCATCGCCGACGGCGTCATTCCGGCCGACGCCATCGAGGAGGAGCTGCGCTACCCGGTCACCACCGGCACCACGAACCACCCCGGTGGGTATGTCGGGGCGATGGCCGACTTCTACGAGTCCTGCGCGGTGCGGCTCTCGGATCACCTCGACGCCGGTCGCGACGTGGTTCTGCTCTCGGAGGGCGATCCCCTCTTCTACGGCTCGTCGATGTACCTCCACGACCGGTTCAAGGAGATCTACCCGACCGAGGTGGTGCCGGGCGTGCCCGCCTTCGCGGCGGCGACAGCGGCGATCTCTGGTAGCTCTGGCCCGCTGGTTCGACAGACAGACGTCCTGACCGTCCTCCCTGGAACCCTGCCCGAGCCGGAGCTTGCGAGACGGCTGGCGGACACGGAAGCCGCCGTCATCATGAAGCTCGGCCGGACGTTTCCGGCCGTGCGCTCAGCGCTGGCGCAGGCCGGGCGGCTCGAGGGCGCTTGGTACGTCGAGCGGGCGTCGCAGTCCGAGGAGCGGTGGCTGCCCGTCGCCGAGGTCGACCCGGACTCCGTGCCCTACTTCTCCCTGATCGTCGTCCCCGGCGACACGGCCAACCGGCCGACCGCTGACCGGCTGCGCGCTCGCGACGCGGAGCCCAGTGGATCCGCCGCGACACACGACGGGCGGACCGCTGAACTCCTGGTCGTCGGCCTCGGTCCCGGCCCCGACCACTGGCTCACGCCAGAAGCCTCGGCGGCGTTGGGCGAGGTCGACCACGTGGTCGGCTACGCCCCGTACGTGGCTCGCGTCCCGCCGCGTGCCGGACTGACCCGCCACGCGTCGGGCAACACCGTCGAGGTCGACCGGGCTCGTGTCGCGCTCGACCTGGCCAAAGCGGGGGAGAGGGTCGCGGTCGTCTCAGGCGGCGACGCTGGCGTCTTCGGGATGGCAGCAGCCGTCTTCGAGGCGGCCGAGGACCCGGCGTACGCGGGCGTGCCGATCCGGGTGCTGCCAGGGGTCAGCGCCGTGCAGGCGGTGGCCGCCCGTGCCGGTGCGCCCATAGGGGCAGACTTCGCCGTCGTCTCGCTCTCCGACAGGCTCAAGCCGTGGGAGGTCGTGGAACGGCGCCTCCGCGCCATCGCCGACGCCGACCTAGTGCTAGCGATCTACAACCCGGCCTCCCGCTCCCGGACCGAGCAGATAGCCACCGCCCACCGTGTCCTGCTGGAACACCGCAAGCCAGAGACCGTCGTCATCGTCGGGCGCGACATCGGGCGCGACGAGGAGTCGCTGACCGTCACGACGCTGGCCGACCTGGACCCGGAGACGATCGACATGAAGTGCCTGCTGATCGTGGGTGCCGAGAGCACGCGGGTGAGCCGCGCCGGCGTGTGGACGCCGAGGTACGTGCGGTGAGTGCTGCCGTCCACTTCGTCGGCGCCGGACCGGGCGCGGCCGACCTGCTGACCGTGCGCGCGACGCACCTGCTGGCGCAGGCGGACCTGGTGCTCTATCCCGGCACCTACCTCGATCCCGACGTGCTCGCCCACGTCGGCCCGAGCGCAGAGCTCGTCGACACCCAAGACCTCGACCTCGACACGATGGTCGCGCGGATGGTCGGCGCAGCTGGCGCGGGGCAGACGGTGGTGCGATTGACGTCCGGCGACCCGTCTCTCTATTCCGCGCTGCACGAGCAGACCCGCCGGCTCGATGCTGCCGGGGTTGCCTGGTCGGTGACGCCCGGGGTGCCCGCCTACGCTGCCGCTGCTGCGCTGGTCGGGAGCGAGCTGACGGTGCCGCTGGTGGCGCAGTCGGTGGTGCTGACCCGCACCCAGGCCCGCTCTACCGCGATGCCGGAGTCCGAGTCGCTGGCGGCGTTCGCTGCAACCCGCTCGACGCTCGTGCTGCATCTGGCGATCACGCGAGTGCGGGCGCTGATGGCCGAGGTCGAACCGGAGTACGGCGAGGACTGCCCGGTGGCCGTCGTCTACCGCGCCAGCCAGCCCGGGGAGCAGGTGCTGCGTGGCACGGTGGCGACCATCTCGGAGGTGGTGGAGGCGGCAGGGCTGCGCCAGGCGGCCGTGATCCTGGTCGGCTGGGCGCTGGCCCGCGAGGGCGGCGAGTCCTATCTCTACGACGCGGCCCGCGACCGGAGCTCGAAGCGACGCGGCGATCGGGGGCTCTGATGGAGCTCTACGACGTCATCAACCGTCGTCGTGACACTCGCCGAGAATTCACAGGTGAGCCGTTGGCCGCCGAGGTGCTGGAGCGGCTGCTGTCGGCGGCTCACTGTGCACCGAGTGTCGGGATGAGCCAACCGTGGGACTTCGTGCTGGTCCGCTCGCCGGACGCGCTCAGCGCTTTCGCCGACCACGTCGCGCTCGAGCGGGACGCATTCGCGGCGACGCTCAGCGGTGAGCGCGCCGAGACGTTCTCGCGGATCAAGGTCGAAGGGATCCGCGAGTCGCGGCTCGGGATCGTGGTCGGCTACGACCCGACCCGCGGCGGGCCGAGGGTGCTCGGGCGGCATGCCATCGCCGACGCCGGGCTCTACTCGGTGGTCTGCGCCATCCAGAACCTCTGGCTCGCCGCGACCGCCGAGGGCCTCGGGGTGGGGTGGGTCAGTTTCTACCGCGAGGAGTTCCTGCGCGACCTCGTCGGCATGCCGGAGCACGTACGGCCGGTGGCGTGGCTCTGCGTCGGCGCCGTCTCGGAGCTACCGGACGTGCCTGACCTGGAGCGCTACGGCTGGCGGCACCGCTCGCCGTTGGCGAGCGTCCTGCATGAGGAGAGGTACGGCGTCAGCGCGTCAATGCCCACTGCGTGACGGTACGGGCCGGGGTCCACCCGGTGAAGGCGCCGACCGGTGCACTGGTCTCGACCGAGACTCGGGTCAGCTCGCCGCCGTGCTCCCGGTAGAGCCGACCGAGCAGCATCTCGGTCTCGAGCGTCACGCCGTGCACGACCAGCCGGCCGGCCCGTCGCAGCGCCGTCAGGCAGGCGTCGATCACCCCGTCGCGGGTGGCGCCGCCGCCGACGAAGATGGCGTCCGGCGGGCGGAGCCCGGCGAGCGCGCCGGGGGCCCGTCCGTGCACGACCTCAAGCCCCGGCACACCGAGACTCGTGGCGTTGCGGCTGATCCGCGCAGCACGGTCGGCGTCCGCCTCGACCGCCGTCGTCGTGCAGGACGGGTGGGCGCGCATCCACTCGATCCCGACCGAGCCGGCTCCGGCGCCGACATCCCACAGGTGCTCGCCCGGGGTCGGGGAGAGCCGGGCGAGAGCGCTGGCGCGCAGGTCGCGCTTGGTCAGCTGGCCGTCGTGCTCGAAGGCGTCGTCGGGCAGACCGGCGACCCAGCCGCCGAGGCTCGGGCCGACGCAGTCAATCGCGACGACGTTGAGCCGAGGGAGGTCGAGCTCCTTGCCGGTGAGGATGACGGCCTTGTCGAACAGGAAAGAGCTCTGCTCGCGTCCGCCCAGGTCGCCGAGGACGGTGAGCTCACTGTCGCCGTACCCCTCCGCGACCAGCAGCGCCGCCACATCCCTCGGCGTGTGTTCATCGGACGAGAGCACCAGGATCCGACGGCCAGGGGCGAGCTCGCGGCGCACCAGCGCGACGTCGCGACCCACCACGCTCACGACCGCATGGCTCTCCGCCGACCAGCGCATCGCCGCCCGTGCGAGGGCGACTGAGGAGATCCCCGGGACGACAGTCACCTCGTCAGGCCCGAGCAGGTCCATGAAGGTCGTGGCGATCCCCGACACCAGCGGGTCGCCGGACGCCAGGGCGACGACATGCCCGCCCGCCGCCTCGTCCGCCAGGGACGCGAGCAGCGCCGGCAACCGGTCACGCAGCGGAGAGGGCCAGGGCTCGCGGCGCTGCCCCGGCACGTCGGGCAGGAGGTCGAGGTGCCGGCGCCCACCGAGCACCACGCGGGCTCGCTCGACCCAGGCCCGGCCGACCTCCGACATGCCGTCCCAGCCGTCGGCGCCAATACCCACCACAGTGATCACGCGGGCAGACGCTATCGTGAGCCCCGCAAGGCGAGAGGTGCCCCAACGGCCCATCCATCGGAAACGGTGGGGACGGCAAACGGGGAGAATCTGGGAAGCCGGTGAGATTCCGGCACAGGCCCGCTGCGGTGAACCGAGCCTCCACTCACGAGTTGAGCGGAGGACTCGGCAAGTCCGAAGACCGGCCTCCCGCCCGACCAGTCACTGCTGGCGAACAGAGCGGGAGCCTCACATGCCACAGCACTACCCATTTTCAGCCGTCCTTGGTTGCGAGACCGACGCCCTGGACGACATGGGCCTCGCGCTCGTCCTCACGACGATCTCGCCGGAGATCGGTGGCGTGCTCGTGCGGGGCGAGAAGGGCACCGCGAAGTCGACAACGGTGCGGGCGCTGGCCGCCGTGCTGCCGCCCATCGAGGTGTATGCGGCCGACAGGTTCTCGGTGGACCCGGCCGACCCGGCTGCCACGTCGCCCGACGGTCCGTTCGGCACGGGCGCGGACACCGCCGTCCGCTCGGTGCGGCTCGTCGAACTACCGGTTGGCGCGACCGAGGACCGAGTCCTCGGCTCCCTCCACCTCGAGCGGGCGCTGTCACACGGCAAGGTGGAGTACGAGCCCGGGCTGCTCGCGAGAGCCCACCGCGGCATCCTCTACGTCGACGAGGTCAACCTGCTGCACGACCACTTGGTCGACCTGCTCCTCGATGCCGCGGCAATGGGTCAGGTGACCGTCGAGCGCGACGGCGTCTCGGTCGAGCACGCGGCCCGGTTCGTGCTGATCGGCACGATGAACCCCGAGGAGGGGGAGCTGCGCCCGCAGCTGCTCGACCGCTTCGGGCTCACCGTCGAGGTCGCCGCGCCGCGGGAGCCTGCGCTGCGCGCCGAGGTCGTGCGCCGGCGGATGGCCTACGACGCCGATCCGGTCGCGTTCGCCGCGCGCTACCGCGACGCCGACCGCGCCCTAACCGAGCGCGTTGAGTCCGCCCGCGAGCGTCTCGCCAAGGTACGGCTCACCGAGTCTGCGCTCATGAAGATCGCCGAAGTCTGTGCCACGTTCGAGGTCGACGGGCTTCGCGCCGACATCGTCACCGCCCGCACCGCGGTCGCCCACGCCGCCTGGGAGGGCCGCGATGAGGTCACCCGCGCCGACATCCGACGCGCCGCACTGCTGGCGCTGCCGCACCGGCGCCGCCGCAACCCCTTCGATGCTCCCGGTCTCGACGAGGACCTGCTCGACCAGGTCCTGGGCGACGACGAGCTACCGCCCGAGCCGCCGGAGGGTCCGGCCCCCGATGAGCCGCAGGGCCCACCCGAGGACGACACACCAGATCAGGCGCAGGCTGACGGACCGCGGGACGAGGCCGGTGAGGGCGACAGTGATCAGGCATCGACCGACGACACTCTGGCGGAGACTCCGGCCGAGTCTGACGGCGAGCAGCCGATGACGCCTCCCGCAGGCACCGAGGCCGGTTCGACGGTTCGTGCCACCGCGCCGTACCGACCGCGACTGCTGAAGGTGCAGGGGCTCGGCGAGGGCGCGGCCGGACGACGCAGCCGAGCCCTCGCGAGCACCGGTCGCCGCGTCGGCGCCCGGCTGCCGGACGGACCCACCGGCTCGCTCCACCTGGTGGAGACCCTGCTGGCGGCCGCTGGCAAGCAGTCCTCGCGCGGCCGCACGACCGGACGCGTGGAGCTGCGCAACGAGGACCTCCGGGTCGCCGTGCGGGAGGGTCGGGAGGCCAATCTTGTGCTCTTCTGCGTTGACGCCTCCGGCTCTATGGCCGCGCGTAAGCGGATGTCCCAGGTGAAGACCGCGATCCTCTCGCTGCTGCTCGACGCCTACCGCCGCCGTGACAAGGTCGGCCTGGTCACCTTCCGAGGCGCCGAGGCGACGGTCGCGCTGCCGCCCACACGCTCCGTCGACATCGCTGCAGCGCGGCTCGACGAAGTTCCGGCAGGGGGACGTACGCCGCTGGCCGAAGGGCTGCTCGAAGCCGCTCGCGTGCTGACCCGCGAGCGAATGCGCGATCCACGGCTGCGACCACTCCTGGTCCTGGTCACGGACGGTCGCGCGACGGGCGGAAAGGACGCTGTCGCGCGGTCACAGCAGGCTGCGGAGTACGTCGCCGGGCTCGGCGTGACGACGGTCGTCATCGATGGCGAGAGCGGCCCCCTGCGTCTTGGCCTCGCACTGCGACTCGCCGAGCTGCTGCGTGCCGAACACCTCCCCGTGGCCGAGGTCAGTGCTGAGGCGCTGGCCGGCACGGTCCGATCCCGCACGCAGAAGGGAGCGGCCTGATGCCCCAGGGCAAGCCCGCCGTCGTCCCCGACGACGGCCTGACGACGAAGCAGCGTCGCAACCGACCTCTGCTCGTGGTGCACACCGGCGACGGCAAGGGGAAGTCCACCGCCGCCTTCGGGCTCGCGCTCCGCGGGTGGAACCAGGGCTGGAAGATCGGTGTCTTCCAGTTCGTGAAGTCGGCCAAATGGCGCATCGGCGAGCAGACCGTTCTGGAGCGACTGGGCCGGCTGCACGAGGAGACGGGCGAGGGCGGCCCGGTCGAGTGGCACAAGATGGGTTCCGGCTGGTCGTGGACCCGAAAGCAGGGTGACGCCGAAGACCACGAGACCGCGGCTCTGCAGGGATGGCAGGAGATCAAGCGCCGCCTGGCCGACGAGAGCCACGACCTGCTGATCCTCGACGAGTTCACCTACCCGATGAAGTGGGGCTGGGTGGACGTCCAGGACGTTGTAGAGACGCTGACCAACCGCCCGGGCTTCCAGCACGTGATCATCACGGGCCGCAATGCCGATCCCCGACTCGTCGAGGCTGCCGACCTAGTCACGGAGATGAGCAAGGTCAAGCATCCGATGGACGTCGGCCAGAAGGGCCAGAGGGGCATCGAGTGGTAGCCCTGCCCCGGCTCGTCGTTGCAGCACCGTCGACCGGACAGGGGAAGACCACGATCGCCACCGGCCTGATGGCGGCACTGCGGATCGCCGGCCACGAGGTGAGCGGCCACAAGGTCGGTCCGGACTACATCGACCCCGGCTACCACGCCTTGGCGACCGGCCGCCCCGGCCGCAACCTCGACCCGCACCTCGTGGGCGAGGAGCGGCTCGTCCCGATGTTGCTGCACGGTGCGTCCGGCGCGGACATCGCGGTGATCGAGGGCGTCATGGGCCTGTACGACGGACGACTGGGCACCGACGGATTCGCCTCCACCGCGCACGTCGCCACCCTCACCCGGACGCCAGTCGTGCTCGTGATCGACGTCGCCAAGCTGTCCCGCTCCGCGGGGGCGATCGCCCTCGGCATGGCGACGTTCGACGCCGGAGTCCGGGTGGCCGGTGTCGTCCTCAACCAGGCGGGATCGGACCGCAACACCGCCGAGATCATCGGCTCGCTCGAGCAAACGGGCCTGCCGGTCCTTGGCGTGATGCCGCGCGACGTCCGGCTCTCCACACCCTCACGCCACCTGGGGCTCGTCCCCGCCGCCGAACGGGACGGTTCCATCCGGATGATCGAACAGCTCGGGGAGCAGGTGGCCCGCCACCTGGACCTCGACGCGATCCTCGAGGTCGCCCGCTCGGCGCCGCATCTGGACGCCGAGTCGTGGAGCCCCGCACGAGAGGTGATGTCGGTCGGCGCCAGCGACCACCGGCCAGTCGTCGCGATGGCCGGCGGGCGCGCCTTCACGTTCCGCTACGCGGAGACCGAAGAGCTCCTGACCGCTGCCGGCTGCGAGGTCGTCACCTTCGATCCGCTCGTCGATCCGGCCCTTCCGGCTGGCACGCAGGGCATCTACCTCGGCGGCGGGTTCCCCGAGGTGTACGCCGCCGAGCTCGCCGCCAACCGTGGTCTGCTGGACGATCTGCGTAGCGCCGTGGCAGCCGGGATCCCGACGGTCGCCGAGTGCGCCGGGTTGCTCTACCTGGCCGAGTCGCTCGACGGCGCACCCATGGCGGGCATCCTCCCGGCCACGGCTGCGATGGCAGGGCGGCTCGTGCTGCGTTACCCGGCTGCGGTCGCCGCGACCGACTCGCTCCTCACCAAGGCAGGGGAGGAGGTCACCGGCCATGAGTTCCACCGCACCCGTACCTCCCCGGCGGCCGGCGAGAGCGCGGCCTGGGCGATCGACGACGAACCAGTCGGCTATGCCAGCGGGAACCTCCACGCGTCGTACCTCCACGTCCATTGGGCCGGCCACCCTCAGCTCGCCCAGCGGTTCGCCGACGCCGTCTACGCCGCGCCGATGCACGTGGTCTCGCCCGCTCCGCCTGCGGTGCCCGTCACGCGACCCCGTGACCGTGTGGCCGACCCTTTGCGCCATCACGGCGACGTCGAGACGGGGGAGGGGCTCTTGGACTTCGCCGTCAACGTCTACGACGGCGGCCGGCCGGCCTGGTTGGAGCGCGCCCTGCGCGAGAGCCTCACCGCGGCGGCGGCGTACCCCGACGCCGAGCCGGCCCGCGCCGCGATCGCCCAGCGGCACGGCCGAGAGCTCGAGGAGGTCCTTCCGACCGCCGGCGCCGCGGAGGCGTTCACGTTGATCGCCCAGCTGCGCCCATGGCGGCGCCCCGTCGTCGTACACCCCCAGTTCACCGAGCCGCATGCGGCGCTGGAGCAGGCCGGACACACCGTGACGACGGTCCTGTGCCGACCGGAGAATGGCTTCGCGCTCGACCCCGACGCGATCCCTGATGACGCCGACCTCGTCGTCATCGGCAATCCCACCAATCCGACCGGTGTCCTCCACCCCGCAGACCTGCTCCGCGGTCTGCGCCGGAGAGGTCGACTCGTCGTGGTCGACGAGGCGTTCATGGACGCGGTGCCCGGCGAGACCGGCTCCCTGGCCCGCGAGCGACTCAAGGGCCTGGTGGTCGTCCGGAGTCTCACCAAGCACTGGTCCATCCCGGGCATCCGAGCCGGCTACATCGTCGGCGATCGCACGCAGGTCCGTTGGTTGGCCGACCGGCAAACGCCTTGGTCCGTCTCGGCACCGGCCATCGCGGCAACGATCGCGTGCACCAGCCGGACAGCGACCCCCGAGGCCCGCGACCGCGCGGCCACGCTGGCGCGCTGGCGCGACTTCCTCGAAGGCGGTCTTCGCGGACGCGGGATCGACTACGCGCCATCGGCGGCGCCCTTCGTCCTGGCGCGGCTGGGACGGGGCGCTCATGCGGCACTGAGGGAGCGCGGCGTCGCCGTACGCCGGGCCGACACGTTCCCGGGGCTCGACTCCACTTGGGTCCGCATCGCCGTGCGTCCAACGGGGATGACGAACCAGTTCTTCACCGCGCTCGACGCGGTCCGCCTTCTCCAGCCCACCTCGTGAGGTCCGCCATGCCCTACGTCTCCGCCCCGTCCGACATCGCCCGCGATCATGCGGCCAAGCGCTTGGCCGCGCTGGCCACCCCGCCCGGTGCCCTCGGCCGCCTCGGCGAGCTGGGCATCTGGCTCGCGTCCTGCCAGGGCCATGTACCTCCGAAACCGGTGAATGACGTCCGGCTGGTCATCTTTGCCGGCGACCATGGCGTCGCCTCGCACGGTGTCTCCGCGTTCCCGCCCGCGATCACCGGTGCGATGGTCCGCACCTTCCTAGCCGGCAAGGCGGCTGTGAATGCCTTGGCAGCCACCCACGGCGTCGCGGTCCGCGTGCTAGACCTCGGTGTCGACGACGACTTCGCCGATCTCGACGAGGCGACTCGCGCGGCGCTGACCGTCCACAAAGTCCGTCGGTCCAGCGGCGCCATTCATCTCGAGGACGCGCTCACGCCGGAGCAGACCCGGCAGGCCCTCGACGCAGGGGCGGCGATCGCGCGCGAGGAGATCCGGGCCGGTGCTCAGCTGCTCCTCGGCGGAGACATGGGCATCGGCAACACCACCCCCGCCGCGGCCCTGGTCGCCGCCGGCCTCGGGCTTCCCGCAGCCGAGGTGGTCGGGCGCGGCACGGGGATCGACGATGTCGCGCTTGCGCACAAGACCGAGGTGATCGACATCGCCCTCCGGCGTGCCGGCACCCGGGCCGGCGACCCGGTCGAGACACTGACAGCCTTGGGAAGCGCAGACCTGGCCGCCACCACCGGCTACCTCCTTGCCGCAGCCCAGGACGGCGTACCGGTGCTGCTCGACGGACTCATGAGCGTGGCCTGTGCCCTCACCGCCGACCGGATCGAGCCCGGCGCCGCCGCCTGGTACGCCGCCGGGCACCGCTCCACCGAGCCTGCCCAGTCCCTCGCGCTCGCCAAGATGGGCCGAGAACCGCTGCTCGACCTCGGCATGCGGCTGGGGGAGGGGTCAGGTGCTGTCGCGGCCGTTCCGGTGGTCCGCAGCGCCTCCGCCGTGCTCCGCGAGGTGGCGTTGCTGTCCGAGCTACGGGCGTGATGCTGCTCGACGCGTGGCGGCTGGCCCTCGGCACACTCACCGCTATCCCCGTCGCCCCACCGGCCCTCGTCGACCGACGCCGGGCCGGCATGGCCATGGTGCTCGCACCGCTGGCAGTCCTGCCGCTCGCGGTGGCGGTGACTCTGGTGGCCCTGGCCGGGCATGGCCTCGACCTGCCGATCCCCGTGGCGGCTCTGCTGGCGCTGGGCGCAACCATCCTCGGCAACCGCGCCTTCCACCTCGACGGGCTCTCCGACACCGTCGACGGCATGGCGGCCTCCTACGACCGCGAGCGGTCATTGGCGGTGATGAAGAGCGGCACGTCGGGTCCGGCCGGCGTCGTGGCGGTGGTCCTGGTCCTCGGCCTGCAGGCCACAGGCCTGGTCGCAGTATTGGCCTCACCGCACCCTGTGCGCGCCGCCGTCCTCGCCGGCTGCGCGCTCTGCGTCTCCCGCGCCGCGCTCGCCACCTGCTGCGCCCGGGACGTGCCGTCCGCACGACCCGGGGGACTCGGCGACACCTACACCGGCACCGTGGCCCGGCCGGTCGTCGTGCTCATGTGGCTGACGTGCGCCGCCGTTCTCTCGCTCGCCGGCGCTTGGTCCGGACTCGCCTGGTGGCGCGGAGCGCTGGCCAGCGCGATGGCACTCGCCGTGGTCGCCGTCGTCGTCGCGCGAGCGGTGCGGCGGCTCGGCGGCGTCACCGGCGACGTCTTCGGCGCCGCGATCGAGCTGGCGCTCGCCGCCCTGCTGGTGGCCCTCTCGTGAGCGCCCGAGCCGTCGGTCTTCTGCTCGGGTTCGCCGCGGACCGCGTGCTCGGAGACCCGCAGCATCTCCATCCCGTTGCCGGCTTCGGCAACGCGGCCGCGGCGCTGGAGCGTCGGCTGTACGCCGACTCGCGGCCGCGGGGTGCGGCACACACGGCGGCACTCGTCGGGGCGGCGATCGTGGTGGGAGTCGTAGCGGAGCGGGCAGCGCGGAACCCCGTCGCCCAGGCGGTGGCCACCGCCGTGGTGGCCTGGACGGTGCTCGGTGGGCGCTCGCTGGAGCGCGAGGCACTCGCGGTCGACGCGCTCCTGAGAGCAGGCGACCTCCCGGCCGCCCGTGAACGCCTCACCCATCTGGTGGGCCGCGACACCTCGGCGCTGGAGGAGTCGGAGGTTGCGCGCGCGGTCGTGGAGTCCGTCGCGGAGAACACCTCGGACGCCGTCGTTGCACCGCTGCTGTGGGGAGCCGTGGCCGGGATGCCCGGGCTGCTCGGCTACCGGGCGGCCAACACCCTCGACGCGATGGTCGGCCACCACAACGACCGCTATGAGCGGTTCGGCTGGGCCGCCGCCCGCTTCGACGATCTGGTGAACCTGCCCGGCTCGCGGATCGCCGGTGCCGCCACGCTCCTTGCCTCGCCAGGAACGGCGCGGTCCGCCGCCAAGGCATGGCGCCGTGACGCCGCCGCCCATCCCAGCCCCAACGCCGGAGTCGTCGAGGCCACTTTCGCCGGCGCTCTCGGCATCCGGCTGGGCGGCACGAACCGCTACTACGGCAGCCGGCTCGAGCACCGTTCCGTCATGGGCGACGGGCGCGCCGTACGACCCGAGGACATCGGTCGGGCCGCCCGACTCGCACGCAGGGTTGGCATCATCGGTGCGGTCGTGTCGGCATCCGGCGCGTTGCTCGTGGCTCGGCGCACAGCGGGCCGGCGTGCGATAGCATCCGGCTAACGGGCACGAGGAAGCCGGTGAGAATCCGGCACAGTCGCGCTACTGTGACATCGCCTCCGGGCGGTGGAGTCAGACCCGAGTGTCCGTATCCATCCCATCGAACAGGGACGCACGTATCCCTGAGGAGGACACATGTCGCAGGTCTCTGCGGTGCCGGTCGCCGGCGCACCTTCCGTTCCCACCATCCCGTTCGGCCAGCTGGCGCCATGGGCGCTGTTCTTCGGTCTCCTCGGGACGCTGGTGCTCTTCTTCGTCAGCACCGACCAGGGTGCCGTCTCCCTCTTGGCCGGCACGGCCATCCACGAGTGGGTCCACGACGGACGCCACCTCCTCGGCTACCCCTGCCACTGAGCCTGATTCCGGCCCGGATCCAGGCCTGAGCCCGGGATCCCGGCCGAGCTCTGAGCGCTCTTCGGCGCGATAGCGACCCCGAACAAGCGCGGCGGGGCTGTTGACGACACTTCTCGCGCGCGGCGCCGACGTCGGCGCCGCGCTGCTTCCTGAACGGAAACCAGCATGACCGCACGTGCATTTCTCATCCGTGGTCTGATCGCCGGCCTGGTTGCCGGCATCGCCACCTTCTTCGTCGCGTACTCGGTGGGGGAGCCCCACGTCGAGACTGCCATCGCCCTCGAGGAGTCAGGCACCGCCGCCGAGGAGGCGCCGACCGACGCGTCCCACGACCATGGCGACGAGGCCGCCGGAGGCCACAGCCACACGCACAGCCACTCTCACGGTGACGAGGGCGAGGATACCGAAGTCTCCCGGGACAGCCAGCGGACCTGGGGCCTGCTCACCGGCAGCCTCGCCGTCGGACTCGTGCTCGGCGGCATCGTCGCCCTCGTCGCGGCCGGCACCATCGGCCGCATGGGCCGGCTCCAGCCCGGCCAGTCCACCGCCCTGATCACTCTGCTCGGCTTCGTCGCCTTCGCCCTGGTGCCGTTCCTGAAGTATCCGGCGAACCCGCCGGCGGTCGGAAGTGGTGACACCATCGGCGACAGGACGGCGCTCTACTTCGGCTTCGTGGTCGTCTCGGTCCTGACGGCCGTCGCCGCGACGTACGTCGCGCTGAGGCTGCGCAACCGCCTCGGCACCTACGGTGGCGTCGTCGCCGGTGCAGCCGGCTACCTGGCCGTCATGGTCGTCGCCGGCCAGCTCTTCGCCACCGTCAACGAGGTCGGCGACTTCCCGGCCGACACGCTCTGGTTCTTCCGCCGGGCGTCACTGTTCACGCTGGCCACGATGTGGGGCGTGATCGGCGTGGTGCTCACCGGACTGGTCGGTCGGCTCTACGCCGCGCAGACGGAGCGGGCGCAGCGGCGCGCGCTAGCCGCGAGCCTCTGACGGCCCGCCCCGCGAACCAACCTGTCGGCTCCTGCGCTCAGCGCGGGAGCCGGCGGCTTTCCACGGGAGTGTCGGCCAGCAGGTGGTCGGACACGATCCGGCGGGCCGCGTGTGGATCGACGCCGCCGTACCAGACGTCGTCGGGCTGCACGCTGACGACCGGGGCCTGGTTGCAGGGGAACTGACAACCAGTGTGGGTGACCAGCACGTCATGGTCGCCGAGCCCGGCCTCCATCAGTCCGAGAATCAGCGCGCGGGCCGTCTCGTCGGATCCGCGGGCCGTGCACCGCGGGCCGCGGCAGATGAGCACCTGGCGCCGGTGGCGGGTCACGTCCTCCCAGGCGGTCGAGGTCAGGCCCGGCTCGGCGCCGGAGATCGGCTTCAGGTCGAACAGCGCGACCTCGATCTCCTCGATCGTGGAGGCCAGCCGGGTCGCAACCTCGATCACCGGGCGGTGCCCGGCGCGCTCGCGCCACCAGTGGGAGGCGATCCTCCGTAGCCATGACTGCCCAGGGGCGAGCGGGCCGAGGCTGATGCCGGCGAGGCTGATCGTGGTGGCGCCGGCGTCCGCGAGCCGGGTGAGCTCGCGCGAGATCGATGGGTCGCCCATCTGCAAGAAGGCGACGCCCGCATGGTGGCGGGCGGCCGCCGCGAGCAGCTCGTCGCGACGGTCGACATCGGAGACGGACATGCCAACGAGAAGCAGCGCGGTGCCTGGCTGGGTCATAGCCGGATCACCCTGCCTGCGATCACCAGGTGCACCTCGTCGCAGGCCGCCGCGATGCGCTGGTTGACCAGTCCGAGCAGGTCCCGGAAGAGCCGACCGGACCGGTGCTCGGGGACGACGCCCAGGCCGACCTCGTTGGTGACGAGAACGGTGTCCTCTCCCTGGTCGCGAACAGCGAGGACGTCCGCTGTCTCTTGCGCAACGTGTCCGATCACGTCGGTGATCTCGTCCGCCGGCGCACCCCAGAGGCCACGCTCGTCGAGCACCGCCGTGAGCCACGTGCCCAGGCAATCGACCATGACGTGCCCGTCCGTGCGCGCGAGCACTCCGACGAGGTCGTGGGACTCGACAGTCGTCCAGTCGACAGGCCGCCGCGCCCGATGGGCGGCGATCCGCGCGGCCCAGTCGGCGTCGTCCTGGACCGGCCCTGGGGCGAGGTAGGTGACCGGTCCGGTCAGGAGCGACTCCGCGTGACAGGACTTGCCGGAGCGGACTCCGCCGGTGACGAGCACTCTCACGACTGCTCCCTGACCCAGGCGACGGCATCGTCCACGTCGTGCACGGTCGGCACCCCGACCGGGCACGCGGGACGCCGTACGACGACCACGGCGACGTCGAGCTCGGCGGCGGCCTGCATCTTGGGCCACGTGTAGCTGCCGCCTGAGTCCTTGGTGACGAGGACGTCGATGGCGTGCTGCCGCATCAGGGCGAGCTCGCCATCGAGGGTGTAGGGGCCACGGCTGGTCAGCAGCGTCCACGTCTCGGGCAGGTCGAGGGCGGGACGGTCGACGACCCGGGCGAGCACGGCGTGGCCGGACAGCGCGGGGACGAAGCGAGCCAGCTCCTGGCGGCCGACGGTGAGGAACGGCCGCGCACCGAGCGAGGCGGCCAGCGTGCTCGCCCGTTCATGGTCGTCGACGTAGTGCCAGCTCGGGTCCGGCTCCCAACCGGGCCGCTCGAGCCGCAGCAGGGGGACGTCTTCGAGGCGACCGGCGGCTACGGCGTTGGCGCTCATGCCGAGGGCGAAGGGATGCGTCGCGTCGACCACCGCGTCGTACTCGGCGAGCGCGGCCCGCAGACCCTCGACCCCGCCGAAGCCGCCGATGCGCACCCTCCCGACCGGCAGACGCGGCTCGGCAACCCGGCCGGCCAGGGAACTCGTCACCTTGATGCCGCTGTCGCGATCGTCGACGAGCCGGGCGGCGAGGTCGCGGGCCTCGCTGGTGCCTCCCAGGAGCAGCAGCCTCACGGGGAACCTCCTGGCGGTAGGACGGGCAGGCCGGCGGGTGTGCCGTCGCGGGCGAGTGTCAGCAGTGCGTCGACGTCGAGGTGCTCCTCGACCAAGTCGCCCAGCCGGTCGAGCCTGGCGTCGCGGGCGGCACCGAAGCGCACCGCGGAGGGCTCTCGGCCCAACAGCTCGGACAACAGCGCACCCCGCAGCGCGTCGCCCTCGAGGCTGCCGTGCCACATCGTGCCGAAGACCTTGCCCGCGCGGGCTCCGCCGAGGAACTCCTCGCCACCGCCGCGGGTGATCCGGCCGTGGTGGATCTCGTAGCCCGAGGCGGGTGCGCCCAGGACGGCGCCGGTGGGCAATCGCAGCACCTTCTCGGCGGCGAAGTGGGTGCGGACGTCGAGCAGCCCCAGGCCCTCGACCTCGGCACCCGGCACGCCCTCGACACCGGCAGGGTCGCTGATGGCACGGCCGAGCATCTGGAAGCCGCCGCAGATGCCGAGCACGGGGCGACCTCGGCGGGCGTGGTCGAGGATCGCGGCGTCCAGGCCCCGTGCGCGCAGCCATGCCAGGTCGCTGATCGTCGAGCGGGTCCCCGGCACCACGATCACGTCGGCATCGGCGACGTCGCGGGGGTCGGAGACGAAGACGACGTCGAGGTCGGGCTCCAACCCGAGCGCGTCGACGTCGGTGAAGTTGCTGATCCGCGGCAACCGCACGACCGCGATCCGGAAGGCGGCCTCACCGCTGGAGCGACGACCGTCCAGGTCGAGGGCGTCCTCGGAGTCCAGCCACAGGCTCGGATCCCACGGCAGCACGCCGAACACCCGACGGCCCGTCAGCCGCTCCAGGGAGTCCAGGCCGGGGGAGAGGAGCGCCAGTTCGCCACGGAACTTGTTGACCACGAAGCCGGCCACCAGCCTCTGGTCGGCGGGCGCCAGGAGCGCGACCGTGCCGTACATCGCGGCGAAGACACCGCCGCGGTCGATGTCGCCCACAACCACGGTGGGCAGCGATGCGTGCCGGGCCAGCCCCATGTTGACGTAGTCGCCGGCGCGCAGGTTGATCTCGGCCGGGCTCCCTGCTCCCTCGGCCACGATGACGTCGAAACGCGCCGCCAGGTCGTCGTACGCGGTGTGTGCGGCCGTGGCCAGGTGACGTCGGCCGGTCTCCCAGTCCGCCGACGAGACCTCGCCGGCGGTGTGGCCCATCAGGACGACATGGCTGCGCCGGTCGCTGCCGGGCTTAAGCAGCACCGGGTTCATCGCCGGCTCAGGGGCAACGCGGGCAGCCAGTGCCTGGACCCACTGTGCCCGGCCGATCTCGGCGGTCGTGCCGTCGCCGGCGGAGCAGACCATCGAGTTGTTCGACATGTTCTGGGCCTTGTACGGCGCCACCTTCACGCCACGTCTCGCGAAGGCGCGGCACAGGCCGGTGGTAACGACCGACTTGCCGGCGTCCGAGGTCGTCCCGGCGACGAGCAGACCGCTCACGGCCGCGCCTCCCGAGCCCGCAGCAGATAGACGTCCATCACCCAGCCGGCCGCTGTCTTCGCACGCTCGCGCGCCGCTTCGAGCGACGGCAGCACGTCGGCGACCCGCCCCGCGACGAGCTCCTCGGAGTCGGTGCCGAGGTTGGCACCCCACCAGATCGACCAGTCGTCGAGCCCGGCCAGGTCGAGGGTGCCGGTCAGCGTGACGCACAGGTTGGTCTGGCCGGCCGCGACGTCCTCGCGGAGCCGGCGGCCGGTGGTGATGTGGACGGGCTGCCCGACAGGGTGCAGCACGATCCGGTGACGGGCGGCCAACAGCTGCGGTGCGCTGATGCCCGGCAGCACGTCGTACTCCAGCGGCATCCGCTCGGCCAGCCGGTCCACGACCCGGATCGTCGAGTCGTAGAGCGACGGATCACCCCACACGAGGAACGCCGCCGTGCCACCCCGCTCGCGCAGGACCCGCTCGTAGGCCGCCACCCGAGCCTCGTGCCAGTCCTTGACCGCCCCGGCGTAGTCGACCGGATCGGCCCGATCCCGCTCGGGATCGGGGACCGCGACCACCTCGAGACCATGCTCGGCCGCAATGGCTCGGCGGACCGAGAGCAGGCCGTCGTCCTCGTGCTTCTCGGCGGCGAGGACGTAGTCACACGACCGGAGCGCGTGGGCCACCTCCGGGGTGATGTGCTGCGGCCCCATGCCGACGCCGAGAACGCGGACCCTCACCGGGCGTTCACTCGCGGTCTTCGAGGTCGCCCTCGACCTCGAGGTAGACCTGCTGCATTGCGGCCAGGGTGTCGGCGTCGGGCTCGGCCCACAGTCCGCGCTCGGCGGCCTCGTGAAGTCGCTCGACAATGCCGCGCAGTGCCCATGGGTTCGACTTGCGCAGGAACTCCTGGTTCCGCTCGTTGAGGACGTACTCCTGAGCGAGCTTGTCGTACATCCAGTCGTGCACCACCCCGGCGGTGGCGTCGAAGCCGAAGAGGTAGTCGACGGTGGCGGCCAGCTCGAAGGCGCCCTTGTAGCCGTGCCGCTGCATGGCGGCGATCCAGCGCGGGTTGACCACCCGAGCCCGGAAGACGCGGGCGGTCTCCTCCGACAGGGTGCGGGTGCGGATCGCGTCCGGCGAGGTGGAGTCGCCGACGTACGCCTTCGGATCGGCACCGGTCAGCGCACGGACCGTGGCGACCATGCCGCCGTGGTACTGGAAGTAGTCGTCGGAGTCGGCGATGTCGTGCTCGGCGGAGTCGACGTTCTTGGCGGCGACCTTGATGCGGCGGTAGTTGGCGCGCATGTCGTCGGCGGCCGGGGCGCCGTCGAGGTCGCGGCCGTAGGCGAAGCCGCCCCAGGCGGTGTAGACCTCGGCGAGGTCGTTGTCGTCGCGCCAGGTGCCGGACTCGATGACCTGCAGGATGCCGGCGCCGTACGACCCGGGCTTGGAGCCGAAGATGCGGGTCCTCGCGCGGCGGGCGTCGCCGTGCTCGGCCAGGTCGGCGGCGAAGTGGGCGCGCACGTAGTTCGCCTCGGCCGGCTCGTCGAGGTCGGCCACCATCCGCACCGCGTCGTCGAGCATCGCCACGACGTGGGGGAAGGCGTCGCGGAAGAAGCCCGAGATCCGGACGGTGACGTCGATGCGGGGTCGGCCGAGCTCCTCGAGCGGGACGACGACCAGCTCGCGGACCCGACGGGACTCGGCGTCCCACTCCGGACGCACCCCGAGCAGGGCGAGCACCTCGGCGACGTCGTCCCCGGAGGTCCGCATGGCGCTGGTGCCCCACACCGACAGTCCGACCGACGTGGGATAGGTGCCGGTCTCGTCGAGGTACTTCTGCACCAGCGAGTCGGCCATCGCCTGGCCGGTCTGCCAGGCCAGCCTGCTGGGGACGGCCCGCGGGTCGACGGTGTAGAAGTTGCGGCCCGTCGGCAGCACGTTCACCAGGCCACGCAGGGGAGAGCCGGAGGGCCCGGCCGGCACGAACCCGCCGGCGAGCGCGTGGAGAACCGCGTCGAGCTCGCCGGTCGTCCCGGCCAGCCGGGGGACGACCTGCTCGGCCGCGAACCTCAGCACCTGATGGACCTCCGGCGCGTCATGCAGCGTGGTCGCGACCGTCGGGTCCCAGTCGGCTGCCTCCATTGCCTCGACCAGCGCCCGGGCCCGCGCCTCCGTCTCGTCGACGGCCCGGAGATCGGCGCCATCCTTGAGGCCGAGGGCGGCCCGCAGGCCGGGGACCGCGTTGCCGACGCCGCCCCACACCTGCGCGGCGCGCAGGATGGAGAGCACCAGGTTGACCCGGGCCTCGCCGGTCGGCGCCGCGCCCAGGACGTGGAGGCCGTCGCGGATCTGGGCGTCCTTGATCTCGCACAGCCAACCGTCGACGTGGAGCAGGAAGTCGTCGAACTCCTCGTCGTCGGGGCGTTCCTCCAGGCCGAGGTCACGGTGCAGTTGGGCGGCGTGCATGAGCTGCCAGATCTCACCCCGGATGGCCGCCAGCTTGGCGGGGTCCATCGCGGAGATCTTGTCGTACTCCTCGAGCAGGCCCTCGAGTCGTGCGATGTCGCCGTACGACTCCGCGCGCGCCATGGGCGGCACGAGGTGGTCGACGATCGTGGCGTGTGCGCGGCGCTTGGCCTGCGCGCCCTCGCCCGGGTCGTTGACCAGGAACGGGTAGATCAGCGGCAGGTTCGCGATGGCGGCGTCCGGGCCGCAGGCGGCGGACAGTGCGGCGTTCTTGCCGGGCAGCCACTCCATCGAGCCGTGCTTGCCCAGGTGCACCACCGCGTGTGCCCCGAAGCCCCCGGCCTGGACATCCGCCCCGAGCCAGCGGTAGGCCGCGAGGTAGTGGTGGCTGGGCGCTAGGTCGGGGTCGTGGTAGATCGCGACCGGGTTCTCGCCGAAGCCGCGCGGAGGCTGGATCAGGATCACGACGTTGCCGGCCTGGAGGGTGGCGAGCACGACCTCGCCGTCATCGTTCACGAACAGGCCGCCCGGTGACTCGCCCCACGCCTCGACCATGGCGTCACGCAGAGACGCCGGAAGGTCGGCCGTCCAGGCGTCGTACGCCGCCTTCCCGATGCGCACGTGCGCGTCGGTGAGGTGTGCGCTGGTCAGCCACTCCTCGTCCTGCCCACCGGCGGCGATCAGGCCATGGATCAGCGCGTCGCCGGCCTCCGTGTCGTCGGGCAGGTCGAGGAGCGGCAGCACCGGGTTGTCGGCGCCGAGGTCGTAGCCCTCCTCACGCAGGCGGCGCAGCAGCCGGATGGCCGAGACCGGCGTGTCGAGGCCGACCGCGTTGCCGATCCGCGCGTGCTTGGTGGGGTAGGCGCTCAGCATCAGCGCGATCCGCTTCTCGCCGGTGGGCACCCGCCGCAGGACCGCATGCTTGACCGCGATGCCGGCCACCCGGGCGCAGCGTTCCGGATCGGCGACGTACGACGGCAGGCCGTCGGCGTCGATCTCCTTGAACGAGAACGGCGCCGTCGTGATCCGGCCGTCGAACTCCGGGATGGCGATCTGGCTGGCGTAGTCGAGCGGGCTGATCCCGTCGTCGGAGGCCTCCCACTCAGCCCGGCTGTTGGTCAGACACAAGCCCTGTAGCACCGGGATGTCGAGGGCCGCCATCCGCTCCACGTCCCACGCCTCGTCGTCACCGCCGGCACTGGCCGTGGCCGGGGCGCTGCCACCGGCCGCGAGCACCGTCACGACGAGGGCGTCGAGCGTCCTGAGCGCCTCGTAGAGGTCATCGGGCGCCGAGCGGAGCGACCCGGCGAAGATGGGCACCCCGACGGCTCGGCCGGTCGCGTCGATCGCGTCGGCGAGGGCGTGCGCGAACGCGTTGTTGCCGCTGGCCTCGTGCGCGCGGTAGTAGAGCACCCCGACCCGTGGCAGCCCGCTGTCGCGCGCGGTCGGCCGGGCGGCGTACCCCCAAGCCGGAACCGCCAACGGCGGCTCGAACCCCTCGCCGGTCAGCAGCACCGTGTCGGAGAGGAACGCGTGCAGCTGAACCAGGTTGGCCGGACCGCCTTCGGCCAGGTAGCGGTGCGCCTCGGTGGCTGTCCCCATCGGCACGGTGGAGAGCTCCATCAGCTCGGCGTTCGGCTGTTGCTCCCCGCCGAGGATCACCAGCGGAGTGCCGTCCTTACGCACGGTCGAGAGACCGGGCCACAGGTCGTGAGGTGACCCGAGCAGGCGTACGACGACCAGGTCTGCCCCTGCGACGATTGCCGTGAGCTCGGCGTCGCTGCTGCGGGCGGGGTTCCCCCAGACGTAGCTGGCGCCGCTGGCGCGGGCAGAGAGTAGGTCGGTGTCTGATGTCGACAGCAGTGCGATGCGGGTAGGCGCAGCCATGGGCCGGGTTCCTCCTCCGGGGTTCTCGCCCCGTCAATCGGTCGGATCAGCCCATGGCCAGTGTCTGGCTGCGTCTTGTCGACGTCACAGTGGCGGAACCGCCCCGGACTCTCACCGGGTTCCTGCACCACGAGCAGTTCGCAGCCTACGGGAGAATCACCCCCATGCCTCACCCGGTCTATCTCGTCCGTCACGGCCAGTCGCAGTGGAACCTCCGCCGCCTGACCCAGGGACAGACCGCTCATCCGCCGCTGACCGATCTCGGGCGCTCGCAGTCGGCTGCGGCGGCGGAGCTGATCGCGGTGGATCTGAAGGGCCTGGGCCTAGCTGCGAAGCGCCTCCTCACCAGCGACCTGACCCGCGCGGCGGAGACCGCCTCGGTCATCGGCCGCCGTCTGCAGCTGACCCCCGAGTCGGATCCCCGCCTGCGCGAGCAACATCTGGGTGACCTGGAGGGCCGGACGTACGAGGAGACCTGGGCCGCAGCGGAGACCTTCGATTGGTCGGACCCGACGCAACCGATGGCGGGTGGCGAGTCGCTCATGGACGTGAACAAGCGCATGGGCGCTGTGTTCAGGGACCTCGACTGCGGCTCCGTATCAGTCCTGGTGTCGCACGGGGACGCGATCCGGTCAGCCGTCGCGTACCTCCAAGGCATGAAGCCACACGAAGCGCCGTGGGTCGACGTCCCCAACGGCGCCGTGGCCCGCATCGACGATGCCCTCACCTGGCTTGGACAATGACGCTCATGCCTGACCAAGCCCTTTGCCTCGACCCAGCCTCCTTCGCCGGAGTCACCCTCGTCGGCGCCGGCCCAGGCGACCCGGACCTCATCACGATCGCTGGCCTCAAGGCGCTGCTCGGCGCGGATGTCGTCGTGACCGATCGGCTGGTGCCGCATGAGTTGCTCGCGGGGCTCGCTCCCGATGTGGAGCTCATCGACGTCGCCAAGTTCCCGCGCAGCCGGTTCACCGCCCAAGAAGACATCAACGCCGTCCTGCTCGACCGGGCACGAGCCGGAAAGAGGGTCGTCCGCCTCAAGGGAGGCGACAGCCACGTCTTCGGCCGAGGGTTCGAGGAGGTGCTTCACCTACAACAAGCCGGGGTCCCGGTCCGTGTCATCCCCGGCCTCTCCTCGTCCATCTCCGTACCAGCGCTGGCGGGAATTCCCGTCACACACCGAGGTGTCGTCCACGACTTCACCGTCGTCTCAGGACACGTACCGCCCGGCTACCCTGACAGCCTCGTCAACTGGGACGCCCTGGCCGCATCAAGAGGCACGATCGTTCTGATGATGGCCGTCCAAAACGCCGCTGTGATCGCCCAGACTCTCATCGATGGCGGACGCCACACCGGCCAGCCCGCGGCCATCGTCGTGGACGGATCCTTGGCGAGCGAGCGGGTCATCCGCACGACCTTGGGTCAGCTCGGAAAGTCGATCGAGACCGAGAAGGTACGCCCGCCGGCGATCATCCTGATCGGCGACGTCGCCGGGCTCTGACCTGCTCAGCTCACTGGTTGGCCTCACCGCGGGTCGGCGTGGTTGTCACGCAAAATGCGGGACGGCTGGGCCGTCCGGCTGACCTCCTTCCGAGAGAGCTTGCACGGCTGCTACGATCGTCGCATTCCACACGGGAGCCCGAGGCATCGGGCTGAGATGGGGCTGGAGCCGCTCCGACCGTCGAACCTGATCCGGGTAATGCCGGCGAAGGAAGTGAGGAGCGACGTGCTACCGCGCATTCATTGCATCACCCACTTCGGGTCGTACGACGACGAAGCAATCGCCGTGCTGGAGGCCGTGGTCCGCCAGGGCGTCGACGCGGTCCAGGTCCGGGCGAAGTCGCTGTCGGACCGTCAGATTGTCGCGTTCACCCGCATCCTCGTGGATCGCCTTGCCGGGACCTCGGCGCGCATCATCGTCAACGACCGCGTCGACCTCGCACTTGCCGCCGGCGCGGACGGTGTCCACCTCGGCCGTGATGACGTCCCCGTCGCCGCGGCGAGACGCCTGGCACCGCAGGGTTTCCTCGTCGGCGGCACTTGCCGGAACGCCGATCAGGCCCGTGAGGCGAAGGCGCAGGGCGCCGACTACGTGGGTGTTGGGCCCGTCTATCCCACGACCACGAAGAGCGGTCTCCCCAACCCGATCGGGTTGGAGACGCTGCGTGATGCGGCTCGGGTCCTGCCGGCGATCGCGATCTCTGGCATCAACGCCGAGCGCGTGCCCGAGGTGATGGCGGCCGGGGCCTACGGGGTCGCGGTGGCGTCGGCCATCTGTCGATCACCCCAGCCCGCCATCGCCGCGAGAGGACTCGTCGACGCCATCGCGCTCGCATGAGGGTGGCGGTGATCGGTGCCGGCATAGTCGGTCTCGCCTGCGCGGAGGAGCTAGTGCGCTGCGGGCACGACGTGCGGGTGTTCGATCCCGACCCGGGCGGCGGCGCCACCCGGGCGGCGGCCGGGATGCTCGCCCCGGCCGGTGAGGCCTGGCACGGTGAGACCGACCTGCTCAGGCTCGGCGTCGCCTCTGCGCGACTGTGGCCGGAGTACGCGGCTCGACTGCAGGCCGCCTCCGGCGTGGACATCGACCTGCGCACCGCGGGCACGCTGCTGGTGGGGCAGGACCACGACGACCTGCAGCAGATGCGACGCACGCTCGAGGTCCTCGCGACCCAAGGCATCGCCTTCCAGGAGCTCGACCGGCGAGAGGCACGCGCGCACGAGCCCACCTTGTCGCGGGTCGCCGGCGCGACCCTGCTTCCCGAGGATCACAACGTCAACCCGCGCCTGGTCGCCGAGGCCCTCCTGTGCCTGCTGGGTGACCGGGTGGTCCGTGCCCGGGCAACGGTGCTCGACGGGGGAGTCGCCTTCGCGGACGGGACCGAGTTCGGCTGCGACGCGGTGGTCGTCGCGACCGGGGCCGAGGCCCGAAGCCTGGTGCCGCAGGTCCGACCGGTCCGGGGAGAGACGATCCGGCTGCGGGGGGCCGACCGGCCGTCCCGGGTCCTGCGCGCGCGGGTGCACGGCGAGACGGTGTACGTCGTGCCGCGGGCGGGCGGCGAGGTCGTGGTGGGTGCGACCGAGGAGGAGCATGCCTCGGAGCCGGTGGCGACGCTCGGGGCGGTGGTGCGGCTGCTGCACGCCGCGCGCACCCTCGTCCCCGGGCTGGAGAGCGCCGAAGTCGTCGAGATCACCGCCCGGCATCGCCCCGGCACCCCCGACAACGGGCCGCTGATCGGACCGCACCCCGCGGTCGGACCCGTGCGCCAGGTGCTGGCTGTCGGCCACTACCGCGGTGGCGTGCTGTTGGCTCCGGTGACCGCTCGGGCCGTGCGGGCCTACGTCGAAGGTGGTGACGTACCAGCCACGGTGCGGCGGTTCGTGCCGAGCCGGTTCTCGTCGTACGGCTCCGGAAGTCTCACGCCGGCACCTCACGGAAGGGTGGTCGTGCCATGAACATCAAGGTCAACGGGACACCGCGGGTGGTGGAGGAGGAGGCGACCCTGCACAGCCTCGTGCCGTCCGCGCGAGGGGTGGCAGTCGCGCTGAACGGCGCCGTGGTTCCGGCGGCGGCGTGGCACGAAACTCGGTTGTCGGAGAACGACGCGGTGGAGGTCGTCACCGCCCACCAGGGCGGGTGACTGGGATGCGGGTGGCGGGTATCGACCTCCCCGGGCGGCTGTGGATCGGCACCGGGGGTCTGACCAGCACCAGCCTCGTGGGTGAGATCGTCGAGGCGGCCCGGCCCGGTCTGGTGACCGTCTCGGTGCGGCGCACCTCCGACACCGAGCGCGGCGGGCTGCTCGACATGCTCCGGGCGCTGGGTGTGCGCATCCTGCCGAACACGGCGGGATGCCTCAGCGCCCGGGAGGCCGTGCTCACCGCTCAGCTGGCGCGCGAGGCACTCGAGACCGACTGGGTCAAGCTCGAGGTGATCGGCGACGAGACGAGCCTGATGCCGGACGCCGTCGAGCTGCTGGACGCGGCCGAGACGCTGGTCCGGCAGGGATTCACGGTGCTGCCCTACACCAGTGCCGACCCGGTCCTCGCCCGGCGCCTGGTCGACGTCGGCTGCGCGGCCGTCATGCCGCTCGGATCTCCGATCGGCACGGGCCGTGGCCTCGACGACCCCAGGGCCATCGAGGCCGTGCGCGCCGCTGTCGCGGTTCCCGTGGTCCTGGACGCCGGGATCGGCACCGCCAGCGATGCGGCGCTCGCGATGGAGCTGGGATGTGATGCCGTGCTGGCGGCCACGGCGATCACCCGGGCGGACCGTCCCGCCCAGATGGCCGCGGCGTTGCGGGCGGCGGTGGGGGCCGGCGAGATGGCACGCCGGGCCGGTCGCATCCCCCGGCTCACCACCGCTCGCGCGTCGAGCCCGATGGCGGGCCGGGTGGGCACATGAACCTGCCCCGCGTGCTGCTGCTCACCGACCGCAGTCAGCTTCCCGCCGGCCGCGACCTCGTGGGCACCGTGGCCGCGTGCGTCGATGCGGGGCTCGACGCGGTGGTGCTGCGCGAGCTCGACCTGCCCGAGGACCAGCGGCAACGGCTCGCCCGCGCGCTCGGCGCGGCCGGGGTCGCCGTGCTCAGCGCTCGCACCCGGCTGGACGGAGTGGCCGGCGTGCACCTGGCAACGGCGCAGGCGCGCCCCGACGAGGGGCCTCCCCTCCCGCACGGACGTTCATGCCACGACGACGCCGAGATCCGCGCCGCCGTGTCCGGCGGTGCGTCGTACCTCACGATCTCGCCGGTCGCCGCGTCGGCGTCCAAGCCCGGCTACGGCCCCGCTCTCGGCCTGCCCGGCCTCCGACGTGCCGTGACGCTCGCAGGACACGTGCCGGTCTTCGCCCTGGGAGGGGTCGACGAGCAGAACGCCGCGGACCTGCGGAACGCGGGTGCCCACGGGGTGGCCGTCATGGGTGCCGTCATGCGCGCCGACGACCCCGGCGGCGCCTTCCGGCGGATCTCGCAGGCTGTCCGGTGAGCAGCCCGCTGGTCGCACTGACCGTCGCCGGCACCGACTCCGGCGGTGCCGCCGGGGTGGCCGCCGACCTGACGACGTTCGCGGCGCTCGGTGCGCACGGGGCCTGCGCCGTCACGGCCGTGACCGCCCAGGACACCGTCGGAGTGCGCCGGGTCGTGCCGCTGTCGGCCGACGATGTCCGGGCCCAGATCGACGCCGTCCTGGAGGACCTGCCGGTCGCCGTGGTCAAGACCGGCATGCTCGGGTCCGCCGAGGTCGCCGCAGTGGTGACCGACCTGCCGCCCGGACTCCCGCTGGTCGTGGACCCGGTCCTGGTCGCCACGAGCGGTGCGGAGCTCGGCGATGCCGCAGTGGTGGCCGCCTACCGCGCCCATGTCCTTGCGCGAGCCACGGTCGTCACGCCGAACTTCGACGAGGCGCTCCGGCTGACCGGCGCCGGTCCGGCGGATCCGCGGGAGGACGTGGCTCTGGCCCTGCATGCGCTCGGGCCTGCGGTCGTGCTCACCGGTGGTGACGCCGAGGCCCCGACGTGCCGCGACGTGGTGGTGGACGCCCGCGGTCGGGTGCGGACGGTCGAGCACGCCGCCGTACCCACGACCAACGACCATGGCACCGGGTGCACGTTCGCGGCGGCCCTCGCCGTCCACCTGGCCAGCGGCGCCGACCTGATCGACGCCGCCACCGCCGCCCACACATTCGTGGCGGCCGCCCTGCGCACCAGCGCCGACTGGCGTCTCGGTCGCGGCCGCGGACCGGTCGCCCACACGTTCACCCCAGCCCGACACAACCCGCCCACCCAGGAGAAGTGATGCAGATCCACCCGAGCCACAGCACCGTCCACCGCAGCGGATCGCGAGCCGACATCCGTGTCCCGTTCACCCGGGTCGCGCTGACCAACGGCGAGACGTTCGACAGATACACCACCGCCGGACCGGGCAGCGACCCCGAGGTGGGCCTGCCGCCCCTGCGGGCCGCCTGGGTCGCCGAGCGTGGCGACATCGAGGAGTACGCCGGGCGCGAGACCCAGCTGCTCGACAACGGCAAGGCCGCGCTCCGGCGGGGCGAGGCGCGCGAGCAGTGGCGGGGGACGAGGCCTCGTCCGCGCCGCGGCGCCGGCGTCGTCACCCAGATGCACTACGCCCGCCAGGGACGGGTGACCCCGGAGATGGAGTACGTCGCGATCCGTGAGGGCTGTGACGTCGAGCTGGTCCGCTCCGAGGTGGCAGCCGGGCGCGCGATCATCCCGGCCAACGTCAACCATCCCGAGGCCGAGCCGATGATCATCGGACGCCGGTTCCTGGTGAAGGTCAACGCCAACATCGGCAACTCCGCGGTGACGAGCTCGATCGCCGAGGAGGTCGACAAGCTCACCTGGGCGGTGACCTGGGGCGCGGACACGGTGATGGACCTGTCCACCGGGGACGACATCCACACCACCCGCGAGTGGATCATCCGCAACTCCCCGGTCCCGATCGGGACCGTGCCGATCTACCAGGCACTGGAGAAGGTCGACGGCGACGCCAGCAAGCTGACCTGGGAGGTGTTCCGGGACACCGTCATCGAGCAGTGCGAGCAGGGCGTGGACTATATGACCATCCACGCCGGCGTGCTGCTGCGCTACGTGCCGCTGACCGCCCAGCGGATCACCGGGATCGTGTCTCGTGGCGGTTCGATCATGGCCGGCTGGTGCCTCGCGAACCACGAGGAGAACTTCCTCTACACCCACTTCGACGACCTGTGCGAGATCTTCGCCCGGTACGACGTGTCCTTCTCGCTCGGCGACGGCCTCCGTCCCGGCTGCACCGCCGACGCCAACGACGAGGCGCAGCTCGCCGAGCTCCGCACCCTGGCGGAGCTGACGCAGCGCGCCTGGGAGCACGACGTGCAGGTGATGGTCGAGGGCCCCGGGCACGTGCCGCTGAACCTGGTGGAGGAGAACGTCGTCCTGCAGCAGGAGTGGTGCCACGGCGCGCCGTTCTACACCCTCGGGCCGCTGGCCACCGACATCGCGCCCGGCTACGACCACATCACCTCTGCCATCGGCGCGGCGGCGATCGCCATGCACGGCACCGCGATGCTGTGCTACGTCACCCCCAAGGAGCACCTCGGCCTGCCCAACCGCGACGACGTGAAGACCGGGGTGATCACCTACAAGCTCGCCGCCCACTCGGCCGACGTCGCCAAAGGTCACCCCGGTGCCCGCGACTGGGACGACACGCTGTCACGTGCCCGTTTCGAGTTCCGCTGGCACGACCAGTTCGCGCTCTCCCTGGACCCGCACACCGCCGAGGCGTTCCACGACGAGACGCTCCCGGCCGAGGCCAGCAAGACCGCGCACTTCTGTTCCATGTGCGGGCCGAAGTTCTGCTCGATGCGGATCAGCCAGGACGTCCGCGACTACGTCGCGACGGGCATGGCCGAGAAGTCCGCACAGTTCCTCGAGCTCGGGAGCTCGGTCTACGTGGACGACGAGACTTACAGTGCAGCCCCGTGACCTGGCAGCGGCTGGTACCCCTCATTGGTTACCAGGCCCGGCGGTGGAGCGGGCCGCGACGCGGTCGCTCCGGTGGCAGCTGGATTTGATCGCGCCCTCTTAACCTCCGGTGTGACGCTGCTGAGCCCGACGCTCAGGGGAGCGCTCAGCGCAGCGACCGTGATGAGGTTGCCTTATGGACCTCTCGGCCGAGTGTCGCGCCGCGCGACATGATGAGGATGTCGCACAGCTTCGGCGTGTGCCCGCGCTGAGGGAGATGGTCGCAACGGGGATGAGTCAGCGGGAGATCGCAACGGCGCTCGGAATCAGCCAGCCCGCAGTGAGTCAGCACGTGAATGCAGCTTCGGATCTGCCGAGCGTTCACCCGGAGAAGCGGATCGAGGCGGCTGCTCCCGTGCTATCGGCGTATCGCCGATGATGCGGGCTACGGGAAGCTCGCGGTCTTCGGTCGGTGGCGTACCGGGAGGCTGGGCAGGAATCCGATATCGACCCGCTGGCCGAGCGGGAGGGGACATCGTCGTTCGAATTCGTCCGATTCAAGCAGGGTCAAGTCGCAGCTCGCGGCTGATCGTCGATGCTGCGCGGCCCAACTCCCGCCCGATCGCTGTCGGCCCGAGACCCGGCTGGCCAGGTCGGCGATCCGGACCCGCTCGTCCTCGGACAGGAAAACGAGGCGAGATTCGACGTACAGCGAGCGGCTCCAGAGGTGGCACGACGAGCACCGGGAAGTGCCCCGCTGGGTGGTGGGCTTTGACGGTTGATCCTCGGTGCCTACTCGCCGCTGTTGATCGCGGCGACGGTGCCAGTATCGCCGTTGGGCTTGAGGAGTGCCATGGAGCCTTCGGAGAAGGGGCGGCGGTCGCCTGATTGCCATTCGTCGTGCAAGTCGGCCAGCACGGCGCCGACCAGGCGGATCACCGCGGCATCGTTGGGGAAGATCCCGACGACGCGCGCTCGACGCTTGATCTCCTTGTTCACCCGCTCGAGCGGGTTGGTCGACCAGATCTTCGACCAGTGCGACCGCGGGAACGCGTGAACGCCAGCACGGCGCGCCTGAGTCAAGAAGTTGGCGGCAGGCGGCACCGAATCGTATCTGGTCAGGTGGAGACGGACCTACCGCGTCGGGACGTGACGTAACTCGTCACCGCGCAGGCGGGACGCTAGGACTGGGGGGCACTATCGAGAGATTCGAGTCGTGTCGCGAATATGTCCCGAAAACGCGAGCGCAAGCCGTCAGACGAGCACGCACGGCGTCAAGAACTCGGGGTCCGAGGATGCTCCGTTGCCGGACGTTCGTGCAGGTCACGGCCCATGTCAGCAAGCCTGGTCAAAGCACTCTCTAGCGCGATGGCGACGCGGGCGGCGTCCAGAGGTCGCTGGTTCAAATCTCTTCGGATCCTCCTCCCGACCTCAAGTGTCCGATCTCTTATCGGCGCCGAGGCGGTCTCTGGATGGCTCTGGAAACCGACCGCGGCGACCTCCTTGACACGCGTGGCCAGCAACCTTCAGGCAGGCAGCGCACGCACACGACGAGGAGATGCGCTTCGCGGCGGAGACTTGAAGGTGTCCATAAACAGGCCAGAAACTCTGTCAAGGGCTGTCAACCAGCGTCAGCGCGACACCACTAGACGCCAGCGTTTGCCCAGTTCAAGTGGCGTTTATCGGCAGAGAGCGTCAACTGGCGTCATGCGCTCATCGCACTCGCGGCGGCATCGCAGGGTTGTTGGTTCGAGTCCAACCGGGGGAGCCACCACGAAGCCCGGCCGTCCAGGCCGGGCTTCGGTGCGTTCGGGGCCGGTCTCGCCCGCCCCGAGGACGACGAAGGCCCCCGTCGACGAGCGACGAGGGCCTCCGGCGAGGGTGGGACGACGTCAGGCGTCGCCGCCCTCCTGCTTGCGACCGGCGACCGCGGTGGGGTCGTCGATGCGGTACTGGTCGAACGCCTTCTGCACCAGCGCCGGGTCGATCTCGCCGGCGTCGGCGAGCGCCTGCAGGGTGCGGACGACGACCGACTCGGCGTCGATGTGGAAGAACCGGCGCGCCGCGGGGCGGGTGTCGGCGAAGCCGAAGCCGTCCGCGCCGAGCACGCAGTAGTCGCCGGGCACCCAACGGGCGATCTGCATCGGCACCGCGGTCTGGAAGTCCGAGACCGCCACGAACGGACCGTTGGCGCCGGCCAGCTTGTCGCTGACGTAGGCGGTGCGCGGGGTCTCGCTCGGGTGCAGCAGGTTCCACTCCTCGGCCGCCACGGCGTCGCGCGCGAGCTCGTTCCACGACGTCACCGACCAGGTGTCGGCGGCGACGCCCCACTCCTCGCGGAGCAGGCGCGCGGCCTCCTTGACCCACGGGTAGCCGACGCCCGAGGCGAGCAGCTGGACGCGCGGCCCGTCGCCCTCGCCGGTCGAGACGCGGTGGAGGCCCCGCAGGATGCCCTCGACGTCGACGTCCGCCGGCTCGGCGGGCTGCTCGACCGGCTCGTTGTAGACGGTGAGGTAGTAGATGACGTCCTCGCCGTGCGGGTGCTCGTCGGTGGAGCCGTACATCCGCTCCAGGCCTGCCCGCATGACGTGCCCGACCTCGTAGGCGAACGCGGGGTCGTAGTGCACGATCGCGGGGTTCGACGCCGCCAGCAGCGGCGAGTGCCCGTCGGCGTGCTGGAGGCCCTCGCCGGTCAGCGTGGTGCGGCCGGCCGTGGCGCCGACGAGGAAGCCGCGGGCCAGCTGGTCGGCCATGGCCCAGATCGAGTCGCCGGTGCGCTGGAACCCGAACATCGAGTAGAAGATGTAGAACGGGATCATGTGCTGGCCGTGGGTGGCGTACGCCGAGCCGGCCGCGATCGCCGACGCCATGGCCCCGGCCTCCGAGATGCCCTCGTGCAGCATCTGCCCCTGCGCCGACTCCTTGTACGACAGCAGCAGCTTCCGGTCCACCGAGTCGTAGAGCTGGCCCTGCGGGTTGTAGACCTTCGCGCTCGGGAACATCGAGTCCATGCCGAACGTGCGGTACTCGTCGGGCGCGATCGGGACGATGCGGGCCCCGATGCCGGGGTCCTTCATCCAGTCCTTCAGCAGCCGGACGGCGGCCATGGTGGTGGCCACCTTGTGCTTGCCGCCGCCCTGCTTGACCTCGGCGTACACGGCGTCGCCGGGCAGCTTCAGCGGCTCGGCCCGCACGACCCGGCGCGGCAGCGAGCCGCCGAGCTGGTGGCGTCGCTCCCTCATGTACTCGATCTCGGGCGACTTCTCGCCGGGGTGGAAGAACGGCGCGGTGCCGGTCTCCTCGTAGGCCCGGGCCAGGTCGCGGTCGGAGAGCGGCAGGTACAGCCGGTCGCGGAACTTGCGCAGGTCGTCCTGGGTCAGCTTCTTCATCTGGTGGGTGGCGTTCTTGCCCTCGAGGGCGTCGATCGTCCAGCCCTTGATGGTCTTGGCCAGGATCACCGTCGGCTGGCCGGCGTGCTTCGTCGCGGCGTCGAACGCGGCGTAGACCTTGCGGTAGTCGTGACCGCCGCGCGGCAGCTTGGAGATCTGCGAGTCGCTCATGTGCTCGACCATCGCGCGCAGGCGCGGGTCGCCGCCGAAGAAGTGCTCGCGGACGTACGCGCCGTCCTCGGTGCTGTAGGTCTGGAACTGGCCGTCGGGCGTGATGTTCATCTGGTTCACCAGCACGCCGTCGACGTCGCGGGCGAGCAGGGCGTCCCACTCGCGGCCCCAGACGACCTTGATGACGTTCCAGCCCGCGCCGCGGAAGTTGGCCTCGAGCTCCTGGATGATCTTGCCGTTGCCGGTGACCGGCCCGTCGAGCTGCTGCAGGTTGCAGTTGACGACCCACACCAGGTTGTCGAGCTCCTCGCGGGCCGCGATGCGGATCGCGCCGAGCGACTCGGGCTCGGCCATCTCGCCGTCGCCGAGGAACGCCCAGACGCGCTGCTGGGAGGTGTCCTTGACGCCGCGGTTGTGCAGGTAGCGGTTGAACCGCGCCTGGTAGATCGAGTTCAGGCCGGTGAGGCCCATCGAGACGGTCGGGAACTCCCAGAACTCCGGCATCAGCCGCGGGTGCGGGTAGGAGGAGAGACCGGCGTGCGCGCCGTGCTGCACCTCCTGCCGGAAGCGGTAGAGCTGCTCCTCGCTGAGCCGGCCCTCGAGGAAGGCGCGGGCGTAGATGCCGGGGGAGGCGTGGCCCTGGATGTAGACCTGGTCGCCGCCGCCCTCGTGGTCCTTGCCGCGGAAGAAGTGGTTGAAGCCGACCTCGTAGAGGCTCGCCGAGGACTGGTAGGTGGCGATGTGCCCGCCGACCTCGAGTCCCTTGCGGTTCGCGCTCGACACCATCACCGCGGCGTTCCAGCGGATGAAGGCGCGGATGCGGCGCTCGACCTCCTCGTCGCCGGGGAACCAGGGCTCGCGCTCGGGCGGGATGGTGTTGATGTAGTCGGTGCTGCGCAGCGCCGGCACGCCGACCTGTCGCTCGCGGGCCCGCTCGAGCAGGCGCAGCATCAGGTAGCGCGCCCGATCGCGGCCGCGCTCGTCGAGCAGCGCGTCGAAGGAGTCGAGCCAGTCGTGGGTCTCGTCCGGGTCGATGTCGGGCAGCTGGGTGGGCAGTCCCTCGTGGATGACCGACGGGGTGCCGCCGGTGCGAGTCGTGCCTGAAGGCGTGGTTGTTTCCTCGGTCACGTCCCCATCGTGGCACGCCGGAGCGGGCTACGGAATCTACCCGCGAGTACGGTCGCGCGGCTGCCGATTGGGCCTCTGAGCAGGCATGACGCGTTCCGGACGCCGGTCTCCGGAGTCCGGTCACGGGGCGATCGGGACGGTCCTCGGGTCACCCCTCGAGGGGGCCCCGCGGGCGCGGACGCGGCCACACCCGGCGCCGCCGCGGCGACGTCCGACCCCTCCGAGCCGCGGCCCGACGGCGCCGATCGTGGGCGTGACCTGCGGCGAAGAGGTTGCGCCCCTCCGGCATCTCCGCTGGACTACTCACCACCCCGGACGCGTCCGGGGCCCGAATCGTCGACGTAGAGCAGTGGAGGAACCAGTGAGCGCGACCGCGGGTGGCGGGTCCACCCAGACCGGCGTGGCCGGAGATGCAGCAGCGACGGGTCCGGCGGCCCGCCTCGGGTTCACCCGGGGGATGGTCGTCCAGGAGCTCGGGTGGGACGAGGACACCGACGACGCGCTGCGCGTCGCGGTCGAGGACGCCATCGACTCCGACATGGTCGACGGCGACTACGGCAACGTCGTCGACGCCGTCCTGCTGTGGTGGCGCGAGGACGACGGCGACCTCGTCGACGGCCTGGTCGACTCCCTGACCGACCTCGTCGGCGGCGGCTCGATCTGGCTGCTGACGCCCAAGGTCGGTCGTCCCGGGGCCGTCGACCCCGCCGACATCGCCGAGGCCGCGCCGATCGCCGGGCTCTCGCAGACCACCACCGCCACCGTGAGCAAGGAGTGGTCGGCCACCCGTCTCGTGGCGCCGAAGACCGTCTCCTGATCCGGGCGGTCGCGACGTGAGCATCGCGACGTCCCGCAGCGGGTCGTCGGGCTGCGTCGGCGGGGTCGGCGCGGGCTAGAGTCCCCCCGTGCTGAACAAGCTCGTCTCCGGTGCGTCCGCCGCCGGCACCAGCCTCAAGGTCCTCTCGCGCGCCGGCATCATCCGGCCGTACTCGCCGATCGTCCTCGCGCGCCTCGCGAAGACGCTCTCCGACTGGGGCCCGGGCCCGGCCGGGGGCTTCGCCAGCCTGGCGATCCGCGAGCCCGACCGCGTCGGCATCGTCGACGAGCTCGGCGAGGTGACCTTCGGCCAGATGCAGGCGCGCTCGAACGCGCTGGCCCGCGGCCTGGCGGCGCTCGGCGTCCGCGAGGGCGACGGCGTCGCGATCATGGCCCGCAACCACCGCGGCTTCATCGACGCCACCAACGCCGCGGCCAAGCTCGGCGCCGACATCCTCTACCTCAACACCGCGTTCGCGGGGCCGCAGCTGCGCGAGGTCCTCGCCCGCGACAAGCCGACCGTGCTCGTCTACGACGAGGAGTTCGCGGGCCTGATCGGCGACTCCGCCGTCCAGCACCGCGTGCTCGCCTGGACCGACTCCACGCCCGACGCCGCGGGCCTGGTCGACGGCCTGCCGACGCTGGAGTCGCTGATCGCCGGCCACGACGCCGCCGATCTCGCCGCCCCGCAGCGGCACGCCCGCATCGTCATCCTCACCTCCGGCACGACCGGCACCCCGAAGGGCGCGCCGCGCAGCGAGGCCGGCGTCGAGGCGGCCGTCTCGCTGCTCTCCGGCCTGCCGCTGCGCTACGGCTGGCGCACCCACATCGCCGCGCCGCTGTTCCACACCTGGGGCTTCGGCCACCTGGCGCTGTCGATGCTGCTGGGGTCGACGATCGTGCTGCGTCGCCGGTTCGACCCCGAGTCGGCGCTCCAGGTGCTCGAGGACGAGCGGTGCTCCTCGTTCGTCGTCATCCCGGTCATGCTGCAGCGCATCCTCGCGCTCCCCGACGAGGTCCTCGAGCGGCACGACCTCGCGCACGTCGAGGTCGTCGCGTCCTCGGGCTCCGCGCTGCCCGGCGACCTCGCGCTGAGCTGGATGGACCGCTTCGGCGACAACCTCTACTCCACCTACGGCTCCACCGAGGTCGCCTACGCCGCGATCGCCGGCCCGGCCGACCTGCGGGCCGCGCCGTCCACCGCGGGCCACCCGCCCTACGCCACCGTCGTCCGGATCCTCGACGAGCAGGGACGCGAGGTGCCGCAGGGGCAGCCGGGCCGCATCTTCGTCGGCAACGGCCTGCTGTTCGAGGGCTACACCGGCGGCGGCGGCAAGGAGGTCATCGACGGTCTGATGTCCACCGGCGACGTCGGCCGGTTCGGGCCCGACGGTCGGCTCTACGTCGAGGGTCGCGACGACGAGATGATCGTGTCCGGCGGCGAGAACGTCTTCCCCAAGGAGGTCGAGGACTGCATCGCGCGCCACGACGCCGTGCTTGAGGTCGCCGCGATCGGCGTCGAGGACCCCGACTTCGGCAAGCGGCTGCGCGCGTTCGTCGTGTGCCGCGAGGCCGGCTCCCTGTCCGAGGACGACGTCCGCGGCTGGGTGAAGGAACACCTGGCCCGGTACAAGGTGCCGCGCGACGTCGTCTTCCTCGACGAGCTGCCCCGCAACGCCACCGGCAAGGTCCTCAAGCGGGAGCTGTCCACCTCGTGAGCCGCCCCGACGCGGTGGCCGACCCGGTGGCGCGGGGCGACGCAGGAGCCGGCACCGGGCTGACCCTCGGCGGTCCCGCGCCCGACTTCTGCCTCCGCGACCAGTTCGGTCAGGACGTCCGGCTCTCGGAGTACCGCGGGAGCAAGGCCGTCGCGCTGCTCTTCTACCCGTACGCGTTCTCGGGGGTGTGCACCGGCGAGATGGCCGGCATCCGCGCCCGGCTCGACGAGTTCGTCACCTTCGACACCGAGGTGCTGGCGATCTCCTGCGACCCGATCTTCGCGCTGCGCGCCTTCGCCGACGCCGACGGGCTGAACTTCCCGCTGCTCAGCGACTTCTGGCCGCACGGCGAGGTCAGCCGGGCGTACGACGTCTTCGACGAGCGCAGCGGCTCCGCGCGCCGCTCGTCCTACGTCATCGACAAGGCCGGCGTCGTCCGGTGGTCGGTGCACAACGCGATGCCCGAGGGCCGCGACCTCGACGAGCACCTGCGTCAGCTGGCCGCGCTCGTCTGACCGATCCGACGCTCCCGACCGCGACCGGGCGCGGCCCGGGTGTCCGCGATGCGAGCGCGAAAGCAGGTTTTACGCTCGAACAGCGGACATCGGTGTCCGGAGCGCCTACTCTGGTGGAGCCGGACCGCTGGTGACCCGAGACGCCAGCGGTCCGGTTCTCACGTCCCGGCTCGGGCGCCCGTCGCAGGCGCCGCCGGCACCGTTAGGCTGACCTGGCCGTTCGTCGGCGGTGCCCGGGCCTCGCGCCCGGTCGAGGGCGCATAGCTCAGTGGTAGAGCACTGGTCTTACAAACCAGCGGTCGGGGGTTCGACACCCTCTGCGCCCACCCCGCTCGCGCCGGAGATCTCACCCGGTCGGGTGCACCTCGCCCGCCGTCCGAGATTTCCCTTCCGTTCCCCATCCGATCGGGAGGAGGCTCCGAAGCAGATGTGGCGCGGATCACTGCGTCACGACGAAGGCCGCTCCGGCGGCCGGAAGGAGCGTCATGAGCGAGACCAGCAGGAGAGGGCTGATCGCGATGACCGGGGCCGGGGCGGCCGCGGGCGCGATCACGCTGACGAGCGGACGCGCGAGCGCCGCGACGCCGAGCCCGAAGCGGGCCGCGGAGCCCGTGACCGTCCACATCGAGGACCCCAAGTCCGACCGCGTGCGCCTGCACGTGGGCGAGCGGGAGATCGTGCTCCACGATCGCGACCTCGTCGTCCGCATCCTCAACGCAGCAGGAGGCCGCTGAGCATGTCGTCCCACCGCGAAGCCCCCGAGATCTCGAAGGACCCGGTCGCCGACGGCACCGACACCTACGCGTTCATCAGCCCGGAGGACCCCACCAAGGTCATCCTGATCGCCAACTTCATCCCGCTGCAGAAGCCCGACAGCGGCCCGAACTTCTTCGAGTTCGGCGACGACGTGCTCTACGAGATCAACATCTCGAACCGCCCGGGCAGCAAGGCCGACATCACCTACCAGTTCCGGTTCGAGACCAAGGTCCGCAACCCCAAGACCTTCCTCTACAACACCGGCCCGATCACCTCGCTGACCAGCACCGCCTGGAACCGCCCGCAGACCTACTCGGTGCTGCGTCGCAAGGACGGCAAGAGCGCGTTCCTGGCCAAGGGCCTGCCGACGCCGCCGGTCAACGTCGGCCCCCGCAGCACCCCCGACTACGCCAAGCTCGCGAACTCGGCGATCAGCGACCTGCCCGGCGGCGCCCGGGTCTTCGCCGGTCAGCGCGCGGACGCGTTCTGGGTCGACCTCGGCTCGATCTTCGACCTCGGCGGACTGCGTCCGCTGAACCAGGCGCACCTGATCAAGCTCGCGACCATGGACGGCATCAACTCGGTGCAGTCCTTCAACGTGCACACCATCGCGCTCGAGGTGCCGATCACCGACCTCACGCGCGACGGCGGCAAGCCGACCAACCCGGAGTCCAGCGCGTCCACCATCGGCGTGTGGGCGACGGCGAGCCGTCGCGCGACCCGCACCTTCGACGAGGCCACCGGCAAGTTCGTCGGCATCGGTCCGTGGAAGCAGGTCTCCCGCCTGGCCAACCCGCTGTTCAACGAGGTCATCGTGCCGATGGCCGAGAAGGACAGGTGGAACGCCTCGGAGCCCGCAGGCGACGCGACGTACGCCAAGTACGTCGCCCGTCCCGAGCTCGCCGGCCTGCTGCCCGTGCTCTACCCCGGCGCGTTCCCGAACCTGGCCGCCTACGACAAGGACCGCGCCGACCTCGACGCGATCCTGCTCACCGGCATCCCGAAGGGCATCGTCCCGGGCTTCGCGAACTACACCGGTCGCACCAAGGCCGACGTCCTGCGGCTCAACCTGGCGATCCCGCCGGCGGAGGAGCCGAACGCGCTGGGCGTCGTCGGGGGAGACCTCGCGGGCTTCCCGAACGGCCGCCGGCTCACCGACGACGTCACGACGATCGCCCTGCGGGCGGTGGCCGGCGCCACCATCCCGCTGGTCGACAGCTCCTACAAGGTCGACGACGCCGTGGGCCTGGTCTCCGACGGCTCGTCGTACACCAACTCGCCGCTGCTCACGAAGTTCCCGTTCCTGGGCCACCCCGGTGGCGGGTACGAGACGACGCCGGGCACGACGTCGACCGAGCTGAACGAGGGCTGACGTCGGCATGAGCGAGGGTGAGGCGACGGTCGAGAACGCCTGGGCCGGGCAGGGCATGGTCCTGCTCGACATCGGTGGCGATGTCGGGGCGCTGGTCGTCACGACGCCGGCGTCGATGGAGGGCCAGGAGGTCGAGATCGCGCCCGTCGGGGCCGACCCCGGTCACGGGCACGACCACGGCCACGGACACGGCCACGGGCACGGCCACGGGCACGGGCACCGTCCGCACGTCGCGGTGGTGTCGCGTCCGACGGCCTCGGGGCCGGTCCCGTCCCTGGTCTTCCCCGACCTCGTGGAGGGCGAGTACGAGCTGTTCCACAAGGGCGGCGACGACGTCGTCCTGACCGCCACGGTCGTCGGGGGCGAGGTCACCACCGTCGAGTGGCCGACCGGCGCCTGACGCCCCGCACCACCGCACTGCGCCCGGGCCCTGCTGGGTCCGGGCGCAGTCGCGTCCTCACCCCTCGGTCGGGGCGGGCGCCCCGATGCGGGGACGACGGCCGGGCCGCGCTAGGCTCGTGCACGAAAGGGAGTAGTCCCCAACAGCCGTGTCGACACACTGGCCGCCCATGCGGTCCGGTACGGCGGGCCCGCCTCGTGCGGGCGGACGAGACTTTCGACCATCGGCACCGGCCTTCGCCGGCAGCCCGGTCGAAGCGTCCTCCCTGGGTGGCTCTCGGCCGGCGCCCTGAGCACGAGGACCCCTCATGTACGCCTTCCTGTTGAGCACCGCCGTCATCTTCGTCGCCGAGCTGGGCGACAAGTCCCAGCTGATGGCGATGACCTTCGCCGCCCGCTACCGGGCCCGCGACGTCCTGATCGGCATCACGGTGGCCACGGCCGTGGTGCACCTGGCCTCCGTCGGCATCGGCGCGGTGATCGGCGACCAGTTCGCCGACTACCAGGGCGCGATCTCGATCGTGGCCGGCCTCGCCTTCCTCGGCTTCGCCGCCTGGACGCTCCGGGGTGACGAGCTGACCGAGGACGAGGCCGCGAAGGCCCGCAACAGCCAGGGCGCGGCGATCGTCGCCGTCGGCCTGGCGTTCTTCCTCGCCGAGCTCGGCGACAAGACCATGCTCGCCACGATCACCCTCGCCACCCAGGAGGGCTGGCTGGGCACCTGGATCGGCAGCACCGTGGGCATGGTGGCCGCCGACGCGCTCGCCATCGGCGTCGGCGCGGTGCTCGGACGCAAGCTGCCCGAGCGGGTCATCACCGTCGGCGCCGCCGTGCTGTTCGCGCTCTTCGGCGTGCTGCTGATCGTCGACGGCCTGGTCTGAGCGGGTCGACCGGACGCCGGCCCGCGGTGTGAGAGCCCTCTCACCGCGGGCTCACGGTCACCTCACGGGACTCCCACAGGCTCATGCCCGTACCGATCGGCCGCTGCGGCCGGTCCCGCCCGATCCGTCCGATCCAGGGAGACCACCATGGCCCGTCCGACCCTCCTCGTCAGCACCAGCATCGCGGCGCTCGCCCTCACCGGCGTGGCTGCGTTCGCCGCCCCCGGCCTCGCCCAGCGCGGCGACTCCGCCCCCGTTCCGCCGGTGCCCGCCGGCGCCACCGCGCCCGCCGCGTCCGAGCACGGCCAGCAGGTCTCCGGCGAGAACCACCGCCTCCGCGAGGTCCGCGCGGCCCTCCGCACCGCCCGCCTCGAGGCCGAGCGCAAGGCCCGGGCCGCCGCGAAGGCCGAGCGCGAGCTCGCCCGCGCCGAGGCGGAGCAGGCCCGCGGCGCCGACGACGTGACGCCCGAGCCGGCCGAGCCCACCGAGGCGCCGGAGCCCACCGAGGCGCCCGACCCGACGCCGACCCCGACGCCGACCACCGACCCGACCTCGGCGCCCAGCCCGACCGCCGAGCCGGGCGACGACCACGGCGACGATGCCGACGAGCAGGGCGAGCAGGGCGACGACCACGGCTCGCAGGGCGCCGAGCACGCCGACGACGAGGGCCTCGAGCACGGCCAGGTCGGCGCTGACCACGGCGGCCGCGGCGACCACGGTCGCGGCGGCGACGACGAGGGCTCGGACGACTGACCGGCTCCCCAGCCACGCAGCGGCGCCGTCCCCGGGTCGACCGGGGGCGGCGTCGTCGTGCGTCCGAGGCGGTCCGCAGCAGCGGCGCGGACCGCGACGGGCGTCAGGACTCGAAGCGGTAGCCCATGCCGCGCACCGTGGTGATGCTCGAGGACCCGAGCTTGCGACGCAGGTACCCGATGTAGACGTCGACGACGTTGGATCCGGGGTCGAAGTCGAAGCCCCACACGCGGTCGAGGAGCTGCTCGCGCGAGAGCACCTGCCCGGCGTGCTGCATGAGGTACTCCGCCAGGGCGAACTCCCGCGCCGACAGGTCGACCGACTGCTCGCCGACGCTCGCGCGGCGGGTCCGCAGGTCGAGGACGACCTCGCCGGCCCGCAGCACGTCGGACCCGACGGCCGACGACTCCGCCATCCGCAGGCGCAGCCGGATGCGCGCCTGCAGCTCGGCGAACCGGAAGGGCTTGGCCATGTAGTCGTCGGCGCCGCCGTCCAGCGCCGAGACGGTGTCGGTGACGGAGTCGCGGGCGGTCAGCACGATCACCGGCATCGTCGAGCCCTGCTCGCGCAGCCGCTGGAGCACCGAGAAGCCGTCGAGGGCGGGCAAGCCGATGTCGAGCACCATGAGGTCGTGCTGGCCGCTGAGCGCTGCGTCGAGCGCGGAGCGGCCGTCGCCGTGCACGGTGGTCTGGTGGCCGTCCGCCTTGAGCCCCTTGGCGAGGAAGGACGAGATGCGGCTCTCGTCCTCGGCGATCAGGATGCGGGCCATGTGAGCTCCTCGATGAGCGGCTGGTCGGGCAGGCGCAGCGGGACGACGAGGGTCACCCGGGCGCCGGAGCCGGGGGCGTCGTCGATCTGGACGCGGCCGCCGTGGGCGGTCGCGATGGCGCGGACGATCGACAGGCCGAGCCCGAACCCCTCGTCGCCGGGCCGGACGGTGCCGCGCCCGAACCGCTCGAGGACGGCCTCGCGCTGGTCGGCGGGGATGCCGGGGCCGGTGTCGCGGACCCACAGTCGCAGCCGGTCGCCGTCGACGGCGGACCCGAGCCCGATCTCGTCCCCGTCGTCGGTGTGCTTGACGGCGTTGTCGGCCAGCTGCAGCAGCGCCTGGGTGAGCCGCTGCTCGTCGAGCTCGGCGGTGACGTCCGCCCGGGCGTCGACCCGCCAGTCGCGGGCGGCGAGCCCGCGCGCCTTGGCGGCCACGACGTCGGTCAGCACCGCGACGTCCGTCGCTGCGGGGGTGACGAAGTCGGGTCGGTCGGACTTCGCCAGCAGGATCAGCTCGCCGACCAGGCGCGACATGCGGTCGACCTCGTCGAGCAGCAGCGTCCGGGTCTCCTCCACGTCGACCGGGTCGCCGACGTCGAGCAGCTCGAGGTGGCCCCGCAGGACCGTCAGCGGGGTCTTGAGCTCGTGTCCGGCGTCGTCGAGGAAGCGCCGCTGGCCGGCGAAGGCCTCCTCGAGTCGCCCGAGCATCGTGTTGACGGTGCGGGTGAGCGCCGTGATGTCGTCGCGGCCGCTGGTCGGGATGCGTCGGGAGAGGTCGGAGTCGGAGATCTCCTCCGCGGTCTGCCGCAGCACGCGCAGCGGGGCGAGCAGCCGGCCGGCGGCCCACCCGGCGACGCCGATGACCAGCAGGAGGCTCAGCAGGGCCACGACCAGGTAGGTGCGCAGGGTGTCGCGCAGGCCCCGCTGGCCCGGCTCGAGGTAGGTGAGGACGACGAGCGCCCCGGCCTGCGGGTCGCCCGGGGAGGCGACCGCCTGCACGGTCACCCGGGCGCGTCCGTACTCGGGCAGGTCGACGATCCGGCTGCCGCCGGCAGGCAGCAGCGCGCGCACGGCGGCGGCGAGGGCGTCCGAGCCGGCGACCCCGGCGCTGCCGGAGGGCGAGGAGCGCTGGGCTCGGTCGTCGTACCAGCTGACGAGGACCTCGTCGGCCTGCGGCACGTTGCGCCGCAGGAAGGTGTCGAGCAGGTCGGCGGCGCGCGGGCGGTCGTCGACGACCCACTCGGCGGGCGAGCGCTGCAGGCGGGCCAGCTCGGCGAGCTCCTGGTCGATCTGCTCGGCGGTCTGCTCCTCGATGCGCTGCTGCTCGACGGCGAAGACGATCAGCCCGCACAGCCCGAGGGCGATGGAGGCGAGCAGCGCCACGACGAGGGTGATGCGCACGCGCACCGACAGCAGGGGCAGGCGTCCGCGCACCCCGCGTTCACGCGCGACCATCCGCTGCCCCCTCCCGCCGACGCGCCGGGCGGCTCGCGGCCCGGACGGCACCAGTGTGGCGAACCCGGCGCCGCGACGGGCGCGGCCGTGCCGGGGCAGACGCGCGGTGCGCGGCTCCGGGGCGCCGGTGGCGGGTCAGTCCTCGCCCCCGCGGTCGGAGCCGCCGCGGCCCGACCCGCTCGACCCGCTGCCGCCGCTGCCGTCCTCGGAACCGCGGCCGGAGCCGCGACCGGAGTCGTCGGAGCGGCCGGAGTCCTCGGAGCCCGAGTCGCCGCCCGAGTCGTCGCCGCTGACGTCGTCGACCTCGGGATCGATCTCGGAGACGCCGCCGGAGGAGTGCGATCCGCCGGCGCCGCGTCCACCCGAGCCCGAGCCCGAGTGCGAGCCCGAGTCCGAGGACCGGGTCGGCTCGCCGCCGGGGCGGTCGCCGCCGGACGCCGAGCCCGAGGAGTCCTCGCCGGACTCGCGGGAGGGGCGCGCCGAGGGCGACGCCGTGCTGCTCGTCGGCCGGGTCCGGCCGGGGCCGGTCGCCGGCGAGCCGGTGCGCGGGGCACCGCTCGGAGCGCTGGACGCCTCGCGGCCGGGACGCGGCGAGGAGGACGGTCGGGCGCTCGGCTCCGCGCCGCGGGTCGCGTACGGGGTCGGCGCGAGCTCCTGGCCGATCAGCAGCGGCGGTCGCGTCGGCGGGGCGTCGGCGCCCGCCGCGGTCACGACGCCGGCGACGTAGCCGGCCAGGGGCAGGGTGAGGCCGAGCATCGCGAGGGCGGGCCAGGAGCGGTTCATGATGGGGGAAGTCTGGCGGCCCGCCGGCCCACGCCGCCACCGGCATGAGAGCACTCTCACCGCAGACGCGACCGCTCGGCGCACCGGCGGGACGCTTCGGCGCGCGGCGGCGCCGTGTCGGGCGCGTGGCCGAGCCCGCTGTCGGCGGACCGTCCTAGGGTGTCCTGCGTCACAGCCCGTCGTCCCAGGAGCGCGTCATGTTCGTGCCGTTCAGCGTCAACGACTTCCTCGACCGCGCGGTCGCCGTGTACGGCGACCGCGTCGGAGTCGTCGACGAGCCGCAGCAGCCGGCGTCCCCGCTGGGCGGGGCCACCCCCGGCGCGCTCACCTACCGCGAGCTCGGCGCCCTGGCGCGGCGGCAGGCCGCCCGGCTCGACCAGCTCGGCATCGGGGTGGGCGAGCGGGTCGCCTACGTCTCGCACAACAGCGCCCGGCTGCTGGCGGCCTTCTACGGCGTGGCCGGCTCCGGGCGCGTCCTGGTGCCCGTGAACTTCCGCCTGCGGCCCGACGAGGTGTCCTACATCGTCGAGCACTCCGGCGCCCGGATGCTCGTCGTCGACCCCGAGCTGGCCGACGAGCTCGCGGGCGTGGAGGCCGAGCTCAAGGTCGTCATCGGCGAGGACGACGCCCAGCTCTACGCCGAGCCAGGCGTCGAGCCCGTGCCGTGGGAGCACGACGAGTCGGCCACGGCCTGCATCAACTACACCAGCGGCACCACGGCCCGGCCCAAGGGAGTGCAGATCACGCACCGCAACATCTGGACCAACGCCGTCACGTTCGGCCTGCACGTGGCGCTCACCGACCGCGACGTCTACCTGCACACCCTGCCGATGTTCCACGCCAACGGCTGGGGCATGCCGTTCGCCACCACGGGCCTGGGCATCCCGCAGATCGTGCTGCGCAAGGTCGACGGCGCGGAGATCCTGCGACGGGTCCGCGACCACGGCGTCACCGTCATGTGCGCGGCGCCTGCGGTGGCCGCGGCGGTGCTCGAGGCCGCGCAGAGCTGGGAGGGGGAGATCCCGGGCCGCGACCGGGTGCGCATCATCATGGCCGGCGCGCCGCCGCCGACGAAGACCGTCGCGCGGGTCGAGGAGGAGCTCGGCTGGGAGTTCATCCAGATCTACGGGCTCACCGAGACCTCGCCGCTGCTCACCGTCAACCGCCGTCGGGCGGAGTGGGACGATCTGCCGACCCTCGAGCGCGCGGCCCTGCTGACCCGCGCCGGCGCTCCGGCGCTCGGCGTCACCCTGGCCATCGACGACGCGGAGGAGACCGCCGGCGAGGTGCTCGCCCGGTCCAACGTCGTCCTCGAGGGGTACTGGGAGCAGCCGGAGGAGACCGCGCGGGCGCTGGCCGGAGGCTGGTTCCACACCGGCGACGGCGGCGTCCTGGGCGACGACGGCTACCTGACGATCAGCGACCGCAAGAAGGACGTCATCATCACCGGCGGCGAGAACGTCTCCTCGATCGAGGTCGAGGACGTCCTGTTCTCCCACCCTGCCGTGGCGGAGGTCGCGGTCATCGGCGTGCCGAGCGAGAAGTGGGGCGAGACGATCAAGGCGCTGGTCGTCCTGGCGCCCGGCCACGAGGCGGCCGCGGAGACCGAGGCCGAGCTGATCGCGTGGTGCAAGCAGAAGGCGGCCGGCTACAAGGCGCCGACCTCGGTGGAGTTCCGCGACGAGCTCGCCCGCACGGCCACCGGCAAGCTGCAGAAGTTCAAGCTGCGGGCGCCTTACTGGGAGGGTCGGGAGCGGCAGGTCAACTGACCGGCGCCCCGGTCCTGGCAGGATCGGCGACGTGCTCCGCCTGCGCGACGTCGTCGATCTCGTCCATGCCTGGTACCCGCCGCACACCGCCGACGGCTGGGATCGCGTCGGGCTCGTGCACGGCGACCCCGAGCGCGAGGTCCGGCGGATCCTGCTGGCCGTCGATCCCGCGCCGAGCGTGGCCGAGGAGGCCGCCGCGTGGGACGCCGACCTGCTGGTCGTCCACCACCCGCTCTTCCTGAAGGGCGTGCACGGCTTCACCGCCGAGACCCCCAAGGGCCGCACCCTGATGACCCTGGCCGAGGCGCGATGCGCCCTGCTCACCGCGCACACCAACGCCGACCAGGCGCTCGGCGGGGTGTCCGAGGCGCTGGCGCACGCGGTCGGGCTCTCGGGCCTCACGCCGATCGTCCCGGCGGCCGGCCCGGCCCTCGACCAGCTGAGCGTGCACGTCCCGGTGGCGCACGCCGACCGCGTCCGCGCCGTGCTCGCGGACGCCGGCGCCGGACGCCTCGGCGACTACGACGCCGCCTCCTCCTCGGTGGCCAGCACCGGGCGCTTCCGGCCGCTCGCAGGAGCGCGTCCGACGATCGGCACGGTCGGCGAGCCCGAGACGGTGCCGGAGGAGCGGATCGACGTGGTGCTGCCCCGCGCGTCGCGCGCGGACGTGGTGCGGGCGATGCTGGCCGCACACCCGTACGAGGAGCCGGCCTACGCCGTCGTCGAGCTCGCCGACCCCGGGCTGGCCCCGACCGGCACGGGACGCATCGGCGACGTCGAGCCGACCACCCTGCGCGGCTTCGCCGAGCGGGTCGCCGCCGCACTGCCCGCCACCGCCCAGGGCGTGCGCGCCGCGGGCGACCCCGACCGGCCGGTGCGGCGCGTCGCCGTGTGCGGCGGCGCCGGCGACTTCCTGCTGGACGAGGTCGGTCGCCGGGACGTCGACGTCTACCTCACCAGCGACCTGCGCCACCACCCGGCGTCGGAGTTCCTCGAGCGCAGCGCGCTCACCGGCGGCCCCGCGCTCGTCGACGTCGCGCACTGGGCCGCGGAGTGGACCTGGCTGCCGGTGCTCGCCGAGCGGCTGCGCGCCGCGATCGCCGACCTCGACGCCGACGGCGCTACGGTGTCGCTGCGGGTCAGCACCACGTGCACCGACCCGTGGACCATCCGCGTGTCAGAGGAGCCTGCCCGGTGAGAGCCGAACCGTCCGTCCAGCTGGAGCTCCTGGAGCTGCAGGACCTCGACACCTCGGCCGACCAGCTGCGACACCAGCGGCGCTCGGTGCCCGAGCTCGCCGAGATCGCCGCCGTCACGAAGACCCGCGCCGAGCTCGCCGGTCGGGCCACCGACCACCGCATCGTCGTCGACGACCTCGCCTCGGAGCAGAGCAAGGTCGACGCCGACGTCGAGCAGGCGCGGGCCCGCCGCGACCGCGACCAGGCCCGCGTCGACGCCGGTCAGGTCACCGACCCGAAGTCGCTGGAGCGTCTGGTGGGCGAGCTCGCCTCCCTCGAGCGCCGCATCCGCAGCCTCGAGGACGACGAGCTCGAGGTCATGGAGCGGGTCGAGGCCGCGCAGGGCGCCCTCGACGCGGTCACCGCCGAGATCGCCGAGCTCGACGAGCGGCTCGCCGCCCTCACCGCCGCCCGCGACGAGAGGTTCGCCGAGATCGACGCGCGCCTGGCCGACGTCGAGCGCTCGCGCGGTCCGTTCGCCGAGGCGATCCCCGCCGACCTGCTCGCCCTGTACGAGAAGCTGCGCGCGGCCAAGGGCGGCATCGGCGCCGCGAGGCTGCACCAGCGCCGCTGCACCGGCTGCCAGATCACCCTCGACGCCGCCGTCCTCGGCGAGATCCGCAAGGCCCCGACCGACCAGGTGCTCCGCTGCGAGGAGTGCTCGCGCATCCTGGTGCGCACCTCGGAGTCCGGCCTGTGACCCGCCGGGTCGTCGTCCACGCCGACGGCGGCTCGCGCGGCAACCCCGGACCGGCCGCCTACGGCGCGGTGCTCGCCGACGCCGAGACCGGCGCGGTGATCGCCGAGGAGGGACGACGCCTCGGCGTCGCCACGAACAACGCCGCGGAGTACGAGGGCCTGATCGCGGGTCTGCGGCTCGCCCGCGACCACGCCCCGGGCGCGTCCGTGGAGGCCCGTCTCGACTCCCAGCTGGTCGTCGAGCAGCTCTCCGGTCGCTGGCGGATCAAGCACGCTGACCTCGCCGCCCGGGCCGAGCGGGCACGGGCGCTCGCCGCGGAGATCGGCGAGGTCGTCTACACCTGGGTCCCGCGGGCCGAGAACGCGGACGCCGACCGCCTGGTCAACCGGGCCCTGGACGGCGAGGAGACGGCGGCTGCGGCAGGCGCCTCGCTCGTCGACGACGTCGAGTCGGGCGACGCCGCCGAGCGCCAGGCACCCGCGCGGGGCTGGTCGGCGTCGGGCGGTGGGGCGACCACGCTCATCCTGCTGCGCCACGGCGTCACCGTGCACACCTCCGCCAAGCGCTTCTCCGGCGGTCTCGGCGGCGACAACCCCCCGCTGAGCGACGAGGGCCGCGAGCAGATCGCCGCGGCGGCCGCCTGGCTCCGGGGCCTGGGGGAGGACGTCGCAGCGGTCGTCTCCTCGCCCGTGCGCCGGACGCGAGAGTCCGCGCAGATCGTCGCCGACGAGCTCGGCCTCCCGGTCGAGGAGGAGCCCGGCTTCGCGGAGATGGAGTTCGGCGACTGGGACGGCCTCACCTTCCTCGAGGTCGCCGAGCGGGACCAGGCCGGCCTCGACGCCTGGCTCGGCTCCCTGGACGTCGCGCCTCCGGGCGGCGAGTCGTTCCGCACCGTCCAGGAACGGGTGCACGCGGGCCTCGAGCGGACCCTCGCCCGGCACGCCGGTCGGACGATCGTCGTGGTCAGCCACGTGACGCCGATCAAGACCCTCGTCGCCGACGCCCTCGACGCGCCGCTCGCGGCGGTGTTCCGCATGGAGCTCACGCCCGCCTCGGTCTCGGTGATCGGCTACCACCCGGACCACGGGGGCGACGGCCTGCGCCCCTCGCTGCGGCTCTACAACGCCCTTCCGCCGAGCCGGGCCGCGCTCGAGCCCGGCAGCTGGTAGGCGCCGTCTCCTTCGGTGGTCGGCCGGGCTCCGGTGGTGGAGCGCGTCTCCGGCGGTGGAGCGCGGATCCGGTGGTCGAGCGCGGATCCGGTGGTCGAGCTTGTCGAGACCCCCGCACCCGAATGCTGACGGCGACGGGTGGTCGGCCAGCCGCGGTCGGCTCGCTGCTTGTCGGTGGTTGCCGTGGCGGTCATGGCACTCGGTGGTCGCTCGCCGTCTCGGTACCTCGGGTGTTCCCCTTTCGCCGTCGCCGACTTCACCGCTGGTCTCTCTCAGTTGTCTGTGGCTGAGGTTTCCACAACCTGCTCTGATCTGGGGATAGCCCCTTCTCTTCGAACGCGTGTTCGCATAGAATCAAGCCATGCCCTCTCGGACCCCACGGCTGCTGCGCGACAGCGACGC
>NZ_JAIQZK010000014.1 GCF_020075545.1 Nocardioides sp. TRM66260-LWL
TACCCATCGTGCTCTCGTCTCACTTCCATGCTCAGAGGATCAACTAACTCCTCTGCCACGAAGTCTGACGCGCGACAGCCCCACGAGCACCCCGACTACATCGCCGACGCCATCGACCACGAGCGCGCCCACGGCATCCGCACCACCACCGCCATGCTCGGCCGCGGCGCCCCCGGCGTCGCGCACCTCCTCATCGCCGCCTCCGTGCACCGCCAGGCCCGCCTCGCCGGCGTCCACGTCCCCCTCCTCGCCCTCCTCGAGGAGACCCGATGACCACCGCACCCGTCACCGCGACCCCCGCCGACGTCGCCCCGGCCCGCCCCGCCGACCACCCCGACAACGTCACCGCGCTCACCGGCATGGCCGCGATCCCCGTCGCCCAGGTCCGGCCCTCGCCGAACAACATCCGCGAGAACCTCACCGGCATCGACGAGCTCGCCCTCTCGATCCGCGAGAACGGCCTCATCCAGCCCCTCGTCGTGCAGCGCATCCCCGGCGAACCCGGCTTCCAGATCGTCGCCGGCCACCGCCGCTACGCCGCGATCCTCCGCCTCGACTGGCCCAAGGTCCCCTGCATCATCCGCCGCGACATGCTCCCCGACGAGGAGCTCCTCGCGATGCTCGTCGAGAACGGCCAGCGCGCCGGCCTCGACCCCATCGAAGAGGCCCGCGCCCTCAAGCGCCTCAAGGCCACCGGCCTGTCCGACGCCGAGGTCGGCCGGAAGGTCGGCCGCAACCAGGCCTACGTCTCCAACCGGCTCGTCCTGCTCGCCCTGCCCGTCGAGGAGCAGGAGCAGCTCCGCGCCGGCGGCATCACCGTCGGCGCCGCCACCGAGGCCGCCCGCATCGAGTCCGGCCGCACCCGCCCCGGCGCGAAGGGCAAGAAGTCCTCGCAGCACTTCTCCCTCCACCACGCGCTCGGCACCCGCGCCCGCGCGCGCTGCCAGCGCCTCGGCCACAAGGCCAAGGGCGCCGCCTCCGTCGGCGGCATCGCCTGCGGCGAGTGCTGGGAGTCCGTCGTCCGCGCCGACGAGCGCCAGCACCTCCACGACGTCTCCGCCGCCCAGGACAAGTGCGTCCTCTGCGGCGTCGAGCACGACCCCGATGGAGGTGACGCATGACCTACCGCAACCGCCCGCTCTCCGACCGGACCTGGATCAACCCGACCGGCCGCCAGGCCTCGACCTTCAAGGCGCCGTGGCTGGACACGGTCAGCCTGCTGGAGACCGAGGTCGACAGGCTCAACGGCAGCGACCTGGTCATCGAGCTCGACATCACCGAGGCCGACCTCAAGCTGAACGGCGAGATCCGCGCCAACGCCCGGCCGGCCAGCGACGCCGTCGTGGTCGCCTTCGACACCGCCAAGCACGGACCGATGCTCTACCGCTGCGACCGGTGGACCGCCGGCTGGCGGATCCAGGGCTGGCAGGCCAACGTCCGTGCGATCGCGCTGACCCTGCTGTCCCTGCGCGCCGTGGACCGATACGGCGCCACCGAGACCGGCCAGCAGTACACCGGCTTCAAGGCCTTGCCCGCCGGCAGCGGCACGCCCGCCAGCCACATGACCCGCGAGCAGGCGCTCGAGGTCTTCGGCCAACACGGCCGCGCTCCGTCGCTGGCGCCCATCCCCGGCGAGCGCGTTAACACCGACCCCGAGGTGCTCCGCAGCATGCACCGCCGGGCGCGCCGCGTGGCGCACCCCGACCTCCACGACGGCGACCGCACGCTGTGGGACCAGGTCGAGCAGGCCGCCAAGGTCCTAGGGGTCGACCGATGACCCCGGAGCAGTTCGACCTCGTCAACCGGGCGACGGCGCCGTGGCTGACGCTCTGGCTGATCGGCGACTTCCCCGGCGGCCGGGCGCATGCCGTGCAGTCGCTCGCGGGCGGCACGTGGCGGCTCGGCGAGCGGACCGGGCAGTACGCCACCGACGGGAACGGCATGCGGGCGTGGCTCTACGACGACGGCCGCGACGACCCCGCGGTCACCGTCACCTGGGCCGAGGTCGGCCGGTGGGTGGCCACGCTGTCCGAGGCGAACCGGGCCGAAGCCCGACGACTCCGCGCCGCCGGCCAGCAGCTGCAGATCGACTACCCGAACACCTACGCGTCGCTGGGACACCCGCTCGCGTGGGACGTCCCCGGCTCCACCCCTGAGGAGCACGAGCGCGACCGGCAGCTGCTCCGCGAGCACGCCGAGCGGCGCGCCGTGCTCGTCGCCGAGTGGAACACCCGCTCGCACAATCACCACGGCGACGTGCGGGCGTTCCTCGACGCGCTCCGACCGGTCGCCGAGCAGGACCTGCTCGATCTGCTGGAGGCTGCCCGGTGACCGACTCCCTCGCGCTCGACCTCGACCTGCCGCCGCAGACCTCGTGGCGGATCGGCCGGGCCCGGACCCGTCACATCCCGCGCGTCCTGATCCGTGCCGGCGCCGTCGAGGTCGAGACCCGCTGCGGCCTGGCGTTCGACCAGGACACCTGGCAGCACGTCCAGCTCGCCGCCGACTGCCCAGCCTGCATCGAGCACCTCGGAGCGATCGCGTGACCGCCGGACGGAAGGTGCCGCAGCTCGTGCAGCACCCCCACGCAGGCTCGCCGTCGCCTCCTCGAGGAGCTCGACGCGCGCCTCTCCGACCGCGGCTGCCGTCCCCTGTGGACCGTCGGCCACGCCCTTGACGCCCATGCCCGGGAGAACGCATGAGCACCTTCCCGCGGTTCATCAACGTCGTGCCGAACCACCGCACCCGCGCGGTGGCTACGCGCATGGTCCGGCTCGCCGAGGAACGCAACGGCGCGGACGCCGTCCTCGAGTGCATCGCCGACGTGGACCCCCAGCAGATCCCCGCCCTGATCGCCGTGCTGCTGACGTCCACCAAGGTCCACAAGAAGACCGGACGCCCGCCCATGCCGATCCAGTTCGACCACGCCGACCGGCTCCGCGGCTACCGGCAGTACCGGCAGGGCAGCCGCACCGAGTTCGCCGTCGCCGCATACCGCGAGTACCAGCGCATCAACCGCCGCAAGCAGCGGCAGCGCGACGGCACCCGCGCACCGAAATCTGTCGCCGGATCTCGCGACACTGCGCTCACGTCCAACCCGACAGGAGCCAGCACATGACCGCCCGCACCACCATCTCCAAGCGCCTTCGGTTCGCCGTCCTGACCCGCGAAAACTTCACGTGCCACTACTGCGGCGCCAGCAAGGACGACGGCGTGAAGCTCACCGTCGACCACGTCATCCCCGTCGCGCTCGGCGGCTCCGACGAGCCGTCCAACCTGGTTTCAGCGTGCGAGCCCTGCAACAGCGGCAAGACCTCCACGGCACCCACCGAGGGCACTGTCGCCGCCGTCAACGCCGCCGCCATCACCTGGGCGACCGCAATGCAGATCGCGGCCCAGGAGGCCGCGCAGGCTCGCGCCGCCCTCGACGGCCAGATCGACCACTGGCACACCGCCTGGAACGCCTGGGGCCGCACGTGGAATGACGGCACCAGGGAGCACGTCCCGCTGCCCGACGGCTGGCGCAACAGCATCAGCGCCCTGCTCGAGGCGGGGGCAGACCTGGACGCCCTCGTCGGTTTCATCCGGGTCGCGATGACGTCCAAGGCCGCCAAGACCGCAGACGACGCCATCTTCAAGTACTTCTGCGGCTGCGGATGGAAGCACGTCAAGAGTCTCCAAGCTCGAGCGCTGCAGCTGCTTGACGCAGACGCCGTGGTCGATCAGGCCCTCGACCTCGACCAGGACCACATCAGCGACTCCATCCGAGAGGCGTACTGGGCCGGCCACCGCAGCGGCTACGCCGCTGGCCACGAGGACGGCTGGGAGAGCGGCATCGCCGCCGGCAAGGCCTCCGCGGACACCCGCCGTCAGACCAATGACGAGCCCCTGTCGCTCGCACAGATCATCCAGCCACCACCCAAGGACGAGTGATGCCGCGAATCCGCTCCGTCAAGCCCGAGTACTGGGCCGACTTCACCACCGCCCGCCTCTCCCGTGACGCCCGCCTGCTCTACATCGCGCTGTGGAACTTCGCCGACGAGCACGCCCGCATGGCCGGAGACCCGCGCTTCGTCAAGGGCCAGGCCTTCCCCTACGACGACGACCTCTCGCCCGAGGCAGTCGACTGCCTCCTCGACGAGCTGCACGACTCCGGCAACATCGTCCGCTACGTCGCTGCAGGCGCCCCGTACATCCACATCCCCAGCCTCCACCGCCACCAGCGCCTCGAGCCCGGGAAGGTGCCATCCCGGCACCCCGAGCCCCCGTTCCCGCCACCCCCGGGAGGCGGCACGGACTCATCCGCGCCGCGCGCAGACGAGTCTGCGCCGAACTCCGACTCGCAGCCTGTGGATAACCCCTCCGGTGGCACCTCAACCGAATCACCGCAGGTCAGAGGGCAACAGCAGATCCGCGCAGACAAGTCCGCGCCCGGCGCGGATGAGTCGTCGCTTCTTTATGCAGCAGGGAGCAGGGAGCAGGGAGCAGGTTGCATGGAGCAGGCTGCAGCAGCAGCCGACCGCGAAACGCTTCCCGACGAACTCGCGATCCTCAGATCGAAGCTGAACACCCGCAAGCTGGTCGTCCGCTGGGATCGCCTGAGCGCCGACCAGATCGACGAGATCCGCGCTCTCGTCGCCCTGCATGGAGACGGCCCCCTCGTGAAGACCGCCATCCAGGCGTTCCAGCCGAACAACCCGCCCGTCTTCGCCCAGGCCTGGCTCGAGAACTGGCGCGCCCTCCCCGCGCCCGGAGACCACCTCGCCGCACTCGACGACCCCTGCCCACAGCCCGGCCACTCCGGCACCACCCGTCACTGCCCCCAGTGCGCCGCCGACGCCCTCGCCGACGACACCACCCCCCGCAAGCGAGCACGCCGATGACCCGCCCCCTCGAGCACGTCGTCATGCCCCTCCCCGACGACATCAGCGAAGCCATGTTCCAGCGGCACCTCCTCCAGCTCGCCGCCTGGCACGGCCTCCTCAGCTACCACACCCACGACTCCCGCCGCTCCCAGCCCGGATTCCCCGACTGCGTCCTCCTCGGCCCCGCCGGCGTCATCTACGCCGAGCTCAAGACCACCAAGGGCCGCGTCACCCCCGAGCAACGCGAGTGGCTCGACCGCCTCACCGCCGCCGGCCAGACCGCCTACCTCTGGCGCCCCACCGACTGGCCCGAGATCAACCTCATCCTCCGCGACCTCGCACACCCCAAGGAGACCTGCTGATGGACGGCCCCAGCCACTACACCGCCGCCGAGCAACTCCTCGCCCGGCACACCATGGGCGAGGAGCCCCGACCGGACCTCGTCGCCCGTGCCCAGGTCCACGCCACCCTCGCGCACGCCGCCGCCGTCATCGAGGCCGCCCGCGCCCGGCTCGTCGACGACCTCGCCCCCGCCTGGCGGGAGACCCTGCGATGACCGAGCAGACCACTGACACCGACCGGCAGCTCGTCGGGCTGCGGCGGGCGCTCGTGGACACGCAGCGGGACCTGCTGACTGCCCGCGACGAGGTCGAGGCGTCCCACGAGGCGATGCGGCAGATCGCCGCGCAGCGCGACGAGGCCCGCGCCGCACTGGCGCGAGTGGAGTCGCTGGCCGAGGGCCGACGACTTCGACGTCGAGGTCGCGCTCGGCGGCGGCAACTACGTCAGGGCGATCCTCCGCGCCGCTCTGGCGGGAGGTGACGGCTCATGATCCACATCGTCACGAGACGTGCGGGTCTGATCGTTCTCGCAGCCACCGTCGACGACAGCCACAACATCACCCAGGGGTGGGGCTTCACGGCACGGGCCGCTGAGCGCCGCGTCTTGCGAGCCCTAGAGCGCCGCTACGCGGCCCTGGCGGGACGTGACGACCGTGGGTGAGCGCGGCCAGCAGATGCGCGAGTACGAGGTCTGGTCCACCTACAAGGTGACCGGGGTGGCCTACGTCCGCGCACGCAGCGCCAAGGAGGCGATCGAGAAGGCGCTCAACGCGGACGCTCACGGCGTTGAGACCATCTACGGCGAGCCGCACAGCGAGACCAAGATGCGCGCCCGCCGCCTCCTCGGCGGTGACACATGACCCCCGAGGAGCGGGTCGCCCGCGTGACGAGGATCGAGCACCCCATCATCGGCACCGACAACCCTCTGCAGGGCACAACCCAGGCGATCCCCGAGGCGCTAGTGCTGTGCCTCTCCTGCGGATGGATGCCGTGCGGCGAGTACGGGGACCATCTCGCCGCCGAGGTCGTCAAGGCGCTCGGGCTGCGGGAGGAGCGGCGGGAGAGCGGATGCGCGTACCGCTCATGTCGAGGAGCGCGGTGCGTGCATGTCGGTGGCGTCCGGCTCGTCACCGACTGGCGGGAGGTCGAGTCGTGATCCGCCGCCCCGCACCCGTGTTCGTGTTCCGGTTCCCCGCCCCCACCCCGTGGTTCTACGGCTGCCTGCCCTGCCACACCGCCGGCGGCGCGTTCACGGCCTGCGGCGCGTTCACGACCTGGCGCGCCGCCTATGACGCCGGCCACACCCACGCCCAGCACTGCCCCAACCGCATCGACCAGCACGTCCGCCACCACGCACCCCGGGAGACCGCGTGACCGACACCCGCTGCCGCTACAACGGCGACGACCAGCCCCGCACCCTGGTCGGCCGCCACCTCGACACCTGCACCGACCACGACACCACCAGACCCGCCGCCGGCGGCTGCCCGGGCTGCCAGCCCTGCCCCGAGGGCCACTGCCAGATCGACCGGTGCACCGAGCACGTCACCGTCGACGGCCGCGGCACCGACCTCACCTGCCCGTCCTGCCTCGCCGCCACCCGGGCAGCGATCCGCCGCATCCGTGACCTCACCAAGCTCATGCCCACCGCAGCCCTCGAACGCGGCACCCTCAACAGCACCGCCATCCTCCACGCCGCCCCCGCCGCCGACTACGAAGCCTGGTCACACCACCACGCCTCCATGACCGCCGGACGCCTCTGCCGCTGCCGCCACCGCGGCCAGACCTGCCCCACCCAGCTCCCCACCATCGAAGGCCCCACCTGCGGCCTCCCCGCCATCCCACCCGGCCAGTTCATCCCCACCACCCGCCGCCACCACTACTGCACCCACGACACCTGCAACCGCCGCCGAGGCCTCTACTGCCCCGACCTCCTCGCCTGGATCACCGACTGCCGCGACGAACTCCACCCCACCTACGTCCTCGGCACCTGGGACTTCCTCGTCCGCGACCACTACGGCCACACCCTCGACCTCGTCGGCCCCCTCGACCCCCACGGCCACCCCATCGACACCCGCACCTTCACCCTCGACGACACCGCCACCTACCTCGACCAGCGCCTCACCGCCCTCGCCCACGACCCCGACTTCGACTTCAACCAGCTCCACACCGAGACCACCCGCTGCGCCACCCACCTCGAAGACGTCCTCGCCGTCACCCCCCACCACCAGAAAGGCGCCACCTGCCCCGCCTGCGAACGCACCGCGCTCGAACGGCACCACGGCACCGGCGACGACGAAGACACCTGGGACTGCCCCCGCTGCGGCTGGCAGCTCACCGACACCGAACACCTCGGCCACCTCCGAGGCATCCACGCCGAGACCGCACCCGTCATGACCGCCGCCGAACTCGAGGAGATCCACGGCATCCCCGCCGGCCGCATCCGCGTCTGGGCCCACCGCGGACACATCCGCCGCCTCCACAAGAACGACGCAGGTCACCGGCTCTACGACGTCGCCGACGTCCTCGCGCACCACCACGACACCCACCCGACCGACCAGGAGCAGACCGCATGACCGACGTCCCGAACATCGCAGACCGGCGCGCCGCGAAGGCAGTCGAGGAGACCACCAGCGAGTTCCTGCTGTGCGCGGCATGCGGATCTGCGTGGTTCACCGTCCAGGCCGTCACCCTCCATCGAACAGGACCCGTTAACTGCTACGCAGCACCAGTCGCTTGCCGAGAGTGCGGGACCGTCGCGATCTCGGGCGCGGACCTGCCGAAGCCGATCGAACTCGCCCCCGACAGGCCCTGACGCCTGCCGCGTCTAGCCGCGCCTCGTGTGATGGCGAGTTGCTCGCCCATCGGCTCACCTGCTGATACGGTGTAACGGAAGGTGCCGGACGAATGTCCCCGGCGCCTTCAGTGCTTCCCGGCCCATCCACCCCCGCACACCGGGAGGCACGATGGCCCGCTTCATCGTCATCCGCGACGACGCCGGACCCGCGGACATCTACGCCGCCATCACCGCGCTCCGCGAGAAGCAGAAGCGCGCATGCATCCCCTCCACCCGCGACGAGATCCAGACCGACATCGACGAGCTCCTCGACCTGCTGTGAGGTGACCCCGATGCGCGCACGCCTCCACGCCACGCTCGGCGCGCTCCTCTGGCGGATCATGCTCGGCCGAGCCGACCGGCGACCCCGATGACCACCCGCACCGCCACCGGCCGCGAGCTCAAGGACCCCCGCGACTCCGCCGCCTGGCGCCGACTCCGCGACCAGGTCATCCGCGAAGAGCCCACCTGCCGCCTCGCGTTCCCCAGCATCTGCACCGGCCTCTCTGAGACCGCCGACCACATCGAGCCGTTCACCGCCGCGCCCCATCTCGCCATGGAGCGCAGCAACCACCGCGGCACCTGCCACGCCTGCAACCGCGCCCGCTCGAGCACACCCGACGCCGCCCTCAACCTCACCCCCTCGAAGCGCCCACCCGCACTGTCAATCTTCGATTGACCTGCGGAAACGCTTGACACGACGCGTGCGAGCGCACTCACGGGGGGCCTCCGAAAAATCCAGGCCGCCGCTACTAGCCAGCCACGTCTGCGGTCCTCTATCTCCCTCCCGGGGCCTGGTGTCCGACATCGCGCGGCCCTCCCGCTCCGCTACGTCAACGCTGTGTCCGCGATATGGTCGCCTGGGGGTCGTCGTGCAGGGCTTGTGTCAGTGCTGCGGCGGGGTGTTCGAGGCGCGCCGGCGTGACGCGAAGTTCTGCTCGGACAACTGCCGGAAGCGGGCGCGCCGGAAGTCGGAGGTCGCGGTCAGCGAGCATCCGCCGGTGACGGGTCTGGTCGAGGTGGTGCGGCAGGAGCTGCGCCGCGCCGGCAAGGAGCTGACGCCGGCTGGGCAGCAGGCGCTGATCGTGGCGGACCGGATGACGGTGCCGCAGGAGACGGGGTCTTCGATCTCGGCGCTGTCGAAGGAGTTGACCGCGCTGCTCGCGCTCGCTGTCGGGAAGGCCGCGGCGCCGGCCTCGACGACGGACGAGGTGAAGGCGAAGCGTGACGAGAAGAGGACGCGAGCCCAAGCGCGCTCGTCGGCTCGTTGAGCCGACCTGGCTGAGTCACCCGGTGTACCTCGAGACGTTCGGGCCTGAGGTCTGCGACGTCGGGGTTGAGGCCGGGTTCGTGCCGGACCCGGAGCAGGAGCTGTTCCTGGATCTGCTGTTCGCGATCGGCCCGGACGGGAAGTCGGTGTCGTTCGAGAACGGGCTGATCGGTCCGCGGCAGAACTTGAAGACGGGCACGATCAAGCTGGCCGAGCTCGGCTGGCTGTTCGTGACCGAGGAGCCGCTGATCATCCACTCGGCGCATGAGTTGGACATGACGGAGTCTGCGTTCAACGACCTGCGCGAGCTGATCGAGAACGCCCCGGATCTGGCGCGGCACCTGGACCGGACGATCGGGAACGTCGATACCCCGGGCATCAAGACGGGCAACGGCAAGGCCTCGATCTTCATCCGCACCGCTAAAGGTCAGCGTCTTCAGATCAAGTACAAGGCGCGGACCCGCACGGGTGGCCGTGGTCTGACGGGCAACAAGCTGGTGCTCGACGAGGCGTTCGCGTTGACGCCGGCGATGGTCGGGTCGGTGTACCCGACGCTGTCGGCGGTGCCGGACCCTCAGGTGCTGCTGGCTTCGTCGGCGGGGCTGCTCGAGTCGTCGTTCCTGCGGTCGGTGCGTGACCGGGGCCGGGCCGGCGGTGATCCGCGGCTGCTGTGGATGGAGTACGCGGACGACGTCGCGAAGTACGGGCGCTGTCGGCTGCCGAACTGCGATCACGCGAAGCCGCCGAACAGCCCGCCCGGGTGCGCGCTCGACGACGAGACGCGGTGGGCGCGGTTCATGACCGCGCTCGGCCGTCGCATCACGCCGCAGACGATCCGGGACATGAGGCGGTCCATGCCGGTGGCGGAGTTCGCGCGCGAGTTCATGGTCTGGTGGGAGGACCCACCGGAGGGCGACGACGCTGGGGTGCTGGACCTGCAGGCGTGGGGTCGACTCCGTGACCCGGAGGTTGTCGCGCCGTCGCGGGTCGTGGCCACGGTCGCGGTCGCCGCGGACCGGTCGAGAGCTTCGGTCGCGCTCGCGGGCGCCGGCCCGGCCGGGAAGACGCTGGTGCTGACGCGCACCGGCGCTGGGACGGCGTGGGTGGTGCCGGCGCTGATGCGGATCCGCGCGAAGGGCGTGGAGGTCGCTGAGGTGTCGCTGCGCGAGGCGACTCAGGCGGCCGTGCTGAAGCCAGCGTTGAAGGCCGCGCGGATGGAGTACCACCCGCTGACGGCGACCGAAGAGGGCCAGGCGTGCGCGACGTTCGTGAACGCCGTGAACGTCGACGGGTCGATCGTGCATGTCGGTGCTGATGCCGGCGAGGACGCTGAGGCGTTGACGCGGGCGATGCGGAACTCGACGACGCGGTTCGTGTCGCAGGTCGAGCAGTGGGATCTGCGGGATCCGGCGGTCGACATCTGCCCGGTGGTCGCGGCCTCGGCCGCGGTGTACCGGTGGCAGGTTGCGCCGCCGCCGCCCCCTCCGCCGTCTCCGGTCGGCGTGCCCGTCGAGTCGGTCCGGGATCAGTACGACGGCATGGGCTTCCCGGCCGTCGATGACCTGCAGTTCTAGTCGCTCAAGAGAGGGGTGGCCCGATGTCGACCATGCCTCTGGACCCTGCCGCTGCGCCGATGTCGGCGCCGCAGCGTGAGCTCGGCTACGCCACCGAGACTCCCGCCGAGTGGTGGTCGTCGCTGGCCGAGGAGCGCGTGCCCGCGTTGCGCTGGCCGGACGCCTACGACGTCTTCGACGAGATGATGGACAACCCGCAGGTCTCCTCGGTGCTGTCCGCGGTGATCATGCCCATTCTGAGGACCGGTTGGCGCCTCGACGGCACCGACTGCAACCCGGACGTCACGCGTCACATCGCGAACGACCTAGGGCTGCCGGTCATCGGTGAGGGCGACCGCGGCGGATCCGACGGCGTGGAGGACAGGTTCTCCTGGGGCGAGCATCTGCGCACCGCGCTGCCCGAGTACTGCGGCTACGGACACTCGATCTACGAGCCGACCGCCTACTGGAACGACCTCGACGGACGCTGGCACCTGCGAAAGGTCGGCTACCGGCCGCCGCGCACGATCACGAAGTTCAACGTCGCAAGCGACGGCGGGCTGATCTCGATCGAGCAGCGGCCACCCGCCGCCGGGGTCATCGACTCCCTGACAGCGAGCAAGACTCGTGCCCTCAGCGCCGATCGGCTCCTGGTCTACAGCCGGTGGCGCAAGGGCGGGCGGTGGCGCGGTCGGTCGATGCTGCGCGCGGCCTACGAGCCGTGGCTGCTGCGTGCTCGAGCAGTCCGCGTCGAGATGATCCTGGCCGAGCGCACCGGCTCGCCGGTGCCCGTCTACGAGGCCAGTCCGAACGAGACCGACCTCGCCAGCGGACGGGCACTCGCGAGCAGCATCCGCAGCGGACAGACCGCCGGCGCAGCCGTGCCGAACGGCGCGAAGCTGCGGCTCCTCGGCTACGAAGGCCAGCTCCCCGACATCGACAAGCCGAAGCGCTACAACGACGAGCAGATCGCGCGCGCCGTTCTCGCACACTTCTTGAACCTCGGCACGCAGACCGGGTCATGGGCGCTGGGATCGACGTTCGCTGACTTCTTCACCCTCAGCCTGCAGGCCACCGCCGACGAGATCGCTGAGACGTTCACCCGGCATCTGATCCGCAAGGCAGTGCGGTGGAACTGGCCGGCTGAGCGGATCCCGCGGCTGGTTCCCGACGAGATCGGGTCCCGACAGGAAGCCGTCGTCACCGCTGTCGCGCAACTCGTCCGTGACGGCGTGCTCAAGCCCGACGAGGACCTCGAGCGGTTCGTGCGCACCTCACTGGGGCTGCCGGCGCGCTCGTCGTCGACACCACCTCCGACCACCGCCTAGAAGGAGGCCGTCACGTGGGAGAGAAGAAGCATCGACGCCTCCGGACAGCGACTGCGCTCAAGGCGGACGCAGGCCTGCTGTCCGGAGCGCAGTCGCGCACTGCCGCAGTCGCTGCCGCCGCCGAACAGCCCGCAGCGGAGACCGGCTCCGTCGGCGAGCTGTGGCTCTACGGTCCCGTGGGCGGCTGGTGGCGTGGATTCGACGCCGAGAGCGTGGCGCACGCGCTGCGAGGCATGGACGTCGAGACGATCAACGTCCGCATCCACTCGCCTGGCGGTCTGGCGTCGGACGGGATCGCGATCGCCAACCTCCTGCGCAACCACAAGGCGAAGATCCGAACCGTCGTCGACGGGATCGCCGCCTCAGCTGCGTCGGTGATCGCGATCGCCGGCGATGAGGTCGTCATGTGCCCCGGATCGCAGCTGATGATCCACGACGCCGCCGTCGGCACCTGGGGCAACGCCGCCCAGTTGCGGCGCGACGCGGACTGGATCGACGGCCAGTCGCAGAACTACGCCGGCGTCTACGCCCTCAAGGCGGGCGGGACCGTCGATGAGTGGCGGCAGAAGATGACCGCCAACGAGGGCGACGGCACCTGGTACTCGGCCGACGAAGCCGTCACCGCCGGCCTGGCCGACCGCGTCGGCGTCGTGACCGCCGCCGGCTCGCCGCCCGCGGACTCCGAGGCCGACACCGTCCCCGACGACGAAGAGGTCCTCGCTCGTCTCGAGCACGACCTGGTGCTGCTGGAGCAGCACGTCGCACCGTCCGCGCTCGCCGCATGGCAGGGCCAGCGGGCTTCCAAGCCCCCGACCGCGTCCGCGGGCGGGTCAACCACCACAGAAGGAGGCTCTGCCGTGGCGTTCAGCACCGAGCAGATCACCAACCTGCGGGACATCCTCGAGCTCCCCGCGGACGCGGACGAGGCGGCCATCGTCGACGCCGTCCAGGCCGTCGTTCAGGAGAACCTCGAGGAGCACCCGCCCACCGGCGACGCGCCGGCCGCCACCGCCGCGGTGCCCCCGGGCCACGTGGTCATCCCGGCCGCCAAGCTCGCCGACCTCGAGGCCGGCGCCAAGGCCGGCACCGCCGCGGCCAAGGCGCTGCACGACAAGGAGCGCGCCGCGTTCCTCGACGCGAACCGCAACAAGTTCCTCGCGGCCAACCGGTCCGCCTGGGAGGACGAGTACGACCGCGACCCGGCCGCGGCTCGCGCGCACTTCGCGTCCGCGCCGGTGCTGATCCCTGACGCCGAGCTCGGCCACGAGGTCGACGCCGACGCCGACGAGGACGGGCGCGACGTGCTCGCCACCGTCACCGAGTCCACCACCTACAAGAACTGGGAGTTCTGAGATGGCCTCCGTTCCGATCGTCACCAAGACCGGGCCCAAGACGTTCGTCCCGGCGTCCGGCCAGACCATCCTCGGCGGCCAGCTCGTTGCCGCCACCACCGGCGGCCGAGTCATCGTCGCCGGCGCCGCCTCGCCCAAGGTGCTCGGCGTCGCCGTCACCGACGGCATCGCCCCCGAGCAGCAGACCACCCAGGCTGTCGTCTCCGGCACGGTCTCCACCCTCGACGCCGCCCAGGCCCGGCCCTACGTGTCGGTCGCCTACAACGGCGCCGAGGTCCAGGTCACCTTCGCCGCCGACGCCGCGTTCGGTGACCGCCTCAAGTCCGCGGCCAACGGCGCGGTCACCCCGATGGCCAACACCGACGACCCGCGCCTGGAGGTCGGTGTCTGCACCGAGCCCGCCGGCGTCGTCGTCGCCACCAACCCCGTCGGCCTCGTCCGCGTGAAGTGAGAGAGAGACCCTGATGCCCAAGTCCATCGTCTCCCCGGACGACTCCAACAAGACCACCGTCAAGGACCTCATCGGCTCGCCGATGATGATCCCCGCCCGGGTCCTGTCCGTCCTGCAGCTCGCGTTCCTGTCCGGTGCGCTGCTCCGCAACGCCGGACCCAACGCCAACGGCCTGGTCTCCTACGAGGAGTCCACCCCGCTGTTCCTCGACGGCGATCCGGAGCTCGTCGGCGAGTTCGCCGAGATCCCCGTGCGCGCCGGCCAGAAGGGCCTCCCGCGGATCGCGCAGTCCACCCCGCAGGGCCTGGGCGTGCGTGTGTCCAAGCGGATGCGCGACATGAACGCCATCGGCGAGGTCAACCGTCAGATCACGCAGCTGACCAACACGATGATCCGCGCCGACGAGCGGGCCCTGCGCCAGCTCTTCAACAACCCGGCCATCCCGACCATCGCGGCTGGCGCGGCGTGGGACACCTCCAACGGTCGCCCGCACAAGGACATCGCCAACGCCCAGGAGGTCGTCGCGTCCGCCAAGCCGGCCGGCACCACCGACGCCGACGCGAACTTCGGGTTCGAGGCCGACACCATCGTGATGCCGGGCTCGATCATCCCGATCCTGATCGGCAACGACTCGTTCGCCGCGGTGTACAACCGCGACCAGCTGGTCGCCGAGGACATCCGGTACACCGGCAAGCTCCCGCAGAAGGTGCTCGGCCTCGACGGCCTGAAGTCCCGCACCTTCGCCAGCGACCGCGTCCTGGTCGTCGAGCGCGGCACCGTCGGCTTCTACTCCGACTTCCAGCCCCTCGAGGTCACCGAGCTCTACCCCGAGGGCAACGGCCCCAACGGTGGCCCGACGCAGTCGTGGCGGTCGGACGCGACCCGCGAGCGCGTCTCCGGCGTCGACCAGCCGCTCGCGGCCTGCTGGATCACGGGCATCCGGTCGTGAGCGCCGGCTACGAGGTCGTCGCGCTCTTCTGGGAGCAGATCACGTCGAAGCCGGGTCAGCCGCTGGAGTACGTCCGCCACCGCCGCGGCACCGTCGTCCACATCGACGACGCCGCGGAGGTGCAGCGGCTCGTCAATGCCGGCGCGATCCGCAACGCGAGCTCCGGCCAGGACTCGCCCCAGCCCGGACACGGCGACGTCTCGACCACGCTCAAGGACGAGAACGAGCAGGGCAAGCCGGCCACGGCCGACGAGCTCCTCGCCGACGTCGGCGACGACCCCGAGAAGGCCGCCGCGGTCCTCGAGGTCGAGAAGGCCTCCGACAAGCCGCGATCCACGCTGATCGCCAAGCTGGAGAAGGTCATCGAGAAGGCGGCCGCGGAGTCCTGATGGGCTACGTCGTCAAGCCCGGCCAGGACGTCTGGGTCCGGTTCCCCGGGGACCGTGCTGTCCGCCTCCACGGCGGCGACACGGTCCCCGAGGGACTGCCCGAGGCGCAGTACGAGCGGCTCGACCGGGCCGGGCTCATCGAGCTCGCCAGCACGGTGACGGAGGCCGAGAAGCCGAAGCCGCGCCGGTCGCGGACCAAGGACACCGCCAGCGAGGAGTAGGCCATGACGCATCCCACCGGCCTCGCGGCCCTGGTCGACCGTGACCAGGTCCAGGCCCGCCTCTCCGAGCGTGCCCCGCGCGCGTTCGAGGCGGAGGTCGGTGAGGGTGTCGACCTCGTCGACGTCGTCATCGCCGGGGTGTGCGCCGAGGTCACCGCTGTCGCCGGCAGCGGGATCGCCGAGCGGCCCGGCCCGAAGCTGGACCTCGCGGTCCTCACCGCGGTGTACGGCGCCGCGATGGAGATCGAGGCCGACCTGTACCCCGAGCAGGGACGCGTGACGTACCTGCGGGAGCGGTACGAGGCGATGCTCGACCGGCTGAAGAACTACGTCGACCCGGCCGACGACGGCAACAGCGACGGGGTGCCCTCACCCATCGGGAACTTCCCCGCACCCATGCTCGGCCTGGAGGAAGTCATCCCCGTCGTGAATCAGCCCTACGGCTGGGACGGCACGCCGTGGTGACGTCGCTGCACACCTTCGGGGGCGGCGAGCGGCTGCTCGAGCAGATCGAGCGGCGTCTGCGGTCCCGCGACGGTGTCCTCGACGTCGTCTCCGACTCCGCGCGCGACTACGGGCGCGAGGTGTTCGCGACCGACGGGTTCGGGCAGTGGCCCGCCGACAGCCTCCACACCGTGGACCTCAAGGGCGGCTCCCGGGTGCTCGTCGACTCCGGGCGGCTGATGGCCGACATCACCGGTGCCCCGCAGGTCGAGGGCGAGTCCGTCGTCGTCGGCACCGACCTGCCCTACGCGAAGTTCCTGCAGGCCGGCGCTAACGGTGCGCCTCGCCGCAACCCCACCCCGGACCCCGGCCGGCAGCGCGTCGCCGCGGTCGCCGAGCGGCTCCTCGATCATCTCGTGGACGGTGCCGTGTGACCGGCCGCCGCAACGGGCTGTTCCTCACCGCCGACGACGTGTGCGCCGCGGTCGAGGCCGCGATGGTGCGGCACGTCCCCCGAGTGATCGGCGCCGCCGCGCTCGACGAGTACGACCCGCCAGCGACGTGGCGGCAGACCCCCACCATCGAGGCGCTCCGCGAGGCGCGCCGCGAGTTCCCCGCCGGCGCGATCGTGTCCACCGGCCCCGTCGGGGACCCCAAGCAGCAGCCGACCGGGTACGACGCGACGTTCCGCGTCGAGGTCGGCGTGTTCGACCGCGGCACCGACTGGAACGACACCGCGACCCGGATACGCACTTGGGCCGGGATCATCCGTGCCGCCGCACACGTCGACCGCACCCTCGGTGGGATCGCGGCCGGCGTGACGTGGGTCGGCGAGACCTACCGCCGGTTCCCCGACCCGCAGGTCGCCCGCACCCTCGGAGGCTGCGCCGTCGAGCTCGACGTCTACGTCGAGGACGTCCTCACGCTCGCGCAGCTGCCCGACCCCGACACCGGCGAGTACCCGCCCGGGCACGTCGTCACCCGCACGACCCACACCGTCACGTCCCGCCCGCTCACCTAGGAGAGACCCGTGTCCCGTCCTCAGATCATCGTGAACGTGGATGCCGCGCTCCAGCGCCGCGGCACCCCCACGGACACCGGCACCACCTTCCTGGTGTACGCCGGCGCGTCCGGTCCCTCCGTCCCGACGGTGTGCCTGTCCGCGCAGGACGCCCTGAACGCGTCGGTGCCCCAGGCGCAGGCCGACTGGGTCGGCGACGCGCTGTCCCAGGGCGCCCCGAAGGTCGTCGTGCTGCGTGCCGCCGCGGTGTCGCCGGCGTCGGTCACCGAGGCCGAGTGGACCACCGCGCTGGCCAAGCTGTCCGCCGACTACGGGCCCGGGCAGGTCGTCATCCCCGGCGTCTCCGGCACCCCGGTGTACAACGCGCTCCTCGCGCACGCGGCCGCGTTCCGCCGGTGCGTGCTGCTCGACGGCGCCGTCAACGCGACCGCGTCCGCGCTCACGACCGCTGCCGCGGCCCTGTCGGGCGCCAACGGGTCGGAGTTCGCCACGATCATCGGGTCGTGGGTGAACATGCCCGCCACCGGCGGCGGTACCCGCCAGACCCCCGGTTCGGTCCTCGCCGCCGGCATCGCCGCGCGCGGTGACGCCGCGAACGGCCACGCCAACCAGGCCCCGATCTTCGACCAGGGCCGCGGCGCCGGTGTCGTCGCCCGCGGTGTCTCGACGACGGCGACGTTCACGAACGCCGAGCTCGACTCGCTCCACGACGCCGGCGTCTCGGTAATCCGCACCATCCGCGGGGTCCCGACCCTGGCCGGGTGGGCGTCGATCACCGCCGAGGACGCGTTCCGGCAGCTGAACTGGGGCCGCTTCACGATGCAGCTCGCCTACGGCATCGGGTCGCTGATGGAGGCCTACCTCGGCCGCCAGATCGACGGCCGCGGGCTGCTGTTCGCCGAGGCGTCGGCCGCCCTGTCCGGGTACCTGCTGCCGTTCTACGCCGCGAACGCGCTGTTCGGGGAGACCTCCGCGGACGCGTTCGACGTCGACGTCGCCGGCGTCACCACCCAGGCCGACATCGTCGCCGGCGTCCTCAACGCCGCCGTCGAGGTGTCGCTGTCCCCGCACACCGAGCGGGTCACCATCTCCGTCGTCACCAACGTCGCCCAGGGGGTCGCGGCATGAGCACGCAGCAGCAGTGGCAGATCACCGGCACGATCCGGCCCTACGTCGGGGCGCCGATCCCGCTCGGCGTGTTCGAGACCAAGTCCGGCGGCGACCCGTCGTGGCCGGTCGAGAAGCACCGCGAGGGCGGCATGGGCAAGGAGGTCGCCTTCACCGGCCTCCCGACGTTCTCCGACCTCACGATCGGTCGCCGGTTCGACCGGGTCCGCGACGCCGAGCTGTACCGGCGGATCGTCGGTCTGCGTGGCGCGGACGCCTCGATCAGCGCGCAGCCGCTGGACCCGAACGGCGCCCCGCAGGGCCGGCCGTACACGTTCACCGGCAAGCTGATGGGCGCCACCGACCCCGAGGTCGACACGGCGTCGACGTCGGTGTCGATGTACCAGCTGATGTTCTCGATCACGGACCGCGCCTGATGACGTCGCTGGACGCCGCGCCGGGCTCGATGCTCGAGGACCTCCGCGCCCGGCGCGCGAAGGCCGTCGAGCGGCTGCACCTCGACCGGCCCGTTCCTGGGCTGAAGCCGCTCACCGTGCGGTTCCGGCCCCTCACCGTCATCGAGCTCGCCCGAATCGGCAAGACCTACGAGGGGTCGACCGACCCGGACGCCAACACGAACCACGACGCGACCGTGCTGGCGACCAGCTGTGTGGCTGTCTGGGACCGCATCGACGACCGGCCGCCGCCGGCGGACGCTCCCACGTTTAGCAGTGGCTTGGCCGAGAGGCTCGGGCTCGAGCCCGATGCGTCCGCAACCGTCGTCGTGAGGTCGCTCTACCTGACCGATGGCGACGTGATCTCCGCGGCCGCTCGGGTCCAGCGCTGGTCCGGGTTCTCGATCGACGAGGTCGACCGGGACGCCCAGGGAAACTGACCGGCGACCCCGCCATCCACCTGGCGGCGGTCGCGTTCAACCTCGGCTACAGCGACCCCCTGAGGCTGCTCGCGCTCCCACCCGACGACGCCACGATCCTCGCCGCGATCCTCGAGAAGGCCGCGGCACTCCGCACGGAGGGAGACGGTCATGGCTGAGGAGAAAGTCGGTTTGCGGTTCGTCGTCGATGGCCGCCAGCAGGCCTCGTCGGCATTCCGGTCGGTCCGCTCGGACCTGCTGAGCGTCAAGAACGCCGCCATCGGCACCGGCGCCGCGGTCGCGGGAGTCGGGTTCGCCCTCAAGGGCGCCTTCGAGGAAGCCCGCGAGTCCGAGCGGGTCGGGAAGGTCACCGAGAACCGGCTGCGCTCCACCGCGTGGGCCGCACGAACGACCTCCACCGAGATCGGGAACCTCGCCAACGCGATCTCCCTGAAGACCGGCATCGACGACGAGGCCATCCAGTCAAGCGCGAACATGCTGCTGATGTTCACCAAGGTCCGCAACGAGCAGGGCCGCGGCAACGACATCTTCAACCGCGCTACCCAGGCCATCACCGACTACGCCGCCGCCATGGGCAACGGGAAGGCCAACGCCGACCTCGACCTCACCTCCGCCGCACGCGCCGTCGGCAAGGCCCTCAACGACCCGATCAAGGGCACCAACGCCCTCGCGAAGGCCGGCGTCGGCTTCACGAAGGCCGAGAAGGACAAGATCAAGGCCCTCGTCACCTCCGGCCACGAGCTCGACGCCCAGCGGTTGCTGCTCGACAAGCTGAAGAAGTCCCAGGGCGGCACCGCCGAGGCCAACGCCACCCTCACCGACAAGATGTCCACCGCCTGGGCCAACATCAACGAGCAGCTAGGCCTCTCGCTCCTGCCGACCCTGGACCGGCTCGAGGGGAAGATCCTCAAGGACGGCGTCCCCGCCATCACCCACTACCTCGACGTCTTCGAGAAGCGTGGCATCCCCGCCATCGGCGACTTCGTGGATAAGGCCGAGCCCCTCGCCCGCGAACTGCTCCCGACCATCGGGACCGCGCTCGGGACCACCGCCGACGCCCTGAAGGTCGCAGCGCCCTACGCGCGCGACCTGGTCAACGCCTTCAACGACGCCCCTCAGTGGGTCAAGACCGGACTCGCGCTCGGAGCTGGCGGCGCATACCTGCGCTCGAAGCTCCCGCAGGACAAGAGCCCGATCTCCAAGGCGCTGTCCAAGTACGGCGGCGCGACACCGGTCTTCGTGGTGAACGAGGGCATGGGCGGCCTGCCGGATTCGGGGGGTGGTAGCCCCCGGCGACGCCGCGGTGCGCCTGGCAGGGCACGGACCCGGGGCAGCAAGGCGGGCGCTGGCGGAGCACTCGGTCTGTTCGCGGGATCGCTGCTGTTCGACAGCATCCTGACCAACCCCTACGTCGCCTTAGCGGCCCTGCTGAATGAGACCGCGACCGGATCTCAGGGGCCCGACCAGCAGCAGAGGTTCGGCAAGAAGCCGTTCCTGAGCCTCAAGGACTACTCCAAGCTGCGAGACGCTGGCGGCACTGGCAACTGGCTCAACACAGTGCTGTTCGAGCCCGCTCGTGTCGCCCAGGAGGCGATCGCCGCTCGCGCGCGCAAGGAGAACCTTCGCGACCTGTATTCAGGGACGATGACAGCTGCGAACGGCGTAGACCGGCTCGCTGCCTCTCTGGCGGTCGTCGATGGCACGAAGGTCGACATCGACACTGGGCCCGCCCGCGCGAGCATCCTCGCGCTGAATCGGGACCTGACGACGGCCCTGAACAGCCTCCTGTCGCCCCTCCTCGGTGGGAGCACGCCCGGCGCGCCGGGGCGTCGTCCCCCGCGGGTGCCGTCGGCGCCGCCGTCGAAGCCCCGCACGCCCCAGCCGTCCGGAGCCGGACGCACCAGCCGGGAGCAGATCAACCTGTCCGCGCAGCTCGTGCTCCCCGACGGCCGCGTCATCTCCGACCTGGTCGTCGGCGACCTGCGTGACCAGGAGGCCCGCCGGTGAGCATCCTCGTCACCCCCGCGGACGGTTCCGGCGCGATCCGGTTCCGGCAAGCCGGCCCCGGGCAGCGGTCCGGTGGTGTCGGAGGCTGGGAGCCCGTGCCCCGGGCCCGTCGGCTCGAGGCGATCGAGTGGACCGGCACCCCCGCGATGCAGTGGGTCGTCCCGCTGGTCGTCGGCAACGGCCGCGAGTCCGTCGAGACCGAGCTGTCCCGCCTCGAGCGGTGGGGGCGGCCGCGGTCGGTCGGCAAGGAGCCCACCAAGGTCCGCATCACCGGAGCCACCCCGTTCGGGAAGCAGATCACCTGGGTGATCGCGGACCTCGTGTTCGAGGACGACCAGCTGCTCATCCGCAACACCGCCGGCCGCCGCACCCAGCAGCAGGTGACCGTGACGTTCCGGCAGTACGTCGAGGCGTCCGTGGTCCGTGGCCCCGCGTCGAAGTCCAAGGCAGGCAGGTGACGACATGGCCGCCGTCGACCGCGACATCGCCTCCGGGGAGTACCGGATCAAGCGCGGCGACGGGAAGCCGTGGGTCGACCTGACCGACGCGATCACCGACCCGCCGACCCTGAACCTCACGATGGACGGCGCGTCGACGGTCACGGTGCCGGTCAACGACGCCGACCGGCGGCTCCTGCGCGACCGGTACCTCAAGGAGCGGTCGTGGCTTGACGTCGCCGGCCGCCGGTTCGAGCTCGTCCGGGTCTCGAAGCAGGGGTCCCGGGTGACGCTGACCTTCGAGGACGGGGTCGTCGGGGCGCTGCGCCGCAAGACCGCGCAGCTGTCCATCCCACCCGACACCCTGTCCCGTGCCGGTGTCGTCGGACGCCTCGCACGCGAGGCCGGGGTGGCGGTCGTCGTCGACGACTCCGACAGCGAGCGGGTCCACGCTCAGGTGTCGCGGTCAATGCACGGCGAGACCGAGAACTCCTGGGACCTCCTCGGCGACCTCGCCCAAGCCCGGAACTGGCGGCGGTTCTCCGACGGGAAGCGGCTGATCGTCGGCCCCGACTCGTGGCTGATGACCCGCGACCCGTCCCCGACCCGGCTCACCGAGCCCGTCGCCGGGGACCAGGGCAACCCGGTCGACTCCATCGACTTCGACCTCGACATCGGCAAGCCGATGGCCGAGGCGACCCTGTCGGTCGACGCGACCCGGTGGGCGCTGCCCGCGGGCTCGGTGGTGCTTCTCGACGACGCGATGGGCGCCGCGGCCGGGAAGTGGCTGGTGTGGTCGTTCACACGGCCCGTCACCCGGTCCCGCGCGACCGTGCTGCTGCGCCGATCCCAGCACCAGCTCGTCGAGCCGAAGGCCACCGGCGCCGGTGACCCGGGGTTCGACAACTACCTGCCCGGCCAGGCCGGCGACGCCGGGTCCCCGGGATCAGGTGCGCGGGAGCGGATGGTGCAGTTCGCGCTCGCCCAGTCCGGGAAGCCCTACGTGTGGGGCGCCTCCGGGCCGGGGTCGTTCGACTGCTCCGGGCTAGTGCAGGAAGCGACTCGCGCGGGCGGGAAGGTGCTGCCGAAGCCGTCGGCGGCGCAGGCCGCCCGCTGCTCGCAGGCCGGCCGTGGGATCAGCGTCGCCGAAGGGCTCCGCACCCGCGGAGCGCTGCTGTTCCGGATCGGGACCGGCGCCACGAACCACGTCGCGATCAGCCTCGGGAACGGGTCGACCGTCGAGGCCCGCGGCCGCGCCTATGGGTGCGGCGTGTTCGGCGGCGCCGCCTCACACGACTGGACCTCGTCCGCGCTCTGGATCTGACGAGAGGGGTTGACGGTGGCCGATTCGATCTCCCGGCTGCTGTCCGGCACCCCGCCGCGGCTCGACCGGCCCCCGGTCACCGGGCAGGTCGTGAAGGTCGACGACATCGGCTCCTGGGTCGCCCCGATCGGCACGATCGCCGACTCACCGATCGGACCCTGCCGAGGCCCGGCCACCGCAGTCGGCGATGTCGTCCTCCTCGTGTGGACCGACGACGGCCCCTGGGCTATCCCGCAGACCGCAGCCAGCACGGGGGGCGGCACGCCGGCGCGCGGCACCAGCAGCGAGGGGTTCACGGCCCCCGCTGGCGCCAACATCGCCGCCTACAGGGCCGTCTACATCGCCGCTGACGGCAACGCCTACCCCGCCTCATCGACGTCGACCACCACCGCTGGTCGTGTCGCAGGCATCGCTACCGCCGCCGCCCTCTCCGGCGAGACCGTCACGATCCGCGACGACGGCGACCTCACCATCCCCTCCCTCACACCGGGCCCGTACTGGCTCGGCACCAGCGGCGAGCTCACCACCAATCCCGCCACCGGGGTCGTGCAGCTGCGCCTCGGTCACGCCGCCACCACCACCCGGTTCGTCATCCGCATCGAGCCCGGCATCGCACACACCTAGGAGACGTCATGGCGAACTACCTCGCGCGCGGCACCGGCGCCCAGTCCCTCGTCGAGGTCCCCGGCCAGGCCACCTCAGCCGGTGCCGCCGACGCAGGGAAGATCCCCCAGCTCGACTCCACCGGCCGGCTGGACCAGTCCCTGATGCCCGTCGGTGTCACCCCCGACGTCTACACCTCCACCGCCTCCGGGGCCCTCTCGGCCGGCGACTGGTGCTACGTCAAGTCCGACGGCACCATCGCCCGCGCCACCGCCGCGGCCGGCACCCCCGTCCAGGCTGACGGGTTCGTCCTGTCGGCGTCCGCGAACGGCGCCGCGGCGACCCTGTTCTTCGAGGGCCGCAACACCGCGCTGTCGAGCCTGACGGTCGGCGCGCGCTACTACCTCTCCGACACCACCCCCGGCGGCGCCACCCCCACCCCGGTGACCGGCACCGGGAAGATCCACCAGTACCTCGGGAAGGCGATCACAGCCACCACGATCGCGTTCGAGGGCGACGACGCGATCCTGCTGGCCTGATGCCGGCCAACGTCGTCCGACGCGACCCCGCCACGGGTGCGCTCTCTGAGGTGTCCGTGGCGCTCCCGGCCGACGCGGCCGCCGGAGTCCCGCGCGTGATCGCGACCGGTTCGACCTACACCGCCGCCACGAACACCCAGGCCCACTACCTGCGCGCGCTCGCTGTGCGCGGCACCGGTCGCCTCGTCGGCCGCGGCACCGCACTGATCGGGGGGATCCGCTGATGGCCGAGCTCGAGCTCGACACCCAGTCCCAGGGAGTCACGCAGACCCCGGCTGCCGGCGCGGTCACCTTCTTCTTCGACTCCAGCGACAACGCGCCGTCGATCAAGAACCCGACCGGCGCGTTCACGAAGTTCGCCACCGCCGCCAGTATCGCGCCGATCAAGCAGGCGTTCTTCTTCGCCCGCGACTACGGCACCCTGACTGCCGGGCCGGCCACGGCGACCGTGGCGGCGGCCCAGGCGACCGCGAACCGGCAGGCCATCCAGGCGGCCGTCGACGCGGCGAAGGCTGCCGGCGGCGGGTACGCCGTGGTGCCAGGTGGGAACTACCACATCGACCAGACCATCACGATTGACTCGTCGTCGGTCGTGCTGATGGGGCTCGGCGCCTACGGCAACACCGACGCCGCCGGCGTCGCGCAGACCGCGTTCGGGTCGACCCTGTTCTGGAACAACACCGGCACTGGCGCGACCGTCGCGATGGTCGACGTCATCTCTCCGTCCGGCGCCTCGAACGCCGCCGTGAAGCGCTCAGGCATCAACGGCCTCAACCTCCAGTGCGCCGGCAACATCGGGGTCGGCGTGCGGGTCCGGTCGATCCACTGGGGCATCCTCGACGACGTCTACGTCATCAACCCGTCCTCCATCGGGTTCACCTTCGAGTGCCTGGTCACCGGCTCCACCCTCGGTGAGGCCGCCGACGTCACCAAGGGAGACTTCCGCAACCTCCGCGTGCGGCTCCTCGAGTCGCCCGCCACCGCCACCGGGTTCTCCCTCGACGGCGCATCGAACGCGAACACCTCGAACTGCACCTTCCAGAACATCGCCGTGTCCTGCGGGCTGCAGCAGATCGCGCTCGACTTCCGCAACAGCGACTCCAACCGGCTCTACGACGTCGCGATCAACCAGTCGAACAACGGCACCGTGCAACCCGTCCGGTTCCGTGGCGGCACGGCCAGCGGCCTCGAGGCGCGCGGCAACGTCATCCACATGATCTCCGCCGGAGGATCTTCCACCGGCACCCGCGGCGTCTACGTCGAGGGCACCGAGACCGCCGGCATCACCCAGCCATCCCGCGCGAACCGGATCTACGCCTACTCGGTGGAGAACGGCGAGCCCCTCCCGGTCCTCGGCACCGGCGCGACCCTCGTCTACGACATCACGGGCGCCCCGCAGTTCACCCGCCGGCCCCTCACCTTCAACGCCACCAGCGCCGCGACCGCCGAGACGATCGTCGCGCAGTGGAAAGTGCCCGCCGGGTTCTGGCAGAACGGCGTGATCCTGCCCATCGAGTTCACCTCGTTCGTCACCGCCGCCACTACCGCGGGCATCGCGACCTGGCGGGTCCGGTTCGGCACCGCAGGAACCATCGCCGGCGACACCGCCAATGTCTCCATCGCCCCCACCGCCACGATCGCGGCGAACACCCCGATCAGCTTCCTCAACGTCGCCGTCGGGTGCACCGCCTCAGCAGGCACCTCCGCGACGCTCTACATGGCCGGCGGGTTCCTCTACGGGTCCACCGCCGTGGGGCCCGCGGTCGCCGCCGGATCAGCCACCGCCGTCACCACCACCGTGAACCCGACGCAGGAGCTGTTCGTGACCCTGACGGTCACCCTCGCCGGCACAGGCACGTCGATGGCCAACCGGTTCGCCTCCCTCGGCAACCCGATCCTCCCCTGACCACTGGAGGCCCCGTGCCACGCCACCTCGCGCTGCCGATCGCCGTCACCCCGAGCGGGGTCCTGTCGTCGCTCGAGCAGGACTCCGAGGCGGAGGTCGCCCAGTCCGTCGGGTTGCTGGTCGCCACCGTCATCGGGGACCGGCGAGCCGCCACCGGGTACGGCATCCCCGACCCGCTCGGCCGCGGCCTGGACCCCGCGACCCTCGCGGACGTCCTGGAGACGTGGGAGCCGCGCGCCGACCCGTCGACCGTGCTCGTCGAGCCCACCAACGCCGACGGCACCCAGGCCGCCGACATCTACCTCCCCTGACCCGCTACGCCTGAAGGACGAGGTGCCGCGATGCCGTACACGCCGCCGCAGATCGACACCGACCCCGACGCCGTGATCGTCGAAGTCCTCGACGCGATGGCTGACCGGATGCCCGGCTGGGTCGCCGACGAGTCCGCCCCCGAGGTGGTGCTCGCCGAGGAGATCGGCCGCGAGCTCGCGGCCACAAACCAGCTCGCGGTCGACTCGGTGACCGCGGCGTTCGCGGCGTTCGGAGAGACCGTGTTCGGGGTCCCCGCGATCCCCGCCGCCTCGGCCACCATCCCGGTGACCGTCACGGTCACCGCCGCCGGCGACACCCTCCCGGCCGGGTTCACCGTCCTCGGGGTCGGCGCCGACGGCCGCGACGTCGCGTTCAACCTCCCCGCCGCCGTCACCGCGTCGTCGACCAGCGTCACCGTCACCCTGGTCGCCGCGACCCCCGGGACCGCCGGGAACGGGGTGCCGGCCGGGCCGCTCACCATCGCGACCGCCACCGCGACCGCCCTGTCAGCGACCGCCACCGCCGAATCGACGGGCGGGGTCGACGAGGAGCCGATCCTCACCTACCTCGACCGGCTCGTCGCCTACACCTCATCGCTGCGTCCTGGCGGCGTGCGGGCCGCCGACGTCGCCGCCCTGGCGCGCACCGTGCCCGGCGTCGACCGGGCCCTCGCACTCGACCTCTACGACCCCGCCACCCCAGCAACCCCCGCGGAGCGGACCGTCACGGTCGTCCCGATCACCGCCACGAACACGCCGGTCGCGGCCGGAATCTCCGACCAGGTGCTCGCGCTGCTCGGCCAGTACCGGGAGGTCAACTTCCGGTTCTTCGCCGCAGCCCCCACCTACACAAACCTCACGATCGCCTACACCGCGGTCGCCGAGACCGGGGCATCCCCGACCGCGGTGCAGGCCGCGATCGCCGCGGCAGTCACCAAGTGGCTCCTCGCGTGGGGCACCACGCCCGGTGACCCCGACGCCTGGGTGAACACCCCGACGGTCCGGTTCCTCGACCTCGCCCGCGTCGTCGGGTCCGCCGACGGGGTCGCCTACATCGCGTCCCTCACCCTCAACGGCGGCACCAGCGACGTCACCCTCAGCGGCGCCGCGCCGCTCCCGGCGCCGATCGGCGCCGGGTCCGGGGTATCGGGGACCGTGTCGTGACCGCGTTCTCCGACCGGGTCGCCGAGGCCACCGGCGAGGCGTTCACCGCCCAGGCCGGCCCGCTGCTCGCCGCGCTCGTCGACGCGCTCACGACACCGGTCGCTGACACCGACGCGCAGCTGCAGCCCGGGCCGCGCGGCTGGGCCGGGATCTACGACCTCGACCAGACCATCGACCCCGCCTGGCTCGGGCAGCTCGCCGGTACCCGCGTCCCCGACGGCCTCACCGCCGCGCAGGCCCGCGACTACGTCCGGTCCCGGCCCGGGTTCCGTCGCGGCACCCCCGGCGCACTCAAGGCCGCCGTCGCCGCGCTCCTCACCGGGAACAAGCGCGTCGAGCTCATCGAACGCGACGGGTCACCGTGGCGGCTCACCGTGCAGATCCTCGCCGGCGAAATCGAGGACGGCGTCACCATCCCGCAGATCCGCGCCGCGATCGACTCCCAGAAGCCCGTCGGGATCATCGCCACGCTCGAGGTGCGGTCCGGGGCGTCGTTCCAGCACATGACGAACCGGCACGGCCCCACCTTCACCGCCGAGGCCTCCGCGTTCCCGACCTTCGCCGACGCGATCGCCCACCAGCCCGAGCCCGGAACCGAGGTCTGAGCATGTCCACCACCAGCAAGGGCGTCCCCTACCCGCAGCCGTCCGACCCGAACAACACTCCGACCTGGCTGCAGGCCCTCGCGACCTGGGTCGACGGCGCCCCCGGCATCTCGCCGCTCACCTCCGACCAGCGCGACGCCCTGTCCGGCGCGACCCGATGGGTCGGCCGCACGATCTACAACACCACCGTCGGGCGCCTCGAGCGGTGGGACGGGGCCGCCTGGACCCCCGCCGCGCCGTCCGCGAAGGTCGACTTCTACACCTCCTCGGCGACCTGGTCGAAGCCCGCGCTCGCGCAGGCCGTGCACGTCGTCATCGTCGGTGCCGGCGGCGGTGGCGCCTCGGGTGTCGCCTACGTCAGCTCGAGCAGCTCCCCGAACTCGCCGGGCGGCACCGGCGGTGGTGGCGGCGCGGTCACCACGGCGCTCATCCCCGCCAGCGTGCTGCCGTCGACCGCCTCGGTGGTCGTCGGGATCGGCGGCGCCGGCGCGACCGGCGCGATCGCCACCGCATCCGGTGGCGGGTCGGCGTCCGCGGCCGGCGGACCCGGCTCCAACGGCGGCAGCTCCTCGTTCGGGTCCTACATCGCGGCCGGCGGAAAGGGCGGCCCCATGCCCGGGGTCGTCGGCACCGCCCCGACGGCCGGCGGTGCCGGTGGTAGCGGCGGCATCGTCGGTGGCGCCGGCGGCGCACTCGCAGCCGGGTCGTCCGCTGCCGCAGCCGGAGGCGGCGCCGGCGGGCAAGGCGCCGACATCCGCGCGAACGCCACCGCCGGGTACGCCGGCGGGCAGGGCGCCTCAGGCACCCCCGGCGCCGGTGGCGCACTCGCAGCCGGAGGCGGCACCGGCGCCGGCCAGAACGGCACCGCCGGATCGTCCGCGACCGGCGCCGGCGGCTCCGGCGGCGGCGGAGGCGGCGGCGGGATCAACGGGGTCGGCGGCAACGGCGGCAACGGCGCGAACGGCTCCGGAGGCGGCGGAGGCGGCGGCTCGAACGCCACCGGCACCACCACCCGCTCCGGCAACGGCGGAGGCGGCGGCGACGGCTTCGTCCTCGTCATCACCCACTTCTGAGGAGGACACCGTGCGCGCAGCACTCATCGGCCCCGGCGGCGACGTCGTCAACGTCATCGCCCTCCCCGACACCTGGGACCCCGCCAGCCCGGGCGCCTGGGCCCCGCCCGACTGGCAGACCATCAAGCCCCTTCCCGCCGACTCCCCGGTCGCGCCCGGCTGGACCCTCACCCGGACCGGCCAGTGGCGCGGCCCCACCGACCCGGCCGACCAGGCCGACCCCGTCGCGGCGCTCTACGCCCGCATCGCCGAACTCGAAGCCGCCGTCGCCTCCCTCACCGCTCAGCAGAACGAAGGAGCCACCCCATGACCGTGACCCTCCCGCCCGGCGTCATCGGCGTGACCTGCAACCTGGGGCCCACCTACGACTTCAACATCGGCGACCCCAAGCCGGCCCGCATCGAGGCCACCCTCTACATCAGCCTCCCGATCGTCCACGAGGCGTCGAAGTGGCGCTTCGACAGCCCCGGCATCCAGCTCGAGGCCGACTTCGGCGAGCAGCTCACCTTCGCGGTCGTGCCCACCGACGCCGACGGCTACCTCTCCGTCGAGACCGGACAGCTGGTGAAGAACTGGGCATACAAGCTCGTAGGAACCTTCACCTGGACCGACGGCCGCAAGGCCAAGTTCCGCAAGATCTTCCAGCCCCTGGCCGGCCAGGCAACTCTCGACCTCAACGCCATCCCGGACGACGGACCCGTCACCGACCCCGTCGGTGCACCGCGCAACCAAGTCAGGTCTGTCGCTGGCTACACCGACATCGTCACGACGGCGCAGCTCCGAGCAGCCGTCGACCAGTTCTTCGACGCCGCCGGCTCTGCTGCCGCGGTCCAGGCCGCTGCAGCAGCTGACGCCACCAACAAGGTCGCCGGCGAGGCCTACCTGCGCGACGCTGCAATCCAGGCCGCCATCGCCTCGCTCATCGGATCAGCGCCAGGTGCGCTCGACACCCTCAACGAGCTCGCCGCCGCCCTCGGCAACGACCCCAACTTCGCTGCGAGCATCACAGCCGTGCTCGCGGGGAAGCAGCCCCTCGACGCTGACCTCACCCAGATCTCGGCCCTCGCCACCACCGCCTACGGCCGCGCATTCCTCACCCTGGCCGATGCCGCCGCTGCCCGCGGCGCTCTCGGCCTCGGCACCGCTGCGCTCCAGCCGACCACCGCCTTCGAGCCCGCCGGCTCGGTGGCGGCCGCCATCAGCGCGCTCGTCGCGTCCGCCCCGGCAGCCCTCGACACCCTCAACGAGCTCGCCACCGCCCTCGGCAACGACGCGAACTTCGCCACCACCGTCAGCACCGCCCTCGCGGGCAAGGCGGCTCGCGCGGCGAACCTCTCCGACCTGGCCAGCGCCCCGGCTGCCCGGACCAACCTGGGCCTCGGAAACGTCGACAACACCAGCGACGCAAACAAGCCGGTTTCGGGTGCGCAGGCTGCTGCCGACGCGGCGGTGCAGTCTGCCGCTGCCGCCGACGCGACCACCAAGGCCAACGCCGCTCAGGCTGCGGCGATCTCGGCTGCCGCTACCGACGCCACCGCGAAGGCGAATGCGGCTCAGGCAGCCTCGCTCCAGAAGACGTCCAACCTGTCTGACCTGGCCAGCGCACCGGTCGCCCGGACGAACCTCGGTCTGGGTAATGTCGACAACACCTCGGACGCCAACAAGCCCGTCTCGACTGCGCAGGCTGCGTACCTCGCCGCTCAGCTCAACCTCTCCGGAGCCACGCCCGCCGGCCTCTACAGCTCGCCGCAGTCCGCGCTGAACGCGGTCGCGGCCTTCGGCGGCGGGACGGTCGTGCTCCCGCCCGGTCCGACCTACGTGCCGTCCGGCGGGTTCAAGCTTCCCTCGAAGGTGTTCCTGTCGGGCCCGGCGGTGCGTCACAGCACCAACACCCTGACCTACACCGACGCCAACGGGTTCCTGCGGCCCTACTTCGTCAACCCCACGACCGGGCTCGCCGACTACGAAGGCGCCTACCTCGTCCCCGCTGCAGGGTCGGTCGGGCCGATGGTGTGGGCCGGGGACTACGACTCCGGGTACGGCATCCGAGACCTGCTGATCTTCGGTGTGGACGTCTACGGGCAGAACATCACCCCGCCTGCCATCCCGACCTGGGCCACCACCAAGGCCGCCTGGGTCGACACCGCCGCGACCACCACCACCGGGTCACCCACCGTGCAGTGCTCCGGCATCCAGGCCACGGCCCAGATGGTCGGCAAGACCATCACCGGATCGGGCATCCCGAACGGCACCACGGTCACCGGCTACTCGGCGGCCGGGAACACCCTGGCCCTGTCGGCCAACGCGACCGGCACCGGCACGACGACGGTCACTGTGTCCGGTGGCCCGTCGGCGAAGATGCCCGGCCTGTCGGGTCGCCAGGCCATCAGCTTCGGCTCCGGTGTCGGCCGCAAGCGCGCCCGTGGCGTGATCGAGAACGTCACCACCTGGGGCTGCGGTTCCGGAGGCGAGGGCACGACCGCGAACAACCGCTCGTGGTCGCTGTCCAACGCGCTCATCACCAGCGGCTCCAACGTCATCCAGAACGTCGCCGGTACGCAGCTGGACCCCAAGATGATCTCCGCACCGATCACCGGCACCGGCATCCCTGTAGGTGCCCTGGTCGTGGCGATCGATCCCGCCAACAACGCGATCGCGATCTCCACCAACGCCACCGCCACCAACGCCAACCAGACCGTCTCGATCGGCGGAGCCGGCTTCACCAGCGCGCTCCAGCAGGTCTACACCGGCAACGCCGCCGTCTACGTCGGCTCGAGTGAGACCGTCATCCGCGGACTGGCGTGCTTCTTCGGCGCCGGCGACGGCCTGGTCATCGACAACCAGGACTGCCAGGTCGACCTCGACAACCTCTTCGGGTTCAACAACGGCATCGGCTTCCGCACCACCATCAACTCCGGGCCGCTGCGCGCGGTCGGCGCCATCGACTCATTCTACAACGGCTGGTACGGATCCACAGCCAACGTCCTGCTCGAAGGCAACGGCCACCGCATCCTCTCGCTCCAGTGCGACAGCGGCGGCGCCGAGAACCTCCGCTGGGGCCGGTGCACCAACAGCATCATCTACAGCCTGGTCTCCAACGACAGCGGCTTCGCCTGGGCCAACACCGGCAGCAGGTACAGCGCGATCAACTTCGCCGCCCCCGCCGCGAGCACCTCCAACCCGATCTGGAACAACGGCTCCAACGGAGGCTGCGCGATCTTCGGCGGCGTCACCACCGACGCCTACGGGTTCCTCAACCGCTTCGTCGCCGACACCCAGAACGTCGTGGGCATCCCGACCCTGTTCGGCATCGCCGGTCTGGCCAGCACCACCGTGTGGAACAACGGCAGCCCGTCGAGCAACTACGTCAACACCATCCAGGGAGCGGTCAGCAACTTCCGCACCATCGCCTGCCCCTCGATCCCCGACCGGATCATGGGCGGCTCCGGTGCCGGACCCAGCTTCACCATCGACGGCTCCAACCCGCTGCTCACCATCCTCAACGGCGGCACCCCCGTCGCCGGCTACGGCCTGCGTGGCTCGCACTACCAGCGCACCACCACGCAGACCCTCGCCGCCAACGGCGCCGTCACCATCGACGCCCAACTCGGCAACCTGTTCCCCATCACCCTCGGCGCCAACGCCACCTCCTCCACGATCACCAACCCCACCCTCGGGCAGGTCATCACGATCGAGTGGATCCAGGACGCCACCGGCGGCCGCACCTACGCCTGGCCCGCAAACGCCCGCTTCGCCGGAGGCACCGCACCGGCAGCGTCGACCACCGCGACCTGGTCGGACTCGGTGACGTTGCGCTACGACGGCACCAACTGGCGGGAAATCAGCCGATCCGTGGGCGTCCGATGACCGCGCTGTCTCGGGTCGCGCGTGTCTGCCGTGACGTGTGCCTGATCATCATGGGCACCCTCACGCTCATGGCGACCCCGGCGTCGATCGACGCCGGCCTCCGCGACGACCACCTCGCCACCCTCTGGTCCCTCACCCTCGTGGCAGCCGGTGCGGTGTGCCTGGTCGGCGCGGCGTGCCGGGCGCCGCTGGTCGAGGTCGCCGGCTGCACGATGGCCGGCGCGGCGTTCGCGACCTGGGCGTCAGCGGCGACCACGCAGGACCATCCGACGACGACGTCGTGGGTGATCGCGGTGCTGCTGATCTCCGGGGTGTGCGGGCAGGTGTACCGGGGCGCGGAGATCGTGAAGGACGCCCGCCCCACCATCTGGCCCGACCACCCAGCAGAGGGGGAAGGCCGATGACCGACCCCACCGCCACGTTCGTCATCGCCCTGCTCTCCAGCCCGGTGATCGTGCTCGTCGCGAAGCGGTTCCTCTCCCGCGGCGCGCCGCCGACCGTCGCGGAGATGGTCGAGCGGATCGCCGCGCTTGAGGCGCGCGTGGAGCGGGTCGAGCGGGAGTCCCGCCTCAAGGACGACTACATCGGCGTCCTCCGCGCCTACATCACCGAGGGCAAGCCGCCCCCGCCGCCTGCGTGGCCCGCCGGCCTCACCTCCTGAACTGCGCGCCCGCGCGCGCCTTCGACCAGGCCCCCTGCTGACCGGACGTGCAGCAGGGGGCCTGCCACGTCCACCCCGCGTCCATCCCTCGAGGAGCACACCGTGACCCTGTACGCCCAGAACGGGCGGCCCGTCCTCGACGAGGACTCGCCCGAGCTCTACACGTGGACCCTGCCGCTGCGCGGCGGCGTCGAGAAGATCCGGCTGCGCCGCGGCGCCCCCGGGTTCGTCCTCTGCTGGCTCATCCTCTGGTGGGACGAGTCGATGGAGTCCGTGGTTGGCCGCACCCTCGACGAGTGGGGCTACGCCAAGCGCCTCATCCGCGGGTCCGCGACGGTCTGGTCAAACCACTCGACCGCCGAGGCCGTCGACATCAACGCCGCCGCACACCCGCTCGGCACCCGCACCCTCACCAAGCTGCAGCTGCGGAAACTGCGCTGGCGGATGCTCACCTGCGGCGGAGTCGTCCGCGCCGGCGCGTTCTACGCGAACCGGCCCGACGAGATGCACCTTGAGCTCGTGAAGGGCGGCGCCCCCGTCGACCGGCTCGCGCGCCGCTGGGCGAAGTCGAAGCGCGGCCAGCGGCTTCTCGCCGCGAACACCGCTCAGCGCGCCCTAGTGGCCCGCCGATGACCGGCATGCTCGAGGCGCTCGCGCCGTACCGGAAGGCGATCGCCGCGGCACTCGTCGCCGCCCTGACCACCGCGGCGACGCTCGTCGACGGCGGCCTCACCGTCGGCGAGGTCCTCACGATTGCCGCGGCGGCGGTCGCGGCCGGTGGAGGCGTGTACGCCGTCCCGAACGCGCCCCAACGGACCATTGTTCGCGGCCGGGGCGACTCGGTCAGCCACACCTACAGGCCGGACGTGTCAGACGGGATCTGAGTGCTGCGAATCAGCGAGATCGGGATGCTGCCGGCATGCTGACCGCCGATCGCCACGTGCAGGGTCACTCGACCAGGCTGAATGGCAGACAGCCCGACGGGCACCGCGAAGGTCGTTGGCATGAACTTGCGCTGATGGTGAGCGTGTCCCGTGGGAACCAGCAGACCGAGAGAGTGTTCGTAGGGGAACGCGGGCAGCGGTCGAGCGATGCGTCGGCCTTTGTCGTCGCCGTCGATCTGGACCGTTAGGGATAGACCTTCGGGGCTCTCGTCGTCACGCCAGTGAATCCGACCTGCAATCCACGCGAACACAGGGCCGGGGATTTCTCGGGCTTCGATGGTGAAGAGATGAGCGTGATCAAGGCTGAGCAGGCCGCCTTCCTCATGCCATGCCCCGATTGCGAGGACGAGGTACTCGAGCCGAGGATCGGACGCGTAGCCGACACGACTACGGCCGTGAACCGATCGGAACCACTCAGCCGCGCGGTCAGCCGCAAAGTCCTGCACTGTGGCGACCGAAAGCACGAAGGCCTCCGCCTCAACATCAGGAACAACCGGAAGTTGGATGCCATTCAGCTCTAGAAGCGCGAGCGCGGCCAACCACGCCGTCCTCTTGTTGCCGTCGGCGAAGGCCTGAGTACTCGCGAGTCCGTGGAGCATGGCGCCGGCCTTGTCCCAGAGGGTCGGGAACAGCTCGTGATCACCGAAGCCGGAGAACGGTCGCAGGAGAGCGCCCTCGACGGCTCCACGATCGGCAGCTGACAGCCCGCCTCCACCCAGGCGGCGATTGATCTCGCCGACGACCTCGAGGCTGAGACGCTCAACCGGCATCGCCGCGGATGCGCCTACTGCGCGAGTCGATCAAGCAGGCCGGCCCACCGCGGGATCAGCCTCTCGACGATCTCCAGGACCTCCTCGTCGGACGCGACAGGGATGTCAGCCACGTCCTGGCTGTCCACTCGCACATCGTCGCGTCCCATGTAGCGAGAGTACGCCGCCGCCGATGACGGTGACCAGAGAACGCCCCCGTCCACCCTCACCAGGTGGGCGGGGGCGCTTCGTCGCGTCCAGGGTCAGATCGACACGTCGGCGACCATCGCGCCGAACCGCTCATCGGGCCGCCACTCGACGACCACCGGCCGCCCGGCCGCCATCGCGACCGCTCGCTCGACGCACCACGCCTGCCCTTCGGCCTGGGTCTCGGCGGCGTGGGACTGCAGGTCGATCGGGGTGGGTCCGGCGACGTTGCAGATCCACCAGCCGCCGGAGTCGTCGTCGGGCTCGACGATCAGCGTGATCCGCGGCATGAGCGCAGACGCTACGTGGCTGTCGCCGCCGGCGGCTACCGTCGCCCGGCATGGGGCTCGAGCAAGACCGCATCACCATCGCCCGCCTGTGCGGCACCGCCCGCCGCCTAGCCGCCGCCCGCACCCCCATCGACCAGGCGGTCACCGAGCTGCATGCGATCACCCGCGACCCGCGGCTCCTCGGCCAGGCATCCGGCAGCGAGCTCGGCGGCTGGCAGGCCGACCCGATCCGCACCTGCTGGGGCCAGCGCATCTCCCGGCTGCTCGACGCTGCCGGAGCCGACCCCGCGGTGCGGGACGAGTGGGCCGCGTGGGCGCGTGGCGAGCGGCTCGCCCCGCCGGCCGAGAGCCGGCGGGGCTGACCCGCTCAGGGCTGGAACGTCTGGATCTGTCCGATGAAGCCGAGCGTCAGCAGACCGCTGATCAGCCCGGCCAGCGAGAGGGCCACCGACCATCCAGTGCGGACCACGAAGACGCGCGGGATGAAGTAGAGCCACATCGTGAGGATCCACAGCATGAAGCCAGGCCCGACGCGACCTGCGCGCCGCAGCGCGCTCACGTCGAGGCCCGCGAAGACGATGACGGTGGTGGTCGTGATCACGCCCAGCGCCGAGGCGGCGGTCGGTCCGTAGGCACCGCCGGCAACGGCGAGCAGCACGGTCACCAGTGGCACTGCCGCGGCGAGCCCTGCCGCCCACGCCGAGACGGGCGCGCCGGCGGGCGGTGCGACTGCTGCCGGCTGAGGGATGGCCGTGGAGTGCAGGTCGCTGGTCCATGCGCTGCCGTTCCAGAACTGCAGGTGGCCGGGTCGCTCCGGTGACGGGTACCAGCCGGGCGGCGGCGGAGGGGACGGCGGCTGCATGCCGGGCACGCTAGGGCAGTGCGCCTGGCCGCGTCACGCGATCCGGGCGGTGCGTTGCGCCCGGCGTGCGTCGCGGAGCCGCTGCAGCCGCCGCAAGTTCACAGGGTCGTGCTCGAGCGCCGCGGGCCGGTCGAGGAGCGCGTTCACGACCTGGGCGTGCCGGGTGATCGACCAGCCGAATCGGTCGAGGACCGCGGACTCGCGGGCGCCGGCGTGACGCCACCGGAGGCGCTCGAAGTCGAGGATCTCCATCTCCAGCTCGGTCAACGGCTCGTCCATGCCGATCAGGCTGCCACCGGGCACCGACAGTCCTACAGCGCGCTGGTGACCGCCGGTGGAATGGTTCTCCGGCGCCGACGCCTGGCCCTCGTCGTGCTGTTCGATCCGGCCGCGACCATCTCGTCGATGGAGGCCTGGGTCGTGAGCCAGCGGCCGCCGACCTTCGAGCCTGCGAGGTTGCCGTTGCGCAGCTGCTCACGGATCCAGTCGGCGCTCATGGGCAGCTGCTCGGCTGCCTGCTCAGGGGTCAGGTACCGGCGGGGGAGTGGTGTCTCGGGGCGCTGGTGCTTCATCGGTGCAGCCTGTCGTTCGTGGGGCAAACGTGGGGCAACGGCACGCACCACCGAACATGCGTTCGCATCACTTCGCGAGGGCGAAACGGTCGTTGACCTGCGCAAACAGCCTTCATGGTCAAAGTCGCCCCACCCCGCATCACGCCCGGATTCGGATTATGAGTCCTCTGCTCTGACCGACTGAGCTACCGCCCCTCAGGCGCGGAGCCTAGCGAGCACGGGCCCGGTCGCTCCCGGGGTGTCCCGGGGGCGTGGGGCCGCGTGCTTGGCTGGGCGCATGACCGGCCCAGCGATCCGCAACATCGTCGTCGGCGTGCTGCGCGACGACGCCACCCCCGAGCAGGCCGAGACGGCGCTCGCCGCGCTCCGCGGGCTGCGGGTCGAGGGCGTCTCCTACGAGCTGCGCACCGGCCTCGACGTCGGTCTGCGCGACGGCAACGCCTCCTACGCGCTCACCGCCGACTTCGCCAGCGAGGACGACTACCGCGTGTACGACCTCGACGAGGAGCACAACCGCATCCGCCGCGAGCTGTTCGCGCCGATCTCGGCGTCGATCCAGCGCATCCAGATCCGCCTCTGAGCACCGTGCGTCCGCTCGACGACCGCCGGCGCCGGCGCCTGTACTTCGTCCTCATGGGCACGTGCCTGGTGCTGGTGGCCCTCGCCTGGAACGTCGTCCGGCTGTTCTCCGTCCCGCTGGCGATCGCGATGAGCGTGGTGGCCGCGCTGATCCCGCCGGTCGCGGCGATCCTCGGCAATCTCGGGTCCGTGGGTCGCCTGCAGCGACGCGGCTTCGCGGAGCCGTCCGACCGTCGGGACGACGGACCGCGCGCCCGCTGACGTCCCCGATGCGGCAGGCTTGGGCCGCACCCGATCCCGACCAGGAAGGCCCCCCGTGTCCGCCGACGCGCCCCTCGACCCCGCTCTGCTCGACGACCTGGAGTGGCGGGGGCTGATCAGCCAGTCGACCGACCGCGAGGCGCTGCGCGAGGCGCTGACGTCGGGGAGCGTGCGCTTCTACGTCGGCTTCGACCCCACGGCGCCGAGCCTGCACCTGGGCAACCTGGTCCAGATCCTCACGGCCCGACGTCTCCAGCAGGCCGGCCACACGCCGTTCGCCCTCGTCGGCGGCGCCACCGGCATGATCGGCGACCCCCGCGAGTCCGGGGAGCGCACCCTCAACCCGATCGAGACCGTGCAGGAGTGGGTCGCGCGGGTGCGTGCGCAGATCGAGCCCTTCCTGTCCTTCGAGGGCCCCAACGCCGCGACCATGGTCGACAACTACGACTGGACCAGCGGCCTGTCGACGATCGACTTCCTCCGCGACATCGGCAAGCACTTCCCGGTCAACCGCATGCTCGCGCGCGACGTCGTCCGCACCCGGCTCGAGGCGGGCATCAGCTACACGGAGTTCAGCTACGTGCTGCTGCAGTCGATGGACTTCCTGACGCTCCACCGACGCCACGGCGTCACGCTGCAGTTCGGCGGCTCCGACCAGTGGGGCAACCTCACCGGCGGCGTGGAGCTGATCCGCCGGGCCGACGCCGGGCGCGCCCACGCCTTCGCCACCCCGCTCATCACCAAGAGCGACGGCACCAAGTACGGCAAGACCGAGGGCGGCGCGCTCTGGCTGGACCCCGAGATGATGTCGCCCTACGCGTTCTTCCAGTTCTGGCTCAACGTCGAGGACGAGAAGGTCGGCGAGCTGCTGCGCATCTTCACCTTCCTCCCGCGCGAGGAGATCGAGGCGCTCGAGGCCACCCACGCCGAGAAGCCCTTCCTGCGCGCCGGACAGCGGGCGCTCGCCGAGCACGTGACGTCGCTCGTCCACGGGGCGGAGGAGACCCGCCGCATCCAGGAGGCCTCGGCGGCGCTCTTCGGCACCGGGGACATGACGACGCTCAGCCCCGCCACCCTCGGTGCCGCCCTCCGCGAGGCGGGCACCGTCGATCTGCCGGCGGGGGAGACCCCCACCGTCACCGACCTCCTCGTCCTCGCCGGCCTGGCGAAGGGACGCGGAGAGGCGCGCCGCACCGTCGCCGAAGGCGGGGCGTACCTCAACAACGAGCGGGTCGACGACCCCGACACCGTGCCCGGCGAGGCGGCCTTCATCGGCGGGGAGTGGCTGGTCCTGCGCAAGGGCAAGAAGACCTTCCGAGGCGTGCGCCGCGCCTGACGCGCGGAGTCGCACCCCCCGATTTGGCATCCCACCGGGAGGGGCGTACTGTTCTCCGAGTCGCCAGGGAGCGGCGGAGAGCAAGGCGGGTCTCGCCGGGCTCTCGGCCCCGAGGCGGCCACCTCAGATCGAACCTCTCGGTCATGCTCGGCTCCGGCCGAGCCGGGCACGAGAGCGGGAGCCTGCGGTGAGAGTCGGGAAAACGCCTCGATTTGCGAAGCGGAAATCGACTCGCTAAGTTTTAAACCACAAGCCCCGCGGGCCGAAGCGAGAAATCGCAGGCGGACACGGGATGCGCGTGATGTTTGAGAACTCAACAGTGTGTTGGATAGTCGACGAATTAGTTTGATGCCCTGTCGACCTT
>NZ_JAIQZK010000015.1 GCF_020075545.1 Nocardioides sp. TRM66260-LWL
ACGGGATGCGCGTGATGTTTGAGAACTCAACAGTGTGTTGGATAGTCGACGAATTAGTTTGATGCCCTGTCGACCTTTTGGGGTTGATGGTTATCGACATTCAATGATTCTGACAATGTGTCAGGGTTTGTTTGTTTGTCAGGGTTCTCTTTTTCCATGGCTTGTGTGCTCTCTTCATTGGGGGTGTGTGGGTTGTGGTGTTGTTTTTCAACGGAGAGTTTGATCCTGGCTCAGGACGAACGCTGGCGGCGTGCTTAACACATGCAAGTCGAGCGGAAAGGCCCTTCGGGGTACTCGAGCGGCGAACGGGTGAGTAACACGTGAGTAATCTGCCCTCCACTCTGGGATAACTGCCGGAAACGGTGGCTAATACCGGATATGACTGGCTCCTGCATGGGGGTTGGTGGAAAGTTTTTTCGGTGGGGGATGTGCTCGCGGCCTATCAGCTTGTTGGTGGGGTAATGGCCTACCAAGGCTTCGACGGGTAGCCGGCCTGAGAGGGTGACCGGCCACACTGGGACTGAGACACGGCCCAGACTCCTACGGGAGGCAGCAGTGGGGAATATTGGACAATGGGCGGAAGCCTGATCCAGCAACGCCGCGTGAGGGATGACGGCCTTCGGGTTGTAAACCTCTTTCAGTACCGACGAAGCGCAAGTGACGGTAGGTACAGAAGAAGCACCGGCCAACTACGTGCCAGCAGCCGCGGTAATACGTAGGGTGCGAGCGTTGTCCGGAATTATTGGGCGTAAAGGGCTCGTAGGCGGTTTGTCGCGTCGGGAGTGAAAACACCGGGCTTAACTCGGTGCTTGCTTCCGATACGGGCAGACTAGAGGCATTCAGGGGAGAACGGAATTCCTGGTGTAGCGGTGAAATGCGCAGATATCAGGAGGAACACCGGTGGCGAAGGCGGTTCTCTGGGAATGTCCTGACGCTGAGGAGCGAAAGTGTGGGGAGCGAACAGGATTAGATACCCTGGTAGTCCACACCGTAAACGTTGGGCGCTAGGTGTGGGGCCTATTCCATGGGTTCCGTGCCGTAGCTAACGCATTAAGCGCCCCGCCTGGGGAGTACGGCCGCAAGGCTAAAACTCAAAGGAATTGACGGGGGCCCGCACAAGCGGCGGAGCATGCGGATTAATTCGATGCAACGCGAAGAACCTTACCTGGGTTTGACATACACCGGAACACTGCAGAGATGTGGTGGCCTTTTGGCTGGTGTACAGGTGGTGCATGGCTGTCGTCAGCTCGTGTCGTGAGATGTTGGGTTAAGTCCCGCAACGAGCGCAACCCTTGTCCTATGTTGCCAGCGGGTCATGCCGGGGACTCATAGGAGACTGCCGGGGTCAACTCGGAGGAAGGTGGGGATGACGTCAAGTCATCATGCCCCTTATGTCCAGGGCTTCACGCATGCTACAATGGCCGGTACAAAGGGCTGCGATCCCGTGAGGGGGAGCGAATCCCAAAAAGCCGGTCTCAGTTCGGATTGGGGTCTGCAACTCGACCCCATGAAGTCGGAGTCGCTAGTAATCGCAGATCAGCAACGCTGCGGTGAATACGTTCCCGGGCCTTGTACACACCGCCCGTCACGTCACGAAAGTCGGCAACACCCGAAGCCGGTGGCCTAACCTCTTGTAGGGGGGAGCCGTCGAAGGTGGGGCTGGCGATTGGGACGAAGTCGTAACAAGGTAGCCGTACCGGAAGGTGCGGCTGGATCACCTCCTTTCTAAGGAGCATGCATCCGTGATCATCAGCGAGTGTCTGGTGACGTGTGGTGATGTTCGAAAGTGGAATCGTCGATGAGAGCAGCTGGTCTGCTTGTCCGTGGTGTCTAGTACGGCTCTGCTGTCTGCCTTTCGGGGTGGATGAGTGGGGTGTGGAACGGGTCGTGGATGGGTGGGGTGGTTGTGTCCAGCACGCTGTTGGGTGTCTGAGATATCAGGCGCTGTGTCCTGCCGGGTGACTGGTGGGGTGCGAGTGTGTGGGTGTCTTGGTGCCTCCTTCGGAGCTCTGCCGGCTGTGTGCGCGGTGGGGTGGTGTTGGTGGGTGTGTTGTTTGTGAAGTGGATAGTGGACGCGAGCATCTGATGACCGCGCACGGTGACTGGCCGGTCCTTGCCCTTGTGGGTGGGGGTTGGTGGTTGGTGTGGGTGGTCGTCAATGTACTTGTAATTGTTTTGGTTTCTTTCGTGGTTTTTGTTGAGTGTTTGTGCGACAAGCTATGAAGGGCACATGGTGGATGCCTTGGCATCAAGAGCCGATGAAGGACGTTGGAGCCTGCGATAAGCCCTGGGGAGTTGGCAACCGAGCGTTGATCCGGGGATGTCCGAATGGGGGAACCCAGCTGGAGTCATGTCCAGTTACCCGCGCCTGAATATATAGGGCGTGTGGGGGGAACGCGGGGAAGTGAAACATCTCAGTACCCGTAGGAAGAGAAAACAACAGTGATTCCGTGAGTAGTGGCGAGCGAAAGCGGAACAGGCTAAACCATGCGCGTGTGATACCCGGCAGGGGTTGCGCGTGTGGGGTTGTGGGAGCGCGTGGGTCCATCTGCCGGTGGGCCGCACAGTGAGAAAGTCCAGGTGAAGTCGAACCCGCTGGAAAGTGGGGCCGTAGAGGGTGATAGCCCCGTAGGTGTAAGTCTGGGCCTGTGACGCTGCTTCCCAAGTAACACGGAACCCCTGAAATTCCGTGTGAATCTGGCGGGACCACCCGTTAAGCCTAAATACTCCTTGATGACCGATAGCGGACCAGTACCGTGAGGGAAAGGTGAAAAGTACCCCTGGCGGGGAGTGAAATAGTACCTGAAACCGTGTGCCTACAATCCGTCGGAGCCTGCAAGGGTGACGGCGTGCCTTTTGAAGAATGAGCCTGCGAGTTTGCGGTGTGTTGCGAGGTTAACCCGTGTGGGGTAGCCGTAGCGAAAGCGAGTCTGAATAGGGCGCTTTAGTAGCACGCTCAAGACCCGAAGCGAAGTGATCTATCCATGGGCAGGTTGAAGCGCGGGTAAGACCGCGTGGAGGACCGAACCCACTTAGGTTGAAAACTGAGGGGATGACCTGTGGATAGGGGTGAAAGGCCAATCAAACTTCGTGATAGCTGGTTCTCCCCGAAATGCATTTAGGTGCAGCGTTGTGTGTTTCTTGCCGGAGGTAGAGCACTGGATAGCCGATGGGCCCCACAAGGTTACTGACGTTAGCCAAACTCCGAATGCCGGTAAGTGAGAGCGCAGCAGTGAGACTGCGGGGGATAAGCTCCGTAGTCGAGAGGGAAACAGCCCAGACCATCAGCTAAGGCCCCTAAGCGGTGACTAAGTGGAAAAGGATGTGGAGTCGCAGTGACAACCAGGAGGTTGGCTTGGAAGCAGCCACCCTTGAAAGAGTGCGTAATAGCTCACTGGTCAAGTGATTCCGCGCCGACAATGTAGCGGGGCTCAAGTCATCCGCCGAAGCTATGGCATTCACACATATAGCCTTAACGGGTGTGTGGATGGGTAGGGGAGCGTCGTGTCGCGGGTGAAGCTGCGGAGTGATCCAGTGGTGGATGCGACACGAGTGAGAATGCAGGCATGAGTAGCGAATCATATGTGAGAAACATATGCGCCGAATGATCAAGGGTTCCAGGGTCAAGCTAATCTGCCCTGGGTAAGTCGGGACCTAAGGCGAGGCCGACAGGCGTAGTCGATGGACAACGGGTTGATATTCCCGTACCGGCGAAGTAGCGCCCATGACGAACCTGGTGATGCTAACCATCTGAAACCCCATGATCGGACCCTTCGGGGCGAGACGTGTGGGCGTAGCGTGGGACCCGAGCCGGTAGTAGTCAAGCGATGGGGTGACGCAGGAAGGTAGTCCAACCGTGCCGATGGTTGTGCACGGCCAAGCATGTAGGGCGTCTTCTAGGCAAATCCGGAAGGCTGACTTTGATGTCGAGCTTGAGATGTGATGGGGACCCCGGTTGGGGATAGTGGATGATCCTATGCTGTCGAGAAAAACCTCTAGCGAGCTATGAGCCGCCCGTACCCCAAACCGACTCAGGTGATCAGGTAGAGAATACCGAGGCGATCGAGTGAACCATGGTTAAGGAACTCGGCAAAATGCCCCCGTAACTTCGGGAGAAGGGGGGCCGGATCCGTGAACCACCTAGCGTGGGGAAGCGGTGATGGCCGCAGAGACCAGGCCCAAGCGACTGTTTACTAAAAACACAGGTCCGTGCGAAGTTGTAAGACGATGTATACGGACTGACTCCTGCCCGGTGCTGGAAGGTTAAGAGGACCTGTTAGGCGCAAGCCGAAGCGGAGAATTTAAGCCCCAGTAAACGGCGGTGGTAACTATAACCATCCTAAGGTAGCGAAATTCCTTGTCGGGTAAGTTCCGACCTGCACGAATGGAGTAACGACTTGGGCGCTGTCTCAACCGTGGACTCGGCGAAATTGCAGTACGAGTAAAGATGCTCGTTACGCGCGGCAGGACGGAAAGACCCCGGGACCTTTACTATAGTTTGGTATTGGTGTTTGGTTCGGCTTGTGTAGGATAGGTGGGAGACTGTGAAGCATTCACGCCAGTGGGTGTGGAGTCAACGTTGAAATACCACTCTGGTCGTACTAGATGTCTAACCTAGGTCCATGATCTGGATCAGGGACAGTGCCTGATGGGTAGTTTAACTGGGGCGGTTGCCTCCTAAAATGTAACGGAGGCGCTCAAAGGTTCCCTCAGCCTGGTTGGCAATCAGGTGGCGAGTGTAAGTGCACAAGGGAGCTTGACTGTGAGACAGACATGTCGAGCAGGGACGAAAGTCGGAACTAGTGATCCGGCCACGGCATGTGGAAGCGTGGTCGCTCAACGGATAAAAGGTACCCCGGGGATAACAGGCTGATCTTCCCCAAGAGTCCATATCGACGGGATGGTTTGGCACCTCGATGTCGGCTCGTCGCATCCTGGGGCTGGAGTAGGTCCCAAGGGTTGGGCTGTTCGCCCATTAAAGCGGCACGCGAGCTGGGTTTAGAACGTCGTGAGACAGTTCGGTCCCTATCCGCCGCGCGCGTAGGAAACTTGAGAAAGGCTGTCCCTAGTACGAGAGGACCGGGATGGACGAACCTCTGGTGTGCCAGTTGTCCCGCCAGGGGCACGGCTGGTTAGCTACGTTCGGAAGTGATAACCGCTGAACGCATCTAAGCGGGAAGCACGTTTCAAGATGAGGTTTCCCACCCGTATGGGGTAAGGCCCCCAGTAGACGACTGGGTTGATAGGCCGGAGGTGTACAGCAGTGATGCCCAGCCGACCGGTACTAATAGGCCGAGGGCTTGTCTCACAAGCGCTCTACTGAACCCATGAAGGTGACCATGAATGGTTGCAGTACATGCTGCTCGCGTCCACGAACACACACGAGAACCACCACACGCACGCACCCTGGATGACCCGGGGGGCTGGGTGTGTGTGGGGGATATGTGAATACAGGGTCTCAACACCCCACCACCACCTGGTGAACCAGTATCGGGTTATGGGTTCGGTGGGATGAATGTTGAATAGAGTTACGGCGGCCATGGCGAAAGGGAAACACCCGGTCCCATCCCGAACCCGGAAGTTAAGCCTTTCAGCGCCGATGGTACTGCAATCGCGAGGTTGTGGGAGAGTAGGACGCCGCCGGACAATCATTTGAATGGTTCAGGGGCCACCCACAGGGTGGCCCCTGAACCT
>NZ_JAIQZK010000016.1 GCF_020075545.1 Nocardioides sp. TRM66260-LWL
CTATTACCGTCAGATCAACCCCGGTCAGCAGCAGCTGTCGGGAGAACTCGCCAGTCACTGAACCGGGGACGGTTCAGACCGTGACGGAGTTGTCCGCAACTACCGCCTCAACTGCGGACACGACCATGTCCAGATTCCCCGGGGACCCAATGCTCCAGCGCATCAGGCCCGCACCCGTGACCCCATGCGATCCCCCCGCCCCGCACCCCGGGCCTATCTGACCAACCCAGATCATTTCGGCCGAACCGGCGACCCCAACTGGCGCCTCCCACCCAACGGCTCCAACCCGGACAAGCGCACCGCCCGCATCCAGCACGACGTCAGCTCCGCGCTCCGATCATTGAGCAGGCACGCGATCTTGACCGCGCTCGCTGCCCACGGCAACCACGACCGCCGCCGATGGAGCAGCTGGACCGCCGGCACCCGCTGGATGCCCCCCGACGCCTACGCCGAAGTCATCACCTGGCTCACCGCTCAGCTCCAAGCCGCTGAGTCTGCAAGCGACGCAACCCCGATTGACGTCAACCCAGATTGCAGTCAAGACACCTTGACGCCGCCCCCAAGAGCCCCCAGGCAGACAGATCCTCCTGTAGCCGACAACCTCCTGGCGCCACCGGACAGCACCCGCACCTTGTCACCCATGCCGACACCAACACCTGGCGGACCGACGCTCGAACAACTCATCAGACTCACCGGCCTCAGCGCGAGCGACCAGCCACTCCTCGCGCTCCGGGCACTTCAAGCGGTCCTCAACGCCGTCCGCACACACATCAACAACCAAGCCGTCGCCGCACGACAAGCGGGTGCCACCTGGACACAGATCGGCGACGCCCTCGGCGTCACCCGCCAAGCTGCGCAACAGGCCTACGGCCACCTGGCTGACGAGACCCGCAGTGCTGTCTCACCTCAACCCGGCGCGACGCCCGCGAGAGCGTCTGGCCCGGAGCCCAGGTCCGAATCAGCATCTGAGACGGTCCCACCTGCGACCGAGTCACCGTCCAAGCGGGCAGCGGAGATTCGACTCACCTTCGATTTCTCCGCGGTGCTGTTCCGCCGCCGCCGCGGCTAACGCGTCTGAGTAGACGCAAGGCGAGGACTTCGGCATCTGCGAAGGCTCGTTGACCAACTGGCTGAAGCGCGCTGACATCGAGGACGGCAAGCGCCCCGGTCTGACCGACGCTGATCGTGCCGAGCCGCGTGAAGCAAAGAAGCGAATCCGGCTACTGGAGCAGGAGAACGAGGTCCTACGCCAAGCCGCTGCCTACCTGTCGCAGGCGAACCTGCCGGGAAAATTGTCTTCCCGCTCGTCCGAGAGATGGCCGCGGCCGGCGCCACCGTCCGGGGGCAGTCCCCAACTGGCCTGGGCACGAGGCTGGTGCTACCGCCCGAGGCGCTTGAGAGCACGCGCTCCCACTTTGCGAACCATTCGACGTGCGCGAGCCCTCCAAGGATCCCTTGCATCGGCCGGCACCGCAGCGGGCAGCGCAGCTCGGATGGGCGTCGGGACTCGATCGAACTGGGTGCCAACGGCGAAGTCCGTGGCCAAGGCCTGGCTGACCGTCGCCATGTTCCACAACTGGACCATCTCGGCCCGGCTCACGTTCTCCTTGTCGACGAGGCTCGAGACTGCTTTTCGACTGAGGATGTTCCACAGGCGCTCATCGCCATCGAGGACGCGCTCGGCAAGCTCCATCCGCACCTCAGGTAGGTCGACCCGCCAGTTGAAGGCAGCACGGTCACCCTTCGAACCCACCAGCGGAGCGCGGTCATGCCATCGCGCTCTCGTGTCGGGGTCCTCGGGCTGCCGCTCATCGAACTTCCAACGCTTGCCAGCGAATCGCAGGTCAGCCAACCCAGGTGCAAGGGTGTTCATCACGTCATAGATCAAACGTTCGTTGACTCGGTCGCTGAGCGGCACCGAACGAGCGCGCTCGACGACGACATGGTCTAGGAACGGGCGTCTGGCGAGAGATCCGATCGAGGCGGCGCTTCGGGCGGTCCCCGCCCAGCGGCCCGTGCGTTGATTCACGTAGAACCACTCGAGAGCCTGGAGACCATGCTGCTCGAGCAGGTCGAACCACGGAGAGACATCCAACTCGTAGGCGGAAGCAGCATCCTTGGTGAGGCACTTGCCGCCGGACAGCACGCGCTTCCTGAGGTAGCGGCGCTGAACCTCCGAGATGGCGACATCCGCGATATCTGCTGCGTAATAGCCCCGAAGGATCTCTCCACCCGTGCCACCGAAAGCAGCGAGGTCAGGACGGAAGCGGTCGTCGATCACCCCGACAGAGTCGTAGGCTCCGAGCATCCCATCCCCCAAGACCACCGCTGCATGAAGTCGCTGGCCGACGTCGACCGTAATGCCGGAATCGTCGCGGACAGCCCCTCGCTGGGGGCTGCGGTGGTGATCGAGTCCGAGGTACGCCGCCACCTCTGTCGCGACAACCACGTCGGGGTCCTCAGGTGCGCCCGATGTGCGAGCGATCAGGGGCACGCCCGCTCGATGCAGGATCGCAGCCATGAGCCGGGAGTCTCGTCCGCCCGTGAGGCCCAGGGTGACAGGACCTTCCTGATGATCCTCGAGAGCGACACTCGCGAGCAGGGCCTCTGCCACCGATTCGCCTGCCGACGCATAGTCGTCTGCCGGCTGCGGCAGGAGAGTGATCGGGTCACTCCGCTCGACCCCGCGCGGCGTCACGCGGACTAGCTCATTCGGCGCAAGGGCTCGGACGTTCTCAAAGACTGTGCGAGACGTCGTCGCGTAGCCGGTCGTCACGATCGCCGAGAGCCCGACGAGGTCGGGGACGGGGCGTCCCCCGCCAACCGCGATGAGGTGAGCGAGCAGCGCCCGGTTTCCAACGACAACTCGGTCTGCCTGCTCTGCAACGTAAAGCACCTCACAACCGGACGCCGAGGCCCGTGCCGTGATCTGCCCGGACGCGACTTCCAACAGCGCCCAGACGCCTGGCGACGACGCACCAGCAATCTCGACAGCCGCAAGCTTGCGGCTGTCTGCGTAGCCCGTCATGCAACGGATTCGATCAACGTTGTTAACGAGCACCTTCGCCGCCAGGCTCCCTTCATTGGACCAGCCGAAGAGGGCGAATCGTCCGTCATCGCTGACCCAGGCAACCTTGTCCTGCTGGGGGTCTCTAAAAGGCAGGACGCGGCTAGCCTCTCTCTCGACCTCGACGGCATCAATCGGCGACGATCGATTGAAGACAGCGACGAACGTATGCACTTGACGAAGGTCCTATCCACGTTCCGGAGACGAACAGCGCGGCGCGCGGGCTCCGCGTTTCGATCCTACGATGACGCAACCGCAACGCGCCCGGATGGTTGGATCGCCCCGGGTTTCGTGGAGGCTCGTCTACTTGGAACCAGTCCCGGTCGGGACGAGTGTTTCAACGTAGTCGGTGACGTCGTCGTTGGCCCAGCGGGTGGCCTCGAACTCGGCCGGCGGAACGAGGCCGATCTCGCCGTGCAGGCGTCGGTGGTTGAACCAGTCGACGTACTCGGCGACCGCGATCTCGACGTCGCTCACGTTCTTTCAGCCGCCCTTGGGGCGCATGACCGGGTTGCGGATGCACTCGGCCTTGAACAGCGAGTTCAGTGCTTCGGCCATGGCGTTGTCGTAGGAATCGCCACGGCTCCCGACGGACGCGACGGCCTCGGCCCCAGCGAGTCGCGCGGTGTAGCGGATCGCTCGGTACTGCTTGAGTTCAACCGGTCGATGCAACACCGGGTTGTTTCAGGGAGCGTAGTTGCTCCTCGAAGACCTCGGACCGGGGTTCTCCAGCCAAGGGCCTTGCGGGGCCTGTTGTTCAGCGTGTGGGCGACGGCTTCGAGGTCCTCGGCTGACCATCGCGACAGGTCGGTGCCCTTGGGGAGGTACTGGCGCAGCAGGCCGTTGGTGTTCTCGTTGCTCTGCCGCTGCCAGGGTGAGTGGGGGTCGGCGAAGAACACCCTCGTGCCGGTGGCCAACGCGAACTGTGCGTGAGCGGAGAGCTCTTTGCCGCGGTCCCAGGTCAGGGTCTTGCGCAGCTGCTCGGGCAG
>NZ_JAIQZK010000002.1 GCF_020075545.1 Nocardioides sp. TRM66260-LWL
TGGCTCGGCCAGACCGGCTTCGACGGCACCGTCGATGTGTCCGCGATCCTCGACCAGCCCGACGCCGCCGACCTCGAACGCGTCATCGCTGCCCTCGCGGAGCAGCTGAAGAAGGCCGGCTCCGAGGAGACCTTGAGCGTCCGGCGCGCGAAGGCCGCCGGGATGCTCGCCCGGGGCGAGCAGGCCCTCCCGCTCGAGGTCGGCGAGACCTCCACCGGGAACGCTCCGAGCCGGTCGAGGCATCTCACGCTCTACGTCCACCTGTCGGTGGACGCGGTCACCGGCGCCCTCGGGGACGTCGCCCGGAGCGAGGCGTCACGGTCGCCGCTGGGTGTCGACGTGATCAAGGCCTGGTGCCAGACCGCCGGCACGAACGTCACCGTCCGGCCGATCCTCGACGTCGCCGCAGAGCGGTACTCCGACGCCTACGAGGTGCCGGACCTGATCCGCGAGCAGATCATCCTCCGCGACCACACCTGCGTGTTCCCCTACTGCCGTCGGCCGGCGAGGTCCTGCGACGCCGACCACATCGACCCCTACGAGACCGGCGGCCCGACAGCGTCCTCCAACCTCGCGCCCCTGTGCCGCAAGCACCACCGCCACAAGACCCACGACGGCTGGCGCTACAAACCCGACCCCGACGGACCACCCGGCACCTACCTCTGGCGCTCACCCCACGGCGTCCGATTCCGACGCGACCGCCACGGCACCACCCTCACGGTGGTCGAGCCTGACCCCGGTGGTTGAGCCGGCCCCCGGTGGTTGAGCCTGTCGAAACCCCCGGCCCCACCGCTAGGCGCCACCCGCAGCCCGACACCACCCGGTGATCGGGCTACGGGCGCGCCCGGAGCGCGTCCCGGGGCAGTGCCGCGTACTCGCGCGCGACTGCCCCCTGGAGGTCGCGATCGACCGGCAGCTCCCGCCCGTCGATCGCGACGAGCGGCCGTGCCGGAGCGGTCGCGCTCACGGCGAGGACGAGCTCGGCTTCGAAGATCTCGTCGACGGTCACGGGACGTCGCTCGACCCGGCGCCCGAGGCTGTCGGCCAGTCGCGCGATCAGGTCGACGGTGACGCTCGGGAGCACGTCGTCCACCGGCGAGATCATCGCGTCACGGGTCCAGGCGACGACCGACCACGTCGCCCCCTCGAGCACCTCCTCGCCCCGGCAGAGCAGCACGTCGTCATGACCGGCGAGCTGCGCGAGACGGCGCAGGTGCAGCTGGACGAGCAGGTCCGTCGACTTGATCGACGGCAACGCCCGCACGTGCTGGGCGGTGCCGACCCGGAGGCTCGCAGCCGCGGCGAGCGGTCGCATCGAGACGAGCACGCGACAGCCGGCGGCGTCGGCGGGCCGCGCGAGTGCGACGGCCTCCGGCACGAGGGTCACCCGCATCACCTGAGGCACCGACGACGCCCGGACCAGGTGGGCCGCCGCAGCAGCGAGGACGAGGCGCGCGTCCAGGTCGTGCCCCCACAGCGCCGCCGCGTCCCGGCGCAGGCGCTCCAGGTGGGCGTCCAGCCCGACGACCCCGTCGTCCTCGACGACGAACGTCGTGAACACCCCGTAGGGGTAGAGCGCGAGCTCAGCGGGCAGGGCATCGACGACCTCGCCGTCGAGGGAGTGCACGGCCGTCACGACGACGAGAGGGCCGCCGCACGGAAGGCGGCCGAGCGCGCCTCGTAGTCGCGGAACTCGTCGAAGCTCGGTGCGCCGGGCGAGAGCAGGACGACCTCGGAGTCGTCGGCGCACACGCGGCCCATGGCCTCGGCGAAGCCGGTGGCCGGGGCGGTCGGGACGCCACTCTCCCGCACCCACCGCTCGCCGGCGGGCCCGAGCGCGACGACGGTGACCGCCGCGGGTCCGGCGGAGCGGGTGGCGAGGTAGCGGGCCAGCGGCTCGAACGACAGACCTCGATCGGCCCCGCCGAGCACGAGGCACACGCGGACGTCGGGGAAGGTCTCGAGCGCGGCGACCACGGCCTCGGGCGCGGTGGCGAGACTGTCGTCGACCCACTGGCGGCCGTCGTCCGAGGGCACCGTCTCGAGGCGGTGGGCCAGCGGCGCGAAGGTGCGCGCGGCGTCCAGCAGCTCGGTGCGGCGCACGTCGGGCAGGTCGAGGCCGACCGCGACGACGGCCAGGGCGAGCGCGAGGTTGGTCAGGTTGTGACGCCCCGAGACGGCCACCTCGGACGCGGCCAGCTCGCCCACGCCGGCCCACGCGAGCCCCGCGTCGGTGACCGCGAGACCGAGCTCGGCCGGGACGAGCAGCCGGGTGGCCGGGCCGATCCGGGCGCGCACCTCGGTGCCGACGACGCCGTCGAGGTCGGGCACGACGACCAGCTCGGGAGCGTGGGCGATCAGGTTCAGCTTGTCGGCGACGTACTGCTCGTAGCCGCCGTGCCAGGGCAGGTGCTCGGGGTAGAGCGAGGTGACGACGGCCAGCCGCGGCGAGCACGAGAGGTCGGCGGCCTGGTAGCTGGAGACCTCGGTGACCGCGATCTCGGCCTCCCCGGCGTCGCCGTCGGTGACGGGCGTGCCGCCGTTGCCGACGAGCGTGGCCGAGACGCCGACGCCGCGCAGCAGGTGGTGGGCGAGCGAGGACGTGGTGCTCTTGCCCTTGGTGCCGGTGACGGCGAGCACGCGCGCGGCGTTCTCGGTGAGCCACAGGTCGGTCAGCGAGGTCACCCGGACGCCCGCGTCGGCGACCGCCCGGAACTCGTCGGACGCATGCGGCACGCCGGGCGACTTGATCACGACGTCCGCGGCCAGCAGCCGCGGCAGCGCGTCCGCCCCGGCGACGACGACGCCGAGCGAGGGGTCCGCCGGCGGGACGCCGTCGCCGGTGACGACGACGGTGGCCTCGAGTCCTCGACGGCGCAGCTCGGCGACGGCGGCGCGCCCCTCGCGGCCGGCACCCCACACGACGACGTCGCGGCCGCGCAGCTCCTCAGACCGCACGGGCGATCGCCTCGAGCGCAGGACCCAGGCAGTGCTCGTCCTCGTGGAACGCGAAGACCCGCTCGGCCTCGTCGGCGCCGGCGGCGAGCGTCGCGACCTCCGGGCGCTCCAGGAACGGGTGGCCGGTCCAGTCGGGGTGGGCGCGCAGCAGTCCGAGCGCGACGCGGCACTCGTCGGGCTCGCCCACGCACTCGAACGGCTTGAGCAGTCCCTCGGCGCCGAGCAGCTCGAGGAAGCCCTCGCGCTGGGCGGGGTCGGCGAAGAGGTCGCGGCCCGAGAAGATCGCCAGCAGCTCCTCGCGGGGCAGGAAAGGCCCCAGGCAGAGGAAGACGAAGCGGCACTTGGGGCAGTCGCCGCACCACGACGTCCGCTCGCTCTCCTGCAGCTTGAAGGCGCGATTGCAGCTGGTGAAGACGCCGTGGTACGCCCGGTGCTCGGCGAAGCGCCGCGCGATCCGCAGCTCGGTGAGCGGACGCAGCAGCGACACGTAGTCGGGCGCACCCGTCGGCAGGCTGGCGCGCAGCAGCCGCTCGAAGGCGAGGCCCTTCGACCACTGGTGGTTGACGACCCGGCCGTGCCACGCGACGTTGCCGTACGACGAGCTGGCCTCGTTGCTGAAGACGACGGTGTCGAAGCCGAGCGCGAGCGCGGTCAGCACCGCGACGAGCGAGTTGACGGCCGTCACCGGCACGTGGCCGTTGGGCGCCCCCTCGGCGTTGAGCCGGAACAGCTCGGGGTCGAGCCGGCGTCGCGCGGTGTGCAGCGGCCGCTCGGCGACCTGCGCGGTGGCCTCGATCGGGGCGTAGGCGTTGACGGAGAACAGCCCGACGTCCAGACCCGCACCGAGCAGCGCCTCGATCGAGACGATCGAGTCCTTCCCGCCGCCCACGGCCACGAGCACCCGGCCGGGCCGGTGGGAGGCGCTCCCGGCGTCTGGCGAGGACGGCGCGGCCGGTGCGGCCGGTGCGGCTCGGTCCGGGCCGAGGATCGGCGTGGAGAACACCTCGGGCAGGTCGTTGACGTAGGCGAACTCGCCCAGCCCGTTCGGGGTCAGCTCGGCGAGGAAGGCGCGCTCCTGCGCCGTGAGCCCGTCGGGCACCTCGATCGCCCCGGGGGCGTAGGCCTTGGCGTAGCTCAACGACGCCGCGAGCGACAGCAGGCGCAGCAGCGGCTCGACGACGGCGGGATCCGCGCCGTCGAGCGGTCCGGGCAGCTCGACGGTCTCGACGAACGAGGTGCGCACGCCGTCGGACGCGACGCCGAGGTACGGCAGCTCGATCCGCGCGCCGTCGAGGCGGGGCGGCAGGCACTGGAGGATCCGTCCACCCGTCGTCGTCACGGCGGCGATCCTACGGCGGCGCGCCGACGCGGACGGGTCCGGTCGGCGTGGATCGGCGCCCCGTGCTTATGCTCGACCAACTCGATCGTCTTTGTTGCTTATCTTGGAGGCCTGCCATGACCGAGAACGTCGCACCGTCGCGCCGCTCGCTGCTGGCGGGGGCCGCGCTCAGCGCCCCGCTCGCCGCGACCGTCGCGCTCTCCCCCGCCGAGGCGCACGCCGCGCCATCGGCTCGCGCCGGCCGTCCGAAGGCGCCCGTCGTCGGCGGCGCGCCGGCGTCCCTCGCCGTCGGCTGGCACCTGCTCACCGAGAGCGCTGTCGCGGCCGCGGCCTTCCCCGAGCCGATCACGCAGAGCCGCACGTGGGCGGTCTCGTGGCTGGCCGCGGCGCGGGCGACGAAGGGCCAGAAGGGCCCGTACGCGTCCGCCGCCTTCGTCCAGGCGCTGCACGACACCCTCGTGAGCCTCGTCCCGACCCAGCAGCAGGCCCTCGACACGGCGCTCGCCGCCTCCCTGGCGACCATCGCCGACGGCGCCGCCAAGAGCCAGGGCATCGCCGCGGGGACGGCCGCGGCGACCGCCGTCCTGGCGGAGCGCCAGGGCGACGGCACCGACACCGCCTCGGTCAACACCGCCTACACCCCGCCCGCACCCGCGCCCGGCGTCTGGCAGCTGACGCCGCCGACCAATCGGCCCGCGGTGCGCGCCGGCCAGGCGAACGCGAAGCCCTTCCTGCTGGCCTCCAACGACCAGTTCGACCCCGGGCCGCCGCCGGCGCTCGACTCCGCCGTCTACCTGCGCGACCTCGCCGAGACCCGCACGCTCGGACGCAAGGAGGCCCAGCGCACGCCGGAGCAGTACTCCGTGGCGAAGTTCTGGTACCCCGGCATCACCGGCTTCTCCGCCCAGATCACCCGCCAGCTGCTGATCTCGCAGCCGGCCGCGTCGCTCTCCCGGCTCGCCCGACTGGTCGCGACGCTCCACGTCACGAGCGTCGACGCGCAGATACACCTGGCGAAGACCAAGTACCAGTACCTGTTCTGGCGCCCGTTCACCGCGATCACCACCGGCGCGACCGATCAGGACCCCACCTGGACGTCGCTCGAGAACGCCCCGCAGCACCCGGAGTACCCCAGCGGCCACACGCTGCAGGCCGGGGCGCAGCAGGTCGTGCTCGAGGAGCTCCTCGGCCGACGCTCGCCCGTCACGGTGGCCCTCACGAGCGCCAACCTGCCCGGCCAGGCGCGCCTGTACGACGACTGGAGCGTGCTCACCCACGACGTCATCGACGCCCGCGTGCTCGAGGGCGTCCACTTCCGCAACTCCGACCGGGTCGGCGCCCGACTCGGCAAGCGGGTCGCCCGCTACGGCCTCTCCCGGCTGTCCACGATCGGGCTCTGAGCCGTCCCGCCACCGAGGGGTCCGTGCCGCAGGCACGGGCCCCTCGTCGCGTCCAGACCCCCAGGTCGAGTGAACTTCTACGCTTTGCCTACCGCCCCCTGACGGAACCCTGACGCCGCGTGTGATCTTCGGAATACCGGCGGCCCGGACGACGCGCGCACCGTGGAGGGACGGGACTCGGGATCCCCCGGGTCCACCGACCCGTCCGTGCGCGGCTGGACGCCGCCGCACGTCGAGGCAGGAGAGCCGCCCATGTGGACCACCGCTCAACGTCGACGCCTGACCGAGACCCCGTACGCCGACGCGCTGGAGCGGCACGCCGGCGCCGGCATCGCGAACTTCCACGCCCTGCCGATCGGCTCGCTCTCCCACGCCCCCGACCCCGAGGTCTCGGTGCACGCCGAGCAGCTGCGCCGGCTCTTCGGCTCCCGCATGCTCGCCACCCAGGTGACGCTCGGCTCCCCCGAGCTCGACTCGTTCTTCCGCGCCCACCGCTCGCTGGCCCGCTCGCGCCGGCTCACCGCCGAGGCCTTCGGCGCCGACGAGACACACTACGTCACCACCGGCACCACGGGTGCGAACCAGATCGCGCTGGAGGCGCTGCGGGTCGGCGGGGCGCGCGTGCTCGTCGACCGCTCGATGCACCAGTCGATCCACTTCGCCCTCGACCGGCTCGGCGCCGAGGTGCACTACGCCCCCACGACTCCGGCGGACGCCGAGCACGGCGTCATCACCGCCCTGCGACGCGCCCGCGCCGAGGGCGTCGCCTACGACGTGGTCGTCATCGGCGTCTCGGCCTACGACGGCGCGCTGGTGCAGATGCGGCGCTTCCTCTCCGCGCTGCACGAGCTGACCGCCGACACCGGCTGCCGGGTGCTGGTCGACGAGGCGTGGACCGCGATCCACGCCTTCCACCCCGCGCTGCGTCGCAACGCGGCCGTACCGTGCATCCGCGAGGCGCTCGACGACCACCCCGACTGGCCGGCGTCCTTCCTGGTCACGCAGTCGACCCACAAGTCGATGCTCGCGCTGCGCCAGGGCTCCTACGTGCACGTGCTCGGATCGGCGTCGGTGCGCGCCGACGTGCACGCGGCGGTCTACCGCGTGCACACCACCAGCCCGTCGCTGCCGATCGTGGCCAGCCTCGACGTCGCCCGAGCGCACGCCGTCGCCGAGGGCGAGGCGCTCGTGGAGCGTGCGCTGGTGCTGGCCGACCGCATCCGCGACCTCGCCCGCAGCACCCCCGGGCTGGACGTCCACCAGCCCGTCCCGGCCCTGGGCGGCGCCTACGCGCTCGACCCGATGAAGGTGCACGTCGACCTCGGCAGCCCCGAGCGGGCGCACGTCGTGCGGCGCGAGCTCTTCGACGAGTACGGCATCTTCGTCTCCCGTCAGGACGGCGCGACCCTGCTGTTCACCGTGCACGTCGGCGTCACGCCCGAGCAGGTGGACGTGCTCGCCGAGGGCATCGAGGCGATCTGCGGCACCGGCCGGACGGTCGCGGCCGGCGCCCTCGACAGCCGCTACGTCATCGCCTACCCGCCGGGCATCCCTCTGCAGGTGCCCGGCGAGCAGCTCGCCGCTCCCCCGGAGCTGCGCGGCGGCGAGGAGCTCTACTCGACGTTCTGAGCCGGCCCGACGCTCAGCGGAGCCGGCGGGCGAGGTCGACGAGCGAGGACGCCGTCAGCTCCGCCTCGGCCGCGTGGCGCGGGTACGGGCTGCCGTCGCGGTCGATCCACGCGGTCCGCAGCCCGGCCCGGGCCGCGCCGTCGACGTCCCACGGGTGCACCGCCACGAGCATCGCCTCCTCCGGCCGGACGCCGCAGCGGCGCAGCGCCCGTGCGTACGCCTCGGCGGCCGGCTTCCACGGCCCCGCCGCCTCGGCGTCCTCGACGGACAGGCAGGCCTCGACGTGCGCCCGCGCGCCCGCCCGGCCGAGCAGCGCCTCGGCCACCGAGGCGGCGCCGTTGCTCAGCGTCACCAGGCGGATGCCGAGGCCGGCCAGCGCCTCCAGCCCCTCGGCCACGTCGGGGTGCACGTGGAGCTCGGCGAACCCGGCCAGCACGTGCTCGACCGCCTCGTCGAGCGGACGGTCCAGCGCGACGCCGTGCAGCGCCACCCGCAGGCACCCGTCCGCCACCTCCGCGAACCGGGCCGACGCCCCCGCGGCGGTGAGGGCGACGCCGTCGCGCAGCACCGAGGCGAACCACGTGCGCGCGAGGCCACCGGGCGCCCCGACGTCCTCGAACCGGCCGGCCAGGGGCGCCATGTCCGAGAGCGTCTCGTTGACGTCGAACAGGATCAGCGCGGGACGGGTCGGCACCGGCTCACCGTAGCCTCGAGACATGCGAAGGGCCCGCACAGGAGACTGTGCGGGCCTTCGGATCTGTCGCGGGGGCAGGATTTGAGCCTGGGACCTCTGGCGGGTTCCCGGAGTTCTTCTGTCGCTTCCGAACGATTGTGATCAGTGTCAAAAGGCCTATGTGAAGGGGACATTTGGCTCTGCAATCGGCCCCAACCTGCCTCATGGATCAGGTCAATGCCAGGTCGATCCAGGTGATTGTGATGGATCAATGATCGCTCTTGGTCAGGATAGCTAGAGGGTTGGGGGCGACGACCCGCCGTCGGCTGCTAGGCGAGGGGCTTCCTCGCGGCATCACACTCGGCGCGCATGATCGCAGGCGTGATGTACCGAGTATGGATCTCGGACTCCTTCAACGCCTTCTTGTCGACCTCAGCCACGACCATCAGTGTATTGCTCAGACCCGCCAAACTGAACGGAACTCCGACTAGAGTCGGATCGTGAAGCGCGTGGGCGACTGGAGTTCGCATGACAGCTGAGTACCTGCTGGGCCGTGAGCCCGCTCGCCTGGCGGACGAGCAGCCTTCCTACACGGATGCCCTCTTTGCGGCCGAGAGGTTCGAGGGCAAGATCGTTGAGGGCTCAAACTTCACTCACAGTACCTTCGCGAATGTTTCTCTTAAGAACACCACCTTCGACAGATGCAAGTTCGTTAATGTGGCGTTCGTCGGCGCATATCTCCGAGACACTATTCTCAGGGACTGTCAGTTCGAAGGATGCAAGTTCATCAACTGCGACATGACGCGCGTCGATATCCGCTCATGTTCCCTGAAGTACTACAACTCGTTCACAGAGACTCCTGTCCCATTCGATCGAGTCCGCGATTCCCTCCCAGAGGAGGGAAACCTACGACAGTTGCTTTGTGAGAACCTGAGCCGAGAGGCATCCCGCGTTGGCGACTACGACGACGCGGGTAAGTTCCGAGCGGCGGCGCTCGATGGCCAGCAACGATTCCTAAAGGCGGTGTTTCGTCGAACAACTCCCTACTACCGTGAGAAGTACGGCCTTGGCGACCAGATCGATGCGGGACTCAAACTGCTCCGACTCGCGGTCTTCAACCTGATTTGGGGAAGTCGACGTAGCCACTGGACGGTGTTCCGAAACTGGGTGCTGGTGGCGCTCGTCGGATTCCTCGTCTTCGCCACCTCCTACCGCAAAGTCGAGCCCGGGACGAGTTGGTGGCACGCGGGCCTGTACGGCGCGTTGGCGGCAATCCCCATCAGTCCACCGCAAGATCTGGAACTGCACGGAACCCATCTCCAGGTGTGGCTCGTCATCCTTCGCTTTCTAGGGCTGATGCTGGCAGCAATCCTCGCCGCCTTGCTGTTCGCACGTGCATACGAGGGCCGACGATGACCTACGTGCGAATGCTCTACGGCTCGCGTGCCCGTGGCGACCAGGACGGCCTCAGCGACACAGACCACCTCGTGATCGACGACGAGCCGGGCGCGGACTACTCGTGGGATGACATTCTTCGCCTGCGGTCATATGGGTCGCTCTTCCTCTGGCACCTGGCGTTGGAAGGTGTGGTGCTCGACTCCGATGAAGACGGCGCCGACCGGTGGACCCGGCTATCGACTTCCTTGCCTGCGTACGGGCGAGTGGACGATGACATCGAGTCATTCCAGACCGTGCTGACGGACGTGCAGCATGCGCTGACGGCACGCGACACCGATGTCCTTTTCGAGGCGTCGGTGCTAGCTCGGACAGTCCGGCATGCAGCGATACTGGGATGTCACGTGACCGGAGATCCGAACTTCTCCCGATACGGAGCAGTGGAGAAGGCCTTGATCCGCCTGCAGATCCAGCGCCCCGCAGGCGCTACGTTCGAGAGCCTGTACGACGCTGTCCTGCGCCCGGACGACTTTGCGCTCGACGCGAGCGCGGTCGACAGTTGGGTCACAGTCGGCTTCGAACTGACAGATCGCATCCGGCAGGAGGGAGTAGCGGCGTGAACACCGACCCGATCACACAGCGGCTCGACCAGCTCATCGAAACCCTCGACGACCCAAGAGCTGCTTACGTCGTCCGTAGCCGACTCGACAGGGTGCTACTCCTCGTGAACCGGACCATTGGCGGCGCAGATCTTGACGACCAGCGAGCATCCAAGGTTGAACAGTTGACCCGCGACATAGATGAGCATTTTGCGGCGCTGCGACGACGCAGCGAACCATTCGGAGAAGCGTGGCTCACCAACCTTGCATCCGCCCGAAAAGCGCTACTGGACCTTCGGCAAGTGCTGGCATGAACGGCTCCGGTCGGTGATGCCGGCGATTGCCTGCGTCGCGCTCAGCTAGAGGCCTCATGCAGTTCAGGTGTTGCGCATCTGCCACAACCGTTTGGATACGTTCAACCTGGGATGCGGAACCATGGAAGGGTGCATTCCGTCCCAAGGACAGACGTCACGCAGAACGAGGATTTAAAAGCGGCCCAACCCTCGTTCCGAAAGAGGTGTAGCGAGAAGCCGAACCTCTCGACGCATCGCGTCCTCGTAAAGGCGGCGCGCTGACGCCGCGATGCGCTCCTCAAGGGCGCTGTCGGCCAGCTAATAATCGCCTCGCCGAATCTGCTGTCGAGGGTCAGCGACGTGTCGACCGGCCGGCAGGTGTGCCGTTCGGCCAGTCGTCGCCGCAGCGCGATCTCGGCCGCCGTTCAAGATCTGCCTCGGGCCGAGGCCAGCCGGGACTTGCCGTCAAGATCGCGATATTGCGTCCGCACCTCGATCCGACCGAGCCAGTTCTATGACCTTCACGGCGCCATGCGTGCCGACCGGCACCCGCTAGCGACTCACCGGTCCGCCTCGTGCCGAATCTCCAGCCAGGTCTGCACATCGGACGGCCAACTTGAGACGTTTGCCGCACTCGAAGGCTCGCGGAGCTGTGCCGACCACCCGCGAGACGCTCATGAGGGGCTCCAGCCCCAACACCCGAAAAACAGATCGAGGCCAGCCAGCGGCTGACCTCGATCTCCTTGTAGCGGGGGCAGGATTTGAACCTGCGACCTCTGGGTTATGAGCCCAGCGAGCTACCGAGCTGCTCCACCCCGCGTCGGTGAACCAGACGTTACAGGGAGGCGGTGGAGCGGGCCAAATCGGGGCCGCCCCACCGCCTCCCCGAGGTGCGGAGGCGGGTCGCCGTCAGCCGGCCGGCGAGGGCGACGGCGTCGCGCTCGGGGCTGCGGACGGGCTGCCCGAGGGCGCCGCCGACGGGCTGGCCGACGGCGAGGCGCCGGGCGAGCTCGAGGGCGTGCCGTTCGAGAGTCGGAGCGCGTCGTTGACGGCGGTCTGGGCGGCGTTGATCTGCTTCTGGTACTCGCCCAGGTCGTTGTCGGTCAGCGCCTGCTGGGCGGCCGCGAACGCCTGGTCGGCCCGGTCGAGCAAGGCCCGGATCCGCTCCTGCGTGGTGCCGGTGCCGCCGGTGGCGCCCGTGCCCCCGGTGCCGCCGGTCTGGCCGCTGGTCTCGGACTCGTTGACGCCGAGCGCGCTGGCCAGGGCCCGGCTCAGCGTCGTCCCGACGCCGACGGTGCCGTTGTACGACACCACGACCTGCTGGAGGATCGGGAAGCCCGAGCTGGCGCCCGCGTTCAGGGCGTAGATCGGCTGCACGTAGATCAGGCCGCCGTCGACCGGCAGGGTCAGCAGGTTGCCGTACAGCGGCAGGTTCGGGGCGCTGAACGGCAGCAACCGCTGACGCACCGTGTTGTCCTGCTGGATCTTCGTCGAGACCAGACGCGGACCGTCGACGCCCTGCGTGGGCACCTCGAGCACCTGCATCTTCCCGTAGTCGGGCGAGGTCGCGTCGGAGTTGACCGACGCGAACGCGGCGAGGTTGTCCTTGCCCGAGGGCACGAACACCGAGGTCAGCGACCAGGTGTCCTCCGGACCCGAGCCCGGCTTCGACTGCGAGAACAGCCGGTACGGCGGCTGCATGAGCCGGTTGCCGGCGTCGGTCGGGTCGAGCGGGACGTCCCAGCGGTTGGCACCGGTGTAGAAGTCGCCGGCGTTCGTCACGTGGTAGCGCGCGAACTGGTAGCGCTGCACCTTGAACAGGTCGTCGGGGTAGCGCAGGTGCGGCAGCAGCTCCTCCGGGATCGCCGCCTTCGGGATCACGGTGTTCGGGAACGCCTTCTCCCACGTCTGCAGGATCGGGTCGCTCTCGTCCCAGGCGTACAGCGTGACGGTGCCGTCGTAGGCGTCGACGGTGGCCTTCACCGCGTTGCGCATGTAGTTGATCTCGTCGGTCGGCGGCGCCTGCAGGCCGGTGTTCTCCTGCCGCGAGTCGGCCGTCATCCGGGCGAACGACTCCTTCTCGGCGTTCGGGTACTTGTCGGTGGTCGTGTAGCCGTCGACGATCCACAGGATCCGGCCGTTGACGACCGCCGGGTACGCCTCGCTGTCCAGCGAGAGCCACGGGGCGACCTGTCGGACGCGCAGGCGCGGGTCTCGGTCGTAGAGCACCTGGCTGTTGGCGTTGACCCGGCCCGAGAGCAGGAAGTTCGGCTCGCCGAACTTGATCGCGTACATGAGCCGACGGAACGTCGAGCCGATCGGGATGCCGCCCTGGCCGTCGTAGGTGGTGGAGCGGTCGACGGCCTGGTCGGCGTTCGGGATGTCGGTGCCGTCCTGACCGGTCTGGCCCGACTGGCCCGACTGGCCGGAGCCCTGTCCCGACTGACCGGACTGGCCCGAGCCCTGGCCGGCCGGCTGGTCGGCGAGACCGAGCTCGACGTCCGGGGACGACGGCGTGGCCTTGCCGACGATCGAGTAGTCGGGGCTCTGCTCGCCGAAGTAGATGCGCGACTCGTAGCCGCCCTCGGCCTTGGAGAGCGCGTCCTGCCCGGCGGCGATGCCCTCCGCGTAGGAGAGGCCGCCCTGGCTCGGCGAGCCGGCCGCGGACCGCTGGTTCGCGAACGCCGCGATGAGCCCGTTGCCGTGGGTGTAGACCGTGTGCAGGTTGGTCCAGTTGCGCGAGCCGGGGTTGATGCCCTGCTGGTTGAGCTCGCGGGCCGCGAGCACGAGCGCGCGGTCCTGCCCGTCGATCTCGTAGCGGTCGACGTCGAGCACGTCGCCGACGGAGTAGTAGTTGCGCGCCTGCTGCTGCTGGACGAAGGCCCGACGCACGAGCAGCGGGTCGACGAGCGGCACGGAGGCCAGCTGGCCGCCGAGCTGCGACGCGGCCGTGTTCGACGTGCTCCCGCTGACCGGGTAGTCGATCGTCTCGACGTTGTCGAGGCCGTAGGCGGTGCGGGTGGCGGCGATGTTGCGCTGGATGTAGGGCTGCTCCTTGTCGGCCTCCGAGGGCTTGACCTGGAACTGCTGCACCACGCCCGGGACGATCAGCCCGAGCAGGATCGAGGAGAGCACCATCAGGCCGGCGCCGACGGTCGGCAGCGTCCAGGTGCGCCACCAGACGTTGAGCAGGAACAGCACGGCGCAGACCAGGGCGATCGCGGCCAGGATGTTCTTGCCCGGCAGCACCGCGTTGTCGTCGGTGTAGGTGATGCCGGTGACCAGCCCGCCCGACTGGGTCAGCACGTCGTAGCGGTCGAGCCAGTAGTCGAGCCCCTTGACCAGCAGGAACACGCCGATCAGCACCGACAGCTGCACCTGCGCGGCCGTCGTCAGCCGCTCACCGGCGGCCTGCAGCCGGATGCCGCCGAAGAGGTAGTGCGTGAGCGCCGAGGCGAGGATCGCCACGACCAGCGCCGCGAGCAGCAGGTTGACGAGGTACTGCCAGAACGGCAGGTCGAAGATGTAGAAGCCCAGGTCCTTGCCGAAGTACGGGTCGGTCTGGTTGAACGCCGTGCCGTGCCGCCACAGCAGGTAGGAGCGCCACTGCGAGGCCCCCGAGCTGCCGGCGAAGACCAGCATCAGCAGCGCGATGCCGACGATCAGCGCCCGCCGGATCGGGGTGAGCGACTCGCGGTAGCGGTCGAGGTTGTCCTGCTGCGGCAGGGAGACGAACAGCGGACGCGAGCGGAACGCGACGACGATGTTGGCGCAGACCACGACCGCCATGAACAGGCCCGCGCCGAGGAACAGCGCCACCTTGGTCCAGATCAGCGTCGAGAAGACCGAGCCGTAGCCGAGGTCGGTGAACCACAGCCGCGAGGTGTAGAAGCGGGCGAAGGCGGTGAGGGCGAAGAGCGCCGCCACGAGGATGACGCCGGTGATCAGCAGCGCCCGCGACCGTCGACTCGGCCCCGTCGGCTCCGCGGCGCCGCCCTGGGGATCGTCGTACATCTCGGTCACGGGGCATCTCCTGCTTCCGGATCGGGGTCGAGGGTGGCCTGCAGCAGCTGCAGCAGACCGGGCACGAGGTCGGGACCGGTGACGACCAGGCTGGGGTCGTCGTGGCTCCGGAACCGCATGGCACAGAACGAGTCGCCGGCGCGGGTGGTTCCGGCGACCAGCCGCAGCTCCTGCCTCAAGGGGTGGGCGGCGGCGAACCGGGCCGCCTCGTCGGGGTCGGACGGCACGTCGCCGTCGGCCTCCGGCGGCAGGACGGTGCGCTCGACGACGGCGGCGCAGCCCACGACGTCATCGGGCCACACGAGGGTCTCGAGCACCTGCTCGAGCGGACGGTCGTGGGGCAGCTGCTCCTGCTGCACCGGCGTCAGGCTGCCGGGCGCGGGCTCGCCCTCGAGGCCCAGCAGGACGGCCAGGCCGGGCTCGCGCCGCAGCAGGTCGGCGGTCTCGACGAGCGCGAAGAGCTGGGCGGGCTGGTCCCAGCCGCCCTCCCCCACGTGCTGCTCGACCTCGACGACCGCCTGGGCCAGCGGCGTGTCGGGCACCGGGGGCGGCTCGCCGGGGCCGGTCGGGATGGCGAGCGGCTGGTCCGGCTGACCCGGCTGATCGGTCATGAGGCGCCCTCGCACGACGGGAGACTGGCGTTCGGGTCCTTCGTCCAGGCGCGGATCGAGCTCAGCGCGCTGTCGAAGGTGTCGGCCCGCACCAGGCGCGGACGCGGGGTGGCGGCGCCGAGCGCCTCCTTGCAGTTGTCCGGCGGCACGAGGAAGAGCTGCGCGCCGTCGCGCTGCGCACCCGCGATCTTCTGCTGGATGCCGCCGATCGGGCCGACCTTGTCGTCGAGGTCGAGCGTGCCGGTGCCGGCGATGACCTTGCCGTCGGTGAGCGAGCCCGGGGTCAGGGTGTCGTAGATCGACAGCGCGAACATCAGGCCCGCGCTGGGGCCGCCGATGCGCGGGTCGATGTTGACCCGCACCTGGAACGGGTACTGGAAGAGCTGCCCGGGCTGGACGCCGATGCGCGGCGAGCCGTCCTGCACCTGCGGGGTGATGCTCACCTGCCGGCGGCGACCGTCGCGCTCGATCACGAGGGAGAGCGGCTTGCCCGCGGGGGTGGCCTTGACGGCGTCGACCAGCTGCTGGGGGTCGGTGAGGGGCTTGCCGCCGACCGAGACGATCACGTCGCGGGGCTCGAGGACGCCGTCGGCCGGCGTGTCGGGGTAGACGTAGTAGACGCCGAGGGCCGGCTTGACCGGCAGGCCGAGCTTGCGCAGCGCGTCGGCGATCGCGACGTCCTGGGAGGTGACCATCGAGACGGCGCCCTCCTGCCGGTCCTGCTCGGCGGTGACGTCCTCGGGGTGCACGAAGTCATAGGGGTAGACGGCGCGGGTGCGGTCGAGGTAGGCGCTCAGCAGCGGCACCAGGCCCAGCTTCGAGCCGACCGGCGAGACGTTGACGGTGACCATCCGCAGCTGGCCGTCGTCGCGGTAGGTCTTGGCCCCGCTGACCTGCACGGTCTCCGAGCCCCGGGTCTGCCCGAGGACGTCGATCGTCGGGCCCGGCGAGTAGGTGCCGTACGGCAGCGGGGCGAAGCACACCACGGCGAGCAGCACGAGCCACAGGGGCGTGGCCACGAGGGCGGCCACCGTCCGCTGGTTCATGCGCTCACCCTCTCATCCGCGGCCAACCGGACGCCGGGGCGGGGGCGGAGGCGGATCAGGAGGCGCGGCGCTGGTCGACGCCCGCGCGGCGCGAGGGACGCACCGCGACGCCGGTGCTGCGGTCCTCCGCCCGGGGCGGGGCGGCGTAGGGACGCCGCGGCGAGCGCTCCAGGGCGACGCCCAGGCGACGCGCCCGCTCGTCGCGGTCGAGACGATCGAGGCGCCCGCCCGCGGGGCCGCGGCGCTCGAGCACCGCCACCCAGGCCGCGGCCGCGGCGGTGACCACGACAGGCGGCACGAGCCAGAGCAGGATCTCCACCCTGCGAGGGTAGGACGCCCGGGCGCCCGGCGACGTCAGGGCGCGCCGACCCACTCCTCCGTGCCGTCGTCGAAGCGCTGGTGCTTCCAGATCGGCACCTCGGCCTTGAGCGTGTCGATCAGCGCGCGGCTGCCGACGAAGGACTCCCCGCGGTGCGCGGTGGCGGTGCCGACGACGACGGCGAGGTCGCCGATCGCCAGGGTGCCGACCCGGTGCACGGCCGCCACCGCCGGCAGGCCGTGCTCGGCGGCCACCCGTGCGCAGACCTCGGCCAGCCGCTCGGCGGCGCTGGGGTGCGCGGAGTACTCCAGACCGGTGACGCCCTGACCGCCGTCGTGGTCGCGCACCCGCCCGACGAAGAGCACCACGCCGCCGGATCCGTCGTCGTCGAGCGCCTCGAGCACCTCCGCGACGTCGAGCGGCTCCTCGCGGAGCTCCGCCAGCCGGACGACGGGACGGGACTCGGCGGCGGACTCGGCGGCAGGCTCGGCTGCGGGCGCGGCGGGATCGGGCACAGCGCCACCCTAGGCGGGCGCCTCCGCTCTCAGCGAACACCCATCCGTCCCCCGTACGGTGGACCCATGAGCAAGGAGCAGCCGCCCGCCGACGACGAAGGCCGCGACGACAACCCGTTCAAGGGCACCCCGTTCGAGGCGCTGTTCGGCGCCGGCGGCCTCGGTGGCCTGGGCAACCTCGGCAATCTCGGCAACCTGGGGGGCCTCGGCGGCCCGGGCGGCATGCCCGACCTGAACGCCCTCCTCGGCCAGGTGCAGCAGTTCATGCAGCCCTACGACGGCCCGCTGAACTGGACGGTCGCGCTCGACATCGCGCGTCGCACCGCGGCGCAGACGCCCGACCCGACGCCCACGCAGCGGCAGCAGGACGCCGTGGCCGACGCGCTGCGTCTGGCCGACCACTGGCTCGACCCCGTCACCGCGCTGCCCTCGGGCATCTCCTCCACCGCCGCGTGGAGCCGCGCGGAGTGGATCGTCGGCACCGCGGACGCCTGGAAGGTGCTGGTGGAGCCGATCGCGCAGAGCTCGGTCGACGCGCTCGGCGGTGCGCTGCCCCCCGAGGCGCGCGCGGCCGTCGGCCCGCTGATCGGGATGATGACCCAGGCCATCGGCGGCATGCTGGCGCACCAGGTGGGCCAGGGCATCGGCGCGCTGGCCGGCGACGTGCTGAGCGTCAGCGACGCCGGGCTCGCGCTCGGCGCGTCGGGTCGCGCGGCCCTGCTGCCGACCGCGATCGAGGCGTTCGCCAAGGGCCTCGACGTCCCCTACGACGACGTCCTGCTCTACCTCGCGCTGCGCGAGGCCGCCCACCAGCGGCTCTTCGCCCACGTCCCGTGGCTGCGCGAGCACCTCGTCGGCGCGGTCACCGACTACGGCCGCGGCATCACGATCAACGCCGAGGCGATGCAGCAGCGGCTCGAGGAGCAGATGCGGGGCATCGACCCCACCGACCCGGCCGCGATCCAGCGGCTGATGGAGGGCGGGCTCTTCGACCCGCCGCGCACGCCGGCGCAGGACGCCGCGCTCCAGCGTCTCGAGATCGTGCTCGCCCTGGTGGAGGGCTGGGTCGACGAGGTCGTCGGCCAGGCCACCGCCGATCGGATGCCGACCGCGGCCCGCCTGCAGGAGGCGATCCGTCGCCGCCGCGCCGCGGGTGGACCGGCCGAGGCCACGTTCTCCGCGCTCGTCGGACTCGAGCTGCGTCCGCGCCGCCTGCGCGACGCCTCCACCCTGTGGGGCTCGCTGCGCACGCGCCAGGGCGTCGAGGCCCGCGACGGCGTGTGGACGCACCCCGACCTGCTGCCGTCGGCCGCCGACCTCGACGATCCGCTGGGCTTCCGCGAGGGCGCGGACGCCCCGGCCGATCTCGACGACGCGGCGTTCGACGCCGAGCTGGCCGCGCTGCTCGACGGCGAGGACGGCCCGCGTACCCAGGACGGCCAGGGCGGGCAGGACGGCCCGGACGGGCCGGCGCCCACCCCGTGAGCGACCTGCACGCCGACGCGCTCGCCACGCTGACCGCCTGGGTGGCGCCGACCGAGCAGCAGGAGGCCCTGCGGGCGCGCTTCGTCCAGCACCTGCACGACCACGCCGACGGCGTCGAGCGCGCCTGCACGCCGGGCCACCTGACCGCCGGCGTGCTGGTCGTCGACGCCTCGGGCGAGCACATGCTGATGACGCTGCACGCCAAGGCGCGGCGCTGGTTCCACCTCGGGGGCCACCTCGAGCCCGCCGACGCCACCCTGCTCGCGGCCGCCCTGCGGGAGGGCCGGGAGGAGTCCGGGCTCCACGACCTCGCGATCGACCCCGTGCCCGCCCAGCTCGACGCGCACACCGTGCCGTTCTGCGCCGGCCACGCCGAGGTCGAGCACCTCGACGTCCGCTACGTGGCGCGCGCTCGCGAGGGCCTGCTGCCGACCGTCAGCGAGGAGTCGATCGACGTGCGCTGGTGGCCGATCGACGCCCCGCCCGAGGGCGTCGAGCCGGAGCTGCTGGCCCTCGCCCGGATCGCGCGGGAGCGGCTCGCCGGCGACTGAGCCGGATCGGTCCGGGAGGGTCAGTCGACGTCGTCGGGCGCGTCAGGGTCCTCGGCGTCCAGGCCGTCGCGCTCCCGCAGCGCGGAGGACCAGCCCAGCAGGTAGCCCTTGGCCCGCTCGGCCTGCGGGTAGCGGTCGACCCAGCTCCAGAACCGCTCGTCGTGGTGCGGCTCGAGCAGGTGCGTCAGCTCGTGCACCAGCACGTAGTCGACCACCCAGCCGGGCATGCCCTGCAGCCGCGTGGAGAGCCGGATCGTGCGCTCCCCCGGCGTGCAGGAGCCCCAGCGGGCGCTCTGGTTCTCGACCCAGCGCACCGACTCGGGCCGGGCCAGGCCGCCGAGGTAGCGGTCGCTGAGCGAGCGGGCCCGGGCGTGCAGGTCGGCGTCGGAGGGGCGGCGACGCCGCTCGGCCCGCTCGAGCCGGGCGACCATGGTCTCGACCCAGCTCTCCTCCTCGGCCTGGCTGAGGCTGGCCGGGATGAGCACGACGATGCGGTCGCCCTCGCGGTAGGCCGAGACGGTGCGGACGCGACGCGCCGAGCGACGCACCTCGACCTTGGCGCCGTGGGAAGCGCTCGCCCCGCCCATGAGGGAACGCTAGCCGTTCGCCCAGGCCAGCAGGCGCTCCCGCGGCCACGTGTTGACGATCCGCTCGGGCTCGATGCCCGCGGCCTCGGCGCGCTCGGCGCCGTACCAGAGGAAGTCGAGCTGGCCCGGCGCGTGGGCGTCGGAGTCGATGGAGAAGAGGCAGCCGACGTCGCGGGCGAGCTCGAGCAGCCGGGTCGGCGGGTCACGCCGCTCGGGACGGCTGTTGATCTCGACCGCCACGCCGTGCTCGGCACAGGCCTCGAACACCGCCCGCGCGTCGAACCGCGACTCCGGACGCGTGCCGCGACCGCCGGTGACCAGGCGCCCCGTGCAGTGCCCGAGGACGTTGGTGAACGGGTTGGCGATCGCCGCCAGCATCCGGCGGGTCATCGCGTCCGGCTCCATCGCCAGCTTGGAGTGGACGCTGGCCACCCGGACGTCGAGCCGGGCGAGCAGCTCGTCGGTCTGGTCGAGCCGCCCGTCGTCGAGGATGTCGACCTCGATGCCCGTGAGCAGCGAGAACGCCTCGCCGAGGTGTGCGTCGACGGCCTCGACGACGTCCAGCTGCCGGGCCAGCCGCTCGGCCGAGAGCCCGCGCGCGACCTTGAGCCGCGGTGAGTGGTCGGTGAGCACCTGGTACTCGCGGCCGAGCTCGAGGGCGCTGAAGGCCATCTCCTCGATCGGCGAGCCGCCGTCGGACCAGTCGGAGTGCGAGTGGAGGTCGCCGCGCAGCGCGGCGTGGACGGCGGCGCCCCCCGAGGTCAGCGCTCCCCCGTGCTCGGCCTCCGCCCGCGCGAGCCGCGCGGGGAGGACGCCGCGGACGGCGTCGGCGATCACCGCGGCCGTGCTCGCCCCGACGCCGGGCAGGTCGGTCAGCGTGCCGGCGTCGACGGCGCGGGCGAGGTCGTCGGGATCCAGCGGCAGCACCGCCGCGGCCGCGGCACGGAACGCCTTGACCTTGTAGGAGTCCTCGCGCCCGCGCTCGAGCAGGAACGCGATGCGGCGCAGCGCGGCGACCGGTCCGCCGTCGTACGGCTGCTCGGTGCGGGCGGGCACGTCTCAGCGTCCCCGGAAGCGCGGCGGCCGCCGCTCGTCGAGCGCGCGGATGCCCTCCTGGAGATCCTGAGTGGCCAGCGTGATCGGCTGTGCGAGCGCCTCCCACTGCAGGGCCCGCTCCAGGTCGGGGTGGCCGCCGTCGCGCAGGGCGAGCGTAGTGAGGCGGCTGGCGATCGGCGCGGTGGCGGCGACGACCGCGGCCGCGTCCAGCGCCTCGTCCAGCACCGTGTCGGCGTCGGCGAGCCGGGAGACCAGGCCGAGGGCGAGGGCCTCGTCGTCCTGCACGAGGCGCCCGGTGAGCAGCAGGTCGCGGGCGGCCGCCGCGCCGACGACCTGCGGCAGCAGGTGCGTGCCGGCCATGCCCGGGTGCAGGCCCAGCCGGACGAACGGGACGCCGAGCCGCGCGCCGCGGGCCGCGAACCGCAGGTCGCAGGCGAGGGCGAGGCACAGGCCGGCGCCGATGGCCGGCCCGTTGATCGCCGCGATCGTCGGCACCTCCAGCCGCCGGATGGAGAGCCAGGCGCGGTAGAAGGCGATCATCCGGGTGCGCAGCTCGTCGACGGTGGCGGTGCCGTCGCCGGCCAGCCACGCCGTGTTGCCGCCGCTGGTGAACGCCGAGCCGGCGCCGGTGACGACCACGCACCGCACCTCCCCCGCCGCGGCGTCGGCGGCGAGGGCGTCGATCGCCCGCACCCACGAGGCCGTCATCTCCTCCGACATCGCGTTGCGCAGCGCCGGCTGGTCGAGGACCAGCAGGGCGACGCCGTCGCGCGGACGCTCCAGGCGCAGGTGGGTCAGCTCCATGCGGCGACCCTAGCCAGACGAACCGGCGGCGAACGCCGGGAAACACGCGGGAACACGCCTGTTAGGCGCGCCGCCGAGCGTGCCGTAGGGTCGGCTCCGGCTCCGCGGCACCGGCCGCGAGCACCGACGGGCTTCCCCGGACTGCTCCCCGTCGCGACGACCACAGCTACGAACATTGAAGGAGGCCGTCATGGCGGAGACCTGGAGCGGCGAGTTCTACTGCGTCAAGTGCAAGGAGAAGCGCCAGGCCGAGGGCGAGGTCAAGGTGAACGAGAAGGGCACCCGCATGGCCAAGGCCGTGTGCCCGGTCTGCAGCACCAACCTCAACCGCATCCTCGGCAAGGCCTGAGCGCCCGACCCGAACCCACGACGGCGGCCCCCGGTGATCCGGGCGGCCGCCGTCGTCGTTCCCGGACACCGCCACCGATCACCGGTACTCACCGGTACTCACCGGTGCTCACCAGTGCTCACCAGTGCTCGCTGTCGAGCTTCCCCTCCATCGCGCGCAGGTGACGCCGCGAGCAGGCGTCGCAGAAGGCGCGACGGCGACCGCCCTCGGTGGCCGTCGACCAGGTGAGGAGCGCGGCGGCGTCGTGCTCCTCGCGTCCGCACAGGTGGCACGTCACCGCCCCAGGGTAGGACGGGCAGGACGCACACAGGGCCGGGATCCGTCGGGTCGACGGATCCCGGCCCTGCGGCAGGGGCCTACAGGCTGCGCGCGAGCGCGAGTCGAGCCTGCTGGGCCAGCGCCTCGGCACGGCGGCCGAGGGTCCGCACCCGGACGCGAGGACGCGCGGGTGCCGCGGGGTGCGCCTCTCCCAGGCGCGCGGACGTCTGCGCGCGGGCGAGGTCCTCATGGAGTAGCTGCATGGTGGCTCCTGACGAGGTGGGGACGGCGGTCGCCGTCGGCGTACGGGTCGGATCGGTCGGTCGGGTGCTCATCGGCGTGCTCACAGGCCGAGGAGCGACCGGAGGCGGGCGGCGTCCTGCTCGGAGCGCCGGGCCCGGCGACGGATCTGGTGGGCGCTGCGGACGGCGTCCGCACGGTGCCGCCGCTCGGCGGCGAGGAGCTGCTCGGCCTGGCGCTGACGCGCGAGGTCCTGGAGGAAGACGTTCACGGGAGTTCTCCTGATCGGGTGGGGTGAGGCGGGTGGATGACGCGGACGGACGAGGCGGGACGTGCTGCGGGCTCAGGCGGCGTCCTTGCGGGGACGACCCCGGGGGCGCTTGCGCGGGATGACGACGCCCTGGAGGAAGAGCTCGCCGCCCCACACGCCCCAGGGCTCGCGCCGTTCGAGGGCGCCGTCCAGGCAGAGCGCCCGGACGGGACAGGCCTGGCACAGCGCCTTGGCGGACTCGACGTCGCTGGGCGACTCCGCGAACCACAGCTCGGGGTCCTCGATGCGGCAGGGCATCCGGCTGGGGTCGAGGTCGGGGGCGTCGAGGACGTCGGCGACCGTGATGGTCATGGTTCACCTCCTTCGTGGTCTCGTGGACGGGCGGGGCTGGGGGTCCGGGTCCGCGGGGCGATCTGCCCCTGAGAAGCAACGAGGCCGCGGATCCCGGTGTCGGGTTCCGCGGCCTGGAGGCTGCCGATGCTGTCGAGGATCAACAGCCGGGCGGACTCCAGGCGGGGCCGACGGTCGGGTGGCCGAACGTGCGCTTCGCATCGAACGCGAACGCACGGGCACCGGTCATGCCGAGGCCGAGGTTGCCGGCGCCGACCCAGGTGCCCACGGAGGTGCGGACGTCGGAGGCGGAGCGGACGGCGGTCGGGACGACGCGCTGCACGGCGCAGATCGGGGCGATCTGCTGGACGCGGATGGTGGTGATCATCGGGGGCACCTCCTTCGGGAGTCGGGCGCACGAGGCGCGTTCGGTCTGGTGCGAGCACGCTAACGGCGCGGGCACGTCAGGGGCAAACCATTTATTCGCCGATGACGTCCGTCGGGCTCACTCGACGAGCGAGAGGAGCTCCTCGCCGAACTGCTCGAGCTTCTTGCGGCCCACGCCGGAGACGCGCAGGAGCGCCTCGGGCGAGCGCGGCTTGTGCTCGGCGATCAGCTGCAGGGTGGCGTCGGTGAAGATGACGAAGGCGGGCACGCTGTCGGCCTCGGCCCGCTCCTTGCGCCACTCGCGCAGCCGCTCGAAGAGCGCCTCGTCGTAGGACGCCGGGCAGTCGGCGCAGCGGCCGCGCTTCTTCTCCGCCGACGTGCCCAGCGGACGCCCGCACTCGCGGCAGGCCATCGCCCGGTGCGAGCGGCCGGGAGCGGCCGGCGCACGGACGTCGTCGGGCAGCAGCGGCGTGAGGAACCGCGAGGGCTTGCGGGTGCCGCGGCCGCCGGGGTTGCGGGCCAGCGCCCACGACAGGTGCAACTCGACCCGGGCGCGGGTGAGGCCGACGTAGAGCAGCCGCCGCTCCTCCTCGATCTGCGCCGGGGTCTCGGCGTAGGTGATCGGCAGCGTGCCGTCGTGCAGGCCGCAGCAGAACACGACGTCCCACTCCAGGCCCTTGGCCGCGTGGAAGGTCGCCAGCGTGACGCCGTCGGCCACCGGGGCGTGCTGCTCGGCTGCCCGCCGGTCGAGGTCGTCGACGAAGCCGTCGAGGTCGCCGGCGGTCGCCCACTCGCCGGCCTGGTCGACCAGCGCCTGCCAGGACTCCCAGCGGTCGCGCGTCTGGCCGCGCGCGGTCGGCGGCTGGGAGGTCCAGCCCATGCCGGCGAGCGTCGCGCAGACCACCTCGACCAGCTCGTCGCCGCGGAGCGCGCCGCTGCCGCCCCGGGCGGCGCCGCGGAGCCGGGTGACGGCCTCGCGCACCTCGGCACGCTCGAAGAAGCGCGCGGCACCGCGCACCACGTAGGGCAGGCCGCGCGCGGCCAGCGCCTCCTCGAACGCCTCGGACTGGGCGTTGATGCGGAACAGGATCGCGACCTCGCCAAGCGGGCGGCCGGCGTCGCGCAGCTGCAGGATGCGGGCGGCCGTGGCCTCGGCCTCGGCGACCTCGTCGGGATGCGGCCGGAACGACACCGGGGCGCCCGCCGGCTGCTGGGCCCGCAGGGCGACGCCGCGGCTGGGGGTGCCCTCGAGCAGCGTGTTGGCGGCCGTGACGACCTGCGGCGTCGACCGGTAGTTGCGGACGAGCTCGATCGACGTGGCGCCCGGATGCCGCCGCGGGAACTCCTGCAGGTACGTGGCGCTGGCCCCGGCGAAGGAGTAGATGGTCTGCGCGGGGTCGCCGACGACGCAGAGCTCGGGCCGCCCCCCGAGCCACAGGTCGAGCAGCGCCGACTGCAGCGGCGAGACGTCCTGGAACTCGTCGACGACGAACCACTTGTACTGCCGACGCACCTGCGCGGCCACGCGCTCGTCGTCGGCCAGGAGGCCGGCGGTGAACAGGAGGATGTCCTCCATGTCCATGCGGCCCTCGCCGCGCTTGAGGTCCTCGTAGGCGCCGAAGAGGCGGCCGACGGTCTCGGCGTCGTGCCCGCTCACCGACCGACCGCGGGCGGTGGCGATGCGCGCGTAGTCGTCGGGGCGGACGTTGCTGACCTTGGCCCACTCGACCTCGGCGGCGAGGTCGCGCAGCAGCGCCTGGTCGGCCCGCAGCCGCAGCTGCCGCGAGGCGCCCACCAGCAGCGGGATCTTCGACTCGGTGAGCCGCGGCAGCTCGGTGCCGTGCACCTGGGGCCAGAAGTAGCGCAGCTGACGCAGCGCCGCGGCGTGGAAGGTGCGCGCCTGGACGCCGCCCGCCCCGAGCGCGCGGAGGCGTCCGCGCATCTCGCCCGCGGCCCGGGTGGTGAAGGTGACCGCCAGCACCTCGGTGGGCGCGTAGACGCCGGTCGCGACGCCGTAGGCGATGCGGTGGGTGATCGCCCGCGTCTTGCCCGTGCCGGCGCCGGCCAGCACGCGCACCGGGCCCCGCAGCGCCTCGGCGACCTGGCGCTGCTCGGGGTCGAGGGCGGCGAGCAGCTCGTCGGGGGCGGGCATGCGCCCACCCTAGGCGGCGGCTCCGACAGTCCGGACGGCCGGGAACACCGCCGGCCCCGGCCTGGTTGGATCAGGCGTCCCCAACCCGACGACCTCGGAGGCGTTCCGCATGTCCGCGACCTTCACGATGTACTCCACGCCCTGGTGCGGCTACTGCCACCGGCTGAAGACCCAGCTCGACCGCGAGGGCATCCCGTTCCAGATCGTCGACATCGAGCAGGAGCCCGAGGCCGCCGAGCTGGTCGAGAAGGTCAACAACGGCAACCAGACCGTCCCGACGCTCGTGTACTCCGACGGCAGCGCGCAGACCAACCCGTCGCTGGCCCAGGTGAAGGCGAAGCTCGCCGAGCTGGCCTGATCGACCAGCGGCTCACCAGCCGCCGGGCAGGCGTCCTCCGTACCAGTGCTCGAGCAGCGAGTGGCTGATCGAGACGCCGCCCGGCAGCACGAGGCCGCCGTGCTCGACCTCGTCGCGCAGCTGCGCACGGGTTAGCCAGCGCGCGTCGACCAGCTCGTCGCGGTCGACGGTGATCTCGGTGCTGAGCGCCCGCCCGTGGAAGCCGAGCATCAGGCTCGCCGGCAGTGGCCACGGCTGGCTGCCGAACCACGTGACCTCGCCGACGCGCACGCCCGTCTCCTCCGCGACCTCCCGGCGCACGGCGTCCTCGAGGGTCTCCCCCGGCTCGCAGAATCCGGCCAGGGTCGAGTAGCGGCCCTCGGGCCAGGAGGCCTGGCGGCCCAGCAGGCATCGCTCGTCGGGCGATCCGGGCTCCCCGTCGGCGATCAGCATGATCACCGCGGGATCCGTGCGCGGGAACTGCGGTCGCCCGCAGTCGGTGCACACGAGCTCGTGACCCGCCGCCCGCGGCACCAGCGTGCCCGCACAGCGGGGGCAGTGCCGCGTGACGGCCATCCACTCGGCGAGGCCGAGGGCGTGCAGCACGAGCGGGGCGTCGCGGGCGGCCGGGCCCGCGAGCACCGGCAGGGCGAAGCGGAGCGGCACCCACGCGGCATCGTCGCCGGCGAGGGCACGGTCGGCGACGACCGCGAACCACGTGATCCCGTCGCGCTGCCCCAGCAGGATGCGGACGCCCTCGGGCGCCTGCTCCGGCGAGACCCAGTCGATGCGGCCGTCGACCGGGCGGATGCGGGTGCCTGCGACGACGAGGACGCGGGTCGTCGGCGCCGCCCACGCGGCGGCGAGCCAGGCCTCGTCACGACGCCGCTCCGCGACGCGCTCGTGGGGATCGGCCGAGAGCCGCAGGTGCGGGGCGGAGTGCGTCACGGGGCCACCGTAGACCGACGCACCAGCGCCTCGAGCCCGTCGCGTCCGGGCAGGTCGTCGGGGGCGTCGAGCACCCCGGTGCGGACGTAGAAGAACGCCGCCCGCACCGCCTCGAGCGGCACGCCGGCCAGCTCCGCCCAGGCCACCCGGTAGAGCGCCAGCTGCAGCGGGTCGGCGCTCACCGAGCGCGAGGTCTTCCAGTCGACGACCAGGTAGCGGGGCGAGCCGTCGGCCGCCGCGGGCTCGGCGTAGACCGCGTCGAGCCGTCCGCGCACCACCTGTCCGGCGAGCACGACGGCGAACGGCGCCTCGACCCGCAGTGGGACGCGCTCGCCGAACGGACCCGCCTCGAACCGGGCGATGAGCTCGGCCAGCTCCGCGGACTCGGGGTCGTCGTCGACGCCCCGGTCGGCACGACCCGGCACCTCGTCGTCGGGGAACAGCCCCTGCTGGCCGAAGCGCTCCTCGACCCACGCGTGGAACCGCGTGCCGAACCGGGCGGCGCCCGAGGGCGGCCGCGGCATGGGCCGGGCCAGCTCGCGCACGAAGCCCTCGGCGTCGTCGGCCAGACGGAGCAGCGCGGTGGCCGAGAGGCTGCTGGGCACGTCGACCTCGACGACGTCGCCGGTGTCGCGGCGCAGCTCGGCGAGCAGTCGCTCCAGCTCGGCGTCCCACTCGGAGACGAGGGCGACCTGCGTGAGGTCGAGGCCGTCGTCGTGCTCGGCCTCGAGGTCGACCGCCGCGTCCGCGGCACCCGCGGCGAGGAGGTCCTGCACGCGCGCGGCGGCCGCGCGGCGCAGCTCGGCCTCGCGGCCGATGCCGGGCAGCGGCCACGGACGGCTGGGGTCGACGGCCGCGTACGGGTGGGGGTCCTTGGCGTCGGGCCGCTCGCGCCAGCGATCCACCGGCTCGCCGAGCGACTCGAGGTGGTCGCGCACGACCACCTGGAACGGCGAGGGCCCGAACGGTCGCTGCCGCGGCCCCCAGCAGTAGCCGGTGACCGCGAGCCGGTGCGCGGCCCGGGTGAAGGCGACGTAGCCGAGCCGGAGCTCCTCTTCCGCGTCGTGGGCGCGGGCGGCGGCCCGGTAGGCGTCCAGCGCGGCCTTGTCGTGCCCGGCCAGCTGCGGCTGGTCGTGGGCGTCGCCGCGCAGCGGCGCCGGCAGCACCGCCGGGGAGGAGGTCCACAGCGTCCGCGACGTGGTGTTGGGGAAGCGGTCGTGGCACACGCCGACCACGAAGACGGTGGGCCACTCCAGGCCCTTGGAGCGGTGCACCGTCAGCAGCTTGACCGAGTCGGCCAGCGTGGGGGTCGCGAGGTCGAGCCCGTTGCCCTGGTCGTCCTCGGCCGTCAGGTAGGCCAGCAGCGCGGGCAGCGTGACCGCGCCGTCGACGGCCTGGAAGTCGGCGACCGCCCGGACGAAGAGGTCGAGGTTGTCGCGACGGGCCGCCGCGGCGGGGCTCACCGCCGAGGCCAGCTCGACGTCGACCCCGGTGACGTCGACGATGCGCCGCACGACGTCGAGCAGCGGCTCGCCCACGTGGCGTCGCAGCGTGCGCAGCTCGGCGGCGAGCAGTGCGAAGCGCTCCCGCGCCTCGGCCGAGAAGTCGAGGTCGCCGGGGTCGTGCAGCGCGTCGTCGAGGGCGGCCACCTCGGCCGGGTCGAGGTCGTCGGTCAGCGCGAGCAGCTGCTCGCCGACGGGCAGCGGGGCCTCGTCGGCCCCGGGACGGCCGGAGCGGCCCGCGAGCTGCTCGGCCCGCTGGCGCAGCAGCCGCAGGTCGCGCGGGCCGATCGCCCAGCGCGGACCGGCCAGCAGGGTCAGGAGGGCGGCGTTCGCCGTGACGTCGTGGAGCAGGTGCAGCGTCGCGACGATCTCGGCGACCTCCGGCAGTCGCAGCAGACCGGAGAGTCCGACGATCTCGACCGGGACGCCCGCAGCGCTCAGCGCGTCGAAGACCTCGGCGGCATGCCCGTTGTCGCGCACCAGCACGCCGACGTCGGCCCACCGCTGACCCGCCTCGTGGGTGGCGAGCACCTGCTCGGTGAGCCACTCGAGCTCCTCGGCGGCGGTCTCGAAGACGTGGGTCTCGACCGTGCCGGGCTCGGCGCCCGGCTTGGGGTCCAGCGGCGCGACCAACGGGTACCGCTCGAGCAGCGGCGCCGCGAGCCGGTTGGCGACCTCCAGGATGCGCGCGTCGGAGCGCCGGTTGACCGTCAGCCGGTGCACCGGCACCTCGCCGACGGCCGCGGGGAAGGTGGCGCCGAACCCGACGATGTTCGAGACCGACGCGCCGCGCCACCCGTAGATGGCCTGGTTCGGGTCGCCGACGGCCATCACGGCGTGGCCGCGTCCCGCCGCGGGCTCGGGGCCGGAGAACAGGCGCGAGAGCAGCGTGGCCTGGGCGACCGAGGTGTCCTGGTACTCGTCGAGCAGGACGACCCGGTAGCGCGCCCGCTCCGCCGCGCCCACGTCGGGGTGCTCCACGGCCAGCCGGGCCGCGAGCTCGATCTGGTCGGAGAAGTCCATCAGGCCCAGGTCGCGCTTGAGCCGTCGGTAGCCCGCGACCAGCCCGAGCAGCTCGCGGCGCCGGTCGATGGCCGAGATCGCCTTCTCGCAGGCCTCGCGGTGGCCCTTGCGGTCCTTGCCGGCGCGCTCGGCCTCCAGCGCCCGGACGAACCCGGCGCGGGCGTCGTCGTCGAGCGCGCGCACCTGCGCGGGCGCGACCAGGTGCTCGCTCATCGCGCCGTCGAGCGCCAGGAGGTTCTGGATCGCGGTGGGCGGGTGGTCGGTGAGGTGCTCGACGGCCTCGGTGTGCCGCTCGACCACCCGAGCGCCGAGCTGGTAGCGGGCGGCGTCGGTGATGACCCGGGTGTCGGGCTCGTGGCCCAGGCGCAACCCGTGGTCGGCGAGCAGCTGCGCCGCGTAGGCGTTGTAGGTGAGGACGCTCGGCTCGAGCACCTCCGCCCCCTCGGCGCCGTCGAGCGGCGCGCGTGCGGGGCCGAACGGACCCGCGGCGGCCGCGGCGTCGGGCAGGACGCCGGAGCGCACGAGCGCCGCGCGTACCCGCTGCCGCAGCTCGGCGGCCGCCTTGGTGGTGAAGGTGAGGCCGAGGATCTCCTCCGGACGGACCTGCCCGGTGACCACCAGGTAGACCACCCGCGCCGCCATCAGCGTCGTCTTGCCGGACCCGGCGCCCGCGATCACCACGGCCGGGGCCAGGGGGGCGCTGATCGCGGCCCACTGCTGATCGCTCGGCGGGTGCTCGGAGCCCATCACGGCCTGCAGCTCGGCCGGGGTGCCGATGGTGCGCGGCGTGATCACGCGGTCACCGCCCCGGCGCTCTGCTGCGGACACAGGGCGACGAACGCGCAGTCGCGGCAGTGGGCGCCGGCCCGCGCCGGGAAGGTCTCGGCCCGCAGGAGGCCCGCGGCCTCGGCGAGCTGTGCCCGCAGCAGCGTGCGCGCCTCGCCGTCGTCGGGCTGCACCGGCTGCGCCTGCACCTTCGCCGATTCCCCCAGGTCGAGCGCTCCGAGCTGGACGAGCTCGGCGCCGCCCGCCACGGTGCCGGGTCGGCGCAGCTCCTCGGGGACGGACCCGACCTGCGCGAGCGCCCCCTGGTCGAGCGCGAACTGGTAGAGCCCGAGCTGGAGGTGCCGCTCGACGGCGGCTCCCGAGGGCGCGGCCCGTCCGGTCTTCAGGTCGACCACCACGACGCGGGGCTCGCCGGTCTCGGGGACGGTCGTCAGCTCCAGCCGGTCGGCGGAGCCGTGGAGCCGCACCTGCTCGCCGTCGTCGAGCACGACGACGGCGTCGAAGCGGGCCTCGGTGGCCAGCAGCTCGCGCCGGGAGTCGTGGTGCCAGCGCAGGAACCGACGCAGCGCCTCGCGGGTGCGCTCGTGCTCGCGCGCCCGGGCCCACGGGGTGCGGAACTCCAGCCGCTCCCACACGGCGTCGACCTCGGCCATCAGCCGGTCGACGCCGGCCTGGTCCGGCTCGACGGGGAGTCGCCCCTGCGCGACCTCCTCGGCGAGGGCGTGGACGATCTGCCCGAGGTGGGCGGCCTGGTGCGTGCGGGGCGCACCGCCGGCCTCCCGCTCGAGGAACCACCGGGCGGGACACACCAGCAGCCGCTCGAGCAGCGACGCCGAGATCGGCACCGGCTGCTCGGGCGGGCGCACCGGCGTGGCCGAGCGCGACGCGGCGCGAGTGCCCCACCAGGTGGCCGGATCGGCGGCCGGCACGGCCGGCGCCAGCCTCGCGAGCCGCCGCGCTGCGGCGGCCCGCAGCGGCTCCGGGCTCTCCGGGTCGGTCAGCGTGCGCCGCAGCTCGGCGACCAGTCCGTCGAGGGACAGCGGGCGTCGCGGGCGGCCGACCACCGCCGTGACCGCGACGCCCAGCTCGTCGAGGAACCGGGACGGCTGCTCGCCGTCGTCGTCGGCCGAGGCGACCGCGGTGACGACCAGCCGCTCGCGCGCCCGGGTGCACGCGACGTAGAACAGCCGCCGCTCCTCCAGCAGCAGCTCGCGCGGGCTGGTCGGCGGCACCAGGGTCAGGTCGGGGCCGATGCGGTCGGCGCCGAGCAGGGTGGCGCGGCGGCGCAGGTCGGGCCACTGCTCCTGCTGGACGTGCGCCACGACGACCAGCCGCCACTCCAGCCCCTTCGACCGGTGGGCGGTGAGCAGGCGGACGGCGGCGCCGCGCGTGCCCCGCTCGGCCAGGGTGTCGGCCGGGATGTCCTGCTCCACCAGCGTGTCGAGGAACGCGCGCACGCCGAGGTGGCTGCGCCGCTCGGTGGCGCGCGCGGCGACATCGAACAGCGCGCAGACCGCGTCGAGGTCGCGGTGGGCGCGTCGGGCGGCGCCGCCCCCGAGGTCGACCCCTCTGCGCAGGCGCGCCGGCCAGGCGGTGCCCGACCACAGCAGCCAGAGCGCCTCCTCGGGCGACGCACCGCCGCGCAGCTCGGCCCGCGCCCGGGCGAGCAGGTCGGCCAGCGCCCGCGCCTGGGCGACCTCCGGGGGCACCCGGCCCGCGTCGTCGCGCAGCCCGTCGAGGAACGCCGGGTCGTGCACGGCCAGGTGCAGCAGCGTGCCGGACGGCCGGGGCGGACGCTCCTCCCGGGGTGCGAGGTCGCGCTCGCGCAGGCGCAGCCGGCGGGCCAGCCGCCGCAGGTCGCTGGCGTCCATGCCGCCGAGCGGTCCGAACAGGAGCGCCTCGGCCCGGCCGGCGTCGACCGGCACGAGCGCGGGGTCGACCGTGCCGTCCGCCTCGGCCACCTCGCCGGCCTCGCCGGCCTCGCCGGCCTCGTCCGCGTACCCGGCGGCCGGCTCGGCGCTCACCCCGGCCACGACGACGCGCAGCGCGTCGAGCAGCGGCAGCACGGCGGGGTCGCGGACCAGCGGCACCTCGTCGGAGGCGACCTCGACGGGCACCCCGGCCGCGGCGAGCGCCCGCCGCAGGGGCGGGATGCTCGTACGGCCGGAGCGCACGAGGACGGCCATGTCGTCCCAGGCCACGCCGTCCTCCAGGTGCGCCCGGCGCAGGAGGTCGGCGAGGTGCTCGGCCTCGGCGCGCTCGGTGTCGAAGGTGCGCACCTCGACGCGGTCGGTGCGGCCGGAGGGCGCTTCGGAGCGCGGCTCGAGGAACGCCGCTCGGGCCTCCTCGGGGATCGCGCCCGGCAGGCCGAGCCGGCCCGCGACGCGCTGCGAGGCGGTGAGCACCCGCGGACCGAAGCGTCGTGTCGTGCGCAGCGCGACGACGTCGGCCGGACGTCCGTCGGCGTGCGGGAACGCGGCCGGGAACTCGAGGATGCCGCGCACCTCCGCGCCCCGGAAGCCGTAGATCGACTGGTGGGGGTCGCCCACCACGACGAGGTCGCGCCCGTCGCCGGCGAGGGCCTGGAGCAGGGCCACCTGACCGGGATCGGTGTCCTGGTACTCGTCGACGAACACGTGCTCCAGCTGGGCGCGCAGCTCGGCGCGGTGGACGCCCGCCTCGAGCACGGCCCGCCGCAGCAGGTCGGCGTAGTCGAGGGCGCCCTGCGCGTCCAGCACGGTGAGGTACTGCTCGAGGAAGAGCCCCGCGGCGACGAACTCGGGGACGTCGTGACGGCGTCCGAGCTCGTGGAGCGACGCGCCGTCGAGTCCCTTCTCCCGCGCCCGCGCCAGGACGGCGTGCACCTCGCGGGCGAAGCCGCGGGTGCCGAGCGCCCGGGCCAGGCCGGGGGGCCAGGCGACCGACTCGGGTGCGTCGGTGAGCAGCTCGCGCAGGACGACGTCCTGCTCCGGCGCGCTGAGCAGGCGCAGCGGCCCCTCGTAGAGCTCGGCCGGCGCGTAGCGGCGCACCAGCCCGTAGGCGAAGGAGTGGAAGGTGGCGGCGATCGGGCTGCCGAGGGTGCGGCCCAGACGCGCGGTGATGCGGTCGCGCAGCTGCTCGGCGGCCTTGCGGGAGAACGTCAGGGCGAGCACCTGCTCGGGCGAGGCGCCCCGCTGCTCGATGCGCTCGACGATGGCCTCGACGAGCGTCGTGGTCTTGCCGGTGCCCGGGCCCGCGAGCACCAGCAGCGGCCCGCCCGCGTGCTCGACGACCGCCCGCTGGTGCTCGTCGAGCACCGGCGCGGCGGGACGCGGCGCGGGGCCGAGCAGCCGCACCTCGCGAGGGCGGGGAGCGGTGGTCGGCGCGGCGGTGGCGGGATCGAGCGGTGGCATCGGCGTCATTCGACCATCCGCCGCCGACAGTCCCGGCGCGGGCCCGCACGGGCGGCTCCGAAAGACTCGGCCACCGGCGAGGCGACCGGCTCGCAGCCCGCTCAGCGCTCGGGCGCGAGCTCCCAGTCGGCGAAGTCGAAGCCCGGCGAGACCAGGCACGACACCAGCGCGTCCGCGTCGGTCGGGAGGGTCCGCTGCCAGGTGCCGGCGGGGACCACCACCTGCGGCTCCCCCGGCGCGGCGACCCCGAGCAGCCGTGCCTCGACGACCTCGGCCGGCGCGGCACCGGCGCCGCCGAGCTCGAGCCGCACCGTGCCGGCGCCGGCGATCCACACCTCGTCGGAGGCCACCCGGTGCCAGGCCGACGCGGCGCCCGCCGGCAGCAGGTAGGCGATCAGCGTGGCGGTCGGGCGCGTCCGCCCGTCGGGCAGCGTCACCGTCACCGGGCTGGTCCAGGTGCGGCGGTAGTGGCCCCCCTCGGGATGCGGCGCGAGGTCGAGGGCGCGGACGAGGTCGTCGGCAGTGGTCACGTGGCCCATGATCCCGCCCCGATCCCGCCCCGATCCCGCCCGCCAGAGGGCGCGGCGTCGCTACGCTCCGCCCATGCGCACCGAGGTCATGTACTCCCCCGCCTACGCCACCGCCAAGCTCACCCTCGCCGCCGGCGAGACGGTCCGGGCCGAGTCCGGCGCGATGCTGGCCATGTCGGCCGGCGTCGCCATGGAGACGTCCACCCAGGGCGGCGTCCTCAAGGGGCTCAAGCGCGCCGTGCTGGGCGGGGAGTCGTTCTTCATGAACACCTTCACCGCCCAGGTCGACGGCGCCGAGCTCTACGTCGCGCCGAGCCTGCCCGGCGACGTCGTCGCCTGGCCGCTCAACGGCACCCTGTACGTGCAGTCGGGCTCCTTCCTGGCCTCGTCGGCCGGCATCACGGTCGACACCCAGTGGGGCGGCGGCAAGACCTTCTTCTCCAGCGAGGGGCTGTTCATGCTGCGCATCGCCGGTCAGGGCGAGCTCGTGCTGAGCAGCTACGGCGCGATCCACGCCATCGACCTGCAGCCGGGCCAGACCTACACCGTCGACACCGGACACATGGTCGCCTGGACCGAGGGCGTGCAGTACCAGGTCCGCAAGGTCGGCAACTGGAAGTCGACGCTGTTCTCGGGCGAGGGCCTGGTCTGCGACCTCACCGGCCCCGGCCGCATCTACGTGCAGACCCGCAGCACCGACGCGTTCCTCGGCTGGTTGATCCCGAAGCTCCCCACCCCGCAGTCGGGCAACAGCGGCGGCGGCCTCTTCTCCTGACGCCGGCCGGGCGTCCCGCACGGCTCAGGCGGCGGGACGCTCGTTGAAGACGCCCGCCTCCTCCTGACCGCTCAGCGCGGCGATGGCGGCCATCACGCGATCGGTGACGAGCCGGCGTGCGCGCCCCGGCGCGACGCCGTCGTAGGACGTCTCGGCCTGCGGCCCGACGACGTGGATCGGCGCACCGAAGCGCACCGTCACCCGCGCGAGGCGCGGCAGGCGCGCGCCGACGGGCTGCAGCCGCTCGGTGCCGATCAGGCCCACCGGGACGATGGGCACCCCCGCCGTCAGCGCCAGGTGCGCGACGCCCGTGCGGCCGCGGTAGAGCCGGCCGTCCCGCGAGCGCGTCCCCTCGGGGTAGAGGCCGAACGCCTCGCCCCGGGCCAGCACCTCCAGCGCGGTGTCGAGGCTGGCGAGCGCGGCCCGCGGGTCGTCGCGATCGACCGGCAGCATGCCCAGCCCGGAGAACCACGCCCGGCTGAGCGCGCCGACGACGCCGGAGCCGGTGAAGTAGTCCGACTTCGCCAGGAACACGACCTTGCGGGGCACCACGATCGGCAGGACCACGGAGTCGGCGAAGCTGAGGTGGTTGCTGGCCAGCAGCACCCCGCCCTCGGCGGGCACGTGCTCGAGCCCCTCGACGCACGGGCGCCACAGGGCGCGCGCGAGCGGCGGGATGACGGGGTGGAGGAGGCGGTAGAGCGGATCCTCGGCCATGCGCGTCAGTCTGCTGGTTACCGGCGGGTCCGCCGAAGCGGTGCCGATCACCCCTCCGCGACGTCGGGCTCCGGCGCCTTGGGCGCCTCGGGCGTCCACAGCGCCCGCGCGAGGTCGACGGCGCCGGACGCCCGCAGCGGCGTCCCCTCGGCGAGGTGCTCGACGCGGGCGCGGGCACGCAGCGGCGGCGGGACGCTGCCGTCCGCTCGCACGACGCGCCACCAGGGCACGCCGCCGCCGTGCTCGGCGAGGACGGCGCCCACGCGACGCGGGCCGAAGCGGCCGACCGCGCGGGCGACGGCGCCGTAGGTGGTGACGCGCCCGGGCGGCACCGACTCGACCGTCGCGAGGACGGCCTCGAGGTAGTCGTCGGGGTGCCGCACGGGCGGGGAGCCTACGCGGGGCGAGCGGCCGGGCCCGCCCCGCGCGGGCGTCAGGGGAGCGGCAGGCTCGGCGCGCCCGGCAGGGCCGGGAGACCCGGCAGGCCGCCGCCCGGCAGGCCGGCGCCGGTGAACGGCTCGGTGCCGAGGGCGAGGCGCAGGCCCGGGATGCCCGAGTGCTTCTGCGCGAACGCCAGCTCGCGACCGAGGTCGCCGATGTTGTTCGACAGCGGCAGCGGCGCCAGGCCGACGGTCGACAGGGTGCCGATCGCGCGGCCCTTGGCGTCCAGGAAGCCCGAGCCGGAGTCGCCGGGGATGCCGGGGGTGAGCGAGTAGAGGCCGTGGCTCCAGCCGCCGTCGGCGGCGTCGTCGCCGAGCGCGACGCCGTACTTCGGCGAGAACGGCGCAGCGCCGCCGCGCAGGCTGGAGTTGCCGTAGCTGTAGAGCTGGTCGCCTGCGGCGAGGACGACGCCCTTGGCGGCCGGGGCCGCGACCGGGCCGCCGAACTGCGGGACGCTCGGGTTGACCTTGCCGCGGTCCTTGCGGGCCACCTTCACCAGCGCGAAGTCGTTGTACGCGCAGGTGTTGGCGTCCTTGGTGCCGAGGCGGCGCATGGTGATCCACGACGAGTACGCCAGGCGTCCGGTGGCGAGCACGGTGCCGTCGGCGACCGGGCTGCCGCCCTCGGCGAAGGTGACCTTCGTGCCCAGCGGCACGGAGTCGACCTTGCAGCCGTCGGTGTCGGTCGACTCGCCCTTGCCGGCGCAGTGCGCGGAGTAGCCGAGGTAGACGTCGCCGCGGCTGTCGGTGAAGACGAAGTTCGACGTGCACTGGGCGCCGTCGGTGTACGCCTGCGTGCCCGGCGTGAGCACGGCCGAGGCGGCAGGGGCCCAGGCCGCGTAGCGGCGGGTCGTCGGGGCGGCCTCGGCGGAGCCGGGCGCGAGGGAGGCGAGGAGGGCCGCGACGAGGGCGGCCACGAGGGCGAGCGCAGCGGGGACCCGCAGGGACCCGAGCGAGCGAGCGAGTGGGAGGGAGCGCATGTCACGGACAACGACGTCGGCCCCGGACCGTCACGGTCCGGGGCCGACGAGGGCCGGAGTCTCAGCGACTCCTCAGCATCGAGGCGAGTCGCGTGTCAGTAGGACGGCTGGCTCGGGTCGATCTGGTTGACCCAGGCGACCACGCCGCCGCCGACGTGCACGGCGTCGTCGTAGCCCGCGCCCTTGATCACCGCGAGCGCCTCGGCCGAGCGCACGCCCGACTTGCAGTGCAGGACGACCTGGGTGCCGGAGTCGACGCTCGGCAGCTGCTCGAGGGCGTTGCCGTTGAGGAACTCGCCCTTGGGGATCAGCACCGAGCCCGGGATCCGGTTGATCTCGAACTCGTTGGGCTCGCGCACGTCGACGAGCACGAAGTCGCGGCTGCCCTCCTCGCGCTCCTTGAGCATGTGCTCGAGCTGGGTGACCGAGATCGTCGAGCCCGCGGCAGCGTCGGCGGCCTCGTCGGAGATCGCGCCGCAGAAGCTCTCGTAGTCGATCAGGCCGGTGACGGTGGGGTTCTCGCCGCACAGCGCGCAGTTCGGGTCCTTGCGCACCTTCAGCTTGCGCCAGGTCAGCTCGAGGGCGTCGTAGATGACCAGCTGGCCGACAGCGGGGTCGCCGGCGCCGGTGAGCACCTTGATCGCCTCGTTGACCTGGATCGAGCCGATGCTCGCGCACAGCACGCCGAGCACGCCGCCCTCGGCGCAGCTCGGCACCATGCCCGGCGGCGGCGGCTCGGGGTACAGGCAGCGGTAGCAGGGCGCGTCGACCCGGTTGCCGTCGGTGTCGACCGCGTGCGGCCAGAAGACCGACGCCTGGCCGTCGAACCGGTAGATCGAGCCCCACACGTAAGGGATCTTCAGGAAGTACGCGGCGTCGTTGACCATGTAGCGGGTCGCGAAGTTGTCGGTGCCGTCGACGATGAGGTCCCAGCCCTCGAAGATGCGCAGGACGTTGTCGTTGTCGAGGCGCTCCTCGTAGACGACGACCTCGATCAGCGGGTTGATCTCGGCGACCGACTCCTTCGCCGAGACCGCCTTCGGACGGCCGACGTCGGACTGGCCGTGGATGATCTGGCGCTGCAGGTTCGACTCGTCGACCTCGTCGAACTCGACGATGCCCAGGGTGCCGACGCCGGCGGCGGCGAGATACATGAGCGCGGGGCTGCCGAGGCCTCCGGCGCCGATGACCAGCACCTTCGCGTTCTTCAGGCGCTTCTGCCCGGTCATGCCGACGTCCGGGATGATCAGGTGGCGGCTGTAGCGGCGGACCTCGTCGACGCTCAGCTCGGCGGCCGGCTCCACGAGTGCTGGGAAGGTCACGTCCGGACTCCTCGGTTGCGGGGTGGCGGTTCTCTTGACGATCGGTGACAACGTCGGGATCGCCCGCGCGTGTTCCCGCGACGTCCCGGCCCCCTGATCGTCGCGCACCCGGCGACGCCGTGCGGCGTCGGCGCGGGGCGTCCCGTCATCCGGACCCCCGGCTACTGCGGAGTAGGCTGCGGCCTCCGAGGCCCGCCACCCACGCGCGGCCCCGTGCACGATCGACGATCGACGAGGAGCACCACCGTGACGACTGGGCAGCACGCCGGCCGAGCCCATCCGGAGGCCGAGGCCCGCCCCCGCGGCGGCCGGATGCCGCGCCGCGAGCGCCGGGCGCAGCTGCTCGACTCGGCCCTCGAGGTCTTCGTCGCCCAGGGCTACCACGCCGCGGCGATGGACGACATCGCCGATCGCGCCGGCGTGTCCAAGCCGGTGCTCTACCAGCACTTCCCCGGCAAGCTCGACCTCTATCTCGCGCTGCTCGACTCCTCGTGCGACGCCGTCATCGCGAACTGCCGGGCCGCGCTGGAGTCGACCCCCGACAACAAGCTGCGCGTGGCGGCGACCATCGACGCCTTCTACGACTACGTCGCCAACGACACCGGCGCCTTCCGGCTCGTCTTCGAGTCCGACCTCACCAACGAGCCGGCCGTGCGCGAGCAGGTCGACCGCGTCACCCACGAGTGCGCCGCCCTCATCGCCGAGGTCATCCGCGACGACACCGGCCTGCCGCAGCCCGCGTCGCGCCTGCTCGCGGTCTCGCTGGTGGGCATGGCGCAGGTCAGCGCCCGCTTCTGGCTCTCCGAGGGCGGCGGCATCGAGCGCCCCCAGGCCGCGGCGCTGGTCGCGGGCCTCGCATGGCGCGGCATCGGCGGCTACCCCAAGGCCGACGAGCGCTGACGCCCGGGCCGGTCGCGCCCCTCCTCCTCGTCCCGCCCCGTAGGCTCGCCTCGCACCGTCCGACGACCGCCGTCGGGCGGCTGGACCCAGGAGGAACCGTGGAGGTCAAGATCGGCATCCAGCAGGCCGTCCGCGAGCTGGTGGTCGACACCGACAGCTCCCCCGACGACGTCGCGCAGCTCGTGGCCGACGCCGTCGCGAACGACGGCGTGCTGACCCTCAAGGACACCAAGGGCCGCACGATCATCGTGCCGAGCGCGAAGCTCGCCTACGTCGAGATCGGCACCAGCGCCCTCGGCACGGTCGGCTTCCGCAGCTGACCGCGCCGACGCACCACGACGGGGCCCGAGCCGCACGGCTCGGGCCCCGCGTGCATCCGCTCAGGACTCCAGGCCGAGGCGGGCCATCCGGTCGGTGTGCCGCTCGGTGAGCCGGGTGAACATCCGGCCGATCGCCGCGAGGTCGAGGCCCGGACGGTCCACGCCGCCGGCCAGCAGCGACGACAGCGCGTCGCGCTCGGCGGCGACCCGCTGCGCCTGGGTGAGCGCCTCCCCCATCAGGCGACGGCCCCACAGCGCCAGCCGCCCGCCGAGGCGGTGGTCGGCGGCGATCGCGGCGCGCACCCGCTCGACGGCGAAGTCGGCGTGGCCGGTGTCCTCGAGCGAGGCGAGCACCAGGTCGCGGGTGTCGGCGTCGAGGAACGCCGCGATCTCGCGGTAGAAGTCGTCGGCCAGGCCGTCGCCCACGTACGCCTTGACCAGCCCCTCCCACCAGTCGGCCGGCTGCGTGCGCTCGTGGAAGGAGTCGACCGGCGCGCGGAAGGGCCGCATCGCCTCGTACGGGTCGGCGCCGAGCGCCGCGATGCGCTCGTGCAGCGCGGCGACCCGACCGAACTCGGCTGTCGCCATGCCGACGATCGCGACCTTGTCCTCCAGGGACGGCGCGAGCTGGGCGTCCTCGGCGAGCCGCTCGAACGCGGAGATCTCGCCGTAGGCGATGACGCCGAGCAGGTCGACGACGGCCTCGCGGTAGGCCGGGTCGGAGAGCGCGAGGGCGTCGTCCGGGATCTCGGCGGGAGCGTCGTCGCTGGGCACCATGGGCCGCACTGTAACGGCCCGGCGACCGGCCGAGTCGCCCGGGAAGCCGCGCGCACGACGCCCAGCGAGTACCCTGGTCCTGCACGCCCTGTGCACCCGGCCGCCGCTCCCGACGACGACGTCGTCGCCGAGGGTCGACGCGGCCCGTATGTGCGCGGCAGGCCCGTGACCTCACCCTCATCCGTGACTCGACCCGGCCCGCCGCATTCCGACACGAATCGGCCTGACCGTCCGAGATCACGAAAGCGAAGAGAACACTGACCACCTTCCGCGAGCTCGGGGTGCTCCCCGAGATCTGTGACGCGCTCGAGCGCGCCGGCATCACCACGCCCTTCGCCATCCAGGAGATGACGCTGTCGGTCGCCCTGCAGGGCACCGACCTGATCGGCCAGGCCCGCACGGGCACCGGCAAGACCCTCGCCTTCGGCATCCCGGTGCTGCAGCGCAGCACGCCCGTCAGCGCGCCCGGCTACGCCGAGCTGCCGCAGGGCAAGCCGCAGGCCCTGATCGTCACGCCGACCCGCGAGCTGACCATCCAGGTCGCCAGCGACCTCAGCCTCGCCGGCGCCGACCTCGGCCTGCGGGTCCTCACCGTCTACGGCGGCGTGGGCTACGAGCCGCAGCTCGAGGCCCTCGAGTCCGGCGTCGACGTCGTCGTCGGCACCCCGGGGCGACTGATCGACCTGGCCAACAAGCGCGCCCTCGACCTCTCCCACGTCCACGCCCTCGTGCTGGACGAGGCCGACGAGATGCTCGACCTCGGCTTCCTGCCCGACGTCGAGAAGCTGCTGCGCATGACGCCCAAGAACCGGCAGACGATGCTGTTCTCGGCCACCATGCCCTCGGCGATCGTCGCCCTGGCGCGCATGCACATGAACACGCCGATGAACATCCGCGCGGAGTCCTCGTACGAGAACGCCACCGTGCCGGCCACCGAGCAGTTCATCTACCAGGCCCACGACCTCGACAAGCCGGAGATCATCGGCCGCATCCTCCAGGCCGACGACGTCGAGAAGGTCATCGTCTTCACCCGCACCAAGCGCCAGGCGCAGCGGGTCGCCGACGACCTCGTCGAGCGCGGCTTCAGCGCCAGCGCGCTCCACGGCGACATGGCTCAGGTCGCGCGCGAGAAGGCGCTGGCCCGGTTCCGCGAGGACAAGCTGAAGGTGCTCGTCGCGACCGACGTCGCGGCCCGCGGCATCGATGTCCGCGGCGTCTCGCACGTCATCAACGCCACCTGCCCCGAGGACGACAAGACCTACGTCCACCGGATCGGCCGCACCGGCCGCGCCGGCGCCACCGGCAAGGCGATCACCTTCGTCGACTGGGCCGACCTGCACCGCTGGAAGCTCATCAACAAGGCGCTCGACCTGCCCTTCGACGAGCCGCAGGAGACGTACTCGACCTCCGAGCACCTCTTCACCGACCTCGGCATCCCGGCCGGCACCAAGGGACGCATCGCGCCGCCGAAGCCGGTCGAGCGCGCCGAGCGTCCCGACCGCGGGGAGCGTCCCGAGCGGGCGCCGCGCAACCGCAACCGCAGCCGGACGCGCACCCGCAACGGCCAGCCCGTCGAGGGCGACGCGGCGTCCGCCGCCGGGACGTCCGCCGCCCCCGCCGCCACGGACGGGGACTCCCCCGCGCCGCAGGGCGAGGGCTCCGGCGCCCCGCGCCGCCGTCGCCGCCGTCGCGGCGGGTCCGGGGGCTCCGGCGAGTCCGCGGCCGCTCCGGTCGCCGACTGAGCCGCACGCACCACGACGGGCCCCGGGGCACTCCCCGGGGCCCGTCGTCGTCCTGCGGGGCGGTGCGTCGCCCGACGCGTCGCTCAGGCCACGACGACGACGCGCGTGCCGAGCGGCGCGAACCGCCACAGCCGCTCGGCGTCGGCGGTGCGCTGCCGGATGCAGCCGTGCGAGCGCGGCGTCCCGAGCGCCGCGACGCTCTGCACCGGCCGACCGTCGTCGACCGGGATGGTGTGGAAGCCGATGGCGGCGCCGCTGGGCCCGCGGGCGAAGCGCACGAACAGCCGCATCGTGCCGGAGTCCTCGATGCCGACGGCCCGCATCGAGCGCGACCACACGGCGTACCGACCGGGTCGCAGGTTGTCGGTGACCGAGCCCGAGACCAGGTAGGTCGAGCGCACCCGGTCGTCGCGGTCGACCAGCCAGACCCGCTGCCGGCCCTGGGAGAACACCACGCGGCGCCCCGATCCGCTGGCGGCGGGCAGCGCGCGCAGCCGCGCCGGGCTGGGGACGAGCGCCCGCACGGCGGCGAGGTCGACGGCCGGGGAGCCGACCGCGGTCGGGGCGGCGGACGTCGGAGGGGCCGCGGGCGCGGCGTAGGCCGGCTCGTCGGCGCCGGTCGGCAGCACGCCCACGCCGCCGAGCACCGCGACCAGCGTCGTCACGACCGAGCCCGCCAGCAGCGCGATCCGCCCGTAGCGGGGTCGGACCGTGCGCGCGTGCCGGCCGCCCACGTCGGGCCTCAGGCGCGCTGCGCGCGGGCGACGAGGTTGACCGCGACCTCGCGGTAGGCCTGGGCGCCCTTGTTCGAGCGGTTCGTCGCGAGGATCGAGCGGCCGGCGGCAGGCGCCTCGGCGAACTTGATCGTCTTCGGGATCGGCGGCTCGACGACCTCGAGGTCGTAGGTCTCGGAGATCGTCTCCAGCACGGTGCGCGCGTGGTTGGTGCGGCCGTCGTAGAGCGTCGGCAGGACGCCCCACACCTGCAGCCCGCGGTTGGTGAACCGGCGGACGTCGTGGACGGTGTCGAGCAGCTGGCCGACGCCGCGGTGGCTGAGGGTCTCGCACTGCAGCGGGACGAGCACGCCCGTGGCGGCGGTCAGGGCGGCGACGGTGAGCACGCCGAGCGAGGGCGGGCAGTCGAGCAGCACCCAGTCGTAGGCGACGCCGTGCTCGGCCAGCTGCTCCAGGACGCCGGCCACCACGTGCTCGCGTCCGGTGCGGGTGAGCAGGTCGGCCTCCGCGCGCGCGAGCTCGATGGTCGCGGGCAGCAGGTCGACGCCGTCGTCGGTGTGCACGATGACCTCGCGCGGGTCGAGCCCCTTGGTGAGCACGTGGTGCACCGACAGCTCGAGGTCCTCGGGGTCGATGCCGAGGGAGAAGGTCAGGCACGCCTGCGGGTCGAGGTCGACCAGCAGCACGGAGTGGCCCAGCTCGGCGAGCGCTGCGCCGATCGAGGCGACCGAGGTGGTCTTGGCGACGCCGCCCTTCTGGTTGGCGATCGCGAGTGTCGTGGTCATCGCAGGCCATCATGCCGGACGATCGGTCGCGCGCGGCTCACCTGCTGCTCTACTGGGCACCATGAGTCCCGCTCCCGCGTCCCGCACCGCCCTCGTCACCGGGCCCTCGGCCGGCATCGGCCTGGCCTTCGCCGAGCAGCTGGCGGCGTCCGGCCACGACCTCGTCCTGGTCGCCCGCGACGTCACCCGGCTGGAGGAGCTCGCCGCCCGGCTGCGCTCCGAGCACGGCATCGGGGTCGAGGTGCTCGGCGCCGACCTCACCGACCGCGACCAGATGCGCCGCGTCGAGGAGCGCCTGGCCGACCCCGCCCGGCCGATCGACCTGCTGGTCAACAACGCCGGCTTCGGCCTCAAGGACCGCTTCCTCGACAACCCCGTCGACCGCGAGACCGCGATGCTCGACGTGCTCGTCACCGCGGTGCTGCGACTCTCCCACGCCGCGCTCGGCCCGATGGCCGCCCGCGGGCACGGCGGCGTCATCAACGTCTCGTCCGTCGCCGGCTTCCTGCCGCGCGGCACCTACTCGGCGGCGAAGGCCTGGGTGAACCGCTTCGGCGAGTGGGCCGCCCAGGAGTACCGCGCGCAGGGCGTCGTCGTGACGACGCTGTGCCCCGGCTTCGTGCGCACCGAGTTCCACGAGCGGATGGGCGTGAGCCAGGGCTCCGCGCCGTCGTGGCTGTGGCTCGACGCCCACGACCTCGTGCGCGAGGCGCTCGCCGACCACGCCGCCGGCAGGGCGCTGTCGATCCCGAGCGTGCGGTACCGCGCGATCAGCACGGCCGCCCGGGTCGTGCCGACCCCGCTGCTGCAGCGCTTCCAGGGCCTCGGGCGGCGGTAGCGGCTAGCGGGCGCGGCGCGACGCCGCGTCCGCCGGACGCTCCGCGCCCCGGCCCGCGACCCGCGCGGCCTCGGCGGCCAGCGCCATCAGCCGCTCGTACTCCGCGGGGTCGGTGGTGTTGCAGCCGAGGTCGTGGTCGACCTTGCCCGTGCCGTGGTGGTCGCTGGACCCCGTGACGACGAGGTCGAGGTCGCGGGCGATCGCCCGCAGCCGCGCCCGCTGTCCGGGGTCGTGCTCCTGGTGGTCGACCTCGAGGCCGGTGAGCCCGGCGGCCGCCAGCCCGGCGAGGTCCTCGGCGTCGGGCACCTCCTCGCGTCGCCGTCCCCACGCGTGCGCGAGGACGCTGACGCCGCCGGCCTCGCGGACCAGCGCCAACACGTCGGTCAGCCGCGCCGCGTAGCGCTCGACGTAGGCGGGACGACCCGGGTTGAGGAAGCGGGCGAACGCCTCGTACCGGTCGGCGACGACGCCGAGCCGCACGAGCGCGTCGGCGACGTGCGGCCGCCCCGGTGCGACGGCGTCGTCGTTGGCGGCGTGGACGTCGTCGGCGTCGATCGCGATGCCGAGCCCCTGCAGCCGCGCCAGGGTCTGCGGCAGCCGGTCGCGGCGTCCCTCCAGGATGCGGGCGAGCTGGGCGACCAGCGGCGGATGGTCCGGATCGGGCAGGTACGCCAGGAGGTGCGCGCCGCGGCCCCGGTGCCGGGCGCTGATCTCGATGCCGCGCACCAGCGCGAGGCCGTGCTGCTCGGCGGCCTGCGCCGCCTCGTCCCAGCCGGCGGCGGTGTCGTGGTCGGTCAGGCCGAGGACGTCGAGCCCGGCCGCGGCGGCCGCCGCGACGAGCTCGGCGGGTGCGTCGGTGCCGTCGCTGGCCCGGGAGTGGGCGTGGAGGTCGATGCGCACGCGGCCAGCCTACGAGGGCGTCGCAGCGCGTCCGGCCGTGCGGGCGGCAGGTCCGCTCACCAGCGCGGGCCCGGACCCCCGAAGGGCAGCTCCACGAGCGGCGGGCCGACGCCCGAGACGTCGCGCAGGATCCAGTCGTCGCGCAGCAGCAGGATCGCCGAGGCGGGCCGCACGACCAGCCACAGCCACCGGCCGCCCGCCTCGCCGGCCACCACCGAGCGGTCGAGGTCGCCGTCGAGGGCGGCGGTCGAGACCGGCCACAGCGGCACCGAGGAGCGGCCCACCCGCACACGCACCAGGGGCGCATGCGCGCCCAGGCCGCGCCACGGGTCGGTGTGCCCGAGCCCGGCGCAGCGGGCGCCGAGCCCGGTGCCGGGCTCCTCGACGACCACGGTGAGGTCGACGGGGCCGTCGAGCTGGCTGGAGCCGGCCACGCTGGTCAGGGTCGCCGCGGTCGGGGCGTCCGCGCCGCCGACGGAGGCGAAGTCGGTGACCCGCCAGCCGGGGCTCAGCGGCCACGGCAGCAGGGTCGGGAACGCGTCGGCCGTGGCCAGCAGGTGCCGGGCGAAGCCGTCGTAGCTGACCTCCGGCGCCCGCCGCAGCGCGCGCGTCGCGCCGTGCTCGGGACACGCGTGGGTGGCGCCGCGCGGCTCGACCACCGCGTCCGACGCCAGGCGCGCCACGGGCGCCGAGCAGCGCGGGCACTCCGGCGTCACCGGGACGGGGTCGGACGGGCTGGACACGCCCCTACGGTCGTGCCGCCCGCGGGAGCCGTCAAGCGTTCCAGCGGGTGACGACGGCGTCATCGCGCCGGCGGCCGAGCACGCTGATCGTCGTGGTGTCCAGCGGCAGGTGACGTCCCTCGGAGACGGGGAGGCCGAGCCAGCGGGCCGCGACCGCCGGCAGGGCGTGTCCGTGGGCGAAGAGGAGCGCGCGGCCCTCGACCCCCGCGAGCCGCGCGAGGACCGCGTCGATCCGCGCCGCGACCTCCTCGGCGGTCTCGCCGCCCGGCACCGGATGCGTCCACACGCTCCAGCCCGGCACGGTCTCGCGGATCGTGGCGGTGGTGACGCCCTCGTAGTCGCCGTAGTCCCACTCGACGAGGCCCGGCTCGACCTCGGCGTCGGGGAAGCCCGCGAGCTCGGCGGTGCGGCGCGCCCGCTGTCGCGGACTGGTCAGCACGAGCGCGAACCCGACGTCGGCGAGCCGCGGCGCCAGCGCCCGGGCCCCCTCCTCCCCCTCCGGCAGCAGCGGCAGGTCGGTGGTGGAGGTGTGGCGCCCGGCCACGCTCCACTCGGTCGCCCCGTGGCGCACCAGCCACACCTCGTCGGCCATCGTCTCCCCCTTGCACGGGCGACGTCGCGCGAGGCCGACGTCGCGTCAGTCGTTCGCGAGCACGACGATCCTGTCACCCGGCTGCACCGTGAGCGACGTCGACTTGGCCGGGTTCACCTGGACGCCGAACTCCGTGCCCGCGTCGGCCAGGGAGTCGGACTTCCAGCCGATGGCGGTCTCGCCGCGGCGGATCGCGCCCTCGACCACGCTGGCCCACGACACCTCGACGCCCGGACGCACGTACCACTCGGCCGGCCGCAGGTAGATCTCCGCGCCGTCGGCGCCGAGCAGCTCGGAGAAGACCGCCTCGAGCCGGCCGTCCTCGGAGAGCTGGGTGACGATCAGGCTGACGATCTCGCCGCTGACGACCACGTCGTCGATGCTCGCGACCTGGGCGAGCACCCGGTTGCGGTCGTCCATCATCTCGCTGACCACGGCGGTGTCGGCGCCGAGGCGGCCCAGCACGTCGCGCACGTGGAGCAGCGTCACCAGCGTGCGGGCGTCGGCGGCCTGCGGCTCCAGGTCGTCGGAGTAGCAGAGGACGATCACCTGGTCGAGGCCCCCGACGACGTGCTGCTCGAGGGTGGCGCGGTCGGTGGTCGAGCCGCGCACGACCTCGACCTGCAGCGTCTCCAGCGGCGGCACGACCGGCACGCCGTGCGTGGTGAGCACGGTGAGCGTGGAGCCCGGGGTCGCGTAGCGGTCGAGCTCGGCGAGCATGAGCGGCGCGCGCTCGTTCCAGCCGATCATCACCGCCCGGCCCGGGTGGTCGTCGCTGGCGGTGGTCTCGCCGAGGTGCTCCTCGACCGGCTCGGCGAGCGCGCGGCCCGCGGCGTCGAGGACGTCGTCGTCCTCGGCGACGAGGATCAGCGTGCTCGCGCCGACGACCGTGTCGGGCGCGGGGTTGAGCGTGCTGACGCCGTCGGGGCCGATGAGGCCGATCAGCGAGGCCGCCTCGAACCGGTGCTGCGCCTGCGCGTAGGTGAGCTCGGCGAGCGGGTGCTCGGCGAGGAAGTAGATCTCGTCGCCGTCGTAGTCGAAGAGCTCGGTGTAGACCGCCGAGGCGCCGGACTGGCGCGAGGTCTGGACGACCAGCTTGGCCACCGTCTCGCGGATGTCGAGCAGGGTCGTCCGGTCGGCGCCGACCAGCCGGGCGGCCTCGAGGTTCGTCGGGTTGCGGATCTCGGCGACGATGCGCGGGCCGTCGCCCCCGTCGTGGGTCAGCGCCAGGAGCGTCTTGATCACCTCGGCGTCGGGGTCCTCCGACGCCGGCGCCAGCAGGATCACCGAGCGGGCGGTGCGGTGGCTGGCGACCGCCAGCTCGTCGACGTCCATCGGCGAGCCGCTGCGGCACACCACCCGGGTGCCGCGCAGGTCCGGCACCTTGGCCCGGATCTCCTCCTCCATCTCGACCTTGTCCTTGTCGGCGAGCACGACGATCACCGGACGGCGACGGCTCTCGTTCGCGATCGAGAGCTCGCGCAGGATCGTGAAGATCGAGTCCGACCAGCCGAGGATCACGGTGTGGTCGCGCTCGAGCACCAGGGACCGGCCGCGCTGCAGCTCGGCGATCTTGGCGTCGATGCCGGCGGCGATCACGCCGATCAGCGCGCTGACGATGAACAGGCCCGCGATGGTGAGCGCGAGCATCGTCAGCAGGAACCGCCAGCTGCCGGTGTCGCCCGCCACCGTGCCGGGGTCGAGGGCGTGCATGAGGGCGCTGAAGACCTCGTGGCCGTACCCCTCGCTGCCCCCGTCGCGCAGGCCGAGCAGCGCGGTGATCGTGCCGAAGAGCAGGATCAGGACGAGCGTGACGACGCTGAGCCAGGCGATCAGGGCCGGCGTGCCCCGCGACATCGAGTTGTCGAAGAGATACCGCGCCCGGTCGCTCCACCGCACCGTCGGCGCGATCTGCTGCGCCGCCTTGACGCTGCTGCTCCCCGTGCCCCGCTCGGCCATCGCCGCCGTCGTGCGCTGACGCATCTGCCGTCCCGTCTGTCCCATGGGCGGCATGGTCCCGCACCCGCGGGGTCCGTGTGATGCCCTTCACCGAACTGAGACGGGTGCTTCGGGGCCGCCCCGACGACGACGGCCCCGACCCGCCGAGGGCGGATCGGGGCCGGGTCGGGGCCGGGTCGGGGCCTGGTCGGGGCCTGGGGCCGGGGGGTCAGCGCGGGACGAGCACCCAGTGGTCGAGGTCGAGCAGCACGCCCTCGGCGTACTTCCCGTCCTCGCCGCGCAGCGTCGTCGTGGTGTCGCGGCCGCGGGTGGCGACCAGGCGCAGCCTCAGGGCGCCGACGCCCGGCGCCGAGGTCTCGGCCTTGTCGAGCACCTCCGACCACGCGTAGACCGTGTCACTGGCGAAGGCGGGCGACACGTGGGCGCCAGCGTTGATGGCCACGATCAGCTGCGCGTTCGCCAGCCCGTTGAACGCCAGCGCGCGGGCCAGCGAGATGACGTGGCCGCCGTAGACCAGCCGGCGGCCGTCGGGGCGGGCCTCGGTGTTGAAGTGCACCTTCGCGGTGTTCTGCCACAGCCGCGTCGCCATCATGTGCTCGGCGTCGGTGAGCGTGACGCCGTCGACGTGGTCGATGCGCTCGCCGATCTCGTAGTCGTCGTAGCGGTGGGGCTCCCCGGCCGCGACGACGTCGTAGTCGCTGAAGTCGAGCCCCTCGGGGATCACGAGGTCGGCCGGGTCGACCACCGCGGCCAGCTCGGGCACGACCGTCTCGGGCGCGGGGGCCTCGACGTCGCGCTTGTGCACCATCACCCAGCGGGCCCACTCCAGCACGGTCGCGCCGTGCTGGTCGGTGGCGGTCGAGCGCACGTAGACGACGCCCGTCCTCCCGTTGGAGTTCTGCTTCAGCCCGATGACCTCCGAGCGGGTGCGGATCGTGTCCCCCGGCACGAGCGGACGGTGGAAGCGGCACTCGGCGTAGCCGAGGTTGGCCACGGCGTTGAGCGAGACGTCCGGCACGGTCTTGCCGAAGGCGATGTGGAAGCCGATCAGCTCCTCCACGGGCGCCTGCGGCAGGCCCACCGACGCGGCGAAGGCCGCCGACGACGGCAGGGCGAAGCGGGTCGGGTAGATCGCGCCGTACAGCGCGCGGTCGCCCTCGGTGATCGTGCGCGGAGTGGCGTGCTCGATGACCTGACCGAGGGCGAAGTCCTCGAAGAAGTTGCCGGGGTTGGTCTTGCTCGGGCTGGTGCTCATGGGGATGGCCTCCGGGGCGGACGTGCGACGACCGGCCCGCGGAGGCGGACCGGTCGTCGTCAGGGGTGCGGGTGGGGGGCGAGCGTCAGAGCTTGTAGGTCTTGAGCAGCTGACGGCCGATGATCATCTTCTGGATCTCGGCGGTGCCCTCGCCGATGATCAGGAACGCCGACTCCCGGTAGAGGCGCTCGATCTCGTACTCCTTGGAGTAGCCGTAGCCGCCGTGGATGCGGAACGACGCCTCGACGACCTCGTTGCAGTACTCGGCCGCGAGGTACTTCGCCATGCCGGCCTCGACGTCGTTGCGCTCGCCCTTGTCCTTGATGCGGGCGGCCTTGACCATGAGCGCGTGCGCGGCCTCGACCTTGGTGGCCATCTCGGCGAGCTTGAACATGATCGCCTGGTGCTGGGCGATCGGCTTGCCGAAGGTCTCGCGGGTCTGGGCGTAGGCGGTGGCGAGTTCGAAGGCGCGGTTCGCGACGCCGGTGGCGCGGGCGGCGACGTTGACGCGGCCGACCTCGACGCCGTCCATCATCTGGTAGAAGCCGTTGCCCGGGGTGCCGCCGAGGATCTGGTCGGCGCTGATCCGGTGGCCCTCGAGCACCATCTCGGTGGTGTCGACGCCCTTGTAGCCCATCTTCTCGATCTTGCCGGGGATGGTGAGGCCCTGGGCGGTCTCGCCGAAGCCCGGCTCCTTCTCGACCAGGAAGGTGGTCATGTTCTTGTAGACCGAGTCGGCGCCCTCGTCGGTCTTGACCAGCAGGGCGGTCAGGTTGGACGACCCGCCGTTGGTCAGCCACATCTTCTGGCCGGTGATCTCGTAGCCCTCGCCGGTCTTGACGGCCTTGGTCGAGATCGCGGAGACGTCGGAGCCGGTGCCCGGCTCGGACATCGAGAACGAGCCGCGGACGTCGCCGACGGCCATGCGCGGCAGGTACTTCTGCTTCTGCTCCTCGGTGCCGTGGTGCATGAGCAGGTAGGCGACGATGAAGTGGGTGTTGATGACGCCCGAGACGCTCATCCAGCCGCGCGCGATCTCCTCGACCGCCAGCGCGTAGGTGAGCAGCGACTCGCCGAGACCGCCGTACTCCTCGGGGATCATCAGGCCGAAGACGCCGAGCTCCTTGAGCCCGTCGACGATCGCCTGCGGGTACTCGTCGGCGTGCTCGAGCTCGTTCGCGACCGGGATGATCTCCTTCTCCGTGAAGGCGCGGACGGCCTTCAGGATCTCGATCTGGTCGTCGGTGAGCCCATCGGTCTGGCACAAGCGCATTGCGGCATCCTGTCGTGAAGGCGAGATGATCGTCTGAACTTTATTACTCGCGAGTCACTTGCAACACCGCGGAGGGCCAGCGGTGAGGGTGATCACACCCACTGTGACAGGCCGACGGGCGCCGTCCCGGCCTCGTCCGGCCCGCGTCCGGCCTGCGTCCGGCCCGCGCCCTCCGGGACACCCGCTCGGATCCCGGCGCCGCCGCAGCCGGGCGGTAGCCTGCGCGGGTGAGCACCACCGGACGGGTCTACATCGCGCGTCTGGTCGGTCTCCCCGTCTTCGACCCGATCGGCGAGCAGGTCGGCAAGGTGCGCGACGTCGTCGCCTCGGTGCGCGGCGAGGGCAGCCAGCCGCGGGTCCTCGGCCTGGTCGCCGAGGTGTTCGGCCGGCGGCGGATCTTCGTCCCGATGACCCGCGTCACCGCGATCGACGCCGGCCAGGTCTACACGACCGGCCTGCTCAACATGCGCCGCTTCGAGCAGCGCGCGACCGAGACCCTGGTCATCGCCCAGATGCTCGACCGCTCGGTGCGCATCGCCGACACCGGCGTCGAGGGCGCCGTCTACGACGTCGGCATGGAGCAGGCGCGCAACCGCGACTGGGTGATCAGCCGGGTCGCGGTGCAGGAGGCCGGCAAGGGCCTGCGACGACGCGGCCAGACGCACGTCGTCGAATGGCGCGACGTCACCGGCCTGCACCGCTCCGACCAGACGCAGGGCGCCACCCAGCTGGTCGCCGCGCTCAACGAGATGCGGCCGGCCGACGCCGCCAGCATGATCCACGAGCTGCCCGCCGAGCGACGCACGGCCGTCGCGGCGGCGCTCGACGACGAGCGGCTCGCCGACGTGCTCGAGGAGCTGCCCGAGGAGGACCAGGTCGAGATCCTCGGCCGGCTCGACTCCGAGCGCGCCGCCGACGTGCTCGAGGAGATGTCGCCGGACGACGCCGCCGACCTGATCGCCGAGCTCCCGCCCGAGACCGCGGCCACCCTGCTGGAGCTCATGGAGCCGGAGGAGGCCGAGGACGTCCGCCGGCTCATGTCCTACACGGCCGACTCCGCGGGCGCGATGATGACGCCCGAGCCGGTGATCCTCGGGCCCGACGCGACGATCGCCGACGCGCTCGCCCACATCCGCAACCCCGAGCTCACGCCGTCGGTGGCGGCGCTGGTCTACGTCTGCCGACCCCCGCTGGAGACGCCCACCGGCCGCTTCCTGGGCGTGGCGCACATCCAGCGGCTGCTCCGCGAGCCGCCCTCCACCCTGGTGGCGGGCGCGCTGGACGACTCGCTCGAGCCGCTGCGTCCGGAGATGACCAAGGACGACGTCGCCGCCCATCTCGCCACCTACAACCTCGTGGCGGCCCCGGTGGTCGACGAGGCCGGGCGCCTGCTCGGCTGCGTCACCGTAGACGACCTGCTCGACCACATGCTCCCGGAGAACTGGCGCGACCGCGCGGCCGGGCGCGGGACCGGACGCGGGACGCCGCGATGAGCGAGACCCGCCGCGAGCGGCTCGACACCCCGCGCGACCAGCGTCGTCCGCTGGTGCCGCGCCCGCATCTGGACGCCGACGCCTTCGGCGTGTTCGCCGAGCAGTTCGCGCGGTTCATGGGCACCGCCGCCTTCCTGCTCTACATGAGCGCGTTCGTGCTGGCGTGGGTCGCCTGGAACCTGCTGGCGCCCGCGTCACTGCGCTTCGACGAGTACCCCTTCATCTTCCTCACCCTCATGCTCAGCCTGCAGGCCTCCTACGCGGCGCCGCTGATCCTGCTCGCGCAGAACCGGCAGGAGACGCGCGACAAGGTGATCGCGGAGCAGGACCGTCAGGCCAACAGCCGGGCGCACGCCGACATGGAGTTCCTGGCGCGCGAGGTCGCGTCGCTCCGCATGACCATGGGCGACATGGCGACCCGCGACTACCTGCGCTCGGAGCTGCGCGGCCTGCTCGCCGAGCTCGACGACCGCTCGGCGCTGCGCGAGTCCGAGCGCCGGCGCGCAGGCGCGGACGAGGGACCCGACCCCGCCTGACGCCGACCCGGCCCACCCCCACGGGCCTGGCGATGTCGGTGGCCCGTGTCACCGTGGACGGCGTCCCGTTCTCGGCGCCGGGACGTCCACGCGGCTCCCCGCGTGCACCACGCCCCGGCGTCCCGACCCTGGAGCGAGCATGTCCCCCCTCTCGGAAGCCCCTGTCCGCCGTCGTCCGCGCCGTCGTCTGCGCGTCACCGTCGCCGCCGGCCTGATCGCGCTGAGCGCCCCGCTCGCCGCGGCCCCGGTGCTCGCCTCGCCGGCGGGCCCCTCCGCCCCCGCGGCCGACGGCGCGGCCGCCCGCGAGCGCGCGTCCTTCCCCACCTCCATCCCACTGCCCGACGGCTTCCAGCCCGAGGGCATCGCGATCCGCGGCACCAGCGCCTACCTCGGCTCCCGCGCCGACGGCGACCTCTACCGGGTCGACCTGCGCACCGGTCGCGGCACCACGATCAGCCAGGGGCCCGGCACCGCGTCGGTGGGCCTGAAGATCGACCGCCTCGGCCGCCTCTTCGTCGCGGGCGGCGACGCCGGCACCGTCCGGGTGGTCGACGCGCGCACGGGCCGCCTGCTGCGCACGTACCGCGTCGCCGCGCCGGGCGCCGAGACCTTCGTCAACGACGTCCTGATCACCGCCCACGACGTGTGGGTCACCGACTCGAGGGCCGCGCGGCTCACCCGCATCCCCCTCGGTCGCGGCGGCCGCCTGCCCGCCGCCGCCCGCAGCCTGCCGCTGTCGGGCGCCTGGACGCAGGACCCGGGGGTCAACAACGCGAACGGCCTCACCACCACCCCCGACGGTCGGGCGCTGCTGGTCGTCGACTCCTCCGACGGCCGGCTCCACCGCGTCGACCCGCGCACCGGCGTCACCACGGTCGTCGACCTCGGCGGCGCGGCCCTGACCAACGGCGACGGGCTGCTGCGCACCGGTCGCACGCTGCTCGCGGTGCAGAACCGGCTGAACCGGGTCGCCGTCGTCCGGCTCTCCACCGACGGGCGCTCCGGACGCCTGGTGCGCACCCTGACCGACGAGCGCTTCGATGTCCCGACCACCGTGGCCCGGCTCGGCTCGCGCCTCTACCTGCCGAACGCGCGGTTCTCGACCCCGCCGACCCCGACGACGACCTACGCGATCACGGCGATCGAGCTGCGCCGCTGAGCGGTCGCCGGCCCCGTCGTCCGGCGAGGCCCGCGGTGCGATCCGCACCGTCGGCGCCGGCTCCCCCGCCGTCCGCGGCCGGAGCCGGCGCCGTCGATCGCCCGAGGCCCGCCTAGACTCGAGAGCATCATGAGCGCATCTCTCCTCGAGCAGGTCCAGGCCGCGCTGGCCACCGTCAACGACCCCGAGATCAAGCGGCCGATCACCGAGCTCGGCATGGTCGAGTCCGTCGAGATCGACGACGCCGGCGCGGTCTCGCTGACGGTCCTGCTGACGGTGGCGGGCTGCCCGCTCAAGGACACCATCAACCGCGACGTCACCGCGGCCGTCGGCGGCATCGACGGGGTCACCGACGTGCGCCTGACCCTCGGCGTCATGACCGACGAGCAGCGCTCGCACCTGCGCGAGGTGCTCGGCCAGGGAGGCGCGCAGCGGGAGATCCCCTTCGCGCAGCCCGGCTCCCTCACCAAGGTCTACGCGATCGCCAGCGGCAAGGGCGGCGTCGGCAAGTCGTCGGTGACCGTCAACCTGGCGCTGGCGATGGCCGCGCAGGGCCTGAAGGTCGGCGTCGTCGACGCCGACATCTACGGCCACTCCGTGCCGGCCATGCTCGGCGTCGTCGACAGCCGGCCCACGCAGGTCGACGACCTGATCATGCCGGTGCCGACCGCCTCCGGCGTCTCGGTCATCTCGATCGGCATGCTCAAGCCCCGCCGCGACCAGGTCATCGCCTGGCGCGGGCCCATGCTCGACCGCGCCCTCGTGCAGATGCTCGCCGACGTGTACTGGGGCGACCTCGACGCGCTGCTGCTCGACCTGCCGCCGGGCACCGGCGACATCGCGATCTCGCTGGGCCAGCACCTCCCGGGAGCCGAGGTCGTCGTCGTCACCACGCCGCAGGAGGCCGCGGCCGAGGTCGCCGAGCGCGCCGGCACGATGGCCTCGATGATGCACCAGCGGGTCGTCGGCGTCGTCGAGAACATGAGCTACCTGCCCTGCCCGCACTGCACGCCGGAGGGTCGCGACCACCGACTCGAGGTGTTCGGCTCCGGCGGTGGCGCCCGCGTCGCGCAGACCCTCTCCGAGCGGTTCGGCTACGACGTCCCGCTGCTGGGGCAGATCCCGCTCGACGTCTCGCTGCGCGAGGGCGGCGACGCCGGCAAGCCGATCGTCGAGTCGGATCCCACTGCTCCGGGCGCGGCGGCGCTCACCTCGATCGCGCAGCGCCTGGCCGGCCGCGGACGCGGTCTCGCGGGCATGCAGCTCGGCCTGACGCCGAGCAATCGGTTCTGATCCCGAGCCCCGCACGGCGGTCCCGCCCACCCGACGTCTAGGCTTCAGCCGTGTTCGGCATCGGCTTCATGGAGCTCGCGGTGATCGCGGTCGTGGCCATGGTGGCCTTCGGCCCCGATCGGCTGCCCGAGTTCGCGAAGCAGGCGGCGAAGATGCTGCACCAGGTGCGGCAGATGGCGCGCTCGGCACGTGATGAGCTGCGTGACGAGCTCGGCCCGGAGTACTCCGACCTCGACCTGCGCGATCTCGACCCGCGGCAGATCGTCCGCAGGCACATCATCGAGGCGATGGAGGAGGTCGAGGCCGAGGAGGCCGCCCGCCGCAGCCTCGACGGTCCGGTGCTGCTCGAGGGCGACATCCCGCCGTTCGACGTCGACGCCACCTAGCCTCCGGCGCGCCCCTACGCCTCGCGGCTGGCCAGCGCCGCGACGCTGGCCAGCGGCACCAGCACCGCCTGGTCCGCCACCACGAGCTCGACGAAGTCCGCGCCGACGCGTCGGACGATGCCGTCGAGCCGCCCTCCGTCGCGCCGCTGCAGACGCACGACCGTCGGCGTGCCGGCCAGACGGCGCAGCACCGACCCCGGCCCCAGCCGGGCCAGCGGCGACCACGCGACCTCCGGCAGCGCGCGGTCGGACGCACCGACGACGGCGCCCAGGGCGTCGTGCACCAGCACCCAGTCGCGGTCGGCGACCCGCAGGTGGCTCCACGTCGCGGTGACCCGCACCAGCTCGCCCCGCAGCCACCCGACGTGCGGCAGCTCGAGCGCGACGGCGGTCCCGACCGAGGCCATCAGCCGGCCGGCGAGCCGCACAGAGAGGTACTCCGACCGCGCCCGGTCGGCGACCTCCAGGGAGCGCTCTACGTCGTAGAGGGCCTCGGCCTGCTGCTCGAGGTCGGCCAGCACGTCGACCAGCGAGGTCCAGGAAGGATCGGGAGCGCTCACGACCGCGGACATCCCCAGGATTCGGCAGTTGCAAACACGTGCAGGGCCTCAGCCGACGGCTGCGAGGTGATGCTGGGGAAGAAGCGTTGACGACGGGCCTCGACGGTCCTTGACTGAGGCCAGCAAGCGTAAACGCACGCAAACGCAACGATCTCTCGGGAGTGGCCATGGGCCGGACGCGTCGTCTCGCGACGGTGACGCTCTGCAGCCTCGTCTGCGCGTCGCCCGCGGTGCCGCTCGTACGAGCCCTCCGCGCCGCCGGCCTCCCGGCCACGCCGGAGGCCGCGCTGTCCTCCCTGGCGCTCGTCGTCCTGCTGGCGTGCCTCGCCTGGGCCTGGGCCGTGGCGGTGGCCGTCGTCCGCGAGGCCGCGACCGGACGCCGCAGCGTCCTCGCCCGACGCGCTCCCGCGTGGCTGCGACGCGCGCTGCTGGCCGGCTGCGGCGTCGCCGTCGTCTCCGCCTTGGCCGCCCCGGCCGGCGCCGTCGACGGGCCGAGGCACGAGCCGTCGGCACCCGCCTCCCCCGTCGCCGGTCTGCCCTACCCCGGGCTCCCCGCGTCCACGGCCGCTCCCGCCGCGGCGCCCTCGCTGCGCCCGGTCTCGGCAGCGGTGCCCGGCCACACGGCCCCGCGCGCGCCCCGGACGCACGTGGTGGCTCCCGGCGAGTCGCTGTGGTCGATCACCGCGGACCTCCTGGGCCGAGACGCCCGCGACGCCCGGATCGCCGCGAGCTGGCCGCTGCTGCACCGCGCGAACCGCGACTCCGTGTCCGACCCCGATCGGCTGCGCCCCGGGCAGCGTCTGCGGATCCCCCCGGCACTGCGCCACCCCGACCTCGAGCACCACCACCCGTCCCCTCTCGGAAGGACCCGACCATGACGCGCATCCCCTCGACCCCGGGCCGCCCGGGCGGCCGACCCGGCACCGTGCTCCGCCTGCCCCTGCGCGGCGCGGAGCGGCCCGCGCCGCCGCTCGCCGTGCACGGCAGCTCCGCCCTCGATCTCGACGTGCTCGTCGAGCCGGAGGCCGACGTCGAGCCGACGCGGCCCGTCATCGACGACGCGGCCGCCCGTCGACGTCACCTGCAGGGCGAGGTCTGGGCGCACCGCTACATGCAGGCCGCGGTCGAGATCGTCGGCGGCGCGCGTCCGCCGGCCCAGCTGATCCGCTGGTCGACCCGCGAGGTGCACGACGACCTCGTCCGGCGCGCGGTGCTCGTCCACCGGGCCTCCGGTGCTCGTCCCGGACAGCAGCGACCGCACCCGACGCGTCCGCACCTGGTCAGCGTGCGCAGCAGCGTGGTGCGGCCCGGCGTCCTCGAGACCTGGGCCCACGTGCGGTACGGGCGACGCTCCCGCGCGGTCGCGGGACGCTTCGAGCTGCGTCACGGTCGCTGGCAGTGCACCGCGCTCGAGTTCGCCTGAGCCGGCGTCCGACGCGACAGGGCCGCCTCCCGTCGGGAGGCGGCCCTGTCGCGCGTCGTGCGGGCTGCGGCGTCAGCCGTTGATCCGGGCGGTGAGCCCGGTCGGGCCGCCGGCGGCACCGTGGCACTGCTTGAACTTCTTGCCCGAGCCGCAGGGGCACTTTTCGTTGCGGCCCGTGCCCGCGAACGGGTCGTCGACCGACTCCGCACGCACCTCGGCCTCGCCGGTCTCGTCGGGGGCCGAGTACGCCAGCTGCTGCGGCGCGCTCGACTCGCCGAGGCCCTTGGCCCGGATCTGCGGGACGCCCTCGAGGGACTCCTCCACCGGGACGACGCCGTCGGCGTCCTCGGCCGGCTCCTCGAGGGTGACCTCGAGGTTGAAGAGGAACCCGACGGTCTCCTCCTTGATGCCGTCCATCATCGCGGCGAACATGTCGAAGCCCTCGCGCTGGTACTCCACGAGCGGGTCGCGCTGGGAGTAGGCCCGCAGGTAGATGCCCTCGCGCAGGTAGTCCATCTCGTAGAGGTGCTCGCGCCACTTGCGGTCGAGCACGGAGAGCAGCACCTGCCGCTCGAGCTCGCGCATGACCTCCTCGCCCACCTCGGCCTCGCGGCGGTCGTAGGCGGCGTGCGCGTCGTCCTTGAGCAGCTCGATGAGCTCGTCGCGGACGATGCCGCTGCGGCCGCCCGCGGCCTCCTCGACCTGGGCGACGGTGTGGCTGACCGGCCAGAGCTGGCGCAGGTCGGTCCAGAGCTGGTCGAGGTCCCACTCCTCCGCGAAGTCCTCGGTGGCGCCGGTGACGTAGCCGGTGACGACGTCGTCGATGAAGGTGCGCACCTCGGCCTTGAGGTCAGCACCCTCGAGGACGCGGCGACGCTCGCCGTAGATCACCTTGCGCTGACGGTCCATGACGTCGTCGTACTTGAGCACGTTCTTGCGCGACTCGAAGTTCTGCGACTCGACCTGGCCCTGCGCGTTCGCGATGGCGTTGGTGACGCGCTTGTTCTCGATCGGCACGTCGTCGGGGATGCGCAGCATCTGCAGCACGCGGTCGACCCAGTCGGACTTGAACAGCCGCATGAGCTCGTCCTGCAGCGAGAGGTAGAACCGCGACTCGCCCGGGTCGCCCTGGCGGCCGGAGCGACCGCGCAGCTGGTTGTCGATGCGGCGGGACTCGTGCCGCTCGGTGCCGATGACGTACAGGCCGCCGAGCTCCTTGACCTCGTCGTGCTCGGCGCGGACCTGCTCCTTGAGCTTCTCGACCGCGGCCGGCCAGGCCGCCTCGTACTCCTCGGCCGTCTCGCCGGCCGGCTCCAGGCCGCGGCGACGCAGCTCCTGGTCGGCCAGGAACTCCACCGAGCCGCCGAGCATGATGTCGGTGCCTCGACCGGCCATGTTCGTGGCCACCGTGACCGCGCCCTTGTGACCGGCCATCGCCACGATCTTCGCCTCGTCGGCGTGCACCTTGGCGTTCAGCACGCTGTGCGGGATGCCCAGCTGCTTGAGCTTGGCCGAGAGGTGCTCGGACTTCTCCACCGAGACGGTGCCGACCAGGATCGGCTGGCCCTTCTCGTGCCGCTCCTTGATGTCGAGCGCGACGGCGTCGTACTTGGCCTCCTCGGTGCGGTACACGAGGTCGGCCTGGTCGACGCGGAGCATCGGCTTGTTGGTGCGGATGGGCACCACGCCGAGGTTGTAGATCTTGTCGAACTCCGAGGCCTCGGTCATGGCCGTGCCGGTCATGCCGGAGAGCTTGTCGTAGAGGCGGAAGAAGTTCTGCAGGGTGACGGTGGCGAGCGTCTGGTACTCCTCGCGGACCGTGACGCCCTCCTTCGCCTCGATCGCCTGGTGCAGGCCGTCGTTGTAGCGGCGACCCGCGAGCATGCGGCCGGTGTGCTCGTCGACGATGAGCACCTCGCCGTTCATGACGACGTACTCCTTGTCGTTGCGGAACAGCTCCTTGGCCTTGATCGAGTTGTTCAGGAACGAGATGAGCGGGGTGTTCGCCGACTCGTAGAGGTTCTCGATGCCGAGGTAGTCCTCGACCTTGGTGATGCCGGGCTCCAGCACCGAGATCGTGCGCTTCTTCTCGTCGACCTCGTAGTCGACGTCGCGCTCGAGGCGACGCGAGAGCTTCGCGAACTCGCCGTACCACTTGACCTCGTCCTGGGTCGGGCCGCTGATGATGAGCGGGGTCCGCGCCTCGTCGATCAGGATCGAGTCGACCTCGTCGACGATCGCGAAGTTGTGGCCGCGCTGCACGCAGTCCTCGATCGAGGACGCCATGTTGTCGCGCAGGTAGTCGAAGCCGAGCTCGTTGTTGGTGCCATAGGTGATGTCGCAGGCGTAGGCCTCGCGCCGCTGCGCGGGGTTCATCTCGGGGAGGATGACGCCGATGCTCAGGCCCAGGAAGTGGTGGACGCGGCCCATCATCTCCGACTGGTACTTGGCCAGGTAGTCGTTGACCGTGACGACGTGGACGCCCTTGCCGGAGATCGCGTTGAGGTAGGCGGGCAGGGTCGCGACGAGGGTCTTGCCCTCACCGGTCTTCATCTCCGCGATGTTGCCCAGGTGCAGCGCCGCGCCGCCCATGATCTGGACGTCGTAGTGCCGCTGGCCGATGACCCGGCGCGCAGCCTCGCGGACGGTCGCGAACGCCTCGGGCATGAGGTCGTCGAGCGACTCGCCGTCGGCGTGCCGCTGGCGGAACACGTCGGTCATGCCCTGGAGCTCGGCGTCCGACATCGCCGTGAACTGGTCCTCGATGGCGTTGACGACCTTGGCGATGGTCTCCAGCTCGCGGAGGATCTTGCCCTCGCCGATGCGGAGGAGCTTGTCGAGGATCACGGGCACAGCGAAGTCACTCCTAGCAGGTGGGCAGGCTGCGTTCACTCTACCCACGGGCGGGATGCCGCCCTAATGACCCGCCTCGGCCGCGAGGGGAGCCGCGAGATCGCCGCGACGCTCGACCTCGACGCGCTCGAGGCCGAGCCAGCCGGCCATCCGCTCGAGCTCGACGGCGAGCGCCGCGGCGGTGGCGGCCGGCGCGTCGTCCTCGCCGTGGGCGGCGAGCACGCGCAGGACGCCGCGGGCCCGATCGGCCTTGAGGTCGACCCGGGCGACCAGCCGCTCCCCCAGGAGGAACGGCAGCACGTAGTAGCCGTGCCGGCGTCGGGCGGCGGGCACGTAGATCTCGATGCGGTAGTCGAAGCCGAAGAGCCGGCGCACCCGCTCGCGCTCCCACACCAGCGGGTCGAAGGGGCTCAGCAGGGTCGCGGCGCCGGCGGCGCGCGGCAGCCGCGCGTCCCGGTGACGCCAGGCCGGACGCGTCCATCCCTCGATCCGCACGGGCTCGAGCACGGCGTCCTCGACGAGCTCGGCCACGGCCGTGCGCACCGCGGCGAGGTCGTCCATCCGGTGGTAGTCGCGCAGGCAGCCCAGGGTCGCGACGCCGTGGGCCCGCGCCGCCCGCTCGACGAGCAGCCGGTGGGCCTCCTCGTGCGACGGCTCGGGCAGCGCGAGCACCGCGGCCGGCAGCACCCGCTCGGGCGTGTCGTAGCGCACCTCGAAGGCCGAGGTGCGCCCCGCCACGGCCACCTCGCCGGTGGTGAAGAGGTGGTCGAGGGCCTTGCGGGCGATCGACCAGTTCCAGCCCCAGTGGCCGCGGGGACGCTCGGCGTCGTGGCCCAGCCGGGCCGAGACCTCGCGGGCGGTGCTGGGACCGTGCGCGCGGACGTCGTCGCGGATCACGCCGAGGACGTCCTCGGGGACGTCGTGCCACCACTTGCCCCGCAGCCGCCGGTAGTGCTCGCGCCGCGCGGCCATGAGCGGCCACAGCTCGACCGGCATGAGCGCCTGCATGTGCGCCCAGTACTCCACCAGGCGCCGGGGCGAGGCCTCCGCGGCGCGGCGGAGCAGGTCGACGTCGTAGGGCCCGAGCCGCGAGTAGAGGGGCAGCAGGTGGGCGCGCGCCAGCACGTTGACGGAGTCGACCTGGATCAGGCCGATGGTGTCGACCACCCGCTGCAGCGAGCGCATCGTCGGGGTCCCGCTGCGGGGCGCGGTCTGCAGCCCCTGCGCGGCCAGCGCGAGGCGCCGGGCCTGGCTCGCCGAGAGGTCGGTCGGCGCCGGGCTCACGGCAGGTCGAGCAGCTTCTCCTTGACGGCGTACATGACCGCCTCCATCCGCGAGTGCAGCTGCAGCTTCTCGAGGATGTTCCGCACGTGGTTCTTGACCGTGTTCTCGGAGATGAACAGCTCCTTGGCGATCTCGCGGTTGTTCATGCCGCGAGCCACCAGGCGCAGCACCTCGAGCTCGCGCTCGGTGAGCCGCAGGCCGGGGACGTGCGAGCGCTCGGGGCGGCTCATCTGCTTGAACTCGTCGATCAGCTTGACCGCCATCGACGGCGAGATCAGCGACTGGCCGTCGGCCACCACCCGGATCGCCTGGGCGACCTCCTCGATGGAGGAGTCCTTGAGCAGGTAGCCCGACGCCCCGCTCTTGACCGCCTCGTAGAGGTCGGCCTCCTCGTCGGAGACGGTGAGCATGATGATCTTCGCGGCCGGGACGACCTCCTTGATCGCCAGGCAGGCCTCGATGCCGGTGCGCTTGGGCATCCGCACGTCGAGCAGGACGACGTCGGGCGCCGTCGCCGCGGCCAGGTTCGTGCCGTCGACGCCGTCGCCGGCCTCGCCCACCACCTCGATGCCCGCCTCGACGCCGAGCAGCATGGTCATGCCCCGGCGGAAGAGCTCCTGGTCGTCGACGACCAACACGCGGATGGGGTCCCCCTGGCTGCTCACCGGCCGATCATGACACGAGCGAGCGGTCGGTTGGTGCTCATCCGGACCACAGGACCCCCACACCCGATGACCCGGACGGACCATGGCGCGGGCCCGGACGCGCCACCGGCCCCCGGGAGGCGTGCTCCGGGGGCCGGTGGGGTCGGTGGGCGCGGCCGGGGGCCGCGCGGGCTCAGCCGTCGACGTCGAGGGCGATGACGCCGTAGTCGTAGCCGCGACGCCGGTAGACGACCGAGGGCCGCTCGGAGTCCTTGTCGAGGAACAGGTAGAAGTCGTGACCGACGAGCTCCATCTCGTAGAGCGCCTGGTCGAGGGTCATGGGGGCCGCGAGGTGGGTCTTCTCGCGCACGACGAGCGGACCGTCGCCCATCACGGTGATCGGGCCGACCTGCCGCTCCAGCGTCGGCTCCTCGTCGAGCAGCTCGACGGCCGCCGGCTGGAGGCCGGCGAGGGCCTGCCCGACGGAGACCGGCGCCCGGCGGCCGCGGTGCACCCGCCGACGGTCGGAGGCGCGGCGCATCTGGGCGCACATCTTGTCGAGCGCCAGGTCGAGGGCGGCCATCTTGTCGTCCGCGGCGGCCTCGGCCCGGATGACCGGGCCCTTGGAGAAGGCGGTGAGCTCGACGTGCACGGAGTGGTCGTGCTGGCGGGGGTTCGGCTCGCAGTCGACCTCGACGTGGACCCGCATGATCCGGTGATCGTGCTTCTCGAGCCGCGCGAGCTTCTCCGCGGCGTGCTGGCGGTAGGAGTCCTTGATCTCGCAGTGACGACCGGTGACGACGACTTCCATCTCTAACCTCCTGGCGGCGGTGGCGCCGGATGCGACGCGACCTCGTTGACGACAGCGGCGGCGGGCCCGGGGAGGAGCTCCCCGCGCACGCCGCCGCGCATCCGGATGGGCGGAGTCCGCCCGGCCGACCTGGTCTTCGACCCCACAATCGCCTGCTGAGGCTTCCGCAGCTTCTCTGCCACTACCGGCCTTCTCCCGGCGCCGCCCACATCTGATGGACGGGACGAGGCAGGACTTACGTCTAAGCCGCACCGTGATCGGCGGGACGGGGAGACCCCGGCCGCCTTACGTGGACCGCTTCGCCTGCGACTGGCATCGGCTAGTCGAACCACCCTCCGGGCTCGCCGGAGCGTCGTCACGACGCAACCACGGACCCGAACGGACTCCATGACGAGACGATAGGGGCTCGATCGGCCGCAGGGAAGGGACCTGCGACCTCGACGTCGCCCGCGGTTCACCCGCCGTTCCGCACCGCCACCGCGGCGACCACGGCCACGCCGGCCACGGGCAGGCCCACCGCCGTCAGCGCGCGCAGGCCCTCCTCGAGGGTGGCGCCCGTGGTGAGCACGTCGTCGCACAGCACGAGCCGGGCGCGGCCGACCCCGCGACCGAGACGGCGGTGCGCCCCGGCGTCGACGCCCAGCGCGCCGCGCAGGTTGGCGCGGCGCTCGACGGCGTCCAGCCCGCCCTGGTCGCGGACCCGCGCGCGCAGCTCCAGCAGCGGCACCCAGCCGGCGTCGTGGCCCTCGCGGCGCAGCCGGGCGACGGCGCGCCGCACCGTGCGGCGCAGCGGGTCGTGTCCGCGCTCGCGCACCGCGGCCGGACGCGAGGGGACGGGCACCAGGACGAGCGGCGCCGGCGGGTCGGGACGGACCGCGGCCTCCGGCCGGAGGGCGGTCGCCCGCGTCACCGCCTCCGCGAGCAGCTCGGCGAGGGGGTCGACGAGCGAGAGCCGGCGCCGCTCCTTGTGCGCCACGATCGCCGACGACAGGGGCGGCACGTACGCCGCGCCGGCGGCCACCGGCACGGCGGTGCCGTCCGGGCGACGCAGCGGCGGCGGGGACGCCGGGGACAGCGTGCCGAGCGCCTCGCGGCAGGCCGAGCACCACGTCCGGCCGGGTCGCTCGCACCCGGCGCAGCGTCCGCCGAGCAGCAGGTCGAGCGTCGCGTCGAGGAGCCAGCCGGGGGTCGCCACCGGGTCATCCCAGCACGTCGACCGCGGCGGCGCGCACCGGTTCGCGCGGATCTGTGGAGACCGCGCTCACGCGCCCGGGCGAGGGCCGTGTGGGTCGCGAGGGCCGCGAGGGCTCAGCCCGCGTAGCCCAGCGAGGAGACGCCCGAGACCGAGAGACGCGGCGTGGGGCCGCCCCCGTCGAGCCCGACCAGCTCGTCGCCAACCGCCGCGTAGCGGAGCCGACCGGGAGCGCTGCTGCCGACGAGGCCGGTCGCGCCGGTGACCGTGGTGGGCGTGCGGCTGCCGATCGGCGAGCCGTCGACCCCCACCTGCAGCACCGCGGCGGCGCCTCCGCCCTCGCCGACGAGCACCGCGAGGCCGTCGAGCGACCACGCGACGTCGAGCAGCCGGTCACCGGGCACCCCCGCGGGATCGCCCGTGGTGAGCCGGGGGCCCGCTCCGCCGGTGCCCGCGGCGAGCGCGCTCGTCGCGACCGCGAGGGACGAGGCCGGCAGCGCGACCGCCGGCCGGACGCCCAGCACCCGCCCGCCGGGGCTGAGGAGGATCCGCGCCACCCGCACGCGGTCGACCGTGCGGGCGCCGACGCGCTCGCCCGTCAGCAGCACCAGCCGCGTGCCGTCGGGCGAGACCAGCAGCCGCCGCAGACGGGTGCCCGCGGGCAGGCCGGCCGGCGTGCGCGCTCCGAGCGTGACGACCGGCCGGAGCACGCCGGCGGTGGCGCCGGACGTCGCGACGAGCAGCCGACCGGTGGCCGCGTCGGCGGTCCACAGCCGACCCGCGGCGTCCCAGCCCGGACGCAGGAGCGCGGAGCCGCGGCCGACCACCCGGACGCCCACGTCGCTGCCCAGCGACACCGGCCCGACCAGCAGGCGCCGGCCGTCCGCGGTGACGCCGGCGGCCTGCGAGCCGCTCGCGTCGACCGCCACCGACGCCAGGCGCCCCGGCGCCCGGCCCAGCGGGCCGTCGACGGGCAGGAGCTCGTCGCCGCGGCGGGCGACGAGACGGCCGGCCCGCACACCGTACAGGGTGGGGTCGGGGCCGGTGCGGCTGGGATCGAGAGCGCCGAGCTCGGAGACCGGCACGGCGTCGCGGCCCTGCGCGTCGCGCAGCGGCTCTCCGTCGACCGTCACCGCCACCGAGGAGACCGCGGGGTCCTGGCGCAGCGTCCACCCGATCTGGGCCAGCATCAGCGACGCCTCCTCCGGCTCCGGATCGCCCAGCCGCCCGCGCAGCGACACGACGGCGCGACCGTCGGAGTCGACGGGCACGGACAGCGCGAGCCGCAGGTCGGAGGGCAGCGCGCTGCGCTCGACGCCGCGCACGTCCGCGGGCGGCCCCGCCAGCAGCGCCCGCACCAGCGCGCCCGCGCGACCCGGACCGCTCGGCGCGTACACCGGCTCGGGCACGAGCGCCCGGCCGGTCGGCGCCACGTAGTAGAGGGACGCCGGGGTGTAGCGCGCGGTGAACCAGGTGCGCGAGACCACCAGCGCGTCGGGCGGGTCGTCGATGCGGTACTCGCCGCCCTCGACGACGACCCGAAAGCGCAGCAGCGAGGCGGCGCTGGACACCGCGCCGCGCCAGCGGCCCCGGGCGTCGAAGCGCTCGGCGCCGACCAGGCGGACCGCGACCGCGGAGGTCGCGCCCGACGCGTCGAGCGGGTCGGACCGGTCGTCGTAGACGATCGTGGAGCGCTCGGGTCGCCATGCCGAGCGGGCCGACGCGGTCAGGTAGCGGCCGGCGATCGTCGTCGACACCGGGGAGGCCTGGAGGGCGTCGAGGAAGCCGCGGACGATCTCGGTGGGCGAGGCGCCGCCGACCGGCGGCTGGGGGTCGATCGCCGGAACGCCGTCCGCCCGCACGGACTGCTGGGCCGAGTCGATCTCCTGCACCGGCCCGGCGACCGGCACCTCGACGCAGCCGGCCAGCGCGAGGGGCAGCACGAGGACGAGCCCCAGCGGCCGGGCCAGCGACCGGGCCAGCGACCGGGCCGGCGACCGGGCCGGCGTCCGGGGCCGACGCGCGGTCACGACGAGGCCTCCGTCCGGACCTCGCGGCGGGCCTCGACCGCGTCGTCGGGGACCAGCGGGAGCGGACTGCGCCGCAGGGTCCCGCGGACGTGCCGCGGCAGGGTCAGGCGGAACTGCGCCCCCTCGCCCGGACGTCCCCAGGCCTGCAGCCAGCCGCCGTGGAGGTGGGCGTCCTCGAGCGAGATCGCGAGCCCGAGACCGGTGCCGCCGGTGGAGCGGGCCCGCGCGGGGTCGGCACGCCAGAACCGGTTGAACACCATCGCGGCCTCCCCCGGGGCCAGCCCGAGGCCGTAGTCGCGCACGGCGATGGCGGCCGACTGGTCGTCGGCGGCGACGTGGACGACCACCCGCGCCGGCGCGGTCTCGGACCCGAGGCCGGCGTGGTCGATCGCGTTGGCGACCAGGTTGCGCACGATCCGCTCGATGCGCCGGCCGTCGGCCTCGGCCAGGCACGCGCGGTCGGGGGCGCTGACCCGCACCTCGACGCCGCGCTGCGCCGCCAGCGCGCGGGTGGCGTCGACGATGCGGTGCGCGACGTCGACCAGGTTGACGTCGTCGAGGTCGAGGACCACCGCCCCGGCGTCGAACCGGCTGATCTCCAGCAGGTCGGCCAGCAGCGTCTCGAACCGGTCGAGCTCGGTCTGGAGCAGCTCGGCGGCCCGGGCCGTCGCGGGGTCGAAGTCCGCCCGCGCGTCGTGCAGCACGTCGCCGGCCATCCGGACGGTGGTCAACGGGGTGCGCAGCTCGTGGGACACGTCGGCGGTGAACCGGCGCTGGACGCGGCTGAGCTCCTCGAGCTGGCGGATCTGCCGCTGGAGGTTGGTGGCCATCTGGTTGAACGACATCGCCAGCCGGGCCAGGTCGTCCTCGCCGCGGACCAGGAGGCGCTCCTGCAGCCGCCCCGCGGCGAGGCGCTCGGCCACGCGTCGCGCCATCCGCACCGGCGTGACGACCTGGCGCGTCACGACCAGCGCGACACCGGCGACCAGCAGGACGAGCAGCCCGCCGGTGGTGAGCAGCGCCTGGGTGACCAGCGAGAGGGTCTCGCGCTGCTCGTCGAGGGGGTAGAGCAGGTAGAGCACGTAGGTGCGGGAGTCGGCCGGCAGGGTCAGCGGCGTGCCGACGACGATGCCGGGCTCGGCGACCTCGCGGCCGTCGACCTCGCGCCGGATCTCGGTGTAGGTCCAGGCCGGCCCGGCGCCCGCCGTCACCCGGGCGCGCAGCGACGCCGGCACGCTGGCCCGGTCGAGACCCGGGGTGTAGGTGGCGCCGCCGTCGGCGCCGCCGTCGGCCGGTCCGGCGAGGATCACGCCGTAGCCGCGGATCTCGCCGCGGGCGATGATCGGCTCGGCGAGGTCCTTGGCCTGGCTCGACGCGTCGGTGTCGGTGCCCGGCGCCGAGGCCAGCCGGGCGCGGGCGTCCTGGGCCTCGGACGCGGACTCCGCCACGACGGCGTCGACGCGGTGGCTGAGCAGGCCGTCGCGGGTCTGCCGCAGGAGGTACCAGCCGACGACCGTGACGACGAGGGTGGAGAGCAGCAGCGTGCTGACCAGCACGCGCGCCTGCAGCGAGCGACGCCAGACCGTCAGCGCGCGACGCAGGCCGGGGCCCGAGGGGCGGCGCAGCTCGCCGAGCGCGCGGAGGCCGCCGATCGAGCGCAGCGGCGGGGCGGCGGGATCGCCGGCGGGGTCGGACACCTCAGGAGGCGCCGGCGCGGTAGCCCACGCCGCGCACGGTGATGACGACCTCGGGGTTCTCGGGGTCGTGCTCGACCTTGGAGCGCAGACGCTGCACGTGGACGTTGACCAGCCGGGTGTCGGCGGCGTGGCGGTACCCCCAGACCTCCTCGAGCAGCACCTCGCGGCTGAAGACCTGCCACGGCTTGCGGGCCAGGCAGACCAGGAGGTCGAACTCGAGCGGCGTCAGGCTGATCGGCGCGCCGCCGCGGGTGACCCGATGGCCCGGCACGTCGATCTGGAGGTCGCCGATCGCGAGCACCTCCGCCTGGGGGGCCGCGGCGGGCTCGAGCCGACGGACCCGGGCCCGGATGCGCGCGACGAGCTCCTTGGGCTTGAACGGCTTGACGACGTAGTCGTCGGCGCCCGACTCCAGCCCGACGACCACGTCGACGGTGTCGCCCTTGGCGGTGAGCATGACGATCGGGACGCCCGACTCGGCCCGGATCTCCTTGCACACGTCGATGCCGTCACGGCCGGGGAGCATGAGGTCGAGCAGCACGAGATCGGGCTTGAACTCGCGGAACGCCTCGAGGGCATGGTCGCCGCGAGGGCAGGTGCGGGCCTCGAAGCCCTCCTGCCGCAGCACGATGGTGAGCATCTCGGCCAGGGAGGCGTCGTCGTCGACGACGAGGATGCGGCCCTTCGTCGGCAGGTCGGCGGGCGCGGAGCCCGACCCGGCGTGCGGCGTCATGGCCTCCATCTTGCACCTCCCCCGCACATGCGACGAGGCCGCACCCCCTGCGGGATGCGGCCTCGTCGGACGATGCTCGTGAGCGGGGGCTCAGTAGCGGTACTGGTCGGACTTGTACGGGCCCGCGACGTCGACGCCGAGGTAGCCGGCCTGCGCGTCGCTCAGCGTCGTGAGCTTGACGCCGAGGGAGTCGAGGTGGAGGCGGGCGACCTCCTCGTCGAGCTCCTTGGGGAGCACGTAGACGCCGGTCGGGTACTCCTCGGGCTTGGTGAACAGCTCGATCTGCGCCAGCACCTGGTTGGTGAAGGAGTTCGACATGACGAACGACGGGTGACCGGTGGCGTTGCCCAGGTTCATCAGGCGGCCCTCGGAGAGCACGATGATCGCGTGCTCGTCGCGCTGCTCGGTGGCCGGGAAGGTCCACACGTCGACCTGCGGCTTGACCGTCTTGCGCTGGATGCCCGGGAAGGACTCCAGGCCGGCCATGTCGATCTCGTTGTCGAAGTGGCCGATGTTGCCGAGGATCGCGTTGTGCTTCATCCGCGACATCTGCTCGACCGTGACGACGTCGCGGTTGCCGGTGGCGGTGATGACGATGTCGGCGATGTCGAGGACGTCGTCGAGGGTCGTGACCTGGTAGCCGTCCATCGCGGCCTGCAGCGCGCAGATCGGGTCGATCTCGGTGACGATGACCCGCGCGCCCTGGCCGCGCAGCGACTCGGCGCTGCCCTTGCCGACGTCGCCGTAGCCGCACACGACCGCGACCTTGCCGCCGATGAGCACGTCGGTGGCGCGGTTGATGCCGTCGACCAGCGAGTGGCGGCAGCCGTACTTGTTGTCGAACTTCGACTTGGTGACCGAGTCGTTGACGTTGATCGCCGGGAAGCGCAGGGCGCCCTCGCGCATCATGTCGTAGAGGCGCAGGACGCCGGTGGTGGTCTCCTCGGTGACGCCGCGGATGTTCTCCACGACGTTGGTCCACCGGTCGGTGCTGGTCTTCAGGCTGGCGCCGAGCGCCTCGAAGATGACCTTCTGCTCGGCGCTGGTGGCGCTGGCGGGGTCGGGCGCGATGCCGTTCTTCTCCATGTCGAGGCCGAGGTGGACGAAGAGGGTGGCGTCGCCGCCGTCGTCGAGGATCATGTTGGCGAACTGCGGGTCGCCGTCCTCGTCGGTGCCCCAGTCGAGGATCTGCTGGGTGCACCACCAGTACTCCTCGAGGGTCTCTCCCTTCCACGCGAACACCGGGACGCCCTGGGGGTCCTCCGGGGTGCCGTTCGGGCCGACGACGACCGCCGCCGCGGCGTGGTCCTGGGTCGAGAAGATGTTGCACGAGGCCCAGCGGACCTCGGCGCCGAGCGCGACCAGGGTCTCGATGAGCACCGCGGTCTGGATCGTCATGTGCAGCGAGCCGGCGATCTTCGCGCCGGCCAGGGGCTTGGACTCGCCGTAGCGGGCGCGCATGGCCATGAGGCCCGGCATCTCGTGCTCGGCGAGGGTGATCTCGGCGCGGCCGTACTCGGCCAGGGAGAGGTCGGCGACCTTGAAGTCCATCTTGGTGTCTCCTGGAGGGGTGGTGCAGCGTCTGCGTCGCGCATCTGCGCGTCGACGGGATCTCCCACGCGGACCCTCCCAATGTAGGGCGCGCCCGCGGGCGATGGGGAATCCTCGGCGGTCTCCGGAGGGGTGGCGGACGAGCCGCCTCAGCGGGCGGCGCGACGCCGCGGCAGCAGGTGCCTCACCAGCACCACGACCGCACCGACGACGACGCCGACCGCCGCGGAGCAGGCCGTCGCCGTGAGCCAGGCGAGCACAGACCCGAGCGGGCCGTGCACGGCCTCGTGCACCGACTCCTCGAGGTGGTGGACGGCCTCGTACGGCGGGTGCCAGCCCAGGTCGTCGACGCCGACGAGCAGGATGTGGCCGCCCACCCACAGCATCGCGACCACGCCGACGGTGGAGATGGTGGCCAGCAGGCCGGGCATCGCCCGGACGAGGGCGTGGCCGACCCGGGACGCCACCGCCCCGCCGCGACGGGCCAGCGCCACGCCGACGTCGTCCATCTTCACGATCGCGGCGACCACGCCGTAGACGAGGGCGGTGATGGCGAGCGCCACCACGACGAGGATCAGCAGCCGACTGAGGAACGGCTCCTCGGCCACCTCGTCGAGGGCGATCACCATGATCTCGGCGGAGAGGATGAGGTCGGTGCGCACGGCGCCCGCGACCAGCCGACGCTCGACCGCGGCGGCGTCGGCGGGCTCGGCGGGCTCGGACGCGGCGTGCCCCGCGTCCCCGGCCTCGCCCGCCGAGCCGGACGCGTCGTGGCCGCCGTCCCCGCCATGACCGCCGTGGCCGGAGAGCCGCTCCCAGATCTTCTCCGCGCCCTCGAAGCAGAGGAACGTGCCGCCCGCCATGAGGATCGGCGTGAGGGCGCCGGGCAGGACCTGCGAGAGCAGCATCGCGACCGGCAGGATGATCAGCAGCTTGTTGCGCAGCGACCCGATCGCGATGCGCTTGATGATCGGCAGCTCGCGCTCGGCCGCCACGCCCTGCACGTACTGGGGCGTCACGGCGGTGTCGTCGACCACCACGCCCGCCGCCTTGACGCTGGCGCGGCCGGCCGCGGCGCCGACGTCGTCGACCGACGCGGCGGCCAGGCGGGCCAGCGCGGCGACGTCGTCGAGCAGCGCGAACAGCCCGCCGCTCACCGCAGGCCGTCCTCGACCAGGCCGACCCGCAGGTACTCCGCGGCGTAGAGGCCCTGCTGCAGCAGCGAGGCGTACCGGGCCACCTCGGTGGCGGCCTCGGTGCCGAGGACCTCCAGGCGCACGCCGCGCGCCTCGGCGGCCTCGGCCAGCCGGCGGCGCTGCGCGTGGACGATCGCGTCGTCCGAGCCGTCGTCGAGCACCAGCAGCGCGGGACGACGCGCCCCGCCGCCGTCGGCGAAGGGATCGTCGAAGACGTCGCGCGGCCGCGCGGCCTCGACCAGCGGCAGCACCTGCTCGACGTCGCCGGCCACCGCCGTGCGGCCGCTGGCGCGGCGCACCGCCTCGGCGACGCGGCGGGCGGCGCGCGCGGCGAGCACCGAGCCGCCCCACAGGACGGGGGTGGCGTCGGCCAGGGAGATCGCCAGCATCTTCGCGGGGTTGACCGCGATGTCGCGCTGCGGGGAGCAGGCCAGGGCGACGTCGTCCATCGCCGTGGCGACGGCCTCGGCGTCGGTCTCGGGCCCGAGCTCGATGCGGCTGAGCAGCTGCAGCACCAGCACGGCCGTCGCGAGCTGGTCGGCGCTGGTGGTGGGCAGGAGGCTGGTCCAGCGACCGGTGGCGTGCTCGGCAACCAGCGAGCCCGTCGGGCAGGCCACGACGACCTGGCAGCCGCGGCGCACGGCCTCGGCCACGGCCGAGGCCGTGCCGGGGTCGCCGCCGTCGGGGGCGAGCACCACGACGAGGTCGAGGCTGCCGGCCCAGCCGGGCAGGGCGGGGCCGGGCCACGCGACGAACGGCACGGGGCACCAGGGCTCGAGCACCGCGCGCAGGAGGCGGGAGTCGGGGCCTGCCGCGACGACGGCGCGCGGCCGGTTCAGCTCACGTCCGCGGGCGACCGCCTCGCCCACGGCGTCGGCGGCCAGCGCCGCCTCGCGCCGCACGCGGGCGCCGCCCTCGGCGAGGGTGCGCAGCCGGAGGTCGACCGATCCGAGCGCGACGGGGTCGTCGAGCCGGGACTCGTCGAACCAGCTCACGGGCGACGGGCCTCGTCGACCAGGAGCACGGGGATGTCGTCGACGACCGGGTACACCAGCCCGCACCCGGTGCAGGCCAGCTCGATGCCCTCCCCGGACGCCGCCGGCTGCTCGGCCAGCGACCCGGCGCAGGCCGGGCAGGCGATCACGGCCGCGAGGGCGGGGTCGAGGCTCGGCAGCGCGTCGCTCATGCGCCACCGCCGCGGATCAGCCCGAGCACCTCGTCGCGGATCGCGGCCATCGTGGCCTCGTCGCGTCCCTCGGCGTTGAGCCGCAGCAGCGGCTCGGTGTTGGACGGACGCACGTTGAAGGCCCAGTCGGCGTGGCTGACGCTCAGGCCGTCGAGGTGGTCGAGGGTGACGCCCTCGCGGCTGCCGTACTCCTCCTCCAGCCGGGCCAGCACGGCCGCGGTGTCGTCGACCGTGGAGTTGACCTCGCCGCTGAGCGGGTAGCGCTCGTACTGCGCCATCAGCGCGGAGAGCGGCTGGTCGGTCTCGGCCAGCGCCGCCAGTGCGTGGAGCGCCGCGAGCATGCCGGAGTCGGCGCGCCAGAAGTCGCGGAAGTAGAAGTGGCCGGAGTGCTCGCCACCGAAGATCGCGTCGGTCTCGGCCATCGTCGCCTTGATGAACGAGTGGCCGACCCGGGTGCGCACCGGGGTGCCGCCCAGCTCGGTGACGATCTCGGGCACCGCGCGGCTGGTGATGAGGTTGTGGATGACCGTGGAGCCGGGCTCCTTGGCCAGCTCGCGCGCCGCGATGAGGGCGGTGAGCGTGGAGGGCGAGACCGCCTGGCCGCGCTCGTCGACGAGGAAGCAGCGGTCGGCGTCGCCGTCGAAGGCGAGGCCGATGTCGGCGCCCTCGGCCAGCACCCGGGCCTGCAGGTCGCGCAGGTTCTCCTCGTCGATCGGGTTGGCCTCGTGGTTCGGGAAGCTGCCGTCGAGCTCGAAGTACATCGGCACGAGCTCGACCGCGTCGGTGCCGAGCCGCTCGAAGACGGCCGGCGCGGTGAGCCCAGCCATGCCGTTGCCGGCGTCGACGACGACCTTGAGCCGGCGGCCGACGACCGGCGCCAGGCTCAGCAGGTGGGCGGCGTAGGCCTCGAGGACGTCGTGCTCGGTGAGCGTGCCCGGCGTCGGGGACGACGGCGCATGACCGGCGACCACCAGGTCGCGGATCTCCGCCAGGCCGGTGTCGAGGCCGATCGGCTGGGCGTGGGTCCGGCACATCTTGATGCCGTTGTACTGCGCCGGGTTGTGGCTGGCGGTGAACATCGCGCCCGGCAGCCCCAGGTGCCCGGAGGCGAAGTAGAGCTGGTCGGTGGAGGCCAGCCCGATCAGCACGACGTCGGCACCGGCGGCGGTGGCGCCCTCGGCGAAGGCGCCGGCCATGCCGGGCGAGCTCGGCCGCATGTCGTGGCCGACGACGACCTTCGCCGCGCCGGTGACGGCGACGTACGCCGCACCCACCGCCCGGGCCAGGTTCTCGTCGAGCTGCTCGGGGACCAGGCCCCGCACGTCATAGGCCTTGAAGATGGCGTGGACGTTCTCGGCACTCAGGGTGTCGACCATGGGGCAGACACTAGCGCCCGTCGAGGGATCCCTCGGGGTCGGTGGTCAACACGCGCAGGTGACCTCGGCGACCCGCGTCGGGCTCGCCCTCCGCGCGGGCGCCGCGCGGGTCGTGGCCGGGACGGACGGGCGCGTCGGGCCGCTGCGCGCGCAGCGGACGCGCGGCCTCGCGCACGGCGTCGGCCAGGGCCAGGAGGTCGTCCTCGGACGGCTGCTGGGCGTCGAGGTCGACCGCGAGCCGCAGGACCTCCCAGCCGCGAGGCGCGGAGAGCCGCTCGCTGTGCGCCTCGCAGAGGTCGTAGGCGTGCGGCTCCGCGTAGGTGGCGAGCGGGCCGAGCACCGCGGTCTGGTCGGCGTACACGTAGGTGAGCGTCATGACGGCGGGCCGGCCGCACGCGGTGCGGGAGCAGCGGCGCGCGGAGGTCACGCGCAGACGCTACCCCGGCCTCGGCACCCCGCCGCTTAGGCTCGCGGCATGGCCGAGTCCGACGTCGTCCCCGAGCCCGCCCGCCGGCCGGACCCGCAGGCGACGCCGGGGGCGGCGCAGGAATCAGCGCGGGGGTCGGCGCCCGTCGCGCGCCGCCGCTCCCGCGACCGTCGCGGCCGCGGCATGCGGGGCCCGGGCGTGCTGCCGGCCCGCCTCGGGACCCCGGCGCTGCGCACCCGGCGCGAGCGCTTCGACGCCCTCGTCGTCGGGGTGGTCGGCGCGATCGACGCGCGCTGGCAGGACCGCCTGGGCCTGGTCGAGTACGCCGTCGAGGACGCGCCGCAGCTGCCCGACGACTGGGACAACGAGGTCGTGCCGCTGGCGTCCCTGGTGCGCGCCGGCGGCGGCCGTCCGGCCCGCCTGGTGGTGTTCCGTCGGCCGATCGAGCACCGCTGCGAGACCCGCGAGGACCTCGAGGCCCTGGTGCTGACCGTCGTCGTCGAGCAGGTCGCCGAGCTGCTCGGCGTCGATCCCGGCGAGGTCGACCCGCGTTACCGCGCCGACTGACGCCGACTGACGCCGACGGACGCCGACGGACGCCGACGGACGCCGACGGACGCCGACGGACGCCGACCGCCGCGCCGTCAGGGCAGGCCGGGACGCACGGCCGGCTGGAGGCTGCGGCGCGCCAGCTCCCGCAGCGGCAGCACGACCGCTCCCCCGGTCCGTCCGGACGCCGTGGCGACGATCGCGCCGGCCACGCTGGTGCGCTGGGGCTCGACCGCCACCAGCCGCGACGACGCGGGCAGGCTGAGCGTCACGGCGCGTCCCGGGACCAGGTCGACGGCCCGGGCGAGCACCTGGCGTCCGCGGGCGTCCCAGGCGCGGATCCGCGCCTCCCCGGTGGCGGCCGCGTCCGCGAGCACGACCTCGGAGCGACCGGCCGGCAGGGGAAGGACCGTGGTCGCGTCGAGCGCGTCGCCGGGCGCGACCTCGACGAGGTCGCCGTCGACCCGCGCGCGCAGCGTCGCGGTGACCGGCGCGGTGCCGGTGACGACGAGCCCGACGGCGTCGGCGGCCGCGCCACCGGCCAGCACGGCGTCGACGCCGACCGACCGCGCCGAGCGCGGGTCGAGGACGATCTCGCGGGCCTTCGAGGGGGTGAAGGTCGACTCGGGCCCGACCACCTGGAGACGCACGCGGACGGCGTCGTCGCCGGGGTTGGCGAGGCTGAGCGTGCGCTCGCTCGCGCGCGCCGGGAGGCCGAGCAGCGCGACCGTGCGCGCGGGGCGCTGCTGGGCGGGCAGCGTCTCGCGGACGATCGTCCCGCGGCCCAGGGGCACGACGCGGTCGAGCACGCTGGCCGCGACCCGTCCGCGGTCGGTGGTGACGTGGAGGGCCAGGCCGCCCCGCACCGGCAGCTGCTGGGCGAGGTCGATCCGGACGGTCCGGCGACCGGGGACGGCGAGGCCGCGCAGCAGCGGGGCGTCGATCGGACCGGCGGTGCCGAGCGCCTCGAGCGTGACGATCGCGCGGCCGGCGTCGGGGTTGGTGAGCTCGAGGATCGACCGGTGGGTGGCGTCCGCGCCGAGGCCGGTGAACCACTGGTCGGCCGAGGGCACCGCGCAGGCTCCGGCGGCGAGCCGGCCGCCGAGGACGCCGAGCACGCTCAGCGCGCTCGCCGCGGCGTCCTCGCCCACGACGACGCCGGCGCGCTGACCCGCGGAGCGCTGGGCGACCACGGTGCGTCGGATCGTCAGCGGCGCCGAGCGGGCCCCGACGCCGGCGCTGCGCACCGCGACCGTGCCGCGGCCGCCCGGCAGCTCGGCGTCGGTCGCGACCAGCAGGCGCCCGCCCGGGGAGGCCGGGCAGACGACCGACGTGCGCACCAGCGGGGCGTCCAGCGGCGCCTGGGGGCCGAGTCCGTCAACGCCGTGCGGGTGCACGAGCAGCCCCGCGACCAGGGTGAGCAGCGGCAGCCCGACGGCCAGGGTGGTCAGGACGTCGGGCCGGCCGCGTCCGCGCGGGTCAAGCCGCCGTCGCAGTGCGGCGAGGTCGGGCGTCGGGAGGGCCGGACGGCCAAGCGGCGCTCGCCGCCCGGGACGGGATCGGCGCGGGGCGCGGTCGGGCAGGTCGGGCTCGTCGGGCTGATCGGCCAGGTCGGGCAGGTCGGGCAGGTCGGGCAGGTCGGGCATCAGCGACGCCTCCGTCCACGTCGGGTGAGCTCGGGGGCGTCGTCCGGCTCGCCGTCGACCGGCGCCGCGGCGGCGCGTCGCGTCGGCCCGCACAGCACCGCCACGACGAGCAGCGCGACGAGCTGGACGACCAGCAGCACGGGCCGCAGGGACATGCCGTGGCCGCCGAACGGGTCGCCGAGCGGACGGTCGACCTGCCACGCGCGGGTGCGGGGGTCCTCGGCGCTGGCCTGGACGAGTCCGTCGGTGGCGTCGAGGACGGCCGCGACCTCGCCGTCGGCGGGTCGCGCCAGGACGACGTACTCGATGCCGCGGGACGCCAGCACGCCCACCGCGCCGGAGCTGGGGCGGCTGACCAGGCTCTCGATCGCGCCGGTGAGGTCGGCGTCGGGTCGCGCGTGCGCGGTGATCTCGTCCTCGCCGAGGGTGTCGCCGTCGCCGCGGCGCACGACGTAGCGCAGGCCGTCGGCCTGCGAGCCGGTGAGCACGAGGACGCCGCGGGCGTCGCCGAGCCGGGCGCTCTGCTGCATGTACGCCGGGATGGGGTCGTCGATCGCCTGGTCGACGCGGTCGTCCGGGCCCGCCACGAACCACGCCAGGCCGACGATCGGCACGAGGGCGGCGGCGCCGGCCAGCGCGACCGCGACCCCGCGACGCCACGGCGTGCCGTCGAGCAGCAGCGGCACCGCGGCCTGGGCGCCGAGCACGGCGGCGACGACGAGCGCGCCCTGGAGAACCAGCACCGGGCCGCTCAGCGAGGGGCCGACGACCACGGCGCCGAGGTGCAGCGGGACGGCGGCGAGGGCGAGCGCGACGACCACGGCGACCGCGGCGGCGATCCAGCACACCAGCACGGGGATCCGGGTCGCGCGCGGCAGCAGCGCGGCGACGGCGAGCACCAGCAGGACGACGCCGAGCCACCCCGGGGCGCCGGTGTCGGCGAGGCGACCGAGCAGCGGTCCCCACGGCGCGTCGGGCCGCGGCGCGGGGAGTCGTCCGGGGTCGAGCAGCAGCTGGCCGAGCGCCCGGTGGGCGAGGGCCGGCAGCCACCACGGCAGCAGCAGGACGCCGGGCAGCAGGAGCGCGGTGGCCGGCGGCCCCCACGCCGAGCGGTCCGCGCGGGCGCTCGGCACGATGCGCAGGCCGATCAGGGTCACCAGCGCGCCGAGGACGGCGGCCACGAGCCAGAGCGTCGGCGTGAGCGTCGTGACGACGGTCAGCAGCAGGCCCGCACGGAAGGCGGCGCGCCACCGGCGGTCGGCCTCGGGCTCGGCGAAGCCGAGCGCCGCGTGCGCGAGCCACGGGAGCAGCGCGGCGCTCGCGACCGGGCCGAGCCGCCCGTCGCCCCAGGCGCCGCTGACGACCGGCACGAGCGCCCAGGTCGTCGCGCCGCCCAGCAGCAGCCAGCGCGGCATGCCCGTCGGGCTGATCAGCCGGCCCACGACCCGCAGCAGTCGCCAGGCGCCCCACAGGCCCACCGGGACGGCCGCGATCATGACGACGCTGACCGCGAGCCCGGCACTCCCCCCGAGCGCCGAGGCCAGGAGCGCGAGCGGGAGCAGGTAGCCGGGGGCCGGCACCGAGGTGCCGCTGCCGAGCGCGTGGAACGACTCGAGGTAGAGGCCCCACCACGCGCCGGCGCCGTCCGGGGTCGGCGCGAGGCCCCCGCCGACGACGGACCCGAACGCGGCCCGCGCGCCCGCCACCGAGAGCAGCACGACCAGCGCGAGACCGACGGCGATGGGGTTGGTGAGGAACCGCGCGACCGCGCCGGTGTCCTCGGGCAGCTCGTCGTCGACCGCGCCCGTCGGGGTGCGGCGGGCCGCGAAGGAGGCGGGGTCGCGCTCGGCCGCGGCCGCGCGGCGACGCTCGGCGACGTCGGAGGCCTGGCGGGTGGCGGCGGCGACGACGTCGCCGACGAGGTCGAGGCCGTGGCGGTAGGGCAGCCACCAGGGCGCGAGCAGCCCGCGCAGGTCCTGCTGCCGCACCACCGCGCTCTCGCGCCGGCGACGCCGCGCCTCGCGCAGCTCGCCCGGCGAGCCGAGGACGGAGGCGAGCGCCGCCAGCTCGTCCAGCGCCTCGCCGACCGCACGCACCGCCAGGAAGCCGAGGACCCGGAGCAGGGTGCCGAGCGTCAGCCGCAGCACGTGCAGCGGCCACCACGGCCCCTGCCGGTTCGCCAGCAGGACGAGCAGGGCCGCGCGACGCTCCTGGAAGTGCGGGTGCCGGCCGGTGAGCGGGGTGCGCCGGACGCCGCGGTGCGCGGCCTCGGCGTGGAAGACCACCGCCTGGGGCACGACGATCGTGGTGTGGCCGGCCGCGGCCGCCCGCCAGCCGAGGTCGAGGTCGCCGCCGAAGACCGGGAAGGCGGGGTCGAGGCCGCCGAGGCGCTCGAGCACGTCGCGACGCACGAGGAGGCCCGCGGTGTTGACCGCGAGCACCTCGCGCACCTCGTCGTGCTGGCCCTGGTCGTACTCGCCGCGCTCCAGGCCCGTCTCGCGTCGCCCGGTGCCGGAGATCGTGACGCCGAGCTCGAGCAGCCGCCGGAGGGAGGGCCACTCGCGCAGCTTCGGCCCGAGGAGGTCGACGGCCGGACGCTCCCGCGCCGCCGCGAGGAGCGCGGCCAGCGCCCCGGGGTCGGGGGTCGCGTCGTCGTGCAGCAGCCAGATCCACTCGACGTCGGCAGCGACGCGGGTCAGGCCCTCGGCGACGGCCTCGGGGAAGCCGGCGGTGCCCGGCAGGGCGAGCACGTCGCCGAAGGCCTCCCGCAGCAGCACGGGGCTCTCGTCGCGGCTGCCGGTGTCGACGCAGACCACCTCGTCGATCGCCGCGCTCTGGGCCTGCAGCCCCTCGATGACGGTGGGCAGCCAGCGGGCCCCGTCATGGCTGACGAGGACGACCGCGACGGAGTCGACACGCCCGTCGATCGGCGGGGACGAGGTGGCTGACACGGTCGGTCACCCTAGCCCCGGAGCCCGTGAGGACCCTGATCGCAGCAGGAGGACCGGCAGCCCGCAGACGCACCGAGGCCCCGGCCGGAGGGGATCCTCCGGGCCGGGGCCCGATGTCCGTCGTCGAACGTCGTCGTGGGTCGGCGTCGTCAGACCGCGCGCTTCTTGAGCTTGCGGCGCTCCCGCTCGGAGAGGCCACCCCAGATGCCGAAGCGCTCGTCGTTCATGAGCGCGGACTCCAGGCACTCGGACCGGACCTCGCACGTGAGGCAGACCTTCTTGGCCTCCCGCGTGGAGCCGCCCTTCTCGGGGAAGAACGCCTCCGGGTCGGTCTGTGCACACAGCGCACGATCTCTCCAGCCGGCCTCGTCGACGCTCGCTTCGAGGAGGAACAGTTCCCTCACGTCGCGCCCCTTTCGACCCTGTGCTCGCTGCGAAGAACACTGCCGGAATTACATGCCTGTCGTACCGCGGAAGTCAAGCCCGGTTCTGCTATGGGACGGCCCCTCGTCCGACTTCCCGGGAGACGGCGTCCCGACTCGTCCGGACGGCTCGTCCCACTGGTCACACGAGGTCACTCACGCCTCACCCGTACGGCCCATCGAGGTCCGGCCGAGCGGGCCGGCGCGGCCGCCGGCGTCCCACGGATCGGTCGGCCCGGGCCGGTGGTGCAGAGTACGAGCCATGGATCGAGCCCCCGACCAGGTCCCCGAGCCGAGCCGGAGCGCCCCGCCGGCACCGTCGTCCGACGCCGCGGGCCGGACGATCCGGGCGATCACCGTCCTCTCCGGCGGCATGGGGGGCGCGCGCTTCCTCCAGGGCCTGCTGCACGGCATCGCGACCCGGGCCCTGCCCGGCGTCGCCCCGGACGCCGAGGTCACCGTCGTCGCGAACACCGCCGACGACCTGTGGGTGCACGGCCTGAAGGTCTGCCCCGACCTCGACACCGTCATGTACACCCTCGGCGACGGCATCGACCCCGAGCGCGGCTGGGGCCGGCGCGAGGAGACCTGGAGCGTGCGCACCGAGCTCGCGGAGTACGGCGTCGAGCCGACCTGGTTCGGCCTCGGCGACCGCGACGTCGCGACCCACCTGGTGCGCACCCAGATGCTCGAGGCCGGCTACCCGCTCTCCGACGTCACCACGGCGCTGTGCCGGCGGTGGCGTCCCGGCGTCCGGCTGCTGCCGATGACCGACGACCGGGTCGAGACGCACGTGGTGGTCGCCGACGCCGACGAGCCGAGCGGCCGCCGGGCGATCCACTTCCAGGAGTACTGGGTGCGGCTGCGCGCCTCGGTGCCGGCCGAGCAGGTGATCGTCGTCGGGCAGGCCGACGCGACGCCGGGCCCCGGCGTCCTCGAGGCGATCCGGGACGCCGACCTGGTCGTGCTGCCTCCGTCGAACCCGGTGGTCTCCGTCGGCACGATCCTCGGCGTGCCCGGCGTCCGCGAGGCCGTCCGGAGCACCTCCGCCCCGGTGGTCGGCCTCTCCCCCATCGTCGGCGGCACCCACGTGCGCGGCATGGCCGCCCAGATGCTCGCCGCCATCGGCGTCGAGGTCAGCGCCGCCGGCGTCGGCCTGCACTACGGCGCGCGATCGTCCGGCGGGGTGCTCGACGCCTGGCTGGTCGACGAGCGCGACGCCGGGGCGCTGCCGGCCCTGCGCGCCGCGGGCCTGGCCGCCGACGCCGTGCCGCTGCTGATGACCGACCCGGACGCCACCGTCGCGATGGCGGCCGCGGGCCTGCGACTCCTGCGGTGAGCGCCGGCGGACGCCTGGAGGTGCTCGCTCCCGACGGCCTCCCCGAGGTGCGACCCGGCGCCGACCTCGCCGCCCTGGTCGCCGACGCGGTCGAGCTGCGCGACGGGGACGTCGTGGTGCTCACCAGCAAGGTGGTCAGCAAGGCCGAGGGCCGCGTCCGCGAGGGCGAGCGGGAGGACGCGATCGCCGAGGAGACCGAGCGGGTCGTGGCACGGCGGGGCGCGACCACCATCGTCCGCACCCGGCTGGGCCTGACGATGGCCGCGGCGGGCGTCGACGCCTCCAACGTGGAGCGCGGCCGGATCGTCCTGCTCCCCCTCGACCCCGACGCCTCCGCCCGCGCCCTCCGGGCCGGCCTGCGGGCGCGCACCGGGCGACGCGTCGGCGTGGTCGTCACCGACACCGCCGGACGCGCCTGGCGCGAGGGGCAGACCGACATCGCCGTCGGGGCGGCCGGCCTGCGGGTCGCGGAGGTCTTCGCCGGTCGCGTCGACGCCCACGGCAACGAGCTGGCCGTGACGCTGCCAGCGGTGGCCGACGAGATCGCCGGCGCCGCCGAGCTGGCGCAGGGGAAGCTCGGCGCCCGGCCGCTGGCGATCGTGCGCGGGCGCGCCGACCTCGTGCTCCCGGCCGACGACGACGGCCCGGGCGCCACGGCGCTCGTGCGCCCGCCGGCCGGCGACCTCTTCGGCTACGGCGCGCGGGAGGCCGTGCTGCGCGCGCTGTCCTCCGCGCTCGGGCCGGGCGCGGACGCCGACGACGCCGGCTTCGGCGCGGTGGCGGACGCCGACGAGCTCCTCGCCGGCCTGGAGCGGGTCGGCGTCGAGGCCGTGCGCGCGGCCGACGGCGGGGTGACCTGCGCCGCCGGGCCGGACGCCGGCGCGGTCGTGCGCGCGGTCGCCCACGCCCACCGCTGGCGTCTCGGGCACGACCCCGACGGCCGCCTGCAACTGCGTCCGCGCACTCCGTAGACTGGGCGCCGGCCCACCCGGAGGTGGGGTGGCCCGCGTCGTCCCGAGACACCCAGCGAGGAAGCCCGCACCGTGGCCAAGAAGCCCGCCAAGTCCGACCGCCAGCAGGTCATCGACGAGATCCGCCGCAAGCAGCGCCGCACCGAGCGGGGCCGCGGCCTCGCGATCGTCGGCGTCTGCGCGCTCGTGGCGCTCGCGATCGTCGGCGCCACCGCGTACCGGCCCGTCAAGGACTGGTACGACGGTCGCAAGTTCGACTCCGTCGCCCTCCAGGAGGTCGGCGCGCCCGCGTCGGACTGCCAGAAGGTCACCGAGAAGAAGGCCGACGGCAACCAGCAGCACGTCCCCGAGGGCACGCCGGTCACCTACACGACCGCGCCGCCCGCCTTCGGCCCCCACTGGAACGTCGCGAACGTGGCCCCGGACCCGATGGCCCGCAAGCTCTACACCGGCACCGACCGGCCGGCCCTCGAGGCGCTCGTGCACAACCTCGAGCACGGCTACACGGTCCTCTGGTACGACCAGACCATCGCCGACGACGCGACCCAGATGGGCTACCTGCGCGCGATCGCCGACAAGCTCGGCGGCACGACCAACCAGCGCACCAAGTTCAAGGCCGTGCCGTGGCTGTCCACCGACGAGGACGGCAAGGCGTTCCCCGACGGCCAGCACGTGGCGCTCACCCACTGGACCGGCGCCGTCGACGCGCAGGGCCAGGCCGACGTCGCCTCGCAGAAGGGCGTCTTCCAGTACTGCTCGCAGGTCAGCGGCGCCGCGCTGAAGACCTTCATGGACGACTACCCGTACTTCGACTCCCCGGAGCCCTACGGCATGTGAGCCGGCGCCGGCCGACTCCGCCGACTCCGCCGCTCTCGAGCACGAGGCCCCGTCCCGGATCCGGGACGGGGCCTCGTACGTGAGCGGCCGAGAGGGCCGACGAGCGGGCTCAGACGAGGTCGGCCCGTCCGGCGTCCTTGAGCGCGCCGACCACGGCCTTGACCTCCTGGGCGCGGGATCGAGTGGTGACCAGCAGCGCGTCCTCGGTGTCGACCACGACGACGTCCTCGAGGCCCACGACCGCCACGGCGCGTCCGCCGGTGACCACGACGCCGCTGGCGTCGACCGCGTGCACGAGGTCGGCGTCGCCGAGCACCGCGAGTCGCTGCTCGGGCGTCCCCGCGGCCAGGAGGAGGGTCGCGAGGGAGTCGAAGTCGCCGACGTCGTCCCAGCCGAACGCCGCGGCGACGGTGGCGACCCGCCCGGCGGCGGCCGCCGGCTCGGCGACCGCGTGGTCGAGGGCGATCTTGGGCAGCGTCGGCCAGACCTCCTCGAGCCGGCCGAGGTCGGCGGCCAGGTCGCGCAGGGCCGCGGCGAACTCGGGGTGCCACTGCGCCAGCAGGTCGAGCAGGACGCCCGGGCGCACCACGAACATGCCGGCGTTCCACCGGTAGCCGCCCTCGGCGAGGTAGCCGGCGGCGGTCTCGACGCTGGGCTTCTCGACGAACGAGGCGACCACCTGCGCGTCGTGCCCCGCGAGCGGCTCGCCGGCGCGGATGTAGCCGAAGGCCGAGGACGGGTGGGTCGGCTCGATGCCGAGCGTCACCAGCCAGCCCTCGCGCGCGACCTCGACCGCCCGGGCGACGGTCTCGGCGAACACCGAGGCGGGGCTGATCACGTGGTCGGCGGCGAAGGAGCCCATCACCGCGTCCGGGTCCGTGCGCTCCAGGACGGCGGCGGCCAGGCCGATCGCGGCCATCGAGTCGCGGGCGGACGGCTCGGCGAGCACCGCCTCCCCGGGCAGCTCGGCGAGCTGGCCGAGGACGGCCGCCTCGTGGGCGCGGCCGGTGACCACCAGGAAGCGCTCCTGCGCCAGGGGCGCGAGCCGGTCGTAGGTCTCCTGGAGGAGCGTGCGGCCCGAGCCGCGCAGGTCGCGGAGGAACTTCGGCGCGCTCTGGCGCGACAGCGGCCAGAGCCTCGTGCCGGCGCCGCCGGCCGGGATCACGGCCCAGAAGTGCGGGATCGGCGCGACGGAGGGGGGCGGGGTGGCGGGGATGTCGGCGGGAGCCGGCGTCGTCGTCATGGCCGTCACCCTAGGGGCGGCGCCGGGCTCGGGGGCCGGCTTGCGGGCACCTAGGCTCGCGGCGTGACGATCTTCTCAGCCGTGCTCGCCCAGCAGCTGCGCCGGGAGCCCGGCCGACCGCTGATCACCTTCTACGACCACGCCTCCGGCGAGCGCACCGAGCTGTCGGTCACGACCTACGCGAACTGGGTCGCCAAGACCGCCTCCCTGCTCGACGAGGTCGGTCTCGAGCACGGCCAGCGCCTGCGGATCGACCTGCCGGCGCACTGGCTGACGCCGGTCGTGCTCGGGGCGGCCTGGACGATCGGGCTCGAGGTCGACCTCGGCTCCGCCGAGGAGCCCGACGGCGTCGTCTGCGGCCCCGACGGCCTCGCGACCTGGGGCCCGTGGGCCGCCGGCGGGTCGGCCCGGCCGGTGCTCGCCTCGGCGCTGCTGCCGCTCGGGGTGCGGTTCCGCGAGCCGCTGCCCCCCGGCGTGCTCGACCTCGGCGTCGAGGTCTGGGGTCAGCCCGACGCGTTCACGCCCTACCCGCCGGCCGAGGCCGACGACGTCGCCCTGCGGCTGCCGGGCGAGCCGCCCGCGTTCCTCTCCCAGGCCGAGACGTGGCGGACGGCCGCCGCCGGGAGTCTCCTCGCCGACGGCGGCCGCCTGCTCTCGGTCGCGAGCCCGGCTTCCCCACCGGGGTTCGCGACCTTCACCGAGCCGCTCGCGAAGGGCGGCTCGCTGGTCCTGGTGGCTCATCCCGATGCGGACCGGCTCGACTCGGTGATCACCGAGGAGCGGTGCACGCACCGGCACCCGTGAGGGCCGATCAGCCCGCCAGGTCGTAGGCCCCCATCCCGTCGCCGATCGTCCGCGGGGTCGGCGTCCCCTGGGCCACGCGCGGCAGCAGGAGCAGCGTGCCCTTGCGCCGGTCGCGGACGATCAGGTCGGTGCCGCTGCCGAGCGTCGCCGAGCGGACGCCCACGACCCAGTCGTACGGGCTGAGGTCCAGGCCGACCTTGCTGCCCGACATCAGCCCGCCCGGGCCGTTGCCGCGGTAGAGCGTCGTCGTGGAGCCCAGGCGGAACAGCGAGTCGGGCGCGCCGTCGGCGTCCCAGCGGCCCACGGGGATCTGCTGCGCGGCCTTGATCGAGCGGTGCGCCACGTAGCTGGCGCGCAGCCCGTCGACCCCGCGGCCGGGGTAGATCCGCATCGAGCCGCCCGAGGGCTGGCCCATCAGGTCCGGCCAGCCGTCGCCGGTGACGTCGCCGACGCCCGCCAGCAGCCCGACCTTGCCGAAGTCCCGGCCGAGCAGGATCGGCTGGCCCAGTCGGCCCGTCCCGTCGCCGCGGCGCAGGAAGAGGCTGCCGGTGCTGCCGTTGCGGTAGATGACGTCGCCGAAGCCGTCGCGGTCCCAGTCGCCGGCGTGGATGAGCCGGTCGGCGCCCGCGCCGGAGACGCCGGTGTCGATCGGTCGTCCGGTGTCGAAGGTGCCCGACTGCGTGTAGCGGACGAGCGAGTCGCCGTCGCGGTAGAGCAGGTCGAGCCCGTCGGAGCCGGCGATGTCGACGCCGCCCACGAGGCCGCTGCCGCCCGCGACGTTCGCGAACGGGCCACGGAAGGAGCCGAAGCGACCGTTGCCGAGTCCGGGCATGAGCTGCACAGAGCGGCCGGAGCGCCGCACGACCAGGTCGGGACGGCCGTCGCCGGTGTAGTCGCCGCCGCCGACGACCGCGTCGACCGCGCCGGCGGTGGCGATCGGCTGGGCGACGCCGAGCTCGCGGGCGGTCGCCGAGCTGCGCCGCCAGGTCAGCGCGCCCGCGCCGTCGACGACGAGCAGGTCGGCCCGGCCGTTCCCGTCCAGGTCGCCGGCCGCCGCGAGCTGCCGCGCGCCGGGCACGGTGACGCCGAGGTGGACCGGTGCGGCCAGGACGGCCCGGCGCGAGCCGTCGGAGGCCCGCTTCGGGGCGCGCCCGCGCCACAGGTCGAGCATGCCGTCGGAGGTGCGCCGGGCGACGAGGTCCGGTCGCCCGTCCCCGTCGAGGTCGCCCACGGCGGTGACCAGGTCGTGGCCGCGGAAGGTGCTGCTGAGCGTCTGCGCGGTGCGGGCGAAGTCGCCCTGACCGGTGCCCTGGTGCAGCTCGACGGCGCCGCCGGTGGTCATGGTGACGAGGTCGGCCGCGCCGTCACCGGTGAGGTCCGGGGTCACCTGCACGCGGGTGGCGTCGGACCAGCCGCGCGAGTCCGAGCGCTTGCCGGCGAACGACATCAGGCCGCCGGTCGGCAGCACCATCAGGCGCTGGTCCTTGGCGCGTCGCACGATCAGGTCGGGGTAGGGGCCGCCGGCCAGGTTGGACTCCAGCTGACGCCCGGCGAAGCCGCGCTGCTCCTCGGCGGCCAGGCGCCGGATCTCGGGGATGCGTGCGTAGAGGTACTTGCCCGGGCACGCGGTCTGGCCGGCGTCCCGGTGGCCGTTGATGGCCTGGAAGTACGACGAGCCGACCTTCTGCCGCGTCGAGGAGGCGTCGACGCCGTGCAGCGAGAGCTTCCAGGCGAACAGCGCGCCGTAGGCCTGCACCATCGCAGTGGTCGGCTTCTGCACCTCGTAGTTGCCGATCGCCGACATCGCGAAGGAGTAGTCGTTGTAGTTGAGCGTGTGGGCGCCGACCACCGGACGGTCGATCCCGCCGTAGCGGCCCTCCCAGATCCGGCCGAACCGGTCGACGAGGAAGTTGTAGCCGATGTCGGACCAGCCCTTGGACTGCGTGTGGTACGCGTAGATGCCGCGGATGATCGCCGGCACCTCGTCGCGGGTGTAGTCGTTGGCGTTCACCGTGTGGTGCACGAAGCCGGCGTGCACCTCGTAGTACTGCAGGGCGCCCTTGTCGCGCTTGGACTCGTCGGCGCCCCACTGGGCGCGGGAGTAGATGACCGGCTTCGGCGTGTACGCCGCGGCGCTCAGGGCGGCCCGCGCCGACCCGCCGTCGCTCGGCGCCGTGGCGGCCTCGACCGAGTCCGAGCCGTCGTCGCCGTCCATGGTCGCGGTGTCCAGGGCGGGACGCTCGGCGGCGGGCCGCGCGTCGGCGCCCGGGTCGATGACGGCGAGGCGGACGTCGTCCGGCACCGGGGTGCCGGGCTGGGCCGTGGCCTGCACCTGCACGTCGTCGACGTCGCCCACGAGCAGCGGATCGGTGCCGGGGCGGGCCTTCCTGCCCTCGGCGCTGTCGGGGTCCGGCCCGTGGTCGTCGTGGTACGGCAGGGTCTGCCAGTCGCTCCAGGACCGGCCGGTGCGGGTGCGCACGCGGAAGGAGAGGTCGGCGTCCGAGACCTCCTCGGCGTGCTGCCACGTGACGCCGACCGCGCCGTAGCCGGTGACCGGCTGCGGCGTGCTGGTCAGCACGGTGGCCTCGCCGCGGGCGACCCGGCGCTGGCCGACCCGCGCCTGCGGCTCGACCCGGGCCGCGGTCCGCGCCAGGGCGCCGGCTCCGGCGACCCGGCCGAGCGTGCGCCCGGCGGGGGCGGTGAGCGCGATCTCGCGCACCCTCGCCTTCACCGGCGCGGTGGGCACCTCGGAGGTGCGCCGCGCCTCGCGGACGTACGCGGCCAGCCGGCCGCTCGCGAGCGTGCCGGGGCCATCGGCGCGGCCGATCCCCGGGTGCTCTCGGACGATGTCGAGGCTCACCAGGTTGGTGGCGGGGACGAGCGCGGCGAGCACGAGCGCCAGGGCCAGCAGCTGCTGGCAGGCGGTGACGTAGCCGGACTTGGTGCGGGACATGACGACGACTCCAGTGCGGGGGAAGTTCACACGGCGGTTCGCAACTTTCACATGCGTCACAGGAGTCACGGAAGGTTTCGTGAGTAACTACAAACCTGTAATTTCCAGTCGACACGCCGTGGAGGTCGCGATTTTCTCCCGCCCCATCGGCCGCAGCAGCGGCCACCTGACCGACCCGGGCCGTTGCCGTGCCTTTGTAGGGTGAGGCGCGTGAGCACGCCGCCGACGCCGCCCGTCCTGACCCCCGTCGGCGAGGGCACGGTGCGCATCAGCTGGACCCGCGAGGAGTCCGTCGACGTCGTCCGTCGCGAGATCGCCGCCGCCCTGCTCGAGCACGCGCGCGTCGAGGTCTGGGTCGACCCCGACGACGAGGCCGGCCAGCGGGTCGCGACCTGGTCGGGCATGCGCCGCGAGGGCGTGGCCCGGGGCGTCACCGTCGACGGCGACGCCGTCGACCGCATCGTCTACGCCCGGCTGGCCACCGACGTGCCGGCCGAGACGCCCGAGGGCTTCCGCTCGCTGCTCAACTCCTTCCTGCCGCGCAAGCGCGCGATCAGCCAGATGCTCGTGCGCGACGAGGCCGACCGCGTCCTGCTCTGCCGGCTCACCTACAAGCAGGACTGGGACCTGCCGGGCGGGGTGGTCGAGGTGGGCGAGTCGCCGCAGCTCGCCGTCGCCCGGGAGGTCGAGGAGGAGCTCGGCCTGACGATCGACCCCGGTCCGCTCGTGCTCACCGACTGGCTGCCGCCGTGGGGCGGCTGGGACGACGCGCTGTGCCTGGTCTTCGACGGCGGCGTGCGCTCACCCTCGCTGCTCGATGACGCGGTGCTCCAGGCCCGCGAGATCCGCGAGGTCGCGTTCTGCGACGCCGCCGAGGTCCGGGAGCGGTGCGCGGACTTCACCGCGCGCCGCGTCGAGGCCGCCCTGGCCGCCCTGGGCGGCACCGGCGCCGGCTACACCGAGTCCGGCCGCTGAGGGCATCGGACGACGCGACCGCGAGGCCAGCGCGACGCCGCCGATGACGAGCGCCGCTCCGACCGCCTCCCCCGGCGTCGGCGCCTGGTCGAACACCAGCCAGGCCGAGGCCATCGCCACCGGCGGCGCGAGCAGCGCGTACGGCGCGACCTCCCCGGCCGGGTGCTTCGAGAGCAGGCGGCTGAACACGCCGTAGCCGACCAGCGAGGCCAGCACCGCCGTGTAGAGGGTGGAGGCGATCGCCCGGCCGTCGATCGCCGCCAGGCCGTCCGCGACGCCCCGCGGTCCGTCGACCAGCAGGCTCAGGCCGAGCGCCGGCACGGGCACCACGAGGGACGACCAGACGACGAGCGGCAGCCCGCCCTGCGCGCCCGAGCGCCGGGTCAGGACGTTGCCGGCGCCCCACGACGTCGCGCCGAGCAGGCACAGCCCGAGGCCGACCAGCGGCGCCGCGCCGCCCCGGGCCAGGCCGACCACGACCAGGCCGAGCACGCCGAGCAGCACGCCGAGCCACTGCGCGCGACGCGGGCGCTCCCCCAGCACCGCGGCGGCGCCGAGGACGGTGACGATCACCTGCGCCTGGAGCACGAGCGCGGCGAGACCGGGCGCCAGGCCCGCCGCCATCGCGACGTAGAGGAAGCCGAACTGGCCGAGCGAGAGCAGGGCGCCGATGCCGAGCAGCACGCGCCAGGGCAGGTCGGGGCGGGGCAGCACGAGCACCAGCGGCACGAGCACCACGACGAACCGCAGCGCGACGAAGAGCAGCGGCGGCACGTCGCCGCGACCCCACTCGATCACGACGAAGTTGAACCCCCAGACGGTGGCGACGGCGCAGGCGAGGAGGCGGTCGAGAGGCGGCATGCGGACGAGCGTGCCGCCCCGTCACCGTGCAGCACCAGCGATGATTCGTGGCGTCGTCGATGTAGCGTCGCTGCATGATCGACGTGATCGCCCTGGCCAGCCTCCGCGCCGTCGCCGAGCACGGCTCGGTCGTCGCGGCCGCCGACGCCCTCGCCCTGACCCCGAGCGCGGTCTCGCAGCAGATCAAGCGCCTCGAGCGGCAGGCGGGCACCCCGCTGCTGGAGCGGGCGGGCCGGGGCGTCGTCCTGACCGGCCCCGGGCGCCACCTCGCCGAGGAGGGCGGGCGCGTGCTCGCCGACCTCGAGGCGCTGGAGGCGTCGGTGCGCCGCGGCACCGGACGGGTGGCGGGCACCGTCCGGCTGGTCGCCTTCTCGACCGCCGTGCGCGGGATCGTCGCTCCGGTCGTCCGCTCGCTCCTCGACCGCCACCCCGAGCTGCGCATCCGGATCAGCGAGCGGGAGCCGTGGGACGCCGTCGACGACCTCGCCGGCGGCCGCGCCGACCTCGGCCTCGTCCACCGCTGGGGCGAGGTGCCGCTCGCGGTGCCCGACCACCTGGCCGTGACGCCCGTGGCGGCGGACGTCGCCGACGTCGTCCTGCGGCGCGACCACCGGCTCGCCGGTCGCGCGTCGGTGAGCCCGCACGACCTCGTCGACGAGTGGTGGATCTCCACCCCGCCCGGCACCATCTGCCGCCAGTGGCTGGGCCGCATGCACGACGGCACGGGACGGCCGCCCCGGGTGGCGCACGAGTCGTGGGAGTTCGCCTCCCACCTCGCGCTGGCCGCGGCCGGGCTCGGCATCGCCCTCGTGCCCCGCCTCGGCCGCGGGCCGCTGGACCCCGATCTGCGCGCCGTCCCCGTCACCGACCCGGTGCCGACCCGCACCATCGACGCGCTGCACCGGCGCAGCATGGGCGGCTCGCCGGCGCTGGGCGCCGTCCTGGGCGCGCTCGTCGAGGCGGGCGCCGCTCAGCCGTCGATCGCCGACTCCAGCGGCGTCGGCTCGACGCCGCCGACGGTGGCCACGACGTCGCTCACCGCCGCCAGGTAGCCCTCGCGGGCCGAGGCGCCGAACGAGGCGAGGAGGCCCGCGATCTCGGCCGGGAGGCCCACCGAGGCCAGGCCGGCGGCGTAGGCCGCGTCGTCGACGTGGACGACCTCCACCGGCCGGCCGCCCCGGCGCGAGGCGAGCCCGGCGAGCTCCTCGGCCGTCCAGGCGCGCGGGCCGGTGACGTCGTACGCCCGTCCCTCGTGCCCCTCCCCCGTCAGCACGCCGACGGCCACGGCGGCGCAGTCGGCCCGGGTGACGTAGGCCGTCGCGCCGTCGCCCGCGTTGGTCACCAGACGGCCGGACGCGATCGCGGACGCCAGGGCGTCGCCCTGCATGTCGGCGTAGAGGTTGTTGCGCAGCAGCGTCCAGGCCAGGCCGCTGGCGCGCAGGGCCTCCTCGGTGGCGGCGTGATCGGGGACGACGGCGGCGGGGTTGGTCGGCTCGGGACGCGTCACCGAGGTGTAGGCGAGGTGCTCGACGCCCGCGGTCTCGGCGGCCCGGACGGCCGCGACGTGGCCCGCGATGCGGTCGCCGACCGCGTCGGTCGAGATCAGCAGCGCGCGGCGGACGCCCGCGAAGGCCGCCGGCAGGGTGTCGGGGCGGTCGAAGTCGGCGACCCGGACCTCGGCGCCGCGGGCGGCGAGGTCCGCCAGCCTCGCGGGATCGCGGGTGAGCAGGACGACCTCGTGGGCCGGGACGCGCGCGAGCAGCCCCTCCGCGACGAGGCGGCCGAGCTGGCCGGAGGCTCCGGTGACGGCGATGGACATGGACGACTCCTCGGATCGAATTCCGTCGTCACGCTGACGACGGATCAGAAATGTAGTCATCCTGACGACGATCCGGCAAGATGGGTCCGTGCCCGCGCCGACCAACACCCGCTTCGCCGTCGCCGTGCACGTGCTCGTCTACCTGGCCGCCGTCGCGGAGGCCGGGCGCACCGCGCCGGTGGGCTCCGAGGAGCTCGCGGCGAGCACGAAGGTGAACGCCGTGCACGTGCGCACCGTGCTCGGCCCCCTGCGCGAGGCCGGGCTCGTCCGCTCGCGTCCCGGCGCGCGCGGCGGCTGGGAGCTCGCCGTGGCGGCCGAGTCGCTCCCCCTGTCCCGCGTCTGGCGGCTGCTGCAGGGGGACGACCCGGTGCTGGGCCTGCACGGGCCCGCGCCCGAGTGCCCGGTCGGCCGCGGCGTCCAGGCGTCGCTCGAGCGTCTCGACGCCGAGGTGGCCGACGCGGTCGAGGCCCGACTGGCCGGCGTCACGGTCGCGGCGCTCGCTGCGGGCATCGACCTGGCGGCGACGACCCGCTGAGCCCTCGTCGGGCCCGGGTGGGGCTGGGCCGGCGGACTCAGAAGAGCGCGGAGGCCAGGCTCTGGCGTCCGCGGAGCACCCGCGGGTCGTCGTTGCCGACGGCGGCGAACAGGCTGACGAGGTGCTCCCGGGCACGCGTGCGGTCGGCGTCGGCCGTGCGGCGGACCAGCTCGACGAGGCGGCCGAACGCCTCGTCGACCCGCCCGTCGAGGAGGTCGAGGTCGGCGGCGAGGATCTGCGCGTCGACGTCGTCGGGCGCGGCGTCGGCCGCGGCGCGGGCGGCGGCCGGGTCGGCGTCGCGGGTGCGCAGCAGCACGCGGGCCATCGCCAGCCCGGCAGCGGCCTCGTGGTCGGCGGGGTTGGCGTCGACCAGGCGCTGGTACTCCGCGATCGCGGTCTCGACGTCGCCCTCGGCCAGGGCGGCGTCGGCGGCGGCGTAGCGCGGGTCGACGGCCTCGCCCTCCTCGTCGGCGGCCTCCGCGTGCCGCGGCTGGTGGCGTCCGGTGATGCCCTGCACGGTGAGCTGCTGCATCACCTGGGTCAGCGCGGTGCGCAGCTCGGCGATCGGCAGGACGTCCTGGAGCAGCGGCGCCGGACGACCGTCGATGATCGCCACGACGAGCGGGATCGACGGGATCTGCATGGCCTGGGCGATGCCGGGCTCGGCGTCGATGTCGACCAGGCCGGCGAGGAAGCGGCCCTCGAACTCCGCCGAGAGGGTCGCGACGTCGTCGGCGAGCTGCGCGCTCTCCGGCATGCGGCTCGGCGAGTAGAAGACGAGCAGCACCGGCGCGGTCATCGACGCCTCGACCACCGCCTGGAAGGCGGCCTCGGTGATGTCGACGGCGTACGCGGACGCCGCGCCGCCCGCCGCGGCCGGGCCTCCGACGCCGCCTCCGCCCGCTCCCGCGGCGGGAGCGCTCGGCGCCGCCGGGGCGGGCCGCTTGAGCGCGGAGAGGTCGATCGCACCGGGACGGCTGAAGGGCACCTGCGTCATGGCGTCATCCTAGGGACGCGCCGACGAGGTCAGGGCCGGGGGCCGCGCAGGCCGGACTGCTGGACGACGCGCTGGATCACCAGGTCGCGCCGGTCGGGGCTCGGCACGTACCGGATGTCGCGCAGGCCCTGCTCCTGGGCCGCGGACTCGAAGACGAAGTGGCCGAAGCCCAGCAGGCGTCCGTGCACCGGCTTGACCACCGTGATGTCGAGGATCCGCGAGAGCGGCATCGTCGCGAGGCTCTGGCCGAGGACGCCGTGGATGCGGAAGACCCGCATGTTGGTGATGACGAACCGGTCGCGCGCCTCGCGGAGCACGCCCCAGGCGGCGCGGCCGAGCAGCCAGAAGGCGACGAGCAGGAGCAGCCAGGCGATCTGCATCCACACGAACGCCGCGCCGACCAGCACCCCCAGGCCGAGCAGGCCCTCCAGCACCGGACGCACGTACGCGGCCCAGTGGTGGTGCACCGCGTCGAGGACGACCTCGCCCTCCTCGCGCAGGAGGTGGCGCTCGATGTCGGGATGGAGCAGGGAGCCGGCCATGCCGGACGGCTCAGCCGAGCTCGCGGATGAAGGTCAGGAGACCGTCGAAGAGCCGGCCGCCGAGGTCGACGGTCTGGGCGGCGCCGCTGCGGGCCACGTCCGCGAGGCCCTGCGGGTCCTGGACGAGCCAGAAGCCCACGAAGAGCACCACGAGGGCGAGGATCGCCTTCTTCATCGTCGCTTCCGTCCTGCGGGCCGAGGGGACGGCGCCTCAGGCGCCACGTACGCCCCAGTGGTATCAGGCGGGAGGCCGCCCGGCCGGCAGGCGCGCCGGGGCTGGACCGATCAAGCCTGGCCCGGCCGCGTCAGCCCTCGGCGCCGGCGTGCGCCGCCAGCAGCGCGTCGGCGGCGCGGTATGGATCGAGCGCTCCCCCGGCGACGTCCGTGGCCAGCCCCTCGAGCGCGCCGTGCCGGCCGACGTCGGCCCAGCGGCGCCGCAGCTCGGCCACGGCGATCGCCTCGACCTCCTGGCGGGCGCGGCGGGTGCGACGGCGCAGCAGCTCGCCGGACTCGCGCAGGAAGTCGTGGTGGCGTCCGAGCTCTACCACGACCTCGTCGAGCCCCTCGGCGCGGGCGGCGCTGATCTTGAGGATCGGCTGGCGCCAGGCGCCGTCGCGGCGCTCGGCCAGCGAGAGCATGCCGCGCAGGTCGCGCCGCACCTGGTCGGCGCCGTCGCGATCGGCCTTGTTGACGACGTACAGGTCGCCGATCTCGAGGATCCCGGCCTTGGCGGCCTGGATGCCGTCGCCCATGCCGGGCGCGAGCAGGACGATCGTCGAGTCGGCCTGCGCGGCGATCTCGACCTCGCTCTGGCCGACGCCGACGGTCTCGACCAGCACGACGTCGAAGCCGGCGGCGTCGAGCACCCGGATCGCCTGCGGCGTGCTCCAGGACAGGCCGCCGAGGTGGCCGCGGGAGGCCATCGAGCGGATGTAGACGCCGTCGTCGTCGGCGTGGTCCTGCATGCGGATGCGATCGCCGAGCAGCGCGCCGCCGGAGAACGGCGAGCTCGGGTCGACCGCCAGCACGCCGACCCGGCGTCCGGCGCGGCGCAGCTCGGCGACGAGCGCGTTGGTGGTCGTCGACTTGCCGACGCCCGGCGAGCCGGTGAGGCCGACCACCTGGGCGCGGCCGGTGTGCGGGGCGAGCGCCGCCATCACCTCGCGCAGCAGCGGGGACTCGTCCTCGACGAAGGAGATGAGCCGGGCGATCGCGCGGACCTGCCCGTCCCGGGCGGCCGCGACGAGATCGGGGACCGACGCCGTGCGGCGCCGGCCCCCGACGGGCTCGTGGTGAGGGATCGTCGACCCCGCGATCAGGCCTTGGGCACGCGGACGATCAGGGCGTCGCCCTGGCCGCCGCCGCCGCACAGGGCAGCCGCGCCGATGCCGCCGCCGCGACGCTTGAGCTCCAGCGCCAGGTGCAGGACGACGCGGGCGCCGGACATGCCGACCGGGTGGCCGAGCGCGATGGCGCCGCCGTTGACGTTGACCTTCTCGTCGGGCAGGCCGAGCTTGCGGGTCGACTCGATGCCGACGGCGGCGAACGCCTCGTTGAACTCGACGAGGTCGAGGTCGTCGACGGTCAGGCCCTCCTTCTCCAGCGCCTTGGCGGTGGCGTTGGCCGGCTGCAGCTGCAGGCTGGTGTCGGGGCCGGCGACCATGCCGTGCGCGCCGATCTCGGCCAGCCACTCCAGGCCGAGCTCCTCGGCCTTGGCCTTGCTCATGACGACCACGGCGCAGGCGCCGTCGGAGATCTGCGAGGCGGAGCCGGCGGTGATGGTGCCGCTCTTGGAGAACGCCGGGGGCAGCTTGCCGAGCGACTCGACGGTGGTGTCGCCGCGCACGCCCTCGTCGGCCGAGACGACGATCGGGTCGCCCTTGCGCTGCGGGATCGAGACCGGCACGACCTCCTCGTCGAACACGCCGTTCTTCCACGCGGCCGCGGCCTTCTGGTGCGACGCGGCGGCGAAGGCGTCCTGCTCCTCGCGCGAGAGCGCGGTGCCCTCGGCGTTGATCTGCTCGGTGAGCCCGCCCATGGCCTGCTGGGTGGCCTGGTCGTAGAGGGCGTCGTAGGCCATGGAGTCGACGAGCTTGGTGTCGCCGAACTTGAAGCCGTCGCGCGACTTGGGCAGCAGGTGCGGGGCCAGCGTCATCGACTCCATGCCGCCGGCGACGACGATCTCGGCCTCGCCGGCGCGGATCAGCTGGTCGGCGGTGGCGATCGCGTTGAGGCCCGAGAGGCAGACCTTGTTGATCGTGATCGACGGGACGCTCATCGGCAGGCCGCCGGCGATGCCCGCGGAGCGAGCCGGGTTCTGGCCGGCGCCGGCCTGGATGACCTGGCCCATGATCAGGTAGTCGACCTGGTCGCCGGACACGCCGGCCTTCTCCAGGGCGCCCTTGATCGCGACGCCGCCGAGGTCGGCGGCGGTGAGGGTCTTGAGGCCGCCCAGGAGGCGGCCGATCGGGGTGCGAGCACCGGCGACGATGACGGAGGTCATGAGGATTCCTTCACAGCGAGGGTGTGTCCCGGGCGACGACCCCGGGTGGCGCGGCGGGCGGGCGAGCGGCCGGGCCGCTCGAGGCTCCGGTGCACGACCGGTCTCCCGACGGTCGGACACTACTCGCCGACATCCGGACGGGACGACCGGACGCGTCCACTGAGACGGGCGCCACCCCGAGGCCGTCCCCCTCGGCGCCGCCCGCCCGTGAGACGCGTTGCGATCGGCGCGCCCGGGCGGTCACGATGCGTGCCATGAGCGACCTCTCGATCCCCGAGCACCTCTTCACCGCCATCGACCACGTCGGCATCGCCGTCGCGGACCTCGACGAGGCGATCGCCTTCTACGAGTCGACCTTCGGCATGAAGGTGGCGCACCAGGAGGTCAACGAGGAGCAGGGCGTGCGCGAGGCGATGGTCGCCGTCGGCGACTCGGGCTCCTTCATCCAGCTCCTCGCCCCGCTGGACGACTCCTCCACGATCGCGAAGTTCCTCGACCGGTCGGGCCCGGGCGTGCAGCAGATGGCCTACCGGGTCACCGACGTCGACGCCGTCAGCGCGATCCTGCGCGAGCGCGGCGTCCGCCTGCTCTACCCGGAGGCCAAGCGCGGCACGTCCGACTCCCGCATCAACTTCGTGCACCCGAAGGACGCCGGCGGCGTGCTCGTCGAGCTGGTCGAGCCGGCCGCGCACGCGCACCACTGACCCGGCGTCCGACCGCACGTCCCCGGTCGCCCTCGCGGCGGAGGCATTCCGCCAGGCAAGACGCGGGTCCCACGACATGAGACGGGTCCCACACGTGGACCTGTTCCCGGCCGTCGTTACCCGCGGGTATCTTCCATCCGTCCATCCGCCTGCCCCAGGAGCCTGACGTGCAGCACATTCTCGATGCCATCACCGCCGACGGCACGACCAGCGAGGACTTCGCGAACCTCGCCCTGCCCGAGTCGTACCGGGCCGCCACCGTCCACAAGGACGAGGTCGACATGTTCGAGGGCGTCGCCTCGCGCGACAAGGACCCGCGCAAGTCGATCCACGTCGAGGACGTCGCCCTGCCCGAGCTCGGCCCCGGCGAGGCGTTCGTCGCCGTCATGGCCAGCGCGATCAACTACAACACCGTGTGGACCTCGATCTTCGAGCCCGTCTCCACCTTCGGCTTCCTCGAGCGCTACGGCCGGCTCTCCGAGCTCACCAAGCGCCACGACCTGCCGTACCACATCGTCGGCTCCGACCTCTCCGGCGTCGTGCTGAAGGTCGGCCCCGGCGTCACCAAGTGGAAGCCGGGCGACCGCGTCGTCGCGCACTGCCTCTCGGTCGACCTCGAGGGCCCCGACGGCCACGACGACACGATGATGGACACCGAGCAGCGCATCTGGGGCTTCGAGACCAACTTCGGCGGCCTCGCCGACATCGCGATGGTCAAGGCCAACCAGCTGATGCCGAAGCCGGAGCACCTGACCTGGGAGGAGGCCGCGACCCCCGGCCTCGTCAACTGCACCGCCTACCGCCAGCTGGTCTCGAAGAACGGCGGCGCCATGAAGCAGGGCGACAACGTCCTGATCTGGGGCGCGTCCGGCGGCCTCGGCGGCTTCGCGACGCAGTACGCCCTCAACGGCGGCGCCACCCCGATCTGCGTGGTCTCCAACGAGGAGAAGGCCCAGATCGCCCGCAAGATGGGCGCGGAGCTGATCATCAACCGCTCCGAGGAGCAGTACCGGTTCTGGAACGACGAGAACACCCAGCAGAACCCCAAGGAGTGGAAGCGCTTCGGCGCCAAGATCCGCGAGCTCACCGGCGGCGAGGACATCGACATCGTCTTCGAGCACCCCGGTCGCGAGACCTTCGGCGCCTCGGTGTTCGTCACCCGCAAGGGCGGCACCATCACCACCTGCGCGTCGACCACCGGCTACATGCACGAGTACGACAACCGCTACCTGTGGATGAACCTCAAGCGGATCATCTCCAGCCACTTCGCCAACTACCGCGAGTCGTGGGAGGCCAACCGCCTCATCGCGCAGGGCAAGATCCACCCGACCCTGTCGAAGACCTACGCGCTCGAGGAGGTCGGCCAGGCGTCGCTCGACGTCCACAAGAACGCCCACCAGGGCAAGGTCGGCGTCCTGTGCCTGGCGCCCGAGGAGGGCCTCGGCGTGCGCGACGAGGAGCTCCGCGCCAAGCACATCGACAAGATCAACATCTTCCGCGGCGTCTGAGCCCCCCGCACCACGCACAGCGCCCGCAGGCCCTCCCCGGATCCGTCCGGGGAGGGCCTGCGGCCGTCCGGACGCGTCCGGACGACGCGCCGCGACCCGCGGGCCTGAGAGGCGCCTGTGAAGGACGTCCGGGGCCGCGGGCCGGGTGGGAATCGCACCGGCCGGTGCGCGAGGATGGGGCCACACCCAGCCAGCCCACGCCACCGGAAGAGGTGCTCCACACATGAGCGACCAGGGTCTGTCCATCTTCGACGACGAGCCGCAGGGCGCGGACTCCGAGAAGACCCAGGTGATCCCGGCCCAGCCGGCCGGGCAGCCGGTGCCCCCCGCTACGCCGCCGTCGGCCGCACAGCCGCCGACGCCGCCGAGCCCGCCCACCCAGCCTGTCCAGCCGGCCCAGCCGGTCTCCCGGCCGCCGGTCGCCCCGGCGCCCGTGGCCCGCGCCGCGGCTCCCGGCTTCCCCGTCGTGCGCCGCAACGGCTACGACATCGCCGCCGTCGACGCCCGCGTGCAGCAGCTGCTCGGCGAGAAGGCCGGGCTCGGCTCGAGCCTGGCCGAGTCCGAGCGCCGGGTCATCGAGCTCGAGGCGGCGCTGGAGAAGGCGCGCACCGAGATGGCCGAGATGGAGCGGCCTTCCTACGCCGGTCTCGGCGGACGCGCCTCGGCGATGCTCCGCCTGGCCGAGGAGGAGGCCGAGGAGATCATCGACACCGCGCGCCGCGAGGCCGAGGAGATCCGCGCCTCCGCCACCCGCGACGCCAAGGCCACCCGGGCCGACGCCGCCCGCGAGGCCGAGGACATGCGCGTGGTCCAGCTCCGCGAGCTCGACGAGCAGCGCACCCGCGTGCTGGCCGACGCCGAGCAGGAGCGCACGCTCGCCCGCGCCGAGGCCGCCGACACCCTGGCCTCGGCCCGCCGCGAGGCCGACCAGGTGCGCCTGGCCGCCCAGCAGGAGGCCACCGAGATGCGCACCGGCGCCCAGCGCGAGGTCGAGCAGGCCCGGGCCGCCGCCGACCGCGAGGTCACCGAGGCCCGCCGGGCGCTGGCGGTGGAGAAGGAGCGACTCGCCCGCGAGGCCACCGACCACCACAACAGCGCCATGGCCGAGACCCAGCGCCTCGTCCGCGAGGCCGAGGAGCGGGCCGCCGGCGCGGAGGAGCGCGCCCAGCAGGCCACGGCGCACGCCACCGAGGCGCGGCAGGCCGCGCAGACCGACGCCGAGGCGCTGCTCGCCCGGGCGCGCCGCGAGGCCGAGCAGATCGTCACGGCGGCCCGCACCCAGGCCGAGTCGATCGCCGCGTCGGGCGACGCCGAGGCCGAGCGCGAGCGCACCGCGCTGCGCCAGGAGGTCGACCGCCTGGCCAAGCGTCGCGACGCCATCGCGGCGCAGCTCGCCGCGCTGCGCGACGTCGTCTCGGGCTTCACCGAGGACGAGGGCTGATCCGCCGATGAGCGCGGGGAGCGGGCACGACGAGCCGCCCGAGCAGGACGCCGCCACCGACGACCGCTCCCCCGCCCGTCCGGACCATCCGGGCCTGGTGATCGAGCCGACCGAGACCGGCCAGGCCGACGTCGGCCTGGTCGGCGGGCCGAGCTACCTCGGCGAGCCCGGCCCCCCGCTCGACCGCTCCAACCCGTACCTGATCGGGCTCCTCGGCGGCCTCGGACTGCTGACGGCCTACGTGCTGGGGCAGGCCGTCGCGACGATCGGCTCGGTGATCGTGCTGGTGGTCGTCTCGGCGTTCCTCGCCGCCGGCCTCCACCCGGCCGTGCTCGCGCTCGAGCGGCGCGGCCTGCGCCGCGGCGCCGCGCTGGTCGTCGTCATCGTCGCGGTGCTCGGCGTCGTCGCGCTCTTCCTCGTGGCGATCGTCCCGGTGATCGCCGACCAGGTGCAGTCGATCACCGACCGAGCGCCCGAGCTGTTCGCCCGACTGCGCGACAACGAGGTCGTCCGCTCGCTCGACGCCGAGTACCAGGTGAGCGAGCGGGTGCAGGCCTACCTGACCAAGGGCGACGTGATCGGCGCGCTGTTCGGAGGCGTGCTCGGCTTCGGCCTGGCCGTGGTGGGCGCGCTGTTCAACGTGTTCATCGTCGTCGTGCTGACGCTCTACTTCCTCGCCGGCATGGAGACCATCAAGACGGCCGTGTACCGGCTCGCGCCGGCGTCCCGTCGTGACCGCGTGAGCCGCCTGGGCGACCGCGTGCTGCTGAGCGTCGGCGGCTACGTGTCGGGCGCCTTCGTCGTCGCGCTCTGCGCGGGGCTGAGCTCGCTGGTCTTCCTGTTCGCGATCGGGCTGGGCGAGTACGCCGTCGCCCTGTCGTTCGTGGTGCTCGTGCTCGACGTCGTGCCGATGATCGGCGCCACGATCGGCGCGGTGATCGTCTGCGCGATCGCCTTCGCCACCGACACCCAGGCCGGCATCGCCTGCGTGGTCTTCTACGTGCTCTACCAGCAGGTGGAGAACTACCTGGTCTACCCGCGGGTCATGGCGCGCTCGGTCGACGTGCCGGGGCCGGTGACGGTCATCGCCGCCCTGATCGGCGCGGCGCTGCTCGGCGTCGTCGGCGCGCTGCTGGCCATCCCGACCGCCGCGGCCGTCCTGATGCTCGTCCGCGAGGTCTTCGTGCGTCGCCAGGACGCCCGCTGACGCAGGTCAGACGGCCGGCGCCTCGTCGACCGGCGGCAGGACCTCGACCTCGGCCGTGCGCCGCTCGCCGAGCTTGACGCCGACGACGCCCACGAGGATCAGCAGGCCGCCGGCCATCTGCACCGGACCCGGGAGCTCGCCGAGCAGCAGCCAGGCGAAGAGCACGGCGCTGACGACCTCGAGCAGGGCGACGAAGGACGCCAGGCGCGAGCCGAGCAGCCGGCTGGCCTGGATGCCGGAGGTGTAGGCGAGCGCGGCGGTGACCAGGCCGAGCACGACCAGCGGCACCCACCAGGCGACGGCGTGGCCGGAGTAGCCGGCGTCGGCGGTCGAGGCCTGCATCGGGAGCAGCCCGACGGCGCCCAGCGCGCCGAGGCTCACGGCGCCGACGGTCAGGCCGCCCGCGGCCAGCGAGATCGGCGGGAGGCCGTTGCCCTCGTCGGCGGAGATCAAGAAGTAGACCGCGCAGCCGACCATGGCCGCGAGCGCCCAGGCGACGCCGACCAGGCTCACCGACGCGCCGGCGAACAGGTCGAGCACGAGCACCAGGCCGAGCGCCGCGACGCCCGCGCCGACCAGCGTCAGCGCCCCGGGACGCTGACCGTGGCGCAGCCACATCCAGGCCACGACCGCCGCCGGGGCGGTGTACTCGATCAGCAGGGCGGGGCCGACCTGCATGTGCTGGACGGCGGAGAAGTAGCAGAACTGGGCGGCCGCCACCGCGAGCACGCCGTAGAGCGTGATGGTCAGCAGGTTGCCGGTGACCAGCTCCCAGCGACCGCGCAGCGCCCGCAGGCCGAAGGGCAGGACGACGGCCGCGGCCAGCGCGACGCGCACCAGGACGATGGAGCCCGGCGTCCACCCGGCGTCGAGGAGGCCGCGCGCCAGCGCGCCGGACATGCCGAAGGAGGCCGCCGAGACGACGGCCCACAGCAGCCCGGCGCCGGTGCGCGACAGGGCCGGGCCGGAGCCGTCCCCGTAGCCGCGTCCGGACCGTGCGTCATGAGTCATCGTCGTCATGACACATGACAGTACGGGGGCCTTGGTAACCTGTCAAAGTGCCGTTCACCCATGACACCGAAGTGGCCCTCCAGGCGGCCGCCGTGCTCGTGAACACCGCCCAGGAGCCCGACGAGCTGACCACGGTCGCGGAGCTGCAGCGCTTCCTCGAGGAGCACGAGTACACCGGTCGCCGCGACCTCACCGTCGACGAGCTCGACGCCGTCCGGGACGTCCGCGCGACCCTGCGTCGCCTGCTGACGGCCGATCGCGAGGGCGCGGCGGCGCTGGTCAACGAGCTGCTCGCCGAGGCCCGCGCCGTGCCCCAGCTCGTGCGCCACGGCGACTACGACTGGCACATCCACGCCACCCCGCAGGACGCCCCGCTCGTCACGCGGATCGTCGTCGAGACCGCCATGGCGATGATCGACCTGATCCGCGCCGACGACCTCTCGCGCCTGGGCCTGTGCGCCGACGACGACTGCGACGGCATCGTGCTCGACCTCTCCCGCAATCGGTCGAAGCGGTTCTGCTCGACCACCTGCGGCAACCGCAACGCCGTGGCGGCCTACCGAGCCCGGCAGGCCGGCTCGGACTGAGGCCTCACTCCCCCGGCCGGCTCCCCGGCTCGGGCACCGGGACGCCCTCGTAGGCGGCCAGGTTGTGCGCGTTGTACGCGCTGGTGTCGGCGGTCTCCATCGGGCCGTCCCACTCCCGCGGCAGCGGCACCGCGACGCCCGGCGTCACGCGCGCGACGATCGCGTCGAGCACCCGCTCGGCGTCGCCGACCCACAGGTGCCGGCTCCCCTCGAACCCGACGACCTCCGCCTGCGGCACCGCGGCGAACCGCTCCCGGGCCGCCGGCGGCTGCAGGTAGTCGTCGTGCTCGGGGACGAAGGCGTGCAGCGGCCGGCCGTCGCGCGCCCAGGCGTCGAGGTGCTCGGGACGGGAGAACCGCAGCGGCGGCGAGAGCAGGATCGCCCCGGCGACGCCGGGCTCGAGGCCGTACATGAGCGCGAGGTCGGTGCCGAAGCTCCACCCGACGACCCAGATGTTCGGCAGGTCCTCGAACTCGGCGTGCTCGATCGCCGCGGCGACGTCGAAGCGCTCGCCGATGGCGCCGTCGAAGGCGCCCTCGCTCGTGCCCTGCTGCGACCAGGTGCCGCGGGTGTTGAACCGCAGCACCGCGATGCCGGCGAGCGCCGGCAGCCGGAACGCGGCCTTGCGGTAGAGGTGGCTGTCCATCATGCCGCCGTGCGTGGGCAGCGGGTGCAGGCAGACGAGCGTCGCGACCGGCTCGCGGTCGAGCGGCACGGCGAGCTCGCCGACGAGGTGCAGGCCGTCGGCGGTCTCGAGGCTCAGCGGGGTGCGCCGGGCCGGCAGGACGGAGTTCGCGCGGATCAGGGCCACGGCTCAGAACCCTAGGCCCCTCCGCGCGCGGGTCCGCGGGGACCTCAGCACCAGGCGTGGACCCCGTCGGGGGTGAGACCGCGGTCGCGCAGCACCACCGGGTGCGAGGCCCCCCAGCCGGCGCAGGTGCGGTCGAAGTCCGCGCGGCGGTACTCGACCATCAGCACCTGCGAGCCGTAGTGGCGCACGTACTCGCCGCACTCGGCGTAGCGTCCGCACTCCTCCGCCACGGCGAGGTCGAAGCCGACGCGACGACCGTCGAGGTCGGCGAGGTTCTTCTGCGCCACCGCCAGACCCGCGGCGTGCCCGCGCGCGGCGAGGAGGCGGGCGTAGGCCAGCGCCTGGCCGCGCGTCAGCAGGCCGTCGGACCGGGTGTAGGAGTCGAGGTTGTCCAGCTCGACGGCGTCGAAGCCGCGCCGGGCGCAGCCGTCGAGCCAGGGGCCGACGATCCGCAGCAGCGCGGCCCGCGTCGCCGGCGTGCGCAGGTCGAGCAGCACCTCGCCCCACGCCTCGTCGACCACGGGACGACCGCCGCGGCGCAGCAGCAGCGACGGGTGGCGCCGCCACAGCGCGCGCTCGTCGGGCTGGGTCTGGAACGCGTTCACGTAGCAGACGCCGTACCGGCCGGGCGCCGGCCGGGAGCGCCGGTCGCGCACCACGATGCCGACGTCGGCGGGCACCGGCGCGGCGCCGCCGAGCTGGTAGTCGACGTCGGCGTCGGCCGGGAACGGGCGCACGGCCGCTCGGGCGCCGGTCGAGCCGGCCGCCGAGGCGAGCGCCAGCAGGACGGGCAGCACGAGCAGCACCGGCAGCACCCGGAGGACGACGAGCAGCGGACGACGCACGACGTCACGCTACGTCCGCGTCACCCCATGCGTCAGCCGGACGTCCGGAGCCTCAGGTCGCGCGCGGCGCGGCCGATCGTCCCAGGAGCGAGCGGCCACGGACGGCCCTCGGGGCGCGGGGAAGGGACTCTCGGATGCGGGTGCTCGTGGTCGACGACGACCCCGATCTCGGCCTGCTCGTCGAGCTGTTCCTCGTCCGCGCCGGCCACCGGGTGGTGCTCGCGGCCGACGGCCTGGAGGCCCTGGCCCTGCTCGACCAGTGCGCCATCTCCGGGGACGCCGTCGAGCTCGTCGTCCTCGACTGGACGATGCCCCGCCTGGACGGCATCGGCCTGTGCCGGGCCGTCCGCGCCCACCCGCGCCACCACGGCCTGGGGCTGCTCATGGTCACGGCGCTGGCCGACCTCACCACGCCGACGGCGGCCGGCGCCGACGCGGTGCTGGCCAAGCCGTTCACCGGCGCCCGACTGCTGGCCGCGGTGGACGGCGTCGCCGAGACGATGCGCCGGCGCGACCCGCTCGGCGGCGGACGCACGCTCGACCTGCCGGGCTGAGGATCGGACCACCCGGGATCACCGGGACCACCCGGCCCCGGACGCACACGAGGCCCCGGGGGACCCGGGGCCTCGTGCGTCGCGCCGACATCGGCGCAGCGGGGTGAGATGAGCTCGTGGGACTCAGCGGTAGTCGTGGAACCCGTGCTTCGTCTTGCGTCCCAGCCTGCCCTCGGCGACGACCTGGCGCAAGGTGTCGGCCGGGGTGAGGCCGGGCTCGCGGAACTCGCGCAGGAGCTCCTCCTGGATCGCCAGCGAGACGTCGTTGCCGACCACGTCGAGCAGCTGGAAGGGGCCCATCGGGAAGCCGGCCTGCTCCTTGATCGCCTCGTCGATCACGGTGAGCTCCTCGCCGGTCTCCGAGAGCTTCACGGCGTCGTTGAGGTACGGGAAGAGCAGCGCGTTGACGATGAAGCCGGCGCGATCGCCGCACGACACCGCGACCTTGCCGGTCTTGGCGCACAGGGCGCGGACGGTCTCGTCGACGTCGGCGCCGGTCTGGCTCGTGGTGACGACCTCGACGAGCTTCATCACCGGGGCGGGGTTGAAGAAGTGCATGCCGATGACGGCCTCGGGGCGCTGGGTGACCTCCGCGCACGAGGTGATCGGCAGCGAGGAGGTCGTGGTGGCCAGGATCGCGCCGGGCTTGCAGATGCGGTCGAGGTCGGCGAAGAGCTCCTGCTTGATCGCGAGGTCCTCGGCGATCGCCTCGACGACGATGTCGACGTCGGCCAGCGCGGCGCGGTCGGTGGCGCCGGTGATGCGGCCGAGCACGGCGGCCTTGGTGTCCTCGTCGCTGCGGCCGCGCTCGATCAGCTTGTCGAAGGACTTCGCGATGAACGCCGAGACGCCGGCGACCTTCTCCTCGCCGCGGCCCACGACCACCACGTCGTAGCCCGAGGCCGCGAAGACCTGGACGATGCCCGAGGCCATGGTGCCGGTGCCGACGACGCCGACGGAGCGGACGTCGTGGCGCAGCTGCGGCGCGTCGTCGGCCGAGGGGGTCTCGGCGTCCGCGGAGACCGCGCCGTCGGCGTAGGAGTAGAAGCCCTTGCCCGCGGCGACGCCGGTGGCGCCCTGGCCGACGAGCGACTCCAGCAGGTCGGCCGGCTTGTGCAGCGGGTCGCCGCTCTCGGCGAAGCGGGCGGCGAGCGCGTCGCGGACGACGTCGAGGCCGATCTCGTCGAGCACCGTCAGCGGGCCCTTGGGGTAGCCGCAGCCGAAGCGCATGGCGGCGTCGATGTCGGCGCGCGAGGCGTACTTCTCCTCGTACATGCGCACGGCGTGGTTCAGGTAGGGGTAGATCAGCGTCTCGGCGATCTGCGCGGCGGAGGTCATGGCGCCGATGGTTCCACAGGTGCTACCGGCTGGTAACCGAATCGTCCGGTGTGCGGGATCACCTTCCCTACAACCGGACGCCCATCGCCACCCGCACGCCGTGGGCGTCGAGCCCGTGCGCCTGCTCGGCCGCGCGCAGGGCGGCCAGCCAGGGCTCGGCGAGGCGCGCGTCGTCCAGCGGCTCGAAGCCGAGGCGGGCGTAGAGCGGGGCGTTCCACGGCACGTCGCGATAGGTGAGCAGCGTGAGCTCGCGGAACCCGGCCCACCGCGCCTCCTCGCGCACGGCGGCGACGAGCGCTCGGCCGATCCCCCGCCCCTGGTGCTCGGGCAGCACCGAGAGCTGCTCGAGGTGCGCGTGGCCGTCGAGGACGAGCAGGTGCGCGAAGCCGACCGGCTCGCCGCCGGCCTGCTCACCGCCGGCGGCCGCGGCGACCAGCAGCGTCCCGGCGTCGTCGCGCTGCGCGCCGGTGGGAGGCGCGCCGGTGAGGGCGGGCGCCGGGCCGAGCAGCGCCTCGTACTGCGGGCCGCCGGAGGCCTCGATCGCGGCGAGGTGCCGCAGGTCGCTGGGCCGGGCCAGGCGGATGCGGACGTCGCTCGATGCGCTCATCGGGCCAGCCTAGGAGCGGGGTAGATTCACCGCCCGTGAGACTCGTCGTCGCGCGCTGCCAGGTCGACTACGCCGGCCGCCTCTCGGCCCACCTGCCGATGGCCACCCGCGTCCTGATGCTCAAGGCCGACGGCTCGGTGCTCGTGCACTCCGACGGCGGCTCCTACAAGCCGCTGAACTGGATGTCGCCGCCATGCACGCTGCGCGAGGGCACCGCCGAGGACGGCCGCCTGGAATGGACGGTGACCTCGAAGACCGACGACACCCTGCGCATCCTCATCGACGAGGTGCTCCACGACACCAGCCACGAGCTCGGGCTCGACCCCGGTCTGCAGAAGGACGGCGTCGAGAGGCACCTGCAGGAGCTGCTCGCCGAGCACCCCTCCACTCTCTCGCCCGGCCTCACCCTGGTGAGGCGCGAGTACCCCACCGCGATCGGCCCCGTCGACCTGATGTGCCGCGACGCCGACGGCGCCTCGGTGGCCGTGGAGATCAAGCGGCGCGGCGAGATCGACGGGGTCCTTCAGTTGGAGCGGTACCTGGACTTGCTCAACCGCGATCCCCTGCTCACGAGCAAGGGGCCGGTGCGTGGGATCTTCGCGGCGCAGGAGATCAAGCCGCAGGCGAGGGTGCTCGCGACCGACAAGGGCATCTCGTGCGCCCTCGTGGACTACGACGCCCTGCGGGGCCTGGACGACCCCACCGAGCGCCTGTTCTAGGGTCTGGCCATGGTGCCGCACGGACCCCCGAATACTCCGGGCTGGACCGTCATCGGCGGACGACGCGAAGGCGACTCTGTACCGGACCTGCCGGAAGACGTCTGGACGCGCCGGTGGGCAAGGACCGACGAGACCATTCGCGTCAGCGATCCGATCCATGGCAGGCAGTTGACACTTGATGTGACGTCGGTCGCGGCCGGAGACCGAGTAGTCACGTTCGCGGTCCGCGAGGTCTCGAACGGGGTCTATCTGTTTGCGCTCCCCCTGGGCAACTGACCCGAGCGGTCCATCGGTGCCTTCGGTGAACGTCGACGGTGTCGAGCAGCTCACGCACTACCTCGAGCTCCTCAACCGCGACCCCCTGCTCACCACCAAGGTCCCCGTGCGCGGCGTCTTCGCCGCCCAGCTGATCAAGCCCCAGGCACGGGTGCTCGCCGAGGACCGCGGCATCGCCTGCGTCACCGTCGACGACGACGCGCTGCGCGGGCTGGACGACGGGGAGCACCGGCTCTTCTGAGCGGCCGCGGCCGCCCTACCGTGGGCGCATGAGCCTGCCCGACCGCCTGTTCCACGTCGCCCTGGTCTCCGAGTGGGAGGCCGCGCTGCGCGTCGGCAGCTACGAGCGCTCGACGCGGGGCTTGAGTCTGGCGGACGTCGGCTACCTGCACGCCAGCCGCGAGGACCAGTGGCGCGGCGTGCTCGAGCGGTTCTACGCCGACGTGGAGGAGCCGCTCGTCCTGCTCGAGATCGACCCGGCGCGGGTCGACGTCCCGATCGTCGAGGAGCCCGCCGACCCGAGCGCGACGTCCGGTCCCGGCACGGAGCTCTTCCCACATCTCTACGGTCCGCTGCGCACCGACGCCGTCGTCGCGGTGCACCCGCTGCTGATCAGGGAGGGCGAAACCGGTCGATGACAGGCGAAGTTTCGCCCGTCATCGATCGGTTTCCCCGGTCGGCCGGGGAAACCGGTGACGCGTGGGACGCACGGGACGCGACCGTAAGCAGCCTCACATACCGACGGTCTGTGACCTACCGTCCTATTGACATAGATTCAATGGCATGTCACGGACCCTGCTCTCCCCCCGCGCGTCCCTGGCCCCCGCGGCCCTCCTCGCCACCGCGATCGGCGCGCTCCTGCCCCTGACCCTGCTCCCCGCGACGCCCTCGAGCGCGGCCCCGAGCGCCCGCGCGGCGTCGACGAGCACCTCGCAGAAGGCGCCGAGCATCGTGCGCCGCGACGTGTCGTTCCTCGTCGACAACACCACCACCGGGTCGGGCCTGCCGTGCTCCACCGACGGCCGGGCGTACCGCGTCCGCGGCACCCTGATCGGCACCTACGACCAGGTCAACGGCTACGACGGCGGCACGCTCACCAACGTCCTGGTGCACGACGCCGGCACCGGCGCGTGGTTCTGGGACCTCCCGAGCCAGCGCCGCTACGACTACGCCGGCGGCCTCGCGCGCGCAGGGCAGCTCGTGCTCGTGCTCGACCGGCTGGGCTACGACGCAAGCCGGCTCTCCGACGGCCGCGCGACCTGCATGGGCGCGCAGGTCTCGATGCTCCACCAGGTGATCCAGAAGCTCTACGGCGGCGACTACCGCTACGTGTCGGCGAAGGACGGCCCGAACCCGCCGGCCGCGCAGCGGATCGTGGTGCACGGCCACGGCACCGGCGCGGCGATCGCGGCCACCGAGGCCGGCCGCTACCAGGACGTGAACGGCGTCGTGCTGATGTCGTGGGCGCGCACCGCCTCGAGCACGGCCCAGCGCGAGCTCGACCGCCAGCAGCAGCAGTGCGGCAGCCGCGACTTCGCGTCCTTCGGCGCCACCCGGGCCGCGTTCGCCCGCCTGCTCTTCGCCTCCGCCCCGAGCGCGGTGCGCGAGGCCGCCGAGCGGCGCCGCAACGGCGTGCCCTGCGGCGACGTGGGCTCCCAGCAGCTGCTCGACGGGACGTCGGGCAACGCCACGCAGCGGGTCACCGCACCGGTGCTGCTGCTGAACGGCACGCGCGACGCCCGCCAGGCCGCGGGCTCGATCGACGCCCAGAGCCGCGCGTTCCCGCGCAGCCGGGGCGTCTCCCACCGCACCTTCGCCGGCGCCGGCTCCGCGCTGCCGCTCGAGGCGCAGGCCCCGCAGGTCCGCAGCGCGGTGGTGCGCTGGCTGCGCTCGCGCTGAGCGCGCCCGCCGTCGCGCGGACCGACGCCGAAGGGCCGGTGACCTGGAGGTCACCGGCCCTTCGGCGTCGTGGTGCGTGGAGCGGCGTCGGTCAGTCGAGGCCGTTGGCCCGGCGGATGACCTCGACGATGCCGCCCATGATCTCGGTGAGGCCGAAGTCCTTCGGCGTGTAGACGGCCGCGACGCCCAGCTCGACGAGCCGCTTGCCGTCGGAGTCGGGGATGATGCCGCCGACGATCACCGGCACGTCGGAGAGGCCGGCCTCGCGCAGGCCCTCGAGGATCGCGGGCACCAGCTCCATGTGCGAGCCGGAGAGGATCGACAGGCCGACGCAGTGGACGTCCTCGGCCACCGCGGCCGAGACGATCTGCTGCGGCGTCAGGCGGATGCCCTGGTAGATGACCTCGAACCCGGCGTCGCGCGCCCGGACGGCGACCTGCTCGGCGCCGTTGGAGTGGCCGTCGAGGCCCGGCTTGCCGACCAGCAGCCGCAGCCGACCGCCCAGCTCGTCGCCGGTGGCCTTGACCCGGTCGCGCACCGCGGTGAGGTCGGCGCCCGCCTCGGCGACGCCGACGGCGCCCGCGACGCCGGTGGGGGCGCGGAACTCGCCGAAGACCTCGCGCAGGGTGCCGGCCCACTCGCCGGTCGTCGCGCCGGCACGGGCGGCCGCGAGCGTGGCGGTCATCAGGTTCGCGTCGGTCTTCGCGGCCTCCGCGAGCGCCTGCAGCGCGGCCTGGACGGCCGACTCGTCACGCTGGGCCTTCCACTCCGCCACCGACGCGAGCGCGGTCTTCTCGGCCTCGGGGTCGGCGACCATGATCGCGCCGTCGAGGTCGGAGGTCAGCGGCGAGGGCTCGGTGGTGGTGAACTTGTTGACGCCGACGATCACCTCGTCGCCGGACTCGATGCGCGCCCGGCGCGCGGCGTGCGCGGAGACGAGCTCCTGCTTCATGTAGCCCGAGTCGACGGCCGCGATCGCGCCGCCCATGGCCTGCACGCGGTCCATCTCGGCCCGCGCGGCCGCGACCAGCTCGGCGGTCTTGGCCTCGACGACGTGCGAGCCGTCGAAGATGTCGCCGTACTCCAGCAGGTCGGACTCGAAGGCCAGCACCTGCTGCAGGCGCAGCGACCACTGCTGGTCCCACGGACGCGGGAGGCCGAGCGCCTCGTTCCACGCCGGCAGCTGCACGGCGCGCGCCCGCGCGTTCTTGCTCAGCGTCACGCCGAGCATCTCCAAGACGATGCGCTGCACGTTGTTCTCCGGCTGCGACTCCGTCAGGCCCAGGCTGTTGACCTGGACGCCGTAGCGGAACCGGCGCATCTTGGGGTCCTGCACGCCGTAGCGCTCGCGGGTGATCTCGTCCCACAGCTGGACGAAGGCCCGCATCTTGCAGGTCTCCTCGATGAACCGGACGCCGGCGTTGACGAAGAAGGAGATGCGGCCGACGACCTTCTCGAAGTCGTCCTCGGCCACCTGGCCCGACGCCTTGACCCGGTCGAGCACGGCGATGGCGGTGCACAGCGCGTACGCGAGCTCCTGGGCGGGCGTGGCCCCGGCCTCCTGCAGGTGGTAGCTGCAGATGTTGATCGGGTTCCACTTCGGGATCTGGTTGACCGTGTAGGCGATCATGTCGGCGATCAGCCGCAGGGAGTGCTCGGGCGGGAACACGTAGGTGCCCCGGGAGAGGTACTCCTTGATGATGTCGTTCTGCGTGGTGCCCGCGAGCTGGGCGGCGACCTCGTCGGGGCTGAGGTCGGGGTTCTGCTCCTCGGCGGCCACCTGGTAGAGCGCGAGCATCCACATCGCGGTGGCGTTGATCGTCATCGAGGTGTTCATCGACGTCAGCGGGATCTGGTCGAAGAGCTTGCGCATCTCGCCCAGGTGCGGCACCGGCACGCCGACCTTGCCGACCTCGCCCCGCGACATGATCGAGTCGGGGTCGTAGCCGGTCTGGGTCGGCAGGTCGAAGGCGACCGACAGACCGGTCTGGCCCTTCGCCAGGTTGGTGCGGTAGAGCTCGTTGGACGCGGTGGCGGTCGAGTGGCCCGCGTACGTCCGCATCACCCAGGGCTTGTCCTTCGGGCGCGCGGTCGACGTCGGGGCGCTGCTCGAGGGGCTCGTCGACTCGGTCATGTGGGTCAGGGTAAGGCTCGGATCACCCCGCGGAGACCGTCGTCCGCGAGCGCGGAGTCGGACATGCGTCACACCGTGGCCGGTATGCGGACGCGCTCCTCCCCGTCACGACGCGCCAGCGCGGCCGCCAGGACGCCGGTGCCGACGCCGATCAGCGCCATGCCGAGCGCCCCCTGCGGGGCGAAGATGTGGTCGCTGCGCACCAGGAGCGCGCCCGGCACGAGCAGCAGCCCGACCAGCGCCGTGCGCGGCGACCCCCGCAGCACGCGGTCGGCCGTCAGCGCGAGCGCGAGGACGACCAGGCCGGCGGCCCCGATCCGGTCGAGCGGGTGGCCGAGCTCGAAGAGCTGGCCGACCGACGGCGGCAGCTCCCCCGGGCCGGTCTGCCGGGTGACCCAGCCGGCCGCCATCCCCGAGACGAGGTCGAGGCCGGTGTAGAAGGTCGCGTAGACGTAGGCGGCGACCCGCACGAGCCAGGCGACCGGGTCGCGGCGCCCGGTGACCAGCCGGATGGCGGCGACGCCGACCAGCGGGAAGACCACGAGACCGGCGACGTGCAGCGACATCCACGTGTCGGCGGTGTCGTAGGAGAGGTCGTGCGGGTGCAGGAGTCCGGCCGCTCCGAGGGTCAGGCCGGGGAGGGCCAGGAGCAGCGGTTCGAGACGACGCGACGAGGGCACGCCCTCGAACCTAGCCTGCGATGCGAGCGGCGGCCGGACGCCCGCGCGCGGCCGTCTACGCTCGCAGCATGGTGAACCTGACGCGCATCTACACCCGCACCGGCGACGCCGGCGAGACCCGGCTCGGCGACATGAGCGTCACCACCAAGAACGACCTGCGGCTGCACGCCTACGCCGACGTCGACGAGGCCAACGCCGCGATCGGCGTCGCCCTGGCGGTCGGCGACCTCGCCCCGGACGTCGCGGCGATCCTCACCCGCGTGCAGAACGACCTCTTCGACGTCGGCGCCGACTTCTGCACCCCGATCGTCCCCGACCCCGAGTACCCCCCGCTGCGGATCACCCAGGACTACGTCGACCGGCTCGAGGCCTGGTGCGACGAGTACAACGAGCAGCTCGAGCCGCTGCGCTCGTTCATCCTCAACGGCGGCACCGCCGGCGCAGCCCACCTGCACGTGGCCCGCACCGTGGTGCGACGGGCCGAGCGCGCCGCCTGGGCGGCCTACGAGGTGCACGAGGCGACGATGAACCGCCTCGCGATCACCTACCTCAACCGGCTCTCCGACCTCGTCTTCATCCTCGCCCGCCACGCCAACCTCGAGCGCGGCGACGTGCTCTGGGTGCCGGGCGGCGAGCGCTGAGGCGAGGCCCCGGCCCGCTCAGCGCGCCAGGGACGGACGCAGCCGCAGCGTCCACACCGTGAGGCCGACGAGGGGCAGCACGACCCCGAGCACGCAGACCCCCGTCCAGCCGGCGCTCTCGTGCAGGACGCCGGTGAGCGCGGAGGCGACGGCGGCGGTGACGAAGACCGAGCCCATGAAGACGGTGTTGATCCGGGCCCGCGCCTCGGGGCGCAGGGCGTAGATCTCCTGCTGCGCCATCACCTGGTGGCACTGCACGGAGAGGTCGAGGAGCACGCCGGCCAGGCCGAGCAGGATCACGCTCCCCTGGCCCAGCCCCGCGAGGGCGAAGGCGCCCGCGGCGAGCAGGAACATCAGGCCGGACGCCGACCGGCCGCGGCCGGCGTCGGCGAGCCGTCCGCCGAGCGGCGCGGCCGCGGCGCCCGCCGCACCCACCAGGGCGAAGACGCCGATGCCCGCCTGGCCCAGACCGTGGTCGTCGGCGAGCTCGTAGCCGATCGCGGTCCAGAAGGCGCTGAACGCCGCGAACATCGTGGCGTGGGAGAGCGCCCGGGCGCGCAGCACCGGCTCCTCCCGCAGGATCGTGACGACCGAGGCCAGCAGCGAGCGGTAGCCGCCGTCGTGCTCGGGGCGTCGCTCGGGCAGCGTGCGCCGCAGCACGAGCGCGAGCACGACCATCAGGACGGCGGAGACCACGTAGACCGACCGCCAGCCCAGCGCGTCGGCCAGCAGGCTCGAGACCGTCCGGGCCAGCAGGATGCCCAGCAGCAGGCCGCTCATCACCCGGCCGACGACGCGGCCGCGCGCCTCCTCGGGCGCCAGGTGGGCCGCGAACGGCACCAGCACCTGGGCGACCACCGACGTCACGCCGATCAGCACCGCGAGCGCCGCGAACACCGCGAAGGACGGCGCCGCGGCCGCGCCCGCGAGGGCCACCGCCGTGCCGAGCAGCACCCGCGTGACCAGGGCGCGGTTCTCGATCAGGTCGCCGACCGGCAGCACGAGCAGGAGCGCCGCGGCGTAGCCGAGCTGGGTCAGCGTGACGACGAGGGTCGCGGTGCCGCGGCCCACGTCGAAGGAGCCGGCGATCGCGTCGAGCAGCGGCTGGGAGTAGTAGAGGTTGGCCACCGTGGCGCCGCACGCGACGGCGAGCACGAGGGTCAGGCGGCCGAGGGGGAGGTCGGCGCCGGCCGTGGTCGACGGGACGGGAGCGGGACGGGTCCGAGAGGGGCTGCTCACTGCGACGTCAACCGCCGACCGCCCGGCCCGATTCCACCGCCGATCCCCCGGCGGGGTGGGCACGCGGACGGCTGACAGGATGGGCCGGTCATGGACATCGCCGCCGAGCTCGCCGCCGCCGATCCCGCCGCGCTCTTCGGCGAGCGGGAGGCGCAGGCCGGCGCCGCGTACCTCGCCGAGGGGCGCATCCTCTACGCGCAGGTGGCGGGGCGCGACGACGACCGCTGGACCGCGCGCGGCTTCGCGCACGGCAGCGGACGCCAGACCTACTCGGTGTCAATGGAGGCCCGGCTGCGCTCGGGACGCCTGAGCGTCGCGACCACCTGCAGCTGTCCCGTCCACGCCCAGTGCAAGCACGGCGCCGGGCTGTTCCTGGCAGTGCGTCCGGCCCCCGAGCCGGTGGCCCGCGGCTGGCGCGAGGAGCTCGAGGACCTCGCCGCCGCCGTCGCCCCGGCTGCCCGCCCCGAGCCGAGGGCCGTGGGGCTCGAGGTCGCGTGGGAGGCCGCGCCCTACGGCGCCGGCGAGCGCCGGCTGACCCTGCGGCCGATGCGACCCGGCGCCCGGCAGGGCTGGGTGCGCACCGGGCTCGGCTGGGGCGACCTGCCCCGGGCGGCCGCCTCGGGCCAGTACGTCCCGGCCCAGCTCGCCGCGGTCGAGCGGCTGCGCGCCGCGCTGATCACCGGCGGACGCCAGTGGCACGCCACCCGGTTCAACCCGACCCTGCGCGACTTCGGGCCGGAGGTCGTCCGGCTGCTCCGCGAGGCGCGGGACGTCGGCGTGACGCTGCTGGCGGCCGAGCCGCTGCCGCCCGTCGTCGTGCTCGACGAGCCGGCCGCCCTCGGCGTCGACGTCACCCGCGGCGAGGGCGACGCGCAGGTGCGGGTGGGGCTCACGCACGAGGGCGGCTTCTGGGCCGGGGAGCAGGTGCTGCTCGTCGGCGACCCCGCGCACAGCGCCGGGCTGCGCGACGGGGGTCGCCTGGCGCTCGTCGCCCTCGCTCGCCCCCTGCAGGGGGCGGCGCTCTCCGCCGTGCTGCGCGACGCGCCGCTGACCGTGCCGGCCGCGGAGGTCGACCAGCTCACCGACCGCCTGGGCGCGCTGACCCGCGCCCTGCCGGTCGTCTCCACCGACGGCAGCGTCGAGGTGCCCGAGAGCCCCGCGCCGCGGCTGGAGCTCACCGTCCGCTGGCACGACGCGGTGCGCGCCGAGATCGCCTGGGACTGGCGCTACGCGAGCCTCGGCACCGTCCCGCTGGGCGCCCCGGCCACCCCCCGCCTGCTGCGCGATCCGGAGGCCGAGGAGGTCGTCGTCGCCCAGCTCGACCCGCCTCCCGGCGCGTCCCGGCAGGAGCTGGTCGGCTCGGAGGCGTTGACCCTGGCGCTGGTGTCGCTGCCCGCCTGGCGCGCGGCCGGCGTCGAGGTGGTCGAGCACGACGCCCCGACCTTCCGCGAGTCCACCGAGGCGCCGCAGATCTCCCTGGCCGTGCGCGACGAGCTGCAGACCGAGCCGGGCGACGAGCACCGTCCCGACCACACCGACTGGCTCGACCTCGAGGTGATGATCACCGTCGAGGGCCACCGCATCCCGCTGGCGCACGTCGTCGAGGCGCTCACCCGGGGCCACACCCGGCTCGTGCTGCCCGGCGGTCTGTGGCTGAGCCTGGAGCGGCCCGAGCTGGCCCGGCTCGCCGAGGTCGTCCGCGAGGCCGCCGAGCTGCGCCCCGCCCCGGACGGCGCCGTGCGGGTCGGCACGCGCGATCTCGGGCTGTGGGCCGAGCTCGCCGACCTCGGCGCGATCGACGCGGCGGCGGCGCAGTTCGTCCGGCGGGCGCTGGCGCTGCGCGACCTCACCGAGGTGCCCCGGCCGGAGCCGACCGGCGTCACGACGGAGCTGCGGGGCTACCAGCGCGAGGGCTTCTGGTGGCTCGCGCTGCTGTGGGAGCACGGCCTCGGCGGCGTGCTCGCCGACGACATGGGGCTGGGCAAGACCCTGCAGGTGCTCGCGCTGATCGCCCATGCGCGGGCGCGGGACGCCGGCCCGTTCCTCGTCGTCGCGCCCACCAGCGTCGTGCCGGGGTGGGTGGAGCAGGCCGCGCGTCACACGCCCGGACTCCGCGTGGTCGGCATCGACTCCGGCCGGCGCGGCGGCCCCGGGCTGGCGGAGCTCGCGCGGGAGGCCGACGTCGTCGTCACCAGCTACACCCTGCTGCGTCTGGACGCCGCCGCCTACCACGCGCTGGAGTGGGGCGGGCTGGTGCTCGACGAGGCGCAGCAGGTGAAGAACCACCGCAGCCAGGCCCACGCCGCGGTCCGGGGCGTGCGGGCGCCGTTCGCGCTCGCGGTGACGGGTACCCCGTTCGAGAACCGGCTGATGGAGCTGTGGTCGCTGCTCTCGATCGTCGCTCCGGGGCTCTACCCGCGGCCGCGGGCCTTCCAGGAGTCGGTCGTCCGGCCGGTCGAGCGCAACGGCGACGCCGCCGCGCTGGCCCGCCTGACCCGCCGGATCAAGCCGTTCGTGCTGCGCCGCACCAAGGAGCGGGTCGCCGCCGACCTGCCGCCCAAGCAGGTGCAGGTGCTGCCGGTGGAGCTCTCCGCCCGGCATCGACGCGTCTACGACACCCACCTGAACCGCGAGCGGCAGCGGATCCTCGGCCTGGTCACCGACGACTTCGACCGCAACCGCGTCGCGATCCTGGCCGCCCTGACCCGGCTGCGCCAGCTCGCCCTGGACCCCGCCCTGGTCGACGAGGACCACGCCGAGGTCGGCTCCGAGAAGGTCGAGGTGCTCGTCGAGCACCTGCGCGAGCTCGCCGCCGAGGGCCACCGCGCGCTCGTCTTCAGCCAGTTCACCTCGTTCCTGCGCCGCGTCCGCGAGCGGCTCGAGGCCGAGGGCCTCGGCTACGCCTACCTCGACGGCTCGACCCAGCGCCGCGGCGAGGTGGTCGAGCGCTTCCGGGCGGGCGACGCCCCGGTGTTCCTGATCAGCCTCAAGGCCGGCGGCACCGGCCTGACGCTCACCGAGGCCGACTACGTCTTCGTGCTCGACCCGTGGTGGAACCCCGCGGTGGAGGCCCAGGCCATCGATCGCAGCCACCGCATCGGCCAGCAGCGGGCGGTGCACGTGTACCGGCTCGTCGCCACCGGCACGATCGAGGAGAAGGTGCTCGCGCTGCAGGAGCGCAAGGCGCAGCTGTTCGCGCAGGTCGTCGATGGCGAGGGCGCGCTCTCCGAGGCGATCACCGCCGACGACGTCCGCGGTCTGCTGGGCTAGGCCGGGGCTGTCCCGGGCGCGCGTCGCACGGCGGCCACCGTCAGCGCCGCCGGCACCATGAGCACGGCGACGGCCAGCAGCGACTCCAGCGTGCCGACGGCGTCGCCGAGCCGGCCCAGCAGCGGCGGCCCGGCCAGGAACGCGCCGTAGCCGATCGTCGAGACGACGCCGACCCGCAGCGCCGAGCGCTCGGGATCGTCGGCCGCCGCGCTCATGCCGACCGGGAAGCCGAGGGACGCGCCGAGGCCCCAGAGCAGGATCCCGACCACGGCCACCGCTCCCCCGGCGACGCCGTCGATCCGCGAGGCCCCCACCGTCAGCAGCACGCCGACCCCGGCGGCGGCCGAGCACGCCCAGAGCACGGGGGCCCGGCCGACCCGGTCCAGCGCCACCGGGCCGAGCAAGCGGCCGGTGGTCATCGCGACGACGAACGTCGCGAAGCCGGCCACGCCGAGCCAGTGCGGGGCGCCGTAGCCGTCGATCAGCCCCAGCGTCAGCCAGTCGTTGGCCGAGCCCTCCACCACCGCGAACGCCAGCACCATGACGCCGATCGCCAGCGTCCGGGGCTCGGTCCAGGGCGAGCGGCCGGCCCGGCGCGCCGTGGGGTCGGCACCGTCGTCCTGCCTGCCCTCGGCATCCCCCGCGGCGCCCCCGATCGCCGCAACGCGGGCCGAGGCGAAGCCGGCCGTGGCCGACAGCGTCGCCGCCGCCACCAGCACCGCACCGCCGACCAGGTGCGCCAACAGCGGGACGTCCAGCGCCGTGACGACGATGCCGACCCCGGCGCCGGCGAAGGACCCGAGGCTCCAGCCGGCGTGGAAGCGCGGCATGATCGTGCGGCCGAGACCGCGCTCGACCTCCGCCGCCTCGACGTTCATGGCGACGTCCCAGCTGCCCACGCCGGCGCCGTAGAGGAACCAGCCCGCGGCCGTGACCGGCACGCTGCCCGCCGCGACCCCGAGACCGGCCACCACGAGGCCCACGACGTCGAGGCCGAGGCCGAGACGGACGATCGAGGCGGCGCCGAACCGCGCCACCAGCCGCCCGGTGAGCGGCAGGGCCAGCAGGGAGCCGGCGGAGATCGCCAGCAGCAGGACGCCGAGCGCCCCGTTGCTCAGGGACAGCCCCGAGCGGACGTCGGCCAGCCGGGAGACCAGGCAGGCGAACAGGAACCCGTTCGCCCCGAAGACGACCGCCACGGCGACGCGGGGCTCGAGCGTCCTCACGGCATCTGGGCGCCCGGCGGCTTCGCCTCGAGCCAGGCCTGGAAGCCGGTGAGCGAGGCCGGCGCCATCGCCAGCTCGACGTCGCCGACCGGACCCTCGCACACGATCACGACGTGGTCGGGGTAGAGCGACATCTCCTCGGGGCCGACGGCGTCGCGTCGACCCGCGTACACCAGGTCCGAGCGCTCCCAGGAGATCTTCGGCCGGGCGGCGAGGGAGAAGAAGCGGAACCACTCCAGCCGCTCGCCGGAGTAGCGCCCGACCCCGAGCAGCCAACCGCGCCCGGTCCGAGTGGACCGGGCGCGGTAGCTGAGCTCGAAGGTGCCGCCGTCACGGGCGATGACCCGACGCCGCACGACCAGGGCGAGGCCGTAGGCGACGAACAGCCCGAGGAGCGCGCCGACGGCGTCGAGCGCGAGCTCCCACCACGGCATCCGGACTCCCTACGACGGTTGCGGGGAGCCTAGCGGGTCGCCGCGCGCGCCTTCTCGACGGCCCTGATGCGGGCCTCGGCCTGACGGATCCGCTGCTCCCGCTCGTCGCCGGCCGGCAGGGCCTCCGCCTCGGCGAGCGCGGTCTCCGACTCGTCCAGGGCGATCTCCTCGGCGAGCAGCACACGCTCGGAGAGGATCGAGACGCGGTCCTGCGCCACCGAGAGGAAGCCGCCGTCGACGGTGGCGACGACGACCCCCTCGGCGGTGTTGATCTCCACCACGGCGTCGGTGAGCAGCGAGAGCAGCGGCGCGTGCCCGGGGAGCACGCCCACGTCGCCCTCGACGGTCCGGGCGATCACCATCGTCGCCTGACCGGACCACACGATGCGGTCGGCGGCGACGAGGGCGATCTCGAGGACGGCGTCGCTCATCAGAGGCTCTTCTGGATCTCGGCCCACTTCTGCTCGACGTCGTCCAGACCGCCGCACATGAAGAAGGCCTGCTCGGCCACGTGGTCGTACTCGCCGTCGGCGATCTTGTTGAACGCCTCGATCGTGTCGGCCACCGGGACGGTCGAGCCCTCGATGCCGGTGAACTGCTTGGCGACGTAGGTGTTCTGCGAGAGGAACCGCTGGATGCGGCGCGCCCGCGACACGATGATCTTGTCCTCCTCGGACAGCTCGTCGACGCCGAGGATCGCGATGATGTCCTGGAGCTCCTTGTTGCGCTGCAGGATCTGCTTGACGCGGATCGCGCAGTCGTAGTGCGCCTGACCGATGTACTGCGGGTCGAGGATCCGCGAGGTCGACGTCAGCGGGTCGACGGCCGGGTAGATGCCCAGCGAGGCGATCTCGCGGGACAGCTCGGTGGTGGCGTCGAGGTGCGCGAAGGTGGTGGCCGGGGCCGGGTCGGTGTAGTCGTCGGCCGGCACGTAGATCGCCTGCAGCGAGGTGATCGAGTGACCGCGCGTCGAGGTGATGCGCTCCTGGAGGGTGCCCATCTCGTCGGCGAGGTTCGGCTGGTAGCCCACCGCGCTCGGCATGCGGCCGAGCAGGGTGGAGACCTCCGAGCCGGCCTGGGTGAACCGGAAGATGTTGTCGATGAACAGCAGCACGTCCTGGTTCTGCACGTCGCGGAAGTACTCCGCCATCGTGAGCGCCGAGAGGGCGACGCGCAGACGCGTGCCCGGCGGCTCGTCCATCTGGCCGAAGACGAGCGCGGTCTGACCGAGGACGCCCGCCTCCTCCATCTCGACCATGAGGTCGTTGCCCTCGCGGGTGCGCTCGCCGACGCCGGCGAACACCGACACGCCACCGTGGTTGCGCGCCACGCGGGCGATCATCTCCTGGATGAGCACCGTCTTGCCGACGCCCGCGCCGCCGAACAGGCCGATCTTGCCGCCCTGCACGTACGGGGTGAGCAGGTCGATGACCTTGATGCCGGTCTCGAACATCTGGGTCTTCGACTCCAGCTGGTCGAAGGCCGGGGCCTTGCGGTGGATGCCCCACCGCTCGGTGGCCTCGAAGGTCTCGCCCTCGGCCAGGTTGAGCACGTCGCCGGTGGCGTTGAACACCTTGCCGAGCGTCGCGTCGCCGACGGGCACGGTGATCGGCTTGCCGGTGTCCTGCACCTGCGCGCCGCGGACCAGGCCGTCGGTGGGCTTGAGCGAGATGGCGCGGACCATGCCGTCGCCGATGTGCTGCGCGACCTCGAGCGGCAGCACCGCGGTCTCGCCGCCGAGGGTGATCTCGGTCTCGAGCTTGTTGTAGATCTCCGGCATCGCGTCGACGGGGAACTCCACGTCGACGACCGGGCCGATCACGCGGGCGATGCGGCCCACGGAGCCGCCGGCCTGGGTGGTGGTCTCTTCAGCAGTAGCAGTCATGGTTCTTCTCCACAATCAATCGCTGGCGGCGGTGGCATCGGCCAGCGCGTTGACGCCACCGACGATCTCGCTGATTTCCTGGGTGATGCCGGCCTGGCGGGCCTGGTTGGCGATGCGCCGGTACTTCTTGATGAGCTCGTCGGCGTTGTCGGTGGCCGACTTCATCGCCTTCTGCCGGGCCGCGAGCTCGGACGCCGCGGCCTGCAGGAGGCAGAAGAAGATGCGGCTCTGCACGTACTGCGGGAGCAGCCCGTCGAGGACGGCCTCGGCCGACGGCTCGAACTCGTACAGCGGCAGCAGCTCGCCCTCGGCGGGCGGCTCGGTGCCCTCGACGACCTCCAGCGGCAGCAGGCGCACCGCGGTGGGCTCCTGCGTCAGCATCGAGACGAAGCGGGTGTAGACGACGTGGACCTCGTCGACGTCGACGCCCTCGCCGCCCTCCTCCGCGAGGAAGGCCGCGATCAGCGTCTCGCCGATCTCGGCGGCGACGTCGTAGCTCGGCTGGTCGGAGAAGCCGGTCCACGCCTGCACGACCGGACGGTTGCGGAAGCGGAAGTACGCCTCGCCCTTGCGTCCGGCGATGTAGGTGAGCACCTGCTTGCCCTCGTCGCGGAGCTTCTCGGCCAGCCGCTCGGACTCCTTGAGCACGCTCGAGGAGTACGCGCCGGCGAGGCCGCGGTCGCTCGTGACGACGAGGATCGCCGCCCGACGGGGGTTCTCCGGCTCGGTGGTGAGCGGGTGGTCGACGTTCGAGAACGTCGCCACCGCCGACACCGCCCGGGTCAGCTCGCGCGCGTAGGGCGCGGCCGCCTGGGCCCGCTGCTGCGCCTTGATGATGCGGGACGCAGCGATGAGCTCCATGGCGCGCGTGATCTTCTTCATCGACTCCGTCGACTTGATCCGCGCGCGGTACTCGCGCAGCGAAACGGCCACGTCAGCCCCGCTTCTGCTTGACGATCGTCTCCTGGCCCTCGTCCTGCAGCGCCTCGGCCTGGGCCTCGGTGCCGGCCTTCACGCCGCCGCCGGAGCCCTGGAACTGGGTCAGGAAGGAGTCGTAGGCGGCCGTCAGGCCCTCCTCGACCTCGAACTTGAGCGTCTCGCGGATCGAGGCGAGCACGCCCTCGTGCGAGCGGCGCAGGTACTCGAGGAACTCCTGCTCGAAGCGGAGGACGTCCTCGGTCGCGATCGCGTCGAGGCGGCCGGTGGTGCCGAGCCACAGCGAGACGGTCATCTCGTCGACCGGGTAGGGCGAGTAGGCCGGCTGCTTGAGCAGCGCCATCAGCCGCTGACCGCGGGCCAGCTGCTGCTTCGACGCGGCGTCGAGGTCCGAGGCGAACATGGCGAACGCCTCCATCGCGCGGAACTGCGCGAGGTCGACCTTCAGCGAGCCGGTGACGTTCTTCATCGCCTTGGTCATCGCCGCGCCGCCGACGCGGGAGACCGAGACGCCGACGTCGATGGCCGGACGCTGGTTGGCCGCGAACAGGTCGGACTGCAGGAAGATCTGGCCGTCGGTGATCGAGATGACGTTGGTCGGGATGAACGCCGAGACGTCGTTGGCCTTGGTCTCGATGATCGGCAGACCGGTCATCGAGCCCGCGCCGAGGTCGTCGGAGAGCTTCGCGCAGCGCTCGAGCAGGCGGCTGTGCAGGTAGAAGACGTCGCCCGGGTAGGCCTCACGGCCCGGCGGGCGGCGCAGCAGCAGCGACACGGCGCGGTAGGCCTCGGCCTGCTTGGTCAGGTCGTCGAAGACGATCAGGACGTGCTTGCCGTCGTACATCCAGTGCTGGCCGATGGCCGAGCCGGTGTAGGGCGCGAGGTACTTGAAGCCGGCGGAGTCGGACGCGGGCGAGGCGACGATGGTGGTGTACTCCAGCGCGCCGGCCTCCTCGAGGGCGCCGCGCACCGAGGCGATGGTCGAGCCCTTCTGGCCGATGGCGACGTAGATGCAGCGGACCTGCTTCGTGGGGTCGCCGGACTCCCAGTTCTGCTTCTGGTTGATGATCGTGTCGATCGCGATCGTGGTCTTGCCGGTGGCGCGGTCGCCGATGATCAGCTGACGCTGGCCGCGGCCGATCGGCGTCATGGCGTCGATCGCCTTGATGCCGGTGGCCAGGGGCTCGTGCACCGACTTGCGCTGCACGACGGTGGGGGCCTGCAGCTCCAGGGCGCGACGACCGGTGGTGGCGATCTCGCCGAGGCCGTCGATCGCGTTGCCCAGCGGGTCGACGACGCGGCCGAGGTAGCCGTCGCCGACGGGGACCGAGAGGATCTCGCCCGTGCGGCGGACCGTCTGGCCCTCCTCGATCTTGTCGAAGTCACCGAGGATGACGACGCCGATCTCGCGGTCCTCGAGGTTCAGCGCGAGGCCCAGGGTGCCGTCCTCGAACTCGAGCAGCTCGTTCGCCATGGCCGAGGGCAGGCCGCTGACGCGGGCGATGCCGTCACCGGCGGAGGCGACGGTGCCGACCTCCTCCTTGGAGGCGGCCTCGGGCTGGTAGTCGGCGACGTACTTCGCCAGTGCGTCGCGGATCTCCTCCGGCCGGATGGAGAGCTCCGTCATGGTGGTGCCTTCTCTCTTGTCTGTCGTCGAAGTCGTGGGCGGCTGGGGCGGGAGGCTCAGCCGGCGAGGCGGCGCGTGGCCTCGTCGAGGCGGCTGGAGACGGTGCCGTCGATGACGTCGTCCCCGATCTCGACCCGGATGCCGCCGATGACGCTGGGGTCGACCAGCAGGTTGAGGTGGACCGGTCGGCCGTACTGACGCGCGAGCGCGTCGGCGAGCCGGGTGCGGTCGGCGTCGGAGAGCGGACGGGCCACGCGGACGGTGGCGACGCTCTCGCCGTGCACCTCCGAGGCGACCCGCTGGAACTCGTGCAGGGCCACGGCCACCGTGCGGTGGCTGCTGGCCACGGCCCGGACGGCCAGGGCGACCGTGCTGGGCAGGGCCTTGCCGCCGAGGAGGTCCTCGATCAGCGACGCCTTCGCGGCCGTGGTGCGAGCCGGGTCGGCGAGCGCGTCACGCAGCTCGGGAGCGTGCTTGACCGCCTCGCCGAAGGAGAACAGCTCGTCGGCGAGCCGCCCGGACTCGGCACCGGCCGAGCGGACCGAGGCCACCACCGAGAGGTGCTCCAGGGCGTCGGCGAGGTCGCGGGTGGAGGTCCACCGCTTGATCACCGCCGTGGCCACCAGCTCGAGGGTCTCGGACCGCAGCCGCGGACCGAGCACCTCGCGCACCAGGCCGGACTTGGCCTCCGAGGCGATCGAGCCGTCGGTGAGGAAGCGCCGCAGCGCACCCTCCGCACGCAGGGTCTCGGCGACGTCGAAGAGCTCGCGCCCCACGACGGCGGCGGTCTCCTGCGAGCCGGAGACGGCACCGGCCAGGGCCTGGTCGAGCGCGGCGACGGCGTCGGCCGAGCCGCCTCGGAAGCCTCGTGCCATCAGTTGACCCCCGGAGTCCCGGCCTCGAGGTCGGCCAGGAAGCGCTCGACGACGCGGCTCTGACGAGCGTCGTCCTCGAGGCTCTCGCCGACGATGCGGCCGGCCAGACCGGTCGCGAGGGCTCCGACCTCGGCCCGCAGGGCGGTGACCGCCTGCTGGCGCTCGGCCTCGATCTGCGTCTTGCCGTGCTCGACGATGCGCGCGGCCTCGGCCTGCGCCTGCTCGCGCAGCTCGGCGACGATCGCCGCACCCTGCTCGCGGGCCTCCTCGCGGATGCGCGCGGCCTCGTGACGGGCGTCGGCGAGCTGCTGCTCGAGCTCGGCCAGCTTGGCGTCGGCCTCGGCCTGCTTGGACTCGGCCGCGGCGATGCCGCCCTCGATCGCCTTCGTGCGCTCCGCGTAGGCGCGCTCGAAGTTCGGGATGACGAGCTTGAGCAGCAGGACGAAGAGGATCAGCAGGACGACGAGACCGAGGACGATCTCGGGAAGCGCCGGTACCAGCGGGTTGGGGGTCTCGGTCTCCGTGACCCCCTTCTCCGCTGCCCGGACGATCAGCGACAGCATGAGCTAGTCAGCCTCCGCGAATCAGGGCTGGAGGACGAACGCGAGCGCCAGCGAGATGATGAAGAACTGCTCGGCGAGCACGAAGCCGAAGATGGCGATGCTCTGGAGTCGGCCCTGCGCCTCCGGCTGACGGGCGACGCCCGAGACGTACGCGGCGAAGATCAGGCCGACGCCGATCGCCGGGCCGATGGCGGCCAGGCCGAGGCCGATCATGTTCAGGGTGCCACCCATGGGGGTTTCCTTTCGGTTGGGCCGCACCGGTCTGGTCGGTGCGCCGTAGTGGGTTCTGCGGAGGAGTGCTCTGGGGGTCGTGCCGGTGCTGCGGGTGCTGCGGGTCGTGCGGTTCGTGGGAGGCGCGCGGCGGCCGGGGCCGTCAGTGCTCCTCGGCGATGGCGCTGCCGATGTACATGGCGGCCAGCAGGGTGATGACGTAGGCCTGGAGGAACATCACCAGCATGTCGAGGAAGCTGACCGCGATGCCGATGACGAAGGAGAGGACGCCGGCGGTGATGCCCAGCGCCTTCGGGTCGTAGGACGAGATCAGGTACTCGGCGCCGGTGGCGAACAGGATCAGGAGCAGGTGGCCGGCGAACATCGTCGCGAAGAGTCGCAGGGCCAGCGTGAACGGCCGGACGATGATGTTGGAGAAGAACTCCAGCGGCACGAGCGCGATGAGGATGGGGCCGCTGATGCCGCCCGGCACGGTCTGGTGCTTGAGGTAGCCGAAGAAGCCGTGCTTGGCGATGCCGACGCCGTTGTAGATCAGCCAGATGACCAGGGCGATGGCGATCGGGAAGCCGATCCGGGACATCGACGGGAACTGGAGGAGCGGGATGACGCCGTAGAAGTTGTTGACCAGCACGAAGGTGAAGATCGCGAAGAGGATCGGCACGAACCGCTGGAAGTCGTGGGCGCCGATGGTGTCGCGGGCGATGCTGTTGCGGACGAAGTCGTAGACGTACTCGCCGGCGAACTGCAGCCGGCCCGGCACGACCGCGGCGCGGCGCGACATCGCGTAGAAGAGGCCGAGGATCAGCACGGCCGAGAGGACCACGAGGATCATCGGCTTGGTCGCGCCGGCGAACAGCGGGTCGAGCTCGAAGTCGAGGGGGCCCGGGATGTGGGGACCCTCGCCGGCGGCCCGGATCACGCTCGTCGCGATGAGGCTCACTGCATCTCCTGAAAGTCGGTTCCTACGGCTGCGTGTCGTGTGGCGTCGGCATGCGGGTGAGCGCGGGACTCCCGAGCGCGCGCCATGCCGGGCTCGCGCTGCGGTGGCGCGGTCGGACAGGGGGTCGGCGTGCGATCGCGACCGGCCCGGTGGGGGCGGTCGCGCACCGGACGATAGCAGGGGCGGGGGGTGCTCACGCGCCCGCCTCCTCGTCGAGATCGTAGGTCGGGATGCGCTGGCGGAGCACCGCGACGGACTGCGCCGCCACCCATGCCACGCACACCGCCATGACGCCCAGCCCGAGCCAGGTGCGCGAGAGGGCGTCGTCGAGCAGGCCCGAGCCGTTCATCACCAGGAAGAAGAGCCCGAGGAGGGCCACCTGGAGGGTGTAGGTCATCAGCGCCGCGCCCAGGGCGGCGGCCGGGACGGCGGTCGCGACGAGGTCGACGGCGTAGGCGCCGAGGAGGAAGACCGCGAGCGTCACGCCGGCGCCGAGCGCCGCTCCCCCGGCTCCGCGGCCGGAGTCGACGGCGGCCGCGACGAGCACCAGCGCGAGGCTGACGCCGGCGCCGACGAGCGCCGCCCGGAGCAGGGCCGGGCGCCCCGTCGACCGGCGGCGCGAGGGCGCCTGCTGCGGTCCGGCGGTGCGGTCGGTCGTCATGGTCGGCGGCCGTTCTGGTCGGGGTCTGGCGGGAGCTCGAGCGGCCTCTCGACCGCTCGTGAAAACTATCACAAGGTCACCGGAGGGCGGTCAACTGGATCGTTCCAGAGAGCCCTCCCCCGCCTGGCGCCGGCCCTGCCAGGGGGCTGGCGAGGGCTCAGGCGCCCCCGGCGGGGAGGGTCGGGACGACCGGCTCCTCGCTCTCGGGAATGGCGAAGGTGAGCACGACCGCGACGACGGTCGAGACGGCCAGCGTCGCCCACACCCACGGGGCGGCGTAGAGGCTGGCGACGACGGTCCCGAAGGAGATCAGGGCCGCCCACATCCACATGATCATCACCGCCCGTCGCTGCGAGTGGCCGATCTCGAGCAGCCGGTGGTGCAGGTGCTGCTTGTCGGGGGCGAAGGGCGAGCGGCCCTGCGCCGTGCGTCTCACCACCGCAAGCACGAGGTCGAGCAGCGGCACGATCAGCACCGCCAGCGGCGGCAGCAGGAGCGGCAGCAGGGTCGGCGCGAGGCTCGCCTGCCCGCCCGCGCCGCCCTGGCTCAGGTCGCCGTCGGCGAACTGGCCGGTGAGGGTGATCGCGCTGGCCGAGAGCACCAGGCCCAGCAGCATCGAGCCGGAGTCGCCCATGAAGAGCCGGGCCGGGTTGACGTTGTGCGGCAGGAAGCCCGCGCACACGCCCGCCAGGGCGATGGCGAGGAAGGCCGCCGACGTCGCGCGGTCGGCGTTGTTGATGCGGGTGAGCTGGTAGCAGAACACGAAGAACGCCAGGGCCCCGAGGCCGACCATGCCGGCGGCCAGGCCGTCGAGCCCGTCGACGAAGTTCACCGCGTTGACCGTGGCGACGACGACGAAGCCCGTCAGCAGCGCGCCCTGGGCGGGGTCGAGGGAGAAGACCGTGCCGTCGGTAGTCGGGAAGTAGTAGAAGCGGATGCCCGAGGCGACCAGGAAGCCCGCCGCGAGCACCTGGCCGCCGAGCTTGGTGAGGGCGTCGAGCTCGAAGAGGTCGTCGAGCACCCCGACGGCGCAGATCATCACGCCGGCCGCGACCACCACCCCGGCGTCGTGGAAGACCGCGAGGCCGCTGGAGAGGAACGGCAGGTGCCGGGCGACCAGGAGCGCGGAGACCAGGCCGCCGCACATGGCGATGCCGCCGAAGTACGGGATCGGCACGTCGTGGACGTCGCGGTCGCGCACCCGCGCCACCGCCCCGAGGCGCAGGGCGCTCTCGCGGGCCAGCACCGTCAGCAGGTAGGTGACGGCGGCCGCGACCACGAAGACCAGCGCGTACTCCCGCACCGGCTCAGTCCTCCAGCGTCAGCACGGCCCCCAGGGGCTCCAGGACGGCGTTGAGCTCCTCCAGCGAGAGGGCCCCGAGGCGCAGCACCCGCCCGGCGTCGGTCGTGACGTCGACGATGGTGGACGCCTCGCCCTTGGGCGAGGGCCCGGCGTCGACGATCACCTCGACGTCCTCGCCCAGCATCTTCTCGGCCGCGTCGGCGTCGACGGCGGCCGGCAGGCCCGTCTTGTTCGCCGAGCTGACCGCGAGCGGGCCGGTGCGCTCGAGGATCTCGCGGGTGATCTCGTGGTCGGGCATCCGCACCGCGACGGTGCCGCGGGTCTCGCCGAGGTCCCAGTCGAGGGACGGCTGCTGGTGGCAGACCAGCGTCAGCGGGCCGGGCCAGAAGGCCTCGACGAGCGCACGCGCGTAGCCGGGCACCCGCACCGCGAGCGCGTCGAGGGTGCTCGCGGCGCTGACCAGCACCGGCGGGGGCATCTGCCGGCCCCGGCCCTTGGCGGCCAGCAGTCCGGCGACCGCCTCGGCGTCGAAGGCGTCGGCGGCGATGCCGTACACGGTGTCGGTCGGGATGACGACCAGTCCGCCGCGCTGGAGCGCCAGGCTCGCCGCGTCGATCGCCTCCTCGCGCTCCTCGTCGGTGGTCGTGGGGTATCGCGTCACGGGGGTCATCGTGCCAGCCGTGCGGTGGTGAAGCGCGCACGACCGGCCAGGTCGACGTGGTCGCGCACCTCGACCCAGCGACCGACCTCGGCGAAGACGGCCGGCGCCGAGGCGCCCTGGACGTCGGCGTGCTCGGCGCCGACCACGCCCCCGGGCCGCAGCAGCACGGCGGCCCGGCGGGCGAGGACGCGCAGCGCCGTCAGCCCGTCGTCCCCGGAGAAGAGCGCGAGGTGCGGGTCGTGGTCGCGGGCCTCCGGCGCCACCGACTCCCAGGCCTCCAGCGGCACGTACGGCGGGTTGCAGACCACGACGTCGACGCCGCCGGCGAGGTCGTCGAAGGCCTCGCCCATGTCGCCCAGGCGCAGGTCGACGCCCGTGCCCGCGAGGTTGCGCTCGGCCCAGGCGTGCGCGCCGGGATCGAGCTCGACGGCGTGGACGCGGGCGTGGGGCACCTCGTCGACGACGCTGCGGGCGATCGCGCCCGAGCCGGTGCAGAGGTCGACGACCACCGGCGCCTCAAGCGCCGCGGCCTGCTCGATCGCCCAGCCCGCCAGCAGCTCGGTCTCGGGCCGCGGCACGAAGACGCCGGGGCCGACGGCGAGCTCGACGTGCCGGAACGCGGCGAGGCCCGTCAGGTGCTGCAGCGGCTCCCGCGCGGCCCGGCGGGCGAGCAGCGCCTCGAACCGCCCCAGCGCGTCGTCCGGCACCTGCTCGACCAGCGGGAGCCGGCCGCGCACGGTGCCGAGCACGTGGGCGAGGAGCTCGGCGGCGTCGTGCTCGGGGCTCGCCACACCCGCGGCCGCGAGCCGCGCGGCCGCGTCGGCCAGCAGCCGCCTCGGCGGGGTCATCCCTCCCCCAGCGCCGCCAGGCGGGTCGCGAGGTCGGCCTCGACGCAGGAGTCGAGCACCGGCTGCAGGTCGCCGTCGAGCACCTGGTCGAGGTTGTGCGCCTTGTAGCCGGTGCGGTGGTCGGAGATGCGGTTCTCGGGGAAGTTGTAGGTGCGGATGCGCTCGGAGCGGTCGACCGTGCGCACCTGGCTGCGGCGGGCGTCGCTCGCCTCGGCGTCGGCCGCCTCCTGCGCTGCGGCCAGCAGGCGCGAGCGCAGGATCCGCAGCGCCTGCTCCTTGTTCTGCAGCTGGCTCTTCTCGTTCTGGCAGCTGACGACGATGCCCGTGGGCAGGTGGGTGATGCGCACCGCGGAGTCGGTGGTGTTGACGCTCTGGCCCCCGGGCCCCGAGCTGCGGAAGACGTCGATGCGCAGGTCGTTCTCGTCGATCGTGACGTCGACGGGCTCGGCCTCCGCCAGCACCAGCACCCCGGCCGCGCTGGTGTGCACGCGCCCCTGCGACTCCGTGACCGGCACTCGCTGCACGCGGTGCACGCCGCCCTCGAACTTCAGCAGCGCGTACGGGGCCTCGCCGGGCTCGGGGGCGCCCTTGGCCTTGACCGCGACGGTGACCGACTTGTAGCCGCCGAGGTCGGACGGGGTGGCGTCGATGAGCTCGACGCTCCATCCCCGGCGCTCGGCGTAGCGGGTGTACATGCGCAGGAGGTCGCCGGCGAACAGCGCGGACTCCTCCCCGCCCTCGCCGGACTTCACCTCGACGATGACGTCCTTGTCGTCGGCGGGATCGCGCGGGACGAGCAGCCGACGCAGCCGCTCCTCGACCTCGCCGCGACGCGCCTCCAGGGCGTCGGCCTCGGCGGCGAAGGCGGCGTCGTCGCCGGCGAGCTCACGGGCCGCACCGATGTCGTCGCCGAGCCGCTGCCACTCGCGCCACGTGCCGACGATCGCCGAGAGCGCCGCGTAGCGCTGGTTCAGCCGCTTGGCCAGGCGCGGGTCCGCATGGGTCTCGGGCAGCGCCAGGCGCGTCTCGAGCTCGGCGTGCTCGGCGAGCATGCCCTCGACGGCGTCGAACAACGGGGCCTCCGGCGGTGCTGTGCGGGTGACGGGCGGTGACGGGCGGGAGAACGCGAACGCCGGCCCCCCGTCCGAAGACGGAGGGCCGGCGCTCGGTGCGGGCTACTTGCCCTGGTTGGCCTTGGCCTTGGCGTAGCGGGCCTCGAACCGGGCGACGCGGCCGCCGGTGTCGAGGATCTTCTGCTTGCCGGTGTAGAACGGGTGGCACTGCGAGCAGACGTCGGCGTGGATCGAGCCGGAGGTCGCGGTGCTGCGGGTCTCGAACTGCGCGCCGCAGGTGCAGGTGACCTGGGTGACGACGTAGTCGGGGTGGATGTCCTTCTTCATGGGTCCTCGTCTCGTGAACGGGCTCCGGGTCGTCAAGGCGGGATGCCGGGACGTGAACCGGTGCCGAGGTGCGATTGTGCCAACGCCGCGGGCGGCCGGCCAATTCCCGGCCGGCCGCGCCCCGGACGCCGCTCAGCGACGGCGCTGCGCGGCGGTGAGCAGCTCGATGTTGGTGCGGGTCGAGCCGACGCGACCGAGCAGGTCCGCGAGCGCGTCGGCGGGAGCGGCGGGCAGTGCGGCCCGCAGCCCCTCGACGACGCCGGCCTCGGCCTCGCCGAGCAGCACCTCCGGACGCCGGGTGCCCGACGCCGCGACGTCGACCGCCGGGAACAGCCCGGCCGCGGCGAGGTCGGCCCGCAGGCGCAGCACCTGGTTGGCGGTGCCGGTGAACTCCTCGAGGATCAGCTCGTCGGTGGCCGAGCCGGTGTCGGCGGTGGCCGTGGCGAGCACGGTGAGCGAGCCGCCGTTCTCGATGTTGCGGGCGGCGCCGAAGAACCGCTTCGTCGGGTGCAGCGCGGCGGAGTCGACGCCGCCGGCCAGGGTGCGCCCACCCGCCACCGCGGCCAGGTTGTAGGCGCGGCCGAGCCGGGTGATGCCGTCGAGCAGCACGACGACGTCGAGCCCGAGCTCGACCAGCCGCTTGGCCCGCTCGATCGCCAGCTCGGCGAGGACGGTGTGGTCGGCCGGCGCGCGGTCGAAGGTCGAGGCGATCACCTCGCCCTTGACCGAGCGCTGGAAGTCGGTGACCTCCTCGGGCCGCTCGTCGACGAGCACGACCATCAGGTGCGCCTCGGGGTTGTTGCGGGTGACCGCCCGGGCGATCGCCTGGAGGATCGTGGTCTTGCCGGCGGAGGGCGGCGAGACCAGCAGGCCGCGCTGGCCCTTGCCGATCGGCGCCACCAGGTCGACGACCCGGCCGATCGCGTCGTCCGGCTCGGTCTCCAGGCGCAGCCGCTGCTCGGGGTGGAGCGGGGTCAGGCGGGAGAACTCGACGCGGTTGCGGGCGGTGTCGGGGTCGGCGCCGTTGACCGACTCGATGCGCACCATCGGGTTGAACTTCTCGCGCCGCTCGCCCTCGCGGGGCTGCCGCACCTGGCCGACGAGGGCGTCGCCGCGCCGCAGGCCGTACTTGCGCACCATCGTGAGCGAGAGGTAGACGTCGTCGGGCCCGGGCAGGTAGCCGCTGGTGCGGACGAACGCGTAGTTGTCGAGCACGTCGAGGATGCCGGCCGCAGGGACGAGCACGTCGTCGTCCTGGATCGCGGTGTCGGGCTCGCGACTGCCGCCGACCCGTGCCCGGTCGCGGTCGCGACCCCGGCGCCGCCGGCTGCGTCCGCGACCCTCCTCGTCGTCGTCCTCGTGCGCCGCGTCGGCCGACGTCTGGGAGGCCGGCTCGCCCTTCTGCTGGGGCTGCTGGGGCTGCTGGGGCTGCTGGCCCTTGCCCTGCTCGCCCTGCTTCGCCTGCTTGCCCTGACCACCGCCCTGGTGGGCCTGCTTCGGCTGGTTGCCCTGGTTGCCGCCGTTGCCCTGGTTGCCCTGCTTCGGCTGCTTCGCGGCCTGGCCCTGGGCGGACCTGTCCTGCGGGGCCGGGTCCTGGGCGGCGCCCTGCCGGGCGTCCTGCTCGGGGCGCTCGGGGCGCTCGGGGCGCTCGGGGCGCTCGGACTGGTCGGAGCGCTGGCGACGGGGGCGCTGGCCGGCCGGCTCCTGGGCGCGCTCAGCGGAGGCGTCGGCGGGCGCGTCGCCGGCGGCGCTCGCGGCCGGGGCGGGCTCGGCGACCGCGTCCTGCGCCGCGGAGTCGGGACGCGGGGCGCGGGCCGAGCGGGTGCGGGTGCGCACCACGACGGTGGGCGGCGCCGGCTCGTCGGCCGCCGACTCCGGCGCGCCGACCTGGTTCGGCGCCGCCGTGTCGGTCGGGACGTCGCTCGCGGCGCCGGTGGAGCCGGTGGCCTGCCCGGCCTGGGCGGCGGTGATCGCCTCGACCAGCTGGGCCTTCTTCATCGAGCCGACCCCACGGACGCCCAGCCCGGAGGCGAGGGTCTTGAGGTCGGCGAGGAGCATGCCGCTCAGTCCGCCGCGGCGGCGCGAGGCCGCCTGCTGGGCGTCGGCGACTGCAGAGCTGTCGGTCACGTGAGTCCTTCCCACGGAACGGCCGGCACAGGAGGCCGGCGAACGTCGATCCGGGCGCGCTGCCGACGATCTGGACGATCGTGGCGGCTGGCGGCCGGTGCTGGGCCGCCGGGACGGGCGGCCAGGCTCCCCGGAGACGGGAGGCGGCGTCAACGTACCACCGGCGTCGGCGGCGCCGTGGATCCGCGCGTTCAGGCCGGACGGACGCCGTCGTGGTCGATCGCCAGGGCGAGGCCCCGCCAGCCCTCGGGACGATGGCCGAGCACGGTAGCCGCGTCGACGAGCCCGGGCACGGCGTGGCCCTCGGCGGCGACCAGGGCGAGCACGGTCGGCCCGGCTCCCGACACCACCGCCGGCACCCCGAGCGCGCGGAGCCGGTCGATCAGCGCGAGCGACGCGGGCATCGCCGGCCGACGCTGCTCCTGGTGGAGGTGATCGCGGGTCGCGCGGAGCAACTGCTCGGGCGCCCCGGCCAGGGCCGCGACCAGCAGCGCGGCGTTGCCGGCGTCGGCGGCGGCCGCGGCGTGCGGCACGACGTCCGGCAGCAGGCCCCGCGCGGCCTCGGTGGAGAGCGGGGTCGGCGGGACGAGCGCGACAGCGGCGAGTCGCGGGTCGACCGCCGAGCCGACGGCGTACCACTCCCCCGTGCTGGTCGGGCCGGTCGCACCGGCATCGCGGCCGGCGATGGTGAAGCCGCCGAACCACGCGGGCGCGACGTTGTCGGGGTGGCCCTCGAGATCGGCGGCGAGGGCGAAGGCGGCGGCGTCGGGGAGCCGGCGCTCGCCGTCGACGACCAGCGCGCGGGCGAGCCACACGCCGGCGACGATCGCGGCCGAGGAGGAGCCGAGGCCGCGGGCGTGCGGGACCACGTTGCGGCAGGTCAGGCGCAGGCCGGTCGGCGGGGCGTCGAGCTCGGCGAGCACCCGCCGCACCGTGCGCACGACGAGGTGCCGCTCGTCGAGTGGGACGCCCTCGGCGCCCTCGCCGTCGACGACCACCTCGAGTCGCCCGGCGTCCGGCAGTGCCTCGAGCGTCAGCTCGTCGCGCAGGTCGAGCGCGAGGCCGAGGGCGTCGAAGCCCGGCCCGAGGTTCGCCGAGGTGGCCGGGACGCTGACGGCCACCGGTCCCCGGACGAGGACCGGCATGGGGTCGGCCACCTTCAGACGAGCCCGGCGGCGCGGGCGGCGTCGTCGACGTCGGCGTCGACGACCACGTCGACCAGCGGGCCGAAGCCCTCGAGCGCCGTGGCGGTGTCCTTCAGCCCGTGACCGGTGACGGTGATGACGACCCGCGAGCCGGCGTAGGACTCGCCGGCGGCGAGCTCCTGCAGCAGACCGGCGACGCCCGCTGCCGAGGCCGGCTCGACGAACACGCCGTCGTGGCGGGCGAGCTCGCGCTGGGCGCTGAGGATCTGCTCGTCGGAGACCGCGGCGAAGCGACCCTCGGACTCCTTCGCGGCGCTCTCGGCGAGGTGCCACGAGGCCGGGTTGCCGATGCGGATGGCGGTGGCCTTGGTCTCCGGGTGCGGGAACGGCTCGCCGGTGACCAGCGGGCTCGCGCCCTCGGCCTGGAAGCCGCGCATGACCGGGCGCCGGGTGCTGCGGCCGAGCTCGAGGTACTGGGTGTAGCCCAGCCAGTACGCCGAGATGTTGCCGGCGTTGCCGACCGGGAGCAGGTGGTAGTCGGGGGCGTCGCCGAGGAAGTCGCAGATCTCGAAGGCGGCCGTCTTCTGACCCTCGAGACGCACCGGGTTGACCGAGTTGACCAGCGCGACGGGGTAGTCCTGGGCGAGCCCGCGGGCCATCGCGAGGCAGTCGTCGAAGTTGCCGCGGACCATGATCACCTGGGCGCCGTGCATGATCGCCTGGGCCATCTTGCCCGCCGCGATCTTGCCCTCGGGCACGAGCACGAGCGGCTTGAGGCCGGCCTTCGCCGCGTAGGCGGCCATCGAGGCCGAGGTGTTGCCGGTGGAGGCGCACACGACGGCCTCCGCGCCCTCGTGCCTGGCCACGGAGATGGCGGCGGTCATGCCGCGGTCCTTGAACGAGCCGGTGGGGTTGTCGCCCTCGACCTTGAGGTGCACCTCGGCGCCCGTCAGACCCGAGAGCCAGCCGGAGTGGACCAGCGGCGTGCCGCCCTCGCGGAGCGTCACCGCCTCGGTGCCGGCCGGGATCGCGAGCAGCTCGCGGTACTCCTCGACGACCCCGCGCCACTGACGGGTCGGCGCGAGGGCCGGCGCGGAGCCGGCGGCCGGGGACGCGGCGGGAGCCGCGGGCAGGGTGGTCACTCGTTGTCTCCTTCGACCCTCATCACCGAGGTGACGTCGCGGACGATCTCCATGGTGCGCAGGTGCTCGACCGTGGCGGCGAGCTGCGCGTCGGTGGCCTCGTGCGAGACGACGACCAGCTGCGCGTCGTCGTCCCGGCCCTCCTGGCGGACGGTCTGGATCGAGACCCCGTGCTCGGCGAAGGCCGTGGCCACCGCCGCGAGCACGCCGGCCCGGTCGTCGACGTCGATGGCGACGTGGTAGCGGGTGCGCGTGTGGCCCATCGGCAGCACCGGCCGGTCGGCGTAGGCCGACTCGCCCGCCCCGCGCGTGCCGGCGAGCCGGTTGCGGGCCACCGTGACGAGATCGCCGAGCACCGCGGACGCGGTCGGCGACCCGCCGGCGCCGGGGCCGTAGAACATCAGCTGGCCGGCCGCCTCGGACTCCACGAACACGGCGTTGTAGGCCTCGCGGACCGAGGCCAGCGGGTGCGAGCGCGGGATCATCGCGGGGTGCACGCGCACGGCGACGGCCTCCTCGCCCTCGGCGTCGGTGCGCAGCTCGCAGATGGCCAGCAGCTTCACGACGCTGTCCATCTCGCGGGCCGACGCGACGTCGGCCGCGGTGACCTCGCCGATGCCCTCGCGGTGCACGTCGGCGGCCGTGACGCGGGTGTGGAACGCCAGCGAGGCGAGGATCGCGGCCTTCGCCGCGGCGTCGAAGCCCTCGACGTCGGCGGTGGGGTCGGCCTCGGCGTACCCGAGGTCCTGGGCCTCCTCGAGCGCCTCGGAGAACCCGGCGCCGGAGGCGTCCATCTTGTCGAGGATGAAGTTGGTCGTGCCGTTGACGATGCCGAGCACCCGGGTGACTCGGTCGCCGGCGAGCGACTCCCGCAGCGGGCGCAGGATCGGGATGGCCCCGGCGACGGCGGCCTCGTAGTAGAGGTCGCGCTCGGCCTTGGCGGCCGCCTCGTAGAGCGTCGGGCCGTCCTCGGCGAGCAGCGCCTTGTTGGCGGTGACGACGCTGGCGCCGCCCTCGAGCGCGGCCAGGATGAGCGAGCGCGCCGGCTCGATGCCGCCGATGACCTCGACGACGAGGTCGACGTCGGGCCGGGTGACCAGCGCGAGGGCGTCGGTGGTGAGCAGGCCCTCGGGCACCTCGACGTCGCGCGGCGCGTCGAGGCGGCGCACGGCGACGCCGGCCAGCTCGACGGGCGCTCCGATGCGGGCGGCGAGATCGCCGGCCTGCTCGCTCAGCAGCCGCACGACCTGCGACCCGACCGAGCCGCAGCCCAGCACCGCGACCTTGAGGGGGTGACTCACCCCGTCAGCCTATCGGCGGCGACGCCCGCCCGCGGATTCGTCGCGAGAACCCGGACGCCCGATCGCCGCTCACCCCAGGTCGGTGGCGAGCAGGTCGTCCTCGGTCTCGCGGCGCACGATCACCCGGGCCTCGCCGTCGCGCACGGCGACGACGGGCGGGCGCAGCGCGTGGTTGTAGTTCGACGCCATCGACCGGCAGTACGCGCCGGTGGCCGGCACCGCGACGAGGTCGCCGGGGGCGACGTCGCCGGGGAGGAACTCGTCGCGCACGATGATGTCGCCGGCCTCGCAGTGCTTGCCGACGACGCGGGCGAGCACGGGGGCCGCGGTCGAGCCGCGCGAGGCGAGCGTGCAGGAGTAGTCGGCGTCGTAGAGCGCGGTGCGGATGTTGTCGCTCATCCCGCCGTCGACGCTGACGTAGGTGCGCGTCGCGCCGCCGTCGAGGCGGACCTGCTTGACCGTGCCGACCTCGTAGACCGTGCACATCGACGGGCCGACGATCGCGCGACCCGGCTCGATCGAGAGGTGCGGGACGGCGATGCCCAGCGCCCGGCACTCGTGCTCGACGATGCCGGTGAGGCCCGCGGCCAGGTGCGCGGGGTCGGCGGGCTCGTCCTGGCTGGTGTAGGCGATGCCGAAGCCGCCCCCGAGGTCGATCTCGGGCAGGACGGCCCCGAGCTCCTCGCCGATGCGCGCGTGCAGGCCGAGCACCCGCCGGGCGGCGACCTCGAAGCCGGCGGTGACGAAGATCTGGCTGCCGATGTGGGAGTGCAGGCCGCGCAGGTCGAGCCCCGGCGTGGCGAGCACGCGGCGGGCCGCCTCGAAGGCGTCGCCCGCGGCGATCGAGAAGCCGAACTTCTGGTCCTCGTGCGCCGTGGCGATGTACTCGTGCGTGTGGGCCTCGACGCCGGCCGTGACGCGGATCATCACCCGGGCGGTCCGCCCGCTCTCGGCGGCGATGGCGGCGAGCCGCTCGATCTCGACGAAGGAGTCGACGACGATCCGGCCGACGCCGAGGCGTACCGCGCGCTCGAGCTCGGCGGCGGTCTTGTTGTTGCCGTGCAGGCCGACCCGCTCCATCGGGAATCCGGCACGCTCGGCCACCGTGAGCTCGCCGGCCGAGCAGACGTCGAGGAAGAGGCCCTCCTCGGCGATCCAGCGGGCCACCGCCACGCTCAGGAACGCCTTGGAGGCGTAGTAGACGTCGTAGCCGGCGAAGCCGTCGCGGAACGCCCGCGCGCGGGCGCGCAGGTCGTCCTCGTCGAGCACGTAGGCCGGGGAGCCGTGGGCGGCCACGAGCTCGGGCAGCGGCACGCCGCCGACCTGCAGCACGCCGTCGACCTTGCGCGCGGTGCGCGACCACAGCCGCGGCATGAGCGCGTCGACGTCGTCGGGCTCGCGCAGCCAGGCGGGGCCGCGCAGGGCGCCGGGCGCGTGGGCCCAGCCGGCCTCGTGGGTCATCGGGGGCCTCCGCTCACATGCGCTCGGGCGCCGTGACGCCGAGCAGGTCGAGGCCGTTGGCCAGCACGGTGCGGGTGGCGTGGGCGAGCAGCAGGCGCGCCTCGTTGGCCGGCGTCACGGGCTCGTCGCCCTGCGGGAGCATCCGGCACTCCTTGGTGTCGTACCACTTGTTGAACACCGACGCGGTGCTCTCGAGGTAGCGCGCGACGCGGTGCGGCTCCCGCAGCTCGGCGGCCGCGGCGACCACGCGCGGGAGCTCGGCCAGCGCGCGCAGCAGCTCGCCGTCGCGCTCGTGGTCGAGCAGCGTGGGGTCGAAGGCGTCGCCCTCCGGCGGCCGCATGCCCAGCTGCTCGGCGTTGGCGATCATCCGGCAGGTGCGCGCGTGGGCGTACTGCACGTAGTAGACGGGGTTGTCGGAGGACGCCTTCGTGATCTCGGCGACGTCGAGGGTGAGCGGCGAGTCCGCGGGGTAGCGCGCCAGGGAGTACCGCAGCGCGTCGACGCCGATCTCGTCGGCGAGCTCCTCGAGCGTGACGATCGTGCCGGCCCGCTTGGAGAGCTTGAGCTCCTGCCCCCCGCTGAGGATCTTGACCAGCTGGCCGATCATCACGTCGAGCGTGACGTCGGGGTCGTCGCCGACGCACGCGGCCATCGCGCGCAGGCGTCCGACGTAGCCGTGGTGGTCGGCGCCGAGCAGGTAGACGCAGTGGTCGAAGCCGCGGGAGCGCTTGTCGAGGTAGTAGGCGGTGTCGGAGGCGAAGTAGGTGAGCTCGCCGTCGGACTTGATCAGCACGCGGTCCTTGTCGTCGCCGAAGGTGGTGGTGCGCATCCACAGCGCGCCGCCGTCCTCGTAGACGTGGCCGAGGTCCTTGAGCCGGGCGAGGGTGTCGGGCACCGAGCCCGACTCGTGCAGCGCGAGCTCGGAGGACCACACGTCGAAGTGCGTGTGGAAGCGCTCGAGCTGCTCCTGCTGCTGGCGCAGCTGGATGGCGTAGCCGGCGGCGCGGACGGCGACCCGCCGCTCGTCGGCGGGCAGCTCGAAGACGCCGGGGTGGGCCTCGCCGACGGCCCGGGCGAGGTCGTCGATGTAGCCGCCCTGGTAGCCGTCCGCGGGAGCGGGCTCGCCGAGGGCCGAGGCGATGATCGAGTCGGCGAAGTGGTTCATCTGGACGCCGCGGTCGTTGATGTAGAACTCCCGGGTGACCTCGGCGCCGGCCGCCGCCAGCACGCGGCCCAGCGCGTCCCCGAGCACCGCCCAGCGCGTGTGCCCCAGGTGCAGCGGACCCGTGGGGTTCGCGGAGATGAACTCCACGTTGATCGACTGCCCGGCCAGGGCCGCGCCCCGGCCGTAGGCCGCTCCGGCCGCGACGACGTCGGCCGCCACCCGGCCCTGCGCGCCGGCCTCGACCGTGACGTTGAGGAAGCCCGGACCGGCGATCTCGACCGCAGCCACGCCGTCGGACGCCTCGAGGCCGACCTTGATCAGCTCGGCGAGCGCGCGGGGGTTGGTGCCGGCCCGCTTGGCCAGCTGCAGGGCGACGTTGGTCGCGTAGTCGCCGTGCCCCTTCTGCCGGGGTCGCTCCACCGTGACGCTCGTCGGGACGCCGTCGGGCAGCGCGAGCTCGCCCCGCTCGGAGAGCGCGGTCAGGACCTGGACGATCGCGGCGGAGAGCTGCTCGGGATTCACCCCGCGAGGGTATCGGCGCCGACCGCGGGGAGCCGAACCGGTTTGCCCGTCCGGACGGCCCCCGTCGACGCCTCCGGACGCCCGCGCGGTCCGATTCGTCGGCCCGCGGGCCGCAGGGTAGGGTCCTCCTCCGTCGGCCCTCGTAGCTCAGGGGATAGAGCACTGGTTTCCGGTACCAGGTGTCGCAGGTTCGAATCCTGCCGAGGGCGCTCTCCACTCCCACCGGGTCCGCTCGTCGCAGCGGCCCGCACTCCCCCGTCACACCCGCTGCCGCGCCGGCCCGGGCCTTCCGGCGCCGGCCCGCTCCGCGGACGCCCGTGTGCGTTTGCCGACACCCGGGTGAAACTCCACCCCGGGCCCCGCGCGCTCCTCCCGGTGGGACTAGCCTTGAGGCCGCTCATCCACACCCAGCGCGCATCGGAAGAGGCGAAGCAAGTCGTGCCGCAAACCCCTGGCCATCAGTCACCCACCACGACGACGGACACCGCCGCCGACTTCGGAGCCAACGAGTGGCTCGTCGAGGAGATGTTCGACCGCTTCTCGGCCGACCCCGGCAGCGTCGACCCCGCGTGGGCGGCGTACTTCCGCGACCACGGCGCGCCCGGCGGTCCGAGCGCGCCGGCGCCGTCCAACGGCGCCCACGGCTCCTCCCCCAGCGGCTCGAACGGCGTGAGCACGCCGGCCCCCGCAGCGTCGGCGCCCGCCCCCGCCGCTGCCCCGACCGCCGCCGCTCCCGCGAAGGCCGCCGCGCCCGCGACCCCGGCGCCGGCCCCCGTCGCCAAGCCGCGCCCGGAGGCCAAGGCCGCCGAGCCGTCCAAGGGCACCACCTCGCCGATCCCCAAGGACTCCCAGCCCGCCGCGCCGAGCCCGGCCAGCGACGAGCCCGCTCTCACCGTCCTGCGCGGCGCCGCGGCGCGCACCGCGCAGAACATGGACGTCTCCCTCACGGTCCCGACCGCGACCTCGGTGCGCAGCGTCCCCGTGAAGCTGCTGTGGGACAACCGCATCGTCATCAACAGCCACCTCGCCCGCGCGCGCGGCGGCAAGGTCTCCTTCACCCACATCATCGGCTACGCGCTGGTGCAGGCCGTGAAGTCGATGCCGGAGATGAACGTCGGGTTCGACGTCGTCGACGGCAAGCCCAACCTGATCACGCCGGCCCACATCAACCTCGGCCTCGCGATCGACCTGCAGAAGCCCGACGGCTCGCGCCAGCTGCTCGTCCCGTCGATCAAGGGCTGCGAGACGATGGACTTCGCCGCCTTCTGGACCGCCTACGAGGACGTCGTCACCAAGGCCCGCGACAACAAGCTGGCCGTCACCGACTTCCAGGGCACCACGATCTCGCTCACCAACCCGGGCGGCATCGGCACCAACCACTCGGTGCCCCGGCTGATGAAGGGCCAGGGCGCGATCATCGGCGTCGGCGCCATGGAGTACCCGCCGGAGTGGCAGGGCGCGTCCGAGGACGCCATCGCGCGCAGCGCGATCAGCAAGGTCATGACGCTGACCTCCACGTACGACCACCGGGTCATCCAGGGCGCGCAGTCCGGCGAGTTCCTCAAGCGCGTGCACCAGCTCCTGCTCGGCGCCGACGATTTCTACGACCAGATCTTCCGCTCGCTGCGCATCCCCTACGAGCCGATCCGCTGGGCCACCGACATCGCGACGTCGCACGACGACGAGATCTCCAAGCAGGCCCGCATCCTCGAGCTCATCCACGCCTACCGCGTGCGCGGCCACCTGATGGCCGACACCGACCCGCTGGAGTACCGCCAGCGCACCCACCCCGACCTGCAGGTCGAGACGCACGGCCTGACGCTGTGGGACCTCGACCGCGAGTTCGCCACCGGCTCGTTCGGCGGCGAGGGCCGGCGGTTCATGAAGCTGCGCCACATCCTCGGCATCCTGCGCGACTCCTACTGCCGCACCACCGGCATCGAGTACATGCACATCATGGATCCCGAGCAGCGCCGCTGGATCCAGGAGCGCGTCGAGCGCCCGCACAGCAAGCCCCCGCGCGAGGAGCAGCTGCGGATCCTGCTGAAGCTCAACCAGGCCGAGGCGTTCGAGACCTTCCTGCAGACCAAGTTCGTCGGCCAGAAGCGCTTCAGCCTCGAGGGCGGCGAGACCACCATCCCGGTGCTCGACGAGATCTGCGAGGCCGCGGCCGAGTCGGGCCTCGACGAGGTCGCGATCGGCATGGCCCACCGCGGCCGGCTGAACGTCCTGGCCAACATCGTCGGCAAGCGCTACTCCCAGATCTTCCGGGAGTTCGAGGGCAACATCGACCCGCGCACGGTCCAGGGCTCCGGCGACGTCAAGTACCACCTCGGCGCCGAGGGCGAGTTCACCAGCGGCAAGGGCGAGCACGTCAAGGTGTCCGTCGCCGCGAACCCCTCGCACCTCGAGGCCGTCGACCCCGTGCTCGAGGGCATCGCTCGGGCCAAGCAGGACGTCCTGAACCGCGGCGCCGACTTCCCGGTGCTCCCCGTGCTGGTGCACGGCGACGCCGCCTTCGCCGGCCAGGGCGTGGTCGCCGAGACGCTCAACCTCTCCCAGCTGCGCGGCTACCGCACCGGCGGCACGATCCACGTGGTCGTCAACAACCAGGTCGGGTTCACCACCTCGCCCGGGTCCTCGCGCTCCTCGCTGTACTGCACCGACGTCGCTCGCATGGTCCAGGCGCCGATCTTCCACGTCAACGGCGACGACCCCGAGGCGTGCATCCGGGTGGCCCGGCTCGCCTTCGAGTACCGCCAGGCGTTCCACAAGGACGTCGTCATCGACCTCGTCTGCTACCGCCGTCGCGGTCACAACGAGGGCGACGACCCGAGCTACACCCAGCCGCTGATGTACGACCTGATCGAGCAGAAGCGCTCGGTGCGCAAGCTCTACACCGAGTCGCTCATCGGTCGTGGCGACATCACGATCGAGGAGGCCGAGCAGGTCCTCCGCGACTACCAGCAGCAGCTGGAGCGGGTGTTCACCGAGGTGCGCGAGGCCACCAGCCAGCCCTCGGACTGGACCACCGTGCCCGACTACCCCGAGAAGCCCGCCGGCGACGCCGTCACCGCGGTCTCCCCCGAGGTGCTCAAGCGCATCGCGGACGCCTACGTCACCCCGCCCGAGGGCTTCACGGTGCACCCGAAGGTCATGCCGCAGCTGCAGCGTCGGGCCACCGCGATCACCGAGGGCCCGATCGACTGGGGCACCGGCGAGATCCTGGCCTTCGGCTCGCTGCTGATGGAGGGCCGCCCGGTGCGCCTGGCCGGCCAGGACTCCCGCCGCGGCACCTTCGTGCAGCGGTTCGCGACCATCATCGACCGCACCAACGCCGACGAGTGGACGCCGCTGTCGAACCTCACCGAGGACCAGGCCCGCTTCCACGTCTACGACTCGCTGCTCTCGGAGTACGCCGCGCTCGGGTTCGAGTACGGCTACTCGGTGGCGCGTCCCGAGGCGCTGGTGCTGTGGGAGGCCCAGTTCGGCGACTTCGTCAACGGCGCGCAGACCGTCATCGACGAGTTCATCAGCTCGGGCAAGACCAAGTGGCGCCAGGACTCCGGCGTCGTGCTGCTGCTGCCGCACGGCTACGAGGGCCAGGGCCCCGACCACTCCTCGGCCCGCATCGAGCGCTTCCTGACGATGGCCGCCGACGAGGCGTTCGTCGTCGCGCAGCCCTCGACCCCGGCGTCGTACTTCCACCTGCTGCGCCAGCACTCGCTGGGCGCCGCCCACCGTCCGCTGATCGTCTTCACGCCGAAGTCGATGCTCAAGCGCAAGGAGGCGGCCTCGCAGCCGGCGGAGTTCACGCGGGGCTCCTTCCGCCCGTTCGTCGGCGACGCGTCGGCCGACCCCGAGAAGGTCACCACGCTGCTGATCTGCTCGGGCCGGGTCACGTGGGACCTCATGGTCGACCGCGCCAAGCGGGAGAACGGCGAGCAGTTCGCGATCTCCCGCGTCGAGCAGCTCTACCCGCGGCCGATCGACGACATCCGCGCCGAGATCGCGCGCTACCCGCACCTGAAGGAGGTGCGCTGGGTCCAGGACGAGCCGATCAACATGGGCCCGTGGCCGCACTACGCGCTGAACGTCTGGCCGGAGCTCGACGTCACCGTGGCGCCCGTCGCGCGGGCCGCGTCGTCCTCGCCCTCGGTCGGCACCGTCAAGCGGCACACCGCCGAGCAGAAGGACCTGCTCGACCGCGCCTTCGCCTGACGGCCCGGCCACCCGCTCCGTCCCGACGGCGGTCGTCCCCGACAGGGGCGGCCGCCGTCGGCGGTTCACCACTCCCCCGTCGATCCACTGCCCTGGAGGCGACCGTGTACTTCACCGACCGCGGCATCGAGGAGCTCGTCCGCCGGCGCGGCGACGAGGAGGTGTCGATGGCCTGGCTCGCCGAGCAGCTGCAGGCCTTCGTCGACACCCATCCCGAGCTCGAGACCGCCGTCGAGCGGCTGGCGACCTGGCTGGCGCGCCTGGACGACCCCGAGGACTGACCAGCGAGGGTCGCGGGCCGGGCGGACGGCTCAGTCGAGCTCGGCGGCCTCGGCCTCGCCGTGGTCGGCGGCCGCGCGGCGGGCGGTCTCGCGGATCTCGAAGACCTCGGTGGCCAGGCCGCCGATGGCCGAGGCGACGTCCCGCACGGCGTTGGTGAGGATGCCGCTGACCTGGCCGACCGTCGTGGCGGTGGCCTCGACCGTGCTCTGCACGGCGTCCTTGGCGATCTCGGCCTTGCTCAGGTGGTCCTTGCCCGCGCTCATGGCGACCAGTGTCGCCTGCCCGCTCACGGGCGGTCCAGGCGTCTCGGGGTGGGGAGCGTCACCGGGCCGATCGCTTCTGCCCGTCCCGTGGACCGTGACGGACGACGGACGGACGACGGACGCCGTCCCTCCCCGCAGGGAGGGACGGCGTCCGGTGTCGAGGAGCGCGGCTCAGGCCGCGGCGGTGGCGGAGGACGCCACCGGGGCGTCGGCGACCGGGGCGCCGGTCGGGCGCTGCTTGGTCGGGAACGCGAGGCGGACGATCTTCTTGGCCACGCTGCCGAGCTGGCGGGAGAGCGAGCCGGTGTTGTAGTCCAGGCCGTACTTCTCGCAGATCGCCTGCACCTCCTGGGCGATCTCCGGGTAGCGCCGGGCGGGCACGTCCGGGAACAGGTGGTGCTCGATCTGGTGCGACAGGTTGCCGGTCATGACGTGGAACAGCTTCCCGCCGGTGATGTTGGCCGAGCCGAGCAGCTGACGGTAGTACCAGTGGCCGCGGGTCTCGTTCTCGCACTCCTCCTGGGAGAAGGTGGCGACGCCGGCCGGGAAGTGGCCGCAGAAGATGATGTTGAACGCCCAGACGTTGCGCACCAGGTTGGCCACGGCGTTGCCGGCCAGGGTCATCGGGAACAGGGGGCCGGTGAGCGCCGGGAAGAGCAGGTAGTCCTTGAGGGCCTGCCGCTTGACCTTGCGCATGATGCCGGCGTGCATCGCCTTGTTCTCCTCGATGCGCCGCTTGCCCGCGACGATGTTCTCGACCTCGAGGTCGTGCATCGCCACGCCCCACTCGAAGAACACCATCAGCAGGAACGCGTACAGCGGGTTGCCGAGGTAGTAGGGGTGCCACTTCTGGTCCTCGTCCATCCGCAGGATGCCGTAGCCGAGGTCGCGGTCCTTGCCGAGGATGTTCGTGTACGTGTGGTGGATGAAGTTGTGGCTGTTCTTCCACTGCTCCGAGGGGCACACGTTGTCCCACTCGTACATGCGCGAGTTCAGACCGGGGTCGCCCATCCAGTCGTACTGGCCGTGCATGACGTTGTGGCCGATCTCCATGTTGTCGAGGATCTTCGACACCGAGAGGGCCGCGACGGCCAGCGGCCAGGCCGGGGGCAGGTAGAAGAGGGCACGTCCCGCGACCTCGAAGCCGCGCTGCGCCTTGACGACGTTGCGGATGTAGGTGGCGTCGGCCTCGCCCAGGTCGGCGAGCACGCGCTGCCGGATGGCGTCCATCTCGGCGCCGAACTCCTCGATCTGCTCGGGGGTCAGCGGGCGGGTGCTGGTGCTCATCGGTTTCTCCTCTGGTGTGGCTGGAGGTGGAGGTGTCGCTGGGGATCGGACGGAGGTCTCAGACGTCGACGACGCAGTCGCCGACCGGGGAGGACACGCAGACGCGGATGTCCTCGTCGGGCAGGGAGGAGGTCTCGCCGGTCAGCACGTTGCGGACCGTGCCCTCGCTCTTGCGCGCCGTGCACGAGAAGCAGATGCCCATGCGGCAGCCGAACTCGGGCGCGAGGCCGAGCGCCTCGGCCTGCTCGAGCAGGCTGGCACCGGTGTTCTCGCCCTGGACGCCGCTGCGGGAGAACACGACCTCGCCCTCGGCGGCGTCGCCCGTGGCGACGCGCGGCGGCTTGAACCACTCGATGCGCAGTTCGGGCGAGTCGCCGTAGGCGCCCTGCACGGCCTCGATCAGGGGAGCCGGGCCGCAGGCCCAGGTCGGCAGGTCCTGCCAGCCGGGCACGTGGCGCTCGAGCCAGGCCGGCGACAGCGCCGGGTCGCCGAGCTCCGGGTGCAGCAGGTGGACGTCGGTGCCGAAGCCGGAGCGGCAGATCTCGTCGAGCTCCTCGGCGAAGATCTGGTGCTCGGGGCTCTGGGCGTAGTGGATGAAGGTGATGCGGCCCCGATGGGTGCGGCGGTGCAGCGAGCGCATCATCGACATGACCGGGGTGATGCCCGAGCCGCCGGAGATGAACACGACGTGCTCCGGCACGCGGTCCGGCAGGACGAACTCGCCCAGGGCCTGGGACAGGTGCAGCACCGTGCCGACCTGCGCCTTCTCGACGAGCCACTTCGAGACCACGCCGTCGGGGTTCGCGCGCATCGTGATCTGGAAGCGGTCGCCCGGCCGGGAGTCGTTGCTGGAGATGGTGAAGACGCGGGTCGTGCGACGCGCGCCCTCGACCTCGACGCCGACCTGGACGTGCTGACCCGCACGGTGGCCGCGCCAGGTCGACGTCGGCTGCAGGGTCAGGGTCGCGACCGGCGGGTGGCCGGGGACGTCCACCTCGCGATGCACGTCGACGATGCGGGCCCGCACCTCCTCGGCCGCCCACATCGGGTTGACCAGCTCGAGGTAGCGGTCGACGCCGTGGGGCGAGGCGAGGGCCGCGACCGCCTTGGACCGCAGGAGTGCGCCGGCGATGCCCATGTCAAGCCTCCAGAATCAGTGAACGTCTGTACACCGAAACTATCCCGGAGTCGCCCACCGAGGGTCAAGGAGGCGCCCTGGTGAGGGTGGACACATGTGCACTGCACAGGCTAGTGGCCCACGCTGCGTCGCGCCGGCCGAGTGAGGCAGCACACGTGACTAGACTGCGCGCGTGACTGCGGCCGGCGATCCCTCCCCCGTGGCCGTCGGAGACGCCCCGCGCGTGGAGACCCGCGTGGAGCGCAAAGAGCGCACCCGCCGCGCCATCCTCGACGCCGCCCTCGACCTCTCCGGCGAGACCAGCCTGGTGGGCGTCTCGCTGCGGCAGGTGGCCAAGGAGGTCGGCATCGTCCCGACCGGCTTCTACCGGCACTTCGACTCCATCGAGTCCCTCGGGCTCGCGCTGGTCGACGAGTCCTTCGCCTCCCTGCGCGCGATGCTGCGCGACGTCCGTCAGATCGACCGGCAGGACCCCGAGAAGCCGTTCGCCTCGATCGTCGACCACTCCGTGCGGGTGCTCGCCGACCACGTGGAGCGCCAGCACCAGCACTTCCTGTTCATCGCCCGCGAGCGCGCGGCCGGGCCGCGGGCCGTGCGGGAGGCGATCCGGCACGAGATCGGTCTGTGCGAGCGCGAGCTCGCCGCCGACCTCGCGCTGCTGCCCGGCACCACGCGCTGGTCGAGCGAGGACTTCCGCAACATCTCCAACCTGATCGTCACCTCCATGGTCGCGACCGCCGAGGCGCTGATCGCGGCGGGCGACGACGTGGAGGCGCGTGAGCAGATCTGCGCGGCCGCACGCACCCAGCTGCGGATGGTCATCGTCGGCGCGCTGCACTGGCGCGCCAACGTCTGACCTCAGCCCTCCGTCGCCGACACCCGCGCAGGCAGCAGCGCCGCGAGCGCGACGACCAGCACCGCGGCGCCCGCGCCGGCCAGGAAGGCACAGCGCAGACCGCCCACGACCGCGTCGACGCCCGCGACCCCGTCGGCCATCAGGCCGCGCGTGCGGGCGTCGGCGATGACGACGACCGCCGCCGTGCCCACCGCGCCGGCCACCTGCTGCAGGGTGCCCAGGATCGAGCTGCCGTGCGAGTACAGGTGCGGCGGCAGGCTGCCCAGGCCGAGGGCGAAGACCGGCGTGAAGACGGCCGCGAGGCCGACCATCATCAGCACGTGCGCGCCGAGCAGCGCCGCGTACGGCGTGGTCGGCTCGATCCGGGCCAGCACGACGAGCGCGGCGAGGATCGCCACGGCCCCGGGCACGACGACCGGTCGGGAGCCGACCCGGTCGAAGACCTTGCCGACCTGCGGCCCGAGCAGGCCCATCGCGAGGCCGCCCGGCATCACCAGCAGGCCCGTGCGCAGCGGGCTGAGGCCGCGCACCTGCTGGAGGTAGACCGGCAGCAGGATCATCGCGCCGAGCATGGCCATGAAGCCGACGGCCATGACCAGCAGCGACAGCGTGTAGGTGCGGTGGGACAGGGCCCGCAGGTCCAGCAGCGGGGAGCCCGACCTCTGGAGCGACAGCTGCCGGACGACGAAGGCCGCGACGAGCAGCACGCCGAGACCGCCGCAGACCGCGGGGACCACCGCGCTCGCGCCGCCGATCTCGGAGAGGCCGTAGACGAGGGTCGCGAACCCGGCGGCGGCCAGGACGACGCTGGTCCAGTCGATCGCCGCCGGCTCACGCTCGCCGACGTCGACGAGCTGGCGCAGGCCCCCGATCGTCACCAGCGCCGCGACCGGCAGCACCGCGACGAAGATCAGCCGCCAGCCGCCGAACCCGAGGATCAGCCCGGAGACGGCGGGTCCGAGCGCCGGCGCGCAGGACATCGCGAGCGTCACGGTGCCCATCACCCGGCCACGGTCGGCCTCGGGCACGACCGTCATCAGGGTCGTCATCAGCAGCGGCATCATCACCGCGGTGCCGGCCGCCTGGACCACCCGCCCGAGCAGCAGCACCTCGAACAGCGGCGCGGCGGCGCAGACGGCCGTGCCCGCGCAGAACACCGTCATCGCCAGCGCGTACGCCTGCCGGGTCGTCACCTGCCGCAGGAACCAGCCGGTGACGGGGATGACCGCGGCCATCGTCAGCAGGAAGATCGTCGAGAGCCACTGGGCGGCCCGGAGGCTGACGTCGAAGTCCGCCGCGAGCCGCGGGATGGCGTTCACCATGATCGTCTCGTTGAGGATCACCACGAAGGTGGCGGCCACCAGGAGCACCACCACGAGCGGGGTGCGGCGGGCGGCCTGGGCGGCGGCCGCGCCCGGAGGGGCGGCGTCGAGCGGCGTCGTCATGGGGGTCCTTCCGCGGAGCCGGCGCGGGATCGCGTCCGGGGGCGCCGACCCTCGGACGGGCCGCGCTCCGGGTAAGGAGTGTTCCCTAGGCGGGCCTCGGAGGCCACTCGATTCCGGCCGACAGGACGCCCGCGGGCCAGCGGGCCCGCGGGTCAGCGGGTCAGCGGGTCAGCGGGTGAAGACGACCTTGCCGAACAGGTCGCCGCCGGCCATGGCGGCGAAGCCCTGCGCGGCGTCCGCCATCGGCAGCACGCGGTCGATCAGCGGCCGGGCGCCCGTGGCGTCGAGCAGCGTGACCAGGGAGGCGAGCTCGGCGCGGGTGCCCATGGTGGAGCCGACGACGCTGAGCTGGAGGAAGAAGATGCGGGTCAGCTCGCTGTCGTCGAGCTGCGGGCCCGAGGTCGTGCCGGAGATGACGATGGCGCCGCCCGGGCGCAGCGAGCGCACCGAGTGAGACCAGGTGGCGCGGCCGATCGTCTCCATGACGGCGTCGACCTTCACCGGCAGCCGCGCCCCGGAGTCGTAGACCTCGTGGGCGCCGATCTCGAGGGCACGGGCGCGCTTGGCCTCGTCGCGGCTGGTCGCGAGGACCCGGAGCCCCGCCGCCCGCGCGAGGATGATGCAGGCGGTGGCGACGCCGCCGCCCGCGCCCTGCACCAGCACGGTGTCGCCGGCCTTGAGCCCGCCCCGGGTGAAGAGCATCCGGTACGCCGTGAGCCAGGCCGTCGGCAGGCAGGCGGCCTCCTCGAAGGACATCGACGCGGGCTTGGGCACGACGTTGCCGCGCGGCACGACGACCTTGTCGGCGAGCGTGCCCTGGTGCCGCTCCGAGAGCAGCGAGCGACGCGGGTCGAGGGTCTCGTCGCCGGTCCAGGCCGGGTCGGAGATCACCGCGTGGACGACGACCTCGTTGCCGTCCTCGTCCAGGCCCGCGGCGTCGCAGCCGAGGATCATCGGCAGCTGCTCCTGCTTGAGGCCCACGCCGCGCAGCGACCAGAGGTCGTGGTGGTTCAGGGAGGCCGCCTTGACCGTGACCGTCGTCCAGCCGTCCGGGGCGACGGGGTCGGGCCGCTCGCCCACCCGGAGCGCCGACAGCGGGTCGTCGGAGGAGAAGGACTCGGCGTAGACGGCGAACATCGGCGACCTCTCGGCTGGCGGGTGCTGGCGGGTGCTCTGCTGGACGGGGACGGGGTCAGCGGCGCGCGACGCCGTCCGCGCGGGCGGCCTCGGCCACGGCGGAGGCCACCGCGGGACCGACGCGGGGGTCGAACGGCGAGGGGATCACGTAGTCCTCGGAGAGCTCGTCGCCGACCAGGGCGGCGAGCGCCTGCGCGGCGGCGAGCTTCATGCCCTCGGTGATGGCGGTCGCGCGGGCGTCGAACGCGCCGCGGAAGATGCCCGGGAACGCCAGGACGTTGTTGATCTGGTTCGGGAAGTCCGAGCGACCGGTGGCCACGACGCGGGCGTACCGGTGGGCGACGTCGGGGTGCACCTCGGGCGTCGGGTTCGCCATGGCGAAGATGATCGCGTCGGGGGCCATCCGCGCGACGTCCTCCTCGGGCACCGTGCCGCCGGAGACGCCGAGGTAGACGTCGGCGCCGTCGAGCGCCTCGGCCAGCGTGCCCGTGCGACCGGTGCGGTCGGCGGTCATCTCGGCGAGCGCCTTCTTCACCGGCGTGAGGTCGGTGCGGCCGGAGTGGACGATGCCCTTGCGGTCGGTGACCGCGAGGTCGGTGATGCCGGCCTCGAGGAGGATCTTGGCGATCGCCACGCCGGCGGCGCCGGCGCCGGAGATGACCACGCGGGTCGAGGCGGCGTCGCGGCCGGTGATCGTCAGGGCGTTCTGCAGCGCGGCGAGGGCGACGACCGCGGTGCCGTGCTGGTCGTCGTGGAAGACGGGGATGTCGAGCCGCTCCTTGAGGCGGTCCTCGATCTCGAAGCAGCGCGGCGCGGAGATGTCCTCGAGGTTGATGCCGCCGAAGCTCGGCGCGAGGCGCACGACCGTCTCGATGATCTCCTCGGTGTCGGTCGTGTCGAGGCAGATCGGCACGCCGTCGACGCCGCCGAACTGCTTGAACAGCACCGCCTTGCCCTCCATGACCGGCATGGCGGCCGCGGGGCCGATGTCGCCGAGGCCGAGCACGGCCGTGCCGTCGGTGACCACCGCGACGGTGTTCGGCACCCACGTGTAGCTCTGGGTGAGGCTCGGGTCGGCGGCGATGGCCTCGCAGACGAGCGCGACGCCGGGGGTGTAGGCCAGCGAGAGGTCGTCCTTGTCGACGATCGGCGCCGTGGCCGCCACCGCGAGCTTGCCGCCGAGGTGCAGGTCGAAGACCGGGTCGCCGGCGCGCGGGTGCTCCGGCGCGGCGGGCGTCAGCTTCGGCTGGCTGGGCTGGGCGGACTCGACTGACTCGGTCATCTGGGGATCTCTCCATCGGGGCGGCCGTGGGGCGCGGGACATCGCTGGGACGGTGGACCGGCTCGACGCCACCTGGTGGGTCGCGGAGCCCGGGCCGGAGGGTGGAGCGGGGATGTCAGGAGTCTGGCACAGCCCGCCTCGGCGGCCCGGAGGCGTCCGGGCATGGCAAGGATCACACGGTGCGGCGCGCGCCTCGCCGGCCACGCACGGCTCGCGGACGCGGCCAGGCGCGGGCCCGCACGACCGCGAGGACGTCGTCCTGGGGCACCGGGCCGCGGTGCCGCGAGTCGACGCCGACCGCCGGGTCGTCGGAGAGCAGCCACCAGCCGGCGCGTCCGGACGCCGTCGTCCGCGGCTCGACGGCCCGCTTCACCGCCACCGTCCCGTCGGCCAGCCTGGCCACCACCACGTCGCCGGGTCGCGGCCCGCGCCGGTAGTCGACGAGCAGCAGGTCGCCGGGCGAGAGACCCGGACGCATCGAGGCGCCGACGACCCTCGCGAACCCCCATCGGGGTCGGCGGTCGGGGCGGCGCCCCCGGGGGGGTGGGGTCCCTCGCTCGGCGGTGCGCACCCGAGTAGTGTCGCCGACGGGCGCGCCCCGGCCGCCCCCGCAGACCCTTCCGCACCATCCGCACACGAGAGGACTCCCGCATGCTCGCGCGACTGTTCGCCCCCACGATCGAGGTCTCGGCCCACTGCGACCTGCCCTGCGGCGTCTACGACCCGGCTCAGGCGCGCATCGAGGCCGAGTCCATCAAGGCCGTCATCGCCAAGGTCAACGACTCCGACGACCCCGACTTCCGCACCCGCGCCGTCCTGATCAAGGAGCAGCGCTCGGAGCTCGTCAAGCACCACCTCTGGGTGCTGTGGACCGACTACTTCAAGCCGCCGCACTTCGAGAAGTACCCGCAGCTGCACACCCTCGTCAACGAGGCCACCAAGCTCGCGGGCGCCGCCGGCACCAAGGGCACCCTCGACGCCGCGGTCGCCGACCAGCTGCTGGCGAAGATCGACGAGATCGCCGAGATCTTCTGGGAGACCAAGAAGGCCTGAGCCACCTCGGGCCGACGAGGCCGGCGTCCGGACACCGGGCGCCGGCCTCGTCTCTCCCCGGCCCGCCGCGTGTGCACCGCCTCGCGCTCGCCCCACGACCTGCGCCCCTGTCTCGGGCCCCCGTCCCCTTCTCGTCCCCGGAGGTCGCCGTGACCCAGTCCCCCCTCACCGCCGACGCCCCGCGGGCGTCCGGTCGTGCCGACGTCGAGGTGCGCGTGCCCGCCGACGGCGCCTACGTCTCGGTGCTGCGCACCACGACCGCCGGCCTGGCCGCCCGCTTGGACTTCACCCTCGACGACGTCGAGGACCTGCGGATCGCGGTCGGCGAGGCGTGCGCCGTGGTGCTCCCGGAGGCCACCGACGCCGGCGACCTCACGGCGGCGTTCTGGCTGTCGGCCCAGCGCATCCACATCGAGGTCAGCGTGCCGACCGACCACGAGGTCTCCCCCGACGAGGACTCCTTCGCCTGGCAGGTGCTGACCACGCTGGCCGACGAGGCCGGGCTCACCTTCGACGGCACGCGGTGCGTGCTCGCCCTGACCCACCACCCGACGCCGCTCGAGACCGGCCGCTGAGCCGGCCGCCGTCGACGCCAGCCACCGACGAGTCGTCCATGAGCTCCCCCGACCTGCCCTCCGACCTGCCGCCCGATGAGCCCCGGCGCACCGCGCTGGAGGAGACGCGCCGGCGCAGCGGGCTGCTGTTCGCCGTCCTCACCGACCCCGAGCGCTCCCAGGCCGAGCGAGACCAGGCGCGCGACGACCTCGTGCACCTGCACCTGGCCCTGGTCGAGCACTGCGCGCGCCGTTTCCGCAACCGCGGCGAGCCGTACGAGGACCTCGTCCAGGTCGGCACCATCGGGCTGATCAAGTCGATCGACCGCTTCGACCTCGAGCGAGGGGTGGAGTTCTCCACCTACGCGACGCCGACGATCATCGGCGAGATCAAGCGGTACTTCCGCGACAAGGGCTGGGCCATCCGCGTCCCGCGCCGACTGCAGGAGCTGCGGATGCGGATCGGCGCGGTGAGCGCCGAGCTGACCCAGACCCTCGGCCGCTCCCCCACCCCGCGCGAGCTCGCCGAGGCGATCGGCTGCTCGGTCGAGGAGATCGTCGAGGGCCTGGAGTCCGCGAACGCGTACGCGACCCTCTCCCTCGACGCCGGCGACGACTCCGAGGACGGCGCGGGCACCATGCTCGACGCCATCGGCATGGAGGACGAGGGCCTCGAGCACGTCGAGATCCGCGAGTCCCTCAAGCCGCTGCTCGAGCGGCTGGAGCCGCGGGAGAAGCGCATCCTGATGCTCCGTTTCTTCAAGAACATGACGCAGTCGCAGATCGCCGAGGAGATCGGGGTGTCCCAGATGCACGTCTCGCGCCTGCTCAACCGCACCCTCGACCAGCTGCGGGTCTCGCTGCAGCAGCAGGAGTGATCCGATGAGCCCCGCTCCCCCCGACGGCGATCGGCCCGGCGTCCCCGGAGCCGCCCTGCCGGGTCCGCTGCGCCTGGCGCTCGGCCTGGTCGTCCTGGAGGTCGCGGCGCTGGTGGCGCTCGCCGCGCTCCAGCTCGCCAGCTTCTCGGGCGACCGCGCGACCCTCGGCGTCACGACCGCGGTGTTCTTCCTCCTCTTCGCCGGCGTCCTCGGCCTCGCCGCCCGGGCGCTGGCGCACCGGCAGACCTGGGCGCGCGGCCCGGTGCTCCTGGCCCAGCTGATCGTGATCGGCCTGGCCTGGAACTTCCGCGCCGATGTGGGGGTCGCGCTCGTCCTGCTCGTGGTGGGGGCCGCGTGCCTGGGCGCGATGGTCCAGCCCGCCACCCTGGCGTTCCTGGAGGACTCCCCGCCGGACGCCTGAGCGACCGCAGATCCTCCGGCATCCGGGCCCTGTGACGCAGCAGACCGGGTCGGGCCTTGATCACGGCGGCAAAGATTGACAGGGTGTCCGATGCGCACGCCTCAGGCGCTTCCCCGCGCCCGCACCCGCGTCTCGCAGGCCTTGCCGACCCTGGCCTGCACATCCGTCTGAAAGCAGGTTCCCCGCCATGGATTGGCGCCACCGCTCCGCATGCCTCGACGAGGACCCGGAGCTGTTCTTCCCGATCGGCAACACCGGGCCGGCCATCCTCCAGATCGAGGAGGCCAAGCAGGTCTGCCGTCGGTGCGAGGTGCGCGAGCAGTGCCTGCAGTGGGCGCTGGAGGCGGGTCAGGATCACGGCGTCTGGGGCGGTCTGAGCGAGGACGAGCGTCGCGCGCTCAAGCGGCGCAGCGCCCGCGGACGCGTCCGCACCGCCTGAGCGGGGGCCCGGTCGCCCCGGTCCGGACGCTCCGGAGCCTCAGGCGTCCGGCTGCTCGAGGGGCACGTCGACGACGGCCCGCGTGCCGCCGGGGTCGCCCGGCCCGAGCGTGAGCCGGCCACCGAGCTCGGACTCCACCAGGGTGCGCACGATCGAGAGGCCCAGGTTGGTCGAGCGGTCGAGGTCGAAGCCCTCGGGCAGGCCGCGACCGTCGTCGACGATCTCGACCCGCAGGCGTCCCTCGGGCCGCTCGACGACGACGCGGATCGTGCCGCCGCCGTCGGCCGCGCCGTCGTCGCCGTAGCCGTGCTCGACGGCGTTCTGCAGCAGCTCGGTGAGCACCATCGCCACCGGGGTGGCGGTCTCGGAGGCCAGCGACCCGAACCCGCCCTCGCGGCGCACGCGCACCCGCGAGCCGAGGGCGCTGACCTCCCCGACCATCGAGGTCAGGCGGTCGGCGATCTCGTCGAAGTCGACGCTGCCCTCGCCGGCCTGGCTCAGGGTCTCGTGGACGATCGCGATCGAGCCGACCCGACGCACGGCCTCCTCGAGCGCCCCCTTGGCGTCCGGGGAGTCGATGCGGCGGGCCTGCAGCCGCAGCAGCGCGGCGACGGTCTGCAGGTTGTTCTTCACCCGGTGGTGTATCTCGCGGATCGTGGCGTCCTTCGTGATCAGCTCGCGGTCGCGGCGACGCAGCTCGGTGACGTCGCGCACCAGCACGACCGCGCCGATGTGCTCGCCCTGCGGTCGCAGCGGGATCGCCCGGGCGATCAGCGCCACGCCGTCGGTGGCCAGCTCGAGGTCGCGCTGGGCGCGTCCGCCCATGACCGCGCTGAGGGTCTCCTCGTCGGGGCGCCGGCGCGCGGGCACGACCTCCCGGGTGACGTCGGCGAGCAGGTGGCCGGCGAGGTCGCCGTTGCGACCCAGGCGCCGGAACACCGAGAGCGCGTTCGGGCTGGCGTAGGAGACGCGGCCGGCGGCGTCGACGCGGAGGAAGCCGTCGCCGACCCGCGGGGTGTCGGCGTGGTCGCTGCGCTGGGCCGTGCTCGGGAAGTGCCCGTTGCTGATCATCTGGGTCAGGTCGGAGGCGGTCTGGAGGTAGGCGAGCTCGAGCCGCGAGGGGGTGCGCACGCCGAGCAGGTTCGTGTTGCGGGCGAGGACGCCGATCACCCGGCCGTCGCGACGCACGGGGATCGTCTCGACCCGCACCGGCACGTCCTCGCGCCACTCGGGGTCGCCCTCGCGGACCAGGCGGCCGTGCAGGTAGGCCTCGTCGAGCAGCGGCCGACGACCGCGCGGCATGAAGGTGCCGACGACGTCGTCGACGTAGGCCGTCGGGCCGGTCGTCGGCCGCATCTGGCCCACCGCCCAGAAGCCGTGCTCCTCGCGGTCGGGCACCCACAGCACCAGATCGGCGAAGGACAGGTCGGCCACGATCTGCCAGTCGGCCATGAGCAGTGCGAGCCACGCGACGTCGGCGTCGTCGAGGTCGGTGTGGCTCCGTGCGGGCTCGGGCAGCGACGGCACGGGGAGGAGCCTACGGCCTGTGCCGACGGGTCTGGACCGCCCCGCCCCGAGATGCCGAGAGGGGGTCGGGTTTGGCAGGATGAGGGCCATGTCCGGGGCGTATTGGAGACAAGTGCACGCCGACGGGCTGGCCGTCCCGACGGACCGGCCGCTGGACGACCTGACCGCCGAGCTCACCGCGATGCTGGGGGCGACCGACCCCGAGCTGCGTGACGCGATGGCGTATCCGACCCTCGCGACGTGGGTCGACCGCGGGGTCTACGACGACCTGCTGCCGGGGCTGGGCGACGGCATGGCCGCCGGGCTGCGCACCGGCATCGGCGAGGACGGCACCGACTCGGTCTTCCGACGCAGCTTCTCCGCGCTGGTGCTCGGCGAGTGCATCGCCCGCGACAACGAGCGCCCGCTGGTGCCGGGCGGCAAGGTGCTGGAGTGGGGCGACCACCTGGCCACCTGGCTGCTGCGCGAGCGCGACCTGCGCGCGTTCGTGCCCGGCAAGGGCTGGGCCCACGCGATCGCCCACGGCGCGGACGCCCTCGGCACGCTCGCCCAGTCCCCGCACCTGGGCAAGGCCGAGCTGACGGTGCTGCTCGACGTCATCGGCGACCGGCTGCTGGCGACCGTCCCGGCGCTCTTCACCCACGGCGAGCCCGACCGGCTCGCGGCCGCGACCCTGCACGTCCTGCGCCGGGGCACCGTGCCGGCCAGCGTCGTCGAGCCGTGGATCAACCGGCTCGCGGCCGCCGCGTCGGCGCGCCCGCTCGACCCCGACCGCGACCCCTTCCTGATCGGCGGCAACGCCCAGGCCTTCCTGCGCGCGCTGCACCTGCAGCTGGCGCTCGGCCCGCGGCCGCCGTCCGATCGCGCCGACCTGCTGCTGGTGGTCGTGGATGCGCTGCGGCTGACGAACGCGCAGTACCTCGCCGCACCGCGGTGAGCCCCGCCGATGCCCTGACGCCGCCCGGTGAGCCGCGGGTGCGTCGCGTGCGGCCCGACGACCACGCCGCCGTCGGCGCGCTGATCGTCGCGGCCTACGAGCCGCACCTGCTCGGCCCGGACGACCCCTACCGCGCCCGGCTGGCCGACGTCGCGAGGCGCGACGCCGAGGCCGAGGTCTGGGTCGCGGAGGACGCCGACGGGGCTCCCCTGGGCAGCGTGACCCTCTGCCTGCCCGGCTCTCCGTGGCGCGAGGCGGCACACGAGCACGAGGGCGAGTTCCGGATGCTCGCGGTCGCGCCGTCGGCGCAGGGTCGCGGCGTGGCTCGTCGCCTGGTCACGGCCGTGCTCGACCGCTGCGCCGCGGAGGGCCTCTCCGGCGTCGTGCTCTCGACGCTGGCGCAGCAGCGCGCCGCGCACCGCCTGTACGCGTCGCTGGGCTTCGTCCGGGCGCCGCAGCGCGACCACTCCCCCGCGCCGGGCGTCGACCTGCTCGTCATGGTGCGGTCGATCCCCGCGTAGCCGCCGCGCCGGACGATTGGCCCGTGGGCTCGCCCGTCTGGGACACTGCCCGTCGGCCCTGTGCCGCCGCACGGCGGCACGTCGGCCGGGGGCTCCGCCGAGCCCCACCGACCAGCCATCGACCACGGAGGTGCTCACCATGGGCAAGACCGGACGCAAGCGCCGCGCTCGCAAGAAGAAGGGCGCGAACCACGGCAAGCGCCCCAACGCCTGAGACCTCAGGCCCCTGACGGGGTCGCCGGGACGCCCCGGTGACCGTACGAGCCCTCGACCTGCGGGTCGGGGGCTCGCGTCGTGTCCGGACTGCCGCTGGTGCCGCTGGTGCCGCTGGTGCCGCGGCGCAGCACCGGCGCCTCGACCCACCGCCACGACGCCTCCGCCGCCGCGGCGGCCACCAGCACCGCTCCGATCGTCAGCACGACGCGCGGGGCCGTCGACGGCCCCGCCGGCTGCAGCCGGTGGGCCAGGAGCGGCACCCCGACGAGCAGCAGCGGGTGGTGCCACAGGTACAGGCCGTACGAGCGGCGCCCGACGTGCTGCAGCCAGCGCCAGGCCGGCGTGGCCGCGGCGTGCACGAGCGCGGCGCTCACCAGCGCGGCGCACCAGGGCGTCAGCACGAGGGTGTCGACCGACCAGCCCGGCACGGTCGCCAGCGGCGCCAGGAGCCCCAGGCCGAGCAGCGCGAGGACGCCGAGCGCGCGGCGCAGGCGCGGGCCGGCGGCGGGCGCGACGGCGAGCAGGGCGCCCAGCAGCAGGCCGGCGCTGCGCACGTCCGTGCCGTAGTACAGGCGCGTGACGGGCGCGCCGTGGCGGACCAGCAGCAGCGTGGTCAGCACGGAGGCGCCGAGCAGCGCCGCGGCGATCCGCGCCACGTGGCGACGCGGGCACGCCGTCTGGACCGCCGCGGCGACCGCGAGCGGCCAGAGCAGGTAGAACTGCTCCTCGACCGCGAGCGACCACGTGTGGTTGAGGCCGACGAGCGGGACGCCCAGGGCCGGCGCCCAGTTGTTGACGAACAGCAGCGCGCCGACGACGGCGGCGGGCGGCGCGAAGGAGGTCCGGTGCGTCGCGACGTCCAGCGCGACCAGCACGACCAGGAGCAGCCCGAGGGCCGGCAGCAGTCGTCGGGCCCGACGCGCCCAGAAGGCGCGCAGGTCGATGTCGCGCCCGCCGGGCCCTTCGGCACCATCTGCGCCGTGCAGGAGCAGGCGGGTGATCAGCCAGCCGGAGAGCACGAGGAAGACGGTGACGCCCATCGTCCCGAGCCCTCCGGTGCGCGGGAGGCCGAGGTGACCGGCCACGACGAGGAGGACGGCGAGCCCGCGCAGGGCGTCGAGGTCAGGGCGTCGCTCCACCCGGGACCGATCGGCCGCGTCGGGGCCGGCCTGAGGTCCTGCGAGCCGGACGACGCGCGCCCCGCGTCGACGTCCCGGGCGTCAGGACTCGCGGATGCGGACCTGCACCTCGCGGATGCGCAGCAGCACGCGCTCGCGCACGTCCTCCGGCGCCGGCTCGCTGCACGAGCGGGCGACGATCTGCTTCACCGTGCGCTGCAGGTCGTACTTCTCCAGGCAGGGGTTGCAGGTGTCGAGGTGCACCTGGACGGCGGCGCAGTCGGCCTCGTCGAGCTCGTTGTCGAGGAAGTAGACGATGCGCTCGAGGTAGTCGGCGCAGTCGGCCGAGCCGGCGACGTCGGCCTCGGCGTGCGGGTGCTCGTGGGTGCTCATCACGCCTCGCTCTCGACGGCCGTGCGCGCGGAGACCGGCAGGAGGTCGTTGGCGCGGGCGTAGTCCTGCAGGAGGTCGCGCAGCTGGCGGCGACCACGGTGCAGGCGGGACATCACGGTGCCGATCGGCGTCTCCATGATCTCGGCGATCTCCTTGTAGGCGAACCCCTCGACGTCGGCGAGGTAGACCGCGAGACGGAACTCCTCGGGCAGGCGCTGCAGAGCGTCCTTGACCTGGGAGTCGGGCAGGTGCTCGAGCGCCTCGGTCTCGGCGGACTTCAGTCCGCTGGAGGAGTGCGACTCGGCGCGCGCGAGCTGCCAGTCCTCGACGTCCTCGGACATCGACTGCTGCGGCTGGCGCTGCTTCTTGCGGTAGCTGTTGATGAAGGTGTTGGTGAGGATGCGGTACAGCCACGCCTTGAGGTTCGTGCCCGGCCGGAACTGGTGGAACGAGGAGTAGGCCTTGGCGAAGGTCTCCTGCACGAGGTCCTCGGCGTCGGCGGGGTTGCGGGTCATCCGCATCGCGGCCGAGTACAGCTGGTCGAGGAAGGGCAGCGCGTCGCGCTCGAAGCGCGCCGAGCGCTCGGCGTCGGTCTCGGTGGCGAGGTCGACGGGCGCGTCGACCTGGGCGTCGAGGGCAGGGAGGTCGGTGAGATCGGACATCGCCTGCGAGCCTACGCCGCCCGCGGCGGGGCCGCTCCCGGTGCGTTCCAGCAGAGCCATCATGACGAGCACAACCGGAGGGGACGGTCGGTTGTTCCCGGCGCGCGGTGCCCCGACGGTCAGCGGGGCAGGTCGTCGATCCAGGCCGCCACGGCCGCGACGACGGCCGCCAGCGCGTCGGCCGTGCTCACCGGGCCCCGGGCGGCCGTGCGCAGGGCGTGGTCGGCCGCCGGGACGACGTGCAGGCGCACGTGCGCGGGCAGCGGGTCGGGCAGCTCCTCGGGACGGCCGAAGGGGTCACGCTCCCCCTGGACCACGAGCGTCGGCACCCCGGCGTCCTGGAGCTCGGCGAGCCGGCTCCGCTCGGGCCGGCCCGGCGGGTGCAGCGGGAACGCGAGCGCCAGGACGCCGATCGCGTGGATTCCCCGGGCGCACCGCAACGCCGAGCGCGCACCGGCGGAGCGTCCGCCCACGACCAGGGGCGCGGCGGCGTCGAGCCCCGCCAGGTCGCGCACCGCCGGGACGACCGCGCGCAGTCCGGCGTCCAGGGTCGCCGGGGGCGTCGCGACCCGTCGTCCGGCGACCTTCCAGGGCTGCTCCAGCCGCACGACCACCACGCCTCGCGCGGACAGGCCGGCGGCGAGCGCCTCGAGGTCGGCGGTGTCGACGCCGTTGCCGGCGCCGTGGCCGAGCAGCAGCGCGGGCGCGCGGGGGTCCGGCGCGGCCGGGACGTCGACGTGCAGCCGCGCGAGCCCCGCGGGGGTCTCGACCTCGACGACCCGCGTCACCGCACGGTCTCGGCGGCCAGCTCGGCGATCGCCTCGGGCGTGAGTCCGTCCAGCGGCAGCGGCTCGACGAGGTGCGCCCCGTTGTTGCGCACGTTGCCGACCGCGGTCGAGACCGGGTAGGCCTCGAGCGCCCCGGGCGCCGCCGGGGTCAGCAGGTCGAGCAGGTCGGCGCCCTGGGCGCGCGGGTCGAGCCAGGCGTCCCGGCGCCCGGGGTCGACCATGAGCGGCATGCGGTCGTGCAGGTGGCCCACGGCGTCCTCGGCGCTGGTGGTGAGCACGGTGCAGGTCCAGCGGAACCGCGCCGGGTCGTCGTCGGCGCGATCGGGATCGCGCCAGATCTCGTAGAGGCCCGCCATCGCGAGCACCCCGCCGTCGCGCGGTCGGATGAAGAACGGCTGCTTGACGGGGCGTCCGGCCGCGGTGCGCTGCGCGGTGGCGTACCACTCGTAGTAGCCGTCGGCGGGCAGCAGGCAGCGGCGCCGGGCGAACGCGCGCCGGAAGGCGGGCTTCTCCGCGACCGTCTCGCTGCGGGCGTTGATCAGCCGGCTGCCGATGGCCGGGTCCGTGGCCCAGGAGGGCACCAGACCCCAGGTGAGGGCCCGCAGCTGCCGCTCGGGACGCGGGTCGGCGTCCTGCTCGCCCTCCGCCGGGGGACGCTCGAGGATCGCGTAGACCTCCTTCGTGGGCGCCACGTTGTAGTCCGGCGCCAGCGGAGCGGCGAGCCGGGCCTCCACGGCGTCGAACTCCTCCAGGAGGTCCTCGGGGCGTCGACTCGAGGCGTAGCGACCGCACATGGGGACCAATCTAGGGTCGGCGCGCGGTCCTCACCCCGTTGCGCCTGGGAGAGCGCGGCTCGGATGCCTAGGTTGTGCGGCATGTCCCTGAGCCGCCGCATCGCCCGTCCCCTCCTGGCCAGCAGCTTCTTCCTCGGCGCCGCCAACGCGCTGCGCAACGCCCCGGCGCTCGCGCCGAAGGCCGCGCCGGTGACCCAGCGGATCGTGCCGGTGGCCCGCCAGGCCGTGCCGGCGCTGCCCTCGGACCCCGAGACCCTCGTGCGGCTCAACGCCGCCGTCCAGCTGCTGGCCGCGGCCGCGCTGGCGACGGGCCGCTCGCCGCGGCTCAGCGCCGCCGTCCTCGCGGGCTCGCTGGTGCCGACGACCGTCGCCGGGCACGCCTTCTGGGCGGAGGAGACGGTCGAGGGCAAGCGCGCGCAGCGCCTGCAGTTCGTGAAGAACCTGTCGGTGGTCGGCGGTCTGCTGATCGCCGCCGGCGACACCGACGGACGCCCCGGCGTCCCGTGGCGCGCCCGGCACGCCGCCCACGACCTGAGCCACGACGTCAAGCGGGAGGCCCGCTCGATCAAGCGCGCGGCCAAGCAGGAGGCCCGGCTGCGCAAGGCGCAGGCGAAGGCGGCGCTGTCCTGAGCCTTCCGCGGCCGCTCGGGGCCGGGCGGCCTGACCGCCGCGCTCGCTAGGCTGCGCGGGTGCTTCAGCCCTGGCCCGTCCCGCGCGCCCACGACCCGGTCGACGTCGTCGTCGACCTGCCCGGCTCGAAGTCGCTGACGAACCGCGCCCTGCTGCTGGCGGCGATCGCCGAGGGCCCCTCGACCGTCCGCCGGGCCCTCCGCTCGCGCGACACCCTCCTGATGGCCGCGGCGCTCAGCGCGCTGGGCTCGCAGGTGGACGCCGAGGGCGAGGACTGGCGGGTCACGCCCGGCCTGGTCGGGGCGTCGGCGTCCGCGCCGCTCGCGGTCGACTGCGGGCTCGCGGGCACGGTCATGCGCTTCGTCCCGCCCGTGGCGGTGCTGTCGTCGGCAGCGGTGGCCTTCGACGGCGACGCGCACATGCGCACCCGGCCGATCGGCGAGGTGCTCGCGGCGCTGCGCGGGCTGGGCGCGACGATCGACGACGCCGGCCGCGGCGCGCTGCCGTTCACCGTGCACGGCCGCGGGGGGCTGCGCGGCGGTCCCGTCACCCTGGACGCCTCGGCATCCTCGCAGTTCATCTCGGCCCTGCTGCTCGCCGGCGCCCGCTACGACGACGGCGTCGACGTGCGCCACGTGGGCCCACCGGTGCCGTCGCTGCCGCACCTGGAGATGACCGTGGAGGTGCTGCGTCGCCACGGCGTGACGGTCGACGACGCCGAGCCGGACCGCTGGCGGGTCTCCCCCGGGCCGATCGCGCCGGTCGACCACGTCATCGAGCCCGACCTCTCCAACGCCGGGCCGTTCCTGGCCCTCGCCGCGGTCAGCGCGGGCACCGTGCGGGTGCGCGACTGGCCGCGGACCACCACGCAGGCGGGCGACGCCCTGCGCGCGATCCTGACCGCGTTCGGCTGCGCCGTCGACCTGGACGACGACGGCCTCGTGGTCACCGGGCCGGAGCAGCTCGCGGGGGTCGACCTCGACCTGCACGACGTCGGCGAGCTGACCCCCGTGGTGGCGGCCCTGGCCGCGCTCGCGGCCGAGCCGAGCCACCTGCGCGGCGTCGCGCACATCCGCCACCACGAGACCGATCGCCTCGCCGCGCTCGCCACCGAGCTCGGCCGGCTGGGCGCCGACGTCGAGGAGCGACCCGACGGGCTGTCGTTCCGTCCCGCCACGCTGCACGGCGGCGTGCTGGGCACCTACGGCGACCACCGGATGGCCCACGCGGGCGCGGTGATCGGCGCCGTCGTCGACGACGTGGCGATCGAGGACGTCACCGTCACGTCCAAGACCTTCCCCGACTTCGCCGGCTTCTGGTCCGCGCTGCCCGGGCTCGGCTGAGGCCGGGCAGGGGACGGCAGGGACGATGGCGGGCAGGAACGCGGGCCGGTACTCCGAGCACGACCACGAGCACTACGAGCGTCCCCGCCGCCGCACCCGGCCGCGCACCAAGGACCGTCCGACCTACGACGACGCGGTCGACGCCGTGGTGGTGACCGTCGACCGCGGCCGGTTCACCCTCGAGCTCGACGGCGCCGGACCCCGCGACCCCGAGGCGCCGCGGGTGCTGGCGATGAAGGCCCGGCCGCTGGGTCGCAAGGGCGTCGTCGTGGGCGATCGGGTGCGCGTCGTCGGCGACGTGTCGGGCGAGGACGGCGCCCTGGCGCGGATCGTGGAGGTGCGCGAGCGCAGCACGATCCTGCGGCGCACCGCCGACGACGACGACCCGGTGGAGCGGGTGATCGTCGCCAACGCCGAGCAGCTGGTGATCGTCACGGCGCTGGCCGACCCCGAGCCGCGTCAGGGGCTGATCGACCGCGCGCTCGTGGCCGCGTTCACCAGCGGCATGACGCCGGTGCTGTGCCTGACCAAGGCCGACCTCGCCGATCCGGAGATCCTGCTCTCGACCTACCGCTCGCTGGGCGTGCCGTGGGTGGTCACGCAGCGGGGCGGCGACCTCGGCCCCCTGCGCGAGCGGCTGGCCGGCCGCACCTCGGTGCTGCTCGGCCACAGCGGCGTCGGCAAGTCGACGCTAGTCAACGCCCTGGTGCCCGACGCCGACCGGGAGGTCGGCCACGTCAACGCGGTCACCGGTCGGGGTCGGCACACCTCGACGTCGGCCTACCTGCTGCCGCTGCCGGGCGCCGCCGGCGGCGCGATCATCGACACCCCCGGCATCCGCTCCTTCGGCCTGGCCCACGTGCGACCCGAGCAGCTGATCGAGGCCTTCCCCGACCTCGACGAGATGACCGAGGACTGCCCCCGCGGCTGCACCCACGGCGCCGAGGAGCCCGAGTGCGCGCTCGACGACGCGCTGCTCGAGGGGCGTGCCGATCCCGACCGCGTGCAGTCCTTCCGACGCCTGCTGGCCGCGCGCAGCGTCCCGGAGCACTGACCACGCACGCTGCGAGCGGCGCTCCCCGCCGGCCCCTTCACTAGGGTGGCCCCGTGCCCTCCGACCACACCGACGACCTGCGCCTGGCCCACGTGCTCGCCGACGACGCCGACTCGCTGACCACCGACCGGTTCAAGGCGCTCGACCTGCACGTGCTCTCCAAGCCCGACCTCACGCCGGTCACCGACGCCGACGAGGCGGTCGAGGAGTCGATCCGTCGCACGCTCTCGCGGGTGCGCTCGCGCGACGCGATCACCGGCGAGGAGCAGGGCAGCACCGGCCAGGGCTCGCGCCGCTGGATCGTCGACCCGATCGACGGCACGAAGAACTTCGTCCGCGGCGTGCCCGTGTGGGCCACGCTCATCGCGCTGGTCGAGGACGACGAGGTGGTCGTGGGCGTCGTGTCGGCCCCGCAGCTGCAGCGCCGCTGGTGGGCGTCGGCCGGCGACGGCGCGTGGACGGGCCGCTCGCTGCTCAAGGCGACGCGCTGCCAGGTCTCCGACGTGCGCCGCCTCGAGGACGCCTCGCTGTCGTACTCCTCGCTCTCGGGCTGGGACGAGCGCGACCGGCTCGAGGACATGATCGGGCTCATGCGGCGCTGCTGGCGCACCCGCGCCTACGGCGACTTCTGGTCCTACATGCTGCTCGCCGAGGGCGCGGTCGACCTCGTCGCCGAGCCCGAGCTCGAGGTCTACGACATGGCCGCGCTCGACGTCATCGTCCGCGAGGCCGGCGGTCGGTTCACCGCCCTCGACGGCACGGACGGGCCGTGGGGCGGCAACGCGCTGGCCAGCAACGGTCACCTGCACGAGGCCGCGCTGTCGTTCCTGGGCTCCCTGCCCGACGACCCCTCCGACGCCGACGGCGAGGACCCCGATCAGCCCCGCACCGGCCCCGGCACGGTCTCGACGCTGCGCGGCCGGCGTCCGCTGGACTGACCGCGACCTCCCCAGGCAGAACGGCTAGCGGCCCTCGCGGGCCATCACGGCCGCGCCGACGACCCCGGCCTCCGGGCCGAAGCGCGCGAGGCGGACGGGCGGGACGCGTCGGTGCGAGGCGCCGACCAGCGAGCGCGTGAGCGCGGCCCGGGCCGGCTCCAGCAGCAGGTCGCCCGCCGAGGACACGCCGCCGCCGACGACGACGACGTCGGGGTCGAGCGCCGCGACGAGGTTGGCGATGCCCACGCCGAGCCAGTCGCCGACCGAGGCGAAGGCCTGGAGCGCGACGGCGTCGCCCTGTTCGGCCGCCTCGGTGACCATCGGACCGACGAGCCGCTCGGGCACGCCGCCGCACAGCGCGGCGAGCGACGTGCGCTCGCGGCCGATGCGCTCGCGCGCGAACCGGGCCAGCGCGTTGCCGCTGGAGTACTGCTCCCAGCAGCCGCGGCTGCCGCACTCGCACGGCAGGCCGTCGGGGACGACCTGCATGTGGCCGAACTCCCCGGCCATGCCGTTGCGACCGCGGTGCACGCGCCCGCCGAGGACGACGGCGCCGCCGATGCCGGTGCCGAGGGTGACGACCACGGCCTCGGGCACCCCGGCCGCCTCGCCGTGAGCCACCTCGGCCCGGGCGGCGCAGTTGGCGTCGTTGTCGAGCACGACGGTCGTGCCCCAGCGCTCGGCGAGCCGGGCCCGCACGGCCTCCCCGCGCCACGGCAGGTGGGGGGCGAACATGACCCGCTCCCCCGCGCGATCGACGAACCCGGCGGCGGCCAGGCCGACGGCGGCGACCGGGCGACCGTCCGCGACCTCCTCCACCGCCTCGGTGAGCGCGCCCTCCAGCAGCCCCAGCTCGACCCGGCGTCCGGGCGTGGAGCGGGTGGCGGTGGCCAGCACCCGGGCCCGGTCGTCGACCTCCGCGGCGAGCACCTTGGTGCCGCCGACGTCGACGCCGACGACGAGGCCCTCGGCGCGGCGCGGAGGCGTCATCGGCGGGCCAGGTCGGCGGCGCCGATCAGGCCCGCCCGGTTGCCCAGCCGCGCCCGGCGCACCTCGGCGAGCGGACGGTGGCCACGACCGGTGAGGTTCGCCCCGAAGGTCGAGCGGACGGGGCCGAGCAGCAGCTCGCCCGCCTCGCTCACGCCCCCGCCGAGGACGATGACCGCGGGGTCGAGCACGGCGGCGAGCGAGGCGAGGCCCTCGCCCAGCCACCGGCCGAGATCGGCCAGCTGCTCGATGCTGAACGGGTCGCCGGCGCGCGCGGCCTCGGTGATCATCGGGCCGGTGATGGCGTGCACGTCGCCGCCGGCCCGGTCGAGCACGTGGCGGGCCAGCAGCGAGCCGCCGGCCGCGGCACGGCGCGCCTCGCGGACCAGGGCCGAGCCGCTGCCGTACTGCTCCAGGCAGCCGAGGTTGCCGCAGCCGCAGAGCAGGCCGTTGGGCACCACGCGCAGGTGGCCGATCTCGGCCCCCACGCCGAAGGCGCCGCGGAACAGCTCGCCGTCGAGCACCACGCCGCCGCCGACGCCGGTGCCGACGGTGACCAGCAGCAGGTCGTCCACGTCGTGACCGGCGCCGAAGCGGAACTCGCCCCACGCGGCGGCGTTGGCGTCGTTCTCGATGACGACCGCGAGGTCGAGGTGCTCCTCGAGCTCGGCCTTGAGGTCGACGTCGCGCCACGCGATGTTGGGAGCGAAGAGCACGGTGGAGCGGGACTTGTCGACGTAGCCGGCCGCGCCGACGCCCACCGCCTCGATCGCGTGCCGCTCGCCGAGCCGGCGGACGAGGTCGATGACGGCCGCCTCGATCGCCTCGACGTCGGTGGCGGGCGACTCGACGCGGAGCTCCTCGACGATCTCGCCGGTCTCGTCGACGACGCCGCCGAGGATCTTCGTGCCGCCGATGTCGACACCACAGGTCAGGCTCACGGCTCCTCCTCGGGCCAGGGCTCGTCGTCCAGGTCGATGCGCTCGACCCCGGCGGGCGAGCTGCGCGCGGCGCGGCCGCGGCCGTCGCCGGTCGCCCCCTCGGGGGGCACGGCGGTGGCCAGGATGCCCTGCACCGCCGCCAGCAGCGACGTCGTCGCCGTCGCCAGGTGCTGGCGCACCTCCGGGCTCAGCTCGCGCACGCGGTGCACGGTGCGGCAGATCGGGCACCACGTGCACTCGGGGGCGCCGGTGGCCAGGTGCTCGCGCAGGCCGTCGTCGAGCTGGCGGGCGAGATCGGCGGCCGAGCCGGCCGCCGAGCCCGCGACCGAGCCGGCCAGACCGGCCCACGCCTCGCCGCTGCGGGCCTGGTCGCCCGCCCAGCCGGCCAGGGCGCCGAGCAGCTTGGCCGCCTCCTCGGCGACGGAGCCCAGGTCGTCCGCGCCGTCGGGACGCTCGCCACCCTCGGGCCCGCCGGGCGCCGCGGGGTCCTCCGGGAACGGCCCGCTCATCGCAGCGCCTCCTGCCGCGCGAGGTGCGCGGCGGCGTCCGCCGGCTCGCCGGGCGCAGACGTGCTGGAGGCGGCGGCGTCGTCGACGAACCGGACGAGCAGCCGCCCGTCGTCGACCCGGGCGCCGGCGACCCGCAGCCGAGTCAGGCCGCCCGGCAGCGCCAGCACCCGCCGGTAGGACCCGACGGTCACGACCAGCTCGTCACCGTGCCGGACGAGGTCGACGTCGGCCCGCTGGGCCAGCGGCAGGGCCAGCCGCAGCACGGCGCCGGTGGACGTGCGGTCGACCCGGAAGGGACCCTCGCCGCGGGGCGCGGCGAACGGGTCGACGTCCGGACGCGTGGCGTGCACGTCGTCGGCCAGCGCCCGCAGCGCCTCGACGCCGACCGGCTCGCGCTCGCGGTAGACCGAGCGCCACACCGGCAGGCCGGCGAAGGACTGCTCGATCTCGGCGAGCACGGCGTCCTGCGCGCGCACCCAGCCGGCCCGCCAGTCGTCGCCCCCCGCGTGCGGGAAGACCCGGTTCGCCACCACGCCGTCGACGCGGTAGCCGAAGAGGGAGAGGCTGGTCCAGCTGCGCCGCGCCTCGGCCAGCACGACCTGCTCGGGGGTGAGGACCAGCCGCACGGACGCGTCCGGGCCCGACAGCAGCGCCTGCACCTCCGCGAGCTCGCCGTGGAGCCGCTCGATGGCCTCGACGACCCCCTCGCCGGGCATCGGCACGCCGACCGTGCGGCTCAGCATCGGGCCGACCGAGCGCAGCAGGCGCCCACGGGCCGAGGACACCCGCTGGACGTACCACCCCAGCGCCTCCGGGAGGGCGAGCAGCCGGAGCGTCTCGGCGGTCGGGGCGCAGTCGACGATCACGCGGTCCCAGGCGCCCGACAGCACCTGCAGGCGCAGCTCCAGGAGGGCGAGCACCTCCTCCGCCCCCGGTAGCACGGTGAGCTCCTCCGCGGCGACGGGGTCGACGCCGGCCAGGTCGAGCACCGAGAGCAGGTAGCGCTGGATCTCGGCCCACGACTGCTGGAACCGCAGCTGGGCGTCGACCTGCTGGACGAACAGCCGCGGCGCGACCGGCGTCGGCTCGGGGCCGACCGGGACGCCGAACGCGTCGGCGAGCGAGTGCGCGGCGTCGGTGGACAGCACGAGCGTGCGGGCGCCCCGGGCGGCGCTCGACGCCGCGAGCCCCGAGGCGACGGTCGACTTGCCGACGCCGCCCTTGCCGGTGAGGAGGAGGATGCGCAAGCGGGCCGTCCGCCCTCAGCCGATCGACTCGACGCGCTTCTTGAGCCCCTTGAGCGCGGTGTCGATGAGGATCTTCTCGCCCTTGCGCTTGAGCATGCCGATCAGCGGGATGCGCACGTCGAGGGCGAGGCGGTAGGTGACCTCGGTGGAGCCGTCGCCGAGGTCGCGCAGCAGGTAGGCGCCGTCGAGCGCGCGCAGCATCGTGCCCTCCACCAGCGTCCACGTGACCTGCTGGTCGCCCTGCCAGGTGTAGGCGAGGGTGTACTCGTCCTTGATCGGCGCGACGTCGAGGGCGAAGAACACCTCGCGGGCGCGGCCGTCGGCGCCCGGCGTGCGCACGTCGGCGACGGTGACGCCCTTGGCCCACGACGGGTAGGCGTCGAAGTCGGCGATGACGGCCATGACCGCCGCGGGCGGGGCCTGCACCACGATCGACGAGGTGGTCTGCTCGGCCACGGGTCCTCCTCGGCTGCGCCGACCGGCGCGGGATGCGGCGCTGCGGCGCAGCGGGCGGGCGGGCCCCGGGCCTGGCGGCGCAGGGCGTCGCGAGCGTACCGGATCGCGATCGGCCGGCCGCCGGGCGGTAGCGTGCGCGGGGCCCGGCGCGACGCGGTCGCCGCGGGCTCCCGAGCCCCCGGGCCGTCCCCCCACCGAACCAGAGGAGCAGGCGTGCGCGAGTTCGCCACCCCCCTCGCCGTCGAGATCCCGACGAGCGGCAACCTCACCGACGACGTGGTGCGCAACGCGGCGGAGGCGCCGGACGCGGTCGTGCTCAGCCGCCCGGGCGCCGAGGGATGGCTCGACGTCACCGCGGCGGACTTCCGCGACGAGGTCGCGGCGGTCGCGAAGGGGCTGATCGCCTCCGGCGTGCAGCCGGGCGATCGCGTCGCCCTGCTCTCCCGCACGCGCTACGAGTGGACCCTGCTCGACTACGCCATCTGGTTCGCCGGCGCGGTCACCGTACCGGTCTACGAGACCTCGTCGGAGGAGCAGGTCGCCTGGATCCTCGGCGACTCCGGCGCCCGGGCCGCGCTGGTCGAGACCGGTGCGCACGCCGCTCGCGTCGAGGCCGTGCGCGACCGGCTGCCCGACCTCGCCCACGTGTGGTGCCTCGACGACGACGCGGTCGCGACCCTGCGGGCCGCGGGCGAGGAGGTCTCCGACGGCGAGCTCGAGGCCCGGCGGACCCGCGCGACGCCGCTCGACCTGGCCACGCTGATCTACACCTCCGGCACCACCGGGCGGCCCAAGGGCTGCATGCTCACCCACGGCAACTTCATGACCGAGCTGGGCGTCGCGGTCGAGGAGCTCGAGCGGCTCTTCGACACCGAGGCCGCCTCGACCCTGCTGTTCCTGCCGCTGGCGCACGTGTTCGCCCGGATCATCCAGATCGGGTGCATCCGCTCGCGGGTGCGGCTGGGCCACAGCGCCGACATCCGCTCGCTCCTCGACGACCTCGGCGCCTTCGAGCCGACCTTCATCCTGGCCGTGCCGCGGGTCTTCGAGAAGGTGTTCAACACCGCCTCGCAGCGCGCCACCGCCGACGGACGCGGCGCCGTCTTCGACCGTGCCGCCGAGACGGCGATCGCCTGGTCCCGCGCGACCGACGCCGGGCGCGTGCCGCTGCGCCTGCGGGCCCAGCACGCGCTCTACTCGCGCCTGGTCTACGGCCGGCTGCTGGCCGCGCTCGGCGGCCGCTGCGCCTACGCGGTCTCCGGCGGGGCGCCGCTCGGCGAGCGGCTGGGCCACTTCTACCGCGGCATCGGCGTCACCGTGCTCGAGGGCTACGGGCTCACCGAGACCACCGGCGCGGCCACCGTCAACCTGCCCGACGCCCTCAAGATCGGCACCGTCGGACGTCCGCTCGGCGGCACGGCCGTGCGGGTCGCCGACGACGGCGAGCTGCTCCTGCGCGGCGGCCAGGTCTTCGTCGGCTACTGGGGCGCCGAGGAGGCCACCGCCGAGGCGCTCGAGCCCGACGGCTGGTTCCACACCGGCGACGTCGGCGAGATCGACGACGAGGGCTTCGTGCGCATCACCGGCCGGAAGAAGGAGATCCTCGTGACCGCCGGCGGCAAGAACGTCGCCCCGGCCGTGCTCGAGGACCGCCTGCGCGCCCACCCGCTCGTCGACCAGTGCCTCGTCGTCGGCGACGGCCAGCCCTACATCGGCGCCCTGATCACCCTCGACCGCGAGTCCTTCCCGCTGTGGGCCCAGGCGCACGGCAAGACCGGCGACGTCGAGCAGCTCCTCGACGACCCCGACCTGCAGTCCGCGATCGAGGGCGCGGTCGATGAGGCCAACCGCGCGGTCTCGCGGGCGGAGTCGATCCGCCGGTTCGCGATCCTCCCCGACGTGTGGACCGAGGAGGACGGCCAGCTCACGCCGTCGCTCAAGCTGCGGCGCAGCGTCGTGATGCGCGAGCAGCGCGACCAGATCGCCGCGCTCTACCGCTGAGCCCGGACGCGAACCCGGCCCGTCCGGAGCCACCCGGACACCCGCCGACGGCGTGACCGGGGCCACAGATCCTCCACTCGTCCACAGCCCGGTGACGGGACGACCTCAGTTCGCCTCAGAACGGCCCGACTTCGGCCGAAGGGGGTCCCGAGGGAGTCGCCGATTCCTAGCATCACTCCCGGGAGGGGGCTGCCGGCCCCGCGATGCAAGCACCGGCGCGACGGGCTGAGGGGCCCGACGCGTCGGCGGACCGGAAAGGGTCGACGTCGATGGATCGACGCAGAGTTCTGTTGGTGGCCGCCGCCGTGGTGGCGGCCCTCGGGACCGTCCTGGTGTTCCTCTACGTGAAGGGCGCCGACCAGCGGGCGCAGGACAGGTTCGCGACCGCCCAGGTGCTGGTCGCGACCGCCCAGATCGAGCAGGGCGAGACGGTCGCGGCCGCCGCGGCGGGCGGCAAGCTGGCGCTCGAGCCGGTCGCCTCCGACCAGATCCTGCCCGGCGCGGCGACCACCACCGAGGGCATCTCCGACCTGCAGGTGCTCACCACCATGTACCCGGGCGAGCAGATGATCCCCGAGAAGCTCGGCAAGGACGCCGGCGTCGCCAGCGCGCTGCCGATCCCCGCGGGCAAGGTCGCGATCGCGGTCAACCTCAGCGACCCCGCCCGGGTCGCCGGCTTCATCAACCCCGGCTCCGAGGTCGCGGTCATCTACAGCGGCAAGAACCCCGCGACGGGCCAGCCGTTCACCCGCACCCTGCTCACCCGTGCCACCGTGCTGGCCGTCGGCTCGAGCACCCCGGCCCCGATCGCCGGCAAGCAGCCGACCGCCAACGCTCCGGCCGAGACGGTCGCCCGCACCCTGCTCACCCTCGCGCTGAGCCAGGACGAGGCCCAGCGCATCCTTTTCGCGCAGGGCTCGGGCCAGCTCACCTTCGCCCTGCTGACCAAGCAGGCCAAGCTCAGCGACACCTCGAGCGTCGACTCCACGAACCTGTTCGCGAAGCGCTGACCCATGCCGATCGTCGTCGATCCCGAGAGCGGCAGCGTCGCGACGCTGCTGCACAGCCTGCCCACGGGCAGCCAGGGGGTGGAGAGCGCCGAGCGGATGCGCGGCTGGCTGGCCCACCACCCGGAGGAGTACATCGTCGTCCTCGGGCCGCACCTGGAGCTCGACGAGGCGCTCGCGGTCTGCGAGGAGCTGCGCATCTCGCGGCCCACCGTCAGCGTCGTCCTGGTCCGCGAGGGCCTCGACGCGGCCGTGCTGCGCGCGGCCATGAAGGCGGGTGCCCGCGACGTCGTCGAGGACGCCGACGCCGACGCGCTCGTCGCCGCCGTGGGCCGGGCCTACCAGCTGTTCGTGGCCCTGCGCGGCCCCGCCGGCGCGGTGCGCCGCGGCTCGGTGGTCACCGTGTTCTCGCCCAAGGGCGGGGTCGGCAAGACCACCGTGGCGGTCAACCTGGCGCTGGCGCTCAACGAGGGCGGCGCCCGCCGCGTCTGCCTGGTCGACCTCGACCTCGCCTTCGGCGACGTCGCGATCACCATGCAGCTCTTCCCGTCGCACTCGATCGAGCACGCCATCGGCGCCGAGGACTCCCTCGACCTCGAGCAGCTCGACGCGCTGCTGACCCGGCAGGCCGACTCCCTGATGGTGCTCGCCGCCCCGGCGCACCCCGACGTCCGCGAGCGGGTGAGCCCGCACCTGGTCACGAGCGTGCTGCGCACGCTGCGGGAGGGCTTCGACCACATCGTGGTCGACACCGCCCCGGCCTTCGACGAGCAGGTGCTCGCCGCGCTCGACGAGACCGACGAGTGCGTCATCGTCGCCACCCTCGACGTGCCGACCCTGAAGAACGTCAAGGTGGCCCTGGAGACCCTCGACCTGCTCGGCATCGCCGCCGACCACCGGCACCTGCTGCTCAACCGCGCCGACGACGCGGTGGGGCTCTCGGCCGAGAAGGTGGAGTCGATCCTCGGCATGCGGGTCGCGGCCCGGGTCTCCAGCGCCGTCGAGATCGCCGCGTCCACCAACACCGGCACGCCGATCGTCGTCGACCGGCCCGAGCACCAGGCGTCCGAGGCGCTGCGCCAGCTCGCCGCCGATCTCATCGGCGACGTCGTCGAGCCGCCGGACGTCTCGCTGCACCTCGCCGCCAGCACGCACGCCAGCACCCCGTCGGGCGCGCACCCGGCCCGGCCGGGCGTGCCGCGCACCGCCGACACCGACGACGAGCGGGTGCGCTCCCGCTTCCGGATCAGGAGATGAGATGAGCAGCCTGTCCGACCGCCTGGCCGCCGCCCGCCGCGGCGACGAGCCGGGCGACTCCCCCGCTGCCGACGACGCCGCGACCGGCGCGGAGTCCGGCGCCCCCGGCGCGCCGGGCGCCTCCGCGAGCGCGGCGAGCCCGGCGAGCCCGGCCGGGGCCGAGGGCGCCGGCCAGCCGACGGTCGCCGGCAAGCGCCGGGCGACGTCCGAGGCGGCGCTCAGCGCCCGACGCGCGGCCGCCGCCCCGGCGGGCGACCGGATCGACGACCTCAAGGCCAACGTCCACGCCGAGCTGATGCGCGAGCTCGGCCCGCGGCTCTACGACGCCGACCTCGACACCGCCGAGCTCGACCAGCAGGTGCGCGCCGTGCTCGCCGAGGTGCTGGCCGCGCAGGACCGTCCGCTCAGCAGCAGCGATCGGGCGCGGGTGACCCAGGAGATCAGCGACGACATCCTCGGCTACGGGCCGATCGAGCCGTTCCTGCGCGACCCCGACGTCTCCGAGGTCATGGTCAACGGCCACGCGAGCATCTGGCTCGAGCGCGACGGCCGGCTCGTGCCGGCGGACGCGCAGTTCGTCGACGAGGCGCACCTGCGCCGCACGATCGACAAGATCGTCTCGCGCATCGGCCGGCGCATCGACGAGTCCTCGCCGATGGTCGACGCCCGCCTGCCCGACGGCAGCCGCGTCAACGCCGTCGTCCCGCCGCTGGCCGTCGACGGCTCGGCGCTGACGATCCGCAAGTTCGCCACCGACCCGCTCACCGTCGCCGACCTGATCTCCTTCGGGTCGCTGACGCCGCAGACCGCGGAGTTCCTCGACGCCTGCGTGCGCGGGCGGCTCAACGTGATCGTCTCGGGCAGCACCGGCGCCGGCAAGACCACGACGCTCAACGTGCTGTCGTCCTTCATCCCCTCCGACGAGCGGATCGTCACGATCGAGGACGCCGCCGAGCTGCAGCTCAAGCAGGACCACGTGGTGCGGCTGGAGTCGCGGCCGGCGAACATCGAGGGCCGCGGCGAGGTCACGATCCGCGACCTCGTGCGCAACAGCCTGCGCATGCGGCCCGACCGGATCATCGTCGGCGAGGTCCGCGACGCCTCCGCGCTCGACATGCTCCAGGCGATGAACACCGGCCACGACGGCTCCATCTGCACCCTGCACTCCAACGGCCCGCGCGACACGCTCTCGCGCATGGAGACGATGGTGCTGATGGCGGGCATGGACCTGCCGATCCGCGCGATCCGCGAGCAGGTGGCCTCGGCCGTCGACCTGATCGTCCACCAGACCCGGCTGAAGGACGGCACCCGCCGCATCACCCACATCACCGAGGTGGAGCGCATGGAGGGCGACGTCATCACGCTGCAGGACGTCTTCCTCTTCGACGGCTCGCTCGGCTTCGACCGCGACGGCCGCAGCCTCGGCCGGCTGCGACCCACCGGGCTGCGCCCGAAGAGCCTGGAGAAGCTCGCGCTGGTCAACGTCACCGTCGACCCGATGCTCTTCATGGCGGACCGGATCGCATGAGCCGCCGCCTCGCCTCGCTGGCGCTCGTCGTCCCGGCCGCCCTGGCCGGCCTGCTCGGGCTCGCCCCGGTCGCCGCGACGGCCGCCGCTCCCGACGGCACCGCCGACATCTCGCACGTGGAGGTCACCGACGCCGGCGTCGAGATGCTGGTCTCGGTGCCGCGCGGCGCCGACGTGCGCCTCGACGGCGTCACCGCGACGATCGCCGGCCAGCCGGCGGGTCAGGTGAGCGCGCAGCCGGCCTCGGCCACCGACGCCGTGCGCCGCACGACCGTGCTCGTCGTCGACACCAGCCCGTCGATGCGCGGCGAGCGGTTCGCGGCCGCCAAGCAGGCCGCCGCCACCTTCCTCGACACCGTCCCCGACGACGTCGAGGTCGGCATCGTGTCCTTCGCGGGCGACATCACCGTCGCCCAGCCGCCCACGCTCGACCACGCCGCCGCCCGCACCGTGCTGGACTCGCTGCGCATCGCGCCGCGCACCCGCCTCTACGACGGCGTCCTGCGCGCCGTCCGGGTGGCCGGCACCGAGGGCCAGCGGCGCCTGCTCGTGCTCAGCGACGGCGCCGACACCTCCACCACGTCGCTCGCCTCCGTCGTCGCCACGCTGCGCCGCACCCGCACCCAGGTCGACGCGATCGCGCTCGACGCCGGTACCCCGAGCGCGGCGCTCAGCCGACTCGCCGCGGCCGGGCGGGGCACCGTGATCGCGGCCGACCGGGCCGACCTCGAGCAGGCCTTCGCCGGCGAGGCGGACGCCCTGGACCGGCAGATCGTCGTCAGCGCGACGCGTCCGGCCGGCCTCTCCGCCACCAGCGGGACGGTGTCGGTCACCGTCCCGACCGCGACGGGCACGCTCACCGCCGACGCCTACGCGACCATCGGCCGCGCGGCGATCGTGCCGGCCTCCGCGCCGTCCGTCCCCTCGCTCGGGGTGGTCGGCCCGGGGCTGCCGTCGTGGGCCCTGTACGCCGGCGTCGGCGTCCTCGGCGTCGGACTCCTCGGGCTGCTGGTGCTGCTCGTGCCGCGCGCCCCGCAGCCGCTCAGCGCCGCCGACCGGGTCTCGCGCTACACCAGCGCCGTCTCCGGCCTCGGCGGCGGTCAGGCCGGACTGCCGAAGATCGACCCCGACCAGGCGATCGCCCAGGCCAAGGACGCCGCCACCCAGATGCTGCACCGCAACCGCGACCTCGAGACGCGCATCGCCCGCCGCCTCGACGCCGCCGGCAGCGAGATGAAGCCGGCCGAGTGGCTGCTGGTGCACCTCGGCGTGTTCGTGGCCGCCGCGCTGCTCGGCCTGCTGCTCAGCGCCGGCAACCTGCTGCTCGGCCTCCTGGTGGTCGTGCTCGGCGCCGTCGGCCCGTGGATCGTGCTCGGCGTCCGCGGCGCCCGCCGCCGACGCCGGTTCGCGGCGAGCCTGCCCGACACGCTGCAGCTGATGTCCGGGGCGCTGGCCGCCGGTCTCTCCCTGCAGCAGGCCGTCGACACCATCGTCAAGGAGGGCAGCGACCCGATCGCCGGGGAGTTCCGCCGCGTGATGGTCGAGACCCGGCTCGGCGTCTCGGTGGAGGAGGCGCTCGACGGCGTCGCCGAGCGCTTCGAGAGCAAGGACTTCGAGTGGGTCGTCATGGCGATCCGCATCCAGCGGCAGGTCGGCGGCAACCTCGCCGAGCTCCTCGACACGGTCGCCGCGACCATGCGCGAGCGCGAGTACATGCGTCGTCAGGTCGCCTCGCTCTCGGCCGAGGGCCGGCTCTCGGCGTGGGTGCTCGGCTGCCTGCCCGGGCTGTTCCTGCTCTACCTCGTGCTGACCCAGGGGTCCTACGTGGCCCCGCTGTTCCACGACCCCCGCGGCTGGGTGCTGCTCGGCGGCGGGACGCTGTGGCTGTCCCTCGGCGTGTTCTGGATGAGCCGCCTGGTGAAGGTGGAGGTGTAGTGCCGTGCTGCTGATGCTGGTCCTCGGCCTGATGCTCGTCGTCGCGGCCCTCGTGCTGCTCGGCGTGGCCCTGCGCCCCCAGGACGCCGCGGGTGGGCTCTCCCGCTCCCTGGAGGTCCTCGAGGCGATGACGGCGGCGCCGGCCGACCTGCGTCGCCAGGAGGCCGAGCGACCGTTCTCCGAGCGCGTGCTCGAGCCCCTGCGCGAGCGGGCCCTGACCCTCGGCCGGCGCCTGTCTGGCGGCGACACCACCGAGCGGATCCGCCGACGGCTCGAGCTGGCCGGCAACCCGGCCGGCTGGAGCGTCGACCGGGTCGTCTCCGGCAAGGTGCTGCTGGCGGGCCTGGGCCTGGTGCTGGGCCTGCTCGCCTCTCTCCTGCTGGCCCACTCCCTGCCGGTGCGGATCGGCCTGAGCCTGCTCGGGGCCGCCGCCGGGTTCTTCGCCCTCGACGCCTTCCTCTACCAGCGCGCGCACGACCGCGGCGAGGCCGTGCAGCGCGCGCTGCCCGACGCGATCGACCTGCTCACCATCTCGGTCGAGGCGGGCCTGGGGTTCGACGCCGCGGTCCAGCAGGTCGCGCGCAACACCGAGGGCCCGCTGGCCGACGAGCTCGCCCGCGTGCTGCAGGAGATGCAGCTGGGGCAGGGGCGCGCCGAGGCCCTCCGCGGCCTGGCCGAGCGCACGCACGTCGAGGACCTGCAGTCGTTCGTCGGCTCGATGGTCCAGGCCGACTCCTTCGGCGTCCCGATCGCGCAGGTGCTGCGCGTGCAGTCGCAGGAGATGCGGGTCAAGCGACGACAGCGGGCCGAGGAGAAGGCCCAGCAGGTGCCGGTGAAGATGACCGTCCCGCTGATCTTCTTCATCCTGCCGTGCCTCTTCGTGGCGGTCATGGGCCCCGCGGCGATCAACATCATGGACAGCTTCAGCCGCTGACGGCGTGTCGGGAGCGGGCGTACCGCTCCCCCGCGTCCAGCGACCATAATCACGCGAGCCACTCGGGGCTCACGGACGGACCGGCACCTCGGCTCCGCCCCGCACCACCGCTCCCACCCCGGAAAGTGACCTCATGACCACGCTGCAGCGTCAGGTGTTCCGCCTGAGCGCCGCCGCGCGCGCCTTCGTGCTCGTGGTCCTCCTCGGCTCGGCCGTCTATGCGCGCGACGACGTCGCCCTGCACACCGTCGGCGCGGTCGGAGGGCTGTGGCTCGTCGTCCAGCTCGCCGAGCGCTGGCCCGAGCGCACCGTGCCCGTGCTCGGCGTGCTCGAGCCGCTGGCGGTCGGCGCGGCGTGCGGTCTGAGCCTGCACCAGAGCACCGCGGCGATCGGCCTGATGACCGTCCCCGCGTTCACCGGCGGCCTGCACCGGGGCGTCCGCGGCATGGGGGTCGCCCTGTCGGCGCAGGTCAGCGCCATCGTCGCGCTCGCCTACCTCGGCTACAACGGCATCACCCGCGAGCAGAGCGTCGCGACCTTCACCTGGACGGTCACCGGCCTCGGCCTGGGCCTCGTGGCCTGCTTCGTGCGCAGCGCGCTGCTGCGCAGCAACGACCCCCTGACGCCGTACTACTACGCCCAGACGCTGATCCGGCAGCTCATCGGCCTCAGCGGCGACCTCAGCTCCGGGCTGGATCCCACGATCCTCGGCGGGGCGATCATGGCGCGGGTCGACGACGAGCTGCCCACCGCGCGCCTGGCCCTGTACGTGCCGCGCGAGGACGAGCTCGTCCCGCTCGTCACCAAGAGCCTCGACCCCGGCGCCGCCGCCGGGCCCGCCGACCTCTCCGACCACCTCACGCTCGCGCAGAGCGCCTGGGACGGCGAGGAGACCCTCGTGCTCGACGCCGAGGGCCGGCTGGCGCTGGTGCTGGTCACCGACGCCGGACGGGTCGGCGTGGTCGCCGCGACGCCCACGGCCGGCGTCGACGCCCGCGACCTGCAGCGGCGGCTCACCCGGGCGCTCCACCCGCTGGCCGTGCAGCTCGACACCGCCCTGCTGTTCGCCCGCTTCCGCGACACCGCCACCGCCGAGGAGCGCCGGCGGCTCTCCCGGGAGATGCACGACGGCGTCGCCCAGGACATCGCCTCGTTGGGCTACTTGGTCGACATCGTCGCGGCGAGCCCGCCGGGCCCCAAGCAGGAGGCGCAGCTGGAGCTGCTGCGCGAGCGGATCTCGGCGGTCGTCGCCGAGGTGCGACGCACCGTCATCACGCTGCGCACCAGCGTCGGCGCGAGCGAGACGCTGGGCACCGCGATCACCTCCATCGCCCGCAACCTCGGGCAGGTCTCCGGCATCCCGATCGCCGTCACCCTCGACGAGCAGCCGACGCGACTGCGACCCGAGGTCGAGGCCGAGCTGTTCCGCATCGCCCAGGAGGCGATGAACAACGCCGTCAAGCACTCGGGGTGCACGCAGATCCACGTGCACTGCCAGGTGCAGCCGCCCTCGGCGTCGATCACCGTCAGCGACAACGGACGCGGCATGGGCACCGGCCGCTCCGACTCCTACGGCCTCGGCATCATGCAGGAGCGCACGCACCTCATCGGCGGCATACTGACCCTCACCGACACGCCCGGCGGTGGCCTCACCGTCCGCGTCGTGCTCGGCGACCAGATCCCCGACGTCCCCGTCGGGGAGGAGCAGAAGGCGCAGCTGTGAACGACACCGCGAACCCCACCGAGCCGGCCCCGACCCGCGTCATGCTGGTCGACGACCACGAGCTCATCCGCACCGGCCTGGCCGGCGTCTTCGACCTCCAGGACGACATGGAGGTCGTCGGCGTGGCCGGCAGCGTCGCCGAGTGCATGGCGCGCTGCGCCGAGCTGCGCCCCGACGTCGTCGTCACCGACCTGCAGCTGCAGGACGGCACCGGCCTCGACATCGTCCGGGCGCTGCGCAAGCGGAGCGAGACGATCGGCCTGGTGGTGCTGACGATGCACTCCGGCGACGACCAGATCTTCGCCGCCATGGAGGCCGGCGCGTCCGGCTTCGTCGGCAAGGACGCGCCCTCCTCGGAGGTCGTCAAGGCCGCGCGGCATGCGCGGGTCTCGCCGCGCTCGTTCGTCTGCGCCGGCCTGGTCGGGGCGATGATGCGCCGCTCGGCCGCCGAGTCGACCCGGCTCACCGACCGCGAGCACGAGGTCCTGCTGCTCCTGGCCGACGGGCTGGGCGCGGCGCAGATCGGCCAGCGGCTCTACCTCAGCGAGTCGACCGCCAAGTCGCACATCGCGAAGATCTACCAGAAGCTCGGCGCCACCAACCGCGCCCAGGCGCTCGTCACGGCCATGCGCATCGGCCTGCTGTCCACCGTCAAGCCCAGCTGAGCCAGCACCGCTCAGCCCGCACGGCCCGCGCCCCCAGCCGAGGGGACGCGGGCCGTCGTGCGTCTGCGGCCGAAGGTCCCGAACGGGTCAGGGCGGCCGTCGCGACGGGGTAGCTCGAAGTGACTACGCGCCTCGACGCGGTCACCCGATCCGGCCACCCCCCTCCGCGCAGCAGGATTCATGTCGTGAGGTCGAAGGCCTCACCGGAGCGGTCACAGCCCGAGCCGATCCACTTCAGTCCTCCTGGGAGAACCTCATGATCGAGTACCTGCGCCTCCTCTTCTCCGGCCGTCGCCCCACCGCCGACGACCGCGGCGCCTCCGCCGTCGAGTACGGCCTGCTCATCGCCGGCATCGCCGCGATCATCGTCGTCGCCGTCATGACCCTCGGCCCGGTCGTGAAGAAGGCCTTCACCGCCACCTGCTCGTCCATCACCAGCAACAACGCCGCGGTCGCCACCGGCAGCTGCTGATCGTGCCGGCGGCGGGCTCGGAGCTCGGCCGAGCCCCACGCCGCCGGCCCCGGCAGTCCCACCGCACCAGCGACGCCACGAAGAAGGACGACATGCAGCTGCTCACCCGGATCCTCCAGGCTCTGGCCCCAGCCCGTCGCGACGACGACGGAGCCTCGGCGGTCGAGTACGCGCTGCTGATCTCCGGCATCGCCGCGATCATCGTGGTCGCGGTCGTGGCCCTCGGCCCGGTCGTGAAGAAGGCGTTCACCGAGACGTGCTCGAGCATGACCTCCAACGCCACCGCCCTGGCCACCGGCACCTGCTAGGCGCCGACCCCCGCGGGCTCCGCCCGCACCGCCGCACCCGCGGCTCGCGAGACCACTCTCTGGGGAGGGAGTGAACGGCCCTCGTCGAGCGCGATGTCGGAGGACGACACCGGGAGACCGGTCTCAGCCTCGCGCCATCCGCTCGGCGAGGGCCAATCTCGTCAGCACGGTCGGGTGCGAGCCGAACCACAGCTGCGACCACGCCGGCGGCGTCGGGTCGTTCAGCGAGCGCAGGCCCAGCTGACGCTGCATGGCCTCGAACGCCGCCGGGTCCCCGGTGGCCTCCAGCGCCCCGACGTCGGCGCGGATCTCGATCTGCCGGCTCAGCGTGTTCTGCACCGGCGCGGCCAGCAGCGTCGCCACCGCCGCCAGCGCCAGCACGCGCGGCACGGTGGCCGCCTCCGGGCGTCGCCGCCCGAGGGCGAGGCCGAGCAGGCCCACCGCGGTCGCGGCGCCGAGCGCGCCGAGCACCGAGCCCGTCAGCACGTCGTCCTCCCGGGCGTGGGTCAGCTCGTGGGCCACCACCGAGAGCGTCTCGCGTCGGTCGAGGGTCTGCAGGAGCGTGTCGTAGAGGACGACGCGCCGGGTGCTGCCGTAGCCCGACACGTAGGCGTTGAGCGTCGTGGTGCGCCGGGACGCGTCGGCGACCAGCACGTCCTGCAGGGGCACGCCCTCGCGCTGGGCGAGCCGGAGGATCTCGCTGCGCAGCGGCCCGTCGGGCAACGGCGTGAACCGGTTCATCAGGGGCTCGACCAGCACCGGGTAGACGAACGAGCCGAGCAGGACGAGCGCCGCGGCCAGGCCCGCCGCCACCGCGGGCCACCGGCGCGGCGCGCGGCGGGCGCACGCCACGACGGCGAGCACCGCCAGCCCGGTCGTGACGATCGTGATCGCCTCCCCCACCGCGAGGTCGCGCGCGAACCCCGCCCAGCCCTGGCGGGTGAGGCCGGCGCGCGTCTGGTGCACATGGGCGGCGGCGGCCAGCGGGAGGGTGACCAGTCGGCCGACCAGGAGCAGCAGCGCGACGCCGAGGGGAACCTGCAGCCACCAGCGACCGGTGAGACGCGCCAGCCGCGCCATCACGCGTCCGCCCCACGGCCCGAGGCCCAGGACGAGCGCGACGACGAGCGAGAGCGCGAGCGAGCCCCAGCCCCACACGCGCGCCCAGCGGCTGTACTCCTCGGCGCGGGCGATCTGCGCGGGGTCGAACGCCGAGGTCGCGGGCACCGGCGTCAGCCGGCCGCCCGGCACGGCGTCCCAGGGGATCCGCCACCAGGCCACGAGGGCGAACGCCAGCGCGCCGACGACGGCGACGACCAGCGCGGTGGTGCGCCACGGCGCCTCGGCCTCCGGCCTGGGGCTCCCGGACGCATCGGGACGGGAGTCGGGGCGGGCCGCGGCGGACGACGTCACTCCCCCAGGGTGCGCCCGACGTCCAAGCCGCCGCGCGGCGGGGTCGACCCCGAGGGCCGTCGGGCTCCGGTGAGCGGTCTGCCGAGGGATCCGACGTGGGACGCGGGCCTCAGGCGGCCGGTCGATCGGGCACGGAGCGCGCGCCGGAGCCGGTGGACGCGCGCGGCAGCTCGCCCAGACGGGTGCGCCACAGCGCCAGCAGCCGAGCCTCCGTGAGACCCGTGGTGCGGCGCAGGTCGGCGGCGAACGCCGACCCGTCGGCCGAGCGGTCGTAGAGGGCGCGCAGGGCGTCCGGACCGGCGGCGTCGGCGATGGTGACGCACAGCTGCCAGGCGGCCTCGTAGCTGGCCTCCAGGTCGGTGCGGTCGACGGCGAAGTCCGCGGAGGTCGGCAGTCGCCGCGGCAGGCCCTCGCGCGCGATCCGGGCGGCGAGCCGAGCCGTCGTCGTGCGCAGCGGCAGCCGCACCTCCTGCAGCGCCACCCAGTCGGCGAAGCCCTCGATCAGCCACGACGGCGCGCGGCTCGCGGGGGCGCGGGTGGCGGCGTGCACGGTCTCGTGGGTCAGCACGACCTGGGCGCCGGCGCGATCGAGCCGGTTGAGCACGTCCGGGTTCACGAGCACGTGGATCGGCGCCCGGCCCGGCGGCGAGCCGTCGACGGGGGCCGTGACGGCGGCGATCTGACGGTACGTGCCGGGCTCGGCCGCCAGCGCGGCGTCGAGCGCGGAGCCGCTGCCGGGCGCCTCGACGACCAGGCGGGTCGACGGGAGGTCGAGGCGGCCGGCGACCTGGCGCACCGCCGTGCGCGCGAGCGCGTCGAGGCGGCGCGCGTCGGCGGGTCGCTGCGCGAGCACCAGCGTGCGGGGACCGCGCAGCACGGTGAGCGGACCGGTGGTCCACAGCGGGGCGCGTCCGGCGCCGCCGAACCCGGTGACCGCGAGCGTCCCGCCACGCTGCAGCAGGCGGACGCCGATCTCGGCGTCCGCCGCGCGCGGATCGAGCCCGGCCAGGCGCCACGTGGCCTCGACGGTGGCCGTCCACCGCCCGTCGGGGGCGAGCGAGCCGCTCTGGTCGACGAAGCGCAGGCTGACGTCGGTGAGTCGGAGCGCGCGCACGTTGCGCGCCACGGCCGCCAGCCGGGCCGCGGCGCGCGGGTCGTCGGCGGGCGCGAGGGCGGCGGCACCACGCTCGTCGCCGCGCGCGAGCGCCTCGCCGAGCCGCGACACCAGCTCGGTGGCGGCTCCCGTGCGCGCGGTCGCCGCCGGCGCAGCGACCTCCCCGGGCCGGATCACGACGTCGCCGTCGCCGCCGCGAGCCAGGCCCACGACGATCGCCGCGGCCAGCACCAGCGTGAGAGCGACACCGAGGCGCAACGCCCGTGCCCGGCCCGGCGCGCGCGTGGACGCCGGCGTGGTGGGCGTCGGCGACGGCGGGAGGACGGGCTCGGTCAGCGGATCAGCCCGGACGCACCGCGCCGCTGAACGGCATCGAGAACACCGGGGACACGGCGACGCCGGTGGACGGGTTCGCCGCGTGCACGATCTGGCCGTTGCCGATGTAGATGCCGACGTGGCTGATCGGGCTGTAGTAGAAGACGAGGTCGCCCGGCTGCAGGTCGCCCGGGGCGACCTTGGTGCCGGAGGCGTACTGCGCGCTCGAGGAGTGCGGCAGGGAGACGCCCGCCTGCGCCCAGGCCATCATCGTCAGCCCGGAGCAGTCGAAGGCGTTGGGGCCCGCGGCGCCGTAGACGTAGGCGTCGCCGACCTGCGCGAGGGCGTAGGAGACGGCGGCGCCGGCGCGACCGCTGACCGGCACGTTCTTCGGCACGGCGGTCGACGCCGACGACGGGGCGCCGCCGACGCGCGGCTGGTCGCGGGAGACGACGGCGGCCCGCTGCTCGGCCTTCAGGTCGCCCAGCAGCGCCTTCGCCTCGGCGAGCTTGTCGTCGATCGTCCGCTTGTCGTCGGCGAGGCCCTTCTTCAGCGCGGCCAGCCGGTCGGCCCGGTCCTGGGCGGCGGCGGTGCGCAGGCGCAGCGCCTCGGCCTGGGTGGCGTAGGAGGAGTAGAGCTGCTGCTGGATGTCGTCGAAGGAGGCCATGGTGGCCATCTGGTCGAGGAAGGCGCTCGGGTCGCGCGAGACCACGACCTCGCCCACGGCGGAGAGGCCCTGGCCCTCGTACTGGCGCACCACGGAGTCGCGCACCTGGGCACGAGCGGACTGCAGGCCGCGCGCCTGACGCCGCTGGTCGGCACGGAGCAGCCGCAGGTCCTGCTGGAGCTCGGAGAGCTGGAGGCGCGCGTCGTTGTAGCGCTCGGAGGCCTGCTCGGCCTGGCGGTAGAGGGCGTCGACCCGCGCCTGCACCGACTCGACGCTGGGCTTGGCCTGGGCCGACTGGGCCGGGATGAGTCCGGCGACGGCCACCAGGGCCAGTCCGGCAGCGGCGCTGCCGATTCGCTTCCGTCCGTGGTGCACGAGCGGGCGCTCTCCTTGTTCGTCGTGACGCCTACCGGGTGAGCTGACGGGTTCAGGCACGACTTGCCCTACCCCTGCTCCTCGACGGTGGTCGCCTCGCAGGGGATGCACCCCAGGTGAGTTGGTTCCCCGGCTCCCCCGCGGGCGGGGGACTCGACGCGGAGCGCGCGCGGCCCGTCGGTGGATCGCTTCGACGCACTCCTGTGAGGTGAGGCTAGACAACCCGTGGGAGGCGCGCCAAAACAACTCGCGAAGCGACCCCTCCGATCGGTGTGATCTGGGCCCGGTCCCCGCCTCGTGCGTCACCTCCGCCTCCTGCGTCCCACCAGCACCAGGGCGCGACGGTCGTGCGAGGCGCCTCAGGCCGACTCGACGAACGGCGGGTCCAGGGGCTCCACGAGCCGCAGCGGGGGGATCAGCCCGCCGGCGGCCAGCACGGCGAGGGCGCGCTGCTCGTCGGCGTCGAGGCTCAGCTCCGGCGGCGGGCCGAGGAGCGCGGTGACGACGCAGTCGTGGCACAGCAGGTCGCGCATCAGGCAGGAGTCGCAGTCGATTCGCATGCTCATGGCCGGAACGCTGACAGCGACCGCCGACAATTCCGGGCGAGCGGGCTCAGCGGGCGAGCAGGTCGAGCAGCACCCGGCTCGGGACGCCGCGGGCGCCGGCCCGGGCGGTCCGCGCGCGGACCGCGGCGTCGTCGGTGACGACCAGCACCACGCGCCCGTCGGGCTCGGCCTCGACCAGCTCGCCGATCACGTCGTCGGCGATCACCCCCGGCGGGCTGAACAGCACCCGCACGCCGCGCGGCGGACGCACCGGCGGGCGCTCCGAGGCCTCGGCGGCGTCGAAGACGACCGTGGTCTCGGCTCCGGTGCGGGCCGCGAGCGGCGCGAGCGCGGCGAGCAGACGGGCCCGCTGGACGTCGAGGGGGGCGCCGGGCCACCCGGCCTTGCTGACGTTGTACCCGTCGACCACCAGGCGGCTGCGCGGCATCGCGAGCCGCGCCTCGAGCATCGTCACCGTGAGCGCCGGCCCCGCGTCGGACAGCTCGGGCGCGCCGTCGGCCGCCAGGCGCGTCTCGACGCGCTCGCCGGGCGTCCCGAGCGCGGTGGGCAGGGCGAGCTCGCGCCGCAGGCCCGCCGCGGCCTCGAGCACCGTCTCGAGCAGGACGCGCGCCCGCAGGCTCGCCTCCTCGCGCTCGCGACGGGCGCGCTGGCGGGCCCCGCCCGCGTCGTCCGCCGGGGCCCCGCCCCGCTCGGACCGCGTCGCCCGCTCGGCGCGGGACGCGGCGTCCCGCGCGGCCTCCTCGGCCCGGGCCAGCGCCGCCGCGAGGTCGGCGACCTCGGCGCGCGCGGCGTCCCGCTCGGCCTCCGCGGCCGAGAGCCGGGCCGCCAGGGAGGCGTCCGGCGCGGCACGGCGCAGCTCGCCCACGCGCCGCCGCAGCGCGGCGATCTCCGCCTTCGCCTCGTCCAGGTCGTGACGGTGGGCCGCCCGGGCCTCCCGCAGGCGCTGCTCGGCGTCGGCGAGGCGGCGGACGAGGCGGGCGACCCGCCCGTCGTCGTCCGGGGCGCCGCTCCCGTCCGCCGGACGCAGCCGCTCGAGGGCCGCGGCGAGGGTCTGGGCCCAGCCCTCGCCCCGGTGCAGCCAGGCGTGGGCGGCCAGCCCCGCGGGATCGTCGAGGTCGTCCGGACCGTCGGGATCGCCGGGCGCCCCGGGGTCCGCCGCCGGCCGCCCCGCGGCGTCCGCGCCCTCGCGCACCGCGACGAGCACCGCCAGCCGCTCGCGCAGCGCGTCGTCGGCCAGCGCGTCGAGCACCGCGGACGAGCCGAGGCGCGCGCGTCGCGCCGGGGCGAACGCCGCGATCCGCCGCAGGGCGGGAGGCAGCGAGCCGGCCTCGGGCAGCACCTCGACCACGAGCGCGACGATGCGGGCGCGCACCTCGTCGGGCAGGTCGACGGCGGCGGGAGGCTCGACGGACATCGGTCCTCCTCGGGGCTGGTCGGGGTCACGCACGGGACGGGCCCCGCGCCACGGACGCGGACGCGGACGCGGCCACGCGTGGGGCGGGCCGAGCCTACGGCCGACGCGCCGCACGCCCGCCGTCCCGAGATTGTCGGCGGTCGCGCCTAGCGTCGCGTCCATGGTGGCGCAGCAGTCCGAACGGCCCGCCCGCGGGCCCGCCTGGGAGGCCCAGCGGGGCTTCGACGAGCTCGGCCGGCCGCTGCGCGACGTCACCTTCTGCGTGGTCGACCTCGAGACGACCGGCGGCTCGGCCGCCGGCGGCTCGATGATCACCGAGGTCGGCGCGGTGAAGGTCCGCGGCGGCGAGGTGCTCGGCGAGTTCCAGACCCTCGTCGACCCCCGCGGCTCGATCCCGCCGTTCATCGCCGTGCTCACCGGCATCTCCGACTCCATGGTGGCGGGGGCGCCGCGCATCGAGTCGGTCCTGCCGGCGTTCCTGGAGTTCGCGGCCGGCTGCGTCCTGGTGGCGCACAACGCCCCGTTCGACGTCGGCTTCCTCCAGCACTTCGCGGCCGAGCAGGGCCTGCCGTGGCCTCGCTTCGAGATCGTCGACACCGCGCGGCTGGCGCGCCGCGTCGTCACGCGCGACGACGCGCCGAACTGCAAGCTGTCCTCCCTCGCGGCGGCGTTCGGCTCGACCACCACGCCGAACCACCGCGCGCTCTCCGACGCGCGGGCCACCGTCGACGTCCTCCACGGCCTGCTCGACCGGCTCGGCAACCTCGGGGTCCACACGCTCGAGGAGCTGCAGACCTACACCTCCCGGGTCACGGTCGCGCAGCGGCGCAAGCGGCATCTCGCCGAGGGGCTGCCGCACGCCCCGGGGGTCTACCTCTTCCGCGACGCGCGCGAGAAGGTCCTCTACGTCGGCACCTCGCGCGACCTGCGCACGCGGGTGCGCACCTACTTCACCGCCTCGGAGACCCGCTCCCGCATGGGCGAGATGGTCGCGCTGGCCGCGTCGGTCACCCCGGTCGTGTGCGCGACCCCTCTGGAGGCGCAGGTGCGCGAGCTGCGCCTGATCGGCGAGCACAAGCCGCCCTACAACCGCCGCTCCCGGTTCCCCGAGCGCATGCACTTCGTCAAGCTCACCCGCGAGCCGTGGCCACGGCTGGCGATCGTGCGCGCGGTCAAGGACGACGACGCCGACTACCTGGGCCCCTTCTCCTCCTCCGGAGCCGCGGAGCGCTGCGTCGCCGCCCTGCACGAGGTGTTCCCGGTGCGGCAGTGCACCGGACGCCTGGCCCGCCGGCCCCGCCGCACCGCGTGCGTGCTCGCCGAGCTCGGTCGCTGCCTGTCCCCCTGCGACGGCTCGGCCGACCCCGAGGCCTACGCCGCGCTCGTCGACGCGCTGCGCACCGCGCTCCTGCACGACCCCGATCCCGTGGTCACCGGCCTCGAGCGACGCATGGGCCGCCTCGCCGCCGACGAGCGGTTCGAGGAGGCCGGGCAGCACCGCGATCGGCTCACCGCCTTCGTCCGCGCCGCCGCCCGTCACCAGCGGCTGAGCGCGCTCACCTCGTGCCCCGAGCTGGTGGCGGCACGCCGCGAGGACGACGACACCTGGGCCGTGCACGTGGTGCGCCACGGTCGCCTCGCCGCGGCCGGCGTCATCCCGCGCGGCGCCGACGCCCACCAGTACGTCGCCCAGCTGCGGGCCGGGGCCGAGACCGTCCGCCCGGCGCCGGGGCCCGTGCCCGCGGCCAGCCCGGAGGAGACCGAGCGCATCCTGCGCTGGCTGGAGTCCGACGGCGTGCGCCTGGTCGAGCTCGAGGGCACCTGGGCCTGCCCCGTCCGGGGAGCCCATCGCCACCTGCCCCGGCACGACGCCGTCGCCGCCTCGAGGCGCAGCCTGGTGCCCTTCGACGACCGACGATCGCTGCGGCCGACAGGCCCCGTGGCCTAGCCTCGGCCCATGATCACCGCGATCGTGTTCGTCCACGCCGACGTCGCCCGCATCCCCGAGGTCGCCGAGGCGATCGCCGCCCTCGAGGGCGTCTCCGAGGTCTACTCGGTCACCGGCGAGATCGACCTGATCGCGCTCATCCGCGTGCGCTCGCACGACGAGATCGCCGCCGTCGTCGCCGATCGGCTCAACAAGGTGCCCGGCGTGGTGTCCACCCAGACCCACATCGCGTTCCGCGCCTACTCGCGGCACGATCTCGAGACGGCGTTCTCCCTCGGACTCGACTGACCCCTGCCGATCCCTCCCCCGTGGTCACCCGCCTGGTCCGCACCGGCCTCCCTGCGCTCCTCACCGCGGCGGTGCTCGCCGTCGTGGCGCTGCGCCAGCTGCGCCAGCCGATCAACATCGACACCTTCTTCCACCTGCGGCTCGGCGAGCGGTTCCTGACCGACTGGTCGCCGTGGGCGCCCGGCGAGCCGACGTCGTACGCGACCAAGCACTGGTACCCGACGCAGTGGCTGAGCCAGATCGTGCTGGCCGGCACCGACGACGTCCTCGGCCTGCGTGGCGTGCTCTGGCTGGCCTCCGCGGTCGGGGTGGTCTTCATGCTGGTGGTCCTGCGCGCGTGTCGGCGGGAGAGCACGCTGGCGGTGGCGGCCCCGCTGGCGGCGGTCACGATGCTCGCGTCCGTGCCGTCGATCTCGAGCCGCCCGCAGCTGGTCAGCTACCTCCTGGTGGTCGTCACCCTCGGCGCGTGGCTCGGCACCGCGCGCGACGGACGCGTCCGCTGGTGGCTCGTCCCCCTCACCTGGCTGTGGGCGATGCTCCACGGGATGTGGCTGATCGGCGTGGTCACGAGCCTGGCCGGGGCGGTCGGCCTGCTGCTCGACAGTCCCGGGGACCGGCGGCGGTCGGCGCGCGCCCTGGCCGTCCCGGTCAGCTCCCTGCTGGCGGCCGGGCTGACGCCCGTCGGCCCGGGTCTCTACGACGCCGTGCTCACCGTCGGCGGCCGCACCGAGTACTTCAGCGAGTGGCGCCCGACCGACTTCACCTCGCCGACCGGCGCCGTCGTCGCGGCGCTGATCGCGGCGAGCGTCGTGGCGCGGGCGCGATCCGGCCCCGACGGCTGGCTGGCCGACCTGCTCCTGCTGGAGTCGATCGGCTGGGCGCTCTACAACAGCCGGGGCATCCCCGTGGCGGCCGCGATGCTCGCGGTGCTGCTGGCCCGCCAGCTCGGACGCGGCGCCGTCAGGCCCACCCCGGTCTCGGCGCGTGAGTCGCGGCTGACGCTGCTCGCCGCGGCCGTGGCCGTCACGGCGGCGGCGGGGTTCGCCGCGCTCATGCCCGACCCCACGCCCGAGGAGCCCTCCTGGCTCGCGCCGAGCCTGCGCGCGCTGCCGCCGGGCACGCCGGTCCTGAGCGAGATCCCCTTCGGCTCCTACCTGCTCTGGGCGCACCCGGAGGTCGACGCCGCCTACAACGGCTACGCCGACGCCTACACCGACGCCGAGCTGAAGGACGTCTTCGACGTGCTCGATCGGGAGGCCGGCTGGCTGGAGGTCATCGACCGTCAGGGCATCGACGTCGCGCTCGTGCGCACCGACGGCCCGCTCGCCTACGACCTCGAGCGGGTCGGCGGCTGGCGGGTGGTGCACCGCGCGGACGACGTCGTCATGCTCGCGCGCTGAGCGACTGCTCAGCTCGCCGAGGCGGCGACCCATCGGTCGAGCGACGCCGCCGCGGCGCCGGTGTCGAGCGCCTCCTCGGCCCGGGCCATCCCCGCCCGGAGCGCCGCGGCCACCGCGGCGTCGTCGGTCGGCGCGGGCGCGCCGGTCGACTGCGCGAGCACGGCGAGGGTCGCGCCGGCGTTGAGGACGACGGCGTCCCGCACCGGACCCCGCTCGCCCGCCAGCACGCGACGCACCACCGCCGCGTTGTGCGCGGCGTCGCCGCCGCGCAGGTCGTCGGCCGTCGCGGGGGCCAGGCCCAGGCCGGCGGGGTCGACGACGGCGGGCACGACCTCGCCCGCGGAGACCACCCACAGGTCGGAGAGCGCGCCCGTGGTGAGCTCGTCGAGCCCGTCGCGGCCTCGGAACACCCACGCGTCGACGCCACGGCGGGCGAGGACGCCGGCCATGATCGGCGCGGCCTGCGGATCCGCACAGCCGATCGCCTGGGCTCCGGGGCGCGCCGGGTTCGTCAGCGGGCCCAGGAAGTTGAAGCTGGTGCCGATGCCGAGCTCGCGCCGCGGCAGCGCGGCATGGCGCATCGAGCCGTGGAAGGCGGCCGCGAACAGGAAGGTGATGCCGGCCTCGCGGGCGACCCGCGCGACGTCGGCCACCGGCAGGTCCAGGCGCACGCCGAGCTGCTCGAGCACGTCGGCGGAGCCGGACTTCGAGGACGCCGAGCGGTTGCCGTGCTTGGCCACCCGCGCTCCGGCGCCCGCGGCGACGATCGCGGACATGGTCGAGATGTTCACCGACATCGACCGGTCGCCGCCGGTGCCGACGACGTCGACGAGCGGGCCCGGGATCTCGATCGGGGCGGCGAGCGCCAGCATCTGCTCGGCCAGCCCGGCGAGCTCCTCGACCGTCTCGCCCTTGGCCCGCAGCGCGACGGCGAAGCCGGCGATCTGCGCCGGCGTGGCCTCGCCGCCGAGGATCTCCCCCATCGCCCAGCCGGTCTCGTCGGCGGTGAGGTCCTCGCGCGCGACCAGTCGCCCGAGCACGTCGGGCCAGGTGGTCGGTGGCATCAGGAGGCGGGGACGGCGCGCGCCCGCAGCAGCGCGACGACCGTCTCGGCGAGGTGCAGCGGGTCGATCGGGTGGGAGACCGCGGCCTCGGCCCGCGACCAGGTCGCGAGCCAGGCGTCCTGGGGGCGTCCGGTCAGGACGACGACCGGCGGGCACCGGTAGATCTCGTCCTTGAGCTGCTTGGCGATGCCCATGCCCCCGGCGGGCACGGCCTCGCCGTCGAGGACCGCGAGGTCGATGGTGCCGGAGTCCATCGTCGAGCGGACGACCGGCTCGGTGGCGACCTCGACGTACTGCACCTCCGGCAGGTCGGGGTGCGGCCGGCGGCCGAGCGCGAGGATCACCTGCTGACGCGTGGTGACGTCGTCGCTGTAGACCAGGACGCGGAGCGGACGGTCCGTCGTGGGCTCACTCACGCGGGCGATGCTAGCCCTCCGCGGGCGCGCGCGGGCGACGTGAGACATCCCTCGTCTGAGACAGCGGGGACCCCACGTCGCGGATAGCCCCTCGTCGGCCATAATGGATCCGTGGCGACTACGGCAACCATCCCTGCGTCCCGTCTGCACGGGCATCACGACCGGCCGAGCATGGTCAGCGTCGGAACCATCATCTGGCTCTCCAGCGAGCTGATGTTCTTCGCGGCGCTGTTCGCGGCGTACTTCACGATCCGCGCGGTCAGCCCGCAGCTGTGGGCGCAGAACACCGAGTCGCTCAACATCCCGTTCGCCTCGGCGAACACCACGATCCTGGTGCTCTCCTCCCTCACCTGCCAGCTCGGCGTGTTCGCGGCCGAGCGCGGCCAGGTCAGCCGCTCCGGCTCCCTGCTGCAGATCAAGGGCTGGGGCCTGCGCGAGTGGTTCATCCTCACGTACCTCATGGGCGCCGTGTTCATCGGCGGCCAGGCCGTGGAGTACACCGAGCTCGTCCACGAGGGCATCACCATCCAGGACTCCGCCTACGGCACGATGTTCTACCTGACCACGGGCTTCCACGGCCTGCACGTCACCGGTGGCCTCATCGCCTTCCTGCTCGTCCTCGGACGCACCTATCTCGCCCGCCGCTTCACCCACGAGCAGGCCGTCAGCGCCATCGTCGTGTCGTACTACTGGCACTTCGTCGACGTCGTCTGGATCGGGCTCTTCGCCACGATCTACCTCGTCAAGTAACCCGTCGTCGCCCGCCGACTCCTTCAAGGATCGAGGACAAGTCACATCGTGCGTTTCCTGAACCGCTCCGCCGGCCGACTGTCGCGCTACCGTCGCGGCCCGGTCGCCGGACTGCTGCTGCTGCTGCTCGGGCTCGGGCTCACCGGCGGCCTCTACCAGGCCTTCTCGCCGGCTCAGGCCGCGAAGTCCGACACCCAGGCGATGCAGGTCGAGAAGGGTCGCAAGCTCTTCCTCGTCGGCTGCTCGTTCTGCCACGGCCAGAACGGTCAGGGCATCTCGACGATCGACGGCAACCAGCTCGGCCCGTCCCTCGTCGGCGTCGGCGCCGCCGCGGTCGACTTCCAGGTCGGCACGGGCCGCATGCCGATGGCCCAGCCGGGCGCCCAGGCCCCGCGCAAGAAGGTCGTCTACACGCAGGACGAGATCGACGCGATGGCGGCCTACGTCGCCTCCCTCGGCCCCGGCCCGGCCGTCCCGGCCGCCAAGGACTACAGCGTCGAGGGGCTCACCGACGCCGAGCGCCAGGAGGCGATCGTGCGCGGTGGCCAGATCTTCCTCACCAACTGCACCGCGTGCCACAACTTCGACGGCGCCGGCGGCGCGATGCCGCGTGGCGGCTACGCCGTCAACCTGCACAGCGTCGAGCCGCGCTACATCTACGAGGCGCTGCTGACCGGCCCGCAGAACATGCCGTCGTTCAGCAACGGCAACCTCTCGCCGGAGGAGAAGCGCGACGTGATCGCCTACATCACCTCCATGCGTGAGACCCCGAGCTACGGTGGATTCACGCTGGGCAGCCTCGGCCCCGTGGCCGAGGGCCTGTTCGCGTGGGTCGTCGGCATCGGCGGCGCGGTCGGCTTCGCCGTGTGGATCGCGGCCCACTCGACCCGATCGACCAAGAAGAAGGCGGAGGTGGACGCGTGAGCGACCAGCACCTGCCCGAGCACGTCTCCGGCGACGACGCCGGCAGCGACCTCGAGCCCATCCGCGACCCCGGCCTGCCCGAGCACCAGTGGCGGCCGACCGACGTCGACCCGAAGGCGGAGAAGCGCGCCGAGCGACAGGTCGCGATCCTCTTCGGCCTCTCGGCCCTGAGCACGTTCCTGTTCCTCGTCTCGTACTTCACCTTCAAGGTGGGCGACGAGTGGGACTCCAGCCTCGGCCTCGGAGTGTCCAACGTGGCGCTCGGCGGCACGTTCGGCGCGGCGCTGCTCTTCATCGGCGCCGGCATCATCCAGTGGGCGCGCAAGCTCATGGCCGACCACGAGATGGTCGAGATGCGCCACCCGGCCGCCTCCTCGGAGGAGGACCGCGAGGCGACGCTCGCCGCGCTCCAGGCCGGTCTCGAGGAGTCGGGCATCGCCCGCCGCCCGCTGATCCGCAACTCCCTGATCGGCTCGGTCGCCCTGCTGGGCGCACCGGCCGTCGTCCTGCTGCGCGACCTCGGTCCGCTCCCGGGCGACAAGCTCAAGCACACCGTGTGGAAGCCGAACATGCGCCTGGTGCGCGACGTCGTCGGCACGCCGATCAAGGCGTCCGACATCGAGATCGGCGACCTCATCAACGGTGCTCCGGAGGCCCTGTTCCCCACCGAGGAGAACGGCTACCCGGAGATCGAGGGCGTCGAGCTCCAGGCCGAGAAGGCCAAGGGCGCGATCATCGTCGTCCGCATCGAGCCGGACGAGCTCCAGCCCGGCCGCGGCCGGGAGAACTGGGACGTCGACGGCATCGTCTGCTACTCCAAGATCTGCACCCACGTCGGGTGCCCGATCTCGCTCTACGAGCGCACCACCCACCATGTGCTGTGCCCCTGTCACCAGTCGACCTTCGATCTGGCCGATTCCGCCCGGGTGATCTTCGGCCCTGCAGCACGCCCCTTGCCCCAGCTCCCCTTGGGCGTTGACGACGAGGGATATCTGATCGCCCGGAGTGACTTCCTCGAGCCCGTGGGCCCGAGCTTCTGGGAACGAGACAGCAAGGACATCGGCAACCAAGGCGAGGCTGACGTATGAGCATCGACACCAGCAAGGTCGCGGAGAGCAACCGCTCGTCCGCGGCGACCGCCGCGAAGCCGAACCGCGCAGGCTCCGTCGCCCTCTGGGCCGACGAGCGGCTCGGTCTCGGCACCGCGATGAAGAAGAACCTCCGGAAGGTGTTCCCGGACCACTGGTCCTTCATGCTGGGCGAGATCGCCCTGTGGAGCTTCGTGGTCCTCCTCCTCTCGGGAGTGTTCCTCACCCTGTGGTTCAAGCCCTCGATGGGCGAGGTCACCTACCAGGGTTCCTACGACGCGCTGCGCGGCATCCCGATGTCCGAGGCGTTCGCGTCCAGCCTGCACATCTCCTTCGACGTGCGCGGCGGCCTGCTGATGCGTCAGATGCACCACTGGGCCGCGATGCTCTTCGTCGCCTCGATGATGGTGCACCTGCTGCGCGTCTACTTCACGGGTGCGTTCCGCAAGCCGCGCGAGCTCAACTGGGTCATCGGGTCGCTGCTGCTGCTGCTCGGCACCCTCGAGGGCTTCACCGGCTACTCGCTGCCCGACGACCTGCTGTCGGGCACCGGCATCCGCGCCGCGGACGGCTTCATGAAGTCCATCCCGGTGGTCGGCACGTACCTGTCGTTCTTCCTGTTCGGCGGCGAGTTCCCGGGTGACGCGATCATCCCGCGGCTCTACATCATCCACGTGCTGCTGATCCCCGGCCTGCTCCTCGGCCTGATCGCCGCCCACATGCTGCTGCTCGTCTACCACAAGCACACGCAGTGGCCTGGCCCCGGCCGCACCGAGCAGAACGTCGTCGGCTACCCGATGCTGCCGGTGTACGCCGCCAAGGCCGGTGGCTTCTTCTTCATCGTCTTCGGCATCACCGCCGTCATGGGCGGTCTGCTGACCATCAACCCGGTGTGGAAGTTCGGTCCGTACGACCCGACCAAGGTCACCGCCGGCTCACAGCCCGACTGGTACATGGGCTGGCCCGACGGAGCGCTGCGCATCATGCCCGGCATCGAGTCGCACCTGTTCGGCCACACGATCGCCTGGAACGTCTTCCTGCCGATCATCGTGCTGCCCGGCCTGATGTTCACGATCCTGGCGGCCCTGCCGTTCCTGGAGTCCTGGATCACCGGCGACAAGCGCGAGCACCACCTGCTCGAGCGTCCGCGCAACGCCCCGACCCGCACGGCCCTGATGGTCGCCCTGATGACCTTCTACGGCCTCCTGTGGGCTGCCGGCGGCAACGACATCATCGCCATCAAGCTGCACGCCAGCATCAACGCGATCACCTACTTCATGCGGGTGGCCGTGTTCGTGGGCCCGCTGCTGGCCTTCGCGATCACGCGTCGCTGGTGCATCTCGCTGCAGCGTCACGACGAGCAGAAGCTGCTGCACGGCTACGAGACCGGCATCATCATGCGGTCGGCCGAGGGCGGCTACTCCGAGCGTCACCTGCCGATCTCCGAGTCGGCTGCGTACACGCTCACGGCGCGCGACGACGACGAGGTCTACGTGCCCGAGACCAAGGTCGACGAGAACGGCGTGGCTGCACCGGTCGGTCGTCTCGACGCCCTGCGTGGCAAGCTCTCGGCCCTGTGGTTCGCGGACAACGTCCAGCGGCCGACTCGGGACGAGATCGAGGAGGCGCGTCACCACTTCGAGCACGAGCTCGAGGGTGGTCACGACGAGCACGCGGCCCTCGAGAGCAGCGAGTCCGTCAAGCACTGACGCCACGGCGCCAGGCACGACCCCAGGGGGTCGGCTCCTTCGGGAGCCGACCCCCTTCGTCGTCTCCGGAGGCCCTCCCCCACGCTCGGCATCCAGCCCCGGGTCGAAGAAGGTCTCAGGCTCGGAGGTGGGCGGTGCGCAGGAGCCTCACGGACGCAGCAGACGCAGACCGACGAACCCGGGCTGCGAGCTCAGTCGCGCATGCATGGCCGGATCGCGCTCGGCCACCTCGGGGGACGCTCGGTGCTCCACCAGCCGTTCGATGAGGAAGCCCGCATCCGTGACCCCGGCGCACCAGTCGGAGAGCGGCTGACGCCAGGAGCGCACCTGCCAGTCCTGCTGACAGGTCTCCTCGACCCAGCCGCGGTCGAAGTACCCTCCCCCGACGTGCTGCCAGTCCCAGGTGGGATGGGTGTGGTCGACGTGGTCAATACCACGAGGGCAGCCGGCACGCGGGCACGCGGGCACGCGCATCGGGCTGGCGTCCAGGCCATGGACCTCGGCGCCGCGTCGCACGAGCTCCTCGGCGTGGAGGCCCGGCCCCGCAGCCGAGGTCCAGGACACGACGTCCGGCCACGTCGCCGAGCAGGGCGAGCACGGTCGGACGGGCGAAGGGGACTCGTACTGGGCGTCAACCACCCGTGGAGCCCGCCCACAACGCACGACGCCCCCGGAGTCCATGACGGATGCTCCCGGGGGCGCCTGGGAGTCTCTCAGCGGCTCCAGTGCGGCCCTCAGGCCAGGGCGGAGCCCTTCTCGTAGGCCTTCCAGCCGATGTTCCAGTCGCCGTAGCCGTTGCCGGGCTCCATCGGACGATCGGTGCCCGTGGTCTCGACGACATCGCCACGGCGGCTCAGGTCGTAGAGCCACTTGGCGTTCGCCGTGCTCATGCCCGTGCAGCCATGGCTCACGTTGGCGCGGCCCTGGGAGCCCACGCTCCACGGAGCGGCGTGGATGAACTCGCCGGAGTAGGTGAGTCGCATGGCCCACTGGACGTTGTCGATGTCGTAGGCCTCGGAGCCGCCGATGCCGACGGTCTCGGAGTTCATCCGCTTGCTCGCGAACTTCTCGATGATCACCTTCACGCCCGAGCGGGTGATGAAGCCGGGCTTGCCGGTGGTGATCGGCAGCGTGCGCAGCAGCTTGCCGTTGCTGTAGACCTGCATCTGGTGGGTCTGCGCGTTCACCTTGTAGACGTGGGCGTCACCGACGGTGAAGTCGGACTCACGGTCCTTCTGGCCGTAGACGCCTCCGCCTGCGGAGACCGAGTTGATGTCCGCAGCCACGTGCACCTTCGTGCCGGGCTTCCAGTAGGACTTCGGGCGCCAGTGCACCTCGGTGTCGCTGATCCAGTGCCACGCACCCTGCTGGACCGGCGACGAGGTGACGGTCAGGTGCTTCTCGATCGAGGCGCGGTCCTTGACCGGCAGGTCGAAGGTGACGATGACGGGCATGCCGACGCCGACCTTCTCGCCGTCGAGCGGCGCGATCGAGGGGAAGACCTGCTGGGTCTTCACGTCGAGCGCCTCGGTGCGGAAGCTCATCGCCTTGCTGACCGCGACGCCGGCGGCGTCGACCCCCTTGGCCTGCACCCGGTAGGTCGTCCCCGGCTCCAGCAGCCCCGACGCCGTCCAGGCGGTGCCGTCCGAGCCCAGGGCGCCGTCGAGCCGACCCTCCGGACCACGAACGGTGACGGACTCGAGCTTCCCGTCGCTGATGGACGCCTTGAGCGTCGTGTCGACGGGCACGGACGTGGCGCCGCGGTTGACGTTGAAGCTCACGATGGCGGCCGACGAGGGCGCTGCCGCACCGGTGGTGGCCGGGCTGTCGGCCTGGGCGCCCGTGCCGGAGCCCTGCGTCGATCCCCCGGCGTTGCAGGCCGCGAGCGCGAGGAGAGGCACCACCGCGGCGACCGCGGCAGCCCGCCGCAGAGGCGGGACGTGGAAGGGGGCGGGACGGGTGCTGCGCATGGACATGACTCCCGGGCGTCGGGTCGTGTGCGGACGGGTCACAGGTGAGGACGCATCCGGCGGCGCATTCGTTGCGCTGCGATCAGAGTAAAGGAGGGTGTGTAGACGCAGCGATTCCGCACGCCCGGACGGACGTGCGGAATCGCTGAGGGCATCACGCCTCAGTGGGCGTGCTCGCCCCGGTAGTACTCGAAGACCAGGCCGCACACGGCGATGGCGCCGACGGCGCCGCCGATGATGGCCAGCCACCAGGCCTGCATCGCGACCGAGAAGACGATCAGACCGAGCGTCAGGGCCGCCCAGAGCGGCCACCACGAGTAGGGCGGGAAGAAGCCCAGCTCACCGGCGCCGTCGGCGATCTCGGCGTCCTTGCGGTCCTCGGGACGAGGGTCCAGGCGCCGGGCGGTGAAGCCGAGGTAGAGCGTCACCATCGCGGTCAGGAGCGTGGTCATGGTGAGGGCGGAGGTGCCCGTCCAGTCGCCGCCCTTCTCGGAGGCGTCCGTGACCAGCCAGTACGCGGGGGTCACGAGCACCAGGAAGACGGTGCAGACCCCGAAGATCCAGGCCTCGGCCTTCACCGCTGCTCACCTCCGGTCGTGTCGTCGTCGAGCAGGTCCTCCAGGTGCTCCCGGCGGCCCTCCATGTCGGGGGCGTCGGTGCCGGCGCCGTTGCCATTCTCCTCGAGGTCGAGGACCGCGATCTCCGGGTGGTGGAGGTCGAAGGCCGGCGACTCCGAGCGGATCCGCGGGATCGTGTGGAAGTTGTGCCGCGGCGGCGGGCAGGAGGTCGCCCACTCCAGCGAGCGGCCCCAGCCCCACGGGTCGTCGGTGTTGACCAGCGGGTTCCGACGCGAGACGTACACGTTGTAGAAGAACGGCAGCATCGACAGCGACAGCAGGAATGCGCCCACGGTCGAGATCTGGTTCAGGAACGTGAACCCGTCGGACGGCAGGTAGTCGGCGTAGCGGCGGGGCATGCCCTCGACGCCGAGCCAGTGCTGCACGAGGAACGTGGTGTGGAAGCCCACGAACAGGATCCAGAAGTGCAGCTTGCCGAGCCGCTCGTCGAGCATCCGTCCGGTCATCTTGGGCCACCAGAAGTAGAAGCCCGCGAACATCGCGAACACGACGGTGCCGAAGACGACGTAGTGGAAGTGCGCCACGACGAAGTACGAGTCGGACACGTGGAAGTCCAGCGGCGGGCTCGCGAGGATGATGCCGGTGAGGCCACCGAAGAGGAAGGTCGTCAGGAAGCCGATCGACCACAGCATCGGGGTGTCGAAGCTGAGCGATCCGCCCCACATCGTGCCGATCCAGTTGAAGAACTTCACGCCGGTCGGGACCGCGATCAGGAACGTCATGCCGGAGAAGAACGGCAGGTCGACGGCGCCGGTGACGAACATGTGGTGCGCCCACACGGCGACCGAGAGGATCGCGATGCCGAGGGTCGCGCCGACCAGGCCGATGTAGCCGAAGATCGGCTTGCGGCTGAAGACTGGCAGGATCTCGGTGACGATGCCGAAGAACGGCAGCGCGATGATGTAGACCTCGGGGTGGCCGAAGAACCAGAACAGGTGCTGCCACAGGATCGGGCCGCCGTGCGCGGCGTCGAAGACGTGGGCGCCCAGGATGCGGTCGGCCTCGAGCGAGAGCAGCGCGCCGGCGAGCACCGGGAACGCGATGAGCACCAGCAGGCTGGTGATCAGGGTGTTCCAGGTGAACAGCGACATGCGGAACATGGTCATGCCCGGCGCGCGCATGCAGATGATCGTGGTGATGAAGTTGACCGCACCGAGGATCGAGCCCAGACCGGCCATCCACAGGCCCATGATCCACAGGTCTCCGCCGACGCCCGGGCTGCGGACGGCGTCCGACAGCGGGGTGTAGGCGAACCAGCCGAAGTCGGCCGCGCCCTGAGGGGTCAGGAAGCCGGACGCGGCGATCAGGCCACCGAACAGGAACAGCCAGTAGCTGAACATGTTCAGACGCGGGAACGCGACGTCCGGGGAGCCGATCTGCAGCGGCATGATCACGTTCGCGAAGCCGAAGAACAAGGGCGTCGCGAAGAGCAGCAGCATGATCGTGCCGTGCATCGTGAAGAGCTGGTTGTACAGCTCGTCGTTGACGATCTGCTGGCCCGGGTAGGCGAGCTCGGAGCGGATCAGCAGCGCCATGACGCCGGCGATCAGGAACCAGGCGAACGAGGTCACCAGGTACATCTTCCCGATCAGCTTGTGATCGGTGGTGGTCATGATCCGCACCAGCTGGGTGCCGAGCGGCTTGCGCTCGGGGATCACCGTGGTGGGCGGCGGACTGGCGACGGCGGTCACTGCGCTTCTCCCTCGCTCTTGAGGCCGGCCTGGGTGGTGGCGTCGGAGCCGCCCAGCAGAGGCTGGTCGGACACGTAGCCCTGCTTGACGCGATCACGGAGGTACGCGTCGTATTCGGCGGGCGAGACGACCTTCACGTTGAAGAGCATCCGCGAGTGGTACACGCCGCAGAGCTCGTAGCACTTGCCGGCGAACTCGCCGGTGCGCTGCGGGGTGACCTGGAAGGAGTTCTTGCGGCCCGGGATGACGTCCATCTTGATGAGGAAGCCCGGGACGCCGAAGTCGTGGATGACGTCGGGGGACGTCAGCTGGAAGCGCGTGGTCTCGTCGTTCGGCAGGACCAGCGTCGGGATGTACGAGGCGGTGCCCGACTCGTAGGCGAAGCCCTGCCCGCCGGCCTCGGCCTTGATGTCGTCCGGCAGCGGGTAGTTGAAGGTCCAGCTCCACTGCTGACCGACGACCTGGATCGTCTGGTCGGGCTGCACGCTGTCGTCGAGGACGATGTTCTGCACGCGCACGGTGTGCGCGAAGAACACGATCACCATCATGACCGGCGCGATCGTGTAGAAGATCTCGAGCGGCAGGTTGTAGCGCGTCTGCACCGGGACCTCGTCGTCGTGGCGGCGCCGGTAGCGCACCACCACCCACGCGATCAGACCCCAGACGACCACGCCGGTGATCAGGGCCGCGATCCACGCGCCGCGCCACAGGGCGAGCGTCGACTCACCCTGCTTCGTGACGGGGTCCGGCATGGCGAAGCGCTTCCACTCGGCCGAGGTCTCGGACGAGCAGCCTGCCATCAACATCAGTCCGGCGAGCGTCACGGTCAGGGCGAGCGTGCGCGAGGCGCGCGTCAGCCGAGCCGTGCGCCGGGGGAGCTGCAGACTCAACGGTTGAGCCTTCCTCTCAGGCGTACTTAGGTGTTTCCACAGTACCGGACCACCTGCAGGGGGAGGGCGTCGGGGCGCTAGCGTTCCGGTGTGCGGTCAGCCACGCAGGAACCCGCTCCGGACTCCCCCGCGTCGGGCGTCTCGGCTGCTCGTCCGTACGTCTACCTCGACGCCGCGTCGTCCGAGCCGCTGCACCCGGCGGCCCGCGAGGTGCTGCTCGCGGCGCTCGAGCGCGGCTACGCCGACCCGCGCCGACTGCACGGTCCGGCCCGGACCGCGGGGCTGCTCCTCGAGAACGCCCGCGAGGTCTGCGCCGAGGCGCTGGGCCTGCGCCGCGAGGAGGTCACGTTCACCGGCTCCGGCACCGAGGCGGTCCATCGCGGGCTCCTGGGCCTGCGGCGTGGTCGGGCACGGGTGGGCGGGGCGGTGGTCCACTCCGCCGTCGAGCACTCCGCGGTCCTCCACGCGCTCGAATGGGTCGGCGGCGAGCACCCGCAGGTCGGCGTCGACGCCCATGGACGGGTCTCCCCCGACGCCGTGCTCGCGGCGGTCGAGGAGTCCACCGCGGTGGTGGCCCTGCAGGCGGCCAACCACGAGGTCGGCACGCGTCAGCCGGTCGCCGAGGTCACGACCCGGCTCGGCGAGCGCGCCGATCCGGTGCCCGTCTTCGTCGACGCCTGCGCGGCCGCGGGACGCGTCCCGCTCCCGGAGGGCTGGGCGGTCGCCGCGGCATCGGCGCACCAGTGGGGCGGCCCGGCCGGGGTCGGCCTGCTACTGGTGCGGCGCGGCGCCCGGTGGCGCGCGCCGTTCCCGGTGGACGACCGCAGCGATCCGCGGGCCGTCGGGTTCGAGGACGTCCCCGCCGCCCTCGCCGCCGCGGCCGCGCTCCGGGCCGTGGTCGCCGAGCGCGAGCAGACGGCGCGCCGCCAGCACGCGCTGGTCGATCGCATCCGGGCCGCCGCGGCGGCGATCCCCGACGTCGACGTCGTCGGCGACCCCGACGACCGGCTCCCCCACCTCGTCACCTTCTCCTGCCTCTACGTGCAGGGCGAGGCGCTGGTCGCCGAGCTCGACCGCCGCGGGTTCGGCGTCGCCAGCGGCTCGGCGTGCACCGCCTCGACCCTCGAGCCGAGCCACGTGCTGGCCGCGATGGGCGCGCTGACGCACGGCAACGTGCGCGTCTCGCTGACCCGCGAGACGACCGCCGAGCAGGTCGAGGCGTTCTGCGCCGTGCTGCCCGAGGTGGTCGAGGGGCTGCGTCCGTGAGCCTGCCCGTCGACGCCGATCTCGAGCTCGACTGCCGCGGCCAGGCGTGTCCGCTGCCGATCGTCCACCTGGGCAGGCGCCATGCGGAGGTGCCCCCGGGCGGCGTCCTGGCGGTCGTCGCGGACGACGTCGCGGCCCGGCACGACGTGCCGGCCTGGTGCCGCATGCGCGGCCAGGAGTACCTGGGCGAGGACGTCGCCGCGGACGGCGTGCCCCGCTACTGGGTGCGCCGGCGGGCCTGACGCGGCCGCCTCAGGCCGGGCGCAGGTGCGGCTCGACCTCCGCGGCCGCCGCGGCGCCGTAGGAGTCGCCCAGCCGCCCGAGGAACGACGCGGCCGTGAACGCGTACTCCTGGGTGCCGACCGTCTCCACGACGTAGGCCGCCAGCACGCAGCCGACCTGCGCGGCCCGCTCGAGGCCGAGGCCCCAGGTGGTGGCCGCGAGGAAGCCCGCCCGGAAGGCGTCGCCGACGCCCGTCGGCTCGACGGCCGTGACGCCGGCGGCGGCCGGCACGACGAGGTCGTCGTGCTCGCGCCGCCGGATGCGCACGCCCTCGGCGCCGAGCGTCGTGACCTGCACCTCGACCCGGCCGAGGATCTCGGCGGCGTCCCAGCCGGTCTTCTGCTCGACCAGGTGCGACTCGTACTCGTTGGTGAACAGCAGGGCGGCGCCGTCGACCAGCGCGCGGATCAGCTCGCCCTCGCCGAACGCCAGCTGCTGGCTCGGGTCGGCGATGAACCGGTAGCCGCGCTGACGGCACTCCTCGGTGTGCCGCAGCATGCCGTCGGGATCGTCCGCCCCGATCAGGACGTAGGCCGGCTCGCCCACACGGGCGACGATCGGCGCCAGCTCGATGAGCCGGGCCTCCGACATCGCACCGGGGTAGAACGAGGCGAACTGCGCCATCGTCGAGTCGGTGGTGCAGACGAACCGCGCGGTGTGCCGCGACTCCGAGATGCGCACGTGGTCGCAGACCACGCCGTGCCGCTCCAGCCAGGAGCGGTAGTCCGCGAAGTCCTGGCCCGCCGCGCCGACCAGCACGGGGCTGAGCCCGAGGGCGGCCAGCCCGAAGGAGATGTTGGGCGCGACGCCGCCGCGGCGGATCTCGAGGTCGTCGACGAGGAAGGACACCGACAGCTTGCTCAGCTGCTCGACCACGAGGGAGTCCTCGAAGCGACCGGCGAAGGTCATCAGGTGGTCGGTGGCGATCGAGCCGGCGATCAGGAGGGGCCCGGAGGCATGGGAGGACACGTCGGCCAACACTACCGATCGGTACCCCTGGGCCTACCTCCCGGTAGCTCCTAGCGTGGCCGACATGACCGATGCCGAGACCGGATCCACCCGCCTGGCCTACGACGACCTGCTCGCCCCCGTCGACCTGCGGGCCGACTGCGAGGCGGTCGCCCGCTCCCTGCCCGCGGCCGCGACCGCCGCGCCGTCGCTGCTCTACGCCGACTTCCCGCGCGAGGTCCGCAAGCCCCAGATCGCCATCAGCGACGCCGCCCGGCGTCTCGCCGACGCCCTCGAGCTGCACCTCGACTGACCCGTCCCACCCCGTCCGACGACGAAGGGCCCCGGCGCAGTGCGCCGGGGCCCTTCGTCCGGCGCCGGGGGCGCCGGGGTGTGGATCAGTGGAACGAGTCGCCGCAGGCGCAGGAGCCCGTGGCGTTCGGGTTGTCGATCGTGAAGCCCTGCTTCTCGATGCTGTCGACGAAGTCGATCATGGCGCCGTTGAGGTAGGGGACGCTCATCCGGTCGACGACGACGGCCACGCCGTCGAAGTCGGTGACGACGTCGCCGTCGAGCGTGCGCTCGTCGAAGAACAGCTGGTAGCGCAGACCCGAGCAGCCACCGGGCTGCACGGAGATCCGCAGCTGGAGGTCGTCACGACCCTCCTGCTCCAGCAGGCTCTTCACCTTGGCGGCGGCGACGGGGCTGAGGTTGATGCTGTCGCTGCGACGCTCGGTGGTGGTCTCGACCTGCTCGGTCATGCGGTGCTCCCAAGGTGAGATGGCGGTACGTCCGACTCAATGCTAGGTCAGGCGCGCCTATTCCCCGAGCGGAGCGGACGCGACGCGACCTGGCTCACCGCGACCAGCCGCGCGCGACCCGCTCGGCCAGGGCGGCCAGCGACCCGGCCGGATCGCCCAGCGACCGCTCCTCCCCGACCAGGTCGACGGTCGCGTGCGCCGACTCCATGCCCAGCGCCCGCATCTCGCGCGAGCCGACGAGGACGCGGCCGGCGAGCACCACGCACGGCCGGATCGCCCGCTCGGCCACCTGCGCGACGCCGGCCGGCACCTTGCCGGCCCGGCTCGAGAAGTCGAAGGCGCCCTCCCCGGTGATCACGAGGTCGGCCGCGCGGGCGCGCTCGGCCAGTCCCACGGCCTCGGCGACCCAGGCGATCCCCGGCTCCCGGCGCGCTCCCAGGAGCAGCAGGGCGTGCCCGAGACCGCCGGCCGCGCCGGCGCCCTTCTCGAGGGCGACGCGTCGGTCGGTGGCCGCCGCCCACTGCTCGAGCAGGCCGTCGACGACGAGGAGCTCCTCCTCGTCGAGTCCCTTCTGCGAGCCGAAGGTCTTCGTGGCCCCGAAGAGGCCGGTGAGCGGGATGTCGACGTCGCTGGCCGCGATCAGCTCGACGCCATCCGTCGCGGCGCGGGCCGCGGCCAGCTCCACGGCGGAGACGCCGCCGAGCGCCTCCGGTCCGGCGTCGAGCGGGACGTCGGCGGTGGCGCCCAGGGCGGCCAGCAGACCGGCACCGCCGTCGTTGGTGCCGGAGCCGCCGAGGCCGACGACGACCCGGCGGGCGCCGGAGGCGACGGCGGCGGCGACCAGCTCGCCGACGCCGCGGGTCGACGCGCTGAGGGCGCCCGTGCCGCCGGTGAGGTGCAGGCCGCAGGCCTGGGCGCTCTCGATGAAGGCGTCCTCGCCGACGCGCAGCACCGTCGCCGGCACCGGGCGACCGTGGGGGCCGGCGACCGTGACGGCCAGCAGCTCTCCTCCGCGCGCCTGGTGGAGGACGTCGGCGAACCCCGGGCCGCCGTCGGACATCGGCGCGAGATCGAGCTCGTCGGCCGGCGCGTGACGTCGCCACCCGGCGGCGATCGCCTCGGCCGCCTCGACCGCGGTGAGCGTGCCGGCGAACTTGTCCGGGGCGACGAGGATCCGCATGGACGCAGCGTAGGAGGCCCCGGCCGGGCGATCGGTCCCGTGCGCCGATGCCGGGGCGTCACCCGGTGAGGAATACGATCCGCGCATGACCGTCGATCTCCCGCTGCTGCCCCTCGGCCGCGGCGTCGACCTCCAGTCCGAGCGCGGCGTCGAGTGCCCCGGCGACCTGCCGCCCGCCTCCGACCCCACCCTCGTCGCCCGGGCCGAGGCGGCCAAGGCCGCCCTGGGCGAGCGGGTCTTCGTGCTCGGCCACCACTACCAGCGCGACGAGGTCATCCGGTTCGCCGACGTCACCGGCGACTCCTTCAAGCTCGCCCGCGACGCCGCGGCGCGGCCCGACGCGGAGTACATCGTCTTCTGCGGCGTCCACTTCATGGCCGAGTCGGCCGACATCCTCACCGGCCCGCACCAGCAGGTCGTCCTGCCCGACCTCGCCGCGGGCTGCTCGATGGCCGACATGGCCCGCCTGGCCCAGGTCGAGGACGCCTGGGACGCGCTGGTCGACGCCGGCGTGGCCGACGAGGTCGTCCCCGTCACGTACATGAACTCCAGCGCCGACATCAAGGCGTTCTGCGGCCGCCACGGCGGCGTCGTGTGCACCTCCAGCAACGCCGAGGTCGCGCTCGAGTGGGCCTTCGAGCAGAAGGCGCACCTCGAGGCCGGCGGCAAGGTCCTCTTCCTCCCCGACCAGCACCTGGGCCGCAACACCGCGGTGCTGAAGCTGGGGCTCTCGCTCGAGGACTGCGTCGTGTGGAACCCGCACCGGCCGAACGGCGGTCTGACCGCCGAGCAGCTGCGCGACGCCAAGATGATCCTCTGGAAGGGCCACTGCTCCGTGCACGGCCGCTTCTCCCCCGAGGTGGTCGACGAGCTGCGCGCGACGATCCCCGACGTGCAGATCCTGGTGCACCCCGAGTGCCGCCACGAGGTCGTCACCAAGGCCGACCTGGTCGGCTCCACGGAGTTCATCATCCGCACGATCGAGGCGGCGCCGGCCGGCTCGGCCTGGGCGATCGGCACCGAGCTCAACCTCGTCAAGCGCCTCGCCGACGCCCACCCGGACAAGTCGATCAGCTTCCTCGACCGCACCGTGTGCTTCTGCTCGACGATGAACCGGATCGACCTGCCCCACCTGGTGTGGGCGCTGGAGTCGCTGGTGGCCGGGGAGGTCGTCAACCGGATCGAGGTCGACCCCGAGACCGAGCGCTGGGCCCTGGTCGCCCTCGAGCGGATGCTGGCGCTGCCCGGACGCTGAGTCTCCTACGCCCCTCAGGCCTCCGAGCCGCGCCCGGCTGTCCCCTCGAGCCGGGTGGGGCTCAGCCCGGCGAGGCCGGCAGCTCGAGCCAGGCGGTCGTGCCGCCGCCGGGCGTCTCGTCCAGACCGACCCGGCCGCCGTGCGCGTCGGCGATCCGGCGGACCGTCGCCAGCCCGATGCCGGTGCCGGGGATCTGCTTGTGCACCCGGACGAGCGGCTCGAAGACCCGCTCGCGCTGGTCCTCCGGGACGCCGAGCCCGTGGTCGACGACCTCGATCCGCCAGCGATCGTCCCGACGGTCGGCTCGCACGCGCACGCGCGGACGCTCCCCCGGCGCCACGTAGGAGGCGGCGTTCGCGACGAGGTTCTGCACCGCGGCCCGCAGCAGGACCGGATCGCCGGTCACCACAGGCAGCTCCTCGACCACGACCTCGGCGTCGCTCAGCAGGGGCGCGAGGTCGTGACGCACCTCGTCGACCACCTCGCGCAGGTCGACCGGACCGGACGCCAGACGACCGCCGACGCGGGCGAAGGACAGCAGGTCGTCGACCAGCCCCTGCATGCGGGTCAGGCTGCCCCGCGCGCGGTCGAGCAGGTACGGCAGGTCGCCGGGCGGCGCGTCGGAGGCCTCGACCTCCTCGGCCATCATCGACAGCGAGAGGTCCAGCCCGGTCATCGGGTTGCGCAGGTCGTGACTGACCTGCCCCGCGAAGGCCGCGAGCTGGGCGTTGGAGCGCTCGAGCTCGGTACGGGTGCGCTCGAGCTCGTCGACGGTGCGGGTGAGCTCGCGGGTGCGCAGCTCGAGCTCGAGCAGGTCGACCACCCGCTCGGCCAGCCGGGCGAGGTCCTCGACCTGGTCGCGGCTGAGCTCGCGCGGGCGGACGTCGAAGACGCACAGCGTGCCGATGACCACGCCCTCGGGCGTGCGCAGCTGATGGCTCGCGTAGAACCGCACCCGGCCGATCTCGCCGGTGACGAACGGGTTCGCGGCGAACCGCTCGTCGAGGCTCGCGTCGGTGACGATCACCGGCAGCGACTCGCCGATCGCCAGGTTGCACATGGAGTCCTCGCGCGCGCACACCGAGGCCTCGAAGCCGACCGCCGCGACCTGGTGCTGGTGGGTCTCGGTGATCAGGTTGATCGTCGCCATCGGCACGTCGGCGACGTGGGCGGCCACCTCGACCAGCGCCCGCAGGTCGGCGCGCGGCGGGTCGACGACCACGCGGTACCGATCGATGACGACGGCGCGTCGACGGTCGACGTCCGGGCTGAGGGTCATCCGGGCTCCCTCCCGACAGGGCTCTGCGAACGCCCCGACGGTATCGCCCGGCGGGGCGCCGCGGGGGCGGTCCGGCGCGGCTCGCCGCGGCGACGTGCTCACAGACCCGGAGCGCCCCAGACCGCGAGCCAGCGGGACGGGTCCTGCTCGAAGGGCAGCTCGCGGGCGAGCAGGTCGCGCACCTGCAGCTCGAGCAGCTCGTCGCGGCTCCGGCCACCGGGGCCGCCCGCCAGCGGGGCGAAGGGGTAGAAGGTCGCCTGCTTGTAGAGGTAGACCAGGGCGACCCGACGGCCGGAGGGGTCGACGAAGGGGACCACCGCGCACAGCAGGCCGGAGCCGTAGCCGGCCGCCTCGAGCCCGGTGGTGACCGCGTGCAGCGCCGTGCTCACGTCGGTGAGGTCGGAGGGGTCCTCCGGCCGGTCGTCGACGAGCAGCCAGGTGTAGCCGAACTCGTCGACCGACAGGCTCACCTCGGGCGCCTTGGGGTCGGCGCGCAGCAGCGCGACGACGTCCTGCTCGACCTCGCGCCCCGCGGGGCCGCCAGCCAGGCGGTAGCAGATGCTGGCGTCGCCCGTGGGGCGCAGGTCGAGGCCGGCCTCGAGGCTGAGCCCCGCGCCGGGGAGCGCGAAGACGTCGGACAGGTCGGCCGGCTTCGGCTTGGTGCGCCCGGTGAGGGTCTGCCACAGGCCCACGCGGTCAGCCCCGTCGTCCGAGCTCGGCCTCGATGCGCGCGAGCTGCTCGAGCCGCTGCTGCAGGCTCGGGTGGGTGGAGGTGAGGCTGTCGAGGGACGCGCCGCGGATCGCGGGGGCGATGAAGAAGGCGTTCATCGGCTGGCTGGCTCGCAGGTCGCGCTCCGGGACGACGTCCATCTCGCCGCTGATCTTGCGCAGCGCCGAGGCGAGGGCCTGCGGCTTCATCGTCAGTTGCGCGCCGGCACGGTCGGCGGCCAGCTCGCGGTAGCGGCTCAGCAGGCGCAGCAGCAGGAAGCTGATCGCGTAGGTGACCATGCTGACCAGGAGGACGGCCAGCCAGATCGGCAGGCCGGAGTTGTTCTCGCGGTTGCGTCCGCCCCCGAACCAGGCGCCGTACTGCGCGCCCTGCGAGAGCATGCCGGCGACGATGCCGGCCGACGCCGCAGCGGTCATGACCAGGACGTCGCGGTGCGCCACGTGCGACAGCTCGTGCGCCAGGACGCCCTCGAGCTCCTCGGCATCGAGCGTCTGCAGGATGCCGGTCGTGACGACGACCACGGCCCGCTCGGGCGAGCGACCGGTCGCGAACGCGTTGGGCACCGGGGTGTCGGCGACGCCCACGCGCGGCTTCGGCATGTCGGCCAGCGCGCAGAGGCGGTCGATCATGGCGTGCAGCTCGGGCGCCTGCTGTGGCGAGACCTCGCGCGCGCGCATGGCCCGCATCGCCACCGTGTCGGAGGAGTACCACTGGTAGAACGCGATGCCGAGGCCGACGAGCCCGGCGAGCACGGCCAGGCCCGGACTGCCGGCGCTGGACAGGATGCCCATGACGACCGCGATGAGCGCCACGAAGGCGCCCCCGAGCAGGAACATGACGAGGGTCATCCGGGCGGTGAGGCCCGGATCTCCGGCGAAGCGGGTGCGTGCCATGGGGTCATCCTGCCGCGCGCGGCCAAGCGTCCGCTGAGAGCGGTCGCCGCGGGGCTCAGGCGGAGCCGGCGTCCTTGCGGGGCTCGGCGTCGAGGACGGGCTCCTCGACGTCCTGCCCGGACGGCAGCGCGTCGGGCGCCGGTGCGCCGGCCTGAAGGCCCTTGAGCCGGGCCAGCTCGGCCTCGACGTCGGACTGGCTGCTCATGGCGGCGAGCTCGCGGGCGATGTCGTCGCCGTTGTTGGTGGCCGAGAGGTCGTCGAGCGCGCCGCTGGCGAGCAGCTCGTCGATCGCGCCGGCCCGGGCCTGCATCTGGGCGGTCTTGTCCTCGGCCCGGGTGATCGCGGCGCCGACGTCCCCCAGCTCATCGCCGATGCCCGAGAGGGCCTCGGTGACCTTGGTCTGGGCCTCGGCGGCCGTGTAGGTGGCCTTGATCTTCTCCTTGCGGGTGCGGAAGGACTCGACCTTCGTCTGCAGCTGCTGCTGGGTGCGGACGAGCTTCTCCTCCTCGGCCTGCAGCTGCGCGATCTGGGCGTCGAGGTCGGCGATCTGGGTGGTGAGCCCGGAGCGGCGGGTGAGCGCCTCGCGGGCGAGGTCCTCGCGACCCAGCCCGATGGCCTGCTCGGCCTGCTGCTGCAGCTTCGCGGCCTGCTGCTGCAGCTGGCTGCGCTGCAGCTCGACCCGCTTGCGGCTCGTGGCGACGTCGGCCACGCCGCGACGCACCTGGGTCAGCAGCTCGAGCTGCTTCTGGTAGCTGTAGTCGAGGGTCTCGCGGGGGTCCTCGGCGCGATCGAGCGCCTTGCTCGCCTTCGACCTCACGACCAGGCTCATGCGCTTCCACAGGCTCATGGCCCTCACCCTACGCAGCGTGCTCAACGGCTGCCCAGACCCGCTCCACCGGCGCGCGTCGGGACCGGGCGTCGTCTCGCTAGGCTGGGGTCCCACCGTCCCCGAGCCCGAGAGCCACCACCTTGTTCGGTCGCAGCAAGAGCACCTCCGCGTCGTCGACGCCCGCCACCCCGCCCAAGCCCGGCGGCAAGGGACGTCCGACGCCGACCCGCAAGGAGGCGGAGGCCGCCGCCCGGGCCCGGGCCAAGGTGCCGCGCACGCGCAAGGAGCAGATGGCGGCCCAGCGGCTGCAGCGCAGCGAGAGCAGCCGCACCGTCCGCGAGCGGATGAAGGCCGGCGACGAGAAGTACCTGCCTCCCCGCGACCAGGGTCCGGTGCGCCGCTTCGTGCGCGACTACGTCGACAGCCGGCTGCGGCTCGCCGAGCTGATCTTCCCGGTGGTGATCGTCAGCCTGCCGCTGCTCCTGGCGGGGCCGTCGGTCGCGGCGCTCGCGAACACCGTCGTGCTCGGCGTGTTCCTGCTCGTGGTGGTCGACCTGGTCGTCCTGCGGTTCCGCCTGCGCCGGGAGGTGCGCGCCCGCTTCCCCGAGCAGTCGCTCAAGGGCCTCACCTACTACGCCGTCGTGCGCGCGACCCAGATGCGGTTCATGCGCCTGCCGAAGGCCCAGGTGAAGGTCGGCGAGGACCTCCCCGAGACCTACCGCTGAGCCGTCCTCCGGCTCCGACGACGAGGGCCCGCGACCACCTCGGTCGCGGGCCCTCGTCGTCGTGGCGGGCGCTCGAGGCGCTCCGGTGCGGGATCGTCCCGCTCAGCCGCCCATCAGGTCGGCGCGGCGCGGCGTCGTGGTGAGGTCGGGGTCGCGGGTGACGACCGGCTCCACGATCTCGTCGATCGCCGCGAGCAGGTCGGCGTCGAGCCGCACGCCCGCCGCCTTGACGTTCTCGGTGACCTGCTCGGGACGCGAGGCGCCGATGATCGCCGAGGAGACGTTGGGGTTCTGCAGCGTCCAGGCCACGGCCAGCTGGGCCAGGCTCAGCCCGGCCTGGTCGGCGAGGGGCGCGAGCCGCTGGACGCGCTCGAGGACGTCGTCCTTGAGCCAGCGGCTGATCATCCGGTCGCCGCCCTTGGCGTCGGTGGCGCGGGAGCCCTCGGGGTGCGGCTGGCCGGGCCGGTACTTGCCGGTGAGCACGCCCTGGGCGATCGGCGACCAGACGATCTGGCCGATGCCGAGCTCCTCGCAGGTGGGCACGACCTCGGCCTCGATGACCCGCCACAGCAGGTTGTACTGCGGCTGGTTCGACACCAGCGGGATGCGCAGCTCGCGGGCGAGCGCGTGCGCCTCGCGGATCTGCTCCGCACGCCACTCCGAGACGCCGATGTAGAGCGCCTTGCCGGCCCGGACGACGTCGGCGAAGGCCTCCATCGTCTCCTCCAGCGGCGTCTCGTCGTCGTAGCGGTGCGCCTGGTAGAGGTCGACGTGGTCGGTGCCGAGCCGGCGCAGCGAGGCGTCGATCGACTCGTGGATGTGCTTGCGGGAGAGCCCGTGGTCGTTGTGCGCGCCGGGGCCGGTGGGCCAGTAGACCTTGGTGAAGATCTCCAGGCCCTCGCGCCGCTCGCCCTGCAGCGCCTTGCCGAGCACGGTCTCGGCGGCGGTGTTGGCGTAGACGTCGGCGGTGTCGAAGGTGGTGATGCCCTCGTCGAGGGCCTGCCGGACGCACGCGAGCGCGGCGTCCTCCTCGACCTGCGAGCCGTGGGTGAGCCAGTTGCCGTAGGAGATGGCCGAGATCTTCAGGCCACTCCCACCGAGGTTGCGGATCTCCATGGCCTCGACCCTAGCCCCGGGCCGGACGTCGCTCCCCCACCGTCGGGGAGGGGGCAGGATGGCGCCCGTGCCCCTCGTCGAGAGCGATGCCGCGACCCCGCCGGCCGGGCGGCGCCGCGTGATCGCCGACTCGCTCGGCGTGGGGCTGGCGACCGGCGCCTACGGCGTGTCGTTCGGCGCCGTCGCCACGGCCTCGGGGCTCGGCGTGGCGCAGGCCTGCGTGCTCTCGCTGCTGATGTTCACCGGCGCCTCGCAGTTCGCGCTGGTGGGCGTGCTCGCGGGAGGCGGGTCGGTGCCGGCGGCGACGGGGACGGCGCTGCTGCTCGGCGTCCGCAACAGCCTCTACGGGCTGAGGCTGGCGTCGCTGCTGGGCTGGCGGGGGTGGCGCCGGCTGGGGGCCGCGCACCTCGTGATCGACGAGTCGACGGCGATGGCCACCGCCCAGCCCGACCGCGCCCGGGCGCGGCTGGCGTTCGTCGTCACCGGAGGGTCGGTGTTCGTGCTGTGGAACCTCAGCACCCTGCTGGGCGCGGTGGCCGGCAGCGCGCTCGGCGACCCCCGCACGCTCGGGCTGGACGCCGCGGTCGGCGCCGCGTTCCTGGCGCTGCTGTGGCCGCGCCTGACGACCGGCGGGCTGCGCGCCCTGGCCCTGGTGGCCGCGGTGCTCGCGCTGGCGCTGGTGCCCCTGACGCCGGCCGGCGTCCCCGTGCTGGCGGCCGGCGGCCTGGCCCTGCTCGTCGGCCTCCACCCGCGCTGGGACCCGGCTCCGCCGCAGCCCGGGACGCCGCGGTGACGCCGGCCTGGACCGCCGTCCTCCTGGCCGGCGTCGGGTGCCTCGCACTGAAGGTGGCCGGCCTGGCGATGCCGGCCCGGGTGCTCGAGCGACCCGCCGTCGCGCGGATGACGATGCTGCTGCCCGTCGCGCTGCTCGCGGCGCTGGTGGCCGTCCAGACGCTCGCCGACGGCACCCGACTGGCGCTCGACGCCCGGGTGGCCGGCCTCGGGGCGGCGGTGCTGCTGCTGCGGCTGCGCGCACCGTTCCTGCTGGTCGTGGCGACGGCGGCGGGCGTCGCCGCGCTGCTGCGCGCCCTGGCGTGAGCCCGGCCGCGGCTCAGTCGAGGTCGAGCAGGTGCTCCAGGCCGACCGTGAGGCCGGGGTGCTCGTGGATGCGCCGCACGGCCGCCAGGACGCCGGGGGCGAAGGACGCGCGGTCGAGCGAGTCGTGGCGGATGGTGAGGGTCTCCCCCGGCCCGCCCAGCACGACCTCCTGGTGGGCGACGAGGCCGCGGATGCGCAGGGCGTGCACCGGGACGCCCTCGACCGAGGCGCCCCGGGCTCCGTCGAGCGCGGTGCTGGTGGCGTCCGGCTGCGGCGCCGAGCCGGCCTCGCGGCGGGCGGCGGCGATCAGCTCGGCGGTGCGGCGGGCCGTGCCCGAGGGGGCGTCGGCCTTCGTCGGGTGGTGCAGCTCGACGATCTCGACCGACTCGTAGAACGGCGCGGCCTGGGCAGCGAAGCGCATCATCAGGATCGCGCCGATGGAGAAGTTGGGCGCGATGAGGACGCCGGCCTCGGGCGACTCCTCCAGCCAGGCCTCGAGCGCGGCCAGGCGCTCGTCGTCGAAGCCCGTCGTGCCGACGACCGCGTGGATGCCGTGGGCGACGCACTGCCGCAGGTGGTCCATGACGACGTCGGGGTGGGTGAAGTCGACGACGACCTCGGCGCCGCGCTCCCACAGCAGCGCCACGTCGTCGCCCGCGTCGACCTCCGCGACGAGCTCGAGGTCGTCGGCCTCCCGCACGGCCCGGCAGATCTCCGCCCCGACCTTGCCGCGGGCCCCGAGCACGCCCACGCGGCGCGGCGAGCCGTCGGGACGGGGGGCGGCGGGCTGCACGGCGCTGTCGTCGGTCACGGGTCCCCAACCTACAAGCGCCCGGACGCGTGGGGTCGATCTCGCCGCCACCCGGGATGGTGCGCGCCGGTCGACCGACCGGATCTGGCAGGCTGGGGCCATGGTGCTGCAGACGATCCCGGCGCGGATCCGCTGGTCCGTCGACCTCATGGACGTCCAGCCCGACGACCACGTGCTCGAGATCGGCTGCGGCCCGGGAGCCGGCGCGGAGCTGATCTGCAGCCGGCTCGAGACCGGCAAGCTGTTCGCGATCGACCGCTCGGAGTCGGGCGTCGACCGCACCAAGCGGCGCTGCGCGCGCTACGTCGAGTCGGGCCGGCTCACCGTGCGCCAGATCGACCTCGCGACGCTGCGGGTGCCGGTGAAGCGGCTGACGAAGGTCTACGCGTTCAACGTCAACCTGTTCTGGGTGCGCGAGTGCGCCGACGAGGTCGCGCTGCTGCACGAGCGGCTGCTGCCCGGCGGCAAGGTGTTCGTCTACTACGAGGCGACGCGCGCCGAGGACGTGCCGCAGATGATCGAGCGGACGTCGGCCTCCCTGGCGGCCGGCGGGTTCCGCGTGCAGGTGGTGCAGCGGAAGGTGCCGGCCTGCGTCGGCGTCATCGGTCACCGATAAGGCTGAGACCTTCATCGCGGTTGCATCAGGTTCAGGCCTTACGTAGGGTCGGATCATGCTCGCCGTCCTGACCCTCGACCAGCGGGGCAGCCGCGTCGGGCCCGACCGCGTCCCGGCGCTGCTCGAGCGGATCGCGTCGCTGCCGGTCGCCGCCCGGTTCGCCCGCACCGCCGGCGACGAGGTGCAGGGCGTCCTCGACTCCCCCGACGCGCTGGTCGACCTGCTCGGCGGGCTGCTGCGCTCCGCGCAGTGGAACGTCGGCATCGGGCTGGGCGAGGTCGAGCAGCCCCTGCCCGTCGAGGCGCCGGCCGGACGCGGCGAGGCCTACCTCGCGGCGCGGGCCGCCGTCACGGCCGCCAAGTCGAGCCCGTGGCGGCTGCGCGTCGTCGGCGAGCCGCCCGAGGCGCGGTCCCTCGAGACGACGCTGTGGCTCTGGGCCGCCGTGCTGCACCGACGCACCGAGCGCGGCTGGGAGGTGGCCGACCTGGCCGCCGCAGGCTCCACCTACGCGGAGATCGGCGAGCGCCTCGGCATCAGCCAGTCGGCGGTCAGCCAGCGCGCCCAGGCCGCCGGCATCGTCGAGGAGCGACGCGCGCGCGAGCTCGCCGGCTGGCTCGCCGCGCGGGTGCTGACGCCGGCCGACCCGGCCGACCCGGGAGCCCAGGGAGCCCCGTCATGACGGCCGGCGACTGGGCCGCGCTGACCCTCGTCGCGCTCGCGGGGTGCCTCGCGGCGTCCGTCCTGGCCTGGTGGCGCCCGCGCGCGGGCGGGCCGGCAGCCCTGGGCGCCCTGGCGCTCGCCGGGGTCCTCGCCGGCGCTCCGGCCGAGGTGGTCGCCCGACCGCACGCGGTGCTGGCGCTGCTGGTCGCGGTGGCGGCCGGGTGCGCGGTGGCCGGCGGCGGTCCGCTGACCACGCTGGTCTTCGACGTCGTCGACCGCCGCGAGCCGCCCGACGACCGCCTCGCCGCGGCCGGGCGCGTCCTGCGCGGAGGTGCCTGGATCGGCGGCCTGGAGCGGCTCGCGGTGCTCGCCACGCTGGTGGCCGGATGGCCGGAGGGGCTGGCGGTGGTGCTCGCGGTCAAGGGACTCGGGCGCTACCCGGAGCTGCGGGCCGCCGAGGACGCCGTGCGCACCGGCGCCGCCGAGCGGTTCATCATCGGCACGCTCGTGAGCGTGCTGTGGGCGGCGGCGTGCGCCGGCGTCGTCGTGCTGGCCCGCTGACGCCGCCGCCCGCGCCGCATCAGGGGCCGACGACCGCCAGCACCTCGGGCCGGACGAGGACCTCGGCGGCGAGCGCGGAGACCTCGTCGAGCGTCACGGCGTCGATGCGCGCCAGGAGCTCCTCGATGGTGGGCAGCTCGGCGTAGACGAGCTCGGCCTTGCCGAGCCGCGACATCCGCGACCCGGAGTCCTCCAGGCCGAGCACCAGGCTGCCCTTGAGCTGGCCCTGCGCCCGGGCGAGCTCCTCGGCGGTGATGCCGCCGGTCGCGACGGCCGCGAGCTCGGCCCGCACCGTGGCGAGCACCTCGTCCAGCTTGGCGGGCAGGCACCCGACCGCCACCCCGACCAGACCGGAGTCGGCGTGGTGGGAGGCGAAGGAGTAGACCGAGTAGGCCAGCCCGCGGATCTCACGGACCTCCTGGAACAGCCGGCTCGAGGTGCCGCCCCCCAGCGCGGTGGTGAGCACGCTGAGCGCGAAGCGCCGCGGGTCGTGCCGGGTCAGCCCCTCCATGCCGAGCACGACGTTGACCTGCTCGAACGGACGCAGGGACGACATGGTGCCCGGCCGCACCGGCAGCGGCTCGCCGGAGCCGCGCAGGACGAGCGGCTCCTCCTCGTCCCGGGGCTCCGCCAGCCATCCGCCGCGTCCGAAGGCCCGCTCGACCAGCCCGACGACCTCGTCGTGCTCGAGGTTGCCGGCGACCGCCACGACCATCCGCGTCGGACGGTAGTGGCGGCGGTAGAAGGCGTGGATCTGATCGCGGGTCAGCGCGCCGATGGAATCCTCGGTGCCCGCGATCGTGCGGCCGAGCGACGAGGTGCTGCCCCACGCCTGCTCGGCGAAGAGGTTGTGGACGACGTCGTCGGGGTCGTCCTCGTGCATCGCGATCTCGTCGAGGATGACCTCGCGCTCGGCCTCGACGTCGGCCGGCTCGAGGGTGCTCGAGGTGATCATGTCGCCGAGGACGTCGACCGCCAGCGGGAGGTCGTCGTCGAGCACCCGCGCGTGGAAGCAGGTGTACTCCTTGGCCGTGAAGGCGTTGAACTCCCCGCCGACGGCGTCGAGCTCAATCGAGATGTCGAGCGCCGAGCGCTCCGCAGTGCCCTTGAACAGCAGGTGCTCGAGGAAGTGCGAGCAGCCGTGCAGGGTGGGGTCCTCGTCGGCCGAGCCGACGCCGACCCACACGCCGATGCTGGCCGAGCGGACGCCGGCCATCTGCTCGGTGACGACCCGCAGGCCGCCGGGCAGGACGCTGCGCCGCACCCGCGAGACCACCTGGCCGGCGGCGTCGGTGGTGACCTGCAGGTCGACGGCGGCGGACCCGGCGGCGGACGTCGGACTGGAAGCGGCAGACCCGCCCGGGAGGCCCGGGCGGGTCTGCTGGTGCTGATGCGGCACGCGGCTCAGGCCTCGTCGCCGTCCGACGCGGCCGGGGCCTCGGCGGTCTCGACGACCGGGACGAGCGAGAGCTTGCCCTTGTCGTCGATCTCGCCGATCTCGACCTGGATCTTCTGACCGACCGAGACGACGTCCTCGACCGACTCCACACGCTTGCCGTCGTTGAGGGCACGCAGCTTGGTGATGTGGAGCAGGCCGTCCTTGCCCGGGAGCAGGGACACGAAGGCACCGAAGTTGGTGGTCTTCACGACGGTGCCGAGGTAGCGCTCGCCGACCTCGGGCATCGTCGGGTTGGCGATGGCGTTGACCGCGCTGCGCGCGGCCTCGGCTGCCTCGCCGTTGGTGGCGCCGATGTAGACGGTGCCGTCGTCCTCGATCGAGATCGAGGCGCCGGTGTCGTCCTGGATCTGGTTGATCACCTTGCCCTTGGGACCGATGACCTCGCCGATCTTGTCGACCGGCACCTTGACGGTGATGATCCGCGGCGCGGTCGGCGCCATCGCGGCCGGGGCCTCGATGGCCTCGCCCATGACGTCGAGGATCGCGAGGCGGGCGTCGCGGGCCTGGGTGAGGGCCGCGGCGAGCACCTCGGCGGGGATGCCGTCGAGCTTGGTGTCGAGCTGGAGCGCGGTGACGAACTCCCGCGTGCCGGCGACCTTGAAGTCCATGTCGCCGAAGGCGTCCTCGGCGCCGAGGATGTCGGTGAGCGCGACGTACTGCGTCTCGCCGTCGATCTCGCCGGAGATGAGGCCCATCGCGATGCCCGCGACCGGCGCCTTCAGCGGCACGCCGGCCTGCAGCAGCGACAGGGTCGAGGCGCAGACCGAGCCCATCGAGGTCGAGCCGTTGGAGCCCATCGCCTCGGAGAGCTGGCGGATCGCGTAGGGGAACTCCTCGCGGCTGGGCAGCACCGGCAGGAGGGCGCGACGCGCGAGCGCGCCGTGGCCGACCTCGCGGCGCTTCGGGGAGCCGACGCGACCGGTCTCGCCGGTGGAGAACGGCGGGAACACGTACTTGTGCATGTAGCGGCGGTGCGTCTCGGGCGACAGCGTGTCGAGCTGCTGCTCCATCTTGAGCATGTCGAGGGTGGTGACGCCCAGGATCTGGGTCTCGCCGCGCTCGAACAGCGCCGAGCCGTGGACCCGCGGGATCACGTCGACCTCGGCGTGCAGCGGCCGGATGTCGGCCAGGCCGCGGCCGTCGATGCGGACCTTGTCGCGCAGCACGCGCTCGCGGACGACCTGCTTGTTGACCGAGCGGAACGCCGCGCCGATCTCCTTCTCGCGACCCTCGAACTGCGCGCCGAGGGAGTCGAGCAGCGCGGCCTTGATCTCGTCGGTGCGGGCCTCGCGGTCCTGCTTGTCGGCGATGGTCATCGCGGAGGCGAGGTCGGCCTTCGCGGCGGCCTCGACGGCGGCGAACACGTCGTCCTCGTAGTCGAGGAAGATCGGGAAGTCCTGGACGGGCTTCGCGGCGACCGCCGCGAGCTCGCTCTGGGCCTGGACGAGCTGCTTGATGAACGGCTTGGCGGCGTCGAGGCCGCCGGCCACGACCTCCTCGGTCGGCGCCTGGGCGCCGCCGCGGACGAGCTCGATGGTCTCCTCGGTGGCCTCGGCCTCGACCATCATGATCGCGACGTCGCCGGTGTCGGTGACGCGACCGGCGACGACCATGTCGAAGACGGCCTTCTCGAGCTGGCTGTGGGTCGGGAACGCCACCCACTGGCCCTCGATCAGCGCGACGCGCACGCCGCCGACCGGACCGGAGAACGGCAGGCCGGAGAGCTGGGTGGACATCGACGCGGCGTTGATCGCGAGCACGTCGTAGGGGGTGTCGGGGTTGAGCGCCATGACGGTGATGACGACCTGGACCTCGTTGCGCAGGCCCTTCTTGAAGGTCGGGCGCAGCGGACGGTCGATCAGGCGGCAGGCCAGGATGGCGTCCTCGCCGGGGCGACCCTCGGAGCGGAAGAACGAGCCGGGGATGCGACCCGCGGCGTACATGCGCTCCTCGACGTCGATCGTCAGCGGGAAGAAGTCGAAGTGGTCCTTGGGCTGCTTGCCGGCCGTGGTGGCCGAGAGCAGCATCGTGTCGTCGTCGAGGTAGGCGGTGACGGAGCCGGCCGCCTGACGGGCCAGCAGGCCGGTCTCGAACTTGACGGTGCGGGTGCCGAACTTTCCGTTGTCGAGGACGGTCTCGACGGCGGAGATGACGGGCTCGTGGGAGTCGGTCAAGGGATGGTCCTTGCTCTTCGCGGAGCGGGCCGCGGCGTCCGACGGGCGTCCACCGGCTCGCCGTGGCGGGCGGGCGGACGTGACGGCCTGCGGTGTGCGGGCCGCCGAGTGGCCGGTCTTCGATCGAGGCCCACAGTCCGAACGGACTGGAGGCCACTACCGAGGACCGAGCCCGAACGGGCGGATCGCTCCTGATCTCAGTTGTGGTCGGCCCGCCGCGGTGCTGCTGCGGCGGGTGGGCCGGACGGCGTGGAGCTGCTCCTCGTCGTCCGGCACGGCCATCGTAGTGGCGATGGCCGGGAAAGCAGCGGAGCGGCTGCCCCGGCGGGGCAGCCGCTCCGCACGTCAGGCCGGAGGGGTCAGCGACGCAGACCCAGACGCTCGACGATCGAGCGGTAGCGCGCGATGTCGGTCTTGTTCAGGTAGTTGAGCAGACGCCGGCGCTGGCCGACGAGCAGGAGCAGGCCACGACGGCTGTGGTGGTCGTGCTTGTGCTGCTTGAGGTGCTCGGTGAGGTGGGCGATGCGGTGGCTGAGCAGCGCGATCTGCACCTCGGGGGAGCCGGTGTCGCCCTCGGTCGTGGCGTACTCGGCGATGATCCGCTTCTTGGTCTCCGCGTCGGTTCCGATCGACATGCGGGCTCCTTCTCGACTCGTTGCGCGGTGCTGCGGGGCGACTCCCCGCAGCGCTCTCGATCCGCGGCCGTTCTGACGGCAACCGGGAGAGGCTATCGGTCCCGCCGGACGCCGACCAACTCGTCGGCGGCAGGGTCTAGGTTGGCGCGGGTGACGACAGCGACTCCGGGAACCACCGGGACGACCGAGACCCGGCTGGGCGTGTGCAACCTGTGCGAGGCCATCTGCGGCCTCGTCCTCACGATCGACCGCGACGCCCGGCGCGTCGTCGGCGTGCGGGGCAATCCCGACGACCCGCTCTCGCGCGGCCACGTGTGCCCGAAGGGCGTCGCGCTCGGCGACGTGCACGCCGACCCCGACCGGCTGCGTCGGCCGGTGCGTCGCGTCGGCGAGGGCGACGACGCGCGCTGGGAGGAGCTCGAGTGGGACGAGGCGCTCGACCTGGTGGCCGACCGCCTCGCCGCGACCCTCCGCGAGCACGGCGACGACGCGGTGGGCGTCTACCTCGGCAACCCCAACGCGCACTCGCTCGGCTTCTCCACCCACGGGCCGCACCTCGTGCGGGCGCTGCGCACGCGCAACCGGTTCAGCGCGTCGACGGTCGACCAGATGCCGCACCAGGTCGTCGCCCGGCACCTGTACGGCCACCAGCTGCTGATCCCGGTGCCCGACCTCGACCGCACGGCGTTCTTCCTCGTCGTCGGCGCGAACCCGATGGCCTCCAACGGCTCGCTGATGACGGTGCCCGACTTCCCGCAGCGGGTGCGCGAGCTGCACGGGCGCGGTGGGCGGATGGTCGTGCTCGACCCGCGTCGCACCGAGACCGCCCGGGTCGCCGACGAGCACCACTTCGTCCGGCCCAACACCGACGCCGCGCTGCTGCTGGCGATGCTGCACGTGCTGATCGCGGACGGCCTCGCGCGTCCCCCGGCCTACGTCGACGGGCTGGAGCGGCTCGCCGAGCTCGTCGCGCCCTTCACCCCCGAGGCGGCCGCGCCCTGGTGCGGGGTCGACGCCGCGGTGATCCGCCGGCTCGCCCACGAGCTCGCGCAGGCCCCCGCGGGCGTCGTCTACGGACGCATCGGCGTCTCGACGCATGCCTTCGGGACCCTGTGCCAGTGGGCGATCGCCTGCCTCAACCTGCTCTCCGGCCACGCCGACGCGCCGGGCGGGGCGATGTTCCCCGAGCCCGCCGCCGACACCGTCGGCCTGCGCGTGCTCGGCCCGGGCACCCAGGGCCGGTGGCGCAGCCGCGTGCGCGACGCGGAGGAGGTCGGCGGCGAGCTGCCGGCCGTCGTGATGGCGGAGGAGATCGCGACGCCGGGCGAGGGCCGCATCCGCGCGATGGTGACGATCGCCGGCAACCCGGTGCTCTCGACGCCGTCGGGCGACCGGCTGGGCGAGACGCTCGCGGGTCTGGACTTCATGGTCTCCCTCGACATCTACCTCAACGAGACCACGCGGCACGCCGACGTCGTCCTGCCGCCCACGACGCTGCTCGAGCGCGACCACTACGACCTGGTCTTCCACGGCTTCGCGGTGCGCAACACCGCCCGCTGGACCCCCGCGGTCTTCGAGCCGGACGACGACCAGCGCCACGACTGGCAGATCGCCGCCGCGCTGGCGCACCGGCTGGCCGAGCGGCTCGACGCCCCGCTGCCGGCGAGCGCCGCCGGCGCGCTGGACGCCGACCCGCGCGACCTCGTCGCGATGCTGCTGGCGGGCACCGGACGCACCACCTTCGAGGAGCTGCTCGAGCACCCCGAGGGCGTCGACCTCGGGCCGCTGCGGCCCACGCTGCCCGGTCGGCTGCAGACCGCCGACCAGCGCATCGACCTGGTGCCCGAGGCGCTGGTCGCCGACCTGCCCCGGCTGGCGGCGGCCATGGCCGAGCCGCCGGGCGACGGGCTGGTGCTGATCGGCCGGCGCCACCAGCGCGACTGCAACTCCTGGCTGCACAACACCGACCGGCTCACGCGCGGCCGGCCGCGCCACCACCTGCTCATGCACCCCGACGACCTCGCCGCGCGCGGCCTCGCCGACGGCGATCGCGTGCGCGTCGCCTCCCGGGTCGGCAGCGTCGAGACCGAGGTCAGCGCCGACGACGCGCTCATGCCGGGCGTCGTCTCGCTGCCGCACGGCTACGGCCACGGCGCGGCCGGCACGCGCCTGGGCCACGCCAACACGGTGCCGGGCGTGTCCGTCAACGACCTCACCGACCCCTCGCTCGTCGACCCGGTCTCCGGCAACGCCGCGCTCACCGGCGTGCCGGTCGAGGTGACCGCGGGCGGCTGACCCGCAGGGCCGCGCCGCGTCAGTCGAGCAGCGCCCGCACGGCGTCGCGGGCGGCGGCGGGGTCGCCCGCGGCCAGCGCGGCCTCGGCGGCGGCCTCGCACTGCGCGAGCGTGACCCGCGCGAGGCGCGCGCCGACGGGACGCACGGCCGCGGCCGCCATCGACAGCGAGGTGACGCCGAGACCGACCAGCACGCAGGCCAGCAGCGGGTCGGCCGCGGCCTCGCCGCACACGCCGACCGGCTTGCCGGCGCCGCGGCCCGCGTGCGCGGTGATGGCGATGAGCTGCAGCACGGCCGGCTGCCACGGGTCGGTGAGGTGCGCGAGGTCGGTGGCCATGCGGTCGGCGGCCATCGTGTACTGGGTGAGGTCGTTGGTGCCGAGGGAGAGGAAGTCGACGACCTCGAGCATCCGGTGCGCGAGCAGCGCCGCCGAGGGCACCTCGACCATCACGCCGGCCCGCAGGCCGCGGGCGCGCACCTCGCGCGCGAAGGCGTCCGCCTCGGCGACGGTGGCGACCATCGGCGCCATCACCGACGTCGGCGTGCCGGTGCGGCGGGCGGCGGCCGCGATCGCGTCGAGCTGGCGGCCGAGCAGTCCGGGGTTGTCGAAGGAGAGCCGCAGTCCTCGGACGCCGAGCGCGGGGTTCTCCTCCCCCTCGTGCGTGGCGAAGGCGATCGGCTTGTCCGAGCCCGCGTCGAGGGTGCGGACGACGACCGACCGCTCGCCGAACGGCTCGAGCACGGCGGCGTAGACGTCCGCCTGCTCCTCGACGCTCGGCTCGTCGGCGGCGGAGAGGAAGCACAGCTCGGTGCGGAACAGGCCGACGCCCTCGACCGGGCCCGTCGCGGCCTGGGCCGCGGACTCGCCGTCGGCGACGTTGGCGAGCAGCCTGACGGCGTGACCGTCGGCGGTGCGCCCGGGGCCGGCCCAGCCGGCGACGGCGGCCCGCTCGGCGCGGTCGGCCTCGACCCGCGCGGCCGCGGCCACGGGATCGGGACCGAGCTCGACCAGCCCGGCACCCCCGTCGACGAGCACGATCGCGCCGTCGGCCAGGCCCAGGGCGCCCGCGGCGCCGACCACGCAGGGCAGACCGAGCTGCCGGGCGATGATCGCGGTGTGGCTGGTCGGGCCACCGCGCTCGGTGACCAGCGCGACGACCAGGCGCGGGTCGAGCCCAGCGGTGTCAGCGGGGGCGAGGTCCTCGGCCACCAGCACCGAGGGGACGTCGGGCACCGGGACGCCGGGCTCCGGTAGCCCGACCAGCCGGGCGAGGACGCGTCGCTCGATGTCGCGCAGATCGGTGGCGCGCTCGGCCATCAGCCCGCCCTGCTGGCTGAAGAGCTCGACGAACTGGGCCACGGCGGCGTGCACCGCGTCGAGCAGCCCGGCCCCGGTGCGCAGGTGGCGCCGCACCGCGCCGCGCAGGCCCTTGTCGCGGGCGAGCCCCGCGCTGGCCGTCAGCACCGCGGCGGCGGCGCCGCTCCCAGCGGCGACGCGGCGCTCGAAGCCCGCGGCCACCTCGGCCGCGGCGGCGTCGAAGGCGGCGAGCGCGTCGGCCTCCTCGAGCGCCGGACGGGCGGCGTACGCGGCGACGGCGACCGGGTCGAGCTCGGTGCGGGCGACGACGACGGGGCCGAGCCCGAGGCCGGGGACGACCGGGGTGCCGGAGATCGGGGAGACGGGTGCGCTGGTGACCACGCTCACACCGTATCCGCGCGCCCTCTTGACAGTCAAAGACGTTCGGGCATAAAACAACACAAACACAGAACGTGACGGGAGCCACACCATGTACGCCGAGGAACGCCAGCAGGCGATCGCGCAGCAGGTCGCCGAACGCGGCCGACTGTCCGTCGTCGAGCTCGCGCAGGCCTATGACGTGACCACCGAGACCGTGCGCCGCGACCTCTCCGCCCTCGAGCGGCTGGGCCTGGTGCGGCGCGTGCACGGCGGGGCGGTGCCGCCGCACGCCCTCTCGACCCTGGAGGCCGGCCTCACCGAGCGCGACCGCGTGCAGGTGCCGGAGAAGGACCGCATCGCCCGCGCCGCCCTCGAGCTGCTCCCACCCGCCGGCTCGACCGTCGTGCTGGACGCCGGCTCGACCACGGCCCGCCTCGTCGCCGAGTGGCCCCTGGACGTCCGGCTCACCGTCTTCACCCACGCGGTGCCGCTCATCGGCCGGCTCGCCTCGCTCCCCCAGGTCGACCTCCACCTGCTGCCCGGCCGCGTGCGTCCGACCACCCAGGCGGCGGTCGGCGCCGACACCGTCGAGGCGCTCGGGCGCCTGCGCGCCGACGTCGTCCTCGTGGGCACCAACGGGCTCAGCCCCGAGCACGGCCTCTCGACGCCCGACCCGGAGGAGGCGGCGGTCAAGCGCGCGCTCGTCCGCGCGGGTCGTCAGGTCGTCGTGGCCTGCGACTCCTCGAAGATCGGCCAGGACGCGCTGGTGAGCTTCGCCCCGCTGGACGCCGTCGACGTGCTCGTCACCGACGCGGGCCTGCGCGACGCCGACCGCGGCCGCATCGAGGCCGCCGGCGTCGAGGTGGTGATCGCGTGATCCTCACCGTCACCGCCAACCCGAGCCAGGACCGCACCGTCGCCCTGGACGGCCCGCTCGAGCGGGGCGCCGTGCACCGGGTCGCGTCCGTGATCTCCCAGGCCGGCGGCAAGGGCGTCAACATCTCCCGCGCCTGCGCGGCGGCCGGCGTGCCGACCGAGGCCGTCGTCCCGGCGCCGCCGGAGGACCCGTTCGTGCTCGAGCTGCGGGCGGCCGGGGTGAAGGTGCGGCCCGTGGCCGTGAGCGTCCCGCCGCGGGTGAACCTGACGATCACCGAGCCCGACGGTACGACCACCAAGCTCAACAGCCCCGGCCCCGAGGCCTCCCCCGCGCTGCTGGACGCCCTCTCGGAGGCCGTGCGCCGCCGGGCCGCCCGCGCCACCTGGATCGTCCTGGCCGGCTCGCTTCCGCCCGGTGCGCCGGCCGCCTGGTACGCCGACCTGGTCGCCGACCTCGCCGCCTCGCCCGCGAGGGTCGCCGTCGACACCAGCGACGCGCCGCTGGCCGCCCTCGTCGCCGGGCTCGGGCGTGCCGCCCCCGCCCTGATGAAGCCCAACGCCGAGGAGCTCGCCTCCTTCACCGGCACCGACGCCGGCCTGCTCGAGGACGACCCCGAGGCCGCCGCCAAGGCGGCCCGCACCCTCGTCGACGCGGGCGTCGGCACCGTGCTCGCCACCCTCGGCGGCCGCGGCGCCGTGCTGGTCGACCGCACCGGCGCCTGGCACGCCACCCCGCCCCCGACGACGGTGGTCAGCACCGTCGGCGCCGGCGACTCCAGCCTCTTCGGCCACCTCCTCGGCGACCTGCAGCAGCAGTCGCCGTCCTCACGACTCGCGCTGGCCGTGGCCTACGGCAGCGCAGCAGCCGGGCTGCCCGGCACCACCATCCCGCTGCCGACCCAGGTCCGCCCGGACCTGGTCACCGTCCGCAGCCTGTCCACCACCCTGGGAGGGTGACGTGTCCGACCTGATCACCACCGATCTGATCACCCCGGACCTGGTGCGGCTCGACGCCGACCTGGGCCCGGACAAGCACGCCGTGATCCGGGCCCTGGCCCACACGCTCGACGCGGCCGGCCGGGCGGCCGACGTCGAGCAGGTCGTCGCGGACGCCGAGGCGCGCGAGGCCACCTCGTCGACCGGCCTGCGCGGCGGCATCGCGATCCCCCACTGCCGGACCGCCGGCGTCTCCTCGCCGACCCTGGCGTTCGCCCGGCTCGCCCCCCGCGTCGACTTCGGCGCCAAGGACGGCGACGCCGACCTCGTCTTCCTGATCACCGCGCCGGCGGGCGGCGACGCCACCCACCTCGAGCTGCTCACCCAGCTGGCCCGTGCCCTGGTGCGAAAGGAGTTCACCGACGGGCTGCGCGCCGCGACCACCCCCGCCGAGGTGGTCGCGCTGGTGACCCAGGTGATCGGCTCGCCGGCCGCGACGCCGACGCCGGCCCCCGCGGTCGCGACGGCCGACCGACGTCGCCTCGTCGCCGTCACCGCCTGCCCCACCGGCATCGCGCACACCTACATGGCCGCCGAGGCCCTCCAGGCCGCGGCCACCCGCGCGGGCGTCGACCTGGTCGTCGAGACGCAGGGCTCGGCCGGCTCCAAGCCGATCCCGCAGACCACCATCGCGGCCGCGGACGCGGTCGTCTTCGCCGTCGACGTCGGCGTGCGCGACCGGCACCGCTTCGCCGGCCTCCCGCTGGTCTCCGGCGGCGTCAAGCGCGCCGTCGACGACGCCGACGCGATGATCGCCGAGGCGCTCCGCGCCGCCGACGACCCTCGCGCGCCCCGCGTCGAGGGCGGCGCGGGCGCGGGATCCGACCTGCCCGCCGCCGGCACCGGCGAGAGCTGGGGCGGCCGCACCCGCCGCGTCCTGATGACCGGCGTCTCCTACATGATCCCGTTCGTCGCCGCCGGCGGCCTGCTGATCGCGCTGTCGTTCCTGCTGGGCGGGTACCAGATCGCCCTGCAGTCGACCTTCGACGGCAAGGCCGGCATCAACACCGCGCAGCACATCGCGCTGAACTCCACCTTGTTCGACCTGCCCGACCCGGCTGCCTACCAGATGGCCGGCGCTGCCCTGCCTCATGGCCCGCTGCTGACCTATCTGGGCGCCCTGCTCCTCACCCTCGGCGGCGCGGCCTTCGGCTTCCTGGTCCCCGCCCTGGCCGGCTACATCGGCTTCGCCATCGCCGACCGGCCGGGCATCGCCCCCGGGTTCGTCATGGGCGCGATCGCCGTGACCACGAGCTCGGGCTTCCTCGGCGGCATCGTCGGCGGCGTCATCGCCGGCGTCCTGGCGCTGTGGATCGGACGTCTCCAGGTGCCGGCGTGGGCCCGCGGCCTCATGCCGGTGCTGGTCATCCCGCTGGGCGCCACCCTGATCGCCGGCTTCGTCATGCTCGCCGTCCTCGGCCAGCCCCTGGCCGACCTGATGAAGGCGCTCACCGACGGCCTCAACTCGATGAGCGGCGGCTCGGCCGTCCTGCTCGGCGCGGTGCTCGGCCTGATGATGGCCTTCGACATGGGCGGCCCGCTGAACAAGACCGCCTACGTGTTCGCCACCACCGGCCTCACCGCGGCGGCCACGGCCACCGACGCGCCCCAGCTGAAGATCATGGCCGCGGTGATGCTCGCCGGCATGGTGCCGCCGATCGCGCTCGGCCTCGCGACGTTCCTGCGTCCCCAGCTGTTCAGCCCCGCCGAGCGGGAGAACGGCAAGGCGGCGATCCCGCTGGGCGTCTCGTTCATCACCGAGGGCGCGATCCCGTTCGCCGCGGCCGACCCGCTCCGGGTCATCCCGTCGATCATGGCCGGCAGCGCGGTCACCGGCGCGCTCGCCGAGCTCCTCGGGGTGAGCCTGCGCGCCCCGCACGGCGGCATCTTCGTCCTGTTCGCCGTCGACGGCATCCCCGGGTTCTTCATCGCCCTGGCCGCCGGCGTCGCCGTGTCCACCGGCCTGGTCATCGCCCTGAAGTCGATGAGCGGCCGGGCCACCGCGGCCGTCGCCGCCTGACCGTCCCTGCAGCATCCCGCTCGAGGAGGAGCCCATGCCCACCACCACCGTCACCGTCGGCTCGGCCGTCGGCCTGCACGCCCGGCCCGCGGCGATCATCGCCGAGGCCGCCGAGGAGCTCGGCTCGGAGGTGTTCCTGGCCGTCCCCGGCGAGGAGCCCGTCGAGGCCGACTCCGCCCTGCTGATCATGACCCTCGGCGCCGGCAAGGGCGCCACCATCGAGGTCAGCGGCGAGGACGCCGCAGCCGTCGAGGCGATCGCGGCGCTCGTCGCGCGCGACCTCGACGCCTGAGCGGCACGCCACACCGCTCCGGCAGCCCAGGGCGGCGATCCCCGACGCGGGGGTCGCCGCCCTGGTGCGTCCGGGCGTGGGGCCGGGCACGCTTCGGACCGGGCTGCTTGCGGGCCGGGTTCCGACCGGGTACGGGCGGGAGCGGCATCGACCGGCGTCCTCAGTGACGCGTACGGCACCTCGACGACGTCCCCGGGGTGCCGTGCGCGTCACGCAGCGTCGGTTTCCCCGGTCGACCGGGGAAACCGACCGGAGCCGCCGTCAGGCCCCCAGGATCTCCCGGGTGCGGGCGACGTCGTCGCCCATCTGCACCAGCAGGGCGTCGAGCGAGTCGTAGGCCTCCATGCCGCGCAGCCGGTCGACGAAGGACACCTCGACCTCGACGCCGTAGAGCTCGAGGTCGGTGCGGTCGAGCACGTAGGACTCGACGCGACGGCCGACGACGCCCTCGAAGGTCGGGTTGGTGCCGATGCTGATCGCCGCGGGCAGCCGCTCGCCGGTGTCGAGGCGACGCAGCCAGCCGGCGTAGACGCCGTCGGGCGGCACGGCCGTGAGCCCGTCGGCGGGCACGTTGGCGGTCGGGTAGCCGATCTCGCGCCCCCGCTGGTCGCCCTGCACCACGATCCCGCGCACCGCGTAGGGCCGGCCGAGCGCCTCGGCGGCGCCGGCGACATCGCCCGCGGCCAGGCACGTGCGCACGTAGGTGGACGACCACACCTGCGGGCCGCCGTCGAGCGGGATGCCCTCGGCGCTGAAGCCGCGCTCGCGGCCGAGCTCGACCAGCAGGGCGACGTCGCCCGCCGCCCGCTGCCCGAACCGGAAGTTCGCCCCGACGACGACGGCGGCGGCGTGCAGGGCGTCGACCAGCACGCGGTCGACGAACTCCTCGGGCGACCACGCGGCCACGCCGCGGTCGAACGGCACCGCCAGGACGTGGTCGGCCCCGGCCTCGGCGAGCAGCTCGGCGCGCGCGGGCATCGAGGTGAGCGTGGTCGGGGCGTGCTCGGGCCGCAGCACCGCCATCGGGTGGGGGTCGAAGGTGACGGCGCCGACGGGCAGGCCCTGCTCGTCCGCGATCGCCCGGGCGCGCGCCAGCACGCGTCGGTGGCCGAGGTGGACGCCGTCGAAGTTGCCGATCACCGCGACGGTGCGGCCGAGCCCGTCGGGCACGTCGTCGAAGGAGCGCCAGATCTGCACGGATGGAAGACTACGGACCGTGACCTCGGCGAGCACGACGACCCCGCGCCCCGGACGGCTCCGCGGACGCCGCGGGCGCCCCGGGCGCGGCGGGCGCCCGCCCCGCGGTCGCGGCCGGCCGGTCCTCGAGGCGCTGGGCTGGCTGCTGCTGGTCGGCGGCCTGGGCTGGCTGGCCTGGGTGGCCTGGCAGATCTGGGGCACCACCTGGCAGGCGCACCGCGAGTACCGGGCGACGGTCACCCGCATCGAGCAGGGCTTCGCGCTCGGCCCGAAGGCGCCGGCGCGGAGCATCCCCGGCCTGGGCATCCTGCGCGTGCCGCGCTTCGGCGACGACTACGCCGTCCCGGTGCTCGAGGGCACCGACGCCGACACCCTCGCCAAGGGCGTCGGTCACGAGCCCGACACCGCCCTGCCCGGCGAGCGGGGCAACCTGGTGCTGGCTGGCCATGTCGTCACCCACGGCGAGCCGTTCCGCGACCTCAAGGGGCTGCGCCCGGGTGACGTCGTCCGACTCGAGACCCGCGAGGGCACCTACCGGTACCGCATCGACACCCCGGGCGACGCCCTGACCGTCGACTTCTCCGCGGGCTGGGTGCTCGGCGCCGACCCGCGCAACCCCGACCCCGGCGGCGTGGAGCCGAGCGGTGCGCCGCGCCTGATCACGCTGATCACCTGCGCGGAGCTGTTCCACACCGACCTGCGCACCGTGGTCTTCGGGCACCAGGTGGGGTTCACCCCGCGGGCGACCGCGGCGGGCTGAGGGGTCAGACGAAGACGGCCACCGGACGGGCGCGCCCGTCGCGCGGCTCGTAGAGGGCCAGGAACGCCCCGTCGGGGTCGAAGACGGCGCTCAGCGCCTCCAGCGGACGGTCCAGCGCGCGACCGACACGCACCGCCGAGGCCTCCACGGCGTCGAGCTCGACGGCGGGGAACGCCGCCCGGGCCGCGTCGCCGAGCGGCACGAGCGCGAGGTCGTCCTCCAGCTGCGCCAGCGTGCGGGCCTGCGCGAGGTCGTAGGGCCCGACGGCCGTGCGGCGCAGCGCGGTCAGGTGGCCGCCCACGCCGAGCGCGGCGCCCACGTCGCGGGCGATCGCCCGGATGTAGGTGCCGCTGGAGCAGCGCACCGCGACGTCGACGTCGAGCCACGGTCCTGCCGGGCGGACGTCGTGCACCGTCAGCTCGTGCACGGTGACGACACGCGCCTTCAGCGCGACCTCCTCGCCGTCGCGCACCCGCTGGTAGGCCCGCTTGCCGTCGACCTTGATCGCCGACACGGCGGTGGGCATCTGCTGGAGCTCGCCGACCTGGGTCGCGAAGGCGGCCCGGACGACGTCCGGGTCGAGGTGGGCGGCCGGGGTCTCGGTCAGGACGTCGCCCTCGGCGTCGTCGGTGACGGTCGTCCGTCCGAGCCGGACGGTGGCGGAGTACCCCTTCTCGGTGAGCATCAGGTGGCCGAGCAGCCGGGTGGCCCGCTCGACGCCGACCACGAGCACGCCGGTGGCCATCGGGTCCAGCGTGCCGGCATGACCGACCTTGCGGGTGCCGGCGAGGCGTCGCACCCGGGCGACCACGCCGTGCGAGGTGAGGCCGGGGTCCTTGTCGACGATCACCAGGCCCGACGCGCTCACGCGCGCGGGGCCTCGTCGTCGACCTCGTCGGCCGCGTCGCTCTCGTCGTCCCCGTCGGACCAGTCGTCCTCGTCCTCGTCCTCGAGGTCGTCGTCCTCCCGCGGCTTGCGGTACGGGTCGGCCTCGCCGGCGTAGGCGGCGCCGCGGCGGGCGGCGAGCTCGTCGTCGAGCGCCTTGGCCTTGGCGAGCACCTCCTCGAGCGCGGCGGCCTCGGCGGGCAGCACGTCGTGGACGAAGGTGATGGTGGGGGCGGTGCGCATGCCGAGCTGCTTGGCGACCTCGGAGCGGATCATGCCGGTGGCCGAGGTCAGCGCCTGCGCGCTGCCGAGCTGCTCGGTGGTGCCGCCGAGCACGGTGTAGTAGACCGACGCGTGCTGGTTGTCGCCGGTGAGGCGCACGTCGGTGATGGTGACGAAGCCCAGGCGCGGGTCCTTGAGCCGCCGCTCGAGCAGCTCGGCGACGATGACCTGGATCCGGTCGGCGATGCGGCGACCACGCGGGTTGGCCATGGCGGTTCCCTTCTGGGACGGCGGGCGGGGCGGGCGGGGGCGGAGCGGCCGACGGCGCAGGCGCCCGCGGTGTGCGGGCGCCTGCGCCGTCGAGGGGTGATCAGCCGCGCGGGATCTCGCGCATCTCGAAGGCCTCCACGACATCGCCCTCGCGGATGTCCTGGAAGTTGCGGAGCACCAGACCGCACTCGAAGCCCTCGCGGACCTCGGAGGCGTCGTCCTTCTCCCGCTTGAGCGAGGCGAGGTCGAGGTTGTCGGCGATGACCGCGTTGTCGCGGAGCACGCGCACCTTGGCGTTGCGTCGGATGACGCCGCCGGTGACCATGCAGCCCGCGATGTTGCCGATCTTGGACGAGCGGAAGATCGCGCGGATCTCCGCCTGGCCGAGGGTCGACTCCTCGTACTCGGGCTTGAGCATGCCCTTGAGGGCCGCCTCGATCTCCTCGATGGCCTGGTAGATGACCGAGTAGTACCGGATCTCCACGCCCTCCTTGTCGGCCATCTGGCCCGCCTTGCCCTGGGGCCGGACGTTGAAGCCGATGATGATCGCGTCGGAGGCAGCCGCGAGGTCGACGTTGGTCTCGGTGATCGCACCGACGCCGCGGTCGATGACCCGCAGGCTGACCTCGTCGCCGACGTCGATCTGCGCGAGGGCGTCCTCGAGGGCCTCGACCGAGCCGGACACGTCGCCCTTGAGGATCAGGTTGAGCTCCTGGCTCTCGCCCTTCTCCATCGAGGCCATGAAGTCCTCGAGCGTGCGGCGCACGCGGCGCTTGGCCTGCTGGGCCGCCCGCTCGCGGGCCTCGCGCTTCTCGGCGATCTGCCGGGCCATCCGGTCGTCCTCGACGACCAGGAAGTTCTGGCCGGCGCCGGGGACGGCCGAGAGGCCCAGGACCATCGCGGGACGCGACGGGTCGGCCTGCTCGAGCTCGTTGCCGTGCTCGTCGAGCATCGCCCGGACGCGACCGAAGGCCGGACCGGCGACGATGGAGTCGCCGACCCGCAGCGTGCCGCGCTGCACCAGCACGGTCGCGACCGGGCCGCGGCCGCGGTCGAGGTGGGCCTCGACGACGAGGCCCTGGGCGTCCTGCGTCGGGTTGGCGCGCAGGTCGAGCGAGGCGTCGGCGGTCAGGACGACGGCCTCGAGCAGGCCGTCGAGGTTGAGCGCGGACTTGGCCGAGACGTCGACGAACATGACGTCGCCGCCGTACTCCTCGGGCACCAGGCCGTACTCGGTGAGCTGGCCGCGGACCTTGGTCGGGTCGGCCTCGGGCTTGTCGATCTTGTTGACCGCCACGACGATCGGCACGTTGGCCGCCTTGGCGTGGTTGAGCGCCTCCACCGTCTGCGGCATGACGCCGTCGTCGGCCGCGACCACGAGGATCGCGATGTCGGTGGCCTGGGCACCACGGGCACGCATGGCGGTGAACGCCTCGTGACCCGGGGTGTCGATGAAGGTGATGCGCCGCTCGGTGCCGTCGACGTCCGCGCCGACCTGGTAGGCGCCGATGTGCTGCGTGATGCCGCCGGCCTCCTTGGCCACGACGTTGGCGTTGCGCAGCGCGTCGAGCAGCTTGGTCTTTCCGTGGTCGACGTGACCCATGACGGTGACGACCGGCGGCCGCACGACGAGGTCGGACTCGTCGCCCTCGTCCTCGCCGAACTCGATGTCGAAGGACTCGAGCAGCTCGCGGTCCTCGTCCTCCGGGGAGACGACCTGGACGACGTAGTTGAGCTCCTCGCCGATCAGCTCGAGGGTCTCGTCGCCGACCGACTGCGTGGCCGTGACCATCTCGCCGAGGCTGAAGAGCATCTGCACCAGCGAGGCGGCGTCGACGCCGATCTTCTCGGCGAAGTCGGTGAGCGAGGAGCCACGGGCCAGCCGGACGGTCTCGCCGTTGCCCTTGCGGACGCGCACGCCGCCGATCGTCGGGGCCTCCATGGCCTCGAACTCCTGGCGACGGGCCCGCTTCGACTTGCGACCGCGACGCGACGGGCCGCCGGGACGACCGAAGGCGCCCTGGGTCTGACCGCGCTGGCCGGGCCGGCCACCGCCGCCGGGACGACCCGCACCCGCGGGACCGCCGCCGAAGCCGGGGCGACCGCCGCCGGCACCGGCACCGGCGCCGGGACGACCCGGGGCGCCGGCGCGACCGCCGGGGCCCGGACGACCGGGGGCGCCGGGACGGCCGGGGCCGCCGCCGGGACGCGCGCCGAACGCGGCCGGGGACTTCGGCATCATCGCCGGGTTGGGACGCGGCATGCCCGGACGCGGGGCCGCGCCGTCACGACCGGCCGGCGGCCGCGGCGGCCGCTGGTCGCCGGCTCCGGCGCCGCCCGGGGCGGGCGAGCCGCCGGGAGCGGGCGCGGGACGGCGTCCCATGCCCTGCGAGGAGGCGAACGGGTTGTTGCCCGGGCGCGGGGCGCCGGGACGGCCCACGGGCCGCGGCGCCGGGGTGGGCGCCTTCGGGGCCGGCGCCTTGGGCGCGGGGGCCTTCGGAGCGGCCGGAGCGGCCGGGGCAGCCGAGGCGGCGGGCGCGGCCGGGGCCGGGGCCGCGGGCGGCTCGGGAGCCGACGGGGCCTTCGGCGCGGGGGCCGGACGCGGGCCGGGGCGCGGCCCGGGCGCGGGACGACCGCCGGCGGCGGGCGCGGGAGCGGACGGGGCAGCGGGAGCGGCCGGCGCTGCGGGCGCCGGAGCGGACGCGGCGGGCGCCGACGGCGTGGCGGGCTTGGGGGCGGCCGGCTTCGGGGCCGCGGGCGCGGACGCCGCGGGGGCGTCGCCGCCGCCCTTCAGCGTCGGGCCGATCTCCTTGCGGAAGCGCATCTCCGCGGGGAGCTCGATGGTCGAGCTCGCCGACTTGACGAACTCCCCCATCTCCTTGAACTTCTCGAGAACGAACTTGCTCTCGACTCCGAACTCCTTGGCGAGTTCGTGGACTCGGGTCTTGGCCACGGTTCTCCTTCTGGCCTGAGACCCGGACGTCCCGGGGGTGTGTCTCAGACCGTTAGTGGGTGTGCTGGTCGAGCTGGCTCATCGCGAAGTACTCATCGAGTGCTCATGAGCTGGTGCTCCAGTTCCTGGTCGGTCCGGCATGGTCGGTGGGCTCCTGCGCGGCATCCTCGCGAGCGAGGTGGGCGGCGAGCAGGTCGGTGGTCGGCGCGCGATCGAGCCGCAGGGCCCGGGCGAACGCCTTCCGGCGCAGCGCGAGCTCGAGGCAGGAGGTCGTGGGGTGCAGGTGCGCCCCGCGGCCGTGCCCGGTGGCGGCAGGATCCGGCACGACGACGGGAGACCCGTGCGCGTCGGAGCCGGCGACCACGCGCAGCAGCTCACGCTTGGCGGCCCGCTGCCGGCATCCGACGCAGGTCCGGACCGGTGCGGCGGGTGCCGTGCGGGCCGGGCGGGCGGGGACGTGCGGTTCGAGAGCCACCGCCCGTCAGACTACCCCTCGGCGGGCGCAGGACCGAACCGGCGTCAGAGCGCCGCGTCCGGGCCCTCGGACGGGGCGGCCCCGGCCGCGTCGTCCGCGGCCTCGGAGGGCTGCTCGTCGCCGCGGATGTCGATCCGCCACCCGGTCAGCCGCGCGGCGAGACGGGCGTTCTGGCCCTCCTTGCCGATCGCCAGCGAGAGCTGGAAGTCGGGGACGACGACGCGGGCCGAGCGCGCGGCGGCGTCGAGCACGGTGACGGAGGTGACCCGGGCCGGCGACAGCGCGTGCGCGACCATCTCGGCGGGGTCGTCGGACCAGTCGACGATGTCGATCTTCTCGCCGTGCAGCTCGGCCATCACGTTGCGCACCCGCTGGCCCATCGGGCCGATGCAGGCGCCCTTGGCGTTGACGCCGGGCACCGCGGCCCGCACCGCGATCTTGGTGCGGTGGCCGGCCTCACGGGCGAGCGCGGCGATCTCGACGGTGCCGTCGGCGATCTCGGGCACCTCGAGGGCGAAGAGCCGACGCACGAGGTTCGGGTGGGTGCGCGACAGGGTCACCTGCGGACCCCGCATGCCCTTGCGCACCGAGACGACCAGGCACTTGATCCGCGCGCCGTGGACGTACCGCTCGCCGGGCACGCGCTCGCCGACGGGCAGCAGCGCCTCGATCTTGCCGAGGTCGACCATCACGTCGCCGGGGTTGCGGCCTTGCTGGATGACGCCGGAGATGACGTCGCCCTCGCGGCCGGAGAACTCGCCGAAGCGGAGGTCGTCCTCGGCCTCCTGCAGCCGCTGCAGCATGACCTGCTTGGCCGTCGTGGTCGCGATGCGGCCGAAGTCGCCGGGGGTGTCGTCGTACTCGCCGACCCGGTTGCCCTCCTCGTCGAGCTCGGCGGCCAGCACCGCCACCTGGCCCGACTTGCGGTCGAGGACGACCCGCGCCTGCTCCTGCGCGCCGGGCGTCTTGTGGTACGCCGTCAGCAGGGCCTGCTCGATCGCCTCGACGAGCACGTCGAAGGAGATCTCCTTCTCCCGCTCCAGCATCCGCAGGATGCTCAGGTCGATGTCCATCAGGAGTCCCCCTCGTTCTCGTCGATGTCGTCGGTGGCGCCCGCGTCCTCCGGGTCGTCGACCGGCCCGGGGCGGTTGAACTCGATCTGCACCAGCGCCTTGCCGACGTCGGCCAGCGCGACCGTCCGCCGGGCTCCGCGCACCTCGACGACCACCGACCCCTCGCCGGCCTCGACGATGCGTCCGGAGAAGGCGGCGCCCTCGAGCGGCGTCACCTTGACCAGACGGCCGACGTTGCGGCGCCAGTGGCGCGGCAGCGTGAGCGGACGGTCGACGCCGCGGGAGGTGACCTCGAGCGTGTACGGCTGCTGGCCGAGCACGTCGCTGTCGTCGAGGACGGCCGAGATCGCGCGGGTGGCCTCGGCGACGTCGTCGAGGGTGATGCCGCCGTCGCGGTCGACGGCGATGCGCAGCACCCGGCGCTTGCCGGCGGGCGTGAGCTCGACGGCCTCGAGGTCGAAGCCGGCCTCCAGCAGGGACGCGCGCACGGCGTCGCCGATCCGATCGGTCAGGGAGTCCGCTGCGGTCACGGTCTCGACCTCCTGCTCTTCTCTTGTGACGTTCCGGTGGCGTGCTGGTGAGGTGCTGGCCGCACCGCGCTCGATGCGGGCGGCGGGCGGCGCGGGCGGCGACGGCGCCGACCCGGAGCCGCCCACCCTAGCCGGAGTCGGCGCGGCGTCCCGGATCCTCGCCGCCGGCCCACGGCGCCTCGCCGGCCGACGATGCCCGTCCGGCCGCTCGCTACGCTCGGGGCGTGCCGACCGACCCGTCCGCGCGTCCCGTCCTGGGCCGCCGCTCCCTGCTCCACGTCGGTCTCGGCGCCCCCGTGGCGATCGGGGCGCTCGGCCTGCTCGGCACGGCTGCCGGCTGCTCGCCGCGTGACCTGGCCGAGCCCGGCACGCCGGTCGCGGCACCGGGCGACGACGGCCCCGACCCGCGGGCCGACGCCGAGCGCTCGGCCGATCTCGCGCTGGTCACGAGCGCCCGACGCGACGTCGAGCGGCGCGCCCGGACGGCCGCGACCGCCCGCGGCGCGAGCGCCCTGGTCTCCCTGCACGCGGCCCAGCTGACGGCGCTCGGCGCGACCGCCCCGCGGGCCCGGTCCGGCCGACGGCCGGCCGCCGCGTCCGGCTCCCTGCGCCGCGGCGAGGAGACGCTCGGCACCTCCCTCGCCGCGAGCGCCCGCCGCGCGAACCACGGCTCGGTCGCCACCCTGCTCGCCGCCCTGGCCGCGGGGCAGGCGCAGCGGCTGCGCGCCGAGGGCTGGGCCGCCGGCCCTCGGCCCGCCCCGACGCCGTCCGGCACCGCCGACGCCTCCCCGGCGCCGAGCCCGAGTCCCCGCACCGGCGCCGACGACGCGGCGTTGATCGATGCGCTCCAGGACGACCTGGCCGGCGCCCACGCCGCCCTCTACCTCGCCGGGGTGCTCGGTGCACGGACGACGGTCGACGACCCGCTGCGTCCGCGCCTGCTCGCCCTGCTGGAGCGGCACCGCGCCCGCCGCGACGCCCTGACCTCCCGCCTGCTCGCGCTGGGACGACGCCCGGTCGGCCCGGCCGCCGTCTACCGGCTCCCGAGCGCGCTCCGCGCGGCCGGGTCCTCCCCCGACGGAGCCGTGCTGCGCGGCGTCGCCGCGCAGATCGAGCAGCGCACCGTGGGCCTCGCGCTCGCCGTGGTGGCCGCGGCGCCGCGGGAGTCGCGGCCCGAGGCGATCGACGAGGCCGTCGAGGCCGCGGTCGAGGCGGTCGACTGGGGTGCCACGCCCGTGGCGCTGCCGGGTCTGCGTCAGACCGCCCGCTGAGCCCGGCTCCCACCGCGCCATGCGGGGTCGACCCGCAGCGCGCAGGTGCCGCGGATCGACCCCGGACGTGCCGAGGGCCCCCGAGCCCGTCAGCGCGAGGAAGCCCCGAGATCTCCCCCGCGGTGACGAGGCCCGCGGGCCCTCACCGGAGGCGACGCGAACGTCGCACGGACACCTTCCCCCGGGGAGGCGCCTGCGCATGCGCGATGCAGGGGTTCACTTCTGTGCAGAAATCACCGGTGCACACTTGTGCATCTCGTCGACGACGATCACGTCTCCGCAGGTCAGGCGGGGTCTCGGCCGATCGCGTTCGCTGATCGGACGCTCGTTCAGGCGAACGGGACCTCCGGTCAGCCCCAGCCGTCGACGATGGTCAGCACGTCGAGGAGCCGAGGCGCCACGGCGTCCGGCGTGCCCTCGGTGTGCCCGATCTGGACGCTCGGGATCGTGCTGTGCGGCACGTGGATCGCGCGCAGGCCGGCGTTCTGCGCGCCCCACACGTCGTCGAAGAGCCGGTCGCCGACGTACACGCAGCGACCCGGATCGGTGGCTCCGACGGCCTCCAGCGCGGCCGCGAACGCCAGCGGCGACGGCTTGGTGACGGCCAGCTCGCTGGAGTAGACGTCGCCGTCGATCAGGTCGAGCACGCCGTCGCGCTCGAAGAAGCCGCGATGCCACGCCCGCGGCCAGATCGTGTTCGAGAGCACCCCGACGGCGATGCCGCGCTCGTGCAGGCCCTCGAACAGCGGACGCACCTCGGGGTCGGTGAGGGTGTGCGGCTCCCAGAAGTCGTAGTACGCGCGCAGGAGCGCCGGATCGTGCTCGAGCCCGGCCTCGTCGAACAGGTCGGCGATGGTCGCGCTGCGCTGCTCGTCGCGGCTGCGTCCCCACACGACCTCGCCGGCGCGGTGCAGCCGCTCGGCGTGCGCCGCGCGCTCGCCCGCCGCGTCGGGGTGGACGCCGCGCACCGCCTCGGCGAGCGCGAGCGACTCGGCGTGGAAGTCGACGTCGTGCCAGGCCGTGAGCGTGCCGCCCCAGTCGAAGACGACCGCCTGCAGGCTCATGCGCCGTGCCGGACGAGACGCAGCAGGTGGGCGACGACCGCGTCCGCGGCGACGTCCTCGCGCTCCCCGGAGCGGCGGTCCTTGACCTCGACGGTGCCCGACTCGGCCAGCGAGCGGCCGACGGTGACGATCGTCGGCACGCCGATCAGCTCGGCGTCCTTGAACTTCACGCCGGGGCTCACCTTGCCCGTGCGGTCGTCGTAGAGCACCTCGACGCCCTGCTCGGCGAGCTCGTGGGCGATCCGGTCGGCGGCGGCGAAGACCGCCTCGTCCTTGCCGGCGGCGATGAGGTGCACCTCGGCCGGGGCGACGTGCCGCGGCCAGCACAGACCGATCTCGTCGAGCGTGCCCTCGGCGATCGCCGCCACCGCGCGGGTGACGCCGATGCCGTAGGAGCCCATCGTCACGGTGACGAGCTTGCCGTTCTCGTCGAGCACCTTGAGGTCCAGCGCCTCGGCGTACTTGCGGCCGAGCTGGAAGACGTGGCCCATCTCGATGCCGCGGGCGGTCGAGAGCGTGCCGTCGTCGCAGCGCGGGCAGGCGTCGCCGTCGCGCACCTCGGCGGCCTCGATGGTGCCGTCGGGGGTGAAGTCGCGGCCCGCGACCAGGTCGAGCACGTGGCGACCCTCGGCGTCCGCGCCGGTGATCCACGCGGTGCCGGGCACCACCCGGGGGTCGACGAGGTAGCGGATGCCCGAGGCGCTCTGCTCGCCGAGCACGCCGGGGCCGATGTAGCCCTTCACCAACGCGGGGTGCTCCTTGAGCTCGACGTCGGTCATCGGCTCGACGCCGATCGGCTCCAGCTGGCCCTCGAGCCGCTTGAGGTCGACCTCGCGGTCGCCGGGCAGGCCGATCGCGAGCGGCTCGCGGGTGCCGTCGGGGTGGGTGAGCGTGACGAGGACGTTCTTCAGGGTGTCGGCGCCGGTCCACGCGCGGTCGGCGCGCGGGTGCGCGGCGTTGACGACCGCGACGAGCGTCTCGATCGTCGGGGTGTCGGGGGTGTCCTCGACGTGCGCGGCCGGCAGGGCGGCGAGCGCGGCGTCGTCGAGCGGGGCGGGGGCGCGGGTCTCGACCGCCTCGACGTTGGCGGCGTAGTCGCACGTCGAGCAGCGCACGTAGGTGTCCTCGCCGACCTCGGCGGTGGCGAGGAACTCCTCGGACGCCGAGCCGCCCATCGCGCCGGAGGTGGCCTTGACGACCACGTAGTCGAAGCCGAGCCGGTCGAAGATGCGCACGTAGGCGTCGCGGTGGGCCTGGTAGCTGGCCTCCAGGCCGGCGTCGTCGACGTCGAAGGAGTAGGAGTCCTTCATCGTGAACTCGCGGCCACGCAGCAGGCCCGCCCTCGGACGCGCCTCGTCGCGGTACTTCGTCTGGATCTGGTAGATCGAGAGCGGCAGGTCCTTGTAGGAGGAGTAGAGGTCCTTGACGACGAGGGTGAACATCTCCTCGTGCGTGGGCCCGAGCAGGTAGTCGGCGCCCTTGCGGTCGTGCAGCCGGAAGATGCCGTCGCCGTACTCCGTCCACCGTCCGGTGGCCTCGTAGGGCTCCTTGGGCAGCAGCGCCGGGAACGAGAGCTCCTGCGCGCCGATGGCGTCCATCTCCTCCCGGACGATGCCCTCGACCTTGCGCAGCACCCGCAGGCCCAGCGGCAGCCAGGTGTAGATGCCGGGCGCCGCGCGACGGATGTAGCCGGCGCGGACGAGCAGCCGGTGGCTGGGCACCTCGGCGTCGGCCGGGTCGTCGCGGAGGGTGCGCACGAAGAGGCTGGACATCCGCAGGATCCGGGTGCTCGTCATGCGCGCAAGGCTACGGCGCGCGCCGCCGGGCGGGGCAATCGGATTCGGGTGCCGAGGGTCTCGGCCGGACTGGACCGGTGGGCGCCGTCGCCCGCGGCTCCTCGCCGTCGTCGATCGGCGGCGCTACGGTGCGAATCGGCCGGTCCCCCACCGCCGGCCCGCACCCTGGGGAGGGAGCCCCATGCACCTGCGCCGTCCGCGCGTTCGGGTCGGTCACGGCCGATCGTCCCGCGTCCTCGTCCTGCTCGCCGTCGCCTCCGCCTCCGCGCTCGGCCCGACCGTCGCGATCACCGCGGTCGACGCCGCGCCGAGCCGACCGGAGATCTCCCTCGGGCCGCGGGACGTGCCCCGCGGCGCCGACGTCGCGTGGCCGCACATCGAGGGCTCGGAGGTCGTCGACGGCGACGTGCGGCTGCCGGTGCCCGGGACGCCGATCGCGGCGCACCGGGCCGGCGACCACCTCGTCGTCCTGACCCTCGTCGCCAAGCGCCTCCAGTACGTCAGCGTCGCGCCGGGACGCGAGCCGGTCCGGCTCGCCCGGCCCGCCGACGACGACACCGTGCCGCTGCTCGCCGACGACGCGACGCGGCTGACCACGCTGACGTTCTCCGCGCGGGACGGCGGCTCGACCCTGCGGCTCTACGACACCGCCGACGGGACGCTGATCGGCACGCGACGCTTCCCGAGGATCGTGCTGCCGGTGGACGCGACCGGCACGCGCGCGCTCCTCCACGACCCCCAGCGGGGGCTGGTGCAGGAATGGGACGCCGCCTCCGGGGGCGTCCGGCGCATCACGACGGGAGACCTCACGGCGGCCAGCTACGCCGCGGACCGGCTCGCCCTCCTCGTCGGCTCCGGACGCCGTCCGTGCCAGCAGGTGGTCGCCCTCAGCTCGCCGTCGACGGTGCTCAGCCGCTCCTGCGGCGACTGGGTCACCACCGGCTTCGCCCCGGACGGCCGAGCGGTGCAGACCCGCATCCCGAGGGCGCAGGACGGGCTGGACCGCCTGCGGGTCCTGGGGCCCACCGGCCGGATCGTGGGGGTCTACCGCGTGGCGGCGCGCAGCGCGGGCGTCCTCGATCTGGGCTGGCTCGACGACGGCCGGATCATCGTCACCGTCGTGACTCGCCGCACCGTCACGGAGGTGGCCTGCGACGCCGAGCGCTGCGAGCGGGTCGCCCCGGTGCGACCCAACACGCTCCCGGATCGACTCGGGCGGCACGCGCGCCCACCCCTGGTCGGCGTCGATCCGCGGCACTAGCGTGCGAGCCCACGTACCCCCCACCGCATCCTCGGGAGAAACCATGACCGGCTCGACCCTCCGCCGCGGCGGACGCCGCCTCGCCGCCCTGCTCGTGCCTCTGCTCCTCGTCGGCGGTCTCGCCGGCACCGGCTCCGCCGCGGGCGACGTCGTGATCAGCCCACGCGGGCTCCCGCGCGGCGCCGACGCCGCGATCCCGCGCCTCGTGGGCTCCGACGTCGTCGTCGGCGACCTCCGCCTGCCGGTGCCGGGCGAGCCGCTGGAGGTCGTCGACGCCGGTGACCACTACGTCGTCCTCGGCATCGACCTCGCCCGCGGCAGCCTGACCTCCTACAGCGTCGCGCCCGGCCGCGAGCCGATCCGGCTGCGGACGGGCGAGGGCAGCGTGACGATCTCCAGCGACGGCCGGCGGCTGATCACCCGCGAGCCCGCCCGCGGCGCCCGGGGCCTCACGCTGCGTCTGGTGGACACCGCGACCGGGCAGATCCTGGGCGCCCGTCGGATGCTCGCGCGCTACGACGTCGTCGACGCCGGCGGCACCCGGGTCCTGATGAGCGACCTCGACGCGGGCACGCTGGAGTGGAACGCGCTCACCGGCTACCTGCGCAAGGTCTCCGCACAGCCGTCGATCGCGGCCAGCTACGCCGCGAACCGCGTGGCGGTCATCGACGGCGTCACCCGCTCGCGGCCGTGCGAGCGGACCCTGGCCCTCGACGCCCCGCAGACCGTGCTGTCGTCGTCGTGCCGCTGGCTCACCGGCGCGATCGCCCCCGACGGCCGGGCCGCGCAGTTCGACCCCGCGGCCGGCGACGAGCGGATCCGCGTCGCCGACCCCGACGGCCGCACCCTCGACGTGTACAGCACCGCAGCGCCCACCACCGTCGTGCTGCAGGTGGCGTTCCCGGACGCGGACTCGATCCGGTTCCGCACCGTCACCCCGCGCACCTCCACCTACGTCGAGTGCCGGCGCGCCGTCTGCGAGCGCGTCGCTCCCTACGAGCGGATCGAGGACCTCGTCGGATCAGGTCGCCGGATCGTCGGCTTCGGCGCCGCCACGCGGCACGTCCGCGCCTGGCTCCGCTGACCGACGCGGCGCCCCGCGGCAACCGGAGCGCCGATCCCGGCGTCTGCGAGGGCGGGCGGCCCGATCGGGTCGCCCGCCTCTCGGCCCTAGGAGTCACCATGCCCCCTCTGCCCCGCTCGACCCGCCCCATCCGCCCGGCCGGCCCGACCAGCCCGCGCAGCCCCCGTGCTCTCCTCGTGGGCACCGCCATCGCGGTCTCCGGCGCCGTGCTCGTCGGCGCCGCCGCGGCGCCGTCGCCGACGGCGGCAGCCGCGACGGACGTGCCCTCGACGACCGTCAGCCCCCGCTCGGCGCCGACCGGCACCGCCATCGCCGAGCCGTACCTCTCCGGCCGCACGGTCCACGACGGGGACGTCACGGCCGTGGCGCCCTCCCGAGCGCTGCGGCTGCTGGGTCGCACCGGCGACTCCTACCTGGTCCTCGTCTCGGTCGACGGCCACGAGCGGGTCGCCGAGGTCCGACCGGGCACCGCGCCGGCGACGTACCTCGGCGGCGTCCTCGACACCCCGCGGGACGCCGTGCTGGTCAGCCGCGACGGCTCACGGCTGGTGATCGCCGAGCCCGGCAGGCGCGGCGCGGACGCCCTGACGACGACCGTCAGCGCCTACGCGACGGGCGGCACGGACGGCTCCGGCACGCTCCTCGGCCGCCGGCTCGTCGACGGCGACGCCCGGGTGCTCGACGCCCGCCTCGATCGCGTCGTCCTGACCGGCTCGGACGCGCACGGCGTGCACACCAGTCTCTGGACGCCGAGCAGCGGCGCCCTCCGACGCATCGCCGGGGCGACCTCCTACGCCGCCGACCTGGCCGCGAACCGCCTCGCGCTGTACCGCGAGACCTCGTCCGGATCTCGGGTCTGCACGCGGACCAGCACGCTCAGCCGGCCCTCGAGGCCGCTGTGGCGCTCCTGCGGCTGGCAGGTCGAGGCGTTCGAGCGCGACGGCCGCATGGCGCTCGCCCCGCTCGACTTCGACGGCCCCGGGCCCCGGCTGCTGCGTCTGACCACGCCGGCCGGCCGACCGGTCGTCGAGTACCTCGCCTCGCGCCGGACCACCTCGATCCACCTCCAGCGCCGCCTGAACGACGGCCGGGTGCTGCTGCGGGTCGGCGGCCCGTCGTCGACCTCCTACCTGGCCTGCGAGCTGACGGCGTGCGCGCGCGTCTCGCCGGTCTTCGGCGCCGACGCCCGCGACTGACGCCCCGAGCGGGCCCGTCGACGCCTCGGCGCGGATCTCCCGCGGATCTCCTGCGGATCGCCGGCAACAAGAACGCGACTCGATGCGTCTGAGGGGTCGGCGGCCAGGAGGTCGCCGACCCCTCTCTCGGATCCCAGGAGACCCGCCGTGCCCGCACAGCCCGCCCCCCACACCCCCTCCGTCCGCCTGCGCCGCGGCGTCCTCGCCGCCGGACTCGCGCTCTCCGCGGCCGCCGGCCTGAGCGCCGCGGGTCTGCCTGCGGCGACGGCGGCCCCGGTGCCCACGATCACCCTCAGCCCCCGCTCGGCCCCGGCGAGCGAGCCGATCGCCCAGCCGTACCTCGTCGGCCGCACCGTGCACGACGGCGACGTCACCGCGGTGGCCCCGGCCCGCGCGCTGCAGCTGCTCGGCGAGGTCGGCGACTCCTACGCGGTGCGCGTCTCGGTCGACGGGAAGGAGCGCGTCGCCAAGGTGCGTCCCGGCCGGGCCGCGATCTACCTCACCGGGTCGCTGAGCCGCGACGACGACGTCACGCTCGGTCGTGACGGCTCCCGACTGACGATCAGCACGTACCGCAGCGTCGAGACGGGCACGCGCACCACCCTGACCGTCCTCGACACCGGCGGGTCCGACGGTCGGGCGTCCGAGCTGGGCCGTCGCACCTTCGACGGCTACGCCCAGCCGCTGGACGCCTCCGGCGACCGCGCGATCGTGGCGTCGTCCACGCGGCGCCACGCGGCGACGCTGGAGTGGCGGCCGGCCGCCGACACGGTGCGGCAGCTCGTGGGTCGGTACGGCTACGTCGCGGACCTCGCCGCCAACCGGCTCGGCGTCTACGAGGACGTCCGCACCGACGCGCCCTGCTCGCGGATCAGCACCCTGAGCCTGGCGTCGCGCGTGCTGTCGCGCTCGTGCACCTGGCAGGCGAGCTCGTTCTCGCCCGACGGCTCGCTGATGGCCCAGATCCCCGTGCTCAGCGACGGCCCCGGTCCGCTCGAGACCCGCGTGGCCACCATCGCCGGCACCCCGCTGGCCGACTACCGCGCCTCGAAGCAGACCGTGTCAATCGGGGTCGTGCGCTGGCTCGAGGGACGGCGCGTGCTGCTGCGGGTGGCGAGCGAGAGCTCGGCGGCCTACGTGGCCTGCGTGCGGGCCGACTGCGGCCGCGTCTCGCCGATCTTCAGCGCCGACCAGGGGAGCTGATCGCCTGACGACGACGCCCGCCCGACCGTCGCGGTCGGGCGGGCGTCGTCACGTCCGGGGACGGGCGGCTCAGCGGCCGGCGTTCCAGGTGGCGCGGATCATCGGCCACTGCAGCGGCAGACGGGCCAGCGTGCCGACCTTCCAGGGCGTGTTGCGGCCCTTCTGGGCGTCGAGCGCCATCTGCACGTTGCCGGGGAAGACGGCCAGCAGCAGCAGGGCGCTGGCCTTGCCGGCGACCCCGCGGGTGCGCGGGGAGGCCAGGCCGGCGGCGCAGGCGAGCTCGGCGACGCCGCTGGCGAGGATCACCTCGCGATGCGCGGGCACCCACGACGGCATGGCCGGGGCGAAGGTCTGCGGGCGGACGAGGTGGACGACGCCGGAGACGGTGAACGCCACCGCGACGCCCCGGGCGGTACGGGAGAGAGGCACGCGCCGACCCTAGCGGCCCGTCCGGGGCCGCTTCAGAACATCACGGTCGCGAACCGCGCGGACTCCGTGAAGCCGGCCCGCGCGTAGGCCGCCCGGGCCGTGGCGTTCCAGTCGTTGACGTAGAGCGAGACGGTCGGGGCGATGTCGCGGCGCACCAGCTCGACGACGGCGGCCATCCCGGCGGCGGCCAACCCGCGACCGCGGAACTCCGGCGGCACGTAGACGCCCTGGATCTGGGCGGCGTGCGGCGTCGCGCAGGCCACCTCCGCCTTGAACGCCAGCCGTCCGTCCTCGAACCGCGCGAAGGACCAGCCGCGCGAGACCAGCTGGGCGACGCGGTCGCGGTAGAGGGTGCCGGCTCCCCCGGCCTCCGGAGAGATGCCGACCTCCTCGGTGTACATGGCGACGCACGCGGGATAGAGCTGCGGCAGGTCGGCTCGGGTGGTGCGGCGCACCAGCGGGTCGGGCGCGACCGCCGGCGGCCCGCTGATCTGCAGGTGCGGCTGGCGCCAGCGGATCTCCCGCGGCCTGCCCCACACCGGGCCGATCGCGTCCCACAGCACCTCGACGGACTCCTGGGGCCCGACGACGGTCGACACCGAGCGGCTGCGGCCGCACGCCCGCTCGGCGAACGCGCGCAGGTCGTCGGGCGTGCCGCCGATCGGCACCAGGTTCGCGCCCACGTGGCAGGCCGCGATCATCCGACCGCCGCTGAACCGACCCCACATCTCCCCGCCGAGCCAGCGCGGCTCGAGGTTGGTGGTGCGGGCCCGGTGGGAGGCGAAGACGTTGACGACCGGGTCGGCGTCGGCGAAGGCCAGGAACTCGTCGAGGTCGGGCGCGCCGAGGAGGCGCACGCTCGGACGAGTGGTCAGCACGCTGCGAGCCTAGTGGCGCACCCCCCGGGCGGGCGCGTCCCGTTCAGGTGGGCGTCAGGAGGACGTCGTCACAGTGCTGCCATGACGACGACCGACGCCTCCCCCGCCCGCCGCGGGTCCGCCGCCGCCACCGCCGGCACCCTGCTGACCAAGGTCCCCGAGGCCACCGCCCTCTTCTGGTTCACCAAGATCCTCACCACCGGCGTCGGCGAGACGACGTCGGACTGGATCGGCCGCTCCCCGCTGGTGGTCCCGCTGGCGGTCCTGGCCCTGGCCGCGCTGATCGGCTCGCTGGTCGCGCAGCTGCGCGCCGACCGCTACCGCCCGTGGATCTACTGGTCGGCGGTGACGATGGTGAGCGTCTTCGGCACGATGGCCGCCGACGTGTGGCGAGTGGCGCTGGGACTCTCCTACGTCGCCTCGACCCTGGCGTTCGTCGTGGCGGTCGCCGCGATCCTCGCGCTCTGGCACCGCAGCGAGGGCACGCTCTCGATCCACAGCATCACCACTCGCCGTCGCGAGCTCTTCTACTGGTCGACCGTGATGGCGACCTTCGCGCTCGGCACCGCCACCGGCGACCTGTTCGCCTCGTCCTTCCACCTGGGCTACTGGAAGCCCGGCGTCGTGTTCGGCGTGCTGATCCTGCTGCCGTGGCTCGCCCACGCCCGGCTGGGGCTGAACGGCGTCGCCGCGTTCTGGACCGCCTACGTGCTGACCCGTCCGCTCGGCGCGTCGTTCTCCGACTGGGCCGCGGTCGAGCACGAGCGCGGCGGCCTCGGCTTCGGGCCGGGCGCCGTGAGCCTGGTGCTGTTCGGCGTCATCGGCCTGACGATGGCGCTCGGCCACTCCCGCGCCGACCGGTCCGAGGGCGACGTCGAGGTCGCGGCGGCCTGAGCCGCGTCGGGGCCCGGCGTCAGCCCACGCTGACGTCGGGCGAGGCGCCGTCGACGGCCTCCATGCCCTCGGCGATGCGCATGGCCTCCTCGATCAGGGTCTCGACGATCTGCGACTCGGGGACGGTCTTGACGACCTCGCCCTTGACGAAGATCTGGCCCTTGCCGTTGCCCGACGCGACGCCGAGGTCGGCCTCGCGGGCCTCGCCGGGGCCGTTGACGACGCAGCCCATGACGGCCACCCGCAGCGGCACCTCGAGGCCGTCGAGGCCGGCGGTGACCTCCTCGGCCAGCTTGTAGACGTCGACCTGGGCGCGGCCGCAGGAGGGGCAGGAGACGATCTCGAGCTTGCGGGGCCGCAGGTTGAGCGACTGCAGGATCTGGATGCCGACCTTGACCTCCTCCACCGGCGGGGCGGAGAGGGAGACGCGGATGGTGTCGCCGATGCCCTGGCTCAGCAGCGCGCCGAACGCGGTGGCCGACTTGATCGTGCCCTGGAAGGCGGGGCCGGCCTCGGTGACGCCGAGGTGCAGCGGCCAGTCGCCCTGCTCGGCGAGCAGCTCGTAGGCGCGCACCATGACGACGGGGTCGTTGTGCTTGACCGAGATCTTGAAGTCGCGGAAGCCGTGCTCCTCGAACAGGCTCGCCTCCCAGACGGCCGACTCGACCAGCGCCTCGGGGGTGGCCTTGCCGTGCTTCTCCAGCAGGCGCTTGTCGAGCGAGCCGGCGTTGACGCCGATGCGGATCGACGTGCCGTGGTCGGTGGCGGCCCGCGCGATCTCCTTGATCTGGTCGTCGAACTTCTTGATGTTGCCCGGGTTGACCCGCACGGCCGCGCAGCCGGCCTCGATGGCGGCGAAGACGTACTTGGGCTGGAAGTGGATGTCGGCGATCACCGGGATCTGCGACTTGCCGGCGATCGCCGGCAGCGCGTCGGCGTCGTCCTGGCTCGGGCACGCGACGCGCACGATGTCGCAGCCGGCGGCGGTGAGCTCGGCGATCTGCTGGAGGGTGGAGTTGACGTCGGAGGTGAGCGTCGTGGTCATCGACTGCACCGAGATCGGGTGGTCGCTGCCGACGCCGACGCTGCCCACGCGGATCTGCCGGGTCTGACGACGGGGGGCGAGCACCGGGGGCGGGGCGGACGGCATGCCGAGGCTGACGCTGGTCATGCCTCGAGCCTACTGCGGCGCGCGGGAGCGTCCCGCCCCGCCGGGGTGACGTGCGGGACCGCTGCCGGGGGCCTCAGCCGGTGACGGAGACCGGCACCACGAGGTCGGCGACGATCAGCACCACGCCCATGACCAGGATCGCGCTGCCGACGACGTAGGCCACCGGCAGCAGCCGCGCGGCGTCGACGTAGCCGGGGTCGGGCCGCCGGCGCAGCCGGGCCAGGCCGCGGCGCAGCCACTCCCACGCGGCGCTGGCGATGTGCCCGCCGTCCAGCGGGAGCAGCGGCACGAAGTTGAACAGGCCGATGAAGAGGTTGAAGCCGCCGACGAGCAGGCCGAGGTAGGCGGCCTTGGAGGTGGTGTCGATGGCGTCCTGGGAGACCGTCTCGCCGGCGATGCGGCCGCCGCCCACGATGCTGATCGGGCTGTCCGCGGCCCGCGGCTCGAGGCCGACGATCGCCTTCGCGACGCCGAAGACCCGCACCGGCAGGTGCACCAGCGCCTCGACCGACTGGACCGTCATGGTGCCCATCTGGTCGAGGGTGAACAGCGGGCCGCCCTTCTCCACGACCAGCGCGCTGCGCGGACTGACGCCGAGGAAGCCGACCTGACGCAGCGTCGGGTCGGTGTCGGACGTGGGCCGCGCCTCGACGGTGGTGCTCGTGCGGCCGGTCAGGGTGCGGCCGTCGCGCTCGTAGGTGAGGACGGCCGCGCCGGCGGCGTTGTCGCGGATCAGCTGGCGCAGCTGCGTCCAGTCGCGCACGGTCGTGCCGTTGAAGGCGGTGATGACGTCGCCCGGCCGCAGGCCGGCCTTGGCGGCCGGCGACGCGGGGTCGGCGGCAGTGCAGGCGCGTCCGCTCTCGGTGGAGGGCAGCACGCACCTCGACACCTCCGCCACGACGGGAGCACCGGGGGCGGCCTCGATCGTGCGGACGCCGAAGGTGGCGAAGACCAGCCAGAAGACGAAGAACGCGATGAGCAGGTTGACCGTCGGGCCGCCGGCCATGACGACGATCTTCTTCCACGAGGGCAGCTTGTAGAACAGCCGGTCGGCGTCCTCGGGGCCGACGAGCTCCCACTCGGCGGCGCGGGCGTCGGAGATGAGCTGGGTGAACATGCCGGTGTTCGACTTGCGCACCTTGGTGACCCGGTTGCCCTGCTCGTCGACGGTGACCTCGCCGAGCTGCTCGGCGCCCGGCGGCAGCATGCCGACGATCTTCACGTAGCCACCGAGCGGGATCGCCTTGACGCCGTACTCGGTCTCGCCGACCTGGCGGCTCCACACCGTCGGGCCGAACCCGATGAAGTACTGGGTGACCTTCCCGCCGAAGGCCTTCGCCGGGATCATGTGGCCGAGCTCGTGCAGGCCGATCGAGGCGAGGATCGCCAGGGCGAAGAGCACCACGCCCAGGGTGTAGAGCAGGACGGTCATCGGCTTCCCAGCGTTCTCGGTTCTCGGTGGTGCGCGGCGGGCTCGGCGCTCAGCCGGCGGCGACGAGGCGGGCGGCCTCCTCGCGGGCCCAGGCGTCGGCGGCGAGGACGTCGTCGAGCGTGAGGGCCGAGTTCGAGGGTACGTCGTGGACGGCGAGCACGGAGCCGACCACGTCGACGATGCCGGGGAACCGCAGGCGGCCGGCGTGGAAGGCGGCGACGCAGACCTCGTTCGCGGCGTTGTAGACCGCGGGCGCCGTGCCGCCGCGGGTGCCGGCGTCGCGGGCGAGGTCGATGGCCGGGAAGGCGACGGCGTCGACCGGCTCGAAGCGCCAGTCGGCGGCCCGCGTCCAGTCGATCGGGGTCTCGGCGTCGGGCACGCGGTCGGGCCAGCCGAGCCCGAGCGCGATCGGGACGAGCATCGTCGGCAGGCCCAGCTGCGCGACGACGGCGCCGTCGACGAACTCGACCATCGAGTGGATCAGCTGCTGGGGGTGCACGACGACGTCGATCCGCTCGAAGGGCACGTCGAAGAGCAGGTGGGCCTCGATGACCTCCAGCCCCTTGTTGACCAGGGTCGCGGAGTTGGTGGTGATGACGTTGCCCATCGCGAAGTTCGGGTGGGCCAGCGCCTCGGCCGGCGTGACGGCGTCCAGCTCGGCGCGCGAGCGGCCGCGGAACGGGCCGCCGGAGGCGGTGAGCACCAGGCGGCGCACCTCGTCGGCCGAGCCGGCGCGCAGGCTCTGGGCGATGGCGCTGTGCTCGCTGTCGACGGGGACGATCTGACCGGGCGCGGCGAGGTCCTTCACCAGCGGCCCGCCGATGATCAGCGACTCCTTGTTCGCCAGCGCCAGCGTGCGACCGGCCTCGAGGGCGGCGAGGGTGGGCCGCAGGCCGACGGCGCCGGTGATGCCGTTGAGGACGACGTCGCACGGGTGCGCGGCGGCCTCGACGGAGGCCTCCTCGCCGACGCCGTGCACCGCGGGCGCGAACTCGGCCACCTGGGCCTCGAGCAGGTCGGGCTGCGAGCCGCCGGCGGTGAGGCCGACGACGCGGAAGCGGTCGGCGTTCGCGCGGACCAGGTCGAGCGCCTGGGTGCCGATCGAGCCGGTGGAGCCGAGGATCACGACGTCGCGCACGGCGTCATCCTGTCAGCCCGCACCTGGTCGGCGCGTCTCGGGGACAGCGGCGACCCTCGGCGCCCACACTGGAGGCCTTCCCCGTCAAGACCCGAAGGCAGATGCTCGTGAAGCGCCCCGCCGTCACCGTGGTGACCTCCGCCGTCGTCCTGGCCGTGCTGCTCTCCGCCCTGCTCTCGGCGCTCGCCGCGCCGACCGACGCCGGCCGCGCCTCCGGATCCGAGGCCGCCGGCGCCGCCCCGGCCGCAGCCTCCGCGCACCGCGCGCCCGCGCACCGCGCGCGGCCCTCCGCGCACCGCACCACCGGACGCACGGCGCCGGCCGGCCGTCCGCGCGTGGTCGCGGGGCCCGCCATCCGCCCGGTGGGGTCCTGCCGGGCCGGCCGGGTGGCGCTCACCTTCGACGACGGCCCGGACCCGCGCCTGACGCCCCGGCTCGCGCGGCTGCTGCAGCGGCTGCGCGTGCCGGCGACCTTCTTCATGGTCGGCGAGCGCGTCGACGAGGCGCCGGCGGCCGCCCGGGCGGTGGTGCGCCGCGGGTTCACGATCGGCGACCACACCTACCACCACCCGGTGCTCGACCGGCTCAGCGGAGCGCGCGTGCGCACCGAGATCTGGTCGACCGCCGCCGCCTTCCGGCGGGCCGGGCTCGACGCCGGCGTCGTCGACCTGGTGCGCCCGCCCTACGGCGCGGCCGACGCCCGGACGCGGTCCGTGATCGCCGGCATGGGCCGGCCCAGCGTGCTGTGGAACGTCGACTCCCGCGACTGGGCGGGCCTCTCCCCCGCCGCCATCGTCCGGACGGTCGTGCGCGAGGTGCGCGCCAACGGCCGTCGCGACAGCATCGTGCTGCACCACGACGGCGTCACGAACTCGCCGGCGACGCTGGCGGCCGTGCCCCGCGAGGTGCACCGGCTGCGCCGGCTGGGGTTCTGCTTCGTCGCCCTCGACGCCCAGGGACGTCCGGCCCGCCGCTGACCGGGCGCTGACCGGGCTGCGGGGCCAGCCGGGTCAGCCGGTGCGCTGCGCGTAGGCGCTGGCAGCGGCGTACACGTCGCGGACGTAGACGTCGGAGTGGTTGTAGGAGTAGATCGCCGCCGACCAGCCGGTGCCCGTCGCGAGGTCGTGGCCGTCCGCGCACAGGTAGCGGGCGGTGGCCGCCGCGGCGTCGTCGAGGTCGAGCGGGTCGGCGACGCCGTCGCCGTCGCCGTCGGCGCCCCAGCGGTCCCAGGAGGAGCGCAGGAACTGCATCGGGCCCACGGCGTGCTCCCAGCGGGGGTCGCCGTGCCAGGCCGCCGACTCCGGCGTCGAGCGCAGCGCCTTGAAGCCGTGGGTGCCGTCGAGCGCCGGGCCGATGATCGGCGGCTGCGAGCGTCCGTCCGCCTCGAGGACGCGGCCGCCGATGGTGCCGTGGTGCGACTCCACCCAGCCGATGCCGGCCAGGGTCGTCCAGCCGACGTCGCAGCCCCCGACGCCGGAGAGCTGGGCCGAGGCGTACGCGCGCAGCGCGACCTCGGGGATGCCCGCCTTCGCGGCGGTGCGCCGCAGCCAGGCGGGGTCGACCGCCGGACGGTCGGACGACCGGGAGACGGGCGCCGGACGGACGTCGCCGACCGCGGCCGGCGCCACCGCCTCTGCGGGCAGCCCGACGTCACGGGTCGGCGTCAGGTCGACGGGACGGTCCGGCGCGTACAGGCGCGCCAGGCCGCCGACGGCCAGCGTCGAGACGCCCAGCAGCACGACGAAGGCGCCGACCGGACGGGCCAGAGCGGGGACGCGGCGCGGGGCCCGGGCGCGCCGTGCGCCCGAGCCCCGACGACGCCGGGAGCGGGAGGCCACGATCAGCCGAACCGGCCCTGGACGTAGTCGCTGGTGCGCTGGTCCTGCGGGCTCTCGAACATCGCGCGGGTGTCGCCGTGCTCGACGATCACGCCGGGCGTGCCCTGCGAGGCCAGGAAGAAGGCGCACTCGGTGGAGACGCGAGCGGCCTGCTGCATGTTGTGCGTGACGATCACGATCGTGACCTCGCGGGCCAGCTCGAGCATCGTCTCCTCGATCACGCGGGTCGAGGTGGGGTCGAGCGCGGAGCACGGCTCGTCCATCAGCAGGACGCGCGGCGTGACGGCCAGCGAGCGGGCGATGCACAGGCGCTGCTGCTGACCGCCGGACAGGCCGCCGCCGGGGGCGTCGAGGCGGTCCTTGACCTCGTTCCAGAGACCGCCCTTGCGCAGGCAAGACTCGACGAGGGCGTCCTGGTCGGACTTCGACATCTTGGTGCCGGTCAGGCGCAGGCCGGCGAGGACGTTCTCGCGGATCGACATGGCCGGGAACGGGTTGGGCTTCTGGAACACCATGCCGATCGCGCGGCGCGCGTCGATCAGCCGCTTCGCGGGGTCGTAGATGTCCTCGCCGTCGAGCAGCACCTCGCCGGCCAGCTGGGCCGACGGGACGAGCTCGTGCATCCGGTTGAGGATGCGCAGGAAGGTGGACTTGCCGCAGCCCGACGGGCCGATCAGGGCGGTGATGCCGCCGGCCTTCATGGTCAGGGAGACGCGGTCGAGGACCTTGCGGTCGCCGAACCAGGCGGTGATGTCGCGGGCCTCGAGCTCGGCCAGCGGACGCTCGGAGCCGGAGGGCACGGGCGGCAGGACGGTGGTGTCGGCGGTCATCGGTTCACTTCCGGTGCGGTGGGCGAGGCGAGTGGAGCGGGGAGGGTGAGGCCCGGTTCCGGGCGGCGTCCTGCCCCGGCCGCGCGAGGCGACCGGGGCAGGACGGGTGGTGCTGGGTGCTGCTCAGATCAAGGTGCTGATCAACGGACGGCGGTCACCTTGAAGGAGACCTTGCCCTTGGCCACCGAGCCGCTGCCGTTGTAGTTCGCGGTGTAGGTGGTGGACTTCTTGATCGCCGGCAGGGTCAGCGTGACCTTGCCCGACCTCAGGGTGCCAGACTTCACGGTCTTGGTGCCGACCTTCACGGTCACGGTGCCACCGGCCGAGGCCTTGGTGGTGGCGTTGGTGACGGTGATGGTGACCTTGAAGGACTTGCCGATCTTCACCTTCGACGGCTTGACGACCGAGATCTTCGCCGCGGCCAGGATCGTGGCCGAGGACGTGGCCGAGGTGGAGCCCTGGTAGTCGCTGTCCAGCGTCGGGATGTAGACGGCGAAGAAGCCCCGCTTGCCGGGAGCGACGCTCCGGGTCACGGTCGCCTTGCCGGCGGTCACGGCGACGGGGCCGCCGAGCGCGGTCTCGTCGGCGTCGTAGAACTGGACGGCGCCGGTGCTCGGCGCGGCGTGGCCGGCCGAGGTGATGGTGGCGGTGAAGGTGCCCTGGCCGGCGGCGGAGGACTTCACGGACAGCGCGGTGCTGGTGGCGAAGCGGTCCTGGACCGTGACGGTCTTGGTGTCGCTGGAGTCCTGGAACGCCTTCGGGGAGTCCGAGGTGAAGGTCGCGGTGTAGGTGTGCTCACCCGCGGTGGCCGCGCCCGAGAACGTGGCGACGCCACCGGTCAGCGGGACGTCCTTGGCCACGACCGTGTCGCCCTCGGTGAAGGTGACGGTGCCGGACGGCTGGCCGCCGACGCCCGTGATCGTCGCGCTCAGCGAGACCTTGAGCGGCTTGGTGACGTCGACGCTCAGCGCCGTGGTCGAGGCCTGCGAGACGTTGGTGGTGAAGGTGCTGGTCGCGGCCTGGGTCGCGACGCCGCAGACGCCGTCGGCGTCCGGGGTGGCGAGCTGCTCGAGGCCGCCGGCCTCGATCAGCGGGCGCGCGGCGTCGGAGCAGAGGAAGCCGTTGCTGCCGAAGAACTTCGCGATCTCCGGGTCGGCCTGGGCGCCGTTGCGGACGACGTTGTAGACCGCGCGCGGGAAGGCGAAGTCGGTCGAGCCGGTGGCCGTGTTGGTGCCGAGGTACTTCAGGGTGCCGAGCAGCTTGGCGCGGCCGAGCGAGATCGGGACGATCGCGTTCGGGTTGCCCTTGATGTCGGTGTCGTCCTGCTCCTGGGTCGTGCTGACCGAGGGAGCGAAGGTGACGGCGTTGCCGCCGTTGGCGGCCTGGAGGTTGGTGCGGAAGAAGCTCAGCGTGCCCGAGCCGTCCTGCGGGCGGTACGGCTTGATGACGCCGTCCTTGCCGCCCACCTCGGACCAGTTCGTGACCTTGCCGGAGTAGATGTCGACGACCTGCTGACGGGTCAGGGTCGCCGGCGCGTTGGTGTCGGTCGCCGAGACGGCCATCACCATCGTGTCGAGGCCGAACGGGATCTGCTGCAGGTTGTTGCTGATCTCGGTGCTGTTCAGCGTCGAGGACGACCGCGCGAAGTCGACGTCGGTGTTGTTGCTCGCGCCGTAGAGCAGGCTCTTGCCGGCACCCGAGCCGTTGGGGCGGTTGATCGCGCCGCCGGGCAGGGTGATCTGGCCGCCGCCGGTGGCGGCGAACGAGGCCACCTTGACCGCGCCCGCGGCCAGACCGGCGTTGTAGGCCTCGGCCGCCTTGTGCAGCGAGATCTGGGTGGTGTCGGAGCCGACGCCGATCAGGTCGGCGGACACCGGCGTGAAGCTGGGGTCGTTGGGGTCGGTGGCGGCGTTCGCCGGCGTGCCGAGCAGCGCGAGCGCGGAGCCGACCAGGGCGGCTGCCGTCAGGCGGGCGCCGACGCGGTGTCGACGAGCGGTGCTGAGCTTCATGTCTCTCCCTTAGAGAACGGATGCAGCGGAGCGATCGGTCACATGACGTTGGGCAGCAGGCGCGCCGCCACGTCGGTCGTGACCCAGGACAGGGCGAGGACCACCGGAGCGGCCACCACCCACACCAGCGCTGCGGACCAGCGCTGACGGGCGGCGGCGACGCCGAGCGTCGCCGCCAGGAGCAGCGCCAGGCACAGCGCCAGGAGCGGGAGACCGCTCGTGGAGCCCTGCATGACCTGCTCCGACTCGGGGAGCACCGACGGGACGCCCGCCGGGGCCGGGAACGCCTTCGCCGCCTGGGCGTCGACGTAGACCGCGTCGCTGGGGCGCAGCGCGGCGAGGAAGCCGGAGCCCTCGGCGCTGACCAGCGTCAGGCGCGCGGCGTCGGCGGGTCGCGGCTGCGGCAGCGGATCGCCCGCCCGCCGGATGCCGATGACCTTGAACTGGGTGGTGCCCTGGCCGGTGATCGCCTGGATCGAGTCGCCGACCCGGAGGTCGGCGATCCGCGCGAAGGGCGCGCCATAGGTGGCGGCCCGTCCCATGACGACCGACGTGCCGAGCTGACCGGGCAGCACCGTGGTGCGCTGGTGGCCGGGGCCGAGCTGGGTGTCGCCGGAGGCGGTGCCCTCGACGACCGTCTGCTCGAGGTTCAGCCGCGGGATGCGCAGCAGGGCCACCGGCTGGTCGACCGGCGTCGTCGGCCCGAGCGAGGCCGTGCCCGCGGCCACCTGCTGCCGGAAGTCCCGGTAGAGGAGGTCCTGGGCGCGGGCCTGGCTGAGGTCGCTGAGGACGAGCAGCTGGAGCAGGCCCCACAGGCAGACGATCGCGATCATCGTGAACGCCGAGGACACCAGGAACGCCGGCTCGTCGGCCGGGTTGACCGGCGCGGGCGGCGCGGTCATCCGCCGGTCGAGGGAGCCGCGCAGCCGCTCCCCCAGACCGGCTCGACGCGAGCCCGCGCGCGGCGTCTCGACGAACCCCTCACCCGGCTGCTGGGGCTGCTCGGGCACGGGACCCACGGCGGGGTCGAGCGTCGGCGCGCTCATCGGCCCGCCGCCCCGGGCGAGGCCGGACGCGTCGGCTGGACGAAGAACCGCACGCCGCTGGCGACCGCGATGCCGATCAGGCCGAGGATCAGCAGGGACGGCAGCAGGCCGCCCGCGGTGCGCGAGCCGACCGCCTGGGTGGCGGGCATCGCGACGGGAGCGGTGCCGCCTCCGGGAGCCGTCGAGGCACCCGTGGAGGGACCGCCGGACGCACCGCCGGCCGGGGCCGCGACCCCGCCCGGAGCCGCGCCCGCGCCACCGCCGGTCGGCAGGGTGCCGCCACCGGCGGTGCCGCCGCCCGGCGGCAGTCCGCCGGAGGAGTCGGTGCCGCCCGTGCCGTCGCTGCCGCCTCCGTCAGTGGTCGGGTCGGCCTTCTGCTCGGCGACCAGCTGGGCCACGCGCTGGGCCGAGCGGAACAGCGGGCGGGTCGCGCCGGAGTCGACGATGGGCAGGAAGCCGCCCGGCAGCTGGCCGTTGCCGTTGCCCGGCCGCTGGCCCTCGGTGGTCGAGACCCGGATGAACTGGGCGACCTTCTTCGCGTCCGCAGGCACCGCTCCGGAGATCTTGGCGGCCGTGTAGACCACCATCGTGCCGGGGTAGGCGCTGGCGGACTTCCGCACGTCGGCCTGGTCGAGCACGAACGGGCCGTTCTCCTGCTTCTGGCGGGTCAGGCGCAGCGCGGCGGCCATCGAGGCGTCGGAGGGCGCGACGAAGGTGCCGGGCTTGGTCTGGAGCGCGGCGGTGCGCAGGCCGTAGCGGTCGGCGTCGCCGAGGCTGACGATGCCGAGCACGAACCGGGAGCCGAAGTTCTGCCGGTCGATGCGACCGAGCTTGAACAGGCCGGTGCCCTGGTCCTTGTCGCAGCGCGTCTGGACGTTCGGCCAGGCGTCGAGGACGACGGTGGCGATCTTCGCCAGCGTGGTCACCGGGGCGGCGAGCTGGTTGAAGTAGATGCCGGGGTTGGCCTGACGGCACGGGTCCTCGGTCTTGGGGATGTAGGTGTCGAGCAGCGGCCAGCCCTCGGTCGGGATGCTGACGTCCTTGTACGACGGGTTGACGACCATGCCCCACGGATCGGGCTTGCCGGCGATGAACGCCCGGGCGTCGGGGTCCTCGGCGATGTACGACGTCAGCTGCTGCAGCACGTCGGAGTCGTTGGACAGCGAGAGCACCGTGGCTCCCGCCTCCTGCGAGATCGTCGAGAGACCCGGGTTCAGCCTCTGGAACTCGGGGTCGTTCATCAGGCCGAGCGGGTTCTTCGCCAGACCCGGATGTCCCTGGCCGAGCGCCGAGCCCACGTAGCTCTGCGTGTAGAGCTTGGCCAGCAGGCGTGCGTTGAGCCGCAGGTTCGTGAACTCGCCGGCGTTGTCGGGCTTGTCGATGGCGTAGCCGACCGCGAAGCCGGTGACGGCCGTCGGCGCGTAGCCGACCTTGGCGCCGACCGAGTCACGGGCCGAGGAGACCTCGGCGGCGGCCGCCTCGTTCTTCAGCATCAGGTTCCAGCCGGCGACGTCGGAGGTCTGGTTGAGCTGGAACTTGAAGCGGTCCTTGCGCAGGCAGTACGCCGGGGCCCACTGCAGGCCGGCCTGGGCGAGCAGCTCAGAGCCGTAGAAGCCGGTCGGCGGGCGCGGGTCGAGCAGGTCGCAGGTGTTCGGCGGCAGGCCGAAGGTGATCGGGATGGTGAACCGGTTGCGCCAGTTCGACTCCGACCACCACAGCGCGGGCGAGACGGCCTGGTCGACGCCCTGGCCGGCGAAGTTGCTCGAGCCGGCGGGGAAGCGGCCGCCCTTGCGGCACGACCGGTCGAGGGTCGTGGACGGGACGGAGGGCTTGTCGCAGCTCAGGCCCAGGATCGGGATCACCACGACCGAGCAGCGCACCTTGTCGTTGCAGCCGAGCGACTCGTTCTCGACGTCGCTGCGGACCTCGAACTGCACCTGGCCGGTGCCGTCGAGATCGGTGAACGCGGCGATCTCCGCCGGCGGGAACGCCGCGCCGACGGCCGCCTCGGGCGGCATCTGGTCGGCGTTGCAGGAGGCGTAGGTCTTGGCGTTCGACCCGACGGCGACGAACGGCGTCAGGTGGGTAGCGGAGTCGGGCACGTCGGCACCGGGGCAGGTGGCGGGGTTCGGGAACGGGTCGACGCCGGAGAGCCGCTGCCGGTCGGCTGCGGTGTTGTAGCGGTCCGCGAGCCACGTCGACTCCGCCGCGCCGCGGGCGATCTGCGAGCGCTCGGCCACCGAGGCGGTGAAGCACGTCGACGGGCTGAGCCGCTGGGTCGCGGGCGCCTTCGGGTCGTCGGTGCCCCGGCACTGCAGGATCATGACCGGGTACTCCTGGGCCATGCCGGTGTCGCCGTACGGGTTGGTGGCCCGCCCGCCGCTGGGCTGCGCGCCCTTCCAGGAGATGAGGATGCGCTGGCGTCCGCGGAGGTTCTCGGTCTGGTCGGCCGTCACGGTGACGTCCTTGGTCAGCACCGGGGTGACCGAGCCGTCGGCGTTGACGAAGGTGCGGTCGATCGTGCGGGTCTCGCTGAACGCGGGCTTCGAGGTCTCGGCGGCCGCCCGCGGCTGGTCGGCGCTCGCCGGAGCCAGCGACGGGATCGCCGCGGCGAGCAGGAGCGCGGTGACGCTGACGGCCAGGGGCCGCTTGTCGCGACCGGCCAACCAGTCGCGCAGGCTGCGGCGGCTCATCGGGCCGCCGCCAGCAGGCGACGCCGCAGCGAGGCGACGTAGACGCCGGGGATCAGCACGAGGCCGACGAGCAGCAGCCCCGACAGCCAGCCGAAGGCCTTCTTGTCGCCCGGCCGGTCGGCCGAGAGCACCGTGCTGGGGTCGGCGAACACGTCGCCGCCGCCGGTCTGGGCCGACGCGTTGGTGATGGCCTCGCCGGTGACCGGGTCGATGGCGCCCGGCGCCCCGCCGGCCGCGCCGGCCGTGGTGCCCGTGCCTCCGGCAGCGCCGCCGGCGGCCCCGCCGGTCGCCCCCGGACCGCCCGCGGTCGTGCCGCCCGTCGTCCCACCGCCGGCCTTGGCGCCGCCACCGCCTGCGGTGGTCGTGCCGCCGCCGGCCCCGCCGGACCCGCCGGTCGGGTCGTTGGTGCCGGTCGCGAAGCCGCACGGCCCGGCGCCCTGCTTGTCGCAGGCAGGGGGCTGCGGGGCGATCTCGGCCAGCTTGTTGCGGTTCGGGTTCTTGCCGTCGAAGGTCGGGTTGTTGCAGCCGCGCACGTCGCGGTTGGAGAGGTTGACCTTCGGGTCGGCCTTCTTGAGCAGCGCGATCTGCTTCAGACCCGCCTGCACGAGGTTCAGGGTCAGCGGCGAGTAGCCGTAGTTGCCGGCCTTCGTCTGGCCCGTGCAGAGCGAGTAGTACAGGAAGTCGGCGAGGGTCTGGCGCTTGGCCGTCGTCATGCGGGGGTCGTTCGCCGCGGTCGGGATGATCATGTACGAGTACGACGAGATCGGGTACGCGCGCTTGTCGGGGTTCGTGTAGACGCCGGTGAGGATCTGGGTCAGCGACTTCGGGTCGATCTTCGCCTTCGTCAGCGCGACGGCGGTGTTGTACTGCGTCGGCTCGACGTAGTAGCCGGCCTTGTTGAGCACCTTGACCACCGGGAAGTTCTTGTTGACCGGGTAGGAGTACTCGACGTAGCCGATGTAGCCGTTGCCGGAGGCGGCCGAGACCGCGTTCATCACCTGGTCGGAGCCGGACTGGCCGATCGTGCGGGTGCCGTTCTTGATCGGGTAGTACGACGTGAGGCCGGAGCGGCCGAAGTAGGAGCGCCACAGGCTCGGGTACTGGTTGTTCATCCAGGTGGTGAGCTGGGCGGTGGTGCCGGAGCCGTCCGAGCGGACGACCGGGGTGATCGGCAGCGAGGGGAACTTGCGACCGTTGTTGTCCTTGCTGATCTGCGGGTCGTTCCAGTTCGTGATCTGGTTGGTGAAGATCTTCACCAGGGTCTCGCCCGAGAGCCGCAGGTTGCGCACCAGGTCGTTGCCGACCTTGAGCTGGTAGGTGAAGGCGGTGCCGCCGGCCACGATCGGCAGGTAGGCGTAGGGCCGGTCGGACTTGTCGGCGTTGCCGAGCTCGTCGGTGCCCTGGTAGGGGATCTCGGAGATCGCGAAGTCGTTGGAGCCCTGGGCGAAGTCCTTGCGGCCCTTCGACGAGCCGCCGCCGGTGTAGACGACCTTGATGCCGTTGGCGTCGACGTCGGCGATCCACTGCTGGACGATGAGCTCCGACCAGGTCGAGCCGGTGCCCTCGATCTGGGCGTAGGCGACGGCGTTCGACGCCGCCGGCATCGACGCGACGCAGCCCAGGGCCAGCGCGATGGCGGCCAGGCAGCGGACGAGCACGGACACGGTGCGGTTCACGAGGACACCTCGGGGTCGTTCTGGACGGGACGGTTCTGGTCGGCGCGGTTCACGGGACCCATCTCGACGAACGGGTCGCCCTGGATGGGGTCGAACCCGCGCTGCGGCGAGAGCAGCCGGGGCCGCCGGCGCGGCTTCTTGGCCTTCTTGGGCCGCGCGACGAGCCGGGCGATGACGAAGAGCAGCAGCACGAGCATCAGCAGCACGCTGGCGGCGCCGAAGGCGCGCTGGATGGCCACCGGCTCGCCGGAGCGCACGAGGGAGTAGATGTAGAGCGGGAGCGAGTTCATCGAGCCGTCGATCGGGTTCTTCACCAGGAAGCCCGCCGCGCCGGAGGTGAGCAGCACGGGGCTGGTCTCGCCGATACCGCGCGCGACGCCGAGGATCACGGCCGTGGCCAGACCGGGCCGCGCGGTCGGCAGCACGACGTGCCACACCGTCTTCCAGCGGCTGGCGCCCAGCGCGAGGCTGGCCTCGCGCAGGCCGCCGGGCACGACGCGCAGCACGACGTCGGCGGCGCGGGCGACGATCGGCAGCATCATCACGGTGATCGCCAGCGCGGCGGCGAGGCCCGACTTCGGCCCGCCCAGGGAGAGCACGAAGACGGTGTAGACGAACAGGCCGGCCACGATCGAGGGCAGCGCGGTCATCGCCTCGACGACCGTGCGGACGATCCGGGCGAACCGGCCGCCGACCTCGGTCATGTAGACCGCCGTGCCGATGCCCAGGGGCAGCGTGATGAGCAGGGCGAGGCCGAGCTCGATCAGCGAGCCGACGACGGCGTGCAGCACGCCGCCCTTGCTGAGCCCGTCCTTGGGCGCCACGCCGGACATGTCGCTGGTGAGGAAGTTCAGGTGCGTGAGCGGCTCGTAGCCCTTGAAGAACACGAAGCCGACGGTGCTGACCAGGGCGGCTCCGACGAGCACGGCGCCGCCGGTGATGACCGCGCCGGCGAGCCGGTCCTTCAGCTCGATGACGCCGCCGTTCATGGCGCCGAGCACGGCGCTGGTCGCCAGGCCGCTGAGGAAGAAGATCACGACGAACCAGGCGACGCCGGGCATCGGCAGGAGGCGCTGGGTGATCACCCAGGCCAGGCCGAGCGCGGCGACCCAGGCGCCGATCTGGCGGAACCGCTCGTCGGCGGTCGGCTTGCCCAGCGCGGAGCGCGGGACGGCCGGCGCGGCGTCGTCGTCGCGGGTGGGCAGGATCGTGCGCGGCGCTGCGACGGGGCTCGCCACCGTCTCGGTGCCCTCGACGGCGGTCATCAGGCGTCCGTCCCGGCGCCGGAGCGCGAGCGGTTGACGATGATCGCGGCGAGCGTGTTGACCACGAGCGTGATGAGGAACAGGACGAAGCCCGCGGCCAGCAGCGCGGACAGCTGGGCCTGGGTGGCCTCGCCGAACCGGCCGGCGATCAGCGAGCTGACCGTCGAGGTGCCGACCTCGAGGACGTTCGGCTTGACGACGAACGACGGCGAGATGATCAGGACGACGGCGATGGTCTCGCCGAGCGCCCGGCCCAGGCCGAGCATCGTGCCGCCGATGATGCCGCCGCGGCCGAAGGGGATGACGACCGAGCGGATCATGCCCCAGCGGGTCGCGCCGAGCGCGAGCGCGGCCTCCTTCTCCCCCACCGGGGTCTGGGAGAAGACCTGGCGCATGACGGCGCAGGCCATGGGCATGACCATCATCGCCACCGCGATGCCGGCGCAGAACGCGCTGAACTGGTAGCGGCCGTAGTCGGGCACGGCGGCGTTCGGGTCGCTGCCCGGCACGTCGAAGATCGGGATCCAGCCGAGGTGGGCCTGGAGGAACCGGGCGAGGTCGCCGGCGTGCGGCATCACCAGCAGGTAGCCCCACAGGCCGTAGACGATCGACGGCACCGCCGCCATCAGGTCGACCAGCGAGACCAGCACCGGCTTGATCCGCGCGGGCGCGTACTCGCTGATGTAGAGCGCGGTGGTGAGCGCGAGCGGGAAGGCGAAGAACATCGCGACGAGGGCCACCGAGATGGTGCCGGTGAGCACCGCGGCGATGCCGATCTGGTCGGTGTCGGGCTGCCAGGTCTGGGTGGTGAAGAAGCCCCAGCCGTAGCGCTGGAACGTCGGCACGGCCTGGTAGCCCAGGAAGAGGCCGACGCCGCCGGTGATGACGAGCATCGTCGCGCCGACGGCACGGATGCCGTGCTCGAAGACGGCGTCGACGCCGGCGGGCTTGCGGGAGATGTGCCGCGGCGCGACCGTGTCGGCGCCGGGCAGATCGAGCACAGGGAGGCTGGTCAAGCGAACCGTTCCAGATCGTGCGTACCGCGGGTCCGGGGAGGTCCGTGCGGGCTCGCCGGAGGCCCCGGGAGCGGCTCCAAGGTGCGGGAGCCAGGGAACCGATCAGGGTGGCGCAGGTGAACGGACGCTGAACCGTCGAGCCTCGTTGGCTGAACTCGACCGTGGCGCCGCCCACAGGGCCAGGCGGGCATGGTTCTCGCAGGTCACCCGGCATGGCCCGATCGGACTAGATGGCGGCTCCGAACGCAGGACCGCCCGGAGCCGAGCGGCTCCGGGCGGTCCTGAGGTCACCTGCTGTTCACCTGGGCGACGGCCTCCGTCACGGGCGCAGTCGGCGGTAGAGGAACGGCGGCGCGAGGGCCGTCAGGAGCAGCATGAGGGCCACGACCCACGCGGCGACGGCCGTCTGACCCGAGCGCTGGCCGCCCACCTCGACCGCCGTCGCGGGCGCGCCGGCCGCGAGCGCGGTGCCGGCCGCGGCGGGGGCGCCGGTCAGGGGGTCGACCGCCGCGGCCGCTCCACCCGCGCCGGGCGCGCCCGACACACCGGCCGCGCCGGCACCGGTGCCGCCGCCCGTCGCGGCCGTGCCGCCGGCCGTCGTCGTCCCGCCGGTGCCGGATGCTGGGGCCTGACCGCCGGCGGCACCGCCGGCACCGGCGCCGACCGTCTGGCCGCCGCCACCGGCGCCCCCCGCACCGGCACCGCCCGACGCGCCCGTCCCGCCGGTGCGGCCGGCCGTGCAGACCTTCCCGCGGGCGTCGCACGGGTTGGGCGCCGGCGCGTTGCGCAGGATGTCGAAGGCCGGGTTCGCGCACTTGCTGAACGACGGCGGGTCGACGTGCCCGGGGATGCGGCGCACCTGCTTGAAGCCGGCCTCGACGAGGTTCTTCGGCAGCGGCGAGTAGCCGAGGATGTCGGCCTTCTGCTGCCCCGCGCAGAGGAAGTAGTTGACGAACGTCGAGAGCGTGCGTCCCTTCGCGGCGTTGAAGGGGGCGTCGGTCGAGATCGGCGCGACCATGTAGGAGTAGCTCGACATCGGGTAGGCGCGCTTGTCCGGATTGTTGTAGACGCCCCGCAGGTCCTGCACCAGCGTCTTCGGGTCGACCCGCGCGCGGGTCAGCGCCACGGCCACGTTGGACGCCGTCGGCTGGGCGTAGTAGCCGCCCTTGTTGAGCAGCGAGGCCACCGGGAAGTCGACGCGCTTGGCGTAGGCGTACTCGACGTAGCCGATCGCGCCCTCGCCGTAGGGCGCCGAGACGTAGTTGGCGACGCCGTTGGAGCCGACCTGCGCCTTGGAGGCGCCGAAGGCCGGGTAGAACGACACGCTCGGGCAGGCGTTGCCGCCGAGCCTGAGCTTGTCGCGGATGAAGGGGCAGTAGATGCTCGGCGTCTGGTTGATCATGTAGAGGCTGAACTGGGCCGACGCGCCCGCGCCGTCGGAGCGCACCACCGGGATGATCGGGATGTCGGGCAGCGCCTTGCCGTAGTCGGCCTTGATCGCCGGGTCGTTCCACCGGGTGATCTGGCCGGTGAAGATCTTGGCCAGGGTCGGCGCCGAGAGCCGCAGGTCGCGCACCCGCTGACCGCCGACGGTGAGGTTGTACATGAACGACGTGCCGCCGGCGACGATCGGGATGTAGGCGTAGGGACGGCTCGGTCGCTCGGCCTGCTGGCCCGGCTCGGGCGGGTCCTGGAAGGGGATCTCGGTGTTCGCGAAGTCGACCGTGCCCTGGATGTACTGCGAGCGGCCGTCGGTGGAGCCGGTGCCGGCGAAGTTGACGACCACGCCGCTGGCCCGGATGTCGGCGCGCCAGGCGTCGACGGCCACCTGCGACCAGGTGGAGCCGGCGCCGGAGATCGGCACGTAGTCGGCGGCGAACGACGGCGCGGTGGCCGGCGGGGCGGTCAGGCCCACGGCGCCCAGGGCGAGCGCGGCGGCGAGGATCCGACGGATCCGGCGCGGAGGGGTCACGGGAGGTCTCCTTCGTGGTCCGGCTGGTCGCCGGCGTCGATCTGGTCGGGGCGCTCCTCGGAGCGCTGGTCGAAGCGCGCCGCGAGACGGCGCTGCTGCCGGCGGCTGACCCGGCCCGGCGCACGACCGCCGACGATCCGGGCCAGGGAGAAGAACAGGACGACGAGCGTCAGCAGGACGACGCCGGCGCCGAAGGCGCGCTCGATCGCCTGGTCGAGCGGGAGGCGCACCTGGGTGAAGATGAACAGCGGCAGGGACAGCTGCGGGCCCTCGAGCGGGTCGAGGTTCATCTCGCTGGTGTTGCCGGCCACGAGGAGCACGGGCGCGGTCTCGCCGATCACCCGCGCCACTCCGAGCAGCACGGCCGTCACCAGACCCGGGAGGGCGGTGGGCAGGACCACCCGCGAGACGGTCTGCCAGCGGCTGGTCCCGAGGGCCAGCGAGGCCTCCCGCAGGCCGTTCGGCACCAGCCGCAGGACGACCTCGGCGGTGGTGGTGACGACCGGGATCATGCTCACGCACAGGGCCAGGGCGGCGGCGAAGCCGGAGCGGTCGAAGCCGAACTGGATGATCATCATCGAGTAGACGAACAGGCCCGCGACGATGGTCGGCACCGAGCTCATCGTCTCCACCACCCGGCGCACGGCGTCGGCGAGCCGACCGCCGACCTCGCTCAGGTACACCGCGGTGGCCAGCCCCAGCGGCACGCTGATCAGCATCGAGATGCCGACCTGCTCGGCGGTGCCGGCCATGGCGGCGAGGATGCCGCCCTGGTCGAGCGGGGCGTCCGGTCCGATCAGGGCGGTGGTCTGGGTGTAGAAGTTCAGGTGCCCCAGCGCGGAGCGTCCACGCAGGAACGTGAAGACCACGATGCCCGCGAGCACCGTCACGAGCACGAGGCCGCAGGTCGTCACCAGCGCGGCCGTGAGCCGGTCGATGACGCCCTGGCGGTCGAGGGTGGTGCTGCTGACCGCCGCGAGCAGCGTCAGGAAGAGCAGGTACCAGACCAGCCAGAACCCGATCGTTCCGCGCACCGGCAGCACCTGCTCGAAGAGCAGCCAGGCCAGGGCGAGGGCGCCGAGGAGCGCCGCGAGGTGGTGGACGAGCGCCTCGGGCGTCAGGCCGCGGGTGCGGACCCGCGGACGCGGCGGTCGGGGGTCGCCGGACTCCCGCTCGCGCAGCGGCAGGTGCGTGCGCGGCACGTCGGGGTCGGCGCTGGTGACGGGGGGCATCGGCTCAGATCTCCGTGGCCGCACCCGAGCGCGAGCGTCGCACGACGACGCCGGCCAGGGTGTTGATGAACAGGGTGAAGACGAACAGGACGAGGCCCGCGCCGAGGAGGCCGGCCAGGCCGACGCCGTTGGACTCGGAGTACTTCGCGGCGATGTGCGCGGCGATCGTGTTCGAGCCGCTCTCCAGCGGGCGGGTCGTGAGCGTGAAGGTCGGCGCGATGATCGTGTAGACGATGATCGTCTCGCCGAGCGCACGGCCGAGACCGAGGATGACGCCGCCGACGATGCCGCTGCGGCCGAAGGGCAGCACGACCGCGCGGATCATGCCCCACCTGGTGGCGCCCAGCGCGATCGCGCCCTCCCGCTCGCCCTGCGGCGCCTGCGCGAAGACCTCCCGCATGATCGAGGTGACGGTCGGCAGCACGACGGCGCCGGTGGCCACGCCGGCGATGAACGCCGAGGACGTGTAGCCCGACAGCGAGTCGGGCGTCGTGACCCGCAGGAAGGGCAGGAAGGGCCCGAGGTGCACGGAGATCCACTGCGCCACCTGCAGCAGCTGGCCCTGGAGGAAGAAGAAGCCCCACAGCGCGTAGATGATCGCCGGGACGGCCGCCATCAGGTCGACCAGCGTCACCATCGGCCGGCGCAGCCACGGCGGCGCGTACTCGCTGATGAACAGCGCCGCGCCGAAGCCGATCGGCACCGCCACCGCGAGCGCGATGAGGGCGATCAGCACGGTGCCCCACAGCAGGGAGGCGATGCCGAAGGTGCCCGCCTCGGGCAGCCACTCCTGGGTGGTGAGGAAGCGCCAGCCCTGCGACTCGAACGCCGGCCAGGCGCCCAGCGCGAGGAAGAACGCGATGAGCACCATGACGACGAGGGTCGAGATCGCGGCGCCGCGGACGGCGGCGACGAAGCCGACGTCGGCCGGGGTCGGCTTGGCCACGATGGAGCGCCGGGCGCGCTCGGCGCCGGCCACCAGCACCGGCGGCGGCCCGGCCGGTCCGGCGGGTCCCTGGGTCGGGGTGAGGGTGCTCATCCGAACCGTCCGTTCACGTAGTCGTCGGTGCGGGGGTCCTGCGGGCGGCCGAACACGTCGGCGGTGGGGCCCTGCTCGACGATGTGGCCGGGCCGGCCCTCGGCGGCCAGGAAGAACGCGCAGTGGTCGGAGACCCGCTGCGCCTGCTGCATGTTGTGGGTGACGATCACGACGGTCACCTCGGCGGCGATCTCGCGGATCGTCTCCTCGACCCGGCGCGTGGAGGTGGGGTCGAGGGCCGAGCAGGGCTCGTCCATCAGCAGGACGTCGGGCCGCACCGCGAGCGAGCGGGCGATGCACAGGCGCTGCTGCTGGCCGCCGGACAGCGACGCGCCGGGCGTGCCGAGCCGGCCGCGCACCTCGTCCCACAGGCCCGCGCTGCGCAGGCTGCGCTCGACCAGCGCGTCGTCCTCGTCGGTGCGGCGCCGACGCCGGCCGAGCGCGGCGCCGCGGGCGTCGCGTCCGGTGAGCGCCAGGCCGGCGAGCACGTTGTCGTAGATCGACATGGTCGGGAAGGGGTTGGCCTTCTGGAAGACCATGCCGATGCGGCGGCGGCTCTCCAGCGGTCGCAGCGCGGGGTCGTAGACGTCCTGGCCCTCGAGGAGCACGCGGCCGGCCAGCGAGGCGCCGGGCACCAGCTCGTGCATGCGGTTGAGGATGCGCAGGAAGGTCGACTTGCCGCAGCCCGAGGGCCCGATCAGCGCGGTCACGCGGCCGGCGGCCATCGTGAGGTCGACGTCCTCGAGCACCTGGTGGTCGCCGAACCAGGCGCTCACCTGCTCGGCGACGAGGGCGGCGGGGGTGGCGTCGGCGCGATGGGCCGGCCGCGCCGTGGGGCCGGCGGCGGGGGTCGGGGCCACGGGGCCCTCCTTCCGGTCGAGTCGGGTCACGGCGGCGCTCACAGCGTGTTGGGCAGCAGGAGCGCCAGCTGCCCGAAGACGGTCCAGAGCAGCGCGAGAAGCACCGGCACGCCGCCGATCCACAGCGAGCGGCGCAGCGTGGCCGCCTGCGGCACCCGGACCCAGGCCCAGGTGAGCCCGAGGGCGACGAGCAGCAGCAGCTGACTCCACAGGACCAGCGACACGAGGTGGTCGGAGCTGCCCTCCCCCACGGCGTCGGTCGGACGCGCCGCGACGCCGGCCGCCGCGCCGGTGGTGCGGGGCAGCGCCTCGCCCTGCAGCCGCGCCGAGACGGTGAGCGTGCGGCTCGGGGCGAGCGCGGGGTCGGAGGTCACCAGGGTGAGTCGCGAGGCGACCACCGGCACCGTGGTCGGGGCGGCGTCGCTGGTGCGCACGAGGTCGACCACGTAGGTGAACCGGCCCTGGCCGGTCGTCACGGTGAACCGGTCGCCGGGCCGCAGTCGGTCGAGGTGCGCGAAGGGCGCGCCGAAGGTGGCGCGCCGCCCCACGAGCACCGATCCGCCGGCCTGTCCGGGCAGCGAGGTGTCGGGGCGCAGCCCCGGGGCGAGCGCGGTCTGCTCGCTGCTGCTGCCCTGCACGAACACCTGGGTCAGGCCCAGCTGCGGGATCTGCAGCAGCCCGAGCGGGGTGCCGATCGGCTGGGCTCCGTTGACCGGCACCTCGGTGCGCTTGAGCGCCGCGACGAGGTCGTCGTAGGCCAGGGCCTGGTAGCGGTCCGCGGCGAGCCGCGACCCGCCCACGAGGAAGGCCAGGAAGCCCAGCACGAGCACCAGCACGCCGATCAGGGCGGAGGCCAGCAGCGTGCCCGTGCGGGGGCCCTCCGGCCGGGTGCCGGGGTGCGGCCGGTCGTCCCGGTCGTCCCCGACCCGGTCGACCACGGCGTCGGCCGAGCCGTCCGGCACCAGCGGCGCGGGGGGCGGGCTCAGCGTCGCAGCCACTGCGGCCCCCGTCCGGTCCGGGTGGCCCACAGCACCGCGGGGCCGAGCACGAGCAGCACCAGGGCCAGGCCCAGGAGGGTCGGCAGGAGCAGCATGCGCCCGGTCGCCGGGGTCGAGCCGACCGCCAGGGTCTGCGCGGTCGTCGTGCCGGGGGCCGACGACGCGCTCGCCGAGGCGCCGGGGACGCCCGGGGCGGCCGCCGCTCCCGGCGCGGTGGATCCGGTGGTGGCGCCCACGGGTGCGATCGGGACGCCACCACCACCGTCGAGGGGTGCACTCGACGGGCTCAGGGGGACCGGCGACGTCGACGAGCCCGTGGTCGGGTCGCCGGTCGGGTCGCCGGTCGGGTCCGGCGCGCTCGGCACGCCGGCGAGCACGGCCTTGCGGGCGGTGGTCACCTGGCGGCGCAGCGCGGCGGGCAGCGGGGCGTAGCCCGCGGGCAGCTGGCCCACCTGCTCGCCCGGCACCTGGCCGGCGCCGCCGGCGTAGGCCAGCAGGTCGGCCATCTCCTGCCGATCCGCCTTCGGCGCCTTGCGGGAGAAGCCACCGGTGATCTGCAGCATCAGCGGGTAGACGTCCTTCGCCGTCGAGGCGAGGTCGACGCTGCGCGTCACGCCGTCGGCGCCGGTGACCGCGTGCTCGACGCCGGCGAGCAGTGACGCCGTGGTCGGCTTGACGTACTCCCCCGCGGTGTTGCGCAGCGAGGCGGTGCTCAGGCGGAAGCGCGCGGCCGAGGCGGCGTCGATGATGCCGATCACCTCGCGCCGGCCGGGGTTCTGCCGCGGCGGCTTCGTGACGACCGTCTTGCCGTCCTCGATGCTCGTGGTGGCGCCGGGGAACCGGGCGATGGAGAGCTGGCGAGCCACCGCGTCCAGCTCCTGGATCGGCTCGAAGGTCTCCGACATCAGCGCATCCAGCGCCGGGTACCGCGCGAACGGGAGCGCCAGCCCCCGGTAGTTGGCGTTGACCGTCATGCCCCACGGGTCGGGCTTCCCGGCCAGGAAGTCGCGGGCCTCGCGATCGGAGGCCAGCCAGCGGGTCAGCGCCACGGTGCTGTCGGAGAGATCGCCCAGCAGCAGCGGGTGGTTGCCGGGAGCGCCGCTCGGGAATGCGATGCCGGGGTTGAGCGCCTTGAGCTCGGGGTCGCGGAAGACGTTGACCGGGTTCTTCAGCACCGCGGGGTTGCCGCCCGAGCGGTAGGAGCCGGTGATCAGCTTGGCGACCAGCCGGGCGTTGAGGCGCAGGTCGGTGATCGGGCGGCCCGACGCGTCGTCGATCTGGAAGGCGACGACGAGACCGGTGACCGCCAACGGCGCGTAGGTGACGGCCTGCGGGGACGCCTGCTCGGCGGTGAGCGGGTCGATCGTCAGGCCCACGCCCGTGGTGCCCGTCGCGAGGTCCTGACGCACCTGCGGCTCGCCGACCGAGGTGAAGTCGAGGCGCACGGGGTCGGTGTCGAGCGTGCACGTGCGGGCGCGCCAGCTGGCCAGGAGGTCGCCGGAGAACGGGCTGCCCTCGACCCGCAGCGAGGTGCCGGTCAAGGGGCAGGCGTCGCCGACGGGCAGGAACGACAGCGGGACGACGGTGCGTCGCGCCCAGGCCCACGGGGCGTCCATCTGGTCCTCGGTGGCGCCGTTGCCGGTGCCCTCGCGGCCGTAGTTCGGGACGACGACGATCGAGCACGGACGGTCGGCGTCGCAGCCGAGCGAGGCCGACTCGCGCTTGGTGAAGACCTGGAGGGTCACCTCGCCGGAGCCGTCGGCCCGGGTCACGTTGTCCTGCCAGTTGGCCGGGCCGTCCGGGGTGGCGTCGAAGGCGTCGTCCTGGCCCGGGTAGGTGAAGGGGCGCACGGCCGGGATCGCCGGCGAGCCGGGCGAGGCGTCGATGCCGAGGAAGCCGGGCGAGCCGTAGCAGTCGCTCGAGCTCGCCGGCGCCGCGCCGCGGCACTGGTAGACCCGCACGGGGTTCTGGGTGTTGATGTCGAGGGAGTCCCCCGAGTTGGCCAGCCGCGAGGCCGAGCTCGGCCGGAAGCCGGTCCAGGAGACCGAGACGCTCTCGTTGACCAGCCCCGTCGTGCGGCTGACCGTCACCTGTGCCCGGTCGCCGGCGCCGGGGGCGTCGACCGTCACCGCCTCGGAGGCCTCCGAGCGGGCCGAGGCCGGGGAGGCCCCGACGGGCAGCCCGATCGCGACCAGCGCGGCGAGCAGCGTCAGCAGGCCGGACGCCGTGGTGACGACGCCGAGCCGGCCGCCGCGCGTGGTCGCGCGGGGGCGGATGCACCCGATCCGCATGTGTCGTGCTCCTGGAGGGTCGATCCGGACGGACGTCCGGAGGGTGGTGGACCCGGACCGATCAGCTCGCACCCGATCGGTCCGGGTCCCGGGGAGGGGACGAGGTCAGTTCGCCTTGCCGCAGTACTGGGACTGCGAGGTGTCGTCGCCCAGCGGCGTGTTGCCGTACGGGATGAGCAGGGCGTCGGCCCGCTGGCAGAGGAACCCGCCGGCCTTGAAGATGTCCTTCAGCGCGTCGGGCGCGGTGTTGCGCACGGCGTTGAAGAACAGCCGCCCGAACGCGGCGCTGTCACCGGTGGTGAACGCCGGGTTGAGCACCTCGTAGGTCTGGCCGCCGAAGGTCGTCGTGGTGGTCGGCGCGGTGTCGGTGTTGACCGTGCCGATCCGCACGCCGCCGCGCAGGTCCTGGATGCCCTGGGGCTCGTTGACCTGGGCCGCCCACTTGGTCACCGCGTACGGGAGGATGCCCTGCGGGTCGCCCTTGAGGGACTCGCCGTTGTTCTGCTGGCCGTCGTAGACGGTGGGCAGACGGGACGGACCGGTGCCGCAGCCGGCCTTGACCGCGTTGAGGTCGGTGCCGATCGCCTGCAGGAAGAAGGTCAGCGTCGCGGCGGTGTCGGGCGGCAGGTAGACGTGGATCGCGCCCGGCTGGCCGCCGACCTCGCTCCAGTCGGTGGTGGTGCACTCGAAGATGTCCTTGAGCTGCGCCGTGGTCAGGGGCGTCGTCGGCGCGTAGGCGTTGCCGATCGTCGCGTAGGAGACCGCGTCGCGGCTCTGGGCGAAGAAGGTGAGCTTCGCCTCGGCGGCGGCGGTGCCGCGCGCCCGGCTGGCGCGCACCCAGTCGATGCAGAACTCGTTGGGGTCGACCGTGCTCTTCTGGTCCAGCAGGATCGCCGAGATGCCGCGGTTGGCGCCGTTCGGACGCGCGACCGAGCAGCCGGGCTTGGTGGTGATGTTCTCGCTGACGGCGCCGGTGACGGGGTTGATCGCGTCGTAGGACGCGAGCACCCGGGCGGGAGCCGGCGACTGGGCGTTGTAGACGTTCGCGAGGTTGTTCGTCAGCTCGGCGAACGCGTCGGCGCCGACGGTCGCGTAGATCTCGTTGGCGGCCTTGCCGGCCGGCGGGGTGCCGGGCTGGGAGTTGTCCGGGTCGGCCAGGGCGCTGGGCGAGCCGCCGAGGGCCAGGCCCAGGGTGAGACCGCCGACGGCGAGGACCGAGGCGAGGCGCTTCATGGGACGTCCTGTTCGGTGGGAAGACGGGTCGGGGGACGGGCGGCCGGACCGGGCCGGCGGGACGAGGCGGCTCATCACGAGATCCTCAGCGAGCCGACGTAGACCGCCGTGCCCTTGCTCTTCGCGTTGCGGGTGCCGAGCACCTTCACCTGGACGGTGTGGGTGACGCCCGCCGTGACCTTGATCGTCTTGGCGACGGTGCCGGTCTTCGCGCGGTAGAGGTCGATCGTCGTGGCCTTGCCGTCGATCACGACGGCGGCCTTGCCGGAGGTGGTGCCGCCGGTGAAGGTGACGGTGACGGCCGCTCCGCGGACCTTGGTGGTCAGCGTGGCGTTCTTGGTCTTGGCGAACAGGCCCTTGCGGCCCGGCGCGTAGGACGCCGTGAAGGTCTTCCAGGTGCCCTTGCGCACGACCTTGGCGTTCGTCCACGCGTAGGAGCCCTTGGTCAGGTAGTCGACCGGCGGCGGGGGCGGCGGGTTGAGGACGCCGGTGGGCGCGAGCGCCACGCCGCGGAACTCGGTGCCGGTCGGCGCGGAGGCCAGGGTGGTCGGCGCCGCCGGCGCGAAGCCGGTGCGGGCCGCGCCCTGGGCGTCGGTGACCAGCTGCAGCGCGGCCGGCGTCGTGACGGCGAGGCTCACCGAGCCGTTCCGCACGTCGGCGACGAGGCCGGAGATGCCGGGCACGTCGAGGTAGCCCGCGAGGCTCCAGCTCTGGCCGTCGAAGGCGTACTTGTCGAGCGTGCCGCCACGGCGCGAGGCGTCGGCGACGTAGAGGGTGTCGAGCGCGGTGCCCGCGTAGCCCTGGTCGGTGAGGTCGGCGAAGGCGTAGCCGTAGGCCAGGAGGTTGGCGCTGAGCCCGGGGACGTCGGTCAGGCCCGAGCCGGAGGCCGGCGCGGCGGTCGGGGTGCCCGTGCCGACGGCGGCGAGCCGGTCGGCGAGGACGCCACCGGAGAACAGCTGGCCGCCCTGCACCGTCAGCGCGGTGAGGTTGCTGGTCGCGTCGCCGGCGACCCGCGTGGCGGTGGTGCCGCCGATGGTCGTGGCGAGCACGCCGCCGTTGCCGCCGGTCACCCACACGTTCGTGCCGTCGGTGACGGCCGACCGGACGATCTTCGGGGCGTCGGCGCCCAGCACCCGGGTCGTGGTGTCGATGGCGCCGTCGCCGCCGACGATCGCGACCGTGCGGCCGACGGTGGTCGGGTCGGTGTTGGCGAGCGAGGTCGTCGTGGCGTCGCCGGCGGCCGGGCCGGTGGTGCCCACCGGAGCGTCGTAGCCGGTGACGGCGAGGAAGCGGCCGTCGCCGGAGCGCGCCAGCAGGCCCTCGGAGCGTCCCTGTCCGGTGGCCGTCAGCGCGTACGGCGTGTCGGTGCCGGCCGTCCCGGTGACGGGCAGCGCCAGCGACTGACGCTTCGCGCCGGTGCTGCTGACCTCGTCGAGGAACACCGGGGCGGCGGCGTTGGTGAGCGGCGTGGAGCCGTCGCCGACGCGGTAGACGACCAGGTTGCCCCCGGTGAACGCCGCGGCCTGGGCGCCGGGCTGGCTGAGGAGCGGGACGGCGACGGCGGCCGTGGACAGGGCCACGGTCGCGCCGAGGATGCGCAGGCGTGTGCGCCGGCGTGGGCTCATGGGAGGGCCTCGCTTCGAGGAGGGGCGGGTCGTGGGGAACCGCGGACGGCAGGGACCTCCGACTGACCCGAGTAATCAGACCGAAGTGGTAGAGATAATCGGGATGCACGGCTTCGGTTTCAAGCCACGGGACGCCGATCTCACGCCTCGGTCTGGCACCGGACGCAAGATGGCCCGGTCGGGCCACCCGGAGGTGGCCCGACCGGGCCAGGAGGCTCGGTGGGTCGTCGGGAGCGACGGCGGGATCGGCGGACCCGCGGCGCGTCGGTCGGCGTCGGTCGGCGTCAGTCGGTGCCGTGCGCGGCGAGGAACGCCAGGATCGGCTCGGCCAGCTCGGGCCGGCACACCACCACGTCGGGCAGCGAGACGTCGGCCTGGTTGTAGACGAGCGGGGAGCCGTCGACCCGCGAGGTGTGCAGGCCGGCCGCGCGGGCCACGGCGACCGGCGCGGCGGAGTCCCACTCGTACTGGCCGCCGGCGTGCACGTAGGCGTCCGCGACGTCGCGCACGACGCTCATCATCTTCACGCCGGCCGAGCCCATCGGCACCAGCTCGGCGTCGAGGTGCTCGGCGAGCGCGGCCACGAAGGCCGGCGGCCGGCTGCGCGAGACCGCGATCCGCGGGCGGGTGGAGGTGCGCGGCGCGACGCGCGGCGCCGGGGAGGTCGAGAAGGTCTCCCCCAGCGCGGGCTGCGCCACGGCGCCGGCCACGAGGTCGCCGCCGGCCCACAGGGCCACGTGCACCGCCCAGTCGTCGCGGGGCGGCTCGGAGAACTCGCGGGTGCCGTCGAGCGGGTCGACGATCCACACGCGGGACGCGTCGAGGCGCGCGGCCTGGTCGGCGGCGCTCTCCAGCGCCTCCTCCGAGAGCACGGCGTCGTCGGGCCGGTGCTCGGCGAGCAGCGCGACCAGCAGCTCGTGGGCCGCACGGTCGCCGGCGTCCTTGAGCGCCGCCCCCTCGAGGCCCTGCGCGACGGCGTCGGCGCGCACCTCGAGCAGTCGGCGTCCGGCCGCCTCGGCCAGCCAGGCGGCGAGGGCGTGGTCGTCGGCAGGGGCGGGGCGGGGTGCGTCGGTCACGCGGCGGACCCTATCGGGCCGCGACCGGGACGAGAACAGGTTCTATCTGCAGGCTCAGGAGAGGCTCAGGAGTTGAACCGCTGCTGCGTGCGCTCGAGGCCCTCGAGCACCAGCGCCTCGACGGCGTCCGCCGCCGTGTCGACGACGAACGGCACCACCTTGCGCTCGGCGCTGGAGAAGTTCGAGAGCACGAAGTCGGCGACCTCCTGGCGGCCGGGGGGACGGCCGATGCCGACCCGCACCCGGTGGAAGTCGCCGGTGCCCAGCGACGACCGCATCGACTTCAGGCCGTTGTGGCCGTTGTCGCCGCCCCCGAGCTTGACCCGCATCGTGTCGAAGGGGATGTCGAGCTCGTCGTGGATCGCCACGACCTGCGCGGGCGCGACCTTGTAGAAGGACGCCAGCGCCTTGACCGGGCCGCCGGTGTCGTTCATGTAGCAGCGCGGACGTGCGAGCACGACGCGCGGGGCGGACGCGCCGGGAGCGCCGAGTCGTCCCTCGACGACGTCGGCGCGCCCGGACTTGTGCGCACGGAAGGAGCCGCCCATGCGGGTGGCGAGCTCGTCGGCCACCAGGTAGCCGATGTTGTGCCGGTGGCCGGCATAGGTCGGGCCCGGGTTGCCGAGCCCGACCACCAGCCAGACCGCCTGGTCCGCGGTCACGACCGGATCACTCCTCGGTGGACTCCGCGGACTCGCCCTCGGCGTCGCCCGCCTCGGCCTCGGCCTTGGCCTCGGCGATCTCCTCGTCGGACGGGTCGCGCTCGATGCCGGCCTCGGCCTCGGCCTCGGCGAGCTCGGCCTCGATCTCGGCGGCGGTCGGCGCGGCGGTGACGTTGACGACGAGCAGCTCGGCGTCGGCCAGCAGCGTGACGCCCGAGGGCAGCTGCAGGTCGGAGGCGAGGATCTGGGTGCCGACCTCGGCGCCCTCGACCGAGACCTCGATCTGCTCGGGGATGTTCGTGGCCTCGGCCTCGACCTCGACGGCGGCGTTCTCGGTGACGACGAGCGTCTCCGGAGCGGCCTCGCCGACGACGACGACCGGCACCTCGACGGTGACCTTCTCGCCGCGCTTGACCGCGACGAAGTCGATGTGCTCGAGCACGCGGCGGATCGGGTCGACCTGGACCTGCTTGGTGAGGGCGAGCTGGGCCTTGCCGTCGATCACGAGCTCGAGCAGCGCGTTCGCGCCGCCGTGCTTGAGCGCCATCATGGTCTCGTGGCCCGGGAGGGTCAGGTGGACCGGCTCGGAGCCGTGGCCGTAGACGACGGCGGGCACCTTGTTCTCGCGGCGGATGCGGCGCGCGGCGCCCTTGCCGAACTCGGTGCGGGTCTCGGCGGTGATCTTCTCGGCGGACATGACTCTCCTCGTGCTGCTGTGCGGAAGCTGGGCGCAGCCCGGGCGGGATCGGGGCGACCGGCACGAGAGCCGAGCCCTGTCGATCACGGAGTGGAGGCACTCCCTCGCCGAGGCAACCTGGCAAGGCTACTCGCGCCGACGTCGGGCGGGCCAATCGCGGACGGTGCCGTACCTTCCCAGGCGTGACGCTCACCCTCGCCGAGGCCCGCGCCCGGGCCGCCGCCGTCAGCCAGGTCGCCTACGACATCGCACTCGACCTCACCGCGCCCGACGCGGCGGGCTACGGCCTGCGCCAGGAGATCGCGTTCACCGCCCACGCCTCCAGCACGTTCCTCGAGCTCACCGGCGCCACCGACCTCGAGACCCGCCTGGACGGGCGGCCGGTCGACGTCCGCTACGACGGTCGCCGCCTGCACCTGGACGGCCTGGACGCCGACAGAGGTCGCCACCGGCTCGTGGTGACCGCGCGCCTGCCGTACGTCAGCGACGGCGCCGGCCTGCACCGCATGGTCGACCCCGCCGACGGGGAGGTCTACCTGGGCGCGTACGTCGGCGTCGACGTGGCGCAGCGGGTGCTGTGCTGCTTCGACCAGAACGACGTCAAGGCCACGTTCACCCTCGCCGTCGCCACGCAGCCCGGCGTCACGGTGATCGCGAACGGGCAGCCGACGACGACCTCGGCGGAGCAGGCCGACGGCGTCTGGGCGTTCACCACCACCCCTCTCCTGCCGCCGGCCCTGTTCGCGGTCTGCGCCGGCCGGTACGTCTCGCACCGCTTCGAGCACGCCGGCGTGCCGTTCGCCTGGCATGCGCGGGCCTCGCTCGCGGCGGCGCTGGAGCGTGACGCCGAGGAGCTCCAGCGGATCACCCTGCAGTGCTACGAGCACCTCACCGACCTCTTCGACGAGCCGTACCCGTTCGACTCCTACGACCAGGTGTTCGTGCCCGGGCTCAACTGGGGTGCGCTGGAGAACGCCGGCTGCGTCACCTACCGCGACGAGCTGCTGCCGCTCGCCCCGCCCGCGGAGCACCAGCGGGTGGCCCGGGCGACGGTGATCGCGCACGAGATGTCCCACATGTGGTTCGGCGACCTCGTGACGATGACCTGGTGGGAGGACACCTGGCTGCAGGAGTCCTTCGCCGACTACATGGGCGTGCGGGTCGCCGCCGAGGCCGCCGGCTACGTCGGCGCGCAGGCGGCCTTCGAGGTCGGCCAGAAGCCGGCGGTGTTCGAGGCCGACCGACGACGCTCGACCCACCCGGTGGCCGCACGGCCCGAGGACGTGCCCGACGTGGGCACGGCGCTGACGATCTTCGACGCGATCTCCTACGGCAAGGGCAACGCGGTGCTGCGCCAGCTCGTCACCTGGCTCGGCGACGCGGCGTTCCTGCGGGGCGTCAACGCCTACCTGACCCGGCACCGGCTGGGCAACGCGACGCTGGCCGACCTCGTCGACGCGCTGGCCGAGGCGGCGCCCGCCGACCGCGACGTGCGGGCCTGGGCGCAGGCGTGGCTGCGCACCACCGGGGCCGACGAGATCGTCGTCCACCGGGGCGACGACGTGCCCGTGCTCCGCCGCCGCGGAACGCGACCCCACCGGCTGACCGTCGTCGGCTACGACGAGGGGCTGCGCGAGGTCGGCCGCCGGGTGGTCGACCTCGCCGACGACCCCGTGGCCCTGGTCGACCTGCGCGGACGCGTGGTGGTGGTCGACGCGCTCGGCGAGACCTACGCGCGGGTCGTGCCCGACGACGTCTCGGCCTCGCACCTGCGGGCCGGGCTGACCCGCCTCGAGGACCCGCTCGTCCGCGCTGTCCTGTGGCGTGAGGGCCTGCTCGGCGCGCCCGACGACGTGCTCACGCTGGTCCGCGACCACCTGCCGCACGAGACCGACCCCACCATCGCCGCGGCGGTCGTGGGCCGGGTGCTGCGGCGCACCCTCCCCGGCCTGCCGGCCGGTCGGGTCGAGGACGCGCTGACCGTCGTCGCCGCCGCCTGCGGCGACGTGCTGGCCGCCACCGAGGACGTCGCGCTCGCGGCGGCCGTGCTGCCCGGCTGGACCGCCGGCTCCCGGGCCGTCGGGGCGCTCGAGCGCGCGCTGGAGACCGGTCGCGTCGGCGTCGCCGACCTCGGGCCGACCGACCGCTGGGACGTGCTGGCCCGCCTCGCCGCGCTGGGCGAGCGGACGCCCGAGCACCTCGAGGCCGAGCGCCGCCGCTCCCCCGGCCTGGACGCCGACCTCGGCGCCCTGCGGGCCCGCGCCGCCGTGCCGACGGCGCAGGCGAAGGCCGAGGCCTGGGCCCTGGCGTCCGCCCCGGACGTCGACAACCGCCGCTTCGGCGCCCTGCTCGCGGGGCTGTGGTCGAGCGACCGCACCGGCTCGGCCGCGCCGTACGTGCGCCGCTACCTCGACGAGGCGCCCGGCTGGACCGAGCGCGGCGGCGCCTTCGCGCAGACGGTGGGCCGCAGCGGGCCGACCTTCCGGCCCGCGTCCGACGACGTCGAGCGGCTGCGCGCGCGACTGAACGCGGCGCAGCCGCCCCTGGCCACGGTGCTGCGTCGCGCCTGGTCGGACTGGCTGGACGACCTCGACCACCGCCACGCCTGACGGCCGGCGTCGGGCGTCAGGCGTCAGGCGTCCGGGACGACGCGAGCCGGGCCGCGTGCGCGGCCCGGCTCGTCGACGTCGGGTGTGGCGGCTCCGGTCAGGCGTGGCCGTCGAACATCGAGGTGACCGAGCCGTCCTCGAACACCTCGCGGATCGCGCGCGAGACCAGCGGGGCGATCGAGAGCACCGTGAGCTTGTCGAACTCGCGCTCCGGCGGGATCGGCAGGGTGTTGGTGACGATGACCTCGGTGGCCGGGGAGTTCTTCAGCCGGTCGACGGCGGGGTCGGAGAGGATCGCGTGGGTGGCGGCGATGATCACGCCGGCCGCCCCGTCGTTCATCAGCGCCTCGGCGGCCTTCACGATCGTGCCGCCGGTGTCGATCATGTCGTCGGTGAGGACGCAGATCTTGCCCTTCACCTCGCCGACCACGCGGTTGGCGACGACCTCGTTGGCGACGTCGGTGCGGCGGGTCTTGTGGATGAACGCCAGCGGCGCCCCGCCGAGCTTCGCCGACCAGCGCTCGGCGACCTTGATCCGGCCGGCGTCGGGCGAGACGACGCACAGCTGCTGGTGGCCGTAGCGCTCCATCACGTAGTCGGTGAGGATCGGCAGCGCCATCAGGTGGTCGACCGGCCCGTCGAAGTAGCCCTGGATCTGGTCGGCGTGCAGGTCGACGCAGATCAGCCGGTCGGCCCCGGCGGTCTTGAACAGGTCGGCCATCAGCCGGGCCGAGATCGGCTCGCGTCCGCGGTGCTTCTTGTCCTGGCGCGCGTAGCCGTAGAACGGCATGACGACGGTGATGCGCTTGGCCGAGGCCCGCTTCAGCGCGTCGACCATGATCAGGTGCTCCATGATCCACTCGTTGATCGGAGCGGTGTGGCTCTGGATGACGAACGCGTCGCAGCCGCGCACCGACTCCTCGTAGCGCACGTAGATCTCGGAGTTGGCGAACTCGTAGGCCGAGGTGGGCACCAGGTCGGTGCCGAGCAGATCGGCGACCTGGGCGGCCAGCTCGGGGTGGGCCCGACCGCTGAAGACCATCAGGTTCTTCTCGGTGGCCTTCTTCATTCCGGTCACGATGCGCTGCCTTCGGTCGCGGGGCGGGTCACGCCCGGCAGTCTCTCACGCGTCCGATCGCGCCCCGAGCCGGTGCTCGCGGGCGACGTGGGCGACGTCACGGCGCGGAGTCGCGGCGGAGTCGGGCCGGAGCGGGCCGAGGGGCCTCAGGCGCCCTCGCCGTCGACCGCCTCCAGGGCGGCCCGGGCGGCGTCGGCCTGGGCGGTGCCGTCGCGACGCTCGAGCGCCCAGCGATCGATCACCCGCATCGGGCCGGCGCTGACCGCCAGCGCACCGGGCGGCACCGTGCCCCGGACGACCGTGCCGCCACCGGTGGCGGCGCCGTCGCCGATCGTCACCGGGGCCACGAACGTGTTGTTGGAGCCCGTGCGGGCGTGGCGGCCGACGACGGTGCGGTGCTTGGCGACGCCGTCGTAGTTGGCCACGATCGTGCCGGCGCCGATGTTGGTGCCCTCGCCGATCTCGGCGTCGCCGACGTAGGAGAGGTGCGGCACCTTGGCGCCGTCGCCGATCTCGGCGTTCTTGGTCTCGACGAACGTGCCGATCTTGCCGTCGGCGCCCAGCCGGGTGCCCGGACGCAGGTAGGCGAACGGGCCGACCGTGGCGCCCGCGCCGATCACCGCCAGCTGGCCGTGGGCGCGCACGACCCGCGCGCCCGCTCCGATCTCGCAGTCGGCCAGCGTGGTGTCGGGGCCGACCACGGCGTCCTCGCCGACGGTGGTGGTGCCGAGCAGCTGGGTGCCGGGCAGCACCGTGACGTCGCGGGCCAGCTCGACGTCGGCGTCGATCCAGGTGGTGGCGGGGTCGACGACCGTGACGCCCTCGCGCATCCACCGCTCGAGGATGCGCCGGTTGAGCTCGGCGCCGAGCGCCGCGAGCTGGACGCGGTCGTTCGCGCCCTCGGTCTGGCGGACGTCGTCGAGCCGGAACGCGCCGACGTGCAGTCCGGCGTCGCGGGCCAGGCCGACCAGGTCGGTGAGGTAGTACTCGCCGCCGGCGTTGTCGTTGGAGAGCCGGTGGATGGCCTCGGAGAGGAAGGCGGCGTCGAGCGCCAGGATGCCGGAGTTGATCTCGCGGATCTCGCGCTGCTCGGGGCTGGCGTCCTTCTGCTCGACGATCGCGACGACCTCGCCCTCGGCGTCACGCACCACCCGGCCGTAGCCGGTGGGGTCGGGCACCAGGCCGGAGAGGATGCTGACGGCCCGCTGCGCGGCCTCGTGGTCGGCGGCGAAGGCCGCCAGCGACTCCCCGCGCAGCAGGGGGGTGTCGCCGTAGGCGACCAGCACGGTGCCCTCGACGCGGTCGACGGCCTCGAGCGCGATCCGCACGGCGTGGCCGGTGCCGTGCTGCTGCTGCTGCACCGCGAGCACGGCCTCGGGCATGAGCTCGGCGATGTGCGGGCCGACCTGCTCGCGCTGGTGACCGACGACCGCGATCACGCGCTGCGGCGAGGTCTCGCGCACGGCGGCCAGGACGTGCCCGATCATGCTGCGCCCGCCGATCGGGTGGAGCACCTTCATGGTCTTCGAGCGCATCCGGGTGCCTCCGCCTGCGGCGAGGACGACGACGGTCAGCGGGACGGCCACGGGCGAGCTCCTCGTCGGGCGACGGACAGGTCGGCCCACTGTAGTGACGGCGCGATCCGCGGGCGAGTCGCGGTCGGGTGGGGTGCCCGCGCACACCGGAGCGGATCGACCTCACCGGGCGAGCCGTGACGATCCGCGGCGACCCGCGGCGACCCGCGGCGACTGGGCCTCAGCGCAGGTAGACCCGACCCTTCGTGATCGTGAAGGCCACCTTCGCCAGCGGCGTCGACGCCGGTCCGGCCACCGGCGCGCCGGTGGCGATCGCGAAGGCGCTGCCGTGGCAGGGGCACTCGATCCGCCGGTCGACGACCTGGCCGACCTGGCAGCCGGCGTGGGTGCACCGCGCGGAGAAGACGCGGAAGGAGCCCTTGCGGGGCTGCGTCACCACGACCCCCCGGTCGCCGACGACCACGCCGCCGCCGACCGGCACCTTCGACGTCGCGATGACGGCCTTCCCCGCGGCCTTCCCCGCGGCCTTCCCCGCGGCCTGAACCGGCGCGCCGCCGAGCACCGCGCCCGCCAGCCCCGCGGTGGCGCCGGCGCCGGCCAGCAGGCAGCGGCGCGAGCAGCCCGGCGTCCCGTCGACGGCGCTCACGCCCGACCGCCCTGAGGACCACCGTGTGGACCGCCCTGGGGTCCGAGCAGTGAGATCTCCGCGAGCGCGGACAGCCACCGCGCCAGCCGACGTCCGACTCCCATAGGACTCCCCTCCCCGACGCGCTGGGGCGCGTCCCTCGCAGGATCCTGCGGCGCACGGCGGGGTGACAAGGGTCGGAGGTCGGTGGTCTGAACCGGTGACGAGCTCCCCGGGTAGGAGTCGAACCTACGTCGCTGATCCTGATTCAAAGTCAGGCGGGCCCTGCCGGCAGACCAACCGGGGAACGCCCCTGCGGGCAGGCACACCCTAGTCACCGCACCCGGCACGTGCGGCGTGCCGGGTGCGGTGACGGACAGGTGTGGGGGCGGTGGCTCAGTAGACCGCGTAGGCGAGCAGCGACGCCTTCTGCCGGTCGTCCTTGGCCTTGCCCTGGCAGGAGAACGGGCCGTTGACGAAGCAGGTGAAGCGTCCGCTGGCGTTGACCAGCGAGACCTCGACGTAGGCGAGGCCGCCCAGCTTGATCTCCTTCGCGTAGTCGCCGCGGCTGCTCAGCGTCGGCTGGCTGACCTTGGCGACGCCCTGGCGGTCGACGCTGGTGATCACCAGACGCGAGCCGCGGGCGACGTCGGCCATGTCGACCTCCAGGCCGAGGGTGGCGCGGGCGGGCAGGCCCTGGGGCGTGAACCGGTAGGTCTTGGCCGCCAGGTGGTCGATGGTCGTGGAGACGGCCTGGTCGCGGTCGTCGCGCACGGTGAACGACTTCGCGGGGGCCGCGACCGGGTACTTCAGCGCCGCTCCCTCCGCGTAGGTGCTGCGGGCGCGACGGTTCGCGGCGACGAAGGCGGCGAACTCCTTCGCGGCACTGCTGCCCCGGGCCCGGAGCACCGCGTCGACGCCCTTCCAGGAGTAGTCGTCCGGCCCGCCCTTGGCGGCGTCGACGCGGCGCCAGACGTCCCGCACGATGGTCGGCAGGCCGCCCTGCGCGGCGGGGTACTTCTCGCTGAGGAAGCGGAAGAAGATCCACACGCCGTAGTGCCAGTTGGCCTTGGAGCCCGCGTCGACGAACTGGTCCATCGAGAAGGACGGGGCCGTGAGCGGGCTGGCCGCGAGGTACTGCAGGTTGTCGTTGACGTCGGGGTAGACCTCGTCCTCGATCCACGCCGCGGTGGCCTCCATCAGCCAGGCGTCCTCGTAGTAGTCGTACGCGAACTGGACGGCGTGGAAGTACTCGTGGGCGGCGGTGACCCGCAGCGAGTTGATCGGGGTGTTGTCGAACTCGGCGAAGTCGTTGTCGAGCGCGCAGTACGACCACACGTCGTAGACCTCGGCGCTGCTGCCCGGGTCGGCGTTCGGGTCGTCGGAGGTGCAGTACCCGTAGACCCCCTTGCCGCCGAGGTCGGAGAGGTAGACGTCGAAGCGGGAGTCGCCGCCGCGGGTGCCGTCGGACTTGGGCGCGCGGTAGCCGGCGTCGAGATACTGCGAGCGGATCGCGGTCATCTCGCGCAGGGTGGCGTCGACGAAGTCCGGGATGCCGTTCTCGCCGGACCTGCCCTCGGCGTCCTCGACGTCGGTGAGCGACGGCGCGTCCCGCGTGCTGGTGACGTAGTGCACGCAGATGTCGTCGTTGCACGCCGGCCTCGCCTCGGGCACCGAGTACGAGAGGTCGCCGCGGCCGCCGACACGAGCGGCGGCCTCGGTCGGGCGGGCGAGGTAGGCGTCGGCCGTGGCGCGGTCGGCCGGCGACATCTCGCCCCGGCTCACGGCGAGCTCGCGCAGCGCCAGGGTGAGGTCGGTGCCGCGCGTCGTGCCGGCGGCGCTGCGCTCGACGACGTCGAGCGCGGCCGCGGCGCGCGCGGAGGTGTGCGGCGTCGGAAGCGCCGCGTCGGCCGTGACGGGCACGAGGGTCAGCGGGACGGCAAGCGCCGCGAGGGCGCCGACGATCCGCGGGAGGGTCTCGATCACCGGCCGAGCGTAGGGAGCCCTGCTCACCGTGCGCAGCGGTCCGGGCGCAGACCGCCCCGCCGGTCCAGACCAGCCGGGCGGTCCCGCGGGACGCGTCCGGCTGGCACGATCGGCCCGTGGACCTCCCCGTGATGCCCCCCGTGCAGCCGATGCTCGCGAAGTCGGTGGCCGGCGTGCCCGACCCCGCGAAGCACGGCGGGCTGTCCTTCGAGCCCAAGTGGGACGGCTTCCGCTGCCTGGTCTTCAAGGACGGCGACGAGGTCGAGCTGACCAGCCGCAACACCAAGCCGCTCACCCGCTACTTCCCCGAGCTGGTCGCGGCCGCCCGCGCACAGCTGCCCGACCGGTGCGTCCTGGACGGCGAGGTGTTCGTCGCCTCCGGCGGCCGGCTGCGGTTCGAGGTGCTCCAGGAGCGCATCCACCCCGCGGCCTCGCGGGTGACGCTGCTGAGCGAGACGACCCCCGCCTCGTACGTCGCCTTCGACCTGCTGGCCCTCGGCGACGACGCGGTCCTGGAGCGGCCGTTCGCCGAGCGGCGCGCGCTGCTCGTCGAGGCGCTGGCGACGCTGCCGGCCGGCGGGCCCTTCCACCTCACCCGCACGACCACCGACCCCGACGAGGCCCGGCGCTGGTTCGAGCGGTTCGAGGGCGCCGGCCTCGACGGCGTCGTCGCCAAGCCCCTCGGCGCCGCCTACACCCCGAACGGGCGGACGATGCTGAAGATCAAGCACGCGCGCACCGCCGACGTCGTCGTGGCCGGCTACCGCGAGCACAAGGACTCCACCCCCGAGCGTCCGCTGCTCGGCAGCCTGCTGCTCGGCCTGTGGGACGACGGCCGGCTGCAGCACCTCGGCGTCGCCGCCTCCTTCACCGCGGCCCGCCGTGCCGAGCTGATCGAGGAGCTCGCGCCGCTGGTCTGCCCGATCGACGAGCATCCGTGGGGCGCGTGGGCCGACTGGGCGATCGCGAACCCCGACCGCGTGCCCGGCACGCAGAGCCGCTGGAGCGCCGGCAAGGACCTGTCGTTCACGCCTCTGCGTCCCGAGCGGGTGCTCGAGGTCGGCTACGACCACCTCGAGGGCCGCCGGTTCCGGCACACGGCGCAGTTCAAGCGGTGGCGCCCCGACCGCGACCCCGACTCCTGCGGCTACGCCCAGCTGGAGGAGGTCGCCTCCTACGACCTCGCCGACGTGCTCGGCGAGTAGCGTCGCCCCCATGGCCTACGACGTCGTCCTGCTCGTGGAGCAGGCCCTGGACCCCGCCGACGCGGCGCGCATCCGCTCCCTCCACGAGGGCCTGGACGAGCCGGTCGCCTACCACGTGATCCTGCCGGTGGAGGACGCCGCCGCCCGCGTCGAGGCGTCCCTGACGACGCTCGCCGGCGGGGAGCTCGCCGCCCCGGCGCTCGCCCTGAGCGGCGAGGAGCTCGACGCGATCGACGACGCCGCCCGCAACCGCGCCCAGCAGGAGCTCGACGCCTCGGTGGCCGCGCTGACCGCCGCCGGCGCGCAGGCGGAGGGCGTGCTGGTGCGGGAGTCGCCGGTCGACGCGCTCGTGCGTGTGGTCGGCGAGGTCGACGGCCGGGAGGTCATCGTCCTGACCCGGCCCCACGTCGTCGCCGAGCTGTTCCGCCTCGACTGGACCTCCCAGGCCCAGCGGCGGCTGAAGGTGCCCACGCTCCACCTGATCGAGCACGAGTCCTTCGACGAGCAGGCCGGCGGCGGCGAGGGCGTCACCGGGCTCTGACGCCTCCCCGACGGACTGTTACCGAACTGTGGACGGCCAGTGGTCGCTGTTGTGTCCGTCACCTCTCTAGTGTTCTGGGTGTCGGAGGGAGTTCCGGGGGGGACGAAGACCGACAGGACCCGCTACGCGGAGCTGTGAATCTGGGGGGAGGAGCAGTTCACCGCAGGGTCTGACGAACCGGTGTCGTCGGGGGGCGACGCCGGATCGGATCACAGGAGCCCGCTCGCTGCAGAGGGCCTCGTCCCAGGGACTTGAGGCCGCAGCGGGCGGGCCCTGTCCGTTCTCCGGCCCTCTCCGCTCTCACTCGACGCGGTTGCCCTCGTCGTCCCAGTGCGCGGCGACCTTCTTGCTCGGCTGCACCCGGGGCGGCTCGCCGGGCATCTTGGGATAGTCGGGCGGGAAGCTCAGCTCGCCGCCGGGCAGGGTCTCCCACAGGTCGAGCAGCGGCTCCAGCGAGCCCGGCCGGTCGTCCATGCCGGCCCACGGGTCGCCCTCGGCCAGCCGATCCCGGACGGTGGCCAGGCTCAGCGACGACGGATCGTCGAGGCCGGCGAGGTCCTCCCAGGTCAGCGGCGTGCTCACCGGCGCCCCCGGACGCGGGCGCAGGCTCCACGCGCCGGCGATCGTCCGGTCGCGGTTGTTCTGGTTGTAGTCGAGGAAGATCCGGGCGCCGCGCTCCTCCTTCCACCACGCCGTCGTGACGCCGGCGTCGCGCCGCTCGAGCTCGCGGCCGAAGCCGATCGCCGCGTGGCGCAGCTCCTCGAAGGTCCAGCGCGGCTCGATCCGCACGTACACGTGGACGCCGCGGTTGCCGCTGGTCTTCGGCCAGCCGGTCAGCCCGAGCTCCTCGAGCACGTCGCGGGCCAGCAGCGCCACGCGCCGGGCGTCGGCGAAGGTCGTGCCCGGCTGCGGGTCGAGATCGAGGCGCAGCTCGTCGGGATGGTCGACGTCAGGGCGCCGCACCGGCCAGGGGTGGAAGGTCAGCGTGCCCATCTGGGCGGCCCAGACCAGCGCCGCCGGCTCGGTGGGGCACAGCTCGTCGGCGGTGCGGCCGCTCGGGAAGCGCACCTGCACGGTCTCGACGAAGTCGGGCGCGCCCCGCGGCAGCCGCTTCTGGTAGAAGCCGTCGCCGTCCTTGTCGGTGGGACCGGTGGCCAGGCGCATGCCCTCGCGCCAGCCGTCGGGCCAGCGCTCCATCGCGGTGGGCCGCTCCCCCAGCGCGCGCATCATCGCCTCGCCGACGTCGGCGACGTAGCGGCACACGTCGAGCTTGGTGAACGCGGGCGTGCGGTCGGTGGCCTCGTAGACCACGCGATCGGGGCTGGAGACCCGCACCTCGCGACCGGCCACGTCGAGCACCACGGGCTGCGCCTTCGCCATGCGCCGACCCTAGTGGTCGCCACCGGCGGCGACCGGCCGTCCGGGCCGTCCGGGCCGTCCGGGCCGTCCGGGCCGACCGTGCCGTCGCAAGGATGCTTCAAGGTGTGGCGCCCACACTGGGCGCATGCGCACCTCCCCCCTCCTCGCCCGACGACCCGCGCGCCGCACCTACCGGGTGTCCCGGGTGCCCGGCGCAGCCGCCCTGGTCGGCCTCGCCCTCCTGGGCGGACTGCTGGCGCCCCTCTCCCCCGCCGAGGCGGGGTCCCAGGGCACCTGGACGACGGTGCTCGGCCCGTCCGCCGCGGGCACGCTCGACGCCTCGGCACGACCCTCGATGGTGCGCACCGGCGACGACGTGCTGCACGTGGTGACCCGCGTCCGCACCCAGGACGGCCGCTACGCGCTCGTCCACGTCGCCCTCGCCGAGGACGGCACGCCGCAGTCGACCTCGACGATCACCTCCGGCTGGCGCTCCCTCGCGCCGGACCCGCGGCTCCTGCTGGACGGCACGCGGCTGGAGGTGGTCTTCAGCGGCGTGCGCGGCGACGGCGAGCCCGACGACGGGCGGGTGCGCCTCGCCTTCTCCGACGAGACCGGCGCCGCATGGACCACCAGCGGCACCCCGCTCACCCGGACGGCGCCCGGATCCGCCCGCGGCCTGTCCGCGGTGCCCGTGGGCGACGGCTCGCTGATCACCGCCTTCACGCGCGGGGACCGCAGCGTCGGGTACCGCGTGGGCGCGGCCGCCGACCTCGGCCGGGACGACAGACGCAGCGACCCGCTCGACCGGTGCTGCGCCGTGGCCCCGGCCGTCGGCCGGCTCTTCGGCACGAACCTCGCCTACCTCGCCTGGGCGGGCACCGGCACGACGGCCGCCAGCGCCGGCGTCTTCGTCCAGCAGATCAGTCCGCAGATCGACGACGTCCGCGTCGCCCCCCGCTCCTCGACGATCGTCGACGGCACGCCGCGGAGCCGACGCTTCGCCTCCGGCACCCCGATCGTCTCGACCGGCAGCGGCGTCTTCATCGCCTATCCGGTCGGCTATCCGAAGGTCACCGGCATCGCCGTGCTCGACGTCACCCGGTCGAGGGCGACCCCCGCGATCGTCCCGACCCCCGAGGGCGCGGACGACGCCGACCTGACGGTCGGGTTCGGGCCGCGGCTGTGGCTCGCCTGGCGCTCCGGCGGGACCGTGCGGGTGGCCCGCAGCGACACCTCGACGACCCGCTTCGGCCCGGCCGTGTCGCTCGGCGCGCCCACCGAGGGCGGACGGCCCCGCGCGCACGGCCTGCAGATCGACGCGCAGGGCACGCGCGGGCAGGGCACGGTCGTCGTCGCCACCGGGACCCGCCTGGTGCACACCTCGGTGCGTCCGGCGCTGAGCCTGGGCGCCTCGCCGACGAGCTGGTCCGGGGCGCGGCGTCAGCGCGTCGTCCTGCGGGTCACCGACGTCGGCGAGCCGGTGACGAACGCCCGGGTGCGCCTCGCCGGTCGCACGTGCACCACGGGAGCGGACGGCCGCTGCACGATCGTGGTCGAGCCGCGCCGCGCGGGCACGCTCACCGCCCGGGCCGACTCCCTCGCCTACTCGCCCGGCAGCCGCACCCTGCGCGTGCGCTGAGCGCGCGCCGGCTTGCGTGCCCGCCTAGGGTCGTAGACGTGGGTTACCAGGTCGAGAAGTCCGACGCCGAGTGGCGTGAGCAGCTCTCGAAGGCCGAGTACGACGTGCTGCGCAAGGCGGGCACCGAGCGGGCCTTCGTGGGGAAGCTGACCGACACCGAGACCGTCGGCGTGTACCGCTGCAAGGCATGCTCCACGGAGCTGTTCCGCTCGGAGACGAAGTTCCACTCCGGGTGCGGGTGGCCGTCGTTCTACCAGCCGATCACCGACACCATCGAGTACGTCGAGGACACCAGCTTCGGCATGAAGCGGGTCGAGGTCCGGTGCGCCGCCTGCGGCTCCCACTTGGGCCACGTCTTCCCCGACGGCTACGGCACCCCGACGGGCGACCGCTACTGCATCAACTCCCTCAGCCTTACCCTCGAGCCGGCCGACGGCTCGGGGCCGGTGGCCGGCTGAGCCGCACCGTCCCCGCGACATGACGAGGGGCCCCAGGCGAACGCCTGGGGCCCCTCGTCGTGTGCGTCAGGGAAGCCGGTCGACCAGGTCGCGGACGCCGGTGAGCGCACCGGTGTAGAAGGGGATCTCCTCGCGCACGTGCCGACGCGCGCCGGAGGCCCGCAGGTGCCGCATGAGGTCGACGATCCGGTCGAGCTCGTCGGCCTCGAAGGCGAGGATCCACTCGTAGTCGCCGAGGGCGAAGGACGCGACCGTGTTGGCGCGCACGTCCTTGTAGTCGCGGGCCATCTGACCGTGCTCGGCCAGCAGCGCGCGGCGCTCCTCGTCGGGCAGGAGGTACCACTCGTAGGAGCGGACGAACGGGTAGACGCACACGTGCGCCTTGGCCTCCTCGTCGTCGAGGAAGGCCGGCACGTGGCTGCGGTTGAACTCCGCGGGCCGGTGCAGCGCCATCTGCGACCACACCGGCGCGAAGCGGGCGCCGAAGGCGGTGCGGCGGAAGCGGTGGTAGGCCGACTGCAGCTCCTCGCTGGTGGCCGCGTGCGTCCAGAGCATGACGTCGGCGTCGGCGCGCAGGCCGGCGACGTCGTACAGCCCGCGGACGACGACGTCCTGCTCGGCCAGCTCGGCGAAGAGCTTCTCGACCTCGGCGCCCTCGGCGTCGCGGTCGGCGTCGCCCAGCACGTCGTCGAGTCGGAAGACCGACCACATCGTGTAGCGGATGGACTCGTTGATCTCGCGGAGGCGGGCGGCGTTCGTCTTGTGCTCGGCCATGGCTCCATTGTGCCTCGCCGGTGGAGCGGATCGGAGGGCCCCCGGACCCCGGACGCCGCGGCCGGAGGACCCGACGGCCCCGACGACCTCAGGCCGAGGCCGGCGAGGTCCGCAGATCGGAGGCGACCTCGGCGGCCGCGCGGTGGGCCGAGGCCACGACCGCCGGGATGCCGACGCCGTCGTAGGCCGCGCCGCAGACCGCCAGCCGGGCCACGCCGTGCAGGCCCTCGCGGATCCGCTCGACGCGCGCCAGGTGGCCCACGGCGTACTGGGGCAGGCCCCTGGGCCACCGCTGGACGTGGACGTCGACCGGCCGCGCCCGCACCCCGGTCGCCGCCTCGAGGTCGAGGAGCGAGACCGCTACCAGCTCGGCGTCGGAGGCCTGCTCGGCGACGTCCTCGCGGTGGCGGCCGAGCGAGGTGCGCAGCACCAGCAGGTCGCCGCCCGGGCCGTCGGCGTCGCGTCCGGCCTCGCGCACCCACGACCACTTGGCGAAGGAGAAGGTGCTCGCCTTGATCCGGCGGCCCTCGATCGGGGGCACGAGGAACCCCGAGGAGTCGGTGGTCGCCAGCGCCGGGGCGTCGGCGGCACGGAGCACGAGCGTCACGACGACGACGGACGCCGCCTCCAGCGCCGCGATCTCGCGCGCCGTGGCGGGGGCGACGTCGGCGAGCAGTCGCGCGGTCGGCGCGGACGGCGTCGCGAGGACGATCCCGGCGAACCGCTCGCGGCGTCGGTCGTGCGGCGGGCCGCTGACCAGGTCGTGCCCGTCGAGGGCCGGGTGCAGGGCGTGCACGGGCGTGCCGGTGCGCACCTCGACGCCGCGGGCGCGCAGGTCGGCGGTGAGCGCCTCGGCGAGCCGGCCCATCCCGCCCTCGATGCCCGCGAAGACCGGCGCCTGGTAGGTCGCTGCACTGGCCGCGGCGACCGGCGCCTGGGCGAGCACCGAGCCGGCGCCGGCCATCGCCACCAGCTGCGGGACGGCGGCGCGCGCCGAGATCTCGCGGGCGTGGCCCGCGTAGACCCCGCCGAGCAGGGGCTCGACGAGGAGGTCGGTGACCTCGCTGCCGAAGCGTCGGTCGACCAGCTCGCCCACCGAGACGTCCCGCTCGACGTCGCTGGCCGGCAGGTCGCGCTCGCGGCGGACGTGCGCCAACCCCTCTGCGCTGAGCACGTCGGCGTCGGCGAGGTCGTCGACGTCGAGCGGGACGCCCATCAGCGTGCGCGGCAGGCGACGCAGGCCGCGGTGGGTCCAGATGCGCGAGGACGCGATCGCGGGATGCACGACGTCGAGCCCCGCCCCGGCTGCGAGCTCGACCCCCTCGGGACGCCGGTTGAGCATCGCCTCCGCGCCGACGTCGACCAGCAGGCCGCCGACCTCGCGACGCCGGATCTTCCCGCCGGTGCGCGCGGACTCCTCCAGCAGCACGACCGCGTGCCCGGCGTCGACGAGGTCGCGAGCAGCGGTCAGGCCGGCGATGCCGCCGCCCACCACGGCGACCCTGTGCTGCGTCATGGCTCCAGCCTGTCACTCCCCCGGGCGTCCCGCCCGACGACGCCGCCCCGCGCCGACGTCCGACCCGGGTGATCGGGACCGACGTCCCGACGGCGGTCGGGGCGGCGTTCCCCTCAGCCCCGTGCGTCACTCAGGACGGGCGAGACTGATCGATGACAGGCGAAGCTTCGCCCGTCATCGATCGGTTTCCCCGGTCGACCGGGGAAACCGAAGCCGAGGGAGACCGACGCGGAGGCGCCTCAGCCCACCAGCCGCCCGAACCCGCTCCGGTGGAACACCAGCGGGCTGGCGTCGCCGTGGTCGACGCCGTGCAGGCGGAGCAGCACCAGCGTGTGGTCGCCGGCCTCGACCTCGCGGTAGAGCGTGCAGTCGAAGCGGGCGACGGCGTCGTCGAGGGTCACGGCGCCGTCGTCGGAGACGGTGACGGCGACGTCGTCGAAGCGGTGCTCGACCGGCCCGGCCAGGCGCCGGCAGACCGCTCCGTGGTGGTCGGCGAGCACGCTCAGGCCGAGGTGGCGCGCCCGGCGCAGGTCGGGCCAGGTCTTGGAGGTGTTGGCCACGGAGAACGACACCAGCGGCGGGTCGAGGCTGACCGAGGTGAACGACGAGGCGGCCAGGCCGGTCAGCGCGCCGTCGACCTCCGCGGCCACGGCGACGACGCCGCTCGGGAACGTCCCGAACGCCTGACGCAGCCGCGCGGGGTCGAGGTCCTGGTTGGTGACGAGGGGGCTGACGGTCATGAGCGGGCTCCTGCGGTGGCGGCGGTGAGGGCGGCGGTGATCCGCGGACGGGCGACGGCCAGCCAGTCGGCGTAGGCCATGGGGTCGTCGTGGCGGGTGTCGAGCACCGACAGCCCGCGCACCGGGACGCTGGCGCCGAACTCGGTGAGCACCGGGCGCAGCAGCAGCTCGGCGGCGTGCGCGTGGGCCGGCGAGGCGCACAGCATGAACGGCACGGCGACGCCGCGGATTCCCGTGCCGCCGGGCACGTGGTCGAGGAAGAGCTTGAGCAGCCCGGTGTAGGTGCCCTTGTAGGTGGGGGAGGCGACGACGACCAGATCGGCCTCCCCCACCGTGGCCACGGCCTGCGCCACCGCGGCGTCGTCCCACGCGAGGAGCGACGGCCCGAGCGGGGCGAGGTCGAGGATCAGGCGGTCGTCGGCGCCCGGCGCCAGCTGGTCGGCCAGCCACGTCGCGGCGGCGAGCGTGCGGGAGCCCGGGCTCGGGTTGCCCACGACGACGGCGACCGAGGTCACGACGCGGCGCCCCGGGCGGGGTCGCGGCCGGCGTCCGGGGCGGCGGACTCGCGGCCGGCGTACTGGAACGGCGTCGCGCTGCGCACGACCGGCGGCGCGGGGTGCTGCCACACGCCGCGCTGCGCGAGGATCGGCAGGACGCCCTCGCCGAACTGGTAGGCGCCCTCGAGGTGCGGGTAGGCCGAGAGCACGAACTCGTCGATGCCGAGGTCGGCGTACTCCTGGATCCGGTCGGCGACCTCCTCGTGGCTGCCCACGAACGCGGTGCCGGCCCCGCCGCGCACCAGGCCGACGCCGGCCCAGACGTTCGGGTGGATCACCAGATCGTCCTTCGAGCCCTTGTTCAGCGCCAGCATGCGCTGCTGGCCGACCGACTCCGAGCGCTTGAGGCCGTCCTGCACCTGCTTGATCGTCGCGGGGTCGATGTGGGCGAGCAGCCGGTCGGCCTCGGCCCACGCCTCGGCGCTGGAGTCGCGGTTGATCACGTGCATGCGGATGCCGAAGCGCACCGTTCGACCCTCCTCCTCCGCGAGGCGCCGGATCCAGGCGATCTTCTCCGCCACGGCCGCGGGCGGCTCGCCCCAGGTGAGGTACACGTCGGCATTCCGCGCGGCCACCCGCCCGGCCGCCGGGGAGGACCCGCCGAAGTACACGTCCGGCACCGGGTCGGGGATCTGCGCCAGCCGCGCCGCCTCGACCTGCAGGTGCTCGCCGACGAAGTCGACCGTCTCGCCGCCCCACAGGCCCCGGACGATGGAGAGGAACTCGTCGCAGCGGGCGTAGCGACCGTCCTTGTCGAGGAAGTCGCCGAACATCCGCTGCTCCGCGCTCTCGCCCCCGGTGACGACGTTGAGCAGCAGGCGTCCGCCCGAGAGGTTCTGGAACGTGCCGGCCATCTGCGCGGCCAGGTACGGCGAGACGACGCCGGGCCGGAAGGCGACCAGGAACTTCAGCCGCTCGGAGACCTGGCTGAGCATCGCGGTCGTCAGCCAGGCGTCCTCGCACCAGGCGCCGGTGGGCGTCAGCGCCCCGACGAAGCCCATCTGCTCGGCCGCCCGCGCGACCTGGCCCAGGTAGGGCACGTCCGCCGGACGCCCCGAGGGCCCGGCGCTGACGCCGTGGCCTCCGCCCACGATGTGCCGGCCGTCGCCGCCGTTGGTGGGCAGGAACCAGTGGAACGTCAGGCTGCTCATGTCTCTTCTCTCTCCGGTGGTGCGCTCAGAGCTGTCCGTGGCGCGGCGGCAGGGTGCCGTCGATCGCGTGCCGCCCCAGGTGGTGCACCTTCCAGGCGGCGGGGTCGTGCAGGGTGTGCGTGCGGGCGTTGCGCCAGTGCCGATCCAAGCCGAGGGACCCCAACGCCGAGCGCGTGCCGGCCACCTCGAAGAGCCGGGACGAGGCCTCCAGCGACGCGGCGGTCGTGGCGGCGCGGGCCGCGGCGACGGCCAGGCTGGCCGCACCGGCGCTCGCCTCGGTCAGGTGCTCCTCGGCCCGCTCCACGGCCCGGGCCGCCACCGCGACCAGGGCCTCCGCCGCGCGCACCTGCAGCTCGACCTCGCCGAAGGCCTGGACGACCAGCGGGTCGCCCGACGCGCCCGCCACGTCGTACAGCGCGAGGGCGTCGGGGTAGGGCCGGCTGCGGGTGGTGACGAACGCGGCGGCCTCGCGCACCGCGGCGCGGGCGATGCCCGCGTCGATCGCGGCATGCAGCAGCTGGGCGAAGGCGCCGTAGGTCTGCGGCCGCTCGAAGGTCAGGTGGTAGGGCATCACCCGCGCGTCGGGCACCCGGACGGCGCGCAGCCGCACCGTGCCGCTGGCGGTCGTGCGCTGACCCAGGCCGTCCCAGTCGTCGACGACCTCCACGCCGGCAGCGTGGCGCTCGACCCAGGCCACGTGCAGCGGCCCGTCGAGGTCGAGGTGCGCGAGCACGGGGATCCAGTCCGCGAACAGCGCGCCGGTGGCGTAGCCCTTCTCGCCGTCGAGGAGCCAGTCGCCGGGCCGGTCGGGGTCCGGATGGAGCGTCGTGGCGTGGTCGCGCACGTGCCGGCTGCGGATCTCGCTCTGCGCGTTGCCGAACCGCGCACCGCGCAGGACGTCGCCGAGCAGCTCGTGCTGCTGCGCGTCGGTGCCCTGCTCGAGCAGCGCGTTGACGTAGACGAAGTGGCTGTGCGGGATCTGCGCGACGTTGGGGTCGCCGATCGCGAGCCGGCGGACGACCTCGGCGACCACGACGGCTCCGTGCCCCGCTCCCCCGAGTCGGGCGGGGACCGTCACCGCCAGCAGGCCCGAGGCCGCGAGCGCGTCGAGCTCGGCGACGGGGAGGATCCGCTCCCGGTCGCGCTCCACGGCGCCGACGGCCAGCCGCTCGGCGAGGACGGTCGCGGTGGCGAGCGCGGCCTCGGCGTCGAGCACCGGCACGGGCGCGCGTCCGGGCGCGTCGTGCCGTCGGGCCTGCTGGTCGGTGGTCATCTCAGACGCGCTCCAGCTCGGCGGCCTCGAGCTCGCGCACCAGCGGCAGGATCTCGCGGCCGAAGTACTCGACGTCCTCGAGGTAGTGCAGGAAGCCGAGCAGCAGCAGGTTCACGCCCCGACGCTTGTACTCCAGGATCCGGTGGGCGATCTGCTCGGGCGTCCCGATCAGCCCGGTGCGGAAGCCGTCGTTGTACTGCACCAGGTCGGCGAACTCGGAGTCCTGCCACATGCCCTTCTTGTCGCCGGTGGCCTGGCCGGCCTGCTTGACCGCCGAGCCGAAGCCCTCGACGGCCTCGCGGTCGGCCTTGTCGACGATCTCGCGGAGCACGTCGCGGGCCTCGGCCTCGGTGTCGCGCCCGATCAGGAAGCCGTTGACGCCGAACCGCACCGCGCCGGCGCGGCCGTGCACGGCGGCCACGTCGTTGACGTCGCGGATCTGCTCGGCGATGCCCTCGGGCGTGTTGCCGTTGGCGAAGTACCAGTCGGAGACCCGGCCGGCCATGCCGCGGGCGTCGGTGGAGTTGCCGCCCTGGAAGATCTCGGGGTGGGGCCGCTCGTCGGTGACGACCGGCTTCGGCTTGAGGTCGAAGTCGTGCAGGCGGTAGAAGTCGCCGTTCAGCTCGGCGTGGTCGGAGGTCCAGATCTCGCGCAGGTAGCGGATGAACTCCTCCGAGCGACGGTAGCGCTCGCCGTGCTCGAGCCAGGGCTCGCCGAGCTTGGTGAACTCGTCCTTGAACCAGCCGCTGACGACGTTGACCGCCGCGCGGCCGCCGGTGATCTGGTCGGCGGTGGCGATCCACTTCGCCAGCACGCCGGGCTGCCAGAGCCCCGGGTGCACCGCGGCGATCACCTTGAGCCGCTCGGTGGCCAGCAGCAGCGCGAGGCTGAAGGACGTCGACTCGTGCTGGTAGGCCGCGCCGTAGGAGGCGATGTAGCGCACCTGCGAGAGGGCGTACTCGAAGCCGTTCTGCTCGGCCAGGCGGGCCAGGCGGACGTTGTAGTCGTAGCTCCAGTCGGTGCGCTGCTCGATCTTGCTGACGACCAGGCCGCCGCTGACGTTCGGCACCCAGTAGGCGAAGCGCAGCGGCTCGTGGAAGCGCGGCGGGAGTGGCGGGAGGGACGTGCTCATGGGATCCCCTTCGGATTTCTGCTCTTAGTCGATGACCTTGCTCCACAAATGGGAGCGGGACAAGCCGAGGAGCCGTCCGGACGGCGATCCGCCCGGACGGCTTCCTCGACGGGGCGAGAGGCGGCGCCTCTCACCGGTGGTGCTGTCGGCCGATCACCGGCCGATCACCGGCCGGACGGCCTCACTGGCCGCGGCGGGTGGCGCCGATCGCCCAGGCGTAGGGCGGCGGCGTCCCGTTGACCTCGTACCCGCCGACCACCCGGGCCTTGAGGATGCGCGGGTTGTGCGACGAGACCGTCCGGGCGTTGCGCCAGTGCCGGTCCAGCCCACGGGCGCGGGCGGTGCCCGAGGCGCCCAGGGTGTCGAAGAGGTCGCTGGTGGCCCGCAGGACCAGGTCGGTGACGACGACCTGCGCCTGGGACGACTCGATCTCGGCCGCCTCGTTCAGCCGGGCCACCGTGTCGGGGTCGGCGGTCGCCGCCTCGGCCACGGCCTGCACGGCCCGCGCCACCTCGAGGGCGATCGCCCGGGCCGCGTAGACGGCCGAGGAGATCTCGCCGACCCGGGCCAGCACCTGCGCGTCGTCGCGCACGCGCGCCGCGTTGGCGTGGGAGTAGTTGCGCTCGCGTCCGCGCACCGCCTCGACGGTGTCGCGCAGCGCGGCCTCGCCGATGCCGGCGAGGGTGGCCAGCAGGTTCAGCTGGTAGACCGCGGTCTGGTACGGGAACCGATCGGCGAACGGCAGCACGTGCGCGGCCGGCACCGGCACGTCGTCGAAGGCCGTGGTGCCGCTGCCGGTGCCGCGCTGGCCGAAGCCGTCCCAGTCGTCGACGACCGTGACGCCGGGCTCGCGGGCGTCGACGATCGCGATGACGAAGTCGTCCTCGGGGCGACCGTCGGCAGGGTCGGCCAGGCGGCGCGCGTACACGTCGGCCCACTCGGCGAAGAGCGTGCCGGTCGTGTAGAACTTCTCGCCGTCGAGCCGGTACGAGCCGTCCTCGACCCGCCGCAGCGTCGTGCGCTGGCTCTCGATCGGCGTCGCGCCGGCCTCCGACCACGCGTTGCCCGCGATCTCGCCGGCGACGAACCGCGCGAACCACGTCGCCTGGTCGGCGCCCCGGCGGTGCTGCCAGAGCCGGTCCTCGACCAGCGCCGCGTGGCCGCGCAGGGCCTGCGGCAGGTTCGCGTCGGCCGCGGCGAGGTCGATCCACAGGGCGACCAGGCCCGGCCAGTCGAGCCCGGCGCCGCCGTGCTCGACGGGCACCTGCAGGGCGCCGAGGCCGGCGTCCTTGAGCCAGCGCACCTGCTCGTCCGGCAGGACGCCGTCGAGCTCGCGCTGCAGTGCGCCCTCGGCGATGCGGGGCAGCAGCTGCTCGACCCGCTCGACCAGGTGGGGGGCGCCGGCCCCCGGACGCGGGACCGCGGCCGGCACGGCGTCCCGCTGCTCGGTGATGCTCATTCCCCGTCTCCTCACGTGTACCAGGTCGGCTCGGGGATCTCCCCGAGCAGGTAGAACCGCCCGACCTCGGCGCGCTTGTGGGCCACGGGGTCGTGCAGGGAGTGGGTGCGCAGGTTGCGCCAGTACAGGTCGAGTCCGACGGCGTTCGCGGTGGCGCGGGCGCCGGTGACCTCGAAGACCCTCGTGCCCACGTCGAGGCCGACGTCGATGGCGACCTGCTTGGCCGCGGCGATCAGCACGGCGGCCTCGCCGCGCTCCTCGGCCGTCACCTCGTCGGCCCGGGCGTTGATCGCCTCGATGGCCACCGCCGCCCGCTCGGCGAGCGCCTCGGCGGCCCACAGGCGCGAGCGCAGGTCGCCGTAGGTCTCGAGCACGTGGAACTCCTCGGCGCCGCGCTCCTTGACGTCCGGCGTGTAGGGCCACGGCCGGGTGCGGTCGCGGGTGTAGCCGGCGGCCGTCGCCAGCGCGCCGTCCGCGATGCCGACGTAGAGGTTGGCGAAGACGAGCTGGATCAGTGGCACGTTGAGGGTGTTGTAGACGCGCGGGACGAAGCGCCAGCCGAGCTCGGCGGACTCGTCGCGGACGTAGCCGGCCGCGGCCTCCCACGGCACGCGCACGCCGTCGACCTCGACGCTGCCGCTCTCGGTGAGCCGCTGGCCGAGGTTGTCCCAGTCGCCCGCGAACCGCAGGGCGGGCTGGTCGGTCGGGACGATCGCGAAGACGTGCTGGCCGGCGCCCTCGATGACGCCCTCGAGCACGGTGACGTCGGAGACCCTGCCCCCGGTGGAGAAGGACTTGCGGCCGGAGAAGACGAGCTCCTCCCCCTCGACCCGGACGACGAGGTCGGCGTCGCGCGGGTTGACTGCGCCGCCGAAGAGCCACGTGCCCTCGGCCGCGGCCCGCTCGACGGCCGCGATCTGCTCGGGGGTGCCGACCAGCCGCGCGGCCCAGGCCCAGACGTAGTGGTAGCCGAGCAGCTGGCCGATCGAGCCGTCGCCGGCGGAGACCGCCCGGACGACGCGCAGCGCGGTGGTCCAGTCCTGGCCGGCGCCGCCGTGCTCACGGGGGGCGAGCAGGGTGACGAGCCCCGCTGCCTTGAGCAGGGCGACCTCGGCGTGGGGCGTGGCGTTGGCGCGGTCGCGCTCGACCGCGTCGAGGGCGAGCTGGGTGGCGACCTGACGGGCGCGCTCGACCCAGCCGTCCGGGGTCGTGGGCGCGGGGCCGAAGGCGGTGGAGGCGGGCGTCGCGGGGGCGGCGCCGGCCTCGGGGGCGGGTGACGTCTGCTCGTGCTGCTGGGTCATGGCGGAACCTCGTGGAGTGGCGGAGTACTATTTGTCACGTAACTTAGTAGTCTTTGCGACGAGGGCCAGGGATCGCCCGCTCGGAACCGCCGAGCACCCCGGCAGGCGTCGCCGAGATCCGGGGACCGCCATGCGCATCGAGCAGCTCGAGTACCTCCTCGCCGTCACCGAGCACGGCTCGCTGCGCCGCGCGAGCGAGCGCCTCCACCTCTCCCAGCCGGCCCTGAGCGAGGCGCTGACCAAGCTCGAGCGCGAGCTCGGCGTCACCCTGCTCGACCGCCACCGCTCGGGCTCGCGGATCAGCCGCGAGGGCCGCGCCCTGCACCGCCACATGGTCGAGGTGCTCGACGCCGTCGGCCGGCTGCGCGCCGCCGCGGGCGACGACAGCCGGCACCGACCCGTGCGGCTCGGCACCGTCAACGCCGCCACCTCGACGCTGCTGGTGCCCGCCGTCGCCGCCTTCCAGCGCGAGCACCCCGAGCTGACCGTCGAGGTGCAGACGATCCAGCAGCGGGCGATCCACGAGGGGCTCGCCGACGGCACGCTCGACCTCGGGCTGGTCAACGAGCTGCTCGACGACGATCCCGACTCCGCACTCGGCCTCACCGGCACGGTGCTCCTGCGGGGGCGTCCGGTGGCGGTGCTGCCCGCCGGGCACCGCCTCGCCTCGCATCCGGAGGTGTCCGTCGACGACCTGCGCGAGGAGCGGTTCGTGGGCATGCGCGCCGGCTACCTGATGCACCGGGTGGCCGAGCACCTCTTCGAGGGGACGCCGCCGCGCACCGTCCACAGCACCGACGGCGCCGAGATGGGCAAGGTGATGGTGGCCGAGGGGCTCGGCGTCACGCTGCTGCCCGACTACAGCGTCGAGGGCGATCCCATGCACCGGGCCGGGCTGATCGTGCACCGGCCGATCGCGGGCGAGGCGCCCGGCGTCCGGCTGGTGCTGCGGCACCGGCGCCTCGACGGCGGGCAGCGGCCGCCGGCGCACGTCGTCGAGCTGGTCGGGCACCTGCGCCGGACGGCCGCGGCGCTCTGAGGAGCCCCCGGTGTCCCGGCCGCCCGGACGCGCAGGGGGGTCAGGCCAGCGGGTAGGACTGCACGAAGTCGGTGAGCCGGGCCAGCTGGTCAGGGTCGGTGGACGGGATGACGCCGTGGCCGAGGTTGAAGACGTGGCCCCGGGCGGCGCGGCCGGCCTCGATCACCTCGGCGGCCCGGGCCGTCATGACCTCGGTGGGCGCGAAGACCAGCGTCGGGTCGAGGTTGCCCTGCACGCCGCGGTCGCCGACCCGACCGATGGCGTCGGCCAGCGGGGTGCGCCAGTCGACGCCGACGACGTCCGCGCCGGCCTCGCCCATGAGCGGCAGCAGGTTGGAGGTGCCGACGCCGAAGTGGATGCGCGGCACGCCCAGCTCGCCGGCCGCCGCGAGCACCCGGGCGGAGTGCGGCATGACGTGCTGCGCGTAGTCCTGCGGCGTCAGCGCCCCGGCCCAGGAGTCGAAGAGCTGCACCGCGGACGCGCCGTGGCGCACCTGCACCTCGAGGTAGGCCGCCGCGATGCCGCCGATCTTGCGCATCAGCGCGTCCCACACCTCGGGCGCGCCGAACATCATCGCCTTGGTCTTCGCGTGCTCCTTCGAGGGCCCGCCCTCGACGAGGTAGGACGCGACGGTGAACGGGGCGCCCGCGAAGCCGATCAGCGGCGTGCCGGCGAGCTCGCCGACGAGGCCCTCGACGGCCTGCGCGATGAAGGGGACGTGCTCGGGCGTCAGGTCGGGGATCGCCTCGACGTCGGCCAGCGTGCGCACCGGCGAGGCGACGACCGGGCCGATGCCCGGCTTGATGTCGAGGTCGACGCCGACGGCCTTGAGCGGGAGGACGATGTCGGAGAAGAAGATCGCGGCGTCGACGCCGTAGCGGCGCACGGGCTGCAGGGTGATCTCGACGACGAGGTCGGGGTCCATGCACGACTCGAGCATCCCGACGCCCTCGCGGACCCGCAGGTACTCCGGCAGCGAGCGGCCGGCCTGGCGCATGAACCACACCGGCGTGTGCGGCACGGGCTCGCCCCGGGCGGCCTTGAGGAACGCGCTGTCGGCGAGGCCGGGGTGGGCGGCGGGAGAGGCGGCGGCGGCCGCGACGGCGTCGGTCACGCCGCAACTGTCTCACGGCGTGTTCGAACCTCGGTTCGACGGCGTCTCACCTACTGTGACCCCATGGTCGTGGGTCCACAGACGCGCCCCGAGGGCGCCGCCGAGCCGTCGGCGTTCCGCGAGGCGGTCGCCTCGCTGGCTGCGGCCCGCCTGCGGCCCGAGGTGCTCTGCGAGGAGATGCCCGCGCCCACCCGCATCGCGCCCCACGCCGCCGCCCTGTCGGCCGACGTGACGGTCGACGGCGTCGACGTCGGCACCGGGCGCCTGGTGGTGCTGCACGACCCCGCCGGCAACGACGCATGGGACGGCACCTTCCGCTGCGTCGCCTACGTGCGCGCCGACACCGAGCCCGAGACCGAGTCCGACGAGGCCCAGCTGTTCTGCGCCGCCGCGTGGTCGTGGCTCACCGACGCGCTCGAGGACGCCGGCGCGAGCCACGTGGCGATCTCGGGCACCGTCACCCGGGTCGTCACCGAGAGCTTCGGGGCGATGACCGGCGAGCCGCCGACGGCGCAGGTCGAGCTGCGGGCGTCGTGGACCCCCGCGGTCGACGACGACGCGCCGGTCGACCTGCGTGCGCACGTCGAGGCCTGGGGCGAGGTGCTGTGCGCCGCGGCCGGGCTGCCGCCGGTGCCCGAGGGCGTCGCCGTGCTCCCGAGCCGGCGCGGGCAGCGCGGCCTGTGACCTCCGACGCGGCACCGGGGCCGCAGCCCGACGACCTCGACGCCGCGGAGCCCGAGCAGGCCCCCGAGGCGCCGCCCGCTCCCCTGCTGACCCTGCGCGACGGCCTGCCGGGCGTCGTCGACACGCCCGACGCGCTGGCCGCGTGCTGCGCGGCGATCGCCGGGGGCACCGGGCCGGTCGCGATCGACGCCGAGCGCGCGTCGGGCTACCGGTACTCCAGCCGCGCGTACCTGATCCAGCTGCGGCGCGCCGGCACCACGACCTTCCTCGTCGACCCCATCGCCTTCGACGATCTCGCGCCGCTGCAGGAGGCGATCGGCGAGGCCGAGTGGATCCTCCACGCCGCCACCCAGGACCTGCCCTGCCTGGGCGAGGTCGGGCTGCACCCCCACGCGCTCTTCGACACCGAGCTCGCCGGACGCCTGCTCGGCTACCCCCGGGTCGGCCTGGCCACGCTCGTCGAGACGCTGCTCGGCTGGCGGATGAAGAAGGAGCACTCGGCGGTCGACTGGTCGACCCGCCCGCTCCCGGAGCCCTGGCTGGAGTACGCCGCGCTCGACGTCGAGGTGCTCGTCGAGCTGCGCGACCTGCTGGCCGCCGAGCTCGAGGCCGCCGGCAAGGCCGAGTGGGCCCGCCAGGAGTTCGACCACCTGCGCTCCTTCGAGCCGACCGTGCGCACCGAGGCGTGGCGGCGCACGTCCGGCCTGCACCGCGTGCGCGGGCGGCGCAACCTCGGCGCCGTCCGGGCCCTGTGGGGGCTGCGCGACGAGATCGCCCGGCAGCGCGACGTCACCCCGGGCCGGATCCTGCCCGACTCCGCGATCGTCGCGGCCGCCACCGCCCTGCCGCTCGAGCGCTCGCAGCTGCTCACCGTCCGCGGGTTCCACGGCCGCGGCGCCGAGCGCTACTCCACCCGGTGGGTCGCCGCCCTGCGCGAGGTCGCCGAGCTGCCGGAGTCCGAGCTGCCGCAGCGTGCGCCGCGCACGGACGGTCCGCCGCTGCCGCGCGCGTGGGCGGAGAAGGACCCCGTCGCCGCCCGTCGGCTGACGATCGCCCGCGACGCCGTGGTCGCGCTGGGCGAGCGGGTCTCGACGCCGGTCGAGAACCTCCTGACCCCCGACCTGCTGCGCCGTCTGCTGTGGACCCCCCCGGCCGTGCGCGAGCCGCAGGCCCTGGCCGCCGCGGTGGCCGCCCAGCTCGCCGACCTCGGCGCCCGGCCCTGGCAGGTCGAGCTGACGACGCCGCTGCTGGTCGAGGCGATCGTGCAGGGCGACGTCGAGCCGGAGCCGGCCGACGGGACCGACCCGGACGCCGGCGCCGCCGGCGCCCCCGGTAACCCCGACGCGGGAGCCGCGGACTAGCGGAAGCGCGCGGCGGCCGCGACCACCGCGTCGAACGTCGCACGGTCGAGCGCCGCCCCCTCGCGACGCACCGCGTCGGGGTCGAGGCGGAGCAGCCGGTCGAGGCGCACCTCGCTCGGCCGACGCTGCGCGTCCCAGCCGCCGGTGCCGACGTCCATCCAGTGCCGGCCGTGCCGCGCCTCCTGGGCGGCGTCGCGGTCGTGGTCCTTGCTGGTGAGCATCAGCCCGAGCAGATGCTCGCCCTCGACCCCGATGAGCAGCACGGGCCGGTCCTTGCCGCGGCTGGCGTCCTCCTCGTAGGGCACCCAGGCCCAGACGACCTCGCCGGGGTCGGGACGGCCGTCCGCGCGCGGTGCGTACCGGATCGTCGGCGCACCGCTCGGGGCCGGCCCCCGGGGCGCAGGACGCGTGCGCACCGTGCCGGAGGGACGGGACGGCTGGGCCGCGGCGCGGAGCACCGAGCGCAGGACGCGGGACCACCTCATGGCGCCGAGGCTAGCCCGCGACCAAGCCGGAGATGAGGTGCGCCGGACCGGGAGCGCCTCACGGCGCGTGGCCGCTCGTAGCGGCTGATGTTGGGACCCGGGGCTGCCACGGCCCGGCGCACACGGACGACACTACGCCTCCGGTCCAGACCACGCACGGAGAACGCGTGCGGCGATCCTCACGGCGTCCGGCGGGAATGCGGTCCGGGCTCAGGCCAGACGTCCGGCGAGCTCGGCGTGGCCGGCCGCCTCGAGCTGCTCGGCCAGGGTCAGCAGCCGGGCCACCGGGTCGAGGACGCCCGGCTCGGGGTCGTGCGGCTCGCCGGCGCGGCCGGCGGCCACCACCCGGGCGAACGCGCTGGCCCGGAACAGGACGTCGGCGAAGTCGCCGGTGGCGATGCCGGCGAGCACCTCGTCGACCATCGCCCGCAGTTGGTCGGGGCCGGGCGGGTCGGCGACGCCGGCGACGACCCGGGCCACCTGGGCGCGGGCGCGTCCGGCCTCGAACTCCCGGGCCACGCCGTGCGGGTCGGCGTGCACCCACTGCCGCAGCGCGTAGAGCCGCCACAGGCAGCCGGCCAGCGAGTCGGCCGGCGCGTGCGACCACACCTGCGCCACCGCCTCGAGGCCCTCGGTGTCGGCGAGGTGGATGATCCGCTGCGCCAGCCGCGGGTCGTCCGCGCCGCGCACCAGCACCTGGGCGGCGAGGTCGCCGGCCTCGGTCAGACCCGCGGGATCCTCGCCCCCGACGTAGGCGTCGAAGAACTCGGTGGTCTTCGGGGCGGGCCGGTGGTGGCGGTGGGGCTGGTCGGGCACCGGGCCAACCTACGCGGCAGGTCGGCCGCGACGGTCCTGGAGCGTCACACCGTCCATGTCGTGACGTCCTTCCGCGCGAACGGCGTCGGGTCGAGCGTGCCTGCCGGCGGTGGTGGCGGCGGGGCGACCGGACCGAGCCGGTCCAGCACCGCGGCACAGGCCTCGGCCTCGTCGACCAGGCCGTCCTGGACGGGATCGGGCCGCCCACGCTCGTAGTACGACAGCAGCCACCCCGACGCCGAGCGCGAGAGCAGGTACTGGTTGTCGGTCAACGGCACCTCGTGGACCCTCTCGATCCAGACCTTGGAGCCCATGCCGCGCGAGCGCAGGATCTCGATGAGGTCGTCGAAGCTCATGCGGGACGGGCCTCGTTCGCGACGGCCTGCAGGTCGACGAGGTCACCGTGGGAGACCACCGCCTCGAACGCCCCTGGCTCGACAGACCGGGCTCCGAGCCGGGCAGCCGCCTCGGGATCGTCGTCGAGGAGCAGCACCGCCGCCTGCCGACCGTCGGACTGCAGCAGCCGCACCGGGATGCCCTGGACCGTCGCGGTGACGACCAGCTCGAAGAGCTCGCACTCCGACCTCAGGACGCGTCGGATCCACACGCCCGGGCGGGCCTCGTCCCAGCCGGGCTCGTGCTGACCGCCACGCACCAGCTCGATCTCCTCGCCGAACGGGTCTGCGACCAGCTCCCGTCCCTGCCATCGCGCCTGCGGACCGACCAGCTGCGAGGGCGGTGACCAGCCCGTCGCGCCGCGCCAGCCCCGGGCCACCCCGTCGTAGACCGACACCAGCTGCTGGCGACCGTCGGCCTCGATCCGCCACATCTCGGCACCGATCGTGAACCGCGTGCGCGCCAACGACCAGGTCGGCACCAAGGAGGCCCCGTGCAGGAAGCCCGCCGGGTACGTCGGCCACGGCCGCTCGTGCTCGTCGCGATGCACCGACAGCACCGCCAGGGACGGAGCCTCGAAGCGGATGACGTCGACCGCGGACGGCCCGGCCTCGTAGCCGTAGGCAGCCAGGACCTCCGCGGCCGTCCGCAGCGATGCCGCATCACCGGCCGCCACCACCAGCCCTCCGACCTGGTGGACGTTCTGCGCGCCGATCGCGGATCCCCACGCCCCCGACACCAGCTTCTGCAGCACGGCCGGCGCCCCTGCCCGGTCACTCATGACCACTCTCCCGTCCTCGAGGTTCCTGGGGGGCACATGCTGGCCGGTCCTCCCCGACGTGCGGACGACCGGTCCGCCCTGCGCCCCTCACCACAGCCACGGGCTGCGTTCGATCTCGAGGTCCTCGATCTCGTCGGCTCTGACGCCCTTCGTCCAGCCCTGGAACTGGTCGCCGTCGAAGCGCAGGCGGGCAGCGACCTCCGGGGAGTCACGCAGCTCGACCAGGGCACGGCCCGCGGACACCGACGAGACGATCACCCGCGCGCCCCTCCACCGACCGACCAGCATCTGCACCCGACGATCGGTCGTCCGCTCGAGCGGCAGCCTCGCCACCCGACGACCCTGACCGTCGAGCCGATGCAGCAGCTCTCCGGGGATCGGCAGGTCCGCCTCGACCTCGACCCACGATCCGTCGCCACCCACGATGCGGCGATCGACGCCGTCGACGCAGCACCACGAGCCCTGCTGCTCCCAGGGACTCACGCCGCCACCCCGACCCACTGGCCGCCGTCGCCGAGCACGGCCACGAGCCGCTGGGTCCCGGTGGAGGTGACCTCCCACATCTCCGCGCCGTCCCGCATGCCGACCCCCCTCGCGTAGAGCTCGGGGATCACGTCGTCGGTGGCCTTGGTGAAGCCGTTGCCCGTGAACGGATCCGTCCAGCCGTCGAAGTCGGAGGAGCCGCCGAAGTGCGAGTTGCTGGGCACCACGACCTCGCCGGCCGATGCCGGATCGCGCTGGAAGCGGATCAGGTGCACCGAGTCGTCGCCACGGGTGAACGGCGTGCCGGAGTAGTCGAGCCTCAGCCCGTCGTGGATCGCGGCCGGGGTGCCCAGGTGCGCGGTGTCATCGGCCAGCGAGATGCTGCCCCGGATCTGCGTGACGTCGAAGTCGGGGGCGAGGCCGCCGCCGTAGCTCTCGGCACCACCCGGACGCAGCCGCCCGCTCGCATCGAACGACGGCTGGGACAGCACCTTCTGGAACACCGTGTCACCGTCGAACGCGGGCATCTCGGCGCGCACGGTGCTGATCAGCTCCCGCTGCGCCGCGGTGAGGTCCTTCGCCGGCGTGCCGACGAGGTCGGCGAAGCCCGCTCTGGTGAGGCCGCGGGACGCGAGCACTCCGTCGACGGCCTCGCGGGTGCTGGAGAGCTGCTCGACCGCGAACCGCGTCGTGTGCAGGTCGCTGCCGCCGATCGCCGAGAACAGGCGGTACTCACGCGCGCCGGAGAGCTCCCGCACGGTGGTCCGCAGGCCCGGCACCAGGGATCGGAGCCCCGCCGCCATGCCGCTCACCGCGGCGCGCGCTGAGCCGCCGAGATGAGCGAGGGCGCCGAGCGTGCCCCCGGCGCGGAAGGCGCCGCGCAGCGCGGCCAGGCTGGTCAGGCCGCGCGTGCCGGGGATGCAGCCGAGCACGGCCAGGCCGACGTCGAGCAGGCTGCCCTCGCCGTTCGCGTACTTCATCAGGGCGTCCGCGAGCAGCACCAGGCCGGCGGCGAACACCACCCACGCGAGCGGTCCGCCGATGATCAGCACGACGATGCCGAGCACCGCGACCACGACCGTGGCGACCTTCACCAGCACGTCCCAGGCCGCCTTCGCGCCGTCCTTGATCTTCTGCCAGCGCGAGCGCTCGGGGATGCCGGCGTCGGCGGCGTCGTCGATGCGGCGGGCCGTGGTGCGGGCGTCGCCCTCGCGCAGCTCGCGGGCGTCGTCGGCGAGCCGGCGGGCGAGGTCGAGACGGCGCCGGGCGTCCTCGACTAGGCCCTGCGCGGCCCGGTGGGCCTGCTGGGCCGCGCGCAGGCGGTCCTGCGCCGCCTGCACCTGCCCCGGCGTGGGGGCGAGCGTGTCGAGCGCGGCGCTCCGGTTCGCTGCGGCGAGGTCGCCGGACGCACCGGTGAGCCGCTGCTGGGCGTGGTCGAGGTCGGCCTTGGCCGCGCGTCCCTGCACCAGCGCGCGGTCGGCGTCGGTCTGGTGGCCGTCGAGCCGCTCGGACCACCACAGCAGCGCCTGGGAGGCCTGACGGTAGGAGTCGGCCACCTTGGCCAGCTGGCCGGGCAGCTCGCTGGAGCGGGTGCGGAACTGGTCGCCCGCCTCGCCGATCCAGGTGAGCGCGGCGTCGTCGCCCAGAAGCCCGCGCAGGCGCCGCTCGGAGGCCTCCGCCTCCCCGGCCAGCGTGCCCCAGCGGCGCGCGACCTCGCGGACGACGAACGGGTCGCCGGGGGTGGGGTCGCCGAAGCCGAAGACCTCCGGCCAGTCGGTGGGACGGCTCATGCGGGCACCTCCGAGGCGGACGGACCGGCGGCGTCGGCCGGCAGGTCGTCGAGGCGGACGACGCGGAAGGTCTCGGCGACGGCGGCGAAGAGGTCGTGCAGCTCGTCGACGAGCGGCAGCACCGGAGAGCTGAACGCCAGCAGGAAGAGCCGCCCGTCGGGACGCACGGGGACGGCGTCCAGCGCGAAGACGTGCCGCACCAGCCCGCCGCCGGGCAGGGGCGCGTCCTCGACGCCCTGGCTGCGGACCATGGTCAGGCCGTCGACCTCGATGACCGAGGTGTGGGCCCACGGCTCGGTGGGGTCGTCGCCGCGGGTGCGGGTGGCGAACCGGTCGTCGGGCGAGGCGGGCTCCGCGGCCGTGGCGAAGGGATCGTCGAGCAGCGAGATGGTCAGCGAGCCGGTGACCGGGCCGTCGTCGGTGGGCAGCGCGAAGCCGGCGGCGTAGCGGGCGCCGGAGGCCCAGGCGTCCTCGGCGTGCCGGGTGAGGAGCCGCTGGATCGCGCGCCGCTGCTCCCACAGCTCCGGGACGCCGTGGGCGCGCTGCTCGACCAGCCGGCGGATCGCGTCGTCGCGCAGCGCCGGGCGCAGCTCGAGCTCGTACCAGCTCTGCGGCAGGGTGATCGAGTAGCCGAGGCTGCGCTCGGGCGCCGCGCCGCGGCCGTCGGCGGAGGTCACGAGCCCTCCCGCAGGCCGGAGGCGAGGTCGTCGTCGGCCTTCCGGTAGGCCCGCGCGGCCTCCTGGAGGCCCCCGACGATGCCCTCGATGTTGGCGCTGACCCGGCCGCGACCGTCGTCCCAGTGGTCCTCGAACCGGTCGAGGGCGCGGGCGACGTCGGCCGAGCCCATGTCGGCGGCCGTGCCGTCGACGACACGGCGGGTGTGGTCGAGGCCGTCCTTGATGGCGGCCAAAGAGGACACGAGACGTTCGAGTCCCTCGACGTCCACCTCGAGATCGGGCATGGGGGTCCTTCGTGGGAGCGGGGGCCGACGCCCCGGTGCGTCGGTCCTACCCGCTCAGCACCTTCCCACACTCCCGACCCGCGTGCGACGTCGGCGCGACCGACCGCGACGCGGGGCGAGAACGAGCCGCAGTCCCAGGTCGGAGACCACCGTCCAGCGGCGGGGCCGCTCGGGCGCATCGGCCTCGGGCAGATCCCGGTGGAGGACGAGGCCGGGCGGCAGCGCGAGGTCGGCGGCGACTCGGGCCAGGGCGGTACCGGGATCCGCGCAGCGCAGCAGCACGTCGACCCGGTCGGGGCGCTCGACGCCGCCGCGTCGGGACCGGGCGCCGACGGCCCGGAGCGCGTCGAGCAGGGGGCCGCTCCAGGCGGTGAGGTCCACGGGCTCGGCGGGCAGCGCGACGGCGTCGGGACGCTCCGGGCGCGCCCCGGCCACCAGCCCGGCCCACACCTCGTCGGCGTCGCGCTCCTCGTCGTTCCGCCGCACGAGTCGCCCGTCGAGGACCTCGCGGCGCGGCGGGCTCCCGTGCACGACCGCACGCGTGGCACCGAGGAGCGGCGTCACCTCGGCGGTGCCGGTGAGCCGCCAGCCGACGTCCGGACCGGCCCAGGCCTGCCCGCCGTCGGCGACGAGGTCGCCGGCCATCAGCACGGCCCGCGCGGGCGGACGCGCGTCGAGCAGGTGCTGGCCGTCGTCGACCAGCGAGACCCGTGCCGGGCCGGTGACGCGCACCAGCCCGCCGGAGCCGACCACGATCCGTCCGCCCTGGACCTCGACGAGGCCGCCGTCGCCGACGTGCAGCGTCTCGCCGTCGCGCACCGGCGCGGCGCGCCACGTGGTCAGGACCGAGCCGCTCATCCGTCGGCCGCCAGGGCCTTGCGGATGCGCTGGTCGCTGACCGGGGCCGCGGTGCCGAGCTGCTGGGCCCACAGCGAGATGCGGTACTCCTCGAGCAGCCAGCGCACCGTGCGCAGGGCCGCGCCGGGCGGTCGGCCCTCGGGCAGCGCCTCGACCCGGTGGAGCCAGGTGTCCTGGAGGTCGGCGATCTGGTCGGCCAGCTGCCGGTCGCGGACGACGGCCGGCGAGCCGCCGTCCAGCCGCTCGCGACGCACCCGCGCGGCCGCGAGGTAGGTCGGCAGCCGGCGCAGCTGCTGGGCCCCGGCGTCGGCGACGAAGCCCGCCGCCATCAGCCGTCCGACCTGCGCCCGGAGGTCGGTGAGCGCCGGCAGCAGCGGCAGCTCGGCGCGTCCGGTGAGCAGGCGGTCGAGCTCGCGCCACTCCCCCAGCACGCGCTGCACGTCGCCCAGCGTCGCGCGCATCCGCGGCTCCAGGTCGCGGGCCACCTCGGCCCGCAGCGCCTCGTAGGCGGCGGCGTCGCGGACCGGCGGACGCGCGTCGACGGCGTCGCCGAGCACCGCCAGCCGGCAGTCCTCGAGCAGCTCGGCGACGCTCGGGTACGGCGAGCCGGCCAGTCCGAGCCGCTCGAGGTTGCTGAGCGAGCCGAGCACGGCCGCGGACGGGTCGGGCAGCTCCAGCGCCAGCAGCCGGCGGACGCCGAGCCGGTGCCGGGCGTCGCGCTCGTCGACGGTGCCGAAGACCTGCAGGCCCACCGCGTCGCCCTCGTCGACCAGGCCCGGGAAGACGGTGACCTCGTGGCCCGCACGGCGTTCGGTGTGGGTGGGCGGGATCTCCCCGAACGTCCAGGACGTCTGCCCGCTGGCCGCGAGGCCGGAGGTGTCGGCGACCTCGGCGATGGCCTGTTCGAACTCGCCGGCCAGGGGCGCCTTGAGCGCGTCGAGGTCCTTGCCGCGCGCCTGCTCCGAGCCGGCGTCGTCGACGACCCGGTACGTGGGCCGCAGGTGCTCGGGCACCTTGCTCCAGTCCCACGCCTCGCGCGGCACGACGACGCCGGTGGTGGCGCGGCACCAGCGCTCGAGCGCGTCGAGCAGCGGCTCCTCCCCGGCCGGCACTCCGGCCAGGAACTCCCGGGCCTTGTCGGGCGCGGGGACGAACGAGACCCGCAGGCTCTTGGGCAGGCTGCGGATCAGGGCCGTCACGAGCTCCTCGCGCAGGCCTGGCACCAGCCAGGAGAAGTCGTCGGCGTCGACCCGGTTCAGCGTGGCCACCGGCACCTCGATCGTCAGGCCGTCGTCGGCGGCGCCCGGCTCGAAGTGGTAGCTGATCGGGAACGTGAGCCCCTCGCCCTCCCACGCCTGCGGGTAGTCGGCCTCGGTGACCTCCTCCGCGGTGTCGCGGGTGAGCATCGCGGGGTCGAAGGTGAGCAGCTCGGGACGGCGTCGGCGCTCGCGCTTCCACCACTGGTCGAAGTGCGCCCCGCTGACGACCTCCGCGCCGACGCGGGCGTCGTAGAAGTCGAAGAGCGTCTCGTCGTCGACGACGATGTCGCGGCGCCGGGCGCGGTGCTCGAGCTCGGCCGCCTCCTCGAGCAGGCGCCGGTTCGTGGCCAGGAACGGGTGGCGGGTGCGCCACTCCCCCTGCACCAGCGCATGCCGGATGAACAGCTCGCGCGCGACCTCGGCGTCCACCCGGCCGTACGGGATCAGCCGGTCGGCCACCAGCGGGACGCCGTACAGCGTCGCCCGCTCGTAGGCCATGACGGCCGCCCGCTTCGTCGACCAGTGCGGCTCGGAGTAGGTGCGCTTCACCAGGTCGCCGCCGAGCCGCTCGGCCCACTCGGGCTTGATCGCGGCCACCTGCCGCGCCCAGAGCCGGCTGGTCTCGACCAGCTCGCCGGCCATGACGAAGGACGGCGGCCGCTTGGCCAGCGGGCTGCCGGGGAAGATCGCGAACCGGGCGCCGCGGGCGCCGAGGTACTCCCGCATCGGACGCCGCCCGCGGCCAGGGCCGCCGGCGCCGCGCTCGACCTTCTCCCGCTCGTCCAGCAGGCCGATCTGGGACAGCAGCCCCGAGAGCAGGGCCTGGTGGATGCCGTCGGCGTCGGGCACGTCGGCGGGATGGCCGACCTGCACGTCCATCTCCTTGCACACCTGGCGCAGCTGGGACTCGAAGTCCTGCCACTCCCGCACCCGCAGGTAGTTGAGCAGCTCGGCGCGGCACAGCCGGCGGAACGCGTTGCCGGAGAGCTCGCGCTGCTGCTCGCGCAGGTAGCGCCAGAGCTCCAGCCAGGCGAGGAAGTCGGAGCCCTCGACCCGGAAGCGGGCGTGCAGCTGGTCGGCCTGCGCCTGCTGCTCCGCGGGCCGCTCGCGCGGGTCCTGCAGGCTCAGCGCCGCGGCGATCACGAGCACCTCGCGCACGCAGCCCAGCCGCTCGGCCTCCAGCACCATCCGCCCCAGGCGCGGGTCGATCGGCAGCCGCGCGAGCCGGCGTCCGAGCGGGGTGAGGGCCGGCCCGCCCCGCCGGTCGCCGGTCGCCGGCCGCAGCGCCTGCAGCTCCTCGAGCAGCTGGACGCCGGAGGCGACGTTGCGCCGGTCCGGGGGCTCGACGAACGGGAAGGCGCCGAGGTCGCCGAGCCCGAGCGAGGCCATCTGGAGGATGACGCTGGCCAGGTTGGTGCGCAGGATCTCGGGATCGGTGAACTCCGGGCGGCCCTCGAAGTCCTCCTCGGAGTACAGCCGGATCGCGATGCCCGGCGCGACGCGTCCGCAGCGGCCCGAGCGCTGGTTCGCCGAGGCCTGGCTGATCGGCTCGATCGGCAGCCGCTGCACCTTGGTGCGCACCGAGTAGCGCGAGATGCGCGCCAGGCCGGTGTCGACGACGTACCGGATGCCCGGCACGGTCAGCGAGGTCTCCGCGACGTTGGTCGCGAGCACGATCCGGCGGCCCACCGAGGAGGCGTGCGGCGCGAAGACCCGCTGCTGCTCGGCCGCCGAGAGCCGCGAGTACAGCGGGACGACCTCGAGCGTGCCGCTGCGGGCCGACGCCGTCAGCTCGCCCAGCGCCTCGGCGGTGTCGCGGATCTCCCGCTCGCCGGGCAGGAAGACCAGGATGTCGCCGGGGCCCTCGGCCATCAGCTCGCGCACCGCCTCGAGGATCGCCTCGGTCTGGTCGCGCTGCACCGGCTCGCCGTCCTCGTCGTCCTCGGCGAGGTCGAGCAGCGGCCGGTAGCGCACCTCGACGGGGTACGTGCGGCCCGACACCTCGATGATCGGCGCGGGCGTGCCGTCGGCGGCGGCGAAGTGCGCGGCGAACCGGTCGGGGTCGATGGTGGCGGAGGTGACGATCAGCTTGAGGTCGGGCCGCTTCGGCAGCAGCTGCTTGAGGTAGCCGAGCAGGAAGTCGATGTTCAGCGAGCGCTCGTGGGCCTCGTCGATGATGATCGTGTCGTAGCGCCACAGCATGCGGTCGCGCTGCAGCTCGGCCAGCAGGATGCCGTCGGTCATCAGCTTGACCCGGGTGTCGCGGCTGGTGCGGTCGGTGAACCGCACCTGGTAGCCGACCGGGGAGTCCTCGCCCAGGCCGACGCCGAGCTCGTCGGCGATGCGCTGCGCCACCGAGCGGGCGGCGATCCGGCGCGGCTGGGTGTGGCCGATCAGCCCGCCGCGGCGTCGCGTGCGGCCGTCGCGGCCCCGGTGCTCGGTGGAGCGCCCGCGGCCGAGCTCCAGGCAGATCTTGGGCAGCTGGGTGGTCTTGCCCGACCCGGTCTCGCCGGCCACGATCACGACCTGGTGGTCGCGGATCGCCGCGGCGATGTCGTCACGCCGCTGGCTGACCGGCAGGTCGGCCGGATAGCGGATGCGCAGCGTCCCCGGCGGGTCCGGCGCCTCGACGGCGGGGTCGGGGGTGCGCTCGTCCATGTCCGCGCCATCGTGCCAGGCTCCCCGGCACCGGACCCAGCCCGGTGGGGCGGGTCAGCGCGTCCAGGGCACGACCAGCGTCGTCCGGCGTCCGGCGGCGGGCAGGGCCGCGGACGGCACCGTCGCCGCGTCGCCGGGCCGGTCGGCGGACGACTGCCGGCCGGGCTGCTGGCCCGGACCTCGCAGGCCGCCCGGTCCGCGCATCCCCCCGGGACCCGGGCCGCGGCCGGAGTCGTCCGGGCTCGCCGCGGCGAGCGCCGCGGCGCCGCCTCCGCCCAGCGCGACGCCGGCGACCGAGACCAGGGCTGCGCTGCGCCAGCCCCAGGGACGCGGCGTGGTCGATCGGGGACTGCGGGTCTCGGCGCTCGTCATGAGCCCAGCCTCGGCACGGCGGCTGTCACCGGCCTGTGGCCGGCCGTGGACCGGGCTGAGCGACGTCAGCGCGCGGCGAGGATCCTCCGGATCTCGGCGGCCTCGCGAGGCAGATCGCGCTCGAGGGCGTTCCAGAGGATCCCGTGATCGACCGCGCCGTACTCGTGGGCGACGAGGTTCCGCATCCCGCGCATCGGACGCCAGCGCACCCGCGGGTGTCGCTCGACGACCTCGTCCCCGAGCCTCGACACCGCCTCGCCGATGCGCACGACGATCGCCTCGGCGGCGAGACGCAGCATCTCGTCGCCGTCGTAGGCCTCCCGGCCACGGGCGACCAGCCGGTCGGCCATGGACGCGAACCCGAGGAAGTCCTCCAGCACGCGCCGGGCGCCCTCGTCGACGGCGGCGTCCTGCGGTCCGCTCACAGCGGACGCGCCTCCGCCCTGATCCGCTCGTGCCCCGGGCGCAGCCCGGCGACGCTCACCACGTCGACCCGGACGCCCAGGAGGTCCTCCAGCGACTCGACGAGGGCTGCCTGGTCGAACAGCGAGGCGTCGGGAGCGAACGTGACCAGCAGGTCCAGGTCGCTGCCCGGGCGATCCTCGCCTCGGGCCACCGAGCCGAAGACCTGCACGTCGAGTGCTCGGTGCAGGGCCGCGATCCTCCGGACGTCACCTCGATGCCGGTCGAGCACGCGCGAGGGTCGCGGCCGGGCGGCCTCGTCGAGCCGGGCGAGCATCCTCGGCGACGGCCGGCGTCTGCCGGTCTCGTACGCGGCGATGTTCGGCTGGGACACCCCGGACAGCTCGGCGAGCTGGCGCTGGGTCAGACCCGCGCGGCGTCGGAGCTGCTGCACCGTCAGACCGTCATCCATGGGTCCCCCTTCCGACGTCGATGATATCGGCGATCTCGCGGATGCCGGCGGCGCCGATGACGCGTCCCGGCGCCCGACATCGCCGACCCCACCGCACGCACCGAGCGCCGTCACAGCGGACTCACAGACTCCTGCGGGAGGGTGCGGCCATGGACCTCACCCGCCCCGACGGCTCCCCGCTGCGCGTCCTGGTCGTCGACGACGAGCTCAACATCGCCGAGCTGATCGGCATGGCGCTGCGCTACGAGGGCTGGCAGGTCGAGCTCGCGCACACCGGCTCGAAGGCGGTGCAGGCCGCGAAGGACTTCCGTCCCGACGCGGTGGTGCTCGACATGATGCTCCCCGACTTCGACGGGCTGGAGGTGCTGCGCCGCATGCGCGGCAGCGACCCCGACCTGCCGGTCGTCTTCCTCACCGCGAAGGACGCCGTGGAGGACCGCATCGCCGGCCTCACCGCGGGCGGCGACGACTACGTGACCAAGCCGTTCTCCCTGGAGGAGGTCGTCGCCCGTCTGCGGGGCCTCATGCGGCGCGCCGGCGCCCAGCAGCAGGCCGCCTCGAGCGTGCTCGCCGTCGGCGACCTGACCCTGGACGAGGACAGCCACGAGGTCTTCCGCGCAGGCGAGGAGATCAGCCTGACGGCCACCGAGTTCGAGCTGCTGCGCTACCTCATGCGCAACCCGCGACGCGTGCTGAGCAAGGCGCAGATCCTCGACCGCGTGTGGAACTACGACTTCGGCGGGCAGGCCAACGTCGTCGAGCTCTACATCTCCTACCTGCGCAAGAAGGTCGACGCCGGCCGCGAGCCGATGATCCACACCATGCGCGGCGCCGGGTACGTCCTGAAGCCGGCCGGCTGAGCCGCCCGATGCGTCCGGTGCGTCCCCCCACGACCCTCACGGCGCGCCTGGTGCTGACCACGGCGCTGCTGGCCGTCCTCGCGACCACGCTGGTGGGGGTGCTGACGACCCTCGCGGTGCGCCAGTACCTCACCGACCAGCTCGACCGCGACGTCGCGACGTCGCTGGAGCGGGTGCGCCGCATCCCGCCCGCGGCCGTGCTCGACCCCGGCGGCCCCGGCTCCCCGGCGTCGCCGTCGCCGCAGGACGCCGACGGCGACGGGCGGCGCGGCGACCGGATCGGCCCCGGCGACGCCGTCGGGAGCCTCACGGCGCTGCGCGTGCCGGGCGTCGGCTGGCAGGGCTTCGCCACCCTCCAGGGGTCGGACGGCACCGCGGTGCGCCGCAGCCTGGACGCCGCGGCGCTCGCGCTCCTGGCGGACGTGCCCGCCGACGGCCGCGCGCACCGGGTCCGGCTGCCCGGCCTGGGCGGCTACGTCGTGGCCGTCACCCGCGACGGCGCCGCGGCCGCCGGGCTGCCGACGGCCGACGTCGACGACGTCGTCGCCGGCGTCGTGCGTGCGGTGGTCGTCCTCGGCCTGGTGGCCGCGCTGGCCTCGGCGGCGGCCGCCGCGACGCTCGTGCGCCGGCAGCTGCGGCCCCTGCGCGAGGTCGCCCGCACCGCGCACGCGGTGGCGGCGCTGCCCCTGGCCGACGGCGAGATCGCGCTCGACGAGCGGGTGCCCGCGCGGCTGGCCGACGAGCGCTCCGAGGTGGGGCAGGTGGGCGCGGCCCTCAACACCCTGCTCGACCACGTCGCGGGCTCGCTCGAGGCCCGGCACCGCAGCGAGCAGCAGGTGCGGCAGTTCGTCGCCGACGCCTCCCACGAGCTGCGCACCCCGCTGGCGACCATCGCCGGGTACACCGAGCTCGCGCGACGGCGTCCCGACGACGCGGCGATGGCCGGCGTCGCGCTCGGCAAGGTCGAGGAGGAGGCGGGCCGGATGACCGCGCTCGTCGAGGACCTCCTGCTGCTGGCCCGGCTCGACGCGGGCCGGCCGCTCGAGCGCGAGGCCGTCGACCTGACCCGGCTGTGCGTGGAGGCGGTCGCCGACGCGCGGGTGCTGGCCCCCGGGCACCGGTGGCGGCTGGACCTGCCCGGCGCCGCGGACGGCTCCCCCGACGGCCACGAGCCGGTGACGGTCGTCGGCGACCCGCTGCGCCTGCACCAGGTGCTCACCAACCTGCTCACCAACGCGCGCAAGTACACGCCGGAGGGATCGACGATCACGGTGCGGGTGCGTCCGGGCGGCCTCACGGTGCACGACGACGGTCCGGGGTTCCCGCCGGACCTCGTCGAGCACGCCTTCGAGCGGTTCGCGCGCGGGGACGCCGCACGCACGCGCCAGGGCGGCGTGGGGCTCGGCCTGGCGCTGGTGCAGGCGATCGTCGCCTCCCACGGGGGCACCGTGTCCCTGCGCTCGGCGCCCGGCGACACCGCGATCGAGGTCCGCCTGCCGCAGGCCTGACGCGGCCGCCGGCCGCCTGTTACCGTGGCATCAGATTGTCCGACAATCTGGCAATCGGACGAACGGAGGCCGCCATGACCGTCATCGACGAGCGCACCCGCATCGACAGCTCCGGCCGCACCGCCGGCGAGCTCGCCCGGGCCGAGGCGCGCACCGCGCACAACTACCACCCGCTGCCGGTGGTGATCGAGCACGCGTCGGGCGCCTGGGTCACCGACGTCGACGGTCGACGTCACCTCGACCTGCTGGCCGGCTACAGCGCGCTGAACTTCGGCCACGCCCACCCCGGCCTGCTGCGCGTGGCCCACGAGCAGCTCGATCGCCTGACCCTGACCAGCCGCGCGTTCGTGCACGACCGCTTCGCCGACTTCACCACCGCGCTGGCCGACCTGTGCGGCAAGGACCTCGTGCTGCCGATGAACACCGGCGCGGAGGCCGTCGAGACGGCGATCAAGGTGGCCCGCAAGTGGGGCTACGAGGTCAAGGGCGCCGCCCCCGACCGGGCCCGCATCGTGGTGGCCGGCGGCAACTTCCACGGACGCACCACCACCATCGTCGGGTTCTCCGACGACCCCGACGCCCGCGACGGCTTCGGCCCCTTCGCCCCGGGCTTCGCGATGGTGCCCTACGGCGACCTCGACGCCGTGCGCGCCGCGATCGAGGCCGACCCGACGAACACCGTCGCCGTGCTCGTCGAGCCGATCCAGGGCGAGGGCGGCGTCGTCATCCCGCCGACCGGCTACCTGCGCGGTCTGCGGGAGCTCTGCACGGCGGCCGACGTGCTGCTGATCGCCGACGAGATCCAGGCCGGGCTCGGGCGCACCGGCCGCACCTTCGCCTGCGACCACGAGGACGTCGTGCCCGACGTCTACGTGCTCGGCAAGGCGCTCGGCGCCGGGGTGGTGCCGGTCTCGGCGGTCGTGGCCGATCGCGACGTCCTCGGGGTCCTGAGGCCCGGCCAGCACGGCTCGACGTTCGGCGGCAACCCGCTGGCCTGCGCCGTCGGCCTGGAGGTCGTCCGGATGCTCGCGACCGGCGAGCACCAGGCGCGGGCCGCCGAGCTGGGCGTGCTGCTGGCCGACCGGCTCGACGCGCTCGTCGGCCACGGCCTGGTCGGGTTCCGCAGCCGCGGCCTGTGGGCCGGGCTCGACGTCGACCCCGCCGTCGGCACCGGCCGCGAGGTGTGCGAGCGCCTGCTGGCCCGCGGCGTGCTGGCCAAGGACACCCACGGCTCGACGCTGCGCCTCGCCCCGCCGCTGGTGATCTCCGCCGACGACCTCGCCTGGGGCCTCGACCAGGTGGCCGCGGTGGTCGCGGGCTGAGGTCCGCCCTGCCGGCGTCGGCTGCGAGCGACCCGGGACGGCCGGGGACGGCTCACAGCCGCCCGACAGCCGACGTCGACCGGGGGCCCAGCGGGCCGGTCGAGGGTGCTCGTCATGACCACCGTCGAGTCCCCGCCCGCTCGCTCGGGCCCCGCTGACCGTCCCGGCTCCGCGCCGGGCCCCTCCCCTGACGCGCCTCGCCGTCGATCCCGCTCCCTCGGGGTCGACGGCGAGCACCTCGGCCTCGTCGCCCTGCTGCTGGCCACCGCCGCGCTCTACCTGGTCGGGCTCGGCGCGTCCGGGTGGGGCAACGCCTTCTACGCCGCGGCCGCGCAGGCCGGCTCAGAGTCGTGGAAGGCCTTCTTCTTCGGCGCCTCGGACGCCGCCGGCTCCATCACGGTCGACAAGACGCCGCTCGCGCTGTGGCCGATGGGCCTGTCCGTGCGGCTGTTCGGGCTCAGCTCGTGGAGCATCCTGGTGCCGCAGGCGCTCGAGGGCGTCGCCGCCGTGGCGACGCTCCACGCCTGCGTGCGTCGCGCCACCGGCGCCGCCTGGCCCGCGCTCCTCGCCGGCGCCGTGCTGGCGACGACGCCCGTCGCGGTGCTGATGTTCCGCTTCGACAACCCCGACGCGATGCTCGTGCTGCTGCTGATCGGCTCCGCGTACGCCGTGCAGCGCGCCGTCGAGGCCAGCCGATCCGAGCTCGACGCCGCCGGACGTCCGGCCCGGTGGATCGCGCTGGCCGGCGCCCTGGTCGGCCTGGCGTTCCTGGCCAAGATGCTCCAGGCCTTCCTGGTGCTGCCCGCGCTCGGCCTGGCCTACCTGCTGCTCGCCGGCGTGCCGGTGCTGCGCCGGATCGGCCACCTGCTGCTCGGCCTGGCCGCCATGGTGGCGGCGGGCGGCTGGTGGGTGGCGGTCGTCGAGCTCTGGCCGGCGGCGTCACGGCCGTACATCGGCGGGTCGCAGCACGACTCGATCCTCGAGCTCACGCTCGGCTACAACGGCCTCGGCCGGCTCAACGGCGAGGAGACCGGCTCTGTCGGCGGCGGGGGCGGCACGGGCGGGCGCTGGGGCCAGACCGGCCTCCTGCGGCTGGTGAACGACGAGATCGGCGGACAGGTGGCCTGGCTGCTGCCGGCCGCGCTCGTCCTCGGAGCGGCCGCGCTGCTCCTGACGCGACGGCACGCCGCCCGTCCGCGGGTGCAGGCGGCCCTGGTCGTCTGGCTGGGGTGGCTGCTGGTGACCGGGCTGACGTTCAGCCTGATGGCCGGCATCTTCCACGCGTACTACACGGTGGCGCTGGCCCCCGCGATCGGCGCTCTCGTCGGCGTCGGCGCCTGGGCGGCCTGGGAGCACCGTCGCTCGACCCTCGGCGCGCTGACCCTCGGCACCGCGGCCGCCTTCACGGCCGCGTGGGCGTTCGTGCTGCTCGGCCGCGTCGACGCCTACGGCTGGCTGCGCTGGCCCGTGCTCCTGCTCGGGCTCGCCCTAGCCGGCGCGATCGCCCTGGCCGGGCTGCTGCCGCGACGCGCCGCGCTCGCCGTCGGCGTCGCGACGATCCTGGTCGGCCTCGCCGCGCCCACCGCCTACGCGATCTCGACGGCCGCCACCCCGCACACCGGGTCGATCCCGACCGCCGGCCCCGTCTCCGCCGACCGCGCCGGCGGTCCGAGGGGCGGGCCCGGAGGAATGGGCGGACCCGGGATGGGTGGGCCCGGGGGGACGCCGCCCGGCGGCCCGCCTCCCGCCGGCCAGCTCCCGGGTCAGGCGCAGGGCCAGGCGCAGGGTCAGACGCAGGGTCAGACGCAGGGCGGCGGGATGGGCGGGCTGCTCGACGCCGCCACGCCCAGCGCGGAGCTCACCGACCTGCTCACCGAGGACGCCGACTCCTACACGTGGGTGGCCGCCGCCGTCGGCTCGCAGTCGGCCGCCGGCTACCAGTTGGCGACGGAGCGGTCGGTGATGCCGATCGGCGGCTTCAACGGCAGCGACCCGAGCCCGACGCTCGCGCAGTTCCAGGCGCTGGTGGCCGCGGGCCGGGCGCACTGGTTCATCGCCGGCGGCGGCCCCGGCGGCGGGCCCGGCGGCGGGCAGGACGGCGCGAGCACGTCATCCCAGATCACGTCGTGGGTGGAGTCGACGTTCGCCGCCACCACCGTCGACGGGGTGACGCTGTACGACCTGACGGCACCGACCACGACGTCCTGAGTCCGTTCCACGGCGACTCCGTGACGCGTACGGCACCTCGCGGCCCCGAGGGAGGTGCCGTGCGCGTCACGGAGTGCAGGTTTCCCCGGATATCCGGGGAAACCTGCGCTGAGCGACCCTCAGACCCCGCCCTCGACCAGCCCGGCCACCGAGCCGGCGGGGAACGGCAGCTCGACGACGGTGGCGATGAGCGCCGGCAGCGCGTCGGAGATCAGGACGACGACCTGGTCGCGGCTCAGCGCGCTCGCGGGATCGGCCTTCCACAGCAGCGCCACCTCCTCGGCGAGCGCGGCCCAGCCGTTGACCAGCACCCGGGTCGCCGGGGTGTCGGGCACGAGCACGCCCTCGGCGTCGGTGCGGAAGACCCGGTCGGTGAGGGCGGCGCGCACCTCGTCGTAGATCTCGCGCAGGTGCTCGTCGCCGCCGGCCGCGCCCTTGACCAGCGAGAGGTAGCCCTCGTAGTTGGCGTCGACGTAGTCGACGTACGCGGCGATCGAGACGGCCAGGCGACGCAGCGGGTCGCCGTCGACGGGCGGGCTGGTCTGGGCGATGAGGTCGTCGGCGGCATGCCGCACGACGGCTCGGTGGAAGTCGTGCTTGTTGCCGAAGTAGTGGTAGAGCAGCCCGCGGGAGATGCCGGCCTCCTCGGCGAGCACGTCGATGCTCAGCTCCTCGAGGGAGCGGGTGGCCAGCAGGCGCACGCCGAGGTCGAGCAGCTGCGCTCGGCGCTGCTCGGGGGTGAGGCGGGTGCGGGTCGGGAGCGTCACGCCCCGATCCTATTGACGGATTTTCAATAGCGCCACTACCGTCGAGTGCGGTCGCCCGTCCTCGGATCCGCCCGCCCCACCGCCTCGACTCTCCCAGGAGCCCCTCGCATGAAGAACCTCGCCGACAAGGTCGTCGTCATCACCGGCGCCGGCTCCGGCATCGGCCGCGCGCTCGCCCTCAACCTCGCGGCGAAGGGCTCGATCCTCGCGCTCTCGGACGTGAACGAGGCCGGCCTGGCCGAGACCGTCGACCTCGCCAAGGCCGCCGGCGCCAAGGAGGTGCGCTCGGACCGCCTCGACGTCGCCGACCGCGAGGCCATGACCGCCTACGCCGACGCCGTGGCCGAGCAGTTCGGCCGGGTCAACGTCGTGGTCAACAACGCCGGCGTCGCCCTGGCCGGCGACTTCACCGACCTGGCCTACGAGGACATCGACTGGATCATCGGCATCAACTTCTGGGGCGTCGTCCACGGCACCAAGGCGTTCCTGCCGCACCTGATCGCCTCCGGCGAGGGCCACCTGGTCAACCTCTCCTCCCTCTTCGGGCTGCTCTCCATCCCCGGCCAGTCGATGTACAACGCCTCGAAGTACGCCGTGCGCGGCATGACCGAGGCCATCCGCGAGGAGATGCTCATCGCCGGCCACCCCGTGGGCGTCACCTCGGTGCACCCGGGCGGCATCAAGACCGCGATCGCCCGCAACGCCCGCGTGTCGGCCAAGGAGAACAAGGAGGCCACCGCGCGCCTGTTCGACAAGAAGCTCGCCCGCATGACCCCCGAGCGGGCCGCCGAGATCATCGTGCGCGGCATCGAGAAGAACCAGCCGCGCGTGCTCGTCGGCCTCGACGCCCACGCCCTGCACACCTTCGCCAAGCTCACCGGCGCCCGCTACCAGGACGTCGTCGCCAAGGTCTCCAAGCGGACCCTCCCGGCCAAGATCGTCTGAGTCGCCGCGACGACGCAGCGCGTCCGGCACCTGCGCCGGCCTCCCCGCACCGCACCCTAGGGTCGTGGGCATGGGGAGGCCGGCGTTCGTGCGCATGACCAAGTGGGGCGACCTGCCGCACTGGAGCTTCGACGGGATCGTGCTCGGCGAGGACGCCCACGGCACCTGGCTGGGCTTCCCCGCGGGAGCCCACCACGAGCGGCCCGGGCTCGCCTACGACGCCGAGGTCGACGCGGTCACGCTGGTCCCACGCGACGGCTGGTGGCTGGCGACCTTCCACGCCCCGGGCCTCTGGGTCGACACCTACGTCGACGTCGCGACGCCGGCCGTCTGGGACCCCGACGGCTCGACGCTGCGGTCGGTCGACCTCGACCTCGACGTCATCAGGCGCAGCGACGGCACGGTGCTGCTCGACGACGAGGACGAGTTCGCCGAGCACCGCGTCGCGCTCGGCTATCCCGCGGAGGTGGTGGCGGCGGCCGAGGAGGCCGCGGCCTGGCTGCTCGGCGCCGTCCGCGCCGGCAGCGCGCCCTTCGACGGCACCGCCTCAGCCTGGCTCGGACGCCTCGCGGACCTCCCCCGCTGACGAGCCCGGGAGGTCGGGACGACCGGTGCGGCGCGGGCGGCGCCGCGGCCCGCGCAGCGGACCCACCAGCCGCGGGCCGGCCAGCCGCGACTCCAGACGTCGGGCCTCCCGCTTGAGCGGCTGCGCGATGTATTCGCCGAGGATCACGCCGGAGGCCAAGGCGATCGCGATGGACGCGGCGGTGACCATCTCGAGCAGGCCCTCGGAGGGGATCGCGGCGTCGTCGGAGAGCAGCGCGAGCCCGCGGTAGATCGACAGTCCGGGCAGCAGCGGGACGACGGCCGGGACGACGATCACCAGCGGCGGGACGCGCAGTCGTCCGGACACCGACCAGCTGACCATGCCGACGACGAGCGCGGCGAGCGCGACCGACCACGGTCCGCCGACGCGCTGGGCGGCGATCGACTGGGAGATGACCATCGCGGTGGCCGCCACGAGCCCGATCGGCGCCAGCGCGCGATGGGGCGCGTAGGTGGCGAACCCGAAGGCGGCCGCGCAGACCGCGCCGCCGAAGGCCATCAGGCCCAACGACTTCAGCCCGACCGCCGCCGGGTCGAACCGTCCGACGTCGACCCCCACCACCCGCGCCACCGACAGCCCGCCCGAGATGCCCGCGATGATGCCGGCGGTGGCGAGGAGCGCCTCGGTGATGCGGGCCCCCGCGGTGACGTAGAAGCCCGTCAGCGCGTCCTGGATGGCGCCCATGAACCCGACCCCGGCCAGCAGCATGACGATGTTGGCGGTGACGACCAGGGACGTGTCGACCGGCAGGTGCGCCGCGGCCGCCGCGACCGCGATGACGGTGGCGATCGCCCCACCGGCCACCTGCCGGTAGAACGCCGGCAGGCGACGTCGGGCCATGAGCTGCTGGAGCCGGTCGATCGCGATCGCCGCCACGAAGGCCAGCAGGACGACGAGGGGCGCCCCGCCCAGCTGCGTGGCGACGCCGGCGCTCATCACCCCCCAGGCGATCGTGACCTGCCAGCGCGGCGTCCGGTGCCCGGAGGAGACCAGGCGCGCCAGCCGGGCCCGGGCCTCCCGGAGGTCGACCCGGTCGGCGAGCAGGTCGCGCACCAGGTGGTCGACGGCGGTGAGGTCGGCGTAGTCGATCTCCCGGCGGGTGATCAGCCGGGAGTGGGTGACCGGCTGGTCCTCGGGGCTGGCCTGCCAGCTCATCGAGAGGTGGGTGAAGGTGACGTCGAGGTCGGGGTTGCGCAGGCCCAGATGCCGGGCGACGACCTGCATGCTCGCGGTGACGTCCGCCGCGCCGGCGCCCGAGGAGAGCAGCACCTCCCCGATGCGCAGGCACAGATCGATGGTGAGGTTGACCTCCTTCGGCTCCAGCACGGCGCCAGGGTGGCACGAAGACCACCCGACCCCCTCCCCCGATGTGGTTCTCTACCCGCGTGCGCATCGAGTTCCGGGGCTCCCCCCGCCCCACCCTGGGCGTCGAGTGGGAGCTCGCGCTCGTCGACCGCCGCACGCGCGACCTGCGCAACGAGGCGGCCCACCTGTTCATGCGCGCGAAGGCCCGCATGCCCGACCCCGGCCGGCTGCACAAGGAGCTGCTGCGCAACACCGTCGAGCTGGTCACCGGCGTGTGCGACGACGTGCCGAGCGCGATGGACGACCTGCGCGGCACCCTGGAGGCGGTGCTCCCGGCCGCCGACGAGCTCGGGCTGGACCTGTTCGGCGGCGGGACGCATCCCTTCGCGTCCTGGACGACCCAGCAGCTCAGCGACGGCGTCCGCTACGAGGAGCTGATCAACCGCACGCAGTGGTGGGGACGCCAGATGCTGATCTGGGGCGTCCACGTGCACGTCGGAGTGCCCGAGCGCGAGCGGGTGATGCCCCTGCTCTCGGCCCTGCTCACCTACCATCCGCACCTCCAGGCCCTCTCGGCCTCCTCCCCGATGTGGTCGGGGGTCGACACCGGCTACGCGTCCAACCGCGCGCTGATGTTCCAGCAGCTGCCGACCGCGGGTCTGCCCTTCCAGTTCGGGTCGTGGGCCGAGTACGAGCACTTCGCCGGCGACCAGCTCACCACCGGCGTGATCGACGAGCTCAACGAGATCCGGTGGGACATCCGGCCCGCCGCCCACCTCGGCACCCTCGAGAACCGTGTGTGCGACGGCGTCTCGCGGCTCGACGACCTCGCCGCCCTCGTCGCGCTCGTGCACTGCCTCGTGGTGCACCTCGACGAGGAGCTCGCCGCCGGACGCACCCCGACGGTGCTGCCGCCCTGGCACGTGCAGGAGAACAAGTGGCGCGCCGCGCGCTACGGCCTCGACGCGATCGTGGTGCAGGATGCCCACAACGCCGAGCGGCTGGTCACCGACGACCTCGCCGAGCTGCTCGTGCGCCTCGAGCCGGTCGCGGCACGGCTCGGCTGCGCCGCCGAGCTGGCCTCGGTGGAGCAGCTGGTCGCCCGCGGCGCCTCCTACCAGCGGCAGCGGGCGGTCGCGGCGGCCACCGATGGCGATCTCGTGGCGGTCGTGGACGCCGTCGTCCGCGAGCTGCGCGCCAGCCTCTGACCCGCCCCGTGGCGCTCAGCGCGGCGGGGGCGGCAGCGCGTCGGTGGACTCCAGCTGGCCCATGCCGGTGAGCACGAGTAGGTCGACGACCACCGAGCGCAGCTGGGCGAGCACCACCTCGGCGGTCATCTCCTCCGAGCGCTCCACCTGGCCGGTGGCCGCGCCCACCCGCAGCAGCGCCTCGCGGGCCGCCACAGGCATCCGGTCGGCCTCGAGCTCCTCCACCACGCCGTCGACCGCGTCGGCCAGCTCGCGCAGCAGGACGACGTAGGACGACGGCACGGGCCGCCGGTGGTAGGCCGCCACCGCCACCTGACGCACCAGCACCCGGGTGCTGCGCAGGGCGCGGTCGAGGGGCCCGACCAGGTCGGCCATGCGGCGGATCGTCGGGCGGTGGCGCACCCGGAACGGCGAGGACGACACCACGGCCATGCCCTCGTCGGCCGCGGCCTGCAGCCGCCGGATCAGCACGTCGGTGGAGCGGGCCCGGGCGAGCAGGTCCAGGCCCCGCTCGATGTCGCCGTCGTCGAGGACGTCCGCCGCTCCGCGCAGGAGCCGGGCCACGGTGCGCACGACGACCGCCGCCTGCTCACGGGGCCGGCGCAGCGGCGCCGCCGGGACGACGGTGGCGGCGACCAGGGCGATCGCACCGCCGACCAGGGCGTCGGTCCAGCGGGTGAACGCCCCGCTGGCCCCCGGCACGAGCGCGACCACGAAGATCGACTGCACCGCGGCCTGGTTGACGAACAGCGTGCCGGCGTCCATCAGCAGGGCCACCGCCATGGCGAGCCCGACGATCAGCCCGAGCTGCCACGCACCGGCCCCGAGCCAGGAGACCAGGAGGTCGCCGACCAGCACGCCGAGCGCCACCCCCGCGGTGACCTCCGCGACCCGACGCAGCCGCTGGCCGTAGGACGTGCCCAGGCTGACGACGGCCGCGATCGGCGCGAAGAACGGCAGCGGATGGCCCAGCAGGTGACGCGCCACGAACCAGGCCGTGCCGGCCGCGACCGCGCACTGCACTACCGCCCAGCGCAGCGAGACCAGCCGCGCGATCCGGGCACGCAGGGACGAGCGGGAGCGGGCCCAGGCGGCCTCGAGGCGCCGCTCGAGCTCGAGCGGACCAGGGACCTCGGGCACGCCTGGACCCTAGCCCGCCGCCACCGGCGCGGACGCGGATCGGCCGCCGAGGCGGGTCAGGAGCCCAGGCGACGGGCCCAGTAGAGCGCCTTCTTCATCTCGCCGAGGTCGCGATACCAGGTGAGCACCTGCGCCTTGCACTTCACCCGGCCGGGATACGTGTCGTACTCCAGGCACTCGGCGACCGCCTCGGAGGTGGTGGGCGGGTAGGTGACCGTGCCGTCGTAGTAGTGGATGTCGAAGCCGTTCTCGGCGTCGCCGCCGACGCGCTCGATCGTCGAGCCGGCGGGGCCGACGACCCGGGCGGTCGGCGCGATCGTCTGGACGGCCTGCCCGGTGCGGGCCGCGGCGTCGCCCGGCAGGCCCGCGACCAGGGCGCCGGTGAGGCAGGTGCCCGCGAGCAGGCCGCCCGCGGCGACCAGCCGCAGGCGCCGCCGCGGAGGGAGGGCGACCGGCCGGGCCGGCGCGGCGGGCTCGGCCGGGACGGCCGGGACGGGGGCGGAGGGGACGTGCTGCATGGGTGACTCCCGAGAGACGGGGACGCGAGGCGTCCGATCTGGTCCCGGCACCTCGCCGGGACGCCTCCGACGCTAGGGAGGCCCGACCGCGGACGGAGCCCGTCGATCCTCATCTGGGGAACGGGCCGTCCGCGGGGTCGCTGTGCACGATGATCGGCCCGCGCCGCCACCCGGACCGACGACGGCGACCGTTGCCGCGCGTGCTCCAATGTGTCGGCCGTCACTCCCTCACGAGAGGCTCCCCGTGCTCCCGACGATCGACCCCACCGCCTCGGCCTTCCTCCTGGCTGAGAACCGCAGCATGCCGATGCACGTGGGCGGTCTGCAGCTCTTCGAGCGGCCTGAGGGCGCGGGGCCCGACTACATCCGCGAGATGTACCTGGCGATGCTGGGCAACAGCGACGTCGCGCCGCTGTTCCTCAAGCACCCGCACCGCTCGGTGCGCACCGGCGGCCGCCTGATGTGGCAGCCGGACGAGCAGTTCGACGTCGAGCACCACGTACGCCACTCCGCGCTGCCCGCGCCGGGCCGCTACCGCGAGCTCTTCGACCTCTGCTCGCGGCTGCACTCCACCCGGATGGCGTGGGACCGGCCGCTGTGGGAGGCGCACGTGATCGAGGGTCTCGCCGACGGCAAGGTGGCCCTCTACACCAAGGTGCACCACTCGCTGGTCGACGGCGTCAGCGCGATGCGGCTGCTGCAGAGCGTGCTGTCCACCGACCCCGAGCGGCGCGGGATGCCGGCGCCGTGGGCCTACCGTCCGCCGCGGCGCTCGCCGCTGCCGGCCTCCGACGACGGCCGCAGCATCGCCGGCCTGCCCGTGGAGGCGTTCCGCACCGCACTGAGCCTGAGCGCCGACGCCGCCGGCCTGCCGTCCGCGCTCGTGCGCACCCTGCGGCGGGCGGCGCGCAACGAGACGTCCGCGGTCTCGCTGCGCGCACCCCGCACCCTGTTCAACCAGCGCATCACCGGCGCCCGCCGGTTCGCGGCCGACGACTGGCCGATCGAGCGCCTGCGCGCCATCGGCAAGGCCACCGGCACGACGATCAACGACGTCGTCCTGGCCATGTGCAGCGGCGCGGTGCGCGCCTACCTCGAGGAGCTCGACGCGCTGCCGCAGGAGTCGATGGTGGCGATGGTGCCGGTGGGCCTCAACGCCAAGCAGTCGCAGGTGGCCTCGGCCGAGGGCGGCAACGCGGTCGGCGCGGTGATGGTGCAGATGGCCACCGAGCGCCGCGACGCGGCCGAGCGGCTGAGCGCCATCCACACCTCGATGGCCGACGGCAAGGAGGCGCTCTCGACGATGACGCCGGTGCAGATCCTGGCGATGAGCGCGCTCGGTCAGGCGCCCGCGATCATCACCCCGGCGCTGCGGATGCAGGGCGTCGTCCGACCGCCCTACAACCTGATCATCAGCAACGTGCCGGGCCCGCGCACCACCCACTACTGGAACGGCGCACGGCTCGTGGGCACCTACCCGCTGTCGATCCCGATCCACGGCATGGCGCTGAACATCACCTGCACCAGCTACGACGGCCAGCTGAGCTTCGGGCTCACCGGGTGCCGGCGCACCGTCCCGCGGCTGCAGCGGCTGCTGGGCCACCTCGACGCCGAGGTCGTCGCCCTGGAGCGCGCCGCCGGCCTCGCCTGACGCGCGGCGTCAGGTGAACAGCCGCCCGATGACCGCGTCGAAGGCGCGGTCGGGCATCAGCCGGCGCGAGGCCGGCATGACCAGCCCGCCGCGTCCGGCCGCGTAGCGGGTGCGGGGACGACGCGCCGTGGCGGCCCTCTCGATGACCGACGCGACCGCCTCCGGCCCGCTGGAGAAGGCCGGCCGGTCAAAGAACGCCAACGTGCGGGCGGCCTTGCGGGCCGAGCGGTCGTAGGGGCCGCCGCTGCTGGTCTCTACCAGGCTCGTCCGGGCGATCTCGTTCCACTCGGTGCGGATCGTGCCCGGCCGCACCAGCACGACGTCGACGCCGAAGCGCCGCAGCTCGACGCGCAGGCTGTCGGAGAAGCCGTCGACGGCGAACTTCGTCGCGTGGTACCAGGCGCCGAACGGCTCGTAGATGACCGCGCCGATCGACGACACGTTGATCACCCGGCCGCTGCCCTGGGCGCGCATCGTCGGCAGCACGAGCTGGGTCAGCCGCGCGAGGCCGAAGAGGTTGACCTCGAACTGGCGCCGGGCCTCCTCGATCGGCACCTCCTCGACCGCGCCGTACGCGCCGTAGCCGGCGTTGTTCACCAGGACGTCCAGCCGTCCCTGCTCGCGCAGGATGCGCTCGACGCCGGCGCTCATCGACTCCTCGTCGGTGAGGTCCATGCCGAAGACGTGCACGCCGCGCTCGGCCAGCGGCGTCATCCGCTCGACCCGGCGGGCGACGCCGTAGACCTCGAAGCCGGCGGCCTTGAGCCGCAGGGCGGTGTGCTCGCCGATGCCGGACGAGGCGCCGGTGACCAGGGCGACAGGAGCAGTCATGGGGCCAGGATGGCAGGCTCGGGACGTGCCCGAGCAGCCGTCCCGCCGAACCCCCGAGCGAGCCCGTCCGCGATCCTCGGCCCGCACGTTCACCCGCGCCGAGCTCGAGGCGTACCGCGACGCCGTCGTGCCCGACCTGGTGCCCGGCCCGGACGACCCGCCGCTGCGCCTCCTGTTCGTCGGCATCAACCCGGGCCTGTGGACCGCCGCCACCGGCACCCACTTCGCCCACCCGGGCAACCGCTTCTACCCGGCGCTGCTGCGCGGCGGCGTGATCGAGCGCCCGATCTCCCCCACCGGCATGGACGACGACGACCGCGCCCATCTGCGCGGTCGGGGCATCGGCATCAGCAACCTGGTGCCGCGGGCCACCGCGAGGGCGTCGGAGCTGACGGTCGCCGAGCAGCGCGACGGCGGCCGCGCGCTCGAGGAGCGGGTGGCACGCCTGCGCCCGCGCGTGGTGGCGATGGCGGGCATCACCGCCTACCGCATCGCGTTCGAGCGTCCGAAGGCGGTGATGGGGCGGCAGGACGAGACCCTCGGCGGCGCCGAGCTCTGGGTCGTGCCGAACCCCAGCGGGCTCAACGCGCACGAGACCGTCGACACCCTCGCGGCCGCCTACGCCGAGGTCGCGCGGGCCGCCGGGGTCATCCCGGCACCGTGAGCACGGCGTCCACCCGGACCCGCTGGACGCCGCGCTGCCACAGATGCGCCGCGGATCGCCGGTAGCCGACGTCGACGCCCGTCACGTGCACCTGGCCCGGACGGCTCGCCGTCAGGGTCAGGACGAGGAGGTCGTCGGGGCCGCGGACGAAGCGCATGGGGAGGTGGACCGGCTCGAGATCGCGGCAGTGCTCGGCAGCATCACGTGCCGCGCCGGGCGGGTCCTCGTCCGGCAGCCGGTGGCAGATCGCGAAGGCGACGCCGACACCGGGCGCCTCGGGCTCGTCGAGCACGGGTCGCAGGCTCTCGAGGACCAGCGTCTCGCGGTCGCCGGTCGGGTACACCATCGTCGTCGCCAGTGAGCCGCCGGACGCCGTGGGCGCCGACAGCGCGACGGTCCCGGCCAGATCCGGCAGCAGGCGCGGGTGGCTCCAGACCCAGCCACCCCAGCCGGCGACCGCCAGCAGGACGGCCAGCGCCGCGCCGACCAGCCGACGACGCGCGCCCGGCGGCGTCGTGACGGTGGCCGGCACGGGCTCGCCCAGCGTCGTCGTCTGCACGGGCCCACCGTCGCCCCGGCGGGGGCCCGTGTCGAGGCCGGTCTGGACCTGCGGACGCGCGGACATGGTGGTCGAGCCTGCCGAGGCCCTGGTGCCGCCGCCCGACGTCAGGCCGGGAGGCGCTGGTCCTTGCCGAGCACCGTGAGGCCGTCCTGGACGACGAGGCCGCGCGCGAGGTCCTCCTCGACGTCGACGCCGATCCGCGCGCCGGGCGGCACGACGACGTTCTTGTCGAGGATCGCGTTGCGCACGATCGCGCCCTCGCCGACCCGCACGCCGTTGAGCAGGATCGAGTCGCTCACCTGCGCGCCGGTCTCGACCCACACCGCCGGGCTGAGCACCGAGCGGCTCACCGAGCCGCCGGTGATGACCGTGCCGGGCGAGAGCAGGGCGTCCTCGGTGCGCGCCGGGGAGCCGTCCGCGCCCTGCACGACCTTCGAGGGCGGCTGCGGGCCGTAGCTGGTGTAGATCGGCCAGTCGAAGTTGTAGAGGTTGAAGACCGGCAGCGGCGAGACGACGTCCATGTGCGCGTCGTAGTAGGAGCGCATGGTGCCGACGTCGCGCCAGTAGCCCTGGTCGCGCGCGGTCGCGCCGGGCACGACGTTGTCCTGGTAGTCGTAGACCGCGGCCTGCGAGCGGCGCACGAACGACGGGACGATGTCGCCGCCCATGTCGTGCGCGGAGCCGGTGGTGTCGGCGTCACGGGTGACCGCCTCGACCAGGGCGTCGGCGTCGAAGACGTAGTTGCCCATCGAGGCCAGCACCTCGCCGGGGCTGTGCGGCAGCCCGACGGGGTCGGTCGGCTTCTCCAGGAACTCGCGGATGCGCGAGGGCTCGTCGGGGACGACGTCGATGACGCCGAACTGGCTCGCCAGCGCGATCGGCTGCCGGATCGCGGCCACCGTGCACGCCGCGCCGCTCTCGACGTGCTGGGCGATCATCTGGGAGAAGTCCATGCGGTAGACGTGGTCGGCGCCGACCACGACGACGATGTCGGGCTGCTCGTCGCGGATCAGGTTGAGCGACTGGTAGATCGCGTCGGCGCTGCCGAGGTACCAGTGCTTGCCGACCCGCTGCTGCGCCGGCACCGGGGTCACGTAGTTGCCCAGCATCGAGGACATCCGCCACGTCTGGGTGACGTGCCGGTCGAGGCTGTGCGACTTGTACTGCGTCAGCACGACGACCTGCAGGCAGCCGGAGTTGACGACGTTGGAGAGCGCGAAGTCGATCAGGCGGTACGCCCCGGCGAACGGGACGGCGGGCTTGGCGCGGTCGGCGGTGAGCGGCATCAGCCGCTTGCCCTCGCCTCCGGCCAGCACGATGGCGAGGACCTTCTTGCGGGCGACCATGCTCGTCATGGCCTCAACGTAGTGCCCCAGGTCACGTCGGCGCCGCGAGCCGGTAGCGTCGCGGCGTGCGCGTCGACGTCCTCACCAAGGAGTACCCGCCCGAGATCTACGGCGGGGCGGGGGTGCACGTGGCCGAGCTGGTCCGGGCGTTGCGCCGCATCGGCTCGGACGGCTCGGGGGGCGACGCCGACCTCGAGACCCGCGTCCACGCCTTCGGCGCCCCGCGCGACGAGCCGGGCACCGCCTCCTACGCCGAGCCCGCAGGCGCCGACCCGCTGGCCGGCGCCAACCCCGCGCTGCGGACGATGGCCGTCGACCTCGCGATCGCCGAGGCCTGCGCCGGGGCCGACGTCGTGCACTCCCACACCTGGTACGCCAACCACGCGGGCCACCTCGCGGGGCTGCTGCACGACGCACCGCACGTGGTCACCGCCCACTCGCTCGAGCCGCTGCGGCCCTGGAAGGCCGAGCAGCTGGGCGGCGGCTACCGGCTCTCCTCCTGGGTCGAGCGCACGGCCTACGAGGGCGCCGCGGCGGTGATCGCGGTGTCGGCCGCCATGCGCGAGGACGTCCTGCGCAGCTACCCGGCCGTCGACCCCGAGCGCGTGCACACCGTGCACAACGGCATCGACACCGGCCTGTGGACGCCCACCGCCGCCCCCGACCGGGTGCGCGCCCTCGGCGTCGATCCCGACCGTCCCTCGGTGGTCTTCGTCGGCCGGATCACCCGGCAGAAGGGCCTGCCGCTGTTCCTGCGGGCCTGCGCGGCCCTGCCGCCCGACGTGCAGATCGTGCTGTGCGCCGGCGCCCCCGACACCGCCGAGATCGCCGCGGAGGTCGAGGGCCTGGTCGCCGACCTGCGCGCGACCCGTCCGGGCGGCGAGGGCGTCGTGTGGATCGGCGAGATGCTGCCGCGGGCCGACGTCGTCGCGCTGCTCACCCAGGCCACGGTCTTCGCCTGCCCCTCGATCTACGAGCCGCTGGGCATCGTGAACCTCGAGGCGATGGCCTGCGAGACCGCCGTCGTGGCCACCGCGACCGGCGGCATCCCCGAGGTCGTCGTGCCGGACGAGACCGGCCTGCTGGTGCCGATCGAGCAGGCCGACGACGGCACCGGCACCCCGCTGGACCCCGACCGCTACGTCGCCGACTTCGCCGCCGCGCTCACGGAGCTTCTCGCCGATCCCGAGCGGGCCGCCACGATGGGCCGGGCCGGACGCGCCCGCGCGGTCGAGGCGTTCGGCTGGGACGCCATCGCCGCCCGCACCGTCGAGGTCTACCGCTCGGTGCTCTGAGACCGCCCGCACGAGGCTCCGCCCACCTGACGAACGCCCCGCCCGGGACGTGACGCCGGTCACTACCGTCCGGCCATGACCACCTGGCTCCCCGCGGGCACGCCGAAGACCGTCCACCTGCTGCGCGGCGCGGACGCCGAGGCCCTGCTGGCCGACGACCTGCGGTCCGCGCTGGCCGCGCTCGGGGTGCGACGGCTGCAGCTGAACCTCGACGACGAGCCGGTCGCCGCGGGCCTGCGGCTGGCGGCCGGCGATCATCCGGCCGGGCCGATCACCGGCGTCGCGTCGCTGTGGGCAGCGACCGACCACGCGGCGGCCCACGCGCTGCTCGCCGAGCGCGTCCGGGCAGCGACCGGCTGGCACGTCGACGAGCGCCGGCGGCTCGACCCGCCCGAGACCTACGCCGGCGAGCGGGCCGACGCGCTGGCCAACGTCGCGGTGCTGCGGCGTCCGGCCGAGCTGGACGAGGCCACGTGGCGGCACCGCTGGCTCGTCGAGCACACGCCGATCGCGATCCGCACCCAGGCGACCTCGGGCTACGTGCAGAACATCGTGCTCGGCCCGGTGGCCGAGGCCGCCGCCGGAGGCGCCGACGAGCGGCCCGACGCGATCGTCGAGGAGCTCTTCCCGACCGCCGGGCTCACCGACCCGCACGCCTTCCACGGCAGCGGCGGCGACGACGCCGAGCTGACCCGGCGGATCACCGAGCTGATGACCAGCGTCGCGCGCATCGGCGCCGACCACGACCTCGACCTCGTCCCGTCCGGCCGGCGGCTCTGGGACCTCTGACCCGGGATCCTGGCGGCGAGACGCCGACGGCGCCCGGACCGTGGAGGTCCGGGCGCCGTCGCGCGCGAGGTGGAGCGGAGGGCTCAGCCCTGCACGCCCACCGAGCGCCAGTACTCGTTGAGCGCGCCGTTGGTCTTGACGAACCACACGATCGGGCCGATGAAGAACAGGAAGATGCCCGGGAAGTACCACAGGCCGGTGGCGCCGGAGACGCGCTTCTCGCGGCCGGCGCGCTCGTAGAGGCCGCCGACCTCGGAGGAGGTCAGGTAGGGCATCACGATGCCCACGAAGAACGCCAGGATCAGCGCGATGCCGCCGCCGACGCCCTGGCCGGTGTGGCGCTTCATCTCGTCGTGCACCTGGTAGTACCAGACGATCGGGTAGATGCCGAGGGTCACGACGGTCAGCAGGATGCAGATCCCGGTGGAGCGGATCTTGCCGGGCTGGCCGTGGCCCGGGACGGGCGCGGCGTAGGACGGGGCGTACTCGGTCACGGGGTCTCCTCGGGAGGGCGGAGCGCGTCCGGGGCGGACGGCCAGCGAGCACGGTAGTGACCGGAGCCACCCCGCGCACGCGGAACGCCGTCATCCGATCGGCGGACGGCGGCATGGCCCGAACGGGCCGGTCACGGGTCCGACCGGTCACCATCGCGGCCACGGCGGCACCGGCGTCCCCCGGCCGCTCAGGTACCCCCGTCGGCGTGCCGAGTGCTCCGTCGAGCCACCAACCCCAGGCCTCCCCCGGCCGGTGACTCGCCCCCCGACGTGCCCCCATCCCCCCGGACGGTGCCCTGTGTCCCGCTACGCCCCGGCTCGCTACCCCGCGACCCCGATCCTCTCGACGAGCGCCCGCGTGCTCGTCAGCCGCTTCTCCTTCGGCCTGACCCCCACGCTCGCCTCCGAGGTGTTGCGCGCCGGCGGCGCCCGCGCCTGGTGGGAGAAGCAGATCGCGACCGCCTACGACGACCCCGACGGCCTGGCCGCCGAGGCCGACTGGTGGCCCAACCAGCACTACGACGCCGCCACCATCTGGCAGCGGCAGCAGGCGGGCACCGAGGGCAGCTGGGCGGTCATGGCGAACTACGGCCGCCGCCTGCTGGCCCGCCGCATCGTCACCCGCCGGCAGGTGCTCGAGGTGATGACGGAGTTCTGGGAGAGCCACTTCCACGTGCCGCTCGGCGCCGACAACGTCGCCTTCTGGCGGGTGCCCTACGGCGAGGAGATCCGCCAGCGGGCCCTGGGGACGTTCGAGGACCTGCTCCAGGCCGCCGTCCTGCACCCGGCGATGCTGCTGTTCCTGGGCAACGCGATCTCCACCAAGGCGCACCCGAACGAGAACCTCGGCCGCGAGCTGCTCGAGCTGCACACCGTCGGCATCGGCACCTACGGCGAGGACGACGTCAAGGCCGCCGCCCGCATCCTCACCGGCTGGCGCGTCGACCAGTGGAAGACCTGGAACGCCTACTACTCCCCGCGCGACCACTGGACCGGCCCCGTGCAGGTGATGGGCTTCGCCGACGCGAACGCCGCCACCGACGGCCAGGACCTCACGCGTCGGCTGCTCTCCTACCTGGCCCACCACCCGGCGACCGCCGAGCGGATCGCCCGCAAGCTGGCCCAGCACTTCGTCAGCGACACCCCGTCCGAGGCGCTGGTGGCGCGGCTCGCGGCGGTCTACCTGGCCAACGACACCGCCATCGTCCCCGTGCTGCGGGCGCTGATCTCCTCGCCGGAGTTCCTCGGCTCGGCGGGCCGCAAGCTGCGCGAGCCCAGCGCGGACGTCGTGGCGACCTACCGCGCGCTCGGCGCGACCATCAAGCCCCCGCGGATCGACAGCAGCGCCGCCAACCAGATGCTGTGGCAGGCCAAGAACGTCGGCCTCGGCCCGATGGAGTGGCCGCGGCCCGACGGCCGCCCGACCGACGCGCAGTCGTGGGCGACGCCGCTGCGCGCGCTGGCGTCCATGGAGTTCCACTGGCAGGTCGCCGGCGGCTGGTGGCCCGGCGAGGACATCGTCTGGCGCACCCCGCAGCAGTGGCTGCCCCGGCCGCGGGTGAGCCTGCGGGTGCTGGTCGACCACCTCTCCCGGACGATCCACGGCCGCCCGTCGACCGAGGGCCTGCTGCGCAGCTGCTGCGTGGCCACGAACCTCGCCCCCGAGACCGTCATCACGAAGGACCACCCGCTGGTGCAGTGGGGCTTCCCCCGCCTGCTCGGCGCCCTCCTCGACCACCCGAACCACTACGAGCGGTGACCGCCATGACCTCCTCCACCCCCATCCCCGGCTCCCCCGTCGACCCCGTCGAGCTCGCCGCCTCCGCCGCCCCCGAGGCGGCCTGCGACTGCCCGACCGGCGGGCTCTCGCGCCGGCGCGTCCTGCAGGGCCTCGGCGCGGCCGGCGTCTCCTTCACCGTCGGCTCGGCGGTCGTCGGCATCGCCTCGCCCTCGGCGGCCGCGGTCGGCGGCGGCGACAACGTCGTCGTCGTGCTGTCGCTGCGCGGCGGGGCCGACGGCCTCGCCCTCGTCGTGCCGCACGGCGACGCGACGTACTACACCGCCCGGCCGACGCTGGCGATCCCCAAGGCCAGCCTCCTGGCGCCGGACGAGATGTTCGGCCTGCACCCGGCGCTCGCCCCGCTGCTGCCGATGTGGCAGGCCGGTCAGGTCGCCGCCGTCCACGCCACCGGCCTGCCGGTGGCCAACCGCAGCCACTTCGCCGCGATGGAGGAGATCGAGGACGCCTCCCCGGGCACCAGCAGCCGCACGGGCTGGCTCAACCGGGTGCTCGGCACCGACGTCGACCCGCTGCGGGCGATCGCGATCGGCGACCTGCCGAGCGCGCTCTACGGTCCCGCGCCGAGCATGTCGTTCAACCGGCTCGACGACGCCGTCATCGCCGGCGACGACAAGTGGGACCCCACCCACCAGCGACGTCGGGCGATGGCGATGCAGTGGCGCTCGAAGGGCGGCCCGATGGGCACGGCCGTGCGCTCGGCGATGACCGCGGTGTCCGAGCTGGGCCCCGCCCGCGCCGCGGCCGACCGGCGCGACGACTTCCCGGCCACCGACCTGGGCCGCGCGATGGCCGAGGTCTCGCGCACCATCCGCGGGAACGTCGGCGCGCAGGTGATCACGATCGACCAGGGCGACTGGGACATGCACGTCAGCGCCGGCGGCGTCGCCTCCGGCGCGATGGTCGACAACACCGCGGAGCTGGCCGGCGCCATCGCGGCCTTCTTCGCCGACCTCGGACCGGACGCCGCGCGCGTGACCCTGGTCACGATCAGCGAGTTCGGGCGTCGCGTCGTCGAGAACGGCTCTGGCGGCACCGACCACGGGTGGGGCAATGTGATGTTCCTCGCCGGCGCCGGAGTGAAGGGAGGGCGCTACTACGGGCGGTGGCCCGGCCTCGCCGGCAACCTCGACTCCGACCTGCCCGTCACCACCGACTACCGATCCGTCCTCGCCGAGGTCGTCGCCACCCGCACGACCGCCTCGACCGCCACCGTGTTCCCCGGCTTCGCTCCCCAGGCCGTGGGCGTCATGACCGGTCTGTGAGATCTGCCCCCCGGATCTCACAGACCTCCCTCCCCTCCTCGCCGCACCCGCGGCACCGCACCACCCCCCGTCCGACGTCGTCTGCGTGACGTCGGGCACCCCCATCCGAGGAGCACCATGAGCCCCCGAGCGACCGCTCAGCCGACCCTGCGTCGGATCCCCCGCCGCAGCACGGCAGCCCGTCTGACCGTCGACTACACGCCCGGCTCGTACCCGACGACCCCGATCGGCTCCGGGCCGGTCGTGCACCTGCTGAACCGCTTCGCGTACGGCGCGACCCCCGCCTCGGTGGCCGCCGTGGCCGCCGCCGGCGGCCCCGCGCCCTGGCTGGACGCCCAGCTCGCCGCGCCCTACGACGCCGCCGCGGCGGCCGTGGGCGACTGGTGGCCCGACCTGCGCCGCTCCCCCGCCGACGTCTGGAACCGCGCCCAGACCGGCACCCGCCGCGCGATCGACGTGATGGGCGACTACGTCAACCGCACCCTGGCCCGGCGCATCACCTCGCCGCGTCCCGTGCTCGAGGCCGTCACCGACGTGCTCGAGAACCACCTGCACGTGCCGGTGACCGCCGAGTTCTCCTTCCCCTTCCGCGCCGGCTACGGCGACCTGATCCGCTCGAAGGCGCTCGGCCGCTTCGACGACCTGCTCGTGGCCTCGACCGTCCACCCGGCGATGCTGATGTACCTCAACGCCAACGGGTCGCGGAAGGACCACCCCAACGAGAACCTCGCCCGCGAGCTGCTCGAGCTGCACACCGTCGGCGTCGGGGCCTTCGGCGAGGACGACGTCAAGGCCGTCGCGCGGCTCCTCACCGGCTTCCTCGTCGACCCGACGGGCCAGCTGCAGTACGTCACCGACGCCCACGACACCCAGCCGGTGACGGTGCTCGGCTTCTCCGACGCCAACGCCTCCGCCGACGGCCGCCCCGCGCTGACCCGGCTGCTGCGCTACCTCGCCTCGCACCCCGCGACCGCGCGGCGCATCGCCACCCGCCTCGCGGTGCGCTTCGTCGCCGACCAGCCGCCGGCGGCGCTCGTCGACCGGCTGGCCGCCGTGTACCTCGCCAGCGGCACCGACCTGCGTCCGGTGGTGAAGACGCTGGTCACGAGCGCCGAGTTCAGCGCCTCGGCCGGGCAGAAGGTGCGCGACCCGCACGAGGAGCTCGTGGCGCTGATGCGGATGCTGCGCGGACGCGTCACCGCCCCGCTCACCCCCTTCGACCTGTCCAACCTGCTGTGGCAGGGCGCGAAGATGATGGGCCACACGCCGTTCAGCTGGCCCTCGCCCGACGGCCAGCCGCAGGTGGCCGGCGCCTGGGCGACGGCCTCGCGCGCCACGGCGTCGCTGCAGATGCACGCCCGGTTGGCGACGCTCGGCTACCCGTCCGGCTTCTACCCGACGGTCTGGGAGTTCCTCCCGACCCGCAACGTCGCGTTCCGCGACCTCGTCGACCATCTGCACCGGCTGCTGCACCAGCGGCCCTCGACGTCGGTCGCGCTCCAGGCCTGCTGCCAGGCCACCGGCGTCGACCCGTCCGCCCTCATCACCGCCGCCCACCCGGTGATCGGCCCCGGATGGCCGCTGCTGCTCGGCGCCGTCCTCGACCTGCCCGTCACCTTCCAGCGCTGAGGAGCGTCCCGATGTCCCCCCTGCTCTCCCGCACCCGCACCCCCGCGCACGCCACGTCCGCCGTCACGTGCTGCCCCGAGGGCGCGGCCCTGGCCTCGAGCCGTCGCGGCTTCCTCCAGGGCGCCGCGCTGGTCGGCACGACGATCGCGGTCGGCTCGAGCGTCGTGACCTTCGCCGGCTCCGCGGCCGCGGCCACCGCCGGCTCCCCCGTCGTGGTCGTGCTCTCGCTGCGCGGCGCCGCCGACGGCCTCTCGCTCGTCGTGCCGCATGCCGACCCCGCCTACTACGCGGCGCGCCCGACCCTGGCCGTCCCGAAGGCGAGCCTGCTGGCGCAGGACGCGATGTTCGGCCTGCACCCCGCGCTGGCCCCGCTGCTGCCGCTGTGGAACGCCGGCCGCCTCGCCGCCGTGCACGCGACCGGGCTGCCGGTGGCCAACCGCAGCCACTTCGCCGCGATGGAGGCGCTCGAGGACGCCGACCCGGGCAGCTCCGAGCGCGTCGGCTGGCTCAACCGGATGATCGGCGTCGCCGGGGGCACCGACCCGATGCTCGGGCTCGCGATCGGCTCGCTGACGCCGACCTCGCTGGCCGGTCCGGCCGCCGGGCTGACGCTCACCTCCCTCGAGGAGTCGCTGGCCGCCGACCCCTCGTACCGCAGCGGCCCCCGCCGCACCTCGCTCGACACGATGTGGGCCGGCCAGTCCGGCCCGATGGCCCAGGGCATGCGCTCGGCCCTCGCGACGACCACCCCGCTGGCCACGGCCCTCGCCCAGCCCGACACCAGCGCGTCGTACGGCACCGGCCCGCAGGGGCTCGGCCGGGCGCTCGCCACGGTGGCCCGGACGATCAAGTCCGGCGTCGGGCTCTCGGCGGTGACCGTCGACCACGGGGACTGGGACATGCACGCCGACCTCGGCACGCCCGCCGCCGGACGGCTGCGCACCAATGCCACCGAGCTCGCCACCGCGCTCGCGGCGTTCTTCGCCGACCTCGGCCCGGCGGCCGACCGGGTGACCCTGGTGACGATCAGCGAGTTCGGCCGACGCGTGGCCGAGAACGCCAACGCCGGCGCCGACCACGGCTGGGGCAACGTCATGCTGCTGGCCGGCGCGGGCGTGAAGGGCGGCCGGTACTACGGCCGGTGGCCCGGCCTGACGAACAGCCTGGACGCCGACCTGCCGGTCACCACCGACTACCGGTCGGTGCTCGCGGAGGTCGTCGCGACCCGCACCACCGCATCGACCGCCACCGTGTTCCCCGGCTTCGCCCCCGAGACGATCGGCGTGATGAGCCGGGTCTGAGCGGACGCCGGGCCGGGGTCGAGCCAGCCCGCGTCACGTCGTCCGGCGTCACATCCGCCCCAGGCGTCACGACTGGTCAGGGGAAACTGGACGTTGTCAGGGGAAACTTCACCTGACAACGTCCGGATTCCCCGGATATCCGGGGAATCCTGCGCTCCGCGCGACGTCAGCCCTCTCCGGGCTCGGCAGGCCCAGCAGACCCAGCAGGCTCCCCGGGCTCCGCAGGCCGGGCGACCAGCTCGGAGGGGACGGCGCGGCCGGCGTCGGTGAGCGCCCAGACGCCGGGGCGCGGGGCGAGGAGCAGGCCGTCGTCGGCGAGGTCCTTGCGGGCCCAGCGCAGCGCGGTGCGCCACCGCGGCTCGCCCTGCGGCCCGAGCTCGCGGTCGCCGGGCAGCAGGACGGCGGCCATCCGCTCCTCGACGCGGTCGATCACCGCGGCGGCGTCGTCCTCGCCGTCGGCGTCCTGCAGCACGCCGAGGATCCACGGCTTGAAGTCGTCCTGATGGGTCCGCAGCCGGGGCCGGGCGGGCGCCGGCGGGGCGCCCGGGGTGCGGGCCGCGGCCCGGGTGGTGGTGCGCGAGCGCGTGACCGGGCTGGCCTTGGCCCGCGGGGTCCGGGCCCGGGCGGCCGCCGGGGCGACCTCCTCCGGCGGGGGCTTCGGCATGCCGTGCACGCAGGTGCTCAGGGGCAGGTCGCACAGGTCGCAGTAGTCGCCGCCGCTCACGGACCCGAGGCTAGCCCGGCCGCTGACCGGCGCCCACCGGCGGGGTCGGCTCCAGCAGGACGAGCACCTCCGCATGGGCGGTCTGGGGGAACAGGTCGACCACCTGCGCCCGCACCGGCCGGTACCCCCGAGGCCCCCCGGCCCCGGCGGAGGGTCCGCCCAGCGCGGTCAGGTCGCGGGCCAGCGAGGCCGGCGAGCAGCTGGAGTAGAGGATCGCGCCGGGCCGCTCGGCCCGCAGCCGCGCGCAGAGCCCCTCGCCGAGCCCGCGTCGCGGCGGGTTGACGACGACGAGGTCCCAGGGGCCGGGCCCGTCGGGACCCTGGCGCTCGTCACCCACACCGCCGCCCCAGGGCTCGGCCACGGCGTCGCCGACGGCGAAGGTGGCCGCCAGCCCCGCCTCGGCGGCGCTGCGCCGCGCCGCCCGCACGGCGTCGGCGGAGATCTCCAGGCCGTGCACGCGTCGGCCCGGTGCGGCCAGGTGCAGGGCGAACCCGCCGACCCCGCAGTAGAGGTCGAGGACGGAGCGGGGCGCGAGGTGGTCGGTCCAGGCGCGCGCCGTGGCGTAGAGCCGGGCGGCCATCGCCGTGTTCGTCTGGAAGAAGCCCTGCGGCCGCAGGTGCAGGGTGAGGGCGCCGAGTCGCATCGGCAGGGTCTCCTGGGCGGTCAGCACGATCTCCTCCGGCCCCTCGAGCACCGCCTTGTGCTCGGGCTGGAGGTTCACCGACAGCACCGCCACCGGCAGCCGCCCGGTGAGCCAGTCGAGCTGCTTGCGCACCCGCGGCAGCCCCTCGGTGGAGCGCAGCACGAGCCGCACCATCAGCGCGCCGTCGGGGCTGACGGTGACGATCAGGTGCTTGAGCTCGCCCCGGCGGGCGGCGACGTCGTAGGGCGTGAGCCGGGCGCGGGTGACGAGCTCGGCGAGGACCGGCAGCGCGGCCCGCAGCGCCGGCTCGTGCAGGCCGCAGTCGCGCAGGTCGACGCCGCGCAGCCCGGCGTCCAGGATGCCGAGCGTGGGCTGCTCGAGCGTGCCGCCCACGACCATCTTGGCCTTGTTGCGGAACCCCGACGAGGGCCCGCTCGCCGCCGGCTCCCAGCGCACGTCTCCGGCGCCCGGCACCCCGTCGAGCGTCGCGCGGACGGCGGCCTCGAGGTCGTCGAGCTGGCGCGGGTAGGGCGTGCCCAGCCAGGTGCACGAGCGGCAGCGGTCGGCGTCGAGATGCCGGCACCGCAGCGCGTCCGGCGTGCCGGGCAGCGGGGCGAGCGACGTGGCGGGCTCGGCCAGGGCTCAGCCCACCGGGGCGACGGCCAGCAGCTCGCGCACCCGCGGGGCGACCTCGCGTCCGTACAGCTCGATCGCGCGGCACAGCCGCTCGTGCGGCATCGGGCCGTTGGAGTACTTCAGGTCGAAGCGGGAGAGCCCGAGGGTGCGGACGGTCTCGGCGATGCGCCGCGCGACGGTCTCCGGGGAGCCGACGAACACCGCGCCGTGCTCGGCCTCGGCCTCGAACTGCTCGCGGGTCGTGGGGCCCCAGCCGCGCTCGCGGCCGATGCGGTCACGGTTGGCCTTGAAGTGCGGGAAGAGCAGCTCGCGGGCCTCCTCGTCGGTGTCGGCGACGAAGCCCGGCGCGTGCACGCCGACCGGCAGCGTCGGCGCGCCGAACTCGCGCAGCGCGCGGTGGTAGAGGTCGACGTACGGCACGAACCGCGCCGGGTCGCCGCCGATGACGGCCAGCTTGAGCGCGAACCGGTAGTGGGCCGCGCGCACCACCGACTCGGGGGACCCGCCGACGCCGACCCAGGCGGTGACGGTGCCGCGCTGGGTCTTCGGGTGCACCTCGGCGTCGACCAGCGGCCGCCGGACGCTGCCCTCCCAGCTGACCGGGCCCTCGCCGCGCAGGCGGGCGAAGAGGTCGAGCTTCTCGGAGAAGAGCACCTCGTAGTCGTCGAGGTCGAAGCCGAAGAGCGGGAAGGACTCGGTGAACGAGCCGCGGCCCAGCGTCACCTCGGCGCGGCCGCCGGAGACGGCGTCCAGCGTCGCCGCCTTCTCGTAGACCCGCACGGGGTCGTCGGAGCTGAGCACGGTGACGGCCGTGCCCAGCAGGATCCGCTCGGTGCGCGCCGCGATGGCCGCCAGGACGATCTCGGGCGAGGAGACCGCGTAGTCGTCGCGGTGGTGCTCGCCGACGTTGAAGGCGTCGACCCCGCAGGCGTCGGCCAGCACGCCCTGCTCGACCACCTCGCGGATGACCTCCGCGGGGTGACGGGGCGTGCCGGCGGCGTCGAGGGTGACGTCGCCGAAGGTGTCGAGCCCGAGCTCGGGACGATCGGGGGTGCCGCTCATGCCTCCAGGCTGCCAGAGGCGGCCGACGCACGCCCGTCCGCGGGGGCCCGAGGCCGTCCCGCGCATGAGAGGGTGGCGGCTCCAACCCCGTCTCGGAGGAGCTGATCCATGCGCACCCTGCGCCGTCCCGCCCGCCTCGCGACCGGTCTCGCCGCCGTCGCCGCCCTGGCCGTGCCCGCCGTCCTCGCCGGCTCGGCGCAGGCCGCCACCCGCACCGTCGTCACCGTCACCGACGCGAAGAGCGACGTCCAGAACGAGAAGCCGATGACGACCGCGCAGAAGCGCTCCATCGACCTCACCAGCCTCAAGGCCACCCAGCGAGGCGCCGGCACCCGTCTCGACGTCTCGGTGCGCACGGTCACGGGCGCCGCGTCGAGCAAGGCGTTCTACTCGATCGGCTTCACCCTCGACACCCCCGGCAGCCACACGGTGCAGCTCGTGCTGCCGTACAAGCGCGTCGTCGTGATCTCCGGCGGCAAGACCCGTTCGTGCTCCGGCGCGACCGCGACGCGCTCGGCCAACGTCTACTCCTTCTCCGTGCCGTCGTCCTGCCTGGTGGGCAGCACCGCGCGCGACGTGCGGGTCGCCGGCATCTCCGGCTACCTCAGCTCGGCGGGCGAGGTGCGCGGCGTCGACTTCACCTCGCCGACCACCGACGCGGTGCGGCTGCGCCGCTGACGGTCGGCCACGAACGACGACGGCCCGGTCCCCGCGAGGGGGCCGGGCCGTCGTGTTGTGCTGTGTCGAACGGGGTCGAGCGGGAGCGCGCAGGCTCAGGCGCCCGGCCCGGCGGGCGCGGACGGGCCGGACGGCGCGGCGGCCGGCCGGTAGAGCTCGATCTCGCGCACCGAGCCGTCACGGGCGATCTTCACCTCGGCCACGAGCGTGCCGGGCAGGAGGTCGGCGGTGGTGCCGTCGGACTCGTCGCGCCCGTCGTGGCCCTCCCCGGCGCCGTGGTCGTCGCCCTCGTCGCCGGCGTCGCCCCCGTCGTCGCCGCCGCGACCGGTCGGCGCGGACGCGACCCGCCGGTCGTCACGACCGCCGTGGCGACCGTGCTCGCGGGCCTCGTCGCCGGCGCCCTCGAAGCCGATCTCGGTGGCGGCGGTGACGACGTAGGTCAGCTGGCCGCCCTCGCCGTCGAGCACCAGCGTGCCGGTGGCGGCGTCGAACGAGGCGATCGTGCCGAGGTAGTCGCCGTGGTCCTCGTCGTCCTCGCCGTCGCCGTCGCGGTCGACGACGCAGCGGTCGCTCGGGCTGTCGTCGAGGTCCTCGTTGGCCACCCGGTGTCCACGGCTGATCTCCTCCCCGTCGGGCACGCCGTCGCGGTCGGAGTCGGCGTTGCCGGCCCGCGTGCCCAGGTCGTTCTCGTCCTCGTCGTCGACGTGGTCGCCGTCGCGGTCGTCGTCGTCGGCGACGCAGGTCTCGAGCGCGTCGTCCTCGTCCTCGTTGTCGACGCCGTCGCGGTCGGCGTCCTCGTCGCCGTCCTTGACGCCGTCGCGGTCGGTGTCGGCGCGCCGCGGGTCGGTGGTGCGGCTGCGGTCCTTGACCTCGTCGCCGTCGTCCATGCCGTCGTTATCGGTGTCCTCGTCGCGCGGGTCGAGCCGGTGGGCACGCTCGTAGCGGTCGGTGAGGCCGTCGTGGTCGGTGTCGCGGGCGGCGCGGTGCGCCACCCCGGTCCCGGTGCTGCTGCCCTGGGGCGACGCCTGCGCGGGCAGGCTCGTGGTGAGGGCGCCGACGACGGCGGCCGTGGCGAGCACGGCCAGCCGGCGGCGTCCGCGCGAGCGGCCGGCGCGCGTGGTCCGGTGGTTCATGGGGGTCTCCCTCGCTGGTGCTGCGCCGACCGGAGTGGCCGGCGTCACGAGCATCGGCGCCGTGCGGCCGCGCCGGAGCCTGGATGAAGGCACTCTCACGCTCGCCGCCGACTGGTCTGGACCACCGCCCGTGCCACACTCGCCCCGTGAGCCCGACCGCCCGCGACCGTCGGCGTCGCGCCCTGGAGCGCGTCGGGCCGATCGTCGTCACGCTCGTGGCGGTCCTCGGACTCGTCGCCTTCGCGCCGGGCGCGGAGTTCGACGCCGCCCGCCGGCTCGTCGGCCTCGGTCCCGGCCGGCTGGGCGCGGCGCCCGACGTGCCGGACGCCGGGCGCTACGCGTTCCTGACCGAGGTGAACGGCCAGCCCGTCGGCTACGACCCGTGCCGTCCGATCCGCTACGAGGTCAACCCCGCCGGCGCCCCCGACGGCTGGCCCGACCTCGTGGCCCGCAGCATCGCCACGATCGAGCAGGCCACGGGCCTGCGGTTCGAGGACGACGGCACCACCACCGACCGCGACTTCTTCCAGCGACGCACGGCCGCGCTGGGTCGGCCCCTGCCGGTGCTGATCGGCTGGGCCGACGCGAGCGAGAACCGCGATCTCGACGGCGACGTCGCCGGGCTCGGCGGCAGCTCCCCGGGCGAGCCCAGCCCGCTGGGGCGCGTCCATTACGTCACCGGCAGCGTCCTGCTCGACCAGGACGCCTACGCGCGCCTGGCCGCGCGCCCGGACGGCGCGGTCGAGATGCAGGGCATCCTCACCCACGAGCTCGGGCACCTGGTCGGCCTCGACCACGTCGAGGACCCCCGCGAGCTGATGAACCCCTCCTACGTCGGCCAGCGCGGTCTCGGCCCCGGCGACCGCGCCGGTCTGGCCCGCCTCGGCGCGCTGCCCTGCGGCTAGGCCGCCGACGGACTGCCCCGACCGCCACCCGCGCGGGTGGCACGCTCGCGGCGTCCGCGCGGTTGGCTGGCGACCATGAGCCAGTCCCCGTCCAGCACGCCCCGCGCCACCATCGGCCTCACCGGCCTCGCCGTCATGGGTCGCAACCTCGCCCGCAACATCGCCGGGCACGGCTTCCCGATCGCGGTGCACAACCGCACGACCGCCAAGACGACCTCGCTGGTCGAGGAGCACGGCGAGGACGCGAAGGCCGCCGGCGGCGAGCTGATCGCCTGCGAGACCCTCGAGGACCTCGTCGCCGCGATCGCGACGCCGCGCACGATCATCGTCATGGTCAAGGCAGGCGAGGGCACCGACGCCGTGATCGACCAGCTGGCGCCGCTGCTGGACGAGGGCGACGTCGTGGTCGACGCCGGCAACGCCCACATGGCCGACACCATCCGTCGCGAGCAGGCGCTCTCCGAGCGCGGCCTGCACTTCGTCGGCATGGGCGTCTCGGGCGGCGAGGAGGGCGCGCTCAAGGGCCCCTCGATCATGGTCGGCGGATCGGAGCACGCCTACGAGAACCTCGGGCCGATCGTCGAGGCGATCGCCGCGCAGGTCGACGGCACCCCGTGCGCCACGCACGTCGGTCCCGACGGCGCCGGCCACTTCGTGAAGATGGTCCACAACGGCATCGAGTACGCCGACATGCAGCTGATCGCGGAGTCCTACGACCTCCTGCGCACGGTCGGCGGGCTGGAGCCGGCGGCGATCGCCGAGGTGTTCCGGGGCTGGAACGACGGCGAGCTGGAGTCGTTCCTCATCGAGATGACGGCCGACGTGCTCAGCCACGTCGACGCCGCCACCGACCGGCCGTTCGTCGACGTCGTCGCCGACGCCGCCGAGCAGAAGGGCACCGGGCGCTGGACGGTGCAGATCGCCCTCGACCTCGGCGTCCCCGTCACCGGCATCGCCGAGGCCACGTTCGCGCGGTCGCTCTCGGGCCACACCGGCCAGCGCGCGAAGGCCCGCGAGGTCTTCGGCAGCGACCTCGCCCCGGTCGAGGCCCCGGCGTCGTTCGTCGAGGACGTCGCGGCCGCGCTGTTCGCCTCCAAGGTCGTCGCCTACGCCCAGGGGTTCGACCAGGTGCGGGCCGGCTCCGAGGAGCACGGCTGGGACATCGACCCGGGCTCCCTGGCCACCATCTGGCGCGGCGGGTGCATCATCCGCGCCCAGTTCCTCGACCGCATCAAGGAGGCCTACGAGGCCGACGCCGACCTCGCCTCGCTGCTGGTCGCGCCCTACTTCGCCGACGCCGTGCGCGACGGCCTGGACGCCTGGCGCCGGATCGTCGTCCTGGCCGCGCAGGCCGGCGTCCCGACGCCGGCGTTCTCCTCCTCGCTCGCCTACTTCGACGGGCTGCGCCGCGACCGGCTGCCGGCCGCGCTGATCCAGGCGCTGCGCGACGACTTCGGCGCGCACACCTACCAGCGCGTCGACCGCGAGGGCACCTTCCACACCGACTGGGCCGGCGACCGCGCCGAGCACGAGGCCTGAGACGCCCGGTCGGCCGGTGCGGTGGACGCCGCGCCGGCCGACCGTGGGAGGGTGGGGCCATGACGACGTGGCGCGACGCCGTGCCCCAGCCCGTGCAGGACGACCTCGACGAGCTGCTCGACGCCGTGCTCACCGCGGCCAAGGAGCAGCTGCGGGTCGAGGGCGCGCTCGGGCCGATCGCCCTGGTGCTCGACGACGACGACCGCACGACGCGGCGCACCGTGGAGATCGGCGACGCCGAGGACGGCGAGCAGGTGCTGGCCGCCTTCTGCGCCGAGGTGCGCGCGATCGCCGCGCTGCGGGCCGTCGCGATCGCCTTCGACGCCGATCTCGACGGCCGCGACGCCATCCAGGTGCTGCTCGAGCACCGCAATCCGAGCGCGCCGGCGCTCGTGCTCGCCCTGCCGTACCGCCCGCGCGGCGGCGGCCGCTCCTACGGCACGCTGCGCGCCGCGCCCGGGCCGCGGCGCATCTGGACCTGACGCCCGTGGGCGCCCCCACCCTGCGGCGCGACTGCCCGTGCGGCGCGGGGCGTCCCTACGACGCCTGCTGCGGGCGGCTGCACCGCGGCGCGGCGCAGGCCGTCACCGCCGAGGAGCTGATGCGCTCGCGGTACGCCGCGTTCGCGCTGGGCGACGTCGAGCACCTGCTGCGCACGTGGCATCCCCGCACCCGGCCCGACTCCCTCGAGCTCGACGCCGGCCTCGCCTGGACCGGCCTGAGCGTCGACGACGTCGTGGCCGGCGGCGCCGACGACGCGGAGGGCGAGGTCGCCTTCACCGCGTCGTGGCGCGACGCGGCCGGACGATCGGGCGCGCTGGTCGAGCGCAGCCGGTTCGCCCGGCGCGCCGGTCGCTGGCTGTACCTCGACGGCGTCCACGACTGAGCCGGGCCGGTCGGCGCGCTCAGCCGAGCGCGAGCCTCGCGGCGATGCCGACCATCGTCACCGCGATCAGCACCTCGAGCACCTGCCAGGAGCGCGGCCGCGCCAGCACCGGGCCGAGCAGGCGCGCGCCGTACCCCAGCCCGGTGAACCACAGGGCGCTGGCCAGCACCGCGCCGACCGCGAACCAGGCCTGGCCCGGCAGTCCGGGCGTGGCATCGCCGCGGTGGCTGGCGGCGATCGAGCCGAGCAGCAGCACGGTGTCGAGGTAGACGTGCGGGTTGAGCCAGGTGAGCGCCATGGCACGGCCGACGACCGACCGCGCCGTCCCCTCCCCCGCCTGCGCGGCCTCGAGCGCCTCCGGACGCAGCGCGCGGCGCAGCGACGAGGCCGCGTACCAGAGCAGGAAGGCGACGCCGAGCCACGTGACGACGTCGATCAGCCAGCCCGCCCGGCTCACGATCGCGCCGATGCCGGCGACGCCCGCGACGATCAGCACCGCGTCCGAGAGCAGGCAGACGGCCACGACCGCGCCCACGTGCTGGCGCAGCACGCCCTGTCGCAGCACGTAGGCGTTCTGGGCGCCGATGGCCACGATCAGGGAGCCACCGGTGAGCAGGCCGGCGAGCACGGTGGCGAGGACGGTGGGCACACGGAGCACGCTAGGGCGCTCGCCATGATGCAGGCCAGCGACACTTCCTGATGCTGCTGAAGCGTTGCTTCAGGCGGCGGTCGGTGCTGCACTGGCGCCGTGCGGTTCGACCCCGATCACCTCGAGACGCTGGTGGCGATCCTCGACGAGGGCTCCTTCGACGCCGCCGCGCGGCGTCTGCACCTGACGCCGAGCGCGGTCAGCCAGCGCATCCGCGCCCTCGAGGACGCCGCCGGACGCGTGCTCGTGCGCCGCGGCTCCCCCGCCACGGCCACCGAGGCCGGCACCGCGCTGGTGCGCCTGGGCCGCGAGCTGCGGCTGCTCGACGCCGAGGCCGCCGCGGTGCTCGCCGCCGACGCGCACCCGACCGCGCTCGACCTGCCCGTCGCCGTGAACGCCGACTCGCTGGCCACCTGGTTCCGTCCGGTGCTGGGCGCGATCGCGGCGCGGCCCGGCATCGCCCTGCGCCTGCAGGTGGCCGACGAGACCGCCTCCGCGCAGCTGCTGCGCCGCGGCGAGGTGCTGGCCGCGGTGACGACGCAGTCCCGGGCCGTGCAGGGGTGCGCGGTGCGTCCGCTCGGCGTGCAGCGGTACCGCGCGGTCGCCGCCCCAGACCTGCTCGCACGGCACCGCCGCGGCCGCGGGGTCGACTGGGCGCGGCTGCCCATGGTCGTCTTCGACGAGCTCGACGGCCTGCAGGACCGACTGCTGGCGCGACGCGGGCTCGCGCGTCCGCCCGTCGTGCACCGCATCCCGAGCACCGCCGACTTCCTCGAGGCGATCTGCGCGGGCCTGGGCTGGGGCATGGTGCCGCTGGCCCACGTCGAGTCCGCCGGTGCGCGGCTGCACGTCCTGCCCGGTGCCTCGACCCTGGACGTGGCGCTGCACTGGCAGCGGTGGCGGCTGCGCACGCCCGCTCTCGACGCCCTCGACGACGCCGTGCTCGCGGCCGCCACCACCGGGCTGCGGCGTCCGCGACGATCCCCGTCCGAGGAGGATCAGGAGCCGGCGAGAGCCTGACGCACCAGGCCGCCGAGCAGGAGGTCGAGGCCGGCGACGAACTGCTCGTTGTCGTCGTGGCCGGTGAAGACGTCGACGATCGTGCGGATCCACGGCAGGTCGTCCGCGCTGCCCGGCTCGGCGGCCAGCCAGCCCTCGACGACCTCGGCGAGCTGCTCCTCCTGGGGCCGCGTGGGGTCGGCGTGCGCGTCCTGGGCGAGCATCTCGGCGGCCACGCCGGTGACGTAGCCGATGATCGCGGTGCTGCCGTCGAACTGCTGGCGCGGCGTGAGGCCCATCGCGGCCAGCTGCGCGCCGAGCCGGTCCCAGAACCGCAGCGCCGACGGGCCGCCGGCGCCCATGACGTGCATCTCGTGGGCCAGCCACGGATGCGGGCGGGTCTGCTCGAACAGGGCGAGCGCCTGGCCCCGGATCCGCGCGAGCGGGACCAGCACCCGGGCGTCGTCGGTGCCCGCGAGCGCACGCACGACCGCCGACGGCGGCTCGTCGGCGCCCGCCTCGGCGCGGGCGAGCGCCTCGGCGATCATCGCGTCGCAGACCAGCGCGAGGAGCTCCTCCTTGCCCGCGACGTGCCAGTAGACGCTGCCGAGGCCGCCGCCGAGCTCGGCCGCGAGCCCGCGCAGCGTGAGCCCCCGGGATCCCTCGCGGTCGAGGATCGCGACCGCGGTGCGGACGATCTCGTCGCGGGAGAGCGAGGCGCGGGGCGGTCTGACCGTGCGGGCGGGGCGTGACACGCGCTCACCCTACTCGCGCACTTGACATCCTCGAACGCTGTTCTATTCTCGAACAGCGTTCGACTCGAACAGCGTTCGGGTCCTGATCCGAGGAGTCGCCATGTCCGTCCCCACCGCCGCCCCCGTCGCGGCGCCGCCCCGTCCTCACACCCTCTGGGCCGCCGCCCCGGCCCTGCTCGCCCTGAGCCTGACGATGCTCGTCGAGATGATCGACAACTCGGTGCTCAACGTCGCCCTGCCGACGATCGGGGCCGACCTCGGGCTCGGCGCCACCGGCCTCCAGTGGGTCGTCGGCGCCTACTCGCTGACCTTCGGCGGGCTGCTGCTGATCGGCGGCACCCTCGGCGACGTGCTCGGACGGCGCCGGGTGCTGCTGGCCGGGCTGGTCGGCTTCGGCGCGAGCTCGCTGCTGGTGCTGCTGGCGAGCGAGGCGTGGGAGCTGATCGCGGTCCGCGCGCTGTGCGGGGCCTTCGCGGCGCTGATCGCCCCGGGCACGATGTCACTGCTCTTCCGGCTCTTCGACGACGCCGCGCTGCGCGGACGCGCGATCGGCCTGATCGTCACCGTCTCGATGGCCGGGTTCGCGCTCGGCCCGGTGCTGGGCGGCCTGGCCGTCGAGCACCTGCCCTGGCAGGCGCTCCTGCTGGTCAACGCGCCCGTCGCGGCGATCGCCTGGTGGGGCGTGCGGCGCGGCATCGCCCCCGACGACGCCGCCGACCTGCGTCCCGGCTCCCCCGACCTGCCCGGCGCCGCCCTCTCCGTCGTCGCCCTCGCCTCGGGCCTGCTGACGCTCACCGTCGCGGTCGAGGCCGGCTGGACGTCGCCGTGGACCCCGCTCGTCGCCCTGCTCTCGATCGGCGCCGGCCTGGCGTTCGTCCGCCGCGAGCGCCGCGCCGGCGCGCCGCTGGTCGACCTCGACCTGCTCGCCCGACCGGCCGTCCGGGGCAGCGCGCTGCTCCAGGCCGCGGTGATGACGGCGATGGTGGGCGTGCTCTTCGCCAGCACCCAGCTCTTCCAGCTGGTGTGGCACTGGTCGCCGGTGCGCGCCGGACTCGGCGTGCTGCCGCTGGTGCTCGGCATGCTGCTCGCCGGCCCTCTCTCGGACGCCCTCACGGCGCGAGCCGGCCACCGGCGCACCGCGGCCGCGGGCGTCACCGCGACCCTGGTCTCCCTCGGCCTGCTCGCGGCGTCGATGCACGCCTTCGCCGGCTACGCGCCCGGCCTCGCGCTGCTGGCGGCCGGCATGCGGCTGGTCATGACGACCAGCGCCGTCGCCCTGATCGAGGCGCTCCCCGCGGACCACACGTCCTTCGGCTCCGCGCTCAACGACACCGCCCAGGAGCTCGGCAACGCGGTCGGCGTCGCCGTGCTCGGCACCGTGACGGCGGCGATCGTCGGCACCGGCCGGCTCGCGGACGGCTGGTCGGACGCGGTCGCCGACGAGCTCGTCCGCAGTCAGCGCGTCGGCTTCGCCGTGCTCGCCGGCCTGGTGGCGCTGATCGCCGCGATCGGCCTGCGGACCCTGACCGACTCCACCAGCACCGAGGAGGGCTGACCGTCGCGCTCGCGTCGGGTCGACGTCAGGCGGCGGTCTCGACCTCGGACCCGAGCTCGGCCAGCAGCCACCGGTTGAGGTCGAAGGCGACGCGCACCTCGGCCACCATCCGCTCCCGCTCGGCGAGCGTCACCGGCAGGGCGTCGAGCCGGGCGCGGTAGGCGTCCTTGTACGGCTTGACCCGCTCGATCTGCGGGAACGCGTAGAACGCGACGCCCCCGCCGCTGGCGCGGTCGAGCCCGTGGTGCCCCTGCATCAGCCGACCGATGCCCTGCCCGCCGGAGAGGTCTCCCAGGTAGCGGGTGTAGTGGTGGGCGACGTACAGCCCACCCCAGAGGCGGGTCTCCTCGAGCCGGGCCACGTAGGCGTCCGTCGCGGGCGACCCACCTGCCGGCGCCGCCCCGGCCCGCTGCGACCAGAAGGCCAGGTCGGCGTCGAGCCGCGCGAGTCGGGCCAGCGCGACGTCGTGCACCGCGGCGACGAACCGGTCGTCGGCCTGCTCCGCGCCGAGCCGCTCGAGCGTCGCGTAGACCGGGCGCAGCCGCGCCAGGTACGTGGCGTAGCCGGCGGCGCCGAGGCTGCCGTCGACGAGGGCGGCCATGAAGGCCGAGCCCTCGGCCGCCGCGTGGGCGTCGGCCGAGCCCTCCCGCAACGCGCGGGAGAGCGGGACGGACGACTCGCAGGGCGTCGGCGCAGGACGCGCGGTGGGCGCGGTGGTCATGGTGCTCCCGAGGTGGCGGGTGGAGCGGCTGGGACCCACGATGCTCGCACGCGCCGCCTCGCTCACTCCAGGCGGGTGTAGACCAGCCGCACGGTGAAGCGCTTCAGGTCGTAGGAACCGGTCTCGGCGACGACGCGCCACCGGACCCGACCCGTCCGGGTGACGTAGGTCGCGGCTCGCTCTGTAGACCCCGGGTGAGGGCCCAGCGCCGGTTCGAGCACGATGCCCGGGCCGAAGCCGCCGTACCGCCGGCCGTAGTTGAGGACGGCACTGCTGTTCAGGGCACCCCTGCCGGCGCCGCCGTCGAGCGAGATCATCAGCAGGTCGTACCGGACCGCCCGCGGGGCGGTGAGGGCGTGTTCGGTCGTCACCAGTCTCCGCTTGCGGTTGCCGGTGCACCGGCTGGCCGGTCGAAGCCCGACCCCGTTGCGCCAGACCCGCACCGCACCGACCACCACACTCGAGCAGGAGCCTGCACGTGCCCGGGTCATCGAGCCGAGGGCGCTGACCGTACGGGCGTAGGAGCGCTGTCGTAGACGCTGGTGCGACACGAAGATGGAACGAGGCCGGGGACGGGTCACGTTGCCGTGGTCGTCGTAGACCGCGGTGTGCAGCGAGTAGCGACCGGCCGGCAGCGCCTCGAAGTTCAGGCGGCGACCGTTCCACTCGGTGGGGCCGGGGGCACCGGGGTACAGCGTCACCAGGACGCCTCCCCGGCTCACGATCTGATGGACCACCGTCGCGCCGGCACGATCGGCGGGATCGACGTGAGTGGTGATCGTCATCGAGTCTCGGTAGCCGTCCTGATACGGGAACACGCTGGTGCTGCTGAGCACGACCTCGACGTCCTGCGGGGGAACCGCATCGACGTGGAAGGTCACCGGAGTCAGGGAGCCATGCAGCGTCCCGAGATCGGCGTCCTCGAAGGTCGTCCTGCCGCTGAGGACGTAGGTGCCGCTCTCGCTGATCCGGCTCAGGTCCACGCGTACCCGCGCGGGCCCGCGGATCGGGCGCTGGCGCAGACCCGTGAAGACTCCGCCGGCGCCCGGGACGACCGATCCCTCGGCGTCGCGCAGGACCAGCTCAGCGTCGAAGGTCCCTTCCAGAGGCGGCAGCTGGAGCGCGACGTCGATCGGCAGCGCCCCGACATCGCGCCTCGGCAGATCGATCGAGCCGTCGATCGTGCGGCGTACCAGCACGTCGTGCCTGTCATCGTCGAAGGCCCTGCAGAATCGACGCTCGGCGTCGCACCGCAGAAGACGCAGCGTAAGACGCCCTTCGGGCAGGACTATCGCGGAGGCGCCGTGGCGAGCGACGGGGATGGGGTGGAACGTCGCGGGGTCCTTCGGCAACCAGGCGTCGACGGCGAGCGTTCCCCCACCGCCGGGGTCGTCGACCGACACCTCGTACGGCCCATCGCCGTCGCGCACGATGCTCACGTCGGACCACCTGATCGTCGGCTGCACGTCCGACGGCGACACGGCTGCCCGCCGGATCGGGCCGTCGCAATCATCCACCGCTGCGCAGGCCTGCACGACGAGGTCGCCGTACGACGACGCGCCCCACGTCTCCAGATCGAGCGTGACGGCTCCGCCGCTGACCGGCACCGGCCCGAAGTCGAGCGGGAGAGGATTGACGGGGTCGCTGTAGATCCAGGCATGGACAGCGGGCGCATCGGTCGTCACCTGGGCGGTCAGGCGTCCCGGGCCCGGGACGGCGATCTCGCCGAGGGAGATCCGATACGACGTGTCCGCAGAGCCGGGAGGTGCCAACGGACCCACGAGCAGGAGGCACCCCAGCAGGAGGGCGAGTGGCCTGACGAGTGGCATCTGCATCGGGGGGCTCCGTGACGACGAGCGAGAGGACGGGCGGGGTCTGGCGACGTGCAGCCGACGCCGAGGGCGGCGGACCGGTCGCGCCGTCGGACGAGGCGCCGGTCCGGACCGGTCACTCCAGCCGGGTGTAGCCGATGCGGACCGTGAAGCCCTTGACGTCGTAGTGCGAGCCGGCGGCCGTGTAGACGCTCCAGCCGACGTAGCCGTCGTCGTAGACGTGGGTCGCCCCTCGCACGGAGTCACCGGGGTGGCTGCGGAGCTCGGGCGTGAGGAGGGTGTCGCCGTCGTAGCCACCGAGACGTCTGAGGTACGAGACGTAGGCCTGGCTGCGCGGCTCGTCGCTCGAGGCGCCGCCGACGACCGTGACGCTCACAGAGTCGTACCTGAAGGCGACCGGAGCGGTCAGGCCATGACCGGTGCTGACGAAGGTGTCGCTGATCGACCCCTGGCAGCGGGTGGCGGTGCGCAGGCTCATGCCGCCCCGCCAGCCGCGCACGAAGCCGACCTTCAGCGTCGAGCAGCGTCCGACGTTCCGGCCCGTCAGGGAGCCGGCGGCGGTGACGGTGCGGGTGTAGACGTGCTGCCGCAGCCGCTTGCCGGAGACGTTGATCGTGAGCGACCGGCCGCGCGTCGTGTTGCCGACCTCGTCGATCGCGGTCGTGCGGAGCGTGTAGCGACCCGAGCTCAGCGCGCGTCCGGTCGAGGAGCGACCCGAGAACCGGACGCCGGAGGGGGAGCCGTCGAAGGAGGCGACGACGTGTCCGCGCCGGTCGAGCACCTGGTGCCGGATGCCCACGCCGCTGACGCCGCCCGCGACCCGCGTGGTGACGATGAGGTCGTCGCGGTAGCCGTCGACGGCCGGGTAGACGCTGGCGCGGCTCAGCCGCACCGAGACCCGCCCCGGCGGAGTCGCGTCGACCAGGAGCCGGTAGGGCTCCAGGGGTCCGGTGAGGGTGCCGACGTCGGGGTCCTGGTAGGTCAGCGTGCCACCGAGGTCGTAGGCCCCGGTGCGCAGCGAGCGCACGTCGAGGGTGGCCCGGACGACGCCGTCGCTGGTGCGCAGGCCGGTGAGCGGGCCGCCGACGCCGGACACGAGGCGGCCCTGGGCGTCACGGACGGTGAGATCGGCGTCGAACGGCCCGGCCGCGTCGACGGCGAGGGTGATCGGCAGCCGCCGGGGAGCCGTCGTCCGGGTCTGGGCGTAGACGTACCCCCCGAAGGTGCGCCGCACGACCAGGTCGCGCGAGAGCCCGGCCAGCGGCGTGCACACCCAGCGGAGCGCGTCGCAGCGACGCACCTGCGCGGTGTGGCGGCCGTCGGGCAGGTCGAGCGTCGTCGCGCCGTCGCGGGCGATCTCCTGGCCGCCGACGAAGCCCCCGCCGGTGACGAACGCGACGTCGAGCCGGCCACCGCCGCCCGGGTCGGCGACCGTGACGTCGAACGGCGGGTCGTCCTGCCCGACCGCGGTGTCGGTGGGCCAGGTGACCGACGGCGTCACGTCGCTGACCGGCACGCTCGCGGTGGCGCGCTGGGCCGTGGCGCAGTCGACGTCGCTGTTGCTGGCGCACGGCGCGACCACCAGCGAGGCCGGGTTCGGCAGGCCCCAGGTGGCGAGGTCCAGCGTGACGACGCCACCTGACGGCACGGCGACCACCTGCGGTGCCAGCTGGGCCTCGCTGCCCTCGAACGGCGCGAGCGTCGCGCGGACGTACGGCGCATCGGTCGTGACCTGCACGCTCAGGCGCCCGGGCGCGGGATCGCTCGCGGCGCCGATGCTCACCGAGAAGCCGGTGGCGGCGGATCCGGGCGGCGCGAGCACACCGAGGGCCATCAGGCCGCCGATCGCGGCGGCGACGAGGCGTGGACGGGGTCGCGGGACGTGGGTGCGCAGGCGCATGGGGAGCTCCGAGAGTGGGGTCTGCGTGACGGGAGGGTCCGTCGCGCGTTTGCGACCCTAGGGCCGGGCACCGACATCCGTCACCGGAACCGGGCACCCGGTCTGGTCCGGGGGTCACTCCAGCCGCGTGTAGACCAGCCGCACGGTGAACCGGCGCAGGTCATACCGCGCGCCCGCCGCGGTGAAGACCTCCCAGCCGACCGTCCGGTCGCCGAACACCAGGGCCTCGGCCGCCACGCCGGGGCCCGCGTGCGGGCCGACGGTCGAGGCCAGACGGGTCGGGTCGGTGGTGGAGCCGTCGGTGCGGGCGTAGTCGAGGTAGGCGAGGCTGCGCGGCGCGCCACGGGCGGCGCCGCCCTCGACCGTCACCTTGAGCGAGTCGTAGCGGAGCGCGTCGGGCACGCGGACGGCGTGGACGGTGCTGACCAGCGTCTGCCGCACGGTGCCGCGGCAGCGGGTCGCGGTCTCGAGCCCGAGCGAGCCCGACCACCCGTGAGACGACGGCTGCCGCAGCCGCGAGCAGCGACCGACGTAGCGGTCGACCAGGGAGCCCGCGGCCGAGACCGTGCGGGTCAGGACGTGCTGGCGCAGCCGCTGCCCGGACGCGGTGATCGTCACGCTCGGCCCCCGGGTGGCGTTGCCGACGCCGTCGGTGGCCACGGTGACCACCGTGTACCGCCCGGCCGGCACCACGGCACCGGACGCGTCGCGTCCGTCCCAGGTGAGCGCGCCCGGGAAGTCGGACTCCAGCGTGCGCACCAGCCGTCCCACGCGATCGCGGATCTCGTGCCGCACGGCGACGTCGTAGGCGTCGTCGGGCGCGACGTCGGTGATCAGCCGCACGGAGTCGCGGTAGCCGTCGCGCGCGGGGTAGAAGGTCGACGGCGAGGCGCGCACGGTGACGTCGCGGGGCGCGTCGGCGTCCAGCACGACCGTCACTGCGCCCAGCTCCCCGGCGTAGGGGCCGACGGTGGCCACGTCGAAGGATCCGCCGACCTCGACCCGGTACGCCCCCGACGGCAGGCCGGCGAGGTCGAGCGGCAGCAGCGCGGTGCCCCCGGTGCCCCCGGAGCCGTCCGCGTCGACCGGGACGGCGGCGACCCGCCCGCCGCGTCCGGGCAGCACGGCTCCGGTGTCAGCATCGCGCACGACGACGTCGGCGTCGAGCGTGGCGGGCCGGGGCGTGACCGTGACCTGCAGCGTCGAGCGCGGCCCGACGACGGCGTCGGCGTGGTCCAGCACCTCTACCGTGCCACGCAGGTCGCGCTGCACCCGCACCCGGCGGCTCTTGCCGGCGAGGTCATGACAGACGGTGCCGGTGTGGTCGCAGCGCCGCACCTGGAGGGTCAGGTCGCCGTCGGGCAGCCGGAGCACGCTGCTCTCGCCGCTGGCGCTGCGCGCGAGCCCGGTGCCGCCGTCGACCCCGCGATCGCTGGTCCAGCGCACGCGCAGGGTGCCTCCACCATCGGGGTCGGAGGTCGTGACGACGTAGTCGGGGTCGCCAGGCTCCACCACGGTCGCGTCGGGCCAGGTGACCTCGGGGACGGCGTCGAGCGGGGCGACGGCCACGGAGGTGGCCGGCTGGCAGCTGCCGGCGTCCCCGTTGGCGCAGGCGTCGACGGTCAGCATCGCGCTCGCCGGCAGGCCCCAGGTGGCGAGATCGAGGTCGAGGCCGGCGTCGCCGACCCGCTGGAGCAGGCCCACCAGCTCGCCGCCGTCGGGCGCCGCGAGGCGCGCCCGCACGTAGGGCGCCGTCGTGGTGACGTGGGCGGTGAGCCGGCCGGCGGCGGGCGTCGCGACCTCGCTGACCTGGACGTCGGGGGGCGGCTGGTCGGCGGCGCTCGCGGCCGGTGCGGCGAGCACGCCGAGCGCGAGCAGGGCAACGACGGTCGGCACGGTGGGACGGACGGGGAGGGGCAGGCGCATGCGAGTGCTTCCGAGACGGGGCCGGGCGGGGGTGCCCGGCCGCGGAGGCAGCCTAGGGGCGGGCGCCGACAGTCGTCCCGCGATCGAGCACTACGGCTGGTGCTCGCCCTTGATCACGAAGAAGGTGCCGCGGATCTCGCCGGCCAGCTTCGAGCGCTGCCGCGCGAACCTGAACCGGTCAACCAGCTCCTCGGGCACCTCCATGCCCTGCGCGAGCTTGAACCCGACGGCCCGCTTGCCGCCCTCGGCGAGCGTGTAGAGCACGTTGACCGCCAGTCCGGACTCGTGGAACACGTGACTCCAGCGGATGCCGTCGACCTCGCACTCGGCCGCCTCGAGCACCGGCGAGGCGATCACGAGGTCGCGCTCCTCGCGCAGCACCCGCGCCACGTACGCGGCGATCTCCGCACCGCGCCCCTCCCCCGCCGGATGCGTGGTGAACACGTGGTCGTACTTGGTCGAGAAGTAGCGGGCCTCGTGGGCCCGCAGGCCGGCGAGCGCGTCGGCGACCGGCGAGCTCTCCAGGCCGACGGTGGAGACATCCTGGAAGTCGACGACGTAGGCCATGGCGGGCTCCTGCGGGGACTCGGATCGGGCGTGATCACGCTACTCGACCCAGATGCCCCTCGCGACGAGCGTCACGTCCGACCCCTCGGGCACCATCGAGCCGGGCGCCGGATCGGTCGTGTAGGCCGGGCTGGAGCAGTAGCAGACGACCATGCGGTCGGCGCTGAGGCCGGCCTCGCCGAGGACACGACGGTAGGCGGCCGCCTCCGCCTCCTCGGGCCGGCGGTCGAGCACCGCTCCGGGTCCCGGCACCCCGACCAGGCCCGGCAGGTAGGTGACGGTGTCGAGCAGGGCGTCGACGCGGGCGCAGGCGTCGGCCTCGTCGGAGACCACCGTGAAGTCGACGCCGCCCGTCCGCGTCGTGGCCTCGCATCGCGTCCGGCCGCGATCGTCGACCGACGCCACGGCGTCGAAGCGCTCGGCCTCGACGCCCGGGGCGAGGTCGGCGATGCGGCGTGCCGTGCCCGGGTCGACCACGTCTCCGAGGGGATGGCGATCTCTCGTGAAGACGTCGACCTGGGTAGTCGGGTCGACCGACTCGGCCTCGCACGCCCTGGCCACCGTGGGCGGATCGACGATCGCTGTGTCGACGGCAACGCCCGGACACGGGAGCGCGTTCACCGGGAAGTCCTCCGGCACCGCGATCGCGACGTGCCCCGATCCCACCCACCGCGTGCCCGGCGGCGGAGCCGGGGCGTCGCTCGCGGCAGGCGAGGGCGAGCCGCTCGCCGCCGGGTCGGTGGCGACCGGCGCGGGCGCCGGACGTCCGGTGGCGGTCAGCACGACGGCTCCGAGCACCGACGCGGCGGCGAGCCCGGCGACGGCGACCGTCCCGGTGCGCACGCGCCGACGCCGGGCGGCGCCGCGACGCACCGCGTCCAGCGGCGGCGGGCCGACGGCGATCCGCTCGGCCAGCACGTCGAGGGCTCCCGTCAGCCGGTCGCCGTCGAACGATCCGGTGGCCTCGGTGGGCTCGGTGGGCCCGGTGGATCCGGTGGGCTCGTGGGTCACAGCGTCTCCCGCAGCTCGATGAGGCCGGGATCCTGGGCCAGGACCCGGAGGGCGCGTGAGAGCCGGCTCTTCACCGTGCCGGGCGGCACGCCGAGCGCCTGCGCGGTCTGCTGCTCGCTCAGGTGCGCGTAGTACCGCAGGACGACGACCTGCCGCTGGTCCGCGCCGAGCCCGGCCAGGGCCCGACTGACCGCGTCGGCGTCGTCGAGGCGGTCGGCGCCGTCGTCGACCGCCGTCTCGGGCAGGTGCTCGGTGGGACGCTCGCCCCACCAGCGCCGCCGCCGCGAGCCGGCCAGCGTCGTCACCAGCACGCGGTGCACGTACGCGTCGCGGTCGTCGGCCTCGCAGATCCGCGACCACCGCGGCAGGCACCGCTCCAGCGCCGACTGGACGACGTCCTCGGCCTCCGCCCCGCGGCAGCCCATCAGCACGGCGGCCCGCACGAGGCGGGGCCAGCGCGCGGTGACGTACGCGGCGAAGTCGGCGTCGAGCGCCGCCCGGTCTGCTCTCACACCCACCTGACGCGCCAGGCCGCCGGATCGGTTCCGCCGGCCGCCGTCGGGCTCAGCGGCTCCGCTCCTCCGTGTGCTCGCGCAGCGCGAGCAGCGCGCCGACCCACACCGCCCAAATCGTGAGCGCGATCGAGCCGACGCCACCGACGAGCAGGCCCGCGAGCCCGACGACCGTCGCCAGCCCGCCCCCGGAGCCGTCCACGCCGTCCGAGCCGTCCGGGCCGGCCTGGGAGGCGCCCCAGATGAGCACCGCGGCGAGCAGGAGCAGCGCGACGGCGAAGACCAGCAGGCCGGTGCGGGTGACCTTCTCGCCGCCGCCGAGGGTGGTCTGGCTCATGACGTCTCCTTGTCCATAGGGGTCTCGCACTCTGCCAGACCGCAGCGCGGCTCGACGGCGGTTCGGCGGCGGTTCGAGGCGACGAGCACGGCGCCTGAGGGGGATCGACAGACCCTCCCACGCTCGCGACGCGGCGGCGAGGCTGGGAGCACCCCGGAGCCGAAGCACCGGGGACGCCGATCCCGAGGAGCCACCATGCGCCACACCATCGACCCCGACCTCTCCCGCCTCGCCGGACGGCGCGTCGTCCTCACCGGCGGCAGCGACGGCATCGGCCGACGCATCGCCGAGCGGCTCGTCGCGGCCGGAGCCGACGTCGTCCTCCCGGTGCGGGACGAGGCCAAGGGCGCCGGCGTCGTCACCGCGCTGCGCGGCCTGCGCCCCGACGCCCGGGTGGGGGCCGAGCGCCTCGACCTCGCCAGCCTCGCGTCGGTGACGGCGTTCGCCGCGCGGATGGTCGCGGACGGCCGGCCCGTGCACGCCCTGATCGACAACGCGGGGCTGATGACGCCGCCGCAGCGACGGGTCACCGCCGACGGCTTCGAGCTGCAGCTGGGCGTGAACCACCTCGGCCACGTCGCGCTGATCGCCGGGCTGATGCCGGTGCTGAGCGCCGGTCGGGCCCGGATCGTCTCCCAGATCAGCGTGGCCGCGGCGTCGGGCGGCGTCCACTGGGACGACCTGCAGTGGGCCGAGCGCTACGACGCCACCGCGGCCTACCGGCAGTCGAAGATCGCGCAGGGCCTCTTCGGCCTCGAGCTCGCCCGCCGCAGCGCCGCGGAGGGCTGGGGGGTCACCAGCGTCCTCGCCCATCCCGGGGTGGCGCCGACGAACCTCCTGGCGGCGCAGCCGGGCTACGGCCGCGACGAGGCCCTCGGAGCGCGGCGGGTCATCGGGGCGCTGTCGTCGCTCGGCCTGCTGCTGGGCACGGCCGAGTCGGCCGCGCTGCCGGCCCTGGCGGCCGCGACCGCGCCGGACACCTCCGACGTCCAGCTCTACGGCCCCCGCGGCCTCGGCCGGCTCGGCGGCGCCCCGGCGCCGCAGCGCCTCTACCGCCCGTTGCGCGACGTCGCGGAGGCTCGCCGAGTGTGGGAGTGGTCGATCGAGGTCGTCGCGGCGCGGTTCCCGCGTGCGACGATGCCCCGGGTCTGATCCGTCCGCGATCCGGAGGAGCCCAGCGTGACCGACCGAGCCGGCCTGGCGCAGTTCCTGCGACTGCGCCGCGAGGCCCTGCAGCCCGAGGACGTCGGCCTGCCCCGCGGGCAGCGGCGGCGCACGACGGGTCTGCGCCGCGAGGAGATCGCGGCGCTGTGCCACATGTCGACCGACTACTACACGCGCCTCGAGCAGGAGCGCGGCCCGCAGCCCTCCGAGCAGATGATCTCCGCGATCGCCCAGGGCCTGCACCTGTCGCTCGACGAGCGCGACCACCTCTTCCGGCTGGCCGGCCACCGCCCGCCGCCGCGGGGCGCCGAGAGCCGTCACGTCGGCCCGGGGCTCCAGCGCATCCTCGACCGCCTGGTCGACACCCCGGCCGAGATCACCACCGAGCTCGGCGTCACCCTGCGCCAGACGCCGCTGAGCGTCACGCTGGTGGGCGATCGCACGCGGCACGCCGGGCCCGAGCGCAGCCTCGGCTTCCGATGGTTCACCAACCCGGCGTCCCGCCTGCCGCACCACCCCGACGACCACGAGCACCTCTCGCGGCTCTACGCGTCGGGACTGCGGGAGGTGGCCGCGCGCCGCGGCCCGGGATCCGAGGCGGCCCGGCTGGCCGAGCTGCTGCTGACGCGCAGCGCCGAGTTCCGGTCGCTGTGGGAGCGTCACGAGGTCGGCGTCCGGCCGCACGACACCAAGCGCTTCGTGCATCCCGAGGTCGGGACGCTGGAGCTGCAGTGCCAGACCCTCCTCGATCCCGAGCAGTCCCAGCGGCTGCTGGTCTACACCGCCCCGCCGGGCTCGGAGGCCTACGAGCGGCTCGCGCTGCTGGCCGTCCTCGGACCGGTTCCGCCCGCCGCCTCCAGCAGCACCGCCTCCCAGCGCGGCAGCACCTCCGCGTAGGAGAAGTCGGTGGCCCGCTCGTGGGCCGCGGCCCCGAGCCGCGTCCGCAGGGCCGGGTCGTCGGCGAGCCGGACGATCGTCGCCGCGAGCATGCCGACGTCGCCGGGCGGGACGCGCAGCCCGTCGCGTCCGTCGGTGACGATCTCGGCGGCTCCCCCGGCGTCGGTGACGACGACCGGGCGTCCCTGCGCCATCGCCTCCACGATCACCTGCCCGAACGGCTCGGGCCGGACGCTGGTGTGCAGCACGGCGTCGTGCTGCGCGAGGCGGGCGACGACGTCGTCGACGTGCCCGTGCAGGTGCACCCGCTCGGCCAGGCCCTCGGCGGCGATCAGGCCGTGCAGGCGCTCGACGTGGTCGGCGTCGGACTCGAACAGGCTCGCGCCGTACAGGTGCAGGCTCAGACACAGGTCGGGCCGCGTGCGACGCAGCGCCGCGAGCGCCCGCAGCGCCACGTCCTGGCCCTTCCACGCCGTGAGCCGGCCGACGAGGGCCAGCGAGAGCTCGCCGGGCCGGGTCGCCGGGAGCGCGGGGGCGACGGGCGGCACGTCGGTCGGGCACGGCAGGGCGACGGCGCGTCCGCGGGCCCGAGACGGCAGGCCGTCGCGGGTCCAGGCGGAGTTGGCGATCAGCCGCGTGGCCGTCAGCGACGCCGTGCGCAGCAGCGTCCGGTTGGCGGCGGAGTAGGTGGCGGCGTCGAGCCGCTCGTGCACGTGCATGACGGCGGGCAGGCCGAGGCTGCGGGCCACCGGCAGCCCGAGCACGTGCGCCTTCGCGCTGTTGGTGTAGACGACGTCGGCCTGCGCGGCCTGCAGTCGCGCGCGCAGCCGGGCGACCGTCGGCGCGAGCCCGCCCACCGACCGCGCGAGCCGCGCGAGGGACGCGTGCCCGCCCACGCCGGCCGCGTCCTCGTCGAGGCGGACGACGTCGATCTCGACGCCCGTGGACTCCAGTCTGCGCACCAGCGGCCCGTCCTCGGTGAGCACGACCAGCGGGTCGATCGCCTCGGTGCGCGCGAGCATGCCGGCCAGGTAGAGCTCGGCGCCCGAGAGGGCGGCGCTGTGGCCGAGGAAGACCACGCGGGGCATGCGCGGAGGGGAGGTCATGGGGTTCCTCGTGGGAGCGGGAGGGGGCCGCGGGGAGGCTCGCGCCACTCTAGGCGGCCGCGCGGTCGGCGTGCGTGCATCCTCCGCGTCGTGGCGCCCACGACCTAGGTCGACGGCGGGTCGCCGGGCCGGCCGGACTAGACCGACGCCCAGCCCGCGAGCCGCTCGACGGCGACGTCGCGGTGACGCGCGATCCGTGTCAGAGCGTCCTCGAGCGCCGGGGTGCGGTCCGCTTCGGGCACGCGTCCGGGGTTGATCGCGACGCCCGACGCCCACGCGCGGATGTCCGTCTCGGCGCCCCAGGCCGCCGCCGAGCGCAGGCCGCGCGCGTTCATGTCGGCCCAGTCCTCGAGCCGGTCGCCGAACGGGACGGGGTGGCACAGCGCGTTCCTCGTCGCGTCGTCGTCGCGGGTGGCCTCGACGTAGCCGACCAGCGCCGCGCCGAAGCACGGGAACCCGGCGCGCACCGGCTGGAGGGTGATCCGCTCGGGTGACCACACCGGCAGCAGGGGCGGGTTGCGCAGCCCGTCGGCGGCGCAGTGGACGACCAGCGCGTCCGGACCGATCTCGACCGTGCCGTCGTCGCAGAGCAGCCGGCCGTCCTCGACCCGCCGCACGTGGCCGAGCCGGACGACGTCGGTGATGCTGCGCAGCAGCTCCAGCTCCCAGCGGCCGAGCGTCGGCGCCTTGGCCATGGTGGGCCGACGGGTCGGGTCGAGGCGCAGCATGACGCCGGCGTCCTCGAGGTGCCGCAGCAGGTCGTCGAGGGTCGCCGCCGACGCCGCGCCCTCGACGATCTCGGCGAACATGCCCTGGTAGACCTCCGGCACAGGCTGGATGCGGGCGCGGTCGAGCATCCACGGCTCGCGCGGCCGCACCCAGGTGATCGCGTCGGGGTCGACGCCGTGCCGCAGCAGCCACACGCAGGCGTCCGTGGCGGTCTTGCCGGATCCGACCACCACGTGACGCCGGGCCGGCCCGGCGTCGGGGAGGTCGTTGACGGCCACCAGGCGCGCGCCCGCCCCCACCTCAAACGGCGGCGGCACCTGGCTCGGGATCCGCGGCGCGACGTACCGCGCGTCGACGACCCGCGCGCCGGGCGCCACGCGCAGCTCGGCGTCGTCCTCGAGCCGCCGCACCCGGAGGTCGCCCCCCTCTCCCGCGGCGCCGCCGATCACCTCGTGCCCGCCGAGGAACCGCACCCGGCCGGTGCCCTCGAGCCGGCGCAGCACCCGGGCGTAGTAGTCGGTGATGTCGGCGGCGGTCGAGCGCACCTGCAGCCCCGCCTCCGGACCCTCGGTCTGGAGCTCCCCGCCGCCGAGCACCTCGGAGGCGACGCCGTAGAAGCACGCCGCCTGGTGCAGCTGGACGAACGGGTACGCCTGCAGCCAGTGCCCGCCCGGCGCGTCCTGTCGATCGACGAGCACCACGGTGGCCCCGCGGTGGTCGACCAGCGTGTCGACGAACGCCATCGCCGACGCGCCCGCGCCCACGACCAGGTAGTCGGCCTCGATCACGTCATGCGGGGTCATGCCCCGATCGAACCACCCGGGCGATGCACACGGTCAGGCGATCGCGCCCAGGTCGTCGGGAGCCGCGACCCACAGCGCGGTGTCGTGGGCCAGGTGCACCGGCCAGGCGGACGCGCGCGCGAGCGTGCGCGCCCAGGCCAGGTCGCCGTCCCGACGGCCTCCGCCGGGCCGGGCGTAGAGGAAGGCGACGTCGCGACCGTCGCCGAGATCGGCGAGATCGGCCAGGACGTCGGCCATGATCGCCAGGTCGGCCGGCGTCGGGTCGGCCGGGAGATCCTCGAGCTTGGTGGCGTGACGGCACTGACCCCTCTCGAGAACCAGCAGCCACACCTGCGGCGCGGCGAAGCCGAGCGGCTCCATCAGGCGGCGCCAGAGGCGCTCGAGGTCGGCGGCGGTGCGCACCACGGGAAGGTCATCGGGGGTCTGGGTCTCGTTCATGCGGTCCAGCCTGGGCCGGGCGGGCCCCTCCGCGCCGCGCTCCTCCACAGGCGGCTCGACGCACCGCGTCGGGGACCGGAACGGGACCGGGCCGGCCTCCCCGAGGGGAGACCGGCCCGGTCGTGGCTCAGCCGAGGATCAGCTGCAGCCGGAGGTGCTGCCGCAGCCCTCGCACACGTGGCACGAGCCGGCGGGACGCATCTTGGTGCCGCAGGTGAAGCACAGCGGGCTGTCGACCGCGGTGCCGGTGATCTGCTCGAGCAGCTCGGCGGAGGTGTGGGCCTCGCCGGCGTCGGCCTGCGGGACTTCGAGCACCTCGACCCGCGGAGCCGGGGCGGGCTCCGGCTGGACCGAGGCGGACTCGATCAGCTCGGCGGCCGAGCCGGTCTCTCCGGCCGGCTCGTAGGAGCCGGTGTCGAGGTAGCGCTGACGCTCGTCGGCCGAGAAGATGCCCAGGGCCTGACGCTCCGCGAAGGGCAGGTAGTCGAGCGCGAGGCGACGGAACACGTAGTCCATCAGCGACTGCGACATCCGGACGTCGGGGTCGTCGGTGAGACCGGCCGGCTCGAAGCGCAGGTTGGTGAACTTCGAGACGTAGGTCTCCAGCGGGACGCCGTACTGCAGGCCGATCGACACCGCGATCGAGAACGCGTCCATGACGCCGGCCAGGGTCGAGCCCTGCTTGCCGAGCTTCAGGAAGATCTCGCCGAGGGTGCCGTCGTCGTGGGCGCCTGAGGTCAGGTAGCCCTCGGCACCGCCGACGGTGAACGACGTCGTGCGCGAGGCGCGCGACTTCGGCAGGCGCTTGCGGGTGGGCGCGTAGACGACCTTCTCGACGACGGTCGGCTCCGCGGCCGCCTCGACGGCGACCTCGTCGTCCTTCTTCTCCGCCTTGCCGTCCGACAGCGGCTGGCCGACCTTGCAGTTGTCGCGGTAGATCGCGGTGGCCTTGAGGCCGAGCTTCCACGACTGGAGGTAGACCTCCTCGATCTCCTCGACCGTGGCCGTCTCCGGCAGGTTGACGGTCTTGGAGATCGCGCCGGAGAGGAACGGCTGGCAGGCCGCCATCATCCGCACGTGGCCCATCGGCTTGAGCGCGCGCTGGCCCATGGCGGTGTCGAAGACCTCGTAGTGCTCCCGGCGCAGGCCGGGGGCGTCGACGACGTGGCCGTTCTCGGCGATGTAGGACACGATCGCCTCGACCTGCTCCGGCTGGTAGCCGAGCTTCTTCAGCGCCCGCGGGATCGTCTGGTTGACGATCTGCATCGAGCCGCCGCCGACCAGCTTCTTGAACTTGACCAGCGAGAAGTCCGGCTCGATGCCGGTGGTGTCGCAGTCCATCATGAAGCCGATGGTGCCGGTGGGCGCGAGCACCGAGGCCTGCGCGTTGCGGAAGCCGTTGGCCTTGCCCAGCTCGACGACCTTGGCCCACTCGGCCGTGGCCAGCTTGTGGGTCTGGGCGTCGGCGATCGAGATGGGACGCACCGCGTCGTTGGCCACCTGGTGCTTGCGCATGACGCGCTGGTGGGCGTCGGCGTTGCGGGCGTAGCCGGCGTAGGGGCCGACGATCGCCGCGAGCTCGGCGGAGCGACGGTACGAGGTGCCGGTCATCAGCGAGGTGATGGTCGCGGCCATGGTGCGGCCGCCCTCGGAGTCGTAGCCCAGGCCCATCGCCATCAGCAGCGCGCCGAGGTTGGCGTAGCCGATGCCGAGCTGGCGGTAGTCGCGGGTGGTCTGGCCGATCGGCTCGGTCGGGAAGTCGGCGAAGCAGATCGAGATGTCCATCGCGGTGATGATGAACTCGACCGCCTTGCTGAACAGCTCGGCGTCGAACGTGTCGTCGTCCTTGAGGAACTTCAGCAGGTTCAGCGACGCCAGGTTGCACGAGGAGTTGTCGAGCGACATGTACTCCGAGCACGGGTTGGACGCGGTGATGCGCCCGGTCTCGGGGTTGGTGTGCCAGTCGTTGATCGTGTCGTCGTACTGCAGACCCGGGTCGGCGCACTCCCACGCAGCGGTGGCGATCTTGCGGAACAGGTCGCGGGCGTCGACGCGCTCGATGACCTCGCCGGTCTTGCGGGCGCGCAGGCCGAAGTCGGTGCCCTCCTCGACGGCGCGCATGAACTCGTCGCTGACGCGCACGGAGTTGTTGGCGTTCTGGTACTGCACCGAGGTGATGTCGGCGCCGCCGAGGTCCATGTCGAACCCGGCGTCGCGCAGCGCGCGGATCTTGTCCTCCTCGCGCGCCTTGGTCATCACGAACTCCTCGATGTCGGGGTGGTCGACGTCGAGGACGACCATCTTCGCCGCGCGACGCGTGGCGCCGCCCGACTTGATGGTGCCGGCGGAGGCGTCGGCGCCCCGCATGAACGAGACCGGGCCCGAGGCGGTGCCACCGGAGGAGAGGAGCTCCTTGGAGGAGCGGATGCGCGAGAGGTTCAGGCCGGCGCCGGAGCCGCCCTTGAAGATGAAGCCCTCCTCCTTGTACCAGTTCAGGATCGAGTCCATCGAGTCGTCGACGGAGAGGATGAAGCAGGCCGAGACCTGCTGCGGGCTGGGCGTGCCCACGTTGAACCAGACCGGGGAGTTGAACGAGAAGTACTGGTGCACCAGCAGCCAGGTGAGCTCGTGCTCGAAGATCTCGACGTCGGCCTCGGTGGCGAAGTAGCCGTGCTCGCGGCCGGCCTTCGTGTAGGTCTTCACGACCCGGTCGATGATCTGGCGCAGGCTCCACTCGCGGGCGTCGGTGCCGACCGCGCCGCGGAAGTACTTGGTGGTGACGATCGTGGAGGCGTTGACCGACCAGAAGTCGGGGTACTCCACGCCGCGCTGCTCGAAGACGGTCTCGCCGGTCTTCCAGTTGGTCTGGACGACGTCGCGCCGCTCCCAGGTGATCTCGTCGTAGGGGTGGACGCCCTCGGTGCTGAAGACCCGCTTCAGGGTCAGGCCGCCGGCGCGCTCGCTCGCGCTGGGCTGCCCGCCGTTCACCGTCTCGGTCATGCGCTGCTCTCCTTGGTCCCGGGTGGTCGGTGGTGCTCTGGGGTCGTGCGGGGGTCGTGCGGGGTGTCGTGCTCGGTGGTGCTGCGTGCTGCGGGGTGGGATCCGGATGCTGCCGGACGCCGCCGACATTCCTGATCGGGCGGCCCGCTCCGGTGTCCCGACGGGGCCGGGCGCACCGGCGCGCCCAGGGAAGCGGGAGTGGTGCGCCCGGCAGGCCGCTTCCCCACGGCCTGCCGGGCGGTCGGTGTCAGCCGGTGGCGGCTGAGGCGGGGACGGACGAGGCGTCGGAGACGCGCTCGGCGCGCATCGCGGCGATCTCGTCCTCGAAGTCGGCGGCGGACCCGAAGGCCCGGTAGACGCTGGCGAACCGGAGGTAGGCGACCTCGTCGAGCTCGCGCAGCGGCTTGAGGATGGCCAGCCCGACCTCGTGGGCCGCGACCTCCGCGGCGCCGCTGAGCCGGAGGGCGTCCTCGACCTCCTGGCCCAGGCGCGCGAGCTGGTCCTCGGTGACCGGTCGGCCCTTGCAGGCCTTGCGGACGCCGGCGACGGCCTTCTCGCGGACGAACGGCTCCGTGGCGCCCGAGCGCTTCACGATCGTGAGCTGCATCAGCTCGACGGTGGTGAACCGCTTCGCGCAGGACGAGCAGGTGCGACGACGCCGGATCGAGCCGCCGTCCTCGGCCACGCGCGAGTCGACGACGCGGGTGTCGGTGCCACGGCAGTACGGACAGTGCACGGGACCCCTCCTCCGGACCTCGCCTGTGGGCCATGGGCCCCTCGCCTGTGAATAACCAGCAGTCGTCTGTGGGTCATCCCGCATCCGGATGTGAACTAGATGTGGATAACTACATGCTTGTAACTACTAGATGTTGTGGCAACCGTAGCCGCGGGTCGCCCTCGGCGCAACACCGTCGGGCCATCGGATCGTGACCGGGCTCACGTCGCCGCGAACCCGCAGGTCAGGACCGTCGCCGCGGCGCGAGGACGACCTCGGGCGACCACCCGATCGGCGTGGCGCAGGCCCGCGCGTCCCGGTCACGGGACCTTCCGCGAGGGCCCACAATGGGCCCATGAGCGGTGGTGGACGACGGGCGGCGCCCCGCCGGTCGCGCCCTCGCGCGCCGCTCGCGGCACGCCTCCCCCAGCTCGGCCTCTCCGCCGGCGTCACGGTGCTGCTCGTCGCCTGGGGCTACCTGGTCTTCCTCGCCATCGACCTCGGCGACCGCGCCCGCCGCGGCACCGAGGACGCCGCGCTCGCCTGGCTCCTGCTCGCGCTGGCCACCGTCGGGGCGGTGGCCTGCCTCTTCCTCGTGCTGCTCCTCGGCACCCGGCTGTGGCGCTCGCTCACAGCCCCGCCGGGCCGTCCGGACGCCCCGCGCGACGACCGTCCGGACGAGCCACGGCCCCCGGGCGGCCGCCGCGCCGCGCGCTGACGCCGGCCCCGGCCCGACCATCTGACAGACGCTCCTGTCAGTCCTTGGTGCGCCGTGGTGAGATCAGAGGTGGGAGCCGTCACTCCGCGCTCCCGCCGAGCCCCGACCGACCCGGCCCACCCGACCGTCCCCCAGGAGGACGCATGCGCCTGCAGTTGTCCGACGAGGACCGCGAGCTCCGCGACGAGCTGCGCGACTTCTTCACCACCAAGGTCCCCCAGGAGATCCGCGACGACGTGCGCGCCGGCCGCGAGCTCACCCGCGACCAGATCGTCGAGAGCATGCGCGTGCTCAACTCCGCGGGCCTGGCGGTGCCCCACTGGCCGGTCGAGTGGGGCGGCAAGGACTGGACCGAGCTGCAGCGCCACATCTGGCACGAGGAGCTCCAGGCCGCGTGCGTCCCGGTGCCGCTGGCGTTCAACGCCACGATGATCGGCCCGGTGATCGCCCACTTCGGCTCCCAGGAGCTGAAGGAGCGCTTCCTCCCCGCTACCGCGAACCTCGACATCTGGTGGAGCCAGGGCTTCTCCGAGCCCGACGCCGGCTCCGACCTCGCCTCGCTGCGCACCACGGCGGTGCGCGACGGCGACCACTTCGTCGTCAACGGCCAGAAGACCTGGACGACGCTCGGCCAGTACGGCGACTGGCTGTTCACGCTCGTGCGCACCGACCCGGACGTGAAGAAGCAGGCCGGCATCTCGATGCTGCTCATCGACATGACCACCCCGGGCCTGGAGGTCCGCCCGATCCAGCTGATCGACGGCGGCCACGAGGTCAACGAGGTCTGGTTCACCGACGTGCGCGTGCCCGCGGAGAACCTCGTCGGCGAGCTCAACAGCGGCTGGACCCAGGCGAAGTTCCTGCTCGGCAACGAGCGCGTCGGCGTGGCCCCCGTCGGCGCGACCAAGCGCAACCTCGCGCGGGCCAAGGAGCTCGCCGGACGGCAGCTCGACGACCCGCTGGTCGCCGCGCGCTTCGCCGAGCTCGAGAACGAGCTGCTGGCCCTCGAGCTCACCGCGCTGCGCGTCGTGGCCGACTCCACCGACGGCGCCCCGCACCCGGCGTCCTCGGTGCTCAAGCTCAAGGGCACCGAGCTCCAGCAGGCGGTCTCCGAGCTGACGATGGACATGGCCGGCCCCGCGGGCCTGGCCTCGGGCGCCGGCGACGACAGCGCCCTGCCCGAGTGGACCCACCTGGCGACGCCCACCTACCTCAACCTGCGCAAGGCGTCGATCTACGGCGGCTCCAACGAGGTGCAGCGCCAGATCATCGCCAAGACCATCCTCGGGCTCTGACCCGCCGACGACGCAGAAGACCCAGGAGACGACCATGGACTTCACCTACGACGACGAGCAGGACGCGCTGCGCGAGGCCGTGCGCGGCCTGGTCGGCAAGGCCTACTCCGACTTCGAGCACCGCCGGCAGACCGTGCTGGCCGAGCCCGGCTACTCCGAGGACCTCTGGCGCCAGCTCGCCGAGATGGGCATCCTCGGCCTGCCCTTCGCCGAGGCCGACGGCGGCTCCGGCGCCGGACCGGTCGAGGTCGCGATCGTGGCCCAGGAGCTCGGCCGCGTGATCGCCCCCGAGCCGTTCCTGGCCAGCATCGTCCTGGCCGGCGGCCTGGTCTCGGCCGTCGGCACCGCCGAGCAGCGCGCGGACGTCCTCGGCGCGCTGTCCTCCGGCGAGCGCTTGGTCGTGCTCGCCCACGCCGAGCCCGGCTCCGGCCGCGCGAACGCCGCCTGCGAGGTCACCGCCACGCAGGACGGCGACTCCTGGACGCTCACCGGCATCAAGGAGCCCGTGCCGCACGGCGCCCGCGCCGACCAGCTGGTCGTCAGCGCGGCCCTGCCCGGCGGCGGCACCGGCCTGTTCCTCGTCGACCCGTCCGCGGACGGCGTGGAGCGCACCGGCTACGCCGCGTTCGACGGCACCCGCGCCGCCAAGGTCGCGCTCGCGTCGGCGCCCGCGACGCCGCTGGGGGAGCCCGGCGCCGACGTCGAGGGCAGCATCGCGACGGTGCACGACATCGCCCGGATCATCGCCGGCAACCAGGCCGTCGGCGCCCTCGAGACCGCCCTGCGCACCACCACGGGCTACCTCACCAGCCGCAAGCAGTTCGGCGTCACGCTCAACACCTTCCAGGCGCTGACCTTCCGCGCGTCCGACATGTACGTCTCCCTCGAGCTCACCACCTCGCTGGTGCTGTGGGCGACGATGGTGCTCGCCGAGGGCGACCCGCAGGCCGTGCACGCCGCGGCGGCCCGGGCGGGCCTCCAGGTGGCGCGCGCGAGCCGGCACATCGGTCAGGAGGCCATCCAGCTGCACGGCGGCATCGGCGTCACCGCGGAGTACTCGATCGGCTCCTACACCGCGCACCTGCAGGCTCTCGAGCAGCTGCTCGGCGACGCCACCTTCCACCTGCGCACGCTGGCGGGCACGGTGGCCGAGCACGGCACCCTCGAGCCGGTCTGAGCCGACTCCCCGCTCCGTCCGACGGGCCCGATCACCGCACGGTGGTCGGGCCCGTCCTCGTCGCGAGGTCGACGCGGTCAGCCCCTGCGCACCTCGAGCACGCGGAAGCCCTTGGCGCTGGCGATCCGCGCGGCCGGCAGGCCCTGCTCCCCCAGCCAGCGCTGCAGCGAGTCCGCGCCCAGGTTCTTGCCGACCACGAGCACCGCACGCCCCTCGGGCGTCAGCCGCGGCAGCCAGCGCAGCAGCAGCGCGTGCAGCGCCTCCTTGCCGATGCGGATCGGCGGGTTCGACCAGATCTCGTCGAACTCGCCGTCGGGCACCTCGTCGGGCAGCGCCGCGGTGACCCGCTCGGCCAGGCCGAGCCGCTCGGCGTTCTCGCGGGTCAGCGCGAGGGCGCGCTCGTTGACGTCGACGCAGGTGACGTGCGCGGCGGGGTCGCTGGCGGCGATCGCCAGGCCGATGACGCCGTAGCCGCACCCGAGGTCGAGCACGCGGTCGGCCCGCGGCGGCTCGGTCTCCCGGAAGAGCACCGCGGTGCCGACGTCGAGGCGGCCCTGCGCGAAGACGCCGGAGCCGCTCACCAGCGCGAGGTCGCGACCCCAGACCGAGGCGGTCAGCGGCGCGCGCTGGAACGGCACCGACGGGTCGGCGGTGAAGTAGTGCTCGTCGCTCATCGGACGACCTCCTCGGCGCTGCGGCGGGCCCGGGTGCGCGTCGCCCGGTCGGCCAGCTCCGCGTCGTCGGGGTAGGCGACCTCCTCCAGCGTCAGCCCGTGGGCGTGCACGACGCCGATGGACGACGACCGCTCGCCGACCGTGAGCATCTCCCCCGCCCAGGCGACCGGACGCCGACCCTCGCCGATCGCGAGCAGGCAGCCGACCAGCGAGCGCACCATCGAGTGGCAGAACGCGTCGGCCCGCACGTGCCCGACGAGCACCCCGGACGGCTCGCGCTCCCAGGTCAGCACCTCCAGGGTGCGGATCGTGGTGGCCCCCTCGCGACGCTTGCAGAACGCGGCGAAGTCGTGCCGGCCGACCAGCAGCGCGGAGGCCTCCTCCATCGCGGCGACGTCGAGCGGACGCGGCCAGGCGAGCACGTGCCCGCGCCGCAGCGGGTCGAGGGCCTCGGGCCGGTCGGCGACCCGGTACGCGTAGCGCCGCCAGAGCGCCCCGAACCTGGCGTCGAAGCCGTCCGGGGCGACGCGCAGCCCGCGCAGCACGACGTCGTCGGGGAGGATGCCGTTGAGCCGGCGCAGCAGCCGCTCGGCGCCGCCGTCGGCCTCGCAGTCGGCCCAGGTCGCGGCCTCGAGGTCGACGTGCACCACCTGGCCCCGGGCGTGCACCCCGGCGTCGGTGCGGCCCGCGCACACGGTGGCCGGCGCGGCGTCGAGCCGCAGCGCCGTGGCCAGCGCCGCCTCGAGGGTGCCCTGCACGGTGCGCAGGCCGGGCTGGGAGGCCCAGCCACGGAAGTCGGAGCCGTCGTAGGCGAGGTCGATCCGGAGCCGCACCGCACCATCCTCCCGTACGGTGGCGAGGTGACCGAGGCCCCCACCCCCGTCAGCGCGTCCCGACCGCCCGCGCTCGTCCTCGTCTCCGGCGATCACCTCGACGAGCTGGTGGCCGCGTTCGGACGCTACGCCGCGGAGTACGCGGTCCACACCGCGCGCGACTGCGTGGAGGCCTGCGAGGTCACCCGGGCGCTGCGGGCCGAGGGCGTCCACGTGGCGCTGTTCGTCACGACCTCGACGCTGCCCGACGCGCACGTGCTCGAGGCGATCGGACGCTGGCGGGCGCTGGTGCCCACGGCACGCCGCGTCATCGCCGCGCACTGGGACCGCTTCCTCGCCGACGCGTCCGCGCTGCGCCCCGGCATGGCGTCCGGCAAGTACGACGCCTACCTGCTGCTGCCCCGCGGCACCCGCGACGAGGAGTTCCACCACGCCGTCACCGACCTGCTGAGCGACTGGGGCTCCACGGTGCCCGACCCCGAGGTCGTGGCGGTCAAGATCGTCAGCCCGCACCGCGACGGCGCGGTGCTCGCGATCCGCGACTACCTCGACCGCATGGGCATGCCGCACCGCGTCTACGACCCCGACTCCGACGCCGGCGTCGCCGTGCGCGCGCACTTCCCCGACGACGCGCCCTACCCGCTGGTGTGGTCGGCGACCCGGGCGGCCATCGCCGGGGCGACCGTGCGCGCCGTCGCCACCTCCATCTACGGCGTGCCCGGCGAGATCCGCGTCGACGGCGTCGTCGACGTCTGCGTGGTCGGCGCCGGCCCCGCGGGGCTCGGCGCGGCCGTCTACGCGGCGTCCGAGGGGCTCGGCTGCGTGGTGCTGGAGTCGGAGGCGATCGGCGGCCAGGCGGGCACCAGCTCGATGATCCGCAACTACCTCGGCTTCCCCCGCGGCATCTCCGGCATGCGGCTGGCCATGCGGGCGCGCAACCAGGCGCTGCGCTTCGGCACCGAGTTCAACACCGGCTGGCCCGTGGCCGCGCTGCAGCGCGAGGCCGACGGCACGCTGCGGCTGCGCACCGACGGCGGCGACGTGCGCGCCCACACCGTGGTGATCGCCAGCGGGGCGGCGTACCGGGCGCTCGGCGTCCCGGCGATCGAGGACCTCGTCGGCGCCGGCGTCCACTACGGGGCCGCGCTCACCGCGGCCCGCGAGATGGAGGGCCGCGACGTCTACGTCGTGGGCGGCGGCAACTCCGCCGGCCAGGCGGCCGTGCACCTGGCGCGGTTCGCCCGCTCGGTGACGATCGTCGTCCGCCGCGCGGGCCTCGAGGCCACCATGTCGAGCTACCTGATCAACGAGATCGCCCAGAACCCGATCATCCACGTGCGGCCGCGCACCGTCGTCGCCGACGGCGGCAGCGAGGAGGGTCGCCTCGCCTGGCTCGACCTCGCCGACCACGAGGCCGGCACCACCGAGCGCGTCGCGGCCGACGGGCTCTTCCTGCTGCTGGGCGCCGACCCGTGCACCGACTGGCTCTCGGACGAGGTCGCGCGCGACGACCGCGGCTTCGTGCTCACCGGACGCGACGTGCCCCGCGACCTCTGGGTCGACGGCCTGCCGCCGGAGAGCCTCGCCACCAGCGTCCCGGGCGTCTTCGCGGTCGGCGACGTGCGGGCCGGGTCGATGAAGCGGGTCGCCGCCGCGGCCGGCGAGGGCGCGTCGGTGGTCTCGCTCATCCACGCCCACCTCGCCGGCGAGGACTGACGCTCGCGCCTCACAGCTCCCGGCGGTGGGGCGGGTCGGCTCCGGGACGCGAGACGGTCACGGCCGCGGCCCGTGCGGCGTGGGCCAGCAGCGCCTCGATCCGCGCGTCGTCCAGCTCCGGCGTCGTGGCCCAGGGCGCGCCGAGCAGCCCGGCGTCCCACAGCCCGTCGAGGAGGGCGGCGCCGAAGGTGTCGCCGGCCCCGATCGTGTCGGCCACCGTCACCGGACGCGAGCGCACGTCGACCCGGCCCTCGGCACGGAACCAGGTGGCGCCCTCGCCCCCGCGCGTGACCACGACCGCGTGCGGGCCCAGCGTCAGCAGCCGCTCCGCTGCGGCGTCGACCCCGAGAGCGGGCCAGAGCGCCTCGAGGTCCTCGTCGCTCGCCTTCACCACGTCGGCCAGCGCCACCACGCGCTCGACGGCCGCCACCGTGTCCGCGCCGGTGCCGGTGACGGCGGGCCGGGCGTTCACGTCGTAGGCGACCGGGCAGAGGCTCCGGGCCCGGGCGAGCACGTCGAGCACCTGGTCGCGGCCGGGGGCCACCACGGCGCCCAGGGAGCAGGCGTGGACGACGACCGGCGCCGGCGCCAGCGGCACCTCGCCGAGGCGCCAGTCGAGGTCGAAGGCGTAGCGGGCCGAGCCGTCGGCCTGGAGCGTCGCGGTCGCCGAGGAGGTGCGCGCGACGACGGCCGGGTCGCTGCCCGCGGCCACGCCGTCCGCGGCGAGGTGCGCGGCGATCAGCCGGCCGTACGCGTCGTCGGCGTAGGCCGTGGCGAGGCGCACCGGCCGCTCGAGCCGGGCCAGCGCCACGGCGACGTTCGCGGCGCTGCCGCCGGGGTGCTCGCGGACCGTGCCGTCGGAGGCGTGCACGACGTCGACGAGGGCCTCACCGACCACCAGGGCGTAGGACATGCGCAGGGTCTACCACAGCGCCCCGACCTCCGGAGGCCGGACGCAGACGACCGGCGCCGTCCGCAGGGGACGACGCCGGTCGGCGTGCTGGTGCTGCGCTGAGGATCAGGCCTCGGGCTTGGTCTCCTCGGCGGGGGCCTCGGCGTCCTCGGCCGGAGCCTCGGCGTCGGCTGCGGCCTCCACGACCGGCGCCTCGGTCTCGAGGGTCTCCTCCGGGTCGGCCTCGGTGACGACGTCGGCCTCGGCGGCCGGCTCCTCGACGGGCGCGGCCGGAGCGGCGGCCGGGGCCGCCTTGGCCCGCGACGGCTTCGGCTCGTAGGCCTCGGTGACCAGCTCGATCACGGCCATCGGCGCGTTGTCGCCCTTGCGGGGGCCGATCTTCGTGATGCGGGTGTAGCCGCCGGGACGGTCGGCGAAGGCCGGCGCGATCTCGGTGAAGAGGCGGTGCTGCGGGTAGCCGTTGACGACGATGACGCCGTGCTCAGCCAGCTGGGCCTGGTCGACGCTGCGGAAGAGCTCGCGCAGGACGAGGCGACGGTTGTGCAGGTCGCCCTTCTTGGCCTTGGTGATGAGCTTCTCGGCGTAGGGACGCAGCATGCGCGCCTTGGCCTCGGTGGTGGTGATGCGACCGTGCTCGAACAGGGCGGTGGCCAGGTTGCGCAGGATCAGCTTCTGGTGCGCGGGGCTGCCGCCGAGGCGGGCGCCCTTCTTGGGGGTGGGCATCTCGTGCTCTCCTCTCCGGCCGTGTCAGGTACCGGGGTAGGCGGCCCGATGCGGGCCGATGGGATGGGGACGGCCCCCGCGGACGCGGGGGCCGCCGTCAGACGTCAGTACTGCTCGTCCTCGACGAACGCGTCGTCGTCGTCGTCGCCGTAGGCGGCCAGGGCCGCGTGCGGGTCGAAGCCGGGGGCGGAGTCCTTGAGGGACAGGCCCATCTCGTGGAGCTTGGCCTTGACCTCGTCGATCGACTTCGCGCCGAAGTTGCGGATGTCGAGGAGGTCCTGCTCGGAGCGGCTGATCAGCTCGCCCACGGTGTGGATGCCCTCGCGCTTGAGGCAGTTGTAGGACCGGACGGTGAGCTGGAGGTCCTCGACCGGCAGGGCCAGGTCGGCGGCGAGCTGCTCGTCGACCGGCGAGGGGCCGATGTCGATGCCCTCGGCCTCGACGTTGAGCTCGCGGGCCAGGCCGAACAGCTCGACGAGGGTCTTGCCGGCCGACGCGAGCGCGTCACGCGGCTGGATCGACGGCTTGGTCTCGACGTCGATGATCAGCTTGTCGAAGTCGGTGCGCTGCTCGACGCGGGTGGCCTCGACCTTGTAGGTGACCTTGAGGACGGGGCTGTAGATCGAGTCGACCGGGATGCGGCCGATCTCGTTGTCGGCGCCCTTGTTCTGCACCGCGGAGACGTAGCCGCGGCCCCGCTCGACGACCAGCTCCATCTCCAGCGAGCCGTTCTCCGAGAGGGTCGCGATGACCAGCTCGGGGTTGTGCACCTCGACGCCGGCCGGGGGCGCGATGTCGGCGCCGGTGACCTCGCCGGCGCCGGACTTGCGCAGGTACATGGTGACCGGCTCGTCGTTCTCGGAGGAGACGACCAGGCCCTTCAGGTTCAGGATGATCTCGGTGACGTCCTCCTTGACGCCGTCGATCGTCGAGAACTCGTGCAGGACGGAGTCGATCTTGATGCTGGTGACCGAGGCGCCCGGGATGGAGCTGAGCAGGGTGCGACGCAGCGAGTTGCCCAGGGTGTAGCCGAAGCCGGGCTCGAGGGGCTCGATGACGAAGCGCGACCGGTAGGTGTCGACGGTCTCTTCGGTGAGAGTGGGGCGCTGTGCGATGAGCACTGGTGGTGTCCTTTCCGGGCCCGACCGCTATTTGAGGGACCCGAACTGCGAGGTGGTGGAAAGGGAGGTGACGCTGGCTGTGCAGATCGGCGTCGCCCCCGGCCACGAGGACCGGAGGCGACGCCGCAGGATCACTTCTTCGAGTAGTACTCGACGATGAGCTGCTCCTGGACCGGGATGTCGATCTGGGCCCGGACGGGGAGCTGGTGCACCAGGATGCGCATGCGGTTCGGCAGGACCTGCAGCCACGCCGGGACGATCCGCTCGCCGTGGGTCTCGCGAGCCACGATGAACGGGGTCATCTCCAGCGACTTCTCGCGCACGTCGACGATGTCGTGGGCCGCGACCTGGTACGAGGGGATGTCGACCTTGCGACCGTTGACCAGGAAGTGGCCGTGGACCACGAGCTGGCGGGCGTGACGACGCGTGCGGGCGAAGCCGGCGCGGTACACCACGTTGTCGAGGCGGGCCTCGAGCAGCTGCAGCAGGTTGTCACCGGTCTTGCCCGAGCGGCGCGCGGCCTCCTCGTAGTAGCGGTGGAACTGCTTCTCCATCACGCCGTAGGTGAAGCGGGCCTTCTGCTTCTCCTGCAGCTGGTTGCGGTACTCGCTCTCCTTGATCCGCGCGCGGCCGTGCTGGCCCGGCGGGTAGGGGCGCTTCTCGAAGGCGGCGTCGCCGCCCACCAGGTCGACGCCGAGGCGGCGCGACTTGCGGGTCATGGGGCCGGTGTAACGGGCCATCTCTCAAGTCTCCTGTTCTCGGTGTCGGGTCAGACGCGGCGGCGCTTGGGCGGGCGGCAGCCGTTGTGGGGCGTGGGCGTGACGTCCTGGATGGTGCCGACCTCGAGGCCGATGGCGCCCAGGGAGCGGATCGCGGTCTCGCGGCCCGAGCCCGGGCCCTTGACGAAGACGTCGATCTTCTTCATGCCGTGCTCCATCGCCCGACGACCCGCGGCCTCGGCGGCCATCTGCGCGGCGAACGGGGTGGACTTGCGCGAGCCCTTGAAGCCGACGGTGCCGGCGGAGGCCCACGAGATCACCGCGCCGGTGGGGTCGGTGATGGTGACGATGGTGTTGTTGAACGTGCTCTTGATGTGGGCCTCGCCCTGGGCGACGTTCTTCTTCTCCTTGCGGCGCACCTTCTTGGCGCCGGCCGCGGTGCGGCTCTTGGGAGGCATCAGTGAACTCCTGAATCAGCTGGTCTGTGAGTGAGATCGGGGACGGAGGGTCAGTGGCTCGCCGGGCGGCGAGACGTCACTTGGCCTTCTTCTTGCCGGCGACCGTGCGCTTGGGGCCCTTGCGGGTGCGCGCGTTGGTCTTGGTGCGCTGTCCGCGGACCGGGAGGCCCATGCGGTGACGGCGTCCCTGGTAGCTGCCGATCTCGATCTTGCGACGGATGTCAGCCTGGACCTCGCGACGGAGGTCACCCTCGATCTTGTAGGAGGCTTCGATGGCGTCGCGGAGCTTGACCAGCTCGTCGTCGCCCAGCTGGTGGACGCGGAGGTCCGGGCTGACGCCCGTCTCGGCGAGCAGCTTCTGGGCGGTGGTACGGCCGATGCCGTAGATGTAGGTGAGCGCGATCTCGATGCGCTTGTCGCGCGGGAGGTCGACACCGACGAGGCGTGCCATGGTGGGTGGCCTTTCCGGGAGGGACGGTGCCCTCCGAGTCGTTCACAGAGGTGTCGGTCGTGTCGCGTCCCGACGACGTCGGGCTCCGGCCTCTGCTCCGGAGGTGCTCACCGCCCGGGGGCGGCCAGCGATCACGATGAGGAGGTGTTCTGTTGTGGTGGGCCCGGAGGCCCGGCGATCAGCCCTGACGCTGCTTGTGGCGCGGGTTCTCGCAGATGACCATGACGCGGCCGTGGCGACGGATCACCTTGCACTTGTCACAGATCGGCTTGACGCTGGGGTTGACCTTCACGAAGGTCCCCTCTCTGCTGGTGTCGGCTACTTGTAGCGGTAGACGATCCGACCCCGGGTGAGGTCGTACGGCGAGAGCTCCACCACCACGCGGTCCTCGGGGAGGATCCGGATGTAGTGCTGGCGCATCTTGCCGCTGATGTGGGCGAGCACCTTGTGGCCGTTGCTCAGCTCGACGCGGAACATGGCATTCGGAAGGGCCTCCGTGATGGTGCCCTCGAGCTCGATCACGCCTTCTTTCTTCGGCATGTCCTCCACAATCTGTTCGTCTGCCGTGATGCGACCGGCGCACGGCGTGCGCCGGGTGGCCCGGGAACCTCCCGCCGGGGCGGGTGGACCTCGTGGGGTCCAGGCAGGCGTCCGACCCGGATCCGCGACGCGCTCCCGCGGACGGGAGCGAGCTGCGGCCGGGCAGCCGTGGGGCGCCCTGCGGTGGACCCACGTTGGGCCGACACGCCAGTCTAGGGCTGCGGCGGGGGGCTTGACGAATCGAGGGCGACCGCACTCAGGCGGCCAGCAGCTCCAGCGTGCGCTCGCGGGCCGGCGTCCGGTCCGCTGCGGTGTCGGCGTGGGCGCCCGCGACGGGGCTGATCATCACCTCGTCGACCTCGAACCGGGCGGCCAGGTCGGCGACCGCCGCCCGCGCCGTCTCCGGGCCGCCGACGATCCAGCGCGACGCCATCGCGTCGAGGAGCCCGCGCCGATGGTCGTCCAGGTTGTTCCGCACGACCACCTCGGCCTCCTCGACCGGCAGCGCGGCGCTGAGCGGGGCCCCGGTGCGCAGCGCCAGCATCGTCAACTGCTGCGGGAGGGCCAGACGGCGCGCCTCCTCGTCGGTGTCGGCCACGACGGCGTTGACGGTGACCAGGGTGCGCGGCTCGGCCAGCCGCGAGGAGGGCCGGAACGTCGAGCGGTACAGGTCAAGCGCCTCGGCGGTGCCCTGGCCGGAGAAGTGGTGGGCGAACACGTACGGGGTGCCCGTGGCGGCGGCGAGCCGGGCCGAGTAGTCCGACGAGCCGAGGAGCCAGACGGGCGGGACGCCGGTGGCGGCCGGCGTGGCCCGCAGCGCCTGCGGACGCGGCGATCCGGGGACCGTCACGCCGACGCCCTCGGGGGTCAGCAGCGCCTGCACCTCCTCGACGTACTGCGGGAAGCGCGCGACGGCGTCGTCGGCCACTCCCCCGGCGCCGTGGCGCAGGGCCATCGACGTCACCGGATCGGTGCCGGGGGCCCGGCCGATGCCGAGGTCGATGCGACCCGGGAAGGCCGCCTCGAGCAGCGCGAACTGCTCGGCCACGACCAGCGGGGCGTGGTTGGGGAGCATCACGCCGCCCGAGCCGACCCGGATGCGACGGGTGGCGGCGGCTAGCAGCCCGATCAGCACCGGCGGATGAGTCGACGCCACGGCCGGCATGTTGTGGTGCTCGGCCACCCAGTAGCGGGCGTAGCCGAGGTCGTCGGCGGTGCGGGCCAGCGCGGTCGAGGCGGCGAGGGCGTCCGAGGTGGTCTGGCCCGAGCGGACGGGCACCAGGTCGAGGACGGAGAGGGTCGGGGTGCGGCTGGAGTCGGTCATCGTCAGGCTCAACGCCGGGCCGTCGGCCCGGATTCCTCGTGCACGCGATGTCGTCCCGGCGTCAGTCGGCGAGCGGGCCGAACGGGACGCCGAGCGCGGTGAGCCGCTCCTCGCCCCCGTCGAGCGCGGTGAGCACCCAGGCGCCGTGCTCGGTCAGCACGAAGGTGTGCTCGCTGTGGGCCCCCCAGGAGCCGTCCTCGGTGACGACGGTCCAGTCGTCGTCGAGGGTGACCGAGCGGGCCGAGCCGAGGGTGACCATCGGCTCGACCGCCAACGCCAGGCCCGCGACCAGGCGCGGGCCGCGTCCGGGACGCCCCTCGTTGGGGACGTCGGGATCCAGGTGCATGGCCGTGCCGATGCCGTGCCCGGTGTAGTCCTCGAGGATGCCGTAGCGGCCCCGCGACCGGACGTGGGACTCCACCGCATGGGAGATGTCGCCCACCCGACCTCCGACGCGTGCGGCCGCGATCCCCGCCCACAGGGCGTCCTCGGTGACGTCGATCAGCGTGCGCACCTCGGGTCGCGCCGCGGCGGGATCGCCGACGACCACGCTGAACGCGGCGTCGCCGTGCCAGCCCTCCACGATCGCGCCGCAGTCGATCGACACGAGGTCGCCGTCCTCGAGCGCCCGGGCGCCCGGGATGCCGTGCACCACCTCGGCGTTGACCGAGGCGCAGATGGACGCCGGGAACCCGTGGTAGCCGAGGAACGAGGGCGTCGCGCCGGCGGACCGGATGGAGTCCTCCGCGATCGCGTCGAGCTCGCCGGTCGTGACGCCCGCCCGCACGTGCGAGCGGAGCGTCTCGAGCGTGCGACCGACGACCAGACCGGCGCGGCGCATCAGCAGCAGCTGCTCGGGGCTCTTGACCTCGAGCCCGCGGTCACGCCAGCCCATGTGCGGGAGGCGGGTCAGCGCGCGACGGCGTCGAGCGCCGCCAGGATGCGCGCCGTGACCTCGGCGACCTCGCCGAGACCGTCGACCTCGTGGATCAGGCCGCGCTCGCGGTAGACGTCGATCAGCGGCGCGGTCTGCTCGAGGTAGACCTCCTGCCGGCGGCGGATGACGTCCTCGGTGTCGTCCGCGCGACCCTCCGTGACGGCTCGCTGAAGCAGCCGCTGGACGATCTCGTCCTGGTCGACGGTGAGCACGACGACGGCGTCGAGCGAGGCGTCGCGCGCCTGCAGCATGCCGTCGAGCTGCGCGACCTGGTCGACCGTGCGCGGGTAGCCGTCGAGGAGGAAGCCCTTCTCGGCGTCGGGCTCGTCGAGCCGGTCGGCGACCATGCGGTTGGTGACCTCGTCGGGCACGTACTCGCCGGCGTCCATGTAGCGCTTGGCCTCGAGACCGAGCGGCGTGCCCTGCCCGACGTTCGCGCGGAAGATGTCGCCGGTGGAGATCGCGGGGATGCCGTGGCGCTCCGCGACGACCGCGGCCTGGGTGCCCTTGCCCGCTCCCGGCGGGCCCATGAAGATCAGTCTCATCGTCAGCGGAGGAATCCTTCGTAGTTGCGCTGCTGGAGCTGGCTCTCGACCTGCTTCACGGTGTCGAGCGCGACGCCGACCATGATCAGGATGGACGTGCCGCCGAACGGGAAGTTCTGGTTGGCGCCGACCAGCACGAGCGCGATGAGCGGGATCAGGGCGATGATGCCGAGGTAGAGCGATCCGGGCAGCGTGATGCGGGACAGGACGTAGGACAGGTAGTCCTCGGTCGGCTTGCCCGCCCGGATCCCGGGGATGAAGCCGCCGTACTTCTTCATGTTGTCGGCCACCTCTTGCGGGTTGAAGGTGATCGAGACGTAGAAGTAGGAGAAGAACACGATCAGCAGGAAGAACGCGATCATGTAGAGCGGGTGGTCTCCCCGCACGAAGTAGCGGCTGATCCAGTCGACCCAGCCGGGAGGGTTCGTCGAGCTCTGGTTGAACTGCACCGCCATGGCCGGCAGGTACAGCAGCGAGCTGGCGAAGATGACCGGGATGACGCCGGCCTGGTTGACCTTGAGCGGGATGTAGGTCGACGAGCCGCCGAACATGCGGCGCCCGACCATCCGGCGCGCGTACTGCACGGGGATGCGGCGCTGCGCCTGCTCGATGAAGATGACGGCGCCGATGATCACCAGGCCGATGGCCACGACGATCGCGAAGGTCCACCAGCCCTCCTGCTGCGCGACCTGCCACATGGCCGCCGGGAAGGTCGCGACGACCTGCGTGAAGATCAGCAGGGACATGCCGTTGCCGATGCCGCGCTCGGTGATGAGCTCGCCGAGCCACATGATCACCGCGGTGCCGGCCGTCATGGTGATGACCATGACGAGGAAGGTGCCCGTGCCCTCGTCGTGCAGCAGCGGCTTGTCGCAGCCCTGCAGCAGGCGTCCGGGGACGCGCGCGAGCGCCACGATGCCGGTGGCCTGCAGGAGCGCGAGGCCGAGGGTGAGGTAGCGGGTGTACTGGGTGATCTTGGTCTGACCCGCCTGGCCCTCCTCCTTCAGCGCCTCGAGTCGCGGGATCACCACGACGAGCAGCTGCAGGATGATGCTGGCGGTGATGTACGGCATGATGCCGAGCGCGAAGATCGTGAGCTGGAGCAGAGCTCCGCCGGAGAACAGGTTGACCAGGTTGTACAGCCCGGCGTTCTCCCCCGATCGCGTGATGTCGAGGCACGCCTGGACGTTGCCGACGTTGACGCCGGGCGCGGGGATCTGCGAGCCCGCCCGGAAGATCACGATGATCAGGAGGACGAACAACAGCTTCTTGCGCAGGTCCGGCGTCCGGAAAGCGTTGGCGAAGGCGCCTAGCACGAGCAGATCCTCTTCCTCACACGGTGAACGGCTCCCCGGTGGCGGGTCCGGTCGGGAGCCTCGGGAAGCCTAACAGCAGCGACGACGACGAAGGGCGCGGGAGTCCCGCCTCGGAGGCGGCGCTCCCGCGCCCTGCGCACGTGGTTCGGGTCTGACGTGTCAGACCAGGGTGACCGAGCCGCCGGCGGCCTCGATCTTGTCCTTGGCCGAGGCCGACACCGCGTTGGCGGAGACGTCGACCTTGACCGAGATCTCGCCCTGGGCGAGGACCTTGACGGGCTGGTTCTTGCGGACCGCGCCGCGGGCCACGAGCTCCTCGACGGTGACGGCGCCGCCCTCGGGGAACAGCTCGCCGATCTTGTCGAGGTTCACGACCTGGAACTCGACCTTGAACGGGTTCTTGAAGCCCTTGAGCTTCGGGAGCCGCATGTGGATCGGCATCTGGCCACCCTCGAAGGCGACCGGGACCTGGTAGCGGGCCTTGGTTCCCTTGGTACCGCGACCGGCGGTCTTTCCCTTGGAGCCCTCACCGCGACCCACGCGGGTCTTGGCGGTCTTGGCGCCCGGGGCCGGACGGAGGTTGTGGAGCTTGAGCGTCATGTCAGTCGACCTCCTCGACCGTCACGAGGTGACGGACGGTGTGGACCATGCCCCGGATCTCGGGCCGGTCCTCCTTGACCACGACGTCGCCGATGCGCTTGAGACCGAGGCTGCGCAGGGTCTCGCGCTGGTTGGCCTTGCGACCGATCGACGACTTCATCTGCTGGACCTTGAGCTGAGCCATCAGGAGGTCACCTCCGCAGCAGCCGCCGGGACCTCGGCACGGGCCTTGAGCAGCGCCGCCGGGGCGACGTCCTCGACCGGCAGGCCGCGGCGCGCGGCGACGGCCTCGGGCTGCTCGAGGAGCCGGAGCGCCTCGACCGTGGCGTGCACGATGTTGATCTGGTTCGACGAGCCGAGCGACTTGCTCAGGATGTCGTGGATGCCGGCGCACTCCAGGACGGCGCGCACCGGGCCACCCGCGATCACGCCGGTACCGGGAGACGCGGGGCGCAGGAAGACCACGCCGGCCGCCTTCTCACCCTGGACCGGGTGCGGGATGGTGCCCTGGATGCGGGGCACGCGGAAGAAGTGCTTCTTGGCCTCCTCGACGCCCTTGGCGATCGCCGCGGGCACCTCCTTGGCCTTGCCGTAGCCGACACCGACGAGTCCGTCGCCGTCACCGACGACCACGAGGGCGGTGAAGCTGAAGCGACGACCGCCCTTCACGACCTTGGCGACGCGGTTGATCGCAACGACCCGCTCGATGTAGGCGGTCTTGTCCGCACCCTGGTTGCGACCGTTGTCGCGACCACGGCGCTCGCCACCGCGCTGTCCGCGCTGGGCTCCGCTCATGAGACTGTTCCTCTTCTCTCTTCTGCAGCTCTTGCGATCAGAAGCTCAGGCCGCCCGCGCGGGCGCCGTCGGCCAGGGCCGCGACGCGACCGTGGTACTTGTTGCCGGCCCGGTCGAAGACGACCGACTCGACGCCCTGCTCCTTGGCCCGTGCGGCGACGAGCTCGCCGACGCGCTTGGCCTTGGCGGTCTTGTCGCCCTCGGTGCCGCGCAGGTCGGCCTCCATGGTGGAGGCGGAGACCAGCGTCTTGCCGACGAGGTCGTCGACGACCTGGGCGGTGATGTGCTTGGTGGACCGGGTGACGACCAGGCGCGGACGCTCGGCGGTGCCGGAGATCTTCTTGCGACCCCGGGCCTGACGACGCAGGCGCGAGCGGACGCGAGCCGCGGTGTGCTTGTTGTTCGACAGCGAGATGGCCATCACTTACCAGCCTTTCCGACCTTCTTGCGAACGACCTCGCCCGCGTAGCGGACGCCCTTGCCCTTGTAGGGCTCGGGCTTGCGCAGCTTGCGGATGTTCGCGGCGACCTCGCCGACGAGCTGCTTGTCGATGCCCTGGACCCCGAACTTGGTGGGGGTCTCGACCGCGAAGGTGATGCCCTCGGGGGCGTTGACGACGACGGGGTGCGAGAAGCCGAGCTGGAACTCCAGCTGGGTGGGGCTCTTGGACAGGACGCGGTAGCCGACGCCCACGATCTCGAGCTTCTTCTCGTAGCCGTCGGTGACGCCGACGACCATGTTGTTGACCAGGGTGCGGGTCAGGCCGTGGAGCGACTTGCTGATCCGCTCGTCGTCGGGGCGCTTGACCTCGAGCACGCCCTCGGCCTGCTCGACGGTGATCGGCGCGGCGACGGTGTGGCTCAGGGTGCCCTTCGGGCCCTTGACCGTGACGGTGGCGCCGACGATGTCGACGTTCACGCCGGACGGGACCGGGACGGGGAGCTTGCCAATGCGCGACATTACTCGTTCTCCTCTCGGTCTCTCGTCACCAGACGTAGGCGAGGACTTCCCCACCCACGCCCTTCTGGTTGGCCTGGCGGTCGGTGAGCAGGCCCTGGCTGGTCGAGATGATCGCGACGCCGAGGCCGCCGAGCACCTTCGGGAGGCCGGTGTGCTTGGCGTACACGCGCAGGCCGGGCTTGCTGATGCGGCGGACGCCGGCGATCGAGCGCTCACGGTTGCGGCCGTACTTGAGGGTGATGGTGAGCGTCTTGCCCACCTGGCCCTCGGCCGGCTCGGCGACCGCGAAGGAGGTGATGTAGCCCTCCTGCTGGAGGATCTCGGCGACGCCCTGCTTGAGCTTGCTGTAGGGCATCGACACCGAGTCGTGGTACGCCTGGTTGGCGTTGCGCAGACGCGTGAGCATGTCTGCGATCGGGTCAGTCATCGTCATGAGTGGGTGTTCTCTCTCTTCTGCGGTTTCACCTCGCGCGCGGCGAGGGACCTTCAGCGGTTGGAATCGGGGCGGGTCACCAGCTGGACTTGGTGACGCCGGGCAGCTCTCCGCGGTGCGCCATCTCGCGCAGGCAGATGCGGCACAGGCCGAACTTGCGGTAGACGGCCTTCGGCCGGCCGCAGCGCTGGCAGCGGGTGTAGGCACGCACCGCGTACTTCGGCTTGCGCGCGGCCTTCACCTTCAGAGCGGTCTTCGCCATGTCAGTTCTCCTTGAACGGGAAGCCGAGCTGCTTGAGCAGCGCGCGGCCCTGGGCGTCGGTGGTGGCCGTGGTGACGACCGTGATGTCCATGCCGCGCGAGCGGTCGATGCGGTCCTGGTCGATCTCGTGGAACATGACCTGCTCGGTCAGACCGAACGTGTAGTTGCCGCGCCCGTCGAACTGGTTCGGGTTGAGACCGCGGAAGTCGCGGATGCGGGGCAGCGCCAGCGAGAGCAGGCGGTCGAGGAACTCCCACATGCGGTCGCCGCGCAGCGTGACGTGCGCGCCGATCGGCATGCCCTCGCGGAGCTTGAACTGCGCGATCGACTTGCGGGCCTTGGTGACCATCGGCTTCTGGCCGGTGATCGCCGTGAGGTCCTTGATCGCGCCCTCGATCAGCTTGGAGTCGCGGGCCGCCTCGCCGACGCCCATGTTGACGACGATCTTCGTCAGGCCGGGGACCTGCATGACGTTGGCGATCTCGAACTCCGACTTCAGCGCGGGGAGGATCTCCTCGCGGTAGCGGGTCTTGAGCCGCGGCGTCGGGACGGAGGTCTGGGTCTCGGTCATCAGATGTCCTTACCGGTCTTGCGGGAGATGCGGACGCTGCGCTCCGCGGTGTACTCCGAGCCGTCGGGGCGACGCTTGGTGACCTGCTCGCGGCGGAAGCCGATGCGGGTCGTGCCGCCACCCTCGACGAGCATCACGTTCGAGACGTGGATCGGGGCCTCGGTGGTGATGATGCCGCCGGTGTTGCCCTGGCCCTGGTTGACGACCTTGGTGTGCTTCTTGACGCGGTTGACGCCCTCGACGATCACGCGCTGCTCGGCACGCAGGACCGAGATGACCTTGCCCTCGGCGCCCTTGTCCTTGCCGGCGATGACCTTGACGGTGTCACCCTTCTTGATGTTCACCGACGGGTTCCTCTTCGACATCACAGCACCTCCGGGGCGAGCGAGATGATCTTCATGAACTTCTTCTCGCGCAGCTCGCGACCCACGGGGCCGAAGATGCGGGTGCCGCGCGGCTCGCCGTCGTTCTTGAGGATCACCGCGGCGTTCTCGTCGAAGCGGATGTACGAGCCGTCCGGCCGACGGCGCTCCTTGACGGTGCGCACGACGACGGCCTTGACGACGTCACCCTTCTTGACGTTGCCGCCGGGGATCGCGTCCTTCACGGTGGCGACGATGACGTCGCCGATGCCGGCGTAGCGCCGACCCGAGCCACCGAGCACGCGGATGCAGAGGATCTCCTTCGCACCGGTGTTGTCGGCGACCTTGAGTCGCGACTCCTGCTGGATCATTGAGTTTCTCCTGGTTGTCGAGCTGGTTCTCGTCGCCCTCGCGGGCGGCGAGCCTGGCCGAACTGGTGATGGTCTCCCCCGCCGCCCCGGTGTGCCGGGGCAGCGGAGAGGGTGCTAGCGGCGCGGAACCCGCGCCAGGGTCACTTCGCCTTCTCGACGATGGAGACGACGCGCCAGCGCTTGGTGGCCGACAGCGGACGGGTCTCCATGATCAGGACCCGGTCGCCGATGCCGCACTCGTTCTGCTCGTCGTGCGCCTTGAGCCGGCTGGTGCGGCGCAGGACCTTGCCGTACAGCGGGTGCTTGACGCGGTCCTCGACCGTGACGACCACGGTCTTGTCCATCTTGTCGCTGACGACCAGACCCTCGCGGGTCTTGCGGGCGTTGCGCTCCTCGGTGGTGGCCTCGGCCTGCTCGCTCATGCGGCACCGTCCTCGTTGCTCTGGCCCGGCGCCACGCGGATGCCGAGCTCGCGCTCGCGCACCACGGTGTAGATCCGGGCGATGTCCTTCTTGACCGAGCCGAGTCGGCCGTGGCTCTCCAGCTGGCCGGTGGCGGCCTGGAAGCGGAGGTTGAACAGCTCCTCCTTGGCCTCGCGGAGCTTGGCCTCGAGGTCGACGTCGGTCAGATCGTCGAGCTCGTGGGCGGTCGTACCCTTCGCCATCAGAACTCGCCAGCCTCTCGGGAGATGAACCGGCACTTCATGGGGAGCTTGTGGATCGCGCGGCGCATGGCCTCGCGGGCGACGTCCTCGGGGACGCCGGAGAGCTCGAACATGACACGGCCGGGCTTGACGTTCGCGACCCACCACTCCGGCGAGCCCTTGCCGGAGCCCATGCGGGTCTCGGCGGGCTTCTTCGTGAGCGGACGGTCCGGGTAGATGTTGATCCAGACCTTGCCGCCACGCTTGATGTGACGGGTCATCGCGATACGAGCCGACTCGATCTGTCGGTTGGTCACGTAGTGACCCTCGATCGCCTGGATGCCGAAGTCGCCGAAGGCGAGCGTGGTGCCGCCCTTGGCCGCACCGGTGCGCTTCGGGTGGTGCTGCTTGCGGTGCTTGACGCGACGAGGCATCAGCATGGTCAGGCCTCCGATCCTGCGGTGTTCTCAGCGGGAGCCGCGGCGGTGGCCTCGGCCGGAGCCTCGGTGCCCTCGGGGCGCTCGCCGCGAGCCGGACGGTCGCCGCGCGAGGAGCGACCGGGACGCTCGCCGCCACGCGTCGGGCGACCGGAGCGTCCGGGAACGCCGGCGCGGGCCGCGGCCTGGGCCTGGCGCTCGGCACGGGTGCCGGCGACCTCGCCCTTGTAGATCCAGACCTTCACGCCGATGCGGCCGAAGGTGGTCTTGGCCTCGTAGAAGCCGTAGTCGATGTCGGCGCGGAGGGTGTGCAGGGGCACGCGGCCCTCGCGGTAGAACTCCGTGCGCGACATCTCGGCGCCGTTGAGGCGACCCGAGCACTGGATCCGGATGCCCTTGGCACCCGAGCGCATCGTGGTCTGCATCGCCTTGCGCATGGCGCGGCGGAACTGCACGCGACCCGCGAGCTGCTCGGCGACGCCCTGGGCGACGAGCTGCGCGTCGACCTCGGGGCTCTTGACCTCGAGGATGTTCAGCTGCACCTGCTTGCCGGTGAGCTTCTCGAGCTCGCCGCGGATGCGGTCGGCCTCGGCGCCGCGGCGACCAATGACGATGCCCGGGCGCGCCGTGTGGATGTCCACGCGGACGCGGTCACGGGTGCGCTCGATCTCGACCTTGGAGATGCCGGCCCGCTCCATGCCCTTGGAGAGCAGCTTGCGGATCGCGACGTCCTCGCCGACGTAGGACTTGTACAGCTTGTCGGCGTACCACCGCGACTTGTGGTCGGTGGAGATGCCCAGACGGAAGCCGTTCGGGTTGATCTTCTGGCCCATCAGGCGCCCTTCCCCTTCTTCGCGGCCACGACGGAGGCCGGCTGGACCGCCAGCGTGATGTGGCTGGTGCGCTTGTTGATCCGCGCGGCGCGGCCCTGGGCCCGCGGGCGGAACCGCTTCATCGTCGGACCCTCGTCGACCATCGCGACGCTGACGACGAGGTCGTCGCGGCTCAGGCCCTCGGTGGTCTCGGCGTTGGCGATCGCGCTCTCGAGGATCTTGTAGACCGTCTCGGACGCGGCCTGCGGCGCGAACTGGAGGATGGCGAGGGCGTCGGCCACCGGGAGGCCCCGGACCAGGTCGACGACACGGCGCGCCTTCATCGGCGTGATGCGGACGAAGCGCGCGGAGGCGAACGCACCCGGCTGGTCGCCGAGCAGCGACTCGCGGCGGGCGCTGACGCGCTGACGCTCGGTGGTGCTCATCGACGACGTCCCTTCCGGTCTTCCTTGACGTGACCGCGGTAGGTGCGGGTCGGGGCGAACTCGCCCAGCTTGTGGCCGACCATGGAGTCGGACACGAAGACCGGGACGTGCTTGCGACCGTCGTGCACGGCGATCGTGTGACCGATCATGTCCGGCACGATCATCGAGCGGCGCGACCAGGTCTTGATGACGTTGTGGGTGCCCTTCTCGTTCTCCGCGTCCACCTTCTTCTGCAGGTGGTCGTCGACGAAGGGGCCCTTCTTCAGGCTGCGAGGCATTACTTACGGCCCTTTCCGGACTTGCGGCGACGGATGATCTGGGCGTCCGAGGCCTTGCGCTTGCGCGTACGGCCCTCGGGCTTGCCCCACGGCGAGACCGGGTGGCGACCACCGGAGGTCTTGCCCTCTCCACCACCGTGCGGGTGGTCGACCGGGTTCATGACGACACCGCGGACGGTCGGGCGCTTGCCCTTCCAGCGCATTCGGCCGGCCTTGCCCCAGTTGATGTTCGACTGCTCGGCGTTGCCGACCTCGCCGATCGTGGCGCGGCAGCGCACGTCGACGAAGCGCATCTCGCCCGAGGGGAGACGCAGCGTGGCGCGCGCGCCCTCACGGGCGACGAGCTGGGCGCTGTTGCCGGCCGAGCGGGCCAGCTTGGCGCCGCCGCCCGGACGCAGCTCCACGCAGTGGATCGTGGTGCCGACCGGGATGTTGCGCAGCGGCAGGTTGTTGCCGACCTTGATGTCGGCGCCCACGCCGGACTCCACCGGGGTGCCCTGGGTGAGGCCCTTGGGCGCCACGATGTAGCGCTTCTCGCCGTCGGCGTAGTGCAGCAGCGCGATGCGGGCGGTGCGGTTGGGGTCGTACTCGATGTGAGCGACCTTGGCCGGCACGCCGTCCTTGTCGTAGCGACGGAAGTCGATGATGCGGTAGGCCCGCTTGTGGCCACCACCCTGGTGACGGGTGGTGATGCGGCCCTGGTTGTTGCGACCGCCCTTCTTGGGCAGCGGCACCGTCAGCGACTTCTCCGGCGTGGTGCGCGTGATCTCGACGAAGTCGGCGACCGACGCGCCACGACGACCGGGCGTCGTCGGCTTGTACTTGCGGATAGCCATCAGTTCAGTCCTCTACTCGCCCGGTCAGGAGACCGGACCTCCGAAGATGTCGATGCGGTCACCGTCGGCCAGGCTGACGATCGCGCGCTTGGTGTCCTTGCGCTTGCCGATGCCGTTGCGGGTGCGGCGGGCCTTGCCCTGACGGTTCAGCGTGTTCACCGAGGTGACCTTGACGCCGAAGATCTTCTCGACCGCGATCTTGATCTCGGTCTTGTTCGCGTCGGGGCGCACGATGAACGTGTACTTGTTGGCGTCGAGGAGGCCGTAGCTCTTCTCCGACACCACCGGCGCGAGCAGGACGTCGCGGTGGTCCTTGTGCAGGGTGCTCACTGGGCGGCCTCCTTGCTGCTCACGAACGCGTCGAACGCGCCCTTGCTGAAGACGACGTCGTCGGCGGCGAGCACGTCGTAGGTGTTGACCTGGTCGACGGCGACGAGGTGCACCTGCGGCGCGTTGCGCAGCGACAGCCAGGTGACGACGTCGGAGCGCTCGAGCACGACGAGGAAGTTCGCGCGGTCCGCGACGAGGGTCGCGAGCGACGCGAGCGCGGCCTTGGTCGACGGGGTCTCGCCCTCGACGAGGCCCTCGACGACGTGGATGCGGCCGTTGCGGGCCCGGTCGGAGAGGGCGCCACGGAGCGCGGCGGCCTTCATCTTCTTGGGGGTGCGCTGGCTGTAGTCGCGCGGCTGCGGGCCGTGGACGGTGCCACCGCCGGCGAACTGCGGGGCGCGGGTCGAGCCCTGACGAGCCCGGCCGGTGCCCTTCTGCTTGTAGGGCTTCTTGCCACCGCCGCGGACCTCGCCGCGGGTCTTGGTGGCGTGCGTGCCCTGGCGGGCCGCGGCCTGCTGGGCCACGACGACCTGGTGGATCAGCGGGACGTTGACCTTCGCGTCGAAGATCTCCGCGGGCAGGTCGACCTTGACGGTCTGGACAGCCATGGTCAGGCCTCCTTGCCGGTGAGCTTGGCCGCCGAGCGCAGGACCACGAGACCGCCCTTGGGGCCGGGGACGGCGCCCTTCAGCAGGATCAGGCCCTTCTCGGTGTCGACCGCGTGCACGGTGACGTTCTGGGTGGTGACGGTGTCCGTGCCCATGCGGCCGGCCATGCGCACGCCCTTGAACACGCGACCCGGGGTGGCGCAGGCGCCGATGGAGCCCGGCTTGCGGTGGTTGCGGTGGGCACCGTGGGAGGCCGAGACGCCGGCGAAGCCGTGACGCTTCATCGTGCCGGCGAAGCCCTTGCCCTTGCTGGTGCCGGTGACGTCGATCTGCTCGCCGGCGGCGAAGGTGTCGACGCCGATCTCCTGGCCGACCGCGTACTCGCCGGCGACGGCGGTGCGGATCTCGACCAGGTGGCGACGCGGCGTGACGCCGGCCTTGGTGAAGTGGCCGGCCTCCGGCTTGTTGACCTTGCGGGCCTCGATCTCGCCGAACCCGATCTGCACGGCGTTGTAGCCGTCGACCTCGGGGGTGCGGACCTGGGTGACCACGTTGGTCGCCGCGGCGATCACGGTGACGGGGACGACGCGGTTGTTCTCGTCCCAGAGCTGGGTCATGCCGAGCTTGGTGCCCAGCAGCCCCTTCGCGTTGCGTTCGAAAGTCATGTCTCCAGCCTCAGAGCTTGATCTCGATGTCCACGCCCGCGGGGAGGTCGAGGCGCATGAGCGAGTCGACGGTCTTCGGGGTGGGGTCGATGATGTCGATCAGGCGCTTGTGGGTGCGCATCTCGAAGTGCTCGCGGGAGTCCTTGTACTTGTGGGGCGAGCGGATGACGCAGTACACGTTCTTCTCGGTCGGCAGCGGCACGGGGCCGGCGACCTTCGCACCCGTGCGGGTGACGGTGTCCACGATCTTGCGCGCCGAGGTGTCGATCACCTCGTGGTCATAGGCCTTGAGCCTGATGCGGATCTTCTGTCCCGCCATAGGTCTCTCTCGTCCTCACTTGTCGTACCGCTGAGCGTGTTCGGGCGTCCTCGGGCTTGAGTCGGCGCCGTCCTGCTGCCCACCCCCGGAGCCAGCGACCCCCGCGGTCGGGCGTGTCGCCGTAGTGGGACAAGCCAGAGCAGGTTCGTGCCGGCTGCCTCGGTGGCGCCCGACGGTTCGTCGGGCTGATCGGGTCTCCCTCGGGCGCGGACCAGGCCGGCACGAGCTGGTGCGGCGCACGCCGACCACTGAGCTCACGGGAGACGCGATTCAGGTGTCAAGATGTGCCGCACTCCGACGGACCCGCCGGAGCAACCTGAGCATCCTGTCAGAACGGCGACGGACGCGCCAAATCGAGCGGGAGGACGCGTCGGGCTGCGGGCGGCGGACCGGATTGGGCAGGATGGGCCGCGGCCGGATCCGGGGCCTGCCACCCGGTCGACCCCGCCGGCCAGGTCGAACGGAGGACGTCCATGTCTGGATCCGATCAGCAGCCGCCCGCCGAGGGCCCGCCGCCCCCGGGCTGGCAGCCGCCGGGCTGGAGCGTGCCGCCGTCGTCACCGCCCTCGTCCGACCCGGGGCAGCCGTACCCCGGTCAGCCGTACCCGGGGCAGCCGTACCCCGGTCAGCCGTACCCGGCGCAGCCGCCGGCGTGGCAGCCCCCCGTGCTCCAGCCGGGGGCGATCCCGCTGCGTCCGCTGGGGCTGGGCGACCTCTTCAACGGCGCGTTCGCCGTGCTCCGGCGCAACGCCGGAGCCACGATCGGGGCCTCCGTGCTCGTCACCGCCGTCGCCGGCGTCCTGCCGCTCATCGCCGCCGTCGCCACCGACCCCGTGCTCTCCTCGGCGGGCCTGCTCGGCCCCGACCCCCGCGTCGACGACTCGATGATCGCGCCGCTGATCGCCCTGGGCGGCGCCGTCGTCGTCGGCCTGCTGCTGCAGGCCGTCGGGTCGACGCTGGTGGGCGGGATGATCGCCCAGGTCGCCGTCGGCGCCGCCCGAGGCCGCGTCGTCGGCCTCGGGGAGGCCTGGGCCCAGACCCGCGGTCGCCGGCTCCGGCTGCTCGGCCTGGTGCTGCTGACCCTCGCGGCCGCCGTCGTCGGCGTCGTCGTCGCGGGCGTGGTGATCGGCCTGGCGATCGCGCTGCTGCCCGTGGCCGCCGCCGTGCTGGTCGGGGTCGTCACGGTGGTGCTCGCCGTCGTGCTCGTCGCCTTCGTCTACGGTCGCGTGCTCCTGCTCGCCGTGCCGGTGCTCATGGTCGAGGGCCTGGGCGTCCTGGCCTCGCTGCGGCGCAGCATGGCGCTCTCGAAGGGCGGGTTCTGGCGGCTGCTCGGCATCGCGATCCTGACCTCGCTCGTCGCCGGGATCGCCGGCAGCGTGCTCGCCGTGCCGGTCTCGATCGTCGTGCAGGTGATCGCCGCCAGCAGCCCCGAGCACGCGGTCACCGCCCTGATCGTCGGCCAGGTGATCAGCCAGCTGGTGCAGTCCGCCCTGAGCAGCCCGTTCACCGGCACCGTGCACAGCCTGCTCTACGTCGACCAGCGGATCCGCCGCGAGGCCTACGACGTCGAGCTGCTCGCCGGGCCGTCGGACGCCGCCTGAGCGGTGCGCCCCGTCCCCCGGCTCGACGGCGACGGCCCGCCGCTGGTGCCCTCGCCCGACCAGGCTCGCGACCTGCTGCGCCGCGAGCTGCTCGATCCCGCCTACCAGACGCGCGACGTCCTGCGCCGCGTGCTCGACTGGCTGCAGCGGCTGCTCGACGGCGGCGACGGCGGCCCCGGCGGCCTGCCGGGGCTGGTCGCTCTCGTGGTGCTCGCCGCGATCGTGATGGCCCTGGTGCTCGCGCTGGCCTGGCTCGCGTCTCGGCTGCGCCGCGACCGCCGGGCGCCGGACTCCCCGGCGCTGCTCGGCGGGGACGGAGCGGAGGACCCGCGGACCGTGCGTGCCCGGGCCGAGGCCGCCCTGGCCGCAGGACGGCCGGAGGACGCCGTCGTCGACGGCCTGCGCGCGCTGGCGCTGCGGGAGGCCCGCGCCGGCCGGATCGACGACGTCGCCTCGGCCACCGCCTCCGAGGTCGCGGAGCGGCTGCGGCACGCCCATCCCGCCGAGGCCGAGGCCGTGCGCGCGGCGACGGAGGTGTTCGAGGCGGTGCTCTACGGTCACCGGTCCGCCACCGCGGAGCAGGCCCGGGCCGTGCTCGCGCTCGACGACCGGCTCGCCGCACGACCCGGGGCGAGGCGGTGAGGGCCGCGCGACGCTGGCGTCTGCCGGCGGCGATCCTGCTGGTCGTGCTCGCGACCACGGCGCTCACGGTGGCCCTGACCCCGTCGGCCACCCCCGACGGGCCGCTCGACCCGGCGAGCACGCGTCCCGACGGCGGCCGGGCCGTCGCCCGGGTGCTCGCGGCGCGGGGCGTGGAGGTCGACGTCGCCCGGGACACCGGTGGCCTGACCGCCGCGCTGCCCGCCGGGGAGGAGCGCGCGTCGACGATCGTGGTCGTGCAGCCCTCACGCCTGGGCCGCCGCACCGCCGGGCAGCTGCTCGCGGCGCGCGACGCCGGGGCGACGGTGATCGTGGTCGACGCCGGCCCCGGGCCTCTGCGCGCGCTCGGGCTGCCCGACACCGTCGACCCGGAGCGCCGCAGCGACGACGGCCCGGTGCCGGCCGCCTGCGACGACCCGCGACTGACCGGCCTGAGCCTGCGCGTCGACGGCCGGCTGGCCTACCCCGGCCCGGACGCCTGCTTCGACGGCTCGCTGCTGCGTCGCGACGGGCTGACCCTGCTCGGCGCGGGGCGGCTCCTCGCCAACGACCAGGTGCTCCGGGCGGACGACGCCGCCGTCGCGCTGCGCCTGCTCGGCGCCCGCCCCCGCCTGGTCTGGTACGTGCCCGACGTCGCCGAGCAGGGCCCGGGCGACGCGGTCGGCCTGCGATCCCTGCTCCCGGCCTGGCTGCTCCCCTCCCTCGTCCTCGGCCTCCTCGCGCTGGTCGCCCTCGTGCTCTGGCGGGCCCGCCGCCTCGGACCCCTCGTCCGGGAGCCCCTGCCGGTGGCGGTGCGCGCCGCGGAGGCCGTCGAGGGGCTCGGGCGGCTCTACCAGCGCTCGGGCGACCGCCAGCACGCCGCCGGGGTGCTGCGAGCCGCGGCGCGACGACGCTGGCGCGAGCGACTCGCGGTCTCCCCGGACGCCGACGACCTCGACCTCGCCGAGCGGGTCGCGACCGCCCGGGGCCGCGGCGTCGACGACGTCCGCGCCCTCCTCCTCGACGGGCCGGTCCCCGACGACCGCACGCTCGTCGCCCTCGCCTCCGCCCTGACCGATCTCGACGAAGCAGGTGACCCATGACCCCGCCCCCCGACCAGCCCGATCAGCCCGGCCGGCCCGACGAGCCCCGACCCGAGGTCGACCCGCAGGCGGGGGCGGACGCCCGGGCCCGCCTGCGGTTCGTGCGCGCCGAGGTCGCGAAGGCCGTCGTCGGCCAGGACGCCGCCGTCTCGGGCCTCCTCGTCGGCCTGCTGTGCGGGGGGCACGTGCTGCTCGAGGGCGTGCCGGGCACCGCGAAGACGCTGCTGGTGCGCTCGCTGGCCGCGGCGCTGGACGTCGACGCGCGCCGGGTGCAGTTCACGCCCGACCTGATGCCCGGAGACCTCACCGGCTCGCTGGTGCTCGACGCCGCCGCCGGCGACCTGACCTTCCGTCCCGGTCCGGTCTTCACCAACCTGCTGCTCGCCGACGAGATCAACCGGACCCCGCCGAAGACGCAGTCGGCGCTGCTGGAGGCGATGGAGGAGGCGCAGGTGTCGGTCGACGGCACCACGCACCCGCTCCCCCGCCCCTTCCTGGTGGCCGCGACGCAGAACCCGGTGGAGATGGAGGGCACCTATCCGCTGCCGGAGGCGCAGCTCGACCGCTTCCTGCTCAAGGTCGTGCTGCCGCTGCCCGAGCGCGCGGCCGAGGTCGAGGTGCTGCGCCGGCACGCGGCGGGCTTCGACCCGCGCGACGTGGCCGCCGCCGGGGTCCGGGCCGTGGCCGGGGCCGCCGACGTCGAGGCGGCGCGGCGAGCGATCGGCGAGGTCGAGGTCTCCGAGCAGGTCGCGGGGTACGTCGTCGACCTCGCCCGTGCGACCCGGAGCGCGCCATCCCTCGCGATGGGCGCGAGCACCCGGGCGGCGACGGCGCTGCTGCGCACCGCCCGGGCGTGGGCCTGGCTCTCGGGCCGCGACTTCGTGACCCCGGACGACGTCAAGGCGCTGGTCGCCGCCACCTTCGCGCACCGGCTGGTGCTGCGCCAGGAGGCGGAGCTCGAGGGCGTGAGGATCGAGACGGTGCTGGCCGCGGCGGTCGCGAGCGTGCCGGTGCCGCGATGACCGCCCCGCTCCCCACGACCGGGGCGACGCCGTGGCGCTGACCGGACGCGTCCCGCTGCTGCTGCTCGCCGGCGTGCCGCTGGTGCTCCTGGCGCCGCGCGCCGCGACCGTCGCGGTCTGGACGGCGCTCGTCGTGGCGGTCACGCTCCTCGACCTCGCGCTGGCGCCGCGGCCGCAGGACGTGGAGATCGAGCGGGAGCCCGCACGGCTGGCGCCGATGCGGCTCGGCGAGCCGACGACGACCACGCTGCGCCTGCGCTCCCGGCGCCGGGCCCGCTGCCTGGTGCGCGACGCCTGGCAGCCGACGGCCGGCGCCACGGGCGAGCGGCACCGCCGCGTCCTGACCGCCGACGTCGACGTGCGCGTGACGACCGACCTGCGCCCCTCCCGTCGGGGCGATCTGGAGGCGGCCGGGGTCACGCTGCGGATCAGCGGCCCGCTGGGCCTGGCCGCGCGTCAGCGGACGCGGGCGGTGCCCGGCGTCGTCCGCGTGCTGCCGGCCTTCCCGTCGCGCCGCGCCCTGCCCTCGCGGCTGGCGCGCCTGCACGAGCTCGACGGACGCACCGCCGTCCTCCAGCGCGGCGCCGGCACCGAGTTCGACTCGCTGCGCGACTACGCGCGCGGCGACGACGTGCGGGCCGTCGACTGGCGCGCCACCGCCCGCGCGCGGCGCCCCGTCGTGCGGACGTGGCGGCCGGAGCGGGATCGTCGCATCGTGCTCGTGGTCGACTCCGGGCGCACCAGCGCGGCGCGGGTGGGCGAGGCGCCGCGGCTGGACGCCGCCCTCGACGCCGCCCTGTTCCTCGCCGCTCTCGCGGCCCGGGCGGGCGACCGCGTCGACCTCGTCGTCGGGGACCGGACGGTGCGCGCCCGGGCCCGCAGCGGCCGCGAGCGGGACGGCGGCGTGCGGCGCTTCGACGACGCCCTCGCCGGCGTCGAGCCCGTGCTGGCGGAGGCAGATTGGAGCGTGCTGGCGGGCGCGGTCGGCGAGCTCGGACGTCACCGGGCCCTGGTGGTGCTGCTGACGGCGCTGGACGCCGCGCCGCTGGAGGAGGGGCTGCTGCCCCTGCTGCCGGCGCTCGTCGCGCGCCACCGCGTCGTCGTCGCGACCACCCGGGAGCCCGAGCTCCGCACGCTCGCGGCGATGCGGACGACGCTCGCCGCGGCCTACGCGGCCGCGGCGGCCGAGCAGGCGCTCGCCGAGCGACGTCGGACCGCCCGGCTGCTGGCCACGCTCGGGGTCGAGGTGGTCGACGCCGAGCCCGGCGATCTCGCCGTCGACCTCGGCGACCGCTACCTGGCGCTCAAGGCCGCCGGCCTGCTCTGATCAGGCGGCCGTCGCGACGCGGTCCTCGAGCAGCGCGGCGTCGACGTCGCCGGTGTGTCCGCGCTGCGCGGCGGCGCGACCGAGCACGAGGGCGTAGAGCAGGAACGCCGCCTCGGCGAGCACGCCGATCGAGATCCTGGCCCAGGTCGGCAGACCGGACGGCGTCACGAAGCCCTCGATCGCACCCGAGACGGCGAGCACCAGCACCAGGCCGAGCGCGACCGTGCCCGCGGTGCGTCCCTCGCGGGCCAGGGACTGCGAGCGGGTGGACGACCCCGGCTCGACCCACGCCCAGAAGAGCCGCAGCCCGACCCCGCCCGCCACGAAGACGGCCGTGAGCTCCAGCAGCCCGTGCGGGAGGATCAGCCCCCAGAACAGCCCGCCGCGGTCGTTGCGGATCATCAGCGAGCCGATGACCGCCAGGTTGGCGATGTTGGAGAAGAGCAGCAGGACGACCGGCAGGCCGAGGACGCCGAGCGCCAGGCAGAGCGCGGAGACCCAGGAGTTGTTGATCCAGACCTGGGTGGCGAAGCTGCCGGGGGCGGCCTGGTGGTAGTAGCCCTCCACGTCGGTCGTGACCAGCCGCTCGGCCTCCTGACGGCCGATCAGCGTCTGCTCGACCGCAGGGTGGCGCACCAGCCACGCCATCATCACGCCGGTGACGACGACGTTGGCCACCAGCGTCCCGAGCCACCACCGGCGCAGCCGGTAGAGCGCCGCCGGGAACCGCTCCAGGAGGAACCCGCGCACCCCCGACCAGGTCGAGGGCCGCGGCGCGCCCGCGCGGGTGCGGGCGCGACCCACGAGCCACGAGAGGTAGCGCACCAGCTCGGGATCGGGCGCGGCCGAGCGCACCTGGGACAGGTGGGTGGCGGTGCGACGGGCCCGCGTCACCAGCTCGTCGGCCTCCGCGCCGGAGAGGCCGCGGCGGGCCACGAGCTCCTCCAGCCGCTGCCAGTCGGCTCGGTGCAGGGCGGCGAAGGCGTCGACGTCCATGCCCACGACTCTAGGCCCGGGTCGGCCTAGGCTGGGCGCGATGAGCTCGCGTCCCTACCTCGACGGCGTCGGCGACGCCGGGCCCGACGTCGTCACCGGCGACGCGGTCGCGCTCGACCTGCCGGCGGCGTCGCTGCCGCTGCGGATGGTCTCCGCGCTCGTCGACGTCGCGGTGCTGCTGGCGCTGCTCGTCGTCATGGCGGTCGTGGCGGCGCTCGCGTCGGTGCGGCTCGACTCCGCGCTGGCGGCGGCGTCCTCGATCCTGCTCTCGGCGCTCGTGCTGGTCGGCGTGCCGACCACCGTCGAGACCCTGACCCGCGGGCGCAGCCTCGGCAAGCGGATCGTGGGCCTGCGGGTCGTGCGCGACGACGGCGGCACCGTCTCCTTCCAGCACGCCTTCGTCCGCGCGCTGCTCGGGGTGGTCGAGATCTTCGCGCTCAGCGGCACCCCGGCCGCGTTCGCGAGCCTGCTCGACCGGCGGGGCAAGCGACTGGGCGACCACGCGGCCGGGACCTACGTGGTGCGCGACCGCGTCACCTGGCAGCCGAGGTCACCCCTCCCGATGCCGCCCGAGCTCGAGCCCTGGGCGCGCGGCGTCGACCTGCGGCCGCTCCCGCCCGAGCTCGCCCGGGCCATGCGTCAGTACGTCGAGCGCGGCGCGTCCCTGCGCCCCGAGGCGGCGGACGCGCTGGGCCGGCGGCTGCTCGACGAGCTGCCGCGACACGTCGCTCCCCCGCCGCCGGTCGGCGCGCCGACCGACAGGATCCTGGCGGCCGTCCTCGCCGAGCGGCACCGGCGTGACGCCGCCCGCCTGGCCGGCCTCGAGGCCACGCGTCGTCGCCTCACCGCCCGGGGCGCCGGCTGATCGCCTCTCCGGGACGACCCGACGCTCAGGACCGGCGGTAGCGGAAGTCCTGGATCGTGCGGCCGGCGTCGACGCCCTTGCGCTCGAACTTGGTCACCGGCCGTTCGGCCCAACGCTCCACCGGCCCCCCGACGAGCAGCGGCTCGGCGTCGAGCACCTCCCGCATCTGTGCCGCGTAGTCGGCCCAGTCGGTGGCCAGCCGCCATGTGCCGCCGGGTGCCAGCCGCGACGCCGCGAGCGCCGCGAAGGGCGGGTCGACGAGCCGGCGCTTGTGGTGGCGCGCCTTGCGCCACGGGTCGGGGAAGAAGGTCCACAGCTCGACGATCGACGCCGGGCCGAGCAGGTGCTCCAGCGACCAGGCGGCGTCGACGCCGCACAGCCGGACGTTCGACGCTCCCGCCTCGGCCAGCCGCCAGAGCGTGTCGGCCACGCCGGGCCGCCAGACCTCCAGGGCCAGCACGTTCGCCTCGGGACGCGCCGCGGCCAGCGCGGCCGTCGCCTCGCCCACGCCGCTGCCGATCTCGACGATCAGCGGCGCCTCGCGTCCGAACCACGGCGTCCAGGCGAAGCCCGGGTCGTCGACGGCCTCCTCGGGGATCACCCACGTCTCGTGGTGGGCCTCCCACGCCTCCGCTTGGCGCGGGGTGAACCGGTTGCCCCGGCGCGAGTACGACAGCACCTCCCGCATCGTGCGGCCGTCCTCCGTCAGGCGGTGGTGCGGTCGGGCTGGGGTGACGGGCTGACGCGACGGCTGGGACACGGGGACATCCTCCCGGCGGGGCTCCCGGGGTCGAAATCTCCCGGCACGCGACGATCCCCGCCGTCCGAGGACGACGGGGATCGCGGTGGCAGGAGAAGGCTGGGCGATCAGCTGGTGGTGGTCCAGTAGAACCAGCCCTCGCCGGTGCTCGGGAAGCTGATCCTGCCCGTGGCCAGCGTGCGCGTGCCGGTGCAGGTGGAGTTGATCTGGTACTTCTTCCAGCTGACCCGCTTGCCCCAGCTGACGTACTGCAGGTTGCCGTACTTGCCGCGGGGGATGTTGCGCTTGTACGTGATCGTCGTGTCGGTGGTGTTCGACTTGGTCAGCGAGGCGGAGACGCTGACCTTCGCCTTGGCGAGCACCGCGCCCACCTCCGACTCCGCACCGGCGGTGACCGAGTAGGTCGCGGTGCCGGAGTAGCCGCGGGTCGCCTCCACGCTCCCGCCGGGACCGTTCTTGAACACGGGCACCCGCTTGAAGGGCACGCGGGTGTCGACCGCGGAGACCGAGTAGCCGATCTCGCCGGCGGCGGCGCAGTTCGCGTTCGCCGCACCCGGCGTTCCGAGCACGGCCGTGGTGCTGGCCGACGCCAGCAGGAGGGACAGCGCAGCCGCCCGAGTGGTCCGAGACATGAGGGGTTCCTGTTCATCCGAGACGCCGCCCCGCCGATCGGGAGCGGCTGAGGACCCACCTACCACCGGCGCATCGTGCTGAAACGCCGAGGGCCCCGCCCCCGACCGGAGTCGGGGACGAGGCCCTCGGGTGGTGCAGGTGCCGTCAGACGACGGCGACGATCACTTGGTGATCTTGGTGACCCGGCCGGCGCCGACGGTGCGGCCGCCCTCGCGGATCGCGAAGCGCAGACCCTCGTCCATGGCGATCGGCTGGATGAGCTCGACGCTCATCTCGGTGTTGTCGCCCGGCATGACCATGTCGGTGCCCTCGGGGAGGGTGACGACGCCGGTCACGTCCGTGGTGCGGAAGTAGAACTGCGGACGGTAGTTGTTGAAGAACGGCGTGTGACGGCCGCCCTCCTCCTTCGAGAGGATGTAGACCGAGGCCTCGAAGTTGGTGTGCGGGGTCGTGGTGCCCGGCTTGATGACGACCATGCCGCGCTCGACGTCCTCGCGCTTGGTGCCGCGGAGGAGCAGACCGACGTTCTCGCCCGCCTGGCCCTCGTCGAGCAGCTTGCGGAACATCTCGACGCCGGTGACGGTGGTCTTCTGCGAGCCCTCGCGGATGCCGACGATCTCGACCTCCTCGCCGACCTTGACGATGCCGCGCTCGATACGACCGGTGATGACGGTGCCACGACCGGTGATCGTGAAGACGTCCTCGACGGGCATGAGGAACGGCTTGTCGGTCTCACGCTCGGGGGTCGGGATGTAGTCGTCGACCGCCTGCATGAGCTCGGCGACCGAGTCGCCCCACTTCGCGTCGCCCTGGAGCGCCGGGAAGGCCGCCACGCGCACGACCGGGATGTCGTCGCCCGGGAACTCGTACTCGGAGAGGAGCTCGCGCACCTCCATCTCGACGAGCTCGATGAGCTCGTCGTCGTCGACCATGTCGCACTTGTTGAGCGCCACGACCAGGGCCGGCACGCCGACCTGGCGGGCGAGCAGCACGTGCTCGCGGGTCTGCGGCATCGGGCCGTCGGTGGCGGCCACGACCAGGATCGCGCCGTCCATCTGAGCCGCGCCGGTGATCATGTTCTTGATGTAGTCGGCGTGACCCGGGCAGTCGACGTGGGCGTAGTGACGACCCTCGGTCTGGTACTCGACGTGCGCGATCGAGATGGTGATGCCGCGCTGACGCTCCTCGGGAGCCTTGTCGATGTCCTCGAAGGCCGACGCCGCGTTGAGGTCGGGGTGCTTGTCGTGCAGGACCTTGGTGATCGCCGCGGTCAGCGTGGTCTTGCCGTGGTCGATGTGACCGATGGTGCCGATGTTGACGTGCGGCTTGGTCCGCTCGAACTTCGCCTTAGCCACTGGGGGCTCCTCCTGGTTGGTTGGTACGTGACTCGTACTGAAAGGGGTGGTGCCGAGGTCTGCGAGAGGTTACTCGCCGCGGACCTTCTTGATGATCTCGTCGGCGATGTTCGAAGGAACCTCGGCGTACGAGTCGAACTCCATCGAGTACGAGGCCTGGCCGGAGGTCTTGGACCTCAGGTCGCCCACGTACCCGAACATCTCGGACAGCGGCACGAGGCCCGACACGACGATGTCGCCGTGACGCTCCTCCTGCGCGCGGATCTGGCCCCGGCGGGAGTTGATGTCGCCGATGACCGTGCCGAGGAAGCTCTCGGGCGTGGTCACCTCCACGGCGAACATCGGCTCCAGCAGGACCGGCTTGGCCTGGCGTGCGGCCTCCTTGAAGGCCTGGTTGCCGGCGATCTTGAACGCCAGCTCCGAGGAGTCGACGTCGTGGTACGCGCCGTCCTCGAGGATGTAGCGGACGTCGACCATCGGGTAGCCGGCGAGGATGCCGAACTCCATGGCCTCCTGGCCGCCCTGGTCGACCGAGGGGATGTACTCCTTCGGCACGCGACCGCCGCTGACGTTGTTGACGAACTCGTAGCCCGCGCCGAGACCGGTCTCGGGGTCGATGTTCGGCTCCATGGAGACGAGCACCTTCGCGAACTGGCCCGAGCCACCCGTCTGCTTCTTGTGGGTGTAGCCGTGGTTCTTGACCGCCTGGCGGATGGTCTCGCGGTAGGCGACCTGCGGCTTGCCGACGGTGGCCTCGACCTTGAACTCGCGACGCATGCGGTCGACGAGGATCTCCAGGTGGAGCTCGCCCATGCCGGCGATGATGGTCTGGCCGGTCTCCTCGTCGGTCTTGACGACGAAGGTGGGGTCCTCCTCGGCGAGGCGCTGGATGGCGACGCCGAGCTTCTCCTGGTCGGACTTGGTCTTCGGCTCGATGGCGACCTCGATGACCGGGGCCGGGAAGGTCATCGACTCCAGGACGACGGGGTTCGCGTTGTCGGACAGCGTGTGACCGGTCTTGGTGTCCTTGAGGCCCATGACGGCCACGATCTGGCCGGCGCCGACCGACGCGATCTCCTCACGCTTGTTGGCGTGCATCTGGTAGACCTTGCCGATCCGCTCCTTGCGGCCGTTGGTCGAGTTCAGCACCGTGGCGCCGGCCTCGAGCTTGCCGGAGTAGACGCGGACGAAGGTCAGGCGGCCCAGGTGCGGGTCGGCGGCGATCTTGAACGCCAGCGCCGACAGCGGCTCGTCGGCCGACGGACGACGGGTGACCTCGTTCTCCGGGGTCTCCTCGGCGTTCGGCTTGTGGCCGACGATGGCGTCGACGTCGACCGGGCTCGGCAGGTAGTCGACGATCGCGTCGAGCAGGGGCTGGACGCCCTTGTTCTTGAACGCGGTGCCGGTGAGGATCGGGTTCAGCTTGTCGGCCAGCGTGGCGCGACGGATGGCGGCCTTGAGGGTCGCGACGTCGAACTCGTCGCCGTCCTCGAGGTAGACCTCCATGATGTCGTCGTCGGCCTCGGCGAGGGTCTCGACGAGCTTCTCGCGGTACTCGGCGGCCTTGTCGGCCAGGTCGGCGGGGATCTCCTCGACGACGTAGTCCTCGCCCTGCTTGGTCTCGCCGCGCCAGACCTTGGCGTTCATCTCGACCAGGTCGACGACGCCGATGAAGTCGCCCTCGGCGCCGATCGGGATCTGCAGGATCAGCGGCGTGGAGTTCAGCTTCTGGACGATCGAGTCGACGACGCGGTAGAAGTCCGCGCCGGTGCGGTCGAGCTTGTTGACGAAGCACATCCGCGGGACGGAGTACTTGTTGGCCTGACGCCACACGGTCTGCGACTGCGGCTCGACGCCGGCCACGCCGTCGAAGACGGCGACGGCGCCGTCGAGGACGCGCAGCGAGCGCTCGACCTCGACGGTGAAGTCGACGTGACCGGGGGTGTCGATGATGTTGATCTGGTGGCTGTTCCACCAGCAGGTGGTGGCGGCGGAGGTGATCGTGATGCCCCGCTCCTGCTCCTGCTCCATCCAGTCCATCGTGGCAGCGCCGTCGTGGACCTCACCGATCTTGTAGGAGATGCCGGTGTAGAAGAGGATGCGCTCGGTGGTGGTGGTCTTGCCAGCATCGATGTGCGCCATGATGCCGATGTTGCGGACCTTGTTGAGGTCCGTGGTGATGTCGACGGCCACTGTGGTTCAGCGTTCCCTTCAGAGGTGGAGCGTGGATGGTGCGGGTGGTGGGGACGAGGGGTGCCTCGCCCCCACCGGGGTCACCAGCGGTAGTGAGCGAAGGCCCGGTTGGACTCGGCCATCTTGTGCGTGTCCTCGCGCTTCTTCACCGCGGCACCGAGGCCGTTGGAGGCGTCGAGGATCTCGTTCATGAGCCGCTCGGACATGGTCTTCTCGCGACGGTCCTGGGCGTAGCCGACGAGCCAGCGCAGCGCGAGCGTGGTGCCGCGGTTGCCCTTGACCTCGATCGGGACCTGGTAGGTCGCGCCGCCGACGCGGCGGGACTTGACCTCGATGGCCGGCTTGACGTTGTCCATCGCGCGCTTCAGCGTGACGACGGGGTCGGTGCCGGTCTTCTCCCGGCAGCCCTCGAGCGCGGAGTACACGATGCGCTGAGCGACCTGCTTCTTGCCGTCCTTGAGGATCTTCGAGACCAGCTGCGAGACGAGCTGGGAGCCGTAGACCGGGTCGACGTCGACCGGGCGCTTCGGCGCGGGGCCCTTGCGCGGCATGTCAGCTCTTCTCCTTCTTCGCGCCGTAGCGGCTGCGAGCCTGCTTGCGGTTCTTCACGCCCTGGGTGTCGAGCGTGCCGCGGATGATCTTGTAGCGCACACCGGGCAGGTCCTTCACACGACCGCCGCGGACGAGCACGATCGAGTGCTCCTGGAGGTTGTGGCCCACGCCCGGGATGTACGCGGTGACCTCGACGCCGCTGCTCAGGCGCACACGGGCGACCTTGCGGAGGGCGGAGTTCGGCTTCTTCGGGGTGGTGGTGTAGACGCGCGTGCAGACGCCTCGGCGCTGCGGCGATCCCTTGAGGGCAGGCGTCTTGGTCTTCGACACCTTGTCCTCGCGGCCCTTGCGGACCAGCTGGTTGATGGTGGGCACCGGGTGGTTCCCCTTCTTGTTCGCTCTCAGTACGGGGCGACTTGCCCTGCACGATCAGGTCGGTGGCCGGGTGGTGCTCTCGCTCGGACGCCGCGTGGACGCTCGACCCCCGCACCCGGGCGTGTCGCCTAGGGTCAGGCCTCACCGGCGGGCGGTGGGGAGCATCTCCCGTGCTCTGCTCCGGCGGTCACGTCCCGCCGATCACTTCCGAGCACGCGCAAGCGCCTGGTCGTCCCAGACACGAGTGGAGAGGCTACCCGCGCCCGTGGGGCCGGTCAAAACAGCCCGACGCCGCCTGCCGCGCTGCAGCAGCGCGGCGGCCAGCGCGGTGCCGAGGATCGTCAGCAGGCCGCCGACGAGCAGCGTCCACCGGGCGCCGTAGCGCTCCCCCACCCAGCCGATGAACGGCGAGCCGAGCGGCGTGCCGCCGGTGAAGACCATCAGGTAGACCGCCATCACCCGCCCGCGCATCGCGGGCTCGGCGCGGGTCTGCATGAAGACGTTGGCGCTGGTGATCATCGTCAGGGCGCACAGGCCGAGCAGCGGGCAGATCAGCGCGTACGTCAGGTAGCTCGGCATGAGGCCGGCCGCCATCTCGACGGCGCCGAAGGCCAGGGCCGCGCCGACGATCAGCCGCAGCCCGGACTCGGCGCGCCGGGCCGCCAGGAGCGAGCCGGTCAGCGAGCCGACGGCCATGACCGTGCCGAGCAGGCCGTACTCGGTGGGCCCGCGACCGAAGACCTGGGTGGCCATGAGCGCGCTGGTGAGCTGGAAGTTCAGGCCGAAGGTGCCGGTGGCGAAGACGACCCCGAGCACCGCCAGCAGGTCGGGGCGGCGGCGGAGGTAGGCGAAGCCGGCCCGCACCTGGCCGCGCTCGCGGCCCAGCAGGCGGGCCGGGCGCAGCCGGGAGGCGTCCAGGCGCGAGAGGCCGACGATCGGCGCGGCGTAGCTGGCGGCGTTGAGCAGGATGACCCAGCCGGTGCCGGGGACGTCGTTGCCGAAGGCCGCGATGAGCACGCCGGCCAGGCCGGGCCCGACGATGCGCGCGGAGTTGAAGCTGACCGAGTTGAGCGCGATGGCGTTCGTGAGCTCGCGGCGCTCGACGAGCTCGGAGACGAACGACTGGCGCGCCGGGCCGTCGAAGGCCGACGCGGCGCCGAGGACCAGCGCCAGCACGTAGACGTGCCACAGCTGGACGGTGCCGGTGACCGCCAGGAGGCCGAGCACGAGGGCGGGGAGCGCCATGCCCAGGTTGGTGAGCTGCAGCAGGCGGCGCTTGGGCATCCGGTCGGCCACCACGCCCGCGATCGGCGCGAGCAGCAGGACGGGCAGGAACTGCAGCCCCGTCGTCACCCCGATCGCGGCTCCGCTGCCGCTGAGCAGCAGCACCAGCCAGTCCTGCGCCACCCGCTGCAGCCAGGTGCCGACGTTCGACACCAGGCCGCCGGTCGCGTAGCGGCGGTAGTTGGGATTGGCCAGGGAGCGGAAGGTGGGGCTCAAGCGGGGTCAGTCCTCCTGGGAGAGTCGGTCGAGCAGGGGCGCGGCGCGACGCAGCACCTCGCGCTCCTCCGGGTCGAGGGCGGCCAGCCGGCGGGCCAGCCAGGCGTCGCGCCGGCGGCGCTCGGCGACGACGCGGGCGCGCCCGGCGTCGGTGAGGGTGACGACGACCTGGCGGCCGTCGGTGGGGTGCGGGGCCCGGGCGACGAGGCCGGCGTCCTCGAGGCAGTGCAGGGTGCGGGTCATCGACGGGGGCCGCACGCGCTCGTGCGCGGCGAGCTCGCCGACGGTGAGCGGGCCGCGGCGGTGCAGCACGCCGAGGGTGGAGAGGGCGGGCACCGAGAGGGAGTCGTCGGCGTCGGCCTGGGCGACGAGGCGCCGCCGCAGGCGCATGACGGAGGAGCGCAGCTCGGAGGCCAGCCCGGCGTCGGTGCGGGCGACCTTCTCGACGGTGGGCATGTGCTTAGCCTAGGTCATTACCTCAGGCAACGAAAGCCGACGAGCGTCGCCCGGCTCGTCCGCCGCGGCTACGCTGCCGGACGTGGACCTGCGCGAGGACCGGCCCGGACGCCGCGAGATCGGCGGACGCGCGTTCGTCGTCGCCGAGGTCGAGCCCCTGGACGTCGACGGCGTGCGCACCGTGCAGGTCGGCACGGCCCTGTTCTTCGTCGCCTTCCTGGCGCTGCTGCCGTTCTACGGCCGCCTCCAGGACGCCGGCCGCGGCTGGTGGCTGTGGTCGTGCCTGGCCGGCGCGGGCCTCGGCCTGCTCGGCGTCGAGTACTGCCGACGGCGCGCTCGCGCCCGGCTCGCCCAGCAGGGCTGACGGCCGCCGGCTCGGGCTCGCGCGGCCGCGGGGCTCAGAGCCCGAGGACGACGTCGTCGGTGAGCGTGTCGAGCACGGGCGGGGGCGGCGGGACGGGCTCGTAGCGCTTGGCGAGCCGCACCTCGGAGTGGGCGCCGCAGCCGTGGTCGAGGGACACGACGCGGCCGTCGTCGTTGGCGTCGCCGTTGCCGCAGACGCCGAAGGTGCCGCTCAGGGGCCCGGCCAGCCGCACCAGGAAGCCGCACGACCAGCAGTGGTCGGGCGCCGCCTGCGCGACGGGCGCGGACGGGCCGGCGGCGCCGTCGTACCAGCGCTGCGCGGCGAGGGCGCGGCCGTCGGGGCCGAGGGTGCGGACGCGGCCGAGCCCGAGCTCGCGGGCGACCTCCCGCACCTGCGCCTGCGCGTCGGGGTCGAGGTCGTCGTCGCCGAAGGACCACGTGGGCACCAGGCGCGGGTCGTCGTCGTCGACCGGCAGCAGGTCGCCGGGCGAGAGGTCGCCCGGACGGATGCGCTCGCGGTAGGGCACCCACGGGGGCGCGACCACGGCGTCGTCGCCGGGCAGCAGGACGACCTCGTCGACGGTGACCTCGCGCTGTCCGGGGGCGGCCGCGACGGTGACCGACCAGCGCCAGCCGCGGTAGCCGGGACGGCGGCACGCGAACAGGTGGGTGGCCACGCCGTCGCCCTCGGGCAGGACCCCGAGGTGCTCGCCGACGTCGACGGGGTCGACGTCGGCCAGGAGCGAGGCGCGGGCGACCTCGACGGCCCCGGCCAGCAGGGCGTCGACCGTCTCGTCGGCGTCCTGCGCCCGGAGCTGTGCGGCGTGCGGGGCGGCGGTCGAGCGGGTCGTCACGCGCCCCATCCTGCCCGGTGAGGCCCGCGCGGGCGAGCCGGGGTCGGATCCTGGCCGTGCGCCGTGTCCCGCACCCCGACGGCTGGGGCGATCGGGGAGGATGTCGCCCATGAGCCACCCCCGCCCGGACGCCGAGGCCGATCCCTCGGCGCGCGCCGGGCTCGCCGACGGCGTGCGCGCGACCGGACGCGGGCTGGCCACCGCGGCCCGCGCGACCGGCCGGGGCTCGCGGGCCGTCGGCGCCCTGGCGCGACGGGCGGCGGCGGCCGAGGGCGCCGACCGCTCCGGGCTGAACCGGCTCTTCTACCTGCACTTCTTCAACACCGCGGGCGACGCCGCGGTGGCGATCTCGCTGGCCGGCAGCCTCTTCTTCCAGGTGCCCTCGGGCGAGGCGCGCGGGCAGGTGGCGCTGTTCCTCGGCCTGACCATGCTGCCGTTCGCGATCGTCGCCCCGCTGCTCGGCCCCTTCCTCGACAGGTTCAGCCACGGCCGTCGCTGGGCGATCGGCGCGACGATGGCGGCTCGGGCGTTCCTCGCCTGGGCGCTGGCCAGCCAGGTCGGCGGCGACTCCCCCTGGCTCTTCGCCGCGGCCCTGGGCGTGCTGGTGTCGTCCAAGGCCTACGGGGTGACCCGGGCGGCCGCGGTGCCCCGCCTGCTGCCGCCGGGCCTGACGCTGGTGCGCGCCAACGGCCGGGTCTCGCTGGCCGGCATCGTGGGCACCTCCGTCTCGGCCCCGCTGGCCGGCCTGGCGTCGCTGATCGGGCCGGAGTGGTCGCTGCGCTACGCGTTCGTGCTCTTCGTGATCGCCACCGTGTGCGCGATCCGACTGCCCGACCGGGTCGACGCCAGCCTCGGCGAGGAGCCGCTGGTGCTGCTGCCGGGCGCCTCCGCCGGGCCGGCGTCCCCGGACTCCCCGCTGCGCCCCGCGCGCACCCGCATCCCCCCGGCCGTCGCCTTCGCGCTGCGCGCCAACTGCGGGCCGCGCTGGCTCGGCGGCTTCCTGCTGATGTACCTGGCCTTCCTGCTGCGGGAGAGCCCGCCCGCCTCCAGCCTGTCGTCGGGCGTCATGGTCGGGCTCGTGATCGGCGCCGCGGGGCTGGGGAACGCCGCGGGCGTGGCGACGGCCTCGCTGCTGCGTCGCCTCGACCCCCGCGTGACGGTCGTCGGCGCGCTGCTGGTCGACGTCGCCCTGCTCCTGCTCGCGACCCTCGCGTACTCGGTGTGGACCCTCGCGCTGCTCGGCCTCGCGGCGGGCCTGGGCCAGTCGCTCGCCCGCTTCTGCCTCGACGCCACCATCCAGCGCGACGTGCCCGAGCGGGTGCAGGCCAGCGCGTTCGCACGCAGCGACACCCTGCTGCAGCTCGCCTGGGTGCTGGGCGGGTTCCTGGGCATCGTGCTGCCGCTCGACCCGGCACGGGTCGGCCTCGGCATCGCCACCGCCGTGCTGGTCGCGTGGACGGTGTACGTCCTCGGCCACGCCCGCGGCACCGGACCCGCGCGGGGGCGGCGCCCCAGCGCGAGCCGCAGGGTCGTCTAGCCCTAGAGCTCGAGCTCGTCGGCGAGCGCGCGCAGCAGCTTGGCGGTCGGACGCGCCGTGGTGCGCTCGGGGTACCGCCCGTGCCGGTAGGTCTCGCCGACGCCGTCGAGCAGACGGATGAGGTCTTCGACGATCGCGACCATCTCGTCCGGCTTCTTGCGCCGCGCCGCCGACTGCTGCCGCGACACCGAGGGCGGCTGGTCGAGCAGACGCACCTGGAGGGCCTGCTCGCCCCGGCGGCCCTGGGCGATGCCGAACTCGACGCGGGCGCCGTTCTTGAGCGAGGTGACGCCCTCGGGCAGGGCCTCGGCGCGGACGTAGACGTCGTCGCCGTCGTCGCGGGAGAGGAAGCCGAAGCCCTTCTCGGCGTCGTACCACTTCACCTTGCCAGTGGGCACTGAGGTCACCTGATTCGCGTCGTGGGCGGGCGGGGCCGGGTCAGGATAGAGGCTCACCCCATTCGGGCGAGCAGGGTCGGGGCGAGCGTGGCCACCCCCACGGCGAGCCCGGCGAGGCTGCCGAGGAGCAGCAGCGTGAGCCAGGCCCCGGCCGGGAGCGGGGTCAGGTCGGCGAGCTGCCGGACGTCGCTGCCCGCCCAGCGCCGGCGGCCGGCCCGGGCCAGCTCGACCAGGGGCCGCGGCGCGGCCAGCAGGAGCGTCCACGCCAGCAGGTACGCGGCCGCCACCCGCGCGTCCAGCGGCGCCGCCCACGCCACGGCGCCGAGCCCGACGACGAGGAGCGCCACCACGGCCAGCCCGTAGAGGTTGCGCACCCAGGGCAGCAGGAGGGCCGCCAGCAGGGTCAGGCCCCAGAGCAGCAGCAGCGGACGTCCGGCGGCCAGCGCGGTGGCCGCCGCGACCCCGAGCAGCGCCGGCGCGGCGTACCCGGCGGCGAGCATCGCGACCATGCCCGGGCCCCGCGGACGGCCGCGGGAGAGCGTCAGCCCGGAGGTGTCCTGGTGGACCCGCAACCCGGCCAGCCGGCGGCCGACGAGCACCGCGGCCACGGCGTGCCCGGCCTCGTGCACGACCGTGACGCCGAGCCGCACCCGCGGCCAGGTGGCCGGGGCCAGCACCAGCAGCACCGCGACCGCGCCGGTGCCGAGCACGGTGGCGGCGTCCGGGACCGGCACGGTGCGGCCGAGGTCGTCGACGACCCGTCCGAGCACCTCGGCGACGGTCACGGCCGCAGCCGGTCGGCCAGCCAGTCGGGGAACTCCCCGAGATCGGCCAGGACGACGTCGGTGCCGGCGTCGAGCAGCTCCTCGCGGGTGCACCCGCCGGTGAGCACCGACACGCTCTCGACCCCCGCGGCCAGCGCGCCCTCGACGTCGTGCACGTGATCGCCGACGTAGACGTCCGCCCGCTCCTGCCGGAGCACCGCCGCCTTGCCGACGCCCCAGACCTCACCCGCCAGGAGGTCGGTCTCCAGGCCGAGGTGGTCGAGGTGGAGGCGGGCGTTGGGAGCGAACTTGCCGGTGACCACCAGCGTCCGACCGCCGTGCGCGCGCACGGCCTCGAGCGCGGCGTGCGCTCCCGGCAGGGCGGGCACCGCCGCGATGCACCGCTCGGGGTAGAGCGCGCGGAAGAGGTCGACCGCGGCGGGGATCTCCGCAGCGGGCAGGAACGGCGCGAGCAGGTGGTCGAGCGGCGGCCCGAGCCGCTCGGTGAGCCGCTCGATCGGGAGCTCGAGGCCGAGCCGCTCGCCGAGCGCGGCGAGCACGGCCCGGAAGCCGGGGACGGTGTCGATGAGCGTCATGTCGAGGTCGAATCCGACGACGGGTGCGACGCCGACCGTCAGGGGGGCCATGCGCGCAGCCTACGGAGTCGGTCAGACTGGACGCCGGGAGCGGATCGAGGATCGGGAGGGACCCATGCGCAGGCGGCTCGCAGGCGTCGCGCTGGCCTGCGCGCTCGCGCCGCTGGCACCGGCCTCCCCCGCACCCGCGGCCCGCGCCGCCGTCGTCGTCGGAGTCGGGGTCGGGGTCGGGGTCGGGGTCGAGGCTCCCCGGCTCCACCTGGTCTCCCTCGACCGTCCCGGCACCGCGGGCCCGGCCGCGCTGCTGCCCGAGGCGTTCCGCAGCGTCGGCCTGGTGGCCGAGCAGGACGCCGTGCTGGCCGCCGTCGACGCCCCGCCCCCGGTCTACCGCTGGACGACCGCGCTCGACGGGGTCGCCGTGCGCCTGACCCCCGACCAGGCGGCGGCGCTGGCCGCCGACCCCCGCGTCGCCGCGGTCGAGCCCGACGTCCGACGGCGGCTGACCGCGGCGCCCGTGCCGTCGGCCGCCGCGGGCGGGGCGGAGCGCACGTCCGACGACGGCGGAGGCCGACCGGGCGCCGGCCGTGGGGTCGTGGTGGGCGTGGTCGACTCCGGGCTCGACGCCGACGACCCGCTCTTCGCCTCCGTGCCCGGGCTGGGGCCGCGCGCCGATCCGATCGGCGACTGCCGCGCCAGCGAGGACGGCGCCTGGGATCCCTCGGACTGCACCGGCAAGGTCGTCGGCGGACGCTTCTTCGTGGCCGGCTTCGGCGCCGCGCGCGTCCGGTCGGGCGCCTCGCTCTCGCCTGCCGACGACGCCGGTCACGGCACGGCGGTGGCCTCGCTGATCGCGGGGAACGCCGACACCCCGGTGCGCCTGCCCCACGCCCGCACCACCCGCTTCTCCGGACGCGCCCCCCTGGCCCGGCTGGCCGCCTACAAGGCCTGCTGGACCGCGCCCGATCCCGCCGACGACGGCTGCTCGACCGCCGATCTGGTGAGCGCGGTCGACGCCGCGGTCTCCGACGGCGTCGACGTGCTCGCCGTGCCGGTGGCCGGCCCGCCCGCCCGACCCGCGACGGCCGAGGGCCTCGACGCCCTCGACCGCGCCCTGCTCGGCGCGACGGAGGACGGCGTCGTCGTCGTGGCCTCGGCCGGCAACGGCGGCGCCGGACGCGACGCGGCGCACGCCGTCCCGTGGGTGCTCTCGGTCGGCGCGAGCACCGGGACGGTGCGCCGCGGACGCGTCGTCGCCTCGCTGGACGCCCGCGGGCCGCTGCGCCTGGCCGGCGTCATGACCGCCACCGACGGCGTCGGGCCGGCGCGCCTGGTCGCCGGACGACGCGCGGCGGCCGCGGGGGTGCGCCCGGGCGACGCCGCGGGGTGCCGGCCGGGCTCGCTGGACGCCAGGCGGGTGCGGGGCCGGATCGTCGTGTGCGAGCGCGGACGGGCCGGGCGCGTCGACCTCTCCGCCGAGGTGGCCGCGGCCGGCGGCGTCGGCATGGTGCTCGTGAACGAGACCGCCTCCCAGCCCCTGGAGTCCGACCTGCACGCGGTGCCCACGGTGCACGTCGGCGCTCGCGACGGCCGACGGCTGCTGCGTCGACTGGCCCGCGCCGGCGGCGAGGGCGAGGCACGACTGGAGTCCACCGGGGCGGAGACGACCCGACCCCGCGTGCTCCCCCTCTCGGCCTCGGGCGACCCCGGCTGGCCGCTGGTGAAGCCCGACCTCGTCGCTCCCGGAGCGGGCGTCCTGGCGGCCTCGGGACGCCGCGACCCGCGGTGGACGTACCTGGCCGGCACCTCGGCGGCGACGGCCGCCGTCGCCGGCGAGGCCGCGGTGCTGCTCAGCCGGCACCTGCCGGCGGCGGTCGTCCGCTCGTCCCTGGTCACCACGGCGAGGCCGGTGGCCGGCGCGCCGGTCACGCGCGCGGGCGCCGGCGTCCTCGATCCGGAGCGCGCCGCCCGGCCGGGGCTCGCGCTGCTGGTGCCGCGGGACGGCTACCGCAGGTGGCTCGAGGGCGGCGCCGACGTCAACGTGCCCTCGATCGGGCTGCAGGGGTCGCGCACGGCCCGTCGCACGGTCACCAACGTGACCCGGCGCTCGCTCTACTTCTCCTCCTCCGCCGGCGGGTTCGACCGCCACCGGGTGGTCGTCCGGCCGGCCGCCCTGCGGCTCGCGCCCGGGGAGTCCGCGACCTTCACGGTGCGCGTCGCCGCCGGCTCGGGCCGCGACGACGGCTACGTGCTGTGGCGGGGCGCCACGGGCACCCGCACCCGGCTGCCCGTCACGATCGGACGCTGACCCGGGCCGGGGCCGCGAGCTCCCGGATCCGCGCCAGCACCGCCGCCGTCGCAGGCACCAGCTCGGCGCCGTCGCGGTGCACCACGCCCCAGGTGCGGGTGCCCCACGAGCGCGCCTCGTGCACCACGACGTCGGGGTGGCGGTAGGCCTCCAGCGCGGAGCGGGGCAGCAGCGCCACGCCGAGGCCCTGCGCGAGCAGGTGCTGCACGACGACGTAGTCGTCGCTGACGTGGCGCACGCCGGGCACGAAGCCGGCCTCGGCGCAGCGCCGCACCACGTGGTCGCGGCAGCGCTCGCAGCCCATGACCCAGGCGTCCTCGGCCAGCTCGGCGAGCCGGATGCGCGCGCGCCCGGCGAGCCGGTGCCCGGGCGGCAGCACGAGGTCGACCGGCTCGTCGGCCAGCGGGGTCCAGCGCACCGCCGCCGGCGGCGAGCCGGTCGCGTCGGCGTACTCGAAGGCGACGGCCAGATCGACCTCGCCGTCCGCGACCAGCGCGATCGCCTCGGGCGGCTCGGCCTCGGTGAGCACGACGTCGAGTCCGGGGTGGTCGCGCTCGAGCGCCGCGAGGGCGCGCGGCAGGAGCGTCGCGGCGGCCGAGGGATGGGCGGCCACCCGGACGCGGCCGCGGCGCAGCCGGGTCAGGCCGACCAGCTCCTCCTCGGCCATGTGCAGCGCGGCGGCGATCGCGTCGGCCCGCACGAGCAGCGCCCGACCCGCCTCGGTCGGCGTCACCCCGCCGGGACCGCGCAGCAGCACCGGGCAGCCGACGGACCGCTCGAGCGCCTGGAGGTGCTGGCTGACCGCCGACTGGGTCCAGCCGAGCTCCCGCGCGGCGGCGCTCAGCGAGCCGGCGCGCGCGGCCGTGCGGAAGACGAGGACGCGACGCGGATCGAGGGCCATGCCCCCAGGCTGTCACCGATCGTTCCCGAAGGCCATCAGCAGCACTGATGGCCTCCGCCAGGAGAAGGGGGATTCCTGGGAGGCGACGGGCCGTCCACACTGGCCGCATGAGGATGATCGGCCTGGTCGGCGGCATGAGCTGGTACTCGACGATGGACTACTACCGCACCATCAACGCGGCCGTGCAGGAGCGGCTCGGCGGCCACGCGTCGGCGCCGCTGACGCTCCAGTCGCTCGACTTCGCGCAGGTGCGGGCCATGCAGCTGGCCGGGGACTGGGAGGCCGCCGGAGCACTGCTGGCCGACGCCGCGCGTCGCTGCCAGGACGCCGGCGCCGAGACCGTGCTGATCTGCACGAACCTGATGCACCGGGTCGCCGACGTCGTGGAGGCGGCGATCGACGTGCCCCTGCTGCGGGTCACCGACGCCGTGGCCGACGCCGCCCTCGCCCGGGGCGTCGAGCGGCTTGGCCTGCTCGGCACCCGCTGGACGATGGAGGAGGACTTCTACGTCGGCCGGCTGCGCGCGCGGGGGCTCGACGTGCTCGTCCCCGACGCCGCCGCGCGCGTCGAGCTCGACCGGATCGTCTTCGACGAGCTCACCCGCGGGGTCGTCGACGCCAGCAGCGCCGCGGCCTGCCGGCGGATGGTCGAGCGGCTGGAGGCGGCCGGCGCGGGCGCGGTGGTGCTCGGGTGCACCGAGATCCAGCTGCTGCTGGGCCCCGACGACGCCCGGACGCCGGTGCTGGACTCGATGGCCGTGCACGCCGCGGCCGCGGCGCGGTTCTGCCTGGACGGGGCCGCGCTGCCGGCCTGAGACGCGGACGCGTCCTCAGCCGGCGGCGACCGCCATCGCCGCGAGCGCCTCGAGGGCGCGCGGCGCGTCGGCGGTGACCATCGGCCCGACGTCGTCGGCGCCGGGGCCCTCGATGGTCGTGGCGACGGCGACCAGCGCGCCGTCGGGGTGCTCGACGACGCGGTGGTCGATGGTGATCACCAGCTCGCCCAGGCGCAGCTCGTCGACGTAGCGCGCACCGGGCTCGACGACGGTGAGCACCACAGGCGCCGCGATGCCGCCGGCCAGCGTCAGCGTGCCGGCGGCGCCCGCGGCGAACGGGCCGGGCAGCTCGACCGCCTCGACGGGCGGATCCCACTGCGGCCAGGAGGCGACGTCGCTCCAGAGCCGCCAGACGGCGGCGGGCGGGGCGGCGACGACGATCTCGCCGCGATGGGTGAAGGTCATGACCGCAATCTAGAACAGGTTCTCGTCCGGGCGCAGGATCCGCACACGACCGTCGGGAGCGACGAGGACGTCGCCCTCCCGCAGCGCGACGGCGCGGTCGAGCGGGAGCGGCCGACGGGCCCGGCCCCGCGCGAGCACGACGCCCGCCGAGCGCGCCCGCGCGAGCAGCTGGTCCGCCCGGGGCTGCAGCGCCACCGTCCGCCACTCCCCCGCAGCCGGACGCCGCCCCTGCTCGTCCTCGAGCAGCCAGGGCCGCCGGGCCGCCTGGTCGCGGGCGAGCAGCACCGGCGTCACGTCGACCGGAGGACGCGAGCGGTGCGGCGCCGCGGCGTCGACCGGCGGCCGGGCCGCGCACCGCCGGGGCCGGACGCCCGCCGCCCGCCCCCCCAGCCCCGGCCGGCGGGATCGGCGCCCCGCGCGAGCGCCGAGGCGGGGAGCAGCAGGCCGAGGGAGCAGACGAGCACGACGAGGTCGACGAGAGTGACGACGAGCACCGCCGGAGCCCGCGCGGGTGATCCCTGCCGATCGACCCACCGCCAGCGGGTCGCCGCCGCCCCCGGCGCCAGGCCGCGCGGGGCCAGGACCGCCCGGCCGAGCAGGAGGGCGAGCGCCGCGGCCGCGCAGGCGCCGGCCGCGCCGGCGTGGAGGAGGGCGGCGGTCGCGGCGCCGGCGCCCCCGAGCACGCCGGCGTCGATCGCGTCGGCCGTCAGCCGGACCGACGCCGGCACCCGCCCGCTCACGCGCGATCACCCGGCGCGAGCAGGCGCAGGCGCACGGCGTCGCCGAGGTCGAGCTCGACGCCGCGCGGCCACGCCTGCGCCCGGCCGGGCTCGAGCTCGCCCACGGGCCGCCCCTCGCGCACGAGCAGGGTGCCGTTGGTGGAGCCGAGATCGAGCGCCTCGACCCCGTCGGACGTCGGTCGCAGCTCGAGGTGCACCGCGGACACCTCCGCCCGCGGGCTGGGCACGGCGATGGCCCGCACGCCCGGCCGCCCGTCGGCCGCCCCGAACGGCGCGCGGCCGAGCACGATCGGGCCGTCGACCGTCACGACGACCCCGCCGGGGAGCGCCAGCAGGACGGGCGCCGGGCCGCTCACGCGGCGCCCGCTAGCGTGGGGACGATGGCCACCGGACACCGCTCGCTCGCCGACCAGCTGCGCTCCTGGTCGGACGAGCGGCTCGCCCGCCTCCTGCACGACCGTCCCGATCTGGCCACGCCCGCCCCCTCCGACTCCGCCCAGCTGGCCTCCCGCGCGGCCACGCGCTCGTCGGTGCTGCGCACCCTCGACCTGCTGACCCGCCTGGAGCTCTCCGTCCTCGATGCCCTGGTCGTGGTCGGCCCAACCAGCCGCGAGGCGCTCCTGGGGATCGTGCACGCCGATCCCGCCGAGGTCGGGGCCGCGCTCGACCGGCTGGTCGACCTCGCCCTGGCGTGGGAGGCCGAGACCGGCCTGCGACCGCTGACCGGCGTCGTCGAGGCGCTCGCCGGCAGCCCGGGCACCAGCGGCCTGCGGCCGTCGTCCGCCGAGCCGGCGCCGCCCGAGACGATCGCGGCGGCCGTCGAGGCGCTCTCCGAGCCCGCCCGCGCCCTGCTGCTGCACGTGCTCGACCAGGGGGGCGAGGCTCGCACCGAGGCCCGCACCCACGTGTCGGTGGCCGACGCGCGCACGCCCGCCGAGGAGCTGCTGGCCCGGCGGCTGCTGACCCCGCGCGGCGGCGGCACGGTCGTGCTGCCCGGGGAGGTCGGGCTGGTGCTGCGCGGGGGCCGTACGACGACGACGCCGATCGACCCCCGCCCGACCCTGCTCACCTCCGAGCGCGACCAGGCGCTGGTCGACCGCGGCGCGGCGGGGGCGGCCCACGAGGCGCTGCACCACGTCGAGGTGCTGCTCGAGGAGTGGGGCGTGCGTCCGCCCTCGGTGCTCCGCGGCGGCGGCCTCGCGGTGCGCGACCTCAAGGGCGCCGCGCAGCTGCTGCAGACCGATCCCGTGGCCGCCGCCTTCTGGGTCGAGCTGGCCTATGCGGCCGGCCTCCTGGGGCACGGCCTGGGGCCGGAGGGCGATCTGGCCTGGCTTCCGACCACGGCCGTCGACGCCTGGATCGAGGAGTCGCCCGCCCACCGGTGGCGGACGCTGGTGAGCGGCTGGCTGGTCTCGAACCGGGTGCCCGGCCAGGTCGGTCGTCGCGACGGCGCGGGCAAGGCCTGGAACGCCCTCACCTCCGAGCTCACCGCCCCGCACCAGGCGGAGACGCGTCGCATGGTGCTCGACGAGCTGGCCGCGCTGCCGGAGGGCACCACCCTCGCGGCCGCGACCGGGCCGGCGTCGCTGGTCGAGCGGCTCGCGTGGCTGCGGCCCCGGCGCCCGCGCGGGCGCACCGACCAGATCGGGTGGGCGCTGGCCGAGGGAGAGCGCCTGGGCGTGCTCGGCCTCGGTGGGGCGTCGACGCCGCTGCGGCTGCTGCTCGACGGCGAGACCGACGCGGCCGTCGAGGCGCTCGCGGCGGCGCTGCCCGAGCCGGTCGACCACGTCCTCCTCCAGGCCGACCTCACCGCGGTGGCGCCCGGCCCGCTCGAGCCGACCGTCGCGCGGCGGGTCCAGCTGCTGGCCGACGTCGAGTCGCGGGGCAGCGCCACGGTCTACCGGTTCGGCGCCTCCTCGGTGCGGCGCGGCCTGGACGCCGGCTGGACGCCCGCGGAGATCCACGCGTTCCTGGCCTCGGTGTCGCGCACGCCCGTGCCGCAGCCGCTGACCTACCTCGTCGACGACGCCGCCCGCACCTTCGGCACCGTGCGGGTCGGCCACGCGGAGTCGTTCCTGCGCGCCGACGACGAGACCGCGCTGACCGAGCTGCTGCACCACCCGCGCGCCGCGTCCCTCGGGCTGCGGCGGCTCGCCCCGACCGTCCTGATCTCGACGACGCCGGTCGACGTGCTGCTGCAGCGGCTGCGCGAGCTCGGCGCCGCGCCGGTGGTCGAGGCGCCCGACGGCACCGTGCACATCGCCCGGCCCGAGCCGCTGCGCTCCCGGACCCGGGAGACGACGCCGGTCGCCGCCGCCCGGGGCGCCGCCCGCGAGACCGCGCGGATCACCGCCGTCATCGCCGGCCTGCGGGCCGGTGATCGCGCGCTGCCGGTGCGGCCGCCCGCGACCGCCGTCGACCCCCGCGGACGCTCCACGCCGTCGGCGACCCTCACCGCGCTGCGCGAGGCGATCGAGTCGGGCACCAGCGTCGTCATCGGCGTCATCGGCGACGACGGGCTGCCCACCGACCGCACCGTCGAGCCGATGTCCGTCGAGGGCGGGCGCCTCACCGCGCTCGACCCGCGCACCGAGACCCTGCGCGCGTTCGCGGTGCACCGCATCGTCAGCGTCCGGCCCGCTGGGGACGCTCCGTAGGCTGGGCCGCTGTGAACGACGGCCCCCTCATCGTCCAGTCGGACAAGACCCTCCTGCTCGAGGTCGACCACGAGGACGCCGCCGCGTGCCGCAAGGCGATCGCGCCCTTCGCCGAGCTCGAGCGCAGCCCCGAGCACGTCCACACCTACCGGCTGACGCCGCTGGGCCTGTGGAACGCCCGCGCCGCCGGACACGACGCCGAGCAGGTCGTCGACACCCTGCTCACCTACAGCCGCTACGCGGTGCCGCACGCGCTGCTCGTCGACGTCGCCGAGACGATGGCGCGCTACGGGCGGCTGCGCCTGGAGAAGCACCCCGTGCACGGCCTGGTGCTGGCCTCGTCCGACCGTCCGGTGCTCGAGGAGGTGCTGCGCGCGAAGAAGGTCGCCGGCATGCTCGGCGAGCGGCTCGACCCCGACACCGTCGCCGTGCACCCCTCCGAGCGCGGCAACCTCAAGCAGGCGCTGCTCAAGCTGGGCTGGCCGGCCGAGGACTTCGCCGGGTACGTCGACGGCGAGGCCCACGCCATCGACCTCGACCCCGAGGGCTGGTCCCTGCGGCCCTACCAGGCCGAGGCGGTCGACTCGTTCTGGCACGGCGGCTCGGGCGTCGTCGTGCTGCCGTGCGGGGCCGGCAAGACCCTCGTCGGCGCGGCGGCGATGGCCCAGGCACGGGCCACGACGCTGATCCTGGTCACCAACACCGTCTCGGCGCGGCAGTGGAAGGACGAGCTGGTGCGGCGCACCTCGCTCACCGCCGACGAGATCGGCGAGTACTCGGGCACGTCGAAGGAGATCCGTCCCGTCACGATCGCCACCTACCAGGTGCTGACGACCCGCCGGAAGGGCGTCTACCCGCACCTGGAGCTGCTCGACGCGCGCGACTGGGGCCTGATCGTCTACGACGAGGTGCACCTGCTGCCCGCGCCGATCTTCCGGATGACCGCCGATCTGCAGGCCCGGCGCCGCCTCGGCCTGACCGCGACCCTGGTGCGCGAGGACGGCCGCGAGGGCGACGTGTTCTCGCTGATCGGCCCCAAGCGCTACGACGCGCCGTGGAAGGACATCGAGGCGCAGGGCTGGATCGCCCCGGCCGACTGCGTCGAGGTGCGGGTCTCGCTGCCGGAGTCCGAGCGGCTGGTCTACGCCACCGCCGAGCCGGACGAGCGCTACCGGCTCGCCGCCTGCACCCACCACAAGGTCGACGTCGTCCGCTCGCTGGTGGAGCAGCACGGCGACGCCCCGACGCTGGTGATCGGCCAGTACCTCGACCAGCTCGACGAGCTCGCGACGGCGCTCGACGCCCCCGTGATCAGCGGCGACACCAAGGTCGCCGAGCGGCAGCGGCTCTTCGACGCCTTCCGGTCCGGCGAGATCCGCCGGCTCGTGGTCTCGAAGGTCGCGAACTTCTCCATCGACCTGCCCTCAGCCGAGGTGGCGATCCAGGTGTCGGGCTCCTACGGCTCGCGCCAGGAGGAGGCCCAGCGTCTCGGCCGGCTGCTGCGTCCGGGCCGCGACGGCAAGGTGGCGCGGTTCTACACCGTCGTGGCCCGCGACACCGTCGACGCCGACTTCGCCGCGCACCGCCAGCGCTTCCTCGCCGAGCAGGGCTACGCCTACCGCATCGTCGACGCCGCCGACCTCGGCTGAGGGCGCTCAGCCGGCGTCGCGCACCAGCACCGTCCGGACGACGCTGCGGGTGCCGCGGGTGAACCGCACGGTCAGCCGCTCGACGCCCTCGCGCACCGCGTCCCGGCGGGTCGGGATCACCACCGTCGCCCGACGCTGGCCCGGCTGCAGCACCGCGTTCAGGTAGGGCTGCAGCGCGGAGAGCGGTCGCGCGATCCGTGGGCCGCGCCCCGCGTCCGGGCCGTCCGGCTCGGCGAAGCAGCAGGCGTGCTCCTGCAGCCAGCGCGGGTCGACGTCGCCGCCGTGCAGCTCGTGCGGCGCCGCGACGATCTGCGTCTCCCACACGTACACGCGGTCGCTGGGCCGGTCGGTGCGCAGCTCGAAGACGATCGGCCGGCCCTCGACGACGCTCGTGCGCCGCGCGCGCACCGAGAGGTGCGGCGGCGGGTCGTCGTCGGTGACGGTCGCGGTGGCCAGATAGGCGTCGGTCATCGCGCCGTCCGAGGGCCACAGCGCGACCTGGGTGGCCAGGCGCGACTCGTCGTCGCGGCGGTCCGAGCGGTAGGGCACGCTGATCGAGGCGGTGGTCTGGCCGGGCGCGAGGTCGATTGGGAAGCGCTCGCGCTGGCCGCGCTCGGCGCCGACGAGCTGCACCAGCACGCGGGCGGGGCGGGTCAGGCCGCGCACGTCGACCCGCAGCCGCAGGTGGCGCAGGCTCGGGCGGCCGTCGCCCTCGACGGTGGAGGCCGAGCGCACCGATACCAGGCCGACACGCCGCTCGGGCACGGGCGCGAGGTCGGCGGTCGGGGCCGCGGAGAGGTCGGCGACCCAGAGGCGGCCCCGGGGCGTCCGGGAGACGAGGTCGACGGCGACGATGCGCCGCAGGTCGAGGGCGGGATCGAGGCCGGGCGCCGTCGAGGGCTCGACGGCGAGCGTCTGGCCCCAGACGTGCGCCATGCCCTCGCGGAGCACCTGCAACGGCTGCTCCGGCGCGAGCACGGCCGTGGTGCCGTCCGCGTCGGTGAGCCGGACGTCCAGCGGCACGTCGCCGGACCCGTCGGCGACGCTGCCGGGGTCGAGGAGGGTGCGCAGCTCGAGTCGGCGCGTGCGCAGGTCGAGGGGGCGACGCAGCGCCAGGCCGCCGGACTGGCCGGCGCGGGTCCAGCGCAGGGCGAGGAAGGACCGGACGGTCTCGGCGCCGCCGTCGACGCGCCAGTGCGCCGTGGTCGGCCAGTCCGTCAGCCCCTGCCCGCAGGCCGTCCGCGAGCTGTCGGAGGCGACCTGGCCGAGGCACAGCGAGGTCTGCGCGCCCCGCGGGAGGCTGAGACCGGCGTCGACCCGCGGACGCCGCGTGTCGCGGCCGCCGCCGATCGCCGCGGAGAGCACCTGGGCCGGACCGGCCGACGGGAGGCTGACGGGCCGGCCGTCGAACATCGGCAGGAGGTCGTCCTCGCCCGTCAGCAGGCGGGTGGCGCCGGCGACGTAGGTGGCGCCGACCGCACGCTGCTGCGCGTCGTCGAGGCGTCCGGGCGACCCGGCGCCGCAGCCCGACTTCGGGTCGTCGCCCCAGTCGTCGGTGGCGGGGGCGTCGGTCTGGCCGGGGGTCCACTCGGTGTTGAAGAAGTTGTGGTTGGCGCCCCGGATCAGCACCGCCGAGCGGAGGGCGGTGTCGTCGCGCACGACGTCGCGCCCGGCGTCGACGAACCGCTGGCCCTCGAGGTCGGACACGTCGCCGTCGCAGCTCGGCAGCAGGACGACGGTCGGGACGTACGGCGCCGCCTGCACCGCGAAGTCGGTGGGCGCGATCAGGACCTGGCCCACGACGCGGTAGGGCGCCGACAGCGGGATCTGGAGCGCCGCACGATCGACGCCCTCGCCGCCGCGGCTGTGCCCGATCAGCACGACGCGGCGCAGGTCGACCCGGTGCGCCGCGGCGATGGTCGCCCAATGGTCGAGGTGGGCCCGGACGAGGCGGGCGCGGGCGTCCGCTCCGCCGTCCGCGAGGCGGTAGTCCTGGGCGTTGATGCCGTTGACCCGCACCGACACCGTGGTGAAGCCCTGGCTGGCCAGCAGCCGCTGCAGGTAGTCGTAGCCGAGCTGGCTCTCGATCTCGCGCGACGGCGCGACGCAGGGCCAGTCGGAGCCCTGGTCGTCGTCCTTCGGCGTGTAGCAGACCTGGTGCCGGCCGTGGAGGATCAGCACCAGCGGACGCTGCGCGGGTCCTGCGTCGAGGCTCGGCTCGACGACGTGCTCGACCATCTCGATCGGCTGCGGGACGCCGGGCACGCGCACCGACGGCAGGGTGTCGTCGCTCGAGACGACGGTGTAGGGGCCCGGCACGCCGGGATCGACCGGCACCCCGGCGAGGGTCGTGGGCGCGGCGTCCCGGGCCGCGCCGCGGGGCGAGGCGCCGCCGACGCTCGACCCGGCCGCGCGATCGTCGCCCGGCTCGTCGAGACGGTCCCCGGACAGCACGACGTCGAGGTCCCGCACTCGCGGAGCCTCGTCGGCGGTGACGAGGGCGCCGACGCGGGTGCGGGTCAGCGTCACCGGACCGACGCGGACGTCGCGACCGGCACCGTCGACGACGATCCGCGGGCGGTCGGATCCGATCGGCAGGGGCGTCGGCGACGTCCAGGCGACCTGCCAGCGACCCGGGCCGTCGGGGCGCACCGCCCAGAACCCCTCCCCCGCAGCCGGGATCGACCGCGTCGACGGCGGGCCCGGATCGGCGGACGCGACGGCGCCCAGCAGCGGGCCCGTGGCGAGGGCGGTGGCGAGGATCGCGGTGATCCGACGGCGGGTGGCGAGCGAGGGCATGGGCGGGTCCGTCCGTGTGGGTGGGCTGACCCTACTGACGGCCGGCGCACCGCGACGGTTGCCGCGGCGATCCGACGGCCACGACTGGTCTGGACCGCCCGCCGGTGGTCGAGCCGCGCCCGGTGGTCGAGCCGCGTCCGATGGTCGAGCCTGTCGAGACCCGGGCGCGCCCGTGGCCCGATCACCGGGCGGTGTCGGGCTGTGGGCCGTGCGTGCGGTGGGCGAGCTGGCTGTCGGTGGTCGAGCTTGTCGAGACCCGGGGGTTTCGACAAGCTCAACCACCGGGGCGCGGCTCAGAGATCGGGATGGGGCTCAGCCGCCGTCGTACTAGGGGGTCTCGACAGGCTCGACCACCGTGAGGGTGGTGCCGTGGCGGTCGCGTCGGAAGCGGACGCCGTTCGGTGAGCGCCAGAGGTAGACGCCGGGTTGGTCGGGTCCTGCTGGCTTGTATCTCCAGCCGTCGTGGGTCTTGTGGCGGTGGTGCTTCCTGCAGAGCGGCGCCAGGTTGGATGACGCTGTCGGGCCGCCGGATTCGTAGGACTGCACGTGGTCGGCGTCGCAGGACCTCGCGGGTCGGCGGCAGTAGGGGAACACGCAGGTGTGGTCTCTGAGGATGATCTGCTCGCGGATCAGGTCGGGGACCTCGTAGGCGTCGGAGTACCGCTCTGCTGCGAGGTCGAGGATCGGCCGGACGGTCACGGCGGTGCCGGCGGTCTGGCACCACGCCTTGATCACGTCGATGCCGAGGGGCGACCGGGACGCCTCGCTCCGGGCGACGTCGCCGAGGGCGCCGGTGACGGCGTCCACCGAGAGGTGGACGTAGAGCGTGAGGTGCCGCGACCGGCTCGGAGCGTTCCGGGTGGGGGTCTCGCCTGCCTCGAGCGGAAGCGCCTGCTCGCCGCGGGCGAGCATGCCGGCGGCCTTGGCTCGGCGGACGTTCAGCGTGTCCTCGGAGCCGGCCTTCTTGAGCTGCTCGGCGAGCGCTGCGATGGCGCGCTCCAGGTCGGCGGCGTCGGGCTGGTCGAGGCGGCCTGAGATGTCGATGGTGCCGTCGAATCCGGCCTGACCCATCCACACCTCGAAGCACCGGTGCTCGGCTTGGCGGGCCTTCCGCAGGATCGCGTCACCGGGGTCGGTGTGCTCCTGCGCGACCCGGCAGATGTTCGAGATCTGGGTGCGCGACACCTGGTGGGCGTACGCGGCGATCCGGGCGTCGACCAGGTCGGCGGCTTCGGCGGAGAGCAGGATGGTGTCCTCGGTGATCCGGCGGACCTGCCACACCGTCAGCTCGCCGCGCAGGAGCCGTGCCCAGACCCGAGGGAGGCGGACGCAGGCCTCGAGGGCGTGTCCGACGTAGAACGAGCCGGCTTGCTGGGTCATGCCCAGCGCGGTGATGAACTCGGTGACCGCATGCTCCTGCACCTCCGGCGCCCCAGGACCCGCCAGCGGCAGCATCATCCCCGTGTCGATCACATACCCCGCCACGTCGCCGGTGCCCGCGACGTGGGCGATGGCCCAGTCCGCAGCCGCGATGAAGACGTCCCGCTCGGACTGCTCGGCAGCCGCCCGGGCAGCCATGGCAGCGCGCAGGGCGTCGCTGTCACGCAGCAGCCGAGGGGTCCGAGAGGGCATGGCCCGATTCTATGCGAACACGCGTTCGAAGTGAAGTGGATATCCCCAGATCAGACCAGGTTTTCGAAACCCCAGCCAAAGACAACTGAGAGAGACCAACGGCGGAGCCGGCGACGGCGAACGGGGAACACCCGCTGTACCGAGACGGCGAGCGACCACCGAGTGCCATGACCGCAACGGCGACCAGAGGCGAGCGGTGAGCCGACCGTGAGCTCGGTGCTCGGGGTGCGGGGGTCTCGACAAGCTCGACCACCGGAGCCGCTCGACCACCGGCCCGATGCCCGCCACCGGACCCGCTCGCCCACCACCGACACGCAGCGATTCCCGCCCGTCCGCCGCCGATCCCTAGGCTGACCCCGTGAAGGTGCTGCTGCTCGAGAACATCCACCCGGTCGCCGTCGAGGTGCTGGAGGCCCGCGGCTTCGAGGTCGAGCTGCTGGCCGGCTCCCTCTCCGAGGACGAGCTGATCGCGCGGCTGCCGAGCGTGAGCATGCTGGGCATCCGCTCCAACACCACCGTCACCGAGAAGGTGCTGGCCTCGGCGCCCGACCTGCTCGCCGTCGGCTGCTTCTGCATCGGCACCAACCAGGTCGACCTGGCGGCGGCCGCGGCCCGCGGCGTGGCCGTCTTCAACGCGCCCTACTCGAACACGCGCAGCGTCGTCGAGCTGGTGATCGGCGAGATCATCGCGCTCGCGCGTCGCCTGCACGAGAAGTCCGAGAAGATGCACGCCGGCGTCTGGGACAAGTCCGCGAAGGGCAGCCACGAGGTCCGCGGCCGGACGCTCGGCATCGTCGGGTACGGCAACATCGGCACCCAGCTCTCCAACCTCGCCGAGGCGCTCGGCATGCGGGTCATCTTCTTCGACACCGCCGACCGGCTCGCGCACGGCAACGCCCAGCGCATGCGAACGCTCGACGAGCTGCTGGCTCAGGCCGACGTCGTCAGCCTCCACGTCGACGGACGACCGGGCAACGCCGGGCTGTTCGGCGCCGAGGAGTTCGCGAAGATGAAGCCGCGCGCGTTCTTCATCAACGCCGCGCGGGGCATGGTCGTCGACACCGAGGCGCTGCGCGAGCACGTCCTCTCCGGGCACATCGCCGGGGCGGCGCTCGACGTGTTCCCGATCGAGCCGAAGGCGCAGGGCGACGCGTTCGAGTCGCCGCTGCGCGGGCTCGACAACGTCATCCTCACCCCGCACGTCGGCGGCTCCACGCAGGAGGCGCAGGAGGAGATCGGCTACTTCGTGGCCGGCAAGCTCGCGGGCTTCGCGCTCGAGGGGCGCACCGAGCTCTCGGTGAACCTCCCGGCGGTGGCGGCGCCGGCGCTGGCCTCCGGCCACCGCATCGGCTTCCTGCACGTCAACGTGCCGGGCGTGCTGGCGCGGGTCAACCACCTCCTCGCCGCCGCGGGCGCGAACATCACCGGCCAGTACCTCGCGACGGCCGGCGAGCAGGGCTACGTGGTCACCGACGCCACCGAGGCCCTGCCCGAGGCGTCGCTGGCCGACCTCGCCGCCGACGAGCAGTGCCTCTGGGTGCGCACCTTCGACGCCTGAGCGCCCCCGGAGCGCCCCGGCACGACGTCCGCCGGGGTTGGGCGCCCGGGGATGATGGACCGGTGAGTCCGACCCCCCTCGCGCCGCTGGCCGCGGTGCCGAACGCCGTCCGCGACCGACTCGGCGCCGCCCTGTTCGAGCGGGTCGCGGGGCCGGACGGACCCCGCCAGCGCGACCGCATCCACGGCCGCCCCGGCCCTCGCTGGTTCGCCCCCGACAGCGCGATCGCCCAAGTGCACGCGGACGCGGCGATGTTCGTCGGCGGCATCCGCGCGCTGCTCCTGCAGTCGCTGCACCCGGCGGCGATGCGCGCCGTCTCCGAGCACTCGGGCTACCGCGGCGACATGTGGGGGCGGCTTGCGCGCACCAGCACCTACCTGGCCGTCACGACCTTCGGGCACGAGGACGACGCGCAGGCGGCCGTCGACGCCGTCCGCTCGATCCACTCCCGCGTCACCGGCACGATGCCCGACGGCACCCCGTACGCCGCGAACGACCCCCACCTGCTCACCTGGGTGCACTGCGCCGAGGTCGACAGCTTCCTGCTGGCCCACCAGACCTACGGCGCCCGACCGCTGGACGACGCCCGTCGCGACGAGTACCTCGCGCAGACCGCGCAGGTGGCACGGCGTCTCGGCGCCGACGACCCGCCCACGACCTACGCGGCGCTGCAGGAGCGGCTGCGGGCCTACCGTCCCGAGCTGCGCGCGACCCCCGAGGCCCGCGAGGCGATCGGCTACGTGCTGTGGCGGCCGCCGCTGCCGCTCGCCGCGCGTCCGGCCTACGGCGTGCTGGCCGCCGCCGCCGTCGGCCTGATGCCGTGGTGGACGCGCCCCGGGCTCCGGCTGCCCCTGCTGCCGGTCTCCGAGCGCACCGTCGTCCGCGTGGCCGGGTCGGCCGCGGTGGGCACCATCCGGTGGGCCATGACCCCGCCCGCGGTCGCCGACTGACCCTGCCGATCCCCTCCGTTCGGGCCATCCGGGGTGGCCCGGGCGCGTCGCGTCGAAGCGCCGCTTCGTCGGGCGCGGCCGTCCGGCGCGTCGCCTTAGGTTCCTCTCATGTCGGCCGTAGTCGGCAGGGACGGGACGACGTGGGGGCGTCCCGCCGGGGAAGGGGGCTCGCCATGGAGCTGGGCTGGGGCTCGACCGAGGTCGAGGTGCGGATCGGGATCGTGCGTCCGGGGCCGTCGCTGCTGCGGCTGCGCTGGTCCGCCGACGGACGGGTGCTGGGCGAGCGCAGGCTGCTCGGCGACCGCGCCGTGCTGCACGTGCCGGCCGGCCTGCTCGTCCTCGAGCTCGTCGACGACCGGGCCGCCCACGACCCGCGACGCCAGGCCCCGGCGCGCACCACGCTGCGCACGACGCCCGGCTCGCGCCACGACGTCCGGCTGGTGATGCGACACGGCGCCAGCGTGCACGCCACCCTGCGCCGCGCCGACGGCTCCCCCGACCGGTTCGGTCGCCTCGAGGTGCTGCTCGCCGACGGCTCGGTGCGGCACGGACGCGCCGACGGCGACGGCGAGGTGGTCGTCGCGGGCCTGCCCGCCGGCGCCGTGCGCGTCTCGGCGCGCTCGGGCAGCCGCGTCTCGACCCAGGTGCCGGTGTGCCTGCGGGCCGGCGAGGGCGTGGCCCTCGACCTGCGGGCCGACCTGGCGGCCCTGACGCCGCCGTCCCTCGTCCCGGCCGCCCTCGGCGGGGCCGTCGCCGGACGCGTGCTCGACGCCGCGACCCGGACGCCGGTGCGCGCCGCCCGGGTCGAGCTGCGCGACGCGCGGGGCACCCTGCTGGCCCGCGGACGCACCGACGCGGCCGGCCACTACCTGCTCGGCGGCGACCTCGGGTCGGTCGCGGGCGCCAGCGTCGTCGTGCGCTCCGGCCCCGACCGGGCGGCGGTCGACCGGGCCGTCGTGCGCGGGGTGGCGGTCGCGGGCTCGGGCGTCACCGCGGCGCCGGAGGCCCTGCTGCCGCGCACCCCCAGCCGGCTCCCCGCGCTGCACGAGCGCGGCACCGTCACGGCCCTGCGCCTGCCCAGCCTGCGCGTCTGAGCGCCTGAGCGCCTGCGCGACTGCGCGCCTGCGCGGCTCAGGTCGTGCGCAGGTCGCCGGGGCCCCAGAAGGCCCGCATCGAGGTGATCCGCGCGTCGTCGTCGAAGGTCATGACGTCGATCGGCGCGAGCACGAGCGTGGCGTCCGGGGTGTGGGTGGCGACCTCGAAGAGGAACGCCGCCTGGCCGGCGGTGATGCGCGACTCGATCAGTCGGGTGGTCTGCTCGAGGTCGTCCAGCGTCGCGTAGAACGCGCGGATCGCCTCGCGCCCGTGCAGCGCGTCGGAGCCGACCGGGTCCTCGAGGGTCGCGTCCTCCGCGTAGAGGGCGGCGATCTCCGACGACGGCCCGGTGGCCACGAGGGCCACGTAGCGCTCGACGACGGCGCGGATCTGCTCTTCGGACGCCGGCATGGCCCCTCCTGGAGATGAGAACGTGTTCTACCTCGACTCTAGCCCCCCGCTGGCACCGGCGTGCCCGGTGGTGTTCGATGACCGGCATGGCCGCGAACCCCACCGCCGACGAGCCCCCGCATCCCGGCCCGAGCGAGCCGTCCGCGCTGCGCTCCGCCCTCGCCGAGCGCTGGCCGCTCGACGACCTGCCGCAGCTGCGCGACGACCTGCTCGACGCCTACGCCGACCCCGCCCGTCGGCACCACGACCTGCTCCACCTCCGCGAGGTGCTCGACCACCTCGCCGAGCTCGCGGCGCACGGCGCCGCCCACGCCCTCACGCCGGCCGTCGTGCTGGCCGCGTGGTTCCACGACGCCGTGTGCGACGGCGAGCGCGACGCCGAGGAGCGCTCGGCCGCCTGGGCCGAGCACGCGCTGGCCCCGGCCCTCGACCCCGCGACGGTCGCCGAGGTGGCGCGCCTGGTGCGCGTGACGGAGGGCCACGACCCGGCCGACGACGACCCGTCCGGGTGCGCGCTCTCCGACGCCGACCTGGCGATCCTCGCCGCGTCGCCCGTCCGCTACGACCGGTACGCCGCGGCGATCCGCGCCGAGTTCGCCCACCTGGACGACGCCACCTTCGCCGCCGGGCGCGCCGCCGTGCTCGCCTTCCTCGAGGCCAAGCCGACGCTCTTCCACACCCCGTGGGCCCGCGAGCGCTGGGAGCTGGCGGCGCGGAGCAACCTGGCCCGCGAGCGCGCCGCCCTCGCCGCCGCCCGGGTGGCGTGACGCGCGGCACGCACCGGGGCCGCTGAAGCCGGGCGCCACCGTGGCCGCCGCTGCCATGCTCCGGCCATGACCACGCCCACCCCGCGCACGGTGCTGCGCGGCGCCCGCTGGCCCGGTGACGTCGCGCTGCGCGACGGGCTCATCGTCGCGGTCGGCGGCCCGGGCGAGCCCCTGCCCGCCGAGCCCGGCGACGTCGTCCTCGACTGCGCGGGCGACCTGCTCACCGCCGGCCTGGTGAACACCCACCACCACCTCTACCAGTGGCTCACCCGCGGCTGGGCCGTCGACGAGACGCTGTTCGGCTGGCTGCGCACGCTCTACCCCGTGTGGGCCCGCCTGACGCCGGAGGACGTCGAGGCGGCGGCCGCCGTCGGCCTCGCCGAGCTGGCGCTCTCGGGCTGCACGACCGCCGCCGACCACCACTACCTGGTGCCCGGCGGGGACGACTCGGTCTTCGACGCCCTGGCCGCGGCCGCGCGGCGGATCGGCGTCCGGCTGCACCTGGCCCGGGGCTCGATGGACCTCGGCGAGAGTCGCGGCGGCCTGCCGCCGGACGCCGTCGTCGAGGACCTCGACGACATCCTCGCCTCGACCGAGGCCGTGCACGCACGGCTGCACGACGGCGAGCGGATCGTGGTGACGGTCGCGCCGTGCAGCCCGTTCAGCGTGAGCCGCGAGCTGATGGTGGAGTCGGCGGCGCTCGCCCGTCGCCTCGGGCTGCGGCTGCACACGCACCTGGCCGAGACGCTGGACGAGGAGCGCGACTCCCTGGCCCGCTTCGGCCGCCGTCCGCTCGAGGTGCTCGACGAGCTCGGCTGGATCGCGCCGGACGTGTGGGTCGCCCACGGCATCCACTTCTCCGACGGCGAGGTGCTCCGGCTCGGCTCGACGCGCACCGGCGTGGCCCACTGCCCCTCGTCCAACGGTCGTCTCGGGGCCGGCATCGCCCGCGTGCGCGACCTCCGGGACGCGGGCGTCCCGGTCGGCCTCGGCGTCGACGGCGTGGCCTCGAACGAGAACGGCCGCCTGCTGCCGGAGCTGCGGCAGGCCCTGCTGCTGGCCCGGCTGCGGGCGACGGACCCGACCGCGCTCGGCGCGGCCGACGCCCTCGACCTCGCCACCCGGGGCGGCGCGGCGTGCCTGGGACGCGACGACCTCGGCGAGCTGCGCGTCGGCCTGCGGGCCGACGTCGTGGTCTGGCCCGGCGACGACCTGCACGACGTGCTCGACCCGCTGGCCGGCCTCGTCCTGGGGCCCGAGCGCACCGCCCGCCACGTGCTGGTGGGCGGCGAGCCGATCGTCCGGGACGGCGCGCTGGTCGGCGCCGACCTCGAGGCCCTGCGGGCCGATCTGACGCGCCGCGCCCGCCGACTGCAGCCTGCGTGAGCCTTGGACCGCGCGTGTTGGATGGCGGGGTGGACGCCACCCAGCTGATGGAGGCCCGAGCCCGGGTCCTCCGCGATCTCGAGTCGCGCGGCCTGGCCACGCCCGTCGCCGTCTCCGCCCTGGAGGAGGCTGTCTCGTCCCGCAGCTGGTGGGTCGAGCAGTGGCCGGCCGGCGCGGAGTACCTCGCCGGGCTCATCGCCCAGGACGTGCAGGACACCCTCGCCGAGACCGTCGGCCGCTGGCCGCTGTGCCGGCTGTGCGACGGGCCCGAGCACAGCCTCTACATCGCCCCCGACCTCGGCGGGCCGGACCCGACCTGGGTGTGCGAGGAGAGCGGACGCGAGGTCGCGCCGCTCGGCCACCTCGGCGGCGTGCGCTCGCTCGGCGACGACTGACGATCGACGCCCGACCCGAGACGCGGGCGCTCAGGCGTGGCCCAGCTGCACCCAGAGCGTGTAGCGGTCGGCCCGGTAGACCGAGCGGCTGACCTCGACGACCTTCTCCCCGGCCAGCGCGCGCCGCGAGTGCCGCAGCACCGGCCCGCCGCGCTCCATCTCCAGGTGGACGGCCTCGTCGGGCGAGGCGAGGTCGGCGGCGATGGAGTCCTCGGCCCACGTCGGACGCAGCCCGCGGGCCTCGAACGCGTCGTACAGGCTGGTGGGCAGCGCGGACTGCAGGAAGCCCGGGAGGAGCACCTCGTTGAGGTAGGCGTCCTCCAGGCACATCGCGGCGCCGTCGGCGCAGCGCAGCCGGCGCCAGTGGATGACGGCGTCGCCCTCGGTCAGGTTGAGCGCGCGGGCGACGCCCGGACCGGCCTGCTCGCGCCGGGCGAGGAGGGTCTGCGACTCCGACAGCAGACCGCGGCGGGCCATCTCCTCGGTGAAGCCCACGATGCGGCTGGCGGTGCGGCGGGGGCGGGCGACGAAGGTGCCGCGGCCGGGGATGCGCTCGAGCACGCCCTCGACGACGAGCGCGTCCATCGCCTGCCGGACGGTCATGCGCGCGACGCTGAACTGGTGGACCAGCTCGCGCTCGGACGGCGCCGGCGAGCCCGGGGCGCTCCCGGAGACCAACGACCGCACGTACTCGCGCACCTGCACGTGCTTGAGCGTGCGGCCATCCGGAGCCATGACCTTGTCCACGGGTTGAAGGTTAAGGATCCCCTCAGGTGCGCGTCAGGCGAACGGCCGGACCGGATGGCCCAAATGACCCATCCGGACCAGGGACGACGTTGTCCGGAGTGGCCCGGTCCCGCCATCCGGACCGTCCGGACGTCGGCGGGGACCGTCCAAGGGGATGAGCGGGCTCGCGTCCGGCCCGCCTAGGTTCGACGCATGCACGTCGAGCGCACCTTCACGGTCCCCCGTCCGCCCGAGGTCGTCTACGACTACCTCGTCGACTTCACCCGTACCGAGGAGTGGGACCCGGGCACCGTGCGCACGACCCTCGTCGAGGGCGCGCCCGACCTCGGCGTCGGCACCCGCTACGCGAACACCTCGCAGTTCATGGGCCGCGAGGTCGAGCTCACGTACACCACCGAGGTCGCCGAGCGGCCGCACCGCCTGGAGTTCCAGGGCGTCCAGAAGAGCTCGACCGCGCGCGACATCCTCTCCTTCACCCCGGCGACCGTCGACGGCCAGCCGGGCACGCGCCTCCACTACCGCGCCGAGTTCCGGTTCTCCGGGGTGCTGAAGGTGCTCGCCCCGCTGGTCGTGCCCTTCAAGCTCCGCTCGCTGGCCGACGAGACGGTCGAGCAGCTGCGCCGGACGCTCGTCGAGCGCGCCTGACTCCCTCCCCTGAGGCGGCGATCCGTCCAGACGGAGGTAGAACACGCGTTCGATCCGGGGGTAGGCTGCCGAGCATGGACTTCCAGGCCTCGCTGTTCGCGGACCTCGAGCACCCGACGCCCTCCGACGCCGCGACGCTGCGTCCCGAGCGCCATCATCTCGCGCGCGGGGCCTGGGTCGACGTGGTCCGCTCGTTCCTGCCCGAGCCCGACGCGGTCCTGGAGGCGCTGGTGCACCGGGTGCCGTGGCGCTCCGAGCAGCGGCGCATGTACGACCGCACGGTCGACGTGCCCCGGCTCGTCCACACCTACCTCGAGGACGACGCCCTCCCGCACGGCCGGCTCGTCGAGGCGCGCGAGCGGCTCAGCGCCCACTACGCGGCGGAGCTCGGCGAGCCGTTCCGCACCGCAGGGTGCTGCTTCTACCGCTCCGGAGCCGACTCCGTGGCCTGGCACGGCGACACGATCGGACGCGGCGCCACCCACGACACGATGGTCGCGATCGTGTCGGTCGGCGACCCGCGTCGCCTGCACCTGCGCCCGCGCGGCGGCGGGGCGTCGCTCTCCTTCGAGACCGGCCACGGCGATCTGCTCGTCATGGGCGGCAGCGCCCAGCGCACGTGGGAGCACGCGGTGCTGAAGGTCGCTCACGCGGGCCCGCGGATCTCGGTGCAGTTCCGTCCGCGCGGGGTGTTCTGAGCGAGGGTCAGAACGACACGGTCGGCGGGGCCTCCTGGCCCTGCGGCGCGTCGTAGAACGCTCGCTTCGAGACGCCGGCCGGCCCGGCGAGGAACATCCACGGGATGGTGACGACGAGCTTGTTCAGGGTCGCCGCGGCGTCGTTGTAGTACGTGCGGGCGAAGGAGATCTGGTTCTCGGTGTCGGCCAGCTGACGCTGCAGCTCGACGAAGCCCTGGTTGGCCTTGAGGTCGGGGTACGCCTCCGCCACCGCGTTGAGGCGCACCAGCGCCCCCTGGAGCGCGGCGTCGGCGGCCGCCTTGGCCTGCACGTCGTCGCCGGCGGTGGCCGCCTGGACGCCGGCCCGCGCGCGGGTGACCTCCTCGAGGACGCCCTTCTCGTGCGCCGCGTAGCCCTTGACCGTCTCGACGAGGTTCGGGATGAGGTCGGCCCGGCGGGTGAGCTGCACGTCGATGCCGCTGAGGGCCTCCTGCGCCCCGACGTCGGTGGTGCGCAGCCGGTTGAACCCGACGACGCCGAGCACGACCAGCACGACGACGACGGCCAGGGCGAGGAGCAGAGCGATCACGGCAGCATCATGCCGTCCGCAGCGCCCGCGCGGGCCGGTTCGCGACGCCTCACCAGGAGCCGCCACCGCCGCCACCGCCGCCTCCCCCGCCGAAGCCGCCGCCGGACGACGAGGACTGCGTCGCCTCGTAGGCGCCGACCGCCGAGGAGACGGCCGAGGAGAAGTCGGAGGCGAGGGTCGAGGAGAGCGACGAGGCCGCCCAGCCGCCGTACCAGCCGGTCGCGTAGGAGGGCGCCGGCGGCTCCGAGCCCACCGCGACCCGGTACTTCCGCGCCCATGCGTCGGCGCACCCGAAGGCGACGGCCCACGGGAGGTAGGCGGTCCAGAGGTCGCGCCGCGCGGCGAAGTCGAACCGGGCCTCCGCGGAGTCGGTGGCGAGGATCCGCTCAAAGCCGCCGACCTGCGACCACACCTGCCGCCCGGCCGGGGTGCGCCGGGTCGTCGCGCCCCGCACCAGGATAAGCGGAGCGCCGCCGACGGCGAAGGCGCCCGGCACCGCCGAGAGCAGGGTGAGCGAGAACGGGTTCAGCACGATGTTGGCCCCCGCCAGCAGGGCGGCCGCGAGGACCGCCAGCCCGCCGAGGATCGAGAGGCGCGAGTCGACCAGCAGCCCCTGCTCCTCCGACCAGCGCTCGACGTCGGACTCGAACGCCGTCAGGCCGGCCTTCAGCCGCTGCCCGCTCGCGACGTCGTCGCGCTCGATCCGCCAGGTGGTGCCCTCGCCGGGGAACAACGCCTGCAGGCCGCGGGTCACCTCGTCGAGGTCGGCCCAGCCCTCCGGCGCCGCGAGGTTCGTCGCCGTCCAGCCGGCCTCGTCGCGCCGCAGGTCGACGACGCCGTGCTCGGCCGCGTGCATCAGGGAGGCGAGCAGCTGCTCAGCCCCCACCTCCTCGCGCAGGACCATCGCGGCCTGGGCCGGGCCCAGGCCCGCGGGCGGGGCGTAGGCGAGGCCGAAGCCCGGCGCCACCTCGTCGTTGCGCCGCGCCTGGAGCCGGCCGACGACGAACGCGAGGGCCGCGAGCAGCAGCAGGACGGGCACGAGCCACGGTCGCGTGCCGAGCACCCGGTCGAACGGCGCGCTCCACGGGAGCCGCGCGGCGTCGGGCGTCGGCACGTCCAGGCCGACGGCGAGCGTCACCGGCGTGCGCGGGGCCAGCTCGGCGGTGCGCACCCGCACCGTCGTCCCGTCGGTCGTGGCGGTGCAGCCGTCGCTCGCCCCGGCGCCGACGGCGCACCCGACCCGTCCCGCGGGCGCCGCCGGGAGCCGGACGGTGATCTCGGCGGCCTCGATGCGCTGGGCGAAGCCGCCCGCGACCACGTCCCACACGAACCCGGTGCGCGCCGGGCCGGCGCCGTCCGGCAGGTCGGCGCCCGGGACGAGCGCGTCCGGCACGACGTAGGACAGCACGAACCGGTGCACGCCGGCGTCGAGGTAGCGGTCGGGGTCGCCGATGCGCACCAGCGTGCGGCGGCCGTGGCCGTCGTCGGAGACCTCGACGGGGGTGCGACCGCCGTCGAGGGTCACCCGGACGTCGCGGAGCCCGACCCGGCGGGCGGGGTCGCCGTCGAGGGCGCGGTCGAAGAACCGGAAGATCCCGTGCCGGTCGGCGTCGGGGAAGCGCACCGAGAGGTCCTCGGTGACCCGGAGGACGCCGTCCGCGCCCACGTCGTAGGTGGCCCGGTAGCCCTCGATCGTCGTCGGCTCGGACGCCTCCCCGCCGGCCCCGTCGGGCAGCAGGGCGGGTGCCACGACGGCGATGGCGAGGACGAGCAGACCCAGCAGCGTGCCGACGAGGCGCCTCATGCGCCGGAGCCTAGGGCCACCCCACCCGATCGGGTCAGCGATGCTCAGGAGCCCCACCTAGATTGAGATCTCCCCGCCACACCGAGCACGCCCACCGCCTACCGACGAGAGGCCGCGCATGGTGACCAGACCCTCCCACCTGCCCCCGACCGCAACCCTCGCCGATCTCGACGACCTGGTGGTGCTGCTCGACGACGACGCCCGTCCCGCCGGCACGGCGGCGCGTCGCCACGTGCACACCGAGGACACCCCGCTCCACCTCGCGTTCTCGCTCTACCTGCTCGACGAGGACGACCGGCTGCTGCTGACCCGCCGCGCCCTCGGCAAGACCGCCTGGCCCGGCGTGTGGACCAACACCTGCTGCGGCCACCCCCGCCCCGACGAGTCGATGACCGACGCCGTCACGCGGCGCGTCGAGGAGGAGCTCGGGCTGCACGTGCCCGCGCCGCAGGTCGTGCTGCCCGACTTCCGCTACCGCGCCGTCGACGCCAGCGGCGTCGTCGAGCACGAGGTGTGCCCGGTGCACCTGGCCCGGGTGCCGTCCGGCACGGTGCCGCGCCCCGACCCCGCCGAGGTCGCCGAGCACACGTGGGTGCCGTGGGCGCAGGTGCGCGTCCTGGCCGCCGCGGCCCCGGCGCTCCTCAGCCCCTGGATGGTGCTGCAGGTCGCCGCGCTCGGCGAGCAGCACGGGGACGACCTCGGCCGCGCCCTGCGCGAGTCCGTGGACGCCGCACGATGACCGCCGATCCCGTCGCCGCCCCTCCGATCGCCGGACTGCGGGTCGCGACCGAGCCGCGCGTCGGCGTCGACGCCGCGCTGTCGGCGGTCGAGACGGTGCTCGACCGCCGGCTCCACGACCTGGCGGCGCAGTGGCGCCGGCTGGCGGAGTCCGGCCTGGCCGCCGACCCGATCCTCGGCGTCCACGACCTGCCGGGGCTGCTGGCGGACCTGGTGAGGGCGGGCGGCAAGCGCTTCCGGCCCCTGCTGTGCCACTGGGGCTACCTGGCCGCCGGGGGCGAGGACCCCGAGGGCTCCGCCGAGCTCGGGGCCGCCCTCGAGCTGCTGCACGTCTTCGGGCTCGCGCAGGACGACGTCATGGACGCCTCCACGACCCGCCGGGGCCGTCCGGCCGTCCACGTGCGCGCCGCCGACGCCCACCGCGCCTCCGGCGGGCTCGACGACGCCGCCCGCTACGGCGAGAGCATCGCGACGCTGGTCGGCGATCTCGCCCACGCCGAGGCCGACGCGCTCGTCGCCGGGCTCGCCGCGCCGGTGCGCGCCGAGTGGTGGCTCACCTCCGTCGAGCTCGTCCGCGGCCAGGCCCGCGACCTCGCCGGCGCCGCCCGCGGCGCCGGGTCGGACGCGCTCGCGCGCGCCTGGGAGGTCGCCCGGGCGAAGTCCGGCGCCTACACCGTCGAGCGCCCGCTGCGGCTGGGCGCGCTGCTGGGCGGCGGCGAGCCCGCCACCCTCGCGGCCCTCTCCACCTACGGTCGCGCGCTCGGCGAGGCGTTCGCCCTGCGCGACGACCTGCTCGGCGTCTTCGGCGACCCCGAGCTGACCGGCAAGCCCGCCGGTGACGACCTGCGCGAGGGCAAGGCCACGGTGCTGCTGGCCCTGCTCGAGGAGCGGCTGCCCGCAGCCGACCTCGGCCCGCTGACGCGCGTCCGCAGCCATCACCACCAGGAGGACGACGTGCGCGTCGTGACCACACAGATCGAGGACACCGGCGTGCGCGCCGAGGTCGAGACCCTGATCGGACGGGCCCACGCCACGGCCGTCGCGGCCCTGGACGACCCCGCCGTCGCGGTGGCCGCCCGCGCGGGCCTGCGCGGCGTCGCCGACCAGGTCGCCTGGAGGGACCGATGAGCCGGGTCGTCGTCATCGGCGCCGGCCTCGCCGGCCTCGCCACCGCGTGCCACCTCAGCGGCTCCGGCCACGAGGTCGTGCTCGTCGAGCGCGAGTCCATCCCCGGCGGCCGCGGCGGCCGCATCCACGACCAGGGCTACACCTTCGACACCGGCCCCACCGTGCTGACCATGCGCGGGCTGATCGACGACGTCGTCCGCGCCGCCGGAGGCGACCTCGACGCGCTCCTGCCGATGCGTCTGCTCGACCCCGGCTACCGGGCGAAGTACGCCGACGGCTCGGAGATCCTGGTGCGTCACGGCCACGAGAACATGCGCGAGGAGATCCGCCAGAAGTGCGGCCCCCGCGACGCCGCGGCCTTCGACGACTTCAGCGTGTGGCTGCGCAAGCTCTACGACGTCGAGATGCCGCACTTCATCGACGCCAACTTCGACTCCCCGCTCGACCTCGTCGCCTCGCCGTCGGCGGGCGCCCGCCTGCTGGGCCTGGGCGGCTTCGGCCGGCTCGGCCCGGCGGTCGCGCGACGCTTCGAGGACGACCGCCTGCGTCGCCTCTTCACCTTCCAGGCCATGTACGCCGGTCTGCCGCCGAGCTCCGCGCTGGCGCTCTACGCCGTCATCACGTACATGGACTGCATCGAGGGCGTGTGGTTCCCCGAGGGCGGCATGGGCGCGGTGCCGGTGGCGCTGGCCAAGGCCGCCTCCGACGCCGGCGTCGAGATCCGCTACGACGCCACGGTCTCGCGGCTCCTGCGCCGTGCCGACGGCGCCGTGGCGGGCGTGGAGATCGACGGGGGCGAGAAGCTCGCCGCCGACGCGGTCGTGTGCACCCTCGACCTGCCCGTGGCCTACAAGCACCTGCTGCCCGAGCTCAAGGCCCCGCGCGTCGTCCGCAAGGGCCAGTACTCGCCGTCGGCCGTCGTGTGGCACGTGGGCGCGAAGGGCGGCCTGCCCGCCGGCGCGCACCACCACAACATCCACTTCGCGAACGCCTGGGACTCCTCCTTCGACGCCCTGATCAAGCAGGGCCGGATGATGCCCGACCCGTCGCGCCTGGTCACGGTGCCGACGGTCACCGACCCCTCGCTCGCGCCCGAGGGCGGCCACGTGCTCTACGTCCTCGAGCCGGCGCCGAACCTCGACGGCGTCGTCGACTGGACGCAGCAGCGCGGCCGCAGCCGCGAGGAGCTGCTGCGCTTCCTCGAGACCGAGGGCTACCCCACCGACATCGTCGCCGAGGAGCTCGTCGACCCGCTCGACTGGGAGCGTCAGGGCATGGAGCGCGGCACGCCGTTCGCCCTGGCCCACACGTTCCTGCAGACGGGCCCGTTCCGGCCCAAGAACGTCGAGAAGCGGGTGCCGGGGCTCTTCTTCGCCGGCTCGGGCACGACGCCGGGCGTCGGCGTCCCGATGGTGCTGGTGTCCGGACGGCTGGCCGCGCAGCGGGTGGTCGACCACCTCCCGGCGGTGGCTCCCCGACGGACGGCGGCGGTGGCCTGAGATGGCGACGCTGGCGCCCGAGATCGAGCTCGACCCGGTCCTGCAGGTCGGATACCGGCGCTGTGCGGAGCTGACCCGCCAGCACGGCACCACCTACTACTGGGGTGCGGCGATCCTGCCGCGCGAGCAGCGACGGCACGTGCACGCGGTGTACGCCCTGTGCCGCCTCGCCGACGACATCGTCGACGCCCCGGGCGCCAGCACGCCGGCCTCCGCGCCGGCCACCGAGGCCGCGCTGCGGGCCTTCCAGCAGCAGTTCGCCGACGCCATCGCCGCGGGCGGGTCCGACGACCCGGTGATGGCGGCGGTCGCCCACACCATCGGCGAGACCGACATCGACGGCGAGTGCTTCGAGCGGTTCTTCGACGCGATGGCGCAGGACCTCACCACCGACCGCTACCCCACGTACGACGACCTGCTCGGCTACATGGAGGGCTCCGCGGCGGTCATCGGCGAGATGATGCTGCCGGTGCTGCGGCCGCTCTCCCCCGCCGCCAAGGAGCCGGCCCGGCAGCTGGGCCTGGCCTTCCAGCTCACCAACTTCCTGCGCGACGTCGCCGAGGACCTCGATCGCGGCCGCGTGTACCTGCCGCAGGAGGACCTCGACCGGTTCGGCGTCGACCCCGCCGATCGCACGGTCGGGCCGGCCTGGCGCGAGCTGATGCGCTTCGAGCTCGCCCGCAACCGGGAGCACTACGCGGCCGCGGACGCCGGGCTGCCCCTGCTGCCCGACGCGTCGCGTCGCTGCGTGCACACCGCACGCCGGCTCTACGCCAACATCCTCGACCGGATCGAGGCCAACGACTACGACGTCTTCTCCACCCGCGTCACCGTGCCCACCTGGCGCAAGGCGGCGCTCGCGGCCGTCGCGCTCGGCGGCGCCGCGGCGACCCTCGCGCCCGCCCGTCCGGCAGCGCCCGCCGCCCCGCCGCGGACGGCCGTCCCGGCGGCCGTGCAGGAGCGCGTGCCGCTGAAGGTGCGGCCGATGCCGCGGCGCGACGAGCTGACCCCGTCGTGGCGTGACGCCAAGCCGGCGCGCATCCGCGCGGCGCTCGACGTCGCCCTCGCCCGCGATCCGGGCGGCTGGTACTGCGTGGGCGCGAGCACCGATCTCGGCGCCACCTCGATCGTGCGGCACGTCGGCGGCCAGGAGGTCGCGCTGTGGCGCACCTCCACCGGCGTCCACGCCGCTCCCGGCTCCTGCCCCCACCTCGGCGCGCTGCTCGTCGACTGCGAGGTGCTGGGCGACCGGCTGCACTGCCGCTGGCACGGCATGCCGCTCGACGAGACCGGGGTGCCCGGCTGGACGCCCTTCCGCGCCCACGACGACGGCGTCCTGCTGTGGGTGCAGATCGCGACCGCGGGCGAGGCCTCGCTCCCGGCGCCGATCATCACCCCGCGGCCCGCGCCCGATCGCGCGCTGAGCGCCGTCGTCGCCGTGCCCGGCACCTGCGAGCCCCGCGACGTCATCGCCAACCGGCTCGACCCGTGGCACGGCTCGTGGTTCCACCCGTACGCCTTCAGCCACCTCGAGGTCGACGACGCCGCGAGCACCGACGAGGTGCTCACCGTCAACGTCACCTTCCGGGTCAGCCGGCGGCTCGGCGTGCCTGTTCGCGCCGAGTTCACCTGCCCTGACGCGCGCACGATCGTCATGACGATCGTCGACGGCGAGGGCGCCGGCAGCGTGGTCGAGACCCACGCCACCCCGCTCGGCACCGACGCCGCCGGCCGGCCCCGGACGATGATGGTCGAGGCCACGATCGCGACGTCGGAGCGCGTCGGCTTCCAGGCCGCCCGGCACCTCGCCCCCCTGCTGCGGCCCGCGATGCGCAGCACGGCGCGGCGGCTGTGGGTCGACGACATGGTCTACGCCGAGCGCAGCTGGCTGCTGCGCGACCGCGGCGAGCACTACGGCGTCTGACGTCCCGCGTCTCCGTCGCGCGTCAGCGTGCGACGGCTCAGGCGGCGCCCGGCCGCGCGAGCGCTGGCCTTGCACTCCGCGACGGTGAGCACCTTGGTCGGGCTCATCCACCCCTGGGACGGCTTGTGCAGCGCCCAGCCCTCGCCGAGCGTCACGGCGGCGTGCTGCACCAGGCCGTCCGGCGAGCGCCAGACGAGCACCGTGCCGCTGTCGTCGTCGCCGCCCCCGGGCCTCGTCGACGTGGCGAGCCACTGCTCGAAGGGCTCGCGCTGCATCCACACCTGCTCCGCCCCGGGCGTCCCGGCCGCGGCCATCACCGCGCCGAAGCAGTTCGGACCGCTGGCGCCGGGGAAGGTGCCCGCCAGCCGGCGCGCTCCGGGCAGGAGGTCCTCGATCGCCGACCAGACTCGCTCGGGCACCTCCTCGTGCCGACTCGCCCACCGCCCGTCCTCGACGTGGTCGACGAGCACCTCCTCCTCGACCCCGGCCAGCAGCGAGGGCCACCACACGAAGCGGTGGCCGTCGACCTGCTCCCGGGCCCGTCCACCGAGCAGCGGCTCCCATCGACGCACGCTCGGCACGAGCTCGCGGCCGTAGGTCCGCTGGGCGCGCAGCAGGCTCGCGCGACGCCCGCGGGGCAGCTCCGCGAACGCCTGCTCGTCCAGCCAGACGCACCGCACGCCGTCCGGGGCGCCGTAGAGGCAGAAGGTGTCGCGGACCTCGTCGACGAGCGGATGATCCTCGACGCCGCCCACCGCGGCGGCGAGCTCGGCGTCGACCAGGAACGGCTGCAGCGTCGGCGCGAACCAGTCGGCCCACCGCCTCGCCAGGGCGTCCGACACCTCGATGCCCAGCGCTCGCATGCCCCCGACCGTACGCCCGCGCCGACGATGCCGCGGACGCACCACCAGCCCGATCACCGGGTGGTGTCGGGCTGTGAGCCGTGCGTGCAGTGGTCGAGCCGGCCTGTCGGTGGTCGAGCTGGGTCTCACGGTGGTCGAGCTGGGCCCGTCGGTGGTCGAGCTTGTCGAGACCCGGGGTTTCGACAGGCTCAACCACCGGGGTGCGGCTCAACCACCGGGGTGGGGCTCAGCCGCCGTCGGGCTCGGGTGGGGTCTCGACAGGCTCGACCACCACGAGGGTGGTGCCGTGGCGGTCGCGTCGGAATCTGACGCCGTTCGGTGACCGCCAGAGGTAGACGCCGGGTTGGTCGGGTCCTGACGGTCGGTATCTCCAGCCGTCGTGGGTCTTGTGGCGGTGGTGCTTCCTGCACAGCGGCGCCAGGTTGGATGACGCGGTCGGGCCGCCGGCCTCGTAGGGGTCGATGTGGTCGGCGTCGCAGGACCTGGCTGGTCGGCGGCAGTAGGGGAAGACGCAGGTGTGGTCGCGCAGGATGATCTGCTCGCGCATCAGGTCCGGCACCTCGTAGGCGTCGCTGTAGCGCTCGGCTGCGAGGTCGAGGATCGGGCGGACGGTGACGGTGGTGCCGGCGGTCTGGCACCAGGCCTTGATGACGTCGATGCCGAGGGGCGACCGCGACGCCTCGGAACGCGCGACGTCGCCGAGGGCGCCGGTGACGGCGTCGACGGAGAGGTGGACGTAGAGCGTGAGATGCCGTGAGCGCGTCCTCGTGGTCGACTCGACCGCGGCGGTGTCGAGCGGCAGGGCCTGCTCCCCACGCGCGAGCATCCCGGCGGCCTTCGCGCGCCGCACGCTCAGCGTGTCCTCGGAGCCGGCCTTCTTCAGCTGCTCCGCCAGCGCTGCGATCGCCCGCTCGAGGTCGGCCGCGTCCGGTTGGTCGAGGATCGCGCTGACGTCGACGGTGCCGTCGAAGCCGGTCTGCCCGAGCCACACGTCGAAGCGGCGGTGCTCCGCCTCACGCGCCTTCCGCAGGATCACGTCCCCGGGGTCGGCGTGCTCCTGGGCGACCCGGCAGATGTTGCTGATCTGGGTCCGCGACACCTGATGCGCATACGCAGCGATCCGCGCGTCGACCAGCGCCGCGGCCTCGGCCGACAGCGGGATGGTGTCCTCGGTGACCCGCCGGACCTGCCACACCGTCAGCTCGCCCTTCACCAGGCGAGACCACACCCGCGGCAGCCGCACACACGCCTCGAGCGCATGCCCCACATAGAAGGAGCCGGCCTGCTGGGTCATCCCCAGCGCGGTGACGAACTCGGTGACCGCATGCTCCTGCACCTCAGGAGCCCCAGGGCCCGCCAGCGGGAGCATCATCCCGGTGTCGATCACATAGCCCGCCATGTCACCGGTGCCCGCGACGTGTGCGATGGCCCAGTCCGCGGCCGCGATGAAGACCTGCCGGGCCGACTGCTCTTCAGCAGCCCGCGCGGCCATCGCCGCGCGCAACGCGTCGCTGTCGCGAAGCAGCCGTGGGGTCCGAGAGGGCATAGCGTGATTCTATGCGAACACGCGTTCGAAGAGAAGTGGATATCCCCAGATCAGATGAGGGTTTTGAGAACCTCAGCCAAAGACAACTGAGAGATGCAAAGGTGAAGCCGGCGACGGCGAACGGGGAACACCCGAGCTACCGAGACGGCGAGCGACCACCGAGTGCCATGACCGCCACAGCGACCAAGACGAACGGTGAGGAGACCGCGGCTGGTCTGCCGCAGGCCACCGTCAGCGTCCGAGTGCGGGGGTCTCGACAAGCTCGACCACCGGCGAGGGTGCGGGGGTCTCGACAAGCTCGACCACCGGCGAGGGTGCGGGGGTCTCGACAAGCTCGACCACCGACCTGCGCTCGACCACCGCGGGCGGTCGACCAGCGTCATCACCGAGGCCCTCAGCGTCCCCGCTGCACCAGCCTCCGCAGCGGCGGCACGACAGCGTGCCGGGGGGAGGTGGGAGCGCTCCAGACACCGTGGCCGGCGACGTCCCAGCCGGCGAGCAGCGCGTCGGCGGCGAGGGTGCCGGTGGTGGCGGCGCGCTCCATCAGGGCGACGGGCAGGTGGCAGCGGATGCCGTCGCCGGCGAGCACGACGCGCGGATCGGGGGTGACGACGCCGGGGCGGGTCGCCCACGGGTCGGTGCCGGCGAGCGGGCAGTCCCGCCGCACCAGCCACTCCTCGTGCAGCACTCGGGCGTCGACGAGCTCGGGGTGCAGGTGGAGGGTCTCGCGCCACAGCCGATCGCGCAGGACCGCGTCGGGGGTGCCGTCGGGCACCGCGTAGGCGTGCAGCTCGATCACCGAGCCGCCGGTGCGCCGCGCCCAGTCGGCCGCGCCGTCCTCGAGCTGCTCGAAGAACGACACGTTGTCGAGCGGGCCGTAGCCGCTCGTGCCGAGGAACGGGGCGGCGGTGCTCGAGGGCCGACGGTCGAGCCAGCGGCGCCACACCGCGAACGACGGCGCCACGGTCAGCCCGCCGAGCCGCTCGCGCCACGCGGCGTCGCCCAGCCACGGCGCCTCGCCGACGAGCCGCTGCAGCGGCGCGCGATCGGTGGCGAGGACGACGGCGTCGGCCTCGAGCGGGCCCTCGGCGGAGTCGACGACCACGCCGGCCCCGTGCTCGTGCAGGGCCAGCGCCGGCGTGCCGGTGCGCAGGTCGACGCCGAGGCCGCGCAGGTACGCGGCGAGCGGCTGCCACAGGGCGGTGTCGAAGTCGTCGACCGGCACGTCGAAGAGCAGTCCCTCGGCCGAGCCGAGGAAGTAGGTGTGGAACATCGCCACCAGCTCGCCGCCGGAGAAGTCGCGCGGGTCGGCGAAGAAGCTGCGGGCGAAGACCTCGAGCGCGAGGTGACGCGCCTGGTCGGGGAAGCCGAGCCGATCGAGGACGTCCGCGGCGGAGACGCCGTCGTGATCGACGAACGTGCGCGGGAACTCCACGTCGAGCAGTGCGAGCGCCCGCTCGACGTCGACGGCCGGCAGGTCGCGCCAGCGGAACGAGGGCGAGCGGGCCACGAAGCCGAGGATGCTCCAGGGCGGCGTGCGCGGGATGCGCGTGAAGGAGTCGACCGGGCCGCCCTTGAGCCGCAGCGGGTAGTCGTCGACCGAGCGCAGCCGGGCGAGGTCGGGATCGGTGCGCCGCAGCAGCGAGCGCAGGTTGTAGTACTGGCGGAAGAAGGCGTGGAAGCCGCGGCTCATCGCCTGCGTCTCCCCCGCCACCTGCACCGGCCAGGACGCGACCCGTCCCCCGAGCTGGTCGGTCGACTCCAGCACCGTCACGGCGACGCCGCGCTCGGCCAGCGACGTGGCCGCCGCGAGCCCGGCGATGCCGCCGCCCACCACGACCACCCGGTGACGACGCCTGTCGTCGCGTCGGGACGCGGCCGCGGACGGGTGCCACTCGGCCAGCCGGTCGCGACCGGGACGCCAGCCGCCCGTCGACGCAGCCGTCATCGGCGGGCCCGCCAGGTGTGCACCTGGCCGCGCTGCCAGCCCGAGGCAGATCGGCTCTCGACGTCGACGAACCCGGCCTTCACCATCCGGTCGGCGAGTCGCTGCACGCCGTCGAAGTCGAGCACGCTGCGCCACAGGTACCGGTAGATCGGGCTGCGCGGCGCGGTGACGAGCCCCAGCGGGATCACGACGCCCCAGCACACCGCGTGCCACGACAGCCGCGCGAGCAGGCTGTCGCGGACGCTGTAGTCGTGCACGACGAGCACGCCGCCGGGACGCAGCACGTCGTGCACCTGCGCGAGCAGCCGGTCGCGGGCCGCGACGTTGCGCAGCAGGTAGGCCGCGAAGACGCCGTCGGCCTCGGCGAGATCGTCGCGGCCGAGGGTCTCGGCGTCGGCCTGGCGGAACGTGACGCCGGCCGGCCAGCGCTTGCGCCGGGCCTGGATGAGCATGCCGGCCGAGCCGTCGACACCGACCACGTCGGCGTCGCGGCCGCCGGCCCGGAGGGCGTGGACGAGGGCGGCGGTCGAGGCGCCCGAGCCACAGCCGAGGTCGAAGACCACCGGACGGCGGCCGGCGGTCTCGGGCAGCGCCTCGACGAGCGCCGCGGCGGACGCGCGGAGCTGCTCGTGGTAGCCGGGGCTGAGCCGCACCATGAGGTCGTAGGTGCGCGCCACGTCGTCGAAGGCGGCCGGGACGACCTCGCCGCGGACGGTGGGCCTGGCCGGCGTGCCGGAGGCACCGGTGGTGACGGTCATGCGGACTCTCTCCTGCCGTTGCGCACCCACAGCGCCATCGCGAGGGTGACCATGCCGAAGCCGAACGCGAAGTCCTCGAGGGGGATGTCCCAGGGGGCGCGGACCCCCGTCATGTCGGACTCCGCGTACAGCACGATCGGGTCGGAGAGCTTGGTCAGCCATCCGTCCACGGGGATCTGGAAGCCGAGCACGATCGCCATCGCCAGCCAGTAGCGCAGCGAGGTGAACAGCCCGGTGCGCCACCACAGCAGCTCGGCCGCGACGACGAGGGCCACCGACAGCAGGGCGGTGGCGGTGTAGACGCCCATCAGCGCGCCCCCACCCGCGCGGACCTGTCGTCGGCGGTCGCCGGCGCCTCGGGCACGCCGCGGGGCAGCTCGCGCAGCACCCGGCCCAGCGGCTCGCCGGCGCGCAGCCGGCCGAGCGCGTGCAGGACCGAGCCCACCGCCTCGAGGGTCAGCAGCCCGCAGATCGGGATGACGACGAAGAAGACGATCTCCTCGAGCGGGATGCGCAGGGGCAGCAGCACGCCGGTGGTGTAGCGCTCGCTGTACGACCACGAGCCGCGGGCGATCATCGCGGCGTCCCAGAGGCCGTAGACCACCACGAGCGGGAGCACCGTGCGCAGCAGGCGTCGCGGTCGCCGCCAGACCCGGGCCCCGAGCACGAGCTCGAGGGGCAGGGTGATGGCCAGGCAGCCGGCCATCAGCCAGAGGTACTGGCCGTGCTCCACGCGTCTTCCTCCTGGGGGACGAGGGCGGGTCCGACGAGCGTAGGCAGGCCGGATGCCGTCGGGCTCACCCCTGCGGCTCGACCCCCGCCGGCCCCGCATCCCCGAACGGCGCGGGCGGCGCGGCGCCCACGAGCAGGGCGGCGGAGTCGAGCATCGGCCCGGCGAGTCGCGCGGCGCCGAGGTCGAGCACGTGCAGCCCGGTGGCGACCCGCTCCAGCAGCGCCCAGTCGGCGACCCTCGCGGGGTCGAGGTCGAGGCGCGCGGCGACCCGTGCGACCCGCGCGGCCTGCAGCGCGGCCGCGTCCGCGCCGGCGGCCAGCAGCGCCTCGCTGCCCCCGCGCAGCAGCACGCCGGCGTCCGACGCCGGCTCCGCCACCACGCCGTCCGGGTCGACGAAGACCCAGCCGCGACCGTCGAGGGCCCGCAGGAGGTTGCTCGGGTGCGGGTCGCCGTGCGCCCACACCACCGCGGGCGGGTGCTCGAGCCGCGCGGCTGCCGCGAGCGCCGCGTCGCGCACCGGTGCCGGCAGGACGCCGCCGAGCCGTTGGTCGAGCTCCCGCACCCGGCCGGCGCGCTCGGTCGCCCGCGAGCCGACCGGCCCGTGCGGCTCCGGCGTCGGCGCCGGGCGCCAGGCGAGGGGCAGGACGTCGACGAGCAGGCGGAGCCGGTCGGTCGGGTCGCCGGGCGTCCGCTCGAGCGCCTCGCCCGCCTCCTCGAGCACCAGGGATCCGGTCGGCGCGTCGCGGCCGAGCAGCCGCACGTAGCCCCGGCCGTCGGCGGCCTCGAGCAGCGCAGCCTCCGCGGTCAGGTCGACGTCCGGCAGCGGGATCTTCAGCACGCACGCGCCCCGCGCTCCCCGGGCGACGACCAGGTGGGCGGTGCTGCCGCCCGGCAGACCGCGCTCCACGGTGACGCCGAGGCGGTGCTCGAGCCCGGCCAGCGTCCGCGGCAGCGCGACGCGCCATGCCTCGCCCCGCTCCCCCAGGCGCGAGAGAGTCAGCCGGACGAGCGGCTGGAGCCGCAGGACGCTCACGCGTGCTCCGTCGGCGGCTCGTCGACGTCGACGCCCGAGGCGAGGTCGCCGCACTCGACCGCGACGACCTCGGCGGCGGCCAGCACGTCGCGGGCGCCGCGATCGCCCACCGCCCCGGCGTGCACCGCGGGCCAGTGAGCCCGGCCCAGGAGCACCGGGTGCCCGGGCCGGCCGCCGTACGCGGCGCGGGCCAGCCCGTGCGGGCCGACCGCGCACGACCGCACGCGGGCCACCACTCGCGCGTCGACGTCGGGGGTGTCGACGAGCGTCACCAGCACGGCGTCGGCGTCGGCCGGCAGCGCCGCGAGGCCCGCACGCAGCGACGCCCCCATGCCCTCGGCCCACCCCTCGGCGACCACGACGCGGACGCCGTCCGGCACCCGGGCACGGGCCTCGTCCGCGGCCGCACCCAGCACCACGACCACCGGGGCGCAGCCGCCGTCGCGGAGCGCCTCGACGGCGCGCGGCAGCCAGTCGTCGACCAGCGCCTTGGGCCGCCCGTAGCGACGCCCCGCCCCGGCCGCGAGCAGCAGACCCGCCACCTGAGGGGACGCGCCGGACCCGGGCTCGCTCACGAGTACGGGAACGCCTCGGCGTAGAGGCGCTGCAGCCCGGCGTCGTCGGCCGGCCCGCTGAAGCCGCACACCATCAGCCGACCGTCCTCGGTGCCGGCGACCAGGTAGGAGCGGCCGACCTCGAGGTCGAGGGCGCCCTCGATGCGCGGCGCCGAGGCTCGACCCGCGAGGTAGGTGACGGCGAGGGCGGCGCCCGGGTCGCCCTTCAGCACGCGGTCGACCCGCAGCGTGGCGCGGCCGTCGTCCGCCTCGGCGACGGTGCCCTCGACGGCCAGCGCCGCCCGCGCCAGCATCGCCGCGCTCGGCACGGCACACCGCGCGATGCCGGGCGTGGCCGCGGTGAGGGTGACGCTCGGCGACGGCAGCGCGCTCGGCGTCCCCGAGGCGGACGCGGACGGGTCGGTCGCGGCGACCGGGCCGGTCGGGTCGCCGCCTCGGGTCAGCGCGTAGCCGCCCCCGATGCCGGCGGCGAGCACGACCGCGGCCGCCCCCAGGAGCAGCGGCGTGCGCCGTCGGGGCGGGGCCGCCGCGGCGTCACGACGGGTGGGATCGGGTGCTGCGGCCATGGCGTCCTCCACGAGTCGGGCCGTCCGTGCGGGATCGGCCGGGGGCAGGGAGGCGGCGGGATCGAGTCGCGCGAGCGCGTCGCGCAGGGACGCCGGATCGTGCGGGCCGGGCCGATCGGTCATGACCGCCTCCTCTCACCCTGCTCGTGTCCGGCCGGACCCCGATCCTGTCGGGCGGCGCCGGCCGGATCCGCCAGGGTCCGCCCGAGCGCGTCCTGCGCCCGGCGCAGCCGGAGGCTGACGGCGTTGGCCGACGTGCCGAGCACGACCGCGATCTCGCGCCGCTCGAGCCGCTCCCAGGCCCACAGGCGCAGCAGCTCGGCCTGCTCGACGGGCAGCGCGGCCAGCGCCGCGGCGAGCCGGCCGTCCGGGTCGGCGTCGACCGGCCCGAGGGGCGGCGGCTCGGCGGCGAGCCGCGCGTCCAGCCGCTGCCGGCGGGCCTCGGCGCGGCGCGCGTTGGCCAGCAGGTTCCGCGCGACGCCGTACGCCCACGGCAGCGGCTCGGACGGCACCTCGTCGAGGCGCCGCCAGCAGACCACCAGGGTCTCGGCCAGCAGGTCGTCGACGAGGTCCGCGGACGCGCGGCGGGCCAGGTAGCGGCGCAGCGGGTCGACGACCTGGCCCGCGAGCGCCTCGAAGCGCTCCTCCCGAGGTCCGACCACAGGCCCAGCATGCCCCAGGGCGCGACCCCGGGAACGGCGCTCGGCCCCGACGCGTGCGCGTCGGGGCCGAGCGGGTGGTGCAGGTGGTGCTGCCGGAGCGGGCCGGCGGGCGGGACTCAGAAGTCCATGCCGCCCATGCCGCCGTCGCCACCGGGGGCCGCGGCGGCCTTCTCCGGCTTGTCGGCGACGACCGCCTCGGTGGTGAGGAACAGCGCCGCGATGGAGGCGGCGTTCTGCAGCGCGCTGCGGGTGACCTTGGCGGGGTCGATGATGCCGGCCGCGAGCAGGTCGACGTACTCGCCGGTGGCGGCGTTGAGGCCGTGACCCGACGGGAGCGAGCGCACCTTCTCCGCCACGACGCCGCCCTCGAGGCCGGCGTTGATCGCGATCTGCTTGAGCGGGGCCTCGATGGCGACCTTCACGATGTTCGCGCCGGTGGCCTCGTCGCCGGTGAGCTCGAGCTTGTCGAACGCGGTGGCGCCGGCCTGGACGAGCGCCACGCCGCCGCCGGCGACGATGCCCTCCTCGACGGCCGCCTTGGCGTTGCGGACGGCGTCCTCGATGCGGTGCTTGCGCTCCTTGAGCTCGACCTCGGTGGCCGCGCCGACCTTGATGACGGCCACGCCGCCGGCCAGCTTGGCGAGGCGCTCCTGCAGCTTCTCGCGGTCGTAGTCGGAGTCCGACTTCTCGATCTCGGCGCGGATCTGGTTGACCCGGCCCTCGATCTGGGCTTGGTCGCCCGCGCCCTCGACGATGGTGGTCTCGTCCTTGGTGATGACGACCTTGCGGGCCTGGCCGAGCAGCTCGAGGCCGGTGGTCTCGAGCTTGAGGCCGACCTCCTCGGAGATGACCTGGCCGCCGGTCAGGATCGCGATGTCCTGCAGCATGGCCTTGCGGCGGTCGCCGAAGCCCGGGGCCTTGACGGCGACGGACTTGAAGGTGCCGCGGATCTTGTTGACGACCAGGGTCGAGAGCGCCTCGCCGTCGGTGTCCTCGGCGAGGATCAGCAGGGGCTTGCCCGACTGCATGACCTTCTCGAGGATCGGGAGGAGGTCCTTGACGTTCGAGATCTTCTGGTTCGCGATGAGGATGTAGGGGTCCTCGAGGACCGCCTCCATGCGCTCGGGGTCGGTGACGAAGTAGGCCGAGATGTAGCCCTTGTCGAACCGCATGCCCTCGGTGAGCTCGAGGTCGAGGCCGAAGGTGTTCGACTCCTCGACCGTGATCACGCCCTCCTTGCCGACCTTGTCCATCGCCTCGGCGATGATCTCGCCGACGGTGGTGTCGGCGGCGGAGATCGAGGCGGTGGAGGCGATCTGCTCCTTGGTCTCGACGTCCTTGGCCTGGTTGAGCAGGTTCTCCGAGACGGCGGCCACGGCGGCCTCGATGCCCCGCTTGAGGCCCATCGGGTTGGCGCCGGCGGCGACGTTGCGCAGGCCCTCCCGGACCAGCGCCTGCGCGAGCACGGTGGCGGTGGTGGTGCCGTCGCCCGCGACGTCGTCGGTCTTCTTCGCGACCTCCTTGACGAGCTCGGCGCCGATCTTCTCGTAGGGGTCCTCGAGCTCGATCTCCTTGGCGATGCTCACACCATCGTTGGTGATGGTGGGCGCGCCCCACTTCTTCTCGAGGACGACGTTGCGGCCCTTGGGGCCGAGGGTGACCTTGACGGCGTCGGCGAGCGTGTTCATGCCACGCTCCAGGCCGCGCCGGGCCTCCTCGTTGAAAGCAATCAGCTTCGGCATGGCTCCTGCGGTTCCTCACGCTTGGAGTTCTAGGACCGGCTCGACGGGCTGCCCGCGACGGACGGCTCCCCGCGACCCGGCGAACCCTGTCTCGCCGACGCGGAGGGCCTCAGCTGGCGCCGCTCCGGAGTGGCACTCTCAGGAGGAGAGTGCCAGCGTCATGTTTAGCACTCGCCCCTGCCGAGTGCAAGCAGCCGGGATCGCGTCCGGGCGGTGCGCTCAGCGACCGGCGAGCGCCCGCACGACCAGGTCGGCGAAGGCGTCGGCGTTGCCGGGCAGCACGTCGAGGTAGAGGCCCGGCTCGATCAGCTCGAGCTCGGAGACGCACCACCGCTCGTCCCACCACAGGAGGTCGACGCGGGCGTAGTCGAGGCGTCGCTCGAGCAGCGCCTCCGCGGCGCGGACGGCCTCCAGCGCGCGGTCGGCCCGGACGGGGTCCAGAGCGGCCACCTGCGAGCGTCCGCCGTGCGTCTCGTGCACACGGACCTCGCCGTGCCCGGGGTGCTTGTCGACCTGGCTGACCGCCACGCCGTCGAGGACGAACACCGACGACTCCCCGCGGGTGCGCACGCTCTCGACGAGCGGCTGCACGACCCACGGGCCGCCGACCATCCCGGCGAGCCGGTCGTCGTCCCAGCGGTCGACGACGCAGACCCCGACGCCGCCCGCGCCCGTGGCCGGCTTGACCACCGCGGTGGCGTGCTCGGCGACGGCCCGGCGCAGGCCCTCGACGAGGCCGGCCTCGTCGAGGCGACGGGTCGGCACCGTGGGCACGGATCCGGCCAGCTCGACGAGGTAGGACTTGTCGGCGTTCCACGCGAACGTCTCCGCGCCGTTGAGCAGCGGCGCGGGGAGCCCCCGCACCCACGACCAGAACTCCTCGAGCCGACGGTGGTAGTCCCAGGTGGAGCGCACCGCGACGAGGTCGGCCCCGGCCCAGTCGACCGCGTCGTCGTCCCATACGGCCCAGCGCGCGGCGACGCCCCGCGCGGCGAGCGCGTCGACCAGCAGGTGGCCGTCGGGCTCCCCGGCGGGGCGCAGCGCGAGCGTGGCGAGCAGGACCTGCGGCGCCCTCACGCCGTCGCGGACGTGTCGTCGAACGCGGAGTCGACGCCCTCGCGGCCCAGCACCGAGTGCTTGCGGCCGTAGAGGACGTAGACGGCGAGGCCGATCGCCAGCCAGACGAGGAAGCGCAGCCAGGTCTCGACCGCCAGGAACGACATCAGCCCGACGCAGGACGCGCCGGCGAGGATCGGGACGAGCGGCACCAGCGGGGTGCGGAACGGCCGCTCCATGTCGGGCTTGGTGTGGCGCAGCACCGCCACGGCGATCGCCACGACGAGGAACGCGAAGAGCGTGCCGATGCTGACCATCTCGGCCAGGGTCGCGAGCGGGATGAACGCGGCGAACAGGGCGATCACGATCGAGATGCCGACGGTGAACCGGAACGGCGTCTTGTACCGCGGGTGGATGGCGCCGATGCTCGGCGGCAGCAGTCCGTCGCGGCACAGTGCGAAGCCGATGCGGCTCAGCGCGACGATCTCGACGAGGATCACCGAGGAGAGGCCGGCGACCGCCGCCAGGCCGATCAGGAAGCCGGCCCAGTCGAGGCCGACCTGGTGGAAGGCGTCCGAGATCGGCGCGCCCTCCGAGAGCTTCGAGTAGTCGACCATGCCGGTGAGCACGAAGCAGACCGCGAGGTAGAGCAGCGTGCACAGCCCGAGCGTGCCGATCAGGCCGCGCGGCATGTCGCGGGCCGGGTTCTCGGACTCCTCGCCGAGGTTCGCCACGGCCTCGAAGCCGGAGTAGGCGAAGAAGACGACGGCCGCGGCGATCATCACGCCGCCGATGCCGAAGGCGGTCGGCTGCACGCCGGAGACCCACTGCCACAGCGGCTCCTTGAGCCCGCTGGTCGTCTGCCCGCCCTCGGGCGTGCGGCTCTCGGGGACGAACGGCACGAGGTTGGCCGCCTTGACGAAGAAGGCGCCGGCGACGATCACGAAGATGCACACGGCGACCTTGACGACGACCAGCGCGTTGGTGACCCACGCCGACTCGCGCACGCCGACCGCGGCGATGGCGCCCAGCACGGCCACGATCAGCACCGCGCCGACGTTGACCGTGGAGTCCTCGCCGAAGACCGACGTCGGCAGGTTCAGGGCGTCCTGCAGGTAGCCCGACCAGCCGCGCGCGACCACGGCGGAGCCGAGCGCGAACTCGAGGATGAGGTCCCAGGCGATGATCCAGGCGAAGACCTCGCCGATGGTCGTGTACGCGTAGGTGTAGGAGCTGCCGGCCGTCGGGACGGCCGCGGCGAGCTCGGCGTAGCAGAGGGCGGCGAGCATGCTGACGACGCCGGCGATCGCGAACGAGACGACGATCGCGGGGCCGGCGTTCTCCTTCGCCTGCACGCCGGTGAGCGTGAAGATGCCGGTGCCGATCACGATGCCCACGCCGAAGCCGATGAGGTCGCGCACCTTGAGCCGCTTGCTCAGGGACGCGCCGTGGCCCTCGCCGTCGGCGTCGTTCTGGTGCAGGACGGTCTCGACGTCCTTGGTGCGCAGGAAGCTGCCGGTGTCGGGGCTCGCGCTGGAGTCGCCGGAGGGATCAGGTGTCTGGGAGGACATAGCGCTCGACCCTAGGCGGGGCTCTCAGGCGATCCCCCACCCGGAGGGGTTGACCGGACTGCCGACCCGGGTTTGGCCCGCGGCGGCACGGGGCAGCACGGGTCGGGGCGCCGTCCGGCGCCCGTCCACTCCATCTCGGGAGCATCATGAACCGCCTCACCCGCGTCACGCTCGCCGTGGGCGCGACGCTCGTCGCCCCACTGCTGGCCACCCCCACGACCGCCCACGCGGAGGTGCCGCCCAGCGTCTCCTACGACCTGATCCTGCACTCGAAGGTCAAGGACCTCACCGACTACAAGCACCGGCTCGGCATCTGCAAGGCGGAGTCGAACGGCATCCAGTGCACCATCTCCAAGGGACGCACTGCGACGCGCAGCATCGGCGTCGGGCTCAACGTCAGCAAGGGCTTCGTGGCCGGGGAGCTGAACATCAGCAAGTCCACCGACGTCACCGTCAGCGTCGGCTGCGACACCGTCACCCTCAGGAAGGGCCAGGCCCTGGTGGCCTACCCCGTCGGCTCGCGCCACAAGTACAAGATCCGCAAGACCACCCGGTGGGCCGGCGGCGGCATCGCCCGCGAGTACAGCAGGTGGCACTACACGTTCAACCCGTACCGCACCTCGATCGCCTGCAAGATCATCAACTTCTGAGCCTGGGCTCGGTCTCCGAACGCCCTGGCCCTACGCCTCGGGCCCCTCGGGCGCCTCGGGCGCCTCGACCGCCGGCCGGTGGTGCCCGAACGGCATCTCCTGCCGGTGGCCGAGCGCCGCGAGCACGGACGGCAGCATCGCCTCGGCCGTGCGGCGGTAGCCCAGGGCGCTGGGGTGGAACCGGTCGAGGCTGAACATCTCGTCGGGATTGGTCACGAAGAACGGCCCGACGACGTCGGCCAGCGACACCACGTAGGCGCCGGCCTCCCGGGCCGCGGCGGCCTGGGCGGCGGCGAGCTGCCGCGACGCTCGCGAGCCGAGGCTGCGCAGCGGCTGCGGCACCGGGCGCAGGGCGCCGAGGTCGGGACAGGTGCCGACGACGACCTCGGTGCCGTCGGCCCGCAGCCGCTCGATCGCGGCCACCAGGAACGCCACCGAGTCGGCCACCGGCACCCGGTGCGTCACGTCGTTGCCGCCGACGACGATGACGGCGACGTCGGCGCGGTACAGGCGCGGCAGCCCGTCGAGCTGGAGCGGCAGCGCCGAGCTCTCCGAGCCCACGACCGCGGCGACCCGCAGGTCGACGGCGCGGTGCAGCGTCCGGGCGACGCCCTTGGCCAGGCGGGCGCCGAGGGTGTCCTTGCGCCGCTCGGCGCCGAGCCCCGCGGCGATCGAGTCACCGAGCACGAGCAGCGCGACCGGGTCGCCGTAGGAGCGCTTCCAGATGCGGTCGGCCGCCGGCGCCTGCTCCCCCAGCGGCTTGCCGATCACGCGGCGCGCCGCCGCCGCCTGACGGCGCAGCAGCTCGCGGGCGCCCACGACGACGCTGGCCCCGAGGAACCCGGTGCCGGCGACGGCGAGGACGGCGAGGGTGCGCTGGCCACGTCGACTCACACCGTGGTTGAACCAGGGCGCGGCGAACGGTCGGTGACTGCCCGGGGCCGCCCCCGCGACCTCAGGACGACAGGCCGGTGGCGGCGAAGGCGTCGTAGGACGGCGGGATGGTGGCGGCGGGGCCGACCCGGTCGGCGACGGCGTCGAGGGTCTTCAGGCCCATGCCGGTGTTGATCACGACGGTCTCGGCCTCGACGTCGAGCTGGCCGGTCTCGACCAGCTTGCGCAGGCAGGCCACCGTGGTGCCGCCGGCGGTCTCGGTGAAGATGCCCTCGGTGCGGGCGAGCAGCAGGATGCCGTCGCGCACCTCGTCGTCGGTGACGTCCTCGACGGCGCCGCCGGTCTCGCGGCAGATGTCGAGCACGTAGATGCCGTCGGCCGGGTTGCCGATCGCGAGGCTCTTGGCGATCGTGTCGGGCTTGACCGGGCGGATCGCGTCGACGCCGGCCTTGTACGCCGTCGACACCGGCGAGCAGCCGGTGGCCTGCGCCCCGAAGATGCGGTACGGCTTCTCCTCGACCAGGCCGAGCTTGATCAGCTCCTGGAACGCCTTGTGCACCTTGGTGAGCTGGGAGCCGGACGCGACCGGGATGACGACCTGGTCGGGCAGCCGCCAGCCGAGCTGCTCGGCGATCTCGTAGCCCAGGGTCTTGGAGCCCTCGGCGTAGAAGGGGCGCACGTTGACGTTGACGAACGCCCAGCCCTCCTCCTCCGCGGCGATCTCCTGGGCGAGCTTGTTGACGTCGTCGTAGGTGCCGTCGACCGCGACGAGCGACTCGGTGTAGACCGCCGAGTTGACCTGCTTGGGCTTCTCCAGGTTGCTCGGGATGAAGACGACGGTCTTCATGCCCGCCCGGGCCCCGGCCGCGGCGACGGCGTTGGCGAGGTTGCCCGTCGAGGGGCAGGCGAAGACGGTGGCGTGCAGCTCGCGGGCGGCGCTGAGCGCACAGGCCACGACGCGGTCCTTGAAGGAGTTCGTCGGGTTGGTGCTGTCGTCCTTGACCCACACCGACGCCAGCCCCAGCTCACGGGCGAGGTTGTCGGCCTTGAGCAGGCGGGTGAAGCCGGGCTCGGTGTTGGGGCTCTGCTCGATGTCGGCGGGCACCGGCAGGAGCGCCTTGTACCGCCAGATGTTGGGGGGGCCGGCCTCGATCTCCTCGCGGGTGAGGGCCGGGAAGTCGTAGGCGACCTCGAGGGGCCCGAAGCACTCCGGACACGCGTACGACGGGCCGAGCTCGACCTCGGTGCCGCACTCGCGACAGGCCAGCGAGCGGGCGTGCCCGAACGCGCCCTCCCGGACCTCGTTCGTCGCGGTGCTCGCGGGACGCTCGGTGACGGATGCGCTCATGAGTTCCACCTCCTCATCTTCCCCGGGTCCGCGTGTCTCGCGTCCGGGCCGGACTTGGCACCACTTCCGCGACCGGCCCCTGCGGGGTCGGGTGGTTCGCGGCGGTTGCCGGGACGTCGTCGGGCCGTTCCCTCAGTCCCTCTCGATGAGCGCTGACCACTGTACGGAGGCGTCTCGCATCGTGCACACGGGTCTTGGCATGCGGACTCGCGGCGGGCGCCGACCAGTTTCATCGGTCAACCGACGAAACTGGCGCCTGCACGGTGAAGCTTCATCGTCCCAGTGACAGTTTCATCGGTCAGCCGATGAAGCTGGCGCGCCTCAGCGACGCGTCAGGCGGTCCATCTCGCGGGCGTCGCGCGCGAAGCGGGTGAGCAGGTCGAGGACGCCGTCGGGGCCGGGGACGACGACGTCGACCCGGTCCTCCAGGGTGCGGTTCTCGGCGGAGGAGGAGAGCACCCGCAGCGTCGGCAGGCCGCGGGAGCCGAGGTCGCGCAGGGCCGCGAAGGCCTCGAGGTCGCCGAGGTCGTCGCCGGCGAAGAGCAGGCCCTCGGCAGCGAGGTCGTCGGCCAGGCGTCGCACCACCAGGCCCTTGTGCATCTGGGCCGAGCGGATCTCGACGACCTGCTTGCCGGGCTCGACGCCGAGGCCGTGGCGCTGCGCGAGGGCCGTCAACGGCTCGCGCAGCCGGGCGAGCGCGCGGTCGGGGTCGGCCATCCGGCGGGTGTGGATCGCGACCGCCAGCCCCTTCTCCTCCACGAACGCGTCGGTGGCGTCGAGGTCGCGCAGCAGTCGCGGGAGCTCCCGCTCGAAGCTGGCCAGGCCGGCGGGCGGGCGGGGGCTGACGATCCGCCGGGCGCTGGAGCCCCAGCGCTCGTGGCCGTACTGGCCGAAGACGTGCAACTCGCAGCCGGCGTCGCCGACCGCCGTGCCGACCGCCTCCAGGCCGCCGAGCGCCAGCACCTGACGCGCCGGACGACCCGTGACGACGGCGATCGCCCGCACCTGGCCGGCCAGCTCGACCAGGACGTCGCGGGCGTCCGGGTGGATGTGGGCCTGCTCGGGGTCGTCGACGATCGGGGCGAGCGTGCCGTCGAAGTCGAGGCCCACGACGGTGCCGGCGGCGGCACGGGTGAGCGCGCGGTAGCGCTCCTCGGCCTCGGGCTGGACGTACCGGGGGGTCATGCCGTCAGCCTCGCAGAGGCGCGCGGCCCCGCGCCCTCACCGGAGGGAGGGGTCGGGCTCAGCGCTGCGGCAGGGCGGCGGTGAGGATCAGCGTCAGCCGGTCCATGCGCATGGGGTCGACGGCCGGCATGACGCGGCGCACGCCGAGGTCCTTCGCCAGCAGCCGGGCCGCCCGTTCGAGCCGGGCCGGGTAGTAGACGGTCGTGGCCGGGATGGTGCCGTACCAGTTGTCGGCCCCCACGGCCTTCCAGCCGGCGTCGGAGACCTTCGTCGCGGCGCCCGCGGCGAGCCCGCGGATCGCGGAGTTGTTGAAGACCTCGACGTTGACCTGCGAGCGCTCGACGGCCGGCTTGGGCCGGGGCTTGCGGGTCGGGGTGGCGGACGGCCGCGGCGAGGCGCTCGGGGATCCCGAGGTGGCGGGAGCCGACGGCGCGACGCGGGCCGCCGGGGTGATGTCGCGCTCGGCGGGGCCCTCTCCGCGGGTGGCGACGAAGGCGACGGCCGCCATGGCGACCGCGACGATGCTCAGGATGACCAGCGGCGAGGGCATCACGCCGCGCTGCTCGCGCGCCACGGCTCAGACCTCGAAGCCGAGACGACGCGCGGAGCGCTGCCGCTGGCGGGCCGCGCGCAGGCGGCGCAGGCGGCGGACGAGGAGGGGGTCCTCGGCGAGCGCCTCCGGCTTGTCGATGAGGGCGTTGAGCACCTGGTAGTACCGCGTCGAGCTCATGTCGAACTGCTCGCGCACGGCGCTCTCCTTGGCGCCCGCGTACTTCCACCACTGACGCTCGAACTCGAGGATCTCGCGGTCCCGCTCGCTCAGCGGGGAGGCGGCCTCCTGGCCTGCGGCGCGCGCGGCGTCCATGACTGCTCCCTCTCGGCGTGATCGGCTGATCGACGTCTGGGATCCTAGGCGAGGAATCACAGCCATGTCATTCGGCGCGCCCGGTGTCGGACGCCTAGGTTCGAGCCGTGACCGTCTCGCCCGCCTCCACCGCCGACAGCCCCGCCGACGCCGCCGACGCCGCCCCCGAGGCGACGCCGATCCGCTGGGGGGTGCTGGCCACCGGCCGGATCGCCCGCTCCGTGGCCCGCGACCTCGCCCTGGTGCCGGGCAGCGTCCTCACCGCCGTCGGGTCGCGGCGCGCGGAGCCGGCGGCGGAGTTCGCGGCCTGGTACGCGGAGGAGACCGGGGCCGCGGCACCCCGCGCCCACGGCTCCTACGAGGCGCTGGTCGCCGACCCGGAGGTCGACGTCGTCTACCTCGCCTCCCCGCACTCCCACCACCTCGCGCACGCCCGGCTGGCGTTCGAGGCCGGCAAGCACGTGCTGTGCGAGAAGCCCGTGACGCTCACCCGCGCCGACGCCGAGGAGATGGTGGCGCTCGCCCGACGTCACGACCGCTTCCTGATGGAGGCGATGTGGACCGCCTGCCACCCCGTCGTCCGGGCGGTGCTCGACCGGCTCGCCACCGGCGAGGTCGGGACGCCGAGGATGCTCCGCGCCGAGCTCGGCTTCGTCGTCGGCCCCGACCACCCCGCGCGGCTGCTGGACCCAGCGCTGGGCGCCTCGGCCCTGCTCGACATGGGCATCTACCCGCTCACCCTGGCGCACCTGGTGCTCGGCGCCCCGACCGAGCTGCGCGCCACGGCCGCGCTCGGCGAGGGCGGCATCGACCTCGACGTGGCGATCGCCGGCCGCTACCCCGGCGACGCGCTCGCCTCGCTCAGCGCCTCGATGACGTCGTGGTCCGATCGCTCCGCGATGATCGCCACCGACCGCGGCCGGATCGTCCTGCACGGCCAGTTCCACCACCCGACGCACGCCACCTTCCACCCCGGCGGACCGTCGTCGCCGGAGCCGCCGGTGACGATCGAGCCCGCCGAGCCGGTGATCGGCGTCGGATACGGCCACGAGATCGCCGAGGTGGCGCGCTGCCTGCGCGCCGGGCTGCGGGAGTCGCCGTGGGTGCCGCACGCGCAGACCCTGGCGATCATGGGCCAGCTGGACGACGTCCGCGCCCAGATCGGCGTCGAGCACCCGGCCTGAGCCGGGCCGCCCGGATCCACGCGGACCCCGCACGGACCCCATCCGACGGCGGCCACCCACCCGGAGGACCCCGGGCGCGAGCGCGTCTCGCCTAGGGTGGCGCCGTGCCCCACGACCTGGTCATCGTCGCCAACCGACTCCCGGTCGACCGCGTCGAGCAGCCCGACGGCACCACCGGCTGGCGCACCTCGCCCGGCGGCCTGGTGACGGCCATCGAGCCGGTCATGCGCGCCGGGGACGGCGTGTGGATCGGCTGGCCCGGCGGCGTCGACGTCGCGCTCGAGCCGTTCACCCACGACGGCATGGACCTCGTGCCGCTGACCATGAGCGCCGAGGACGTCGAGGGCTTCTACGAGGGCTTCTCCAACGGCACCCTCTGGCCGATCTACCACGACCTCGTCGCCAAGCCCGAGTTCCACCGGGAGTGGTGGGACTCCTACGTGGCGGTCAACCAGCGGTTCGCCGAGGCGGCCGCCGAGCACGCCAACCCGGGCGCGACCGTCTGGGTGCACGACTACCAGCTGCAGCTCGTGCCGCGGCTGCTGCGCACGCTGCGCCCCGACCTGCGCATCGGCTTCTACCTGCACATCCCCTTCCCGCCCGGCGAGCTGTTCCAGCAGCTGCCGTGGCGTCGGGAGATCCTCGAGGGCCTTCTCGGCGCCGACCTCGTGGGCTTCCAGCTGGCCGGCGGCGCCGCCAACTTCATCCGTCTGGTGCGTCAGCGGGTGGGGCACAAGACCCACCGCGACCTCGTCTACCTGCCCGACGGACGCACCGTCCGGGCGGCGCCGTTCCCGATCTCGATCGACGCCGCGGGCTTCGAGGAGCTCGCCCGCTCCCCCGCCGTCACCGCGCGTGCGGCCGAGATCCGCGAGGCGCTCGGCAGCCCGCGGCGGGTGTTCCTCGGCGTCGACCGGCTCGACTACACCAAGGGCATCCACGCCCGGCTGCGCGCCTTCTCCGAGCTCGTCGCCGAGGGCCGCTTCGACGTGGAGGACGCCGTCTTCGTGCAGGTCGCGGTGCCGAGCCGCGAGCAGGTGGAGCAGTACCGCCTGCTGCGCGACGAGATCGACCGGCTGGTCGGCCGGATCAACGGCGACCACGGCCGGATCGGGCGTCCGGCCATCTCCTACCTGCACTCCTCCTACCCGCGCGAGGAGATGGCGGCGCTGTACCGGGCGGCCGACATCATGGTGGTCACGCCCTACCGCGACGGGATGAACCTGGTGGCCAAGGAGTACGTCGCCACGCGGTTCGAGGACGACGGCGCGCTGGTGCTCTCGGAGTTCGCCGGCGCCGCCGAGGAGCTGCGTCAGGCGTGGCTGGTGAACCCCTACGACATCAACGGCATGAAGGCCGCGCTGCTCGAGGCCTACGCCGCCGACGAGCGCTCGCTGACCCGCCGGATGCGGGCGATGCGGCGCACCGTCACGCAGCACGACGTCAAGGCCTGGGCGGCGTCGTTCATGACCGAGCTCTCCGACGTGCACACCCACGAGAAGGCGGTGCGGCCGGCGCGCCGCTCCTGACGCCGACGTGACCCGGACGTGCCCCGGACGTGACGCAGATCCGTCCTGACGGGTGTGGCGCGACGGGGTAGTTTTCCTCCGTGGATCTGCTCCCCAAGCCCGACCAGGTCGTGGCCGCCGCCGGCAACGTCGCCCACAAGGTGCTGTACGGCAAGCTCGCCGACCTGCGTCCGATGCCGCGCACGCTGATCGACGAGGGCACGCTGCGCGAGATCTACCACTACCGGCCCACGGCCGGCGCGCGGCAGAGCGGCGACCCCGTCCTGATGGTCACCCCGCTCGCCGCGCCGTCGTCCTGCTACGACCTGCGCCGCGGCTGCTCGCTGGTCGAGCACTTCGTCACCGGCGGCCGGCCGACCTATCTCGTCGAGTACGGCGAGGTGTCGTTCAAGGACCGCAACCTGGGCATGGAGCACTGGATCGAGGAGGTCGTCCCGACCACGATCCGCACCGTCTCCGAGCACGCCGGCGGCCGTCCGGTGCACGTCATCGGCTGGAGCCTCGGCGGCATCTTCACGCTCCTGGCCGCCGCGGCCGACGCCGACCTCCCGATCGCGTCGCTGACGATCGTCGGCTCGCCCTTCGACGTCTCCCTGGTGCCGCTGGTCGCGCCGCTGCGACCGCTGCTCAACTTCTTCAACGGCCGCGGCCCGATCAGCCAGGGCTACCAGCTGATCGGCGGGGCGCCGAAGCCGCTGGTCAAGTGGGCCTTCCAGCTCTCCTCGGTGCAGAAGCTCGTCACCAAGCCGCTCGCCCTGGCCACCCACCTCGACGACGCCGACTTCCTCGCCCAGATCGAGGCGGTCGACCACTTCACCGCCAACATGATCGCCTACCCGGGCCGCACCTTCGGGCAGCTCTACCACCGCATGCTCAAGGCGAACGCGCTGGTGGGCGGCACGTTCGAGCTCGACGACCGGACGATCTCGCTGGCCGACATCACGGTGCCGACGCTGGTCTTCGCGGGCTCCACCGACGGCATCGCGCCGGTGGCGGCCGTCAAGGCGATGGTGCCGCTGCTGACGAACGCCGAGGAGGTGCGCTTCGAGATCGTGCCGGGCGGACACCTCGGCATGCTCACCGGCCGGGCCGCCCGGGGCACGACCTGGCAGGTCATGGACGAGTGGATCGACGCGCACCTCAGCGACCGCGACGCCGGCAGCGTCGAGCCGGACGGCGGCGCGTCCGCGGAGCCCGCCATCGGCGCCAACCCGCAGCGTCGCTACTCCTCGAAGGGCTCGCGCGCCCTCTCGCGCTGACGGCCGGGCGCCTCCGGGCTCAGGCCGGGACGACCTCGTCGCCGCCCAGCGTGGGGTCGACGAGGATCTTGGCATGCGTCTCGGGATCGCCGAGCGCGGCGAACGCGGCGTCGACGCCCGCCAGGCCGACGCCGCCCGTGATGAGCAGGCGGGGGTCGACGCGGCCGTCGGCGATCAGCCTGAGCGTCTCGGCGAACTCGCCGGGGTCGTAGCCGAAGGCGAAGCGCAGGTCGAGCTCCTTGTTGATCGCCATCGCCGGCTGGAAGGAGTCGGCCTCCATGCACACGCCGACGACCACCACGCGTGAGCGGGCGGGTGCGCTCATCACGATCTGGTCGATGATGCCGGGCACGCCGACGCACTCGAAGACCACCGGGCCGCCGGGCGTCGCGCCGAGCCGGTTGGCCACCTTGAAGACCTCCCACCACGGCAGGAGCGGCACGCGCCGCAGGCGGTCGGTGGTGGAGAGCCCGAGGGTGAGCAGGTCGGGCAGCGCGATGCTGCCGCGGGTGGCGGCCGGCTGCTCCCAGGGCGACTCGACACCGGGGTCGACGACGACGTCGGCGCCGCACGCCAGCGCCAGCTCGCGGCGTCGCGGGGAGAGGTCGCTGGCCACGACGGTGCGGCGTCCCGACGCCTTGAGCATCGCGATGACGGCCAGGCCGATCGGCCCGCAGCCGATGACGACGGCGGTGTCGGTGCGCCCGACGCCCCCGCGGCGCACCGCGTGCAGCGCCACGGCCATCGGCTCGGTGAGCGCGGCGACGTCGAGCGGCACGTCGTCGGGCACCGGCAGGGCGAAGGCCTCCTGCACCAGCACCCGCTCGGCGTAGCCGCCCGGTGCCGGCGCGGCGAGGCCGGTGAGCTGAGGGGCGCCGTCGACCTGCAGGATCGGCAGGGCGACGAGCGGCTGCCCCTCCTTCCACGTCCGGCGGGTGCGGGGGCCGTAGCCGAGCACGCGGCCGGAGAACTCGTGCCCGAGGACGACGTGCTGCTCGCTGCGCAGGAAGTCGTCGTAGCCGACGGCGCGGGCGAGCTCGGCGGTCGCGTCGCCGTGGTGGCGGGCGTGCAGGTCGGAGCCGCAGATGCCGCAGTGCGCGACCTCCACCAGCACCTGGCCCGGCCCGGGGACGGGGTCGGGCACCTCCTCGACGCGGAGCTGGCCTCGGTGCAGGACGGTCGCCTTCATGGGCGCACCCTAGCCAGGCGGCGGCCGCCGTCACCGGACCGTCACGAGCCCGTGACGTCGCGTGGCGTGACCCGCCGCCCCGGCGGGCGTTGAGCGGTCATCACCTCCACCCCCGAGGAGCCCCGCATGACCATGACGACGCCCCCGTCCGCCGCGCTCTCGCGGCGCACCCTGCTCGGCGGCCTCGCCGGACTGACCACCGGCGGCCTCGCCCTCGGCACCGGCGCACTGGCCGCGCCGGGCCACGCGGCCGGACTGCAGGGCCGGCTGCCCCGGCAGGTCGACGTGGTCGTCGTCGGCGCCGGCATCGCCGGGCTCGTCACCGCCCGCGACCTGGTGCGCGCGGGCCGGTCCGTGCTCGTCGTCGAGGCCCGCGACCGGGTCGGCGGGCGGGTGCTCAACCACCACCTCGGCGGTCGCCGCGACGCCGCCCACACGATCGAGGCCGGCGGCGCGTTCATCGGGCCCACGCAGGACCGGATCGCCGCCCTGGCCGCCGAGCTCGGCGTCCACACCTTCCGCGAGCACGCCACCGGGCAGAGCGTCTACCTGTCCTCGACGCTCGGCCGCTCCACCTACGACGGCACCGTGCCGCCCGACCCGACGATCCTCGCCGACGCCGCGCTGCTGCTGCAGCGACTGGACTCGATGGCCGCCGAGATCGACGTCGCCGCCCCCTGGTCGCACCCGCAGGCCGAGGCGTGGGACGCGATGTCGCTGGGCGAGTTCATCCGCCGCAACGCGGTCAACGCCGCCGGCATCGGCAGCCTGATCGAGTGCTGGACCCAGCCGGGCTTCGGCGCCGACCCCGACGAGATGTCGCTGCTCTTCGTGCTCTGGTACATCGCCGCCTCGGGCAACGAGCAGAACGTCGGCACCTTCTCGCGCAACTCCGACACCGTGAACGGCGCGCAGGAGCGCCGCTTCGTCGGCGGCTCCCAGCTCGTGCCCCTGCGCCTGGCCCAGCGACTCGGCGACGTCGTGGCCCTGGACGCCGCGGTCAGCCGGATCGAGCAGCGGGACGGCACCGCCGTCGTCCACACGGCCCGGGGCGCGGTGCGGGCGCGGCGCGTGGTCGTCGCGGCGCCGCCGCCGCTGGTGCTGGGCATCGAGTGGTTCCCCCGGCTGCCGGCGCGTCGCACCCAGCTGCTGCGGCACCTCGACATGGGCCAGCTGATGAAGTGCGACGCCGTCTACCGCACCCCGTTCTGGCGTGAGGCCGGGCTGAGCGGCTTCGGCATCAGCGACGCCGGCGCCACCCGCGCGGTCTTCGACAACACCCCGCCCGGCGCCGGCGCGCCCGGCGTCCTGCTGGCCTTCGTCGGCGGCGCCACCTGGCGGCAGTACGGGACGCTGGGCAAGGCCGCGCGTCGCCGCGCGGTGCTCGAGGGATTCGCGGCCATGTTCGGCGACGAGGCGCTGAGGCCGATCGACTACACCGAGCACGACTGGACCCGCGAGCGGTGGAGCGGCGGCGGCCCGACCGCGATCCACGCGCCGGGCACGATGGTGCCCTTCGGCTCCACGATCCGGCAGCCGTTCGGTCGCGTGCACTGGGCGGGCACCGAGACCGCCACCTACTGGAGCGGCTACATGGACGGCGCCGTCCGCTCCGGCGAGCGGGCCGCGCTCGAGGTGCTGGGCCGCCGATGAGGCGCGGCGTCGCCCTGGTGCCGGCTCTCGTGCTCGCTCTCGTCGGCACGGCCGCGCTCGGCGCGCCGGTCCCGGCCGTGGGCGCGGACCGCACCGCCGCGGAGCGACCGCGGTGGGACACGCGCGTCTTCGCCCGGATGCCCGGCGGGCACCCCGCGTACGTGCACGTGGCCCGCTCGGGCCGGGTGTACGCGGGCACCTACACGGTGCCGGACTCGACGGCGGCCTCCCGCGTGCACGAGTGGAGTCGCGACGGGGTGGCGCTGCGCACCTGGGAGGTGCCGGCCCGCTACCAGCGCCGCGACGTCGACCACGGCGTCCAGGTGGCCGCCGAGACCCGCGACGGCGCGCTGGTCGTGCTGGAGACCTCGACCGCGTCGATCCTGACCCTCGACCCCGGCAGCGGCCGCTGGCGACGCGTGGCGCGGCTGCCGGCCGGCTCGGTGCCGAACTACGCGACCTGGGCGCCCGGCGGGCTGTACGTGAGCGACTACGCACGCGGCGTGATCTGGCGGGTGCGCCCCGACGGCGTCGTGCGGGCGTGGCTGCGCGATCCCGCGCTGGACGGCGTCGCCGGGTTCGGCACCGCGGCCCTGCGGTACCTGCCGGCGCAGCGGGCGTTCCTGGTGACCCAGCAGACCCTGGCCCCCGGCACCGCGGGCGCGACCCCGCCGACGTCCGGCGGGCTCCTCCGCGTCGCGCTGTCGCGGACGGGGGCGCCGGGCCGGCCGCGCCTGCTGTGGACGTCCGCCCCGGGCGACCTGCCCGACGGGCTCGGCGTCGCCCGCTCGGGCCACGTCTACGTGGCGATGGCCGGACCGACGAACCGGCTCGTCGAGCTCGACGCCGACGGCCGCGAGCTCGACGCCTTCCCGGCGGTGCCGGCGACCGGCGACAACGGCTCGCCGGTGCCCTTCGACACCCCGTGCAGCGCGACGTTCCTGGGCACCCGGGTGCTGGTGGCCAACCAGTCCGCGGTCGCGGGCGACGCCTCGCACATGGGCGTCCTGGACGTCGAGGTCGGCGAGCCGGGCCTGCCGCCGTCCGTGCCGGCGTCGGCTCGCTTCGACTGAGCCGCGCCCCCGCTCCTACGATGCGCCGGTGAGCTCCGCGTCCCGCCCCGCCGAGCCCGGCCTCGACCCCGACGACCTCGCCGCCGCGCTGCGCGTGCTCGAGGCCGTGCGCCACCTGCCCGAGGACCACCCGGACGTCACGACGGTCAAGCGGGCAGCCTCGCACATGTACAAGGCCGTGAAGGCCGACCGCAAGCGGCGCAAGCGCGACGCCGAGCTGGCGCACGACCGCGCGGTGCTCGAGCTCACCGCCACCGGCTCGGCGCTGCGCATCGACGACGAGACCGCCGGCCTGCCGCTGGTCTCGTCCGCGCCGGGCGCCTTCGCCGGCGAGCTGCTGCAGCCGCGCGACTGCTACATCTGCAAGGCCGACTACACGCTGGTCGACGCCTTCTACCACTGGCTGTGCCCGTCGTGCGCCGCGTTGTCGCACGCCAAGCGCGACCAGCGCACCGACCTCACCGGACGCCGCGCGCTGCTGACCGGCGGCCGGGCCAAGATCGGCATGCACATCGCGCTGCGGCTGCTGCGCGACGGCGCCCGCACCACCATCACCACCCGCTTCCCCCACGACGCGATGCGGCGCTTCGCCGGGCTGCCGGACGCGGAGGACTGGATCGACCGGCTCACGATCGTCGGCATCGACCTGCGCGACCCGGCGCAGGTGATCTCGCTGGCCGACGAGGTCGCCGCCGACGGTCCGCTGGACATCCTGATCAACAACGCCTGCCAGACCGTGCGCCGCAGCCCCGGCGCCTACGCGCGGCTGGTGGAGGCGGAGTCCGCGCCGCTGCCGACCGGCGTCCGGCTGCCCGAGATGCTCACCTTCGACCGCGTCTCCGAGGCCCACCCCGCCGCGCTCGCCGGCGCGCTGTCCACCCAGGCCGTGCCCCACCACGACGGGGAGTCGGAGGCGTCGGCGCTGGCCCACCACACCGCGGCGTCGCTCACCGCCCTGGCGCTCCAGGCCGGCTCGGCCTCGCTCGCCGCGCACCGCGACGGCACCGCGGTCGACGCCGGCGGCCTGCTCCCCGACCTGCAGACCACGAACTCCTGGACGCACGTCGTCGACCAGGTCGACCCCCTGGAGCTGCTCGAGGTGCAGCTGTGCAACCAGACCGCCCCGTTCCTGCTGGTCTCGCGGCTGCGCGCGGCGATGCGGGCGGCGGTCGCCGGCGGCGCCCGGCGGGCGTACGTCGTCAACGTCTCGGCGATGGAGGGCCAGTTCGGCCGCCGCTACAAGGGCCCGGGGCACCCGCACACCAACATGAGCAAGGCCGCCCTCAACATGCTCACCCGCACCTCGGCGGGCGAGATGTTCGAGACCGACCGGATCCTGATGACCGCCGTAGACACCGGCTGGATCACCGACGAGCGGCCCCACCAGGACAAGCTGCGGCACGCCGAGGGCGGCTGGCACGCCCCGCTCGACCTGGTCGACGGCGCCGCCCGCGTGTACGACCCGATCGTGCGGGGCGAGGCCGGCGAGGACCTCTTCGGCTGCTTCCTGAAGGACTACGTCGTCTCGGCGTGGTGAGCGGGCCGGCGGGGCCGGCAGTTTCATCGGTCGACCGATGAAACTGGCACTGGGCCGATGAAGCTTCATCGTCCAGGTGCCAGTTTCGTGCGCGCCGGACCACGCCGGACGGGCCGCAGGCCGACGAGACCTGTCGGTCGGCGTGCGAAGGTTCGAACGCCCACCGACAGGTTCGGCGGCCGACCGCCGGAGCTTCGGCGGCCAGCCGCCGAGACCTCCGCCCATCACCGCGCCGCTAGCCTCGCCGCATGAGCGCGCTGGCCGGCCTGGTGGAGAAGGGCCTGATGAGCCCCGACTGGGCGCAGGCGCTGGCGCCGGTCGACGAGCGGATCGGCGCGATGGGGACGTTCCTGCGCGAGGAGCTGGCGGCCGGACGCTCGTATCTGCCGGCCGGCGAGCGGATCCTCCGGGCGTTCGAGCGTCCGCTGGCCGACGTCCGGGTGCTGATCGTGGGCCAGGACCCCTACCCCACGCCGGGACACCCGATCGGCCTGAGCTTCGCGGTGGAGCGGTCGGTGCGGCCGATCCCGCGGAGCCTGGCCAACATCTACGCCGAGCTGCGCGACGACCTCGGCGTCGAGCCGGCGCCGCACGGCGACCTGACGGCGTGGGCCGACGCCGGCGTCATGCTGCTCAACCGAGTGCTGACGGTGCGTCCGGGCGAGCCCGCGTCGCACCGCGGGAAGGGCTGGGAGGAGGTCACCGCGTGCGCGATCCGCGCGCTGGTCGAGCGCGGCGGGCCCCTGGCCGCGATCCTCTGGGGACGCGACGCGCAGTCGCTCGTCCCGATGCTCGGCGCGGTGCCGCACGTCGCCTCGGCGCACCCCTCCCCGCTGTCGGCGAGCCGCGGGTTCCTGGGGTCGCGGCCGTTCAGCCGCGTCAACGCGCTCCTGGTGGAGCAGGGGGCGGAACCGCTGACATGGCGGGTCGATCCGGAATAAGATTGAACCCTCAACCACTTGAGGTGACCATGACCCACGCCACGGGCCCGATGCCCGCCCTGTACATCGGCCACGGAGCCCCGCCGCTGCTCGACGACCCCGTGTGGTCGGGCGAGCTGGCCGCCTGGGCGCAGGACCTGCCGCGGCCGACCGCCATCCTGATCGTCAGCGCCCACTGGGAGTCCGCGCCGATCACCCTCAGCGCCGACCACGCGCCGCTCGTCTACGACTTCGGCGGCTTCGACCCCAAGTACTCCCGCATGACCTACCGGACGCCGGCCGCCGCGGACCTCGCGCGCCGGATCGCCGCGATGATGCCCCCGGGCGAGCCGGTGCACCAGCACACCTCGCGCGGCCTCGACCACGGCGCGTGGGTGCCGCTGCGGATCATGTACCCCGATGCCGACATCCCGGTGCTGCAGATGTCGCTGCCCACCCACGACCCCGGGCGGCTGCTGCAGCTCGGCGCGCGCCTGCGTCCGCTGCGGGACGAGGGCGTGCTCGTGATCGGCTCGGGCTTCCTCACCCACGGCCTGCCGTTCCTGCGCGAGTTCCGCATCGACGCCGAGGCGCCGGGCTGGTCGCGCGACTTCGACGCCTGGGCCGCCGAGGCGCTCGCGGCCGGCGACGTCGACGCCCTCGCCAACTTCCGCGAGCTGGCGCCCGGCCTGCCGTACGCGCACCCGACCGTCGAGCACTACAGCCCGCTGTTCGTCACCCTCGGCGCGGCCAGCGACCCGTCGGCTCCCGGCGAGCAGCGGATCGACGGGTTCTGGATGGGCCTGTCGAAGCGCTCGCTCCAGGTGGCCTGAAGCGGGCTGTGAGGGCCTGAGGAGGCTCAGCGGATGCCGAGCCGCCGCATCATCCGCAGGCCCGAGAGCATCTGCTTGACGTAGGCGTCGTAGTCCTGGCCCGGCCGGGCGCCCATGACCTGCTTCTTGAGCACCGCGAGGTTCTGCACGTCGGTGTACTTCAGCAGGCCCTGGTCGCCGTGCCGCGCGCCGACGCCGGAGGTCTTGACGCCGCCCGACGGCGTCCCCTTCGAGGCGAACGCGGTGGCCAGGGAGTCGTTGACGTTGACGTTGCCGGCCTCGATGCGGCGTCCGACGGCCTCGGCGCGGTCGAGGTCCTTGCCCCAGACCGACGCGTTGAGGCCGTACTCGGTGTCGTTGGCGAGCGCGACCGCCTCGTCGACCGTCCGGTAGCGGTGCAGGGCGACCACGGGGCCGAAGGTCTCGACGACGCCGCACTCCATCTCGGTGGTGACGCCCTCGAGGATCGTCGGCTCGAAGAACGCCGGGCCGAGGTCGGGACGCGCCTTGCCGCCGGTGACGATCGTGGCGCCCTTGGCGACGGCGTCCTCGACGTGCGCCTGCACCCGGGCCATGTGGTCGGGCGAGACGAGCGAGCCGAGGTCGGGCCCGAAGTCGTAGGCCGCGCCGATGCGCAGGGCCTCGGTGGCCTTCACGAACGCGGCCTTCAGCTCGTCGTAGCGGCTCTCGGGCAGGTAGATGCGCTCGATGTGCATGCAGATCTGCCCGGTGTTGCCGAAGACGCCGAACAGCGCGCCCTGCACCCACTCGTCGACCTCGACGTCGTCGAGCACGATCATCGGGTTCTTGCCGCCGAGCTCGAGGCAGCAGCCGATCAGGTTGCGCCCGGCGCGCTCGCCGATGACCCGCCCGGTGGCCGAGGAGCCGGTGAACATGACGTAGTCGGCGTGGTCGATCAGGGTCGGGCCGACGTCGGGTCCCTCGCCGCAGACGACCTGGAACAGCCCCTTCGGCAGGCCGGCCTGCTCGAGCAGCGAGATGCCGAACAGCGGCGAGAGCGCGGTCTTGTTGTCGGGCTTGACCACCACGGCGTTGCCGGCCATCAGCGCCGGGATCGCGTCGGAGAGGCCCGTGGCGAACGGGAAGTTCCAGGGCGCGATGATGCCGACGACGCCCTTGGGCACGCGGATCTCGGTGGAGGAGCTGACGAACGGCACCGGCCCGCCGCGCTTCGTCGGAGCCAGCAGCCGCTCCGCGCGCTTGAGGTAGTGGCTCATCACCATCGGCGGGTCGCAGGTCTCCTCGATCGCCATCCGCCGGTTCTTGCCGCTCTCGACCTGGATGAGGTCGGCGGTGCGGTGGGCGTTGTCGAGCAGCAGGGCGTGGGCCCGCTTGAAGACCTCGAGCCGCTGCTTGACCGGCGTCGCGGCCCACGCGCGCTGCGCCGCGCGCGCCTCGGCGAAGGCGCGCTCGATGTCGGTGGGCGTCGACTGCGGCAGCTCGACGAGCACCTCGCCGGTGTAGACCTCGGTGAGCGGCCACGGCGTTCGGCTGTGGTCGGAGGCGACGCGGGCGACCAGGCGCTGCAGCAGCTCGGGGGTGACGCTGGCCGGCCGGGTCAGGGCGGGACGCTGCGGGGTGAGGGTCATCGGGTGCTCCCCAGGACGAGGTCGGCTCCGCGCTCGCCGATCATGTAGGCGGGCGCGTTGGTGTTGCCGCCGGTGATCGACGGCATGATCGAGGCGTCGCAGACCCGCAGGCCCTCGATGCCGCGCACCCGCAGCTGCGGGTCGACGACGGCCAGCTCGTCCACGCCCATCCGGCAGGTGCCGACGCCGTGGTAGACCGAGGTGGCCCGGTGCTGGATGGTGTGGCGCAGCTCGTCGCCGGTGACCCGCGGGCCCGGGTGGGCCTCCTTGAGGATCGACCCCTTGAAGGCCTTGCTGGCGAAGATCTCGCGCACCAGGCCGGTGCCCTCCTCGAGCAGCTGGAGGTCCTCGGGCTCGGCGAGGTACTGCGGGTCGATGAGCGGCGCCTTCGTCGGGTCGGCCGACGCCAGCCGCAGCGTCCCGCGGCTCTTGGGGTAGATCAGCGTCGAGAGCACGGTCAGGGACGGCACGGTGTCGACCTCGTGACGGATCGGCTCGTCCTGGTTGCCGGCGGGGTAGGCCCACGGGAGCAGGTGCAGCTGCAGGTCGGGCACGCCGCCCTGCGCCTGCGAGGTCTGCAGGAACGCGAGCACCTCGAAGACCGAGTTGGCGAGGAACGTCGAGCCGGGCCGCAGCACCTCCTTGGCCACGCCCTTGGCGAAGTAGGCGGCCGTCCCCTTGTTCTTCGACGCGGTGGTGTGGAACGTCAGGGCGTGGAAGAGGTGGTCGTGCAGGTTGTCGCCCACGGGGAGGTCGGCGAGCACCGGGATGCCGTGGTCCTTGAGGTGCTGGGCGTGGCCGATGCCAGAGAGCATGAGCAGCTGGGCGGAGCCGACGAACCCGGCGGAGAGGATGACCTCCTTGCCGGCCCGGATCGTCCGGGTGCCGCCGCGCTTGTCGCGCACCTCGACGCCCACCGCACGGCCGTTCTCGATCACGACCCGGGTGGCCTGCACCTCGGTCTGCACCTCGAGGGTCGGCGGCGCGAGGTGGTGGATGTAGCCGCGGGACGCCGAGTAGCGCAGGCCGCCGGCGGCGTTCTGCTGCATCCGGCCCACGCCCTCCTGCGAGGCGCCGTTGTAGTCGTCGAGGATCCGACAGCCGGTGACCTCGGCGGTGGCCTCGAGGAACTGCAGCGAGCCCTCCTGCGGCGTCTGGTTGACCGTGATGCGGATCGGGCCGCCCTCGCCGCGGTACTCGTTCGCGCCGCCCTCGTAGTCCTCGAGCCGCTTGTAGGCGGCGTTGACCGAGTCGGCGTCCCAGCCCTCGTTGCCCTCCGCGGCCCAGGAGTCGAAGTTCGCCCGGTTGCCGCGCACGTAGACCATGCCGTTGATCGAGCTCGACCCGCCGAGCACCTTGCCGCGCGGCACGGGCATCTTGCGGTCGAGGATGTGCTTCTGCGGCACCGAGTAGAAGCCCCAGTCGACGGTGCGCTTGAGCTGCGGCACCGCGTGCATCGGGCCGATCATGCCGGGCTTCTTGACGAGGAACTGCTCGTCGCTCTTGCCGGCCTCGAGCACGATGACGCTCGCGCCCGACTCGGCCAGGCGGCCGGCGATCGTCGCACCGGAGCTGCCGGAGCCGACGACGACGTAGTCGGCCTCGTGGGACAGGGTCTTCTTGGCCATGGCGATCCTCGTTGCGTGCCCGGGGGGTGACTCGGGGGCGAGTCGGGGGATGTGTCGGGGGCCACACTAGGGCAGATCGGGCCAGTTGTGGAACAGGTTCTAGTTTTGGATCGGCGGGCCGTGGGAGTTTCATCGGCTGACCGATGAAACTGTCGCTGGGACGATGAAGTTTCAGCGTGCAACCGCCAGTTTCATCGGCCGACCGATGAAACTGGCGGGACCGCCGCCCCACCACCGCGCCCCGAGCAGCGACCAGCCCCGACAATGACCGGATGCGCATCCTGTCCATCCAGTCCTCGGTGGCCTACGGCCACGTCGGCAACTCGGCGGCGACCTTCCCGCTGCAGCGACTCGGCCACGAGGTCTGGCCGGTGCTGACCGTGCACTTCTCCAACCACACCGGCTACGGCGCGTGGCGGGGTCCGGTGCTCGACCCCGCCGACGTGCGCGAGGTGATCGCCGGCATCGCCGACCGGGGCGTGCTCGGCACCGCGGACGCCGTGCTGTCGGGCTACCAGGGCGACCCCGCGGTCGGGCAGGTCATCGTCGACGCCGTGGCGCAGGTGAAGTCGCTGAGCCCGGACGCGCTCTACTGCTGCGACCCCGTGATGGGCGACGTGGGGCGTGGCATGTTCGTCCGGCCCGGCATCCCGGAGTTCCTGCGCGACGTCGTGGTGCCGCAGGCCGACGTGATCACCCCCAACCACTTCGAGCTCGACTTCCTCGCGGGCGTCGAGCGCTCGCCCGAGGGCGCCGGCGGCAGCCGCACCCGCGCGGAGGTGCTCGCGGCGGTCGACGCCGTGCGGGCGCGGGGGCCGCGCGACGTCCTCGTCACCTCGGTGCTGCACGACGAGGTGCCCGACGGCCACCTGGAGGTGCTGGCGGTCTCCGACGCCGGGGCCTGGGCCGTCACCACGCCGCTGCTGCCGATCAGCCCCAACGGCTGCGGCGACGTGACGGCCGCGCTCTACCTGGCGCACCTGCACGACACCGGCTCACCGGAGCGGGCGCTGGCCCGCACGACCTCGTCGGTGTTCGCCGTGCTCGAGGCCACCATCGGCGCCGGCACGCGGGAGATCCGCCTCGTCGAGGCGCAGGACGCGATCGCCGCGCCGCCGACGACGTTCGAGCCGCGGCGGGTGCGCTGAGCTCCTGGTGATCGGAGCCGCGTGGGAGGATCGAACTCCCGACATTCCGCTTACAAGGCGGATGCTCTGCCAACTGAGCTAACGCGGCCGGACCGCGGCAGGAAGCGCCGCGGGCCGCGCCGATCGTAGTCGGCGCGGCCCGCGGTCCTGCGTCAGGGCGACGGCCGGCTCAGACGGTGGCGAGCTCGCGCTCGTCGGCCAGCAGACCCGGGTCGGCGACGGGGTCGCCGGCGGCCGGCCGGTCGTAGACCTCGCGGTCGAGGATGCCCTCGCGGGCGGCCACGATGGTCGGTACGAGCGCCTGACCGGCGACGTTCGTCATGGTGCGCATCATGTCCAGGATCGGGTCGACGGCCAGCAGCAGGCCGACGCCCTCCAACGGCAGGCCCAGCGTGGTGAGGGTCAGCGTCAGCATGACGACGGCACCGGTGAGGCCGGCGGTGGCGGCCGAGCCGACGACCGAGACGAACGCGATCAGCAGGTAGTCGGAGAAGCCGAGGTCGACGCCGAAGAACTGCGCCACGAAGATCGCCGCGAGCGCCGGGTAGATCGCGGCGCAGCCGTCCATCTTCGTCGTCGAGCCGAGCGGCACGGCGAAGGAGGCGTACTCGCGCGGGACCCCGAGGTTGCGGGTGGTCACGTACTGCGTGACCGGCATGGTGCCGACCGACGAGCGCGAGACGAACGCCAGCTGCAGGGCCGGCCAGGCGCCGGCGAAGAAGCGCAGCGGGTTGAGGCCGTGCGCGCGCAGCAGCACCGGGTAGACGACCAGCAGGACGATCGCGCAGCCGACGTACACGTCGACGGTGAAGACCGCCAGCGGGCCGATCGCGTCGAAGCCGTAGCTGGCCACGGCGGTGCCGATCAGGCCCAGGGTGCCGATCGGCGAGAGCCGGATGATCCACCACAGGACGGTCTGGACGACCGAGAGGAACGACTCCGAGATCGCCAGGAACGGCTCGGCCTTCTCGCCGGTCTTCAGGATGGCCGCGCCGACCAGCAGGCCGACGACGACGATCTGGAGCACGTTGAACTCCACCGAGACGCCGCCCGAGCCGTCCGGGCTGGCGGAGAGGCCGAGGAAGTTGTCCGGGACGAGGCCGGCGAGGAAGTCGGTCCAGGAGCCCGAGCCGCTCGGCGCGGCCGCGGCGTCACGGGACACGCTGGTGCGCAGGCCGGGGTCGGTGAGCAGGCCGATGGCCAGGCCGATCGTCACCGCGATCGCGGCCGTGATCGCGAACCACAGCAGCGTCTGCGCGGCCAGGCGCGCGGCGTTGGAGACCTCGCGCAGCCGCGCGATGCTCACCACGATCGCGAAGAAGACCAGCGGCACGACCACGGTGCGCAGCAGCGAGACGAACGTGCTGCCCAGGGTGTCGAGGGTCTGTCCGAGCCACCCGACGTCGTAGACCCGGACGACGGCGCCGAGCGCGGCGCCGAGGACGAGGCCGGCGAGGATCTGGGCCCAGAACGGGACGTGCGGCAGACGTCGCCGGGAGCCGGAGGGGGACGACGGGCCGCTCTGGTCCGTCGTGTCACGCGGGTCGAGCGGGGCGTCGGAGGCGGGGTGTGCGCTCACGAGGGGTCCTTCCGATCAGGGGCCGGACTGGTCTAGTCCAGGCCACCTGGCGACAACGCGCCCCGCCGCGTCAGGATTCCGTCCACCCGCGCGGCGGTCCCGTGAGCCGAGCCACGGCCTGGGCGGGCGTCACATGCCGCCGTCGAAGGCGAGCACGGTGCCGGTGACCATGCGGGCGGCGTCGGAGGCCAGGTAGACGATCGAGGAGGCCAGCTCGGCAGGGGTGATCGCCGGGCCGGGCAGCATCATCAGGAGTCGATCGGCCACCCGGGCGTCGAGGTCGGGCGGGAAGATCGAGGCCACGTGGCTGACGATCGGGGTGTCGACGGTGCCCGGGCACACGGCGTTGACCCGGACGCCGTGCGGGGAGAGCTCGAGGGCCAGCGAGCGGGTGAGCATGGTCAGCCCGCCCTTGGCCGCGGCGTAGGCGGCGGCGTACGGCTGCGGCTTGTTGCCGGCGACGCTCGAGACGTTGACCACGCACCCGCGACTGGCGAGCAGGTGCGGCAGCGCGGCCTGGATCGTGAGGAAGGGGCCCTTGAGGTCGATGGCGTGGACGCGGTCCCACTCGGCCTCGGTGATGTCGGCGACGTGGCCGAACTGCACGACGCCGGCGACGTTGGCGAGCACGTCGATGCGTCCGGTCTCCGCGCAGCGGGCGAGGGCGGCGTCGACGGCGGCCTTCGACGAGACGTCGCACTCGACGTAGGTGACGCCGTCGGGCACGGTCGGGGCGACGTCGAGGCCGAAGACGGCGTCGCCGAGGTCGCGGAAGGCGGCTGCGGTGGCGTGGCCGATGCCGGAGGCGGCGCCGGTGATGACGACGGTGCGGGTCATGCCCGGAACCTAGAACACGTTCTAACTCCGCCACAACCGCCGCGCCCGCGCCGGACGATCGGGCACAGTGACGCCCATGCCGCCCGAGCCGCCCGAGCCGCCCCACCTGCTGGACGAGCCGCACCACGACGGCTCGCCGCTGCACCTCTCCGACGACGCGCCGGCGCTCGAGGACGTCGTCACCGTGCGGGTGCGCACGTCCGCGGCGCCCGGCCGCGCCCCCGAGGCGATCTGGCTGCGCACGACCTACGACGCCGAGCCGGTCTTCCACGGCTGCGCGGAGACTGCCCGCGACGAGCACGTCGTGTGGTGGGAGGGACGCCTGCCGGTGCACAACCCGGTGACGCACTACCGGTTCCTGCTGTCCTTCGACGGCGGAGCACGGCAGGAGTGGCTGACGGCGGCGGGCGTCGTCCCGCACGACCCGCCCGACGCGCACGACTTCGTCGTCACGACCCACGAGCCGGCGCCGGCCTGGGGTCGCGAGGCGATCGTCTACCAGGTCTTCCCCGACCGGTTCGCCCGCTCCGCCGCGGCCGACGAGCGGCCCGTCCCGCCGTGGGCCGTCCCGGCCGCGTGGGACGACACGGTCGTCTTCGAGGGCTCCGACCCGCGCACGCCGCTGCAGTACTTCGGCGGCGACCTCGACGGCCTCGTCGAGCACCTCGACCACCTCGACCGCGTCGGCGCCACCGTGCTCTACACGACGCCGGTCTTCCCCGGGGAGTCCAACCACCGCTACAACGCCTCGACCTTCGACGGCGTCGACCCGCTGCTCGGCGGCGACGAGGCCTACGCCCGGCTCGCGCAGGCCGTCCACGCCCGCGGCTGGCGGCTGCTCGGCGACCTGACGACCAACCACACCGGCGACACCCACGAGTGGTTCCGCACCGCGCGCGAGGGCGGGCCGACGCGCACCTGGTACCACCTGCGCGACGACGGCGGCTACGAGACCTGGATGGGCCACCACACCCTGCCGAAGCTCAACCTGGCCGACCCCGGTCTGCGGGCCGCGATGGTCGAGGGGCACGAGTCGGTGGTCGCGCGCTGGCTGCGTCCGCCCTTCGAGGTCGACGGCTGGCGCATCGACGTGGCCAACATGACCGGACGGCTCGGGGCGCTCGACGTCAACCACGACGTCGCCCGCGCGGTGCGCGCGACCGCCACCGCCGAGCGTCCCGACGCCTGGGTGATCGGCGAGCACAACCACGACGCCTCGGGCGACGTCGACGGCGACGGCTGGCACGGGACGATGAACTACTCCGGGTTCTCCTGGCCGGTGTGGTCGTGGCTGCGCGACCCCGACTCCCCCGCCCGCGCCTTCGGCCGTCCGCTGCCGGTGGCCGTGCGTCCCGGCGGCCTGGTGGTGCGGACGCTGCGCGAGTGGGCCGCCCGGTACGGCTTCCGGGCCACCGCGCAGTCGTGGAGCATCCTCGGCTCGCACGACTCCGCCCGCATCCGCACCCTGACCGGCTCCGGGCCGCGGCAGCGGGTCGCGGCCGGGCTGCAGTTCACGCTGCCGGGCGTCCCGATGGTCTTCGCCGGCGACGAGCTCGGCCTCGAGGGCGTGCTCGGGGAGGACTCCCGGCGGCCCATGCCGTGGCACCGTCCCGAGACGTGGGACCTCGCCACGCTCGACGCCTACGCCGCGCTCGCCACCGCCCGGCGCGAGCACCCGGCCCTGGTGTGGGGCGGGCTGCGGTGGGCGCTGGCCGAGGACGACGCGATCGCGTTCCTGCGCGAGCACCCGTCCGGCACCCTGCTCGTGCTGGCCCGCCGTGCTCCCGGCGAGGCCGTCGACCTGCCGGCAGGGCCGCTCGGCGCGTCCGCGTGGGAGCCCGTGCTCGGCACCGAGGCCACTCCGGCCCCGCTCGACGCGGTCGACGGCGTCGTCACGCTGCCGGCCGGGGGCGTGGGGGTGTCGGTGTGGCGGGCGTCGGAGAGCGAGGCCTGGGAAGTTTCGTCGGCTGACCGATGAAACTGGCGCCGCCGCCGCCCCCACCCCCGCGCCACACTGACCCCATGCCCACCCACCCGATCGTCGCGGCCCTGCGCGGCCGGCTGGGGACCGACGTGCCCCTGGCCACCGACGCCGACGTGCTTGCCGCCTACAGCCACGACCGCGCGCCGTGGCTGGCCCACGGCGCGCCGCTGGCGATGGTGGCGCCGGGCGACGTCGACGGCGTGCGGCACGTGCTCGAGCTGGCGGCCGAGCACCGGGTGCCGGTGGTGCCGCGCGGCGCGGGATCCGGGTTGACGGGCGCGGCGAACGCGGTCGACGGCTGCCTGGTGCTCTCGACCCACCGCCTGCGGCCCGAGCCCCGGCTCGACGTCGACGACCGGCTGGTCCGCGTCGGCGCCGGCACGCTCAACGGCGAGGTCAAGCAGGCGGCGGCGGGCGTCGGGCTCCTGTACCCGCCCGACCCCGCGAGCTCGGCGTTCTGCAGCATCGGCGGCAACGTCGCCACCAACGCGGGCGGGCTGTGCTGCGTGCGGTACGGCGTGACGCGCGACTGGGTGCGCGAGCTCGACGTCGTCCTGCCCGGGGGCGAGGCGCTGCGCGTGGGCCACACCGCGCCGAAGAGCGTCGCGGGGCTCGACCTGGTGAGCCTGCTCGTCGGCTCCGAGGGCACGCTCGGCGTCGTCACGGGCGCGACCCTGGCCCTGACCCGCGGCCCCGACCGGCTGGTCACCGTCGTCGCGAGCCTGCCGAGCCTGGCCGCGGCCGGCGACGTCGTGCTGGCGCTGCGCGACCGCCCCGAGCCGCCGGTGCTGCTGGAGATCATGGACGCCACCACGATCCGCGCGGTCGAGGAGCTCGCGCACCTCGGCCTCGACGTCGAGGCCGCGGCGCTGGTGCTCGTCCAGCTGCCCGAGGAGGCCGACGGCGCCGGCGCTGCGGGCCCGGCGGGCGTCGAGGACGTGTGCCGCGCCGCCGGCGCCACCGAGGTGTACGCGACGACCGAGCCCGACGAGGCCCGGGCGCTCCTGCAGGCACGGCGCCTGGCCTACGAGGCGTTCGAGCGACGCGGCCTGCCGCTGCTGGAGGACGTCGCGGTCGACGTCTCGCGCCTGCCCGCGCTGATCGCCGCGATCGCCGGGGTCGCCGAGCGGCGCGGCGTCACGATCGGCACCTTCGGACACGCCGCCGACGGCAACCTGCACCCGGTGATCCTGGTCGAGCACGACACCCCCGCGGCGCGCGTCCTCGCCCAGTCCGCCTTCGACGACGTCGTCGAGGAGACCCTCGCGCTGGGCGGCACGCTCTCGGGCGAGCACGGCATCGGCCGGCTCAAGCTCCCCTACCTGGCCCGCCAGCTCGACCCCGTCGCCCTGCGGCTGATGCAGCAGGTGCGGGCCGCCTTCGACCCGCTCGGCCTGATGAACCCCGGATCGTCCCTGCCGGCCTGACAGCCGCCGCCGCGCGCCCTACGCTCCGGCCATGGCGCACGAGGACGACGCGGCCGCGCCGGCCGGCACGGAGCCCGCCGGCCTGCGGATCCTCGCCCACCGTCCCGACCCGCGCCTGTGGGGCCTGCCCTGGCACGTGCCGCTGGAGGAGTGGGACGAGCGGGTCGTCGTGCCGCTCCCCCGCGGCCTGTCGCGCCACGTGGTGCGGATCGTGCGCGTCGGCGAGCAGGTGCTGGCGGTCAAGGAGACCACCGAGCCCAACGCCCTGCGCGAGCACCGCACCCTGCGCGACCTGCACCGCCTCGGGCTGCCGGCCGTCGTCCCGCAGGCCGTCGTCACCGGACGGCTCGACGCGGCCGGCGCGCCGCTGCCGGCCGCGCTGGTCACCGAGCACCTGCGCCACTCGCTGCCCTACCGCACCGTGTTCAGCAACGGCGGCACCGCCGAGCAGCTGACCCTGCTGGTCGACGCGCTGGTGGTGCTGCTCGTGCGGCTGCACCTGGCCGACCTCTTCTGGGGCGACGTCTCGCTCTCCAACGTCCTCTTCCGCCGTGACGCCGGCGCGTTCGCCGCCTACCTCGTCGACGCCGAGACCAGCGAGCTCAAGCAGGCGCTGTCGGATCCCCTGCGGGCCTACGACCTCGACCTCGGCTGCGAGAACGTGTTCGCCGAGCTCATGGACCTCCAGGCCAGCGGCGCGGTGGACGCCGACGTCGACGGCGCCGAGCTGGTCGAGCTGCTGCAGCGTCGCTACGCCGAGCTGTGGTCGGAGCTGACCGACGTCGAGGAGTTCTCCTCCACCGAGATGTGGCGCATCGAGCAGCGGCTGGAGCGCCTCGGCGATCTCGGCTTCGACGTCGAGGAGCTCGACGTCGTCACCGACATCGGGGGCGACACCGTCCGCATCCGGCCCCGGGTCGTCGAGCTGGGGCACCACGCCCGCGAGCTGCAGGAGCTCACCGGCCTGGTCGTCGAGGACGGGCAGGCGCGGCGGCTGCTGCACGACCTGGCCGCCTTCACCGCCACCTTCGACCTCGCCGGCCTCGACCGGCGCGTGGTGGCCGAGCGCTGGCGACGCGAGGTGTGGGAGCCCTTCGTCGCGCTGGTGCCGCCGCAGGCCGACGGCCGCCGGGAGCCGGCGGAGCTGTTCCACGAGGTGCTGGTGCACCGGTGGTTCCTCTCCGAGCGCGCGGGACGCGAGGTCGACCTCTTCGAGACCGCCCGCGACTACGTCGACCGCTACCTGGTGCAGCGTCCGGTCGAGTCGATCGCCGCCGAGCCGCCGGGCTGACGCGCGATCCGCGCCGCCGGTCGGAGCGTGCCGTGCGACGTCAGGGGCGGCAGACCCGGCACTCGACCAGGCCGAGGCCCTCGCCCGCCGGGTGGAGGTCCTGCCGGTGGGCGATCAGCGCGCAGTCGCGCCGGTGGACGGTCTGGTTATCGCCGGCGACCACGCGCAGGGCGCCGGCGTCGACGCCCTGCTCCCCGAGCGCCGCGGAGCGGGAGGTGATGTCGGCCAGCACCAGCAGGGTGTCGGCGAGCCGCTTGGACGACTCCCGGCCGTCCTCGGCGATCCGGGCGAGCCACGCGCCGAAGTACAGGAACCCGCCGGCGAACGTCAGGCCCAGACCGAGCAGGCCGCCGGAGACCAGGTAGGAGAGCTGGTCGTACTGGTAGGCGGTGTTCGCGGCGCCGTACCAGCCCAGCACGATCACCACGAGACCGAGCGGCAGGAGGATCGCGCCGGCCCAGAAGAGCACCACCTGGAGCAGCGCGCTCTGGGCGCCCTTCAGCGGGGCGACGCCGTTGCTGGAGCGCTCGCCCGCACGGGGCAGCGGGGCGCCGGCGCCCAGGCGGGAGCCGCTGGCGCGCTCGGGGGTGGGGATCGCGGTCATGTCGGGCCCTTCGGGATTCGCGGAGTGCTGGGGTCGGGGACGGGTCAGCGCGGGGTCGGGGACGGGTCAGGCGCGGCGGAGGTCGGGGACGCCGCTCTCCAGGCCATGGCTGCAGGCGGCGCCGCCGCCGAGGGCGGCCAGGCCGATCCGGCGCACGTAGCTGCCGACGACGACCGCGCCGACCAGCGCCGCGGCGAGGAGTCCGCCGGGGATGCTGAACAGCGCCGGGAGCCCCGCGGCCGGGGCCGCGTCGGCCAGCGTGTCGACGGGCGTGCCCGCATCTCCGCCCGGCGCGGCGCCGGCTCCGGTGGTGGGCGGCGCGTCGGTGACGCCGGTGCCGCCGGTGGTCGGGCCGCCGGCGGTGCCGGTGCCGCCGGTCGGTGCCGCACCGCCGCCGGAGGTGCCCGCGCCGGAGCCGGCGGCGCCGCCGGCGTTGGGGTCGACGCTCGGCAGGTCGAGGCCCTGGACGGTCTCCAGGGTCGAGGTCGCGTAGCCGAGGTGGACGACGATCTTGGGCGCGAGCTCGGGGATCGAGAGCAGCAGCGACTTCAGCGGGCCGGCCTGCTGGGGGAGGTTGTTCGCGATCGGGCCGAGGATCGCCGCCAGCGGCAGCGCCTTGAGCACCGGCTGCAGGACGCCGGTGTCGATGGTGATGCGCAGGGCCTCGGTCGTCGAGGTGAGCCGGTCGCCCTTGCGCTCGTCGACCCGGCCGGGCGTCTCGATGGTGATGCCCAGGGTCTTGAGGATCGCGGCGGGGGCGTCCGGCAGGCCCGGGATGGCCTGCTGCTGGCCCGCGGCCTCGGCGCCGTCGGGGCCGAGGCGGAAGCGCTGACCGGCCACCGTCAGCACGCCGTACGACGCGTGGCCGGCGGCCTGGGGCTTGGCGCCGTCGCCGGTGGCGACCGCGGTGGAGGTGAGACCGGACATCGTCAGCAGGCCGCCGAGCAGGCTGACGTCGCCGAGGGAGGCCCGCGAGGTGACCGACACCTGCGCGCCCACGCCGGTGGCGCTCGTGACGTCCGAGCTGGCGACGTAGCCGCCGAGGTCGACCAGCGCCGCGAGCTGCGCGGGCAGCTGGCAGGCGGTGTCGTCGCGGCCCGCGTCGTCCGCCGTGCCCGAGGCACCGCCGGAGCCACCCGAGCCGCCCGAGCCCTTCGAGGGGTTCGACGACGTGGGGCCGAGCAGCCCGCCGAGGGCGTCGGTGAGGCCGCTGAGCGGGTTGTCGCCGCCCGAGCCGCCCGAGCCGCCCGAGCCGCCCGAGCCGCCCGAGTCGCCCGAGTCCGAGCCGCCCGAGCCGCTGCCCTTCGCGGGCGCCTTCTCGGGAGCGGGGTCCTGGACGTCGCAGTCGGTGGAGAAGCCGGTCTTGGCGAAGGTGCGGTACTGCGTGGCCTTGGTGCGCATCACCGAGCCGGGCAGCCGCTCGTTGGTCTGCAGCTCGGGGCCCGAGGGGTAGGCGGAGTTCACCTGCACCGGGTAGCCCTGGGCCGCGATCGGCGCGATCAGCTGCTCGGGCAGGCCGAGCTGCTCGAGGATCGTCTTGGCGCCCTCGCCGACCGCGTCGCCGGGCCAGGCGTAGCTGGCGCGGCCGGTGGAGCTGGAGGAGTCGGCCTCGACCTTGGAGTAGCCGAGGTCCAGCTCGCCCTGCGGCGAGGACGGGATCGGGATCGTCGGCTCGAAGAGCTCGATCTTCACCGGGGTCGCGACCGCCGAGGAGCTGAAGCCGGCGAACCCGGCCCCGGGCGGCGTCCCGTCGGCGGCGCCGGCCGGGCCGGCACCGAGCGGCAGGCCCGCGGCGACGAGGGCCGCGGCGCCGAGGAGCGCGGCCGGACGGATGCGAGCGCGCGTCATGCGGCTCCTCCCAGGATGACGTCGGACATGGTCTCGAGGATCTCGCCGGGCTCGCCGGTGGCCACGACGCGACCGTGGGACATGACGGCCGCGTAGTCGGCCACCTTGAGCGCGGTGCGGGCGAACTGCTCGATGCACAGGATCGTGACGCCGGAGGCGGCGATGCGTCCGACGGTGTCGTAGAGCTCCTCCACGATCAGCGGCGCCAGGCCCATCGAGAGCTCGTCGAGGAGCAGCAGGGCGGGGTCGGAGGCCAGCGCCCGCGACATCGCGAGCATCTGCTGCTCGCCGCCGGACATCGTGCCGGCCAGCTGCGAGCGACGCTCGAGCAGCCGCGGGAAGTAGGCGAACGCCGTCTCGAGCACGGCCTCGGCCGACACGCCGGCGTACGACATCAGCGTGAGGTTCTCCTGGACGGTCAGGTTCGGGAACACCGAGCGGCCCTCCGGCACCGTGCACAGGCCGAGCCGCGCGAGCTCCTCGGTCTGGGCGCCGCGCACGTGCACCCCGCCGAGGTGGACGTCGCCCGAGGTCGCCTTCTTCTGCCCCGAGATCACCTTCACCAGGGTCGACTTGCCCGCGCCGTTGGGGCCGAGCAGCGCCATCACGGCGCCCCGCGGCACGGCGAGGTCGACGCCGCGCAGCACCTCGATGCGGCCGTACGCGGCGTGGAGGTCGACGACCTCCAGGATCGGGACGCTCATCGCGCGCTCCGTCCGTCGGCGATCGGCAGCACGGTCGTCAGGTCGTCCTCGTGACCGCGGTCCAGGTGGGCGACGGGCGGCAGGTCGGCGAGCGTGGCGTCCCAGGAGTCGCCCTCGCCGCCCTCGTCGGAGTACCCGAGGTAGGCCTTCTGGACGAGCGGGTCGGTGCGGATGTCGGCGGGCTCGCCGGAGGCGATGACGGTGCCGAAGTCGAGCACGTGGATGGTGTCGCAGACGCCCATCACGAGGTCCATGTCGTGCTCGACCATGAGCACCGCGACGCCATCGGAGGCGAGGTCGCGCAGGAGCTCGCCGAAGGCGTCGGTCTCGGTCTCGTCGAGGCCGGAGGACGGCTCGTCGAGCAGCAGCAGGCGCGGCGAGCCGGCCAGGCAGCGGGCCAGCTCGAGCAGCCGGGCGGTGCCGGTGGGGATGGAGTCGGCCCGCTCGTCAGCGTAGGCGGCAATGCCGACCCGCTCGAGCAGGGCGTCGACGTCGGCGCCCGAGCGGCGCACGAGGCCGCGCGCGCCGCCGGCGATGTCGCGGGCCACGCGCACGTTCTCGCGCACGGTGAGGGAGCCGAACGCCTCGAGCCGCTGGAAGGTGCGGCCCACGCCGCGCTTGGAGCGGCGGTGCACCGGCATGCGCGTCACCGCGCGGCCGTCCAGGCGCACCTGGCCCCGGGTGGGCCGCTGCAGGCCGGAGATGACGTTGAAGCAGGTGGTCTTGCCGGCCCCGTTGGGGCCGATCAGCCCGGTGATGGTGCCGGCCTCGGCGCCGAAGGTCGCCTCGTTGACGGCCGTGACGCCGCCGAACTGGACGACGACGTGGTCAACCTCGAGCAGCGACATGGGCGCCCCTCCCCTCTGGCCCCTCGGGCCGTCCGTCGACGCGGCTCGCGGGCGAGCCGTCCGTCCCCTCCAACGAGCGAGTGTGACCGGGGTCACCGATCAGCGCCAGGTTGTCGGCGTCCTCGTCCCAGACGTCCTCGTCCTGCGCGGACGTCGCGGCGGAGCGGTCGCGCCGCCCGGGCAGGCCGAGGCCGGCCAGGTCGGGGACGCGGGCGCGCACCTGGGTGCCGTAGCGCTCCTCGAGCAGACGCCCGAGGCGGAACACGTACGACGCGATGCCGTTCGGGTTGCGCGCCAGCAGGATCGCGGCCACCGAGATCACGACGAAGAGCAGACCGGCCACGCCGGGGTTCTCCGACTGCTGCACGGGCAGCTGCATCAGGCCGTAGCCGCCCAGCAGGGCGCCCGTGACCGAGGTGACGCCGAAGACGACCGCGAAGAGCAGCAGCGTCAGGCTGGAGAAGAACTGGAAGTCGGCGGCGCCGATGGTGCCGCGCAGGCCGGCGAAGAGGCCGCCGGCGAGGCCGGCGATCGCCGCGGACAGCCCGAACAGGCCGACGCGGAACCAGCGCGCGTCCAGGCCGAGGGTGCCGCAGGCGGCGGGGCTGTCGCGCAGGGCGATGAGCAGCCGGCCGAGGACGCCGCGGCGCAGGGTCAGCAGCGCGATCGCGGTGAGCACGAAGAAGACCACCATCACCAGCACGTAGCCCTGCGTGGACTCGATCCGCGTGCCGAGGATCGAGAGCCGCTCCGCGGTGAGCGCCCCGCCGAAGCCGAAGGCGAAGTCGGCCTGGAAGACCAGCTTGTCCATCAGCACCGCGAAGGCGAGCGTCGCCAGCGCCAGGTAGAGGCCGGTGAGCCGGATGACCGGCAGCGCCACCAGCGCGCCGACCGCGCCCGCGACCAGCGCGGAGACCAGCAGGCCGACGAGGTTCGGCTCGTCGAGCTTGGCGTAGGTGAGCGCCCCGACGCCGGCGAAGGTGAACTGGCCCAGCGAGACGTGGCCGCCGTAGCCGGTGAGCAGCACCAGCGAGAGCATGACGATGGCGTAGGTGGCCGCGGTGCCGAGCAGGAGCAGGTCGGCCTCGCCCATGCCGGCGGTGTAGACCGCCATGCCGAGCACGAGGGCGGCGCCCCATCCGGCGCTGGCCCGCAGGCTCGGCACCGGCGCGGTGACGATGCCCTTGACCTGGCCGATGCGCAGCTGGGTCTGCGGCATGCCGATCACGACGGCGAAGAGGAACAGCGGGGCGATGACGTTGCCGACCTTGCTCAGCAGCCCGTCGGTCGGCAGGTAGCCCTTGGCGTAGGCCTCGGCGAGCCCGAGCGCCATGCCGCCGGCGAAGGTCAGCGGCAGCGACTTCAGCCGGCCGAACACGGCGGCGGCGAAGGCGCTGATCACCAGCAGCGTGAGGGCGTAGTAGTCGAGGCCGACCTGGGAGACCAGGAGGATGCCGCCGAGCGCGGCGAGCGAGGTGCCGATCGCCCAGGAGAGCGCGGCGACGGTGTCGGGACGTCCGCCGAAGAGCCGCAGCAGCTCGGGGTTGTCGACCGACGCGCGCATCGCGGTGCCGACCCGCGTGCGGGTGAGCAGGCCGTAGAGGCCGGCCGCGACGACGCCGGAGAGCACGATGGTCAGCGCCTGGTGCGCCGTCACGTTGGTGCCGGCGATCGTGAAGGAGCTGTTCGGGAAGAACGGCTTGACGGTGCGGGCCGCCGGCGGCCAGATCTGCTGGGCGGTGCCGATGCAGGCCACGAGCAGCGCGACGGTGACGACCAGCGACACCGACACCGGCGCGTCGCCGAGCCCGCGGGCCACGAACCGCTGGATGAACCAGCCGGTGGCCGGGGCGATGACGCCGACGACGAGCAGCAGCGCCGGCAGCGGCGGCAGGCCCTGCCGCACGCTGACGTCCCAGAACACGAACGACATGACCATGCCGAGCGCGCCATGGGCGATGTTGAAGACCCGCGTCGTGGTGTAGGTGAGCGTCAGGCCGGAGGCGACGATCGCGTACGCGGCCCCGCTGAACAGGCCGAAGATCGTGAACGCGATGAAGGTCGACACCGCTCAGCCCACCCGCGTGATGCCGTTGTAGCGGTAGGCGGTGCCGCCGACGGGCACCCAGCGGCCGTTCTTCACCTGGATGAAGCGCCAGCCGTCGCCGGTGCGACGCGGGCCGACGTACTGCTTGGAGTGCAGGCCGTTGGCGGTCCAGTTCGTCACCTTCGACATGGCCTGCAGGAGCGAGGCGCGGTTGAGCCGGCCGCCGAGCTGGATCGACTGCTCGACGAAGAGCCGCGCGGCGGACCAGGCGAAGACGCCGAAGAACGTGGGCTCCGCGCCGGGCTTCACCTGGTTGAGCCACTTCAGGTAGGTGGCGAGCTCGGGGTTCTTGTTCGCCTCCTCGAACGGGGCGAAGTTGGTGAACACCGTGGCGCCCTCGACGTCGCCCTGGCCGCTGGAGAGGAACTCGCGGGTGTAGGCGGTGGGGTCGAACATCAGCACCTGCGGCTTGTAGTTCTGCTGCTTCATCGCCTGCGCCAACCGGACGAACTGCGGGGTCGCGGCGATCATCTGCACGTACTGGACGCCCTTGTCCTTCAGCTGCTGCACGAAGGGCGAGTAGTTGAACTCCGAGACCTCGATGCCCTGCACGTAGACGAAGTTCATGCCGCGCTTGGTCATCGCCTCGGCCTGCAGCTTGCCGTTCTCCGACGCGGCGCCGGCGTTGACGAAGAGCATCGCGGCCTTCTTCGCCGCGTCCGGGAAGTTCTGCTTCACGTAGTCGGGCACGGCGTTCTCGAACTCGTTGGCCACGGTCGACTGCGCGCCGTACGCGGTGCGGCTGGTGACGCGGGCCCGGGTGACGCTCGCGGTGCGGATGTCGGGCAGCCCGCACTTGTCGGAGGTCGCCGCGCCGCCGGAGTCGAAGGCCGACTGCGAGCCGACCATCGCGAAGACGTTGGCGCAGCCGTCGGCGTAGTTGGCCTGGTCGCCGCCGGCGTCGGTGCGGGTGTCGTAGGGCTTGAGCGCGAGCTTGCGGCCGCAGATGCCCTTGGGGTTCGTGGCGTTGAAGTAGGCGACGTAGGCCTTGACGGCGTCCTGCGAGGCCTCGAAGAGGCCGGGCACCGGGCCGGAGATGTCGCTGGAGTTGCCGATGGTGATGGTGTCGTCGGTGATGCCGGGGCCGTTCTTGAAGCCCGTGCAGTCGCCCGCCTTCGCGCCGCCGGCCGCGGCGTTCTGGCCGCCGCCGCCCGCGGCCGCGCCACCGCCGCCACCGCTCGCCCCGGACGTGCCGCCACCCGCCGCGCTCGTCCCGCCGCCGGCCGCCGCGCCGCCGCCGCCGCTCGCCCCGGACGTGCCGCCACCCGCCGCGCTCGTCCCGCCGCCGGCGGCCCCCGCCGTCGCGTCCGTGCCCGGAACCGCCCCGCCGCCGGCGACCGCGCCGCCGGCTGCCGGGGCACCGGGCACGCCGGCCTGGGTGCCGTTGAGCGCGGCCACCTGGTCGGGCTGGAGGCGGGATCCGCAGGCGGCGAGGGCGAGCGTCAGGCCGACGACGGCGACGGCGCCGGCACGGCGGGGGCGGGCTGAGCGCACCACGGGGTCCTCCAAAACTAGAACAGGTATCAGTTCTAACGTCTATCACGCCCGAAGGTGACGCGGGACACACGGGGAAGGTACTGGCCGGGGACTGAGATGGTTACCGAGCGGTAGCGGCCGTGGACGGTGGTCTGGACCAGTTCGGGGCGCGCGGGGACGCCGCGGGCGCGCTGGCGTCGGTTTCCCCGGGCGCCCGGGGAAACCGACGCTCCGAGACGCGTACGGCACCTCCCGGGCGAGCCGGAGGTGCCGTACGCGTCAGGGACGGGCGAGGCTCAGAGCAGGCCGCGCGCCTGGGCGATCGCGTAGAGCGCGACGCTGGCGGCGACGCCGGCGTTGAGGGACTCCACCTGGTTGGCCATCGGGATCGACACCAGCTGGTCGCAGGTCTCGGCGACGAGCCGCGAGAGGCCGTTGCCCTCCGAGCCGACGACGAGCACGAGCGGGCCGTCGGCCAGGTCGAGCGCGGGCAGCGAGACGTCGCCGTCGGCGGCCAGGCCGACGACCATGCAGCCGGCGTCCTGGTAGGCCTTCAGCTGCCGGGTGAGGTTGCCGGCCTGGGCGACGGGGATGCGGGCGGCGGCGCCCGCGCTGGTCTTCCACGCGCTGGCGGTCATGCCGGCGGCCCGGCGCTCGGGGACGACGACGCCGTGGGCGCCGAAGGCGGCGGCCGAGCGGACGACGGCACCGAGGTTGCGGGGGTCGGTGACCGAGTCGAGCGCGACGATCAGCGGCCGCTCCCCCATCTCGGTGGCGCGGTCGACCAGGTCGTCGGGGTGGGCGTACTCGTATGCCGGGATGCGCGCGGCCAGGCCCTGGTGCACGGCGCCGCCGGTGAGCCGGTCGAGCTCGCCGCGCCCCACCTCGAGCAGGGAGATGCCGCGATCGGCGGCGAGGCCGAACGCCTCGCGGAGCCGGCCGTCACGCTCGGCGCCGTCGGCGACGTAGACCGCGTTGACCGGCACGCCCTCGCGCAGCGCCTCGACGACGGGATTGCGGCCGGCGATCCACTCGGCGTCGCCGGACGCCCGGCGTCGCTGCGGCCGCTTGCGCTCGGCCGCCTGCGCCGCCTGGACGGCCTTGTAGGCCTTGTGGTTGGGCCGGTCCTTGGCCTTCGGCGTGGGGCCCTTGCCCTCCAGCCCGCGACGGACCCGGCCGCCGGAGCCGGCCGTCGGGGCCTTGCTGGTCTTGCGGATCGCGCCCTTGCGCTGCGAGTTGCCGGCCATCAGGCGATGCTCCACTTCGGTCCGTCGGGGGTGTCGGTGACCTCGATGCCGGCCGCCGTGATGCGATCGCGGATCGCGTCGGCGGCGGCGAAGTCCTTGGCCGCGCGGGCGGCGGCGCGCTGCTCGAGCAGCCCGGCGAGCAGGACGTCGACGGCCGCGCGCAGCCGCTCGTCGTCGGCGCCGGACGCGCCGCCCCAGGCGGGATCTGCGGGGTCGAGGCCCAGCACATCGAGCATGGTCCGCACCTGGCACGCAGCACGTGAGGCTGCCTCTCCATCGCGAGCGCTGACGGCGACGTTGCCCTGGCGGACGTGCTCGTGGATCACGGCCATCGCAGCCGGCGTCGCGAGGTCGTTGTCGAGCGCAGCCACGAAGGCATCTGGCAGGTCGTCTGCGTAGTCGGGCTCAGCGCCCTGGACCTGCTCGAGGAACCACTCGATGCGCGCGAACGCGGAGGCGGCCTCCTCGAGGGACTCGAAGGAGAACTCCACGTGGCTGCGGTAGTGCGCGGCGACGACGTAGTAGCGCAGCTCGATGCCGCGGAAGCGCTCGAGCACGGCGGGGATCGTCAGGCTGTTGCCGAGCGACTTGCTCATCTTCTCGCCGGCGGTCGTGATCCAGGCGTTGTGCAGCCAGAACCGCGCGAAGCCGTGGCCCGCGGCGCGGGACTGCGCCTGCTCGTTCTCGTGGTGCGGGAAGCGCAGGTCGACGCCGCCGCCGTGCACGTCGAAGGTCTCGCCGAGGTACTTGCCGGCCATCGCCGAGCACTCGATGTGCCAGCCCGGCCGGCCCGGGCCCCAGGGGCTGGGCCACGAGGCGGTCTCGGGCTCGGTGGGCTTGCGGCCCTTCCAGAGCGCGAAGTCGCGGGGGTCGCGCTTGCCGCGCGGGTCGGCGTCCTCGGCGGCCTCCATGTCGTCGACCCGCTGACGGGTCAGCTCTCCGTAGGCCGGCCAGGAGCGCACGTCGAAGTAGACGTCGCCGGAGCCGTCGGCGGCCGGGTAGGCGTGACCGCGCTCGATCAGCCGCTCGATCAGCGCCAGCATCTCCGGCACGTGGCCGGTGGCCAGCGGCTCGTAGGTGGGCGGCAGCACGTTGAGCGCGGCGTAGGCGGCGGTGAGCTCGCGGTGCATCAGCGCGGCGTGCTCGTACCAGTGCCGGCCGGCGTCGGCGGCCTTGGCCAGGATCTTGTCGTCGATGTCGGTGACGTTGCGGATGAAGTCGACCTCGAGGCCGCCGTGCTGCAGCCAGCGACGCAGGACGTCGAAGCTCACCGCGGAGCGGACGTGGCCGACGTGCGGCTCGGACTGCACCGTCAGACCGCAGACGTAGACGCTCGCCCGGCCGGGCCGGACGGGTTCGAAGGGACGGACCTCCCGGGTGGCGGTGTCGTAGAGCCTGAGCGTCACCCGTCGATCCTAGGGGCGCGGACGCCCGCGACCGGCATCGTGCGCCGGCGCACGGGAGGAGCGGGCCCGCGGAGCGGCCCGGCTCAGGTGGCGGTGAAGTCGCGCTCGTCCAGGCCGGTGGCGCCGTCGGGCAGCACGTCGCGGACGACGGCGGTCTGCACCCGTCCGTCCGCGTCGATCGCGCGAGCGCGGACGGTGTGGTCGCCGGGAGCGGCCTGCACCCGCGCCGACCACTGCACCCAGGAGTCGACGCCGGGCACGCTGCCGAGCTCCGCGGGCTGCCAGGTGCCGCCGTCGAGCGACACCTCGACGCCGCGGATGCCGGTGTGCTGCATCCAGGCCGCGCCCGCGACGACGACCTCGCCGGCCGGGACGCTGTCGCCGGAGGCGGGCACGTCGATCCGGGAGGCGATCTTCACCGGGCCGAGCTCGCCCCAGCCGCGCCGCGTCCAGTACGCCTCGATCCGGTCGAAGCGGGTGACCTCGAGGTCGACGACCCACTTGGTGCCCGAGACGTAGCCGTAGAGCCCCGGGACGAGCGTGCGCACCGGGAAGCCGTGGTCGATGGTGAGCGGCTCGCCGTTCATCGCCAGCGCGAGCATCGCGTTGCGGTCGTCGGTGAGCGCGGCCAGCGGGGTGCCGCACGTCCAGCCGTCGGACGAGGTCTGCAGGACGGCGTCGGCGTCGGGGCTGATGCCCAGCTCCGCGAGGATCGGCGCGAGCCGCACCCCGCTCCACCAGGCGTTGCCGACGAGGTCGCCGCCGACGGGGTTGGAGACGCAGTTGAGGGTGATCCAGTCCTGGGTGATCTCGCGGGCGAGGAGGTCGTCGTAGGTGAGCGTCAGCTCGCGCTCGACCAGCCCGTGGATGCGCAGGCTCCAGTCCTGCGGGGCGATCGCGGGCGGCACGAAGACGGTGTGGATCTGGTAGAAGTCCGCCGCCGAGGTCTGCCAGGACGGCAGCCCCGGGACGTCCGGGTGGGCGCCCGCAGGCACCGGCGGCGAGGTGACGCCCGGGATGCGGATGCCGGCGCGGGCCTCCTCGACGGCCGCCCGGCCGCGTCCGGCCAAGCGTCCGACGGCGCCTCCGACGACCGCGGCGGCGCCGAGCACGGCGGCCCGGAACAGCACGCCGCGCCGGGTCATCCCGGCCTCGCCGCGAGCCACCGCGGGGTCGTGCAGACCGGCGAGCTCGCCGCGGCGCAGCGGCTCGACGGCCCAGCCGAGGCCGACGCTCCACACGAGGAAGCCGACGACCACGGGGAGCTGGTCGAGCGCGCCGGCGCCAGTGCGCCCGAGGATCGCCAGCCCGCCGACCGCGGCGAGCACGATGTAGCCGGCCAGCGGGAGGGCGACGGCCCGGCGGGCCAGCACGCCGAGGCCGGCGAAGACCGCGCCGACGACGATGAGGATGCCGAGGAGCAGCACCAGCTTGTCGCGGTGGCCGAACGCCTGGATGGCCCACTCGACGACCCCGCCGGGCGTCAGCCGGATGACGCCGTCGGCGACCGCGGTGATCGGGTCGGCGTCGACGGCGAGCAGGCGGGCGGCGAGGTAGGACGCGCCGAGACCGGCGAGCCCGACGGCGAGGCCGGCCAGCGCCCACCAGCGGCGCTGGTCGTGCGGGAGCAGCGGGGCGGATCCGTCCGGTCCAGCCGGGCCGGACGGGCGGTCGAGGGAGGGCGCGGTGCTCACCTCCCCATTCTGACGCGGGCATCATGAGCGCGTGACCTCCTCCGCCGGCGCCCCCGTCCCCGTCCCCCTGCCGCGCGTGGGCGTCGGCACCGACGTGCACCGCCTCGTCGAGGGCGTCCCCATGCACCTGGCCGGGCTGGCCTGGCCCGAGGAGACCTCCGGCCTGGAGGGGCACAGCGACGCCGACGTCGCCGCGCACGCCGCCTGCGACGCGCTGCTCTCCGCGGCCGGCCTGGGCGACCTGGGCTCCCACTTCGGCACCGCCGAGCCGCAGTGGGCCGGCGCCTCAGGTGCCGCCCTGCTCGCGGAGACCGCGCGCCGGGTGCGGGCGGCCGGCTTCGAGATCGGCAACGTCGCGGTCCAGGTGATCGGCAACCGCCCGCGCCTGGGGCCGCGGCGTGCCGAGGCGGAGGCCGCGCTCTCGGCCGCCGCCGGGGCCGCCGTCTCCGTCGCGGCGACCACCACGGACGGGCTGGGGCTCACCGGCCGCGGCGAGGGGGTCGCGGCGATCGCCACCGCGCTGGTCGTCGCGGTCGACTGACGGCCGACGCACGGTCCGCATCGCGAACATCCGCGACACGGTGTCGCAGGAACCCTTCCGGAACGGGGCCTCGCGGGGTTAGCGTGTCGGCGCTCACAGCCCCGCCGCACCAGGAGCCCGCCGATGGCCCGCGCCACGTACCGCCTCACCACGCACGACGGCCTGTCGCTGCACGCCACGACCTACGGCCCGGAGGACGCCGACGTCGTCGTCGCGCTGGCCCACTGCTGGACCGCCGACGAGGAGGACTGGCACTACCAGGTGCGCGACCTCCTCGCCGAGCACGGCCCGCGCCTGCGCATCGTCACGTGGGATCACCGCGGTCACGGCCGCTCGTACGCCGCGCCCGAGCGCGCGTGCACCATCGACGACCTCGCCCTCGACCTGGGCCTCGTCCTCGACACGCTGGCACCCACCGGACGCCTCGTGCTGGCCGGCCACTCGATCGGCGGCATGACGCTCACCGCCCTGCCGCAGCACCGACCGGACCTGATCGACCGGATCGCCGGGCTGCTGTTCGTCTCGACCTCGGCCGGCGGGCTGGAGTCGATCACCCTCGGCCTGCCCGACGTCGGCCCGCTGCTCCGCGGCCGGATCCCGGCGCTGCTGGCGACCCGGGCCCGGCTGTACTCGCGCGCCAACCGGCGTCGGACGCCGTCGATCGAGCGGCAGGTCGTCAACCGGTTCCTCTTCGGCGCCCCGCTGCGGCTGCGCGACGCCGGGCTCGTCGTCGACCAGATCATCAACTGCCCGCCGGCGACCATGTCGGGCTTCTACCGCGACTGCATGCGCCACGAGCGCTCCTCGCAGCTGAAGGCCTACGACGGAATCCCGACCCGGGTGCTCGTCGGGTCGCGTGACCTGCTCACCCCGCCCGACCACGGCCGGCGCCTGGCCGCGGGCATCCACGGCGCGCGATTCATCGTCGCCCCCGGAGCCGGGCACATGCTGCCGATGGAGCGCGACGAGCTCGTGTCGGCCCAGCTGCTGGAGCTGGTGGCCGCAGCCCTGCGCGACGGGACGGGCTCGACGACCGCTGCAGCAGCGGGCTCGACTCAGACGGCGTAGGCGGCGAGCTCGCCGGCCAGCGCCTCGCTGGCCAGGCCGCGCACGAGCGAGCCGTCCGCGGTGTGCTCGATGCTCTCGATCTCGCCGTGCTGGTGCAGCCGGTTCACCAGGTCGCCGCGCTCGTAGGGCAGCAGCACGCTGAACGGCACCGACGGCCGGGGCAGCTCGGACTCGATGAGCGCCAGCGCTTCGGCGATGCCCTCGCCGGTGCGCGCCGAGACGACGATCGAGTGGGGCTCGCGGGCCTTGAGCCGCGCGATCACCATCGGGTCGGCGAGGTCGGCCTTGTTGATCACGATCAGCTCGGGGATGTCGGTGACGCCGATGTCGGCGAAGACCTCGCGCACGGCCGAGATCTGGCCCTCGGGGTCGGGGTGCGAGCCGTCGACGACGTGCAGCACGAGGTCGGCGTCGGCCACCTCCTCCAGCGTCGAGCGGAACGCCTCGACGAGCTGGTGGGGCAGGTGACGCACGAACCCGACGGTGTCGCTGACGGTGTAGACGCGGCCGTCGGACGCCGTCGTGCGGCGGGTCGTGGGGTCGAGGGTGGCGAAGAGCGCGTCCTCGACCAGCACGCCGGCGGAGGTGATGCGGTTGAGCAGCGACGACTTGCCGGCATTGGTGTAGCCGGCGATCGCGACCGAGGGGATCTGGTTGCGGCGCCGCTCGGAGCGCTTGGCGTCGCGGGTGACCTTCATCTGCTTGAGGTCGCGGTTGAGCTTGGCGATCTTGGTGTTGATGCGACGCCGGTCGGTCTCGATCTTCGTCTCGCCCGGGCCGCGACCGCCGATGCCGGCACCGCCGGCGACCCGGCCGCCGGCCTGACGCGACAGGTTGCCGCCCCAGCCGCGCAGGCGCTGCTTCATGTAGGTGAGCTGGGCCAGCTCGACCTGCGCCTGGCCCTCGCGGCTCTTCGCGTGCTGGGCGAAGATGTCGAGGATCAGCGCGGTGCGGTCGACGACCTTGACCTTGAGGCGGTCCTCGAGGTTGCGCAGCTGGGAGGGCGCGAGCTCGCCGTCGCAGATGACGGTGTCGGCGCCGGTGGCGCGGACGATCTCGTGCAGGCCCTCGACCTTGCCGCGGCCGATGTAGGTGGCGGGATCGGGGCTCTGCCGGCGCTGGTACAGCGCCTCGAGCACCTCGGACCCGGCCGTCTCGGCCAGCAGCGCGAGCTCGGCCAGGGAGTTCTCGGCGTCGGCGATCGTGCCGTCGGTCCAGACCCCCACCAGGACGACGCGCTCCAGGCGCAGCTGGCGGTACTCGACCTCGGTGATGTCCTCGAGCTCGGTGCGCAGCTGGGCGACGCGACGCAGCTGGTGGCGCTCCGCCAGCTCCATGGCGCCGACCGTGGGGTCGTCCTCGGGGTCGTCCTCGTCGGCATAGCCGGAGACGAAGTCGTCGGCCTCGGCCTCGTCCGGATCGGCTGCGTCCACGTCGAGGGAGTCGTCGAGCTCGATGGCGGCGGCGGGGTCGTCGGCGTCCCAGGCGGCGGTGGCGGCCAGCTCGGCATCGAGGGAGAAGTCGCGTGCGTTCGTCATACGCAGATCAGCCTAGGTCGCGCCCCGGCGCGACGCGAGACATTAAGCCGTGGGCTGAACCCGGGTGGCTGCCGGGCTGCGCGGCTGGCGCCTTGTCGAGAAGCGGTGGGCGAGGTCGGGGAGAACTGGTCAGGGAGAACTGGACGTTGTCAGGGGAAACTTCCCCTGACAACGTCCAGATTCCCCGGATATCCGGGGAAACTCGCCGGCATCCCTCAGCGGGCAGCCGTCACTTCGGAGGCATCCGGATGCCGCCGTCGACCCGGATGACCTCGGCGTTCATGTAGGAGTTGGTGATGGTCTCGACGACCATCGAGGCGAGCTCCTCGCCGGTGCCGAGGCGCTTGGGGAAGAGCACGTTCTGGCCGAGGTTGGCCTTGAACGCCTCGGCGGCCTCGCCCTCGCCGTAGATCGGGGTGTCGATCAGGCCCGGCGCGACGGTGTTGAGGCGGATGCCGGCGGCCGAGAGGTCGCGGGCGACTGGGAGCGTCATGCCGACCACGCCGCCCTTGGAGGCCGAGTACGACGCCTGGCCGATCTGGCCGTCGAAGGCAGCGACGGAGGCGAGGTTGCAGATGGCGCCGCGGCAGCCGTCGGCGTCGGGCTCGTTGCGGCTCATCGCGGTGGCCGCGATGCGGGTCATGTCGAAGGTGCCGATCAGGTTGATCGCGATGACCTTGCTGAAGGCCTCGAGGGAGTGCGCGGAGTCGTACTGGCCGTCGCGGCCGATGGTGCGCTGGGCCCAGCCGATGCCGGCGGAGTTCACGACCGCGCGCAGCGGGGCGATCTCGGCGGCGGCGTCGACGGCCGCGGTGATCTGCTCGGTGTTCGTGACGTCGACCAGGGCGAAGACGCCGCCGATCTCGGCGGCGAGGGCCTCGCCCTTCTCCTTCTGCAGGTCGGCGACGACGACGGTCGCGCCGCGGGCGGCGAGCAGGCGGGCGGCGGCGGCGCCGATGCCCGACGCCCCGCCCGTGACGATGGCGGTGGATCCGGTGATGTCCATGGCGCGGAGCATAGCGATCGCGACAGCGACGCTGTCACGGTCCTGAGCGGCGGCGCCGCGCCGATCAGAGCAGGCAGGACCTGTCGGCGGCGGGCGAAGCCTCGCCTGCCGGCGACCGGTCTCCCCGGGCGCCCGGGGAAACCGACGCCCGGAACCGACCCTCGGGACCGCCGCCCTACAGGTCGGTGACGCCCTCGGCGACGACGACGGCGGGCCCCGTCATCAGCACGCGGTCGGCGGCCGTCCAGGCGATGTGGAGCGTGCCGCCGGGCAGATCGACCCGGTAGCCGACCTCCTCGCCGGCCGCGCGGCCGTCGGCGACCGCCGTGGCCACGGCGACCGCGCAGGCGCCGGTGCCGCACGAGCGGGTCTCCCCCGAGCCGCGCTCGTGCACCCGCATCGCGACGTGCCGCTCGCCGCGGCGCACGACGAACTCGACGTTGACGCCCCGGGGGTAGACGCGGGGGTCGTGGCCCGGCGCCTCGAGCAACGGGCCAACCGGGCCGGCGGGGTCGAGGGAGTCGACGAAGGCCACGGCGTGCGGGTTGCCCATGTCGACGTGGCGGGCGGCCCACGTCAGGTGCCCGACCGAGACCGCCGTCTCCTCCAGCACCCGCGGCACGCCCATGTCGACGCGCAGCAGGTCGCCGACGACGTCGACGACCTTCACGCCGTCGCGGGTCGCGATCGGGATCGGACGACCCGCGTCGACCAGGCCGGCGTCGATCAGGTGCCGAGCGAAGACCCGGATGCCGTTGCCGCACATCTCCGAGATCGAGCCGTCGGCGTTGCGGTAGTCCATGCACCACGCGGCCTCGTCGGCGAGGTGGGCGAGCTCCGGCAGGGCCGCCGTGCGGATCACCCGCAGGACGCCGTCGCCGCCGAGACCGGCCCGGCGGTCGCACAGCGCGCGCACGCGGGCGGCGTCGAGGGCGCCGTGCACCGAGCCGTCGTGGTCGGGCAGCAGCACGAAGTCGTTCTGCGTGCCGTGGCCCTTGAGGAAGGGGTAGGTCATGCGGGCGACTCCCGGTAGAGGCCGGCGCGGTAGCCCTCGCCGTAGTAGGCGTCGAGCTCCTCGAGCGACGCCTCGGCGGCCTCGACCTCCCGGGCGATGACGGCCCGGCGCGGCACGCGGGCGTCGGGCTCCCAGGTGTCGGGCTCCCACAGCTCGCTGCGCAGGAACGCCTTGCTGCAGTGGAAGAAGACCTCCTCGACGTCGACCACGACGGCGAGGATCGGGCGGTGGCCCTGCACGACCATCGCGTCGAAGAACGGCGCGTCGGAGACGAGCCGGGCCCGGCCGTTGACCCGCAGGGTGTCGCCGCGGCCGGGGATGAGGAACAGCAGGCCGACGTGGGGGTTGACCAGGATGTTGCGGTAGCCGTCGACGCGCCGGTTGCCCGGCCGCTCGGCGATCGCGATCGTGCGCTCGTCGATCACGTGGGTGAGCCACCCGGCGGGGTCGCCCTTGGGCGAGGCGTCGCAGCGGCCTGCGGCGTCCGCGGTGGCGAGGACGCAGAACGGCGAGGCCCCCAGCCAGGCGACGTCGACGGGGAGCAGCCGGTCGCGGCCCGTGTCGCGGGCCCGGGCGGTGGGCTCTCCGATCAAGGCGCGCAGCGTCGCGGCGTCGGGGATCACGGTCTCGGCGCGCGCTTCCGTGTCGACCTCGGGGGGGATCACCGACTCACGGTACCGAGGCGGCCAGAGGTCCGGCCACGCGATACCGCGCGCACACGAGCGACCGGTTGCGGGCGACATCGAGCAGCTCTAGGTCGAGCGGACGCGGCAGCAGCGGACGCCCCGCACCGAGGGTGACCGGTGCGAACGACACCTCGATCTCGTCGAGCGCCCCGACGTCGGCGAACTGACCGGCGAGGTCGCCACCGCCGACCACCCACAGGTCGCGTTCGCCGGCAGCCGCCCGGAGCGCGGGCAGGAGGTCGACGACGGGTCCAGCGGCGAACCGCACGTCGCCGGACGGCGCCGGGAAGGTGCGGCGGGTCATGACCCAGCACGGCTGCTCATACGGCCAGCCGTCGGCGGGATCGAGGTGATCGAGCAGCCATCGGTAGGTGGTGGCGCCCATGACCATCGCCCCCACGCCGGCGATGAACCCGTCGTATCCGAAGGGTCCCGCTGGATCGACGTCCTGGCGTAGCAGCCAGGAGAGGGAGTCGTGCTCGTCGGCGAGGAATCCATCGAGGGTGGAGGCGGTGTAGTAGACAGTGCGGCCCATAACGCTCAGCCTGCCGGAGGCCGCCGACAGTCCCCGCCGGGCCCGTGTCCTCCGCCCGGGGCGTACGAATCGACCGCCTCGACGGAGGCGACGGCCGCGAGCGCGCGCTCGAGCCGGTCCGGGGCGTCGAACGGCACCCAGACGACGCGCGGGTCCTTGCGGAACCAGGCGTCCTGGCGTCGGGCGAAGCGACGGGTGGCGATCACGATGCGCTCGCGGGCCTCGTCCTCGCCCAGCTCGCCGGCCAGGAGTGCTGCGACCTCGCGGTAGCCGATGGCGCGCGAGGCGGTGCGGCTGTCGGCCAGACCGGCGTCCAGGAGCCGCTCGACCTCGGCGACCAGCCCGTCGTCGAACATCGCCGCGACCCGCGCCTCGATGCGGGCGTCGAGGGTGGGGCGGTCGATGTCGACGCCGATCTGCACCGTGCGCGGATCCGCGTACTCCAGCGTCGGCAGCGAGGCGCTGAACGGCCGACCGGTGAGCTCGACGACCTCCAGCGCCCGGACGGTGCGTCGGCCGTTCTCCGGGATGATCCGCGAGGCCGCCTCGGGGTCGACCCGCGCGAGCCGGGCGTGCAGCGCCATCGGGCCCACGGCGTCGAGCTCGGCCTCCAAGCGCGCTCGCAGGGCCGCGTCGGTGCCCGGGAACTCGAAGCGATCGAGGATCGCCCGCGTGTAGAGCGCCGAGCCGCCGACCAGCACCGGCGTGACGCCGCGGGCCCGCAGGTCGGCGACGGTGGTGCGCGCGAGCTCCTGGAACTCCGCGACGCTGGCCGGCTCGGAGACCTCGAGCAGGTCGAGCAGGTGGTGCGGCACGCCACGCCGCTCGGCGACCGGAGCCTTCGCGGTGCCGACGTCCATGCCGCGGTAGACCTGCATCGCGTCGGTGTTGACGATCTCGCCGCCGAGCCGCTCCGCCAGGTCGAGGGAGAGCGCGGTCTTGCCCGCCGCGGTGGCGCCGACGACCGCCACGATCGGGCGAGGATCGGCCTGGGTCACGCTGGCTAGTGTGGCGACTCCGGCGCGCCGGCCCGTCCTCGGGGTGAGCGCGGCCCACCCCGACGTCCAGCCCAGGGAGCACCGATGGGATTCCTCGACAAGCTCGGCAAGGTCGACCGCAAGACCCTCGAGAGCGCCGCCCGCCAGGCGCGCACCAAGGTCGGCCAGGTCGTCGACCAGCACGGCGACAAGATCGCCGACGGCATCGACAAGGCCGCGAAGGCCGCCGACCAGCGCACCGGCGGCAAGCACCACGACCGCATCGCGCAGGGCGCAGCGAAGGCGAAGGACGGCGTGCGCCGGCTGGAGTCCGACGGCGGCCAGGCCGGCCGCGAGGCCGGCCCGACCGACCGGACCGGCCGATGACCGCCCCCGTCCCGGAGGAGCAGGACGCGCGGCCGCTGCCCAGCGACCTGGAGCCGCCGGGCGAGCACGACGACACGCTCCCCGGGCCGGACGACGCCGAGCAAAATCCCGTCCAGGCCGCCGAGCAGGAGCGCGACGCCACCACCGACGGCGAGCCGAGCCAGTGATCGAGGGTCGCTACGCGATCGTCCCAGCGGCCTACGTCCTCCTGCTGCGCCCGGGCTCCGGCGATGCGCCGGAGGTGCTGCTCCAGCTGCGGCAGAACACCGGCTTCATGGACGGGCACTGGGCCAGCGCGGCCGCCGGGCATCTCGAGGCCGGGGAGACCGGCTGGGACGCCGCCCGACGCGAGGCCCGTGAGGAGCTCGGCATCGACGATCTCGACCTGGCCTTCGCCACGGCGATGCAGCGCCGACGCGGCGAGGAGGCCATCGAGCAGCGACTCGACCTCTTCTTCACCGCCCGGGCGTGGACGGGCGAGCCGCGGGTCGTGGAGACCCGCAAGGCCGCCGAGATCCGCTGGGTCGCCCTCGACGACCTCGACGCCCTGCCCGGACCCGTGGTGCCGCACGAGCGACACGTGCTCGAGCGGCTGCACGCCGGCGACCTCGCCCCTTATGAGACGTTCGGTTTCGACGCGGCCCCGGAGGTGGAACGGACCGGGGCATGAGCGACTCCGCCACGCCCGACCCGCAGCCCGACCCGCAGCCCGACCCGTCCGACGTCCCCGCGACCCCGGACTCCCCCGACCTCGGTCCCCTGCCGACGCCCACCGTCGAGGAGCCGGAGCTGCACCCCGGCGGTCCGGACGCCGTGCAGCAGCCCGACCCCGAGCCCGTCGTCCCCGAGCTGCCGCCGGAGCACAACCCGGCCGTCGAGGACGCCCCCGCCGAGACCCGCGAGTCCGACGACACCGGCACCGAGGCCACCCGCTCGCCCGACGGCGAGGCGTCCTCGGACGGGGCCGACGAGTCGCCCGCGTAGGCGCGGATCGCTAGAGGCGCACGACGTCCAGCGCGGTCTCGACGGCCCGGTCGCCCTCCCGGGTGACGGCGTACGCGCCCGCGCCGGGACGCTCGGCGTAGGCGCCGACGAGCTCGGTGCCGCGGTAGAGCAGGCCGGCGCCGTCGTCGGTGGCGAACGAGTCGGGCAGGGTCCCGTCGGCGACGCAGCGCTGCAGCAGCGGCCGGCGCTGCGGCTCGGCGTCGTAGTGCACGCCGTTGCCGTACGGCAGCAGCGCGAGGGCGTCGTCGATCGGCCGCAGCGTGGGGCCGAAGGAGTCGGTGGGGCCGCCGACGTGCCAGCAGATCGAGCCGGCCGAGACGCCGGTGAGCACCACGCCGGCCTCCCACGCCCGGCGCATGGCGACGTCGACGCCGTGCAGGCGCCACATCGCGAGCAGGCCGGCGACGCTGCCGCCCCACACCCAGACGAGATCCTGCTCGAGCAGGTGAGCGGCGATGTCGTCGACGTTCGGCATGGTGAACAGCTGCAGGTGGCTGGCCTGCAGGCCGCGCACGCGCGCCATGTTGTAGAGGTCGCGGGTCAGGCGGGCGTCGTCGCCGCAGGCAGTCGGCACGAGGCAGACGCGCGGCGCGCGGCCGGTCACGCCGGCGTGCTCCAGCGCGAGCTCGGTGAGCGGGCCGACCTCGTAGGTCGTCCGCGAGCCCCAGCGGAACCCGCCGGAGGTGGCCACGATGGTCGGTGCGTCGGCTGGCATGCCCCGACCCTAGGCGGGTGCGCGGACGGCCCGTGGGGCCAGGCGGCGTCCTCCTTGGTCTGGTCGCAGCCGACGCAGAGGCCCTGGGCGTTGTCGTAGGACCTGGGGCCGCCGTCCGCATGGCGCCGGGCGTGGTCGATCTGCCGGACGGGGGCGTTGCAGCAAGGGGTGCGGCACCAGCCGTCGCGCGGGGTGACCGGCTCGCGGAGAGCGGGTGGGAAGTCCCGCGATCGGGACTCCATCGCGATCAGCGCCCCGGTCTCGGGGTGCGCGAAGAGCCGCTTGACCGCGACACGTCCGAGGTTCCCGAGATCGAACACGTGCTCGATTCCATGCGGAATGCTGCCGGAATGGAATCGGAAATCCCCAGGAGACGCGGACGACCGCAGTTCCACAGTCGGTGGAGATCGACGTGGAAATGACCCCTGTGGACGACGAGCGGCGTCAGCCGCAGGCCGGCGCCGGTGGCAGCGGCGCGGGGACGCCCACGCTCGGCATGCCCAGCCCGACCCCCGGCGACGCGGCGACGGCGCGGCCCTGGCGGGCCTCCCAGGCGTCGCCCGACCGGGTGCGTCGCACGCCGTGCACGGTGTCGGCGACGAGGTGGTGCGGCGCGGCGTAGGTGATCTCGGCGGTGACGACGTCGCCCGGCCGGACCGGCGCGTCCAGCCCGGACGGCACCGCGAGGTGGACGAGCCGGTTGTCGGGCGCGCGTCCGGACAGCCGCGCGGTCTCGGCGTCCTTCTTTCCCTCGCCCTCGGCGACCATCACCTCGACGGTGCGGCCGAGCAGCGCCCTGTTCTCCTCCCAGGCGATCGCGTTGACCAGCTCGACGAGGCGGCCGTAGCGCTCCTTGACCACCGCGGGATCGACCTGGTCGGGCAGGTCGGCCGCCGGCGTGCCGGGACGCTTGGAGTACTGGAAGGTGAAGGCGCTGGAGAACCGCGAGGCCTCGACGACCCGCAGCGTCTCGGCGAAGTCGTCCTCGGTCTCGCCGGGGAAGCCGACGATGATGTCGGTGGTGATCGCCGCGTGCGGGATCGCGGCCCGCACCCGCTCGATGATCCCGAGGTAGCGCTCGGCGCGGTAGCTGCGGCGCATCGCCTTGAGGACGCGGTCGGAGCCCGACTGCAGCGGCATGTGCAGGCTGGGCATGACGTTGGGCGTCGCGGCCATCGCCTCGATCACGTCGTCGGTGAACTCGGCGGGGTGCGGGCTCGTGAAGCGCACGCGCTCCAGCCCGTCGATCTCGCCGCACGCGCGCAGCAGCTTCGAGAACGCCTGCCGGTCGCCGAACTCCACGCCGTAGGCGTTGACGTTCTGACCCAGCAGCGTCACCTCGCTGACGCCCTCGGCCACCAGCGCCTCGATCTCGGCGAGGATCTCGCCGGGACGACGGTCCTTCTCCTTGCCGCGCAGGCTCGGGACGATGCAGAACGTGCAGGTGTTGTTGCACCCGACGCTGACGCTCACCCAGGCCGCGTAGGCCGACTCGCGCTTGGTCGGCAGGGTGCTCGGGAAGACCTCGAGCGACTCCAGGATCTCGACCTGGGCCTCCTCGGCCACCCGCGCCCGCTCCAGCAGCACCGGCAGGGAGCCGATGTTGTGGGTGCCGAACACGACGTCGACCCACGGCGCCCGCTCGGTGATCGTCGCGCGGTCCTTCTGCGCCAGGCAGCCGCCGACGGCGATCTGCATGCCCGGGTGCGCGGCCTTCACCGGCGCGAGGTGGCCGAGGTTGCCGTAGAGCTTGTTGTCGGCGTTCTCGCGCACCGCGCAGGTGTTGAAGACGACGACGTCCGCCTGCTCCCCCGACGCCGCCCGCGCGTACCCCGCGTCCTCGAGCAGCCCGCCGAGCCGCTCGGAGTCGTGGACGTTCATCTGGCACCCGTAGGTGCGGACCTCGTAGGTGCGGGGCTCAGTCATGGCTCGTCCAGGGTAAGAGCGTGGCGCTCCATCCGAGAACTCGGAGCCACCACCGGCGACCGAGCGACCGCCTCGGCCCTGCAGCACTGGGCGACCGGACGGCCGCTACCGGTTCGCGTTCCTGATCTGCTCCTCGACCAGCGCCGTCGACCTCTCCTCCAGGGGCAGGTCGAGGTGCCTGACCAGCCGCGGCGCACGGTCGCTCTCGCGCTGCGCGAGCACGTCGGCCACGCCGTCGACGTCGAGGCCCTCGATCTCGGGGGGCAGCCGGCTGGCAGCCTCGTCCGCGGCGACCGTGCCCGAGCTGCTCAGGGGGACGACGGAGTAGGCGGTGTCGGACGACGTCCCTCGGCCACCGTCGGCGGCGAAGACGAGGACCCGGTCGCCGGCGCAGATCTGCGGCCTGTCGGTCACGGACGGCGCGCCGGTGTGGCCCCGGTAGCCGACCGACGTCGGGCCGGGCCGGAAGGCCTCGCGGTACCCCGGATCCGCCCAGAGCACCCGATCGACGTCGACCTGCAGATCGCCGCGGGTGGCCTCGATGGCTCGGGTCCGCTCGATCAGGCTCTCGGTGGCCTTCGTGACCGTTCCGACCAGGACGGCGCGCGAGAACCCCTGCCACTCATCGAGGTGACCCGTGAGCTCGGGGATCCCGTCGAGGCCGGCGGGATCTGCGGTGGCCACGAAGGAGGCAGGTCCGCAGGACCCGACGTCAGGTGCCTGAGCCACCTCGTCCGGCGACCCCTGCTCCGAGCCGCAGCCTCCGCCCAGCCCGATGATCGCGGCCGAGGCGAGGGTCAACCCGTAGCGAATGCTCGACTCGCCGAGACCCGACATGCGGCCCGTCACCCCTGCTCGAGCCAGCGCCCCAGGGTCGCGCTGCGCACCGGAGCCGGGGCGGACGCGCGGCCATCGGCGAGGGCGTCGTCGGTGAGCTCGGCGGCAGCCGGAGCGGGGTCTCCCGACGACGGCCGGGTCGCCTCGGTGCGCACCCCGACCCGCACCCGCCAGGCGCCGCCGACGCACGGCGTCGGGATGCGGGCGGTGATGCCCCGCTCCGTGCGCGCGACCACGAGCCCGTCGCAGGTCCGGTCGACGAGGCCGCTCCCGCCCGGGAGGCTGCGCCGCAGCCGCGGCGGCGTCGACCCGTCGAGGCTGACCCGCAGGCGGTAGACGAACCCCTGGCTCGTGCGCACCGTCGCCTCCCAGACGCCGTCGAGCCTCCGGTACGCCCGCAGCGACGTGGCGACGCGCAAGGTCGTCGCGTCGTACGCGACCCCGAAGCCGACGAGGTCGGCGGCCTCCACGTCACGGACCGCGGAGACGCCGGGCGGACCGGTGACCACCACGTCCCCCGACGGGTCGCGGTGGAAGGCGGTCGCGGCGTCCGCGCCGCCCACCCACAGCGCGAGACTGGACGCGAGGACGCCGGCGAGGAGGACGGGCCGGACGATCCGGCGCGCGTGTCGAGTCGAGCCCACGGCCATCGGGTGCTCCTGTCGCTCGCCGGCCGTCGGGACGCGGCCGGGTCAGCCGACCGTAGCGCCGGGGACCGGCGCCGTCGCCGAGGCGAGCAGGACGTCTGGACCGGTCAGCCGCGACCGACCCAGGGACCGAGCTTCGAGCGGGTGCCCGACACCCGGCCGGTGCGGAACGCGTCGTCGGCGCTCCTGGGCCCGTCGACGGTGGCGTCGGGCGTCGCGTGCAGCAGCAGGCCGACCCGCACCCGGTACGAGGGGCCGAGGCAGCGTTGCGGGATGCGGACGAGCAGGCCCGCCCGGGTGCGGCCGACGTAGGTGCCGCGGCAGGTGTACCGGTTGCCGTTGCGGTAGACCGTGATGGTCGGTCCGACCTCCTGGTAGTAGCGGAGCACCAGCGTGTCGCCCGACGACGTGAGCACCCGGACGATCCAGTAGTCGTCGAGGACGCTCCGGTACGCCCGGGTCGACGCGGCGATCTGCAGCAGGTCGTCGTCGTAGCGGACGGTGAGGCTCGTGAGGTCGCCGTTGCGCACGTCCGGCTCGACGGCCGGCGGCGTGCCGTCGTACCGCTGGACGACCACGTCGCCGGCGGCGTCGGAGTGACGCGACGTCGCGGCCGGCGCGGCGGCGGCCAGGCCGAGCACCAGGGCAGCGGAGAGCAGCGACGCGTGCAGGAGTCGGGCCCGCGGGGCGGGGCCGGGACGACGGGACGGCAGGGGGCGGGGCATGGGGGTCCTCCTCCGAGGGCGGCAGGTGCCGGGCACGCTACGCCACCTGCGCGGCCCGCGCCGCCGAACGGCGTGCCGCGACCGAGGACCGGCGAGGGCCTACGCTGCGCCGATGACCTCGGGAGCATCCGACGCCGGCCGCGCCCCGCTGCGCCACGCCGCGACGATCTGGTGGACGATCGCGGGTCAGCTCGCCGTCCTGCTCGCGCTGCTCGGCCTGCTGTTCCTCGTCACCTGGTTCGTCGCACCGGGCGGTCACGAGCTGTCGTGAGCGCTTCGCACGCAGCACGACGCCCGCCCGCCACCGCGTGGGACGGCGACGGGCGGGCGTCAGGGCAGCCTCGGAGCAGCCAGGGCAGCGTCAGAGCGTGCAGAGTCGCACGCGGTCCTGACGACCGCCGGCGACGGGCGTCACCGTGAACCGGCAGGAGTCGTAGCCGCGCGCCTCGACGATCTGGCGCACCTGGCTCCAGGTGATGCCCTGCAGCGCCGGGGTGCGGGAGAGCACGAAGCCGGACTGACGGGCGGGGTCGCCGACGATCGCGAAGGAGTAGTCCGGCGCGAGGTAGGTGATGACGTAGTTCGGGGTGCTGGTGTCGCCGAAGCTCGGGATGCCGTCGAAGCTCACCCGCAGCTGGGCGTTCGTGGTCGGGTCGAGCACGTCGGCCTTGCCGGTGACGGTGCCCAGCAGCAGGTCGGTGAGCGGGCCGAGCCAGGTGCTGCAGGTGTTGCGCACGCCGATGGTGTCGGCGTCGACCGCGGTGTAGACGGCGGTCGAGTTGCGCGCGCACTGCAGCTGGTAGGGCTGCGGGATCGCGGCGACCTGGTACCAGCGGCCGAGGTAGCGCGCGAGGTCGACGGAGGCGACCGGCGGCAGCGGCGTCGAGGCGGGGGCCGCCTGGGACGCCGGAGCGGCCTGGGCGGCCGTGCCGCCGAGGGTCGCGACGGCGAGGACGGCGGCCGCGAGGAGGGCCAGCGCGGCGGCCAGGCCCGAGCGGGCGCGGGAGCGGATCATGGCGAAGGTCCTTTCCGTGGTGGAAACGTCCTTCTCAGGGTCCCCGCTCGCGCGCGCCCGGGTCAGTCCGAAGGGGTGGGCTGGTCAGGCGCGGGGCGGCTTGGGCGTGACCCAGAGCCGGATGACGCCCTCGACGACCACCGTGCCGTCGTCGCGCACGCCGCGGACCCGCACGGGGACGTCGGGGTCCTCGCCGGTCCACTGCTCGGGGTCGGTCTCGGCGATGCAGGTGATGTCGCTGGTGGCCTTGGCCGTGTAGCTGACGTCCATGCCCTTGGGGATCCAGCGCCGGTCGGACGGGATGCTCGCCTCCGCCAGCGCGCCCATCGCGGCCTCCAGCCCGTTGCACAGCGCGATCGCGTGCACGGTGCCGAGGTGGTTGTGGACGCCGCGGCGCTTGGGGATGACCAGCTCGGCACGGTTCGGCTCGAGCACGGTGAACCGCGGCCGGATCGTGGCGAAGTACGGCGCCTTCTGCGCGAAGGCGAGGGAGAAGACGCGCTTGCCGACCGAGGCGCCGACGACCGGCAGGCTGGTCGTGGTGCGCCACAGCGAGAGGACCTGACTCATGGGCGCGACCCTACTGCTGGGTAACTTCGGCGGGCAACGCGATCCCGGCGGGCGGTCAGGCCACGGAGAGCAGCAGCTTCTCCAGCCGCGCGATCTCGTCCTCGCCGAGGCCGGCGGGATCGGCCAGCCGGGCCCGCAGCTCGACGGCCACGAGCGCCAGGGCGGCGCGGTCGAGCGCGCGGACGACGGCGCGCAGCTGGTTGACGACGTCCTCGACGTCGCGTCCCTCCTCGACCATCCGCAGCACGCCGCCGAGCTGGCCCTGCGCGCGCTTGATGCGGTTCGCGACCGGGACGACGTCGACCGCCGGCGCGTCGGCGACGGCCGCGACCTCGACGAGCTCGGCGGCCTGCGCGGGCACCGGGGCGATCGGGTCGACGGTCACGACGGGGTCCTTCCGGACGGCGGGCCCACGGCGGGAGCCGTGCGACCCGGACGGGAGCGTGGGGGACGCCGAGCCGTCCGCCGGTGTCCAGGCTACGCCCGACCCCCCGGCGTCCTCGCCCGACGCCGCTTCAACGCCGCTGCAGGCCCGGCGTTACGCGCGCGATCCGCGAGGAGACGGGCGTCACCGCCCGGGGAGGCGGATCAGGACGGATCGCGGGACTGGCCGAGGAAGCTCCGGGCCATCTGCAGCGCCTCGACGTGGCTGGTCATCTCGGTGACGACCGCCTTGCCGCCCCAGGCGAAGCGGATGGTCGGGCCGTTGACCCGCACCGACTCCAGCATCGTCCAGGGCACGAAGTCGACGGAGTAGTCGGCGACGCGCGAGCCGCCGCTGGGCGGCACGAACTCGACGTGGACGAGCGCCTCGGGCATCGCGGCGAGCAGCAGCAGCGGGTGGGCCCCGCGGTTGCGCACCAGGTGCGGGTGCGGCCGGGCCGCCGTCCCGCGGGCGCGGACCATGCGCTGCACCTCCTCGGGGATGCCGGGGTCGTCGAGCATGCCGGGGCGCTCGGGCTCCTCCACCTGCTGCGCGGCGTCGTCGCGGCGTCCGAACGGGCTCATGGTCGACCTCCAGCAAACCTCTTGACGTCAAGATTCTCGACCGCGCGTAGCATGGCGGCATGAGGGACGAGGTCGATCGGCTGATCGAGGCCTGGGCGCGGGAGCGTCCCGATCTCGACCTCGACCCCGTCGCGGTGTTCAGCCGCATCTCGCGACTGGCCCGGCACCTCGACCTCGCGCGACGCGAGGCGTTCACCGCGCACGAGATCGAGTCGTGGGAGTTCGACGTGCTCGCCGCGCTGCGGCGCGCGGGCGACCCGTACGAGCTCTCGCCGGGCCGGCTGCTGCGCGAGACGCTGGTGACCAGCGGGACGATGACCAACCGCGTCGACCGGCTCGTCCAGCGGGGCCTCGTCGAGCGGCACCCCGACCCGGACGACCGGCGCGGCGTCATCGTGCGGCTCACGCCGGAGGGCAAGGACGCCGTCGACGCCGCCTTCACCGCGCTGCTCGACGCCGAGCAGGCGCTGCTCGCGGCGCTGCCCGAGGGCGACCGGCAGCGGCTCGCCGCGCTGCTGCGCGGCCTGCTGGAGCCGTTCGGCTCCGGCGACGACGACTAGCGCCCGCACGTCAGGCGACCCGCGAGCGGCCGAGGGCGGCCTCGGCGCAGCGCCGACCCAGCTCGAGGTGCTCGGCGGTGCGGGAGAAGTCGTTCATCCGCACCCCCAGGTCGGGCGCGGTCAGGTGCACGACCTCCACGCCCGGGCCGAAGGTGACGGCGGGGCGCACCCGCATCGAGACCGCGAGGCTGGTGAGCAGCACGTCCAGCGGGGTGCGGGCGCGGCGCCGGATCGCGGCGACGCTGGCGTCGAGGACGAAGACGCGGTCGGGGGCGAGGTCGAGCGCGCCGGCGATCGGCACCAGGTCGGCGATGCCGCCGTCGACGTGCGTGGTGCGGGAGCCGTCGGGCTCGGGCAGGCTCACCGGCTCGAAGATGCCGGGGAGCGCGGTGGAGGCCAGCAGCGTGCGGAGCAGGTCGCCGCGGTCGTGGTACGCCGCGTGGTAGCCGGCGCTGTCGCCCTCGAGCCGGGTGGTGGTGACGCGCACCGGCACCGGCAGGTCCTCCAGCCGCGTGACGCCGGCCCAGGCGCCGACCAGGCGCTCGAGGCCGGTGGTCGGGAACAGCGACGTGGGATGGCGCACCACGTGGCCCACGCGGTTCCACACCCGGCCCGGGAAGACGTCGGTGGCCCGGATCGCCCGCCACCGCTCGGCCAGCTGCGCCACGCCCGCGTAGCCGGGGTGGCCGGCGAGGAACACGGCGTTGAGCGCGCCGACCGAGGTGCCCACGTAGGCCGCCGGGCGCACGCCGTAGGCCAGCAGGACGTCCAGCATGCCCACCTGGACGGCGCCGCGCGCGGCACCGCCGGAGAGCACGAGCACGTCACGGGGCATGCCCCTCCGATCGGCAGGATCGGGCTCGACCTTCGGTGTCGGACGGGCGCGGGGCCTGGGCGGCCCGCCCGGGGCTACTCCAGGATCTCGGCGGCCTCCAGCCACTCCAGCTCGACGGCCTCCCGCTCGGCGGCGACCTCGTCGAGCCGCGCCGCCAGCCGGGCCATCTCCTCGTAGTCCGAGGAGCCGGACGCGGCCGCGGCCATCGCGGCGTCGAGCTCGGCCTGCCGCTCCGCGAGCCGCTCCAGCTGCCGGTCGAGCCGGGCGAGGGTCTTGCGGGCCGCCCGCTCCTCCGCGCTGCCGGCCTTGGCCGACGCCGGGGCGGCCGGGGTCGCCTGCGTCGCCGCCGCAGTGGCGGCAGGGGCGGCAGGGGCGGCAGGCGCCGGCGGCGCCGTCCGGACGAGCGCCTGACCGAGCGCGTCGCCGGACGCGGCCCGCCGCTCGAGGTACTCGTCGACGCCGCGCGGCAGCATCGCGATCGAGCCGTCGCCCATCAGCGCCCACACGGTGTCGGTGACGCGCTCGAGGAAGTACCGGTCGTGGGAGACGACGACCAGCGTGCCGGGCCAGGAGTCGAGGAAGTCCTCGAGGACGTTCAGGGTCTCGATGTCGAGGTCGTTGGTGGGCTCGTCGAGCAGCAGGACGTTCGGCTCGTCGAGCAGGATCCGCAGCAGCTGCAGCCGGCGGCGCTCGCCGCCCGACAGGTCGCCGATGCGGGCGGTGAGCCGGTCGCCGGTGAAGCCGAACCGCTCGAGCATGGAGGTGGCCGTCAGCTCGCCGCCGTCGGCGGTGCGGGTGACCCGGCGGATCGCCTCGACGCTCGGCAGCACCCGCGCGTCGGGGTCCATGTCGTCGAGCTGCTGGGTCAGGTGGCGCAGGTCGACGGTGCGACCGCGCCGCACCCGCCCGGCGGCGGGCTCCAGGGTGCCGGCGAGGAGCGAGAGCACGGAGGTCTTGCCTGCGCCGTTGACCCCCACCACGCCGAGCCGGTCGCCCGGGCCGATCCGCCAGGTCGCGTGCCGCAGCAGCCGGCGCTCGCCGCGCACGAGGTCGACGTCCTCGACGTCGAGCACGTCCTTGCCGAGCCGCTGGGTGGCGAACCGCTGCAGCTCGAGGCGGTCGCGCGGCGGCGGCACGTCCTCGATCAGCACGGTCGCGGCGTCGATGCGGAACTTCGGCTTCGACGTGCGGGCCGGGGCGCCGCGCCGCAGCCACGCGAGCTCCTTGCGGACGAGGTTCTGCCGGCGGGCCTCCGAGGCCGCGGCCTGCCGCTGCCGCTCGGCCTTGGCCAGCACGTAGGCGGCGTACCCGCCCTCGTAGACGTCGACCTGCCCGTCGTGCACCTCCCAGGTCCACTCGCACACGGCGTCGAGGAACCACCGGTCGTGGGTGACGACGACCAGCGCGAAGGCGCGCCCCCGCAGGTGCGCGGCCAGCCACGCCACGGCCTCGACGTCGAGGTGGTTGGTGGGCTCGTCGAGGATCACCAGGTCGTGCTCGCCGAGCAGCAGCGCGGCCAGGGCGCAGCGGCGGCGCTCGCCGCCGGAGAGGCCGACGACCGAGCGGTCGAGGGCGATGCCGGCCAGCAGCACCTCCACGACCTCGCGGGTCGCGGCGTCGGCGGCCCACTCGTGGTCGGAGCGACCGCCGAGCACGGCCTCGCGGACGCTGTGGGCGTCGTCGAGCTCGTCGCCCTGGTGCAGGTAGCCGACGAGCAGTCCGCGCTGGCGCGAGACGCGTCCGGCGTCGGGCTCCTCCAGGCCGCTCATCACCTCCAGGAGCGTGGTCTTGCCCTCGCCGTTGCGGCCGACGATGCCGATCCGCTCCCCCGCGCCGATGCCGAGCGAGACCTCCGCGAGCAGCGGACGCACGCCGTAGGACTTCGAGACGCGCTCGAGGTTGACGAGGTTGACGGGGCCGGCCATGGGGTTCGGACTCCTGGTTCGGGGCGGGTGCCCGGCTGCCCGGGCACGGGGTCAGTACGTGACGACGTGCGCGCCGGCCACGGGCGCGGGCACCGCGGTGAGCCGCCGGTGGCCGCGCTCGACCATCGTCGCGTGCACCTCGTGCGCGTGCCGCATCGAGGAGCACAACAGCAGCAGCGTCGGACCCGAGCCCGAGAGCAGCACCGCGAGCGCGCCGGCGGCGCGGCCGTCCTCGACCGTGGCCGCGAGGTCGGGGCGCAGGTCGAGCGCCGGGGCGGCGAGGTCGTTGTGGAGGGCGGCGGCCAGCGCCGCGACGTCGCCCTCGGCGAGGGCGGCGAGGAGCGCGTCGGGACGCTGCGGCGCGGGCGCGGCGGGCACGAGGTCGTCGAAGCGGCGGTAGACCGACGGCGTGGAGAGCCCCTCGTCGCTCTCGACCACCAGCCACCACCAGCCGCCGGCGTCGACGACCGGCTCGACCAGCTCGCCGCGTCCGGTGCCCAGCGCGGTGCCGCCGAGCAGCGCGAACGGGACGTCGCTGCCGAGCCGGGCGGCGAGCGCGAGGAGGTCGTCGTCGGGGGTCTGCAGGTCCCACAGCCGGTCGAGCGCCACGAGGGTCGCCGCGGCGTCGGCCGAGCCCCCCGCCAGGCCGCCGGCCACCGGGATGCCCTTGTGGATCGTGATCCGCGCTGCCCGGTCGTCCGGCAGCGCGTGGTGCTCGGCCAGCAGCCGCGCGGCGCGCAGCGCCAGGTTGGAGTCGTCGAGCGGCACCGCGGCGAGGTCGACGGCCACGCGCTCCTCGGCGGTGGCCTCCAGGCTCCAGCCCTCCCCCGGCCCGGCGTCGACGGCGGTGACGTCGTCGTAGAGGCCCACCGCCTGGTAGACGGTGACGAGCGGGTGGAAGCCGTCGGGACGCGGGGCGCCGACGCCGAGGTGCAGGTTGATCTTGGCGGGAGCGCGGACGGTGACGGACCGGCCGCCGCGCTCGGTGCGGGCCGCGCTCATGCGGGGCTCCCGGCGTCGAGGCCGACCGCCGTGGGCGGCAGCGCCTCGGCGATCCGGACGAACGCGTCGAGGTCCAGCGCCTCGCCGCGGGTCAGCGGCTCGACGCCGGCGGCCGCGAGGGCGGCGTCGACCTGCTCCCCGGGCGCGAGCACCCGCAGGGCGCCGCGCAGGCCCTTGCGCCGCTGGGCGAAGGCGGCGTCGACGATCGCGAAGACGTGGGCCCGCGGCACGGCGGCGGTGGGCGGCTCGCGCCGGGTCCAGGCGACGAGCCCGGAGTCGACGTTCGGGGCCGGCCAGAAGACGGTGCGGCCGATCGCGCCGGCCCGGCGCACGTCGGCGTACCAGGCGGCCTTCACCGACGGCACGCCATACGCCTTGGAGCCCGGACGGGCGGCCAGCCGGTCGGCGACCTCGGCCTGCACCATCACCAGGCCGCGCTCGAGGCTGGGCAGCAGCTCGAGCAGGTGGAGCAGCACCGGCACCGAGACGTTGTAGGGCAGGTTCGCCACGAGCGCCGTCGGCGGCGGGCCCGGCAGCCGCTCGACCCGCAGCGCGTCGGCGAGGACGACCTCGAACCGGTCGGCCTGGGCCGGGGCGAGCTCGGCGATGGTGCGTGGGAGCCGCGCGGCGAGGACGTCGTCGATCTCGACGGCCGTGACCCGGCCGACCACCTCGAGCAGGGCCAGGGTCAGCGAGCCGAGGCCGGGCCCCACCTCGACGACGACGTCGTCGGGCCCCACGCCCGACTCCCGGACGATGCGGCGCACCGTGTTGGGGTCGATGACGAAGTTCTGCCCGCGCTGCTTGGTGGGCCGCAGGTCGAGCTCGGCGGCCAGCGTGCGCACCTCGACGGGCCCGAGGAGACGCGGGCCGGCGGGGTCCTGCTCGGCCGACGTCATGGCCGGGAGCCTAGCGGGGCCGCCGCCCACCCCGTGCGGGTGGACGACGGCCCCGTGAGGTCGTGCGGGTGCTGGGTCGAGCGGGTCGACCGGGTCAGCGCGGAAGCCCGAGCTTCGCGGCGCACGCCGGCCAGGCGCCGTAGCCGCCGGAGGCGTCGCGCACCTTGGTGGCGATGGCGATCTGCGTCTCGCGCGAGTTCTCGCTCGGCAGGCCGGTGCCGCCGTAGGCGCGCCAGGTGCCGACGTTGAACTGCAGGCCGCCGTAGTAGCCGTTGCCGGTGTTGATCGCCCAGTTGCCACCGGACTCGCACTGCGCGAGGCGGTCCCAGACGGTGTCGCCGCCGGCGAAGTTCGCGGCCGCCTTGGGCTGCGGCTTGGGGGCCGGCCGCTTGGTGCCGACCTCGACCACCCGGGCCACGGGCGCGCGGCGCACGGTCTGGCTGACGACGGTCTTCACGGTGACGCGGCCGTTCCTGTACGTGACCCGATAGGTGACGTCGCGCAGGCCGGCGCGGCCCTCGCGGACGACGCGCGTCGTGCCCTGCAGCAGCGAGGAGTCGGGACGCTCGGTGGTGCCGAACGGCACGGCCTCCCCGGTGACGCGGCGGGTGAGGACGCGGATGTCGGTGAAGACGATGCGGTCGCCGTCGGCGACGCGGCGGCTCAGGCCCGGCGAGACGCGGTCGCGCCGGTCGACCTTCACGCCGAGCTCGGCGAGCACGTCGCCCACGGTGGCGGCGGCCAGCGTCCGCTTCACGGGGCGCTTGCCGGCCAGGACGACGGTGAGGCGCTTGGGCGTCACGACGCTCAGGCGGGCGCCGGAGCGGTCGATCGCGCCGCCGCGGGACAGCGAGAGGTCGGCGCCGCGGTAGCTGCGGCCGATCTGGCTGAGCGCGCCGGCGACGGTGCTCGAGGTGACCCAGTAGGTCTTCGGCCGGCCGTCGACCTCGACGGTGAACGGGCGGCCGAAGCGCACCGAGACGGCGCTGCCGTCCTCGAGCGGGGTGTCGGTGGAGGGGGCGACGACGTCGTGCGGGCCGAGGGCGATGCCCTCGTCCTGCAGGAGGTCGCCCACGGTGCCGCCCTGGGCGGCGACGGTGCGCTGCTGGCCGTCCAGGCTCAGGGTCACCGAGGTGGTGCCGAGCGACTGGTAGCCGAGGGTCGCACCGGCGACGGCGAGGACGACGAGGGTCGTCAACGCGGCCAGGAGGCCCCGGTGTGTGCTGGCGCGGTCGAGTCGAGGGGCCGCCCAGCGGGCCACCCTGGTCAGATGAGGCACAGTGCTCCGAACGTCGTGCTGCCCGGGCCTCGGGGGCCAGCGCGGTGGGACGTCGTGCGGTGCCCGGCGTGGTGCGGCCCCCTCGAGATCGGCCGCCTGCGGGCGTGTCCCACGCTCCGCAGCGTGGCCGCGGTGCGCTGGCCGGAGTCAGTCCCGATCCCGGCCGTCGAGCAGCCACCCGAACACGTGACCGGGGGCCGGGGCAAACCGCCGTGCACCGATGTGAGCAGGCTCTCCCGCGTGAGGAGACCTGCTTATCCGGGCCGTCGTCGCAGGTCAGCGGAGGGTTTCGGCGGCTCGTCGCGGGGCTGCCGCCGTGCGCGGACGAGAACGTGTTTCCGCCCCTCCGGGTCAGGGCCGGATGACCGATCGGAGGAGGCGCGGCCCGCGGTCGGGCCGGATCACTCGCGCCTCGCCGGCCCCGGGCGTCACAGGAGCCCCACCGGGGACGGCTACCAGGCGCCGCCGAAGGCCACCTCGGTGGCGGCGTCGATCGCCGCGCACAGCTCGCCCAGGTCGTCGCCGCGGATCTCGGCCAGCGCCCGCACGGTGTGGGGCACCAGGTAGGAGGCGTTGACCCGCCCGCGGTAGGGGGCCGGGGTCAGGAACGGCGCGTCGGTCTCGACCAGGATCCGGTCGCGCGGGGTCAGGGCGGCGGCCTCGCGCAGCGCGCCGGCGTTGCCGAAGGTGACGGTGCCGGCGAACGACAGGAACGCGCCCCGGTCGAGGCAGGCGCGGGCGAAGGCGGCGTCGCCGGAGAAGCAGTGCATGACCCAGCGATCGGGGGCGCCCTCGGCGTCGATGACCTCGAGGACGGCGTCGTGGGCGTCGCGGTCGTGGATGACCAGCGTGCGGTCGGTGCGCTTGGCGAGGTCGACGTGCCGCCGGAACGACTCGACCTGCGCGGCCACGCCCTCCTCGCCGGTGCGGAAGAAGTCGAGCCCGGTCTCGCCGACGGCACGCACCCGGTCGTGCGCGGTGACCAGCGCCTCGAGCCGCTCCAGTGCGACGTCCAGCCCGATCGAGGCGGCCACGAGCGGCGCCTCGTTGGGGTGCAGGGCGACGCCGGCGACGATCTGGGGGTGCGCCGCGGCCGTCTCGACGGCCCACGCCGCCCGCTCGAGGTCGCAGCCGATCTGGACGATCCGGGGCACGCCGACGGCGGCCGCCCGGGCGAGCGCGTCCTCGACCGTCAACGCGTCGACCTCGAGGTCGCCGCGGGCGATGTCGAGGTGGCAGTGGTCGTCGACGACCGGGTGCGGCAGCGGCTCGGGCGCGGGCGGCCGCTCGCGCCGGGTCGCGCGGCTCTCGTTGGTCGGGCTCACCGGGCGCCGGCCCCGCCGTTCCGGGAGTCGTGGGAGTCCGGGGAGGCCTGGGACACCCGGGAGACCCGGTCGAGGACCGCCTCGGCGAGCGCCTCGGGCGCCTGCGTCGGGATCCAGTGGCTCACCCCGGGCAGGACCACGAGCCGGTAGTCGGCCGCGACCCAGCGGGCGGTGCCGTCGACGCCGGCCCGGCCGATGGCGACGTCGCCGTCCGACCACACCAGCGTCGTGGGCACGGTGATGCGGGTGCGGGTGGTGGCGCGCTCGGAGAGCACGCCGAACGGCATCGCGCGATACCAGTTGAGCGCGGTCGGCAGGGCGGCGTCCTCGACCATCTCGGCGTGGAAGCGGTCGACCTCGGCCGGCGTCATGCCGCTGGCGGCGAGGGCGCGGTGCACCAGGCCGCCGCGGCGGCGGGCCAGGGCGGGCACCAGGCGCGGGGTCCAGAAGGGCAGGAAGTAGGCGGACTTGAGGATCTGGGTGGAGGTGACCTCCGCCCGCAGGAACGCCGCCAGGTGCGGCACCGAGACCGCCGTCCAGGAGCGCAGCAGGTCGGGGTGGACGCTCGCGACCGCCCAGCCGACCGCCGAGCCCCAGTCGTGGCCGACGAGGTGCACCGGGCCGGGACGTCCGGTGTGCTCGCCGATCGCCCCGATCAGGGCCGCGACGTCGTCGGCCAGCGCCAGGACGCCGTAGTCGCGCACCCGGGGCGGCCGGGCGCGCGGGCTGTAGCCGCGCTGGTCGGGCGCGAAGGTGCGCAGGCCCGCGGCGTGCAGCAGCGGGGCCACCGCCGCCCACGACGACGCCCGCTCGGGGAAGCCGTGCAGCAGGACGACGGGGTCGCCGTCGAGCGGGCCCGCGTCGACGACGTCGAAGACCAGGCCGTCGCGGGTGAAGGAGGTGAGGCGGGCGTCGGGGGCGGGGCTGCCGTCGGGGGCGGGGGTCATGGCGTGCTCCTCTCCCCCGGGGCGGGGGCGCGGTGGACGAGGTCGTAGACCTCGCGCTTGGGGACGCCGGCCAGGCGGGCGACGTCGGCGATGGCCTGCTTGCGGGGGGTGCCACCGGCCTCGAGCTCGGCGACGGCGGCGCGCAGCGCGTCGGGGTCGTCGTCGAGGACGCGGGGCGCGGCGCCGGCGACGACCAGCGTCACCTCGCCGCGGACGCCGTCGGCGGCCCAGGCGACGAGGTCGCCCAGCGGGCCGCGGACGACCTCCTCGTGGGTCTTGGTGAGCTCGCGGCACACCGCGGCCGGACGGTCGGCGTCGAACGCCTCGGCCAGCGCGGCCAGGGCCGCCGCGGTGCGGTGCGGCGCCTCGAAGAAGACCATCGTCCGCTCCTCGGCGGCCAGCGCCGCGAGGCGTCGCGCCCGCTCGCCGGGCTTGCGCGGCAGGAAGCCCTCGAAGCAGAACCGGTCGACCGGCAGGCCGCTGACCGCCAGCGCGGTCAGCACCGCCGACGGGCCGGGCACGGCGGTGACCCGGACGTCGTGCTCGACCGCGGCCGCCACCAGCCGGTAGCCGGGGTCGGAGACGCTCGGCATGCCGGCGTCGGTGACCAGCAGCACCCGTTCGCCGGCCAGCAGCGCCTCGAGCAGCACCGGCGTGCGCGACGCCTCGTTGCCCTCGAAGTAGGAGACGATCCGCCCGCCGACCTCGACCTCCAGGTCGGCGGCGAGGCGGCGCAGGCGCCGGGTGTCCTCGGCGGCGACGACGTCGGCGCCCGCGAGCTCCTCGCGCAGGCGCGGGGCGGCGTCGGCGGCGCGGCCGATGGGCGTGGCGGCCAGCACGAGCAGGCCGGTCTCGCGTGAGGTCATGGTGCACCGATCATCGCAGCAGTCGACCGGACCGTCGGCGTCCGCCCGTACAGTGCTTCCCCGTGAGCACCCTGCGCGACCCCGCCGAGACGGCCACGTCGCCGACGGCACCGACGGCGGGCCGGGTGCCGCTGGAGCGCGACGCGCACGGCCGCCCGCGTCCGACCGCCTGGGCCCGGGCGCGCGGCCGCCTGGCGCTGGAGGACCCGCTCGTCGGCTGGCTCTCGGCGCTCGCGCTGACGCTGCTGGCCTTCGCCCTGCGGCTGTGGCACCTCGGCACGCCGCGGGAGTTCGAGTTCGACGAGACCTACTACGCCAAGGACGCCTGGTCGCTGATCAACCAGGGCTACGTGCACTCCTACGTGCCCGACGCCAACGAGCGCATCCTCTCCGGCCAGACCACCGGCCTGTGGGAGTCGGGTCCGTCGATGATCGTGCACCCCGAGGTCGGCAAGTGGCTGATCGGCCTGGGCGAGAAGGCGCTGGGCATGGACCCCTTCGGCTGGCGGATCGCCTCGGCGATCGCCGGCTCGCTGCTCGTCCTGGTGATGATCCGCCTGGCCCGCCGGGTCACCGGCTCGACGCTGCTGGGCCTGGTGGCCGGCGTCCTGATCATGTTTGACGGCCTGGCGTTCGTGCTCTCGCGGCTCGCGCTGCTCGACGTCTTCCTCGCGCTCTTCCTGCTCTGCGCCACCAGCTGCCTGGTCAACGACCGGTTCTGGCTGCGCGCCCGCCTGGCCGACCTCGTCCCCGAGCGCGTCGGCCCGGGCGGCTGGGGGCCGGTGCGCGCGGTGCTGTGGCGGCCGTGGCTGCTCGCGGCGGGCGTCTGCTTCGGACTGGCGCTGGGCACCAAGTGGACCGCGATCTACCCCCTGGCCGCCTTCGGCGTGCTGGTGGTCGCGTGGAGCGCCGGGGCCCGCCGCTCCTTCGGGGTGCGGCTGGCCTGGCTGCGCTCGCTGGTCGTCGACGGGCTCCCGGCCTTCGGCTACCTCGTCGTCGTCGGCCTGGTGGTGTACGTGGCCACCTGGACGGGGTGGCTGGTCCACGCCTCGGCCTACGAGCGCGACCTGTCGTCCACGCAGTACACCCAGTACGTGGCCAGCCAGGGCTGCGACGGCGAGTCGGTGCGCACCGAGAGCGACCCCACGAAGCGGTGGCCCACCGCCACCGAGCCGGACGCGCGCGGCCTCGGCGAGGTCGTCCAGTCGCTGCGGTCGCTCTGGTACTACCACCAGGACGTCTACACCTTCCACACGCACTTCCTCGACTGCGCCACCCACAGCTACGCCTCGAACCCGGCCGGGTGGCTGCTGCTCAACCGGCCGGTGGGCGTCTCCGCCGACACCGGCATCCAGCCCGGCGAGCGCGGCTGCACCGCCGCGCCCGGCAGCGACTGCCTGCGCCAGGTGCTGCTCATCGGCACCCCGGCGGTGTGGTGGGGCGGCATCGTCGCGCTGGTGTACGCGCTGCTGGTGTGGGTCGGACGGCGCGACTGGCGCTTCGGGCTGGCGGTCGTCGGCGTCGCCTCCACCTGGCTGCCGTGGCTGCAGTACGGCGACCGGCCGATCTTCCTCTACTACCTGGTGGCGACCCTGCCCTTCGTCGTGCTCGCGCTGACCCTCGGCATCGGCCACCTCATCGGCCCCGACCGCAGGACCACGCCGCGGCGCACGATCGGCACGATCCTGGCCGGCACCTACGTGGTGCTGGTGGTGGCGAACTTCGCCTGGTTCTGGCCGATCTTCACCGACGGGCTGCTGACGCACGCGCAGTGGTTCGACCGCATCTGGTTCAGCAGGTGGATATGACGACCTTCGCCCCCGGCTGGGACGACCTCCCCGCCCCGCTGCTCGACTTCTGGACCGAGCGGCACCTGTGCACCCTCACGACGCTGCGCGCCGACGGCCGGCCGCACGTCGTGCCGGTGGGGGTGGCGCTCGACCCCGAGCAGGAGTGCGCCTGGGTGATCACCAACCCGGGCTCGGTGAAGGCCCGGCACGTGCTGCGCGACGCCGGCACCGCCGAGGTCGCCGCCTGCCAGGTCGACGGCGCCCGGTGGTCGACGCTCGAGGGCACCGCCGAGCTGCGCTCGGACGCCGCGTCGGTGGCGCGGGCCGTCGAGCGGTACGCCTCGCGCTACCGCCAGCCGCGGGAGAACCCCGAGCGCGTGGCGCTGCGGCTGACGGTGCGTCGCTTCGTCTTCGGGCCGGGGCTGCTGCGCGTCGGGTGACCCGCGTCGCGGGACCGCCGTGCACGCGACCCCTACGCTTCGGCCCATGCCTCCCGCTGCCCCCGTCCGCGTGCTCGAGCTCGGCGAGGACGTGCCCGCCGGCCCGTACGTCGCGTCGTCGCCCGACGCGGTGCTGTGGGGCCGGCTGCCCTGCGCGGCCGACGCGCCGCAGCTGAGCGTCGAGCCCGGCACCGAGCTGACCGTCGACACGCTCAGCCACGAGGGGATCCTGGAGGACCAGGGCCGTGACCCGGAGCGGTTCTTCGCCCCCCACGACGTGCCGGTGCTGGCCGACGCGGTCGCGCTGGCGGCCTCCGACCACCCGCGCACGTTCGGCGTCGACGGGCCGCACGTCGTCAGCCGTCCGATCGAGGTCGCCGGCGCGCGGGTCGGCGACCTGCTCGCCGTCACGCTGCTCGACGCCGTCCCGCGGGTGCCCTACGGCGTCGTCTCGAACCGCCACGGTCGCGGCGCGCTGCCCGGCGAGTACCCGCTCGACGGCGACGCGGTGTGGTCGGCGTTCGCGCGGGTCTGCGACGACGGGACGCACGCGACCCTGCCGCTCGTGCCCGGCGGCGCCGACGGTCCCCGGTTCCCGATGGCGCCGTTCCTCGGCATCATCGGCGTCGCGGTGCCCGGCGACGTGCGTCCGCACTCGGTGCCGCCCGGCGCGCACGGCGGCAACCTGGACATCTCGCTGCTCACCGCGGGCTCGACGCTCTACCTGCCGGTGCAGGTCGACGGCGCGCTGGCGTACGTGGGCGACCCGCACTTCGCGCAGGGCGACGGCGAGGTCGCGCTGACCGCGCTCGAGGCGTCGCTGCGCGTCCGGGTGCGGCTCGACGTCGTGCCGCACGAGGACGCCGTGGCCCGGTTCGGCGAGCTCGCCGGGCCGCTCGCCGAGACCACCGACCACCTCGTGCCGACCGGGCTCGACGAGGACCTCGACGTCGCGGTGGCGAACTGCGTGCGCGCGGCGATCGCGCTGCTCCAGGCACGCTACGGCATGGACCCGCGTCAGGCGCTCGCCTACCTCTCGGCGGCCACCGACTTCGAGATCTCCCAGGTGGTCGACGTGGTGAAGGGCGTGCACGCGCGCATCCGCAAGGCCGACTTCGCGCACCTGACGGGGGCCCGGTGAGCGCGGGCGTCGGCCCCGGCCCCGCGCTGCCGGTGCCCGACGGCCTGGTCGAGGCGTTCTGGGCCTACGAGCGGGCGCTGATGGCCGACGACGTCGCGACGCTCGACGCGCTGTTCGCGCCGGCCTCGACGACGCTGCGCGGGGACGCCGAGGGGCTGCTGGTCGGCCACGACCGGATCAGCGCGTTCCGCAGCGGACGCGGAGGCGCCCCGCGACGGCGGATCCTGCAGACCCACGTGCAGGTGACCGACCCCGACCACGCGCTCGTCGTGGCCGTCACCGAGCTCGAGCGCGGCGGTCGCGGGCAGCAGACGCAGCTGTGGGCGCGGTTCGCCGACGGGTGGAAGGTGACGGCCGCGCACGTCTCGGTGCCCGCGCCCGCGCTCGACCGGCGGATCTGGCGAGTCGTGGGCGACCCGCTGGTGGCCGGGGTCGCCGCGGGGCCGCTGACCGGGGAGTCGGTGGCGGTCAAGGACCTCTTCGCGGTGGCCGGCCAGGTGATCGGCGCCGGCAACCCGGTCTGGGAGCGCGAGGCGCCCGTCGAGCGCGGCGACGCGGCCGTCGTCGCGGCGCTGGTGGAGGCCGGGGCCGACGTGCGCGGCATCGCCCGAACAGACGAGTTCGCCTACTCGCTGGCCGGCGTCAACGCCCACACCGGCACCCCGCCGAACCCCGCCGCTCCCCATCGGCTCGGCGGCGGCTCGTCGTCCGGCTCGGCCGCCGCGGTGGCCCTGGGCCACGCGACGATCGGGCTCGGCACCGACACCGGCGGCTCGATCCGGGTGCCGGCCGCCTACCAGGGGCTGTACGGCATCCGCACCACCCACGACGTGCTCGACCGGCACGGCATGCTCGCGCTGGCGCCGACCTTCGACGCCGTCGGCTGGCTGACCCGCTCGGCCGACCTGCTGGCGCTCGTCGGCGAGGTGCTGCTGCCCGCCGCCGAGGTGCGCAGCCGCGACCTGGTCGTCGTCCCGGAGCTGCTGCGGCTCGCCGACACCGACGTCGCCTCCGCGCTGGACCGGTGGGTGGCCGACCGCGGGCTGGTGGTGCGGGAGACCTGGCCGCTGCACGACCTCGACCGCTGGCGCGAGGCGTTCACGACCTGGCAGGCGTGGGAGGCCTGGCAGGTGCGCGGGGCCTGGATCTCCGCGGCGCTGGAGGCGCACGGGCCCGACGTGCTCAGCGCCGACGTGCGCGGCCGGTTCGAGACCGCCCGCGCGGTGACGATGGCGCAGGCGCACGCGGCGTACGACGTGGTGGTCGAGGCGCGGGCGCGGATCCGCGAGCTGATCGGCGGACGCGTGCTCGTCCTCCCCTCGGCGCCGACCGTCGCCCCGCCCCTCGGCCCCGGTCTGGACGCGCGGCTGCAGGACACCCGGCTGGCGACCACGCGGCTGACCTGCCTGGCCGGCCTGGGCGGTCTGCCCGCAGTGAGCATCCCCGTGCGCACCGCCGCCGGCCTGCCCGCCGGTGTGTGCCTGGTGGCCGAGCCCGGCGCCGACCTCGACCTGCTGCGACTGGCCCAGACCCTGGCCTGAGGCCGACCCGCAACACTCCTGAAACACCGGTTTCGCCGGCTGTCACACGAGACCCGTAGGTTTCACGGCGTGCACGTGAGCGAGCTCAACGCCCTGCCCCGGCCCGAGGCCGTGGCCCTGCTGGCGCCCCTGGTGGCGGTGCCGTCGTGGGCGGAGGCGCTGGTCGACGCCCGACCCTTCGCCGACGCCGACGACGCGATCGCCGCGGGCCGCCGGCTGGCCGAGGACTGGGGCGAGGCCGACGTCCGCGCCGCGCTGGCCGGGCACCCCCGCCTCGGGGAGCGGCCGACCGGCGACGACGCGGGCGCGGCGATGAGCCGGGCCGAGCAGGCCCGGCTGGCCGAGGACGCCGACGACGCCGACCTGGCCGCGCGGCTGGCCGCCGGCAACGCCGCCTACGAGGCACGGTTCGGGCACGTCTACCTGGTGCGCGCGAAGGGCCGCGACGCCGAGGAGCTGCTGGCCATCCTCGAGCGACGGCTCGGCCACGACCCCGCCCTCGAGCGGCGGGTCGTCCACGAGCAGCTGGTCGAGATCACCCTGCTGCGCCTCGCCGACCTGCTGGGGGCCGACCTGCTCCGGGCCGACGCCGAGGTGCCGGCGTGAGCGGCTCGACGCTCTCGACCCACGTGCTCGACGCGGCGCTCGGCCGGCCGGCGGTCGGGGTGGAGGTCGTGCTCAGCACCCTCGACGGCGCCGAGCTCGAGCGCGGCGTCACCGACGACGACGGTCGCCTGCGGCTCGACGCCGCCGCCCCGCTCGCTCCCGGCGCGTACCGGCTGCGGTTCGCCACCGGCCCGTGGTTCGCCGCCCAGCAGCGCACCACCCTCTTCCCGCTCGTCGAGCTCGCCTTCGAGGTGGCGCCCGACCAGCCGCACCACCACCTGGCGCTGCTGCTGAGCCCCTTCGCCTACACCACCTACCGCGGGAGCTGACCATGGCCGACGGCGACATCGTCCTCGGGGCGAACCAGTACGGGAAGGCCGAGTGCCGGCTGGTGCGCGTCGAGCGCGACACGGCGCGACACGCGATCACCGACCTGACCGTCACCACCCAGCTGCGCGGGGACTTCGAGGCCTGCCACCTCGAGGGCGACAACAGCCTGGTCGTGGCCACCGACACCCAGAAGAACACCGTGTACGCGTTCGCCCGCGAGCACGGCGTCGCGGGCGTCGAGCCGTTCCTGCTCACCCTCGCCGACCACTTCGTCGAGACGTTCCCGCAGGTCAGCGCGGCCGAGATCAGCGCGGAGCAGCATGCGTGGGAGCGCATCGAGGTCGACGGACGCCCGCACGACCACTCCTTCGTCCGCTCCGGACGCGAGGTGCGCACGGCCCGCGTCGTCCGCGAGGGCGAGGCCGTGACAGTGCACGCCGGGCTCACCGACTGCGTGCTGCTGAAGTCCACGGGCTCGGAGTTCCACGGGTTCCCGCGCGACCGCTACACGACGCTGGCCGAGACCGACGACCGCATCCTGGCCACCAGCCTCACCGCCACCTGGCGCTACGCGGCCGGCGCGCACGTCGACGCCGACCTCGAGGCCGCCTACGCCTCGGTGCGCGCGATCCTGCTCGCCACCTTCGCCGACCTGCACTCCCTGGCCCTGCAGCAGACCATCCACGCGATGGGTCGCGCCGTGCTCGAGGCCCACCCCGAGATCGCGGAGATCTCGCTGCGCTGCCCCAACAAGCACCACTTCCTGGTCGACCTCGCGCCGTTCGGCCTCGACAACCCCGGCGAGGTCTTCGTCGCCGCCGACCGGCCCTACGGCCTGATCCAGGCGACGGTCCTGCGGGAGGGCGCGTGACGCCGGGCGACGCCCTCCCCGGCGGGCCGCTCGACGTCGTCGCCGGCCCCCGCGTGCTCGTGGCCGACGACGCCGCGCCCGACCGCGTCCGCAGCGTGCCCGCGCTGCTGCGGCTGGCCGAGGGCCGGATCGCCGCGATCGAGGAGCACCCCGACGTCCGCTCGCTCGACGCCGCGCTCGAGGCCGAGCGCGCCCGCGGCGCGACGGTGCTCCGGGCGCCCGACGCCGCCGCCGTGCTCCCCGGCGGCGTCGACACCCACGTGCACGTCAACGAGCCGGGCCGCACCCACTGGGAGGGGTTCTCCTCGGCGACGGCGGCGGCGGCGCTCGGCGGCGTCACGACGCTCGTCGACATGCCGCTGAACTCCCTGCCGCCCACCACGACGGCCGCGCACCTGGCGGTCAAGCGCGACGCCGCGGCCGGGCAGCTGGCCGTCGACGTCGGCTTCTGGGGCGGCGCGATCCCCGGCAACCTCGCCGACCTCGAGCCGCTCTGGGAGGCCGGCGTGCTCGGCTTCAAGTGCTTCCTCTCGCCCTCGGGCGTCGAGGAGTTCCCGCCGCTGGACGCCGCCGGCCTGCGGGCCGCGCTGGTCGAGGTGGCCCGGCTCGGCGCGCTGCTGATCGTCCACGCCGAGGACGCCGCCGTGCTGGCCCGGACCCCGGCCCCGCCGTCCCGCGCGTACGCCGACTTCCTCGCCTCGCGGCCCGAGGACGCCGAGCTGGCCGCGATCGCGGCGGTGGTCGAGGGCGTGCGCGAGACCGGCGCCCGGGCCCACGTGCTGCACCTCTCCTCGGCCCGCGCCCTGCCGCTGCTCGCCGAGGCCCGCGCCGAGGGCCTGCCGCTCACCGTCGAGACCTGCCCGCACTACCTCTGCCTGAGCGCCGAGGGCATCCCGGACGCCGCACCGCAGTTCAAGTGCTGCCCGCCGATCCGCGACGACGCCAACCGCGACGCGCTGTGGGACGGCCTCGTCGACGGCGTGATCGACCTGGTCGTCAGCGACCACTCCCCCGCCGACGCGGCCGAGAAGGAGCGCGGCGACGGCGACCTGCAGCAGGCCTGGGGCGGCGTCTCGGGCCTGCAGGTCGGGCTGACCGCGGTGGCCGCCGAGGCGCGCGCCCGCGGGCTCGGCCTGGAGCAGGTGAGCCGGTGGACCTCCCGCAACCCCGCCGACCTCGTCGGCCTCACCTCCAAGGGACGGCTCGCGGTGGGCGCGGACGCCGACCTCGCGGTGTTCGACGAGGCGGTGCCGTGGTCGGTCGACGTCGCGCGGCTGGCCCACCGCCACCCGATCTCCGCCTACGACGGCCTCGTCTACCCCGGCAGCGTCACCGCGACGGTGCGCGCCGGCGTCCTGCTGCCCCGCGAGCCCGACGCCCTCCCGCGCGACGGCTCGCGGCTCGCCCGACCCCGCCAGGAGGCCCGCGCATGAGCCTGCCCATCGACCCGCCCCCACGCCTGCTCATGGGCCCGGGGCCGATCACCGCCGACCCCCGCGTGCTGCGCGCGATGTCGGCGCAGCTCGTCGGCCAGTACGACCCCGCGATGACGGCCTACATGACCGAGACGATGGCGCTCTACCGGCAGGTGTTCGTCACGGAGAACGAGCACACGTTCCTGGTCGACGGCACCTCGCGGGCCGGCATCGAGGCCGCGCTGGTCTCGCTGCTCGAGCCGGGCGACCGCGTGCTGGTGCCGGTCTTCGGCCGCTTCGGCCACCTGCTCACCGAGATCGCCGAGCGCTGCCGCGCCGAGGTGCACACCGTCGAGGTGCCGTGGGGCGAGGTGGTGCCGGCCGAGCTCGTCGAGGAGGCGGTCGTGCGGGTGCGCCCGAAGCTGCTCGCCACCGTGCAGGGCGACACCTCCACCACCATGTGCCAGCCGCTCGCCGACCTCGGCGAGATCTGCCGGCGTCACGACGTGCTGTTCTACTGCGACGCCACCGCCTCGCTCGGCGGCAACGAGCTGCCGGCCGACGCCTGGGGGCTCGACGTCGTCACCGCCGGGCTGCAGAAGTGCCTGGCCGGGCCGTCGGGCAGCGCCCCGATCACGCTCTCGCCGCGCGCCGCCGCGCTGATCGCGGCCCGCCGCCACGTCGAGGCCGGCATCGCCACCGACGACGACGTGCCGCGCGGGGCCCGGATCGCCTCGAACTACCTCGACCTCGCCCAGATCATGGAGTACTGGGGCCCGCGTCGGCTCAACCACCACACCGAGGCCACGACCATGCTCTACGGGGCGCGCGAGTGCGCCCGGATCCTGCTCGAGGAGGGCCTCGACCGGGCGATCGACCGGCACCGCCGGCACGGGGAGGCGATGCTCGCCGGCGTCCGGGGCCTCGGGCTGCAGGTGTTCGGCGACGTCGCGCACAAGATGACCAACGTCGTGGCCGTCCACATCCCCGACGGGGTCGACGGCGACGCCGTGCGCGCCGGGCTGCTGGAGGACTACGGCCTCGAGATCGGCACCAGCTTCGGGCCGCTGCACGGGCGGGTCTGGCGGATCGGGACGATGGGCTACAACGCCCGCACCGACGCCGTGCTGACCACGCTGGCGGTGCTCGAGCAGGCCCTGCGCGCCGCGGGCGTCCCCGTGACGCCGGGCGCCGGCGTGGGCGCCGCGCGCGAGGTGTACGCGTGAGCGCCGCCGAGGTGCTCGCCCGCTGCGCCGAGCTCGACACGCTCTCGGCCCGCGCCGACGGCCTGGAGCGCACGCACCTGACGCCGGAGCACGCCGCGGCCAACCGGCTGGTCGGCGGCTGGTGCCGCGACGCCGGGCTGCGCACCTGGGTCGACGCCGCCGGCAACCTGTGCGCGCGGCGCGACGCCGACCTGCCGCCGGACGCCCGCGCGCTGCTGCTCGGCAGCCACCTCGACACCGTGCCCGACGCCGGCTCCTACGACGGCATGCTCGGCGTCGTCATGGCGCTGGAGGTGATCGCCCGGATCGACGGGCGGGTCGCCGCCGGCGAGCTCGCCGAGCTGCCGTTCGCGCTCGAGCTGATCGGCTTCTCCGACGAGGAGGGCGCCCGGTTCGGCACCGCCCTGCTCGGCTCGAAGGCCGCCTCCGGCCAGTGGGACGAGGACTGGTGGGACCTGCGCGACCGCCACGGCGTCTCGCTGCACGAGGCGTTCCACGCCTTCGGCCTCGACCCGCGCCGCGTCGGCGAGGCGGCCCGGCGTCCCGAGGACCTCGTCGGCTACCTCGAGGCGCACATCGAGCAGGGCCCGTACCTGGAGGAGGCCGACGCCTCGCTCGGCTACGTGACGACGATCGCCGGCGCCCGCCGCTTCCGCCTCACCGTGCTCGGCGAGGCCCGGCACGCCGGCGGCACGCCCTACCCGCGCCGCCGGGACGCCCTGGTGGGCGCCGCCGAGGCGATCACGGCGATCGAGCGGCTGGCCCGCGCGAGCGGCGGCATCGCGACGGTCGGACGCATCGAGGCGCGTCCGGGGGCGGTCAACGTGATCGCCGGCCGGGCCGACCTCAGCCTCGATCTGCGGGCGGCCACCGACGAGGAGCGCGACGCGTTGTGGGAGGCGATGGAGGCGGAGATCTCCGCGCTCTGCACCGCCCGCGGCCTGCGGTTCGAGGCCCGCGAGACCCACCGCGCCCCCGCCGCCCCGTGCGCGCCGTGGCTGCAGGAGGCCGTGGTCGCCGGCATCGCCGCCACGGGCGACCTCGACCCGATGGGCCTGTGGAGCCGCGCGGGCCACGACGCGATGGCGATGGCCGCGGTGACCGACATCGGCATGCTGTTCCTGCGCTGCTTCGACGGCATCAGCCACCACCCGGCCGAGGACGTCCGCGAGGTCGACGTCGCCGCCGGCCTGGACGCCCTCGAGGCCGCCGTCGTGGCCGTGGCCGACGCGGTGCGCGCCGGGGCCGCGCCGCAGCGGGCCGGGGCGCGATGACGGCCTCGCCGGCCGGCGTCCGGGCCGAGGGCGCAGGCGTCCCGTGGTCGCGCCTGCCGATCGACGAGCGGATCGCCGCCCGGCGGCACGCCCTCTCGCCGCAGGAGCGCCGGGCCGCGGCCACCCTCGTCGCCCACCTCGACGACCTCGCCACCTACCGCGCCGCCGAGCTGGCCGACCTCGCCGGGGTGTCGAAGGCGACCATGAGCCGGCTCTTCCGCAGCCTCGGCTTCGCCGACTTCGACGAGGTGCGCGAGCACCTGCGGGGTCTGCGCGGCGGCGAGCCCGGACGCCTGCGCGCCGGCGCCGGGGCGGTGGGCCCCGACCTCTCCGCGCACCTGGCCGCCGAGGCCGGCAACCTGCGCCGGGCGCTCGAGCAGCCCGGCGTGGCGGCGGCGGTGCGGCTGCTGGCCGAGGCCCGCACGGTCACCGTGGCCGGCTGGCGCAACAGCCACCCGGTCGCGCTGCACCTGCGCCAGCAGCTGGCGCACGTGCGTCCCGACGTGCGCCTCGCGCCGCTGCCGGGGCAGGTCAGCGGCGAGGAGCTCGTGGGTCTCGGCGAGGACGACGTGGTCGTCGCGGTCGGCTTCCGGCGTCGTCCCGCCGGGTTCGGTGCGTTCGTCGCGGAGGCCGCGGGCACGGGCGCCGCGGTCGTGCTGCTCGCCGATCCCTCGGCGCAGGCCCACGCCGCGCATGCCGACGTCCAGCTCGTCTGCGAGCTCGAGGGGCTGCTCGGCTTCGACTCCTACGCCGCCGCGATGGGCCTGGTGGCCGTGCTCGCCGACGGCGTCCTCGCGGCCCGCGACGACGGCGCGGCCCGGGTCGCGGCGATCACCGCCGCCTACCGCCGGCTCGACGAGGTGGAGTGATGGACCTCGGCACCGTCACGTCCTTCCGCAGCGCCCGCACGCGCGCCGACCTCGACCTCGCCCTGGGCGAGGCGCCGCTGGCCGGCGGCACCTGGCTGATGTCGACCCCGCACCCGCAGGTCAGCGGGCTGGTCGACCTCACCACCCTCGGCTGGCCCGATCTCGAGCCGCTGCCCGACGGGGGCCTGCGGATCGGCGCGACCTGCCCGATCGCCACCCTGGCCACCAGCGGCCGGTCGGCGCTGTTCGCCCGCGGCGCCGCGGCGCTGCTGATGTCGTTCAAGGTGCAGCAGGTCGCCACCGTCGGCGGCAACGTCTGCCTCGGCCTGCCCGCCGCCGCCATGACCTCGGTGCTCGCCGGGCTGGCCGCCACCGCGGTGGTCTGGACGCCCGACGGCGCCGAGCGCCGGGTGCCGGTGGCCGAGCTGGTCGTGGGCGACCACCGCACCGACCTGGCCCCCGGCGAGGTGCTGCGCGCGCTCGAGGTGTCCCCGGCGATGCTGGCCGCCCCGAGCACGCTGCGGCGCATCGCCCTCACCGAGCACGGCCGCTCGGCCGCGGTGGTGGTCGGGGTCGCGACGCCGGCCGGACCGCGGGTCGTCGTCACGGCCTCCACGCCGCACCCGGTCGTCCTGCACGGCGAGCGCGACCCCCGCGACCCGCGCGCCCTCGACGACGTCGCGTGGTTCGACGATCCCCACGGCGCCCCCGACTGGCGGGCCGCGATGACCGCCCGCCTGGTCGCGGAGGTCGTGGCCGACCTGGACCGGAGCGCGGCATGAGCGGCCTGACCGTCGACGGCGTGCCGGTCGACGCCGCGCCGCGGCCGGGCCAGTGCCTGCGCACCTACCTGCGCGAGGCCGGGCACCTGGCGGTGAAGAAGGGCTGCGACGCCGGCGACTGCGGCGCCTGCACCGTGCTCGTCGACGGCGCCCCGCGGCACTCCTGCCTGGTGCCGGCCGCCCGCGCGGTGCGCGACGGCGCGTGCGTCACCACGGCCGCCGGTCTCGGCACCCCCGAGCGCCCGCATCCGGTGCAGCAGCGGTTCCTCGACGCCCAGGGGTTCCAGTGCGGCTTCTGCACCGCCGGGCTGGTGGTCACCGCGGCGGCGCTGGAGGAGGGCGACGCCTCGCCGCGTCCCGACGCGGCGGCCGACGAGACCTGGAAGGGCAACCTGTGCCGCTGCACGGGCTACCGCTCGATCCGCGACGCGCTCGCCGGACGCACCAACGTCGGCCCCGCCGGCGGTCTCGGCACCTCGACCCCCGCCCCCGCCGGCCCGGAGATCGTCACCGGTCGCGCCGCGTACACCCTCGACCTGCCGCCCGACCACCCCGCGGCCGCGCGGCTGCACGCGGTGCTCGTCACCAGCCCGCACCCGCACGCCCGGATCCGCCGCATCGACGCCACCGCCGCGCTGGCGAGCCCCGGTGTCCGACTCGTGCTCACCCACCGCGACGCGCCCGCCACGCTCTACTCCACCGCCCGGCACGAGAGCCGTCTCGACGACCCCGACGACACCCGCCTGCTCGACGACGTCGTGCGGTTCCACGGGCAGCGGGTCGCGGTCGTGGTGGCCGCGTCGGTGGCCGAGGCCGAGGCCGCCGCCCGGCTGGTCGAGGTCGACTACGAGGTGCTGCCGCACGTCGTCGACCCCGAGGCGGCCCGGGCCCCCGGCGCCCCGCTCGTGCACGGCGACAAGGACGCCGTCACGCACCGCATCAGCGAGCCGCACCGCAACGTGGTGGCCCAGACGCACGGCGAGGTCGGCGACGTCGAGGCCGGCCTGGCCGCCGCGCACGCCCGCGTGCACGGCACCTGGCGCACCGCCCGGGTCACCCACGTCGCGCTGGAGACCCACGGCGCGGTGGCCTGGCTCGACGAGCACGACGGACGCCTGCACGTGCGGACCTCCACGCAGGTGCCGTTCCTGGTGCGCGACGAGCTCGCGCACGTGCTCGGCCTGCCCCGCGAGCAGGTGCGGGTGCACGCCGCCCGGGTCGGCGGCGGCTTCGGCGGCAAGCAGGAGATGCTCGTCGAGGACGTCGTCGCCCTGGCCGTGCTGCGCCTGGCCGAGCAGGCCCGCGCCCGTGGCGAGCGGCCGCCGGCGGTGCAGCTGGACCTCACCCGCGAGCAGCAGCTGACCCAGGTGCCCGTGCGGCACCCGATGCGCGTGGAGGTCGAGCTCGGCGCCGACGCCGAGGGCGTCCTGACCGCGATGCGGCTCGACGTGCTCTCCGACACCGGCGCCTACGGCAACCACGCCGCCGGCGTCCTGTTCCACGGCGTCCACGAGTCGGTGGCGCTCTACCGCTGCGCGAGCAAGCGGGTCGACGCCGAGGCCGTCTACACCCATCAGCCGCCCTCCGGCGCCTTCCGCGGGTACGGCCTGGGCCAGGTGGTCTTCGCGATCGAGTCGGCCCTCGACGACCTCGCTCGCGAGCTCGGCCTGACGCCCGCCGAGATCCGGCGGCGCAACGTCGTCCGGCCGGGCGACGGGCTGATCGTGAACGGCCCGGCCGACACCGACGTCGAGCTGCACGGCGACGGCGTGCTGCAGTGCCTCGACCTGGTCGAGGCCGCCCTGGGCGAGCCCGACGCCGCGCCGGACGCGCTCGACCTCGACGGCGGGGGCTGGCTGGTCGGCGAGGGCCTGGCCGCGGCGATGATCGCCACCATCCCGCCGCGCGGCCACCACGCCACCGCCGCGCTCGCCGCGCACGCGGACGGCACGCTCCTGCTCGAGGTCGGCAGCGCGGAGTTCGGCAACGGCTCGGCCACCGTCCACCGCCAGATCGTCGCCGAGGCGCTGGCCGGCCACGCGCCCTGGGACGAGCCGCACCGCCTGCGGGTGCACGCGAGCGACACCGACGCCTGCGTCCACGACACCGGCGCCTACGGCTCCACCGGCTCGGTCGTCGCCGGCGGCGCCGTCGCGGCCGCGGCGCGCGCGCTCGCCGAGCGCCTGGCGGCCGGCGAGCGACCCACGCCGGACGCGCCCCTGCGGGCCGAGGGCAGCCACCACGGGACGCCGCGCTCGGTGGCCTACAACGTGCACGGCGTGCGGGTCGCGGTGCGGCCCGCCACCGGCGAGCTGCGGATCCTGCGCTCGGTGCACGCCGCCGACGCCGGCCGGGTGCTCAACCCCGAGCAGCTGCGCGGCCAGATCGAGGGCGGCGTGGCGCAGGCCCTGGGCAGCGCGCTCACCGAGGAGATCGTGCTGCGCGACGGCGTCGTCACCACCCGGACGCTGCGCGACTACCGCGTGCCGCAGCTCGGCGACGTGCCGGAGACCGTCGTCCTGCTGGCCGACACGCACGACCCGCTCGGCCCCGGCGGGGCGAAGTCGATGAGCGAGGCGCCCTACAACCCCGTCGCGCCCGCGGTCGCCAACGCCGTCCGCGACGCCACCGGACGCCGTCCGCACGAGCTGCCGATGAGCCGCGACCGGCTCTGGCGGCTCCTGGACGCGCCCGCCGAACCAGCCGAGCCCACCACCCGGGAGACGCCATGACCCACGACCACCACCGCTGGCTCGAGCGCGCGATCGCGCTGGCCACCGAGAACGTCGCCGCCGGCGGCGGCCCGTTCGGCGCGGTGATCGTGCGCGACGGGGCGGTGCTGGCCGAGGGCCAGAACCGCGTCACCCGCGATCTCGACCCGACCGCCCACGCCGAGGTGGTGGCCATCCGGCGCGCCTGCGCCGACGCCGGCGACTTCTCCCTCGCCGGCGCCACCCTCTACGCCTCCTGCGAGCCGTGCCCCCTGTGCCTGGCCGCCTCGCTGTGGGCACGGGTCGATCGGGTCGTGTTCGCCGCCGACCGGGTCGACGCCGCGCGCGGCGGCTTCGACGACCAGGCGTTCTACGCCCTCTTCGAGCAGCCCCGCGACACCTGGCCGACGCCGGTGGGCGCCCTCGCGGTGCCCGGCGCGTTCGCGCCGTTCGAGGCGTGGCTGGCCAAGGGCGACCGCACGCACTACTGAGGCGCTGAGCGCGACGGCGAAGCGCGTTTCATCACACCGGGCCACTGAAACCCGAGTTTTAACGCGGCGGAAACGCTCTCTGTCCGAGACTGCAACGCCCCGTTCCTAACGTCCGTGGCGTCTCGGATCCGTCCACCGTGCGATCGATGCCGCACCCCCACGAGGAGCTCCTCCATGACCCTGCCCCAGACCGGGCCGCGCCCCGCCCGCCGCACCGGCGTCCGCCTCGCCGCCCTGCTCGCCGCCGGCGCGCTCGCCCTCACCGCCTGCGGCTCCGACGGCGGCGACAGCACCGCCGGCGACGCCCCCGCCAGCGGCGCCCCCGCGGCCGGCAGCCTCGGCGAGACGTCCGTGCAGTTCTCCTGGATCAAGAACGCCGAGTTCGCCGGCGAGTTCATCGCCGACGACTCCGGCTACTACGAGAAGGCCGGCTTCTCGAAGGTCACCTTCCTGCCCGGCCCTGTGGCGCAGGAGGAGGTCGTGGCCACCGGCAAGGCCGACTTCGGCCTGAGCAACGCCGTCTCGACGGCCGCGGCGATCGCCAACTCGGGCTTCCCGCTGAAGATCGTCGGCGCCACCTACCAGAAGAACCCGTTCTCGATCCTCTCGCTGGCCGACAAGGGCGACATCAAGACCCCGCAGGACCTGTGCGGCAAGAAGATCGGCGTCCAGGACCCCAACCTCTCGCTGTTCAAGGCGTTCCTCTCCGCCAACGGCATCGACGAGAAGTGCCTGACCATCGTCCCGAACTCCTTCGACGTCGCGCCGCTGGAGGACAAGCAGATCGACGGCCTGGTCGCCTACCTGACCAACGAGTCGCTGCTGGTCAAGGGCCACGGGTTCGACACCGTCGACCTGCCCTTCGCCGACAACAACCTGCCGTTCGTGGCCGAGACCGTCATCACCACCGACGACATGATCAAGAACAGCCCGGAGAAGGTCGAGGCGTTCCTCAAGGCCGAGATCGAGGGCTGGAAGGACGCCTGCGACGGCGACACCGGCTACGAGGCCGGCGCGAAGCTCGCGGTCGAGAAGTACGGCAAGGACATCGACCCGCCGCTGGAGCTGAAGAAGGAGGTCGAGCAGGCCAAGCAGCAGTGCGAGCTGCTCGTCAACACCGACGAGACCAAGGCCAACGGCCTGTTCACGATCAGCCCCGACCTGATCGAGAAGAACATCGCCTCGGTGAAGGCGGCCGGCATCGACATCACCGCCGAGGAGCTCTTCGACACCTCGATCATCGAGAAGGTCTACGCCGACAACCCCGACCTCAAGGGCTGAGCGAGGCCGTGACCGAGCCCGTCACCACCAGCGCGGCGCCGGAGTCGACCCCCGTGGTCGGCTCCGGCGCCGCCGGCGCGCCCGCCGCGTCCGCCCCGACGTCCGGCAGCACCGGCACCGGCGTCCGCATCGAGCACCTGTCCAAGACCTTCTCCGTGGGCCGCGGCAAGGAGGTCGTGGCGCTGCAGGACACCACCCTGTTCACCGACCGCGGCAGCTTCCTCTCGCTGCTCGGCCCCTCGGGCTGCGGCAAGTCGACGATCCTGCGGATCCTCGCCGGCCTCGAGGAGCCGACGACCGGCACCGCGCTCGTCGACGGGAAGACCCCCCGCGAGCTGCGCCGCGACCACGAGCTCGGCATCGCCTTCCAGGACTCCGCCCTGCTGCCGTGGCGCAGCGTGGAGTCCAACATCCGCCTGCCGTTCCAGGTGTCGGGCACCCAGGCCGACGACGACCTCGTCCGCGAGCTCATCCGGCTCGTCGGCCTCGAGGGGTTCGAGAAGGCCAAGCCCGGACAGCTCTCCGGCGGCATGCGCCAGCGGGTCTCGATCGCCCGCGCGCTGGTCGTCAAGCCGAGCGTCCTGCTGCTCGACGAGCCGTTCGGCGCGCTCGACGACATGACCCGGCAGCGGCTCAACCTCGAGCTGCTGCGCATCTGGACCGAGAAGCCGGCCACGACGCTGATGGTCACCCACGGCATCAGCGAGGCGATCTTCCTCTCCGACGAGGTCGCGGTGATGAGCCCGCGCCCGGGTCGGGTCAAGGAGGTCATCGACGTCGACCTGCCGCGTCCGCGCACCCCCGACATGATGCGCACCCCCGAGTTCCACGCCCTGCACGACCGCGCCTCCGAGCTGCTCTTCGGCGACGGCGGCGCGGCGGTCGAGGCCGGCAGCTGATGGCCGGCGCACACGCCCTCGGCCCCGCACCGGCCCGGCGTCGCCTCGCGCTCTCGCCCGAGCGGGTCCGCACCCTCGGCGTGGGCGGCGGCTCGATCGTCGCCCTGCTCGTCGTGTGGTGGGTCAGCGCCGCGACGTTCCTGGCCGACAACCAGGTGCCGACGCCGCTCGACGTGCTGCGCACCTTCGAGGAGCGCGGCTTCGGCTACTACCGGCGGATCTTCTCGGTGACCCTGCAGGAGGCGGCCACCGGCTACGTCTACGGCGTCGCGATCGCCCTGGCGCTGGCCGTGCTCGTCCTGCTGGTGCCCCTCCTGGCGCCGGTGATCATGCAGTTCGCGGTGGTCACCTACTGCCTGCCGATCGTCGTCCTCGCGCCGATCCTGATCGTCGCCAACGAGATCCCCGAGCGGGGCGGCACCTCGGCCACGGCCATCGACCTGGCGGCCATCTCGGTCATCTTCACCACCGTCGTCGGGGCGGTGCTCGGCTTCCGCTCCGCCGACCCGGTGAGCCTCGACGTCGTCGAGGTCTACGGCGGCGGACGCCTCCAGCAGTTCTGGCGGGTGCGGCTGGTCGCCGCGGTGCCGGCCCTGTTCACCACCCTCCAGATCGCCGCGCCCGCGGCCTACCTGGGCGCGCTGCTCGGCGAGTACTTCGACAAGCACCTCGAGATCGGCGTCGGGCCCTCGCTCTACCTCGCGCAGTACAACCGCGAGACCGCGCTGGCGTGGTCGCTCGGCATCACCTGCGCGATCGTCTCCGGCGCGGCCTATGCCGCCATCGGCCTGCTCGGCCGCCTCGTGACGCCCTGGGCGACGGGGGCCCCGCGATGAGCGCGACCTCGAGCGCGGTCGTCCGCGCCGTGCGTCCGGTCGGACGTCCGCTGTTCAACCTGGCGTTCGTGCTGGCCAGCCTGGTCGGCCTGTGGCTGCTGGTGCTGCACCTGGCCGACGTCAGCCCGCTGGTCACCCGCAAGCCGCAGGACGTCTACGAGTTCCTGTTCGTCGACCGCAAGGCGCCGGCCAACCGCACCGCGGTGCTCTCGCCGCTGTGGCAGACCCTGCTCGACGCCGGCATCGGCTTCGTCGCCGGCCTCGGCGCGGCGATCGCGATCGCCACCGCCACCTACCTCTCCCGCGGCGTCGAGGCGGCCACCATGCCGGTGGCGATGCTGGTGCGCACGGTGCCGCTGGTGGCCCTCGCCCCGATCATCACCCTGCTGCTCGGCAACGGCCTCGCGACCGTCGCGGTGATGAGCGGCATCGTCGTGCTCTTCCCGGCGCTGGTGACGATCGCCTTCGGGCTCCGCTCGGTGACCCCGCAGATGAGCGACGTCGTGCACGTCTACGGCGGCGGCACCTGGGCGGTGCTGCGCCGGGTCGCCTACCCGTCGGCGGTCCCGTCGGTCTTCGCCGCGATCCGGATCTCGGTGCCCGGCGCGATCACCGGCGCGCTGATCGCGGAGTTCTACACGACCCCCGACAGCGTCGGGAAGGCGATCAACCAGGGCCTCGCGCTCTACCAGTACGACCTCGTGTGGTCGCTGCTGGTGGTGCTGACCCTCGCCTCGGTGCTGCTCTACGCCGTCGCGCAGCTGCTCGAGGGGCTCGTCCTGGCCCGCTTCGGCCTGGCCGCCCAGCGGTCCTGACGGACAGGTCGCCTCGCCGTCGATCCGGCCGCGCGGTGTGATGACGAGCGTCACCCGATGACTGATGGGACGCGGGCGTCCGATGACCGGACGTTCTGGTACGACTGTCCACCATGACCACCCGGACCATCCTCATCACCGGCGCGGCCGCCGGCATCGGCCGCACCACCGCCCTCACCTTCGCCCGCGAGGGCTGGACGATCGGCGGCTACGACATCGACGAGGCCGGTCTGGCGACCCTCGCCGCGGAGGTCGAGGCCCTCGGCGCCCGCGCGATCACCGGTCGCCTCGACGTCACCGACGCCGACGCCTTCGCGGCCGCGGTCGACGGGTTCGTCGAGCAGACCGGACGCCTGGACGTGCTGGTCAACAACGCCGGCATCCTGCGCGCCGGGCAGTTCGTCGACATGTCGGTGGCCACCCACCACCTGGAGATCGACATCAACGTCAAGGGCGTCGTCAACGGCGCGCACGCCGGCTTCCGGCACCTCAAGGCCACCCCCGGCTCGGTGATGGTCAACCTGGCCTCCGCCTCGGCCATCTACGGCCAGGCCGAGCTGGCGAACTACTCGGCCACCAAGTTCTTCGTCCGCGGCCTCTCCGAGGCCCTCGACCTGGAGTGGGGCGCCCACGGCATCCGGGTCGTGGCGATCTGGCCGCTGTTCGTCGAGACCGCGATGACCGCCGACATCGCCACCGGCACCACCGACACTCTCGGCATCCGCCTGGGGCCCCAGGACGTCGCGAACACCATCCGCGCCGCCGTCGAGCCGTCGACCGTGCGCCGCACCCTGCACCAGGTGCACTACCCGGTCGGCACGCAGAGCACCGTGCTCTCCCTCGGCTCCCGCTTCTCCCCCGCGTGGCTCACGCGACTGGTGAACAAGCGGCTCGCCCACTCCTGAGCCGGGCCACGGGCCCCTTGTAACGCGGAGTCCCGTGAACTGACCACCCCTTGTGACTGGTGGGAGGTTCACGGGACTCCGCGTTACATGCGTCAGGCCGCGCCGACGGACGCCCGCGCGTGCAGCCCGCCGACGAGCGTGACGCCGACGATCAGCACGCCTGCGAGCACCAGGCCGGCGCCGAGGTGCCACTGCAGCAGGGCGGCTCCGGCGGCGGCGCCGGCGAGGATCAGCGCGACGGCGAGGAAGCGACGCCCGGAGCCGCCGCCCGCCGCACGGGCCTTGCCGCTGCCGAGCACCGAGTCGGCGGCCAGGCCGGTGATGGTGGAGGTGACGACGACGGTCGTGACGTCCTTGACCGCGATCACCCGGGCGGTCGCGGCCTGGACGCCCATGACCGCGCCGAGCAGCGTCGTGACGGTGACGCCGACCGCCCGGGCCGGCTCCTCGCCGTCGACGAGCAGCAGCACCGCGAGCCCCAGCGTCACCACGCCGACGAGCGCGAAGAGGACGGTGGTGCGCGAGGTCCAGGCGACGCCGGCCCGCCGCAGCACCCGACCGCCCAGCGCGGCGCCGGCCATGAAGCCGAGCAGCGCGAGCGCCGGGCCGAGGATCGGCAGGCCGTCGCCGCCGACGAGCGCCATGCCGAGGATGACCACGTTGCCGGTCATGTTGCCGGTGAAGACGCGGTCGAGGCCGAGGTAGCCGACGGCGTCGACGATGCCGGTGGTGAAGGTGAGCACGAGCATCAGCCACAGGTGGAGGCGGTCGGCGGGGACGGCGGCGAGGCGGGTCACGGGCGCGATTCTGTCGGAGCGCGGGCCTCGCGCGCCCGTCACCCCCGCGGGTGGATCCGTGACGATCGTCGCTGGGTAGGAGACCCACCCACGCACCATCCGTCCCACAGGAGGAATCACATGTTCAACCTCATCGGTCTGCTCGTCGTCGGCCTGATCATCGGCGCGCTCGCGCGCCTCATCAAGCCCGGCCGTCAGGCGCTCGGCGTGGCGGGCACCCTGGGCCTCGGCGTCGTCGGCGCGCTGATCGGCGGCGTCGTCGCGAGCCTGCTGGGCACCGGCGACATCTTCGAGCTCAACATCCTCGGCTTCATCGTGGCCGTCATCGCCGCGGTGGCCCTGATCGGCGTCGCCGAGAACACCGTCGGCAAGCGCCACCACGTCTGAGCACCGCTCGACGCCCTGAGGCACTCCGCCCCGCGACCGGGGCGCACCACCCGGTCGCGGGGCGGAGTCGCGTCCGGAGCCGGCCCCGTGAGCCAGGCCCGCGCCCGGGAGTCAGCCGCGGGACGCCGTGAGGGCGTCCAGCAGCCGCCCGAACCGCTCGGTGAGCCGTTCGGGGGTCTGCTCGGGGTGGTCGAACCACCAGGTCATCAGAGCGGTGACGACCGCCTGCCAGACGTGGTTCATCGCGTCGGCGTCGAGCGCGTCGCCCTCCAGCGGCGAGGCCGCCAGCGCCGCCCGGACGCCCTGCGCCCCGAGCTTGGTGAGCCGCTCGCGGGCGGCCGTGGCGACCTGCTCGGCCTCGGAGCCGGCGGGCAGCGTGAGGTCGTAGACCAGCAGCCAGTCGCGGGGCCGCTCGCGCACGGTCGCGAACAGCATGCGCATGGTCTCCAGCGCCATCGGGACGCCCGGCGGCGCCTGCTCGACGACGGGAACGATCGCGGCGAGCAGCCGCTCGGCGACGTCGGCCGCACAGCGCGCGTAGAGCGCGTCCTTGGTGCCGAAGTAGGCGTGCACCAGCGGCTTCGAGACGCCCGCCCGGGCCGCGACGGCGTCCATGCCGGTCTGGTGGTAGCCGCCCTCCCCGAACTCCTCGAGCGCCGCGCGCAGGATCTGCGCCTCGCGCTCGACCCGGGGCATGCCGCGGGTGCCGCGCGGGGCGGCGTCACGGGCGGCGGGCATGTCCGCACCCTACGAGCCGGACGAGTCGGCCGGACGAGGGGCTACCAATTGACCCACGAGTCAATTACGCTGATCCCGTGAGCCCGACCGAGCTGTGGCAGTCCCTGCCCGAGATGCTGCGCGACCCCGTCGCCCTGGCCATCCCGTTCTTCCTGGTCGCCGTCGTCCTCGAGGCGGTCGCGGCCCTGCTGCTCGAGGACGAGCGGCCCGCCGAGGCACGCGTCGCCCCCGACGGACGACCGATCCCCCTGCCGGGCCAGTACGCCCGCAAGGACGCGATGGCCAGCATGCTCATGGGCCTGGTCTCGGTGGGCACCACCGGTCTGCTCAAGGCCGGAGCGCTGGTCGTCTACGCCGTGCTCTTCGCCTACGTCGCGCCGTGGCACCTGCCCACCGACGCCTGGTGGTCGTGGGCCCTGGTGATCCTGGTCGTCGACTTCCTCTTCTACTGGACGCACCGGGTCGCCCACCGCGTCCGCCTGGTGTGGGCGACGCACCAGGCGCACCACTCCAGCGCCTACTTCACCTTCGCGACCGCCCTGCGGCAGAAGTGGAACAACACCCACGACCTCGTCATCTGGCTGCCGCTGCCGATCCTGGGCGTGCCGCCGGCGATGATCTTCGCGGCGTTCTCGCTCAACCTCGTCTACCAGTTCTTCGTGCACACCGAGCGGGTCGACCGGCTGTGGCGCCCGATCGAGCTGGTCTTCAACACCCCGTCCCACCACCGGGTGCACCACGGCTGCGACCCCGAGTACCTCGACCGCAACTACGCCGGCATCCTGATCGTCTGGGACCGCCTCTTCGGCTCGTTCCAGGAGGAGATCCGCCGACCCACCTACGGGCTCACCAAGCCCATGCTCAGCACCAACATCTGGACGCTGCAGACCCACGAGTACGCCGCCATCGCCCGCGACGTGCGCTCCGCCGCGACGTGGCGCGAGAAGCTGGGCTACGTGTTCGGTCCGCCGGGCTGGACGCCGGCGGCTCAGGCCCCGGCGACCTCCGCGGCCGCCCCAGCCGGCGCCGACGCCGCCTGAGTGGTCGCTGCCCGAGCCGACGGCGGCCGGGCTGGGGCCACCGGCGGCACCCGCTCCCCGACGCGCAGGAACGCGCCGGTGCGCTCGCGGCCGAGCAGCGGCGTGGGCTGGCCGTGCTCGACGACCAGCCGTCCCGACACCAGCACCGCGCGCACCGCGGCGTCGTCGCGGTTCACCATGCGGCTCAGCCCGCCGTAGTGGTCGACGACGGCCTCGTGGTACTCCTCGAGCCGCTCGTCGAGGGCCGTCGGATCGACGACGACGACGTCGGCGCGCGAGCCCTCGCGCAGGTGCCCGGCGTCCAGGCCGTACCAGTCGGCGAGCTCGCCCGTGAGCCGGTGCACGGCCTGCTCGACGGTGAGGAACGGCGTGCCGGCCCGCTCGGCGTCGCGCACGTGCCGCAGCAGGCGCAGGCCCATGTTGTAGAACGCCATGTTGCGCAGGTGGGCGCCGGCGTCGGAGAACCCCATCTGGACACCGGGGTCGGCGGCGAGCATCCGCAGCAGCGCGGGCCGGTGGTTGGAGATCGTGGTGCGCCAGCGCAGGGCGGTGCCGTGCTCGACGACGAGGTCGAGGAAGGCGTCCACGGGGTGCAGCCCACCGCGCTCGACGCCGACCTGGCCGAAGCTCATCCCGATCACCGAGGCGTCCGGGCACGCCACGATCTCGGCGTCGAAGAAGTCGCGGTGCCAGACCCGCGGGCCGAAGCGGGAGTCGTAGTCCTTGCGGAAGCGACGCCGGTACGCCTCGTCGCGCAGCAGCTCGTCGCGGGCGACCCGGTCGGCCAGGTGCAGCGCGGCGGCGCCCGCCCCGAGCTCCTCGAAGATCACCAGGTCGATGCCGTCGGCGTACACCTCGAAGGGCACCGGCAGGTGCTGCCACCGGAAGTCGCCGCCGAGCCGGTTCACGGTGCGCGCGAGCGGCCCCATGATCCGCACCGCGGGCGGCACGGCCTTGATGTCGGCGGCCGAGAGCAGGCTGGTGCGCAGGGCCTTGCGGCCGCGACGCGGCACGGAGTCGAGCGCCGCCTGGACGATGGTCTGCGGGTGGGTGATGTCGGGGCCCGACTGCAGCACCCGCCCGGTCGCGCGCAGCAGGTCGGTGAGCCGGCGCAGCTCGCCGCGGCGCGCGTAGGTGGACGGCAGGGTGCGCGAGCGGCACAGGTCGCCGTCGAGCTTGTCGAAGAGCAGCTGCTGGCTCGACATGCCGAGGAAGCCGGCGTCGAGCGCCGCCTGCACCATCGCCTCCATCCGGTCGAGCTCGGCGGCGGTGGGCCGCACCTCGGCGCGGGTGGCGCGGTCGAGGCCCATGACGGCGGTGCGCACGTCGGAGTGGCCGATGAACGCGGCCAGGTGCGGGCCCAGCGGCAGCGCCTCGAGCGCCGCGACGTAGGAGGCGGCGTCGTCCCAGCCGCGGGCGTCCCGGTGGCGCCGCACGGCGTCGATCACCTGCAGCCGCGGGATCGCCTCGACCCGGCCGAAGAGGTCGCCGGCGTCGACCGGGTCGACGTGCACGGTCGAGAGCGAGCACGAGCCGACGAAGACGGTCGTGACGCCGTGGCGCACCGACTCCGCGAGGCCGGGGCCGTCGAGCACCTCGACGTCGTAGTGCGTGTGGATGTCGACCATCCCGGGCAGCACCCAGCAGCCCTCGGCGTCGATCACCCGAGCGCCGTCGGGCGCCTCGAGCGGGGCGGCGGAGATCGTCACGACGACGCCGTCGCGCAGGCCGAGGTCGCGCACCGCGGACGGCGCACCGGAGCCGTCGAACCAGCGGCCGCGACGGATGACGGTGTCGTAGGACGTGTCGGGGGTCACAGGTGTCACAGGGCACGGTCGCGCGGAGCGCCCGGGGGCGTCAAGGGGCCGTCCGCCGGTCAGCCCAGGTGACGCAGGGCGCTGCGGGCGGCCTGGTGGCCGCACATGCCGTGCACGCCGGCGCCCGGCGGGGTGCTGGCCGAGCAGAGGTACACCCCCGGGACGCCAGTGGCGTAAGGGTCGGTCGAGAGCCGCGGCCGGGCGAGCAGCTGCAGGACGTCGTTGGCCCCGCCGGCGATGTCGCCGCCGACGTAGTTGGGGTTCTCCGCGGCGTGGTCGGCGGGCGTCCGGGTGGCGGTGGCGCGGATGCGTCCGCGGAAGCCCGGCGCGAACCGCTCGACCTGGTCGAGGATCGCCTCGCGGGCGACGTCCGGGTCGCCGTCGTAGCCCTGCGGCACGTGCCCGTAGAGCCAGAGCGGGTGCAGCCCGCCTGCCGCACGCGAGGGGTCGACCAGCGACTGCTGCGCCACCAGCACGAACGGCTGCTCGGGCAGGCGTCCGGCGGCCACCTCGGCCTCGGCGCGCGCGACGTCGCGCCACGAGCCGCCGACGTGCACGGTGCCGGCGCGGCGGGCGGCCTCGGCCGTCCACGGCACCCCGCCCTCGATCGCGAGGTCGAGCTTGAACGCCGCCGCGCCGTAGCGCCAGCGGCGGTAGGCTCGCTCGACGCGCCGCGGCAGGCGTCCGTCGAGCAGCTCGGCGGCGGCCGTGGGCGTGGTGTCGAGCAGCGTGACGTCGGCCGGCGGCAGGTCGGCGACGCTGCGCACGTGGTGGCCGGTGACGATCGTGCCGCCGAGCTCCTGCAGCAGGGACGCGAGCGCGTCGCTGATCGCCGCGCTGCCGCCGACCGCCACGGGCCAGCCGCGGGCGTGGCCGGCGGCGGTGAGGATCAGCCCGACAGCGGCCGTCGCGGGACGGTGCAGCGGCTGGTAGGCGTGGGCGGCCGAGCCGGCGAAGAGCGCCTGGGCCTGCGGGGTGCGGAAGCGGCGCAGCAGCACCGAGGCCGGCAGGCCGGCCATCGCGCCGAAGCGGGCCATCAGCATCGGGTGGTCGGGCCAGCGGACGATCGGCCCGAGCACGTCGCGGGCCAGCTCGTCGAAGTGTCGGGTCAGGGGCGCGAACACCTGACGCCACGCGCGGCCGTCGCGGCCCAGCCCCAAGCAGGTGGCGTCGAGGTCGCGCAGCAGGACGCCCGCCGAGCCTTCGTCGAGCGGGTGCGCGAGGTCGACCTCGGGCCACGCCCAGGTGAGCCCGTGCCGCTCCAGCGGCAGGCCCGAGAGGTACGGCGAGCCGACGCCGAGGGGGTGGATGGCCGAGCACAGGTCGTGGCGCAGGCCGGGGAGGGTCAGCTCGGCGGTGCGGGTGCCGCCGCCGATGGTCTCGGCGGCCTCGAACACCGTCACCCGCAGGCCGGCCTGCGCGAGCGTGACCGCCGCGGCCAGGCCATTGGGGCCGGAGCCGACGACCACCGCCGCGCGTCCGGACCGGTCGGCGGGACGGGGGGACGGAGCGGAGGGGGCCACGTCGTCGAGGATGACAGTCGGCGCCCAGGGGGTGGGTCGCCCATCCGGGCCGGCCGGGCGCGTCGAACCGCTTGACGCCGGACCGACGATGGTCCGGCCGCGGGCGGTGCCCGTGGTCGATCGGATCCGGAGGTGGAGCGGTGCGCACGACCCTGGACCTGCTCGTCGCGCTGGTCGCCGGCGTGGTCGCCGGTGCTGCGGTCGCCCTGCTGGTCGTGGCGCCGCTGCGGCGCACGCTCGACGCGCGACCGCTGGTCGAGCGCGCGGAGCCCGAGCCCGAGCCGGCCGCCGAGTCCGTCGGCGCCATCACCGTGCTCGACGTGCTCGACGCCGGACGTCCGGACGCCGATCCGGACGCCGGACGCCGACCGCCGCTCGGGCCCCGGGCGCTGGCGGTCGCGGCGGCGCTGGGCGCGGGGCTCGTCGTCGCCGCGGGCGAGCTCGTCGCTCCGCGCCTGCTCGACCTCGCGGGGCTCCCGTCCTCGACCCTGCGCTGGGTCGGCGTCGTGGTGCTGCTCGCCGCGGGCCTGCTGACGCTGCTCCCCGGGCCGGCCGCCACGGCGTCCCGGCTGCTCGGACGCGCCGCCCCGCGCCGGGTCGAGGAGACCACCGGCGGGGTCGCGGCCGCGGCGGGCGCCGTGGGCGGCCTGGCGATGCTGGGCGTCCTCGGACCGCTGCTCTCCCTGCTGGCGCCCCGGTCGGCGGCGTCCGACGTCCGGCTGCTGGCGCCGGCGCTCGGCCTCGCGGCGGGCGCCGCGGTCGGCGTCGCCGTCGCGCTCCTGCGCAGCCGCGCCCTGCCCCAAGGCGCGCGGGTCGGCGGCCCCGTGCTGGCCGCCGCGCTCGCCCTGGCCGTCGCGGTCGCCGTCGCGCCGCCGGCGGTGCGCGCTCCCGACACGTCCTCCGGCGCGTCCGCGACGCCGAGCGCCCCGGGAGCCCCGGCGGAGCCCGCCGACGGGGTGCCGACCGCCACGGAGAGCTACACCGCGCTCGGCGGCGGCGGGCGCCTCACGACCGCCACCGGCCCGGAGAACGCCCGCCTCTCACGGTGCGTCCCGGGCAGCCCCGAGCTCGCCGACTGCGGACGCGCCCCGAGGCTGCGCTACGAGGGCTGGATCAACCTCGTCGGCGACCGCATCCCGCGGCTCTCCGGACGCCCCACGCTCCTCACCTTCTTCTCCGCGAGCTGCCTGGCGTGCGTGCGCGACCTCGCCCGCACGTCCGCCCTCGCCGACGCCTACCCTGACGCCCAGTTCCTCGGCGTGCACTCCGCGGAGTACCCGCTGGAGACCCGCGAGGTCGTGCAGCAGGCGCTCACCCGCACCGAGGTGCGCTACCCCGTGGCGCTCGACACCGACACCGAGACCCTCGACGCCTACCGCTCCCCCGGCTGGCCGGCGCACTTCCTCGTCGACTCCTCGGGCACCGTGCGCGCCGTCGGGCTCGGCGCCGGCGGCCTGGAGACCCTCGAGACCGGCCTGCGCCGCCTGCTGGCCGAGGAGTCCGGCGACGCCTCCCTGCCCGCGCCCGTGCTGCAGGGCTCGCCCGGACTCGCGCTCATCGGCCGCACCCCGTCCATCCGCCTGTGGCCCAACCAGGCGGGCTACGCGGGCGCGCCGCAGTACCTCTCCACGGACGCGCGGCGGTACACGCTGCTCGACGCCCAGCCGCCGAACACGTTCGGCCTCGACGGCGCCTGGGACGTCCGCCGCGACTCGATCAGCGCCGACAGCGCCACCAGCCGGCTGCGGCTGCGCTACCGCGCGAGCCGCGTCGAGGCGATCGTCACCGGCGAGGGCGGCATCACGGTCATCGACGAGGACGGCTTCCGCACCCTGCCCGTGCGCGGCCCGGGCGGCCTGCTGCCCCTCGTGGAGTCCGACTCCGCCGGCGACCGGTCGCTCGTCCTGCTGCCGTCCCCGGGCGTCCGGCTGTGGGGGCTGGCGTTCGAGTGACGCCTACACCTCGCTGACCGTGTAGCGGCGCTCGACGTGGGCCGTCGCCCGGCCCCACGTGCTCGCGGCGACCCGCCGCTGGTGGGCCTCGAAGGCCGCCCGGTCGACGAACCGCTCCTGCACCCGCCAGCTCGTCGTCGCCCCGATGCGCTCGACCACGAACTCGCGACAGCCCGGCTCGGCCCGCGTGAGCGCGACGTGCTCGGGCAGATGACGTGCGACGGTGGCCGCCTGCTCGTCGTCGTGGGCGATCAGGAGTCCGGTCAGGGTCACCTCAGGCACGGGGACATCCTGTCTGGTCGAGCGCGGCTCCGGTGGTCGAGCTTGTCGAGACCCCCGCACCGTCGGTGGTCGAGCTTGTCGAGACCCCCGCACCCGAACATCGGCGGTCGCCTCACCGCTTAGCGGTGGTCGCCGTGGCGGTCATGGCACTCGGTGGTCGCTCGCCGTCTCGGTACAGCGGGTGTTCCCCGTTCGCCGTCGCCGGCTACGCCGTTCGTCTCTCTCAGTTGTCTGCGGTCGCTGCTTTGAAAATCATGTCTGATCTGGGGATATCCACTTCTATTCGAACGCGTGTTCACATAGAATGAGGCATGCCCTCTCGGACCCCACGGCTGCTGCGCGACAGCGACGCCCTGCGCGCTGCCATGGCCGCGCGGGCTGCCGCCGAGCAGGCCGAGCGGGACGTCTTCATCGCCGCCGCTGACTGGGCCATCGCCCATGTCGCGGGGGCCGGCGACGTGGCGGGGTATGTGATCGACACCGGGATGATGCTGCCGCTCGCAGGCCCCGGGGCGCCGGAGGTGCAGGAGCATGCGGTCACCGAGTTCATCACCGCGCTCGGCATGACGCAGCAGGCCGGGTCCTTCTACATCGGGCACGCGCTCGAGGCCTGTGTGCGGCTCCCGCGGGTCTGGGCTCGCCTGATCAAGGGCGAGCTCGCGGTCTGGCAGGTCCGGCGAATCACCGAGGACACCATCCCCCTCTCCGCCGAAGCAGCGGCGTTGGTCGATGCCCGGATCGCCGCGTACGCCCATCAGATCTCGCGGACCCAGATCAGCAACATCTGCCGGGTCGCGCAGGAGCACACCGACCCCGGGGACGCGATCCTCCGGAAGGCACGGGAGGCAGAGCACCGCAGGTTCGACGTGTGGCTCGGCCAGACCGGATTCGACGGCACCGTGGATGTGTCCGCGATCCTCGACCAGCCCGACGCGGCCGACCTGGAGCGGGCGATCGCGGCGCTGGCCGAGCAGCTGAAGAAGGCCGGCTCGGAGGAGACGCTGAGCGTCCGGCGCGCGAAGGCCGCCGGGATGCTCGCCCGTGGTGAGCAGGTGCTGCCACTCGAGGCCGGCACCCCCACTGCGGCGGCGGGTTCCTCTCGCTCGCGGCATCTCACGCTCTACGTCCACCTCTCGGTCGACGCGGTCACCGGAGCCCTCGGGGACGTCGCGCGAAGCGAGGCATCCCGGTCACCCCTCGGCATCGACGTGATCAAGATCTGGTGCCAGACCGCCGGCACCACCGTGACCGTGCGTCCGGTGCTGGACGTCGCCGCCGAGCGGTACTCCGACGCCTACGAGGTCCCCGACCTGATGCGCGAGCAGATCATCCTCAGGGACCACACCTGCGTCTTCCCCTACTGTCGCCGGCCGGCGAGGTCCTGCGACGCCGACCACATCGACCCCTACGAGGCGGGCGGCACCACCAGCTCCTCGAACCTGGCGCCGCTGTGCAGGAAGCACCACCGCCACAAGACCCACGACGGCTGGAGACACAAGCCCGCAGGACCCGACCAACCCGGCGTCTACCTCTGGCGATCACCGAACGGCGTCAGATTCCGACGCGACCGCCACGGCACCACCCTCCTCGACCCACCCGAGCCCGACGGCGGCTGAGCGCCACCGCTACGCACCGCCCCGCAGCCCGACACCACCCGGTGATCGGGCTACGGGCGCGCTTACCGTGACCTTGTGACCAGCGCTCTCGGCCCCGACGACGGCCCGTTCTTCCACGGCACGCGAGCAGTCCTCCGTCCGGGCGACCTGGTCGTGGCGGGCCGCGCGTCGAACTACCGGCCCGAGATCGTGATGAACCACGTCTACTTCACCTCGCTGAAGGACGGCGCTGGCCTCGCAGCCGAGCTGGCAGTCCTGCTGGCCGACGCGGTGGTCGGCGAGGGCGGGCCGCGCCCGCGCGTCTACCTCGTCACGCCGACGGGAGCGTTCGAGGACGACCCGAACGTCACCGACAAGAAGTTCCCCGGGAACCCGACCCGCTCGTTCCGCAGCCGCGATCCGCTCCTGGTCGTCGAGGAGATCGACGACTGGCGGCGTCAGACCCCCGAGTCCCTCGCGCAGTGGCGCGATCGCCTGGCGACGCTCCGGGCGAGCGACGCCCCGATCATCAACTGAGGGTCAGCGTCCCTGCGCCGTCGACGCGGCCCGCTGCCGGGCGGCCGCGGGCGGATGCACCGCACCGCGTCGCACGGTCAGCGCGTCGATCGGCACCAGGGTGACGGTGGCCTGATCGGCGTCGCCGTAGTCGAAGGTCTGACCGGACGGCGCGAAGCAGCTGAGCGCGATCCCGGGGCCGGTCCGGAAGTCCAGGAACCCCGACGAGTTCGCCGTGGAGAAGCTGAGGAACGACGCTCCGTAGGCGGTGAGCTGGTTGTCGGCCGTCCCCTGGTCGAGATCGGTGCTCAGGTAGCAGCTGACCCCCGTCCCTGGCGCGCTGGTCGTCGTGAGGATGTTGAACGACGCCTGGTAGAGCCCGTGCTTCACCCCGTCGAGGACGAGCACGCTGCGCGAGGTCGGCGTGCCGAGGGGCGGGACGACGAACCGCGTGGCTCGGGTCTGCAGCTCCGCCGCGCTGCGTCCGTCGACCTCGTCGGCATTGAGGTGCTTGACGAGCGCACCCGAGCTGACGGCGAGCGGAGCCGAGCCGGGCTTCACCGTGAGCGCGAGCGCCGGCCCGGGCTTCGTGCGGGTCAAGCCGGTGGCGGTGGCGCTGGCGTTGCTGCCGCCGAGCGTGACGCCATGGCCGGTGGCGGCGTAGGCGATGCCGTTGGCGGCCAGCAGACCGACGAGGCCGGCCGCCAGGACGACGCCGACGTTGCGCAGGAACAGCATGGGAGACCTCCGAGGGGTGGGCGTCCTGCGACGCTCGCACCCCACACGAGGCGAGCGCCATGACCCGATCGGCCCATCTGGGCGCCGGAGACGACACGCGCCGGACCGCCCGGCAGGGGCGGCCCGGCGCGTGCGGGGACGGATGAGGATCAGCCGCGCGAGGTGAACCCCTGGGCGGACGCGCGCACGCACGACGTGCCCTCGCAGCGGACGGTGGCGCTGCGGTAGCGCCCGTAGGCGTCGAGGAGCAGCGCCCGGCCGGACTCCCAGCGCACGGCGCCGAAGACGCCGTCGACGTCGTAGCTGGCGATCAGCCGGCCACGGACGCCGCGGGCGCTGACCCGGCTGGGACCGGCGCCGTCGCTGAGGATGTGCACCGTGGCGACCCGCTGCCCGTCGGGCGAGAACGCCTCGACGCGCTCGCCGCACGAGCGCCAGAGCATCGTGCCCGGCGCGGCGAGGCTGGTGACGACCGAGCAGCCACCGAGGTACGGGTCGCCGTCGAAGCTCGCCAGGCGACCGGCGGCGATGTCGGCGGTGTAGCCGACGCGTCGGGTCAGCAGCGTGGTGCCGCCACGGGTGAGATCCCACCGGTACGTGCCCTGGTCGCTGCCCAGGATCGCGGTCGTGCCGCGCACGTCGAGCACGGTCTTGTAGCCGGAGAACGTGCGGCGCTGCACCGTCTCGCCGGTCGCGGCCCGGACGACGTCGATGCGGGTGGTCCGGTTCGCCTCCGAGCGGACGACGGTGAGCAGCCGGCCGTCCGAGCCGAGGACGACGCCCTCACCCTCGCTGCGGGTGACGAGCCGCTCGCTGCCGCCGGGGCCGACGCGGAGCACCGACCACTGCTCGCCGCGCAGCACGTTGACGACGAACGACGAGCCGGAGGTGCCGAGCAGGGAGACGAAGGTGCCGGGGACGGTGACGCGGACGTCGCCACGCACGAGCGTGCGGCTGGCCGGGGACGCGGGGTGGGCGCCCCGGACCTCGGCGCCGCGGGGCAGGTCCTGCGGGACGATCGTGCCGTTCGAGCCGGACGCGCGGGTCGACGCCGCGGAGTCGGGGGTGGGCGCGGCGGCCTGGGCCGCCGGTCCCGCGAGGAGCGCCACGGCGGCGAGCGGAGCGGCCGCGCGGGCGAGCAGGGACGAGGAGAGCAGGTGGCGGGGACGGCGTCCCGAGAGGGCGGTCATGCTGGTTCCTAGGGTGGAAGGGGGTCGTGCGCGGAGGCCCGCGTTCGAGGTGAATCCTGGGGCTTCCACGGCAGGAAAGACAGGGGAAAATCGCGCGATTTCCAGGCATCTTTCCGGGCGATTCGCGCGTCTCACCAAAATGCTCTCCCGTGCTCGCACGGACGTCATCGCGCCGCGGAATGCTACGAGCCCGGACCGGACAGAGCCTCCACCAACCACGCATTCCGCTGCTCGAGGAGCCGTGTCATGTAGCCGGTCAGCACGAGGCGGTTCACCAGGTGGCCCAGGGGACCGATCGGCGACTCGAACTCGACGACGTCGGTCATGAGCGTGCCACCGCGCGTCGCCTCGAAGCGATGCTCGTGCCACCAGCGCCGGAAGGGCCCGGACTTCTGCTCGTCGACGAAGCGACGAGGTGCGTCGTAGGCGCTGATGACCGAGGTCATCGTGAAGGGGATCCCGAAGTGCCTGGCCCTCCACGTGACCGTGTCACCCAGCCGCATCGCACCGGACGTCACGCCGCCCACGACGCGTTCCCCGGAGTCCGACATCGACGCCTGATGCGCGTCGACGGACAGGCTCAGCTCGAAGCACCTCTCGGGCGCTTCCGGGATCTTGGTGACGAGCTCGATCCGGGGCACCGCTCGAACCTAGTCGTGTCGTAGGGCCACCTCGAGGCCGACGCTCGCTCCGGATCACACGTTGAAGCGGAACTCCACCACGTCGCCGTCGGCCATCACGTAGTCCTTGCCCTCCATGCGCACCTTGCCGGCCTCGCGCGCCTTCACCATCGAGCCCGCCGCGACGAGGTCGTCGAAGGAGACGATCTCGGCCTTGATGAAGCCCTTCTGGAAGTCGGTGTGGATGACGCCGGCGGCCTCGGGGGCGGTGGCGCCCTTCTTGATCGTCCAGGCGCGGGCCTCCTTGGGCCCGGCGGTGAGGTAGGTCTGCAGGCCGAGGGTGTCGAAGCCGACGCGGGCGAGCACGTTCAGGCCGGGCTCGGTGACGCCGGACTCGGCGAGGAACTCCGCCGCCTCCTCCTCGTCGAGGTCGATCAGCTCGGACTCGAACTTGGCGTCCAGGAAGATCGCCTCGGCAGGGGCGACGAGGTCGCGCATCTTGGCCTTGAGGGCGTCGTCGGCGAGCTCGTCGGCGTCGCAGTTGAAGACGTAGATGAACGGCTTGGCGGTGAGCAGCGAGAGCTCGCGCAGCAGGTGGCGGTCGATCGAGGTCGCGATGATCGGGGTGCCGGCCTCCAGCGCCTCCTTCGCCTGCTGGGCCGCCTCGAGGTTGGCGGCGAGCTCCTTGACCTTGCGCGCCTCCTTCTCCAGCCGGACGACGGCCTTCTCGACCGTCTCGAGGTCGGCGAGGATCAGCTCGGTCTGGATGGTGGAGATGTCGTTGGCGGGGTTGACCTCGCCGTCGACGTGCGTGACGTCCTCGTCGCGGAACACCCGGGTGACCTGGCAGATCGCGGCCGACTCGCGGATGTGGGCGAGGAACTTGTTGCCCAGGCCCTCGCCCTGCGACGCGCCGCGGACGATGCCGGCGATGTCGACGAACTCGACGGTGGCGGGCAGCACCCGCTCGGAGGAGAAGATGCCGGCCAACGCGCTGAGCCGCTCGTCCGGGACCCCGACGACGCCGACGTTCGGCTCGATCGTCGCGAACGGGTAGTTCGCCGCGAGGACGTCGTTCTTCGTCAGGGCGTTGAAGAGGGTCGACTTGCCCGCGTTGGGGAGACCGACGATGCCGATGGTGAGCGCCACGGGGCGCGAGTGTACGGCGCGCGGCACCCCCCACCGGCATCCGTGACGCCGTCGGCGCCCGGTGGCAGGCTGGCGCCATGAGCCAGCCGGCCCCCACCCTGCGCGAGCCCGCCCACCTCGTCTGCCCGCGCGCCGTGACCCTGTGGCGGGTGACGACCGCGGGCACGGCCGTGGTGCCGGTCGTCGCGGCCGGCGTCGCGGTGCTGGTGTGGCCCGAGCGCCCCGCGTGGCTGGTGGCCCTCGCGGCGCTCGTCGTCCTGCTCGCGGTGGCGGCGGTCGCGATCGTCCCGACCGTGCGCTACCGCATCCACCGCTGGGAGGTCGCCGGCGACGCCGTGCACACCCGCCGCGGCCTGCTCTCCGTCGACGACCGCATCGCTCCGCTCTCGCGGGTGCAGACCGTCGACTCCAGCCAGGGCCCGCTCGAGCGCTGGCTGCGGCTGCGCTCGATCACCGTCACGACCGCCTCGGCGGCCGGCCCGATCACCATCGAGGGCCTCGACGCCGACCTGGCGCAGCACCTCGTCGCCGAGCTCACCGCGATCACCGCCGCCGAGCGGGACGACGCGACGTGAGCGGCAACCCGTACCTGCCCGACGGGCCCGGCCCGCTCGACCTGCCCGACCTGCGCTGGACGGCGCCGGACGCCGACGGCTGGCGCCGGCTCGACCCGCGGATGACGATCCTCGCCGGCCTGCGCGCCGTGCTCGCCGCGGCGGTGCCGGCCTCGCCGGCGGCGGTCGGCCTGCTGGGCAGCGGCGGATTCTGGGTGCTCGCCCTCGGCGTCCTCGCGCTGCTGCTGGCCGGCGTGGCCGGCACGCTCGTCTGGCTGACGACGTCGTACCGCGACTCCCCCGGCGGCCTCGAGCTACGGCGCGGCGTCCTGCACCGGCGGGTGCTGACGGCGTCCCGCGAGCGCATCCGCAGCCTCGACCAGAGCGCCCCGCTGCTGCACCGCCTGCTGGGCGTCGCGAAGGTCACCGTCGGCACCGGCGTCGACAAGGAGCGGCTCGAGCTCGGCGCCGTCACCCACCGCGAGGCGGCGCGGCTGCGAGCCGTGCTGTTCGAGCAGACGGCGCCCGCGGCCGCCGCACCCTCCGCGGACGCGCCCCCCACGGACGCACCCGAGCCGGCCGCCCCGACCCGCACCGAGCACCCCCTCGCCGCCTACGACTGGGGCTGGCTGCGCTACGCGCCGCTCAACCTCGGACGCCTCGCGGTCGCCGTGGGCGCGCTCGTCACGCTCAGCCAGCTGCTGCCGAACCTCGGCGTCGACGAGGAGGGCGCGGCCCGCGGCGCCGCGGACGGCGTGCGCGGCTGGGCCGAGCAGCACGGCGTCGTGCTGCTGCTGGTCGTCGGCCTGGTGGGCGCCGTCGTCGCGTGGCTCGCGCTCTCGACGCTGGCCGCCGCGCTCCAGTGGGGCGGCTACCGGCTCACCCGTCGCACCGGCGACGCGCAGCCGGTGCTGCACCTCTCGGCCGGCCTGCTGAGCACCCGCTCGGTCTCGGTGGAGGAGCGCCGCGTGCGCGGCGTCCGGCTCCGCGAGGCGCTCCTGGTGCGCTGGGCCGGGGGCGCCGAGCTCGACGCGCTGGCCACCGGCGTCGAGAAGGGCACCGTGGTCCTCACCCCCGCCGCGCCGCGCGCCGCGGTCGCCGCCATCGGCGCGGCGACCCTGGCCGGCGCCGAGCCGCCCGCCGCGGCCGTCCACGCGCTGGCGGTGCCGCTGACGCCGCACGGTCCGGCCGCGCGACGGCGGGCGCACGTCCGCGCGCAGTGGACCACGCTCGTCCTGCTGCTCGGAGCGCTCGCCGCCGCCGCGGCCCCCCGGGTGGCCGACGTCCCGACGCCGTGGCGCGACGCGGTGGCTCCCGGGCTGCTCGCCCTGGCCGCCGTCCGGGCGGTGGCCGGCGTCGCCTTCGCGCGGCTGGCGTACCGCCACCTCGGGCACGCGGTCGTCGGCGACGAGCGGCGTCCCACGCACCTGGTGGCCGGCAGCGGCACCACCGCGCGGGTGCGCACCGTGCTGGAGCTCGACGGCGTCATCGGCTGGGTGCAGCGCGCCTCGTGGTTCCAGCGGCGGCTCGACCTCGTCACGCTGCTCGCCACCACCGCGGCCGGAGACGAGAAGGTGGTCGTGCGCGACGTCCCACGGCCGGTGGCCCTGCGCCTCGTGCACACCGCGACGCCCCACCTCGTCGCGCCGTTCCTGGCGCCGCCGAGCGAGGGTCAGGACGACGCGAGCCCGTCGGCGCGCAGCAGCGCGATCAGCTCCTCGTACGGCCCGACCAGGTAGGCGACGTCGCCGACGCGCAGCCGGGTGTCGCGGCGCGGCGGGTGCTCGACGCCGTGGTCGCGCTCGAGGACGACGATCCGCACCCGCGCGGGCAGGTCGGCCAGCGCCACGCCGTCCAGGCCCCCGCGCACCACGAGCCGGGCCAGCAGCAGCGGCTGGTCGCCGACGTAGAAGGTGTCGACCACCTCCAGCCCCAGCGCCGCGCCGACGAACCAGGGCGCGGCCAGCGCCGCGGGCGAGCGGACGTGCCGGAACCCGAAGCTCTGCTCGACCGTGGTCGCGAGCCGACGGCCGAAGACCCGCAGCACCACCGGCGTCCGCTCCCACCGCTCCCCCGCGGTGAGCAGGTCGCGCACCGCCAGACCGGTCTCGATGCCGACGAGGTCGTCGGAGATGAGCACCGCGACGCCGCGGGCGTGCTCGAGCCGCAGCTGACGCCAGGTGTCGGGCAGCGTGGCGTCGGCGGTCACGACCGGCACCCGCGCGGCGTCGAGCTCGGCGCGGAAGCGGTTCGCGGGGTCGCGCTCGACCACCACCACGTCCCGCCCGGCGGCGCGCAGCAGCCGCACCACCGCCATGCCGATCGAGCCGGTGCCGACGACCACCACGTGGTCGGCCAGGCCGGTGATGCGCCGCAGGCCCAGCGTCTCCTCGATCCGGCGGGCGATCAGCGCGTTGGTGAGCAGCGCGAAGAACACCGTGGCGAGGGTCGCGCCGACCACCATCAGGACGATCGCCCACCCGCGCAGCCACGGGTGCTGGTCGCGGAAGTAGAAGTCGCCGTAGCCGACCGTCCCGATCGTCTCGACGGTGAAGTAGAGCGCGTCGAGCAGCGACATGCGGGTGCCGTCGGGCTCCTGGTAGCCGGTCATCAGCACGGTCACCGAGATCGTCGCCAGCGTCGCCAGCGCGAGCAGTGCGCGCTTCACCCGCCGGTCCAGCGTGCTCAGCAGCGGCCGCAGCCACGGGTCGCGCCCGGTCCGGTGGGGGCGTCCGGCGCGGGCGCCCCCGACGAGCGCCCGCTCCCGGGTCGGCGCCAGGTCGGCGGCGGCGAGCTCGGTGGGCGTCCCGAGCAGGTGCACGACGTCGCCGGGCGACACCGGCTCGTCGCGTCCGGGCGTGACGACGGCGCTCCCGCCCCCGGCGGGGACGACCGCGATCGGCGCGAGGTCGCCGTACAGCGCGCGCAGCGGACCCGCCTCCCGCGCGGTGACGGCCACCATCTCGAACGCGGTGCCGGCCAGCTCCAGCGACCACCGCTCGGTGCCCAGGCACGCGCGGACGATCGACGGCGCGGAGAGCCGCGCGACGTCGAGCACCGCGACGCCGGTGGCCTCCAGCGCGCGTCCGACCGCCTCGTTGCGCAGCTGGACGACCACCCGCAGCTCGGGTCGCAGCTGCCGGGCCAGCAGGGCGGTGGCCAGCGTGTGCAGGTCGTCGCTCTCGACGCACACCAGCGCCGCGGCCGCGGCCAGCCCGGCGTCCAGCAGGGTCTCGGGCAGCCGGGAGTCGGCGGCCACCCACCGCACGCCCAGCCGCTCGAGGGCCGGCACGAGACGCGGCTCGGGCACGTCGTCGACGACCACCACGGCGACCCCGGCGGCGTGCAGCTGCTCGACCACCCGCAGCCCCTCGTCGTGCAGGCCGCAGACCAGCACGAGCGGGACGCGCTGCTGCTGCCCGCCGTCCATGGGAGCAGCCTGCCGTCCCGCGGACGCCGCCGCGTCGGTTTCGGCGCGGCCGCCCGCCTAGGGTTCAGGCGTGCGCCTCGCGACCTGGAACGTCAACTCACTCCGCACCCGCATCGACCGCGTCGAGGCCTTCCTGCAGCGGCACGAGGTCGACGTGCTCGCGGTGCAGGAGACGAAGGCCCGCGAGGAGCAGCTGCCGCTGATGGGCCTGCAGTCGCTGGGCTACGAGGTGGCGTCGGTGGGCTACAGCCAGTGGAACGGCGTCGCGATCATCAGCCGGGTCGGGCTCGAGGACGTCGAGGTGGGCTTCCCCGGCCAGCCCGGCTTCGGCGAGCCGATCGCCCCCGAGGCCCGCGCGATCGGCGCGACCTGCGGCGGCGTGCGCGTGTGGAGCCTCTACGTGCCGAACGGCCGCAAGGTCGACGACCCCCACTACGTCTACAAGCTCGACTGGCTGGCTCGGCTGCGCGAGGCCGCCGGCGCCTGGCGCGAGGGACCGACGGCGCTGGTCGGCGACTGGAACATCGCCCCGCGCGACGAGGACGTCTTCGACATGGCGCAGTTCCGCACCTCCACCCACGTCACCCCGCCCGAGCGCGCCGCCTTCCAGGCCTTCCTCGACGACGGCTGGGACGACGTCGTCCGCCCGCACACGCCGGGCCCCGACGTCTACACGTACTGGGACTACTACCGGCAGCGCTTCGAGCGGAACCGCGGCCTGCGCATCGACTTCGTCCTCGGCTCCCCCGCGCTCGTGCAGCGCGTCACCGGCGCCTTCATCGACACCGACGAGCGCGACCCCGCCCAGGGCACCGGTGCGCCGTCCGACCACGCGCCGGTGGTCGTCGACCTGGCCGACGTCTCCGAGGGGGCCGCGCGCTCCGAGGCGCTCCGGGCGGGCGTCGAGCGATCTCCTCGCCCGACGGACGAGGACCGCGCGTGGCTCGACGCCGATCTCGGCGTGTGAACGATCCGATGCCTGTCCGGTGGTCGAGCCCGTCCGGTGGTCGAGCCTGTCGAGACCCCCTTCCCATCCGATCCGTGAGGCCCCGATGACCCAGTCCGCTCCCGCCCCCGCCCTGCCGACCGACGTCTTCGTCACCGGAGCCCGCGGCTTCATCGGCCGCACCCTGGCCGCCCACCTGCGCGCGCAGGGCGTGCGCGTGGCCGGCGTCGACATCGCGGCCGACGAGGCGACCGGCGTGGTGGCCGGCGACGTCACGGACCCGGCGCCGTGGCAGCACGCGATCGCGCCCGGCGCGGTCGTCGTGCACACCGCCGCGCTGGTCTCGAACGTGCCGACGCTCGCCGAGGCCTGGCGGGTCAACACCCTCGGCACCCGGCGGGTGCTCGACGCCGCGATCGCCGCGGGCGCCCGGCGGTTCGTCTACGTCTCCTCGGTGCGGGCGTTCTCCGACCTCGGGTTCCCCGACGGCGTCACCGAGGACCACCCGCTGCGTCCCGACGGCAACCCGTACGTCGACACCCGCATCGCCGCCGAGCAGGCGGTGCTGCAGGCGCACGCGGCCGGCGAGGCCGAGGTCGTCGTCGTGCGACCCGGCGACGTCTACGGCCCCGGCTCGCGGCCCTGGACCGTGCTGCCGGTGGAGATGATGCGCGCCCGGCGCTTCGTGCTGCCCGACGGCGGACGCGGGATCTTCAGCCCCGTCTACGTCGACGACCTCGTGCGCGGCCTCGAGCTCGTGGCCGCGCACCCGGCGGCGGCCGGGCGGGTATTCACGCTGAGCGGCGGCGTCGGGGTGACGAACCGGGAGTTCTTCGGCCACTACAGCCGGATGCTCGGCCAGCGCGGTCCGGTGTGCGTGCCGACCCCCGTGGCGCTCGCCCTCGCCACCGCAGCCGATCGGGCCGCGCGGCTCGCCGGCGGCGAGACCGAGGCGAACCCGACGGCCGTGCGCTACTTCCTGCGCCGGGGCACCTACTCGATCGAACGGGCGCGACGGCTGCTCGGCTACGAGCCGCAGGTCGACCTGGCCGAGGGCATGACGCGCACCGAGGCGTGGCTGCGGGCCGAGGGGCTCCTCTGACCCGGCGACCTCAGCGTCGGGCCAGGTAGGCCGACACCAGCCGGTGCCGCAGCGGCCGCAGCGCCAGCTCCCACTCGCCGACCAGCTCGACGGCGTCCGCCCCGAGCCCGGCCTTGAACCGCAGCAGCCCCACCAGGGGGTCGTCGGGGTCGAGGGAGTCGGAGACGCCGCGCAGGTCGTAGCGCTCGGCGCCGCTCGTGATCGCGTCGCGGAGCATCGCGGCCTGCATCGCGTTGCTCAGCTCGATACGCGTGTTCCACTTCTTCCGGTCGAGAAGTTCGACCTGCATGCGTGACCAGAAGCTCTCGATCATCGAGTTGTCGTAGCAGTCACCGATGCTGCCCAAGGACGCGAGCAGCCCGGACTCGTTCGCCCGCTGGGTGAAGGCCCAGGAACCGTACTGCTTGAGTTCAACCGGTCGATGCAACACCGGGTTGTTTCAGGGAGCGTAGTTACTCCTCGAAGACCTCGGCCGGGGTTCTCCAGCCAAGGGCCTTGCGGGGCCTGTTGTTCAGCGTGTGGGCGACGGCTTCGAGGTTCTCGGCTGACCATCGCGACAGGTCGGTGCCCTTGGGGAAGTACTGGCGCAGCAGGCCGTTGGTGTTCTCGTTGCTCGGCCGCTGCCAGGGTGAGTGGGGGTCGGCGAAGAACACCCTCGTGCCGGTCGCCAACGCGAACTGTGCGTGAGCGGAGAGCTCTTTGCCGCGGTCCCAGGTCAGGGTCTTGCGCAGCTGCTCGGGCAG